>NZ_LR588407.1:0-2290000 GCF_901421975.1 Brevundimonas vancanneytii
GTGTTCTGAATGATCGGGGGCGCGGTGATGGCGGGAATGACGGATCCCAACCGTATCTGGACCGAGGCGGCGGACCGCCTGAAGGCTGAGATCGGGGACGGACCCTTCAGCAGCTATATCGCGCCCTCCGCGGTGCGCGTGGACTCCCAGGGCAATCTGATCCTGGTGACGCCGACCGCCTATGCGCGGGACTGGGTGCGCAAGAACGCCCTGCGTCGCATGAACGAGCTGTGGCTGGGCCTGGACGGCCTGTCGCGTCGTCTGGAGGTGCGCTGCCGCGCCGAGATGGGGTCGGCGCCGCCGTCGGGCCTGCGCGACGCCCCGCGCCTGGCCTCGATCAGCCCCGCCCCGGCCGCTCCCACCGCCCCCGCGCCCGCCTTCGCCGCCGCGACCGACGGCGCCCGCGCCGTGCGCGCCGCGGGCCTGCAGGAGCGTCTGACCTTCGACAGCTTCGTCGAGGGCCACGGCAACGCCTTCGCCCTGGCCATCGCCAAGCAGGTGGCGACCTGGGCCGACGGCCACTTCAACCCCGTCTTCTTCTGCGGCCCCTACGGCTACGGCAAGACGCACCTGCTGAACGCCATCGCCTGGGAGGCCCAGCGCCTGCGCCCGGACGCCAAGGTGGTCTATCTGACCGCCGAGCGCTTCCTGTCGACCTTCGTGCGCGCCATGCAGGACCGCTCGACCGCCGCCTTCAAGGAAAGCCTGCGCTCGGCCGACATGCTGCTGCTGGACGACGTCCAGTTCGTCGGCGGCAAGACGAGCACCCAGGAAGAGCTGCTGAACACCCTCACGGCCCTGATCGAGGACGGCAAGCGCATCGTCCTGTCGGCCGACCGCGCGCCCATGGCCCTGACCGACGTCGAGCCGCGCCTGCGCAGCCACCTGGCCGCTGGCCTGACCTGCCCGGTCGAGGCGGCGGACCGCGACCTCAAGGTCGCCGTGGCCCAGTCGCGCCTGAACGCCCTGGCCCAGCTGGGCGTCGTCACGGGCGAGGCCCGCGCCGACGTGCTGGAGCATCTGATCGACCGCACTCCCGGCTCGATGCGCGAGCTGGAAGGCGCCGTGAACACCCTGGCCGCTGTCGCCGGGAGCCGTCTGTCGGCTCTGACGGTGGACGAGGTCCAGTCCCTGCTGGGCGCCGCCCTGCGCACGGGCCCCGAGCGCCGCATCACCGTGGACGAGATCCAGAAGACGGTGGCCGAGCACTTCAACCTCAAGCAGGCCGACCTGCTGAGCGAGCGCCGCACCCGCGCCATCGCCCGCCCGCGTCAGGTCGCCATGTATCTGTGCAAGCAGCACACGACCCGCTCCTATCCCGACATCGGCCGCCGCTTCGGCGGGCGCGACCACACCACCGTCCTGCACGGGGTCCGCAAGATCGAGGAGCTGATGCCCAAGGACGACCAGATCGCCCGCGACGTCGAGGCCCTGACGCGCAAACTGCGCGGGTAAAAGGAAAGCGGCGCGCAAACTGCGCGGGTAAACTCTCCCCTCCGCTCATCCCGGCGAAGACTGGGATGAGCGGATTTCAGGGGCGCCCAGCCTGTGGAAATCGGGGCAAGCGCCTCTGCCCGTTGCCCCCCGCGCTCAATGCGCTAGTGTTCCTGCCCATATTTACGGCGACGCTGCTTCGGCGGGGGTCGCGACCGGGCGAGACCAAATGCAGCTGACCATCGAACGATCCGCGCTTCTTCGGGCCCTGGGGCACGTCCAGAGCGTGGTCGAGCGTCGCAACACCATTCCGATCCTGTCCAATGTGCTGCTGAGCGCCGGGCGCGACCGCCTGTCGTTCGCCGCCACCGACCTGGACATGGAGATGGTCGACGAGGCCGAGGCCCAGGTGAACGTCGAGGGCCAGATCACGGCCCCGGCCCACACCCTGTATGAAATCGTGCGCAAGCTGCCGGACGGCGCCGAGGTGTCGCTGACCTATTCGGGCGATGATCCGCGTCTGGTGGTGGCGGCGGGGCGGTCGCGCTTCAACCTGCCGGTGCTGCCGGCGGGCGACTTCCCGGTCATGTCGACCGAGGCTTCGGGCGCGCGCTACACCCTGCCCAAGGAAGACTTGGCCCGCCTGATCGACAAGACGCGCTTCGCCGTCTCGACCGAAGAGACGCGCTACTATCTGAACGGCCTGTATCTGCACACCGTGGCCGACGGCGGCATCCCGCTGCTGCGCGCCGTGGCGACCGACGGCCACCGCCTGGCCCTGGCCGAGACCCCGGCGCCGGAGGGCGCGGCGGGCGGCCCCGGCGTCATCGTGCCGCGCAAGACGGTGGATCAGGTCCGCCGCCTGCTGGACGACGGCGCCGGCCCGGTCGAGGTTCAGGTCTCGGCCCAGAAGATCCGCTTTGAGTTCGGCGAGGCCAGCCTGACTTCCAAGGTCATCGACGGCGCCTTCCCCGACTATCTGCGCGTCATTCCCAAGGGCAACGACAAGCAGGCCGACATCGACAACAGCCTGTTCGCCAAGGCCGTCGACCGGGTGGCCACCATCTCGGCCGAAAAGAGCCGCTCGGTGAAGCTGGCCTTCGACAACGACCGCGTGAAGCTGACCGTCCGCAACATGGAGGCCGGTCAGGCTGAGGAAGAGGTCGAGATCGGCTATTCCGACGAACCGTTCGAGATCGGCTTCAACGCCCGCTACCTGCTGGACGTCGCCGGCCAGATCACCGGCGAGACGGCCCACTTCAAATTCGCCGACCCGGCCAGCCCGACCCTGGTCCTCGACCCGGCCGACGTGGGCGTCCAGTACGTGCTGATGCCGCTGCGGGTTTGATCACGATACCAGAGGGCGAAGTCAGTCCTTCGGCGCTTGAGGTCTCTCGGGTCAGCTATGCGCTCGGCGCGTTCTTGTGCCTGATCGGCAGCTTCGTCCTCGCGTGGTTCTTGGCGTCAACCTCGCTGGCGATCGGGCTGCTGAGTTCTGTCGGTCTCGGACTAGTCGGCGTCTTCAACGTCATGGGGTTGGTGAGGCCCAAGCGCATTTGTCTTGGTTCTGACGGGCTTGTTTTTCGGCCTGTGCTGGGTCGCGCGCGACGCATCCCGCGATCAGAAGTTCTCGCTTTTGAGGAAAATTGGCTGTTCTCGCCTTTTGTCCTTGTCGTGTGTCGAACGCGACGAGCGCCTGATTGGCGCTTTGAGCGTCTGGTGCTGATCTATCGAGATTCCCTCTTTGGCCCGTTTTGGCTGGCAGATCTGCAGGCCTGGCTTAGTTCCCCGAAAGCTTTGCCTGCTCGATGATCGCCTCCCTCGCCCTCACCGACTTCCGCTCCTATGCGAGCGCGACCCTGCCGGTCTCCGGCGGGACGGTGGTGCTGCATGGGCCGAACGGGGCGGGCAAGACCAACCTTCTGGAAGCCGTCAGCCTGCTGACCCCCGGCAAGGGGTTGCGCGGGGCGACGGCGGCCGAGATGGGGCGGCGCGAACCGGGCGAGGCGGTCGGGCGGCCGTGGGCCGTGGCGGCGACGCTGCGAGCCTCGGACGGCGACGAGGTCCGCCTCGGCACCGGCGTCCAGACCATGGGGCCGTCGGCGCGGCGCATCGTGCGCATCGACGGCGAGACGGCGCCGCCGGGACGGCTGCTGGATCATCTGCGCCCGGTCTGGGCCACGCCCGAGCAGGACCGGCTGTTCTCGGACGCGCGGGCCGAGCGGCTGCGGTTCTTCGACCGGTTGGTTTTCGCCGCCCATCCCGACCATGCGGCTGTCGTCTCCACCTATGAAAAGGCCCTGCGCGAGCGGTTGCGGCTGCTGACTGATGAGACGCGCCCGGCCGATCCCCTGTGGCTGGACGCGCTGGAGGCCCGGTTGGCCGAGAGCGGGGCGCGGGCGGCTATGGCGCGCGCTGGGGCGCTGAAGGCGCTTCAGGCCGGGATCGACGCTCGCGCCGACCGTCCCTTCCCGCAGGCCGATCTGGGCCTGGCCGGTCCGGCCGAGGAGATGGCGGCGGCGGGCGCGGACGAGGCCGACATCGTCGAGGCGCTGGGCGAGGGCCTGATGCGCGCCCGCGCCCGAGACGCGGCGGCGGGACGCAGCCTGTTCGGGCCGCACCGCTCGGACCTGACGGCCCTGCACCGCGAGAAGAACCGGCCCGCCGCCGAGGGGTCGTCCGGCGAGCAGAAGGCCCTGGTGCTGAACCTGATCCTGGCCCAGGTGGCGCGTCTGGCGGATCAGCCCGCGCAGCCCGTTCTGCTGCTGGACGAGGCGCCCGCCCATCTGGACGAAGCCCGCCGCGCCGCCCTGTTCGACGAGATCGAGGCGCTGAAGCTGCAGGCCTTCATGACGGGCACCGAGCGCCCGCTGTTCGCGGCGCTGGAGGGACGCGCGCAGTTCGTGGCGGTGGAAGGCGGCGGCCTGTCCGTCTAGGGCTTAAAGGCTCGCTTTTCCCGTCGAATTTCCTATATATCGAGGACTTCGGGGCGCGCTGATTTGCGCCCCTGAGACGGGCGGTCGAAGGGCCGCCTCTTCCCTGTCCGTCCACGGACCCTGAGCCGACGTTTTCATGACCGAACAGACTGCTCCCTCGCCTGAGTACGGCGCCGATTCCATCAAGGTTCTCAAAGGCCTGGACGCGGTGCGCAAGCGCCCCGGCATGTATATCGGCGACACGGACGACGGCTCGGGCCTGCACCACATGGTCTATGAGGTGGTGGATAACGCCATCGACGAGGCCCTGGCCGGCCACGCTGATCTGGTGACGGTCACCCTCAACGAGGACGGCTCGGTCACCGTGACCGACAACGGGCGCGGCATCCCGACCGCCATTCACGCCGAGGAAGGCATTTCCGCCGCCGAGGTCATCATGACCCAGCTGCACGCCGGCGGTAAGTTCGATCAGAACTCCTACAAGGTGTCCGGCGGCCTGCACGGCGTGGGCGTGTCCGTGGTCAACGCCCTGTCGGACTGGCTGGAGCTGGTCATCTACCGCGACGGCAAGAAGCACAGCGTCCGCTTCGAGCGCGGCGAGACCGTGCGCTCGCTGGCCGTCGTCGGCGACGCGCCGATGCGCGAGGACAAGGGCCGTCTGCTGACCGGCACCGAGGTCACCTTCTTCCCCTCGGTCACGACCTTCAGCCACATCGATTTCGACCTGAAGACGCTGGAGCACCGCCTGCGCGAGCTGGCCTTCCTGAACTCGGGCGTAGTCATCAAGCTGTCGGATCATCGCGGCGCCGAGCCGATCGAGATCATGCTGCACTATGAGGGCGGCGTCGAAGCCTTCGTGCGCCACCTCGACAAGTCCAAGACCCCGATCCTGAAGGACGTCATCGTCATTCGCGGCCAGAAGGACGGCATCGAGCTGGACCTGGCCCTGTGGTGGAACGACAGCTACCACGAGACCATGCTGTGCTTCACCAACAACATCCCGCAGCGGGATGGGGGCACCCACCTGTCGGCCTTCCGCGCCTCGCTGACCCGCGTCATGGGCAGCTATATCGAGAGCTCGGGCCTGGCCAAGAAGGAGAAGGTCGCGCCGACCGGCGAGGACGCCCGCGAAGGCCTGACCTGCGTCCTATCGGTCAAGGTGCCGGACCCCAAGTTCAGCTCCCAGACCAAGGACAAGCTGGTCTCGTCCGAGGTGCGCCCGGCGGTCGAAAGCCTGTGCTCGGAAGGTCTGGCGACCTGGTTTGAGGAACACCCGGTCGAAGCCAAGATGATCGTATCCAAGATCATCGAGGCGGCGTCCGCTCGCGAAGCCGCCCGCAAGGCGCGCGACCTGACGCGGCGCAAGTCGGCGCTGGAAATCTCGAGCCTGCCCGGCAAGCTGGCCGACTGTCAGGAACGCGATCCGGCCAAGTCCGAACTGTTCATCGTCGAGGGCGATTCCGCCGGCGGCTCGGCCAAGCAGGCGCGCAACCGCGAGAACCAGGCCGTCCTGCCCCTGCGCGGCAAGATCCTGAACGTCGAGCGCGCGCGCTTTGACCGGATGCTGTCGTCGGACCTGATCGGCACCCTGATCCTGGCGCTGGGCACCGGCATCGGCCGCGACGACTTCAACGCCGACAAGCTGCGCTATCACAAGATCATCCTGATGGCCGACGCCGACGTCGACGGCGCCCACATCCGCACCCTGCTGCTGACTTTCTTCTATCGTCAGATGCCGGAACTGATCGAACGCGGCCACGTCTACATCGCCCAGCCGCCGCTCTATAAGGTCTCCAAGGGCAAGCAGCACCGCTACGTCAAGGATCAGGCGGAGATGGACGCCTATCTGATCGAGGAAGGCAGCGCCGAGGCCGCGCTGGAGCTGGCCTCGGGCGAGGTGCGCGCCGGACGAGACCTGCAGGAGCTGGTGCGCGAGGCCAAGGGCTTCAAGGCGCTGGTCGATCGCCTGGCGACGCGGGCTCCGGCTTTCGCCATCGAACAGGGCGCCCTGGCCGGTCTGTTCAGCGAGAACGCCGGCGAGCTGGCCGACCGCGCCGCGCGTGCGGCCGAACGGCTGAACCTCTACGCCGAGGAAGGCGACGGCCCGTGGAGCTGCGAACTGGCCGCCCAGGGCGGGGTGGCGTTCAACCGCGTACGCCGCGCCGTCAGCGAGACCATCGTGCTGGACGAGGTGCTGGGCCGCTCGCTGGACGCCCGCCGTCTGGCCGAACGCGCCGTCGCCTTCGACGGCCTGTTCTCGGCCCCGGCCGTCTATCGCCGTAAGGACAAGACCACGACCATCCGCGGTCCGCTGGACCTGCTGGCGGCCGTGCTGGACGCAGGCAAGAAGGGCATCGCCATCCAGCGCTACAAGGGCCTGGGCGAGATGAACCCGGAACAGCTGTGGGAGACCACCCTGGACGCCAACGCCCGCACCCTGCTGCAGGTGAAGGTCGAGCATGGCGACGACGCCGACGACCTGTTCGCCAAGCTGATGGGCGACGTGGTCGAGCCGCGCCGCGAGTTCATCCAGGACAACGCCTTGGACGCCGCTGTCGACGCCTGATCGCGGGGACTGCGCGCGGCGCCGTCAGGCGCCGCGGCGGTCTTGCTCGACCCGGTTTCGGCCGTTCTGCTTGGCGCGGTAGAGGGCGTCGTCGGCCGCCTTGATCAGATAGTTCTCGTCCGGGTGGCCCCGGTGGGCGGCGACGCCGATCGAGGCCGTGATACTGAAGGGGGGCAGGCCCGCCGCCGCGATCGGCTTGGCCGCCAGGGCCAGGCGCATCCGTTCGGCGATGGTCGCGGCCTGGTGCAGGCTGGTTTCGACCAGGACCACCAGGAATTCCTCGCCGCCGTAGCGGAAGACGAAGTCGCTGGGCCGCACGTTCTCGGTCACGGCCTCGGCCACCTGGCGCAGCACCTCGTCGCCGACCGGATGGCCGTGCGTGTCGTTGATCCGCTTGAAGTGGTCCACGTCCAGCAGCAGCACCGACAGGGGGGTGTGGTTGGCGTTGGCGAAGCCGATCTCGCGGCTCAGGATCGACGACAGGAAGCGCCGGTTCAGGGCGCGGGTCAACGGGTCGCGGCCGCCCTCCATGCCCGCCAGGCCCTGGAACATCTCGTTCAGCAGGAAGGCGACTTCCTCGACGGCGGCCTCCAGCGCCTTCAGCGGCGCGGCCAGGTCGGCCGGGATCGCGTCGGGGGTGAAGCGCGGCAACAGCTCCGTGTCGATCCGCTCCATGGTCGCGTTCAGCCGCGTCAGATGGGGCGAGCCGTCGAACAGGAAGTCGGCCCGGTGCCGAATCCACAGGCCGAACGGCGAGGCGCCCAGGGCGCCCGCCCCGTCGACGCCGCCCGAAGCCAGGATGCGGAACAGGGTCTTCTGGCTCCACTCCATCAGGCTCGCGCGTTGGCTTTCGCGCTCGAAATGGATGTCCTGATCCAGGGAGAAGAGACGGTAGGCTTCGTCCAGACGCGCGCGGTTGCTGGCGCCCTTCTCATAGGACTGGCTCATCAGGCGCAGGGCGTGGTCGATGCGCTGGCCGGCCAGCCGCAGCAGGCCGAAGGCCGCCGCGTCGCCGGCCAGGTCGTCGGCCAGCCGGGCCTTCAGCACGGCGGCGCCGGCCATGACCAGGTGCATCGGAATCTTGATGCGGGCGTGGACCTCGCCGATCTTGGTCTGGCGGGCGATGAAGGCGGCGTCGCGCGTGTCCAGATCCGGGGCGAACAGGTCGATCAGCCATCGACGCAGGGACGGGCTGAGGCGTTCCTGGACGATGGAGTGATGCAGGAAGGTCTGGGCGTCCGGGTCGTTGAGCAGCACCTGATAGAAGGCGGCCACCATGGCGTCGGCGTTGGCGTTCAACAGCGCGCGCAGACGCTCCAGGCTCTGCGGATCGAGTGAGGGTTCGGGAACGCAGGACGGGGCGGCCACGGCGGACGTCGGGTTGGGCAAGGCGGCGACTCTGACTGTTTACACTACAGGTTCGGCCGCCTGGGCGTCGCCTCAGGCGCTGAGGGTGAACAAGAGCCGCCCGAACCAGGGGCGTGCGCCCCTAGGCGAGCCGATAGACGCCGCACCCCGCTCCGGCAAGGGGCGGGGCGCCTTGCGTCGCCGCTTTAGCGCGGCCGTCCCGCCTCGATGAAGGCGCGGATGGACGGGTAGATGGTCGTGCTGCGCTGGCCGTCGCAGAGCATGTCCTTGATGTAGGAATCCAGCGAGTTCTTGGCGATGGCGTCGAAGTCGTAGCCGTCGTCGATGCGCTCCTGCTCCGCGCCGTCGGGGCCGTAGAGAACCTCCACGCCCGGCTTGGACTGGTTGGCGCTGCAGCGGATGCTGATCTGGCCGGCGGAATAGGACAGGTCGTCGGTCGCGCCCGACGCCGGCACGCGCGCCAGCAGGGCCGTGCGTGCGCCGTCCCCCTCGGTGATGGAATCCACGTCCAGCATGAAGACCGTGGCCGAACTGCGCGAGACGACGTGCCAGCTTTCGGCCAGGGCGGGTGAAGCGGCCAGAGCGGCGACGGCGGCTATGGCGATGACGATTGGTTTCATAGCATCCTCCCCAGGAAGGAACCGAGTTCACTCCTGTTGGAGAAAAAACACAATGGCCCAGCCGTGCGCCCGCTCTGGTCGAGGTTTCGCCGTTATCGCGGGGCAGGCTGACGTGATGCGCCATTCGCTCCGTTTCGCCCTTGTTCCCGCTGTTGCGGCCGGCGCCCTGATGAGCGTCTCGGTCGGGGCCGCCTCCGTACAGGCCGCGAGCCCGGCGGCTGCGCCCGCCGCGGCGCCGTTCCAGTCGTCGCGCATCCTGGTCGAGACGAAGGGCCACGGGCCGGACGTGGTGCTGATCCCCGGCCTGGCCTCGACCTCGGCGGTCTGGGCGCGCACGGCGGCGGCGCTGGAAGGGCGTTACCGCGTGCATCTGGTGACGGTGCGCGGCTTCGGCGAGACGGCGCCCGGCGGCAACGCCGAGGGGCTGGTCGGCGCGCCGACGTCCGCCGAGATCCGCCGCTACATCGAGGAACAGGGGCTGCGACGACCGGCTCTGATCGGCCACTCCATGGGCGGCCAGGTGGCGCTGCGGGTCGCGGCCGACGCGGGCGACCGCATCAGCAAGGTCATGGTGGTGGACGCCTCGCCCTTCTTTCCGTCGCTGATCAGCCCCGGCTCGACCGCCGCCGACGTCGAGCCGCTGGCCCGCATCGCCTATCAGGGGCTGATGCTGCTGGGGGATCAGGCCCTGCGGACCCAGGCCTCTTCCATGGGGCTGGAGCTGGGCGGCGCGGCCGACAATGTTCTGGGCGGCCTAGGCTGGCAGGGCGGGGACCGCCGGGTTCTGGCCCAGGGCTTGTATGAGGTAATGACCACCGACCTGCGCGCGCGCCTGCCGCTGATCGAGGCGCCGGTCACCGTCGTCTACGGCTGGAGTCCCGACGACCGCAGCCCGCGCAGCCATGTCGACGGCCTGTTCCGCGCCGGCTACCGCTCCCTGCCGCGACCGGCCGCCTTCGAACGGATCGAGGGGGCCGAGCACATGGTCATGATCGACCGCCCCCGTCAGTTCCAGCAGGCGGTCGAACGCTTCCTGCGCTGAGGCGTCAGTCCGGCTGAAGCCGACGGATCGCCGTCAGCAGAGCCGCGTCGTCGCCCATGTCGCCCTCGATGACGTACTGGGGCCGCTGCGGCTCGTTGTTGCCGCGCGCGCGGCCGCGATAGACCTTCATCGGCACGGCGATCTCGGCCAGGCCGCTGGGCAGGGTCGGCTCGCGGATCTCCATGTAGACGGTGTCGGCCGAGGTCTCGCGCCCGACCTGAACGGCGCCGACGGTCTTCCACAGATCGACGGCGTCCAGGCAGGCGGAACCGCAGCTGGAATCGGTCAGGACATAGACACGGCCCGCCATCAGTTGCGGCGCGGGCGGCGGCGGGGCGGCGTCCTTCGGCGCGTCGTCATCGGCGCTGCGCCAATAGACCTGGCCGGCGGCCTTCGCCGCCGTCATGCCGGTGATGGCGTCCTCGGCCCAGGCGATCAGCTCGGCCTGGCCGTTCGTGGCGCGCAGCTTGTCGAGGAAGGCGGAGATTTCGGCGATGTTGCCGTCCGAGGCGCGCCAGTCGACGCCCTCGATCGCCGGTTCGGGATGGGCGGCCATCCAGTCGTCGCCCCACAGAACCTGGGCCATCAGCTGGCTCCAGTGCGAGGAGCCGCCGCCGTTGCCGCGCAGGTCCAGCACCACATAGGGGGCGGCGCGCAGGGCGTCCTGCTTGGCCTTCATGTCGGCGATCAGGGCGGTCAGTTCGGCGTGGGCCTCGCTGGCGGGATCGCCGTTGAAGGTGGGGGTCGATATCCAGAAGCCGCCGTCGTCGAAATGCTTCAGGGCGAAGTCGGGCCGGGCGCCTGACGACAGCCGGGCGCGGCGATCGCTCAGATCATCGGGCGTCGCGCGCCAGTCGAGTGCGTAGGTTCGGGGCGCGCCGCCCGTTTCGAACCGGCAGGTCTTCATCTCGGTCTGCCACGGATTTTCCGCGCTCAGGAACATCCAGTCGCCGAAGCGGGTCTTGATCGCCTCCAGGAACCAGCGGCCCCGGAACTGGCCGATGCGCTGTTCGGCCAGGGTCGCGGCGTCCACACCGTCGCAGTCGATCAGCCGGGCGCCCAGCGGCGGGGCGGCGGCGTCGCTCTCATCGCGGTCGGCCACCACCTGATCGGCGCCGCGATAGACGGTCAGGAAGCCGGGCCACCGGGTCGGGAAGCCGAAATCCCTCTGGGTCAGGCCGATCTGGACGTGGCCGTCCTCGAAGCTGGCGACATAGGCGCGCATCGCCCACCACCAGCCGCCCCGATCCGTAGTGGTCTTCGCCCGCTCCAGCGCGGTCGCCAAGCCCTGATCCAGGCGGGCGCGGAAGCCGGGATTGAGCGGATCATGCACGCCCGGATGGCTGTCGATCATGACAGCGTGCAGGCCGGTGGCGTCCTGAATCAGGGTCGCGGGACCAGTCGCGCGGCTGGTCCATCGGTCCGGGCGCCGCGTTCGGGGTCTCCTGCGCCTGAACCGCGCCCGCCATCGCCAGGCAGGCGACGCCCGCCGCCAACATCCGCTTCATGAGCATCCCCTCTCCTCGCTCTCGGCGAAAGGGGTGACAGGCGAGACGGCGATGCGCCAGTTACGCTTTGGTCATGGAAACCGTCAGGCGACGGCTTCCAGCGCCTCCAGCACAGCCGGGCCGTAACGGTCCAGCTTGCCCGCCCCGACGCCGGGAATGACGGCCAACTGATCCAGCCCGCGCGGCTCCTGAAGCGCGATCTCGACCAGGGTCTTGTCCTGGAAGATGACGTAGGGCGGCACGCGCTGTTCGACGGCGCGCTCGCGGCGCCAGGCGCGCAGGGCCTCGAAGCGGGCGCGCACGTCGGCGTCCAGCCCTCGACCGCCAGGTTGCGCCCGGCGTTGCGGCGCGGCCGGTCCTCGGCGACGGCGCGCGTCGGCGGCTCCTTGACCCGCACCACCCGCTCGCCGCGATAGACGGCGCGCACGGCCTGCGGGTCGCCCAGGCGGATCAGGGGCTTGCCGTCGTTGGGATCCTCGACCAGCAGGCCCTCGAACATCAGATGGTCGATGACGTCGCGCCAGCCGATCAGCGACAGATCGGCCCCCGACGCCCCAGGTGGACAGTCCCGCCTCCCACGGCTGAACGTCCTTGGTCCGGCCGGTCAGGTGGTCGATGACGCGCGTGCGGCCGAAGCGTTCGCCCAGCCGCTGCACCGCCGCCAGGGCCTTCTGCGCCGGGACCAGGGCGTCGAAGGTGGCGGGGGGATCGCCGCAGACGTCGCAGACGCCGCACGGCTCGGCGTCCTGCTCGCCGAAATAGCGACGCACGGATTGCGGACGGCAGGTCGCGCCGTCCAGCATGGCGAACAGCTGGCGCACCTTGCGGGTCTGGACCTGCTTGACCTCATCGGCCATCGGGCGGCTGTCGAGGCGGCGCAGGGACCAGGCGATGTCCGACGGGCCGTAAAGGGTGATCCCTTCGGCCGGCTCGCCGTCGCGCCCGGCGCGGCCGATCTCCTGCCAGTAGGCCTCAAGGCTCCCGGGCGGATCGGCGTGGATGACGAAGCGCACGTCCGGCTTGTCCACCCCCATGCCGAAGGCCGATGGTGGCCACCATCACGGTCCCGTCCTCGGCCAGAAAGCGCTCCAGCCGCCGGTCGCGCTCGCGGGCGTCGAAGCCGGCGTGATAGGCGATGGCGTTGGTCCCGGCGTCCCTCAGTGCGTCGGCCACCCGCTCGCATCCGTCGCGGCTGCCGCAATAGACCACGCCCGAGCGCCCACGCCGCTCGCGCACCAGTTCGACCACGCGCGCGTCGGTGCGGGCGCGCGAGCCGTTGACCTTGCGCTCGGCGGTCAGCTGCAGGTTGGGGCGGGCGAAACTGTCGACGAAGACGCGGGCCTCGCCCAGCTTCAGCGAGGCCAGGATGTCGTCGCGCGTGCGGGCGTCGGCGGTGGCCGTAACCGCGATGCGGGGCGTGCGCGGGAAGATCTCGGCCAGACGGCCCAGGGTGCGATAGTCAGGGCGGAAATCGTGGCCCCACTGACTGACGCAGTGCGCCTCGTCGATGGCGATCAGGCTGATGGGCAGTTCGGCCAGACGCTCCAGCATGGACCCCGACGCCAGCCCTTCGGGTGAAACATACAGCAGGTCCAGTTCGCCCGACCGCGCCGCGCGCCAGACGGCCGAACGCTCGTCCATGGTCAGGCCGGAATCCAGCCGGGCGGCGGCCACGCCCTGTTGTTTCAGCGCCTCGACCTGATCGGTCATCAGGGCGATCAGCGGCGAGACGACCAGCCCCACGCCCTCGCGCAGGATGGCGGGCACCTGATAGCAGACGCTCTTGCCCCCGCCGGTCGGCAGCACGGCCAGCACGTCGCGCCCTGCCAGGACTTCCTCGATCACCGAGGCCTGAAGACCGCGAAAATCGGCATGGCCCCACACCCGCTCCAGCAGGGTCCGCGCCTCGTCCAGGGTGGGCGAGAAGTCAGCGGGCGGGGGGAAGTCCAACATGGCGGCCGTTGTGCCGTATTCGGCCGGGGGTGTCACCCGCGAACCCTTCACCGTTTGTGGAGAAAGGACTATAGGCAGCGCATGACCATGCTTCTCTACGGCCGCCCGCCCGCGGTGTTCGATCCGCCCTCGACGGCGACGCAGACCTCGCCCCTGATCCCCGGCTCGACGGCGTTGGAGACGGTTGCGCCCGGATCGGCTGACGGGGTGATGCTGTACGCCCCGCCCGGCGCTGTGGAGCGTCGCTATACGCTGGCGTTGGCGCTGAAGGCGCTGAAACCCGGCGGTCGGCTGGACGTCATGGCGCCGAAGGACAAGGGCGGCTCGCGTCTGGGCAAGGAGCTGAAGGCCTTCGGGCTGGAGGTTATCGAGACAGCCAAGGCCCACCATCGCCGCTGCATCGTCACTCGGCCCGAGGCGGCCGAGGGGCTGGACGCGGCGATCGAGGCGGGCGCGCCGCGCGTGGTTCCGGGGCTGGAGGCCTGGTCGCAACCGGGCGTCTTCGCCTGGGACCGGATTGATCCGGGCACGGCGCTGCTGGCGCAGGTGCTGCCGCCGTTGAAGGGGGCGGGCGCCGATCTGGGCTGCGGCTTCGGGGCGCTGTCGACGGTGGTGCTGCGGTCGTCCGCCGTGACGGCCCTGCGGCTGATCGACATCGACCGGCGCGCGGTCGAGGCGGCGAAGCGCAACGTCGAGGACGCGCGGGCCGGCTTCGACTGGGCTGACGTGCGGACGCTGGAGGGGGCAGGCGATCTGAACTTCATCGTCAGCAACCCGCCCTTCCATGACGGCGGAGACGAGGACCGGCGGCTGGGCCAGGCCTTCATTCGCAAGGCGGCCGAGATGCTGAAGAAGGGCGGAACCGCCTGGATCGTCGCCAACCGCCACCTGCCCTATGAGGCCGAGCTGGACGCCGCCTTCAAGCGGGTGCGGATGGTGGTCGATCAGGGCGGCTACAAGATTTTTGAGGCGGTGAAGTGATCCCGCCCTCAAGCAGCCCGAAGGGCGACAGGGCATGAGCAAGAAGATTCCGACGTCCCGCGTGGACAAGCTGCTGGGCTCGATGGGCTATGGCTCGCGGGCGGAGATGGCGCGGCTAGGCAAGGCGGGGGGCATCGTGCTGGACGGCGCCGATCTGACCGATGTGTCGAAGCGCATTCCGGTGACGCCCGACCTGCCCGGTCGCATGGAGATCGACGGCGAGCCGCTGGACCCTGTGGCCGGTCTGGTCGTTCTTTTGAACAAGCCGCTGGGCATGACCTGTTCGCACAAGGAGGACGGGGCGCTGGTCTATGACGTCCTGCCCGACCGCTGGCGGCGGCGCGATCCGGCGATCTCGACCATCGGGCGGCTGGACAAGCAGACGAGCGGCCTGCTGCTGCTGACCGACGACGGCGACCTGTTGCACCGGGTGATCAGCCCCAAGCGTCATGTGGCCAAGGTCTATCGCGCGACGCTGGCGCGGCCTCTGAACGGGACGGAAGGGGCGCTATTCGCCTCGGGCGAGCTGGTGCTGGAGGGCGAGGACAAGCCGCTGGCGCCTGCCGTGCTGGAGGTGGTGTCGCCGACCGAGGCCCTGCTGACGGTGACGGAAGGGCGCTATCATCAGGTGCGTCGGATGTTCGCGGCGGCGGGCAACCACGTCGAGGCCCTGCACCGCGAGCGGCTGGGCGGGCTGGTGCTGCCGGATGAATTGGCGCCGGGCGAATGGCGGCTGCTGAGCGAGGACGAGATCGCTTCGATCTTCGTCTCCTAAACTCCGCTCATCCCGGCGGACGCCGGTATCCAGTGAGAGCCTCACGCGCCCCGTTTGCCGCCAAAGAACTGGGCCCCGGCGTCCGCCGGGGTGAGCGGGGAGAAGAAGGGCGTGCTTGACCTCTTCCTCATGCTCGCGCACCTCACCGCCATGACACTGACCAAGATCTGCGGCCTGACGACGCCGGATACGCTGGATGCGGCGCTTCAGGGCGGGGCGGCCTTTGTCGGGGCGGTGGTGTTTCCCAAGAGCCCGCGCCACATCCCGCCGCTGCACGCCGCCACCCTGTTCGACCGGGCGCGCGGAAAAGCGAAGGTGGTCACCGTGCTGGTCGATCCCGACGACGCCCTGCTGAGCGAGGTCGCCCTGATCCTGCGGCCCGACTTCATCCAGTTGCACGGCCATGAAACGCCGCAGCGCGCGAGCGAAGTCCGGCGGCTGACGGGGGCGGGGATCATCAAGGCCCTGTCGATCCGGGACGAGGCGGACTTTGCGAGCGTCGCCGACTGGACCGGCGTCGCCGATCATCTGCTGTTTGACGCCAGGCCGCCCAAGGGCGCGGACCTGCCCGGCGGGATGGGAGCCTCGTTCGACTGGAGGCTGATGCAGAACCGGGCGCTTCCCGCAAACTGGTTCCTCGCGGGCGGGCTGGACCCGCAAAATGTTTCCGAAGCGGTGCGGATTTCAGGGGCGCCGATGGTCGATGTGTCCTCTGGCGTCGAAAGCGCGCCGGGTGTTAAGGACCGCACCCTGATCAAAGCTTTTCTGGACGCCGCATCGCGGTCCTGATTTCGTCGCCTTCCTCCCTGAAGATTTTCGTGTGCCGGATATCGTGAACGCCCCCCTGTCGAACTCCTACGCCTGGCCTGACGCCGAGGGCCGTTTCGGCCCCTATGGCGGTCGTTTCGTGCCCGAGACCCTGATGCCGCTGATCCACGAGCTGGAGGCGGCCTATGCGGCGGCCAAGGCGGATCCCAGCTTCCAGGCCGAACTCGACGGCTATCTGGAGCATTACGTCGGCCGCGCCAGCCCGCTCTATTTCGCGGAGCGGCTGACCGAGCATTTCGGCGGCGCCAAGATCTGGCTGAAGCGCGAAGACCTGAACCACACGGGCGCGCACAAGATCAACAACTGCATGGGCCAGATCCTGCTGGCCCGCCGCATGGGCAAGACGCGCATCATCGCCGAGACCGGCGCCGGCCAGCACGGGGTCGCCTCGGCCACCGTCTGCGCCCGCTTCGGCCTGCCCTGCACCGTCTACATGGGCGCCGTCGACGTGGCCCGGCAGCAGCCGAACGTCTTCCGCATGAAGCTGCTGGGGGCCGAGCTGAACCCGGTGACGGCCGGTGCGGCGACGCTGAAGGACGCCATGAACGAGGCGATGCGCGACTGGGTCACCAATGTCGCCGACACCTATTACATCATCGGCACGGCGGCGGGTCCGGCCCCCTATCCGGCCATGGTGCGCGACTTCCAGTCGGTGATCGGCAAGGAGATCAAAGCCCAGAGCCAGCGCCAGATCGGTCGCCTGCCCGACGCCGTCATGGCCTGCATCGGCGGCGGATCGAACGCCATCGGCGCCATGCACCCCTTCATCGCTGATGAGGACGTGCGTCTGATCGGGGTCGAGGCGGCGGGTCACGGCCTGGACACCCCCGCCCACGCCGCCAGCCTGAAGGGCGGGCGCTCGGGCGTGCTGCACGGCAACCGCACCTATCTGCTTCAGGATGCCGACGGTCAGATTCTGGAGGGCCACTCCATCTCGGCCGGTCTGGACTATCCGGGCATCGGGCCGGAGCACGCCTGGCTGCACGATCTGGGCCGGGCGGAGTATCTGTCCAGCACCGACGACCATTCGCTGGAGGCCTTCCAGCAGCTCTGCAAGCTGGAAGGCATCATCCCGGCGCTGGAAGCCTCGCACGCCCTGGCGCGCGCGGGCGAGGTCGCCAAGCAGATCGGCAAGGACGGCGATCTGGTGATCGTCCTGTCGGGCCGGGGCGACAAGGATATCAACACCGTGGCCCAGCACCTGGGCGTGGAGCTGTGATGATGAAGACCCTGCTGATCGCCGCCCTCGCGGCGGCTGTTTCACCGACCCTGACCCTGGCGCAGAACACGGCGGCGCCGGCGCCCCAGACGACTTCTGGCCAGGCGCCCGTGCAGACCGCGCCGACCATTCCGCCCGGCCCGGCGGCCACGGGAATGCCGGTTCTTCCGCCAGCGACGGAGGCGGCCGATTGCGGCGGCCTGCTGCGTAGTCCGGCCTTCTGCGTGACGGCGCAACTGGATCAGATCGGCGCCCTGGCCGACGCCTATACGGAGCATCTGGCCACGCTGAACTGGCTGGCGGCCGACGGCGACGACAACCGCGTCATCTTTGTGCGTCGCCGCGACGGCGGCGGCTGCGACGGCCTGCAGATGGTCGCCTTCTATGACGAGACCAAGCCCGCTGAGGCGACCGCGCCGGGCTATCTGGGCTTCGCCGTCATTCCGGGCGACGTCTGCACGGCGACGCCCGCCGCTCCGACAACGCCTTCGGGAGGTTCGGCGCAGTGACGACCGCACGCATCGACGCCCGCTTCGCCAAGCTGAAGGCCGAGGGCCGGGCCGGCTTCGTTCCCTATGTCATGACCGGCGATCCTAGCCGGGACGAGGCGCTGGAAATTCTGAAAGGCCTGCCCGCCGCCGGCGCCGATCTGATCGAACTGGGTCTGGCCTTCTCCGACCCCATGGCCGAGGGGCCGCCGATCCAGCGCGCCGCCCTGCGCGGGCTGAAGGCGGGGATGACCCTGCGCGGCACGCTCGATCTGGTCGCTGACTTCCGCAAGGGCGATCAGGACACGCCGTTGATCCTGATGGGCTATCTGAACCCGGTGGAATCCTACGGCTATGAGGCCTTCGCCCGCGATGCGGCCGAGGCCGGGGTGGACGGAATCATCGTCGTCGACTGCCCGCCGGAAGAGGCGGCGCCCCTGCTGGCCGCGCTGAAGGCCGCCGATCTGTCGCTGATCCGCCTGGCCACGCCGACGTCCGACGACGAGCGGTTGAAGGTCATCGCCGAGGGCACCTCGGGCTTCGTCTACTACGTCTCGGTCGCCGGGGTGACGGGGGTGAAGGAGGCTGTGGCCGCCGATGTGGCGCCCGCCGTCGAACGCGTGCGCCGCGCGGCGAACCTGCCTGTCGCTGTCGGCTTCGGCGTGAAGACGCCGGAACGCGCCGCCGAGATCGCCCGCGTCGCCGACGCCGTGGTCGCCGGCTCGGTCTTCGTCGACGAGGTGGCGGCGGCGCTCGAGGCGAACGAACCCGCCGTTCCCCGCGTTCTGGCCAAGGTGAAGGCCCTGGCCGATGCCGTGAAGACGGCGAGAACTAGTGCTTCCGTGACGGAAACCGTTTAAAGGCCCCGCCCATGGTCGATAAAAATCCCGAGAACAAGGCTCGCGGCGGCTGGCTGTCGCGTTTCGCGCCCGGCGTGCGCAAGATCGTCAGCCCGCGCGACACCCCGGACAATCTGTGGGTCAAGGATCCCGATACGGGCGAGATGCTGTTCCGCTCGGACCTGGAGGCGGCCCTGTGGGTCACGCCGTCGGGGCGTCACATGCGGATCAATGCGCCGACGCGCCTGAAGGCCACCTTCGACGACGGCCTGTTCGAAAGCATCGACACGCCGGACGTGCCGGAAGACCCGCTGAAGTTCTCGGACGGCAAGCCCTATCGCGACCGTCTGTCGGCGGCGCGCAAGGCGGCGGGCCGCAAGGACACCATGGCCATCGGCTACGGCCGCATCGGCGGCGCCCCCGCCGTGGTCATCGTGCAGGACTTCACCTTCATGGGCGGCTCGCTGGGCATGGCGGCGGGCGAGGCCTTCATCGCCGCCGCGCGTGAAGCGGTGAAGCGCAACGTTCCCCTGGTCTGCTACACCGCCGCCGGCGGGGCGCGGATGCAGGAAGGCGCCCTCAGCCTGATGCAGATGGCCCGCACCACCCTGGCCGTTCAGGAGGTGAAGGCGGCCAAGCTGCCCTACGTCGTGGTGCTGACCGACCCGACCACGGGCGGGGTCACGGCCTCCTACGCCATGCTGGGCGATGTCCACCTGGCCGAGCCGGGCGCCCTGATCGGCTTCGCCGGTCCGCGCGTGATCGAGACCACCATCCGCGAGAAACTGCCGCCGGGCTTCCAGCGCGCCGAATACCTCAAGGACAAGGGCATGGTGGACAAGGTGGTGTCGCGCGGCGACCTGCCGACGACCCTGGGCCTGATCCTGTCCATGCTGATGGGCGGCGCGGCCCAGAAGAAGGCTGCCTAACCGCAGGCTTTTGCCATGGACCCGATTTCGGAACGCCTGCGCGCCCGGCATCCCCAGCGCATCGACCTGTCGCTGGATCGGATGCGGGCCTTGTGCGCGGCGCTCGGGAATCCGCAGGACAAACTGCCGCCGGTCGTTCATGTCGCGGGCACCAACGGCAAGGGCTCGACGGTCGCCCTGATCCGCGCCATTGCCGAGGCGGCGGGCCTGCGCGTTCATGCCTATACCTCGCCGCATCTGGTGCGTTTCAACGAGCGTATTCGCCTGGCCGGGACGCTGATCACCGATGACGCCCTGAACGCCATCCTCGACCGGGTCGAGGCGGCGATGGCTGAAACCGGCGGCGAAGCTACGGTGTTCGAGAGCACCACGGCGGCGGGCCTTCTGGCCATGAGCGAGGCGCCCGCCGACCTGGCTGTCATCGAGGTGGGCCTCGGCGGATCGCTGGACGCCACCAACGTCATCGCCCGGCCCCTGCTCAGCGTCATCACCCCGGTCGATCTGGATCACGCCGAGTTTCTGGGCACGACCATCGAAGGCGTGGCGGGCGAGAAGGCGGGCATCCTCAAGGCGGGCGCACGCGGCGTCGTGGCGCGCCAGTCCGAGGCGGCCATGGCGGTGATCGAGCGTCGCGCGGCCGAGGTCGGCTCGCCCCTGACCGTCATGGGCGTGGATTTCGACGCCTGGGCCGAGCGCGGGGGCCTCGTCTATCAGGATCATGAGCGGTTCCTCGACCTGCCCGCGCCCGCCCTGTCCGGTGCGCACCAGTTCGACAATGCGGGCGTGGCCATCGCCGCCGCGCTAGAGCTGGACCTGCCCGAAGCCGCCATCGCCGAGGGGCTGAAGGCCGTGCGCTGGCCCGCGCGGATGCAGCGGCTGACGGCTGGTCCCTATGCCGACAAGGCCCAGAAGGCCGACGCTGAACTGTGGCTGGACGGCGGGCACAATCCTCACGCCGCCCGCGCCCTGGCCCGCGCCCTGTCCGACCGTCAGGTGCGCGCCCCCCGCCCCACGGCCCTGATCGTCGGCATGTTGGCCAACAAGGACGCCGGCGGCTTCTTCGAGGCGCTGAAGGGGATCGACGCCCAGGTCTTCACCGTCGCTTTCGACGGAACGGCCGCCGAGCCGGAGGCCTTGGCCGCCGTCGCGCAGGGCCGCGGCTTCGGCGCCCTGGCGGCGGGATCGGTGGACGCTGCGCTGGACCGCGCCCTGGCCCTGGGCGCCGGACGGGTGGTCATTTGCGGCTCGCTGTATCTGGCGGGCGAGGTGCTGGGCACCAGCCGCGAGACCTGGCCGATCTGAAGCAAACGCCAGGCCTCTCCCTCCCCGGCTTGGGGAGGGTGGTCGCGTAGCAAAGCAAACAAAGAAAAAGGCGGCGCCTCTTTCGAAACGCCGCCCCACCCGACTTCGCCCTATGGGCTCAGCCGCCCTCCCCATGAAGGGGAGGGAGAATGTCGTGTCAGTCCGCCGTCACGCCGGCTTCGGCCAGCCATTCGACGATCTTGCCCTTGGGCATGGCGCCGACCTTCATCGAGGTCATCTGGCCGTCCTTGAACAGCATCAGGGTCGGAATGCCCTTCACGCCCATCTTGGACGGGACCATGGGGCTGTCGTCGATGTTGACCTTGGCGACCGTGACCTTGCCGGCCAGTTCGTCGGCGATCTGCTCCAGCGCCGGGCCGATCTGCTTGCAGGGGCCGCACCACTCGGCCCAGAAATCCACCAGTACGGGGGTCGAGGACTTCAGGACGTCGGCGTCGAAGCTGTCGTCGGTGACTTTCACAGTCGCCATGAATGATCTCCTTAAGAGCGCTATCGCTCGCCGCGCCGCGGCTCGCTGCTTGAGCGCATTTGATAATCGCGCGCTGACTGTAGCGCCAGCGTTCGGCCACAGATGTGGGTGCGAATCCCCGACAAATCAACGCGCATTTTCGAGAGCGGCGTCCATCAGGTCCTGCGGCACGGCCATCAGCTTCGGCCCGTCGGTCCAGACTAGAGCCGCCTCGACTGCCCGGTCAGGATAGAGGCGGCGCAGGACGGCGGCGTAGATCGCCATTTGCAGAATATAGGCCGGATCGGCGTCCTCGGCCCAATCTGGAGCCGGGCGGTTGGACTTGAAGTCGACCACCAGCACCCGCTGCGGCGTGACCACCAGCCGGTCGATGCGGCCGGAGATCGACACGCCGCTGGGCAGGTCGGGCGCGGTCCCGGTCAGGGCGACCTCGGCGCGGCTGCCGGGACCGAAGACGGGGGCGAAGCGGGCGTCGTCCAGCACCCCGAAGGCGGCGGCGATCATCTCGGCGCGCTGGTCATCGGTCAGGTCGCGCTCGCGCGCCAGCATCCGTCGCGCGGCGTCGGGCCGATCGGGCGACGGCAGGTCGGGCAGGCGCTCCAGCAGGCGGTGGATCAGATCCCCGCGTCGGAAGCGGCCCAGCCCGGCGCCCGGCCCTTCGCCGCGCGCCAAGGGCGACGGCGCCGGGATGCGCTTCTGCTCCTGCATCTGCGAGGGTGAGGCGAAGCGGGCGGCGGCGTCGCGCGGCGGGTTTGTGTGCGCCCAATCGGGGGTCTCCGCGCGCATTTGGGCGGCGGCGACGGCGGCGGGCAGGCTGTCGGGATCGGCGCCGTAGCGGCGGACGCCGCCGTCCAGTTCACGCACCTGATCGCCCAGTCGGTCGAAGGTCTCCTCGATCACCGACCACCAGTCCCCGGCCTCGGGCGCGCGTTTCGAGCCGCGCCCCATGACGATCACCCGATCGCGCGCGCGGGTCAGGGCGACGTAGAGCAGGCGCAGGGATTCATCGCCGACCCGCGCCTCGCGCGCCGCGCGGGCGTCGGCCGAGGCGGGGCAGTCCTCCTTCGACGAGCCGGGGCACATCAGCCAGGCTTCGCCGCTCTCGGTGGCGACCGGCATCAACGATGGCCCCTGCGCCTTCGCCTTCATCGTCGTGTCGGGCAGGATGACGACCGGCGCCTCTAGCCCTTTGGCCCCGTGAACGGTCATGACGCGGACCTCGCCGCGCGGCCCTTCCAGTTCGCGCTTCACCTCGACATCGGCGGCTTCCAGCAGGGCGAGACAGGTCTCCAGATCGGTCCCGCCGCGCCCCTCGGCGGCCAGCACCTGATTGAGGGTCTCGTCGATGGCTTCCTCGGCCTCGCGGCCCAGCCGAGTCAGGATGCGGGCGCGGCCTGATTGGCCGGTCGCGTCCACCCGGTTCAGCAGGCGGGAGAAGAAGCCGAAGGGATCGAGATCGCGGGCGTCGCGCGCCGCGCGCAGCAGGTCCCGCGCCCCGCCCCACTCCGGCCGCTCGCCCGCCCGGCGCTTCAGCTCGCGCCACAGGCCCTTGCGATCCTTGAGACCGGCGAGGTCGAACAGGCTGTCCTCGTCCACGTCGCAGAAGGGGCCGCGCAGCACCTCGGCCACGGTCAGGTCGTCGCCGGGGAAGAGGGCGAAGCGGGCCAGCGCCTTCAGGTCGTCGAAGACGATGTGCTGCGACAGCTTCAGCCGGTCGGCGCCCGCCACCGGCGCGCCGTCCGCCTTCAGGGCGCGGATGATCTCCTCGAAGGTCGCGTCGCGGCGGCGGACCAGGATCAGGAAGTCGCCGTAGCCGCACGGTCGCGCGGAGCCGCTCTTGTCGAAGACGACGGCGCCGCTTTCGACCTGGCGCTTGATCTCCAGCGCCAGGGTCTGGGCCATGCGCTTGCGGGCGCTGGCGGTTCCTTCCTGATCGACGGGATCGGTCCAGGCGTCGCGCTCGGGCGGGGCCTCGTCCACGAACAGGGGCCACAGTTCGACCGCGCCGGGTTGGCCTTGGCGGGCGGCGGTGTGGTGCGGAATCTCGCCTGTCTCCCCGACCAGCGCTCGGGCGCGTTCGGGCGTGGCGAAGACTTCATCCACGAACGACAGCACCGCCTCGGTCGAGCGGTAGGAAGTCTCCAGCGGCACGCCCTCGAAGGCGCCGCCCGCGCCGGTGATCAGGCCGTCGTAGACCTGCGCTTCCTGCCGCAGCCGCTCGGGCCGGGCGCCCTGGAAGGAGTAGATCGACTGCTTCTCGTCGCCGACGGCGAAGACGGTGCGGTCGGTCCCCTCCACGGTGAAGAACTCGCCGGTTAGGGCGCGCATGATGGCCCACTGTTCGGGGGCGGTGTCCTGGGCCTCGTCGATCAGGACGTGATCGACGCCGCCGTCCAGCTTGTACAGCACCCAGGCGGCGGTCGAGCGGACGGTCAGCAGTTTCGACCGTGCGGGCCACCAGATCCGAGAAGTCGAGCGCGCCGTGCGCCGTCTTGGCCGCCTCGTAGAGGGCGGCGTGGGCGTTGGCGAGGGTCAGCAGCCTGATGGTGTCGTCGGCGACCTTGGCGGCGCGAAGTTGGTCGCGCGCCGCCAAGAACTTGTCCTGAAGATCGGCCAGCCAGCCGGCCGCGTCGGGCGGCGCCTGCCTGGTCGCCATCGACTTGCGGGGCGAGCCGGAGCCGGTCAGGAAGACGACGCCTAGGCCGTGGAAGCTCCAGTCGTGGTCGAGGGCGTGGATCAGTTCGGCGGCCCGGTCCTTGTCGGTCTTGGAGCCGGTGGCCATCAGCTCGGCCATGCGGCGGACCTCGCCCCGGTCCAGCCAGCGCATGAAACCGGCCTCGATGTCTTCGGGCGTCTTCTGCGGGTCTGCGCCGGTCAGGACGTAGGGGCCGGGCGCGCGGCCGTCGGCGACGCGGGCGACATAGTCGGTCAGTTCGGCGCGCTTGGCCTCGATCAGGGCCAGCAGATCCTGGAAACGACCCCAGTCCAGCTCGACCGCGAAATGGCTGTAGGCCTCGCCGACCGGTCCTTCGGCGTCCCTGAGCGCGGCGCGGGCCAGGTCTTCGCGCGCGGCGTGGCTGAGGGCGATCGCCGCCTCATTCTCCAGCACGGTGAAACGCGGCGAGACGCCCGCCTCGATGGGGAAGCGGCGCAGCAGCTTTTCGCAGAAGGCGTGGATGGTCTGGATCTTCAGCCCGCCGGGCGTCTCCAGGGCGCGGGCGAACAGGCGACGCGCCTCGGACAGGCGGGCGGGGTTGAGGGCGGCGGGGTCGCTGTCGTCCAGACGGGCCAGTTCCGCTGACAGTTCGCCGTCGTCCATGACGGCCCATTTGCCGAGCGTCTCGAACAGGCGGGCCTGCATCTCGGCGGCGGCGGCCTTGGTATAGGTCACGCACAAGATGGCCGAGGGCGCGGCGCCGCCCAGCAGCAGGCGCGCCACCCGGCTGACCAGGGTGGTGGTCTTGCCCGATCCCGCGTTGGCGGTGACGAAGACCGAGCGGGTCGGGTCGGCGGCGCGGGTCTGGGGGTTGAGGCCGTCGCGGACGTGGAGGTTCATTCCGTCTCTCCTTCTTCGCCGCCGCCGATGACGTGCCACTCCCAGACGCGGGCCAGCAGGTTGTAGGGGCTGTAGCTGCCCATCAGATGAGGCGCGGCCCACGAGAGGTAGGGCGTCTCCGGCCGGTCGAACTCGGCGACGCGCGCCATCAGGCCTTGCAGAGCGGCGTCGGACAGGATTTGCGCTTCCGGCCCGGCCGCGCGCACGGCGACCTCGCCCGCCTTCTTGCGGCCGACGACGCGGACGTAGGTCAGCTCCTCTGGCGGGACGGGGCCGTTCGTGTCCTTGAAGCCGCCGGCGGCCAGGACGGCGCCCGTCAGGGTCAACTGGGGCGCGAAGCCCGCCTTGATCTGTTTGGCGGTCGGCACCTGGCCGGTCTTGAAGTCCATGACGGCGGCGGACAGGGCGCCGACCTCGATGCGGTCGGCGTAGGCCTTGACGGTGAAGGGGCCGCCCGGCGCGTCGAAGGTCAGGGCGCCCTGCTGCTCGATCAGCAGCTGGACGCCGCGCGCACGGCGGTTCGTCTCGAAACCGGCCAGCCAGCGGGCGGCGTTCCGGGCCAGCGGCGCCTCGCGCGCCATGGCGGCGTCCTCGAAGCCATGGGCTCCCAGCTCCTCCAGCAGCAGGCGCTCGATCACCGCGTCGAGATCGTCGGGCAGCAGGTCGGGCCAGTCCTCGGTCAGGCGCTCGATGGCCTTGTGCACGGCGTTGCCGCGCGCCAGGGCCTCGGCCGAGGCGCCGGGGCGCTCCATCGGTTCGAGGTTGAGGATGCGGCGGGCGTAAAGGGCGTAAGGGTCGCGGACCCAGCGCTCGACCCCGGTGACATAGAGGCTGCGCGGACGGCGCTCGACCGGGGGCGCGGGCGCGGGGCGCGGGGCCAGCCGGGCCGGGCCGGGCGGCGGGGCGTCCAGAGCGCGGGTACAGTCGGCGACGCCCTCGGGGGCGCTGAGCCTGACCGGCGTGTCATCGGCATGGGCGCCGCGCGTCAGCATCTCCAGTCGCCACAGCCAGCGCGAGCGCACGGCGGGCTGGCCGCCACGCCGCTCGCAGTGGACCAGGATCGCCTCGTCGGCGCAGGCGGCCTGAACGAAGTCCTGCGCCGTCTGACCCAGGCGCCGTTCGGGCGCGGGCAGGGGCAGGGCGGCGCGCATCGGCCGCGACAGGAAGGGATCGACCGGGGCGGCGTTGGGCCAGACGCCCTCCTCCAGCCCGGCCAGAATCATGCGGTCGGCGCGCGCCAGGCGGGCTTCGATGGCGCCGAGGATGCGTAAGGACGGATGGGTGGCGCCGCCGGTCCGCACCGTCGTCTCGGCCAGCAAGGCGGCCATCAGATCGGCGAACTCGGCGGGCGTGGTGTCGCCTAGCGGGCCGCCGCCCTCGATCAGGGCCGACAGCAGGGACGCCGCCGCCTCGCCGTCCGGCCCGGCCCAGGCGTTCTGACCCGCCAGGGCCTCGATCAGAGCGGTCAGGGTGCGGGCGGCCTCGTCCGGCGGACAGGGGCGCGCGGTCGCCAGCGCCTCCAGCCGGTCCGCGAGGGTCTGCGCGCTTTTCAACCGGGCCAGCTTCCAGTCGGCCAGCGGCAGGCCGCCGCGCCGAGGCTCGGCCGCCTTCAGCAGGCGTTCGTGAAGCTGGGACCAGCGGCGCGGGCGCGGGCCGCGCAGGGCGTGTTCCTCCAGCGCCTCGGCGGCGTCGTGCAGCGACATCTCGCCCAGATCGAGGCGGACCAGCGGGTGCTTCAGCAGGGCCAGAAGGGTCTGCGGCTTCAGCGGTTCGGCCAGGAAGCGGGCGCAAAGGTCGACCAGCACGCCCGCCGTCATCCGCGACAGCGGCTGGCCGGTCGAGGAGTCCGCCACGATGCCCCAACGCGCCAGCCGCGCCTCGACCCGACGCGACAGCTGCAGGTCCGGCGTCACCAGGGCGCAGGTGATGGGGCGGCCGTCGGGCGTGCGGTGCTCAAGGCTCTCGCGCATCATCAGGGCGACGGCGGTCGCCGCCTCCTCCTCGGCGCGGACAGACAGGACGGTCAGGCCCGACAGGCCCTCGGCGATGGGGTCGGCGGCGCGGCCCGCCTCGGCCGAGCGGGCGCGCAGGCGTTTGATCTCGCGGCGCCAGTCGTCGGTGGCCTCGGCCGGGCGCAGGGCTTCGTTGATCAGGCGCTGGCGGGCCAGGCCTCGCGCCTCGATGGCGGGATCGAGCGGCGGCTGGTGCCACGGCTGGACGGCTTCGCGTGCGACTTCGGCGCGGGCCAGCAGCGCCTTCAGCGCGGCCTGCGGGTGCTGGTCGTCGATGCGGTCCCAGGCGTCGGCGGCCAGATCGAGGTCGAGGCCGGGCAGGACGACCACGCCCTGCGGCGCCTTGGCCACGGCCCTCAGCACATCGGCGGCGGCGGGGACGGTGCCAGTGGACCCGGCGGCGATGACCGGGGCCTGAGGCGGGCGGGCGTCCCACGCCTCGGCCAGACGACGCAGCAGGGTCGCGCGGCGCCAGGCGGGGTCGACCAGGCCCAGCGCCTCCAGCCGTTTCGGCCAGGCTTCGACGGCGAGGCCGAGGAAGCGCGCGCTCTCGCGCCAGTGCTCGGCCAGATCCTGTTCCGCCAGCGTCGCGACGCGCGACAGATCTGAGACTTCCTCGAGTTGGCAGGAATCAAGGAAGGCGCCCAGCGCATCGGCCATTTCGAGGGCGCGCAGGGGCTTCATCCCCGGCTCGAAATCCTCGGCGATCATGCGCGCCATCTCGAAGCGGCGCGTCAGAGGGGCGATGGCGGGCGGCAGGTCCAGACCCAGTTCGCCGGGGGCGAAGGGCGGCTCGTCTTCTTCCAGATCGCCGAGCGGGCGGACCTGAGGCAGCAGGACGGGGCGCTCGCCCGCCAGCTTGCCCAGGGCGAAGGAGAAGGCGCGGGCGGCGCGGCGGTTGGGCAGCAGGATGGTGGCGTCGGTCAGGGTCTCGGGCGGGGCGTCGCCTAGCCAGTCCAGCACCCCCGCCGCCAGGTCTTCGAGGAAGGGGCGCCAGGCGGGCACGGCGCGCCATCGCGGGCCGTCACCCGAGAAAGGATCGAAGCGCCCCCCCGTCATGGTCAGATCTCCGCCTTCAGCCGCGCCTCGGCTTCATCGCGCGCCTGCGGGTCGCCGACGTGCATCCAGTCGCCGTCGAGCACGCAGCCGAACAGGCGGCCCTCGGCGCCCGAGGCGCGCCACAGGGGGCTGAGCGAGAAGGGACCATCGGGGCCGTGGTCGGCGTAATCGGGGCGGGTGATGTGGACGCCCATATAGGCGTAGGGCGCGCTGGCGGCCTCGCCGCGGAAGGCCAGGGCGCCGTCGTCGGACAGGAAGAAGTCGCCGCCGCCCTCGAAGCCGATCGAGCCTTCGCGCCGGGCCAGCAGCAGGGCGGCGTCCATGCGTTCGGGATTCCACAGGCGGATGAGATCGCCGAGCGCGTCGCCGCGGTCGATCCACACGCTGTCGATATTGGCGACGAAGACGGGATCGTCGCCCAGCAGGGGGCGGGCCTTCTTCAGGCCGCCGCCGGTCTCCAGTAGTTCGGCGCGTTCGTCGGAGATGCGGATGCTCGGGCGGGTGCGGGCGGCCAGGTGACTTTCAAGCCGGTCGGCGAACCAGTGGACGTTGACCACGACGTCGGTCACGCCCGCCTCGGCCAGCCGGTCGAGCACATGGTCGATCAGCGCCTTGCCGCCGACCTCGACCAGAGCCTTGGGCCGGTCGTTGGTGAGCGGGCGCATCCGCGTGCCGAGCCCGGCGGCCAGGACCATGGCGGTTGTGGGAGACGTCATCGGCGCACATCCTCCGGCACGTGGCGGTTCATCCAGGCCGCGACGGCTTCGAGGCCCGGCGCCTTCAGATTGGCGTTCAGGTGCGCCCACATCCGGGGCATGAAGGCGGCGTAGCGGGGCTTGCCGTCGCGGGCGATCAGGCGGGCGAAGATCCCGAGAATGCGCGCCTCGTTCAGGGCGGCCAGACCGGCGTAGGCGGCCATGAAGGCCTCGCGGTCGGTCTCGGGGCGCAGGGTGAAGTAGTGGTCGAGCGCGAGCGCCTCCAACTCGGGCGCCACGTCGCGGCGGGCGTCCTGCAGCAGGGAGTGCAGATCCCACGACGGGTGGGCCTTCACGGCGTCCTGGAAGTCGATCATCCCGACCGAGGCGGCGCCGGTCCTGCCGTCCAACCGGATCAGGTTCTCCGCGTGATAGTCGCGGTGGGCCATGACGGTCGCGGCCGCCTCGCCCATCGCCGTGATCGGCGCCCAGGCCGCGCGCCATTCGGCGACGGCGGCGTCGTCGAAGCTGAGGGCGGAGATCAGCTTTGGCAGCCATTCGACGAACAGGTCGGCGCCGCCCTGCAGCGCCGTCTGGTCATAGGTCAGCAGGGGCCAGTCGCCGGCCGGGCCGGTCAGGACATCGGGCGTCGGGGCGGCGTGCAGGACGGCCAGAGCTTCGACGGCGGCGCGATAGAGGGGGGTGGGGTCGGCGCCGTCCTCAATGACGCGGGCGAACAGGGCGTCGCCGAAATCCTCGATCACGGCCAGACCGTTCGGGGCGTCGACGGCGACGATTTCGGGCGCCGACAGGCCGAGCGACTTCAGGTGGGCGGCGACGGCGGCGAAGGCCTCGATGCGTCCGGCCGACAGGCGGGCGACGGCGTTCCAGCCGTGCGCGTGGCGCTGGTCCGGCGTCCATGACGGATCGCAGGGGCGGCTCTCGGCGGCGGGGGCCTGATCCATCAGCATCAGGGAGGCGCCGGACGGCGTGGCTAGCCGCTCGTATCGGCGTGTCGAGGCGTCGCCGGGCAGGGGCGCGCGCACGGCCCCGGCCAGCCCGGCCGAGCGCAGAAAATCGAGACGGAGGGCTTCGCGGTCAGACATGGAGTTCCTTCAGTTTCGCTTCCCACGAGCCTGCGCCGGAAACGGTCGCAACTCTTCCAGAGAGGCCCCTATCGCCGCCCTCGCGGAGGGCGGCTGCTTGAGGGACTGGTTCCGAGATTTCGATGATCAACCGGTCGGGGCCGAGCATCCGGCCGGGATCGTCGCCCAGGCGTTCGGGCCATTCGATCAGGGCGCAGCCCTCGTCCAGCGCCTCGTCCAGTCCGACCTCGAAGGCCTCCTCGGGCCGGGTCAGGCGATAGAGGTCGAAATGGGCGATGGGCGGGTCGCTCTCATAGAATTGGACCAGGGTGAAGGTCGGCGACGGCACGTCCTCGTCGGGGTGCGTCAGGGCGCGGATCAGGCCGCGCGCCAGCGTCGACTTGCCCATGCCCAGCGGACCGTAGAGCAGGACGGCCTCGCCCGGTTCCAGCAGGGGGGCGATGGCTTCGCCGAGGCGGGTGGTGGCGTCGGCGTCGGGAAGGTCGAAAATCATCATGCGGAGGGCATCAGGCGAAGGTCGCGTCAGGATCGGCGGCCAGGGTCCGCTCGACGAAGGTTTTCAGTTTCAGGGTGGCGGCCTGGGCGTCGACGTCCAGAGCCAATGGCGGGATGGGGCGGCCGACGATCAGGTCGAAGGCGCGGCCCTTCTTGTTCAGCAGTTCGTGGAAGAGGGTGATGTCGCGCAGTTCCTGCGACACCTTGTCGAACAGGTGGAACAGGCGGCTGCTCGGACCGGCGACGTGGATCGGGATCACCGGCGCCTCGTATTTGCGGGCCAGCGAAGCGGCGGTGGCGGCCCAGTCGGGGTCGGTCAGCAGGCCGTCCGCACCGACGCGGGCCAGGCGTCCGGCCGGGAACATGACGACGCAGCGTTCGGCCTCGAACGCCTCTTTCGCCGCCTGGAGGGTGGCGCGGGTCTTCTCGCGGGTGCGCTTGGCCGTGACCCATTCGACGGGAACGACGGTCTCCGACAGGCGCGGCGAGACGCGCAGGGCGTCGGCGTTGGCGAAATAGATCAGGTCGTTTCGCACCGTGCGCAGGGCGTCATGCACGGCCAGGCCGTCGGCGATGCCGGTCGGATGGTTGCACACCACCAGACAGCGGCCCGAGGCGGGCAGGCGATCCAGATGCGCCGTCCGCACCGTCAGCTCCAGCAGGTCGGAGACGTAATCCAGCGCCTGTCGTCCGGCCATGGGGCCGATGGCGTCGGCCATGCGCCGCGCCTTGGCGTAGTCGAGCAGGCCGTAGAGGGCGGGCCGCGCCAAAGGCCAGGCGGCCGATCCCGTCAGCCGGGGCGCGCGCTCGGCGATCAGGACGTCGACAATGTGCGGAGCCGGACTCATCGCCTGCTTGTCGCCGAGGCGGCGGCGGCGGGCAAGCGCCATCCAGCTTGGCTAGGACCGGATCGCCGCCTATGCAGGAAGCCTGACCATTCTTTGGGGGAGTGTAGCGTAATGACCCGATCACACTGGATGACGGCTGCGGCCGTCCAGATGCTGTTGCTGGCGGGCGGCTTGGCCGCGACGCCGGTTTTGGCCCAGGAAGCGCCGGCCGCAGCGGTTGCGCCGGCTCAGGCCGAGGCCTCGGACCGCCTCGGGCTGAAGGATCTGGCGATGATGGAGCGGGTCAGCGATCCGCGCGTCTCGCCCGACGGCCGCCGCGTCATCTACGCCGTGACGCGCACCGACTGGGACGGCAACCGCAACCTGACCGGCCTGTGGATGGCCGACGTCGACGGCGCGACGGCGCCGCGTCGCCTGCCGATCTCAGAGGGCGGCGTCTCGGGCGCGCGCTGGGCGCCGGACGGGCAGTCGATCTACTTCCTGTCGTCGCGCGGCGGGTCGAACCAGGTGTGGCGCGCCGACCGCGAGGGCATGGCGGCGGCCCAGGCGACGACCCTGCCGGTGTCCGTGTCGGGCTTCCGCTTCACGCCGGACGGCAAGGCCCTGGTGCTGGGCGTGTCGGTCTATACGGACTGCGAGACCCTGGACTGCACCAAGGACCGCCTGGCCGAACGGGCCAAGTCGACCCAGCAGGTCTATGACCGGATGCCGCTGCGGGTGTTCGACCGCTGGGCCGACGGCCGCCAGAGCCACATCTTCCTGCAGCCGCTGAACGGCTCGGGCTTCGCTGAGGGTCAGCCGCGCGACCTGACCGCTGGACTGGACGGCGACGTCAGCGTCGGCGAGGCGGGCTGACGATCGCGCGCGACGGGCGCGCCTTCATCTATGCGGCGCGCAAGCAGGCGGACCGCGCCGCCTTCACCAACGACAGCGACCTGTATCGCTTGAGCCTGGACGGCGGCGCGCCGGTCAATCTGACCGAGGGCCATTCGGGACCGGACGGGGCGCCCGCCCTGTCGCCCGATGGACGGCGTCTGGCCTGGCTGGCGGCCCCGCGCGAGAACGTCGGCGGCGATCAGCCGGTGGTCATGGTGGCCGATGCGAACGGCGCGAACGCTCGCGCCCTGACCAATTGGGATCGCGGTCCCAGCGGCCTGACCTGGCGTTCGGACGGCCGTGCGCTCTATGTGACGGCCGCCGACGAAGGCCAGAACCGCCTGTTCGAGATCGACGCCCGCAGCGGCGCGGTGAAGGCCCTGACCGACATCGGCTCGGTCGGCGATTTCGACGAGGTCGGCGGCGTTCTGGCCTATGCCCATGAGACCTTCACGGCCCCGACGCAGATCTTCATCGCCCGGAACGGCCAGGCTGCGCGCCAGGCCACCCAGCACAACGCCGAGCTGCTGGCCCGCATCAACCTGCCGCGTCCCGAGGAGATCCGCTTCCCCGGCTGGAACGACGAGACGGCGCACGGCTGGGTGTTCAAGCCCGCAGGCTTCGTCGAGGGCCGCAAATATCCGGCCGTCTATCTGATCCACGGCGGTCCCAAGTCGCCCTGGACCGAGAGCTGGTCCTACCGCTGGAATCCGCAGGTCTATACGGCGGCGGGCTATGCGGTGGTGATGGTCAACTTCCACGGCTCGCCGGGCTACGGCCAGGCCTTCACCGACGCCATCAACGACCACTGGGGCGATCGTCCGCTGGAAGACCTGCAAAAGGGCTGGCAGGCGGCGCTGTCGGCCAATCCGTGGATCGACGGCGAACGGGCCTGCGCGCTGGGCGCCTCCTACGGCGGCTATATGGTCAATATGATCGCGGGCCAGTGGAACGAGCCGTGGCGCTGCCTGGTCAACCACGCGGGCGTGTTCGACGTGCCCCAACTGATGAACGCCATGGACATCTCGACCTTCATCCATGAGTTCGGCGGCGCGACCTGGGATCGCAAGGCGGTCTATGACGCCCACAACCCCGAGACCTATGCGGGCGACTGGAAGAAGCCGATGCTGGTGCTGCACGGCTCTAAGGGCTTCCGCGTGCCGATGGAGCAGGGGCTGGCGACCTTCTCGGCCCTGCAGCGGCTGAACATACCCAGCCGCTTCGTCCATGTGCCGGACGAGAACCACTGGGTGCTGAAACCCCAGACCTGGGTCGAGTGGCAGCAGGAGATCCTGGACTGGACGGCCGACTGGACGAAGGAAGGTCAGTAAACCGCGAGCTGAACAGGAGACTTTGCGGGCGGCGCGCGGCGGTGTTAGGCCTTCGGCCAGACTTCACATCCGCATGAGGAGCGCCTGAATGCGCCGCCTGCCCCATCTCCTGTCCGGCCTCAGCGCCGTCGCCCTGCTGACCGCCACGGCCCTTCCGGCCCTGGCCGAGGGGGCGCTCGCCGTTCCGGCGGCTGCGACGGCCCCAGCGACGACCCAGGCCCGCGCCGCCTTCACCTATCAGGACATGATCTCGGCCAACCGACTGGGCGATCCTCAGGTGTCGCCGGACGGCGAGTGGGTGGTCTATGCCCTGACCCAGACGGACGTGGCGGCCAACAAGCGCTCCAGCGCCCTCTACATCCTAGGCCTGAAGGGCGAGGCGCAGCCGCAGAAGCTGGCGATTTCCGAAGGCGGCGCCAACACCGCCCGTTGGGGCGCCGACGGCAAGCTGTATTTCCTGTCGAGTCGTTCGGGCTCGAGCCAGGTATGGGTCTCGGCCGACAAGGGCGCGACGGCGACGCAGGTCACGGCCCTGCCGACCGACGTCAACGCCTATCGCATCAATGGCGCGGGCGACGCCGTGGCCGTGTCTCTGGCCGTCTACCCGGATGCGGCCGACCTGAACGCCTCGGTCGCGCGCGGCAAGACCGAGGCCGAGCGCAAGTCGACCGGCCAGGTCTATGATCGCATGTTCGTGCGTCACTGGGATACGTGGAACGACCACACCCAGAACCACCTCTTCGTCCAGTCGATCGGCGCCGACGGCAAGGCGGGCGGCGAGCCGGTCTGGGTCACGAAAGGCTTCGACGGCGACACCCCGTCCAAGCCGTTCGGCGACGAGAGCGAGTTCACCTTCGCCCCTGACGGGCGGTCGCTGGTCTTCTCGGCGCGCAAGGCCGGGAACAGCGAGCCGTGGAGCACCAACTTCGACCTCTACAGCGTCGCTGTCTCGGCGCCCGGCCAACTGACCAATCTGACCGAGGCCAACCCGGCCTGGGACACCGGCCCGGTCTTCTCGCCGGACGGTCAGACCCTGGCCTATCGCGCCATGGCCCGTCCGGGCTTCGAGGCGGACAAATATTCGATCTTCCTGCGCGACGTCGCCACTGGCCAGACGCGCCAGATCGCGGCCAACTGGGATCGCTCGGCCGATACGCTGCAATGGTCGAAGGACGGGAACACCCTCTATACGACGGCGGGCGACGTCGGTCAGACCCGCCTGTTCGCCATCGACGCGCGCAACGGGGTGGTGACGCCGCTGACAGGCGAAGGCCACGTCGGCGCCTTTCAGCAGACGCCCTCGGGCTTCGTCATGGCGGTCGACACCCTGACCTCGCCCAGCGACCTGTTCTTCAAGACCTATCGCGGCCGCGAAATGCCGCGTCGCCTCACCAACGTGAATCCGCAGCTGGCGACCAAGGCCTTCGGCGAGGCCGAGCAGTTCAGCTTCCCCGGCTGGAACGACGAGACGGTCCACGGCTACGTCATCAAGCCCGCCAACTATGTCGAGGGCCAGAAATACCCGGTCGCCTTCCTGATCCACGGCGGGCCGCAGGGCTCGTTCGGCAACGGCTGGTCCTACCGCTGGAACCCCGAGACCTATGCGGGCGCGGGCTATGCGGTGGTGATGATCGATTTCCACGGCTCGACCGGCTACGGGCAGGAGTTCACCGACGCCATCAGCCAGCACTGGGGCGACCGCCCGCTGGAAGACCTGCAGAAAGGCTGGGCCTTCGCCCAGTCGAAGTACGGCTTTCTAGACGGTGACAACGCCTGCGCCCTGGGCGCCTCCTATGGCGGCTATATGATCAACTGGATCGCGGGCAACTGGCCGGGCGAGTTCAAATGCCTGGTCAACCACGACGGCGTCTTCGACACCTTCGGCATGGGCTACGGCACCGAGGAGCTGTGGTTCACCGAGTGGGAATACGGCGGCACGCCGTGGGAGAATCCGGAAGGCTATCAGAAGTTCAATCCGGCCAACCACGTGCAGAACTGGCGCGACCCGATGCTGGTGATCCAGGGCGACCTCGATTTCCGCATCCCGACGTCTCAGGCCCTGTCGACCTTCACCGCCCTGCAACGGCGCGGGGTCGAGAGCCGCTTCGTCTTCTTCCCGGATGAGAACCACTGGGTGCTGAAGCCGGCCAACAGCCTGCAATGGCACAATGAGGTGTTCGGCTGGCTGGACAAGCATCTGGCCAAGTAGGGCTCGGCCTGACTTCGGGGCGCGGTTCGTCAGGGCCGCGCCCTTCGGCTTTCGGGGAGGCGGAATGACGAGACGAGGGCTTCTGGCGCCGCTTCTGGCGACCGTGGCGACGGCCGCCTGCGCGCCGTTGGTCGGCGAAGGCCCGACGCTGCCGACCCCGCTGGGGCCGCCCGGCTGGCGCACGGCGCGCGCGGCCTATGGCGCCGATCCGCGTCAGAGCCTGCGCCTCTATCGCCCGGCGCGGGCGGGCGGCTTGCCGATCCTGGTCCTGCTGCCCGACGGCGCGCCCGAGGCGGCGGATGAACGCGCGGCGCGCGATCTGGCCGAGGGCGGCTTCATTGTGCTCCTGGTCGACCGACGCGAGGCGCCGGACAGTCCGCACCCGGCCTTCATTTCCGACGCGGCGGCGGCTGTCGCCTGGGCGGCGAAACGGGTCCAGGATCTCGGCGGCGATGCTGAACGCATCGGCGTTCTGGGACTGGGCGAGGGCGGCCGGGCGGCCCTGATGCTGGTCTTGGATCGACGCTATCTGGCGGCGGCCGGCGCGCCTGCCGCCGTGCGCGCAGCGGCGGCCCTGGGCGCGCCGCAGCGGCCGGACGCGACCTTCACCGATCCGTCCGCCTATGGCGTCGCCTCTGATTCAGCGCCTGTGTGGCGTGGAGCGACGGGCGATATGGCGGGCGCCGTCGCCTTCCTGCACGGGGCGCTGGGCTGAGGCGTCAGTCGGCCCGCTCGAGCTGCGTCTTCAGATTGGCCAGTTGGGCCGACAGCACCCCGTCCACGGGTGCGGCCCAGGCTTCCAACCCGCCGCCGGCGTAGCCGCCGACGACATAGGCCCAGGTCAGGGTCGTCCCGTCGCCTTCCGGCTTCAGGCTGAACGTCAGGCCGCCCGCCGCGCCCTGACCCTGCAGCCGGCCGAGGCCGCCCTGCAGCACGAGCTTCGATCCCGGCTCGACCAGCACCGTCTCCAGATGGCGCGAGACGCGGCCGTCCGCCGCCCGCTCGCACCAGCAGCCGCCGGGCGACAGGTCCAGCGCCAGGGCGGAGTTCCTGAACCAGCGGTGGTCGCGGCTCCACCAGGCGTCGGGCGCGGTCAACAGCGCCCAGACCCGCGCGGGCGGCGCGTTCAGGGTCAGCGTCCCGCCGATCTCGAACCCATGCGGCGCGGCCGACTTCACCTCGGCCCAGGCGGGCGCCGGAGCAGAGGCGACGGCCAGTAGGGCGGCGGCCGCAATGAGCGGAAACAGGCGTCGAACCATCGGAAATCCTCCAGCGGCATGAGGAAGCGCGCGGGCGCGTCTGCGGTCAACTGTCGTGTCGGCGTGTTTCCCCCGTCTCGCCAAGGTCACGGTTTTCCGGTAGAGGAAGCCATGACAGACAAGATGACCCCCAGGCGGCGCTGGACCGCCTCGAAACCCTCTACAGCCAATCCGTCGCCAACCTGCGCACCGCAGTGAAGCGTTTTCTCGAGACCGGCGAGCGCGCCGATCCCGAAGCCCGGGCCGCCGGCCTCTTCGCCTATCCCCGACTGACCATCAGCTGGTTCGGCGACCGCCCGCAGGATCTCGAGACCCGCGCCTTCGGCCGCCTGTCGCGCCCCGGCGTCTATACGACCACCGTCACCCGCCCCGACCTGTACCGCGCCTATCTGCTGGAGCAGCTGACGCTGCTGTCCGACGAATACGGCGCCCGGATCACGGTCGAGCCGTCGGAACAGGAAATCCCCTTCCCCTATGTGCTGGACGGTTCCGGCGTGGTGCTGGACAGCTCCATGACGGCGGCCATCGCCCGCTGGTTCCCGACCACGGATCTGGCCCACATCGGCGATGAAATCTCGGACGGCCTGTTCGAGCCGGGCGAGGACTTCCCCCTGGCCCAGTTCGACGGCCTGCGCACCGACTTCTCGCTGGCCCGCCTGCGTCACTACACCGGCACGCCGGTCGAGGACGTGCAGAGCTTCATCCTGTTCACCAACTACAACCGCTACGTCGACGAGTTCGTGCGCTGGGCTACGGCCGAGATCGCCGACCCCGACAGCCCCTATGAAAGCCTGTCCTGCGCCGGGGGCGTGGTGGTGACCAGCGCCACCGACAACCCCGAGGCGGCCATCATGGACGCCGCCTGGCGTAAGCATCAGATGCCCGCCTATCACCTGACGCGGCCGGACGGTCAGGGCATCACCCTGGTCAACATCGGCGTCGGGCCGTCGAACGCCAAGACGATCTGCGACCACCTGGCCGTCACCCGTCCGCACGCCTGGATGATGATCGGCCACTGCGGCGGCCTGCGCGGCAGCCAGACCATAGGCGACTACGTCCTGGCCCACGCCTATCTGCGCGACGACCATGTGCTGGACGCCGTCCTGCCCGCCGACATTCCGATCCCCAACATCGCCGAGGTGCAGCGCGCCCTCTATGACGCGACCAAGCTGGTCTCGGGCGCGCCGGGCGAAGAGGTGAAGAAGCGGCTGCGCACCGGCACCGTCGTCACCACCGACGACCGCAACTGGGAGCTGCGTTATTCCAAGTCGGCCCTGCGTTTCAACCAGAGCCGCGCCGTCGCCATCGACATGGAAAGCGCCACCATCGCCGCCCAGGGCTATCGCTTCCGCGTGCCCTACGGGACGCTGCTGTGCGTCTCGGACAAGCCGCTGCACGGTGAGATCAAGCTGCCGGGCCAGGCCAACCGCTTCTATGAAGGTTCGATCTCCGAGCATTTGCAGATCGGCATTCAGGCGGTGGACCTGTTGCGCGCCGAAGGCACCCGTTTGCACTCCCGCAAGCTGCGCGCCTTCGACGAGCCGCCGTTCCGGTAAGACGACCCGCTGACCTGAAGAGGGCGCTGGGGCTCCCCCGGCGCCCTTTTTGCTTGGGCGCTAGGCAGGGTGAAGGGTCGTGTGGCGCAATTTCAAGAAAGAACTTTACAAAATAAAGTTCTTAGCACACTCTCGCTTTCAACAGACAGGGAGAGACGCCATGACCCGCGATCAGGTTCAATCCGTTCACGACGACATCGCCTATATGAAGGCCCTCGCCCAGGAGGGACGGCGAGCGCCGCTTCTGGGCGGGTCGGTGCTGGTCGCCGCGGCCGTAATCTTCGGGGCCGCCACGGTCGGCCAGTGGATGATGGTGCTGGGCCGTATCCCCAACGGCGGCTGGGAAAGCCTGTCGCTTTGGCTGGGCGCAGCCGCAGTATTCGTGATCGCTCTGGTCGTCCTCATCCGCCGTATCGAAAGCGCCTGCGGCGGCGCCAGCGCCATGAACCGGTCTGTCGGCGCGGCCTGGTCGGCCATCGGCTACGGCATCTTCGTCACCTGGACGGCCCTGATGGTCTTCGGCTGGCGCACCGGCGACTGGGGCGTGATGGCCCTGATGCCGACGGTGGTCATGGGCGCCTACGGTTCGGCCTGGATGGTAGTGGCCGCCATCAGCCGCAAGGCCTGGCTCAACGTCGTGGGCCTGATCTCCTACGCCGGCGCCGTGGTGCTTGCCGGACTGGGCGATCCCCTGCTCATCTATCCGGTCTATCTGGTCCTGCTGATCGCCGTCGCCCTCGCGCCCGGATTGATCCTGGTGCGCGGCGCAACGAAGAAGGCGGGCTGAGATGAACGTCGAGGACGAGACCTCGGACTTCGACATCGGCCGCATCGACGAGGTGATCCACGGCCGGGTGCGCCTGGGGATCATGGCCTATCTGTCCGGGGTGGAGAGCGCCGACTTCGGCGAGCTGAAGGCCCGCTTGCAGACGACGGACGGCAATCTGTCGGTGCATTTGCGCAAGCTGGAGGAGGCGGGCTTCGTCGCCGTGTCCAAGAGTTTCCAGGGCCGCAAGCCCCTGACGCGGGCCAGTATGACGGAGACAGGGCGTGACGCCTTCCTCGCCTATCTGGACGCCATGTCGGCCCTGGTGGCGGGGCGTTAGCCCGGACTGGCGCCTCCCGTCGAACAGTCTAAGAAAGGCGGTCATGAGCGACCGCCTTTCGCCGTTCGAGGCCATCGACAACTTCCGCGACTATGGCGGCTACGCCGTGGATGACCGTCTGCTGGCGCGCGGGCGGCTCTATCGCGCGGCGCATCAGGCGCGGGCGACGGCGGCGGACGTGGCGCGGCTGGAGGCGCTGGGACTGTCGGCCGTGGTCGATCTGCGTCGGCCCAGCGAGCGCCGGGCCCAGCCTTCGCGCCGTCCGGTCGGCTGGGCCGGGAGGCTGATCGAAAGCGACCATGACGACGGCGGCGAGGCGCCGCACCTGACCTTTCTGAAGACCGCCGACCTGACCGAGACGTCAGGCCGCGCCTTCATGACCGAAACCTATCGCCGCCTGCCGTTCGAGGCGGCCCATGTCGACCTGTTCGGGCGCTACTTCCGCCTGCTGGCCGAGGTCGAGGGGCCGGTGCTGATCCACTGCGCGGCGGGCAAGGACCGAACCGGCCTTCTGGCGGCCCTGACCCACAGACTGCTGGGCGTGGCCCACGACGATCTGATGGCGGACTATCTGGCGACCAATCAGGCTGTGGATCTGGACGGTCGGGCCGATGAGGTCGCGCGCAAGCTGACCGCCATTACCGGCCGCACGGCGTCGCACGGGGCGGTGGTCGCCTTTCTGGGGGTCGAGGCGGCCTATCTGGAGGAGGCCTTCGGCGCCATGCGCGCGCACAGCGGCTCGGTCGACGCCTATCTGGAGCGGGTTCTGGGCGTGGATGCGTCGCTGGCCGCCCGCATCCGGGCGCGGTTGGCGCCGTGAGCGGCTTATCTGTTCGCCATGTCGAGACGCGCCCGTGGCGCGATCCCCTGGCGGTCGCGGCGGGGGTGAATCGACGCGCGGGCGCCCTCGCCCTGCTGGCCGGGGCGGGCGACGCGCGGGCGCACGGCGGACGCTGGTCCTTCGTGGCCTGCGAGCCGGATCAGACGTTCGTCGGTCGTGCGGACGATGGGGCGCTGTTCCAGCGCCTGCGCGAGCCCGCCTATTCAGACGGCGGGGTCGTCGGGCTGATGAGCTATGACGCCGGGGCGCGACCTGCAACCGGCGAGCGGGGGGGCGGCTGGCCGGACCTGATGCTGGCGCGCTATCCGGCCCTGCTGGCCTTCGACCACCAAGACCGACAGGTGCGGGCGATCGGGCGCGGGGCGGACGTCGATGCGGCGCGCCTTGAGGCGCAGCGCGCGGCGACCTGGCTAGAGACGGCGGCCTCGACGGACACGCCCGCGCCGCCCTGTGACAGCGTGATCGAAGAGGGCTCGGGCGCAGCCTATGAGGCGGCGGTGGCCGACGTGGTCGCCCGCATCGGCGCCGGAGAGCTGTTCCAGGCCAATATCGCGCGCGCCTGGATCGGGCGGCTGCAGCCGGGGCGTGATCCTTTCGAGGTCTTCTTGCGGCTGTCGGCGGGGCGCGGCGCGGCCTACGGCGCCTTCTGGCGGCTGGGCGAGCGGGTGCTGGTGTCCAACTCGCCGGAACTGTTCCTGACCTTTGACGACGAGAGCGGCCGTATCGAGACCCGTCCGATCAAGGGCACCCGCGCGCGAGACCCTGACTCCGCGCGCGACGCGGCCCTGGCGGCGGAGTTGGTCGACAGCGCCAAGGACCGGGCCGAGAACCTGATGATCGTCGATCTGATGCGCAACGACGTGGCGCGGGTGGCGCGGCCCGGTTCGGTCAAGGCCGAGCGCCTGTTCGCGCTGGAGAGCCATCCGACGGTGCATCATCTGGTCTCGACGGTGAGCGCCCAGGCGGCGCAGGGCGTCGGCCCGGCCGAGGTCATGGAGGCCGCCTTCCCGCCCGGCTCCATCACCGGCGCGCCCAAGCATCAGGCCATGAAGGTGATCGCGGGCCATGAGCCGCCGCGCGGGCCGTGGTGCGGCTCCCTGTTCGGCTGGGGGCTGGGCGAGGAGGCGCGGCTGACGGCCTCGGTCCTGATCCGCACGGCCGCGTTCGAACGTGGTGCGGACGGCTGGCGCTGGCGCGCCTTGGCCGGGGCGGGGATCGTCGCTGACAGCGATCCGCGCGCTGAACGGCTGGAGACCGAGGCCAAGTTCCGCGCCTTGAAGGAGGCCCTGGTCGGCGTAGACTAGCAGTCGGTGCAGGCGATCCGATCCGTCGTCCGCGGCCGCAGATAGTAGTTCCGCTGAAAAGCGATGCCGCCCGGAATCATCTGGCCGAAGGCGGACGCATAGCCGTAGTTCGTCTCGCCCAGGATCACGGTCTGGCCGTCGGTGATCAGGTCCGGCGGGAGGTCGGCGACAGGGGATCCCCGGCCGCGGGCCGGCAGGATGTCGGCGCCCTTGGCGTCCTTGGCGCTCTTGGCGCGGCTCCATTCGACCGTGGCGACGCCGCGCGCATCCACGGTGACGCTTGAGACGCGGATCGACAGGGTCTCGGCGGAGAAGGGCCGCATGATCATGTCGCCGATCGCGAAGACGCCGTTCAGATCCTCGATATTGGTGCCGCCGGACTGGGCCACCAGATCCGCGACCATGGAGGCGACGTGGCTGGCGCGGCGCTCAGCCATATAGCCCTGGGAGAATTCGATCAGGCCGAAGTAGATGGTGATCATCACGGGCGCGATCAGGGCGAACTCGACCGCCGAGACCCCGCGCCGGTCCCGCAACAGGCGGCGCAGCGGCCGGATGTTCGCGGCGCGCCTCATTGGTAGGGCTCATTGCGGAAGGCCAGGGTGGTGGTCAGCATCACACGATGATCGGTGGTGCGCGACACGGCCTGGGCGATAAAGGGTGTGGCGATGGGCTGTTCATACCAGACGCGCACCAGCACCCGGTCGCCGGGATCGCCCGGCATATAGGTCAGGACGCTGGGGTCGAAGACGCCCGTTTTCAAAGGGTCGGCGTCCGGCGGGGTCGAGAAGCCGTCGACCACGCGGATGTCGATGAAGGCGCGGCTGGGGCAGTCGGCGGCGAAGACGCTCATCTTGGCGCACAGGCGCTCTTTGATGTCCCCAATCTCCAATTGCTGTTCCTGAGCAAGACCGGTGCGGATCTGGCGCCCGGCGTCGGAGACGGCCGTTTCGACCAGGGCGTCGACCAGCAGCATCAGGCCGATCTCCAATATGCCGAACAGCAGGATGAAGAAAGGGAAGGCCACGAGGGCGAACTCCACGGCGGTGGAGCCCTCGCGACGACGCCGACGATGCATCAGGCCCAGCCCTCGGCGCATGGGATCAGGGGGCCGTGGACGGGCGGGCGGCGACGGGCGCGCAGCGGGCTCCGCAGGCGACTTCCACCGCTTCGCCGCCGCGCCAGACGCGCACCGAGCCGGTTTCGCCGGGGCTGACGGCCACCTGGCGTTGGAACAGGGGGCGGCCCAGGGCGTCGACGGCGATGATCTCGGTCAGGCCGTAGCTCTTGCCGGTGATGAACAGGGTGCGGGCGTCGGTGACGGTGACGTCGGCGATGCGCGGATTGGCCACGATCACCGACCCGGCCGGAGCGCGAAGCCGTACTTGCGTCGCCTGGTCCAGCTTGACGTCGAGCGGGCGCTCTTGCGCGAAGGCGGGCATGGCGAGCGCGAGCGTCGCGGCCAGGCCGGCGAGAAGAGAAGCTGGGCGCATGGCGGGGCCTCCGTGAGGATCAGAACGGGCGCGCGCGAGCGCCGTACGCGAACCTGACGGGCAAAGGTCAAGAAACCCTGAAATTCTCCGTTTGGGCCGAGCTCAGTCGTGAAATCTAGTAAACGAGAAAGTAACCATCAATATTTCACAGCAGCGTCGAGATTTTACTCGCTCTTAAGGGGCGGCGGCGCATTGTCTCCATGCAAACGGGGGTCAAGCGGGCAAAACCGACGACCCTGATAGTGGGTCATCTGCTCGTTACTGAAAGAAGGAAGACACAATATGCGTAACTTCATCACGCGCTTCGCCAAAGACGAATCCGGCGCCACGGCCATCGAATACGGCCTGATCGCTGCTCTGATCGCGGTTGTCATCATCGGCGCCGTCGCCGCCCTGGGCACTCAGCTCAAAGGCACCTTTGAGAAGGTGAAGGACGACATGGCGAGCCCGCCGACGGGCGGCTGATACGCTTAAGAACGATGAAGACGGCCGGAGCGGATCGCTCCGGCCGTTTTTACTTTTGGCTGAAGTTTGCTGCCGATCAAGAAACTACGTCTTAAGTTCTCGGGTGTATCGTTTGGGCATGAGCGTCATATTCTCTGCTGTTGTGGTGATCTTGCCCGTTCTGGCGGTCATTGCGGCCCTCCATGATCTGACCACCATGAAGATCCCGAACTGGATCTCGGCGGTGTTGATCGTCGCCTTTTTCCCAGCGGCGTTCGCCCTGGGGTTGCCGCTAGGCGTCGTGGGCGCTTCGGTCGGTCTGGCGATCGCTATGCTCGTCGTCGGCATGGGCATGTTCGCGGCGAACTGGATCGGCGGCGGCGACGCCAAGCTGTTGGCCGCCTCCATGCTGTGGATGGGCGTCTCGGGCGGCGTGCCGTTTGTTCTTTATACAGCGTTGGTCGGCGGCGGCTTCTGTCTGCTGCTGATGACGGCGCGCAGCCATCTGCCCTTTTTCGCCCAGACCGGCCCAGGCTGGGTCATGCGCTTGATGCAGCCCAAGGGCGACATTCCCTATGGGGTCGCCATCGCCATCGGCGCCCTGTTGGCCTATCCGTCCAGCCCGCTGATGACGGCTTACATCGCCGGCTGATGACGTCGTTCGCCAAGGGCGGTCCAGCTTAGGGGCGCGTTAACCATGACGAGCCATTATCCCTGACAGGCAGGGGGCGGATCATCCGGGTTCGCGCGATCGCGTCTGCCGGAGACACTGGATGAAACCCGCCAAGATCGCCGTCATCTGTATTGCAGCCCTCGCGGCCATCGGTCTGGCGCTGGTCGTGCGCGCCATGGGCTCGTCGGGACAGCCGACGGCGACCGCCACCGCCGCCGTCGAGACGCGGCCCATGGCCAAGGTGCTGGTCGCGGCGCGCGACCTGGAGCCGGGCCGTCGTCTGGTCGATGCGGATCTGAGCTGGAAAGACTGGCCGGCCGACGAACTCAATCCCCTTTTCATCACCGACGGTCCGCCGCCGCCGTCCAAGGCCGAGGGCGCCGCCGCCGAGAACGCGGCTGTCGAGGGCGCGGGCGACGCCAAAAGCACAACGGTAGACAAGGCCATGAAGGCCGTCGCCGAGTTGAACACGCCGGGCGCCAAATCGGACTACATCGGCGCCGTGGTGCGCGAACCCATTCTGGCCGGAGAGCCTCTGGTGGCGCGTAAGATCGTGCGCGCCGGGGACAGCGGCTATATGGCCGCCTATCTGGAGCCGGGCATGCGGGCCATGGCGATCCGCGTGACGGTCGAGACGGCGGCGGGCGGCTTCATCCTGCCTGGGGACCGTGTGGACGTCCTGCTGACGCGAGAGGTCAAGGGCTCGGGCGACGACGGCGGGACCAAATATTCAGCCGCCACGGTGATGCGCAACGTCAAGGTTCTGGCCATCGACCAGAGCACCCGCGCCGCTGAGGACGAACAGGCGGTCGTCGGCGCCACCGCGACTCTGGAGCTGACCGGTCGCGACGCCGAGGTTCTGGCCCTGGCCAAGTCCGAGGGCGAACTGTCGCTGGTGCTGCGCTCCTATGCCGATACGGCCGGACCGTCGGGCCATGTGCCGGGGGCTGTGCGCGGCCGCGCGACGAGCGGCGGAGGCTCGGTCGTGCGCGTCTATCGCGAAGGCCAGGCCGAGACGGTGGCGGTGCCATGAAGACGGGACTATCAGGCATGAATCGTTTCGCTTTCGCCGCCTGCGCCGCCCTGATCGCGCTGGGCGGCTCTGCGGCGTCGGACGGCGCCCGCGCCCAGACGCGCGCCGCCATCACCGCAGGCTCGGCCCCGCAGATGGTCAATCTGCCGCGCGGAACCTCCTTCGCCGTCGACCTGCCGGCGGATGCGCGCGACGTCATCATCTCCAATCCGGCCGTGGCCGAAGCCATGCTGCATTCGCCGCGCCGGATCACCATGATCGGCCTGGCGGGCGGCGAGACGGACGCCGTCTTCCTGGATGCGGGCGGGCGCACCATCCTGGCGCTGCGGGTGCGCGTGGACGCGGGCGTCAGCGCGCTTCAGGACACCCTGGCGCGTGTGGCGCCGGGCTCGAACGTGCGCGCCGAGGCGGTCAACGACAGCATCATCCTGACCGGCGTGGCGGCCAGCCCGCTGGAGGCCGAACGCGCCGCCCAGGTGGCCCGCGCCTTTGTCAGCGCGCCAGAAAAGGTCATGAACATGATCGCCGTCGCCGGATCGGATCAGGTGACGCTGAAGGTGCGCGTGGTCGAGGTGCAGCGCAACGCCATCAAGCAGCTCGGATTCGACACCCAGGCGGTGATCGGCCGCGTCGGCGACACTCAATGGCTGTTGGGCAACAGCGCCACCTGGGGCGTGAACGGCTCGTTCCTGGGCGGTCTGGCCGGCGGGATCGCGCGCGACACCACCAAGAATTTCCAGATGCAGGTGCCCTGTGTCGGCCCCGGCTGGCCCGAGGGCGCCATGTGTCCGGTCACGGTCGACGGCAGCCCCGGCGACCCCTCCAACTGGGACACCGCCAAGCCCGGCACCGGCCCCGGCTCGGATGGGCTGAACAAGGGCGAGGCCATGCTCAAGGCCTTTGAGCGCGTCGGCCTGGTGCGGACGCTGGCCGAGCCCAATCTGACGTCGGTCAACGGCGAGGCGGCCAGCTTCCTGGCCGGGGGCGAGTTCCCCGTGCCCGCCGGGCGCGACCGCGAAGGCCAGATTACAGTCGAGTACAAGCCCTACGGCGTGGGCCTGTCGTTCCGACCGGTGGTCCTGTCGGAAGGGCGCATCAGCCTGCAGGTCAAGGTCGAGGTGTCGGAGCTGACGCCCAACGGCGGCCTGACCATCGGCGCGGGCACGCCGTCCTCGATCACCCTGCCGGGTCTGACGGTGCGGCGCAGCGAGAACACCATTGAACTGCCCTCGGGCGGGTCGATGATGATCGCCGGCTTGCTGCAGGAATCGACGCGTCAGGCGATCGACGCCCTGCCGGGCATGACCAATCTGCCGGTGCTGGGCCAGCTGTTCCGCTCGCGCGACTATGTGATGGGCGAGACCGAACTGGTGGTCATCGTCGAACCCTACATCGTCAACCCGACCTCGCCGGACCGGATGCAGACGCCCGCTGACGGCCTGCGCATCGCCCAGGACGCCCAGACCATCTTCTTCGGCCAGTTGAACCAGGTCTACGGCTCGCCCGCTCCGGCGGCCCAGCCGGGCGCCGGATGGCGCGGCCCTGTCGGCTATGTGATCGAGTGAGCGCCATGATCCGCACCGCCTCCATCTCCGCCGCCGTTCTGAGCCTGAGCCTGGCGTTGTCGGCCTGCGTCGGCGGCCCGGCCGGCCTGGGCGGGGAGCCGCCGCTGACCCCCACCTCGCGCTTCAGCCTGCAGGTTGAGCCAGGCCTGGACCGCATCGCCCTGGCCGTGCACGAGACGGGCCTGTCGGCCAATCAGCGCGCGGCGCTGGACGCCCTGGTCGGGCGCTTCGCCATGGAAGGCGCGCCGGTCCTGGTGATCGAGGCCCCGGCGGGCGGCGATCCCGTGGCGGCCCAGGCGGCCTGGAACGTCAAGGCGGCGTTCGAGGCGGCGGGCGTGCCCGGCGAGCGCATTCAACTGGTCGGCTACGCCGCACCGGACCCCAGGGCGCCGGTGCTGGTCGGCTTCGAAACGATGCGCGCGGTGGTGCCTCAGTGCGGAACCCAGTGGGGCAATCTGGGCCGCACTGGCGACAATCAGTCGGCTTCCAACTTCGGCTGCGCCGTCACCGCCAACCTGGCCGCCCAGATCGCCGATCCGCGCGACATCGTCGCCCCGCGCGCCATGATCCCGGCCGATTCCGGTCGTCGCTCGGTGGTGTTCGACGCCTATCGTAAGGGCGAACAGACCTCCGCCCAGCGCGAGACCCTGTTGTCGCAGACCAAGATTTCACAGGCTGTGCAATGACGACGGCGCCCAAGCCCTTTCCTTCTCAGGATTTCGACGCCCTGGACGGCTTCGATCTCGACGACGAGTTCATGGATCTGCATCCGACCGGCGCCGGGATGCCCGCGCCTTCGGCTATGGGACAGGCGGCGGACGCCTTCGATCCGGTCGGGCGGATGCGGACCGAAACCGAGGCGGCGATGAATACGTCGACGCCTTCCGCCGCCGTCGCGCCGCCCGTGGTGGCCGCCATGCCCGCGGTCGAGACGTCGACGGCGCTGACGATGGGCGGGGCGGCCTCGGTCGAGGTGTCGATCCCGCGCATCGGAGTGCACATTTTCGCCGAGCGCCAGGACACGGCCGCCGCCGCCGAGCGCGCGGGCCAGGACCGCCGCATGGCGCGCGCCACGACCCAGATCCGCCTCGGCGGCGTCCAGGCGGCGATCGAGGCCTATCAGGCCGAGCCGACGCCGCCCCTGATCATCGTCGAGAGCCTGAAGGCGCCGCAAGATCTGCTGGCCGAGATCGACCAACTGGCCCAGGTCTGCGACGCGGGCACCAAGGTCGTCATCATCGGCGCGACCAACGACATCCTGCTGTTCCGCGAGCTGATGCGGCGGGGCGTGAGCGAATATCTGGTGGCGCCGGTGCAGCCGCTGCAACTGATCGCCGCCATCGGCGGCCTGTTCGCCGACCCGGCTCAACCCTTCGTCGGCCGGACCATCGCCTTCGTCGGCGCGCGCGGCGGGGCGGGGGCCTCGGCCGTGGCGCACAACACCGCCTATGCGATGAGCGAGCGGATCGGCGTCAACACCGTCATCGTCGACTATGATCTGCCGTTCGGTACGGCGGGGCTGGACTTCAACCAGGATCCCCTGAACGGGGTGGCCGACGCACTGAACCAGCCGGATCGCCTGGACCCCACCCTGCTGGACCGGATGATGGTCCGCTGCACCGACAAGCTGAGCCTGTTCGCCGCGCCCGCGACGCTGGAGACCGACTGGGACATCGGCGCCGAGGCCTTTGAGGAAGTCACCACCCGCATCCGGGCGACCGCGCCCTTCGTGGTGCTGGACCTGCCGCACCTGTGGTCGGGCTGGATGCGCCGGGCGCTGATCGCGGCCGATGAAGTGGTGGTGGTGGCGACGCCGGACCTGGCCTCGCTGCGCAACGCCAAGAACATGATCGACCTGATCAAGCAGGGGCGCCCCAACGACGCCCCGCCGCGCCTGGTGCTGAACCAGGTGGGCATACCGGGGCGGCCCGAGATTCCGGCCAAGGATTTCGGCGCGGCCCTGGGCGTCCATCCCAGCCTCAGCATTCCCTTCGACGCCAAGGTGTTCGGCGCGGCCGCCAACAACGGCCAGATGATCGTCGACGCCGCCGCCAAGACCAAGGCGGCCGAGGCCTTCGAGATCCTGGCCCAGATCGTCTCGCGCCGAGAGCTGCCGGCCGCGACGACGCGCGCGCCGGGCCGCGCCAAGCCGGCCGCCAAGGGCGGCGGCTCGCTGCTCGGCTCCCTGTTCAGCAAGAAGTCCTGAGGCCATGTTCGGCAAGCGGACAGCACAGCCGGGTCTGGCCCCCGCCGCGCCCCGGCCCGCTCCGGCCCCCGCGCCGGAGGCGCCGGCGCGTCGCGCGCCCGAGCCGGTGGACGGCTTCTCGGTCGAAGACCTTGATCCTCTGGCGCCGCCGCCCGTCGCCGCCGCGCCGCGCAGCGATCGGCTGGACGCCCTGGACGGATTGCTCGGCCGCAAGCCCGAGCCTGCGTCGAGCGCCTCTCCGAGTGCGGGGCCTCGCGCCACGCCGGGCCTGGAGCAGCTGAAAAAGGCCCAGGCCGTCGCCGAGATCGTGCGCGAGCAGAGCGACTATTATCACGCGACGAAGACCACCATCTTCAACGCCCTGATGAACACCATCGACCTGGCCCAGCTGGCGCAGCTGGATCAGAAGGCGGCGTCCGAGGAGATCCGCGACATCGTCGCCGAACTGGTGGCGATCAAGAACGTCTCCATGTCGGTGGCCGAGCAGGAGCACCTGGTTCAGGACATCCTGAACGACGTGCTGGGCTATGGGCCGCTGGAGCCGCTGCTGGCGCGCGACGACATCGCCGACATCATGGTCAACGGCGCCGGTCGGGTCTTCATCGAGGTCGGCGGCAAGGTTCAGCTGACCAATGTCCGCTTCCGCGACAACGGCCAGCTGATGAACATCTGTCAGCGGATCGTGTCCCAGGTCGGCCGCCGCGTCGACGAGGCCAGCCCCATCTGCGACGCCCGCCTGCCCGACGGCAGCCGGGTCAACGTCATCGCCCCGCCCCTGGCCATCGACGGCCCGACGCTGACGATCCGCAAGTTCAAGAAGGACAAGCTGACAATGCGCAATCTGGTGGAGTACGCCTCCATCAGTCCCGAGGGCGCGCGCGTCCTGGGCGTCATCGGCGCATCGCGATGCAATCTGGTCATCTCGGGCGGTACGGGCTCGGGCAAGACGACCCTGCTCAACACCCTGACGGCCTTCATCGACCCGACCGAGCGCGTCATCACCTGCGAGGACGCCGCCGAACTGCAGCTGCAGCAGCCGCACGTCGTGCGTCTGGAGACCCGGCCGCCGAACCTGGAGGGCCAGGGCCAGATCACCATGCGCGACCTGGTGAAGAACTGTCTGCGCATGCGCCCCGAACGCATCATCGTCGGCGAGGTCCGCGGACCCGAGGCCTTCGACCTGCTGCAGGCCATGAACACCGGCCACGACGGCTCGATGGGGACGCTGCACGCCAACTCCCCGCGCGAAGCCATCAGCCGGATGGAATCGATGATCACCATGGGCGGTTACGGCCTGCCGTCCAAGACGATCCGCGAGATGATCGTCGGCTCGATCGACGTCATCGTCCAGGCCGCGCGCCTGCGCGACGGCTCTCGCCGCATCACCCACATCACCGAGGTGGTGGGACTGGAGGGCGACGTCATCGTCACCCAGGATCTGTTCGTCTACGACATCACTGGCGAGGACGCGAACGGCAAGATCACCGGCCGTCACCGCTCGACCGGCATCGCGCGCCCGCGCTTCTGGGATCGCGCCCGCTATTATGGGCTGGAGCGGGAACTGGCCGAAGCCCTGGACGCGGCGGAGTAGGGACGATGCTGCTTCCCATCCTGGCGGCGGTCCTGGCCTTCATCACCATCGGCGGCGTCGGCTGGGTGCTGGTCGGCGGCGACGATTCCTCGAGCCAGGCGGTCAAGCGGGCCAAGACCATGGGCGGGGTGCGGGCCGAGGCGGCGGCCAGCGCCAAGCGCGCGGCTGCGGCCAATACGCCCGAGGCGCGCCGCAAGCAGATCCTGCTGCAGCTTCAGGAGGTCGATCGACGCGAGCGCAAGGCGCGCATGACCATGGGGGCCAAGCTGAAACAGGCTGGACTGAGCCTGTCGGTGCGGACTTTCGTCATCATCAGCGTGGCCGCAGGCCTGGTCGGGGCGCTGCTGGCCTTCGTCCTGGGGGCGAACATCATCATCGTCCTGGGCGTCGGCGTGGCGGCGGGTCTGGGTCTTCCGCGCTGGATCATCGGCATGAAGGCCAAGGCGCGGATGAAGAAATTCTCTCTCGCCTTCGCCGATGCGATCGACATCCTGGTGCGCGGCATCAAGACCGGCTTGCCGGTCCATGACTGTTTCAAGATCATCGCCCGCGAGAGCCCCGAGCCGCTGGCCGGCGAGTTCCGCATCCTGGTCGAGGGCATGGGGGTGGGGCTGACGCTCGCTCAGGCCTTGGACAAGATGTATGAGCGCATGCCGACGCCGGAGTTGAAATTCTTCGCCATCGTCATCGCCATTCAGCAGAAGTCGGGCGGCAACCTGGCCGAGGCGTTGGGCAATCTGACTACGGTGCTGCGCGCCCGACGGATGATGGTCGAGAAGATCAAGGCCCTGTCGTCCGAGGCCATCGCCTCGGCGGGCATCATCGCCTCCCTGCCGCCGGCGGTGATGATCCTCGTGATGCTGTCCAACCCCAGCTACATGATGCTGATGTTCACCGACATCCGCGGCCAGGTCATGCTGATGGGTGCGGCCCTGTGGATGGCGACCGGCGTCTTCGTGATGAAGCGCATGATCTCCTTCAAGTTCTGAGGCGGAGGCGACGACGTGAACGGCTTCATGCGCTTCATTACCGACCCGCAGAACCTGTTGAGCATCGGGGTCGGCGTGGCGGTGTTTCGCCAGCGTCCTGACCCTGCTGTCCTCCTTCGTCGGCGGCGGGGCGCGGCTGGACAAGCGGATGAAAGCCGTGGCCGAACGCCGCGAGGAACTGCGTCGCAGATCGCGCCAGGCCATGCGCGCCGGGGCGGGGAGCGAAGGCTCCAGCCTGCGCCGGACCGACGACAGTTTCCGCAGCCGCGTGGTCGCGCGCCTGAACCTGATGAAGCTGCTGGAAGACCCCAAGGTCGCCGACAACATGATCCAGGCGGGTTTCCGGGGGCCCGGGCCGCTGAACACCTTCTACTTCTTCCGCTTCGCCACGCCCTTCATCCTGATGGCGCTGACGGCCTTCTATCTGTTTGTCGTGGTCAAGCCGGACCTGCCGATGATGACCCAGGTCGCCATGGTGGTGATGGCGGCGGGCGTCGGCTTCTATGCGCCGAACATCTATCTGAAGAACATGATCGACAAGCGGCGGGCCTCGATCATGGCGGCCTTCCCGGATTCGCTCGACCTGCTGCTGATCTGCGTGGAGTCCGGCATGTCGATCGAGGCGGCGATCCAGAAGGTCAGCCAGGAGGTCGGCGGCCAGTCGATCGAACTGGCCGAGGAGCTGTCGCTGCTGTCGGCCGAGCTGAGCTATCTGCCGGACCGGCGCATGGCCTATGAAGGGATGGCCAAGCGGACGCAGCATCCGGGCATCAAGGCCGTGGCTACGGCCATGACCCAGGCCGAGACCTACGGCACGCCGTTGGGCTCCGCCTTGCGCGTCATGGCCAAGGAGAACCGCGACCTGCGCCTGTCCGCCGCCGAGAAGAAGGCCGCAGCCCTTCCGGCCAAGCTGACCGTGCCGATGATCCTGTTCTTCCTGCCGGTGCTTTTCGTCGTCATCCTGGGCCCGGCCATCATCAACATCCAGGACATGATGAAGGGCGGCTGAGGGGCTGAGACGCCTCAGCCTCTTCGGCGGTCCGCTTCAGGGCCTCGCTGATGGCCTGATAGGCGGGGCGGATGCGGGCGCGATGCTTGTCGTGGAACAGCTCGGCGCGCAGGCCCGTGAAGACCGTGCCGTGCGACACGATGCAGGCCCCGCGCTCCAACTCCTCGATCTCGTAATAGCGCAAGGTGCGGAACAGGAAGCCGCGACGCTCGATCCAGACCAGCTGGGCGTTGGGCTCCCATTCGCCCAGCTGCGCCTGCACCTGACGCTCGCCCAGGTCGGGCAGGCGCTCGGTCAGGCTGATCGGCGCGCCGAAGCCCAGGGCGCCCTCGACCTCGATCTCATGCGGATTCCAGCGGTTCCAGCCGCCGAAGTCCGTCAGCACCTCCCAGAGGCGTTCGGCCGTGGCGCGCACGCCGATGCGGTTCTCGATGCGGATCGTTTCCATGGCGCTTCCTGTGACACGGCTTTTTGCGTTTAGGAAGACGCAGAGGCGCCCGGCGTTTGTCCTTGGAGCCTTCGTCCCGCCGCGTTAAGTCCGAGCCTCAGCGCAAGGAGCCGTCATGATCACCCGCATCCAGCCCGACAGCCGCATGAGCCAGGCCGTGATCCACGGCCAGACCATCTACCTGGCCGGACAGGTCGGCGAGCCGGGCGAGGACGTCGCCGCCCAGACGCGCACCGCCCTGGCCGAGGTCGAGGCGATCTTGGCCGAGTGCGGCAGCGACAAGTCGAAGATCCTGTCGGCCCAGGTCTGGCTGGCCGACATCGCCGATTTCGAGGCGATGAACGGCGTTTGGGACGCCTGGGTCGATCCGGCGAACCCGCCCGCCCGCGCCACCTGCGAGGCCAAGCTGGCGACGTCCGACTACCTCGTCGAGGTCATCGTCGTGGCGGCCGCGCTGACATGGCGCGCGTCATCTCGAACCAGAGCGAGCTGGAGCGGTTCAAGGCGACCCGCGTCACCGCCCTCTACCGCCTCGACCTGATCGAGAAGGGGGCGAAGCTGACCTATGACGACGGCGCTCCGGTCGACATGGCGTCCGAGGCGCAGCGGCTGAAGGATCAGGTCGCCGACATGGACCGCCGCATCGCGCGGCTGGAAGCGGCGGGCGAGGCGTGAGCCTAGCCAGCGTCCGGGCCTTCTTCGCGGAGCGGGCGCCGGACATCGCGGTCATCGAACTAGACGTCAGCACGGCCACCGTGGCCGAAGCCGCCGCGGCCCACGGCGTCGAACCCGGCCAGATCGCCAAGACCCTGTCGCTGCAAGCGGGCGACCGCACCGTCCTTCTGGTCACGGCGGGCGATGCGCGGCTGGACAACGCCAAGGCCAAGGCGGCCTTCGGCGGCAAGGTGAAAATGCTGGACCTCGCCGAGGTCGAAGGCGTGACCGGCCATCCGGTCGGCGGCGTCTGCCCCTTCGGCCTGGCGACGTCCTTGCCGGTCTATTGCGATGTCTCGCTGAAGGCCTGGGACGTGGTGATCCCGGCGGCGGGAGACATCCACGCGGCCGTCCGCATCAGCCCCGACCGGATGGTCGAACTGACGGGCGCCGCGTGGGTCGACGCCTGCCGCTAGGTCGAGGCGAGCGGCGACGCGTCCAACAGGGCGGCGATGCGCGCCAGCTTGTCCGGGTTGCGGGTGATGAAGACTTCGACGATCCGCCCCTGAGCGATGTTCAGCGCCGTGGTTTGCAAAATCCGACCGCGTTCCAGGCTGACATAGCCCGGCAGGCCGTCGATCCACAGCGGCCGGACCATTTCAGAGCCCTCGTGACCGTATTTGCGATGTAGCCCGGCATAGAGGCGCAGCAGTTTCGGCGCGCCGTGGATGGCGTTGTGGAAGGCGATGACCTTGCCGCCGCCGTCCGATCTCAGCGTCGCCTCGTCCGCCAGAAGGGCGCCGAGAGCGGCGGTGTCGCCGGTTTTCGCCGCCTCGAAGAAGGCGCGGGCGAGACGCTCGCCCTCCTCGGGTTCGACGGCGTAGCGGGGGCGGGCGGCCTGGATATGGCGACGTGCGCGGCTGGCCAGCTGCCGGACGGAAACAGGGTCGCGCTCAAGGGTCGTCGCCACCTCGTCAAAGCCGACATCGAAGACGTCGTGCAGCAGAAAGGCCGCGCGCTCCAGCGGCGACAGACGCTCCATCGCCGTCATCAGCGACAGGGTCAGGTCATCGGCGAAGCCCTCGACGCCTGACGCAGGCTCGGTGATCAGGGGCTCGGGCAGCCAGGCGCCGACATAGGTCTCGCGCTGCATCCGGGCGGACTTCAGCCGGTCCAGCGCTAGGCGGGTCGCGGTGCGCGTCAGCCAGGCGCCGGGTTCGCGGATTTCGGCCGGGTCGATGCGGCTCCACCGCAGCCAGGCGTCCTGCGCCACGTCCTCGGCCTCGGCCAGGGAGCCGAGCATTCGATAGGCCAGGCGCGTCAGTCGCGGCCGATGCGTCTCGAAGGTCTCGGTGACGGGATCAGGCCGCGACACGCGACGGGCCTGCCGGATGGGCCGAGCGGAAGCCGACGGCGAGCCGGTTCCAGACGTTGATCGCTCCGATGGCGAAGGTCAGGTTCACCTGTTCGGTTTCAGTGAACTGGGCCTTGAGCACGGCGTAGTCCGCATCGGACGCTTGGGTCTGTTCGATGCGGGTCAGGCTTTCGGCCCAGGTCAGGGCGGCGCGTTCGCGCGGGCTGAACAGCGAGGATTCCCGCCACGCCGCCAGCAGGTGCAGGCGCACCTCCCTCTCGCCCGCCTTGCGGGCGTCGGCGGCGTGCATGTGCAGGCAATAGGCGCAGCCGTTGATCTGGGACACGCGGATCTTCACCAGTTCCAGCAGACTGTGCTCCAGGCCGCCGGCGGCGATGGTCTGCTCCAGGTCGAGCATCGCCTGATAGGCGTCGGGGGCGGCCTTGGCGGGGCTGGCGAGGCGTGGGGTCATGTCATGTCTCCTACGAGCGTGAGTGCGCGTCGCCTCCATGACGAGACAGGGCGGCGGAGTGTGACATGACCACGCGGATCAGGGCTGCAGACGCTCCAGCACCGTGGTGATGACGCGCTCATAGGCGTCGGTCAGGGCGCGCAGTTCGGCCTCAGGCACGCGCTCGTCGACCTGGTGCATGGTCTGGCCGACCAGACCCAGCTCCAGCACCGGGCACAGTGAACGAATGAAGCGGGCGTCGGAGGTGCCGCCGGTGGTCGAGGCTTCCGGACGGCGGCCCAGCACGGCTTCCACCGCGTCCTGCACGGCGCTGACGAAGACGCCGGGTTCGGTCAGGAAGGCCTCGCCCGAGCACATGTGCTCCAGCTCGATCCGCAAGCCCGTCTCGGCCTGAAGCGCGCCCGCCTCGCGGTTCAACCAGTCGATCAGGCCGTCGCCGGTGTGGGTCGGGTTGAAGCGGATGTTCAGCCGCGCCTTGGCCTCGGCGGGGATGATGTTGCTCGCCGGATTGCCCACGTCGATGGTGGTGATCTCCAGGTTCGACGGCGGGAACTCGGGGTAGCCTTCATCCAGCACGTGGGCGTCGAGACGGGCCAGCAGCCTGGCGATGACCGGGGCCGGATTGGCGGCGCGGTCGGGATAGGCGACGTGGCCCTGCTTGCCGAAGACGGTGATCCAGGTATTCAGAGAGCCGCGCCGTCCGACCTTGATCATGTCGCCCAGGTGGTGCGCCGAGGAGGGCTCGCCGACCACGCAGGCGTCGATGACCTCGCCCTCGGCGGCCAGGGTCTGGACCACCCGCTTGGTGCCGTGCAGGGCCGGGCCTTCCTCGTCGCCGGTGATCAGGAAGGACAGGGATCCTTCGATCTCGTCTCGGGCCAGCACGCGCGAGACGGCGGCGACCCAGGCGGCGATGCCGCCCTTCATGTCCACGGCGCCGCGGCCGTACAGGACGCCGTCGCGGGTCTCGCCCTCGAAGGGGCCGGCGCTCCAGGCCTTCAGGTCGCCGATCGGCACCACGTCGGTGTGGCCGGCGAAGCAGAGGTTGGGCGAGGCGGTGCCGCGCCGGGCGTAGAGGTTCTCGATCCGCGCGTCGTGGCCGACGCCGCTCGGTCCTTCGAACACCATGCGGCGGCAGGCGAAGCCCAGGCCGGTCAGGGCGCGCTCCAGTACGTCCATGGCCCCTTCATCGGCGGGGGTGACGGAGGGAATGCGGATCAGGTCGCGGGTCAGTTCGACAGGATCGATGACGGAATGTGATGCGGCGTTCATGAGGCTATTGCTTTAGGCATATCCCGCACTCGCGAGAAGGCCCGAAAACCGTGCCGAAGATCGACATTGACAATGCGCCGACCGGCCATGGGACCGGCTACCCCAAGGAATTCGCTGCGCCGTGCAAGCTGCGGCGCCGCTGGCGGCTTGGCGATGCGGTCGGCCTGGACCAGTTCGGGGTCAATCTGCTGCGCCTGCCCGCCGGGGCCTGGTCCAGCCAGCGCCACTGGCACGCCGCCGAAGACGAGTTCGTCTGGGTGCTGGACGGCGAGGTGGTGCTGGTCGAGGATGAGGGCGAGACGATCCTGCGCGCCGGCGACTGTGCGGGCTTCAAGGCGGGCGTCCCCAATGGCCACAAGATCGAGAACCGCAGCGATCGCGAGGCGGTCTTGCTGGAGGTCGGCTCGCGCCGCCCGGCCGACGACGCCTGCGACTATCCCGACATCGACATGATCCTCCCCCATGCCCCTCCTCTGGGCGCCGATCGCTATTTCCACCGCGACGGAACCCCCTATCCGAAGACGCCCAGACGAACGTGACGACCGACAATACCTCCGCTTCTCGCCCTGACGACGGCCCGTCCAGTCCCTGGAGCATTCCCGACTTCCGCCTGTTGTGGCTGGGGCGCGTGGCGGCGGTTCTGGGCATCCAGATCCAGTCCTCGGCCCTGTTGTGGCAGGTCTATGAGATCGCCCGGCGCGACCGTCCGATCGAGGAGGCCAGCCTCTATCTGGGGCTGGTGGGGCTGTGCCAGTTCCTGCCGCTGCTCGCCTTCACCCTGCCCGCCGGGGCCATGGCCGACCGGCGCGACCGCAAGCACACCGTCACCCTGTCGATCATCGTCGAGGGCATGTGCGCGGGCGCCTTCCTGCTGATGGCGCTGCACGGCGCGCCGCCGTTGTGGGGCCTGCTGGCGGTGGCCGCCGTCTTCGGCGCGGCGCGCGCCTTCCTGGCTCCAGCTAGCCAGGCCTTCCTGCCGATGGTGGTGGGGCGCAAGGCCCTTCCGCCCGCCATCGCCGCCCAGTCCATCGCCTTCCAGACCGGGGCCATCGCCGGTCCGGCCCTGGGCGGGGTCATCGTCGCCGTGTCCGTGCCGATGGCCTACGCCTCGGCCATGGCGCTGTTCCTGGCGGCGATGGCCTGCTTCATCTTGATCCGCACCAAGGGCAAGCCGCAGGTCGATCCGTCTAAGCTGGGCCCGGTGCAGCAGGTCAGGGAAGGCCTGGCCTATGTGTGGAAGACCAAGATCGTGCTGGGCGCGATCTCGCTGGATCTGGTCGTCGTCCTTCTGGCGGGCGTGGCCCTGCTGACCCCGATCTTCGCGCGCGACATCCTGCATGTCGGGGCTGTCGGTTTCGGCCTGCTGCGGGCCTCGTTCGGGGTGGGGGCGCTGATCATGGCCCTGTATCTCAGCCGCTTCCCCATCGTGCGCCACGGCGGGCGGTGGATGTTCGGGGCGGTGGCCGTGTTCGGCGTCTGCACCCTGATTTTCGGCCTGTCCAAGAGCGTCTGGCTGTCAGGGGCGGTGTTGTTCCTGGGCGGGGCGGCGGACATGATCAGCGTCAACATCCGCCAGACCCTGATCCAGCTGGCCACGCCCGATCATATGCGCGGGCGGGTGTCGTCGGTGTCCATGCTGTTCATCGGCGCCTCGAACGAACTGGGCGAGGCCTATTCGGGCGTCATGGTGCGCCTGCTCGGCCCGATCGGCGCGGCGGTGTTCGGCGGCTTCGGCGCCCTGGCCGCGACCGGGGTCTGGGCCAAGGTCTTCCCCAGTCTGAGGAAGGCGAACAAGCTGACCTGATGCGCTCAAAACGACCCTTCTCCCCTTGTGGGAGAAGGTGGCATGCGAAGCATGACGGATGAGGGGTGGCGGCGGCGTCGCTCGTCGTGCGGCGCATAGAAAAAGCGCCGCGATCAGCTGACCGCAGCGCTCACATCCCTCATCCGCGCGCCTTCGGCGCCCACCTTCTCCCACAAGGGGAGAAGGATTTACGTCAGCCCCAGGGGCGGAAGTGTTTCGACAGCTTGAGACCCTGGCTCTGGTAGTGGCTGCCGCCTTCGCCATAGAGGCGCGAGGGCCGTTCCGTCAGCGGCTCATAGACCAGTCGGGCGACGATCTGGCCGTGCTCCAGCAGGAAAGGGGTGTCGTGGGTGCGGACTTCCAGCACGCCCTTGGAGCCGGCGCCGTGGGCTTCATCCGTGCCGAAGCCGGGGTCGAAGAAGCCGGCGTAGTGGACGCGGAATTCGCCGACCGAGGGGTCGATCGGGGTCATCTCGGCGGCCTGATCGACCGGGATCTCCACATCGTCCGACGAGGCCAGGATGTAGAACTCGCCCGGATCCAGCAGCAGTTCGCCCCGGCGCAGGGTCAGCGGCTCCCAGAAGTCGCGCGGGTCGTGGCCGTCGATGTGGTCCATGTTGACCACGCCCGCGTGACGGCGGCCGCGATAGCCGACGACGCCGTTGTCGCCTGCGCGCAGGTCGACGCCGACGCTGCGGGTCTCCAGCTTGGGCGGCTCGCCCGCCTTGAGGCGCAGCTGGTTCAGGCGGGTGCCCGGCTTGACCAGGATGGAGAAGGTCTGGGGCGCGATCTCGAGATAGAGGGGGCCGTCATAGCCCTCGTCCACGTCGTCGAAGCTGCCGCCCTGATCGGTCAGCAGGCGCACGAAGACGTCGACGCGGCCGGTCGAGCTCTTTGGATTGGCGCGGGCGTTCAGCCCCTTGGGCAGGCTGAGGCGCTCCTGCAGGCGGGCGATGTAGACGCAGCCCTTCTCCATCACATAGCCGCTGTCGGGCAGGTCGATGGCGTGCATGGCGACGTCGGCGATGCGTTCCTCGACGCGGCGCTGGCCGGGCAGGAAGGAGGCGCGCACGCGCCAGGCCCGGTCGGACAGGCGCAGGTCCAGGCTGGCCGGCTGGACCTGATCGACGTCGAACGGGGTGTCGGAGGCGATGGCGCCGATCGCGATCAGGGTCTCAATGCCCTGGAAGGGAAGGATGCCGGGCTGGTCGGGAATGGAAAAGCGGGTCATGCCGTCCTGTTCTCACACGGATTTTCTCGTCTGTGTAGCTTGTCGGCGACGACAGACGCTTGAACCCCGCGTACGGCGGGACGCATATAGCGCATGCACTCCGCTCCTGCCTATACCGCCGAGACCGAAGGCGTCGTCGTTCGCGTCCGCCCCTCCTATCTGGCGGGCCAGTCGGACCCGGCCGAGAGCCGCTGGGTCTGGGCCTATCAGGTCGAGATCGTCAATCTGAGCGGCGGCCCGGTGCAGCTGGTGGCCCGGCGCTGGACCATCACCGACGCCCTGGGCCGGGTCGAGGAGGTGCGCGGCCCCGGCGTGGTCGGCGAACAGCCGGTGATCGAGCCGGGCGACAGCTACGCCTACGCCTCGGGCTGTCCGTTGACGACGCCGTCCGGCTCCATGGTCGGCGCCTATTTCATGCAGGACGCCGAAGGCCGGATGTTCGAGGCCGCCATCCCGGCCTTCAGCCTGGACGTGCCAGACTCACGGCGCGTTCTGAACTAGCCGCGCCGCCGTCAGCCGCAACAGCTGCGGCGTCAGCAACAGCGCCAGAATGGGGGCCGCGGTGAACAGGGCGGCCAGCCAGAAGGCCGCCGAGGCTGCGCCCTGAACCCCGCCAGGCGCCGAAATCCCGGCGACGTTGGCGATCATGCCTGCGCCCGCTGCGCCCATGGCGATGGCGAACAGCTGGACCGTGGTCATGGCGCCGCTGGTCAGGTCGCGCTCGCCGTCGGGGGCGTTCTGGAAAACCCGCGTCACCAGGGCCGGCCAGACCAGGCCGATGCCGAAACCGACCAGGAACAGGCCTAGGCACACGCCCGCCAGCACGCCTGCGCCTCCGGCCGTCTCGATCGGCAGGAAGACCGACATCAGGATCAGCCCGCCCAGCATCAGCAGGGGACCGGCGAATAGCAGGCGCGTCCCTGATCCTGCCTGCCAGCGGCTGCTGACCAGGGTGGCGAAGGTCCAGCCGAAGGCCATCAGGGCGGCCAGATATCCCGCCCGAAGTGGCGACTGGTCATGCAGGGTCTGCAGCAGATAGGGCACGAAGATCTCGGCCTGCATCCCCGCCATCAGCAGGGCGATGGTCAGATAGAGCGCGCCCAGCGGCGTCTTCAGGCTGAACGACCGGCGCGGGAGCAGGCGCGTCTCGGAGCGTCCGTCGACCACGGCGATCAGGGCGACAAGGATGACAGCAGCGCCCAACCCGGTCAGATTCCACGCCAGCGCCGACGACAGGCTGCCGGCCGAGACGCTGAGCACGGCGCCGGACAGCAGAACCAGCTGGGGCAGGGGCAGGCGGCCGCCGCCGTCTCGCGCGCTGTCGCGGCCGGGCAGGGCGCTCAGAGCCAGCAGGATGAACAGGCCTGCCACCGGGACCAGAGAGCCGAAGGCCAACCGCCAGGCGCCCATCTCGGCGAACAGGCCGCCGACCGCCGGGCCGATCAGGGTGGCGACCCCGAACATGGCCGAGATGACGCCGATGATCCGGCCCCACAGGGCCTCGGGAAAGACGATGCGCGTCACGGCGTAGGCCAGGGCGTAGAGCAGGCCGCCGCCGAATCCCTGGATGAAGCGCCCGCCCAGCATCACCGGCATGGAAGGCGCCAGGGCGCAGATCAGCGAGCCGCCCGCGAAGACCAGGGCCGCCGCCGCATAGGCTGCGCGCGGACCCGTGGCGCGCAGGAAGGGGGCGGTCAGGGCCGCCGCCAGAATGGAGGCCAGCACGAACAGGGTCGTGGTCCAGGCGTAGAAGTCTAGCCCGCCGATGTCCTGCACCGCCGAGGGCATGACGGTGGTGGCGATATAGAGGTTGACGGAATGCAGGATGACGCCGCCCGCCAGGGCCAGGGCGTAGACGCCGTTGCGCCCGGTCAGAAGGGCGCTCCACCCCGGCGGGGCGTCGTTGGGGAAGTCGGTCATGTCGGCTCTCGGGGAGGGCGGCGAGGCTGCCGCAAGCCGATGAGCCTCTAGAACCTCAAGTTCACTTGAGGTCAAGCGGGCGTCAAACCGGCGAGGTCAGGTGTCGCGGCCCCGGTCCCTCCAGGCTCAGCACGTCATCGGGATTGCGAAGCGGGCATTCGTCCAGCGACAGGCAGCCGCAGCCGATGCAGCTGGTGATCTGGTCTCGCAGCTGAGTCAGGGCGGTGATCCGATCCTGCAGCATGGCGCGCCAGGTCTCGGAGAAACGACGCCAGTCGGCGGCGCTGGGCGCGTGCTCATGCGGCAGGTCGGCCAGGGCTTCGCGCACCGTCGCCAGGGGAATGCCCGCACGCTGGGCGATGCGGATGATGGCGATGCGGCGCAGGACGGCGCGGGGATAGCGGCGCTGGTTCCCCTCGGTGCGCCAGCCCGCGATCAGGCCTTCGGCGTCGTAGAAGTGGATGGTGGAGACGGCCACGCCGCTGCGTCGCGCCGTTTCGCCGACCGACAGGGCCGATTTCAGCGCGGACATGAGCAAACCTCGAGCATGGCTGAGGTATGGCGGGGGCGACGGCGGCGCGCAACCGGTCGGCTGTGCGGTCAATCCAGCCCTTAAGCAGCGCGAGGCGCGGTAGGGCGGCGTAAGGCCAAACAAAAAACCCCTCGCTGGAGGCGAGGGGATGGGACTGCGTCAACCCGGATGAACCGCAGTCCCGCCCCGGAGCCCGTCGGAAGCCGACGGGGCGGACGGCGGCCCCTTTAGGAGGCGTTCGTGTCGGCCATAGGGCCGAAACTCGACGACGCGGCGGCTCCCTGCTCAAGCGGGGAGCCGCCGCGCGGCGAGCGATAGCAGGCTTAAATGTACCGGCGCAGGCTGCGGGCCAGGTCGGACGAGGCGTCCTTGCCGGCGCTCTTGCGGACCTGGGGCTGGTAGGCGACGCGGGCGTGTTCGACGCAGTAGACGCCTTCCGACGCGCGACGGCCGCAGAAGCTGAAGTCGCTGGTCGAGGGGTCGCCGATCGGCCATTTGCACATGTGGGCGCCGAGCGTCAGCACGGTGGCGGTGCCCGCCAGTTCCGGCGCGGGGGCCGGGACCGAAGCTTGCGGCGCGGCGGCGACGATGGGGCGCGGAGCCACGGCCTCGATGCGGCGCGGGGCCGACGGAGCCTGCACCGGCGCGGCCGGGGCGGCGGCGCGCGGACGGGCCGGGCGGAAGGTGGTGCGGGCGGGCTGCGACGGGGCGGCCCGACCCGACAGGCCGAGGCGGTGCACCTTGCCGATCACGGCGTTGCGGGTCACGCCGCCGCCCAGAGCCTTGGCGATCTGGCTTGCTGACTGGCCTTCCAGCCACAGCTTCTTGAGCGCGCCGACGCGGTCTTCGGTCCAGCCTGGGTTCATGTCGCCCTCCTGCGGAGAAGTCGGATTCAATATCTTGTGCCGGAGTCCGAATTTCGGTCCCTCATCACGCCTCTAATCGTAAATCACCCCTTAAAACACGCAATATGTGGGAATTCACCTGTCCACAGAAACTACATCTAGTATGGTTAATGTCCCGATTTGACTCAATTTCTTGGGCGTCATCCACAGGGGCTGCGCCTTGCGAAACCGGCTTGGCTGTCGCATCTGAGGCGGCATGACGCACCTGATCGCCGGTTCCGACGCCTCTTCCGCCGCACCTCACGGCCTGCCCCAGCCTCGTCGCTATGACGGGATCAACTGGGTGGGGCTGCGCACCCTCTACCTGAAGGAGGTCCGCCGCTTCTGGAAGGTGGGCGCCCAGACGGTGGCGGCGCCGGTGGTGACGACCCTGCTCTACATGATGGTCTTCGTGGTGGCCCTGAAGGGGGCGCGGCCGCCTCTGCACGGCACGCCTTTCGCCGAGTTCGTCGCGCCGGGCCTGATCATGATGGCCATTCTGCAGAACGCCTTCGCCAACGCTTCGTCCAGCCTGATCCAGGCCAAGATCATGGGCACGGCCACCGACTTTCTGACTCCGCCGCTCAGCCCGCTGGAGCTGACGGTCGGCTTCACCCTGGGCGCGGCGACGCGCGGCGTGGCGGTGGGGCTGGTGACGGCGATCTGCGTCATGCCGTTTGCGAAGCTGGGGCTGGCCAACATCGCCCTGATCGTCTGGTTCGGCCTGATCGCCTCCCTGCTGATGGGCATGGTCGGGGTGCTGGCGGGGCTGTGGTCCGAGAAGTTCGACCACCTGTCGGCGGTGCAGAACTTCGTGGTCATGCCGATGACCTTCCTGTCGGGCACCTTCTACCTGGTCGACAGCCTGCCCGAGCCCTTCGCCAGCATCAGCAAGTTCAATCCCTTCTTCTACCTGATCGACGGCTTCCGGGCGGGCTTCATCGGCCATGCCGAGGGCAGCCTGATGGTCGGCGTGGTCATGAGCGCCGTGCTGACCATGGTCATGGGCGCAGCCTGCTGGCTGGTGTTCCGTTCGGGCTGGCGGCTGAAGAGCTGAGTCCAGATGCGGTCGCATCTGAACCGATTTCGCTTTAAGCAAGGCGTCGAGCGCGAGGCGAGGGGTCTCGCGAAAGGGGCCTCGCCATGTCGTTTCACCTTCGCCTGAAAGCCGCCGTCAGCGGCGCCTGCCTGGCCGTCGTCTGCCTGACGGCCGCGCCGTCTCTCGCCCAGGATCGCGCCGCCGATCTGCGTGAACAGGTCGGCGCCTACGCCAAGCCGTCCAACGCCGAGCGTCTGGAGGTGCTGTTGAGCCAGCTGCGAGCCGAGGGCTTTGCGCCCACGGTCGAGACCTTCGAAGGCGGCGGCCGCGCCGGTCCGATGCAGGGCTCCAACGTCGTCGTCGTCATCGGCGAGGGCGAGAAGGAGATCCTGCTGACCGCCCACTACGACGCGGTGAAGCTGCCCGACGGGACGATGGCGGACGGTCTGGTCGATAACGCCGGCTCGGTGGTCGCCCTGATCGAGGCGGCCAAGATCCTGCGCGAGGCGCCGCTGTCGCACCGCATCCGCATCATCTTCTTCGACCAGGAGGAGCTGGGCCTGATCGGCGCCAAGAAGTGGATCGAGGCGCATGGGGTCGCCAATATCGCGGCCGTGGTGAACTCGGACGTCGCCGCCTACGGCGACACCATGATGTACGGCGAGAACAACGGGGCGCAGTCGGCCTTCGTCACCCGCGCGGTGCAGGAGCTGTGCGCCGAGCGCGCCCAGCAGTGCGTCGGCTTCCCCGAGTATCCGCCGTCCGACGACCGGGCCTTCTCGGCGGCGGGCGCGCCGGTGGTCTCGCTGGGCTTTCAGGATGAGGTCGGCGCCCACCAGATGTGGCTGGCCTTCAACGGCGGCGAGACCAACGGCCTCGCCGAGGGCTTCGTCCCTCAGGTCTTCCGCGTCATCCACTCCAAGGACGACGCCATCGCAGCGGTCGAGGGCCATACCATCGACCTGGCGGGCCGGACCTATGCGGCCCTGATCCAGAAGCTGGATGCGCAACTGCGCTGAATTCGCGCCCCTCGCGGTGTTGACTAAGCGGAAATAGCGCCCGACAAGTTCGTCGCCCTTTTCCAAAGCGGTCCCGTCGCAGACGCGTCGGGACCGTCTCGCTTTATGGAGTCTGCCAAGTGTCCGGTCATCTGATGGGTGTCTACAATCGCGCGCCGCTGGAAGTGGAGCGCGGCCAGGGCGTCCGCCTCTGGTCCACCGACGGCACGGAATACCTGGACTGCGTTTCGGGCATCTCGACCAACGCCCTGGGCCACGCCCACCCCAAGCTGGTGCAGGCGGTCAAGGATCAGGCCGAGAAGCTGTGGCACGTCTCCAACATCTTCAAGATTCCGGGGCAGGACGCCCTGGCCGACTCCCTGTGCGAGAAGTCGTTCGCCGACGTCGTCTTCTTCACCAACTCGGGCACCGAGGCGATCGAGTGCGCCCTGAAGACGGCGCGCAAATTCCACGTCGCCAACGGCCAGCCTGAGCGCATCGACATCTACGGCTTCGACGGCTCGTTCCACGGCCGCACCTACGGCGCCATCAACGCCGCCGCCAACCCCAGCTACACCGAGGGCTTCGGGCCCAAGATGGAAGGCTTCCATCAGCTGAAGTGGGGCGACAAGGCCGCCCTGACCGCCGCCTTCGAGAACCCGAACACGGCCGCGATCATCCTGGAGCCGGTCCAGGGCGAGGGCGGCTGCCGCGCCACGCCTGAGGAAGACCTGCGTTGGATGCGCGAGATGGCCGACAAGTACGGCGTCCTGATCATCTTCGACGAAGTCCAGTGCGGCATGGGGCGGACCGGCAAGCTGTGGGCCCACGAATGGGCCGGCATGACGCCGGACATCATGGCTGTCGCCAAGGCCCTGGGCGGCGGCTTCCCCATCGGCGCCTGCCTGGCCACCGCCGAGGCGGCCAAGGGCATGACGGTCGGCGTCCACGGCTCGACCTTCGGCGGCAACCCGCTGGCCATGGCCGTCGGCCAGGCCGCCTTCGACGAAGTCTCGTCTGACGCCATCCTGGACAACGTCAATGAGGTCGCCGGCTACCTGACCCAGCAGCTGCACGGCCTCAAGGAGCGCTTCCCCGACGTGATCGTCGAGGTGCGCGGCAAGGGTCTGCTGCTGGGCGTCAAGCTGGTTCCGAACAACCGCGAGTTCATGGGCTGGGCCCGTGACGAGGCCAGGCTGCTGGTCGCCGGCGGCGGCGACAACCTGGTCCGTGTCCTGCCGCCGCTGAACATCACCCTCGACGAGGCCCGCGAGGCCATCGAGAAGTTCGAGAAGGCCTGCGAGTTCGCCCGCGCCAAGGTCGCGGGCTGACGCTGTTTCTCCCTCCTCTTCATGGGGAGGGGGCCGAGCCGCGAGGCGAGGCCGGGTGGGGACGCTTTCTTCTACCTCCAGACTTTCGCAGGGCCGCCCCCACCCGGTCCCTGCGGGACCACCCTCCCCATGAAGGGGAGGGAGAAGGCTTGGTCATGGTTCGTCACTTCCTCGACATCCACCGCCTGGACGCAGCTGATCTGCGCGCCATTCTGGACGACGCCCACGCCCGAAAACGCGCCCGAAAAGGCTGGCCCCAGGGCCGCGCCGACGCCGATGCGCCGGGCAAGGACCGCGTCCTGGCCATGATCTTCGAGAAGAACTCGACGCGCACCCGCTTCAGCTTCGACGCGGCCATCCGCCAGCTGGGCGGCGACTCCATCATCGCCACCGCCGCGGACATGCAGCTGGGCCGGGGCGAGCCGGTCGAGGACACGGCTCGCGTCCTGTCGCGCATGGTCGACGCCGTGATGATCCGCGCCAATGATCATGAAGACGTCGAGCGCTTCGCTCGCGTCTCGACCGTGCCGGTGGTCAACGGCCTGACCGACCGCAGCCACCCGTGCCAGATACTGGCCGACCTGATGACCATCGAAGAGCATCGCGGCCCGATCGAGGGCAAGACGATCGCCTGGATCGGCGACGGCAACAACGTCTGCCACAGCTTCATGCACGCCGCGCCCAAGTTCGGCTTCCACCTGCACGTCGCCTGCCCGGCGGAGTACCACCCCGACCTGCGCGATCTGGAAAAGGGCGGCGCCCACGTCCACCTGACCAGCGATCCGCGCGAGGCGGTCAAGGGCGCCGACGTCGTCGTCACCGACACCTGGGTGTCGATGGGCGATCAGGACTATGAGGCCCGCCTGGCCGCCTTCGAGCCTTACGGCGTCGACGAGGCCCTGATGGCCGAGGCGGCCGACGACGCGGTCTTCCTGCACTGCCTGCCCGCCCACCGCGGCGAAGAGGTGACCGACGCCGTCATCGACGGCCCGCAGTCGCTGATCTGGGACGAGGCCGAGAACCGCCTGCACGCTCAGAAGGCGGTCCTGGCCTGGTGCTTCGGAGCTTTCTAGATCGCCCTAACGCGCTTCGCGCTGCTTGAGGGCGAATTAGGCCTAGCGCAGGTTGACGTCGACCACGTCGCCCGCGTCCGGCTCCTTGCCGGTCAGGTTGGCGCGGGCGATCTCGAAGGCGAACTTCATCAAGCCGCCGTCGCTGACCCAGACCCGGCCGTCGTCGCCGTCGAAGCGCAACAGGGTCAGGCGGGGATCGTCCTTGCCGTCCGGATACCAGGCCGACAGCACCGGGTTCCAGTAGCGTTCGATGACGTCCCGGTCGTGACCATGCACCGACAGGGCGCCGTGGATGCAGGCCCAGACCTTCTGGTCCTTGGAGCCGTAGCTGAACATGGCCGTCTGTCCCGGCGTCGCCGCGTCGCGCGCCAGGTCGGTGTCGTCGCGGGTGAAGAACCAGATGGTTCCGGTCTCGGCCTCGCGAAAGGCGGTCATCGGCTGGCTGTGATAGCCGGGGCGATCCAGTCCCAGCATCCCGGTGTTGCTGGACTTCAGGCTTTTCCAGAAGGCCTCTTCGGCCTCGGCGGGCGTCAGGTGCTTGTCGGTCAAGATCGTCTCCTGTCTCGTCGTTCGGGGAGACAGGACAACCAACCCGGCGTCGGAGCGTTCCCGTCTAGAACGGCGCCGCGGACGGCAGAGGCCGCCCGCTCAGCTCCGCCAGCAGGTGGATCAGCAGGAAGAAGACCAGGGCGGCCGCCAGCAGCATGATGAAGCGCCACGGCATCATGCGCGGGCCGCGCATGATGTCTGTCGGCCGCGACCCTCGCCACCCCGCGAAGACGACGACGGCGATCGAGACGATCAGCAGGATCAGGGTGAGCGTGGCGTCCATGACGCCGCCAGTTGGGGCGCCCGAGGCGGCGATGCAAGCGCTCGGGCGCGCAGGATCGCCAGCGTGGCCGTATTTCTTGATGCGCGGTTAATCTAAACGCGGCATTAACCATGCCGGGCGCATCAGCGGCCTGTCGGCTGCCGTCGGCGACTCGCGACGAGGCGCCACATCTAGCGGTTAACGACACGTTTACACGCTTTATCTGGAAGGATACCGTTCGCGCCATGGGTCGGGAGGCGAATCAGTGACCGCAGCGGCGCCGTGGAGCGTGAAGGGCATCGATCCCAAGGCGCGCGAGATCGCCAAGGATCTGGCGCGACGTTCGGGCATGACCCTGGGCGAGTGGCTGAACTCCATGATCATGGACGAGCCGGACGACGACGACGGCGTCGCCACCCTGCCGCGCCGGTCGCCCATTCCGGACCCCTATGACCGCCGCAGCCGCTCGCGCCGCCTGGACGACGTCTATGGCGAGGATGCGCACCGGCATGAAGGCCTGGGCCGCCATGAGAACCTGGGCCGCATGGGCGCTTCGCTGGAGGTGATCGCCGAGCGTCTGGAGGCGGCGGAGCGCCGCTCGACCCTCGCGATCCAGGGCATCGACCAGGCCGTGGCCGGTCTGGTGCGCCGTCTTGAGACGCAGGACGAAGCCGAAGCCGCCAAGACCCGCCGCATCGACGACATCGCCGAAGAGCTGCGCGAGGGCCATCGTCGCCTGCGTCGTCTGGAGCAGGACGCCGGGACCGAGGCGCGCGAAGGCCTGGACAAGCTGGACGCGGCCCTGACCGCCGTCTCCACCCGTCTCTACGAGATGGACGAGCGCCAACGCGCGGGCGTCAGCGAGCTGCGCGACCGCATCGAGGCGGTCGAGAAGGCGGCTGGGCCGGGCGCCGGAACCTCCCTGCTGTCGCAGGTCGGCGTGCGTCTGGACGACGCCCAGTCGCGCACCTCTGATGCGCTGAAGGGATTGGAGCGGTCGTTCGCCGCCCTGGATCTGCGGATGCGCGACGCCGAGCGCCGCATCGAGCCGGACCACGCGCGCGAGGCCTCGCGTTTCGAGAAGCTGGCCGAGAGCCTGACGCGCCAGGTCGAGTCCAGCCGCACCGAGATGATCCGCCGTCTCGACGCCGTCGAGACCGAGGGACGCGTCGAACGGATCGAACGCGCCCTGGCCGCCATCGGCGATCAGGCCCGCGCCGCCGAGCAGCGCTCGGCCGCCGCGGTCGAGGGCATGGGCCGCGAGATCATGCGGATCGCCCGCAACCTCAACGGCCGGGTCGAGAAGGTCGAAGCCGGCGGCGTGGGGCCGTCGGACGCCCGCATCACGGCGCTGGAGCAGAAGCTGCAGCGCGACCTGGCCCGCCATGCTGAGACGGTGGACCAGCGTCTGACCCAGGCCGACGATCAGCACGCCCTGGCGCTGGAGCGTCTGGGCGGCGAGATCGCCCGCATCTCGGATCGCCTGAGCGAACGCATCGCCCAGTCCGAGCGCCGCTCGGCCCAGGCTATCGACGATATCGGCCGCCGTCTGTCGGAGAGCGCCGACAAGATGCACCAGCGTCACGAGAGCGCCTCGGGCGATCTGGCCGAACGGATGCGTCAGAGCGAGGAGCGCACGGCGCGCCTGCTGGCCGACGCCCGCGACAGCATGGAGCAGCGCGCCGATCGCGCCCCGCGTCGCGCCCCGCCGCTGGAAAGCCCCGACCCCGCGCCCTGGACCCCGGCGGAAACCGCCAGCGGCGACTGGCGTGCGACGGCCTTCGCCGATCCGGTCGAGGATTGGTCCGTCGAGCCTGTGATGGGCGACGCCCCGACGACCGTGTCGGATTTCGCATCGGGCTCTGAGAACATCTTCGGCGATCCGCTGGAGACTGACCTTCTGGAGACCGAACCGAAGACGGCTGCGCCGTTCGGCCGGGTCGCGGCCGACGCCTGGCCGCAGGCTGCGTCTCTGGAGGATGAAGACCTGTTCGGCGGCGCCGACGTCAGCGACATTCTGAACGCTGCGGCCGATCAGGACGCCGACCGTCAGCCGTTCGACCTCGGCGAGGCGGCGGACGTCGACGACTTCTCGGCCGAGCTGGATTTCGTCACGCCGCAAGAGCCGGCGCAGGAGCCTGCTGCGGCCTCGACCCGCGACGTGTTGGAGGCCGCTCGCGCGGCCATGGCGCCCGAAGACGAGGCCGCGCCGCGTCAGGCCTTCGGCCTGGCCAAGCGCGGCGGCAAGTCCAAGCTGCAGGAGCGTCTGGACAAGCAGGCCGGCCGTCAGAGCTCGACCATGCGCACGGCGCTGGGCGCCATGGCGGTGGCGGCTCTGGGCGTCGTCGGCGGCTACGCCACCTTGCAGGTGGCGGGCGGTTCGGGCCTGACCCTGCCCGGCGGCTTCACCCTGGCGCCGACGTCGAGCGACGATGCGGCGCCCGCTGAGACGACGGCGCCGATCGCGGCCCTGGCGCTGGACGCCGCGCCGACCGACGCCGTGCCGTCGCCCGATGCGGCGGCGACCGAGGGCGCGGGCCTGTTCGCGCGCGCCGTGCAGATGCTGGACAACGGCGACGACGGCGGGCTGGAGCCCCTGACCCGCGCCGCCAACTTGGGCTACGCCCCGGCGCAGCTGCGCCTGGCCAGCCTATATCAGGACGGCGCCGCCGGGCTGACGGCGGATGAGGCCGAGGCGCGCGCCTGGGCCCGCCGGGCCGCCGAGGCGGGCGACGCCAAGGCCATGCATTTCTACGCCATGCAGCTGTATGACGGCGTGGGCGGCGCGCAGAACCGCGCCGAGGCCCTGGCCTGGCTGACCAAGGCGGCGACCGCCGGGCGGGTCGACAGCCAGTACAACGTCGCCCAACTGCTGGAGAAGGGCGACCAGGGCGTGGCCCCCAATCGGGTCGAGGCGTTCAAGTGGTACATGATCGCGGCCCGACGCGGCGACCAGCAGGCCCTGGCCTCGGTGCAGCGCCTGACCTCTGGCCTGTCGGCGGCCGACCGCCGCACGGCGCGCGAGGCCGCCGACGCCTTCACCGCGCCGGCCGCCTGATCGGCGCACGACGCGTTCAGCCGGGGGTGGCGGTTCGCCGCAGGGGCCGCTAAGACCGGAAGCCTAGTCGCCTTTCCGGCGCCGATTGCCTGTCCTTCCAGCCGAAGGCGCGTGCCGTGGATATTTACCTGCCGATCGCCGAAGTCTCGGTGAACTGGCCGCTCCTGGTTCTGCTGGGGGCGCTGGTCGGATTCGTGTCCGGTCTGTTCGGCATCGGCGGCGGCTTCCTGATGGCGCCGGTTCTGGTCTTTCTGGGCATCCCGCCGACGGTGGCGGTGGCCAGCCAGGCCAGCCACGTCGTGGCCTCCTCGACCTCGGGCGTCATCCGCTATTCCGGCATGAAGGCGGTCGATTACCGCATCGGCGGCATCATGGCTGTCGGCGGGGCGCTGGGCGCCGTGCTGGGCGTCGAGCTGTTCCGCTACCTGCGCCTGCTGGGCCAGGCCGACCTGGTGGTGGCCCTGTCCTATCTGCTGTTCCTCGGCTCGATCGGCAGCATGATGCTGTACGAAAGCCTGACGCAGATCCTGCACCGCGTCCGGGGCGAGACGCCGCCGCGCAAGGAACGTCGCCGCCCCATGTGGCTGTACGGCCTGCCGTTCAAGATGCGTTTCCCGCGCTCGGGCCTCTACATCAGCGCCATTCCGCCGCTCGGCCTGGGCGTGTTCGCAGGGATTCTGTCGGCCATCATGGGGGTGGGCGGCGGCTTCATCCTGGTGCCGGCCATGCTCTATGTGCTGCGGATGAAGGCCAGCGTGGTCGTCGGCACCAGCCTGTTCCAGATCATCATCACCACGGCCATCACGACGGTGCTGCAAGCCGGGCGCAATCAGACGGTGGACATCGTCCTGTCGACCATCCTGCTGCTGGGCGGGGTGGTGGGGGCCCAGTACGGCGCCAAGCTGTCAGGCCGGTTCCGCGCCGAGGAAATGCGCGCGGCCCTGGGGCTGATCGTCCTGCTGGTCGGCATCCAGATGGGGCTGGAGCTATTCGTGCGGCCTGGCGACCTGTTCCTGCTGGCGCCGGGAGTGGCGGACTGATGTTCCAGGTTCTGCCGCCCGAGCCGCCGCCCGTCGCCGCCGCGCCCGAGATCATCATCGAACGCTCGGCCGCCACGACCGAGGATGTGCGGATCGCCGCCGCCCTCACGGACGCGCGGGTGGACGTGGACTCCGGGTTCAAGGGGGCGTCGATCGTCCTCTACGGCGCCGTGTTCAACCCGACCGATACGCCCGCCGACGTGGTGGTGGTGGTGCGCGGCCCCGACGCGCCGGTTCGCCTGGTCAAGAAGACGCGCAACATGGGGGTCTGGCTGAACAGCCGCCCGGTGCTGTTCGAGGGAGCGCCCGGCTTCTACATGACCGCTTCTACGCGGCCGCTGAGCGACATCGCCGACTTCGGCCAGTTGCGCCGTCTGGGCGTGGGGGTGGACCACTTGCGCATCGACGCGCCGGAAGAGGCCCGCACCGTCACCCGCTACGGCGTGCGCGACGTGGTCATCAGCCGCTTGGGCGAGGACTATCTGGATTGGCGCCGCGCCGTGATCCGGCTGAAGGAGGCGGCGGCCCTCTACGACACCGATCCCAAGGGGGTGGAGTTCGTCGATCGAGGCCTGTTCCGCGCCGAGGTCAAGCTGCCCGCCGTGGCCCCGACCGGCAAATACTACGCCGAGGTCTGGCTGTTCCAGGAAGGGACGCCGGTGTCGGTGTCCAACCTGACCCTGACGGTCGAGAAGGTGGGGCTGGAGCGCGACATCTATGAGTTCGCCCACCGCCGGCCGTGGAGCTACGGCGTGCTGTGCGTGCTGCTGGCGGCGATGACGGGCTATGCGGCGTCGCGGGTGTTCAGGAGTAGATAGGCCCTTTCCCGCTCGTCCCGGCGGACGCCGGGATGAGCGGGAAGTAGGGCAAGGCGCTCAAGCAGCGAGCGACTGCGTCGCGAGGGTAGCGCCAACAAAAAAGGGCGGCCCGCGAAGGCCGCCCTTTCCGTTCAGTCTGTGCCTGAGCCTCAGGCCGCCTTGGTCTGCGGCGCGAAGCGGCCGTAGAAGGTCTCGTCCTTGGCGGCCATGTCGCGCAGAAGCTGCGGAACCTTGAAGCGGTCGCCGTATTTGGCGGCCAGTTCGTCGGCCTTGGCCACGAAGGCCTTCAGTCCGGTCTGGTCCATGAAGGTGATGGGGCCGCCGGTCCAGGGCGCGAAGCCCCAGCCCAGGATGGCGCCCAGGTCGCCCTCGCGCGGGTCGTCGATGACGCCCTCTTCCCAGCAACGGGCCACTTCCACCGCCTGGCGATACAGCAGGCGGGTCTTCAGCTCGTCGATGGCGGCCAGCGCCTCGGGGCTTTCGCCGAAGGCGTCGCCCTTGGTGGTCGGGGCCAGCTCGGCCAGACCCGGCCAGATGACCTTGGGCTTCTGGTCGTAGTCGTAGAAGCCCTTGCCGTTCTTGCGGCCGTAGCGGCCCTGTTCGACCATGGTGGCGACGATCTGCTCGCCCTCGGTCGGGACGTATTTGTCGCCCAGATCCTCGCGGGTCTGTTTGGCGATCTTGTACGACAGGTCCAGGGCCACGTCGTCGTGCATCTCCAGCGGGCCGCGCGGCATGCCGGTCATGCGGCCGACGTTGTCGATCAGCACGGGCGAATAGCCCTCTTCCAGCATGGCCATGCCTTCCATCAGGAAGGTCGAGAAGCAGCGCGAGGTGTAGAAGCCGCGGCTGTCGTTGACGACGATCGGCGTCTTCTTGATCTTCAGGACATAGTCCAGCGCCTTGGCCAGGGCCGCGTCGCCGGTCTTCTCGCCCATGATGATCTCGACCAGCATCATCTTGTCGACGGGCGAGAAGAAGTGGATGCCGATGAAGTCCTCGGGCCGGACGCTGGCCTCGGCCAGGCCGGTGATCGGCAGGGTCGAGGTGTTGGAGCCGAACACCGCGCCTTCAGCCAGTTGAGCCTCGGCGCGCTTGGTGACGTCGGCCTTGATCTCGCGGTTCTCGAACACGGCCTCGATGACCAGGTCCGAACCCTTGATCAGGTCATAGTCCGTCGTCGCCGTGACCAGGGCCAAGGTGGCGTCGAACTTCTCCTGGGTCATCTGACCGCGCGACAGGCGCTTCTTCAGCAGCTCCTCGACGTGGGCCTTGCCCTTATCGGCGGCTTCCTGGGTCTGGTCGATCAGCACGGTCTCGATGCCGGCCATGACCTGAACATAGGCCACGCCCGCGCCCATCATGCCGGCGCCCAGGACGCTGACTTTCTTGGGATCGGACTTGGGTACGCCCGCCGGGCGCACGGCGCCCTTGTCCAGCTCCTGCTTGGACAGGAACAGGCTGCGGATCATGGCCTGGGCCTGCGGCGTCATCAGGGTCTTGATGAAGTAGCGCGTCTCGATGCGCAGGCCGGCCTCGATCGGCACCTGCACGCCTTCATAGACGGCCTTCATCATGTTCAGCACGGCCGGATAGTTGCCGTAGGACTGCTTGCGCAGGATGGCGTTGCCCATGATGAAGACCTGGGCGCCCGCCGGGTGGTAGGGGCCGCCGCCGGGGATCTTGAACTTGGGATCGTCCCACGGCTGGACGGCCTTGCCGCCGTTCTTGATCCAGGCCTTGGCGGCCGCGACCGACTGGCCTTTCTCGACGACCTCATGGACGACGCCGGCGCCCTTGGCGTCGTTCGGGCGCCAGGACTTGCCCTCGGCCATCTGCATCAGGGCGGTCTGGACCCCGATCAGGCGCGTCAGGCGCTGGGTGCCGCCGCCGCCGGGGAAGAGGCCGACCTTGATCTCGGGCAGGCCCAGCTGGATCTTCGGGTCGTTCTCGACGACGCGATAGTGGCACGCCAGGGTGAACTCCAGCCCGCCGCCCAGCGCCAGGCCGTTGATGGCCGCCGCCACCGGCTTGCCCGAGGTTTCCAGCGCGCGGAAGGCGCCGTTCAGCGCCCAGCCGGTGTCGAACGCCTTCTGCAGGTCGCCGCCGCCGGCCAGCATGCCCGAGGCCATGTCGCCCAGGTCCGCACCGGCGCAGAAGCCGGTCGTCTTGCCCGAGGTCAGGACCACGCCCTTGATGGCGTCGTCGGTTTTGATCTTTTCGACCAGGGCCGGGATCTCGGCGATCACGGCCGAGGTCAGGGTGTTCATCGAACGGCCCGGCACGTCGAAGGCGACTGTGGCGATGCCGTCGGCGTCGATGTCGATCTTGAAGTTTTCCATAGTCATTCGCTCCCGGATCAGACGCGTTCGATGACGGTGGCGGTGCCCATGCCGCCGCCGATGCACAGGGTGGCCAGGGCCGTCGACTTGTTCGAGCGTTCCAACTCGTCCAGCACCGTACCCAGGATCATGGCGCCGGTGGCGCCCAGCGGGTGCCCCATGGCGATGGCGCCGCCGCAGACGTTGATCTTGTCGTGCGGGATGTCGAGCGCCTGCATGTAGCGCAGCACCACGGCGGCAAAGGCCTCGTTCAGTTCATACAGGTCGATGTCGCCCGGCTGCATGCCAAGCTTGCCCAGCAGCTTGCGGGTGACGGGCTCGGGGCCGGTCAGCATGATCGACGGCTCGGAGCCGATCGAGGCGCCGCCCAGGATCTTCGCGCGGGGCTTCAGGCCCAGGGCCTCGCCCATCTCCTTGGAGCCGACCAGGATGCCCGCCGCGCCGTCGACGATGCCGGACGAATTGCCCGGCGTGTGAACGTGGTTGACGCCCGCCGCCTCGGGGTAGCGCTGGTTGATCACGGCGTCGAAGCCCATGCCGCCCATCATGACGAAGGAGGGGTTCAGCCCGCCCAGGGTCTGCATGTCCGTCTTCGGACGAATGGTCTCGTCACGGTCCAGCTGGGTCAGGCCGAGCTGGTTCTTGACCGCGATCACCGATCGATCGAAGCGGCGCTCGGCCCAGGACTGTGCGGCGCGCTTGTGGCTTTCGACCGAATAGGCGTCCACGTCGTCGCGGCTGAAGCCGTATTTGGTGGCGATCATGTCGGCCGAGACGCCCTGCGGCACGAAATAGGTCGGGAAGGCCGCCGAGGGGTCGGTCGGCCAGGCGCCGCCGTCGGAACCCATGGGCACGCGGCTCATGGCCTCGACGCCGCCGCCGACGGCCATGTCGGCCTCACCGGACTTCACCTTGGCGGCGGCCATGTTCACGGCTTCCAGGCCCGAGGCGCAGAAGCGGTTGATCTGCACGCCCGCCGTCTCCTGGCCCCAGCCGGCCGACAGCACGGCGGTGCGGGCGATGTCCGAGCCCTGCTCGCCCACCGGCGACACCACGCCCAGAATCACGTCGTCGACCCTTGGCGGTGTCCAGGCCGTTGCGGTCGCGCAGGGCTTCCAGAACCTGGGTCGCCAAGCTCAGGGCCGTGATCTCGTGCAGGCTGCCGTCCTTCTTGCCCTTGCCGCGCGGGGTGCGCACGGCGTCGTAGATGTAGGCGTCGGCCATGGAGCGTCTCTCTCTTGTTGTGCCCCTACCGTTCGCTGCGCGGCAGCGAACTGCATGAGGGACGGGTTCTTGGTGTCCCTATCGCTCGGCGCGCGGCGCCTCGCTGCATAAGGGACGGGGTGGCGTCTTGGGCGGCGTGACGAGCGGACGGATCCGATCATCGCGTCTGGAATTGAAACTCAGGGCGTTAGAAAGCCGACGTTTACGTCAACGTCAAGTAACAAGGCGCGTGAGGTCGCCGGATGTCAAAAGGGCGGGCCGTTGTGTGCGGCCCGCCCTGTGTTCTCAGTCTCAGCGGCGCGCCAGCCGCACCAGCTTGCCGTTCTCCTCGTCGGTGACGACCCAGACGGCGCCGTCAGGCCCGACCGCTACGTCGCGGATGCGCTCGCCCAGGCCGGTCAGCAGGCGCTCTTCGCCGACCACGCGGCCGTCCTGCAGCACCAGACGAACCAGATGCTTGCCGCCCAGGCCGCCGATCAGGGCGTTCCCCTTCCAACCGGGGAACATGGCGCCGTCGTAGAAGACCATGCCGCCCGGCGCGATCACCGGGTCCCAGTAGTAGACGGGCTGGACGGTGCCTTCCTGCGTCGTCGTCGCGCCGGGGATGGCGTCGCCGCTGTATTCGATGCCGTAGGCCGCGCCGGGCCAGCCGAAGTTGGCGCCGGCCTTCTCCAGGTTCAGCTCGTCGCCGCCGCGCGTGCCGTGCTCGATGCTCCAGACCGCGCCGGTTCCCGGCTGGACGGCGATGCCCTGCGGGTTGCGGTGGCCGTAGGACCAGATCTCGGGCAGGGCGCCTTCGCGGCCGACGAAGGGGTTATCGGACGGGACCGAGCCGTCGGCGTTGATGCGGATGACCTTGCCGTGGTGCGAGGCCAGGCTCTGGGCCGTCGGCCGCATCGGCTTGTCCGAGCGTTCGCCGATGGTGATGTACAGCTTGCCGTCCGGGCCGAAGACCAGGGAGGAGCCGAAATGCTTGTCCCCGTCATAGGTGTCCTTGACCTGGAAGACGACCTGCACGTTCTCGACGCGGCTCAGATCGTCCGACAGGCGCCCGCGGGCCACGGCCGTGCCGTTGCCGCCGTCTCGCGGCTGGGCGTAGGACCAGTAGATCATCCGGTCCTGGGCGAAAGTCGGGCTCAGGATCACATCCAGCAGGCCGCCCTGGCCGCGCGCCGCCACGGCGGGCAGGCCGCCGATCGGCGCGCCGATCCGGCCCTGGGCGCTGATGACGCGCATCCGGCCCGGCTTTTCCGTCACCAGCCACTGGCCGTCCGGCAGCAGAGCCAGGCCCCACGGATGCTCCAGCCCTTCGGCCACGACGGCGTGCTGCATGGCGATCGTGGTGCTGACCGACGGGGCGCGGGGTCTGGCCTTCGAGCGCCGGCTTCTGATCCGGGTTGTTGGGCGGGCGGGTCTCGACCGGCGCGCCCGTGGCGGCGGAGGACGGCGCCTCATCCTGTCCATTGGCCCCGCAGGCGGCGAGAACCAGGGCGGCGGCGGAAGCGGCGAAGAGGGCGGGGCGCAGCATGGCGGCTCCTGAACAGCGTGGCTTTGAACGGTCAGGATGCCGCCTCGACGCGCTTTGCGCGAGCCGAAACGCGCCGCGACCGATAGTCCCGCACGAAATCCGCATCGAAGCGGCTTGAACCGGAGAGAAGGCGGCGATATACGCACCCCTCTCGCGCTCAGGGGTCGTTCTCGATCCGGCGCGATGCTCCGTAAGGGGTTGGGTAGCTCAGATGGTTAGAGCGGTGGATTCATAACCCACAGGTCGGCGGTTCGATCCCGCCTCCAACCACCAACGCACACCCACCAATGGGTGGTTGCTGCGGGCGAATGAACCGGGCGAGGTCGCCGTGCAGGGTGACCCGCACCGGTGCACCCCGGGATTTGTTGACCGGCTCGATATCGATTCGCTGGATCAGGTCCCTGACGCTGCCGATCAGCTCTCTGTCCGCCACTTCCGTGCTGTCAGCCGCTTGGGCCAGGCGCGATTGCAGCTGTTCGACCTTGCGGGCGTAGTTTTCGGCCGCGCGCGGGTGCAGCTGGACCGGCGGGGCGCCGTCGGCGTCTAGCTGCTGCAGGGCCGCCTTCAGTTCGGCCTGTTCGATCTCGAGGGTCTCCAGCTTCTTGCCGATGACGGCGGCCGCCGTCGCGCCGGAGAGCAGGGCTTCGGCCCCGCGCTCGATCGCCCTCTCGACCTCGGCCAGCCGCCGCGTCAGGGGGCGGCGGCGGTCTTCGACCTGGGCGGCCTGCTCGGCCCAGGCGGCGTGATAGGCGCGGACGTAGGCGGCGACGGCCTCGGGGGCCAGTAGCCGCGTGCGCAGGCCGTCCAGCACGCGCTGCTCGATCTCGGCGCGGCTGACGTGGCGGTTGTTGTCGCAGGCGGACGCGCCCTTCTCGCGATAGGCGGCGCAGACCAGGCGGCCCTGGCTGAGCGAGGTGTAGGAGGCCCCGCAGCAGCCGCACTTGGTCAGGCCGGACAGCAAGCCCGGGCGGCGGCGCAGGCTGGCCCGCTGTGACGGATCGGCCGTCTGGCGGCTGTCCAGCCGCTGGCGGGCGGCGTTCCACAGGTCGCGGTCGATGATGGCCAGGTGAGGGACGTCGATCCGCTTGTGCTCGCTGGGCGGCTTGCAGATCGTGATCTTGCGGCCGGTCTGGCGGTCCTTTCGCATCTCGACGCGGTTGTAGACCTTCACGCCGGCGTAGATCTCGCTGTGAAGGATGCCGTTGGCCCGCTGGCGCGAGCCCTGAATGGACGAGGCGTTCCATTCCCGGCCGGCCGGCGACGGGATCCTGTCCTGGTTCAGGCGCTCGGCGATCTCGCGCGACGACATCCGGTCATGGACATACATGGCGAAGATGCGCCGGATGACCTCGGCCTGCTCCGGGACGATCTCGACGGCGCCGCCGGGCTGCGAACGATAGCCGTAGAGGCGCGAGCCGGTAGCGAGGCCCTTTTCGGCGTTGGACGCCATGCCCCGCTTGGTCTTCAGGCTGAGGTTGCGGATGAAGTCCTGGGCGATGAGGCCCTTGAACGCGACGTGCATGTCCTGGAGGCGATCGGTGGACAGGGTGGCGATGCCGGCGCCGATGTCGGCCAGCCGGTTCGCCACGTGCGCCAGGTGCTCGAGGTTGCGGGCCAGGCGGTCTTCGTCCTCGGCCAGCAGCAGGTCGAACTCGCCCCGCTCGGCCGCCGCCAGGGCCGAAAGGAGACCTGGGCGATTCGCCATGGCCGAGCCGGAGATGGCCGCATCGGTATAGGTGGCGACGACCGCCCAGCCCTTGGCGGCCGCGTGCTGGATCAGCAGATTCAGCTGGTCGGAGATCGAGCGCTCGTTCTGGCGATCGGAGCTGTAGCGGGCGTAAAGGGCGACGCGGGTCATGGCCGTCCGCCCTCCCAATGGGCGTGTGTCGCGGCGCTGTCACGACGGGGGCTTGAGCAAGTTCTGTTGTGCGGGGCGGTTGCGACAACAGCGGTGCATTGTGCGATTTCGCGTCGTGACGACAGGCTGGGCGTGCGTTGAGCGTCCGCCCCCCTTGAAGGCGAGGTGACGATCAGCGCGTTGCCGGATCTCGAACGGTTCGAGACTGGCGGCGTCATCGCTGAGGAACTGTCGTCGTGAAACTGCATCACACCCTCGATCTGGAAGTCTCGAACAGCGTCGGGTTGATCGCCCTGGCCATTGTGGCGGCGGCGATCGTCGCCGTGGCCGTGGCGCTAATCGTGACTCGCGAGCCTGTCGTTCGGCAAGGGGGCGGCGCTGGCGGCCTGGAAGTCGCGGCGCGCATCCGCACGGGCCATGGCCTGAACGATGCGCAGGAGAGCGGGATCGAGCCCGCCGGAGGGGGGCTCGATCGCTTCGCTGGCGCGGCGAGGAGCGGGGGCCATGACTAGTGCTGCGACCCCGTCGCGGCGATCGCGGCCCACATGTCGTTGGCCTTCTGGATCTGTTCGGCCGCCGGCATGGCGTCGATGTCGCGCGCGGCCTCCTCCAGCGCGTCGGCGATCCAGTCGAGCCCGGCCGCCTTGGCTTCAGGACTGCGCCAGGCAGAGGCCATGCGGCGGGCCTTGGCCGGGCTCATGATCAACGCCTGACCGGCGCCCTGCAGGCCGACGCGGAAGCCGACGCCGCGCACGGGCACCATGCCGACGACGACGCCGTCGTGCTGAAGCGGGATTCCTTCGAGGCCGGCCGATCGAGGCGGCATAGCGGTCATGGCTGGCCCTCGATCATGCGGACGCTGTTCGGGTGGCAGCTCAGGGCGTGCCTAATGCCGGCGAAGGCGACATGGACATAGGCGGTGGATGACTTGCCGGGGTGAACGATCCGACCGCGTTTGGCGGTCCAGTCGCCTTCATCGACCAGCTCGACCTCGGCGCCGATACGGGGATCGACGCCATAGGCGCGGCGCACATAGCCGTAGCCGTCATCAGCGCAGCTGGTGACCCGGCGGGCCCTGACCATGGTCAGGAAGTCGCGGAAACTGATCGTCCAGACGTCGCTGTAGCTGAGGAAGGCCTGGTAGACGGCCCCTGACCGTGAGGCGGCCGAGAGCGTCGAGGTAGCAGCATAGTCGCCGACGGTGACGGTCACCTCGTAGAGGCTCCAGTGGGGTGCTGAGGCGTCAGTCACCGCCGCCCTCACCAGGTGCTGCGGAGAGGGCTTCGGCAGCGCGGCGACCGCACATCTGGTCGTCAACAGGGACGTCGGTCTCATCGGCCGACATGGCGCAGTGACCCGGCTCACACGAACAGGCGTAGTGCTTCAGCGCCTCCCGCAGTTTCTCAGCGTCTCGCGCTGGCGCGGGCGAGGTTAGATCCGGGGCGGAAAGCCGGCAGTCAGCGGGATGGAAGACCCAAAAGCCGGGGCCCTTGAGAGAGCGGACGCGGTAGCGCCCGTCCTCTTCCAGGCTGGCGAAGGTCCCGGTTCTCCCGTCGTCATGGCGGAGCAGGGTTCCGGGCGTCGGGGCCGTGGCTGTCTCGCTTCCGGTCAGCGGATCCAGCCCCTTGGCGGCCCGCCAGGCGTCGACCGAGCCGTCGCCATCGAGGACGACGCGGGCGGCCATGGCGGCGGTCTGGACCGCCTCCTTGCGGACGTTGGCCGCGGGCTCGTCCAGGACGGCCTTGACCAGCTCGCCGAACTCCTCGGCCATGGCCAGGGTCATGATCCGGTCGCCGGGGAAGAGGGCGCGGGCGCGCGTCAGCTCGGCCCGCACCTGGTCGAGGAAGTCCTCGACGGGATCCGCCTGCAGGGCGACGGCGGTGATCTCGTCCAGATCCTTTTCGCCCTGGAGGATGGCGTCGCCCTGCCATCCCGCCTCTTCCTGCGCCGCGACCCACGGGGCGGCGAAGAGGCTGATCAGGTGCGGGCGCGTATAGTTGGCCTTTCCGTCCAGCGCCCAGGCCATGGCGGCCTGCAGGCGGTCGCCGTCCACGCCCTCCGAGAAGCCCATCAGGATGTCCTGGATGGCGAGAAAGCGCTTCAGCTGAGCGGACGGGCGCGCGCCGGGTCCGTTGATGATGGCTTTGGTCATGGTTCGACTCCGGCTTCGATCAGCTCGCCGATCGAGATGTTGAAGAGGTGGGCGATGTCGCGGAGCGGATAGCCCTCGCGGCGGAACCAGCCGCACCAGACGATCAGGCGCGGGTGGCGGTCGGGGATGGGGTGCAGATCCAGCATCAGGCGGCCGGATCGAGCAGGACGCGCACGCCGTGCGCGGTGGCGGTGAAGGCCGGCGGCCGTCCGGGCAGGCGCGCCGCCAGTCCGTGCCGGGTCATGGCGCCGAGCGCGGCGTAGACCTTGCGGCGCTCGATTTTGCGCGGGTAGCGCCCGTCGTGGACGGCGCGGAGGATCTCGCTCTCGGTCAGCGGCCGGTCCTGGATCGTGCGCAGGATCCGCTCCCACCGGCCGCCGGGATGGTAGCCCCGGTCCACATAGGCCGGGGGCGGGGCCGATGGCGTCAGAGCAGGCGCCGGCGGCCGAACAGGCGCATCAGGGCCGCGTGAATGATCGAGAGCGCGTAGCCCAGGCAGGCGGTCATGCATCGGCGCCTCCCGTCGCCGGAGCCGGTGCGGGCGGCGGAGGCGGCAGGGCCGCCGTGATGACCTGCAGCAGCTCAGGGATGCCTTCCTGCAGAGGGTCGTCGTCGAAGCCGCGGATGAAAGCTTCGGCCTGCCGCAGGGCGGCGGCCAGGCAGAGGCCCTGTTCGGGCGTCAGCGGCGGGTGGCCGAAGGCGGCGACGTAGAGGTCATCCTTGTCGTCAAAGTTGGCGAAGACCGCGCCGGTGGACATGCCCGCCTTCTTGGCGATCGCGCGGATGGTGCCCTTGGCGTAGCCGACGTCCTTGAAAAGGTCCGTAGCGGCGGCAAGGACGCGCTGACGCGTCCGCAGCTTGGCGGCCTGACGCCGGTTCAGGCGGGCAGGAAGTTCGGCAGCGGCGCCGGGCGTGGCCGGGGCGGAGGAGAAGGTCGCGCCGTCCATCAGGCGGCCCTCGCCGAAGGGCTGCTGACGCAGGTCAGCTGGTTGCGGGCGAGGGCGTGGCGCAGCGCGTCCTGCCCCTGGCGGTCCAGCCAGCAGTGGCCGATCAGGCCGTCGCGATCGCCGCCGAGGTCCAGGACGTAGACCGAGACGCCCTCGCGCATGTTGGCGTCGCCGTCGAAGCGCAGGTCCTCGATGTCGACCAGCTCGATCGAGCGTCCGGCGCGTTCGCGCTGGATGTGGCGCGCCAGGGCGCCGATGTCGGGAAAGGCCAGAGGTTTGGCCTGGGGGTCAGCCCTGAGCAGGGCGAAGCGGACGTCGGGGGACACGGGATAGCTCCTGCGGTGAAGAGTTCGGGGCGCCGGTGCGGCGCGGTGATGGGCGGCCAGAAGGGCGGCGCCTTCGATCCATGGGCGGGCGGACATCAGCGCGTCCCCGCCTGGCGGAGGGCCATCCGGCGGACCAGATCCTCGCGGGCCTTGGCGTAGTTGGGCGCGACCATGGGGTAGTCGGCCGGGAGGCCCCAGCGCCGGCGATACTCCTCCGGCGAGAGGTTGTAGCGGGTGCGCAGGTGGCGCTTCAGCGACTTGAACTTTCGGCCATCCTCAAGGCAGACGATGAAGTCGGCCGTGATCGACTTGCGGATCGGCACGGCCGGGGCGCCGATGTCGGGTCGGCCGATCTCTTCGCCGTGGCCGTCGAAGACCGTGGTGGTCTCGGCCAAGGCGTCTTCGGCCCAGGCGCAGGCCTCCGAGATCTCGCGCTCGTAGTAGTCCGCGTCGCCGGTCTCGATGGTGATCAGGCCGTCCTCAGTGCGATCGCCCCGGAGGACGGCGAGCAAGGGCTCCAGCCGGTCGGTCAGGATCTGCAGGGCGGCGCCGAGGCGCTCGAGGCGCTGTTCCGCCAGTTCTTCGCGGGCCGTGGCGGGGAGCCGTTCGATCGTCGTCGCCGGCAGCGTCGCTTCGGCGCCGGGCTCGGCCGACAGCGCCGGCGTCTCGCTGCGCGAAGACGCGCCGTAGTTTGCGGCCGGGCGTTGGAGGATGCCGGCGGCATAGCGGGCTTCCTGGGCCCGCGTGGCGTTGCCGTAGTCGACGCCGTTGACGACGTGGGGACCGGTGGGCATGGCGGGCTGGCCGAGGATTTGGCGCAGCCAAGCCTCGATGTCCGCCGGCACGCCCTTGCGTTCATTTCGGCCGATGCTGCTGCGGATGCGTTCGGCGGCGTGTTCAAGCGCCTCTGCGCGGCTCGCGAAGGCAGTGGTGTTGGCCGAGTGGACGCCCTTGAGGCGGGCGTGGTGGCCAATGTTGGACAGGGAATAGCCGCTGTCCTCGATCCATCCGTCCGAGCCTCTGATGCGGGCGACCTGGATTTGTGCGCGTGGGAAATCGTGGTCGCCTTGGGTCTTGTGGTCGAGGGCGAAGGTTTCCAGCGAGCCTGGCTCGATCCATTCAGCAGCGACGGCGAAGGCGTCGTTGCCGTATTTCCCGTCCGCGAAGCAGGTGAAATCTTCAGGTACGCCGAACGCGGCGGCGCGCATTGGGCCCCTGTCGGTCGCAGCAATCGCCTGCTCCAGCGGCGTGACGGCTGGCGTCAAAGTTGCGATGACGTTGGCGCCATACTCCGCGACCAGGTCGGACGTGGTCTGCGGCTTGGGCTGGCTTACGCTGTTGCGGAGCTGGTCCCAGCTGCGGTTTTCGAGATAGGCGGCGATGGCGGCGGGCGAGGCTTCGCGGGCGACCTTCAGCTTGGTCTGGACGTCGCGCAGGCCGGAGCGCTCGCCCTCGGCCGCGCGGCCGATGTTGCGGGCCAGCTCGGACGCGTTCCAGCCGGTGGCGGTCTGGAGCTGCAGCAGCAGCTGGGCGTCTTCCCAGGGGGAAAGGTCCTGGCGCTGGCTGTTCTCGATGATTGTGATCTGCAGCGCCTCGGCCTCGGTCGCCTCGCGCTCGATGAAGGGGACGCCGGGTTCGAGGTCGACGGGCAGGCTGTCGTTGAAGAGGGCCGGTTCGCCGTCGAGGATGTTTTCGTTATGAGTCTCGGCGTCCTGATCCATGATGAGGCGGACGGCGCGCCAGCGACGTTCACCGGCGAGGATCATGCGCACGCCGTTCGCATCGGCCGGGGTCAGGATCAGCGGCTGGAGAACGTCGCCGGCGCCGATGATCGAGAGGGCGAGGTCGGGGATGGTTTCGCGATCGACGGGACGGTTGGCCGGGTTCGGGCGGATCTTGTCGACCGGCCAGCGGGTGACAGGCGCGGCGGAGCCGTCGGCCGAAGCAAGGCCTTCGGCCACGTCCTGGCCCGCGACCCATTGGCGGCCCTTGTCGGTCAGAAGCCAGCAGGCGCCGTCGTGCTCGACCACCTGGGCATCGATCAGCTTGTGCATGTCGCGGCGGACGTTTGACGTGACGCGGCCGGTCAGGCCGGCCAGATGGGCGGCGTCGCCGTGCGGTTGTTCGCGCAAGAGGCGCAGCAGGTCGGTGTAGGTGTGAACGACGGCCGGGAAGTCGGGCTTGCGCATTTCGCGCTGAGCGGGGGAAGCCTGTGCGGAAGAAGCCATGTCAGCGGATCCGGTATTGATCGGGAAGAGGTTGGGCCGGTCCCGCCCGCTCGAGGGCGGCGCCGGCGAAGGCGATGGCCAGAAGGACGACCAGGGCGGCGGCGAAGGCTTCGCGCGCGGCGTCGGTCAGGACGGGGCCGGTGCGGCGTGGCCGGGCGGGCATCAGAGCCGCCCCCAGCAGAAGCCGGCGAGAAAGGCGGCGGAGACGGCCAGAGCGGTCAGCATCCACGATTGGAGGCAGCGGATCTTCGCCGCGCGATCCCAGGGCACGCCCGGCGAGGGCTTGGCCGATCCAAGGTCGGAGTAGGCGGCGGCCATCCCGGCCTGGAGCATCCAGCCCAGGGCTCGCTCTGCGAGGAGAGGCGTCAGAATGAGCAGGGCCGCGCCGGCGGAGGCGAGCGGGCTCATATCCCCGCCTCCCCGCAGCTTATTCCCTGGTCGGCCCATTCCCTGTTCTGGCCCGGCCGCCAGTTGCGGTTGAACAGGGCCGAGGCGGCGACGTTCACATAGGCGAAGCTGAGTCCGCAGATGCGTGCGACGCGCTGTTCGGCGGCGTTCAGGACGTAGCAACGGGCCGCGTCGCCCCTCAGGTCGCGGGCGTTCGGATCCACTACGGCGAAGAGGGCGCCGGGGCCGCATTCAAGAGCGCGGCAGAGGGATTTGACGACGTGGACGGGGTCGGGACCGTCGAAGCCGCCCGAGATCTCGATCCGTTCGGAAGGGCAGGGCGGGCGCAGTTCGATGACGACCAGGGGGCCTTCATCGTTGCCCGCCAGGGCGGCGCGCATGGCGGTGGCGTCGGCAAAGGAAAGGGCGGAGGCCATCAACCTTCATCCCCATCAGTCGGACGGACCCGGGCGGACCAGGCGTTGACGGCGTCGACCTTGGCCTCGGCCTGGACGACGGCGGCGTTGAAGGCGTCCGCGAAGAGGTCGCAGGCGCGCAGGGACCGCTCCAGTCGGACCAGCAGGGCGAGGACGGAGCAGGAGACGGTCGGCAGGGACCAGGACCGGCCGTCCATGCGGATGCAGATGCGCCCTTCGACGAAGGGGCCCGAGATCACCGCGGCCGTCGAGAGGTCGAAGGACCGAATGGGCGCGCTGTGCAGCTGGGCGATGATGTCCAGCAGGTCGTCATCGATGCTGACGACCGGGACGGCGCCGTAAAAATCATGGTCTTGAGCCGGGCGCACGGCGTGCGCGTCCGGAACTGACGTCGGGGCGGTGGACGGTTGGAAAAATCCGTGGGCCATGGGGCGCTCCTCCAAAGGGACGCCCCGCGCCGAAACGGAAGAGCGCCGGGAGGGGGATGGGGGCAAACCCAACCGAACGGCGCGGGACGGCGCAAACATGCCAAGCGTTTGTTTGTATCGTCAAGCGATCTTTGGCCGGTCGCCAGTGTTTCGCTTGCTACATGCAGTCGTCTGGTTGGGTTGAGCGTTGATATCTGATGTGAAAAGTTGCCCTGAGAGGGATGGCGGGAGAGCTTATGAGATCCACGATGGTTGCGCTGACCGTAAGCCTACTGGGAGCGTTCCCGGCGGCTGCGCAGACTGCCCAGCGATTCGACTTGCGGTGCGAAGGCACGCGCAGCGAGGAGCTAAACGGCCCTGAGGCGCCCTACAGCTACGGCTTCAGAGTCGATCTTGATGCTGGCAAGTGGTGTTGGGCGCACTGCGAACGGATCTTCGACCTCAAAGAGGTCAATCCGGATCGCTTGGTCTTCGATGAGAAAAGTTCTGAGACGCGAAGGGAGCGTCAGTCCGTCTGGCACGACGTATCGAGAACCACGGGGGCTCATAAGCTGCTGTCGATCACGATCAGCATCGTGCCGCGATACTACAAGGTGGAAGGTACCTGCCGGCCAGCGCCCTTCAGTGGATTTCCGACGGCAATGTTCTGATCAGAAGCGGCGCATTGAAGTTACGACCAGGGCACGAATGCGCACCTCGTACTCTTCATCGTCGTTCGCCACGCCGTCGTTCAGTCGCAGCGGTTCTTGATAGCGGGGATTGGTGGATCTTGGCGACAGGACGAAGCCGGAGGGCGTCATCTCGATCTGCTTGAGCGTCAGTTCGCGCTCGCGGCCGGCATTTCGAAGCCGCTCAACTTCTACAACGTCCCCGTGTCGGGGGTAGTAAGAGATATCGATGGCGTCCACGCAGTGGACGAAGTCGCCGTTGTAGATGCCGAGCAGGTTCATGGAGTCGCCCGCGACTTCCGAAATCCACTGGTTGGCAAATGGGTAGCGGCCGTCGCGCGCGGCAGGGAACGTGCGCGGAAACTCCTGGATCGTGTCATCGGCCAGAAGCCAAGCCCCTGCCTGGATGCGGTCGCGGATCGGCAACTCGGTGCGCTCCCCGCCGCGGAATGGGTCGCCGGCCAAGCGCGCTGCAACGGGTGCGCGCCCCGCGATGCGGTCACGTTCCGCGTGGAGATCGGCGAGGTTGGCGTTCACCGCTGAGGCCAATCGGAACTGCACGCCCGGTTTGAAAATTGTCGGAGCTTTACCGATCTCGTAAACACGCCAGGCCTCGCCTGAGCCTAATCCCATGGCGCTGGCGGCTTCGGCTTGTGACATGCCCGCCCGTTGACGTAGGGCTCGGAGCGCCTCGCCCAAGGCCTTAGCCTCTGCATCATCGTCAGGCGCAGCAAGGGTTTCTTCCATCATAAACGGAAGTTGCCCACGGCTCGCGGTGTATGCGACGGCTAACATCATTGTGCAGTTGACAAGAAAACTCTTGCCTTGTCCAGCAAATCACTTGCGATTTGCCGGCGTCTTTGGATTAGGACGCCGCTATGGGCCATACCCCCGACCCCATTTTGAAGCCGAAACTCGCTGGCTGGATGTTCGCTCGGAGCATCTCGGTCGCATCAGCCGCGACCGCTCTGGGCTGCTCCCGGCAGACTGTGCGCAATATATCGCGGCCTTTCGGTGATGCGGGCCGCACGGTTCCTCACGAAGCGCTTCTGGCGCGCATCGTGGAGTGGACCAACGGAGAGGTGACGGCGGCTGACTTTTATCCGCCGCACCTCAACCGTCTTCTGCCCCAAGAGGCCCGCCCATGAGCCGGTTCGGAAATCAGCGCGGCGGGACGGGCGCCGTTCGTTATCAGGCCGGAATCCGGGGCCCCGAACTGATCGAGGCGGCGGGCCTGAGCGAGGGCCACGCCGTGGCCGACGGAGCGGCCGCGCTTTATAGCGACTATCAGCGCTGGTCAGGCCGAGGGGCTGAGCCAGCGTGTGACCTTTATGAGGGATCGTTTTGTCGCTGTGCTTTTCAGCGTCAACTGAAGGCGTACGCGCGTCAGTTGATGGGGGCTGGTGACGCGGAAGCGGGTCATGACGTCCTGGGCACGGTGGACCCGCTGGCGGGTGTAGATGGGTCGCCAGAGCATATCCGACGCCTGGCGCGAGGGTGCGCCCTGCTGCAGGGTCTCGTTTGGGGCGATCACCGCGTCGCGGGGTGCCAGCAGGCGGGCCTCGATCTGGAGGCCCTCAGCCACGCTGGGGCCGCGCCAGATGACCTCGACAACGAAAACCTCGCCGTCGCCCCGGCAGGCGAGCTGAAGAAGCGCCAGCCGGGCCGTCCGTTGGGCGCGATGGGCCACCCAGAGCTGCCAGAAGACGCCGAGAGCGCCGAGGGCGGCCACGACCTGAAGCGCCCACTTCACAACCTCGTCCATCGTCTTCTCTCCTGTGCGTGGAACCGCAGAGAGAAGGCCGAGTCGGGGGCGAGGGAAACCTCGCCCCCGACGAAGCCCGAGGGCCAGCCATGAGCCGCTTCGGCAATCTGCGCGGCGGCCCCGATGGCCGTATGACAGCCGACGACGAGGCCTGCTGGAACGAGCTGATCGCCCAGGCCGAAGGGGCGGCGGATGCGGCGCCGAGCAAGCCGACAAGCGCGCTGGCGCGGGTGGCTGACGCAGCCCGCAACGCCTGCGCGCCGGGCGTGGTGACCAAATCAAACCCCTGCGTGCAGCTGTCGCGCCTGTCGCGGCGGTACTGCGCCGAGACGACGGCGGGGCGGCGCGAGCTGCAGGGCGCGCTGAAGGCGGCCGCCCAGGCGGCGCGCGAGGCGCTGGCCGGACATCAGGGCGCGGCGGCGCGCCGCGAGCGTAAGGATATCGACGGATGAGCGGGGCTGGGCAGGCCGTGCAGCTGACGGCGGCGCACGTGGCGGTGGCGATCGTCGCGGCGGCGGGACAGGTCGGGATCGACGCGGCGCAGGTGTTCGCGCCCGGCCGCGGGCACAAGAAGGCGCGGATGATGGCGGCGGCCGGCTGTTGCGCCCGACTGGGCTGCAGCAAGGCCGCCGCAGCGCGCCTGTTCCGGCTGGAGGCGCAGAGGCTGGCGCCGACCATGCTGGCCAAGGCCGGGATCACCCTGGATCACATGCTGACGGTCGCGGAGGCCCTGCAGGGCGCGGGCCTGACGGCCGGGCATCAGGCGAGCCCGCCGCGCCCTCTTTCGCCGGCGGCGGAGGCGAGCGCGCCTGCGCGTAAGTCCGAGCGGGCGGCGGCGGCGCGCAAGCCTGGCCGGGACGGTCGGTCGACAGATGACGCGGCGGCTGGCGGGCGGCGACGCCGGCAGCCGCCGAAGGCGGCGAGCGCAGCTCGAAACGCCAAGGCCGCCGCGCAGCCGCAGCGATCGGCCGCGCCCGCCGCGGCGGCGCGGCCGATGGCGCACGGCGTGCGTCGGCTGAGGCCGATGACCGCAAAGAAGTTGCGGTTCGCCCGCTGGTTTGTTGCGGCCGGCTGGGACGTCGAGGAGGTCGCGGACCTGTTCGACGTCCACGACGACGCCATGGCGGACGCGCTCGAGTTCGGAGTGGCGGCATGAGCCGTGTCGAGGTCATAGGCCCGGCAACGCTGTACCTGGGCGACTGCTATGAGCTTCTGCCGACGTTGGGGGACCAGGACGCCGGGGTGTTCGATCCGCCCTATGCTTTCAGCACTGCTGGCGGCGGGCGGTTTCGCAAGGCGCGGCCGAACATGGATGAGATCGCCGCCGGCGGTCTGGACCGCGGATTCGACGACGTCATCTGTTCGCCGGCGCAGTTCCGGTCCATCGCGGTTTTCTGTCACAACGATCAGCTGCCGCAGCTTCTGCCGCGTTTGGCTGCCCGTTTCTACCGGACGGTCGTCTGCGCTTGGCACAAAACCAACGCCCTGCGGTGGCCAACAAGCACTATCGGCCCGACACCGAGTTCTGGATTCACGCCTGGCTGTCGGGCGCTCACCCGATCGGGACGCTGGCCGACAAGGCTCGCTGGATCTTGAGCGAGAACGGGCGCTTCACCGGCGTCGATCACCCGACCGTCAAGCCTGAGGCGGTGATGGACAAGGTCTTGGCGACAATCAACGCCGCGCGGATCTGCGACCCGTTCATGGGCAGCGGTTCAACCGGCGTGGCGGCCGTCAAACGCGGCCTGATCTTCACCGGCATCGAGCTGGACGGCAAACATTTCGACACGGCTTGCCGGCGGATCGAACAGGCTGTGCGCGCGGCAGAGGGCGTCAGCATATGAGCGACGACCTGTTCGAACGGGCCTTCGCGGCGGCGGACATTGAGGCGGTGGCCGGGGTGAAGCTGTTCCGCGCTGGCCGGCAGATGCGCGGCGAGTGTCCGCTGTGCGGCGCGTCCAAAGGCAAGAAGGCCGGCGGGGCGTTCTCGGTCGAGCCGCGTTCGAAGGTGTTCAAATGCTTCGCCTGCAACGAGGGCGGCGACGTCATCAAGCTGGAGCATCTGCTGCACGGGACCGGCGCGGAGGGCCTGCGCGATGCGGCAGCGCGGTTGGCGGGCGAGAACTTTGTCCCGGCGCAGGGGTTCGCCCAGGCCAAGCCGGAGCGGCCCCGGCGGGCTGTTCGCCCTCAGCCGGACATTGAGGCCGATGAACGGTGGAAGGCCGAACTGGCTGCGCGGCTGTGGCGGGAAGCCAAGCCTGCCCGAGGCACCCTGGTCGAGACCTATCTGCGGGCCCGCGGGATCACCGGGCGCGTGCTTGATCTGGCCCTGGGCCTGCTGCGTTTTCATCCGCGCGCCTATCACTCGGGCCGACTGGATCGGCCGCGCACCGCCGGGGCCATGATCGGTCTGGTGATGGTCATCGGGCCAGCCGGGACGGCCATGCCGACCGGGGGCGTGCATGTCACCTATCTGTCGGCCGACGGGCGAGGAAAAGCCGAGCTGGAGCCCGCGAAGCGCATGTGGGGCCCGCAGGGCTGGACCCGCGCCGACGGCGTGACGCGGCCGGGGGGGTGTGGCTGACGCCCCCGACGGGAGAGGGCCCGTTGATCGTGGCGGAAGGGATCGAATCGTCGCTGTCGGCGGCGATCCTGGCCGGTGAGCCGTGCCGGGCGGCGGCGGCGCTGAGCCTCGGCGCCCTGCAGGGCGGCTGGGCGAGCGATCGGTTCGGTCGGGTCAACCCGGACGCCCCGGCGGGCGATCCGGAAAAGCCGGCGTTCACCTGGACTGAGCCGGCGTGCGCGCCCTGGGGCGAGGTGCGGATCTGCATCGACCGGGACATGAGCGAGATCCGCGTCAAGGCGCGCAAGGCGACCGGCGGGACGTGGAAGCGGCCGCTGGACGCGGAAACGCGGGCGCGGATCTGCGCGGGTCTGGCCGAACAGGCGTGGCGGAAGGCCGGGGCGCACGCCGTGCGCATCTGGGCCCCCGCGCCGGGCCGGGATTTCAATGATGAGCTGCGGGCGCGACTTGCGGCCAGGGGGCTGTGTTGAGTTTCGATTTTGCATCTGCGGCCGGCGTCGAGGAACTGGCCAACTATGAGCTGAGCGACTTGGGGAACGCCAAGCGCTTCATCAGGATGGCCGGCGGCGTGTTCGACGAATGGGGCGATCCGGACCTGTCGGCCTGCACGGTGCTGTATCTGCGCCGGCGCGGGTGGATCGCCTTTTACAAGGGCGCCTTCAACCTCGATCGGGGCGAGGACCTGGCCCACCGTCACGCCACCCGGGTCGTGGCCGGCCTGGTCGAGCAGATGCAGCTGAGAGCCGCGCAGGCGGAGGAGCAGGGGTTCTCAGCGAAGTATTGTCAGTCCCTGAGGGACTTCGCCGTCAGCAGCGGCAACAGCGGCAAGCTGGCCGGCATGATGAATGTGGCGGCGCCCTATCTGACGGTCGATATCGAGGAGTTCGACCGGGATCCGTTCGCGCTGAACTGCCGCAATGGGGTGGTGCGCTGGCGGCGCCAGGCCGATGGGGCGCCGGTCATCGAGTTTCAGCCGGGACATGATCCGCGGGACCGGTTCACGCGCATGACCGCCTGTGACTATCGCCCGGAAGCGGCGGCGCCTCTGTTCCGCGGGGTGGTGGATTTCAGTCTGCCGAACGAAGAGGATCGGACCTATGTCCACAAGGCCCTGGGCTATGCGGCGACCGGGAGCACGGAGGAGCAGAAGTTCTTCGTGTTTCAGGGCAAGGGCGGCGACGGCAAGTCGACCATCGTCAACGCCGTGCGCGACACCCTGGGCAGCTATTCCACGGTGGCCGCGATCGAGACATTCCTCGACACCGGCGTGAAACGCGGGAGCGAAGCCAGTCCGGATATCGCGGCGCTGGCGGGCGACACGCGCATGATCTCGGCCGGGGAGCCGCCGTCAGGGTCGAAGCTGGCCACGGGGGCGATCAAGCAGTTCACCGGCGGCGGCAGGATCAAGGCGCGCGAGCTGCGCCAGGGGCTGTTTGAGTTCGACCCCCTGGGCAAGCCCTTCATCGAGTGCAACCGGCGGCCGACGATCAACGACACGGACGACGGCATCTGGCGACGGCTGAAGATCGTGCCCTTCCGCGTCCAGGTGCCCCCCGAGGAACGCGACGGCGCGCTGCCGCGCAAACTGAAAGCGGAGGCCGAAGGCATTCTGGCGTGGATCGTCGAGGGCACGCGGATCTGGATGGCCGAGGGCTTGAAAGATCCCGCATCCGTCGCGGAGGCGCTGGAGGACTACCGCAAGGGGTCTAACCCGTTCGTGCAATGGCTGGACGCGCGGACAGAGCGCGATCCCGACAGCCGGGTCGAGGCCAGCTCGCTCTATCGCGATTACAAGTCGTGGATGGAGGATCAGGGCCACGACAAGCCGATGTCGCAGAAGTCGTTCGGGGCGGCCCTGGGCGACCTGCAGATCCTCACCGCCGGGATGAACGCCAATGGGCGGGTCACCCGCAGAGGGCTGAAGCTCAAGGGGCAGTTCATCCCCTCGCGCGCGGTTGACGATGAGTCCGGCGCCGGCGGCTCGGAGGGGGATGCTGCGTTCCTCGAGCCCAACTGGGACGGCCAATGACAGACGATCACAGAGGAACAGACCATCGGCGGGGCGGAGAACTGAGAGGCGGCGGGCCGTGCAGAGGGTTGTCGGTCTGTAGCGCGGCGCAAGGCCTGTCAGCCAAGGTGCTGAAAAGGCGAGCGTTACAGACCTTACAGACGAAACAGACGGTCGAGGCGGGTTCGGCCTCATAAGCGCGCGGCGCGCGGGCGGAGCGGGTGCGGATGCGCAGGCGATCGTCCGTCTGTGGTGTGCGGTGCGGATGGTGCGGTGCGTTTAGGTGTGGATGAGATGACCTTCATCGAAAGAGAAAATAACGAGAGCTTGGCGATGCACCTGCATCGCAACGCTGACGCCCTGGGGGTCTCGCCCCAGCAGCGCCGGGCGCTGAGAGAAGCTGCGGCCCTTAGCCTGGGCGATAGCCGTCAACGGGCCCAGGCGGGCCGCATGGCGGAGCGCGTGCGAAACGAACTGGCCGCCGATCTGGAAGCGGTGCTCGCCGCTGCCCGGGCGCGGCGCGAGGCGGTCACGGATGCGCGTCGCTCCAAGGCCAAGCGCGTGGTCGACCGGGACGGGCTGGCTCAGATGTTCGAGCGGGGGCAGATCAGCGAGGCGCAGTTCAACGTCGGCTTGCTCTATCGCCGATTGCTGGAGGCCACGGAGGCCGAGGTGTTGGGCTCGCAGCTGGGCCGCGTGGGCGAGACCCGCATCCCGGCCAAGTCCACGGATGGGGCATGCGCTCAAGGCTTGCTGCGCGCCTACGCCGGCGTACGGGTGCGCGACGTCGAGGAGAGCGTTCGGGCGGCCGATCCGTCTGGCTTGAGCCTGGTGGTGTTGCGCGCCATCGCCGGCGAGGGCCGAACGCTCCGGTCACTGGCGACGGGCGGCAACGGGTATGCGCTGCGGCTCAAGGCCATCCGTCTCGGCCTCGATACGGCGGCCAAGCGACTGACCGCAACGTCGGGTCGAGCGGGCGCTTCACTGTGGGGCTTGCGAATCACGGCACGTTAGTTCACGCATTTAGTCATCGCTTGAAGTTGCGTCTGAAGCCCGCCCAGCCATCCCGGCCGAGGCGGGTTTTTCATTGGCGCATCAATGACTTAGGGCGACAGCGGGTCCCTTCTGGCCGGGGTAGCCCCTATGCGGTGGGGCTGAGCGCAACTTCGCGTTAGCTGCAGCATTCGAAACATTCTGAAGTCGGTGAACTCCATGACGCTGCTCATGAAGTCCGAGTTTGCCAAGCGCCATGGCGTGGGTGCCTCGGCTGTTTCCAACTGGGCCCGGAAGGGGCTGCTGGTCTTCGGTGAAGATCCGATGCGCCCTGGCAAGCAACTGGTCGACGCCGAGAAGTCTGATCTGCTGGTTCGAGGCTCGATCGATCAGACGCGGGGCCGGCCTCGTTCAGCTGAGGCGGCCTTAGTAGAGGCGGGCGAGGCGCCGGCTACAGCGCCGGCCCGCGCGGCGACGATGACCGGCGCCGAGGCGGTGCGGATGGAAGAGGCGCGCGAGCGCATCATCGGCCGCCGGATCGATAACGAGAAGGCGCTCGGCAACCTGGTCTCGCTGGGCGAGGTCGAGCGGCGGACGGCGGAGCGCGGGCGGATGATCCGGGAGCGCGTCCAGGCCACCGTGCGCAATCTGGCCGAACGGCTCGCGGCCGAGACGGACCCGCGCACGATCACGTCGCTGCTAAGCGCCGAGCTAGACGCCGTGTTCGCCCGGCTGGCGGATGACATTGAGAGCGAGGCCAGCGCCGAGGCGCAGGCTGATGTTGCCTTGGCCGGTCTGGACGAGGAGGCGGACGAAGAAGCGGAGGCAGCATGAACGCCGCCGTGAGATTTGATGGTTATGCGGGCGCGATCCTGGCGGCGAACGCCGTGCGCGTGGATCGATCGCTGGCTCAGGGCCTGAGGCCGCCGCCGCGCATCAGCGTGTCGGACTGGTCCGCCCAGCACAGGCACTTCTCGGACGACAGCCCGGTGCCTGGGCCGTTCCGGAATGAGAAGGCGCCCTATCTGGTCGAACCAATGGACCGGCTGTCGCCGCATGATCCATGCAGCGAGGTGACGATCATCAAATGTGCCCAGTCGGGTGGGTCGGTCACGGGCGAGAACTGGATCGGCTACATCGCCGACGTGGCCCCGGGTCCGATGATGTATGTCGGTCCCACCATCTCCGCCGCGAAGGACTGGTTGGCCGAAAAGTTCTGGCCAATGGTCGAGGCCTCGCCCCGGCTCAGCCCGGACCGTCGCGACGGCGTGGTGATGCCGAAGCGCTCGCGCGACGGCCAGGGCACGACGGCGCTGCGGGTTCGGTTCCGCAAGGGCGGCTGGATGCTGATCGCCGGGGCCAACTCTGCCGCCACGCTGCGCCAGCACTCGATCCGGTACGTGATCGAGGACGATCTGGATCAGTTTCCCGACGACCTGGACAACCAGGGCTCGCCGGAAAGCATGATCACCGCGCGACTGACGGTCTTCACCCGGCAAGGCATCGCCAAGCGATTGAAGATCTCGACGCCGACGAACAAGGGCGCGTCCAAGAGCGAGCGGGCCTACGGCGAAAGCGACCAGCGTCGTTACTACCTGAAGTGCCAACACTGCGGCGACCGCTTCGACCTGGTGTTTGCAGATCTTAAATGGCCTGACGGGGAACCGGCCAAGGCGCATCTGGAGGCGCCCTGCTGCGGCGTCGTGATCCAGCACTGGGAAAAGGAGGCGATGTCCCTGCCGGACGGCTGGCTGCCCACGGTCGAGATCGACGGGCAGCGGCCGGCGCGGGTGCTGAGCGAAGAGGACTTCCAGCGGCTGCGCGGCCGCGACGTTCAGGGCCGCAACCCGGGCTACTGCATCACAGGGATCATCTCGGCCTTCCTGACATGGGCGGATTTGTGCGCCGGGTTCGTGGCGGCGCAGGGCGACGTGAACCGGCTGCGCAGCTGGACGAACCTGATGCTGGGCGAGAGCTTCGTCCTGAAGGGCGATGCGCCGCCGGCGGAATCGCTGGCCGTTCTGCGCGAACAGGAGTGGGGCAAGGGGCAAGTGCCCTGGGGTCCGCTGGTCTTCACTCTGGGCTGCGACGTCCAGGGCGACGGGATTTATCTAGAGGCGCTCGGTTGGGCGGCGGGGCTGGAGAACTGGAGCCTCGATCACCGCTTCCTTCCGGGCACCACAGACGTTCCGGGACAGGGCGCCTGGGCGTTGCTGGAAGCATATGCACAGCAGACGTTCACTCTGCCGGGCGGGAAATCTTTCGGCTTCGACATGATCTGCGTCGACGCCGGCTACAACACCGACTCCACCAAGGCCTTCTGTCGCCGCTCGCCGAAGCGCATTCCGGTCTACGGCCGGCCCGGCTGGACCCTGCCGATCCTCGGCCGCGGTCAACCGATCCATTTTCACCCCGGCAAAGGACAGAAGGCGCGGCGCCGCAAGGTTGCGGGCGAAGAGGCGCACCTGGTGGGCACCTATGGGGCCAAGCTCAGCTGGTTCGGTTTCCTGCGCGCGTCGATCGAGCAGGCCGAGGCCGAGCAGCGGGGCGAGCGTCCGGAGGCGATCAAGGGGCGGGTCCACTTCGGCCGAGACGCCACCGACGACTATTTCGATCAGCTGACCAGCGAGAGCGTGGTCGTGAAGATGAAGTCGGGTCAGCCGACCCGAGTGTGGGAAGTCGAGAGCGGCCGCCAGAACCACTGGCTCGACTGCCGCATCTATAATCGCGCCGCCGCCGAGGCGATGGCGCTGGACCTCAAATCGGACGCGGACTGGCTGGCCCTGGCGGCCTTCCGAAACGCGTCCCCCGACCCGGCTCAGGGCGATCTGATCGCCCTGGCCAATCGCCCCGTTCCCGCCGCGTCGTCGTCGCCCGAGGGCGAGAGGCCGCCGGAACCGTCGGCGCTCGCGGCCGCCAGCGCGAGCGCCGACGCGCCTGGCCGAAGCCCGGCGGCCGGTGACGACGACTGGATCGACGACAACGCAGGATGGCTCGACTGATGTCGCAAGAAATGGAGGCGAAGGTCGCCGCCCTCGAGGCCGCGCTCGGCTCGGGAGAACTGACGGTGGAATCGCAGGGCGATCGGGTCACCTATCGCTCGATCAAGGACCTGCGCGAGGCCCTCGCCTACTTCACCGAAAAGCTGGCGGCGTCGCAGCGCGCCGCTGGCAGGGGCGACGGCTTCGGCTTCTCCGCCCCCAGCTTCACGAGGGACTGACGATGGCGCAAAGCACGGTCGATTTTGCGGCCCAGGCCAGCCGTTTCATCGACGGGCTGATCGAGCCGTTCGCGCCGGAGCGGGTCCGTCGCCGTATGGCCGAGCGACTGGCCCTGGCGGAAATGCGTCAGTACGACGCGGCCGCGCGCGGGCGGCGCACCGACGGCTGGAAGCGCACCGGCGGCAGCGCCGATCGGGAGATCCGCGGAGCGCTGCCGCGCTTGCGCAACGGCGCCCGGGAGCTGGTGCGCAACAACAAATACGCGGCGTCCGCCGTGCGCCAGATCGCGGCGAATGTCGTCGGCGACGGCATCACGGCGCGGATGACGCACAAGAACAAGGCCGTCGCCAGGAAGGCTCAGGAGGAATGGGATCGGACGGCGGAGAGCCGGCTCGACGGACGCGAAGATCACTACGGGCAGCAGAAGATGCTGATCCGCGCTGTGGTCGAAGGCGGCGAAGGGCTGGCGATCTGGAACCCGGATGATCGAGGGCCCGACGGCCGTTGTTTCGTAGTGGAAGGGGACCTTCTGGACCACACCAAGGAGGTCGAACGTCTGCCGAACGGCGGGTGCATAGTGCAGGGCGTCGAATACGACGCTGCGGGTTTTCGTTGCGCCTTCTGGCTGTTCGACAAGCATCCGGGCGACGGTCGCGGTTACGTCGGACAGAGCCGGCGCTTCGATGCCCGCCATGTGGACCACGTCTTCGAGGCCCTTCGCCCGGGGCAGACGCGAGGCGTCAGCTGGTTCGCGCCGGTGGCGATGGATCTGCGAGACGGCGGGGACTACGAGGACGCCATCCTGATGAAACGCAAGGTCGAGGCCTGCCTCGCCCTGGTGCTGACGCCGCCGGACAGCGGAGGCCCGAGCAGTCCGTTTGATGAGGTCCGAGCCGAAGGCGCGGCCGGGGCCGAAGGCGGCCGGGGGCGGGGGACCGACCGCATCCGGCCAGGCATGGTGTTTCGCGCCCGCCCCGGCGAGACCGCCACCTCGCTCAATCCGTCGTCGGGAGGCGACGGCGTTGATTTCATGCGGATGAAGTTGAAGGGCGTGGCGGCCAATCTGGTGCCCTACTTCCTGATGACGGGCGATGCTTCGCAGGCCAACTATTCGAGCCAGCGGGCGCAGATGCTCGGCTTCTGGGCGAACCTGGACGACTGGCAGCAGAACATGATGGTTCCGCATTTCTGCCAGCCGGCGGTGATGCGGTGCATGCGGAGGCTGGCGATGAAGACCGGCGACGCGCGTTATCTGGACGTGAAGCCCCAGTTCGCCATGCCGGTCCGTCGTCTTCTGGATCCGACCAAGGATCTGCTGGCCATGGAAATGGAACTGCGGCTGGGCTCGCTCAGCTATCCAGACATGCTTTCGGCCCGCGGCCTGGACCCGGACCAGCATTTGAAGGCCATGGCCGAGTTCAACGATCTGGTCGACCGGCTCGGGCTCGTCCTGGACGGCGATCCTCGCAAGACCGCGCGCTCCGGCGCGCTGCAGCCTCCGGCAGGGTTCGCCCGGCCCCGCGACGACAGCGAAGACTGAAGGAAAAAATCATGATCCGCTCTGCCCAGCGGGCGCAGGATGCTGCGCTCGACGCCGAACGTCGCGCCCCGCCCTCGGGCGAGAACAGCCAGGGCACGCGCGCCCTGGTGTTCAACGCGGCCAGTTACGACGCCGCCGCCCGCACAGTTGAGGCCGTCCTGTCGGCCGGGTCGCCGGTGCGGCGCTGGAGTTTCACTGAGGAGCTGGAGATCAGCGACCAGGCCATCGACCTGGGCCGGGTGACGGCGGGCATCTGCCGTCTGCTGGACTCGCACAATCAGTGGGAGATGGATGCGGTTCTGGGGTCCGTGACCTCGGCCCGTATCGAGAATGGTCGACTGATCGGCGTCTTCACCTTCGCCGACACCGACCGCGGTCGCACCGCCGAAGGCATGGTGTCGCGCGGGGAACTGACCGGTGTTTCCATCGGCTACCGCGTCACCCAGTGGGTGGCGGTGACCGTGGATGACAAAGGGCATGAAACCTGGCGCGCCACGCGCTGGGAGCTGCTCGAGGCGAGCCTTGTCGCCGTACCCGCAGATGCGAGCGCCGGGGTGCGCTCTGCGGTTTCTTCTCCCGGCGCTGACGGCGCTAACGCCACCCCTCAAGAGGACGATGATATGATCCGCTCCCGCCTGCCGGGCAGCGCCGCTGCCGCTGCGCTCGCTCCCGAAACCGATACCGGGGCCAGGGCCGCCCCGACCAACCCGACTGAAGCGAACGCGGCCGCCCCGACGGCGGCGGCGGAAAGCCGGGCGGACCCGGCGCCGGCCCCGGCCAACCCGACCGAAGCGAACGCCGTGCGCTTCTCGGCCGCAGAGGCCATCGACTTCGCCGCCATGGGCCGCTCGTTCGGGCTGGAGGAAAGCCAGATCCGCACCTGGGCCGAAACCATGACGCCCGACGCCGCCCGCCGGGCCATGCTGGAGGCCGCAGGCGCCCAGCAACGCGGCGAAGCGCCGGTGACGCCGGCGATGTCGGCGGCGCGGGTCAGCCGCGACCAGCGCGACACGCAGCGAGCCGCCATGGCGAACGCCCTGCAGCATCGGTTCAACCCGGACGGCGTGGAGCTGGAAGACAGCGCTCGCGAGTATCGCGGCATGAGCCTGCTGGAGATGGCGCGGGCCAACCTGGAGGCGAACGGCGAGAGGGTGCGCGGCCTCAGCCGTCGCGAACTGGCTGACATGGCGCTGAGCCGTCAGCACACGACGTCGGATTTCCCGAACGTCCTGTCGAACGTCACGCGGGCCACCCTGCGCGCCGGCTACACCGAGGCGGGTCAGACCTTCAAACGCTGGCAGCGGCGTGCCACGGTGCAGGACTTCCGTCAGGTGTCGCGCCTGCAGCTGGGCGCCGCTCCGAACTTCCTGCTGGTGCCGGAAGGCGGCGAGTTCAAGATGGGCACGATCGGCGACGGCAAGGAGGTCTACGCCCTGGCCACGTACGGCCGGAAGTTCGCCATCACCCGTCAGACCCTCATCAACGACGACGTGGACGCCTTCACCCGCATTCCGAGCCTGATGGGCGCCGCGGCGGCCCGCTTCGAGTCGGACGCGGCCTATGCGCCGCTGATCGCCAATCCGAACATGTCGGACGGCGTCGCCCTGTTCCACGGCGATCACGGCAACCTCGGCGTCGGGGCCGCCATCAGCGAGGAATCGCTGGAGGCAGCGGAAATCGCCATGGGCGCTCAGAAGGGGCTTCAGGGCGAGGTTCTGAACCTGGAGCCGAAGTATCTGATCGTCGCCCGCAAGGACCGCGTCAGGGCCGCCAAGCTGCTGAAGGCCATCCAGGCGACCGCGACCTCGGACGTGAACGTCTATGCGGGGGCGTTCGAACTGATCGTGGAGTCGCGCCTCAACCGCGCGGCGGGCGCGACGCCCTGGTTCATGGCCGCCGACTCCGGTGTGATCGATACGATCGAGTACGCCTATCTCGAGGGCGAAGACGGCGTCTTCTTGGATGAGCGGGAAGGCTTCGACGTCGACGGCATCGAATACAAGGCGCGCCTCGACTTCGGGGTGAAGGCGATCGACTTCCGCGGCCTTTACCAGAACCCCGGCCAGTAACCTCCGACGACCGGCAAACTCGCGAAGGGCCGCTCCAGAGATGGGCGGCCCTTGGCCTTTCTCGCTTCCAGCAGAGGACCTGCACTATGAAGACCAAGATCCAGAGCGGCGAAGTCATCGATTTCACCGCGCCGTCGGGCGGCACCACCTCGGGCGTCGGCGTGCTGTTCGGCACGCTGTTCCTGATCGCCGCCACCTCCAACGCCGCCGGCGACACGGTGGCGGGCCATGCGGAGGGCGTGTTCGATCACGCCGCTGAAGGGGCCGGATCCGGCCAGGCCTGGGCGGTGGGCGACGACGTCTATTTCGACGCCGCCGCCAAGCGCCTGACCAAGACGTCGGCGGGCAACACCAAGGTGGGCAAGGCCGTGGCCGCAAAAGCCACGGCGGCCACCGTCGGCCGCTTCCGTCTCCAGCAGCCGGCCTAGGCCGGCGCTGGTCCCCTCGCTCCCTGTTCAAAGGACAGACCGATGACGATCAAAAATCCGCAAACGACGGCCTCCGGGCAGGCCTCCCCGACTCCTGCCCCGCAAACGTCGGACCAGACCCCTCCCGCGGCCGCCTCGATCGAGGGCGGGGCTCCGCCGATCGGCAATGCGCCGGACGCCAATCCCAACCCGCCGTCCAGCCCGGAGGCGGCCGTCAAGACCGGGAAGAAGACGTTCTGCGTGTGGGTCCAGCCGGGTCACGATGCGCTCGGCGTCGGCCAGATCTTCACCACGCCGCCGGCCAAGGCCGAGATGTTGCGCGGGGCCGGCCGGGCCCGCTTCGCGTCCGAGGCCGAGATCAAGGCCGCCAAAAAGGGCGACGTCTCCGTCGACCATTTCGAGAGCGTCTGAGCCAATGTCCTTTCCCCAGGTGCGCGAGAATCTCCAGGCGGCGATCTTCGCGCGCCTGGGGGAGGACGCCTTCTATGACGACCGTCCCGAGCCTGTGCGGGTGCGGCTGGCCGAGGGCGACGAGACGGCCGGCTTCGGCGACGGCGGCCGTCTCATCTTCGGGGCGATGACCATGCGCGTGCGGCGCAGCGAGGTGTCGTCACCTGCCGAGGGTAAGGGTTTCCGGCTGACGAATGGGCGGCGGTTCACGATCTTCGCGGACCCGCTGCTGGATCGCAACGGCGTGTGGCTCTGCCCGGTGACGGAGACGATCGAATGACCCTGCATCGCCACGCCGTAGCCGATGCGCTGGAGGCGCTTCTCAAGCGGGTCTTCCCAAACGCCGAGGTCAAGCGCGACGCCGAAGCCCCGTCGCGCCCGCCCGCCGGAGGCCTGGTGATCCTTCGCGACAGCGACCCCGGCGAGCCCGAGGTGACCCTGTCGCCGCTTTCCTACAGTTACAACCACGCCTTCGGCGTTGAGATCGTCTCTCCGAGCGCGACCGGAAGCCATGGGTTGGGCGATATGCTGGCCGAGCTGGGCGAAGTCATCGAGGGCGCGCGCGATCTGGGCGGCCTGACCGAGTGGCTGGAGGCGACCGCGCCGGATCTTGATGATCTGGCCGCAGCCGGAGCGCCCAGCGTCGCGACCGCGATGTTCGACCTGATCGCGACCTACACGATTCCTTCCCCCTTGCACTGACGCCCGACCCATCGGTTCGGCATTAACGGAGAACTGACATGGCACGCGCACGCGGCGCCAACGCCCGCATGGCATTGGCGATTGAACAGACTTTCGGCTTCGCTCCAGCCGCCGGCTTTGGCCTGATGGCTTTCGTCTCGGCGTCGCTGGGCGAGGAGCAGCCGCTGATCGACGGCGAGTTGCTGGGCCGCGGGCGCGAGCCGAGCGAACCCGGGCGGGACGCGGTGACGAATACGGGCGACGCCGTCGTGCCGATGTGTGCGCGTCAGATCGGCGTGTGGCTGCGGTTGCTGCTGGGCGCGCCGACGAGCGCGGTGGGCAAGGCGGCGCGCGGCGCCATCACCTTCGCCGCCCAACCGGCGAACAATGGGACCATTGGGGTAGGGGGCCAGACGTTCACCTTCGTCACCGGAACGCCGACGGCCAATCAGATCCAGATCGGCGCGACCCTGCCGGCGACGGTGGCGAACGCCGTGCGCGTCCTGAACGCCAGCGCGGCGACCGGCGTTCAGGCCGCCAGCTATCGGCAGAACGATCGCGGCAACGCCATCCTGATCCAGCACGACGCCCTGGGCGTGGCAGGCAATGCGTTTGCGCTCGAGGCCAGCACCACGCCGGCTTCCAACGCGAGCGTCTCGGGCGCGACGTTGACTGGCGGGGCTGCGTCCGGCGGTTATCGCCACACCTTCACCAGCGGAGCGGCTGTCCTGCCCTCGGCCTCGATCGAGATCCAGCACCCCGAGGTTCCGGCGTTCAACATGAACTACGGCGTGAAGGCCAACACCCTGGGCGTTCAGATGCAGCGGGGCGGAAACCTGACGGCGACGCTGGGCCTGATCGCCCAAGGCGAATCCGTAGACACGGCGTCAGCGGCGGGCGCCGTGGCGGCGGAAATGGCGGTCGCCCGGTTCTCGCAGTTCTCGGGATCGGTGCTGCGCCATGGCGTGCCGATCGCGGACCTGGTCAGCGGCCAGTTCAACCTGTCGAACGGGCTGGACCCCGTGCCCGCCATCCGCAGCGACGGTCGGGTCAGCGGGATCGATGAGGGCGCCCTGGCGCTGACCGGGCAGATCGGCGTGCGCTACAGCGGGCCCGAACTGCAGCTGCAGGCGGAGAACGGCGAGGCCAGCGATCTGGAGTACCTTTGGACCTTGCCGGGCACCGACTTCTCGCTGCGCCTGGTGCTGCACCGGGTCTTCCTGCCGAAGGCGAAGCGGCCGGTCACGGGCCCGGGCGGGATCCAGGCGGACTATGGCTATCAGGCCGCCGTGGACCCGACGCTCGGCCGTGCGCTGACCGTCATCCTGGACAACGACGTGGCCGGTTCGGCCTACGGCGCAGCCTGAGCGGAGATCTGACCCATGCTTCAGCTGAAGATCGCCGCCCAGCCGGAATGGCTGGAGCCGGCGCACGGCGTGCGCGTGTGCATGCTGCCGCCCTCGACCCCCGTCATCCTGGAGGCGCGCCATATCAGCGCCGACCTGATGCGGGCCCAAGGCGTCGAATGGAACGAGGAGGGCCTCAGTCACCTGGGGCAGGGGCTGTTCGTCATGACGGCGGCCTATGTCGCGGCCGGGGCGGTCGAGTGGGAGGGCGTGGCGGACGAAACCGGCGCGCCGATCAAGACGCTGACGCCGGAACAGGTGCTGGCGCTGCTGGCGCAGCGGCCGAATATCTTCGACTTCTTCGACAAGGGGTATGCGGCAGAGGTCTACGCCCTGAACTCGGAAAAAAACGGATCGTCTCCCTCGCCGAGTGGCAGTTCGGAGAGGGAGGCGGATCCTACTGCCGGGACAGTTGCCGACGACAATACTGCGGCGGCGACGGCGAGCCCTGTCCCTTTGACAAGCACGCGCCGCAAACCGCGCAGGGGCGGCGCGTCTGGGACGTCTTCGACGCCTGCGCCGGCCAGCTGAGGTCAAGCGGATTCGGCGCCTTCGCTCTGGACTATGCCGCCGTCGTCGCCTTCGCCCAACTGGGCGGGCCGATGGACGCGGCGACCCGGTTGCTGATGTCCGAGGCCCTGCCTCTGGTCGAGGGGCAGATCGTCAAGGGGCTGCGGCGGGAGGATGACGCATGAGGATCAGAACGAGCATCAGCGCCGATGGCCTGGCGGCCGAGATCGAGAAGGAGCTGGCACGGGACATCACCGCCAGCATTCGCGAGGGAACGGATCTACTGAAGGGGCGGCTGCGGGCCGACACCCAGTCGGCCTTCAAGGGTAACCGATTGCCGAAAGCCTGGCGGGGCAACGTCTACCCAAAAGGACAGGACAGCATCGACGCCGCCGGTTTTGTCGCGGTGCGAAAAAAGGCGGCCGAAATCATCGAGACGGCGATCGAGGCGACCGTCATTCGGGCCAAAGGCGGGCGCTGGCTGGCGATTCCGACCGAGGCGGCCGGCAAGTTCGGCCTAAAGCGCGGGGCCAACGGCATGGGCGCCACGGTCAACAAGCGCGGCGCGCGCGAGCGGATCACGCCCGGCGGCTTTGAGCGCCGCACCGGCATGAAGCTTCGCTTCGTCTATGAGGGCGGCAAGAAGGGAGGGCGTCGCGCCTTCCTGGTCGCCGATCAGGCCATGCTGGGCGCAGGACGTGTGGCCAGGCCCTATCAGTCCCGGGGGCGGGGCTCGAGGCTTTACGGCCCGGCCGGCCAGACCATCGTGGTCTTCATCCTGGTCCCGCAGATCGTCACACGAAAACGACTGGACCTAGACGCCATCGCCAATGAGGTCGGGGCCAGGACCGCCGGACTGATCGTCCGCAAGAGGAGCAGCTGAAATGACCACCAAACAAATCGCTCTCCGCATCGAGGCACAGGGCGGTCAGGACGCCGTGCGCATCGCGCAGACGGTGGAGAACGCGGTCGAGCGCATGAACAAGAGCGCCGAGTCCGGCTCCGACAAAGCTGCTGTCGCCAAGAAGCGTGAGGTGCAGGCCTTGCTCGACTACGCAGCGGCTGCGCGTAATGCGGAGCGGGCCGCGAATGATCAGGCATCGTCGGTGCAGGCCCGTATCAACGCCGCTACCGGCGTGACGGGCGGGACCAATGCCCGCGCATCCGCAGCCGCACGCACCTTCGAGGCGGCGGAACGGGGATATGATCGCCGGGCCCAGGTGCTGCTGGAAACGCTTAACCCGCTGTGGGCGGCGCAGCAGAAGCTCAATCAGGAACTGGCCGAGTACGACGCGCTGGCCAAGCGCGGGAAAATCTCCACGGAGCAGATGGCCCAGGCGCAGACCCTGGCCCGGCAGCGCTTCAACGAGACGACGGCGGCGCTGGAGCGGCAGGGCAAGGGGCTGAGCCGCAACGTCATGGCGTCGCGCCTGAACCTGACGCGTCAGGGGGCGGACGTGTTCACCACGGCCGCCATGGGGATGAACCCGGCCATGATCGCGATCCAGCAGGGGCCGCAGATCCTGGACGCCTGGTCGACCTCGGCCATCAAGCTGACAGGGCCGTTGACGCTGCTGGTCGGCAGCGTCGGTCTGCTGGCCGGCGCCACCGGCGCCATGGCTGTGGCTTGGGCCCAGGCGGAGAAATCGACGGCGGCGCTGGACAGGGCCGCGACGGGTCTTGGGCGGACGGCCAAGATGTCCGGCGCCGAGCTGAAGGCCGCCGCTGACGCGGGGGCTGAAGCTGGCAACATCTCCTTGAAGTCCGCCCGCGACATGGCCTCGGCCTATGTCTCGACGGGTAAGATCGGCGGGGAGGTAATGAGCGGCTTGGTCGCTATCACCAAGGATTTCGCCGCCTTCATGGGGGTCGACGCGAAGTCTGCGACCGAGATGCTGGCCAAGGCGATGTCGGAGCCGGACAAGGCTGCACGCGATTTTACGCGTCAGTTCGGCCTGCTGGACCAGAAGACGCTGGATCACATCGACAGCCTGATCAAACTGGGCGATCGCACGGCGGCCCAGAAGGTTTTGATGGAAGCGCTGACCGGCGCGATGAGCGGCCACGCCGACAAGGTCGACGACCTGAGCAGCTTCTGGGATGTCGCGACCCGCAGCATGTCCAACTACTGGACCAAGCTGGGCGAGTGGTTGCAGACGACGCGCGACGAGCGGATTGAGAATCTGGAGCTGCGTCGGGATTTGGCGGCGACCCCGTTCGCGCGCCGGCAGGCGGAGACGAAGCTTTTTACGGAGACCTTCCTTCGCGACTGGGAGAACCGCGAGCGCGAGACCGCCGCAAACTCTGCCGCCGCCAACCAGACGGCGCAGGAGGCCAAGGACCGCGCCGACGCCGGCAAGAAGGATCGCGACAAGGCCGCGCGCGATGCCGAGCGGGCGCGGCGCGAGGCCGAGCGTCAGGCGCGCGAGCTGCTGCAACGAGCGCGGCGCGAGGAGGATGTCAGCGCCAATCTGTCGCTGCAGGAGGCGAAGGCGACCAATGATTTCGATCGTGTACGGTCACTGGAAGCTGAAGTACGGGTTCGGGCCCGCGTTCGGCAGCTGGAGGATGACGGGGTCGCGGCCGCCGAGGCCAAGAGCCGTGCGATGCAGGAGGAGCAGCGCATCCTAGAGGCGATGAAGGTTCAGCGCGACGAAGAAGGGCTGAAGCTGCAGCGTCAGGGGGAGATGGACGTTATGCGCTTGCTCGGGGAGGAGAGGTCCCTGCGCAACCTTCAGGACCGCATCGCGCAGGAGGAAAGAGTTCAGGCCTTCCAGAAGGCTGGCTACGATCTGTTAACGGCCACCAACTTGGCAGAGGCGGAGCGCAACCGGCTGGTTGAGGCCCGCACGGTCGCGATGAAGCGGGCGCTCCAGGATGCCAAGACTGAACACCGTCTCAACCTGTTGCGATTGTCCGGCGACGATGAGGAATACCGCCGCCTGAGCGTTGCAGACCGCGTGCAGCGCCGCGCGGGCGAGATTGAGCAACGCGGCGGCCTGAATCGCGGCGAGGCCCAGAAGCAGGCCGAGCAGGAGATCAAGGAAGAGCTGGACGCGACTGCCCTGGGCGCGCGCCGGGCGTGGATGCGCGACATGCTGTCGGACATCCGCAGCGGCGGCATCGGCGACGCCCTGGCCGGGCAGCTTGAGCGCGCCACGGACAAGTGGGCCGACAAGCTGGCGGACATGCTCGCCGGCCTGGACTGGGGCGGGGCGCTGAAAGCTATGTTCGGCGGCGGGGGCGGGATGTCCGGCGCCCTGGGCGCGCTGTTCTCGGGCGGCGAAGGTCACGCGGCCGGCACAGACTTCTCGCCCGGCGGCTGGAAGTGGGTCGGGGAGCGCGGGCCCGAGCTGCTGAACCTGCCGCGCGGCTCGCGCGTGCTGGAGCATAACCGGGCCCTGCAGGCGGCCGCCGGCGGCGGCGCAATGAACGTCAGCCTCGGCGGCCTGACCATCAAGAACTACGGCTCTGAGCCGATGACCGGCCGCCTGTCGAAGGCGCCCGGCGGCGGCATGGAGCTGGAGCTTGAGCCTCTGTTCAAGAACGAGCTGGCCAAGGCGGGGCGGGACGGCTCCCTGGCGCGGTCCCTGAACGCCTCGCCGCGGCCGCGCCGTCGATAGGAGCATCATGAACCGGCTGACGAATGCGGGAGCGCTGGATGGGGCGAGCGGCTGGACGCGGTTTCCGGCCGGGCTCAACCTCCGAGTCGACGAGGCCGACCGGGGCGCGCCCGGCCGCATCGTGCTGAAGGCCGACGGGGCGTCGGCGGCACCCGGGCAGGCCTTCGGCGTGGCCACGGCGGCGAATGCGGCGGCGGACATCCGTGATGCGCCCGTGGTCGAGGTGTCGGCCGCCGCGGCCGCTTTCATCAACGGCGCGGCCGTCGCGCCCTTCGTGCGGGTCCGCTTTGTGGATGAGGCGGGCGACACCGTCATGTCCTATGACTTGCAGGTCCGCCGGCCGGTGCTAGAGCGGTGGGGCGTGGCCAGAGAAGGCCTGCGCGACACCTATTTCACCGCCTGGGCCCGTCTGCCGCGGCCCACCCTGGCGGTCGCAGCCATCCTGGAGGCGGGCGCCGTGGCGCAGGCCGCGGGGCAGCACGTCGAGGCCGTGCTGTTGAAGCCGATGGTGGCGGTGCCGCCTGCGGGCCTGTCGCATCCCCTTCTCTGGTCGCCGGGGCTGCACAGCGCGCCGGACCTGCAGCGCGCGGCCTGGCCCGGTTGGCTGCGCGAGATCGAGGTCGGCGCCACCTTTGAGCCCAAGGCCGGCCGCATCGAGTTCGACGCCGGGCCGGGACGGCCGATGAGCCGCCCGATCGCCTCTGATCCTGCGCGGAAGTTGGCGGGGCGCATTCGCGGCGACGTGGTGCAGCGCGCCGCGCTGGAGGCTTTCGCTGCTGGAGCCAACGGGTTCTGGATGGTCGAGCCGGGCAGCGAACGACTGTGCGTGGCCAGCTGGGCCGCAGACGGCGCCCCGCGCCTGTCCGAAACGCGCGGCGCGCTGCACCTGATGGATTTCACGCTGTGGCTGGAGACCGCCTGATGACGGAGGTGACCGAGGCCCTGGTCGAGGCCGCATTCCGGGGCGAGCCTGATGCTGCGGCGCAGCTGGTGACGATCTACAGCGACGCCTTGGACGAGCCTATCGCGGTAACGGACTGGCCCGGCGGACTGCGCTCCAACGGCGTCGATCACGTCCACTACCCGTTTCAACTGAAATGGGCGGGGGCGAGCCAGGACAACCCGTTCGGACAAGGGCGGCTGACGATCGCGAATGTCGATCAGAGGATCGAGGAAGCGTGCGACGCGGCGCAGGATCCGCCGCGGATTGACCTGGCCGTGGTTCGCGTCGCGGAGCCTGATGTCCTGGAGCGCGCACTGATGGACGCGCGCGTCTCTGCGACCGAAGGCGACGAGACGAAGGCCACGGCGGTGATCCAGCCGAGGAGCTTCACCGAAGAACCCGCCTGCGCCGTCAGCTATACGCCAGCGACCGCGCCAGGCCAGTTCTGATGACGCTTATGCTGGTACCGGGCAATCTGATCGCGCGGGCGTCGGTGCTGATCGGCGCGCCGTTTCAGGCCAAGGGCGATACGCCCGAGGGGTGGGATTGCCGTGGCCTGACCCGCTGGTGCCTGCGCACCTTCAGCGGGATCGAGGTTCCCGACTATCTGGAACTGTATGACGCGGCGATCGTCAGCCCGGCCGGGGGTCAAGCGCGGGCCCGGCTTCTGGCGCAGGGCCTGGCGTCGTGGCGGATGGTGGAGCCCCAGGCTGGCGTGGTCGCCTGGCTGACCTGGATGGGGAAGGCCGGCCACGTCGGCTACATGCTGACGCCGCGCCTGGTGCTGCACGCCGACAGCCCGATGGGGACGACCCTGTTGGATCTGGATGCGCCGCGAAGCCGGTACGGCCTGAAGGCGGCCTTCGTTCCCGCCTTCGTCACGGACATCGTCACGGCGCTCTAGCCGCGCCGGAGTTTCTGAGCCGCCTGCGCTCAAAAAGGTTCGCCTTTTCGACCCGACGCAGGCCGCGCACGCCGTGCGCATCCCATCGACACCCAAGAGGAGGAGGCGCCCGTGGCTGACGGCTCGCTGCCCATCGTCGTGACGCCTGAAGCCTTCGGGCGCGGCAGTTTCGATCTGGCCGTGATCGAAGGCCTGACGGTCCGCGGCGCGCTGGTCGAGGCGGTCAAGGCGGGGCTTCCCGTCAACCTGCTGGACCGCACGGAGATCTACATCGATGGGGCGCGCCTGCCTCGCGAGGTCGCGCTCGATCGAGTCCTCAAGTCCGGCGAGCTGGTCCACTTTGTCGTTGAGCCGCTGGGCGGCGGTGGCGGCGGCGGGAAGGATATCGGACAGATTCTCGTCTCCCTGGCCGTGCTGGCGGTGTCGTCCTGGATCGGCGGCATGGCCCTGTTCGCCTCCAATCAGGCCATGCTGGTGGCCAAGCTGATCGCGCGCACGGCGCTTCAGGTCGGGGTGCTGGTCGGCGGGGCGGCGCTGGTCTCCTCCATGGGGCAGCGCGACACGCCAGCCCGGGCCAATGACCGATACGCGCTGCAGAGCGCGTCGAACCAGTACCGGCAGTGGGGCACCATGCCTCTGGCGCTCGGCGAGGTGGTGGCGGCGCCGGATCTAGCGGTGAAGACCTTTACCCAGAGCGAAGGCGACGACGTCTGGCTGTACGGCATCCTGGGCGTCCACTACGGCCCGTGCGAAGTTTCCGAGGTCAAGATCGGCGACACCCTGGTCAGCACCATGGGGCCGGGCGATTTTCGGATGGTCCAGCATCTGGAGCCGGGCCCGCGCGCCTTCCAGCTCTATCCCAACGATGTCGACCAGTTGGATCTCCAGGAGGAGTTGCAGGCGACGCCGGGCAGCGCGACGCCGCTGGTGCGAGCGGCGTCCTCGGACGGGAGCCGCTTCGGCTTCGACTTCTTCCTGCCGGCGGGCCTGCATTTTCAGAAGGATGACGGCCGGCTGATCGACGCGACTGTTTCGGTCGCGGTGCGCTATCGCCCGATCGACATGACGGGGGCCGCCACCGGACCGTGGCAGAACGGGCCGACGATGTCGCGGCGCGCGCGCTCGAAGGATCCGATGCGCATCACCCACTGGGTGAGCCTGCCGCACGGTCGTTACGAGTTCGAACTGACGCGCAGCCGCCCGGATGACGACAACGCCAAGCGCCAGGACCGGATTCTGCTCAGCGCCATCAAGGCGGTCGCCTTCCGCAAGCCGGTGACGGACGAGACGCTGTCCCTGATCGAGTTTGCGGTGCGCGCCTCGGCCATCAATCAGGGCGGGCTGGCGCCGATCACCTGCCGCATCAAGCCGAAATGTCCGATCTGGACGGGCAGTAGCTGGGGACCGGCGGTCGCGACGTCGAACCCGGCCGCCCTGGCGCGCTGGCTGCTGACCGGACCGGCGCCCGCCAAGCCCCTGCTGCCCGCTCAGGCGGATCTGCGCCTGCGGGCGTGGTCGGGCCTGTGCGAACAGTACGACTGGAAATGCCACGTCTATCTGACGGAAACCAAGACGCAGGCCGAAGTCCTGCAGATCCTGGAGCGCGCCGGGCGCGCCTGGCTGTTCTGGGATGGCGTTCAGGTTGCGGCCTCGCCCTGGGTTGAAAAGCCGGCGCCGCGTCAGTTGTTCACCGGAGCGAATCTGCGCGATCACCGCTGGGAAATCGCCTATCCGGACCCGGTTCACGCCCTTCGCGTCGAGTTCCTGAACCTGGAGAAGGGCGGCGAGGCCGACGAACTGTTCGTCTATGCCGATGGTTATGGCGAGATCGCGGACCCGGCGAATGGGATCAAGGCGGCCACGCTGGTCGAGGCGCTGCGTCTGGACGGTCAGGCGACCCCGAACCGCGCCTTTCGCGACGGCCGATGGGCCCTGGGGTCGCTGAAGCTGCAACGTCGGGTCGATACCTGGACGGCCGACATCGAGCATCTGGTGTCGCAGTACGGCGATCGCGTGCGCCTGGCGTGGCGGCGGCCCGTCAACGGCGCGGAGGCGCGGGTTCGCTGCCGCCGCTGGACCGCCGACGGCAGCGCGGTGATCGGATTGCGGCTGACGCAGCCGGTAAGGATGGAGGCGGGGCAGGAGTACGCTGCGGATCTGCGGACCAAGGACGGGCTGCACGTCTCGGTTCCCGTCGAGACCGTCGTGGGCGAGACGCGCGAGATCCGTTTCACGAATGCGCGCAGCCCTGCGTTATGCCCACAGGCCGACGACCTGATCGCCTTTGGCGTGTCGGAGCGGGTCAGCGAAGATGTCGAGATCGTCGGTATCGAGCCAGGCGAGAACCTGACGGCGGTGATCACGGGGGTGCGCTATGTCGCGCCCCTGTTGATGGCCGGAGAGACGGGACCGATCCCTTCGCTGCCCTCGCGTCTTTCGGGGGATCGCAACGCCAATCCGCCGCGGCCGACTCTGTTGGGGGTGCAGGAGGATGCGCACGGCGTGCGCGTCAGCTTCTCCGTGCCTGCCTGGCGGGGCTCGCCTATCAACGGCTTCACCGTCCGCTGGCGGGGCGTTTCGGTCGCCGGCGAAACCGCCGGTTGGGCGCCGCTCCCGCCTCTGGACGGCACGGCGCGCGAATTGATGGCGCCGCCCCTGCGCGAAGCCCCGATCGAGGGCGTCGAGGCCACGAAGGTCGAGTTCGAGATCACGGCGACGACAGTCGACGGGCGCGCGTCTAAGCCGCTGCAGGTGACGGTGGTCAAGCCGGTTCCGGCGAAGCCGAAGGCGGCAGTGTGGACGGTCGAGGAGAAAGGCCCAGGGGCGGACGGCGTTTCGCAGCCGATCCTGGTGGTGCGCGGCGAGGTGAACGATCCGGCGGTCGCGGCGGTGCGCATCGCCTGGGGGCTGACAGACAACGGGCCGTGGACCGATGCCTATCAGGGCGCGCCGCTGACGAAGGCGCTGGAGATCGGCAATCTGACGCCCGGCGTCGATCACTACGTAGCCGTCACCCATCTGTCGGCGCAGGGCGTGCCGAGCCAGTTTCTGGTGATCGGCCCGCGGGTGCCGGCGCCGCTCCTGGCGGGCGGGCTGGCGCCGGAAAGCCCTATCTGGGGCCAGTTGAACGACCTGACCAAGCAGGCCCTGCGCTCGGCTATCGAGGCGGCTCAGGCGCTGTTGGACGAAGAGCAGCGGCGCCAGATCGAGGTGAACGACATCCTCGACCGGCTGGGGCTCGGCTTCCTGTTGGACCCGGTGACGCGCACGGCGCTGATCAAGTCGGAGACGGTTGTCGAGGGCGTGGGACCGGGCGGCCTGCCTGAGACGCTGGTGCAGATGTCGGCCCGGCTGGTGGCGGCGGATGCGGCCAACACGGCCAACACCGCGCAGGCCCTGATCACGGCCGAGGCCAAGATCAACGCGCTCCGGTCGGAGAGCTATGCCGCCTTCGCCACCTATAACGCCATGGGCGACGCGATAGCGGCCAATGCGCTCGTGATCCGGGGGCAGGTGACGGCCGAGATCGCTTCGGCGACGGCCAATCTGGTTTCGTCCACCCAGATGGGCACGGCAATCAGCAACAGCGAAGTGTCGCTGCGCAACTGGACCAATGGCCGGATCTCGGAGTCGGTGACCGGACTGGCCAGCACGGCCTATGTCGCGGGCAGTCTGGCCACGGCCAAGGGCCAGTGGGAGGCGTATGCCGACGACGCTGCGGCGCGGTCGATCGTCGGCCTGGACTCGGTGGCTGCGCGAGAAGCGGCGCTAGGCGCGGCGGTGCTGTCGCTCCAGTCGTGGTCGGACGGCCGGTTCGCCTCAGGCGCGGCCCTGCTGGCGGTGCAGTCTACGGCCAACAACGCGTCGTCGACGGCGGCGCTGGCCCTGTCGGCAGCCAACGGCAACGAGGCGTATGCGGCGCTGACGGCCGAATCTGGCGGGCGGCTCACCTCGATGCGGATTGACGGCGTCACCCGCGCCATCGACTTCCTTGCCGAGACCTTCAACGTCACGGCCGAGGGCGGGAACGGCATCAGCTACAGCGCGGCCAGCAAGGTCTTCAAGATCTTCGGCGACGGTCAGAAGACCTTGATGAAGGCATCGGGCGGGGTCCGCTTCTGGTCGGGTCCCACCTCTGTCCCGGATGGATCGGAGACCGCTGAAAACGGGGTCATCGCGCTTGGCCCCGGCGTGCCAGGAGGAGGCCAGTTCAACGGTCTGACGTTATCGCGCCCTTTTGATACGGGCGTAGGGTCGGACACTGCAATCGTCATCCAGCCGGACACCTGGACGGTGATCGCCGAGACCTCCCTGCATTACATGCGAGAGGGCGTGTTTATGACAGCCGCCTCGATTGAGGCGCTGGTCTCGTCATCGACGGCCGACGGCAGCGTGAGCTGGGTCGTGGAGTCTGTGAACGCATCAGGCGGTGATCCGGTCATCGTCGCACAGGGCGGCTTCTTGCTGCCCGCCAACATCATACCGTGGACGACAGGGCGTTCGGCCTATCTGCCGGGGCTAGGCCGCCGCACCGGAGAGCGCCGCCTGCGCCTTAGCATCGCCTGGAGCAACCCCCCGGTGACCGGCGTGACGATCCGAAAAGCCCGCCTCTGGGGGCTTTACGCCGCCGAGCTCACGTCTTGGCCCAACTGAACCCAAACCGCCTTTTTCAACAGGAGACGCCTGCCATGCCGAAGACCCAAGACAAAACCGAAGAAGAAATTCTGGCTGAGCTGAAGGCCAGTGATGCCGCGACTAAGCGCATTCGCGCCGAACTGGATGCGGCGACGCTGGAGAAGATCGTCGCCCAGGCGGCCGTCGCCAAGGAAGCGACGCTGGCTCTGGAGGCCCTGTGTGGCGATCTGGTCAGCGAGTTCGGCCACCACGCCCTGAAGATGCAGGCTCCCGGCGGCGCGTCGGTGCAGATCGGAAATGTGTCGGCTCTGGCGGAGCAGGGCCTGACCGAGGCCCGTCGCTTCCTCGACTCCCTGGAGGCCTGATCCATGTCGATGACGCCGGGAGAGCTGATCGAGCTTGCCAATCAGCTGCTGATCGTCGCCGGTCGGATACCGGGCGTCATCACGGTGACAGGCCCGCCGGCCAATACGCTGGGGGCCATCGGTTCCTCGGCGTTCTGGGCCGAAGAGCGCACTTGGTATGGCCCCAAGACCGCTGAGGGCTGGCCGCCGGGGGTGGGGGTGACTCCGACCGTCCCGACATTCGCCACGGAAGGTGAGGTTCGCGCTGGGAAGACGACCGGAAAAATAATCGACCCACAGACCGCAGCGGACGCGCTCTGGCCGGTCACCATCGTTCGCACTGCGGCGGCGGCAGGGGTGAACTTCGACAGCTTCATCAACTGCAACATTTCGCTCGACGCTAATGGAACGCTAGGGCCACCTAGCGGCGGATATCCCGGCAAGAGCGGAACTATCAACGTATTCAACGCCACCGGCTCTGCGACCATGGCCTTTGCTTCCGCCTACCGGATGCCGAATGGCGGGATCACCATCGAGGCGGGCGTCAACGCCTCTACGCGCATCCCCTTCATGATCGCCGACACCGGTGCTGTGATCCTGTTCCCTGCCTCAAAGTGGAGCGCCTGATGTTTCTTCCTAATCCGGGGATGCTGGCGGCGGGGGGGCGGCGGCAAGACCTATGCTCAGTTTCAGGCCTACATCGCTCAAACTTCCTCGCCAAGACCGGTAACGGCTACACTTCTCTTGGCTACGCCTCCAGCTTCGACGCCTGCGCATGACGCGGGTGCTGATCTGGACGCCCGAGGGCGTGTTCGAGATGAACCCCTTAGAGGGCGCGGGGCCTGCGCCCTACACATGGTGAAGCGATGACCTGGCACCTCAACAACGCCCCCGCGCCGCGCGACCCGTCGTCCGGCTGGCTGATCATCGACGACGTGCAGTATCCGCCCGACTGGCCGCATGACGACCTGCTGGCGCTGGGGCTGGAATGGGTCGAGCCGGAGCCCCCCGCACGGACCGCCGAGGAAATCTGCCGCCAGATCGACGCCGAGCGGGACCGACGCACGGCTCTGGACTTCGCCTATGACTTCGGGGCGACCCCTGCTGTGGACGACAGCGGCGCTCAGATCGCAGCGGGCGAGCGCCTGTTGCAGATGCGGCCCGAGGATCAGCGCAACTGGCAGGCCCTGCAAGGCGCGGCCCTGACGGCCATCGTATCGGGCGCGCCGGACACCACCCTGCCCATGCGGGCTGAGGACAACTGGAACATCCAGACCACGGCGGCGCAGGTGCTCCAGGTTCTGGCGGCCATGACGGCCCACGCCTCGGCGCTGCTGTTCCACGGGGGGGCGCTGAAGTCACAGGTGCGGGCGGCGGAAGACCCGGCCTCTGTCGACTGGATGGCCGGCTGGCCCGGCGATGTTTGACCGCCTGATCCTCGAAGTCAGCCTGATCGCAGGCCTGATCCTGCTGGCGGTGTTCGCTGCTGGATTTGCGGCCGGGCGGCTGACCCGGCGCTGACGAACCCGGTTCGTCCCCTGAAGCCCGCGCCCTGAGCGTCGGCTGCCTCTCACCTATGGCCGACATTCTTGGAGGGGCGGATGCTCGACCCGAGGGATTTCCCCGCGTTCTGGGGCTTGTGCGGCGGCGTGCTTTTCGGCGCCGTCGGTCTGGTCACCGCCTATTCCGCCAAGGCCGGCAATCCGCTGGCCCAGCGCAAGGCGTGGCTGCATCTGGGACTCGGCGTCGTGGCCGGTCCCATTCTGGCCGAAGCGTTCACGCCCAGCCTGATCGCCGTCGTTCCCGCGCTGGATATGCGCGGGGTGGCGATGACCTTGGGCTGGATCGCGGCGAACGACCCTCGCGGCTTCTTCGGCTTCACCAAGCGCCTGATCTATGCGGCGCTTCACGCGGTTCTGAAGGAGACACAGCGATGACCGCTCACGACTGGATGGTTCTGGCGACGGGGCTTGTTTTCCTGTCGGCCGGGGCGGTGCTGAGCCAGGTGTTCCGCCTGCTCGGGCCGACCTATCACACCAAGATCACGGCCCATTGGGCGGTGCGGGGCTTCTTCTTCGCCTCGACGCTCATTCTGGTGGCGCGCGGCCTGTCGTTCGTCTTCCCCGGCCGGGCCTTCGCGGTCCAGCACATGAGCGCCCTAGTGCCCGCCTCGGGCTTTGTCGTGCTGGGCCTGTCGCTGGTCCTTCTGGAATGGGTGATGCGGGACCGGGCGCCGCCGCCGTGGACAGAGCGGCTGCTGGGCTTTGCCGTGCGTCGGGGCGTCTCCGATCAAGCGGTTGCAGAGATGGCCTTCGCCCTGCCTCCCGAGCCGCACGGGCGACCCGCCAGCGAACACGAGCCTTGCCGCTGCGTGCGCCTGTGCATGATGGCGGGGGCCGGTCTCGTCATTCTGGTCATCGTGGCGGTGCTGCTTACAGCGGCGTGACAGTCCCGTTCGCTAGAGCAAGCTGTTAGCTTCGCCTGCTCACGCCGCTCGTTTCCAGATGGGATCGGCGCGATGAGCCGCCAGTTCGATGTTCACACCGTAATCGCGGAGAATCTGGGCCGCGAGTTCGGTACATCCGAGCACAGGCAAAGTCTCTCCAAAGTGCTGCATCCAAGCGTCAGCAACGATCTGCTCTTTCACCGATAGCATTCCTACTCCTACGCGCTGCCGCCCAGCCCATAAGCAGCGCTGAAACGGCGCTTTCTGTTCCTCACAATCTGAACTGGAGCCCATCATGGCCTTTCGCCTTGGTGCGCAGTCGCGCGCCCGGCTCGCTGGCGTTCACCCGGATCTGATCCGCGTGGTCGAGCGGGCCATCCAGCTATCCACCGTCGACTTCTCTGTGCTGGAAGGCGTTCGCACGCCGCAGCGCCAGCGGGAGCTTTACGCACAGGGCCGCACCAAGCCGGGCCCCAAGGTCACCTGGACGCTGACCAGCAACCACTTCGTCAACGCCCAGACGGGCTATGGCCACGCTGTCGATCTGATCCCGTTCCCGGTGGACTGGGAGGGGCCGGTGCGGTTCCCGAAGTTCGACGCCATCGCCAAGGCCATGTTCGCGGCGTCGGCCGAGCTGGGCGTTCCGATCCGCTGGGGCGCCGACTGGAACCGCAACGGCAAGCCGCGCGAGCGGGGAGAGACGGACAGCCCTCATTGGGAGCTGGCGCGATGAAGGAAGCATTCCGCACCCTGACCGCCGCTGGCTGGGCGTTGGCGGCGATCTGCCTGCTGCTGATGATCGTCCTGATCTGGTGGTCCGCCACGGCGGGCGGCCGCGAACGCGCCAGGCAAGAGCGCGCCGTCCAGGCCGCAAACGCCCAAGCCCGCGCCACGGACGCGGCGGCCCGCGATCGGGCGGCCGACCAGCGGCTGACCGACCTGAAGATCAATACCCGACTGGAAAAGGAACGGACCGATGCTGTCTCTGCGATCCCTGACGCTCGCCCCACTGCTGGCCGCGTCGCTCTTGCTTGTCACCGCCTGCGCGAGCAGGGAACGCGTGACGGTGATCTACCCCCCGAGTGCCGACCTGGCCGTTGAGGCCAAGCCGATCATGCCGGCCGAGGCGGTGCGCAGCGAGGCCGCCGGCATCGCCCATGACATCGCCGTCGAAGGCTGGGGCGAGCGGGGGTGGGATGCAGTCGGGCGACTGTGCCGCTGGGCGGCCGACAACGGCATGAAGGGACTGAGTTGCCCGCCGCCGCCTGAACTGCCGCCTAGACCTGGTTAGGCGTTCGCGTTGATCCACTGTCGCGCCGCGACGGCCAGCAGCCCCGAGCGGGTCAGGCCATGGGCGCTGGCGGCGGCGTCGATCCGGCCCACCAGGCCTTCGGGCAGGGAGACATTGAGGCGAACCGGGTTCGTCTTCGGCTTCGCCGGTCCGGCCGTCTCGATCAACGGGAGGGCGACGACATCAAGATCGGCGAAGTCCTCCCGGCTGTGCGTGAAGCTGGGCGGGGGAATGACCATGCCTTCATCGGCCATGACCTCTAGGTGTCCCGTCAGGGCTTCGATCACATTTTTTTCAAGCGCCTCGGCAACCTCTTCCAGACCGACAGCATGGAGGTGATCCGGCGGCGGGATGTCTCCCAGCTGGGGCAGAAACTCCAAGAGATTTAGGCCCACCTCCGCCAAACGGGTGCGGAGCCGTAACAGGGAAACGGCCAATGCCAGGTGGCTTCCAAAGCCCAAAAACTCGCCCTGGGCGGCCTCGTCGTTCCGTTCATGGATTTGGAGGCGCTTGGAACCGCAGACGCTGCACCGAAGAGCGCGCGCCCAATCGGTGCGCGGACGCGTAAGCCAGTCCGGGAAGTGCGTGCAGAGATCGCGGCCGTTGAAGTCGATGGTTCGCCGGCATCCCCAGCAGTGGACGCTCACGATCCAACCGAAGCGCACGGCCATGAGCAACGGTCCCTCCCAGGCGCGAGGGACGTTCGGAAATGCGCCGTCGGGCGCGCTCAGGAAATACTCTTCAGCGGGCGTCATCGTCTGCTCCCGCGCACGCCGTGCGCCAACATCCATTCCGCCTCACGTCCGGGGCGGGATCGACGCGCGCCAACGCGTCGACCTGCGGGCAGGACCCCGCACGACTGGACCGATCGGCCGCCCGGCCGGTCGCCGCCCCGCTCTCGCGAGAGGGGTTCTCCTAACCGTGCGAAGGACCTGCCCGCAAATGAATTGTTCCCGTAATGTTCTCTATGTCGACCAGCGCCCCGTGGCCGCGGCCGAGCCGCCCGCCGCGTGGCTGGGCGGCAAGCGCCATCTGGCCAAGCGCATCTGCCATGTCCTGGCCTCCACGCCGCACGACGCCTACGTCGAGCCGTTCATCGGCATGGGCGGGGTCTTCTTGCGCCGGAGGGTGCGGCCTCACGTCGAGGTCATCAACGACATATCAGGCGATATCGTCACCCTCTTCCGCGTTCTGCAGCGGTTTCCCGAGGCCCTGCTGCGCGAACTGCGCTGGCGGCCGGCGATGCGAAGCGAGTTCGCCCGGCTGAATGAGGCGCGGGACTGCGACCTGCTCGACATCGAGAGGGCGGCGCGGTTCCTCTATCTGCAGACGCTGGCGTTCGGGGGGAAGATGTCGGGGCGGTCGTTTGGGGTCAGCACCAAGGGCGCGCACAACTTCGACCTGACGCGGCTGGAGCCTCGGCTAAGGCGCCTGCATGACCGGCTGGCGGGGGTGGTGATCGAGAACCTGGACTGGCTCGACATCATCGCCCGCTATGATCGGCCGGGCACCTTGTTCTACCTCGACCCGCCCTATTTCGGCGGGGAAAGCGACTATGGCGCCGGCGTCTTCATCCGTGGCGACTTTCAGCGCATGGCGGACAAGCTGCGCGCGATCGAGGGGCGGTTCTTGCTATCGATCAATGACCGACCTGAGATCCGCGAGCTGTTCGCCTGGGCGGATATGGAGGCCGTGCAGACGACCTATTCCATCGCCGGCGGCGACAAGGCCTCGACGGCGGCCGAGCTGCTGATCGGAAAGGGCGTCGAGCTGGCGCCGGCGGCGGCGCAGGCGAGCCTGTTCTAGGTCAAACCGCCAGTTTCACGGTCCGTTCCAATGTGGGTGTGCGTTGGTGGCCGCCTCCAACCACCATGGATTTTCACTAGATCAAAAGCTTAGGTGGACGTCCAGATCTGGGGCGTCATCGCCTTGAGAACGTTTGGGGATCGAACGGGCCGCTCCGGGAGTGAAGTCCTGGAATAGTTCCGGAGGAAGTTCGGGCGACGTTCTTCTTCGTCTACGAAAGAGGGAGCGAAATGCCTATCTTCTCTGCTTTCTGGAAAAGCGATCCTTGGAAGAACGAGCTAAGGCTCCAGTCGTTTCGCGGCGCTCACGCGGCGCCACCCGCCGTCGCCAGATGCAGTTCCGGGCGGCTGAAGGATTGGCGGCCTGTAGCCCGCCGCAGTCGTGCTTGCACTTCGGCGGCACGTCAAATGGCGCCGGAAGCGTTGATGGCGGACACGTAAAAATCTGGCCGCATCTGATGATGCGGCCAGAAGGTGTTGGTTAGCTAGAGGTCCAATTCGCGCTTGCGCGCGAGGAGCGCCTGGAACGCCGGATCATCTGCGAGGGTTTGCAGGGCCCAGAATTCTTCCAGCCACTCCGCTTCGCCCTCCCAGTCGCTTTCGATCAGAAGCCGAACATTCGCCAGTGCGCCTTCATGGTCGCCAGCGAGCGCTCGTGCTCCGGCGGCATGAAAACGGCTCCAGTTGATCTGCTCGCTGGCCCGCTCGAAATGCACGGCCAGATCGCGACAGTGATCGGGGGTTAGGTCGCCGACATTCTCGGCAGGCAGCCTGCAGCTATAGGCGACATGCCGATCCAGTTCGGAAAGGCCGATTGATCCGCCAATCGCAATGGAGCCCTTGTTGGACGCATGGCTGTGCCACTCGACGCCATGAAGACCGCGCCGAACGCATTCGGCGATCGTCATCGAGGCGACCATGCGTCCAAGCCCCTGTCGCCGGAAGTCAGATTCCGTGCCGACGCCCACTTCGCACCGCTGGCCGCTGACGCTGTCCGTCAGGCTGTGGCTGACAATCCGCCCATTGTGCAGAGCGCAGTACCCGACAGCGAGGTTGAAGAACGCCTCTGGAGAGGTCCACCCTTCAACGCAGTCCTCCAGCGCTTCAATGTTGCCGGGATTCCGGTCGAACAGCGCACGATCGATAGGCAGGATCTCAAATCCTGAGTCGAGCTGGCGCGGCGCCGGCAACGCAACGCCTGCCATATACCCCATGCGAACACGGGGGTGAGGTATTGCGAACGCATTGTTCCACGCCTTGGGAAGGCGTGAACTCCAACGGGGTTCTGTAAAGAGATAGGCCCAGTCAGGGATTATCTCTCGGAGGCCGTCGAAAGTTTCGGCCCCGGCGTCAGGGTTTCCGCCCAGATAGTAGGCGTCGCCGTTGGCTACGACCGCCACCTGAGGATTGGCTGGGTTGTCTACCCAGACCTCGCCGTCAATCGTACCGTCCAGGGCGGACGCGACAGCGACATGGATCGAAGAGAGTTCAGCTAAAGTAGTCTGAGCGACCGAATAGGCCTCTTGCTCGATTTTTTGCATTGATTAAGCGATCCTATGGATGCGGCGCTTTGCGCCTGCACCATCGATGGTGACAAGTGGAACAGATCGTCTGTTCCGCAGGCAGCCGGCATACGCCCGCCGGCGCTCGGCATGGTGTTGGCTGCCATCTTGGTACCCCGCGTATCAATAAAAATGCTGCGATTATTTCGCAGGTTCTGTCCCTGTAATCTGTGTCCCAACGCCACGCAAGTAGAGCGGCTTAGAGCAGGGCTAAAGGCCGGCAAGCGAAGTTCGCTTGAGGGTGGATTGCCGACCTTCGGTTTTGGGGCCACCTTGCTGACATGAGCGACTTGCCCAAAGTGAAGCTATCGCGCTTGCGCGAGATCGGTTGGTCGCTCTGGGATCCCATCGGCCTGCGAGAACTCAGCGATGGCGAGTGGCAAGACGGAGGAGGATGCGCCGACGAATACGACGGCTATCTCCTCCAAGTCGTGGGTCGATTGGGGCGTGGCGAGTCTCTTGCGGACGTGTCCGCTTATCTTGAGGATGCCGAGGTCGGGCACATTGGACTGACGCGGAATTCAACGACCAGTTCTCGTGCGAAGGCTACGGTCGAAGCGATTTCCAACTATCTATCCATGTTCGGCGTCAGCGCCTTTGGCACAGATCTGGGGTTGCGGATAATGGAGGGATTGGGTCTCGTCGCAGTGACGTAAGGAACGCAGATGAGACCCAATCCCTCCAGCCCAAAATTGGCTGCCAAGCCCACCAAGAAGCCCGCCGAGGTGGTGGTGAAAGATATTCGCCGTGCCACACGCCGGCATTTCTCGGCCGAGGATAAAATCCGCATCGTGCTCGAAGGCCTGCGCGGCGAGGAGAGCATCGCTGAACTGTGCCGCCGCGAAGGCATCGCCCAGAGCGTGTATTATTCCTGGTCAAAAGAATTCCTTGAGGCTGGCAAACGCCGTCTGGCCGGGGACACGGCCCGTGCCGCCACCAGTGACGAGGTCAAGGATCTGCGCCGTGAAGCACTGGCTCTCAAGGAATGCGTGGCCGACCTGACGCTCGAGAACCGCCTGCTTAAAAAAAGCATGATCGCGGATGGGGGCGACCAAGAATGAGGTATCCCGCCGCAGAAAAGCTCGAGATCATCCGCCTCGTCGAGCAATCCCATCTGCCCACCCGACAGACGCTGGAGAAACTGGGCATCCCACGCCGCACCTTTGCCCGCTGGTATGCCCGCTACCTTGATGGTGGGCCTGAGGCGCTGGAAGACCGCCCCTCGGCGCCAAGCCGGGTATGGAACCGGCTGCCCGAGAATGTGCGCAAACAGATCATCGACATGGCGCTGGAGGAAAGCGAACTCTCGCCCCGCGAGTTGGCCACCAAATTTACCGATGAGAAGCAGTACTTTGTCTGCGAGGCCACGGTTTATCGCCTGCTCAAGGCACAGGATCTGATCGCCAGCCCAGCCTATATCGTCATCAAGGCCCGCGACGAGTTCCACACCAAGACGATGCGACCAAACGAGATGTGGCAGACCGACTTCACCTATTTCAAGCTGATCGGTTGGGGCTGGGTTTACCTCTCAACCGTGCTCGACGACTATTCCCGCTACATCATCTCGTGGAAGCTGTGCACCACCATGACGGCGGGCGATGTCACCGACACGCTGGACTTGGCGCTGGCCGCATCAGGTTGTGACAGCGCCACCGTGCTGCACATGCCGCGCCTGCTCTCGGACAATGGCCCGAGCTATGTCGCGGGCGAACTGGCCGCCTATATCGAGGCCCAGTCCATGAGCCACGTGCGCGGCGCCCCCTTTCACCCCCAGACACAGGGCAAGATCGAGCGCTGGCACCAGACCTTGAAAAACCGCATCCTACTGGAGAATTATTACCTGCCCGGCGATCTCGAAGCCCAGATCGAAGCCTTCATCGAGCACTACAACCACCAGCGCTATCACGAAAGCCTGGGCAATGTGACGCCCGCAGATGCCTACTTTGGCCGCGATCGGCAGATCCACGCCCAGCGCGCCGCCATCAAGAAACAGACCATCGAACATCGCCGCTTGCAGCACCGCAAGCTCGCCGCCTAAAAGCCAACCCCTGACGAGGCCCGCTCTCCGTTAACGCCACGCCAAACCTGCGCCAAATGTTTCGACGACGGACAATCTATCCAGCCTTCCGCCGGGCGCGTTGAAGGTCCACTGAGGGTCGGAAGGCGACAATGGCCTGAACACGGCTAGCGGACGGTGGGTCTAGCGGGTTGCCGCAGCAGGTCGGGGTAATCCTCGCGGCTGCCCTGCCGGACTACGATTCTAGTTAAACCCGACCGTTCGACTGCCCTTTGCGCCATTTCGACGCACTGTCGGTCTGGGTCATCACCCCACACTACATCCACTTGATCTGGCTTAGCGGGGAGCGCGGCAAACCAGCTTTCGACCATAGCCGCATCGGACATCCACATATCCTGGATGAGGTAACGGCATTGGTTCTCGCGAAGCTCAACAGTGATTGGGTAGCCCAAGGCGGCAGCTCCCTGTGGAGCGGACGCGCATCCTGCCAGCAACAGTGTGATAGCAGCGAGGATGACCGGCTTTCGCCCAAGCCAACCGTAATAATGGCCATCCAAATCAGCTGCATCCGATGACTCCATTTTCCGCAGCTTCAGCGTAAAAGTCCTCGCATGCAACCAACCCCTTGCAAGGTCCGCAACGGGTGGTTAGCGGACCTTCGTTCCGGCGCGGCTTGTCTTGATCCCCGACCAAAACCTGAAACCGGAAACGACCACCATCACGCTAACGAACAGCCCCCATAGCTTTGCGGCAGAGATCAGCGAGGAGGGTACCCCTAGCCATAGTCCTTTTGACGTCAGAATGTTCTCGACGACCACGACGAGAGGGTTCAGCGCCAGAAGCAGGGCGCCAATAGGCCACGACAATAGGATGACCTTGCCGATCAGGGCGAGGAAATGGACCCAAGGCTTTTGGCTCGCAGGTAGCTGGCTCATTTAGCAAAGGCTACGAGAGCTTGTGCTCTTACGAAAGACTTGGCGAGGTCGCCTTTGGGTCGAAGGCAGACATTGTACGGTGCGCTGGAATGCGTCCTCAAATAGCGATCTTCACAGCAAGGCCCAGTATTAGGGCTGCAGTTCTAGCCGCCTCTAACCACCGCGGATTTTTCCTGAAATCCGTTAGCTTGTGCGACGTCGTCTTTCCGCTTGCGTGGCGATCATGGATTTGAGCGGCGGCTGAGTAGAGCGCGCAGAGACGCGATCAGGCGATGGCTCGTGACGGTCGGGGCGCTGCGGCGGCCCCCAACTGTATGTCGATGATGTCGCCGCTGGGGACATGCCCTTGTTGGCGTGCGAAGCGGGCGGCGCTTTCGGCGGTCGCCATCATGTGCGGCGACTGTCGCTCGATCTGATTGTTCACGAGCAGGGCGTATTCATACCAGACGTGAGGTTCGCCCATCGCCGCCGCGCGCGACACGCGAAGGATAACCGCCGTCTGCATTCTAGCCCCTCGAACCTGCCCATCGGCATCCCTTATCTCGTGCTATGGCCCAGATCGTTGAACGCTGTCCAGCGAGAATTTGATGTGAGTTTCAAGTCCTTGGCGTTCTCTGACGCGCGACGCCGGCGAGGCGAAGAAGCGCCGCTGATATGCTTTTTGAACCTCAGGCGATCTAGCCCATTGTATGGGGCATGCCTCTCGCTCTTTTCGCCTTTGGCGCTATCCTTTTGGCCGTTGTCCTCACTGGGGTCGACCGTGCCGTCACCAGCGAACGGCGCCTGCCGGATCGTGATCAGGACGGGGAGCCGGACGAGCCTCATGGTCCGGCTAGAGGTCTGTAGCGGTCAGGTCTGCGGGATGCGAGTCGCGCCGCCTGCGATCTTGCAGACGTAGTCGGCTTGCGGGCGACCTGTCTGCATGCCGCTGGGGGTGAGGATTCCGCCGCGGGCAATGCAGTCGGCGTCCAGCTTGGACATCTCTTCCTGATAGGTCGGCAGGTCACGGCCGGTGGCGCAGGCCGTCAGGGCCAGGGGCGCGGCGATGACGGCGATGAGCATGAGAGGCGAGCGCATGGGAGGTCTCCTTCGGCGATAGACGGCGGCTGCGGCGACGGCGAAACGGCCGATCCCGCCTGACGTTCCGACAGGGGGCGGCGCAGAGCAAGAAGAAAGGGCGCCTCGTCAGCCCGCCAGCACGCCCAGATGCTCCAGCAGGATCTTCAGGCCCAGCGCGATCAGGGCCACGCCGCCGACCAGCTCGACGATCTTGCCCAGCCGCGCGCCCGCCGCCTTGCCGACCAGAAGGCCCAGGGTCGCCAGGGCGAAGGTGGTGAAGCCGATGCAGGCGGCGATCAACCAGATATTCGCGTCCAGCAGGGCCAGGCCGACCCCGACCGCGCCGGCGTCGATCGAGGTGCCGACGGCGGTGGCGACCAGGGCCAGCAGGCCGCGCGACGCGGCCTTGCCGCCTGCGTCAGCCGCCTCGACGGCTTCTTCGTCGCGCTTCAGCGCCTCCCAGATCATCTTGGCCCCGACCGCGCCCAGCAGGCCGAAGGCGATCCAATGGTCGATCGCCGCGACGAAGCCGGCGGCCGCCACGCCCAGGGCGAAGCCGATCAGGGGAGTGATGGCTTCGATCACGCCGAACACCAGGCCCGAGCGCAGGGCCTGGGGCACCGTCGGTCGGTGCTGGGCGCCGCGCCCGATGGCGGCGGCGAAGGCGTCGGCGGACATGCTGACGGACAGGACGGCGATGGCGACAGGGGACATCATGGGAAAACACACTCGGCCGGACGCATGACAGCACGCTCCACGCACGGGCCGGCCCCGCAGGTGCAGCATGCTGGTCTCGCTAGGCGGAGGTGATCCGCTGATCGCGCCATGCTCCTGACGACAGGAGCAAGTGTGTTGACGCGACCCCGGCTGGGATATGCCGGAAGCTACTCCCCAACGGCCGCCCCTCTAACGCCTCGTTCCGAGTCTATCAACCCGCGCATGGCCAAAGGCGACAAGACGCCCCATCTGTGCTAGACGCCGCCGCTTCACTCTTCGCCGCAGGACATCCGCCCTTGAGCATTTCGCTCGATCTCTCGCGCGCCAGCGCCCCGGTAAAGACGCCCGTCAACCTCAGCGGTCTGACGCGCGACGAGCTGCGCCAGGCCCTGATCGATGCCGAAATCTGTCCGCCCGAAAAGGCCAAGATGCGCGCCTCCCAGGTTTGGCGCTGGATCCACCATTACGGCGTCACCGACTTCGCCCTGATGAGCGATGTGGCCAAGGACACGCGCGCCAAGCTGGCCGAGGCCTTCACCCTGGCTCGCCCCGAGATCGTCGAGCGTCAGGTGTCCAAGGACGGCACCCGCAAATGGCTGATCCGCACGGCGCCGGGCATCGAGATCGAGACCGTCTACATCCCCGACGTGGGCCGGGCCGGCGCCCTGTGCGTTTCGTCCCAGGTGGGCTGCACCCTGAACTGCACCTTCTGCCACACCGGCACGCAGAAGCTGGTCCGCAACCTGACCACGGCCGAGATCGTGGCCCAGGTCCAGGTGGCCCGCGACGACCTGGACGAGTGGCCCTCGCCCAAGGAAGACCGCCGCCTGTCCAACATCGTCTTCATGGGCATGGGCGAGCCGCTCTACAATCTGGACCACGTCGCCAACGCCATCGACATCATTTCCGACAACGAAGGCATCGCCCTGTCGCGGCGCCGGATCACCGTATCGACCTCGGGCGTGGCGCCGCAGCTGAACGCCCTGGGCGAGCGCACGGCGGCCATGCTGGCGATCAGCCTGCACGCCACCAACGACCCGCTGCGCGACCAGCTGGTGCCGCTGAACAAGAAGTATCCGCTGGATCAGCTGATGGCCGCCATCCGCGCCTATCCCGGCCTGTCCAACGCGCGCCGGGTGACGTTCGAATACGTCATGCTGAAGGGCGTCAACGACAGCCCGGCCGAGGCGCGCGCCCTGATCAAGCTGATCGAGGGCATTCCGTCCAAGGTCAACCTGATCCCGTTCAACCCCTGGCCCGGCACCGATTATCAGTGCTCGGACTGGAAGACGATCGAGACCTTCGCCGCCATCCTGAACAAGGCCGGCTACGCCTCGCCCATCCGCACCCCGCGCGGCCGCGACATCCTGGCCGCCTGCGGCCAGCTGAAGTCTGAGAGCGAGAAGCAGCGGGCCTCTGCGCGCCTGAAGGCCGAGCGCGAAGAGGCGGACGCAGCCTGAGGCCCGACCGTCCGTCTGGACGCTTTGTCCTTCGACTGTGGCGCGGGCGCCCTAGCGGAATGGTCAGGCTTTCGGGCAAGGGTGTTTTGGTTTCGTTCCCCTTCAGGCTGGGAGGCTAGGGTTCGTCGTCATGGAGACCTCGTCGTTGCCGGGCGTTCTGTCGACTCCTGAACTCCAGGCGTTCGCGACGGGCTTTCCGATCCTGATGCTGCATCTGGCCGTGACCTTCGGCCTGCTGGCGGCGGGGGCGGCGGTCTACGCCCTGCTGACGCCGTGGCGCGAAATCGCCCTGATCCGCCAGGGCAATCCGGCCGCCGCCGTGGCCTTTTCCGGGGTGCTGGTGGGCCTGGCCATTCCGCTGGCGGTGTCCCTGTCGGTGTCGACCTCGATCCGCGACATCGCCATCTGGGGCGTGGCGACGGTGGTGCTGCAATTGCTGGCCTTCCGCGTCGTCGACTTCCTGCTGCACGGCCTGCCGCAACGGATAGAGAAGGGCGAGACCTCCGCCGCCGTGGTCCTGGCCGGGGCCAAGCTGTCGACCGCCTTGATCCTGGCGGCCGCCCTGACGGGTTGAGGGGGCGGCCTTGCGCTTTCCCCATCTTCCTGACTGGACCATCTACGCCGCCGTCATCGGCGTGATCCTGATTGCGTCGCTGAACCGGGGCGAGCGGGCTGATGCGCCGCACGACTTCCATGCCGAAGAGCCGACAGGACCGTTGCTGGGGCCGATCACCCCCTTCGATCCGTCCGTCACCGTCGACACTTCGGACGAGCACGAGCCGGTGTCGGGCACGGCCTTCTCCATCGCCGGGGACGGCCGCTGGATCACCGCCCGCCATGTGGTCGAGGGCTGTCGCAAGCCGGCCCTGGTGATCGACAAGACCCGCGCCCTGGCCGCCGACGTGCGCCTGGCCGCGCGGGCGGACGTGGCCCTGCTGCTGACCGACGGCGGGCCGCCCGCCCTGCCGATCGCGCCCGAGGCGCCGCTCTACAAGGGCCAGCGCGCCTTCCATCCCGGCTTCCCCCAGGGGCGGCCGGGCGAGGTGGCCTCGCGCCTGATCGGCCGCGAGACGCTGAAGATTCGCGGCCACCGCTCCTATGACGAGCCGGTGCTGGCCTGGGCCGAGGCCGGACGCACGCGGGGGCTGAAGGGCACGCTGTCTGGCCTGTCCGGGGCGCCGGTGCTGGATCGTCGCGGACGGGTGCTGGGCGTGACCATCGCCGAGTCGCCCCGGCGCGGCCGCATCTACACCACGGCGCCCGACACCTTCGTCCCCACGGTCGGCGCCCAGCAGCGCGCCGACGAAGCGGCGCTCGGCCAGGCGGTGACGACCCAGAACTACGGCGCCGTCTCCGATCGCCTGCGTCAGGATCTGCGCGTCGCCCAGGTGGTCTGCCTGACGACGTGAGCGAATGATTTTCCTCCCTGTTCGCGAAGCGGACGGGGAGGTGGATCGGCGGCGAAGCCGGCGAGACGGAGGGGCCGCTTGGTTCCGCCGTCCTAGCCCCTCCACCGCTTTCGCGGTCCCCCTCCCCATTTGCATGGGGAGGAAAAGATCGCCCGGCGCCCTACTTCAGCGTCGCGCTGTCCAGATTGAGTTCGGTCAGCGGAATGACCTCGACGTTCGGATACTTGGCCCGCAGGCCGTCGATGAACTTCGAGGCGTCGCCGACCACGACCAGGCTGGCCCGGTCGGTCGGCAGGTGTTCGGCGAAGGCGGCCTCGACCTGCTGCGGCGTGACCGCGCGGACGCGCCCGGCGTAGTCGGCCAGGTCGCTCATCGGCAGGTCGTAGAGGGCCAGGTTGGCGACCAGGCCGCCCAGGCCGTCGACCGTCTCCAGCGAGCGGCCGAAAGCGCCGATCAGGGTGGCGCGGCGCGGGGCCAGTTCGGCCTCGGTCGCCGGGGCGTCGCCCAGCTTGCCGATCTCGGCCAGCATCAGCTCGACCACCTCTGTCGCCGACTCGTTCTTGGTCTGGGTCGAGGCGGTGAAGACGCCCGTTTCGGCCCGCGCGCCCAGCGCCGATCCAGCGCCGTAGGACAGGCCCTTCTCGATGCGGATCTTCTGGTTCAGCCGCGAGGAATAGCCGCCGCCCAGCAGGGTGTTGCCCACCGTCAGCGGGAAGAAGTCGGCGTCGGTGCGGCTGACGCCGCGGATGGCGGCGACGACCGCCGCCTGGCCGGCGCCCGGCTGGTCGATGACGACGACGCGCGGAGCCAAAGCCTGACCCGCCTTGTCGACGGCGGCCGGGGCGGGACCGGCGTCGCGCCAGTCGCCGAAGGCTTCATCCGCCAGGGCGCGGGCCTCGGCCGGGGTCAGGTCCCCCGAGAACACCAGGGTCGCCTGCGACGGACGGAAGCGGTCGGAGTGGAACACCGCCACATCGTCGCGCGTCAGGGCGGGGATGCTGTTCACCGTGCCTGAGCCCGGCGCGCCGTAGGGGGCGTCGCCGTAGATCACGCGGCCCACCGACTGGGAGGCGATGGAGCCGGGCTGGCTCAGCGCCACGCGCAGGCCGTCCAGGGTCTGGGACTGCTGACGCTCCAACTCCTCGGCGGCGAAGGTCGGGTTGCGCACCAGGTCGGCCATCAGGGTCAGGGTCCGGCCGAACACGTCCTTGGGCGCATTGGCGTAGACATTGGTGAAGTCGGCGCCCGCGCCCGCGCCGATGCTGGCGCCCAGCTGTTCGATTGCGGTGGCGATTTCCGGGGCCGCCTTGGTCGTCGTGCCCTGGGTCAGCAGGGCGGCGGTCATGGAGGCGACGCCCGGCTTGCCCGCCGGATCGTGAGCCGAACCGGCGTTGAAGTTCAGCCGCGCCGAGACCAGCGGCAGGCCCTGCGTCGGGGCGACCAGGACGCGCAGGCCGTTGTCCAGGCGGAAGTCGGCGATGGCCGGGGTGGCGGGCGACACCTCGGGCCCCGGCTGGGGCAGGCGGGCGCGCTCGGCCTCCGGCAGCAGGACGGCGACCGGGCCGGCCGGGGCCAGGGACGCGACCGTGACGGGGGCGTCGACGTTCTTCTTCTGCTCGCTGGGCGCATTGGCGTCGTCGGCGGGCAGGTAGTTGATGGTGATCTGGCGCTGCGGCGTCAGATAGCGGCGGGCCACGCGCTGCACGTCGGCGGCGGTGACGGCCTGGATCTCGGCGATCTCGCGGTCGGCGGCGGTCGCGTCGCCGGTCATGATCAGCGCCATGCCCAGGGTGGTGGCGCGGTCGTCGATGCTTTCACGGCCGCGCAGGGCGTCGGCGACCAGCTCGTTCTTGGCCTCGGCCAGTTCGGCGGCGGTGACGGGCTCGTCGCGCAGACGCGCGATCTCGGCCTCCAGCGCGGCCTTGCCGGTCTCGACCGTCTGGCCGCCCGCCATGATGGCGTAGGCGGCCAGATTGCCCGCCTGCTGGGCGAAGTCGGGGTTGGAGCCCGCCGAGGCGGCGATTTGCTTGTCATAGACCAGCGAGCGGTACAGGCGGCTGCTTTCGCCGGTCGACAGGATGCCGTCCAGCACCGTCAGGGCCGCGCGGTCGGCGTCCTTGTAGGCCACGGTGTTCCAGGCCAGGGCGACGGCGGGCAGGGGCACGTTCGGCGCGTAGTAGGTGGCGGTGCGCGGGCCGGTCGGCTCGGGCTCCTTCACGTCGTTGGCGGGCATGGGCGTCGCCGGACGCTTCAGCGGGGCGAAATATTCGTCGACCCAGCCGTCCAGCTGCGCCTGATCGAAATTGCCCGCCACGATCAGCATGGCGTTGTCCGGCCGGTAGTAGGTGGCGTGGAAGCGCAGCACGTCGTCCAGGGTCGCGGCGTCCAGCTCCTCGATCGAGCCGATGCCCGGACGACGATAGGGGTGGTCCTGGTAGATGGTCTCGGGCGTGAACAGGCCGAACAGACGGCCATAGGGACTGGCCAGGATGCGCTGGCGGTATTCTTCCTTCACCACGTCGCGCTCGGAGGCGAAGTTCGCCTCGTCGACGACCAGCGAGCCCATGCGGTCGGCCTCGGCGAACAGGATGCGCTGCAGGTGGTTGGCCGGGACGACCTCGTAATAGGCGGTCACGTCGTCGGCGGTGAAGGCGTTGTTGAAGCCGCCGACGTCCTCGGTCAGACGATCGAACGTCTCGGACGGCATGTTCTTCGTCGCCTTGAACAGCAGGTGCTCGAACAGGTGGGCGAAGCCCGAGCGGCCCGCCGGATCATCCTTCGACCCCACGCGATACCAGACCTGGACCGTGACGTTGGAGGTCGAGGCGTCCCGCGCCGTATAGACCTCCATGCCGTTGGCCAGCACCCGCTTGGCGAAGCCCAGCGGCGGCACCTCGACCCCGCCCTGGGCGGCAGACGCGACGGCGGGCGGCGCCTTGGCCCAGGCCGGGGCGGCGGCGGGCAGGCCGAGCAGCAGCGCCGAGGCGCAGGCGGTCAGGATCAGGCGATTCTTCATGAGGGGCGGCTTTCCAACGCCCGCAGTCGAAGAAACGGGCGCTGAAAGCCTAGCAGGGCGAAGAGCCGCCGCGCACCTTACGGAGCTGTAATGAAAGGGGCGGAGCTCTACCGCCCGAACACCTCGACGCCGACGCCGCCGTCGGTCGCCAGCCAGGCGCGCTTCATGCCCTGGCTGTTGTAGGGGGCGGCGATGTTGCCCTCGCGGTCCAGGGCGATCAGGCCGCCGTCGCCGCCCAGGGCGCCGATGCGGTCGATGACGGCTTGCGACGCCTCGGCCAGAGACTGACCGGCGGCGACGCCGAAGGCGGTGCGCGCGGCGGCGGCGACGCGGATGAAGTATTCGCCCTGGCCGGTGCAGGAGACGGCGGCGTGTTCGTCGGCCCAGGTGCCGGCGGCGGGGATGGGGGTGTCGCCGACGCGGCCCGGCATCTTGCCGAACACGCCCGCCGTCGAGGTGGCGGCGGCCAGGCGGCCCTGGCTGTCCAGCACGCAGCAGCCGACGGTGCCGTGGCTCAGGCCGCCGGGCGGATGGTTGTCCTCGCCCTTGCCGGCGCGGGTGTACCATGCCTCGGGATCTTCGACGCGGGTCAGGCCCTGTTCGGCGGCGAAGCGGGCGGCGCCGTTTCCGGCCAGCATGACGTGGGGGGTGCGGTCCATCACCGCGCGGGCGGCGACGACCGGGTTGCGGAACCCTTGCAGGGCGGCGACGGCCCCGGCCTTGCCCGAGGCGCCGTCCATGAGGCTGGCGTCCAGCTCATAGTCGCCCGCCAGATTGGGCGAGGCCCCGCGCCCGGCGACGTAGAGGCCGGAGTCCTCCAGCATGACGACAGCCTCGACCGCCACGTCCAGGGCCGACGCCCCGGCGTCCAGCCGCGCCTTCATCGCCTCGACGACCTCGCGCATGTGCACGACCTCGGCGTCGTAGTTGCGCTCGCGCCGGGCGCCGGCGCCGCCGTGAAGAATGAGGGCGGGTTTCGCCATGATCGTCTCCTCAGAACCTATTCGACCTCTTTGCATCGGGCCGCAGGCTGATTAGCGTCGCCGGCGTGTCGGCGCCATGGCCGATGGGGGAAAGCTGAAAAGAGTTCCTATGCGTGCAGTCCTGTCCAAGGCCCCCGGCGGCCCGGAATTGCTTGTCGTCGAGGAGGTCATGGACCCCACGCCCGGTCCGGGCGAGGTGGTGATCGAGGTCAAGGCCGTGGGCGTCAACTATCCCGACGCCTTGATCATCGCCGACAAATACCAGTTCAAGCCCGAGCGCCCCTTCGCGCCGGGGGCCGAGGTCGCGGGCGTGATCGACGCCGTCGGCGAGGGGGTGAAGGGCGTGTTCCGGGGCGACCGCGTCGTCGCCGTGCCCGGCTGGGGCGGCATGGTCGAGCGGCTGAAGGTCAAGGCCGACAGCCTGATCCCCATTCCCGAGGGCATGGACTATGAGACCGCCGCCGCCTTCATCATGACCTACGGCACCAGCTACTACGCCCTGAAGGACCGGGCGAACCTGCAGCCGGGCGAGACCCTGCTGGTGCTGGGCGCGGCGGGCGGCGTCGGCGCCGCTGCGGTCGAACTGGGCAAGGCGATGGGCGCGCGCGTGGTCGCCGCCGCCTCGACCAACGACAAGGTCGAGTTCGCGCTGGAGCTGGGCGCGGACAACGGCCTGATCTACCCCTCCGGCCCGATGGACAAGGCGGCCCAGAAGGAGCTGTCGGGCGAGTTCAAGCTGTCGACCGGCCGCGACGGCGCCGATGTGGTGTTCGACGGGGTGGGCGGCGACTACGCCGAGCCGGCCCTGCGCGCGATGGACTGGAACGGCCGCTATCTGGTGGTCGGCTTCCCGGCGGGGATTCCGACCCTGCCGCTGAACCTGACCTTGCTGAAGTCGGTGTCGGTGGTCGGCGTCTTCTGGGGCGCCGCCGTCGCCCGCGATCCCAAGGCCCACGCCGCCAACATGGCCGAGCTGATGCAGCTCTACGCCGAGGGCAAGATCAAGCCGCGCGTCAGCCGCACCTTCCCGCTGGAGCGCGCCCATGAGGCCATCCAGGCCCTCAGCGACCGCTCGGCCGTCGGCAAGATCGTGGTGAAGGTGGAGGATTGATCGTTGCTTCCTTCTCCCCTTGCGGGAGAAGGTGGCAGGCGAAGCCTGACGGATGAGGGGTTGCGGGACCTCGGCCTCGCAGCCTTCATCCGATTTCGGAGAGATTCCTCATCCGAGCGCCTTCGGCGCCCACCTTCTCCCGCATGGGGAGAAGGGTTTATTCCTCGTCCTCTCGCAGCCGCTTCAACGCCTGCGCCGCCTGATCGTGGTGGCGGGGCTTGAGGTGGGCGCCCAGGGTCGCCAGCACCGCCGCGATCACCGCCGCGTCGTCGGTGAAGCCGATGCCGGCGAAGATGTCGGGAATGGCGTCCACCGGCATGACGAAATAGGCCAGCGCCCCCAGGATCAGCCCCTTGGCCGCCAGCGGCGTCTTGGGATCCTGGGCGGCGTACCAGGCGGCCATCGCCTGTCCGGCGAAGGGGATGCGGGCGGCGGTGCGCCGCATCTTGGGCCAGAAGCCCTTGCGCACGCGCATCTCGTTCACCTTCTGCACGGCGGGAACCAGGGCCTTTTCAGGATTGATGGCGTCATCAGGCGACACCCCGTTGGTCTTTGCGGTCATGGCCGCTAAATCCTCGCACGAGCACTCGGTTCAATCGAATATAGGACGACTTTCATGAAACTCGACGCTTCGATCGCAGCAGTGGTGACGGGCGGGGCTTCGGGCCTCGGCGAAGGCACGGCGCGCGCCCTGGCGGCCAAGGGCGTCAAGGTCGCCCTGTTCGACCTGAACGAAGAGCGCGGCGAGGTCATCGCCCAGGAGATCGGCGGCGTCTTCTGCAAGGTGGACGTGACCTCGGACGACAGCGTCGCCGCCGGCTTCGCCAAGGCTCGCGCCGCCCACGGCCAGGAGCGCCTGACCGTCAACAGCGCCGGGATCGCCACCGGCCAGAAGACCGTCAGCCGCAAGAAGGACACCGGCGAGATCCGCGCCCACGACATGGCCCAGTTCGAGCGCACCGTCTCGATCAACCTGTTCGGCACCTTCCGCGTCCTGTCGCAGTCGGCGGCGGGCATGGTCACGCTGGAGCCGATGGAGGACGGCGAGCGCGGCCTGATCATCAACACCGCCTCGGTCGCGGCCCAGGACGGCCAGATCGGCCAGGCCGCCTATTCGGCGTCCAAGGGCGGCGTCTACGCCATGACCTTGCCGGTGGCGCGCGACCTGATGAACGAAGGCGTGCGGGTCAACACCATCCTGCCGGGCATCATGTGGACGCCGATGATGGCGGGCATGGACCAGAAGGTGCAGGACGCCCTGGCCGCCATGATCCCCTTCCCCAAGCGCCTGGGCACGCCGGCCGACTACGCCGCCCTGGCCCTGCATCTGGCCGAGAACACCTACATCAACGGCGAGTGCATCCGTCTGGACGGGGCGATCCGTCTCGCGCCTCGCTAAGGCGATGAGCGGCAAGGCCGCTAACGCTCGCCGCGCGGCGGCTCGCTGCTTGAGCGGGCAGGGCGCGTAGCGGCGGCAGCAGCTGCGCTTTGAAGCGGCCTCCGAGGCGTCCGAGCGGGCGTTTCGGGGGCCGTTTTCGTGTGAAGTTTCAGGGCTATTCGAAAAAAATCGACGGATTGGACGAAAATCGAAAAAGGGGCTTGCGCGATCCGAAGTCGGTCCGCTATACGCCCCTTCCTCGACGGGGAGCAGCACATCGCTCCCAACGGAGTGCGGGCGTAGCTCAGGGGTAGAGCATCACCTTGCCAAGGTGAGGGTCGGGCGTTCGAATCGCCTCGCCCGCTCCAGTCGAAAGGGAAAACGGGGTCCGGCCGCAAGGTCGGGCCCCGTTTCCTTTTGCGCCCTGTCCATCGCCGCACGTGAAAAAGGCCCGACGATCCCGTCAGGCCTTTTCGCATTCCCTCCTCCGACCTTACAGCCCCAGCGCGGCGCGGATGTCGCGCCAGTCGACGTATTTGAAGTTCTGGGTTCCGGTGTCGTTGACGTCGTCCTGGATGACCACCAGGCCCTCGGGGAAGGGTCCGACCGGACCGCCCAGGGCGGCCAGGCCGTCGGTGCCCGTCACCCCGTCGACCGTCCCGTCCACGACCACGAAGCGGCCCTTGAACTGCGGCTCTGCGCCGTCGATGCGCCAGACGGGGAAGGTCGAGTCGCCCTGGCTGGAGGCGATCAGATAGCGCGCTTCGCCGTCGGTCAGCGTCGTCAGCCCCTCGGCGTCGGCGACCAGCAGCCCCGGCGCGACCGGCTGGACCAGGGTGCGCGCCCCGCGCGAGGCCGGGTCGAGGCCGTAGCGCCACAGGCCGACGTTCTCCTCGGCGATATAGAGGGCGTCGGTCGCCGGGTCGGCGGCGCAGCCTTCGGAGATGGAGCCGATCTCGGCGCGGCGGACCAGTTGCGCGGAGGGGCGGCCGTCGGCCCCGGCGGCGACGATGAACTGACGCAGCTCGCCCTCATGCCCGACCAGGACGGCGTGCACCTCCTCGCCGCGCCGGGCGAAGCAGAAGCCGTAGGGCTCGACCACGTCGGTGGCGATGGAGCCCCAGTAGCGCACCTTGTTGTCGCCGGTCCCGGCCGGGTCGAACAGATAGAGGGCGACGCCGGTGCGGCCCGGCGTGCGTTCGCTGGCTCCGATCAGCAGTTGCGGGCGGCCGTCGAGGCTCAGGCCCTCGACCACGTCGACGTTGTTCAGCAGCCCCTCGGGCATGAACTGCAGAATGGCCCCGTCGAAGCCGTAGACGTAGAGGCCCGCCTTCTTGTCGGTGCCGACGACGAAGCCGGGGGTCTGGACGTCGCCGATGGTCACGGGGGTCTTGGAAGCCCAGACGGCGGGATCGTCGGCCGCGTCGTCGCCGACGGTGCCGACCGAGGGCGTCTCCAGCACGGCGCGCACGGGCGCGCCCTGGCCGACGAAGCCGCCGCCCTCGCCCTGATAGTCCGCCTCGTGTCCGGCGCAGGCGGCCAGAAGCAGGGCGGGGGCCAGAAGGCCGGCGAGCGAACGCAGGGGCAGGGAGGCGGGCATGAGCGGAGCTTTCCGTCCGAATGAGGAATGCCCGCCCGAAACACGCGCGCGAAAGGACGGTCAACGGCGCCGCCGCGACGGTTCGGCGATGGTTCGACAACGGATGATCCGGATCGGGACGAACTGTCGTCATCCCGTGTTCCGCTCGCAGATTCCTTTTCGTGAAACCGTCGCGGCCGCGTCGTCGCGGCGCATTAGCCATCCCGCCGGAACCGGGCCGCCAGAAGCGGCGCTGGCCTTCGGGGATATGGACATGAAGCTCGGACTTCTTCTCAGCGCGGCGAGCCTGCCGCTGGTTTTCGCTGTCGCCGCCCAAGCTGCTGACGCCAGGGCTGCCGACGTCGCGGTTGACGCCGCTCCGGCCGTCGCGGCCGCCCCGGCGGGCGACGGCCTGATCGGTCGCGTCGTCAACGCCGACGGCTCGCCCCTGCCGGGCGCCGAGATCATCGACCGCGTCAGCGGCCGCCGCGCGGTCAGCAACAGCCAGGGCGAGTTCAACCTGGGCGGCGTCTCGGGCCAGGTCACGCTGGAGGCCCGCTACATCGGCCTGCCGACCGCGACCCAGACGGTCGCCGCCGCGCCGGGCCGCCTGACCTCGGTCACCGTCATGATGGGCTCGGGCGATGCGGTCGCCGTGGCCGACGTCATCGTCAACGGCGTCATCACCGAGGGCGTGGCCCGCTCGCTGAACCAGCAGAAGAACGCCGACGGCGTGATCAACGTCCTGTCGGCCGACGCCATCGGCCGCTACCCCGATCCGAACGTGGCGGAATCCCTGCAGCGCGTGCCGGGCATCGCCATCCAGCGCGACCAGGGCGAGGGCCGCTACATCAACGTGCGCGGCGCGCCGTCGGCCTTCACCGCTGTGTCGGTGGACGGGGTGACGGTTCCGGCCGTCGATCCGGGCACGCGCGCGGTCGACCTGGACACCCTGCCCAGCGACATCGTCTCCAACATCGAGATCTCCAAGACCCTGCTGCCGAGCCAGGACGCCGATTCCATCGCCGGCGCCGTCAACATCAAGACCCGCTCGCCCTTCGACCAGCGTCGCCTGGCCGTCAGCGGCTATGCCGGCGGCAGCTACAACGACTACGGCGGCGAGGACATCCGCGCGGGCGCCACGGCGTCGAACGTCTTCGGCGCGGACCAGACCTTCGGCGGCCTGCTGTCCTACTCCTACTCCAAGACCAACCGCCGCCCCGACAACGTCGAGTCCGGCTGGACCAAGATGAAGACGCCGGAAGGCGGCGAGGTGTTCGCCCTCGAGGAAAGCCTGTTCAAGGATTACGACACCGAGCGCACGCGCCAGTCGATCAACGGCTCGCTGGAGTTCCGACCGTCGGACGCCTATCGCGCCTGGGTGCGCGGCTCGTTCGCCCAGTTCGAGGACGACGAATACCGCAACCAGCTGCTGCTGACCTATGACGAAGGAAAGCTTCAGGCCGGCGCCACCGACCGCAAGGCGACCTTCAATGAGGTGACGGTCGAGCGCCAGCTGCGCCACCGCACCCAGAAGAACGAAATCCTGACCCTGACGACCGGCGCCGAGCGCATCTTCGGCAACGGCGCGGTGTGGGACGCGAACATCTCGTGGGCCAGCAGCGAGCAGACCTATCCGAACCGCAACGAGCTGCTGTTCCGGTCGCGGGCCAAGCCGTCGGTCACCTATGACTTCACCGGCGATCACTACCAGCCGACCTATTCGATCTTCACGACCGGCGAACACATGGATGCGGCGCAATACCGCTTCCGCGAGAACGCCTTCCGTTCCAGCACGACCGAGCAGGACGAACTGACCTTCCAGACCAATTTCGAGTTGCCTTCGGTCATCGGCGGCCGCGAGATCACCTGGAAATTCGGCGGCAAATACCGCACCCGCGACATCTCGGCCGACGAGGACCGCTTCCGCAGCCGTGACGCCGCCCATGCGCCGTCGCAGTCCTACGCCGACCTGCTGACGGGCTCGGACTCGCGCAACTACGACTATCTGTTGGGCAAGAAGTTCAACAACGGCCTGGTGGACGACTACTTCGGCCAGATGCGCCCGCTGTCGCCGATCCGTCCGGCGGATTCCATCGCGGCGGACTATACGGCCAAGGAAGACATTCTGTCGGCCTACGCCCAGGGCCGCCTGGACATCGGCGCGACCAACATCATCTTCGGCCTGCGCGTAGAGAACACCAAGTTCGAGGGCGAGGCCGCCAGCCTGATCGATAACGACGGCACCAAGCCCTATGACATGGCGCGGGTCGATCGCGACGACACCGAGTTCTTCCCCAACCTGACGGTCCGCCACAGCTTCTCGGACAATCTGATCGGCCGCTTCGCCCTGACGCGCTCGATCTCGCGCCCCGAGTTCAACCAGATCGTCCCGCGTCGTATCGAAGAGACCGACGGCACGGACATCTCGTATGAGATCGGCAACCCGGACCTGCAGCCGACGCTGTCGAACAACGTCGACTTCGGGCTGGAGTACTACTTCGCCTCGCTGGGCGTGGTGTCGGCCAACGCCTTCTACAAGGATCTGACCGACTACCGTTACATCCTCAAATACGAGGACAAGGTGACGATCGACGGGACCGAGTTCGACGCCGAGTTCGAGACCCCCATCAACGCCCCGAACGGCCACCTGATGGGCCTAGAGCTGAACTGGCAGCAGAAGTTCAGCTTCCTGCCGGGCTGGGCCTCGGGCTTCGGCGTCTTCGCCAACTACACCTGGACCGACGCCGAGATCGAAACGGCCCAGGCCTATGGCGGCCGCAACAAGTTCTCGCTGCCGGGTCAGTCGGAGAATAACTACAACCTGGCCCTCTTCTACGAGATGGCCGGCTTCAGCGCCCGCCTCAGCTACACCAAGCGCAGCGACTATCTGGAAGAGATCAACGCCGACGATCCCGACTTCGACCTGTTCGTCGAAGGCCGTGAGCAGTTGGACTTCACCGCCTCCTACGACTTCGGCAACGGGGTCGAGGTGTTCGGCGAGGCCAAGAACCTGACCGACTCGGCGGGCGTTCGCTACTACGGCTCGCGCGAGCGGACCTATGAGTACGAGAAGTTCGGCTACAACGTCTTCATGGGCGTGCGCTTCAAATACTGATCGGTCCATAGCGGCTGAAAATGGAAGGCCGGGCGGCGACGCCCGGCCTTTTGCTTTCGTCGGCCCCTCCTTTAGTCTTTCTCGGCATGGTCCCCGACGCGATCCGGGCCTATATGGACCGTGGCGGTTGACCCCGCCGGGGTCGGCGCTAGTGTCCGCGCCGCTCTCTTCCCCAGCGCCTGAACGATCAGAGGACCATATGGCCGACGCCGCTTCCCAGACCTACGACGTGGTGATCATCGGGGGCGGGCCGGGCGGCTACAACGCCGCCATCCGCGCCGGACAACTGGGGCTGAAGACCGCCCTGATCGAAAAGCGCGCGACCCTGGGCGGCACCTGCCTGAACGTCGGCTGCATGCCGTCGAAGGCCCTGCTGCACGCCTCGGAACTGTATGAGGCCGCCAACGTCGAATTCGCCGGCATCGGCATCGAAGTGAAGCCCAAGCTGAACCTGGCCCAGATGCACAAGGCCAAGGACGACAGCGTCGAGGCTCTGACCAAGGGCATCGAATTCCTGATGAAGAAGAACAAGGTCGACGTGGTGAAGGGCTTCGGCCGCATCGTCGGCCAGGGCAAGGTCGAGGTCGAAGCCGAGGGCGGCGCCAAGACCACGCTCGAGACCAAGAACATCGTCATCGCCACCGGCTCCGAGCCGACCCCCCTGCCGGGCGTCGCCTTCGAGGACGGCAAGGTCATCGACTCGACCGGCGCCCTATTCCTGCCCAAGGTGCCCAAGCATCTGATCGTCATCGGCGCGGGCGTCATCGGCCTTGAGCTCGGCTCGGTCTGGCGTCGTCTGGGCGCCCAGGTCACGGTCGTGGAGTTCCTCGACAAGGTCGGGGCGGGCATGGACGGCGAAGTCGCCACCGCCTTCCAGCGCGGCCTGACCAAGCAGGGCATGACCTTCCGCATGGGCACCAAGGTCACCGGCGCCAAGACGTCCAAGGACGGCGTGGAGCTGACCCTCGAACCCGCCAAGGGCGGCGAGGCGGAAACCCTGAAGGGCGACGTGGTGCTGGTCGCCATCGGCCGCCGTCCCTACACCGAAGGCCTGGGGCTCGAGACGGTCGGCGTCACGCCGGACGCGCGCGGCTTCATCGCCAACGACCACTTCAAGACCTCGGCGCCGGGCGTCTGGGTCATCGGCGACGTGACGCACGGCCCGATGCTGGCCCACAAGGCCGAGGAAGACGCCGTGGCCGTGATCGAACTGATCGCGGGCAAGCCGGGCCACGTCGACTACGACCTGGTGCCGTCGGTCATCTACACCGGCCCGGAAGTGGCCTGGGTCGGCAAGACCGAAGAGGCGCTGAAGGCCGCAGGCGTCAACTACAAGAAGGGCAAATTCCCCTTCGCCGCCAACAGCCGCGCCAAGATTAACCATGAGACCGAGGGCTTCGTGAAGGTTCTGGCCGACGCCGCGACCGACAAGGTTCTGGGCGTCCACATCTACGGCCCGCAGGCGGGCGAGCTGATCGGCGAGGCCTGCATGACCATGGCCTTCGGCGGCGCCTCGGAAGACGTGGCCCGCACCTGCCACCCGCACCCGACCCGCTCGGAAGCCTTCCGTCAGGCCGCCATGGGCGTCGAAGGCTGGACGATGCAGGCGTAAGCCTCACCGGCTTCAGACCGCGATCTGAACGGCGCGCTCCGCACGGGGCGCGCCGTTTTTCGTTGCCGAAACTTAACTTGCTGGCCTCGGCGGGCGTCTTCAGTTTCACCGCGAAACGGCGGGAGCGAGGGTGAAGCGATGCGTTTGGCGATTGGATTGGCGGCGGCGGCCTGGGCGGTGATCGGTTCTGTCGCCTCGGCGCAGGACTATCGACCCACGTTTCACCCTGACCAGTTGAAAGGCCCTCCGGCAGGCGCGTTCAATGAGGTTCTGGTGCTGGGCTCGCCGCACCTTTCCGCCCTGCCGGACAGCTTCCGGCCCGAGCTGTTGGAGCCCTTGCTTGATCGGTTGGCGACTTGGCGACCGACGGCGATTGCGGTCGAGAACCTATCGGGTCTGCAGTGCGATGCTATGAAACGCCAGCCGACACGCTATGCCTCGACGATTAGAAGTTATTGCTATGATCCGGCCAAGGCCGGTGAAGCCGCTGCATTGGATGTTCCGGGCGCCAATGTCGAAGTCGAGCGCGTTCTGGCGGACTGGCCGGAGACGCTTTCGTCAACACAGAGGCGACAGCTCGCCCTACTTTTTCTGGCCGCCGGAGAAGCGCCGTCCGCCGTGGTCCAGTGGCTGCGCCTGCCTGAAAGCGAGCGGTTGGCCCAGGACGGGCTGACGGAGGAGTTGGTTGCCGAACTGAACCGTCGGATGACGCGTCGCAATGAGACCGAGCTGATCGCCGCGGCTCTGGCGGCGCGTCTGGGCCTGGAGAGGTTGTGGGCCGTTGATGACCACACGGCTTCTTCCGACATTCGACCGGACGAGCAGGAGGGCTATCGCCAGGCCATCATGGGATCTTGGGACAACCCGAATTCAAAGGCGCGAAAGGAAGCCTCAGCGGCGTTGGGCGCTGGTCTGGAGCGTCCAGGCGGCTTGTTGGCGATGTATCGGGCCTACAATGATCCGGCTGAAGCCGTAGCGGCCTATCGCTCCGACTTCGGCGCGACCCATGTGGAGCCGTCGCCCGAGGCGTTCGGGCGACGCTACCTGGGCTATTGGGAGACTCGCAACCTGCGCATGGTCGCCAACATCCGCGACGTGCTGGGGCGCTATCCGGGCACGCGGATGCTGACCATCGTCGGCGCCTCGCACAAAGGCTATTACGAGGCCTATCTGAACCAGATGCACGACGTGCGGCTGGTCAGTTCCGACGCGGTTCTGCGTTAGCGGCCCATTCCGCGGCCAGCACGGCGTAGATGAATTCATCGCCCCAGACGCCGTTGAAACGGTCGTTCTGGATCAGGTGCGCCTCACGCCGGAAGCGCAGCCGCTCGACCAGGCCGATGGAGCCCTGGTTGTCCGTGTCGAGGCGGGCGTAGAGGCGATGCAGGCCGAGGCTGGAGAAGCAGACGCCGACCAGGGCGCGCACCGCCTCGGCGGCGTAGCCCTGGCCGGCGAAGGCCGGGTTGAAGATGTAGCCGATCTCGGCCTGCAGGGCCGCCTTGCTGGCCAGCCTAAGGAAAAGCTCGCCCAGCAGGGCTCCATCCGCGCGTCGCGTCACCGCAAGCCGTGCGACGTCGCCGTCCTCGGTGAAGGCGTTCGCTGTTTGCAGAGTTTTGCGCGCTTCTTCGGCGCTCGGCGGCGCGGCGTAGAGGTAGCGATAGACCTCGGGCAGGGCGTGGTAGGCGTAATAGGCGTCGAAATCGTCCGGGCGGAAGGCGCGCAGCGACAGGCGTTCGGTTTCGATGGGCAGGACGGGAAGCGACATGGCGGCCTTGTCTGGACGAGAGGGCCACGTACATGTGGAGCCTTGGGTGTTTCGCAACAGGAGCCTCGCATGGATCTTCAACTCACCGGCAAGCGCGCCCTGGTCTGCGGCGGCTCCAGCGGCCTGGGGCGGTCGGTGGCGACGGCGCTTGTGGCCGAGGGCGCGCACGTGGCCCTGCTGTCGCGCGATGCGGCCAGGCTTCAAACCGTGGCCGACGAACTGAACGCCATGGGGCCGGGCCGGGCGGTCATCGCCCCGGCCGATCTGGCCGATCACGAGGCCCTGCTGAAGGCGGTGGACGTCGCTGAGGCCGGGCTGGGCGGGCCGATCCAGATCCTGTTGAACAACACGGGCGGGCCGCCGCCGTCGGGCGTGGCGGGGCTGGACCCGGCGCTGTGGCGCGAGCAGTTCGAGGCCATGGTGCTGTCGGTCTTCCGCCTGACCGACCGGGGTCATGCCGGGGATGCGGGCCATGGGCTGGGGGCGGGTGCTGAACGTCGCCTCGACCAGCGTGATCGAACCGATCGGGACGCTGGGCGTGTCCAACACCCTGCGCGCCTCGGTGGCGGCCTGGGCCAAGACCCTGGCGGGCGAGGTGGCGGCCAATGGGGTGACGGTCAACACCCTTCTGCCCGGCCGGATCGACACCCCGCGCATCGAGCGGCTGGACGCCGCCCGCGCCGCAGCGACTGGCGTCGAACCCGCCGAGGCCCGTGCGGAATCGGTCAAGTCCATCCCCGCCGGACGCATCGGCGCGACCGAGGAGTTCGGCGCCGTCGCCGCCTTCCTGGCCAGTCCGCTGGCGGGCTATGTCACCGGCTCCCTGATCCGCATCGATGGCGGAGCGGTCAAGGCGATCTGATTGGCCTAGGACCGAGGCGCGGCCTGCGGCGTCGGACGACGGGCCAGGCCGCCTAGGGCGATGCGGCCCCGGCCATAGTCCAGCGTCACCTGGCTGAACCGGGTCAGGACGTCGGCGCCCAGCAACAGGGCGGGACGGTCGATCAGGTTCAGGATGCGAAAGGCGTGCAGGTCGCCGAACAACAGAGGCGTCGGCCCCAGATCGCGCCGCGCCAGGCGCAGATCTGCCAGTTCGCCGGACCGCACCAGCAAGGACTGGCCGATCACGCCATAGACGCGCACCAAGGGACGCTCGACCCGGCCCAGGCGCGAATCCAGCGCCCGCATCAGGGCGCGGTTGCCGATCGAATATTGGGCGCCGCTGTCGATGAAGGCGACGGCCGGGACGCCGTCGGCCGCGACCTGGGTCAGGATCAACTGGCTGAAACGCCCCGAGCGGACATCGGTGATGTCCAGACCCACGCGGCTGGCGCGTCCGCCGAAGGACAGGCCGCGCCGCACGACGTCGACGCCCGAGGCCGCGATCATGACCCGGCGGCGCCGCAGGTCCAGGGTCAGCCGGAAGCGCGACAGCACGTCCAGCCCCAGAAGACCGTCGGCCCCCAGCAGCCCATAGGGAAAGACCGGCAGGACCAGGTCGGCGAACCGTCGCTCGGAAAAGGCCAGATGGGGCAGGCGCACGGTCGGCGTCATCTGGGCGGTGGTGATGCCGTGCACCAGGACGGGCGGGCCGGGCGGAAGGTCCAGCGCCTGCGCCAGCCGGTCGGAGATCGCGCTGCGCTCTGCGCCCGTGTCGATGACGAACAGCGCCTTGCGCCCGTCCAGATCGACCTCGACCCCGATGCGGGTCAGCAGGTTCGCCAGCAGGCGCGCCTCGGCGTCGGGCGAAGCGGGAGGCGTCTGTCTCGTCGAATCCTGCGCCCAGGCCGGGGCGGCCAGAACAAGCCCGGTCTGGGCCAGCAGGCTCAGGGCCATGCGACGGCTGGGGGCGAGGCGATCGGTCTCAGAAACGAGAATCGGCCTGTGCACGCGCGTGAACTCCCGTTCCGCGATCCCCAGGCCGGAATTCTGGCGCCTTTTCGAGGTGCTGAAAAGTCCGTTTGCGGAGGGTCAGCCGCGCGGATGGGCCTGAGCATAGGCGGCCAGCAGGCGGGCGGCGTCGACCTGGGTGTATTTCTGCGTCGTAGACAGGCTGGCGTGGCCCAGCAGCTCCTGGATCGAGCGCAGGTCGGCGCCGGCGCCCAGCAGGTGGGTGGCGAAGCTGTGGCGCAGGGCGTGGGGCGTGGCCGAGGCGGGCAGGCCGAGGCGCCCGCGCAGCCGCTGCACGGTCGCCTGCACATGACGGGCGCTCAAGGGGCCGCCGCGCCGCGCCCGGAACAGGGCCTGATCCGCGTCGATGACGAAGGGCTGCAGCGCCAGATAGGCCTGCGTCGCCTCGCGCACCTGCGGCAGGACGGGGACCATCCGCGTCTTGTCGCCCTTGCCGGTGATGCGCAAGGATTCGGGCAGTGGGGTGTCCGACCGCTTCAGCGACAGAGCCTCCGAAATCCGCAGGCCGCAGCCGTAGAGCAGGGTCAGGACGGCGCGGTCGCGCGCGGCCTCCCACGGCTCCATGTCGGGATCAGCCTCGGGTTCGTGCAGCAGGCCCTTGGCCTGATCCTCGCTGACCGGGCGGGGCAGGGACGGCTTGACCTTGGGCCCCCGTACAAGAGCCAGCTGGGGCGTCGCTACGCCGAGGCGCCGGTCAAGAAAGGCGTGAAAGCCCCGGATGGCGGCCAGGGTCTGGCTGAGCGAGCGGGCGTTCAGCGGGCGATCTCCGTTGCGGCGCTCGGCCAGATGGGCGCGCGCCTCGGCCGCTGTGACGGACCCCAGGTCGGCCGCGCTTTGGGGGCCGCCGCGATGGCGCTCCAGAAAGGCCAGATACAGCCGGCCGATGTGGCCATAGGCCTCCAGCGTGCGCGGCGACAGGCGGCGCTCATGGGCCAGATGCTCCAGCCAGGCGGCCAGGGCGTCCTGCGAAGTCATGGAGGGGGCGTTCAGGCGTCCAGCGGCCATCGCTCGGCCATGCGTTCGACCACGCGGGCGACGAAGGCCACCAGTTCGCAGCCCATGGCGGGGGTGAAGCCGTCTTCCTCGCCCGAGCCGAAGGCGCACAGGGCGGCGCGGGGCGCGGCGGCGCCCGGCAGGCGCAGGTTCATCCGCACCAGGGCGACCGAGGCGACCTCGCCCTCGGCCGGGCCGAACAGGCTGAGGCCGGTGAAGTTGGGGCCGAGCCAGTGCAGGCCGTCCTCGCCCAGCAGGGCGTCGACGCGGCCCGGCTCCAGCGCCTTCCAGCCGAAGGGGACGGCGCCCGGTTTTTCGATCGCCACGGCGGCGCCGGCCAGGCCGAAACGCCCCTGCGTCACGGCGTCCAGGCAGCGCGCCAGTTCGGCGTGGGTCTGGGCCTCCATCAGGTCCAGAGCGGCGACGTGGGTCTGGGTCTGGGCGGCGAAGTTGGCGCGGGCGATCTCTTCGATCAGCTTGCGCGCCCCGGCCTCGCGCTGGGCGACGGCCTCCAGCCGCGCCAGGGCGGCGCGGCCGAAGTCGACGACGTTGCGGCCGGTGGCGGCGAGGCCCAGCTCTTCCAGCAGGGCGCGATCATCCAGCAGGTGTTCGGCGTGATCGCCCAGCCAGGCGCGCACCTGCGGCCAGTGCAGGCCCGCCGCCGGGTCGGAAGAGAGGTCCAGGGAAGTGCTCAAACGGACCTCTCGTCGGGTCAGAAACTACAGAATCGACTGACCGGTCTTGCCCCAGTCGGCCAGGAAGGCATCCAACCCCTTGTCGGTTAACGGGTGCTTTACCAGGGCCTTGAAAACGTCGGCCGGAATGGTGGAGGCGTCGGCGCCGGCCAGCGCCGCGGCGGTCACATGGTCCGCATTGCGCACCGAGGCGGCCAGGATTTCCGTGCTGAAGTCGTGGATGTCGTACAGGGTGCGGATGTCTTCCAGCAGGCCCACGCCATCGGCGCCGACATCGTCCAGACGACCGACGAAGGGCGAGATGAAGGTCGCGCCCGCCTTGGCCGCCAGCATGGCCTGGGCCGCCGAGAAGCACAGGGTGACGTTGGTCTTGATCCCCTTGTCGGCGAAGGCGCGGGTGGCGCGCAGGCCGTCCCACGTCAGCGGCAGCTTGACCACGACGTTGGGGGCGATGGAGGCCAGCTTGTCGCCCTCCTTGACCATGGTCTCGAAATCGGTGGCCACGGCCTCGGCCGAGATCGGCCCCTCGACCAGGGCGCAGATTTCGGCGATGACCTCGGCGATGTTGCGACCCGACTTGGCGATCAGGCTAGGATTGGTGGTGACGCCGTCCACCATCCCGGTGGGCAGCAAATCCTTGATGACGGCGACGTCGGCGGTGTCGAGAAAGAGTTTCATGGAGAAGAGTTCTAACCCTGACCAACGCGAAGGGCGACTCTCATTCTTTTCCTCCCCACTCTGTGGGGAGGGGGACCACGTAGTGGTGGAGGGGCTTCTGTCAGCAGAACCAGGCAGCCCCTCCGTCACGGTCGCTGCGCGACCGCGCCACCTCCCCACGAAATGGGGAGGAGAAGCCGCGTGAAGGTCGCCTCCGTCCTCATTCCCCTGCCGGTGCCGGAAGCCTTCGACTATGCGGTTCCCGAGGCGCTGTCGGTCGCGCGCGGCGATCAGGTCGCCGTGCCGCTGGGCCCGCGCCTGATCCGGGGCGTGGTGGCCGAGGTGTTCGAGACGACCGGCTCCAACCGGCGCCTCAAGGCGGTCGAGCAGGTGCTGGACGATCCGCGCCTGCCGGAGCGGACGCTGGACTTCGTCGAATGGGCGGCGCGCTGGACCCTCAGCCCGCCCGGCGAGATGGCGGCGACGGCGCTGAAGGGGCTGCGCGCGCCCCGGCCCCGGCCCGAGCGGCGGGTGCGGCGCGTCGAGGGGCGCAATCCCGCCCGCCCCACGGCGGCGCGGACGGCGGTGCTGGAGGCGCTGGGCGCGCGGTCCATGCCCGGCCCTGATTTGGCGCGGGCGGCGGGCGTCTCGTCCGGCGTGGTCAAGGGGCTGGTCGATGAAGGCGTGCTGAAGGCGTTCGAGGTCGAGGCTGTCGCCGCCTTCGACGCGCCCGATCCCGACCATGCGCCGGCGACCTTGAACCCGGATCAGGCGGCCTCGGCGGCGGCCATCGCCGAGGCGACAGCGGCGGGCGGCTTCGCGCCCTTCCTGCTGGACGGGGTGACGGGCTCGGGCAAGACAGAGGCCTATCTGGAGGCGGCGGCGCGGGCGCTGCGGGCCGATCCGACGGCGCAGGTGCTGATCCTGTTGCCTGAGATCGCCCTGACCCAGGCGGTGATCGAGCGCATCACCGCCCGCTTCGGCGTCGCACCGGCCGAATGGCATTCCGGCGTCGCCCCGCCGCGCCGACGACAGGCGTGGGAGGCGGTGGTCGCCGGGCGCTGCAACATCGTGGTCGGCGCGCGCTCGGCCCTGTTCCTGCCCTACGCCAACCTGCGCCTGATCGTGGTGGACGAGGAGCACGACGGCTCGTTCAAGCAGGAGGAGGGGCTGGTCTATCACGGCCGCGACCTGGCCGTGGCGCGGGCGCGGATCGAGGGGGCGGCGGTGGTGCTGGCCTCGGCCACCCCGTCGCTGGAGACGCTGTGGAACGCCCATCAGGGACGGTATCGCTGGCTGAAGCTGGCGGCGCGGCATGGGGCGGCGGTGCTGCCCGAGATCGGCCTGATCGACCTGCGCGAATGTCCGCCCGACCCGCAGACCTGGCTGTCCCAGCCTTTGCGCGAAGCCATCGGCGAGACGCTGGCGCGGGGCGAGCAGAGCCTGCTGTTCCTCAACCGGCGCGGCTATGCGCCGGTGGTGCTGTGCCGGTCGTGCGGGCACCGGCTGACGGCGCCGGATACGGATTCCTGGCTGGTCGAGCATCGCTACACCGGGCGGCTGGTCTGCCACCTGACCGGCTTCTCCATGCCCAAGCCCAAGGCCTGCCCGTCATGCGGGGCCGAGGATACTCTGGTCCCGGTCGGGCCGGGCGTCGAGCGGGTCGAGGAGGAGGTGCGGCAGTTGTTCCCGCAGGCGCGCACGGCTGTCTTCAGCTCGGACACCGTGCCGGACGGCAAGTCGGCCCGCGCCCTCATACAAAGCATGGCCGACGGCGAGATCGACATCCTGGTCGCCACCCAGGCTGCGGCGAAAGGCCACAACTTCCCGCGCCTGACCCTGGTCGGGGTGGTCGATGCGGACTTAGGGCTTCGCGGCGGCGATCTGCGCGCGGCCGAGCGGACCTATCAGCTGCTGGCCCAGGCTACGGGCCGGGCGGGGCGGGCGGACAAGCCGGGCCGCGCCCTGCTGCAGACCTGGACGCCCGAGCATCCGGTGCTGCAGGCCCTGGCGGCGGGCGACCGCGACGCCTTCGTCGAGGCGGAGATGGCTGAGCGCGAGGCGGCGTCCCTGCCGCCGCACGGCCGTCTGGCGGCGCTGATCCTGTCCAGCGAGAACGCGATGGCGGTCGAGAAGGTCGCCCGCGATCTGGCCGAGGCCATCCCCAACGCCGAACGGCTGGAGGTCTATGGCCCCGCCGACGCGCCTTTGGCGCTGGTGCGCGGGCGGCGAAGGAAGCGGCTGTTGGTGCGCGCCGACCGCGACGTGAACCTGCAGGCCTTCCTGCGCGCCTGGCTGGCGCGGGTGAAGGTTCCAGCCTCGGTGCGGCTGACGGTGGACGTGGATCCTTATAGTTTCCTGTAAGGCGTGCTGGCGCCTACCCACTCTCCGTCATCCTCGGGCTTGACCCGAGGATCGGTCCATCCGCCTCCGCGACTTTGGAGAGGGCGAGCGCGCCCGCCGCTCGATCCTCGGGTCAAGCCCGAGGATGACGGTGGAGTGAGGGGTAAGGGCGAGAGCCGCGCCTACCTCGGCCCGGTCAGCCTGATCTCGAACAGGCTGGGCCAGTTCTTGCCGGTGACGAACAGGCGGCGGTTCTGCGCGTCCCAGGCGATGCCGTTCAGCACGTCGTCGACCGGATCCTTCACCTGATCCTTGGGCAGCAGGCCGCTGAGGTCGATGACGCCCACCACTCGGCCGGAAGCAGGGTCGATGCGGACGATGTAGTCGGTCCGCCAGACGTTGGCCCAGACCTCGCCGTCGATCCATTCCAGTTCGTTCAACTGGCGCACCGGGCGGCCGTTCAGGGTGACGGAGACGCGGCCGGTCTCGGCCTGGGTGTCGGGATCGAGGAAGCGCAGGGCAGCCGATCCGTCCGACAGGATCAGGCGCGTTCCGTCGTGCGTCAGTCCCCAGCCTTCGCCCGCGTAGGCGAAGCGGGAGACGGGCTTCAGGTCGTCCGCATTCCAGATGAAGCCGACGCCGTTGATCCACGACAGGGAGAAGACGCGGCCGTCTTTCTCGGTCAGGCCTTCGCCGAAGAACTCGGGCTCGAGTTCGCGCTTCTGCAGCACGACGCCGTCCTCCAGCCGCACGCGGCGCACGCTGGAAGGGTTGCGGCCGGTGCTCTCGATCAGCACGCCGTCGCGGATGACCAGCCCCTGGGTGAAGGCGGTCGGGTCGTGGGGGAAGGTCCGCACCACCTCATAGCCGTAGACCGGAACGCGGGACGGTGCGGGCTGAGTGGAAGAAGAAGGGGCCGGCCCCGGCGCTTGCGCCGCCGCCGACGCGGGAAGCGCCAGCAGAAGCGTCGCCAGGACCGGCCCGATACGCACGCTTAGACGCCGGGCTCGGCGGTTTCGGCCTTGTTGAGGGCGGCCTGGGCGGCTTCCTCGGCCTGGTTCTTTCTGATCTGGGCGTTGCGCGACCACATGTTCAGGCCCTCGACCAGGGCCGAGAAGGCCATGGCGGCGTAGATATAGCCCTTGGGCACGTGGACGCCGAAGCCGTCGGCGATCAGCACGGCGCCGATCATCAGCAGGAAGCCCAGGGCCAGCATGACCACGGTCGGGTTCTTGTCGATGAAGTTCGCCAGCGGGTCGGCCGCCAGAAGCATGGTCAGAACGGCGATGACCACGGCGATCATCATGATCGGCACGTGATCGGTCATGCCGACCGCGGTCAGGATGGAGTCGACCGAGAACACCAGGTCCAGCAGGATGATCTGGAAGATGGCCGAACCGACGTTGTTGATGACGACGTCCTTCTTGTCCTTCTCAAGCAGGTGGTCGTTCGACGGCGTGGTGTCGACGGCGTGGTGGATTTCCTTCGTCGCCTTCCAGACCAGGAAGAGGCCGCCGGCGATCAGGATCAGATCGCGCCAGGAGAAGGCGGTGTCGAAGGTCTCGCCGTGGATGCCCAGGTCGAAGACCGGCTGGGTCAGGCCGACGATCCAGCCGATGGCGGCCAGAAGGCCCAGGCGCATGACCAGGGCCAGGCCGATGCCGATACGGCGCGTGCGCTGGCGGTGCTCGGGCGGGAGCTTGTTCGAGAGGATCGAGATGAAGATCAGGTTGTCGATCCCCAGCACCACCTCCATGACCACGAGGGTCACAAGGGCCGCCCAGGCGGCGGGATCGGTCAACAGCGGGGTTATGCTTTCGAGCATCGGGTGTCCTGATGGGTGTTGGAAGGTTTTCGGTAACGGGAGCGTGAGCGCGCATCAAGCGTCGGATGGCGTCGTCGTCGTCGCAGGCCCTCCTGTCGAACCCAGCTTGACCGGTCCTATTCGACCAAAGAGAGCGCGGGTGCGGCGTTATCGTTCCGCGCCCCTCGGTTGCGAGGCGAGGCCTTGCATGGTATCAGCCGCGCGGCTTTAGCGAAGGGCGTATCGAAAGATGCGTCCCCAGCGTGCTTTCTACAAGCATTTCAGGCCCTTGGCTGGCGCAGGCGACTGCGGCCGGTCTTGATCCAAACGCTTCAGACGCGGACCAAATATAAGTGGCGGACGATTTCAGGACGACGGAAGTCGGCGGACGGTATGCACAGGCGCTGTTCGACCTCGCGGACGAGACGGGGGCGCTGGACGCCGTGCGCGCCGATCTGGCTGCGCTAAAGGCGGTCTGGCTGGACAGCGCGGATCTGCGCCGTCTCGCCACCTCGCCTATCGTGGCGTCGGCTGATCAGGCCAAGGGCCTGGCCGCCATCGCCGACAAGGCCAAGTTCAATGCGACGACGCGCAACTTCCTGGGTCTGCTGGGCCAGAACGGCCGCGCGTCGGACCTGCCGGGCGTGATCGCCGGCTTCGAGGCGCTGTACGCCAAGAAGGCGGGCGTCGTGGCCGCCGAGGTGGTTTCGGCCGTGGCGCTGAGCGCCGCCCAGACCAAGAAGATCCAGGCCGAGCTGCGCGCCGCCCTGGGCCGTGATCCCGAACTGACCGCCCGCGTCGATCCGACGATCCTGGGCGGCCTGAAGGTCAAGGTGGGCTCGAAGCTGTTCGACGCCTCGCTGAAGACCAAGCTCGACCAGATGACTTTTGCGCTGAAGCGCGCCTAAGCCCCGAATTCCAGATCAAGCCGGGCCAGCGGGCCCGCACCGAAGACGAAAGCCGAAAGAGCCAATCATGGATATCCGCGCCGCCGAAATCTCGGCCATCCTCAAGTCGCAGATCGCCAACTTCGGCGTGGAAGCCGACGTCTCGGACGTCGGCCAGGTGCTGTCGGTCGGCGACGGCATCGCGCGCATTCACGGTCTGGACAACGTCCAGGCCGGTGAAATGGTCGAGTTCACCAAGGCCGGCGTGAAGGGCATGGCCCTGAACCTGGAACGCGACAACGTCGGCGCCGTGATCTTCGGCGCGGACGCCGCCATCGCCGAAGGCGACGACGTGCGCCGCCTGGGCGAGATCGTGGACGTGCCGGTCGGCAAGGGCCTGCTGGGCCGCGTCGTCAACCCGCTGGGCGAGCCGATCGACGGCAAGGGCCCGATCCAGTTCACCGAGCGCCGCCGCGTCGACGTGAAGGCCCCTGGCATCATCCCGCGCAAATCGGTTCACGAGCCGATGCAGACGGGCATGAAGGCGATCGACACCCTGATCCCGGTCGGCCGCGGCCAGCGCGAGCTGATCATCGGCGACCGTCAGGTCGGCAAGACCGCCGTCGCCATCGACACCATCCTGAACCAGAAGGCCGTCAACAAGTCGGACGACGAGTCGGCCAAGCTGTACTGCATCTACGTCGCCATCGGTCAGAAGCGTTCGACCGTGGCCCAGATCGTCAAGACCCTCGAGGAGTCCGGCGCGCTGGAATACACCATCGTCGTGGCCGCCACGGCGTCGGAGCCGGCCCCGCTGCAGTTCCTGGCCCCGTTCGCCGGCACCGCCATGGGCGAGTATTTCCGCGACAACGGCATGCACGGCCTGATCATCTATGACGACCTGTCCAAGCAGGCTGTGGCCTATCGCCAGATGTCGCTGCTGCTGCGCCGTCCGCCGGGCCGTGAAGCCTATCCGGGCGACGTCTTCTACCTGCACAGCCGCCTGCTGGAGCGTTCGGCCAAGCTGAACGAGGACTACGGCTCGGGCTCGCTGACCGCCCTGCCGATCATCGAAACCCAGGCCAACGACGTGTCGGCCTACATCCCGACCAACGTGATCTCGATCACCGACGGCCAGATCTTCCTGGAATCGGACCTGTTCTATCAGGGCATCCGTCCGGCCGTGAACGTCGGCATCTCGGTGTCGCGCGTGGGCTCCTCGGCCCAGATCAAGGCCATGAAGCAGGTCGCCGGTTCGATTAAGGGCGAGCTGGCCCAGTATCGTGAAATGGCCGCCTTCGCGAAGTTCGGCTCGGATCTGGACGTCTCGACCCAGCGCCTGCTGGCCCGCGGCGCCCGCCTGACCGAGCTGCTGAAGCAGCCGCAGTACTCGCCGCTGGCCGTCGAAGAGCAGGTCGTGTCCATCTACGCCGGCACGCGCGGCTACCTGGACGGGATCGAAGTGGCTCAGGTCGGCCGTTTCGAGAGCGAACTGCTGGCGCGCATCCACGCCAACCACGCCTCGCTGCTGGACGGCATCCGCACCAAGAAGGCCCTGACGCCCGAGCTGGAAGCCGAGCTGAAGGACATCCTGGCGGCCTTCGCCAAGACCTTCGCCTGATCGTTCGGCCCTGTAGTCAAAGGAAGAGCAGAGCCGGATGGCTAGCCTCAAGGAAATGCGCGATCGGATCGGAAGCGTCAAAGCGACGCAGAAGATCACGAAAGCCATGCAGATGGTCGCCGCGGCCAAGCTGAAGCGCGCCCAGGACCAGGCCGAAAGCGCCCGGCCCTATGCGCAGCGGATGGCCTCGGTCATCGCCAACCTGGCGGCCGGCGTCGGCGACGACGGCCCGCGCCTGATGACCGGGACCGGCGCCGACCAGAAGCATCTGGTCGTCGTCGCCACGGCCGACAAGGGCCTGGCGGGCGGGTTCTCGACCAACGTCATCCGCGCCGCGCGGGATCACATCAACAGCCTGATCGCCAACGGCAAGACCGTCGAGATCGTGGCCGTCGGCCGCAAGTCGCGCGACCAGCTGACCCGTCTGTTCGGCGACAAGGTCGTCAAGACCTTCGAGCTGAGCGAACACAAGACGGTGGGCCTGCATTCGGCCCAGCCGATCGCCGAGCTGCTGGCCGAAAAGTTCGAGGCGGGCGAGGCCGACAAGGTCACCCTCTTCTACAGCCAGTTCAAGTCGGTGATCTCTCAGGTCCCGTCGTCGCGTCAGCTGGCCCCGGCCGAAGTCGACGCGGACGCCTCGGCCGAGGCCGGCGCGCTCTATGAGTATGAGCCGTCGGAAGAGGACATCCTCGAGACCCTGCTGCCGCGCAACCTGACGACGCAGATCCTGGCCGCCCTGCTGGAGAACCAGGCCGGCTTCTTCGGCGCCCAGATGGCCGCGATGGACAACGCCACGCGCAACGCGGGCGACCTCATCAGCGCCCTGACGCTGCAGTACAACCGTTCCCGCCAGGCTCAGATCACCACCGAGCTGATCGAGATCATCGCCGGCGCTGAAGCGCTCTGATCCCGACACAGCTGACATTCGACACGGACAAAAACCCGATGACCGACACCACCGCCCCCAAGAAACCCGCCGCCAAGAAGCCGGCCGCTCCCAAGAAGGCCGCCGCTCCGAAGGCCGCCGTCGCGACCGTCGCGGGCCAGGGCAAGATCGCCCAGGTCATCGGCGCCGTCGTCGACGTCGAGTTTGAAGGCCACCTGCCGGCGATCCTGAGCGCCCTGGAGACCCAGAACGTCGACCAGAAGACGGGCGAGCCCTTCACCCTGGTTCTGGAAGTCGCCCAGCACCTGGGTGAGAACATGGTCCGCGCCATCGCCATGGACACGACCGAAGGCCTGACCCGCGGTCAGCCCGTCGTCGACACCGGCAAGTCGATCATGGCCCCGGTCGGCCCCGGCACGCTCGGCCGCATCATGAACGTCGTCGGCCAGCCGATCGACGAAGCCGGTCCGATCCTGACCACTGAATACCGTCCGATCCACAAGGAAGCCCCGACCTTCGACGAACAGTCGACCTCGGCGGAAATCCTGGTCACCGGCATCAAGGTCATCGACCTGATCTGCCCCTATACCAAGGGCGGCAAGACCGGCCTGTTCGGCGGCGCCGGCGTGGGCAAGACCGTGACCATGCAGGAACTGATCAACAACATCGCCAAGGCTTACGGCGGTTACTCGGTTCTGGCTGGCGTGGGCGAACGCACCCGCGAAGGCAACGACCTGTATCACGAGATGATCGAGTCCAACGTGAACGTGGACCCGGCCAAGAACAACGGCTCGACCGAAGGCTCCAAGTGCGCCCTGGTCTACGGCCAGATGAACGAGCCGCCGGGCGCCCGCGCCCGCGTCGCCCTGACCGGCCTGTCGATCGCGGAATACTTCCGTGACGAGGAAGGCAAGGACGTGCTGCTGTTCGTCGACAACATCTTCCGCTTCACCCAGGCCGGCTCGGAAGTGTCGGCCCTGCTGGGCCGCATCCCCTCGGCCGTGGGCTATCAGCCGACGCTGGCCACCGAGATGGGCAACCTGCAGGAGCGCATCACCTCGACCAAGAAGGGCTCGATCACCTCGGTCCAGGCCATCTACGTCCCCGCCGACGACCTGACCGACCCGGCCCCGGCCGCCTCGTTCGCCCACCTGGACGCCACGACCGTTCTGTCGCGCGACATCGCCGCCCAGGCCATCTTCCCGGCCGTGGACCCGCTGGACTCCACCTCGCGGATCATGGACCCGCTGGTCATCGGCGAGGAGCACTATCAGGTCGCTCGCCGCGTCCAGGAAATCCTGCAGCAGTACAAGGCGCTGAAGGACATCATCGCCATCCTGGGCATGGACGAGCTGTCGGAAGACGACAAGCTGGTCGTGTCGCGCGCCCGCAAGATCCAGCGCTTCCTGTCGCAGCCCTTCTTCGTGGCCGAACAATTCACCGGCTCGCCGGGCAAGTTCGTCGAGCTGGCCGACACTATCCGCTCGTTCAAGGCGATCTGCGACGGCGAATACGACCACCTGCCGGAAGCCGCCTTCTACATGGTCGGTGCCATCGAAGAGGCCGTCGAGAAGGCCGCCAAGATGGCTGCGGAAGCCTAAGCCATGGCCGGTAAGCTGAACTTCTCCCTCGTCGCCCCGGAACGCGAAGTCTTCGCCGGTTCGGTCGATCAGGTCGATGCGCCGGGCGTCGAGGGCGACTTCGGCGTCCTGCCGGGCCACGCGCCCTTCATGACCACCCTGCGCGAAGGCGTGGTGACGGTCTATGACGGCGCCCAGCGCCGCCGCTTCGAGGTCAAGGGCGGCTTCGCCGACGTCAACGGCGAAGGCCTGACCATCCTGGCCGAAGAGGCTTCGGAGCTCGTCGCGAACTAAAGGTTCGCACGGCTGAAACGATCAAAGGCCCCTCGCTTGCGGCGAGGGGCCTTTTTCGTGCGCGCTTCTCAAGCCCTCCCCCTCGATGGGGGAGGGTTGGGTGGGGGTGAAGGCAGGCGGTTTCCTGTCAGGCTCCGGCGGCGCGGGCGCGTCTCGCGCGCGCGGACATTCAATGTCGCGCCCACACCCCCATCCCCGGCCCTTCCCAATCGAGGGGGAAGGGAGCTATTGCGCCCATCCTCCGAACGCCTGCACCACCTGCTCATAGACCGGCCGTTTGAACGGCACGATCAGGCTGGGCGCCTCTTCCAGCCGCCCCCAGCGCCAGGCGTCGAATTCCGGCTCGCCGTGCGCGTTCAGGTCGATCTCGTCCTCAGCGCCGGTGAGACGGAAGGCGAACCACTGCTGGCGCTGGCCTTTCAGCCCCTTCCAGCTCTTGGGGCTGGGCAGGCCCTCGGGGAAGTCATAGGGAATCCACTCGCTCGTGCGGCCCAGCAGGGCGATGGAGCGCACGCCCGTCTCCTCGTGCAGTTCGCGGCGGGCGGCGGCTTCCAGGTCTTCGCCGTCGTCGACGCCGCCCTGGGGGAACTGCCAGTTCCACGGCTCGGGCGTGTCGGCGCGGCGGCCGAACCAGACCTGGCCGGCCGGGTTGAACAGGACGACCCCGACGTTGGGGCGATAGAGGGACAGGTCGATGCTCATGCCCTTCGCATACGCCGCCGTCTCGTCGCGGGCTAGGCGTCAACGTCCGGGAAAGGCGGCGCGACTAGGGTGGCGTCATGGACAGACGTCATCTGATCGGCCTGACTTTGCATGGCGTGGCGCTCGGCGGCCTCGCGGCGGCCGGCACCGCGCACGCTTCGCCTGAGAAGAGCGGCGGCGGCAAGGGGGGCTATCTGTCCCTGCCCACCGCCACGGCCACCGTGTTGAGGCGTGACGGACGACGCGGGGTGATGACGGTCGAGACGGGCCTCGACATCGCCGACGGCGCCCTGATGGAACGGGCGCAGCTGTCCCAGCCGCGTCTCAGCGCCGCCTACAACGAGATCGTCCGTATCGCCGCCGAGCGGCTGCTGCCGGACGCCCCGCCCAACGTCGAATGGCTGGTGGTGGCGTTGCAGCACGCGACGGACGCCATTCTGGGCAAGCCGGGGGCGAAGCTGTTGCTGGGAACGGTGATGGTGGCGTGAAGGGGCTAGGCCCCCTCCCTAGTCCTGCGTCGGGTCGGGGCGGCTCGTGTCGCCGTAGGTCATGGCCAGGAAGACGTCCTCCAGGTCCGGGTCTTCGGTGGCGATGTCCTTGATGGTCACGCCCGCCGCGCGCACGGCGGCCAGCACCTGTTCGACGCTCGACTCGCCTGTCCGATAGGTGACGACGAAGGCGCCGTTGGCGCGCGGGGCGACCGCAAAGCCGTTCAGGGCGGGCAGGGTCTCGGGCGCCGTCTCGGGCGTCACCACGACGTTGCGGGTGTCCAGCCGCTTCAACAACTGTTCGGTCGGCTCGCAGGCCACGACCTCGCCGCGGTTGATGATGGCGATGGTGTCGCACAGCTCCTGCGCCTCTTCGAGGTAGTGGGTGGTCAGGATCACCGTCACCCCTTCCTCATTGATCTTGCGGACGTACTCCCACAGCTGGCGGCGCAGCTCGACGTCCACGCCCGCCGTCGGCTCGTCTAGGATCAGCACCGGCGGATTGTGGACCAGGGCCTTGGCCACCATCAGGCGCCGCTTCATGCCGCCGGACAGGGCGCGGACATAGGCGTTGGCCTTGTCCGACAGGCCCAGCGCCGCCAGCAGCTCGTCCGAGCGGCGCTCGTCGGCGGGCACGCCGTAGAAGCCGGCCTGGACCTCCAGCGCCTCGCGCGGGGTGAAGAAGACGTCGGCGACGATCTCCTGCGGCACCACGCCCAGCGCCGAGCGGGCGTCGCGCGCCTCATGGTCGATGTCGCGATCCCAGATGCGGACGGTGCCCTCCGATTTGTTCACAACGCCCGCGATGATGTTGATCAGGGTCGACTTGCCCGCGCCGTTGGGCCCCAGCAGGCCGAACATCGAGCCGCGCGGCACCGTCAGATCGACCCCGCGCAGGGCCGTCTTCGGCGGCGACTTGCGCGAGCCCTTGTAGGTCTTCTTCAGCCCCCTGACCTCGATGGCGTTGACGGGCAGGCGGGGCTCTTGGGTCATGGCGCGGACTTCAACTCGGGCAAGGCGGGGCGGACGGCATAGGTAGGGGGCGCGGGGCCGTTCGCCAAGCCGTCGCCGTGCGTACGGGGACAAGGTTGCGAGACGATATGTAAATGGTGCTTGACGTGTGCGGGTGATGTGTCTAGCTTGCTTGTCAGAAAGACAACTTCCCTTGGATGAGGACACGCCATGACCACCGCCGTCGCCACCCGTAAGCCGCTGACCCGCATTCGCCTGATCGGCTTCATCGCCATGGGGGTCTGCGCCATCGGCTACGCCGGTTTCGCCCTGGCCCTGCTGGCGGGCAAGCTGGACTATCTGCCCATGACCCAGGCGGCGATCATCGCCGCGGTCGCCGCCGTGATCGGCGAGATCGGCCTGTGGGTCGGCGCGGGCTGCCTGGGCCTGACCCTGTTCAAGAAGCGCAAGGCCCTGTTCGACAAGGTGATGGGCCGCAAGGCCGCGCCTTCGGAGGTTTGACCTGACGGTCCGGTCCGCCTAGGAACGGCGCAAAGCCTTTCCAGACCGGACCGGATCATGCCTCCCCGTCATCTCGAAGCCGTCATTCCTCCGCCCGAAGAGATCGTGGTCTCGACCAAGCGCGTCGCCTGCGACGGCGGCGGCGGGGCCCTGGGCCACCCGCTGGTCTACATGGACATGGGCGAGGACGACTTCATCGAGTGCGGCTATTGCGACCGCCGCTTCGTGCTGTCGGCCCATCCGCACCCCGAGAGCGAATACCTCGATCCGGCGGCCCGTCCGCCCGAGGCGCACTGAGTCCGATCATGCGCTATCTGCACGCCATGGTCCGGGTGAAGGATTTGGACGCTTCGATGCGTTTCTACCGCGATCTGCTGGGTCTGGTGGAGACGCGCCGCGCGGATTACGAGGCCGGGCGCTTCACCCTGGTCTATCTGGCCGCGCCGGCGGACAAGGCTCGCGCCGAGGCCGAGCAATCCCCCGAGGTCGAGCTGACCTATAACTGGGACGATCAGGACTACGACGGCGGCCGCAACTTCGGCCACCTGGCGTTTCAGGTCGACGACATCTACGCCGCCTGCCAGCGGCTGATGGACGGCGGCGTGGTCGTCAACCGTCCGCCGCGCGACGGCCACATGGCCTTCATCCGTTCGCCGGACGGGATTTCGATCGAGCTGCTGCAGTCGGGCGAGCGTCTGGCTCCGGCCGAGCCCTGGGCCTCCATGCCGAACGTGGGCGCCTGGTGAGCGTTTCGGCGCGGCTGATCCTGGGTCTGGCGGTCCTGAGCCTGGGCGCCTGCGCCTCGGTGACGGAGACCAATCCGTCGCGGACGGCCACGGACATGCTGCTGGTCAACCGCGCCGCCGACCGGGCGGTCGAGGGCCTGACCCTGCCGATCCCCCAGGGCGCGCGCGTCTTCGTCGACGAGACCTATTTCCAGGCCGAGAACGCCCGCTATGCGCTGAGCGCCATCCGCGCCGCCCTGTCGGAAGCCGGCTACGCCATCGTGCGCGAACGCGGCGAGGCCGACGCCATCTTCGAGGTGCGCGCCGGCGCCCTGTCGCTGGACCAGCTGCGCCGGGTGGTGGGCATTCCCGACATGCGGGTGCCGATCAATGAGAGCCTGAACGTCGTCTCCCTGCCGGAGCTGTCGCTCTACTCCAACCGCGACCGCATGGGCGTGGCCGAGTTCTCGGGCTTCCTCTATGACGCCCGCACCGGGATGCCGCTGGGCGCCGTCACGCCGATGATCGGCCAGTACAAGATCCGCAGCCACAAGGCCCTGATGATGATCACCTGGGGCCAGCAGTTGGCCCAGCCGGGCGAGCGCGATCCGGGTTCGAGCTGGAAGGAATTCTAGCGCGAGCGCTCAGTCCGTTCGCGGAGCGAGACAGCCGCTTCGGACCGTGTTAGGGCGCAGGTGAGCATAAGGCGTTGGCCGCGCTCATCCGTTCGCCGCCGCCGCAAGAGACGCCCTTGTCCTTCTTCCACGCCGGTCCTGCGCCGAAAGGCTCCGGTCTTCGCCGAGGCGCCCTGCGCGACGGGTTGGATCTGGCGCCGGGGATGAAGGTCGGCCTGTTTGGCGGCTCGTTCAATCCGGCCCACGACGGCCACGCCCATGTGGCGGCCACCGCCATGCAGCGGCTGGACCTGGACCGGGTGGTCTGGCTGGTCTCGCCGCAGAATCCGCTGAAATCCGAGCACGAGACCGCGCCCCTGGCCGAACGCATGGCCTCGGCGCGCGCCGTGGCGGCGAGCGTCGGACCGGCCATGATCGTCTCGGATTTCGAGACGAGGGCGGGCACGCGCTGGACCGTCGACACCCTGCGCGCCGTCGTCGCCCGCCATCCGGGCGTGCACTTCGTCTGGCTGATGGGATCGGACAATCTGGCGGGCTTCCATCGCTGGAGGGGCTGGACCGACATCATGCGGTTGATGCCGGTGGCGGTGATCGCCCGGCCGGGCAGCCTGCTGGACAGCCGCACGGCCCCGGCGGCGGCGAGGTTCGCCCGCTATCGCATTCCCGCCGCCCAGGCCGGTTTGCTGCCCAATCTGGAGGCGCCCGCCTGGACCTATCTGACGGCGCCGCTGAATCACCGCTCCTCCACCGCCATCCGCGCGACGCGCGCGGCGGGGTGAAGAGTCGTCGCAGGCTGGGTGACCTTTTGCGCCGGGCGTGCTATGATCGGCTTTTAGTAATCGCCTCGGAGCCCTCCGCTGACCCCCTCGACCGCGCACGATGCGCAAGACGCCGTTTCGAATGCGGCGCACGAAATGGACCTGATGGATTCCGTCCATTCCGAAGACGGTCAGGCCGAGGACGGCCCCAGTAGCGACGACTCCGGCAGCGACGGGCGCCAGCCTCTGCCGGTCGGCGCGACCGAGCTGGAGCAGGCCGTCCTCGCCAAACTCGACGACGACAAGGCCCAGGACATCGTCCTGATCGACCTGCGCGGCAAGAGCCCGATGACCGACGCCATGATCGTGGCTTCGGGTCGCTCGCACCGTCACGTCGGCGCCATCGCCGACCACCTGCTGCGCCTGTTCAAGGAACTGGGCCTGGGCAAGGTGAAGGTCGAGGGTCTGCCGCATTGCGACTGGGTGCTGCTGGATGCGGGCGACGTCGTCGTCCACCTGTTCCGCCCGGAAGTGCGCACCTTCTACAACATCGAGAAGATCTGGGCGGTCGACAGCGCCCACCGCGGCGGCCCTGTCCGCGGCTGACCCTTTCTCTGACTGCGGGCTGACCTCATGAAGCTGGCGATCGCGGCCATCGGCAAGCCGGGCCGCGGTCCCGAGGCCGCCCTGGCCGACGACTACGCCCGGCGGGCCACCCTGTCGGGGCGGCCCTTGGGTCTGGGCCCCCTCGAACTCATCGACTTGGAGCCGAAGAAGCCCGGCAAGGCGCCGGAGGCCGAGCTGCTGCTGGCCGCCGCCGAGGGCGCGCACCTGATCGCCTGCGACGAGCGGGGACGCACCTATTCCTCGCGCGCCTTCGCCGATCATGTGGCGGCCCTGCGCGATCAGGGCGAGCGGCGGCTGGTCTTCGTCATCGGCGGCGCCGACGGTCTGGACGAAAGCGTGCGCCGCGCGGCCCGCTCGACCCTGGCCTTCGGGCCGCAGACCTGGCCCCACGCCCTGGCCCGCGCCATGCTGGCCGAGCAGATCTATCGGGCCGTGACCATCCTGGCCGGTTCGCCCTATCATCGCGACTGATGCGATCCGGGGCCGTTCTTCTTCTGACCTCCTCCAGCCTGCTGCTGGCCCTGGCCGGGCCGGCGGCCAGCCAGCGCGCGGCCCAGCCGAACCCCGAGCTGACCCGGCTTCAGGCCGAGTATCGCGACGAGACCGCCCGCGCCCGCCGCCTGCGCGCCGAGGCCGCCGCCGCCGCCGAGGAGATCGTCGACCTGGACCGCCAGCTGCGCGAGCTACGCCGCGCCGAGGCTGAGGACGACGTGCAGATGGAGGCCCAGCGCGCCCGTCTGAAGGAGCTCGGCGATCGTGAAGCGGCCCTGCTGGCCGCCCTGTCGCGCGAGCGCGCGGCGCAGGGACGGCTGCTGTCCGCCCTGCAGATGATGAGCCGCGAGCCGCCGCCGCCCCTGCTGATCCCGGCGGACAAGGCGGTGGACACGGTGCGCGCCTCCATCCTGATCCGCGCCATCACGCCTGAGCTTCAGGACCGGGCCGAAACCCTGGTCGAGCGCCAGGCCGAGATCGGCCGCATCCGCCGCCTGGCCGCCCTGTCCAGCGAGCGCCTGTTCACCGTCGAAAGCGCCCAGAACGACCGTCGCGCCGAGATCGAGGGGCTGACGGCGCGCAAGACCGCCCTGCGGTCCGTCCTGCGGGCCGAGGCGGCGCGGGCCGAGCGGGCCACCAAGGCGCTGGAGGCGCGCATCCGCGAACTGGGCGGCCAGACGCCTCGGATCGCCGAGGCGCCGGAAGAAGCCCCGGCCGCCCGCCTGCCTGCGGGCCGCAGCCGCCTGACCCCGCCCATCGCAGGGACGCCCTCTCAACGCTTCGGCGGCCGCTCGGCGGGTTGGAGCTGGCGCTCCAGCCATGAGGCGGTCGGCGCCCCGGCGGCGGGCCGCGTCGCCTACGCCGGGCCGCTGAAGGAGTGGGGCGAGGTGGTGATCCTCGACCTTGGCCCCGGCTGGCGCGCCGTGATTGCGGGCCTGGATCGTCTGGAGGTCGAGACCGGACAGCGCGTCGCCGACGGCCAGACTCTGGGCCGCACCGGCGAGGACGGCGAGGCCTATTTCGAACTGCGCCGCCAGGAACGGCCCATCGATCCCGCGCCCTGGCTGCAGTAGGCCGCCCTCCGAGGGCCAACCGCGCAAAATCCCTTTCAAATCGGCGCGGACGCTGTTTGTATCGCCGGAACTGTCGTGCGCGCCGTTCGTGGCGCCCGCGCCGCCCTGGACGACCGGAGCCGAAAGCGGATCCGATGGAAAGAGACCGAATGCGTAAACTGCTTCTCGTGGGCGCCGCCGCCCTGGCGCTGGGCGGATCGGCGGCGGCCGTGGCCAGCCAGACTCCGCGCAACGAGACCTTCCGCATGCTCGAGATGTTCGGCGACGTGCTGGGTATCGTCGAGCAGGCCTATGTCGTTCCGGTCGACAACAAGAAGCTGATCGAGGCCGCCCTGCAGGGCATGATGACGGCGCTCGACCCGCACTCCAACTACCTGCCGGCCAAGGCCTTCGGCGACCTGCGCGAGCGGACTTCGGGGGAATATTCCGGCGTCGGCCTGACCATCACCTCAGAGGGCGGGCTGGTGAAGGTCATCTCGCCGATGGACGACAGCCCGGCGGGCCGTGCGGGGGTTCAGGCGGGCGACGTCATCAGCGCCGTCAACGGCCAGAACGCGGCCGGTCTGACGGTGTCCGAGGTCTCGGACAAGCTGCGCGGCGCCACGGGCACCAGCGTCACCGTCACCTTCCTGCGCGACGGCGAGGAGCCGCGCGAGGTCGTGCTGACGCGCGAAGTCATCAAGGTCGAATCCGTCACCGGCCGTCTGGAAGGCGACTTCGGCTATCTGCGCATCTCGACCTTCAACGAGAACACCGGCCGCGAGCTGACCGAGACGATCGAGCGGCTGAAGCGCGAGAAGCCGGGCCTCAAGGGCTATGTGCTGGACCTGCGCAACAACGGCGGCGGCCTGCTGACGGCGGCCATCGACGTGTCGGACGCCTTCCTGGAGCGCGGCGAGATCGTCAGCCAGCGCGGCCGCAAGCCCGAGGACATCGAACGCTACGCCGCCAAGCCGGGCGACCTGACCGGCGGCCTGCCGGTGGTGGTGCTGATCAACTACGGCTCGGCCTCGGCGTCCGAGATCGTGGCCGGGGCCCTGAAGGATCAGGAGCGGGCGACGGTCGTCGGCCTGACCAGCTTCGGCAAGGGGTCGGTGCAGACGGTGATCCCGCTGCGCGGCGGCCAGGACGGCGCCCTGTCGATCACCACGGCGCGCTACTACACGCCGTCGGGCCGCTCGATCCAGAAGATCGGCATCGAGCCGGACCTGGAGGTCGCGCGCTCCGAGGCCGAGGCGCGCATCGTCTCGCGCTCCAGTTTCATCTATTCCGAGGCGGCCTATTCGACGGCGCTGGACTCCTCCATCGGGGCCGAGCGCAAGGGGCCGCACACACCGCGCGAAGCGCCGGGCGCCGACTACGCCAAGGACAAGGACTATCAGCTGGAGCGGGCGCTGGACGTGCTGCGCGCCGGCGGCGACCTGACCAAGCTGGCTGCTGCGCCCGAGGGGATCGTCATCACCGAGCCGGGCGAAGAGAAGGTCGAGACGGCGGAGGCCGAAACGCCGACGGAACGCCCGATGCTGCCGCCTGACATCACGCCAGAGAACAAGCCGAAGCCTGATTAAGGGCCTCTCGCCTTTCTTCGTCGCCCCGGGCTTGTCCCGGGGATCGGCGCCGCGCTGTTCATAAGCCCGCGAGTAAGGGCGGTTTAGGGCGGCCAAGAACGTGGTGAACGCGCCGTTAGGCTTTCTTAACCGACGCAGGGCTTAACTGAGGCTGAGGGGCGCCGCGTCTGTGCGGCGCCTGCAAGCCCGAGCCGCCGCCCTGACCATGTTCGCCAAGCGCCAGTCCGCCCTCGCCGCCGCCGCAGGCGCACCGCCGGAGCCCCGGTCGCGCGTCGCCATGGAGCCGGTCCTGAACGCCCTGAAGAAGCCGCCCGTCGCGGCGGGCGCGGCCGGGGTCTTCGTCATCGGCGCCGCCGCCCTGTTCGTCGCCGTGCTGGGCGACCCGCGTGCGGGCGCGCCGACGGCCAGCGCCGTTCTGGAGCGGCCCGTCGCCGCCGACACGGCGCCGACCGGGGCGGAGGCCTTCGGTTTCAGCGGTCTGGACATCTATCAGGATCTCGGCCCCATCGATCCGGCCCTGATGGGCGAGGGCGGAGCCGCCGGGGGCGAGGCCCTGATCACCCTGCCGGACGGCGCCAGCGTGGCCTCGGGCCAGGGCTTCAGCGCCCCGGTGCGCGCGCCCTCCAATCCCCTGCCCAAGGCGCCGATCGCGGGCCTGTTCCAGCCCGGCCCCAACGGCCCCCTGCCGCGCATCGCCGCCGACGGCCGCGTCCCGGCCCAGGCCTACGCCCGGCCCTTCCGCTCGAACGGCAAGCCGATGGTGGCCCTGGTGGTCGGCGGGCTGGGCCTGAACAGCGCCACGACGCGCGCGGCGATCGAACGCCTGCCCGCCGAAGTGACCCTGTCCTTCGTGCCCTACGCCGAGGGCCTTCAGACCTGGATCGACCTGGCCCGCGCCCACGGCCATGAGGTGATGATCGAATTGCCGATGGAGCCGACCGGCTATCCCGACAACGACCCCGGCCCCTACACCCTGCTGTCGTCCGGCGGCGCCGACGACGTAGCGGTCAAGCTGGACTGGCTGCTGGCGCGCGCCACGGGCTATTTCGGCGTGACCAACTATCTGGGCGACCGCTTCGCGACCTCGGACGAGGGGGTGAGCGCCCTGATGACCAACCTGCGCCAGCGGGGCCTGGCCTTCCTCGACGACGGCTCCATGCGTCGGCGTCCCGGCGCCTTCGCCCGCGCCAGCGCCGACCGCGTCGTCGACGAGGAACAGACCCCCGCCGCCATCCTGCGCCAGTTCAACGCGCTGGAGGCCGCCGCCAAGACCAACGGCGCGGCCTTAGGGACCGGCTTCTCCTACCCCGTCACCGTCGAGGCCGCCGCCCGCTGGACGGCGGGCCTCGAAGCCCGCGGCCTCCAGTTGGCCCCCGCCTCGGCGATGACCCGGCGGCCGGGGCGTTAAACGTCGTCATCTGACGCAACGCCGCGCGCGCATGGGCTTCCGTCTTAAAAACCGCGCTCTCAAAGTGGGGCGAGGCGAGAACCTCGCCGCAAAAGTCGCCGCCGCAGATGACAAAATGGTGGACGATCCAGTGGTCGGCGCAGTCGTCGCCGCCGCGCAGTTTCATGACCGCATCACGCAAGGGGCTGGTCTCGACGCGGTTAAGCAAATGGCGGGGTCTGTCCGCGGTTTCCGCATGCGACCAGTAGAGGCTTTCGTCAAAGGCGCTGAACACCTGCACGTCGCGGAAGACGAAACATCTGAACGAATGGAGCGCCTCGGTCGATCGGGTTGCCCCTCGCCAGCACGCCCAGCGCGCACGGCGTCTGGATAAACTCGAGGCTAGGGAAGAACAGGGCGTCGCCCGGCGTCGGCTCGCCGATCCAGACGGTGTCTTTGCTGGTTTGCATGCCGACCCTCGTGCTTCGAACAATGAGATAAGCGGTTTATGTGCGAGCCTGTCTATGCCCTTGGTCGTCGTGGGCCGTGGACGTGCTACAGAAGCGGCATGAGCACTGATGATGATCACACGCCCGCCGCCGAACCTGCGGACGCCGTTCCCGGCGAGACGCCCGTGCAGCGGGCGCTGCGGCTCAAGAAGGCGGCGATCGACGCCCGGCCCAAGCCGCCGCGCGGCGGGCGCTTCCAGCGCGAGCAGGCGGCCCGCATCAAGAGCGGGGCGTCGCGTCCCTGGATGAGCAAATAGGCGTCAGAGCGTGAGCCGCATGGCGATGCGGTCGGTGAGGCCATGCCGGGCTTGCGCGGCCAAGGCCTCGCGCAGATAGGCGGGCGTCGTTTCAGTGGTCAGCACGGCGTAGCCGAGGCGGGCGTAGAAGGGGGCGTTCCACGCGACGCCTGCGAACGTCGTCAGGGTCAGAGCCGACAGGGCGCGGGCTTCGGCCTCGCGCCGGGCCGTCTGCATCAGCGCCCGCCCGGCGCTGCGTCCCTGATGGTCGGCGGCGACGGACAACTCCAGAACGTGAAGGTCTGCGCCGTCCTCTACGGCGGCGATCAGGAAGCCGGCCGGCTGATCCGCTTCGTCCACGGCGACCCAGGACAGGCCCTGCGCTACGGCGCGCGCATGGGCTTCAGGCCCGGCCGTGCGGTCCTCCGCCAGCCAGGCCAGATCGGGCAGGGTGCGAAACAGCGTCGCCGCCGACCGCTCCACCGCCTCCAGACGGCCGATGTCCGTTCCGCGCGTCGGGCGGACCCGGATCAATGGGCGTCGCAACCCTTGGCGGGCATGGGCTTCAGGTCCAGCAGGGCGAACAGCTTGGCGTCGTCGTCCTCTTCCGGGTTCGGCGTGGTCAGCAGCTTGCCGCCGACGAAGATGGAGTTGGCGCCGGCCAGGAAGCACAGGGCCTGCATCTCCGGCGTCATGCCTTCGCGACCGGCCGACAGGCGGACCATCGACTTGGGGCAGACCAGGCGGGCGACGGCGACGGTGCGGACGAACTCGATCGGGTCGATCTCGCCTTCCTTCAGCACCCGCTCGCCCAGGGGCGTGCCGCCGACGGGGACCAGGGCGTTGACCGGCAGGCTGTCGGGGTGGACGGGCAGGGTGGCGAGCGCATGCAGCAGGCCGGCGCGGTCGCGGCGCTTCTCGCCCATGCCGACGATGCCGCCGCAGCAGGTGTTCATGCCCGCGTCGCGAACGTGCTGCAGGGTCTCCAGCCGGTCCTGATAGGTGCGGGTCGTCACCACCTCGGCGTAGTACTCGGGCCCGGTGTCGAGGTTGTGGTTGTAGTAGTCGAGGCCCGCGTCCTTCAGCTGTTTCGCCTGGTCGGCGTTCAGCATGCCGAGCGTGGCGCAGGTTTCCAGACCCAGCGCCTTCACGCCGGAGATCATGGCCGCCAGCTTGGGCGTGTCGCGGTCCTTCAGCTCGCGCCAGGCGGCGCCCATGCAGAAGCGGCTGGCCCCGCCGGCCTTGGCCGCCATGGCCTCGGCGATGACGGCGGTCGGCTCCATCAGCTTCTCGGCCTTCAGTCCGGTCTTGAAGCTGGCCGACTGGGAGCAGTAGCCGCAGTTCTCGGCGCAGCCGCCGGTCTTGACCGACAACAGCTGCGACTTCTGGACTTCATTCGGGTTGAAGGTGCGCCGGTGCACGGTCGCCGCCTCGAACACCAGCTCCATGAAGGGGCGGGCGAACAGAGCCTCGACCTCCTCCAGGGTCCAGTCGTGACGGGGGATCGAGAGATCGCGGGCGGGTCGGATCGATGCGTCGTCAGCCATGGGACGACGGCTTAGCCGCGCGCGCGGGCGCGGCCAAGCCGGAAGTGACGCGTCGCCGTTCTTTGGCTCAGCGTTCGTCCTTGTAGACGCGGCCGTCGCGCATGACGAAGGCGACGGACTTCAGCGTCGTCACATCAGCCAGCGGATCGCCCGCCACGGCGATGACGTCGGCGCGCTTGCCCGGCTCCAGCGTGCCGACCTCGGTCGAGACGCCCAGCAGATCGGCGGCGTTGACGGTGGCCGCCTCGATGGCGGTCGCCGGGGTCATGCCGTTCCTGACCATCAGCTCGAACTCATCGGCGTTGCGGCCGTGCTTGGACACGCCCGCGTCGGTGCCGAAGGCGATGCGGACGCCCGCCGGGACCGCGCGTTGCAGCGACTGGCCGGTGATCTCGATGCGCCAGCGGATCTTGGCCAGGACTTCCGGCGGATAGGCCTCGGGGTCGGCGGCCAGACGCTCGGTGTAGCCGTTCACCACCGACAGGGTCGGGACGTAATAGGCGCGGGTGCGGCGCAGCAGCTGCAGGGTCTCGTCGTCGAAGATGGTGCCGTGCTCGACCGAATCGACGCCCATGCGCAGGGCCAGGTTGATGCCGTCGGCGCCGTGGGCGTGGACGGCGACCTTCTTGCCGTAGAGGTGGGCCGTGTCGATCAGGGCCTTGGCCTCGTCATCGAACATCTGGGCGCCCAGTCCGGCGCCGATGCGGCTGTTGACCCCGCCGGTGGTGGCGATCTTGATGACGTCGACGCCGCGTCCGACCTGAAGACGGACCGCCTCGCGGCAGCTTTCGGCGCCGTTGCAGACGTTGTCGTGGGCCACGTGTTCGCGGAAGTCGTCGTTGAAGCCCAGACGCCCGTCCATGTGGCCCGAGGTGGTCGAGATGCTGTTCCCGGCGTCGATGATGCGCGGTCCGGCCAGGCGGTGGGCCGCCGTCTCGTCGCGCAGGGCCAGGGTGACGCCGCCGCTGTCGCCCAGGTTCCGCACGGTGGTGAAGCCCGCCATCAGCGTCTTGCGGGCGTTCATGGCGGCGCTGTAGGCGCGCGAGGGCAGGTTGTCGGTGATCTCGGCCAGGAAACCGGCCTGGCCCGCCACGTCGGACACCAGGTGCACATGGCTGTCGATCAGGCCGGGCAGGACGAAGCGGTCGCGCTGGTCCACCACCACGGCGCCGGGGAAGGCGGCGGCGTCGACGAAGCCGTCGCGGATCTCGACCACCTTGCCGTCGCGCACCACTACGGTGGACGGCCCGCGCGGGGCCTGGCCGGGACGATCCAGCAGGCGCCCCGCCTGGATCAGGGTCACGACGCCCGGCGCGGGGCGCGGCGCCCGTCGGCGCGACGGGCGTGGCGGTCTGGGCGGCTGCGGGCGCGCCCGCGGCCGCCAGGGCCAGGGCGCAGGCGGCCGTCGTCAGCAAGGTCTTCATCATGGATACTCCCCCCTCGAAACTCGGGGAGAGTGTTAGCCCGCGTCCGTCGCCTGACGCCAGTCGGATTTGCGTCTGCGGATCAGGCGACCAGGCGGGGGCCCGTCGCGGCGGCGCCGGCGGCCACCGAGCGGTCCAGACGGAAGCGGCCGACCTGCTGGTTCAGGCTGACGGCCTCATTGGCCAACTGACGGGCGGCGGCGGTGGCCTCTTCGGTCATGGCGGCGTTCTGCTGGGTGATGTCGTCCATCTCGCCCATGGCGCGGCGGACGCGGGCCAGGCCGTCGGCCTGTTCCTGAGCCGAGCCGGCGATGCCGCCCGCCAGGCCGTCGACGGCCGAGACCTTGGCGCCGATGCGCTCCAGCGCCGCGCCGGTGCGCTCGACCAGGTCGACGCCGCGCGCCACCTGGGCCGAGGAGGTGGAGATCAGGGTGCGGATCTCGCCGGACGCCTCGGACGAGCGCTGGGCCAGGGCGCGCACTTCCTGGGCCACCACGGCGAAGCCGCGCCCGGCGTCGCCGGCGCGGGCGGCCTCGACCCCGGCGTTGAGCGCCAGCAGGTTGGTCTGGAAGGCGATCTCGTCGATCAGGCTGGTGAAGCGGGCGATCTCGGTCGAGGATTCGGCTATGGCGTGGATGGCGGATACGGCGTCGCCGACCACCTGGGTCGTGTGTTCGACATCGGCGCGGGCGGCGGCCAGGGCCTCGGCGGTCTGGCGCGCGCCGTCGGCGGTCGAGGCGACCTGGCGGGCGATGGCGTCGGCCTCGTTGACGGTGCGCTCCAGGTTGGCGGCCTGACGCTCGGTGCGGCTGGCCAGGTCTTCGGAGGCGACGGCCAGCTGGCTGGACCCGGCGCTCAGGCTCTCGACGCTGTCGGCCACGGCGCGCACGGCGGTGCGCAGGGCGCGGGTCGCGGCGTGGAAATCGTTCTGAAGCGAGCGGTATTCCTCGGGGAAGACGTCCGGGATGGTTACGGACAGATCGTTGTCGGCCAGGCTGTGCAGGGCGGCGCCCAGGGCGCGCACGACCTCGGCCTGGCGGGCTTCGGCGGCGTCGTGCTCGGCCTGCACCCGGTCGCGTTCTTCCTGCAGGGCGTCCAGATAGATGGAGATGGCCAGGTCCATGTCCAGCATGACCCGCTGGTTGAGCTCGGCCAGGGCTTCGGCGGTGATGCGGTCGTGCGCGCGGCGGTTGGCGAACAGCTTCCTGGGGCGCTCGACCACGGCGCGGGTCAGGTGGGCCAGGATGACGCTGTAGCCGCCGATGTACCAGCGCGGCTCCAGACCGATACGGGCGTGGACGCGGCCGATGGTGCGCACCGAGGCGGCGTAGTCTTCGTCGGCGCGACCGTCGATGATGGCGGCCCAGTGGCGCTGCTGGGCGTTGCTGGCGGCGGCGACATGGCCTTCGTCGCGGAAGAAGCGGCGGGTGTCGGGCTCGGCGCGCACCTTGTCGTAGAAGGCGGTCAGGGCCTGGGGCACGGCCTGACGCAGCAGGCCCGAGATGGCGCTGTAACCGGCGGACGGCCGACCCAGCCCCATGAAGTTCATGCGACGGTCGATCTCGTGGGAAGCCATGACGCAACTCGTTTTAACGGCAGGGCGGGGGAGAGCCCTTAATGCCCCTTGTCATCAAGAGGGTATTGGCCGGGTTAAGCCCGGATTGCGTAGATTCCCTTAACCGCTTCGGAGGGCCCGCGATTCAGGTGAGCGGCCGCTCATATAAAGATATCCTTATGTCTTGATTGCTCCCGCCGCCGCGCCGCGCTATAGCGACGGCGATCCCCCGACAGTGGCCGAAAGACATTTCTGCATGACCGACTACATCGTCCGCGACATCTCCCTGGCCGACTTCGGCAACAAGGAAATCGCCATCGCCGAAACCGAGATGCCGGGCCTGATGGCGCTGCGCGCGGAATACGGCGCGTCCCAGCCGCTGAAGGGCGCCCGCATCGCCGGCAGCCTGCACATGACCATCCAGACGGCCGTGCTGATCCAGACGCTGGAAGCCCTGGGCGCCGAAGTGCGCTGGGCCTCGTGCAACATCTTCTCGACCCAGGACCACGCCGCCGCCGCCATCGCCGCGTCGGGCACGCCGGTCTTCGCCTTCAAGGGCGAGACGTTGGTGGAGTACTGGGACTACGCCCACAAGATCTTCGAATGGGCCGACGGCGGCTACCCGAACCTGATCCTGGACGACGGCGGCGACGCCACCCTGCTGTGCGTGCTGGGCCCGAAGGCCGAGAAGGACGCCTCTGTTCTGGACAACCCGCAGAACGAGGAAGAGGAAGCCCTCTTCTCGGTCATGAAGCGCTATCTGAAGGAAAAGCCGGGCTTCTATTCGGCTATCCGCGACGCCATCGGCGGCGTGTCGGAAGAGACGACCACGGGCGTGCACCGCCTGTATCAGATGGCCGAGCGCGGCGAACTGCCCTTCCCCGCCATCAACGTCAACGACAGCGTCACCAAGTCGAAGTTCGACAACCTGTACGGCTGCCGTGAATCCCTGGTCGACGCCATCCGTCGCGGCACCGACGTCATGCTGTCGGGCAAGGTGGCGGTGGTCTGCGGCTACGGCGACGTGGGCAAGGGCTCGGCGGCTTCGCTGCGCAACGGCGGCGCCCGCGTGATCGTGACGGAAATCGACCCGATCTGCGCCCTGCAGGCGGCGATGGAAGGCTATGAGGTCCAGACCCTAGAAGACGTCGCCGACAAGGCCGACATCTTCGTCACCACGACGGGCAACAAGGACGTCATCCGCGTCGAGCACATGCGCGCCATGCGCAACAACGCCATCGTCTGCAACATCGGCCACTTCGACTCTGAGATTCAGGTCGCGGGCCTGAAGAACTTCAAGTGGGACAAGATCAAGGATCAGGTCCACCACGTCGAGTTCCCGGACGGCAAGAAGATCATCCTGCTGTCGGAAGGCCGTCTGGTGAACCTGGGCAACGCCACGGGCCACCCGTCCTTCGTGATGTCGGCGTCCTTCACCAACCAGACGCTGGCCCAGATCGAGCTGTGGACCAACGCCAAGGCCTACGACAACAAGGTCTACACCCTGCCCAAGCACCTGGACGAGAAGGTCGCCTTCCTGCACCTGGCCAAGCTGGGCGCCAAGCTGACGACGCTGAGCCAGGATCAGGCCGACTACATCTCGGTGCCGGTCGAGGGGCCGTTCAAGCCGGAACACTACCGCTACTGAGACCTGTCTCGGGTCTGAAAGACAGAACCCCGCGCCGGCGACGGCGCGGGGTTTTCTTTTGAACTTACGCTGCGACGTCGCGTGGATCGAACTCGTCAGGCCCGCGGCCCATTAGGCCGGTTTCGAAGTCCATGAAGATGTCGATCAGCTCATCCACCCCGACCGGCGGCGCCTTGGGGTTGAAGCGGAAGCGCCAGAAGCTGACGATGTGCTGCACCGCCCCCAGCTGGTCGCCCAGGCGGGTGAACAGGGCGGGCGCCTCCAGCAGGAAGTCGCGGAACGCCACCGGATTGCCCTCGCGCGTCAGCCCCGCATAGGCGTCGTCGTAATAGCGCAGGGTGCGGCTGACCTCTTCGCAGGTCTTCATGATGCGGCCGCGCAGCACGCCGCGTCCGCGCGCGATATAGTCCTTGGCCGCCTGGTCGCTGGGGCCGGCGGGCTGGATCGTGCCCACTTCATCGGCCACATGGACGATGTCGGCCATCAGACTGGCGAGCGCCCATTTGTAGTAGAGGAAGCCCTTCCAGCAGAAGACGCCTTCCTGATACTGCTCGGGCTCCAGCTTCAGCGTCAGGCGCAGCGCCTCCAATCGGTCGCCGGGAGCGTTGGACAGGATCTTCGACGCCATGCGGGCGGTCGAACCGGCGGCTGCCACCCCGTCGCCGACGCTGAGCGTGACCAGAGGCTCGATCTCCTTCTGGACGAACTCCAGCATACGCTCCAGGTCGGCCTCGCTGAGGGCGAAATAGCAGGGGGCGGCGTCCACATTGCCGCGCCGCAGCTGTTCGCGCAGCAGAAAGGGGTCCAGCGACGGCAGCTGATCCATCAGCCGCAGGGTCTTCAGGTCCGGGTGGTCGGGGTCGACGCCGAAGGCCTCGTGCATGGCGCGCTCGAAGCCGATCTGGTTGACGAAGATGAAGCGGCCGCCGGTCTTCAGGTCGGTGCTGTCGATCGGCACCACGATCTTGGTCGCCACCTGACGGCGGCCCGGAAAGGCGTCGGTCTCATTGCGCCGCAGCCTGTGCTTGATGATCAGGGCGCGGTTCAGGGCCGGGTTGCGGAACATGGGGCGCTCGGCCCAGTCGTCGCTGTCGCCGTGCTCGTCATAGACCTTGAGCAGATTCAGCACGCGCGCCGTCGAGGCGGTGCGGCGCAGGTGTTCGAGGTTGCGGATGGCGCGATCAGTCATGACGACCATCCTGCCAGTCAAAAATGACCAACGGCTTAGTTTGGCGCAGGTCAAAAAAACGGGCCGCTTCCTTCAAGGAGGCGGCCCGGTCAGTCGGGGAGGAAACTGAAGAGGGGTTAGAAGGTCGTCGTCACCGACATCCAAAGACGACGCGGCTCCTGATTGTTGGCGTATTCCGGCGAATAGGCGACCGGCGCGCCATAGGGAGCCAGACGGACGAAGTCCTTGTCGAACAGGTTGTAGATGGCCGCATTGAGGGTCACGCGGTCATTGACTTCGTACGAGCCGCCGATGTGGAACAGCTCATAGGCCTTGAAGTCGCCAAGGGCGTCGCGGGCCGCGCCCTCGCCGCGCCAGCGTTCTGAGCGATACTCGCCGCGCAGCCAGGTCGACAGACGGTCGGTGGCCTGCCAGCGCAGCTGGGCGTTGATCATGTGCTCGGGCGTATCGGTCAGGGGGCGGCCGGCCTGCGCGCCGGTCTTCTGCTCGCTGTCGGTGTAGGTATAGTTGCCGTGCAGGCTCCAGGCTTCGGCGAAGCGCCAGCGGGCGACGACTTCCAGGCCCTGGGTCGTGGCCTCGTCGATGTTCACGCTCTGGCCGAACTCCTTGATCGCCGACCAGAAGCCGACGTCGGCGCAACCCGTCTTGGAGTAGTCGCCGGCGTCGTATTGGGCCTGGGTCAGGCCGAAGGTGCAGTTGGCGATCGGCTGGCCCGAGGCGATCTTGTCCTCGAAGTCGTTGCGGAAGACGGTGGCGTTGGCGCGGAAGGTCGAGCCGTTGTCGAAATAGACGCCGAACTCATAGGCCACGCTGGTTTCCGGGGTCAGGCCGGGGCTGCCGATCAGCGGCAAAGCGCCCTGGCGGCCGAAGCCGTTGATGCCGGGGGTCAGCTGTTCCAGGCGCGGGGTCTTGTAGCCGCCGCTGACGCCGCCCTTCAGCGTCCACTGCTCATTGGCGTTCCACACCAGATAGGCGCGCGGGCTGACGTGGTCGCCGAAGCTGGAGTGGTCGTCGTAGCGGAGGCCGACCGTCAGGGCCAGGTCGTCGCGCAGCCGCCATTCGTCCTCGGCGAACAGGGCCCATTGCTCGAAGGTGAAGTTGCCGGCCGCCACGCCGTCGGTCATTTCGGCGTCCATGTACTGGCCGCCGACGGTGAAGGTGTGGTTGCGCCACTGGCTGTTCAGCTTGGTGTCGAACAGGGTGGTCGTGGTCTCCAGGGTGCGGTCGCCCCCGGCGCCGGGCACGCCGCGGGGGATGATGCGGCCGACCGTCTCGGTCTTGTTGTGCGACAGGGTGGATTCCAGCGTGCCGAAATCCAGGCGCCAATTGTGCGCCAGCAGGTACTGCTCGCGGTTGAACTCCAGGAAGTCCTTGTAGCCGCCGGCGACGGTGTTGGTGCCCATCTGGCCCTTGGCGTTGTCGTACCACTGGCCGGCCGCGTCGACGTCCAGCCACAGGTCGTGGTCCGCGTTCGGCGTCAGGCTGAGGCGGGCGCCCAGGGTCCAGATCTCATAGGCGGTGGCGCTGCGGCCGAAGCCGGTGACGTCGACCTCGTTTCCGTTCACGTCGCGGTATTTCAGGTCCGACTGTTCGCGCTCGGACCAGGAGCCGCGCAGGGCCAGGCCCAGGCGGTCGGCGATCAGCGGACCCGAGGCGTAGCCGTTGATCCCCCAGAAGTCGCCGAACTCGTCGTCGCCCTGCAGGGTGTAGTTGGCCGAGGCCGAGCCCGTCCAGGCGTCGCCGACCTTGCGGGTGATGATGTTGACGACCCCGCCCATTGCGTCCGAGCCGTAGAGGGTGGCGACGGGGCCGCGCACCACCTCAATACGGTCGATGGCCGAGACCGGCGGCAGGAAGCTGTTGGCCGTTTCGCCGAAGCCGTTCGGGGTCACGCTGCCGGCCGTGTTCTGGCGGCGGCCGTCGATCAGGATCAGGGTGTAGTCCGAGCCCATGCCGCGGATGTTGATGGTCTGGCCGCCGGTCTTGCCGACGCCCGAACCCGTGTCGACGCCCTCGATGTTGTTCAGGATCTCGGCGATCGAGGCGGCGCGGATCTCTTGGATCTCCTCGCGCGGCAGGACGCTGATCGAGGCGGGCGCCTGGGTGATCTTCTGCTCGAAGCCCGAGGCGGTGACGACCACGTCGGCGACCTTGTGCGTCTGCTCCATCATGTCCGCGGTCTCGTCAGCCAGGGCGGGCGCGCCGGCGCCCACAGTCATCAGAGCGGTGGCGGCCAGCAGGGACGAACGGCGGGACATGCGTGAAGGGGACATTCGGGGAGGGGCCTTTAAAATGAGAACGCCTCTCAACAGCGTTCGCATTCTCAACGCAATAGGGGTGTGCGAATAGGTCGCAATTGCGATCTCGTTTCGACATGTCTGGCGCGGGATGGCGGGCGGGCCTAAGAAGCGGTCATGGACCTCATCGACATTCTGATCCTGATCGCCGTGGCCGGCGTCGTCGTCACCCTGGGCTTCGGCCTCTACAACCTGAACAAGGGCGGGGAAGGCGCGAGCGTTCGCTCGAACAAGCTGATGCGGCTGCGCATCATCCTTCAGGCGGTGGCGGTGCTGCTGCTGATGGTCGGCATGTGGCTGAAGCGGACGCACGCGGGCTGAGGCGCGCACCAACAGGAACAGGGGAGGGCGCGTCATGGTGACGCTGAACAAGATCTACACCCGCACCGGCGACGCCGGGCAGACGCGGCTGGCCTCGGGCGCTCCGGTGTCCAAGACCGATGCGCGGGTCGAGGCCTATGGCGCGGTGGACGAACTGAACGCCGTCATCGGCGTGGCGCGCCTGAACAGCGGCCAGAACGACCGCATCGACGCCATGCTGGGCCGCATCCAGAACGAGCTGTTCGACCTGGGCGCCGATCTGGCCACGCCGATGGAGCCGGCGCCCAAGTGGGAGGCCCTGCGCATCATCGCCTCCCAGGTCGAGCGGCTGGAATCAGAGATCGACTGGATGAATGAGAGCCTCAAGCCGCTGGACAGCTTCATCCTGTCGGGCGGTTCGCCGTTGTCGGCGCATCTGCACCTGGCGCGCACCGTGTGCCGCCGGGCCGAGCGCGAGGCCGTGCGTCTGATGGAAGCGGGCGAGGTCGTGAACCCTGAGGCGGTGCGCTACCTCAACCGCCTGTCGGACCTGCTGTTCGTCGCCGCCCGCCGCGCCAACGCCAATGGCGCCGGCGATGTTCTGTGGCGGCCCGGCGTGACGCGCTGAGGCGCGGGCCTACTGCGACCGCAGGGCGTTCACCCGCTCGCGCTCGGCCTCGGTGGCGGCGGCGCGGGCGCGCTTCTGGGCGTTGACCTGGTCTTCCAGGACCAGCAGCTCCTGATTGGCCTTGTTCGAGGCCTCGGCGCGCGTCGTGCCCGCCGGGCGGCCGGTGATGTCGGGGATGTAGATGGGCTGGGCGCAGATGCGCGTCTCCAGATCGTACCAATAACCCTTGGCCGCGCAGCGCTCGCCCGGATCGACCCAGAAACGCTGCAGGATGAACACCCCCGCCAGCGTCACCGCGAACAGGCTGAAGAAGATGAAGCTGAGGCGCCGGATCGTCAGGAAGCGTTTCATGCTCGTCTCAATAGATCAAAAATGCGTCCGCGACACGACCGCAGTTCACGTAGCGTTACGTTGACAGGCCGGTTTCATCGGTCCAATCCCTCGACCGACATTTCGATGACCAAGTGGATAGGCTCATGAAGGTACTCGTCCCGGTGAAACGGGTGATCGACAGCAACGTCAAGGCTCGCGTGAAGGCGGACCAGACCGGCGTCGACCTGGCCAACGTCAAGATGAGCATGAACCCCTTCGACGAAATCGCCGTCGAAGAGGCCGTGCGCCTGAAGGAAGGCAAGGAACACCATGCCGCGGGCACGGCGACCGAGATCGTCGTCGTCTCCATCGGCGTGACCCAGGCGCAGGAAACCATCCGCACGGCCCTGGCCATGGGCGCGGATCGCGGCGTCCTGGTGCAGTCGGACACGGATCTGGAGCCGCTGGCCGTCGCCAAGGTGCTGAAGGCCGTGGTGGACGAAGAGAAGCCGGACCTGGTGCTGCTGGGCAAGCAGTCGATCGACGGCGACAACAACGCCGTGGGTCAGATGCTGGCCGCCCTGCTGGACTGGCCGCAGGCCACCTTCGCCGGCAAGCTGGCGATCGAAGGCGGCAAGGCTGTCGTCACCCGTGAAGTCGACGGCGGCCTGCAGACGGTCGCGGCCGAACTGCCGGCCGTGGTGTCGGTCGACCTGCGCCTGAACACGCCGCGCTATGCGTCGCTGCCCAACATCATGAAGGCCAAGAAGAAGGAGATCGCCATGAAGGCGGTCGCCGACTACGGCGTCGACACGGCGGACCGCCTCAAGGTGCTGAAGGTGACGGAGCCGCCGAAGCGTTCGGCGGGCGTCAAGGTCGCCGATGCGGCCGAACTGGTTTCCAAGCTCAAAGACGCAGGGGTTCTGTAATGGCCGTTCTCGTCATCGCCGACCACGACGGCTCGGTTGTTCGCGACACCACCCACAAGACCGTGACGGCCGCCCTGGCCCTGTCGTCGGACGTGGACGTTCTGGTGCTGGGCAAGGGCGCTCAGGCTGTGGCTGACGCCGCCGCCAAGATCGCGGGCGTGCGCAAGGTGCTGCTGGCCGAAGGCGACGCCGTCGCCCACGGTCTGGCCGAGGCCGTCGAGGCCACCGTCCTGCCGCTGGCCGGCGCCTACGACGCCATCCTGACCCCGGCCAACACCGACGGCAAGAACTTCGCCCCGCGCATCGCCGCCAAGCTGGACACGGCGCCGATCTCGGACATCGTGGAAGTCGTCTCGGCCGATACCTTCGTGCGTCCGATCTATGCGGGCAATGCGCTGGAGACGGTCCAGTCGGCCGACGCCAAGAAGGTCATCACCGTGCGGCCGACGGCCTTCGCCGCCGCCGCCGAAGGCGGATCGGCCTCGGTCGAGAGCGTCGCCGCCGGCGAAGCGCCCAAGACCGCCTTCGTGTCGGAAGAAATGGTCAAGTCGGACCGCCCGGAACTGGGCGCCGCCAAGATCGTCGTCTCGGGCGGCCGCGCCCTGGGCTCGGCTGAAGAATTCCACGCCGTCATGGACCCCCTGGCCGACAAGCTGGGCGCCGCCGTCGGCGCCTCGCGCGCGGCGGTCGATGCGGGCTACGCCCCCAACGACTATCAGGTCGGCCAGACCGGCAAGGTCGTGGCTCCGGCCCTCTACATCGCCATCGGCATCTCGGGCGCCATCCAGCACCTGGCCGGGATGAAGGACTCCAAGGTGATCGTTGCGATCAACAAGGACGCCGACGCCCCGATCTTCCAGGTCGCCGATTACGGCTGGGTCGCCGACTACAAGACCGCCGTGCCGGAACTGATGGCCGCCCTGGGCTAAGGGCAGTCACAGACTGAACAAGACGCGCGCCGGACGGGAGACTGTCCGGCGCGTTTTCTTTTTGTGCGCCTTCTGCCCGCTCATCCCGGCGTCCGCCGGGATGAGCGGAGAGGGGTTGGCCAAAGCTGGTGGATCGGGCCAAACACCTCCCATGACCGCCCGCATTCCCGTCAAGCTGACCCCGCGCGCCTCGGCCGACCGCATCGACGGCTGGGATGTCGACCCGGACGGCCGCCCGGTGCTGAAGGTCCGCGTCCGCGCCCAGCCGGTGGAGGGCGAGGCCAACGCCGCCCTGACCGCCTTCCTCGCCAAGGCCCTGGGCGTGCCCAAGCGCGATGTGGCGCTGGCGCGCGGCGGCCAGTCGCGGCTGAAGATGATCGAGGTCGACGGCCTGACCGACGCGGAGGTCCGCGCCCGCCTGCCTGCGGATTGAGCGCGCGCCTGACTTTGCCGAGAGCGGCGGCTTTTAGAGCTTTACCCTGACGGAAACTGGCGATTGTATACACGCCATTGTCTGCCCGCAGTTCGCGGGCGCGAGGGGGCTCGCCCATGTTGTTCAGTCGCCTGCGGGGTCCAAGCCTCGCTGTTCTCACCTGCGCGCTCGGCGCGCTCAGCCTGTCGGCCTGCGCCACGACCGGCGACGCCGCGCCCAAGACCGAGACGGCTTCCGCCGCGTCGTCCTCCAAGGACCGCACGATGGCGCCGGGTCTGGACGGCTGGGCCAACACGGACCCCTATCCCTCGACCTATCGCGGCCTGCCGCGCCAGAACATGGCCATCGTCGGCGCGACGGTGCTGACCGGCGCCGGTCAGAAGATCGAGGGCGGCGTCGTCGTCGTCACCGACGGCCGCATCGCCGCCGTCGGCGGGGCGGACACCCCGGTCCCGGCGGGCCATCAGGTGGTCGACGCGCGCGGCCGCTTCGTCACGCCGGGCATCATCGACATCCACAGCCACCTGGGCGTCTATCCCTCGCCGGGCGTCATGGGCATGAGCGACGGCAACGAAGCCACCAACCCCAACACCGCCCAGGTCTGGTCCGAACACTCGATCTGGCCGCAGGATCCCGGCTTCAACACCGCCCGCGCGGGCGGGGTGACGACGATGCAGATTCTGCCCGGCTCGGCCAATCTGTTCGGCGGCCGCGGCGTGACCCTGCGCAACGTCCCCTCGGTGACGATGCAGGGGATGAAGTTCCCGAACGCCCCCTACGGCCTGAAGATGGCCTGCGGCGAGAACCCGTCGCGGGTCTATGGCTCGCGCAACCAGTCGCCGGCCACCGGCATGGGCAATGTCGCGGGCTATCGCGCCGGCTTCATCGCCGCGCGCGACTACAAGGCCAAGTGGGACAAGTGGCGCGAGGACGGTCAGGGCACGCCCCCGACCCGCAACCTGCAGCTCGAGACCTTGGCGGGCGTTCTGGACGGCTCGATCCTGATCCAGAACCACTGCTACCGCGCCGATGAAATGGCGGTCATGCTCGATGTGGCCAAGGAGTTCGGCTACAAGATCACCACCTTCCACCACGCGGTCGAGGCCTACAAGATCGCGCCCCTGCTGGCGCGTGAAGGCGTCTGCGCCGCCATGTGGACCGGCTGGTGGGGCTTCAAGATGGAGGCCTTGGACGGCATCGAGGAGAACGCCGCCCTGACCGACGCGCCCGAGGGCTCGTGCGCCGTCATCCACTCGGACGACGCCGAACTGATCCAGCGCCTGAACCAGGAAGCCGCCGCCGCCCTGTCGGCCGGTCGCCGCGCCGGGATGAACATCTCCGAAGAGCACGCCATCAGCTGGATCACGCTGAATGCGGCCAGGTCCATCGGCATCGACAAGGAAACCGGCTCGCTCGAGAGCGGCAAGCGCGCCGACGTGGTGATCTGGAGCGCCGATCCCTTCTCGATCTACGCCCGCGCCGACCAGGTCTTCATCGACGGCGGCCTGGCCTTCGATCGCCAGAACCCCGCCTTCCAGCCCGTGTCCGATTTCGAACTGGGCCAGCCCGGCTTCGGCCAGGCCGCCGCCGGCGTCGCCCAGGGAGCTCGCTGAACCATGCGTATCAAAACTCTCCTCGCGGGCGCTGTCGCAGCCCTGGCCCTGACCGGCCCCGCCCTGGCGCAGGACGTCGCCATCACCGGCGGCCGGGTGCTGACCGGAACCTCGGTGATCGAGAACGGCACGGTGGTCATCCGCAACGGCAAGGTCGTTTCGGTCGGAACCGGCGGCGCGCCGGCCGGTCTGCGCGTCATCGACGCGCGCGGCAAGATCGTCACGCCGGGCTTCGTCGCCGTGGATTCCGGCCTGGCCGGGACCGAGGTCGGCTCGGTGCGCGGGACCAACGACCTGGCCAATCGCGCCAACACCCTGACCGCAGCCTTCGACCTGTCCTACGGCCTGGACCCCTGGTCCTTCACCCTGCCGGTGGCCCGTCTGGGCGGCGTCACCCGCGCCGTCGTCACGCCGCAGCACGGCGGCTCGGGCGGCGGGCACAGCCATGACGATTCCGACTTCGCCGGCGCGGGTCACGGCGGCTTCCAGTCGCCGGGCCTGTTCGCCGGCCAGGCGGCGGTCATCAAGCTGGGCGGCGCCGACATCCTGGTGAAGCCGCGCGTGGCCATGGTCGCGCCCTTCGGCGAGGCCGGGGCGACGGTGGCGGGCGGCGCCCGCGGCGCCGAGTTCGTCCTGTTCAAGGAGACCCTGGCCGAGGTTCGGGCCTACGCCCGGAACAAGGCGGCCTATGAGCGGGCCGACATGCGCGCTCTGTCGCTGTCTCGCGCCGATATGGAGGCCCTGATCCCGGTGGCGAACGGCGCCATGCCGTTGATCGTCACCGTCAACCGCGCCTCGGACATCCAGCAGGTGCTGCGTCTGGCGCGCGAGGAAGGCGTCAAGGTCATCCTGGACGGCGCCGCCGAAGGCTGGCTGGTGGCCGATGAGATCGCGGCGGCCAAGGTTCCGGTCATCCTGCACCCGACCACCAACCTGCCCTCGAACTTCGAGATGCGGGCGGCGCGGATGCAGAATGCGGCGGCCTTGAACGCAGCGGGCGTGGTCATCGCCATCAAGGGCAACGAGGGCTCGGCCCACCGTGCTCGCGACATCCGCTACAACGCGGGCAACGCCGTGTCGCACGGCCTGCCGTTCGCGGCGGCCATCCAGGCGATCACGGTCAATCCGGCCCGTATCTTCGGCTTCGACGGCCAGTTCGGCGAGCTGAAGGCCGGGGCCGCAGGCGACGTCGTGGTCTGGTCGGGCGATCCGCTGGAGCCGCTGAGCCAGCCCTCGGCCGTGCTGATCGACGGGGTGGAGCAGCCGCTGCAGGCGCGCAACCTGCTGCTGCGCGACCGCTACCGCACCGGCGGCGAAGGCGCCATGCCGCCTGCCTACGGCGACTGAGGCTTCACAGTCTGAAGACGGAAGGGCGCTGCGGGAGACCGCAGCGCCCTTTTTCTTTTCTATCCTGAAGCTCCCCCATTGAGGGGGAAGGGGGCAGGCAGCGTTACTGTGCCGTCAGCCCGCCGTCGATCTTGAACTCGGCGCCGGTCACGAACTTGGACTCGTCCGACGCCAGATACAGCACGCAATAGGCCACGTCGTCCGGTTCGCCGATGCGCTTCAGCGGAATGCCGCGCGCCAGCTTTTCGTGCGCGTTCGCCTCGTCTCCGCCCGCCATGGCGATGAAGGGGTCGAGGATCGGCGTCTTGATGAAGACCGGGTGCACCGAGTTGGCGCGCACGTTCCAGCCCGCCTTGGCCGCCTCCAGCGCCACCGTCTTGGTGTAGAGCCAGACCGCCGCCTTGGTGGCGTTATAGGCGCCCATGCCCGGCGCCGCCGCCAGCCCCGCGATCGAGGAGATGTTGACGATCGACCCCGCGTCCGAGGCCCTGAGCGGCGCCATGGCGTGCTTGCAGCCCAGCATGACGGATTCCAGATTGACCGCCTGGACCTTGCGCCAGTTCTCCAGCGTGTCCTGCTCGGCCCACAAAAGCTGGCCGCCGATCCCGGCGTTGTTCACCAGGATGCTGAGCCCGCCCATGTCCTCGACCGCCGCGCCGACGACGCGGACCCAGTCGTCCTCGCGCGTGACGTCGTGCTCATAGGCGAAGGCCATGCCGGGGTGGTCGGCGTTGATCGCCTCGGCCAGGGCGCGGGCCCCGTTCAGGTCCAGATCGCTGAGCGCCACCCTGGCCCCTTCGCGGACCAGCATCCGGGCCATGGCCTGGCCCAGCCCCCCTGCGGCGCCGGTGATCAGGGCCGCCTTGCCCGCGACGCGCCCGCCCGTCACTCGACCAGACCCTTGGCCGCCTCGTCGATGAAGCGGGCCATCGCCACGTCGCGCTCCGTCACTCCGTCCGCGTCATGGGTGGTCAGCAGCACTTCGACGCGGTTGTAGACATTGGACCATTCGGGATGATGGTCGACCTTGTCGGCCAAGAGGGCGACGCGGGTCATGAAGCCGAAGGCGGCGTTGAAATCGGCGAAGCGCAGGGTGCGCGCGATGGCCGGGCGCGGATCGTCGGCGCGGCGCCAGTCGGGCAGGCCCGCCAGAACTTCGGTCACGTCGAGGGCGGCGGTCATGGGCGTCTCCTTGGATTTTGTTCAGGCGTATCGCGCGCCCCGTGACGCGACAAGCGGCAAGCCTGCGTCAGATGGCGCCATCATGCGACGCTTCCCCGGATGACGGCGACGACGGGAGGCGTTACACCGCCATCCATGACCCAGGCCGATCCCTCCTCCGACGCTTCCGGCAAGACCTCCTCCTTCGGCTTCCGTGACGTAGACGCCAAGGAAAAGGTGCAGATGGTGCGCGGCGTGTTCAACTCCGTCGCCTCCAACTACGACCTGATGAACGACCTGATGAGCGCGGGCGTCCACCGCATCTGGAAGGACGCTACGGCGGCCAAGCTGAACGTCCGGCCGGGCGAGGTGGTGCTGGACATGGCCGGCGGCACTGGCGACATGGCGCGCCGCTATTCCAGGATGGCCCGCGCGGCCCAGGAACGGCGCGGCGGCGAGGACGCCACCGTCATCGTCATGGACTATAACGCCGAGATGATCCTGAACGGCGTGGCCAAGGGCGGCGAGCCCGAGATGGCCTGGGGCGTCGGCGACGCCATGCACCTGCCGCTGCCGGACGCCTGCCTGGACGCCTATTCGATCAGCTTCGGCATCCGCAATGTGGCCGACATTCCGCAGGCCCTGCGCGAGGCGCGTCGTGCGCTGAAGCCGGGCGGCCGCTTCATCTGCCTGGAGTTCTCGCGGCCCACGACCGGCGCGCTGAGGAAGGCCTATGACGCCTGGTCCTTCCACGCCATTCCGCGCATCGGCCAGCTGGTCGCCAAGGACCGCGATTCCTACCAGTATCTGGTCGAGAGCATCCGCCGCTTCCCCGATCAGCAGACCTTCAAGCGGATGATCGAGGAGGCGGGCTTCAGCCGCGTCAGCGTCACCAATCTGTCGGGCGGGATCGCCGCCATCCACCATGGGTGGGCGATCTGAGCCGGCTGACCTTCAACGCCCCGCCGCCGACGCCGCAGGCCCAGCCGGTCCGCCATCCGGTGGGCGCGGCCCTGCGCATGGTGCGCTGGGGCTGGGTGCTGGCGCGCCACGACGCCCTGATCCCGCGCGAGGCCAACCCCCTGCTGCCCGCCTGGGGCCGCCCCTTCGCCCGCCTGGTCCAGCTGTTCGCCAGCCGCAAGCACCGCGCGGGGCGGCCGGGTCAGCGCGTGGGTCAGGCGTTCGAGCATCTGGGCCCCGTCGCCATCAAGCTGGGCCAGGTGCTGGCCACGCGCGCCGACATCTTCGGTCTGCAGTTCGCCCAGGATCTGGGGCGTCTGAAGGACAAGCTGCCGCCCTTCCCGCTGGAAGAGGCCAAGCGCGAGATCGAACGCTCGCTGGGCCGTCCGGCCGAGAGCCTGTTCATCGATCTGACCGAACCGATGGGCGCCGCTTCGCTGGCTCAGGCGCACCCGGCCTGGCTGGCCGACGGGCGCAAGGTGGCGGTCAAGGTGCTGCGCCCCGGCGTCGAGCGCCGCGTGGCCCAGGGGCTGGACGCCATGCGGCTGGGGGCCAAGCTGGTCGACCGCTTCGTCGAGCCGGCCCGTCGGCTGGAGCCGCGCGCCTTCGTCGAGATCATCGCCCAGTCGCTGCAGCTTGAGCTGGACATGCGGCTGGAGGCGGCCGCCGCCTCCGAACTGGCCGAGGTCATGGCCAAGGACGGCTATATGTCCGCCCCCGCCGTGGTCTGGGACGGGGTGGGCAAGCGGGTGCTGACGCTGGAGTGGGCGCCCGGCCTGCCGATGACGGACCCGGCCCTGGTCGATCTGCCCGGCCTCGACAAGGACGCCCTGGCCGACAAGGTGGTGCGCGCCTTCCTGGTTCAGGCGCTGGACCACGGCGTCTTCCACGCCGACCTGCACGAGGGCAATCTGTTCGCCGACGCCCCTGCACAGCTGACGGCCATCGACTTCGGCATCGTCGGGCGGCTGGGCCCGGCCGAGCGACGCTATCTGGCCGAGATCCTGTGGGGCTTCATCAGCCGCGACTACGACCGCATCAGCCGCGTCCATTTCGAGGCCGGATACGTGCCGCCGCACCATTCGGTCGACACCTTCGCCCAGGCCCTGCGCGCGGTCGGCGAGCCGGTGATCGGCCGCCAGGCCAGCCAGGTGTCGATGGGCCGCCTGCTGGGCCAGCTGTTCGAGATCACCGCCCTGTTCGACATGCATATGCGCCCCGAACTGGTGCTGCTGCAGAAGACCATGGTCTCGGTCGAGGGGGTGGCGCGCCGCCTGAACCCCGATCACGATCTGTGGGAGGCCGCCAAGCCGGTGGTCGAGCGCTGGATCAAGCGCGAACTGGGCCCGCAGGCCCAGATCAAGGAAACGGTCGAGGAGGCGATGGCCGCTCTCAGGGCCCTGTCGCGTCTGGTGCAGAACCCGCCGTCGTCTCAGACGTTGGTGATCGAGAAGGCCGGAACGCGGCCCTGGGTGGTCGCCGCCGTCACCGTCGCAGTCTGCGCGTCGGCGGCCGCCTTGGTGCTGACGCTTTGGCCGATGATCGTCGCCTGACGTTTCTTCGGAGCCTGCGTTTCATGAAGACCTCTTCCTTCGCCCTCGTCCTGTCGGGCACCCTCCTGCTGGCCGCCCCGGCGCTGGCCCAGACCGCCGCTCCGAGCCGGGCGCCGGCTCAGGGCGCGGCTGCGGCGACCCTGCCCGACGCCTTCGAGGGAGACGCGCCCGCCGCTTCGACCGCGCCCGCGTCGCCGCCGATCGCCGGTCCCGCCGCCCAGGCGCCGGACATCGCCCGCTCGGAAGAGGCCCTGCGCCGGGTCATCGCCGCCTTCCAGACCAATCAGATCGACTATTCGGTGTTCAGCACCGACATGGCCGAGCAGATCCGCGCCCAGTCCGGCGCGGTGACGCCCCTGATCCAGCAGTTCGGCGCGCTGAAGACGATCGAGCATCGCGGCCAGCAGAGCGGCGCCGACATGTTCCGCGTGGTGTTCGAGAAGCAGGCCACCGACTGGGTCATCGCCTTCGACGACCAGGACCAGATCGCGGCCCTGCTGTTCCGTCCGGCCCAGGACTGATCAGTCCAGCGACGGCTTGCCGCGTCCGCTCTTGATCGAGGATCGGCTGGACTTGGCCTGCAGCCGACGCTCCTTCGACGCGCGCGTCGGGCGGGTCGGCACGCGGTAGACCGGCTTGATCGAGGCCTCGGCCACCATGGCCTCCAGCCGTTCGACGGCGTCCGCCTTGTTGCGCTCCTGGGTGCGGAAGCGCACGGCGCTGATGACGATCACCCCGTCCAGCGTCAGGCGGCTGCCCGCCAGCTTCATCAGCCGCGCCTTCACCGGCTCGGTCAGGCTGGGCGAGTTCTTGACGTCGAACCGCATCTGCACGGCGGTCGAGACCTTGTTGACGTTCTGCCCGCCCGGTCCGCCGGCGCGGAAGAAGCGGAACTCCAGCTCGTCTTCAGGAATACGGCTCATGACGCGTCTCTGCGCGCCCGCACCACGGCGGCGTCCAGCGCCTGCAGGAAGCGCGAGCGGTCGGCGGCCGAGAAGGGCGGCGGCCCGCTGGTCGGCACGCCCATGGAGCGCAGGTGTTCGCCGATCATCCGCCCGGCCAGGGCCGAGCCGATGGAGTCCGCCGTGAAGGGCTGGCCATTCGACTTCAGCGCCTGCGCGCCGGATTTCAGCACCCGGTCGGCCAGCGGAATGTCGGCGGTGATGACGATGTCGCCGCGCCCGGCGCGCTCGGCGATCCAGTCGTCGGCGACATCCGGCCCGGCGTCGACGACCACCTGTTCGATCAGCGGCTCGCGCGGCGTGTTGATCCAGGCGTTGGACACCACGAAGACCTTCAGCCCGCAGCGGCGCGCCACGCGATAGACCTCCTCCTTCACGGGGCAGGCGTCGGCGTCGATGTAGAGGGTGGTGGCCATGACAGGCTTATGGCGCCTTTTCCTCCCCATTTCATGGGGAGGGGGACCACGAAGTGGTGGAGGGGCCAGCGCGACCGGCCGCCCCTCCGTCACGTCGCCTTGCGGCGCCGCGCCACCTCCCCACAAAGTGGAGAGGAGAAGCGCGCTCAGTCTTACGCCACGCCGTCGCGGATGCGCTTCAGATCCGGCGCCAGGGCCTCGTCCGTCAGCATGGCGATGGCTTCATCCACCGTGACGATGGTCTGGGCCTGAGAGCCGAAGCGGCGGATGGCGACCTTGCCTTCTTCGGCCTCCTTGCGGCCGACCACGGCGATGGCGGGCACCTTGGCGACCGAGTGCTCGCGGATCTTGTAGTTGATCTTCTCGTTGCGCAGGTCGATCTCGGTGCGCAGACCCGCCGCCCGGAACTTGGCCAGAACTTCCTCGGCGTAACCGTCGGCGTCGGACGTGATGGTCGCCACCACGGCCTGCGTCGGCGCCAGCCACAGCGGGAAGGCCCCGGCGTAGTTCTCGATCATGATGCCGATGAAGCGCTCGAACGAGCCCAGGATCGCGCGGTGCAGCATGACCGGGCGGTGCTTCTGGCCGTCCTCGGCGATGTAGGTCGCATCCAGACGCTCGGGCAGCACATAGTCCAGCTGGATCGTGCCGCAGGTCCATTCGCGGCCGATGGCGTCCTTGACGATGAAGTCCAGCTTGGGCGCGTAGAAGGCGCCGTCGCCCTCGGTGACGACCGGCTCGGTCCCGGCGGCGCGGGCGGCTTCCAGCATCTGGGCCTCGGCCTTGTCCCAGAACTCCTCGGTGCCGGCGCGCAGTTCGGGGCGGGTGCCCAGGCTGATGTATTTGGTCTCCATGCCCAGGTCGGCGTGGACCGAATAGGCCAGCTTGATGAACTCGGCCGTCTCCTCGACGATCTGGTCCTCGCGGCAGAAGATGTGGGCGTCGTCCTGCGTAAAGCCGCGCACGCGCATCAGGCCGTGCAGCGAGCCCGACGGCTCATAGCGGTGGCAGGCGCCGAACTCGGCCATGCGCAGCGGCAGTTCGCGATAGGAGCGCTGGCCCTGATCGAAGATCTGCACGTGACCGGGGCAGTTCATCGGCTTGAGGCTGAGCGTCTCGCCCTCCACCGTCTCGCAGACGAACATATTGGCGCGGTACTTGTCCCAGTGGCCCGAGGCCTCCCAGAATTTCCGGTCCAGCACCTGCGGCGTCTTGACCTCGACATACCCGGCGGCGTCCAGACGGCGGCGCATATAGGCTTCCAGCACGCGCCACAGCACCCAGCCCTTGGGGTGCCAGAAGACCATGCCCCGGCCCTCTTCCTGCATATGGAAGAGCTCCATGGAACGGCCCAGCTTGCGGTGGTCGCGCTTCTCGGCTTCCTCGATACGCAGCAGATAGGCGTCCAGGTCTTCCTTGGTCGCCCAGGCCGTGCCGTAGATGCGTTGCAGTTGGGCGCGGTTGGAATCGCCGCGCCAATAGGCGCCCGCCAGCTTGGTCAGCTTGAAGGCCTTGCCCACGAACTTGGTCGTCGGGAAGTGCGGCCCGCGGCACAGGTCGGCCCATTCGCCCTGCTTGTAGACGGTGATCGTCTCGCTCTCGGGCAGGTCGCGGATCAGTTCGGCCTTATATTCTTCGCCGATCTTTTCGAAGTGGGCGATGGCCTCGTCGCGGTTCCAGACCTGACGCTCCAGCGGGGCCCCCCGGTCGATGATCTCGGCCATCTTCTTCTCGATCTTCGGGAAGTCGTCGGTCGAGAAGGGCTCGTCGCGGGCGAAGTCGTAATAGAAGCCGTCCTCGATGGCCGGGCCGATCGTCACCTGGGTGCCGGGGAACAGCTCCTGCACCGCCTGGGCCAGCACGTGGGCGGCGTCGTGGCGGATGGTCTCCAGCGCCTCGGGGTCGTCGCGCATCAGCAGGCGGAAGTCGCCGTCGCCGTCGATGACGCGGTCCAGGTCGCGCTGCTCGCCGTTCCAGACGACCAGGGCCGCCTTCTTGGCCAGCGAGGGCGAGATGGCGGCGGCCACGTCGCGGCCCGTCGAGCCGGCCGGATACTGACGCACGGCGCCGTCGGGGAATTTCAGTTCGATCATGACGGTCGTTCTTTTTCGGTCTTGGCGGGCGGAACGGGATCATAGCCCGAACCGCCGAAGGGATGGCATTTACAGAGGCGCCGCACGGTGAGCCATCCCCCCCGCAGCGGACCGTGCTGGATCAGGGCGTCGCGCCCGTAATCCGAACAGGTCGGCATGAACCGGCACTGCTGGCCGATCAGGGGGGACAGCGTCAGCTTATAGCCCCGATGGGCCGCGCGGACGCTGCGTTCGTAGAGAGACATCGGTCCCTTCGCCGGGGGCTCTGCTTCGGGTTCGTCGCGCTTATCCCTCTTCACGGCAGGGGGATCAACCGACGCGCCGTTCAGGCCGCGCCGGCGAGACGAGTTCGCGTATCGCTGTGGTGTTTGGCCAACGCCTGCTGAGCCGCCTCCAGCGTCGCTTCCAGCGCCACCATGGTCGAGGCGTGGCGGGCGGGATAGTCGGCGACCTGCTTCAGGACGCGTAAGGCTTCGAAGCGGCCCTCGGGACCGTCGCCGCCGGATTTCAGCATGGCGGACATGGCGTCGCGCGCGGCCTCGATCTCCTCAACCGAGGCGCCAAGGACGTTTTCCCCGACCACGCCCGCCGCCGCCTGGCCCAGGGCGCAGGCCTTGACCGTCTGGGCGAAGCCGCTGACGCGGCCGTCGGCGTCCAGCACCACGTCGACGATGGCCTTCGACCCGCACAGCTTGGCGACCCGCTCGGCCGAGCCTTCGGGCGCAGGCAGGCGCCCGCTGTGCGGCAGGTTGGCCGCCAGCGACAGGATGCGCGCGCTGTAGAGGTCGTCGATCACGGGATGAAGATAGGCCCTCAAGGGCGGAAGGTGAAGAGAGGCGGCGCTTCTCCCTCGGTCGCGTGGGCCTTGCTCCACCCCGCCGTCATCCTCGGGCTTGACCCGAGGATCGAGCGTGGCGGGGCGCGTGACCTGTCCAAGGAGGCGTAGGCGGATGGTCCGATCCTCGGGTCAAGCCCGAGGATGACGGCAGTATGAGCGGGGTGAACCTATCCGCCCTGCAACGATGACCACGTCCGCGCCGTCGGCGACGCCTCGGCGACGGCGGGGGAGGGCGCCTGCCCCGGCTGCATCCGCGCGGCCAGCCAGCGCAGGTTCTGGTCGGCGGCTTCGGGCGGCAGGTCGCGGCGCAGGATGGCCTCGGCCTCGGCGGTCTTGCCCTGCAGCCCCAACGCCAGGGCCAGGTTCTGGCGCACCTGCAGACCGGCGCCCGGCTGAGCCGCCGCGCGACGCAGCAGGATCTCGGCTGAGGGCGCGTCGCCCTCGCCGATGCGGGCGATGGCGGCGTTGGTCAGGACGTCGGCGTTGTCGGGCGACAGGCGCAGGGCCTCGTTCCAGGCGGCCTTGGCGTCGTCGGAGCGGCGCACCTGCTGATAGGCCACGCCCAGCAGCGACAGGGGCCGCCAGTCGCGCGGCGCGGCGGCCTTGGCCTGTTCCAGCGCGGCGATGCCGTAGAAGGCCTGGCCGCGCGCGATGTGGGCGCGGCCGACCTCCAGCATGGCCTCGACATTGGCGGGCTGGACGACCAGCACGCCCTGCGCCGTCTCAGCCGCCTGATCGAACTGACCCAGTTCGCGCAGGGCCTGGGCCAGCTTGACTCCGGCGATCGGGTCCATCGGATTGAGCTGCTGCTCCTGGGTCCAGAACACCGAGCGGCTGAGGGCGTCGGCCCGATCATAGCCCGCCCGCGTCGCGGCGTCGGCGGGGGCGCGCGCTGCGGGCGCGGTCTGGCTCAGGGCCGGGGCGGCGACGGCCAGAAGCATCAGGCTGACGGTTGCGGCGAGGGCGGCGTTGCGCGACATGGAAGGGGTCCGTGGCGGTTCTGCCCTTATGGTCGCGCCGACGGGTCAAGGTTTGGTTAATCGGCGTTAAGCGTCGGAAAGGTCGCCCCATGTCCCCTCAGTCCGAACTGCTGATCGCCGCTTCCGCGACCGCGCGCCCGGTTCGCATCGTCAAGGCGGGCGCGGCGCTGGAGGAACGCATCGCCGCCTGGGCCGAGGCCAACGGCTTCACCGGCAAGACAGGCCAACTGCTGGTGGTCCCCACCGCCGACGGCGCGCCGGAGCAGGCCCTGTTCGGCGCGGGCGAGGCCTTCGACCCCATGACGGCGCGCGGCCTGCCGACGCGCCTGCCCGCGGGCGACTGGCGGCTGGAGGGCGTCGAGGGCGAGGCGGCGCATCTGGCGGCGCTGGCCTTTGCGCTGGGGGGCTATCTGTTCGACCGCTACAAGGCCCGGCCCGAGCGCGGCCGCGCGCGTCTGGTCGCGCCGGACGGCCTCGACCTGACGGCGACGCTGAACATCGCCGCCGCCTGCGCCCTGACCCGCGAGATGGTCGACACCCCCGCCGCCGACATGGGGCCGCTGCAGCTCGAAACCATCGCCCGCGAGATCGCCGAGGGCGCGGGCGCGAGCCTGACCGTCACGACCGGCGACGCCCTGCTGGAGGAGAACTATCCGGCCGTTCACGCGGTCGGCCGCGCCGCAGCCCCGCACCGCGCGCCGCGCGTTCTGGAGATCGGCTGGAATCTGGACAAGGCGGACCGGCCGCTGGTGGCCCTGGTCGGCAAGGGGGTGGTGTTCGACACCGGCGGTCTGGACCTCAAGGGCGCCGCCGGGATGCGCAACATGAAGAAGGACATGGGCGGCGCCGCTCACGCCCTGGCCCTGGGCCGCCTGATCATGCAGGCCGGTCTGCCGGTGCGGCTGGTGGTGCTGGTCGCGGCGGTCGAGAACGCCGTGTCGGCCGACGCCTTCCGACCGGGCGACATTCTGAACAGCCGCAAGGGCCTGACCATCGAGATCGGCAACACCGACGCCGAAGGGCGGCTGATCCTGGCCGACGTCCTGACGCGGGCGGGCGAGCATCAGCCGGATCTGACGCTGGACTTCGCCACCCTGACCGGAGCCGCCCGCATCGCCCTCGGTCCCGAACTGCCGCCGCTCTACACCGACGACGACGCCCTGGCCGAGGGCGTGCTGAACGCCGGTCGGGCCGTGGGCGACCCCCTGTGGCGGATGCCTCTGTGGGCGGGCTATCGCGCTTCGCTGGACAGCGAGATCGCCGACGTGCGCAACGATTCCGCCGCCTGGGCCCAGGCCGGGTCGGTGACGGCGGCCCTGTTCCTGCAGAAGTTCGCCCCGACGACGGGCAGCTGGGCGCACATGGACGTCTTCGCCTGGAATCCGCGCGCCCGGCCCGGCTGGCCCGAAGGCGGCGAGGCCCAGGCCATCCGCGCCTGCTTCCGCTACCTCAGCGACAAATTCGTCAAATAGCCAAGGCTGTTAACGCCCCCTTCGGGATCGGCGCCTAGGGTGGGCGGCTCGAATTGTCCGAGCCGTCTAGAGACCGCCGCTTGACCGATGTCCTGGCCCTGCTGCCGCCTGGCGCGCCCCTGATCCTGCGGGACGGGGATCGCGTGGTGCTGGCCGAGCAGGCGCTGGAAGGTCTGATGCGGGCCGAGGCCTATCGCCGGACCGATCCCGCCCATTGCCGCCTGCCGGTCGCCGACATCGTCGCCGACGATGGTCAGCGCATCGATCAGCTGCTGTTCGGCGAGGCCTTCGACGTGCTGGAGCGCCGTCAGGATCGCGCCTGGGGCCGCGCCCGACGCGACGGCGTGGTCGGCTGGGTCTCGCTGGAGGCCCTGGCGCCCGGCGCGCCCCTGGCGACGCGCCGCGTCGCTTCTGTTTCCGCCGCCCTGCCGCTGAACGCCTTGATCGGCGACGACGCTCAGGGCCTGGCCGACAGCGACCTGCAATCCATCGGCGCGTTCGAGCGCGACCTGGTAGCGGTGGCCGAGCGCCTGCTGGGCCGCCCGCACGCCCTGGGCGCCCGTTCCTCGCTGGAGACCGACTGTTCGGGCCTGGTGCAGCAGGCTCTGCTGGCCTGCGGCCGGCCCGGCCCGCGCCGCGCGGATGAGCAGGCGGGTCTCGGCCGCGCCGTGTCGCGCGAGGACGCCCAGCGCGGCGACCTGGCGATCTGGCTGTCGCAGGCCGAGGGCGACTGGACCGGCCATTCGGCCCTGATGCTGGACGCCGAGCGCATCATCCACGCGACGGGCGCGCGCGGCGGCGTGGTGGTCGAGACCCTGGCCGAGGTCGAGGCCCGCCTGACCGCCGACGGCTTCGCCTCCGCGATTTTCCGTCGGGTCTGAAACCCAAAAGCCTGATCCTGAAACGAAGAAAGGCGACCCGAAGGCCGCCTTTCCGTCGTCTGTCGTGTCCGTCCGCCCTTAGGCTTTCGGAGCCGGAGGCGTCGCCTGGGTCGCGGCGGCGTCGGCGGCGGGCGCCTCGGCCGGAGCGGCGCCGGCTTCCGTCGCAGCGGCGCCTTCAGCAGCCGGAGCCTCGCCTTCGGCGGCGGCCGGGGCGGCGGCGCCCGGCTGACGGGCGGGGTCCGGCGCCGGGATGGCGAAACCGGCCGAGCCTTGCGTGCGCAGCCAGGCGATCAGGTTGATGCGGGTCTTCTCGTCGCGGATGCCGGCGAAGGACATCTTGGTGCCCGGCACATAGCGGCCCGGCGCGTTGATGAAGTGATCCAGCTCGTCATAGTTCCAGGTCGGGGCTTCGGCCTTGTGCTTGGCCATGGCGTCCGAATAGGCGAAGCCCGCGCGGTGCATGGCGGGGCCGCCGACCACGGCGAACAGGTTCGGGCCGATGCCGTCGGCGCCGCCCGAGTTGACGGTGTGGCAGGCCTGGCAGCGCGCGAAGGCGGCTTCACCGGCGGCCAGGTCGGCGGTCGGCAGGACCGTGCCCCAGTCGATCGGCAGGGCGGCTTCGGCCGCGCCCGCAGCCGCTTCATCCGGCGCGTCGACGAAGTAGCCCATCTTCTCGGGCTGCTTGGTGTGGTAGACCATGCCCGAAACCTGCTGGACCACCAGGATCGCAAAGGCGGTGCCCAGGCACGCGCCCATAATCTTGTTCCACTTCAGATCGCCGCTCATTCCGCGTCGTCGCATCCCGTCTCTAGGTGAGCCCCCCAACCGCGAAGCGGCGTTCAGGCGTATTCTTGCGTGGGCGTCTCTTACACGCTAGCGCGACCTTCGCAACCGGCCCGGACGCTTCCGGGCGCTTTCAAGGCGCTAGGCGACCATGAATCCGCTGATAATGATACCCGCTCGCATGGCGGCCACCCGTCTGCCCGGCAAACCCCTGGCGGACATCGGCGGCAAGCCGATGATCGTGCGGGCGTGGGAGCAGGCCATGGCTTCGGGTTTCCGCGTCGCCGTGGCGGCGGGCGATCCGGAGATCGTCGCGGCGGTGCAGGCGGCGGGCGGCGAGGCGGTGCTGACCGATCCCGACCTGCCCAGCGGTTCGGACCGCATCCTGGCGGCCGCCCAGGCGGTCGATCCCGACGGCGCCCATCAGGTGGTCATCAACATCCAGGGCGACATGCCGTTCGCCTCGCCGGATCTGGCGAAAGCCTGCGCCGCGCTGCTGGCGCGCGAATCAGCCTGCGACATCGCCACCCTGGTCGCGACCGAGGCGGACGTCTCGGACCGGGCCAATCCCGATGTGGTCAAGGCGGTGCTGGCCTTGGCGGACGGCCAGACGAGCGGCCGCGCCCTCTACTTCACCCGCTCGACCCTGTACGGGGAGGGTCCGGTCTGGCGTCACGTCGGCATCTACGGCTACCGCCGCGAAGCCCTGGCCCGCTTCTGCGCCGCCCCGCCGTCGCCGCTTGAGAAGCGCGAAAAGCTGGAGCAGCTGCGCGCCCTGGAGATGGGGCTGCAGATCTGGGCTTCGGTGATCGAAGCGGCGCCGCTGTCCGTGGACAACCCGGCGGACCTGGAGGCGGCGCGGGCGCTGGCCTGATCAGTCGTCGTCGCCCGCCTCGCCGTCGTCGGGGATGGCGGGCATCTCGACGGCCGGGGCCAGGGTGACGATCTCCTTGATCTCGGCGCCGGGGAAGGCCTGCATGATCGACACCACGAAGGGGTCCGCCTCGACCGCTGCGCGGCGGGCGGCGCGGGCCTTCTTCTCGACCTCGATCAGGGTCTCGCCGCCGCCCTGTCCGTTGGCGGCGATCAGCCAGGTGCGGCCGGTCCATTCCTTGAGCCGCCCGGCCAGACGCCGCGCCAGATCATGGGGCGAGCCCTCGGCCGGTTCATAGGTGATGGCGCCGGGGCGGAAGCTGACCACGCGGACGTAGCGCTCCACGTCCATCTGCAGGGTGATCTCGCGCTTCTCGCCGATCAGGGCGACCACGGCCTCGAAGCTCTGCGGATCGGGCAGGGCGGGCGCCGCCATCGGCCGCGCCGCCAGCATGGCCGAGGCGCCGCCGCCTCCGCCGCCTGAGCCCCCGCCGCGAGGCCCGCCCGCGCCGCCGCCGGGGACGCCGCCCGACTGGATCGCCTTCAGCGCCTCTTCGGGGCCAGGCAGGTCGGCGGCGTAGGCCAGACGCACGATGGCCATCTCCACCGCATCGGCCGGATTGGGCGCGCGCCGCACCTCGTCCAGCGCCTTCAGCAGCATCTGCCAAGTCCGCGACAGCGTCCCGGCTGAAATCGCCGCGCCCAACGCCGCCAGCTTCTGCGCCTGATCGCCGGGCAGGCGGGTCGCGTTCGGTCCCAGCATCTTGGCGACCGAGGCCGCGTGGCAGTGCTCCAGCAGGTCGTTGGCCACCTGCACCGGATCGGCGCCGTAGCCATAGAGGGTGCGGAAGGTCGTCAGAGCCTCGGCCGTCTTGCCCGCCATCGTCTGTTCGAACAGGGCGATGGTCTGGGTGCGGTCGGCCAGACCCAGCATGTCGCGCACCGTGGCCGTCTCGACCACCGCGCCGCGCTCGGCCTGAACCAGCGCCTGATCCAGCAAGCTGAGGCCGTCGCGCACCGACCCCTCGGCCGCGCGCGAGATCAGGGCCAGGGCCTCCTGCTCGATCTTCATGCCTTCGCGATCGGCGACGCGGCCCAGATGGCCGACCAGAACCTCCGGCTCGACCCGGCGCAGGTCGAAACGCTGGCAGCGGCTCAGGATCGTCACCGGCACCTTGCGGATCTCGGTGGTGGCGAAGATGAATTTGGCGTGGGGCGGCGGCTCCTCCAGCGTCTTCAGCAGGGCGTTGAACGCCTGCGTCGACAGCATGTGGACCTCGTCCAGCACATAGACCTTGTAGCGGGCCTCGACCGGCGCGTAGCGGACGCTTTCCAGGATGTCGCGGATGTCGTTGACGCCGGTGTGCGAGGCGGCGTCCATCTCCATCACGTCCATGTGCTGGCCCGCCATGATGGCGGCGTCGTGCCGCCCGGTCGGCGTCAGCGCCAGGGATGGCTTGTCGATGGTCTCGGTTTCATTGTTGAGCGCGCGGGCCAGCAGGCGCGCGGTCGTCGTCTTGCCGACGCCCCGCACCCCGGTCAGCATGAAGGCGTGGGCGATGCGGCCGGTGGCGAAGGCGTTGGTCAGGGTGCGGACCATCGCTTCCTGACCGATCAGGTCTTCGAAGGCGCGCGGCCGGTATTTGCGGGCCAGGACGGTGTAGGCCTCGCCCTCGGCGGGCGGCGCCTCGAAAGCCTTGGGAGCGGGGACGGGCGCGGGCTCCGCCTTCGGTTCAGGCGCGGGTTCGGCCGCAGCGACGGGCGGCGGGGCGCCGAACATGTCGTCGGTGTTGGGGTCGCGCACCTCGACTTCGGGCGCGTCTTCCTCCCACGGAGGACCATCGAGACTGTGATCGGCGTCGCTCATGGCCCACTCTTAGCGCGAAGGAGCGCGCTCGCGCACCCCCTCGCGCCGCAGAGAGGCTTAGAGATCGGTGGGCAGTTGGCCGCCGTTGTCGCGGATCTTCTGAATCACCTGCTTGTGCAGCCAGATGTTCATGCTGGCGCTGTCCGACTTGTCGCCGGTGTAGCCCAATTCGTCAGCCAGCTCCTTGCGCTCGGCGAGCGAGGATTCCAGGCCGATCAGCTTCATCAGGTCGACGATGGAGGTGCGCCAGTTTAGCTTCTGCGCGCGCTGCTCGTTCATGAAGTCGAGGATGCCGGCGACATCGACCTCGGCGGCGGGCTGGGGCGCAACGGCGGCTGCGGCAGGCGCGGGCGCTGGGGTCGGGGCGGCCGCTTCGGGCGCGGGGGCGGCGGGGGTCGCCGCCGGGGCTTCCTTCTTCCTGAAGACGCCGCCGAGAATCTTGCCGAGTATGCTCATTCGCCTGCTCCTGATCGTGGGGATCGAAGTCCTTTCAGCGAATGAGGCGCGGCCCGGTTCCGTGAAGCTTGCGCGACGGCAGCTCATTCGTGGCAGGGAACGGCTACGCGCAAACGCGCTCAAGCAGCTCGTGACCGCGTCACGAGTGGTAGCGCACAAACGCACTCAAGCAGTCGATCACCGCGTGATCGACGATAGCGCACTTAAATATCAGGAAAGTAGAGACCGCGACCCGAAGGTGAATTCGTTGTGGCTGCTGCCTTCCGGCCCTGACCAGGTTGGCGAAGCCTTCGCCCGCGATCTCCGAGAGGGGATATGAAGGCGGACGGCGCGGGAATCAAGCCCTCCCCTGCACGCGCGCTCAAGGCTATGAAGCGTCATGTCCCATCGCAACGTCTTTTCCGGCAATCCGCTCGACCGCTCCGGCGACCTTCGCAACGACGCCGCCTGGCTGGCCGAGCAGGAGGCCAACCCCGAAGCCCTGGCCATGATCCTGTGGGAGGGGCGTCCGCTGATCGAAACCCATGAGGGGGCCGAGCGGCTGGTCTGGCTGTCGCTGGGTCATGCGCGCGATCTGGCGCGCGACCGCGACATCTTCCTGGGGCTGTGGAAGGGCGCGCCGGTTTTCGCCGCCGAGTTCGAAGGCTCCATCGACCCGACCAGCGGACCCGCCGGGGGCCTGGGCCGCTTCGTCGAGATGCGCGAGGCGGCCATCGTCCTGCCCGAGGCCGACGCCGGCATCGCCGCCACGGCCAAGAGCCTGTTCGACTGGCGCCGCCGCCACGGCTTCTGCGCCGCCTGCGGCAAGGCCACGGATCAGGCGTCCGGCGGCTGGAAGCGCGTCTGCCCGGCCTGCGGGACCGAGCATTTCCCGCGCGTTGATCCGGTCGTCATCATGCTGCCGGTCTATAAGGGCGGGGCCGAACCGGTCTGCCTGCTGGGCCGTCAGGCCGCCTGGCCCGAGGGCCGGATGTCGGCCCTGGCCGGTTTCATGGAGCCGGGCGAAGCGATCGAGGAGGCTTGCGCCCGCGAGGTGATGGAGGAGGCGGGGCTGACGGTGTCGGACGTACGCTACCACTCCAGCCAGCCTTGGCCCTTCCCCGCCCAGTTGATGATCGGCCTGATCGCCGAGGTCACGACTGACGAGGCGGCCCCCGACCAGACCGAGCTGGAAGCCGTCGCCTGGCTGACGCGCAGCGAAGCCCGCGCCGTGCTGGACGAGACGCACCCGACCATCCATGCCCCGCCGCCCTACGCCATCGCGCGACGGCTGCTGGAAAGCTGGGCGCACGGCGAGGACTAAGCCCTCGGGACAAGGCCCGAGGGCTGACCGGCTTACAGGATCTGGGCGGCTTCCTCGAAGTCGAGGCGAGGCGAGCGCGGGAACAGGTTCTCATCCGTGCCGTAGCCCAGGTTCATGATGAAGTTCGGCTCGACGTTGCTGTCGGGGAAGAACTCGGCCTTCACCCCCGCCGTGTCGAAGCCCGACATCGGACCCACGTCCAGGCCCAGGGCGCGTGCGGCGATGGTCAGATAGCCCCCTTGCAGCGAGGCGTTGCGGAAGGCGGCTTCACGACGGCCGGCTTCTTCCGGGAACCAGCCGCGAGCGCCCGGCGCGTGCGGGAACAGCTTGGGCAGGGTGTCGTGAAAGTCGATGTCCTGGGCGATGATCAGATTGACCGGCGCGGCCAGGGTCTTGGCGCGGTTGCCTTCGGCCATGTGCGTCGACAGCCGGGCCTTGGCCTCGGGCGAGGTGATGAAGACGAAGCGGGCCGGGGTCATGTTGACCGCGGTCGGGCCGAATTTGGTCAGGTCATACAGCTTGCGGATCAGGTCTTCGGACACGGGCCGGTCGCTCCAGCCGTTGCGCGTGCGCGCCTCGGTGAACAGCTGGGCCAGAACGGCGTCGGAAACCGGAAGGTCGCGGGCGGAAAGGGCGTCAAAGGCCATCAGGGCTTCTCCAGAAAACTGATTGGTAACTTCAGTTGTGGCCAATTAGGCTTGCACGACTCCGTCGTCAAGAGATCGGCAACCGATTTTGTGACGAATATGGAGGGGGCGGGCGCGACAGGCTTTCTTCGTCAGGGTCTGGAGCCGCGCGGCGCTTGGCCCTATCTAGGGCGCATGAAAGACCTCAACGCCCTGATGCAACAGGCCCAGGCGATGCAGCAGAAGCTGCAGGACGCCCAGGCGAAAATGGCCGAATCCACCGCCGAGGGCACCTCGGGCGGCGGCCTTGTGACCATCGCCCTGAAAGGCCCCGGCGAGATCACCTCGGTGAAGATCGACGACAGCCTGATGGCGCCCGGCGAGGGCGAGATCCTGGCCGACCTGATCGTCGCCGCCCACGCCGACGCCAAGCGCAAGCTGGACGAGATCAACAACGCCCTGATGCGCGACGCCGCCGGGCCGATGGCCGGGATGAACATCCCCGGAATGCCGAAACTCTTCTGATGGCCGCCTCCGCCGGGCCGGAAATCGAACGGCTCATCAGCCTGCTGGCCAAGCTGCCGGGCATGGGCCCGCGCTCGGCCCGGCGCGCGGCCCTGGCCCTGCTGAAGCGGCGCGAGCAGCTGCTGGTCCCGCTGGCCGCCTCGCTGGCCGAGACGGCGGACAAGGTGGTCAACTGCTCGGTCTGCGGTTCGCCGGACACGCGCGATCCCTGCTCGGTCTGTGCGGACCAGAGCCGCGACAACGCCCTGATCTGCGTGGTCGAGGAGGCCGGCGCCCTGTGGGCGATGGAGCGGTCGGGCGCCTTTCGCGGCAAGTATCACGTCCTGGGCGGCCTGCTGTCGGCGCTGGACGGCGTCGGCCCCGAACAACTGCGCATCGCCGAACTGATCGGCCGGGCGAAGGGCGGGGAGGCGAAGGAGGTCGTGCTGGCCCTGCCCGCCACGGTCGACGGCCAGACCACGGCGCACTATCTGGCCGAACGCCTGTCGGCGGCGGGGGTGCAGGTCACGTCGCTGGCGCGCGGTGTGCCCGTCGGCGGCGAACTGGACTGGCTGGACGACGGCACCATCATCCAGGCCCTGCGGGCGCGACGGCCCGCTTAGGGCCTCCGTCTCTTCATCCGCCGCCGCATCACCCGATCGCCCAGCGCCTCGGCGTATTTCAGGGTGAAGGCCAGGGCGGCGGGATTGCCGCGCCGGGGACCGACCGAATCGGCCATCACAGCGCCGCGCTCGCCGAGCGGCCGGGGCGCGCCCGTGGTGGTGTCCAGCGCGGTCTGGTGTTCGATCTCGGCGTTCAGCCGCGCGCCCATCAGGATCACCTGCACCGAGAACCAGGTCCACAGCAGAAAGCCCATGGCCGCCGCCAGCGGGCCGTAGGAATCGGTGCGCACGAAGGTGGTCAGGAACCAGCTGAACAGGAAGGACACCAGCAGGCTCAGGCTGGCCGCGAACAGGGCCCCCGGCGTCAGCCAGCGCCAGCGCGCCCGCGCCCGGCTCGGCCCGTAACGATAGATCAGGGCCAGCGCCCCGGCATAGCCTAGGAACAACAGGGGCCAGCGCAGCGGCGCCAGATAGGCCCACTCGTCCTCCAGGCCGAACACGGCCAGCACCACGGGCACGCCGACCACCAGGGCCGAGCTCAGCATCACCGCCGCCATGGCCGAGACGGTGAAGCCCATGCACACCAGGTTGTAGATGACGATATTGCGCCGCTCGACCTCGTGATAGGCGAGGTTCAGGCCGTAGAAGAGGGTCTTGATCCCCCCGTTGGCCGCCCACAGCGTCAGCAGCAGGGTCCAGATCAGGGTGAAGGTCAGCTGGCCGGTGGAGCTGCCCGCCAGCCGCGTCATCTCCGCCCCGAGAAACTGAGCCACGTTCGACGGCAGCACCTCATAAAGGAAGCTGAGTTGGCCCCAGGCGTCGGCCGGATCGGCGAACAGGCCGTAGATGGTGACGAAGGCGCCCAGCGTCGGGAACAGGGCCAGCAGCAGGAAGAAGGTCACGCCCCCGGCGACGAAGCCGACGCGATCGCCGAAATAGCCCATGACCGTGCGCCACAGGATATCGACCCAGCCCTTGTGCGGGATCTGCAACGGCCGCTGGGCCAGGCGGCCGCGCCCGGGCTCTTCGGCGTCATAGTCTTCGGGCGTGGGGTCGCGCGGGGGCAGGGGCTCGGGACGCGGGGGCCGCAACTCCAGGCCGAAGCGGTGGCCTTGAGTGTAGAGCAGGTGGGCCGCCGTCGCGCCTGTCGCCAGTCCGCCCGCCGCTGCGGCCAGATAGCGCAGCAGCCCGCCGGCCGCGCCGGGCGCGCGACGCGCCGGACGACGCTTCCGGGCGCGCGACGCGCGATGATTCGACTGTGGTTTCATCCCCATTCGCCCTTCAACGGCCACGCTAGCCGGCCGTTCCGTCTTGAAATCATCCGTCGCAGACCCCAATCACCCGGAATGTCCGATCAGAACACCCAACCGACCCTGCTGACCGCCTGGAAAGGCGCCCAGGCGCGCCTGAAGGCCGCCGGCATCGACAGCCCCTCCATCGACGCCCGCCTGATGCTCGAGGCGGCGACGGGCGCAGGCCGCGTCGACATCCTGAACGACCCCTACCGCGCGCTCTCGCCTGAGCAAACCCTGGCGCTGGACGCCATGGTGGATCGTCGCCTGCGCCGCGAGCCGGTGTCGCGCATTCTGGGCCGCAAGGGGTTCTGGAAGATCATGCTGAACGTCACTCCTGACGTCCTCAGCCCGCGCCCGGACACCGAGACGGTGGTGGACGTCATCGTGCGCGCCTTCCCGCCCAACACCGCCTTCGACATGGCCGACCTGGGCACGGGTTCGGGCGCCATCCTGCTGGCCGCCCTGGCCGAGCGGCGCGGCGCGCGCGGCGTCGGCACCGACATCTCGACCGAAGCCATCGCCGTGGCGCGCGAGAACGCGACCAATCTGGATCTGAACCACCGCTGCACCTTCATGCGCACCGACTGGGCGGCGGGCTTCGCCGACGACAGCTTCGACCTGGTGGTGTCCAATCCGCCCTATATCCCGACCGCGGACATCGCCGGTCTGGACCCCGAGGTGCGCGAGCACGATCCGCATCTGGCGCTGGACGGCGGTCCGGACGGCCTGCAGCCCTATCGCGACCTGGCGCCCGAGATCGCCCGCATCCTGCGCCCGCAAGGCGTCTTCGCCGTCGAGATCGGCTGGGACCAGGGCCAGGCGGTCAAGGCCCTGTTCGAAGCGGCGGGCTTCACCGACGTCAAGGTCGTGAAGGATCTGGCGGACCGCGACCGCGTCGTCACCAACGGCCCGGACCCGCGCGTGGGCCCGATCCCCGAAGCCGAAGCGCCGTTGCAATAAAAACCCTTGGAAAGCGTCTCGGCGCGCGCTAAGTCCGTGGTGTTCCCCACTCAGACGCACCCTTTTCGAGCCGGTTCGCTCGATTAAGCGTGTCGGAGTTCAGTGACGGCCGCGCCCCTCAGACGGACGTGGCGGACCACGGGGGACGCACGGTTTTCCGAACAGCTCGCACCGGGGATCGGCCCCGAACGAACGGAACGACGAACAGGGTCTCGCCCGTCTTCTGCGACGGCGGCCCGCACCAGCACGGTAAGCTCCGATGAGAGATTTCAAGGGCATGAAGCGTCAACGCGGACGCAACCGTAAGCCCGGCGGCGGCAATAACGCCAACGCGACCAATCCGAACCGTTCGTGGGACTCGCAAGGCCCCGAGAACATCAAGGTCCGGGGCAACGCCCAGACCGTCTATGAACGCTATATGCAGCTGGCCCGCGACGCCGCGGCCGCCGGCGACCGCGTTCTGGCCGAAAACTACACCCAGCACGCCGAACACTATTTCCGCGTCCTGCGCGCGCTCCAGCCGCAGCGCTCGGTCAGCGAGATCGCCCAGCGCGAACAGGCGGGCCAGGGCTTCGACATCGACTTCGAGGACGAGTCGGGCGCCCAGGCGGCGGCCATCATCGCCGCCCAGCAGGCCGAGGAGCGCCGCGTCGAGGAAGAGGCTCGCCGTCAGGCTGAACGCGCCGAGCGCGAGGCCAACCGAGACCGCGAGCCGCGTGAGCCCCGCGAACCGCGTGAAAACGGTGACGGCGACAACCGCGAAGGCGGCCGCCGCGAATCCCGTCGCGAGCGTTGGGAGCGCCGCCGCGAGGAGCGCAACCGTCGTTTCGAGAACGGCGAATCCGAGATCGCCGACGCCGATGAGTCCGGTCAGGATGGCGGCCCGGCGTCCGAGGTTCCGACCGAAGAGCGTGCGCATGAGGCGCCCGCCGTCGAGGCCGAGGCGGACGCCGACGCGCCGGTCGCCAAGGCGCCGCGCGCCCCGCGCCGTCCTCGCGCCGCGGCGGCCAAGGATGAAGCGGCCGGCGACGACGCCGCGGCTCTGCCGGGCTTCCTGACCCGCCCCGCGGCGATCGAGGAAGCGGCCCAGGACGACGAGACGCCCGCCCCGCGCACCCGCCGTCCGCGCCGCAAGGCTGAGACGGTCGCCGACGACGAATAAGGCGACCGCACAACCTTTGCTGGTGTGTTCACTTTAATACAACTATTGATGCGTTACTCTCGATCTATCGGGAGGACGTGTGATGGAATTCGTTCTACTGGCGATCGCCCTCGGACTGGCGGCAGGCGTCGCGGGCGTCAGACTGTCGCTCGGCGCCCACGGGCGTATCCGGGCGGTGCAGCGGCTGCATGACGGACAGGCGGCGGCCGCCCGCCGCCGCATCACCGATCTGGAAGATGCGGTCTGCGACGTCGAGGCGCGTCTGTTGCGCGTCCAGGCGATCGAGGCGGCCGGACGTCGCACCCATACGGCCCTGCTCGCCGCTTTCAGCCGCGAGATGCGCGGGCCTCTGGACGCCATACTGGGCTTCGCCGACTTGCTTCGGATCAATGCGGTCAATGAGCCGCTCAGTCGTCGCCAGGGCCAGGCCGTCGATCAGATACGCGAAGGCGCGACCCGGCTTCAGACCCTGGTCGAGGGGCTGACCGCCTTTACGGAGGACTCGGGCGTCGGAGCCGCGCGCGAGCGCCTGGACCCTTTGCTGGTCGCCCGGCGCATCTGCCAGTCCCTGGCCGGTCAGGCCGAGGCGGCGGGGGTCGATCTGCGTCCGCCTCCGTTTCAGGCCGGGCTGACCGTTCAGGCCGAGGCGCGCGCCCTGGATCAGGTGATGACTCGCCTGATCCGCAACGCCGTGCAGCACAATCGGCCGGGTGGGACGGTCGTGATCGAAGGGCGCCGCGTCGCCCAGGAGGTCTGGATCACCGTGCGCGACACCGGGCCGGGCCTGTCCCCCGGCCGGATCGAGACCCTGTTCGATCCCTTCGCACGGCGTGGACGGGCCGCCTCTTCCGTCGACGGCGCGGGCGTCGGCCTGGCGGCGGCGCGACGCCTGGCGACCGCCATGGACGGTGATCTGACGGTCGAGAGCCAGGAAGGCGAGGGCGCGGCCTTCATCCTGCGCCTGCCCGCCTCGCCCCAATCCGAGCCGCAGGCCGCGCTTCACGCCGCCTTGCCGCTGCCGCGCCTGCCGCAGGCCGTCCTGCTCTACATCGCCGAGGACGCGGCTGCGGTCGCCCTCATGCGCCATCTTCTGCAGGGTCTGGGTTCGATCCAACTCCACGTCGCGGCGACTGGCCAAGAGGGGGCGGATCTGGCGCGCGATCTTCGGCCCGACGCGGTGATCCTCGATCTCGATCTGCACGGCGGGCAGGGCCTGGCGGTCAAGGCCGCTCTGGCGCAGGAGCCTTTGACCCGCGACCTGCCCGTCATGGCCCTGTCGGCGGCGATCGCCCCGGACGAGGTGCGGCGCGCCCAGGCGGCGGGCTTCGCCGAATACCTGATCAAACCGATCGGGCTTGCCGATCTGACGGCGGGATTGTCGCGCCTTCTGGCGCCGTCTGACGCCCCTTCGCGGACCGTGCCGAAGACGGCGCAGGCCTGACGACTTCACGCGGTCGCGACGACGGACGGGGTTGACGCCGCGCCTCATGGCGGCTTCCTAAAGAGAAACGGGGCTTTCGATCCTCGTTGCTTGAGAAGATCGATATGCCGCGTACGCCGAACCGACCTTTCCGGCTCGCTTTCCAGCCCCTGTTCAAGACCCTGATCGGCCCGGCTCTGGCCTCGGCGGCCCTGGCCGCCTGCGCCACGACGCCGCCTCCGCCGCCGCCTCCGCTGCCGATGGCGGTTCCGGCCGCGCCCGAGGCGCCGATCGGGGCCGTCCTGGACGACTGGCGGGGCGTCATCACCTCGGCGGACCGCGCCCGTTATCAGCGCCGCGCCGCCGCCTGGACCCTGGCGCTGGAACAGGCCCGGCGTCAGCCCGGTTCGGGCGACCTGTCGGCCTTGGGCGAACTGATCGATCCTGACGCGGCCCGTCCCGACGTCGCCCCGCCGCCCGGCGCCTATCGCTGCCGCACCGTCAAACTGGGCTCTCAGGGGGATGAAGGCGGGCTCGGCTATGTGGTCTACGGCTGGTTCGCTTGCCGCATCGAACAGACGCCCGGCGGGCTGAAGCTGATCAAGCGCACCGGCTCGCAACGCCCCGCAGGCCTGCTCTTCCCCGAGAACGACCGCGAAATGGTCTTCCTCGGCTCCATGGCCCTGGCGTCCGAGCCGACGGCCCGCAGCTACGGCCAGCGGCCCGAACGCGACCTGGTCGGCGTGCTGGAGCGGATCGGCGAGCGGCGCTGGCGCCTGGTCACGCCCTGGCCGGCGGCGGAATCCAACCTCGATCTGCTGGAATTGGTCCCGGCGCCGCCGTCGCGCTGAACCGTCGCCGTTCCTGTCCGTTAGGACTGGATGACAGTAGAGAGCCCGATGCGCTTCAGCCCCGTCGCCGCCGCCCTGTTCGCGAGCGTCCTCGCCCTGGCCGGCTGCGACCGCGACGCCGCGCCGACCCCGTCGCCCCCTTCTTCTCCGGATGCGCCTGTGGCGGCGCCGTCTGAAGCCGTATCGCCTCCGCCGGGGACCGCGGCGCCGTCCCCGTCTCCCGGCGAGCAGGGCGGCGGCGACGATTGGCGTGCAGTCGCCGCGCCCGCCGACGCCAGCCTGCTGGGCCGCCTCGACCAGGCCTGGAGCCTGGCCCGCGCCGAGGCCGAGGCGCGCGGCTTCGCCGACGAGGTCGAATCTCTCGGCGTCCTGGTCGATCCCAACGCCGGGCAGGCCGGTCGTCTTCAACCGCCGCCGGGCGACTACCGCTGCCGCACCGTCAAACTGGGCGCGCGCGAGGCGCAGGGCCTGGCCTACGTCGCCTATCCGGCCTTCCGTTGCCGCGTCGAACTGACGCCCGGCGGCGACCTGATCCTGGAGAAGACCACGGGCAGCCAGCGCACGCGCGGCCTGCTCTATCCCGACACTGATCGACGCCTGGTCTATGTCGGCGCCCAGGCCTGGGGCGACGAGACCGGCTTCCCCGCCTACGGCGCCCAGGCCGAGCGCGACCAGCTGGGCGTGTTCGAGCGCATCGGCCCGCAACGCTGGCGCCTGGTCATTCCCTTTCCCAAGCAGGAATCCAAGCTCGACATTCTGGAGCTGACGCGCTGATCGCAGCTTGACCGTTCAGGGGCGCGCCCTTCACCCTGAGCGCCTCATCGCCTTTACCTTCGGAGCACCCTCATGCGCGGCGTCGGCCTCACGCTCGGATCCATCATCGCCATCGCCGTCGTCCTGGCGGTCGTGCTGATCGGCTTCCCCACCTACAACGTCTATTCCAAGCAGATGGCGGGCAAGGCGGCCTATGAAGAGGCGGTGCAGAACCGCCGCATCCGCGTGCTGGAGGCCCAGGCCGCCCTGGACTCGGCCAAGCTGACCGCCGCCGCCGAGATCGAGCGCGCCAAGGGCGCCAACGAGGCCAACCGCATCATGGCCGAGGCCCTGGGCGGCCCCGAGGCCTATCTGCGCTGGTCCTACATCAACATGCTGCAGGAGACGGCCGGCAAGGAAGGCCGCCAGACCATCTACATCCCCACCGAGGCGGGGATGCCGATCCTGGAAGCGGGCCAACGTCCGGCGCGCTGACCTGAACCCTTCTCCCACAAGGGGAGAAGGGCATTGGCGCTCAGACCCGCGTCAGCCGCAGATCCTGATAGTCGTAACTGAAGTCGATGTCCGGCGAGACGCCCTTGACCGTCGCGGTGGCGGGCTTGGCCGTGGCGATGCTGAAGGTGATGAAGGCGTCTTCCTCGCGCTTGTCGGGGAAGCGGGTGCGGAAGGTTTCGCCATCATAGGGCTCCAGCCAGCCCTGCAGCGCCGGGGTGTGGGTGAAGCGCAGCCACAGGCCGGACTTGCGGTTGCGGCCGCGCCCTTCCGTCTTCGGCTCGATGACGATGTCGCCGTACCAGGGATCGCGCCAGGTTCCGGCGTAGGCCTCCAGCGGCAGGGAGGGGGCCGCGCCCGCCGCCTGTTTGGCGTCGATCTCGACGGCGGCCTTCAGCGACTTCTCGGTCCCTTCGGCCTCAATCCGCTTGGAATCGGCGATCCAGTCGACGTCGACCTTGTTCATGGCGATGTCCGACAGGCCCGAGCGCAGGGCGCGCAGCAGGAAGCTCTCTTCGGCGTTGGTGAAGACCGAGAAGCCGATCTTGCGGCCGGGGATCAGCACCGTGGCCGAGATGCCGCCGGGCGAGCCGCCGCCGTGGGTCGCCAGCCGTTCGCCGCGATAGTCCTGCACCTGCAAGCCCATGGCGTAGGTCGAGGCTACGGCCCGGTTCGGCAGGGTCGCCGTCGGCCCGTTGGACGAGGAGACGACGATGTTGGGCTTGTACATTTCCTTCGCGGCGGCTTCGGAGAACAGGCGCGAGCCGTCGGCCAGCTTGCCGTCGTTCAGGCGCACGGCGATCCACTTGGCCCAGTCGTGGGCGCTGGCGCAGATGCCGCCCGCCGCCGCCGCCGAATCCCAGTTCCACACCTCGACGATCGACTCGGCGATCTGGGTCATCGCCCCCTGATAGCGCAGGGGCGGGCCGACGCGGCCGTGAGGCAGGGCGCTCTTCTTCGGGTCGGCCAGACGCGCCAGGGGCACGCTCTCGCTCATGCCCACGCGGTCGAAGATGCGGGTCTGGACGAAGGCCTCCCACGACAGGCCCGAGACCTTCTCGATCACCGCGCCCGCCACCACGAACATCAGGTTGCAGTAGTGGTAGTCCTCGCGGAAGCCGTCCTCGATGGGCACGAAGGCGGCCTGCGCCAGAACCTCGGCGCGGGTCCGGTCGCTGTTGGGCCAGAACAGCAGATCGCCCGCGCCCAGGCCGAAACCGGCGCGGTGGCTTAGCGTATCGCGCACCGTGATGCGCTCGCCCACCATCGGGTCCGACAGGGTGAAGCTAGGCAGATAGGTGCGGATCGGCTCGTCCCACTTCACCTTGCCTTCATCGACCAGGATGGCCAGGCAGGCGGCGGTGACGTTCTTGGAGTTCGAGGCGATGGCGAACAGGGTGTGTTCGTCGGCGGGTTCATTTTTGCCCTGACGGCGCACGCCATAACCCTTGGCCAGCACCGTCTTGCCGTCGCGGACCAGGGCCAGCGACACGGCGGGCTGGTCCGGCCAGGCGGCCATGCAACGCCGCACCCAGGCGTCCGCGGCGGCGGCGATCTCGTCGTCGGAACGCGTATCGGCGCTGGTCTGGGCCCAGCCGGTCGCGGGCAGGGCCGCGCCGGCGGCGCCGACGGCGGAAGAGATCAGCGCGGCGCGGCGCGACAGGCGGATGGACATCAAGGACGCTCCCGAAGACTGAACGGCGACGCTAACGCCGCCCGTCCGCCGGGCCAAGGGGCGTAAAGCGTCCTACGCCGCCAGCCGCCACCTTTGCAGATGCTCCAGCACGTCCGCCACGATCTGGGCGCGGGTGAAGCCGGTCACGTCGCGCGGGCGCGTGCCGTCGCCGGTCACGGCGCTCAGCCGCCATTCCAGGGCGCGGCGGCTTTCGGGCGCCTCCAGCGCGGTCAGGGCGGGCAGGGGCCGCGAGCGCGCGCCCAGCCGATACAGGAAGTCCCGTCCGTTGGCGTGCTCGACTCTCAGCCAGACGCCGTTGTCGTCGCTCTGGACCTCGCTGTTCTCCAGCCCTTCGGCGGCGACGGCGGCGCGCACCTCTTCCAGGGCCGGGACGCCGTGGCGCGCGATCTGGCGGTCGATGTCGCGACGGCTGGCCGGGGCCAGGATGCGCTTGAGCTGTTCGCGCAGGGCGGCGCCTCGGTCTCGACGGCCTCGCCCTTCAGGTCGGCGTTCATCTGCCGCGCCAGGCCGAAACAGGCCAGGATCATGATGACCGCGAAGGGCAGGGCCGCCACCAGGGTCGCCGCCTGCAGGGCGCCGAGGCCCCCGGCCAACAACAGCAGGGCCGCCGTCAGCCCCTCCATTCCGCACCAGTAGACCCTTTGCCAGCGCGGCGTCTCCTCGGCCCCGCCCGAGGCCAGGGTGTCGATCACCAGCGAGCCTGAGTCCGCCGAGGTGACGAAGAAGACCGCCACCAGGGCGATGGCTAGGACCGAGGTGATCGCCGTGCCCGGCAGGAACTCGAAGAAACGGAACAGGGCCGTCGACAGGTCCGTCTGCACCGCGTCCGAGATCGCCCCCGCCGCCACGCCCAGGTCCAGGCTCATGGCCGTGTTGCCGAAGACCGTCATCCACAGGAAGGTGAAGCCCGACGGCACCAGCAGCACGCCGATGAGGAACTCCCGCACCGTCCGCCCGCGTGAGATGCGGGCGATGAACATGCCCACGAACGGCGACCAGGAGATCCACCAGGCCCAGTAGAGCAGGGTCCAGTCCGCCATCCAGGCGCGCGGCTCATAGGCGTAGAGGGTGAAGGTGCGCTCGAAGAAGTGGTCCAGATAGAGGCCGAAATTCTGCACATAGGCCCGCAGCAGGAAGAGCGTCGGCCCCACGATCAGCACGAACAGCATCAGGCAGACGGCGATGAACAGGTTCAGCTCGGACAGCCGCCGCACGCCCTTGTCCACGCCGGTCAGCACCGAGATCGTCGCCGCGCCCATCACCACGACGATCAGTCCCACCTGCATGATCACGTCGTTGGGCAGGCCGAAGACGTAGTTCAGGCCCGAGGTCATCTGCGCCACGCCGTAGCCCAGGGAGGTGGCGATGCCGAACAGGGTGCCGCAGATGGCGAAGATGTCGACCAGGTCGCCCAGCCAGCCGTTCACCCGCTTGCCCAGCAGGGGATAGAGGCTGGACCGCATGGTCAGGGGCAGTCCCTTCCTGTGCGCGAAATAGGCCAGGCTCAGACCCACCACGGCGTAGATGGCCCAGGCGTGGACGCCCCAGTGGGTATAGGTGATGACCATGGCCTCGCGGGCGGCTTCCAGCGTGCCGGGCTGCGCCTCGGGCGGGGCGATGTAGTGCTGGACCGGCTCGGCGACGGCGAAATACATCAGGCCGATGCCCATGCCCGCGGCGAACAGCATGGCCAGCCAGGAGACATAGGGGAAGTCCGGCTCGGCGTCGTCCGGCCCCAGCTTCAGCCGCCCTGTCGGTCCCAGGGCCAACGCCGCGACGAACAGCATGAAGCCCGCGACCGAAGCGACATAGAACCAGCCGAACGTCTCCACCACCCAGGCCTGGGCGCGTCCGAACAACAGGTCGGACGTCGCGGGCGCCATGAGGGCGAGCAGCAGCAGCCCGCCTGCGATGGCGCTGGCCCCCCAGAAGACCCGAGGGTTCATTTTTGAGCTCAGCATGGGCTCCAAGCGCACGGCAACGCTTAAGGTTCCATCAGGGTCACAGACCCGCCTTCGGAATGAAAAAGATGTAACTCGGTTATGCGTCGTGGCGCTGGTATCGGCGGTCTGGAGGACGTTGAGGGACGTCCGTGCGAGGACGCCCAGATATGAAGAAATACAAGTTCGCGCCCTTGTTGGGCGCCGTTCTGGCCTTGCCTGCGGCAGGCGCTCTCGCTCAGACGGCGCAACCCGCGTCGCCGTCAGCCGCCCGCGCACAGCAGGTCCAGAGTCCGCCTAAAAAGGCTGACAAGGATGACCAGCCTGCGGCCGTGGGCGATGTCGTCGTCAGCGCCCGCTCCAATGATGTCCGCACGTCGATCGACTCGATCAGCTACAGCCTGGCCGACGATCTTCAAGCGGCGACCGGCACCCTGGCCGAGGCCTTGCGCAACGTGCCCTCCGTCGATGTCGATCCTCAGGGCAACGTCTCCCTGCGCGGCGACGGCAATGTCACCATCCTGGTCGACGGCCGTCCCTCCGCCATTCTGTCGGGCCCGAACCGCGCCGACGCGGTGCTGCAACTGCCGGCCGATCGCTACGCCCGCATCGAGGTGATGACCAATCCGTCCGCCGCCTACAGTCCCGAGGGCTCCGGCGGGGTCATCAACCTGATCACCAAGCCGGTTCCGGCGGCGGTGGCCGCCGCCGCGGCTGCGGGGGCGTCGGGCGCGACAGTCACGACCGGCTCGTTGCGCGCCAATGTCGGCGACAATGGGCGATGGAACGTCGGCGCCAGCGGTTCGCGGCAGCGCGGCAAGCTGACCCTGACAGGCGATCTCAGCTATCGCCCATGATGATCAGGGTCTGGCCTTCAACCGTCTGCGCGAACAGCTCAACGCCTCCGGCGCGACCGTCGGCACGACGACGACGGCTCAAAACATCGACTCGACCCAGAGTGGTTTCTTCGGTCGGGTGGCGGCCGAATACCGGTTGACCGACAAGACCATGCTGACCGGCGAGGTGCGCGCTAACCGTTTCGAGGTCGACAGCGACGTTCGCGGCTTGTTCGAAACCCGCGACGGCTCCGGGGCCCTGACCCGCGCCTACGCCCGCAACGGTTCGGGCGGCTTTGCAATGGACGGTTGGGGCGTCACCGGCCGGGTGCTGCACCAGTTCGACGCCTCGGGGCATGAATGGTCGAATGAGTTGCGCTACGATCGCAACGACCATGAAAATGACTCGCTAGCCGCCAATATCTTCAGCCTCCCGACAGAGCCGGCCTTTTATGAGGCTCAGCGGGGTTTGAACGCTCAGCAGACAATCGGTTTCACCAGCGCCTACACCCGGCCGATGGGCGAGGGCGCCAAGCTGCGCGCAGGATATGAGCTGAACCTGATCCGGCCGGATCAGGAGAATGAGGTGCGGCGCGGGCCGTCCGAGAAGGCTCTGGTCCTCGTGCCGTCGCAAAGCAATCGGTTCGAGGCGGAGCAGATCGTCCACGCCCTATACGCCACCTATGAAAGGCCGTTCGGCGAGAAGCTGTCCGGCCAGTTCGGACTGCGCCTGGAGCAGGCGGACATCGAGGTCGAGGACGTCACCAACGCCGTGCGCGCGTCCCAGGACTATTTCCGCGCCTATCCGACCTTCCACCTGCAGTATCAGCTGACCGAGACTCAGACGCTGCGCGGCAGCTATTCGCGGCGGATCCAGCGGCCTCAGCCGTCGCAGTTGAATCCTTTCGTCGTCTATGGCGATCCGTTGAACCTGCGTTCAGGCAATCCGGACCTGGAGCCGCAGGAGACCGACAGCTTTGAGGCCATGTGGCAGATGCGGCGCGGTCAGAGCTTCTATCAGGCGACAGCCTACTTCCGCGACACGACCAAGGCCTTCACCGACGTGGCGGCCGACGTGGGCGGCGGCGTCCTGCTGACGCGACCCGAGAACCTGGGCGCCCGGCGCGACTTGGGGATCGAGCTGACCGCCAGCGGCCGCTTGCACCCGACCCTGCGCTACAACGCCAGCATCAACGCTTTCCGTCAGGAGATCGACGCTGCGGGCATCGTGGGCGGTCGCGACCGTGAGGGCGAGATGCTGACAGGGCGTCTCAGCTTGAACTGGCAGGCCACGCCTAAGGATTTCGTGCAGTTGATGGGCTTCTGGCAGGGCGATCAACTTCTGGCCCAGGGCACGCGCGAGAGCGGAGGCATGCTGAACTTCGGCTATCGCCGCAAGCTGAGCGACACCCTGTCCCTGCAGTTCACCGCGCGCGACATCCTGAACTCGTTCGGCGGCGCCACCACCTATGACACGCCTCAGTTCCGCGAGCGTTTCGACCAGGATCTGAATTTGCGCGCCTTCTATCTGGGCCTGACCTGGTCCTTCGGCGGAGGACCGCGGCGCCAGCCCGAGCAGTTCGACTTCTCGACCGGCCCGACGGGCGGCTGACGCGGATATGACCCGCTCAGGCTCGCGTCTCCCAGGCGGTCCAGGCGGCGATGGCGACCAGGCCCAGGGCCATGGCGGCGCGCAGCATCGGACCCTGGGCGCGGGTCAACAGGGCGCCGCCCGCGCGCGCCGCCGTCAGCACGATGGTCGTGTGGACGACGACGCTGACCAGAACGTGCAGCGCGCCTAGCGTCAGGGCCTGCGCCAGAGTCGAGCCGTGGTCGGGGCGCATGAAGCCGGGCAGCAGCACCACATAGAGCAAGGCGGCCTTGGGGTTCAGCAGATTGCCGATCAGGCCGCGTCGGAACAGGGCGCGTCGCCGCATCGCGACCGGGGCGACGCCCGCGCCGTCGCCCGCACTGCGCCAGGCGTCCCAGGCCAGCCACAGCAGGAAGCCTACGCCCGCCCAGCGGATGGCCTGATACAAGGCGGGCCAGCGCAGCACCACTTCCGTCAGCCCGAAGGCCGCGGCGACCATCCACAGCGTCAGGCCCAGGGTGATGCCGACCACGGCGGCCAGCCCGGCCGCGCGCCCCTGCGACAGGGACACCAGCGCCAGCCACCCCATGTTCGGGCCGGGGGTCAGCTCCATCAGCGCGACCGCGACCAGGAAGGGCGCGACCACGGTGGGATCGATGGGCGGCTGCATCGGCGATTTCCATCCTTTTCCTGCGGCCACGCTAGGCCGTGACGGGCGGCGTCATCAATCGCGAGCCGGCCCTCTTGCGTGTCCCATAGGCCACACCCACCTCCTTTGCGACAGCTCAAGGCGTCGCTTCGTGAAAGGGCGCATTGAGTCGAAATCCGCCTCCCGAGGGGAAACCGAACGACATGAATCTCGACCTCTATTCCGACCGCGCCAAACAGGCCGTCCAGTCCGCCCAGTCGCTGGCCCTGGCCCGCCGCCACCAGCAGTTCGCGCCCGAGCATCTGCTCAAGGTGCTGCTCGAGGAGCGCGACGGCCTGGCCCGCAAGCTGATCGATCAGGCGGGCGGAGACCCGTCCGCCGTCGAACTCGTCACCGAGGGGCTGCTGAAGAAGCGGCCCCAGGTTTCGGGCGGCTCGGGCCAGATCTATCTGGACGGCGACACCGCCCGCGTCTTCAGCGCCGCCGAGGAGGCCGCGAAAAAGGCGGGCGACGCCTTCGTCACCACCGAACGCCTGCTGGCCGCCATCGCCAAGGAGGGCGGCGCCGCCGCCGAGGCGCTGAAGTCCGCCGGGGTCACGGCCAAGAAGCTGGACGACGCCGTCGCCGAAATCCGCAAGGGCAAGACCGCCGACAGCGCGGGCGCCGAGGACAGCTTCGACGCCCTGAAACGCTACGCCCGCGACCTGACCGAGGCCGCGCGCGACGGCAAGGTCGACCCTGTCATCGGCCGCGATGAGGAGATCCGTCGCACCATTCAGGTGCTGGCCCGCCGCACCAAGAACAACCCCGTCCTGATCGGCGAACCCGGCGTCGGCAAGACCGCCATCGTCGAGGGTCTGGCCCTGCGCATCGTCAACGGCGACGTGCCGGAAAGCCTGAAGGACAAGAAGGTTCTGTCGCTCGACATGGGCGCCCTGATCGCGGGCGCCAAATACCGCGGCGAGTTCGAGGAGCGCCTCAAGGCCGTGCTGAACGAGGTCGCCGCCGCCGAGGGGCAGATCGTGCTTTTCATCGACGAAATGCACACCCTGGTCGGCGCGGGCAAGGGCGACGGGGCCATGGACGCCTCCAACCTGCTGAAGCCCGCCCTGGCGCGCGGCGAACTGCACTGCGTCGGCGCCACCACGCTGGATGAATATCGCAAGCACGTCGAGAAGGACGCGGCCCTGGCCCGTCGTTTCCAGCCGGTCTTCGTCTCGGAACCCACCGTCGAGGACACGGTGTCGATCCTGCGCGGCCTCAAGGAAAAATACGAAGTCCACCACGGGGTGCGCATCAGCGACAGCGCCATCGTCGCCGCCGCCACCCTGTCGAACCGCTACATCACCGACCGCTTCTTGCCCGACAAGGCCATCGACCTGATTGACGAGGCCGCCTCGCGCGTCCGCATGGCCGTCGATTCCAAGCCTGAGGCGCTGGACGAGATCGACCGCCGTCTGGTCCAGCTCAAGATCGAGCGCGAGGCCCTGAAGAAGGAGAGCGACAGCGCCTCGCAGCAGCGTCTCGAAAAGCTGGAGGACGAGATCGCCGACCTCGAAGGCCAGTCGGACGACATGACCGCCCGCTGGAAGTCGGAAAAGGACAAGGTGGGGCAGGGCGCGCAACTGCGCGAAACGCTTGACCGCCTGCGCGCCGAACTGGCCGCCGCCCAGCGCGCCGGCGACCTCGGCCGCGCCTCAGAGATCGCCTATGGCCAGATCCCGCAACTGGAGAAGCAACTCGCGGATTCCGAATCCCCGGCGGCGGTCGCCGCCCCCCTGACGCCTGAGGTCGTCGACGCTGAACAGATCGCCGCCGTCGTCAGCCGCTGGACCGGCGTGCCCGTCGACAAGATGCTGGAAGGCGAGCGCGAGAAGCTGCTCAAGATGGAGGACGAACTGGGTCGCCGCGTGGTGGGTCAGGACGAGGCCCTGGCCGCCGTCTCCGACGCCGTGCGCCGCGCCCGCGCCGGTCTGAACGACCCGAACAAGCCGCTGGGCAGCTTCCTCTTCCTCGGCCCCACGGGCGTCGGCAAGACTGAGCTGACCAAGGCGCTGGCGGGCTATCTGTTCGACGACGACAACGCCATCACCCGCATCGACATGTCCGAATACATGGAGAAGCACTCGGTCAGCCGCCTGATCGGCGCCCCTCCGGGCTATGTCGGCTATGACGAGGGCGGCGCCCTGACCGAGGCGGTGCGTCGCCGCCCCTATCAGGTCGTCCTGTTCGACGAGGTCGAGAAGGCCCACCCCGACGTCTTCAACGTGCTTCTCCAGGTGCTGGACGACGGCCGCCTGACCGACGGTCAGGGCCGCACCATCGACTTCAAGAACACCCTGATCATCATGACCTCCAACCTGGGCAGCCAGTATCTGGCCGACCAGCCCGAGGGCGAGGATGTCGAGGCCGTGCGCCCGCTGGTCATGGAGCAGGTCCGCGCCCACTTCCGGCCCGAGTTCCTGAACCGCATCGACGAGATCATCCTGTTCCACCGCCTCGGCCGCGAACAGATGGGCGGCATCGTCCGCATCCAGCTGGCGCGTCTGGAGAAGCTGATGGCCGATCGCCGCCTGACGCTGGCCCTGGACGACAGCGCCCTGACCTGGCTCGCCGACAAGGGCTACGACCCCGTCTACGGCGCCCGCCCGCTGAAGCGCGTCATCCAGAAGGAGCTGGTCGACCCGATGGCCAAGAAGCTGCTGGCCGGCGAGATCGAGGACGGCAGCGTGGTGGCTGTGTCAGCGGGTAGCGATGGGCTGGAGATCGGGAAGGCGCGGGTGCATTAACGCGCCTTCCAGCGTCGATCCGAGAAAGGGGCCGCGTCATTGCGGCCCCTTTTTTCTTTCGTCATCCTCCGGCAAGCCGCGTCAGCGGCGCAGACCGGGGGACCCAGCGGCGCGCGGGAGCGCGAAAGATCCACGCTCGACGGCCGCCCTAAGATCGCCTTCGGCGCCGCTGGGTCCCCCGGTTCCGCGCTGCGCGCGGCCCGGAGGATGACGAAAGAGGGGGAGCGGCATAGGCTGTGTGCATGGCGACCCATCGCACCTTCATCGCGACCTACATCATGGCCAGCGGGCGCAACGGGACGCTCTACGCCGGCTCGACCTCCAATCTGGAAAGCCGCGTGTGGAAGCACAGAACGCGCGCCTTTCCCGGCTTCAGCGACGCCTACGACTGCACTCGTCTGGTCTGGTTCGAGCAGCACGCCCTGATGCTGGATGCGATCCGGCGCGAGCGGCGCATCAAGAAGTGGCTGCGCGACTGGAAGCTGGCCCTGATCGAGAAGGCCAACCCGGACTGGCGCGACCTCGCGGCCGACTGGTTTTCCGATCCGACCTGGACCCCGCCGCCGGGCGCCGACTGAGCCTCACCCCAGCACCGGCATCACCTCCACTCCGTCGCAGGGGAAGGGGTTCATATGCGGGTGGTTCTCGAACAGGCGGGCGGCGGCCTCGTGGCTGTCGGCGCGCACGACCATGAAGACGGTCAGCAGGTTGACCACGTCGGTCACGGCGCCGTCGTCGTCGATGCGTTTGGTCGGGCCTAGCGGGCCGCCCTGAAAGACGATGGAGTCGCGGTGCGCCTCCTCCCAGGCGGCGACGGCGGCGACGCCGAGGCGGGCCGTCTCGGCCTGCTCGGCCTCGCTCATGGCGCGCCAGGCCCGCCATTTGGGGCCGGTCTTGTCGCTGGTGAAGACGGCCAGGTAGTGGGTCTGCGCGCTCATCGAAGCCTCCCGTTTGCGCCAAGGGTCGGTCTTTCGTCGGCCGTGGGCAAGCGGGCCTCCCTGTCCCTTCTCCCCTTGCGGGAGAAGGTGGGCCCGAAGGGCTCGGATGAGGGGTCTCTCCGAAATCTGATGGCGGGGCTATGGGGTTCACGTCCCGCAACCCCTCATCCGTCAGGCTCCGCCTGCCACCTTCTCCCACAAGGGGAGAAGGAAAATCCGCCGGCCCTCACATCAAGGCTTCGCAGCGCCTGATATTTCCCGCCTCCGCGCCCCGCTCGTCCTCATCTCCCCGCCCCACCTCCCGCCTGCCGCATCCTGTCCCTCGTCCCGTCGCAGGGGAGGGCTCGCTCGGCCGGCGAACCGAAGCGGCGGCGGGAGCGGAGAGAACGGGGTCCGTGTCGGATCGTCGGCCTCCCATCGCGCGCGCCGGGCAAGGGGAACCCCAGCGGAAGGCGGCGACGGTTCGGGCGGGCGGTTCAGGATGTCCTGCGGGCGGCGGAACGAGGCGAACGCCTCCAACGCCGTTCCGCGGCCTCACGCCGCGCGCAAGCGCGACCGGCCGCAGACATCAGGACGCGGAGCCGACGGGGCCTAGCGACGGGGCGTTCGACCCGTCCGCCAGAGAGGCTCCGGCCAGGGTCGAGGGGGTTACTCGGACCGTTCCAGGACCGCGTCGTCGCGCGGCCTGCCCGTCATGGGCGCCGGGGGTAGCCGCGAACAACGGCGCCTGCCCCGAGCTCATGTCCGACTCTTCGCGCGGGGCGTCGGCCTTCGTCGAAACGGTAAATCACATCTTCTCCGGGCGAAGCCCCGGCGCCCCGCCCAGCCCTTCCACCGCCCGGTCACCCCGAGGCGGACAGACGCGTTCCTTCTCCCCCTGCGGGAGAAGGTGGCCCGTCAGGGCCGGATGAGGGGTCTCTCCGAGGTCGGATGAAGGCGCGCTTAGACCGCCGCGCGACCCCTCATCCGTCAGCCTTCGGCTGCCACCTTCTCCCGCAGGGGGAGAAGGAAGACGCGCTCAAGTCGCGAGGGTCCGCGACCCGAGCATAGCGCCCTCAGATATGTATGGCGTGGCCCAGCGCGCGCAGGGACGCCTCGTGGAAGGCTTCGCCCAGGGTCGGGTGGACGTGGATGGTTCCAGCCACGTCCTCCAGCACCGCGCCCATCTCCAGCATCTGGGCGAAGCTGTTGGACAGCTCCGACACGTGCTGGCCGACTGCCTGAACGCCCAGCAGGCGGTGATCCGCCTTGGAGGCGATGACGCGAACGAAGCCGCCATCCTCGCCCGCCTCGATGGCCAGGGCGCGGCCGATGGCGGCGAAGGGGAAGACCGCCTGGATCACGTCGTCGCGGCCCTTGACGTCGTCGGGGCCGAGGCCCGCCGAGACGATCTCCGGCTCGGTGAAGCAGACGGCGGCGATCGCAGTCGGATCGAACACGCGGTCGTGGCCGGCGATGATTTCGGCCACGACCTCGCCCTGGGCCGAGCCCTTGTGCGCCAGCATGGGTTCGCCGGTCAGGTCGCCGATGGCCCAGACGTTCTTCATGCTGGTGGCGCAGCGCTCGTCGATCTTCACGAACGGGCCGTTCATGGCGACGCCCATGTTCTCCAGGCCCCAGCCCTTCGTCCGCGCGCGGCGGCCGACAGTGACCAGCACCTTGTCGGCGTCCAGCTGCATCGGGTTTCCGTCCCTGTCGGTGACGTTCAGCTTGCCGTCCCCGAAACCGCCCGCGCGGGCGCCGAGCAGCAACTGCACGCCATGCTTCTCCAGCCACTTGGCGACCGGGTCGGTCAGAGCCTTGTCGTAGAGCGGCAGGATGCGCTCGGCCATCTCGACGATGGCCACCTCGGCGCCCAGCTTGCGGAAGGCGATGCCCAGCTCCAGGCCGATGTAGCCGCCGCCGACGACGACCAGCTTCTTGGGCACTTCCGGCAGGCTCAGGGCCTCGGTGGACGAGATCACGTCGCCGCCGAAGGGCAGGAAGGGCAGCTCGACCGGCTCGGACCCCGTGGCCAGGATGACGTGCTCGGCGGTGATGCGGATGTCGCCGTCGTCGGTCTTCACCGTGCAGGTCTTGGCGTCCGAGAAATCGGCCCAGCCCTTGATGACCTTGACCTTGGCCTTCTTCAGCAGGGCGGCGACGCCGGCGTTCAGCTTCTTGACCACGCCGTCCTTCCACTCGACGGTCTTGGACAGGTCGATGGCCGGGGTCGAGGCGGTGATGCCCAGCGTGCCGTCGCCGGCGGCCTTGGCCACCGTCTCGAACTTGCCTGCGGCATGGATGATGGCCTTGGACGGGATGCAGCCGACGTTCAGGCAGGTGCCGCCGAGGCCCGGCGAGGCGTCCACCAGCACGGTCTCCAGCCCCAGCTGGCCGCAACGGATCCCCGCCACATAGCCGCCGGTCCCGGCGCCGATGATCAGGACTTTGGTCTTGAGGGTCTGGGTCATCAGTTCATCCAGAGCGTGGCCGGGTTCTCCAGCAGGGTCTTGATCTTCTGCACGAAGACCGCCGCGTCGTGGCCGTCGACGATGCGGTGATCGAAGCTGGAGGACAGGTTCATCATCTTGCGCACGACCATCTGGCCGTTCCGCACCACGACGCGCTCCTCGATCTTGTTCGGACCGACGATGGCGACTTCGGGGTGGTTGATGATGGGCGTGTGCACCACGCCGCCGAGCGTGCCCAGCGAGGTGATGGTGATGGTCGAGCCGGAAAGCTCCTCACGCTTGGCGCTGCCGTCCTTGGCGGCGCCCGAGACGCGGGCGATCTCTTCGGCGGTGTCATAGGCGTCGCGCGCCTCGGCGTGGCGGACGACCGGGACCATCAGGCCGTTCGGCGTCTGGGCGGCGATGCCCAGATGCACGGCGTTGTGCTGGGTCAGCACGCCCGCCTCGTCGTCATAGGTGGCGTTGATGTTCGGCTGATCCTTCAGGGCCACGACGATGGCGCGGGCGATGAAGGGCAGGACGTTCAGCTTGGCCTTTCCCGTGCCCTTGTTCTGGGCGTTCAGGTGGGCGCGCAGTTCCTCCACCGCAGTCATGTCGATGTCTTCGACATAGGTGATGTGCGGGATGCGACGCACGCTCTCGGCCATCTTCTCCGCGATCTTGCGGCGCAGGCCGATGATGCGGACTTCGTTGGTTCCTTCAGCCTTGGCGTAGAGCGAGCCGCCCGAGGCCGCAGCCGGGGCGAACGTGCCGCCGCGCGCGACGAAGGCGTCCAGATCGGCATGCTCGATACGGCCCGCGGGGCCGCTGCCCGGCACGAAGACCAGGTCGATCCCCAGATCACGCGCGCGGTTGCGCACGGCGGGCGAGGCCAGCGGGCGCTCGCCCGGCTGGCGGCCGGTCAGGGCCGGAACGGGCTTGGCGTCGGCCTTGGGCGCAGCGGAAGGCTTGGCGGTCGGTGCGGCGACAGGAGCCGGCGCAGCCTTCTCGGCCTTGGCGACAGGCGTCGCGGCAGCGGCGGGAGCTTCGGCGACATTGCCCTTGCCCTCGACCTTGAAGCTGACCAGCGGACCGCCGACGGCGATCTGCTGACCGGCTTCGCCGTGCAGGGAGACGACGACGCCGGAGACGGGGCTGGTCAGTTCGACCGTCGCCTTGTCGGTCATGACCTCGGCCAGGATCTGGTCTTCCTGAACCGCGTCGCCGACCTTGACGTGCCAGCCGACCAGTTCGGCCTCAGCCGTGCCTTCGCCCACGTCGGGCAGTTTGAAGACGTGGTTCGCGCCAGCGGCGGCGACCGGGGCCGGGGCGGCTTCAGCCTTGGGGGCTTCGATCGGAGCCGCAGCAGGTTCCGGCGCGGCGGCGACGGACGCGGCGGCCGGTTCGTCGGCGGCGGCGTTGCCTTCGCCCTCGACCTCGAACTCGGCCAGCGGGCCGCGCACGGCCATCATCTGACCGGGCTCGCCGTGCAGGGCAGTGACGACGCCCGCGACCGGGCTGGTCAGTTCGACCGTGGCCTTGTCGGTCATGACGTCGGCGACGATCTGATCCTCGGCGACCGTATCGCCGACCTTGACGTGCCAGCCGACGAGCTCGGCTTCGGCAGTGCCTTCGCCCACGTCGGGCAGCTTGAAGACGAAACGACCCATCTTAACGGCCTCCCGACATGACGGCTTTCAGCGCGTCGGCGACCCGCTGCGGTCCGGGGAAATATTCCCATTCAAAGGCGTGTGGATAGGGCGTGTCCCAGCCGGTCACGCGCGCCACCGGCGCCTCCAGGTGATAGAAGCAGCGCTCCTGAACCAGGGCGCTTAGTTCGCCGCCGAAGCCCGATGTTTTCGGCGCCTCGTGCACGATGACGCAGCGGCCGGTCTTCTTGACCGAGGCCTCGATGGCCTCGATGTCCAGCGGGACCAGGGTGCGCAGGTCGATGACCTCCGCGTCCACGCCCGCATGTTCGGCGCCCGCCAGCGCCACCCAGACCATGGTGCCGTAGGCCAGGATGGTGACGTCGGCGCCTTCCTTCATCACCCGGGCCTTGCCGATCGGCTCGACGTATTTGCCGGTCGGGACCTGGGCAAGTTCCTGCGCCTTCCACGGGCTGACCGGCTTTTCGTGCCAGCCGTCGAAGGGGCCGTTGTAGAGGCGCTTGGGCTCGAAGAAGATGACCGGATCGTCGTCCTCGATCGCCGCCAGCAACAGGCCCTTGGCGTCATAGGGGTTGGACGGGATCACCACCTTCAGACCGGCGATGTGGGTGAACAGGCTTTCGGGCGACTGGCTGTGCGTCTGGCCGCCGAAGATGCCGCCGCCGTAGGGGCTGCGCACCACCATCGGCGTGGTGAACTGGCCGCCCGAGCGATAGCGCATCTTGGCCGCTTCGGAGACGATCTGGTCGTAGGCCGGATAGATGTAGTCGGCGAACTGGATCTCGACGACCGGGCGCAGGCCATAGGCGGCCATGCCGATGGCCGTGCCGACGATGCCGGATTCCGAGATCGGGGCGTCGAAGCTGCGGCTCAGGCCGTGCTTCTTCTGCAGGTGGTCGGTGACGCGGAAGACGCCGCCGAAATAGCCCGCGTCCTCGCCGTAGGAGACGACGGTGGGGTCTTCGGCCATCTTGACGTCCAGGGCCGAGTTCAGGGCCTGGATCATGTTCATCGCGGCGATAGCGGGCGCGTCCGGGGCGACCGACGCCGGGGCGTCCTTCTGGTCGACCATGTCGGCTTCAATCTTGTCGTTGATCTCGGCCATCACTCAGACTCCTACTTCGCGGCGCTGTTCGACCAGACGCCAGTCCTCGGTCGCATAGACCTCCTCGAACATGGTCTTCACGCTGGGGCGCGATTGGCCCAGGGTGCCGATGGCCTCGGATTCCTTGGCGGCGGCGCGGACTTTCTCGACCGCTTCCTTCTCGGCTTCTTCCTGCTGTTCGTCCGACCATTCGCCCAGACCGATCAGGTGCTGCTTCAGGCGGGCGATCGGATCGCCCAGCGGCCACTTCTCGTGTTCGTCGCCGGGGCGATAGCGGCTGGGGTCGTCCGAGGTCGAGTGCGGGGCGCCGCGATAGGTGAACAGCTCGATGATCGTCGCGCCTTGGTTGGTGCGGGCGCGTTCCTCGGCCCACTGGGTCGCGGCCCAGACGGCCAGGAAGTCATTGCCGTCGACGCGCAGGGCGGGCAGGCCGTAGCCGATGCCTTTGGACGCGAAGGTGGTCTCAAGCCCGCCGGCGATGCCCTGGAAGGACGAGATGGCCCACTGGTTGTTGACGATGTTCAGGATGACCGGCGCGCGATAGACGGCGGCGAAGGTCAGGGCCGAGTGGAAGTCGCTTTCGGCCGTCGAGCCGTCGCCGATCCAGGTGATGGCGATCTTGTCGTCGCCGCGGATGGCCGAGGCCATGCCCCAGCCCACGGCCTGAACATACTGCGTGCCCAGATTGCCCGAGATGGTGAAGAAGCCGTAGTCCTTGGCCGAATACATGATCGGCAGCTGGCGGCCCTTGATGGGGTCTTCGGCGTTCGAATAAATCTGGTTCATCATGGTCGCGAGCGGATAGTCGCGCGCGATCAGAAGGCCCTGCTGGCGATAGGTGGGGAAGCCCATGTCCTCGCGGCTCAGGATCATGCCCTGGGCGACCGCGATGGCCTCTTCGCCGGTGCACTTCATATAGAAGCTGGTTTTGCCCTGACGGTGGGCGCGGTGCATTCGGTCGTCGAAGGCGCGCGTCAGGATCATGGCCTTCAGGCCGCGACGCATCGTCTCAGGGTCCAGCTTAGGATCCCACGGGCCCACGGCCTTGCCTTCATCGTCCAGCACGCGGATCAGGCGGAAGGCGAGATCGCGCATCTCGGCGGGCTCCGTGCTGACCTCCGGGCGGTCGACGGCGCCCGGCGCATCGAGCTTCAGGTGGCTGAAATCAGGCGTGTCGCCCGGCCGACCCGAAGGCTCCGGCACGCGCAGCGACAGCGTCGGGGTGTTCTTCATCAATGCCTCCCGTCCGGTTGAACCGGCCGCGTTTCCTTATGGATGAGGGCATAGCATGGCGTATGATTGTTGGCTCTCCTAAAAATACCCTTGCCAAATGGCATTTTGGGGTATTTTATTGCGCAGAAAGCTAATTCGGAGAAAGCCTTTGGCCGACGACCTCGACCCTATCGACGCGCGCATCCTCGACATCCTTCAACAGGACGCAGGCCTGTCTGTCGCCGAGGTCGCCGATCGCGTCGGCCTGTCGGCCTCGCCGTGCTGGCGCCGGATCAAGAGACTGGAGGACTCTGGCCTGATACGCAAGCGTGTCACGCTATTGGACGCCGGTCTTCTGGGCCTGGACTTCGAAGTCTACGCCATCGTCAAGCTGAGCCTGCCGACCCGCGACAACCTGCAGATCTTCGAACAGGCCGTCGAAAGCTGGCCCGAAGTGGTGCAGTGCGCCACCATCACGGGGCGCGAGGATTACGTCCTGCGCATCATCACCACCGACATGCACGCCTTCGACCAGTTCCTGCGCGACAAGCTGCTGACGTTGGGCATCGTCTCCAACTGCGAGAGCCATATCGTCACGCGCGGGGTGAAGAACGTCACCACCCTGCCGCTGGGCATCATCACGCCGCACGTCGGCTGAGGTTGATCGCGCCGTCGCCCTTGGTCAGCTCAGGCGGTCGAAGGCGACGGCGTGAACCTTGTCCCGCCCTAGCAGGGCGGTCAGCGGCGGGACGGGAAACAGGCTTGCGATCGCTGGATCGCGCACGTCCAGCCCGCCGGTAAAGGCGCCGAAGGCGGGCAGGATCAGCCGCCGCCCGTCGGTGACGAAGCAGGGCCGGCGCACGCCCCGGCCATAGGCGGCGACGCGGGCGGCGGGATGCAGGTGGCCCGCGACTTCGCCCGGCGTAGGCTCGGCCTGCGGCTCATGGATCAGGAACAGGCCGCCCAGCGCCAGGGTCTCGACCATCCGGCCGGGCAGGCGCTTGAAGGGATTGGCCAGCGCGCTGGCCAGGGCGTCCAGGTCGTGATTGCCCTCCAGCCAGATCCAGTCGCGCCCGGCGGCCAGGGTTTCCAGCCGCGTCAGCTGGGCGCCGTCCATACGCGACACCGCCTTTGAATCGTGGAAGCTGTCGCCCAGCAGGACGACCGTGCGCGGATCCAGCGCCTCGATCTCGGCCTCGAGCCTGGCCAGGGTCGCGGGGCTGTCATAGGGCGGCAGCATCTGCCCGCGCGCCGCAAAGGCCGAGCCCTTCTCCAGATGCAGGTCCGAGGCGATCAGGGTCTTATGCGTCGGCAACCACAGGGCGCCGGAGCAGCGCAGCACGCAAGGCTCGCCGTTGACCGTCAGCTTCAGCCCGCCGCATGGATGGCGGAACGGGGATAGGGCCGCGCGCAAGGCTGCGTTCATCGTCCTTCTCCCCTTGGGGGAGAAGGTGGGCGGCGGAGCCGCTCGGATGAGGGGGCTGTATCCGCAGGCAAAGCGCTAAACGACGAACACGCGGCTGGCGTCCCCCTCATCCGTCTTGCTCCGCAAGCCACCTTCTCCCCCAAGGGGAGAAGGACGCAGGATGTCATCACGCGGCCCCCTTTAGCGCCTCGGGCGCGTCTTCCATGACCTCGGCGATCAGGGCCTCGGCGCTTTCGTCCAGGATCATCTCGGCGGCGTCTCCCCCGACGCGTTCGCGCCCGATCTGCACCAGTACCGGCACGCTGAAGGGCGAGGGCCGGTCCAGCCTCTTGTGCACGATGCGGCCGTGGATGCGGCTTAACAGTTGGCCCAGTCGCGCCACGTCCAACAGGCCTGTCGCCGCATCCGCCCGCGCCGTCCTCAGCAGCAGATGGTCCGGCTGATGGCGCCGCAGTACGTCGTAGATCAGGTCGGTCGAGAACGTCACCTGCCGTCCGGTCTTCTCCGCCCCCGGCTGGCGCTGCTCGATCAGGCCCGAGATCAGGGCGCAGTTGCGGAAGGACCGCTTCATCATGAAGCTTTCCTCCAGCCAGGCCTCTAGATCGTCGCCCAGCATGTCCGGCTCGAACAGGGCGTCCAGATCGAGGCCGTCCATCGGCCGGATCGACCAGATGGCCAGCGAGTAGTCCGTCACCACAAAGCCCAGCGGCCCGGCGCCCATCCGGTCCAGCCGCCGCGTCAGCAGCATGGCCAGCGTCGTATGCGCCAGCCGCCCCTCGAACGGATAGGCGACCATGAAATGCCGCGTCCCGCGCGGAAAGGTCTCGACCAGCAGGGTCTGCGACTCCGGGATGGCGCTGCGGACCGCCTGAAGTTCCAGCCACTCCTGCACGTCGGGCGGCAGGACGCGCCAGTGGTCGCGGTCCTGCACCATGCGCCGCACCCGCTCGGCCAGAGAGGTGCCCAGCGGGAATTTCGAGCCGCCGTAGGAGGGGATCTTCGGGTCTTTATCGACGGCGGGCGAGACCAGGGCGTCCGTTTTCACGATGCCCTGAAAGGCCCAGACCTGACCGCCGAAGACGAAGGTGTCGCCGGGCGTCATCTGCTCGAAATACCATTCCTCTGCCTCGCCGATCTTGCGGCCTGCGACCAGGTGCTTGCCGCCCGCGCGCCGCCCCGCGACCCGCACGTTCAGATTGGCGGCCGACACGATGGCGCCGACGTTCATCCGGTGCCGCTGGGCCATCTGGGCGTTGCGGACGGTCCATTTGCCGTCGCGGGTGCGCACGATACGGGCGAAGCGGTCATAGGTGCGCAGCGCATAGCCGCCTGTGGCGACCAGATCGACGACCTCCTCGAAGGCTTCATAGGTCAGGCCGCGATAGGGGCCGGCTGTCGTCACCTCGGCGTATAGGTCGGCCAGATCGAAGGGTTCGGAGCAGGCGCAGCCCATCACGTGCTGGGCCAGCGTATCCAGCGCGCCGGTATGCTCCGGCTCCCAGTCGAAGGCGTTCTCGGCCACGGCCTCGCGCGCGGCCTGGCACTCCAGCATCTCGAAGCGGCTGGCCGGGACCATCAGGGCGCGCGACGGCTCGTCCAGCCGGTGATTGGCTCGGCCGATGCGCTGGACCAGACGGCTGGCCCCCTTCGGCGCGGCCAGTTGGATGACCAGATCGACGTCGCCCCAGTCGATGCCCAGGTCCAGCGTCGAGGTGCAGACCACGGCCTTCAGCTCGCCGCGCGCCATCGCCGCCTCGACCTTGCGCCTCTGCTCGGCGGCCAGGGAGCCGTGGTGCAGGGCGATCGGCAGGTCGTCCTCATTGATCGCCCACAGCGACTGGAAGACGAACTCGGCCTGCCAGCGGGTGTTGACGAAGATCAGGCTCAGCCCTGCGCGGCGGATGGCGTCATAGACTTCCGGGATGGCGTGGACGCCGGTGTGGCCGGCCCAGGGTACGCGGCCTTCGCTGACCAGCACATCCACCACCGGCGGCGCGCCCGGATCGCCGAGCACAATGCGAACTCCTTCTCCCCTTGTGGGAGAAGGTGGGCCCGAAGGGCTCGGATGAGGGGTTTCTTTGCCGTCGGATGGGATGATTTCGGCAATGTCGCGAGACCCCTCATCCGTCTCGCTTCGCGAGCCACCTTCTCCCACAAGGGGAGAAGGGGAGAGCCACGCGGCGATCTTGCCCGGATCGTCCACCGTGGCGCTCAAGGCCACCCGCCGCATCCCCGGCGCGAACGTCTGCAACCGCGCCAGCCCCAGCGCCAGCAGGTCGCCGCGCTTGCCGCTCCAGATGGCGTGGACCTCGTCCAGCACCACGCATTTCAGGTCGGCGAAATAGTCCCTCGCCCCTTCCCAGGCGCAGAACAGGGCCAACTGCTCCGGCGTGGTCAGCAGGATGTCGGGCGGGAAGTCGCGCTGGCGCTGCTTCTTGGACTGTTTGGTGTCGCCGGTGCGGCTCTCGACGTGGATGTTCAGCCCGATCTCGCGGATGGGCGTCATCAGGTTGCGTTCGACGTCGGTGGTCAGGGCCTTCAGCGGCGACAGATATAGGGTATGGACGCCCGACCCCGGCCCCGTCTGCGGCCTCGGCCCACGCTCGGCCAGATCGATCAGGCTGGGCAGGAAGCCCGCCAACGTCTTGCCCCCGCCCGTCGGCGCCACCAGCAGGGCGTGCTGCCCGGCCTTCGCCGCCGCGATCATCTCCAGCTGATGCCGGCGCGGCGACCAGCCCCGACCGGCGAACCAGTCGGCGAACAGGGAGGGAAGCGTTGCGGTGATCGGCGGCGTCACGCCACGCCTATAACATGTTCCCGTTCCGTTTCGTCACCATCGACGCTATCTAGCAAAAGTGACCGTCGAATCCGCCGAGACCAGCACTGCGTCGTCCCTGACGTTCGACCTGCCGCCCGCGCTGGCCACGCCGCCGGGGGCGGGAGCCGTGTGCGACGATCAGGGCGCGCGCAAGATCGGGCGGGGCGCCGCCGAGGGCCTGTTCACCGGCGGCGACGTCATCGTCGCCCACGCCGGACTGACTGCGCGGCGTCTGGGTCTGGCGCCGCCGCCGCGCTCGGTCGAGATGCTGGATGCGCTGGAGCTGTTCGCCTTCGTGCGTCCCGCCCGGTTCTGCGCCCCATCGGCCACCGGGCTGGCGCTGGCGCTCGGGCGCGAGGAGCCGAGGGGGGCCGAGGCGCAGGCCGCCGCGCTGAGGACCGCCGCCGCCGACCTGCTGGTCGAACTGGCGGCGCCCGCCTATCCGGGGCGGGAGGAGGCCTACACGCTGGCCCTGACGCTGGAGCGGGCGGGCTGGGGCTGGGCGTCGCGGGTGCTTCAGGCCCTGCGCGCCGGGCCGCTCCGGAGCCGCCAGCAGCGCGGCTCGGGCCTCGACGTCTGGGCGCGCCTGCAGGAGTGGGAGGACGAGGCCCCGCGCGGCGAGGCCGGGTCGGCCCCCGTCGATTCCGAGAGCGCCCGCATCCGTCTGGACAAGCTGCTTCAGGCCTCGGGTCTGGACGAGACGCGGCCCGCCCAGTCTGACTACGCCGCCGAGGCCGCCTACGCCTTTTCGCCCCGCAATGATGAAGGCCGTCCGCGCGTCCTGCTGGCCGAGGCGGGCACCGGCACGGGCAAGACCCTGGGCTATCTGGCGCCCGCCAGCCTGTGGGCCGAGCGTAACGCCGGGGCGGCGTGGATCTCGACCTACACCCGCGCCCTGCAGCGTCAGATCGACCGCGAAAGCCGCGCCCTGTGGCCCGACGAGGCCGAGCGGCGGCGAAAGACTGTGGTGCGCAAGGGGCGCGAGAACTACCTGTGCCTGCTCAATCTTCAGGACATGGTGCAGGCGGCGCAACTGGGGAACGGCGACCTGATCGGCATGGCCCTGGCCGCGCGCTGGGCCGCCCACACCCGCGACGGCGACATGACCGGCGGCGACTATCCCGGCTGGCTGTCCGGCCTCTATGCGACCGCGCCCACGCATCAGGCGGGCCCGGCCAATCTGGTCGACCGGCGCGGGGAGTGCGTCCACGCCGCCTGTCCCCACTATCGCCTGTGCTTCGTCGAAAAGACCATTCGCGCCAGCCGTCGAGCCGATCTGGTGGTGGCCAATCATGCGCTGGTGATGACGCAAGCCGCCTTCGACGGCGCCCGCACGGCGCGCGGACTGAAGCAGGACGGCGAGACGGCGGCGCTGAAGCGCATCGTCTTTGACGAGGGCCACCACCTGTTCGACGCCGCCGACAGCGCTTTCTCAGCGTGTCTGTCGGGGCAGGAGGCGGCCGAGCTGCGCCGCTGGATCCGCGGGCCGGAAGGGCGCGGCCGTCGCGGGCGGGGGCTTGAACAGCGGCTGGGCGACCTGACCGCCGACAATGAAGCCGCCGCTAAGGCTCTGAAGGACGCGCTGCAGGCCGCCGCCCAACTGCCCGGCGAGGGGGTGTCGGGCCGTATCGCCCCGGCGTCGGGCGAGGTGAACCCCATCGGGCCGATCGAGCGGTTTCTAGTCGCGGCGCTGGAGCAGCTTCGCGCGCGCGCGGCCGAGAGCGGCGGGGCTGAGTTCGGTCTGGAATGCGCCCTGCGCCCCGTTGCCGAGCCGGTGCTGGAGGCCGCGCGCGAGGCCGCCCGCGCCATCGCCGCCGTCGAGGCGCCCCTGCTGGCCCTGTCGCGCCATCTGGAAGACATCCTCGACGAGGAGGCGGCCGAACTGGACGGCGCCGCCCGCGCCCGCATCGAGGGCTCGCTGCGCGGGCTGGATCGGCGCGCGCGCATGACCCTGCCCGGCTGGCGCTCGATGCTGGCGGCGCTGGAGGAGGGTGGAGATGAACCCGACCCTGACTTCGTCGACTGGTTGTCAGCCGAAGCCGCCTTCGGCCGCATCCACGACGTGGCCCTGCGCCGCCACTGGATCGACCCGACGGTGCCGCTGGAGGCGGCGGTGGTTATGCCGTCACACGGGGTGCTGGTGACATCGGCCACCCTGACCGACCCGGCCGCCGAAGACCCCTTCGATCTCGCCCGGATGCGGACCGGGGCTGCGCGCCTGATCGAACCGGCGCGGACGCTGAAGGTCGACAGTCCCTTCGACTATGCCACCAACAGCCGGGTCATCGTCGTCAATGATCTGGTCAAGGACGACCCGCGCCAGATCGCTGCGGCCATGCGCGAGCTGTTTCTGGCGGCGGGCGGCGGAGGCCTGGGCCTGTTCACCGCCATCCGGCGGCTGAAGGCGGTCTATGAGCGGCTGGGGCCGGAACTGGCGCGGGCGGGTCTGCCGCTCTACGCCCAGCACGTCGATCCGCTGGAGGTCGGAGCGCTGGTCGATGTCTTCAGGGCCGAGCGGGACAGCTGCCTGCTGGGCACCGATGCCGTCAGGGACGGGGTGGACGTGCCGGGGCGGTCCTTGCGCGTTCTGGCCTTCGACCGCGTGCCGTGGCCGCGCCCGGACCTGCTGCACAAGGCGCGGCGAGAGCGGTTCGGCACAGGCTCGGGCGGGCGCTCGTGGGACGACGCTCTGGCGCGCGGGCGGATTGCTCAGGCGTTCGGCCGCCTGATCCGCCGCGCCGACGACCGGGGCGTCTTCGTCATGCTGGACGCCGCCTGCCCGACGCGCCTGTTCGCCGCCCTGCCGCCGGGGACGGAGGTGCTGCGTCTGGGTCTGGCCGAGACGGTGGAGTTGACCAAGGGCTTCCTGGCGGAGCAGACCGACTGACCATGTCGCGCACCACCCCCGCCACCGTCGCCCTGAGCAAGGCCGGCGTCGCTTTCGAACTGCACCCTTACGACTACGATCCCGATGCGCCGCGCGTGGGGTTGCAGGCGGCCGAGGCCCTCGGCTGGGCGCCCGAGCAGGTGTTCAAGACGCTGATGACCCTGGTGGACGCCAAGCCCGTCTGCGTCGTCGTGCCGTCCGACTGCGAGGTCAGCATGAAGAGGCTGGCCGCCGCCGCCGGGGGCAAGTCGGCGCAGATGATGAAGCCCGCCGACGCCGAGCGTCTGACCGGCTTCAAGGTCGGCGGCGTCAGTCCCTTCGGCCAGCGGAAGGCCGTCCCGACCTTCATCGACGAGACGGCGATCCTGTTCGACCGGGTGCTGATCAACGGCGGCCAGCGCGGCCTGCTGCTGGAGCTGGCGCCGGACGAAGCCGCGCGGGCCAGCGCGGCGACCTGGGCGGACCTGACCGCCTGATCGGCCTAGCTCTCGAACGTCACGACCACGCTGTCGGCGGAACGTTCGGCTTCGCCGTGGAATACCGCCTCGATGTTGTTGCCGTCCGGGTCGAGCAGGAAGGCGGCGTAGTAGCCGGGGTGATAGGGCCGCTCGCCGGGCGCGCCGTTGTCGGTTCCGCCCGCCGCCAGGCCCGCTTTGTGGAAGGCCTCGACCATGGCGCGGTCCTTGGCCTGGAAGGCCAGGTGGCAGCGGCCCGTCGGTCGGCCCTGCGCGGCGATGCTGTCCACCGCCGAGACGAACAGTTCGTCGGCCCAGAAGAAGCGTTCGGCCTCGCCGGCGATCGGCACGCCAAGGGCCTCCAGCACCGCGCCGTAGAAGCGACGACTGGCCTCAAGGTCCGGCGTCACCAGTTGCAGATGATCGATCAGCCGACCGCGATGAAGCTGCTGCGTCTCCATGGTCTTCGTCTCCTGTCAGATTGCGATTCGAACGGACGGCAACCTGGCCTGTTCCTGCTGACAGGACGTGTCAGCAGCCTCGCGTCCTGCTAAAGCGCGCACATGACCGACACGAGCGCCGCCGCCCCGCATCACAGCCGCAAGGGGCTGATCATCCCCTTCGTTATCGTCGCCGTGGGCCTGGTCCTGTGGACCGGCTGGTGGTTCTTCCTGACCCAGCAGATCGAGCGCCGCATGGAGGCCAAGATCGCCGGGCTGAAGGAGAGCGGCTGGATCATCGAGCACGCCGGAATCGCCACCACCGGCTGGCCCATGCACGCGCGGGTGACGATCAAGCACCTGGACGTCGTCGCTCCGTCCGGCCATGCGATCGCGGCGCCCGAGATGATCGCCCAGGCCAACGCCTACAACCCCACGCGCTGGGTGCTGGCGGCGCCCGACGGCCTGACCGTCACGCGCGGCGAGAAGGGCAAGACCGCCATCCGCGCCGAGGGCATCCGCATGAGCGTGCACGGCCTGACGCAGCGCTGGCCCAATGTGGCGCTGGAGCTGGAGAAGCCGGTCTTCACCGCCCTGCCGGACGCCGAGCCGTTTCCGCTGAAACAGGCCGCTTTGGTGCAGTTCTACATGCGGCCGCACATGGTCGGTTCGGACACCCCGACCGATGACGTAGACGTGCTGTTCCGTCTGGTCGACGGCGAGGGCCGGACGAACGGCCCGGTCGAAGGCTTCACCCAATCGGGGATGCTGAACGCCCAGATCGAGGCGGTGATTGAAAAGGCCTCGGCCCTGCGCAAGGGCGCGGACGCCAAGGGTCTGCTGACCGCTTGGACGGCGGCGGGCGGCCGCTTCATCAATGTGAAGGGGCAGCTTCAGGCGGGCGAGAGCAAGGCCTTCGTTTCCAGCGACGCCCTGTCGGCGGACGGCAAGGGCCAGTTGGAAGGCGAGGTTTTCGTGCGCGCCGAGAAGCCGCTGGCGGCCATTGTCGGTCTGGCGGGCGCCCAGCAGGGCGGGGCGCTGGATCGCGCCGCCGCCGCCAAGGCCGCCGCCGCCACGCCGCAGGGCGGGACCGGCGACGAAGGTCAGGGCGTGGAGCTGGCCATCCTGTTCCGTGGCGGGCGGACCTATCTGGGGCCGTTCGCCCTGGCGCCCGCGCCGCAGCTGTTCTGATTCTGCCCCTGTCATGCTGATCGAGCCGCCCGCCGACGAAGCGCGCCTGTCGCTGGAGCGGGCCGTGGCCGAGGCCGTCCGCGCCCGGCTGGCGGCGGGGCCGCGCGGCTCGGTCGACGGCGACGCCATCGCCCTGCGCGCGGTTCTGCAAGGTGCGAGCCTGGCGGAAAAGTCGGCGGTGCGCGCCGTGCTGGGACGACTGGAAGCGGCGGACGGGCGGCCTTTGATCGCCTGCGGATCGTTGTCGCAAATGCTGGCGTCTGACCGCTGGGGTCTGGCGGCGCGGCCGATGGTCGAGGCGGACCAGGCCCTGATCGCCGTGCGAGACGGGGCGGCGCAGAAGACGCGCGCCCTGATCGATCTGTCGGCGCGGCCGTGGTGGGGGCGGTTGCTGGCCTTGCCCATGCTGAAGGTCATCGCGGCCCTGCCGGATGACGCGGCCGGGACGCCGCGCGCGCTGATGGTCGGGACCGAGGCGCCGGGGCCGACGGGCGACGACCGCACCTTCTGGGTCACGGACAGCGGCTGGCCGGATGCGCGCATCGTCGAGGCCCTGGGCCAGGCCGGTCTGGCGGCCGAATTTCTGTCGGGCGGAGGCGGGTTGAAGCTGTTCGTCCTGACGGGCTATGTGCAGGCGGAAGACGTCAGGCTGGACGGCGCGCCCGGCGGCCTGACCGGCGTCATCGGCGCCGCTCCCGTCTTCTGAACATTGCGGCCGGCAGGGGATGACGCGCGCATGACCGAAGCGAAACAGGCGCCGTCCGACGGCGCGCCTCAACCCAAGCGCGGCGTGCTGGACATCGCCCCCTATGTCGGCGGCAAGAGCGCCATCGCCGGGGTGGCCAAGCCGATCAAGTTGTCCTCCAACGAGAACGCTCTGGGCGCAGGCGAAAAGGCGCGCGAGGCCTTCGCCGCCGCCGTGTCTTCGATCCACCTCTATCCCGACGGCCGGGCCGACCGTCTGCGCGCCGCCGTGGCTGAGGCGCATGGGCTGGAGCCGGAACGTCTGATCTTCGGCAACGGCTCGGACGAGGTCTTCGCCCTGCTGAACCAGACCTACCTGGAAGCCGGGGACAACATCGTCACCAGCCAGTACGCCTTCGTCGCCTATCAGATTTCCGCACGCGCCTGTCAGGCCGAAGTCAGACTGGCGGCCGAACCGGATTTCCGTGCCGACGTCGACGCCATGCTGGCCCTGGTCGATGAGCGGACCAAGCTGGTCTATCTGTCCAACCCCGCCAATCCGACCGGCAGTTACGCCACGGGCGAGGAGATCCGCCGCCTGCACGCGGGCCTGCCCGCCCACGTCATCCTGGTGGTCGACGAAGCCTACGCCGAGTTCGTCACCGAACCGGACTGGGAGAGCGCCTTCGACCTGGCGCGCACGGCGTCCAACATCGTCGTCACCCGCACCTTCTCCAAGCTGCACGGCCTGGGCGGCCTGCGCGTCGGCTTCGGCTATGCGCCGCTGGCGGTCGAGCAGGCCATCGACCGCATCCGCCTGCCGTTCAACGTCTCCGTTCCGGGGATCGAGGCGGCCATCGCCGCCCTGGGCGACGAGGCGCACCAGAAGGCCTCGCGCGATCTGGTGGCCGAGTGGCGGCCGCGCCTGATCCAGGCCGTGCGCGGCTTCGGGTTCGAGGTGCTGCCCGCCTCGGGCAACTTCATCCTGATCCGCTTCCCGGATGCGAAACGCCCGGCCTCGGCGGCGCAGGACTATCTGCAGTCCCAGGGGATCATCGTGCGCGGCGTGGCGAGCTACGGCCTGCCGGACTGCCTGCGGGTGACGGTCGGGACGGCGGACCAGAACCGCGCCGTCCTCGACGCCCTCAGCGAGTTCGCGGCGCGCTGACGCGTTAGGACTTAAGCGGACCATTGATCTGGATCGGGATGGATCAATCCCGATCGATAATGGTCTAGTCCCCGCTGTTGAAGCGCAACACGCCGATCACCCCGGCGCGCCAGATGTAGTCGTCCTCGATCAGGGGGCTGTCCTTGATGTCGCCCAGGCGCTGTTCGTAGTTGACGAAGGCGCCCATGCCGTAGCGATCGCCGATCGGGATGGCCAGCAGGGCCGCCGCCCCCCGCCGCCGACAGTCCGCCCGAAGGTTCGAAGGCGGTCAAGCCGCTGCTCGCGGCCTCGGCGGCGCTGACGCCGTAGTAACGCTGAACCCGCTCGTCGCTGGCGCCGCGCATATAGGCCATGGTCTGCAACAGGCCGACGCGAGTCACGCGCTGGTGGCTGATGGAGCCGTAGTATTCCATTCCGGCGTCGTCGCCGGTGGCGTCATGCTGGATACGGCCGCCCACGACGATATTCCCCGGCAGCCGTTTGAAAGGCGTAGAGCGCCGCGTCGGCGCCTAGGTCCGGCCGATCCATGCCGTCGATGTCGCCTGCGGCGAAACGCGGACGCAACTGCACCCCCGCATGGAAGCCGTCGCGCTTGACCGCATTCCAGCCCAGGCCGTCCAGACCGTTGGCGTAGACGATGTCGCGATAGGAGGCCGAGCCCCAGGCGGTGACGTTGGCCTCGTCGCTGTTGCTGCCGGTGGCGCTGAAGCCGCGCACCACGCCGCCGCCGACATCGACCTTCCACGTCTGAGGGGTCTCGGCCGGTATGAACGGCTGCGACTGCGCTAAGGCCGAGACCGGCAGGACTGAGAGGGTCGCCGCCAGCAGCGCGAGGCGGAGGGGGCTGTGTGCGGTCATGAACGAGTCCCAGGTCAACAGCTGATGATATAGGGTCTCGCTCTCCAAAGCCTAGGTTTTGGGCGGCAACAAGGCGGTTGAGGCCGTTTCGATCCGGCTTTCCAATTCCGCCATGAAGGCGGCGCGCTTCAGCCCGGCCGGGATCGGCGGCAGGAATTCGAAAACGACCGTGCCCGGATAGCGTTTGAAGCCGTGAGCCGGCCAATGCACGCCCGAGTTGGTGGCGACCGGCCAGCAGGGCGCGTCCACGTCGCGATAGATGGCGGCGACGCCGGGCTTGTAGTCCGCCGGTTCGCCCGGCGTCGTGCGGGTGCCCTCGGGGAAGATCAGGATCTGACGGCCTTCGGCCAGACGCGCGCGGGTCTGGCGCACCATGTCCTTCAGCGCCTTGGCGTGGGCGGCGCGGTCGACGGCGATCATCTTCGTCTTCCAGGCGAACCAGCCGAAGAAGGGCAGGGGCATCAGCTCCTTCTTCATCACGAAACAGGCGTCGTCCAGGAAGGCGAAGGGGGCGATGACGTCCAGCATGCCCTGGTGCTTGGCGGCGATCAGGGCCGGGCCGGTCGGGCGATGCTCCAGCCCGCGCACCTCGACCTTGACCCCGGCGATCCAGCGCAGGCCGAACAGGACGAAGCGCGCCCACAGCTTGATCACCGCAATGGCGACGCCGTGCGGCATCAGCAGCGCCGGCGACAGGCCGATGGCGAACAGCGGCATCGACAGGTAGAGCCACAGGGTGAAGATCAGGGATCGGACGGTCGTCATGCGGCGGCCTTGTTCGGTTCGGAGGCGTCAGCGTCGGCCTCGGCGGTCGGGCCGGGGCGTTCGGGGTGACGGCCGGTCAGGCGGTGCATCCCCTCGCGGCCGAGCACGGCTAGGTACTTCATGTATTCCAGCGTCATGCGCCGCGCCGTCTCGGTCGCGCGCCACCACCCGGCGTTGTCCAGCGACGGGGTGGAGACGGCGTAGGGCGTCAGCCGCACGCCCGGCGCGGCGCCGCGGATCTCCAGCAGGCTGCGCGGCATATGATAGTCGGAGGTGACGACGATCAGGTCGTCATAGCCCTTGGACCGCGCCCAGGCAGCGATCTCCTGGGCGTTGCCGACTGTGTTCTCGGCCTCGAAACCCAGGTCGACGCAGCAGTTGAACAGTTTGCTGGAGCCCGGCGTCAGGGCGCGCAGCTCCTGGCGGCGGACTTCACGGTTGACGCCCGAGATCAGCAGCCGGTCGCCCTTGCCCTGTTCCAGCAGGCGGATGGCGGCGTTGACGCGCTCGGCCGACGGCCCGGTCAGAGAGACAATGGCGTCGGCGCGCGCGGGGTCGGGCGCAGGCGTGAAGCCGCGCACCCGTTCGGCGAAGACGAACAGGCCCGTCAGCCACATCAGCGCCACCACGGCGATCAGCGTCAGGAACTTCATAGGAGACTAACTAGCTACGCTGGCCCAGCTTCGCCAGCGCCGTGAGGCGGGCGGCCAGGACGGCGACGGCGCCCGCCAGCAAGGGGCAGGCGATCAGCACCAGCAGATCGACCCAGGCCAGCGGTAGGGCCGGAGTCAGCCCGCCTTCGCCGCCAATCAGGCGTAGCCCGGCCAGCATCAACGCCGCCAGCCCCGCGCCCGCCGCGCCCGCGGTCGCGGCCAGCAGGCCGAAGCGTTTCTGGAACAGGGTGGCGACGGCGCCGTCCGAGGCGCCGTTCAGGCTCAGCGTTTCGATCACCGCCGCCTGGGCCGCCATGCCCGCGCGGGTGGCGTAGGCGATGGCCGCCGCCGTCGCCGCCGCGATCAGCAGGAAGGCGGCTCCGGCCAGGGCGGTGATCAGGCCCGCCGACCGCTCGACCTCGCCGCGCCACAGGCTGTGGTCGTCGACGGTGGCGTCCAGCCCGGCCTCGGCCAGGGCGCGGCTCAGGCTGGGGGCGCTGGCGGGCGCCTTCGGGTCCAGGTGGACGATGACCAGATAGGGCAGGGGCAGGTCGGGCAGGGCCGCCTCGCCGACCCAGGGGCGCAGCAAGGCCTCGGCGGCCTTGCGGTCCATCGCCTGGGCCTCGGCCACGCCGTCGACCCCGGCCAGGGTCTCGGCGGCGCGGGCGGCGGCGGCGGGGCCGGTCTCGTCGACGCGCGGGCGCACCTGCACGGTCGCCTCGGCCCGCAGTTGCCGCGCCCAGCCGTGCGCGGCCCTATCGGCGGCCAGGGCCCCGACGGCGGCGATCGAGGCCAGGAAGCACAGCACGGCGATGACCACGACCAGCCAGCGTTCGCCGCCCGCCTCGCGCGGCAGCAGTTCGGGCTGGGCGCTGCGGAAGCGGCCGATCATGCGAGGCCCTCCGGCGCGGCGGGCGCTAGGGCGGGCGCGATCTGCGCCAGTCGCCCCCCTTCCAGCCGCAGCACGGCGGCGCCGCTGCGCTCGGCCAGGGCCTCGTCGTGACTGGCGATCAGCACGGTGGCGCCCAGCTTGTTCAGCGACTGGAACAGCCGCATCAGCTTCTCGCCCATCGGCCGGTCGACGCTGCCGGTCGGCTCGTCGGCCAGGATCAGGCGCGGGCGGGCCACCACGGCGCGGGCGATGGCCAGGCGCTGCTTCTCGCCGCCGGACAGGGTCGGCGGCAGGGCGTCCAGCCGCGCGCCCAGACCCACCCAGCGCAGCATCTCCTGCACGTCGGCGGCGTATTCGGCCGGGCGCTCGCCCGCCAGGCGCAGCGGCAGGGCCGCGTTGTCGAAGGCTGACAGGTGGTCCAGCAGGCGGAAGTCCTGGAAGATGACGCCCATGCGGCGGCGAAGCGCGGGAACCTCGCGGCGAGGCAGTTGGGTCACATCCTGGCCGAACAGACTGATTCGCCCCGCCTGCGGTCGCGCGGCCAGGGTCAGCAGCCGCAGCAGCGAGGACTTGCCCGCGCCCGAGGGTCCGGTAAGGAAGTGGAAAGAGCCGTTTGGCAGAGTAAGGTTAACGTCCCGCAGCACGGCGGGCCTGTCCGCATAACCGAAGCCCACGCCCCTGAGGCGGACGGCGTCAGGCGCGGATTCAGGGTCGGCGGCGCGGCGGATCGGATCGGGCATCGAGTTTCGTATTGGACCGGGGCGTTGCGCCGCGACAGGAGGGGGCGATAAGCCTCGCAGTCAGCTGACATGATACTGACCTGCCCCGCCTGCGCCACTAGCTATTTCGTTTCCGACGAGGCGATCGGCCCGAACGGCCGTCGCGTGCGCTGCAAGGCGTGCGGCCATGATTGGCGCGCGACGCTGGAAGACGCCCCTCTGGAGCTGGAGCCGGCCGCCGCTCCGGCCGCTGAGGCCGAGGCCGCGCCGCACTATGACACCTTCGCCGAGACCCCGGCGCCGGAACTGCCCCGCGCCTTCCGCGCCAAGGCCGAGCGCAAGCGTCGCGTGCGCCAGGCGGCGGCGGCGGGGGCGGCCTGGGCGGCGGCGTCGGCGGTGGTGCTGGGCCTGCTGACCGGCGGCGTCCTGTTCCGCGAGGAGATCGCCCGCGCCTTCCCCCCGGCGGCGGGGGTCTACAAGTCGCTGGGTCTGGACGTGAACACCGTCGGGCTGGAGGTCGAGGCGCTGCGGGGCCGCACGACGCCGCACGATCCCGGCCGCACCCTGGTGTCAGGCGCGCTGCGCAATATTCGCGACATCGAAGTCGTCCCGCCGCCGCTGGTCGTGGTCCTCAAGGACGCCAAAGGCGCCACGGTGACGCGCCGCGTCCTGCGGCTGGACGGGCCGCCCATCCTGCCGGGGCAGGTTCAGGGCTTCGCCGTGGTCATTCCTGATCCGCAGGGGCGGGTGGCGGGATTGAGCGTCGACTATCTGCTCGAAGACGCGCCCCGACCTGCCGCCAAGGCGTCCTCCAAGTCGCCCTCCGCGCCGCGCGCAAAGACCTCGGCCGACAGCGCCGTGCGGGAAGACGGCGGTTTGCGCCGCTGAGCGGTCTCGACCTTGATCCAGCCGCTTCGCCTCTCGACACCGCCCCCGTCCAGGCGGTATCGGCGGGGGCATGGCTGACATCCAAGCGACCCCCGCCCCCACGGTTCTTCTGTCCCAGGCTGAGATCGAGGCCGTCGTGGCCGATCTGGCGCGCCGCATCGCCCCCCATGTCGACGACGAGACGGTGGCCGCCGTACTGCTGACCGGCGGGCTGTGGTTCGCCGCCGACCTGACCCGCGCCCTGGCGCGCGAGGGCCGCAACGTCCGCTTCGACGCCCTATGGCTGGCCTCCTACGGTGATGAGCAGACCAGCCGAGGCAGGATCGAGGTCCGCGCCCCCTATCAGCGCTCGCTCGATGGGCGGAAGGTGCTGATCCTGGACGACGTGTTCGACACCGGCCTGTCCCTGGCCGAGGCGGTGCGGATCACCAAGGAGGCGGGCGCTGCCGAGGTGCTGACCTGCGTCTTCGCCCGCAAGCCCTGGCCCAAGCCCCGTGCGCCTGAGCCCGACTTCGTCGGCTGGGAGGCGCCGAACCGCTTCCTGGTCGGCTACGGCCTGGACCACGCGGGCGGCATGCGCGGCCTGCCGGACATCTGCGCTCTGGACTGAGGCTTAAAGCCAGTCGGCCATCGGCTCGCGGGCGAACATTTGCTCATAGGTCGGGCGCGGGCGGATGACGGCGTAGCGTTCGCCGTCGACCAGAACCTCGGCGGCCAGGGGGCGGGTGTTGTATTCGCCGCTCATCACCGCGCCATAGGCACCGGCGCTCATGAAGACGACGAGGTCGCCCGCCTTCAGCGGCGGCAGGTCGCGATCGCGCGCGAAGGTGTCGCCGGTCTCGCAGACGGGGCCGACGACATCGTAGGGCAGGGCGGCGCCCTCGACCGGGCGGACCGGCTTCAGGTCGTGGAAGGCGTCGTAGAGGGCCGGGCGCATCAGATCGTTCATCGCCGCGTCCAGCACCAGGAAGCGGCGCCTATCGGTGCGTTCATTGACCTGAATGACCCGGCTGAGCAGGACGCCGGCGTTGGCGGCCATCAGGCGGCCGGGTTCGAAGGCGGCCTCGACATTCAGCCCGTCTAGCACGCGCGCAGCCATGGCCACATAGTCGGCCGGAGAGGGCGTCGCCGTCTCGCCGTAGTAGGGCACGCCCAGGCCGCCGCCGAGGTCGAGCCGAGTGACGTTGTGCCCGTCAGCGCGCAGGCTCTCCGTCATCTGGCGCAGCACCCGGAAGGCGGCTTCCAGCGGGGCCAGGTCGGTGATCTGGCTGCCGATGTGGCAGGCCAGGCCCACGGGCGTGACGTGAGGCGAGGCGGAGGCGCGGGCGTAGAGGGCCATCGCCTCTTCCACCGGCACGCCGAACTTGTCGCCTGCGCCGCCGGTGGTGATCTTGGCGTGGCCGCCCGCGCCGATCTTGGGGTTCACGCGGATGGCGATGGCGGGCGCCGCGCCCTTGGCGGCCGCGACGGCGATCAGCCGGTCCAGTTCGGCCGAGGATTCGACGTTGATCTGGCGCACGCCGACGTCGATGGCGAAGGCCAGTTCGGCGTCGGTCTTGCCCACGCCCGAGAAGATGATGCGCTCGCCCGGAACGCCCGCGGCCAGGGCACGGCGGATCTCGCCCTCGGAGACGGTGTCGGCGCCGCAGCCGAGTTTCGCCAGCGTGGCCAGCACCGACAGGTTGGAGTTGGCCTTGACCGCGAAGGCGATCAGGGCCTCGCCCAGCGCGTCCTTATGCGCGTCGCACGCCTCGCGCAGCAGGCCGTAGTGACGGCGCAGCGTGGCCGAGGAATAGACGTAGGTCGGCGTGCCGACCGTCTCCGCCAGCGCTTCCAGCGAGACGCCCTCGGCATGCAGGACGCCGTCCTTGAGATCGAAATGGTGCACCGGCGGGGAGTCCAGTCAGAAGGTCGGAACGAAGGCTCAGTTCATCGGCGGCGGCTTGCCGAACGGGTCGGACGTGCCGTTGTCGATGGGCATCTGGCGCGGCGGCAGGTTCTGCATGGCCGGTTCCGGCAGGTGAGCGGCCGACTTGTCGCGGATGGCGCGCTCGGTCTGCTTCTTCGGCGTGGCGCCTTGCGGCGGTTCGAGGTCGGCCATGCGGCCGCAAGCCGAGAGCAGAAGGGCGGCGGCGCCCGCCAGGATCAGGGTCTTCTTCACAGACGTCTTCGTCACAGGCGGCTTCTCCAGTCGGCGATGCGCGCGCGGACCTGTTCCGGCGCCGTGCCGCCGAAGCTCTGGCGGCTGGCGCAGGAGGCTTCGGGCGTCAGCACTTCATACACGCCTTCGGTGATCCGGCCATCCAGCGCCTGCAATTCCGTCAGCGGCAATTCGCCCAGACCCAGGCCTAGGGCCTCGGCCCGCTTCACGGCGGCTCCGGTGACGTGGTGCGCCTGGCGGAAGGGCAGGTTCAGCTCGCGCACCAGCCAGTCGGCCAGGTCGGTGGCGGTCGAGAAGCCCGCGCCGGCGGCGGCGGCCATCTTCTCGGTGTTGGGGCGGATCACGGCGACCATGGCGGTCATGGCCGTCAGCGCCAGGTCGAGCGCGTCGAACGCCTCGAACACCGGCGGCTTGTCCTCCTGCATGTCCTTGGAATAGGCCAGCGGCAGGCCCTTCATCACCGTGGTCAGGGCGATCAGGGCGCCGTTGATGCGGCCCGTCTTGGCGCGCACCAGCTCGGCCGCGTCGGGGTTGCGCTTCTGCGGCATGATGGACGAGCCGGTGGTCAGGTCGTCGGGCAGGGTGGCGAAGCCGAACATCGGCGTCATCCACACTACGATCTCCTCGGCCAGACGCGACAGGTGGCCCGCCGCGATCGAGGCGGCGGCCAGGCTTTCCAGGGCGAAGTCGCGGTCCGACACGGCGTCGAGGCTGTTGGCCATGGGGCGGTCGAAGCCCAGGGCCTCGGCCGTCATGTGGCGGTCGATGGGGAAGGGCGACCCGGCCAGGGCGGCGGCGCCCAGCGGGTTCTCGTTCATGCGGGTGCGGGCGTCGGCGAAGCGCCCGGCGTCGCGGCCGAACATCTCGACATAGGCCATCAGATGGTGGCCGAAGGTCACTGGCTGGGCCGTCTGCAGGTGGGTGAAGCCCGGCATCAGGTCGCCCGCGTGCTGTTCCGCCCGGTCCAGCAGGGCGCCTTGCAGATCCTTCAACTGGGCCACGGTGCGGTCGCAGGCGTCGCGCACCCACAGGCGGAAATCCGTCGCCACCTGATCGTTGCGGCTGCGCGCCGTGTGCAGGCGCCCCGACGGCTCGCCGATTAGTTCCGACAGGCGCGCCTCGACGTTCATGTGAATGTCTTCATAGGCGTCGCGGAAGGGGAAGGAGCCGTCTCGGATCTCGCCCTCGATGACGTTCAGACCGCCCAGGATGGCCTCGGCGTCGGCCGGCTGGATGATGCCCTGCTGGGCCAGCATGCGACAATGGGCCCGCGATCCGGCCAGATCCTGCGCCCACAGGCGTTTGTCGACGCCGATGGAGACGTTGATGGCCTGCATGATGTCGGCGGGCTTGGCGCTGAAGCGTCCGCCCCATAGAGACTGCCCCTGAGCGGGGACATCTTGCTGTGGTTTGGAAGGCGTATCGGACATGAGCGGCTCTGGGCGGACTTGGGCGGGCGTGGCGACGTTCGCGGTGATCGGCGTGATCGGCGTGGGCGCGGCGCTGCTATACGTCAATCAGAAGGGCGGAGGCAAAGAGTCCGCGCCTGCTGCGGCCGAGGCTGTCGATCCGCAGTTGGCGGCCTTCGCCAAGGGATCGCTGGCGGCGCTGCAGACACCCGCCTCTCAAGACGCCTTTCAGGCGGTGTCCGGCTATGTGTTCAAGAACGCCGACGGCGGCGACGTCCGCCTGGCCGACTTCGCGGGCAAGGTGACGGTGGTGAACCTGTGGGCCACCTGGTGCGCGCCGTGCAAGATCGAGATGCCGACCCTGGCGGCCCTGGCCGACCACTACAAGGCGCGCGAGGATTTCGCCGTCGTCACCGTCAGCATGGATGTCGAGAAGACGGCGGGCGAGGCGCGGGCCTTCATCGCCGAAAACGCCCCGCTGGAATTCTACATCGACCCGAAATTCCAGCTGGCCTTCGAGTTTCCGGGCAAGGGCGCCATGCCCCAGACCATTCTGCTGGATCGCCAGGGCCGGGTGCGCGCCGTCCTGACCGGCGAGGCCGATTGGGCCAGCGCCGAGGCCAAGGCCCTGGTCGATCACCTGCTGGCGGAGGCGTAAGCCGACGAAGGCCCTCCCTCCTGCAGGCGAAGGGAGGGCCCTGGTTGATGTCCTAGTTCTTGGCCGGGACGCGGGTGTCGGTGGCCGGATCGACGGCGCCGGGGCGGCCCTCGGCGGCGGCCTGAGCCTGTTTGTCTTCCAGCTTGTCGGCGACCTTGCCCGCGCCTTCCTCGACCGCCTGAGCGGCCTTCATGGCGCCGGACTCGACGACTTCGCCCGTCTGGGCGGCGACGTCTGCGGCCTTGTCGCCGGCGGCTTCGGCGTTGGCCTCGGCCTTCTGCTGTTCGGCCTGGGTGCAGGCGGCGGCGCCGAGCGCCAGGACCGAGGCGGCGGCGATGGTCAGCATACGGATACGCATGGGTGAAAGCCCCTCTGAGATTTGAACCTTGGCGTTAACGCCTTTGGCCCGCCGCGGGTTGCGAACCGCCTCAGTCCAGATCGACCGGCAGCGTCTGGCTGGCCAGCAGCCGTTCCGTCGTCTTCCAGTGGTCCGGCCCCTGTCGCTCGACCCAGGCCTGCACCATGTCCCGGCCCAGGCCGTAGTTGATGACATAGGAGCGGTAGGTCTCGATGAAGCTCAGCCGCTGCGCCGCCCGGTCGCGCGCGACGAGGTTGTATTTCTGCAGCTGGTCCAGCGCCGTCTCGCGGTCGATGCGCCCGGCCAGATAGTCGTCGGCCACCGTATACTCCGCCCGCGCCAGCTCGCGCGTCAGGGCCAGAAGCTGCGTCTGGGCCTCGGCCGTCGCCGGGTCCAGCCCCGCTAGCGGATACAGCACGCGCGCTTCGAAATCGGTGCGATCATGGCCGGGGAAGGCCAGGTCGATGCCGTAGTTGGCGCTGCCCTCGGCGATGAAGGACATGGGGCTGAACAGAGGATAGACGCTCATCTCGACCCAGCCCTTGTCCTTGACGAAGGTCTGCTCCAGCAGGACGTTGTAGACGTGGTGGCCGGGATAGCCTTCGTGGCAGCCCAGATCGACCGCCCGGTCGATGTAGATGGGCAGGTCGGTGTTCACCTGGATCAGGCTGAAGGCGCCGCCCTTGAACCAGTTGTAGCCCGACCACGGCTTGTCGTTGATGAACTCCAGCGTGAAGGTCTCGCCGGCGGGCAGGGTGATGTGGCGTTCCGTGCGCGCCTTGCACTCGGCGATGGCCGCGCGCATCACCGTATCCAGCCGGTCCTTGGGGATGACGTAGCGGGCGCGGAAGGCGGCGACCCGCTCGGCCAGCGGCCCTTCGCCGGGGACCAGGGCGTCGATGCGCGCCAGAACCGGATCATAGGAGGACAGCGGCCGCAGCTCCGGCCGCACCCCGAACAGGGCCTCGGCCTCGTCGGCGAACCCCAGCTTCTCGCCCTGCAGCATCCGCAGCCGCGCCGAGGCGGCTGAGACGTGGGCCAACAGATAAGCGCGGCGCTGGCGGCTCTGGTCGTCCAGTCCCCGCTCGGGCAGGGCCTCAAGGCGTCGAGTCAGGGCGGCCGCGCCTTCGGCCAACTGGGGCAGGGCGCGCGGATTGGCCTTGGCCGCCTCGGCCCATTCGGCCGGGCCGTAATAGGCGTCGACATAGCCCGGCTCGCGCTCGCCGATCTCCAGCGTCAGGGCGACATAGTCGCGGGCTACGGCGTCCAGGCTGTCGCTGCCCGGTTTCGGCGATGCGGCGCAGGCGGCCAGCAGGGCGGCGGCGCCCGCCAGGGCGGCGATGGTGGTGACGCGCATGGATGCTCCCTCTCTTCAACCGGCACGCTAGGCCGTCGCGCGCCATGCGCCAAGAAGGGACGTCGCGCCGAGATTCAGGGATTGAGGCGATCCGGCCCATGCTGTAAGCACCGCCGTCCGGCCCTCGCGCCGCGCACGCACCCGTAGCTCAGCTGGATAGAGTGCTGCCCTCCGAAGGCAGAGGTCACAGGTTCGAATCCTGTCGGGTGCGCCACTTCGGTTTAAAGCCGAGAACTCCGCCAACGGCGGCGAAATTCCCGTCATCACTGGACGCCAAGGCCCGCAGAAGATCTGTCCGCGAGCCAATAATGCGTGCTTCGGTCTTGCTGACGACCTCCACGCGTTGAGTCAGAGCGCGAAGGTGGTCACGGCGATACCCGCACTCCCGGTCCCTCAGTTTGTGGCGTGCCGCCGCCGCGAAGCGGTGAAGGCTGTCGGCGGTGATGGTCGGAGCGACACGCTCGATTGAAGAAACGATCCGCTCCGCGTCGATCCGAGCCTGATCCCGAATCCGGGTCAGTTCATCCACTCGGTCCTTCAACGAGCCATCGGACGGGGGCAGCATGCCGTCCTCAATGGCCTCGTAAAGTCGGTTAAGCTTGGCCTCCGCCTCCGTCGCCCGTTTGCGTAGTTCGGTGACATGGGTGCGTCTCTGGTCCGCCCATTCCTGCCGACGATCCAGAAGCTGCTCCATCAACCTCTCAAGCCTCTGCGGCTCCAAGAGCCGATCCTCGAGGTGGGCGATCACGGCCTCGTCCAGCTTGTCCATGGACACCGCCATGCCCTTGCAGCCCGCCGCGCCCATGCGCGCCTTGGTCGAGCAGGCGTAGTAGCGGTACTGGCCCCCCGCCTGTCCTCGCCCCGTCCGCAATGTCATCGCGCCGCCGCAGGCGGCGCAGAAGCAGATGCCGGTCAGAAGATTCGGGCCGCTCGACACGCCCGGCGGCGTCCACTTGGGATTGCGAGCCTTGAGCTTCGCTCTAACCGCTTCGAACTCCTCGCGCGAAATGATGGGCGGAACCTTCATGACGGCGTGTTCCGATTCCGGCTTGGGCTGCCGGGTCTTGTGATCGCGCGTGTTGAACCGGTGCTCGCCCATGTAGGTCGAGCGGGTCAGGATCAGATGAACGGCGGCGATGCCCCAACGCCCGCCATCGCGCGTGCGGATGTTGCGGTCATTGAGCGTGGTTGCGAGGGTCTTGAGCCCCATCGGTCCGCTCTGGCCATCACCCCGCAGCGCCCAGCGATAGATGGTGCGAACCGTCTCAGCCTGAAGCGGGTCCACCTCCAGCGTCTTCTTGATCTTGGCGCCGCGCTGTCCGGCCTCGATAATCCGATAGCCGATGGGAGGCCGGGCACCGTTCCAGAAGCCCTGCCGTGCATTTTCATTCATGGCCCGCAGGGTGTGCTTGGCGTTCTCTCGCGACTGGTATTCGTCGAAGAGCGTCATGATCTGCCGCATCATGGTGCTCATCGGATCGTCGCCGAGGTCCTGGGTGATGGAGACGAGTCTCACCCCATTCTTCGCCAGCTTGCGGACGTAGAACTCAAACTGGAACTGATCGCGGAAGAACCGCGAAAAGCTGTGCACCACGATCACGTCGAATGCAGCGGGCTTGGTAAGCGCTGCTTCGATCATGGACTGGAAGGAGGGACGCCGGTCGTCGGTCGCGGTGTTCCCCGGCTCCACATACTCCGCCGCCGTCTCCCAGTCCTTGGACTGGCAGTAGGCTTCCAGCTGACGCCGCTGATCAGGGATCGACAGATCGCTGTCGGCCTGACGGCCGGTTGAAACCCGCAGATAGAGAGCGGCGCGAGTCTGGACGTTCGCCAGCGCCTCCAAAGAGTTCAGCGCCTGCGTCATGCCGTCCTCCTGTGATGGTCAGTCTTCCAGCCCCCAAAACGCATCCAGAAGATTTCCGAACCACGCGTCGAGAACGCGGACCTCTTCGTCAGTGACCGGGATATCGCGAGGGAGGTCATCAGTGACGGCCAGCGCGCTGCCTTGCTGTTCGGGTGGCCCTGGACGTTCATCGTGCGGCGGGATCGGCATCCCGTCATGATCGGGCGGGTATGCCGGATCTCACACAACCCAATATTACGAGAGCGCACGCTTCGCGCTGTCGCGCGCAAACACAGGCAGGCGGCTAGTTCCGCCCACCGGCGACAACCCAAGCGTAGTTCTGACAGGAAGACCACGTCAGGTCTCGGTGGGCGGCGCCGCGCGAACTATCCGCGCCAAGGCTTCCGCCAGATAGGCCTGAATCACGGTGCGCTCGATACCGAGTTGCTGGCCGATCTCTTCAAAGGACAGTCCCGCCATCCGGTGCAGCAGGAACACGTCCCGCAGATCGGCCGGGAGTTGCAGGATCGCCTTGGCTAGGGCGCGCTTCTGATCAGCGGCAGCCGAGCGCCTTAAAATGCGCCGTGGTGAGGCCTTCTGGCGGTTCATGTGTCTGCCTGCCCGTTGTCGTCCATTGCGGCCGCCACAGCCGATAGGAGGCCGCTGACCACTTCGTCTGCGGCTTCCGGCGTCATCAGGAGCACGGGCCTGCCCTGGCCAAAGGACAACGCCCCCGAAGCATAGAGCGGGCTGAGAGCCGAGATCAGTTGAGGAAGGCTGTCCGGCAGATGGCGCAGGCCTGCCATACGAGCGCATCGCAGCGCCTTGTTCAGATCGTGCCGCAGATGAATGCGGTTCCAGTCGTCCGAGATCCCGCGCTGGAGAAGGTAGGCTTTCAGAGCCAGTTCGATGGCGATGGCCAGAAAGTAGGCGCGAGACCCGTCAATCTCCGAGCCTCCGGCTTGGGCCATTTCCTTGAAAGCCCGAGCATTCCTCGCAAGCACTTGGGCCAAACGTCGGTCAGGGTCCCGACGAGCGCGGGTCATGACGTAGGCTTCAGACGTGAGAGATCGCGGGCGGCGCGGACGATCAGTCCATGCACAATGCGGTTTTCCTCCGGCGCCAGGAGGCGTTCGGCGACTTGGAGGTTCGCAACGACGCCCTCGATATCGATAGCCGGTGTCTTGGGCAGGAAGCGCAACCAGCGGCGCAGGCGGCGATCCATCAACCGCAGGCGGGTGTTCATGTCAGTAAGCCCGCTGGCCCGCTCCGCCCGATCGCGATCCGCGTCTGACATGGCGAACCAACCCCGCTGACGCTCAAGGCGCGCCAAGGCCACCGCCCAAATGTCTAACTGCCGGGCATACTCATCATTGAGCGCCAGCCATTGTCGATGCCAGGAAACCCCCTGGAAATCAGGCATGCGGGGTCCTCCGTGAAGACTGCACGGCAAGCGAGCGGCGGCCGCCCGCTAGTATTTCAGCACGATGTACGCGAAGATGATCACACCGACCCGACATAGTCAATACGGTGTATTCACATGGGAGCACACCGTGCCGACAATTACGCCGCTTCAGGTCAAGCTGGCCCGCACCGCTGTAGGGCTGGGCGTTAGAGAACTGGCACAGGAAGCTGGCGTCGCTCCCTCAACGATCCAGCGATTCGAGTCCGGACGCGGCGACATGCAATCTCGCACTCTGGATAAGGTGCAACAGGCCCTAGAAGGCGCCGGTGTGATCTTCATACCCGCAGACGCCGCGGGCGGGCCCGGGGTTCGGATGAAAGCCTGACCTTCACCAACGTCGTTGCGGCGGCCACTTACCGGGCCGAGAGAGGACTGTCAGGGGTGAGCGCGGCACGCGCTCATCGCCCCGCGACGGCGCAGCCGCCCTTGACCGGCCGGAAGCGGTCCGGTCCGCTTAGATAGCCAAGACGCACAGAAAAGGCGCGATTTGCTACGCCGCTTCAAAGGCATAACCGCCAAGGCAAGGTACGCGTCTGGCGCACGCCTTGTCCTATTGGTTTGAAATACGACGAGAAATCGTCGCCCCACCCCCGCCGCACCTTGTGGCTTTTATCTTGCCCTCGCCCTCGCCCTCGCCCTCGCCTCGCAATCAGGCTCAAAACCTAGCCCGATTAGGAACGGTGTCTGCGATCAACCAGCCTCTACGCGGGGGCCACGATCTGCTACTTCATGGAGTGGCCACGTGAAGCCGCTCGGCGCTTCCTCAAGGGCACCAAGTAGCCCGGGACTGAGCGCTATGAATCGAGCTTCCTGACGCTGCCAGATCGGCCTAAGCCGCGGCGGCGGTAAACGAAAGCTTCGGCCCGGTTCAAAGTGTTGTTCCCACGTGTCCGTCGTCGAAACATTTGGCGCAGGTTTGGCGTGGCGTTAACGGAGAGCGGGCCTCGTCAGGGGTTGGCTTTTAGGCGGCGAGCTTGCGGTGCTGCAAGCGGCGATGTTCGATGGTCTGTTTCTTGATGGCGGCGCGCTGGGCGTGGATCTGCCGATCGCGGCCAAAGTAGGCATCTGCGGGCGTCACATTGCCCAGGCTTTCGTGATAGCGCTGGTGGTTGTAGTGCTCGATGAAGGCTTCGATCTGGGCTTCGAGATCGCCGGGCAGGTAATAATTCTCCAGTAGGATGCGGTTTTTCAAGGTCTGGTGCCAGCGCTCGATCTTGCCCTGTGTCTGGGGGTGAAAGGGGGCGCCGCGCACGTGGCTCATGGACTGGGCCTCGATATAGGCGGCCAGTTCGCCCGCGACATAGCTCGGGCCATTGTCCGAGAGCAGGCGCGGCATGTGCAGCACGGTGGCGCTGTCACAACCTGATGCGGCCAGCGCCAAGTCCAGCGTGTCGGTGACATCGCCCGCCGTCATGGTGGTGCACAGCTTCCACGAGATGATGTAGCGGGAATAGTCGTCGAGCACGGTTGAGAGGTAAACCCAGCCCCAACCGATCAGCTTGAAATAGGTGAAGTCGGTCTGCCACATCTCGTTTGGTCGCATCGTCTTGGTGTGGAACTCGTCGCGGGCCTTGATGACGATATAGGCTGGGCTGGCGATCAGATCCTGTGCCTTGAGCAGGCGATAAACCGTGGCCTCGCAGACAAAGTACTGCTTCTCATCGGTAAATTTGGTGGCCAACTCGCGGGGCGAGAGTTCGCTTTCCTCCAGCGCCATGTCGATGATCTGTTTGCGCACATTCTCGGGCAGCCGGTTCCATACCCGGCTTGGCGCCGAGGGGCGGTCTTCCAGCGCCTCAGGCCCACCATCAAGGTAGCGGGCATACCAGCGGGCAAAGGTGCGGCGTGGGATGCCCAGTTTCTCCAGCGTCTGTCGGGTGGGCAGATGGGATTGCTCGACGAGGCGGATGATCTCGAGCTTTTCTGCGGCGGGATACCTCATTCTTGGTCGCCCCCATCCGCGATCATGCTTTTTTTAAGCAGGCGGTTCTCGAGCGTCAGGTCGGCCACGCATTCCTTGAGAGCCAGTGCTTCACGGCGCAGATCCTTGACCTCGTCACTGGTGGCGGCACGGGCCGTGTCCCCGGCCAGACGGCGTTTGCCAGCCTCAAGGAATTCTTTTGACCAGGAATAATACACGCTCTGGGCGATGCCTTCGCGGCGGCACAGTTCAGCGATGCTCTCCTCGCCGCGCAGGCCTTCGAGCACGATGCGGATTTTATCCTCGGCCGAGAAATGCCGGCGTGTGGCACGGCGAATATCTTTCACCACCACCTCGGCGGGCTTCTTGGTGGGCTTGGCAGCCAATTTTGGGCTGGAGGGATTGGGTCTCATCTGCGTTCCTTACGTCACTGCGACGAGACCCAATCCCTCCATTATCCGCAACCCCAGATCTGTGCCAAAGGCGCTGACGCCGAACATATGGCTATAATAGCCTCCCGTCTGCATTGGGTTTGGATCGGTACTGTCTGCGTGCGTATGAGAAATGACTTCTCTTATTCGAACACTCTTGGTTGGAACACATTCCCACTACCCAACCTAACCGACAAGAACAAAGCAGACTTGTCTCGCTCAGCCCAAGAAATTGTTTTAGCCAGAGAAGGTCACTTTCCTTTGTCAGTATCTGACCTTTACGAGACGAAGAACGGTGAGAGCAAAATTCCCCCAGACCTTCTAGCCGCTCACGAGCGCAATGATGAAGTTTTAGAGCGCATATACCTGGGCCGGAGATTCAGGAACGATACAGAGCGGCTCGACAAGCTATTTGAACTGTACACGAAAATGACCGCTTCCAGAGCGACAGCGATCAAGCAGAAAGTGGGGGCGACCGCATGACAGATTCCAAAAAGATGGTTCCATCCGTCTCGGTCGCTTATTCGAGCAACGGCGCGTCTACAAAATCCAACGCATTCGGGATGCGACCGATGCAAGAGCGCGCCTATGAGAAGCGTGGCGAGCCCTACCTGCTTATCAAATCGCCTCCCGCTTCCGGCAAAAGCCGCGCCCTGATGTTCATTGCACTTGATAAGCTCATTCATCAGGGCTTGAAGCAGGCTATCATCGTCGTCCCGGAAAAATCTATTGGCGCGAGCTTCAACGATGAGCCTCTGAGCCGTTACGGATTCGAGGCTGACTGGACGGTCGCGCCGAAGTGGAACCTCTGCAATGCGCCGGGCGAGGACGGGGGCAAGGTCAACTCTGTCGGTGCCTTTCTTGAGAGTGATGACAAAGTCCTTGTCTGCACCCACGCGACATTCCGTTTCGCGGTCGACAAGTTTGGCGTGGACGCTTTCGACAACCGGCTGATAGCCGTCGATGAGTTCCACCACGTCTCGGCAAACCCGGATAACAAGCTGGGAGCCCACTTGGGTCAGTTCATTGCACGCGACCGGGTGCACATCGTCGCCATGACGGTGACGTGCCCCTGAATTTTCATCCAGCGGCGACCAGAGTCCTTGGGTTAGTTACGCCTCGCAGCGTGGGATGAGCAACAGGCCGGACCGCGCAGCTTTCATCCTGCGCAGCGGGTCGGCCTGTTGCGGTCAGACTGGCGGCAAAAGCCTCCGGGGTGAGGTAGCCGATCGATGAATGCGGCCGGCGGGTGTTGTAGTCCAGCGCCCAGGCGGCGACCTTCTGGCGGGCGTGGTCGAGGCCGAAGAACAGGCTTTCGTTCAACAGTTCGTCGCGCATCCGCCCGTTGAAGGATTCCACAAACCCGTTCTGGGTCGGCTTGCCCGGCGCGATGTAGTGCCAGTCGACGCCTTGATCCTGCGCCCAGGCCAGGATGGCCGTGGACGTAAACTCCGTGCCGTTGTCGCTGACGATCATGGCAGGACGGCCCCGCCGAGAGATCAGCGCTGTCAGCTCTCGCGCGACGCGGCGTCCCGAGATCGAGGTGTCGGGGATCGCCGCCAGGCACTCGCGGGTGACGTCGTCGACCACGTTGAGAATGCGGAAGCGGCGGCCCGTGGCGAACTGGTCGTGCACAAAGTCCAGCGACCAGCGGGCGTTCGGCCTGGCCTCGACCAGGATCGGCGCCCGCGTGCCTATGGCGCGACGACGTGAGCGGCGCTTGCGCACCGTCAGGCCTTCCTCGCGATAGAGCCGGTAGATCCGGTTCTTGCCCGAGGCCTCACCCTCACGTCGCAGCAGCACGAACAGCCGCCGATAGCCGAACCGTCGCCGCTCCACAGCCAGCGCGCGTAGCCGCTCCCGCAGCGCCGTGTCCGGCTGACGGCAGGAGCGATAGCGCACCGATTTGCGATCGGCCTTGATGATGGAGCAGGCCCGCCGCTCGCTGACGCCGAACGCCGCCTTCAGATGGGCGACGGCCTGGCGCATCGCCGCGGGCCTTACCACTGTTCGGCGTCAGCGCCTTTGGCACAGATCTGGGGTTGCGGATAATGGAGGGATTGGGTCTCGTCGCAGTGACGTAAGGAACGCAGATGAGACCCAATCCCTCCAGCCCAAAATTGGCTGCCAAGCCCACCAAGAAGCCCGCCGAGGTGGTGGTGAAAGATATTCGCCGTGCCACACGCCGGCATTTCTCGGCCGAGGATAAAATCCGCATCGTGCTCGAAGGCCTGCGCGGCGAGGAGAGCATCGCTGAACTGTGCCGCCGCGAAGGCATCGCCCAGAGCGTGTATTATTCCTGGTCAAAAGAATTCCTTGAGGCTGGCAAACGCCGTCTGGCCGGGGACACGGCCCGTGCCGCCACCAGTGACGAGGTCAAGGATCTGCGCCGTGAAGCACTGGCTCTCAAGGAATGCGTGGCCGACCTGACGCTCGAGAACCGCCTGCTTAAAAAAAGCATGATCGCGGATGGGGGCGACCAAGAATGAGGTATCCCGCCGCAGAAAAGCTCGAGATCATCCGCCTCGTCGAGCAATCCCATCTGCCCACCCGACAGACGCTGGAGAAACTGGGCATCCCACGCCGCACCTTTGCCCGCTGGTATGCCCGCTACCTTGATGGTGGGCCTGAGGCGCTGGAAGACCGCCCCTCGGCGCCAAGCCGGGTATGGAACCGGCTGCCCGAGAATGTGCGCAAACAGATCATCGACATGGCGCTGGAGGAAAGCGAACTCTCGCCCCGCGAGTTGGCCACCAAATTTACCGATGAGAAGCAGTACTTTGTCTGCGAGGCCACGGTTTATCGCCTGCTCAAGGCACAGGATCTGATCGCCAGCCCAGCCTATATCGTCATCAAGGCCCGCGACGAGTTCCACACCAAGACGATGCGACCAAACGAGATGTGGCAGACCGACTTCACCTATTTCAAGCTGATCGGTTGGGGCTGGGTTTACCTCTCAACCGTGCTCGACGACTATTCCCGCTACATCATCTCGTGGAAGCTGTGCACCACCATGACGGCGGGCGATGTCACCGACACGCTGGACTTGGCGCTGGCCGCATCAGGTTGTGACAGCGCCACCGTGCTGCACATGCCGCGCCTGCTCTCGGACAATGGCCCGAGCTATGTCGCGGGCGAACTGGCCGCCTATATCGAGGCCCAGTCCATGAGCCACGTGCGCGGCGCCCCCTTTCACCCCCAGACACAGGGCAAGATCGAGCGCTGGCACCAGACCTTGAAAAACCGCATCCTACTGGAGAATTATTACCTGCCCGGCGATCTCGAAGCCCAGATCGAAGCCTTCATCGAGCACTACAACCACCAGCGCTATCACGAAAGCCTGGGCAATGTGACGCCCGCAGATGCCTACTTTGGCCGCGATCGGCAGATCCACGCCCAGCGCGCCGCCATCAAGAAACAGACCATCGAACATCGCCGCTTGCAGCACCGCAAGCTCGCCGCCTAAAAGCCAACCCCTGACGAGGCCCGCTCTCCGTTAACGCCACGCCAAACCTGCGCCAAATGTTTCGACGACGGACACCCTTGAAGCTCCAGGGCGGGTTGCCGACGATGACGTCGAACGACTTCAGGCCGTCATCTTCGATGAGATGTTCGGTCCCTGCGTCTGTCTTCTCGATGGTCCTGGCGTCGCCAACGAATAGCGTTCGGCCGATCAGGGGCTCGAAAGTCAGGCCTTCCGGAGGCTGCGGATCGGGGTCGAGTTCTAGGGCCGCCAAATAGAGGCTGAAAGCGGCCACCCGGATCGCAGCTTCGCTGATGTCGACGCCGTAGACCTGGGTGTAGAGCGCCTTGCGGATGCCCGTCCTCGTCAGCGGCGTTTTCAAGCCCTGCAGGTGGACCAACCGCCGAAACGCCTCAACAAGGAAGACGCCCGACCCGCACGTCAGGTCGAGCACGGTCTGTTCGCCGTCGAGGCCGTCCATGACCTCGTCAAGGATCAAGGCGACCACGGGCAGGCGGGTATAATAGACGCCTGCGCGGGTGGCCTCCGTGGACCGGGCGCGTCCGGTGATGGGCGCGGCGCCGGAGTGTGCGAACTGTTCGTAGATCGAACTGATCAGCTCTACCGGAATGACGTCGAACTGATACGGAAAGAAGGTGGTCTGCCCGCTGACCGGATCGACGGCGTCCAGAAAGTTAGCGACCCGGGACAGATGCTCTGGCGCGGGCGGGGCCGCCGAGGACGGCGGGAACATGTCGCCGTTGAAGGTCTTGGCAAGCCACTGGAACAGCTGGCTGGTTGCCTGCCGGTCGCGCAGCGCGGCCGACAGACGTGTCGTTCCGCATAGACTGTTCATCCGTTCTGCGGTAATGATGTCGCGATCAAGCAGATACTGCGTGAAGATCGCCCGGCCGATCAGCGCCTGGGCCTCGTCCCGGACGAGGTGCGCCGAGACCAGGTCACGTTCGAGCACGGCAAGGTCCGAGAGCAGTTGTTGATCGACCGCGGTCTTGCGATCCACCTGCTTCGTTTTGGTCCAGAACTGCCCGGTCTCCATCGCGAAGCGGCCAGCGAGCGCGTCGAGCTCCTCCAGTCCGGAGGCGATCGTCAGGAAGGTCGCGAGACGGTTCTTGGCCGGATCGGCCTTGGGGAGAGGCCTGCCGAAGCCATTATAGAGATCGATGCGGTCTGGAGACACGACCCAGAGAAGGGGCGCGAAACCCTCGTTCCAGATTTCCTGACGCCATGCGGCCAATTCCGCATCGGCCGGCGGGCTCGAAGTGAACTTGAAATACACCGTCAGCGAGGACTGGCCGCGCCACAAGGCGTCGGGCGTGAAGGATCGGCCTCGACGGCCCAGGCGAGCTTCGTCGCCGAGCAGAACGCCCGGCGCAGCTTCGCCGTCGGCCATATAGCCGGTTGCCGACAGGACTTGGCGAAGCGCCTCGCTAGTCATCGTCCCGTCTTCACCATTTGGGGCGCGAAGGGCAGGGCCGCCTGGAACGAGGCGGGCGCAAGCGGCATCACCCTCTGGCTCAAATCGTGGATGAGCTGGTCGCAGGGGACGACAAAAGTCGGATCTTTAAGCGACTTGGCTCCGAGGTCCGCGCCGGACACCAAACGCGCAGTCTGGGCGTCAATCAAAGCGACCGAGCCCTCAAGATCGGAGGGACGAGTCTCTGACAGGGCGCGAAAAAGCGCGTCCATGCTGTCGCCGATGTCACTGATGCGAACGTGGAAGTCGCTGGTGATCCGCCGCGTGATCGCCAGTCCGAGAATGTCTGCGAAAGTAAAACGCGCGGCTTTACCCGGCTTGTCGGCGAGGTAGCTCACGGCCTTACGCCACGCACGCACTTCACCCGGCGAGACGCCGGCGAGATCGCGCGCTTGCTCTTGGGTGAACTGAATCGTTTGAAGCGACATGAACACTTGTCGCAGACGACAGGAAAATCTGCAAGCTGTAACGCATGAAAGACGTGCCGCCCAACGGGCGTGTGGCTGACGAGCTCAGGCGGCGTGGAGGGCCCAATGTCGCCTGTGCGGAGCGAAATCAAAGTCCGCATCTGGCGGATTTCGTTGAAAAAGGCGGCTGCTGAGATCGCCGCTAGCAACGGACGTGGCGGTTTGCTCGCGCCTCACGCGGTCGCCGGCGTCGGTGGCGGGATCAGTTTTGCGAGTTTGCGCAGGTTCTGGGCGGTTGCGGCGAGGAGGAACTCGTCCTTGGCGCCGTTGGGGCCTCTCAGGCGCAAACGATCTAGCTTCAGGATGCGCTTGAGGTGGGCGAACAGCATCTCGACCTTCTTCCGTTCGCGCCGGGAGACGACGTAGGCGTCGGTCCTGGCGATCTCGCGAGCGAAGTCCCGGGCGCCTTCGTGGATGGAGCGCGTGACCTTGCGCATCGGCGTGTTGGGGCAGCAGCGGGGCTTGAGGGCGCAGGCCCGGCAGTCGACCGTGCTGGCGCGATAGCGCAGGGTGTCATCAGGCGGCGCCTGGTTCCGAGGCGTCGAGAAGACGCGCCGACCGTGGACCAGCGTCTTGCCCGCCGGGCAGCGGTAGAGGTCGGCGGTGTGGTCATAGGCGAAGTCGGCGCGCGAGAAGGTCCCGTCGATCCGTTCGGACTTATCGATGACGGGGATGTGGGGCTCCATGCCCTGGTCGTGGACCAGCCAGTCCAGCATCTCGGCCGAGCCATAAGCAGTGTCCGCCGCCAGCCGGGCGGGCCACAGATCATGATGCTCGCGCGCACGCTCGATCATGGTGCGGGCCGCCGTCACCTCGGCCTGGCGCACCGCCGTGGACGGCTCGACATCGACGATGATCGCGTGGTCCAGGTCGATCAGATAGTTGGTCGCATAGGCGAAGAAGGCCAGGCCCTTGTTGGCGCCGGTCCAGCGCGAGGCCGGATCGGCCGGCGAGATGAACTTGGGCGTCACCGGGGTCGCTCCACCGAAGGCCGCGTCGTCCAGCACGGCCAGATACTCGTCGATGGCGCGGCTGGCGGCCTCGGGCGGCAGCCCTTCGTCGCCGGGCACGCAGCGCTGGCGGTTGGCGTCGGCCTTGATCAGGCTGGCGTCGACGGCGAAACCCTCGCCGCCGACCAGGCCCTCGGCGATGCAGCGGCGCAGGACCGTCTCGAACAACTGCCGCAGCAGATCGCTGTCGCGAAAACGGCCGTGGCGGTTCTTCGAAAAGGTTGAGTGGTCCGGCACATCCCCGTCCAGGCCCAACCGGCAGAACCAGCGATAAGCCAGATTCAGGTGAACCTCCTCGCACAGCCGTCGCTCCGAACGGATGCCGAAGCAGTAGCCGACCAGCAGCATGCGGATCAGCAACTCCGGATCCATCGAAGGCCGGCCGATGGCGCTGTAGAACGGCGCCAGATGCGCCCGCAGTCCGTCCAGTTCCACGAACCGGTCGATCGCGCGCAGCATGTGATCTCCCGGCACATGACGCTCCAGCGAGAACTCGTAGAACAGGGCCGACTGATCGACCCGCCGTTCGCCCATCATCGCTGCACCTCCGGTATCAACGACCAGAGTGAATCAGCGCGGCGCCCTCATGCCAATTGCCGAAGGCCGCCTTTTTCAACGAAATCGGCGCTTCTCCGACCTACGCCGCCCACCCGACCTTAGCTGAATAGTTCTCAGGATCATCCACGGCGGCGCGCCACTTCTTCAAGCATGATGCTGAATCCCTTAGGCGCGTGTATAATCACTGCGATTGGCCCCGGTCTGAGAGCATTCGCATCGCCAATGCGGCGGGCAGATGCGTCCGTTCCATTAGCCGGACCTCGACAGTGTGTGCGACGGTCATGCCGGCTTGTGTCGCTCAGGGCGGCGGGCGACATTCATCGTCGAACGATCGTCGCAGGTGGAAGGCGTGACTGAATCCGTAGCCTTGCTGACCGAGAGAGAGCGCCAGTGCCTCCGGCTTGTCCATGCTCACTTCAACTCGAAGCAGATCGCGCGGGAGCTGGGCATTCGCCCCGGCACGGTGGACCGTCATTGCGAGAACGCGACAAGAAAGCTGCAGGTCGAGAACCGCATCGCCGCCGCACTGGCCCTAGCGGCCCGCGAAGGCGTTGGGGGCGGTTCCCAATCGGGCTCGTTCCCAATACCCGCCGAGGGGCTGATCGCATCGACTGGGGGCGCCGAAAGGACGCCCTATGTTTTCGAGCAACGATCCCATCCCCACCCTGCGTTGGGGCGAGGCCGAAGCCCTCTTCATGAAGATGGCGACGACCTCCGCCAAGCGCCGGATGCTGCCTCTCCTCATGGAGGGGGCGCGCAAGCAGGCGCCGTTCCTGACGCCGAGCGGCGTGATGAGGGAGCTGGCCTATATCGCAGCGGCCATGTTGGACGTGAACTTCGCGCCGACCCAGTCGGACTCGGGCGTCTGGGAAGCATCCTCATCGTCTTCGGCGTCGCCGCCGCAGCCGCCTGGATCCTGACAGCCGCAGCCGGCGCCGAACAGTTCGCCTTCGTACTGCAGAAGCTGCGGTACGGCTCCTGAAGGTTCGCCGGCTTCAATACCGGAAGACACTGAACTGATGAAGAGAACCGAGCAGGCGACCTTGATCGCCTCGCGCATACAGCGCGCGCTCAAACGGGCCGAGGACGGGCAGGATCAATCGATCGAACGTCTCGGGGGCCTCGCCCAAGCCCTGACGCGCGGTCGAAAGGACGCGGGCTTGGCCGCCACCGTCGGCCAGCCGGCGTTTGACGCCCTGGCCAGGGCGATGGCGGCCCAGGTCGCCGCCCAGGCCGCAATGGTCGAGCTGCACGAGGCCCTCGCCAATGTGAAGGAGACGACGCGCTTCCGCGGCGTGCAACTGGTAGGTCTGGACAAGGAGGACCAGCAGATTCCGCGCAACGTCCGTCTCTCGCTTATCGAACGGGTGGGCTGAATCATCTGTGGGTGGCATGGTGCGTCATGTCGCCCATTTTCCTGTTCACGATCATCCTGCTGGCCGTTGCGACGGGGCTCGCCCTCGTTCGCGGCGGCCCCTGGGAGCGCGCTGTAGCGATCGCCATCATCGTGGCGGGGGTGATCTCGGCCGTCGCCCCGTTCGATCATCGGTCGCCGCCCTGGTTCGCGATCGGAGCGGACGCGGGGGTGTTCCTGCTCCTTCTGTACGGCGTCGTCAGCAGCGGCCGTCGGTGGTTGATCGCAGCGGCGGGCTTCCAATTCCTGGTGCTGGCCACCCATTACGCCTTCGCCTCCAATCTGCAGCTGGAGCAGTGGGGCTATATCTCGGCCTACTATGTCTGGAACATCGGCGTGATCGGCTCTCTCATGATCGGGAGCCTCACGAGAAGGCGCAGCCGGTCGCGAGTTTAAGCCCGCGCGCCGCTGGGCGCTTGTTGAACGCCAGCGAGGGTTAGGGCGTATTCATCACGCGCCTACATTCTCCTTTAAGTTGTAAATATGATGATCGTCGCGTCATGAGGTGCGATGATGCGAAGCTATGCACGTATCCGGGGCGCAGAGCGCGAGGGCGCAGCGGCGGTTGAGTTCGCCCTTGTAGGGCCGGTGTTCTTCCTGCTGCTGGTGGGGATGGTCGTCTACGGCGCCTGGTTCTGGATGGCGCATTCGGTCCAGTCGGCCGTATCCGAGGGCGCGAGGGCGGCGATCGCGGGGCTGGATGCGGCCGAGCGGGAACAACTTGCACGAGAGGTGATCGAGACGCAGCTGAAGGCTCTCGGCCTGAAGGCCGCCGACGCCGTCGTGGGGGTGCGGGCCGAGCCGGGGCGGGTCAGGGTGGAGGTCGCCTATGATGCGGGTGGTCATCCGCTGATGGCCCTGTCGCCGCTGACCGTGCCGCCGCCCCGCACCATTCGCCGCGCCGCCGTCATCCGCGTCGAGGAGAGCTGAGATGCGCCCGCGCCGACGTATGAACCGCTGGGGCGACGACCGGGGCGGGGTGGCCGTCATGGCGGCCGTGTTCGGCGCTCTGATCTGTATCGCAGCCGCCTTGGCGGTTGATGTGGGCTCCATGGTGCTGAAGGGGCGCGAGGTGCAGGGCGCGGCGGATCTGTCGGCCCTGGCCGCCGCCCAGACCCTGTCGCAGCCTTTGGCGCGGACGGAGGCCGCCGCCGCCGACACCGCACGCGCCAATCTGGCGCATCTGGCGAGCGTGCGGCTTCAGCTCGGCGGCTATACGCCGGATCGTCGGTTGAAGCCCGACGCACGCTTCACCCCGGGCGCGGCCCGCCCCAACGCCGCCCGCGTGGTTCTGAGCGCGCCGGCGCCGCTCTATTTCGGCCGCTGGATCATGGGGCGTGACAGCGTGACGGTGTCCAAGTCGGCGACGGCGGCCCTGCCGGGCGGCCAACCCAGCGCCATGTTTTCCATCGGCTCGCGGCTGGCGAGCCTGGACGGGGGCCTGGCCAACGCCCTGTTGTCCGGCCTGTTGGGGAGCCATGTGTCGCTGACGGTGATGGATTATCGCGCCCTGGCCGACGCGCGGGTCAATCTGCTGCAATTCTCGGACGCCCTGGCGGCGGAGCTGGGCGTCACCGCGGGCGACTATGACGCCTTGCTCGCGCATGAAGCCCAGACCGGCCAGGTGCTGAAGGCGTTGGAGGCCGTGGCCGGCTCGGGCGCCCAGAGCGCGCTGGGCAAGCTGACTCGCCTTCCGGCGAGCGCGACGGTGAAGCTGGATGAACTGGTCGGCGTCGAGACAGATGCGCGCGAAGGCTTTCGGCGCGGACTGAACGCCGAGGTTTCGGCCATGGACCTGTTGATGGCGACGCTGCAGACCGCCAATCAGGAGCGTCAGCTGGCCCTGGACGTGGGCGCCCGCACGGGGCTGGCGGATATCGACGTCATGCTGGCCATCGGCGAGCGGCCCAATCGCGCGCCATGGCTGACCGTGACCAGCACCGGCGAGCCCATCATCCGCACGGTGCAGACGCGCCTCTATCTGAAGGCGACGGCGTTGGACAAAGTCCCGTTGGTCGGCCTGCTGGCGCAGGTCAAGGTTCCCATCCTGGTCGAGGCGGCCAGCGCCGAGGCGCGGCTGAAGGCGGTGCAGTGCCAGGGCGAGCCGCGTGTTTTGATCGAAACGCGGCCCGGCGTGGCCCGCGTGCGCCTGGGCGAGATTGACGAGAAGCGCCTGCGTGACTTCAAGTCCGAGCTTAAGGTCAGCCCGGCCAGGCTGGTGTCTGTGTTGCTGATCGCCGTCGAGGGCAGCGCCGATATTCAGGTCGCGGATATGGAATGGAGCGAGCTGCGCTTTACAGGGGCTGAGATCGGTTCGGCGCAGCCCCAGAGCGTCAAGGCCAAGGGGTTTGCGAATGGGCTGCTGACGACCCTGTTGCGGGACACCAAGCTGACGGCCCTGGGCATACCGCTGCATCTGGTGACCCAACTTCTGGCGGCCGTTCTGACGCCGCTGGGGCCGGTGCTGGACAGCGTGGTTCAGCCGTTGCTGGAGCTGCTCGGCGTTCGGCTAGGCGAGGCCGACGTCTGGGTGCATGGCGTGCGCTGTCCGAACCAGGGCGGCGTTCCGCAACTGGTAGGCTGAGATCAGCGCTTGGAAGACGGATCAGCCCTCGGCGGGACGCAGGCCGTTGGCGGCTTGCTGCACGGCGGCCGGACGGCGTTGGCCGCCGGCGGCGATGACGCGGTCGATGCGGGCCTTCTCGGCGCGGAAGGCGGCCAGATCGGCGCCCGCCAGGACGGTGCCTTCCTGGGTCTTGATGCCGGCCGGATTGATCCGCTGGCCGTTGCGCCAGATCTCATAGTGCAGGTGGGGTCCGGTCGAGGCGCCGGTCGAACCGACGTAGGCCACGACCTGGCCCTGGGTCACGCGCTGACCGGCGCGCATGCCCGAGGCGAAGCGCGACAGGTGGCCGTAGCCGCTTTCCAGGCCGTTCGAGTGGCGGATGCGCAGCCAGTTGCCGTAACCGCCCCAGCGACGGGCCTCGACCACCACCCCGTCGGCGGGGGCCACGACCGGCGTGCCGGTGGAGGCGGCGAAGTCCATCCCCTGGTGCATCTTGCGATAGCCCGAGATGGGGTGGGTGCGGACGCCGAAGTTGGAGCTGACGCGACGGAAGTTCTGCAGCGGGGTGCGCATCATGGCGGTGCGCGTGTTCTTGCCCGTAGCGTCGAAATACTGGGCCGTCTTCGAGCCGGCGGGCTGGAAGCGGTAGAAGGCGTGGCCCTTCAGCTCGGCGTAGAGCAGTTCGCCGGTTTCCACCGTGCGGCCCGATTCCGTGACCGTGCGGTCGAAGACCAGGGTGAACTCGTCCGACGCGCGCACGTCGCGCTGCATGTCGAACTTGTGGGCGAACAGCTGGCTGGCGCGACGCACCACGGCGGAGGTGGCGCCCAGTTCGCGGGCGCTGGCCGACAGGGACCGCTGCACCTTGTCGTTGGCGACGACGGTTTCCTCGGTGATCTTCTCGTCCAGCGAGCGCAGGCGAAGGGCGCCGTCGAAGCTGCGCGACACGGTCAGCTGGCTGGCCGGGCCGGTGCGCATGGTCAGGCCGATCAGGCGGGCGTCGCCCAGACCGCCGCGCGGCTTGGACACGGCGGTTTCGAAGCGCAGGCCCGCGCGCATGTCTTTCAGGTCGAAGGCGCTGGCGATGGTGGCGGCCACGGCGCGAGCCTCGTCGGCGCCGATGCCGGTGCGGCGCACGGCCTGCTCGAAGGTCTCGCCGCGGCGAATCTGGACGGGGATGGCTTCCGGGGCGGTCATGCCGGCCGGCGCGGCGGCGGCGGCGTAGGCCTGGGCTTCCAGCGATTCGATCTGCGCCGCGGTCAGGGCCGGAACTTCCTCGGCCTTCACCTGTTCATATCCACGACCGGCTAACAGAGCGATGCCTACAGCAGCGCAGGTCGTCAGCAGATGCGGCGCGAGCCGAACAGGCTGGCGGCGAGGATCGAACTGAGCCATGGGTCCCCGGCAAGTCGGCGACGCGTTACGCGCCAAAACAGTCGAATCTCGATGCGTCTGCCGATCGCCCAGCGAACGCGAAGCGAGCCGTATAGCCCGCACGTCCCATCTTGGGAAGATGGAATGTTACGTTTGGTTAACGTGGCGGCGATGATGGGCAGTAATTTAGCGTTCTGCGTGAGTCTCACGCCAAACTTCGCCTTCTTGTAGTCGAGGTCGATTGGTAGTGGCGGAGGTGTCACGCCGCAGTGCTCATTCTGCAACGACTGTTGTTGTCGCGCATTCTGTGGCGTTGTTGCCCTTCCTGTTAAGTTGAACGCCGCGCCCCCTTGACCGACGACATCGCCACCTCAGGGTCCGACGCTGGACCCCCTCATTCCTCTGGCGCGCCGTCCGGCAAGGGAAGGCCGCCGCGGATGCGGCTGGCGGCCCGGATGCTGCTGATCCTGCTGGCCTTGCTGCTGGTGCTGGCCGCGACCCTCTATCTGAACCGGCGGGCGGCGGCGCGCGAACTGCTGGTCGGCTGGCTGGATCGCAAGGGCATAGACGCCGACGTCGAGGTCGAACGGCTTGAGCTCAACGGCTTCGTCGGCAAGGTCTCCATCGGCGACCCCAAGAACCCCGATTTCAAGGTCGAGCGAGTCGAGGTCGACTACGCCGTGGGCCTGCCGTGGTCGAAGGCCGGGCTGGGGGTGACGCCCAGCCGCGTCCGTCTGGTCCGCCCGATCGTTCGCGCGGCGTGGAAGGACGGCAAGCTGTCGCTGGGCAGCCTTGATCCCCTGGTCGAGGAGTTCACCGGCAAGCCGCCCAAGCCGGATTCCCGCGCGCCTCTGGTCATCGTCGAAGGCGGCCAGGCGCGGCTCGACACCGAATACGGCCCGGTTCGCCTGCTGGCGGACGCGCGGATCGACGACGGCAAGCTGATGCGGCTGTCGGGGCGGATGCCCGCAGCCTCGCTCAAGAGCGGCGAGACCGAGGCGCGCGGCCTGGCCGGGGTCATTGAGGTGACGACCGTGGGCGACCGTACGGCGGTGAAGCTGGACGCCCAGGCCGAGCGCTTCGCCGTGGCGGGCGTCGGCGGGCAGGGGGCGGCCCTCAGCCTCAGCGGCGACCTGCCCTACCCGGACATGAAGACCCGGCGCGGCGACGGGCGGATCGGTCTGACCGCGCGGCTGACGGCGGATGAACTGGCCGGCGCCGGGACGACGGCGCGTCAGGCGGCGGCGACGATGAATTTCGCCGGGGCGGTCGAAGGCTGGCTCAACGCCTATAGCCTCAAGGGCGAGGCGAAGGCGTCGGCGACGGCGGACCGGCTTCAGGGAGAGGGTATGGAGGTTCGCCAGGCGGCGCTGGACCTTAATCGCCTGACCCTGTCGACGTCGGGCGGGACCGAGGGGCAGGAGATGAAATGGCGCGCGGCCTCGCCCCTGCGGTTGACGGCGGCGTCGGGCCGGTTCGGCGAGGCCCGCCTGACCCAGGCGGTGGTCGCTTCGAGCGCGATCGAGGCGGGCGGCAAGGGCGCCGCCTTCGAGGTGCGGGGACCGGCGACCCTGGCCGCGGGACGGCTGGCGACCGGCGACGTGACCCTGGACGGCGCGCGCGGTCGTCTGGACTTCGATCTGGTGCGGGATTCCATCACGCGGATCAGCGCGACCGGCGCGCTGGGGGCTGATCGGGTTTCGGCGCCGGTGCTGGGCGCGCCGCTGGCAGACGATCTTCCGGAACTGGCCGAGTTGAAGCGGGCGCTGGGCGCCTTCGCCCTGGACGCGCCTCAGGTGCGGTTGGTCAGCGACAACGCCGGGGTCGAGCTGACCCTGCTGCGGCCGATCACCGCCCGCCCCGCCAACGGCGGCGAGCTGAGGCTGTCGGCGGCGACGGGGCCGGTCCTGTCCCTGACGGCGGGCGGGGCGACGCGCGGGGCCTTCAGCGTGGCGTCGATGCGCGGCGGCGGCCTGCCCGAGGCGCGCTTCGACGGCGTTGAATGGCGGCTGACGCCGGGCGGATTCGCGGCGAAGCTGAAGGGGCAGGCGGCGCTGGACTTCGTCCGGCGCGCGGGATCGCCTTCAGCACCCAGGGCGAACTGGCCTCGGCGGGCGGGAGCCTGACCTATACGGCGAGCGACTGCATTCCGGTGACGCTGGACAAGCTCGACCTGGGCGAGAACTCGGTCGAGGCCGTGTCCGGCCGCGTGTGCCCGATGTCGGCGCCCTTGTTCACCGCCCGCAACGGCGCCTGGCGCGCTCAGGCTCGTCTGGCCGAGGTGGCGGCGACGGCGCCCGTCTTCGAGGTCGGCTTCACGGGCGCCGAGGGCGATCTGGTCGTCGACGGCGCGGCCAAGGGGCTGTCGATGCGGGTGGGCGTCAGCAAGGCCCAGGTCGCGGACACGGCCGATCCGGTCCGCTTCCTGCCGCTTCAGGCCAAGGGCGAGGCGCGGCTGGCGGGCGACGTCTGGACGGCCGGCTTTGATCTCAGCCGACTGGGCCACGCCGTCGGCCGCGTCGAGGTGCGTCACGACGTTCAGGCCGAAGCGGGCGAGGCGGTGATCTCGGCGCCCAGCCTGGCCTTCACCGAGCACGGGCTTCAGCCGGACGACCTCAGTCCGCTCGTTGCTGACTATGTGAAGTCGCCGGTCGAAGGTTCGGCCGGGTTCGAGGGGCGGTTCGACTGGGCGGCCGAGGGCGCGACCAGTTCGGGCGTCCTGACGGTGCCGGAGCTGGATTTCACCAGCCCGGCGGGCAAGGTCCAGGGGCTGAAGGGGCGGGTGGAGTTCACCAGCCTGACGCCGCTGATCACCGCCCCGAACCAGACGCTGACCGCCGACCGGGTGCAGACGGTGACGCCGCTGACCGATCTTCAGCTCTCCTTCGGCCTGGACGAAAAGGCCCTGACCATCGGCGGCGGCCAGATCCAGGCGGCGGGCGGGCGCATCAGCGTCGAGCCTCTTTCGCTGCCGCTGACGCCGGGCGAAGGCTGGGGCGGGGTGGTCGTGGTCGAGGGCGTGCAGCTGAACGAACTGCTGAAGAGCGCCAATCTTCAGGACAAGGCTGAGTTCGACGCCGTGGTGTCGGGGCGGCTGCCCTTCACCTATGACCCCAAGGGCGGCTGGCGCATCGTCGGCGGCGTGCTGAACGGGGTGCGGCCCGGCCGCCTGTCGATCCAGCCCCAGGTGTTCGACGACCTGTCCGCCGGCGGCGGAGGCGAGACGGGCGTGCCGCCCAACACCATGCAGGATCTGGCCTATCAGGCCATGCAGGATCTGGCGATCAGCGACCTGACCGCCGAGGTCAACAGCCTGGACCAGGGACGGCTCGGCGTTCGCTTCCGCATCAACGGCCGCCACGATCCGCCGGAGCGCGAGCAGCTTCGCCTGACCTTCATGGAGTTGATCCGTCGCGACTTCCTCAACAAGAAGCTGAATCTGCCGTCGGATACGCCGATCGATCTGACGCTGGACACGACGTGGAACGCCAACCAGATCATCTCGGATCTGCTGGAATACGCCCGGCGCGGCGAAACGCCCGTGCTGACGACGGATGAAACGCCTTGAGTCGCGGCCGCGCTTTGTTCAGAACCCATTCACACGCCGCAGCGTTTAGTGGCGATGACTTCCAACGCCGCCTTCGGAGACCGGCCCCATGATCAGCAAGCGTCAGATCGTCGCCATGCTCGGCCTCGGCGCCGTCAGCCTGGCCGCATGCGCGCCTACGGTGAACATCAAGTTCAGCGAGCCGCTGCAGATCTACGCCAAGCTGGACGCCGACATCCGCATCAAGCTGGACCAGGAACTGCAGAACCTGCTCCGCGAAAACCCCAACCTGTTCTGATACGAAAGGGGGCTTTGACATGACTTACCGCAAACTCTTCGTGGCTGTGGCCGCTGTCGCTGCTCTGGGCGTCGCCGCCGGCGCCGCCGTGGCTCAGACCGCCTCGCAGAAGGCTCTGGTCGATCAGGCCAAGGCCGCCGGCGCGGCGGGCGAGCAGGCCGACGGCTACGTCGGCGTGCGCACCTCGGTCGACGGTCCTACCCAGGCCGCCATCAGCGCGACCAACGCCGGCCGCCGCCAGGCCTACGCCCGCAGCGCCGCCGACGCCGGCACCTCGGCCGAAGTGGCCGGCGCCCGGATGTTCGAGACCCAGCTGCTGCCGCGCATCAGCTCGGGCCAGTGGTACAAGAACGCCCAGGGCCAGTGGGTCCAGCGCTGAGCTGAGCCATGACATCGACCTCCAGAGGCGGGCGGCTGGTCCGGCTTCTGCGGTCGTTGCTCCTCGCCGTCGCCATATCGGCCGTCAGCACGCTTGGGCTGGCGGCCTATTGGCGTCTGATCGGCGGGGGCGAGATGAGCCTGCACGGCTGGATCGCCATGGGGCTGGGCGTGCTGGGCGCGGTCGGCCTGGCCTGGGGGCTGATGGCCCTGGCCTTCCGCTCTGATCGCGACGGCTGGGACGATCAGGTCGACAATAGCTTCGACCCCGGCATCGAGAGCGCCGAGGACCGCAAGGACGACGACCTCTACTACTAAGGCTTCAGGCGGCGGCTTCCGCCTGGCCGGAGAGGGCGGGCAGGAACAGGCCGCGCGCCAGGGCGTCCACCACCGGCACGGCCACGGCGTCGCCCATCAGCTTCAGCGCCGCGCTTTCGCTGGCCGGCAGGCGATAGGCGTCGTCCACCCCCATCAGGCGGGCGGCCTCGCGCCCGGTCAGCCGACGCATGGCGACGCGGCCGCCGTCGACGATCACGACGTACTGGCGCGATGAACCGCCTGACGGCGTGCGCAGGCATCCGGCTAGACCGTCGAAGCGCATCTCCAGCCGTTGCAGCTTTTTTCCGTCCTTGGTTCGCACCCGGCGGAAGGCCGCGCCGACGCGCCGCTCGCCTGAGGCTTTGAGCGTCTCCAGCCGCGCCCGGTGCAGCGGCGACAGCATGGTCAGCAGAGTCTGCGTCTCCGCTTCGCTGAAACAGGGCGTCTCAGCTTCCAGAACGGTCGCCAGGTCGAGGTTGCGGCGCGGCGGAACGGCCAGCCGCCACCAGGCCCAGTTCGCCTTCGCCGCTTCGGGCAGGCGCTCCCAGGCGGAGATCAGGCGCGAGGAATGGAAGGGTTGGGCGGGGGCGGGCAGGCGCGGCCCCTCGACGCCCCGCATGGCGATGATGAACAGGCGCGGGCGCGACTGCGGCAGCCACAGCCCGGCGTCGATCTCCAGGGCGCCGACCGTATAGCCCGCCTCAGCCATAGCCCCGCACACAGCGGCGAAGTCCTGCCCTTCGCCCGAGGTCAGCAGGCCGACGACGTTCTCCAGCACGATGATGGGCGGGGCGCGGCCTTCGGCGTCCAAACCCTGCATCAGCTTCCAGAAGCCCCAGAAGGCGCCCGAGCGCTGGGCCTTCAGCCCGCCGCGCGCGCCCGCCAGGCTGACGTCCTGACACGGCGACGACGCCCAGCACAGGTCGGGCGCGCCCGGAACCTGATCCGGCGTCACCGCCCAGACGTCGGCGTGGATCAGCGAGGTCTCGGGGTGGTTGGCGCGAAAGGCGCGCGCCTTGGCCGCGTCGATGTCGTTGGCCAGAACGGTGCGGAAGCCGACGCCGTCCAGGTTCAGCCCCAGCCCCGCCAGACCGCCTCCCGCGAAGAATTCGCAGGCTGTGAAGGCGGCGCCTGCGTGTGCAATCGGGGCGGGGCGAATCGGCATGGGGGGACATTAACCCAGGCGAGCCGCTTTGGCGCCTGTCTTGACGGGGGGAGGGCAAACCGGGACTTTGGCCGCGAGTTTTCAGAAAGGACCGCCATGCGCGTCGCCCTCCTCTCCGCCGCCGCCTTGTCCCTGACTCTGTCTTTGGCCCTGGCCGCCTGCTCGCAGCCCGCTGAAAAGGCGCCCGCGCCCGCTAAGGTCGAGCCGCGCGCCCTGGCGGGCGTCGATCTGGACCAGCCGGTGCGCGTGCTGGGAACCGAGCCCTTCTGGGCGGTGGAGATCAAGCCGGACGGCCTGACCTATTCCGGCGTCGACCGGGCCGAGCAGAAGGCCGCCAATCCCGGTCCGAGCTTGCAGGGCACGGTCGCCAGCTGGACCGCCAAGACCGAGGCCGGAACGGATCTGACCGTCACCCTGACGGCGACGGACTGCTCGGACGGCATGAGCGACCGCACTTACCCCCTGACCGCCAAGGTCGAGATCGGGGATGAGACCCTGACCGGCTGCGCCGCCGCCACGGCCGCCATCGAGAGGGCCGGGGAGAGCGGCCGCGTAGAGTAAGGCGAAGCTGGCGCCCGGCTTGCATTGAGCGCTGTTATGCGGCCGGGCTGTCCCCGGTCGGTTCACCGGCCAGGATGGTCCCATGACGCCCGTAGCGACGCCGATCGACATCCGTCCCCTGACTTCGCTCAGGTTCCTCGCGGCCCTGTGGGTCGTGGTCTATCTGATGTGGCCCAATCTGGCGGTCGGCGGCATGCCCGCCCTGGCCGCCAAGGGCTACCTGGGGGTCGAGCTCTTCTTCGTCCTGTCGGGCTTCATCCTCAGCCACGTCTATCTGCAAGCGTTCGGCGAGAAACGCTTCGGCTACAGGGGCTTCCTGTGGGCGCGCATCGCGCGGGTCTATCCGCTGCACCTGTTGACCCTCTTCGGCGTCATGGCCCTGGGGTTGGCGGCGACGGCGGCGGGTATGGCGATCGACGCCAGCATCCTCAGCTGGAAGACGCTGCTGCCCAACCTGCTGATGGTCCACGCCTGGGGGTTTGCGGGCGAGGCAGGCTGGAACCACCCGTCCTGGTCGATCTCGGCCGAGTGGTTCGCCTATCTGGCCTTTCCCGTCTTCGCCGCCGCAGCGTGGAAGTTGCGGAACCGGCCGTGGTTGGCGACAGGGGCGGCGGCGCTGTTCCTTGCCGCCCTCTATGTCGGTTTTGAGCGCGTCGCCGGCTATCGCCTGACCGAGGCGACCTTCAAATGGGGCGCGCTGCGGATCGTGCCCTGCTTCGCCTACGGCTGCGCCCTCTACCTGGTTTATCGCCGGGCGCCCTTGCCGCGCGCGGGCCTGCTGGCCCTGGCGGCGGCGGTCGTGATGGCGCTCAGCGCCTCGCTGATGAGCTGGGACGGGATCACCGTCCTGTCCGGCGGCCTGCTGATCCTGGCCTTGGCTAGCATTCCGGCGAACAAGGCGGGCGTTCTCGGCTCCGCGCCCGCAGTCTATCTCGGCGAGATCAGCTATGCGGTCTATATGCTGTGCGCCCCGTGGCAGATCCTGGCGGTCAATGTCGCGGCGCGCCTGACCGGAGCGGAAGACAAGCAGCTTCCTCTCGTATTGTGGCTGGCGGTCATCGCGGGCTTGATTGTCGCGGCGGCGATTGTTCACCAGCTGATCGAGCGCCCGGCCCGTCGTTTCCTGCGTGGATGGGCGGCGAAGCGGCGATCATCTGTGGATCAGCCGGGGAAACAGTCGGAAACAGTTCTTCAACATTCTGACCCTATCGTCTAAGGCTTGTCCGCGTTCAGTCGGGAGCACGCCAGATGATGAAACGGCTCACAGCCGCCGCCCTTGCGGCGACCCTTGGCTTCTTCGCCTTCAGCACGACCCCGGCTCAGGCCGGCGACCCCTATTGGCAGTGCGTGACCTTCGCGCGCATGTTCTCGGGGATTCAGATCTTCGGCGACGCCTGGACCTGGTGGCGTCAGGCCGTCAGCAAGTTCCGCACCGGCGACGCGCCTGAGACCGGCTCGGTGCTGGTGTTCCAGCCCCACGGCCGCATGAGCGCCGGCCACGTCGCCGTCGTCTCCGACGTCCTGACCGACCGCGTGATCCGCGTCACTCACGCCAATTGGGGCGGCAGCCGCGGCAAGGTCGAGGAAAACGTCACCGTCGTCGACGTCTCGTCCTCGGGCGACTGGAGCCGGGTGAAGGTCTGGTACAACCCGATCAACGATCTGGGCACGACCGTCTATCCGACCTACGGCTTCATCTACAACAACGCCCGCGACGCCTTCGCCAACGGCCGTCAGATGGCCGCCAACGCCGTCGCCGACGACCGCGCCGCCAACTAGTTTCTCAAGTCAAAAAGGGTCTGGCCCCGCCCGGCTGATCGGGCGATAGCTGGCGCATGACCGAAGCAAACGACATCCGCGGACACGCGATCGAGACGGCCAAGCATGAGCCGCAGGGCGTGACCTACGCCGGCTATCTGGCGCTCGACGACATCCTGTCCGCCCAGAAGCCGCGCTCCGACCAGCATGACGAAATGCTGTTCGTCATCATCCACCAGACCAAGGAACTGTGGCTCAAGCAGATCCTGCACGAGGTGGCGCTGGCGCAGACGCTGGTGCGCGCGGGCGATCTTGTGCCCGCCTACAAGAGCCTGGCCCGCGTCAGCCGCATCCAGTCGGTGATGACCCAGAGCTGGGACATCCTGGCCACCATGACGCCCGCCGACTACCTGAAGTTCCGCGGCGACCTGGGCGCCAGTTCGGGCTTCCAGAGCGACCAGTTCCGTCGCCTGGAGACCATGCTGGGCCTGAAGGATCCGCGCTTCCTGCGCTTCCACGCCGAACGCCCGGACGCCCATGCGGCGCTGCAGGCGGCGCTGGAGGCGCCCAGCCTCTACGACGACGCCCTGCTCCAGCTGGCCAAGGCGGGCCTGCCGGTGCCGGAGGCCGTGCTCAACCGCGACGTCAGCCAGTCCTATGAGGCGAACGAGGGCGTCGAGGCCGCCTGGCTGGAGGTCTATCGCGACACCGAGCGCTGGTGGCCGCTGTACCAACTGGCCGAAAAGCTGGTCGATCTGGACGACGCCCTGCTGACGTGGCGGCACAAGCATGTGGTTACGGTCGAGCGCATCATCGGCCGTCGCCAGGGCACGGGCGGCACCGACGGCGTCGGCTATCTGGTCGAGACGCTGAAGCGCCGCTGCTTCCCCGAGCTGTGGTCGCTGCGCACCAAGCTGTGACGCTGGAAACCTTCGCCGCTGGCAGGGGTTTCTCTCTTGAGCAGCAACGGAGGTTTCCGATGAGCGGCAATAGCCACGACATCAAGACCCTCAACGGTTTGGTCGAGGGGCTGGTCGACAGCGCCGACGGCTATCATCAGGCGGCCGTGGAGGCGGCGGACGACGCTTATCGCACCTGGTTCGAGGCGCGGGCGGCCGAGCGGCGTCGCCTAGCCGAGGGGTTCAAGGCGGCGGTGCGCGAACGCGGCGGATCGCCTGAGGAAGACGGCTCCATTCTGGCCAAGGCCCAGCGGGCCTTCATGGATGTGAAGCACGCCCTGCTGCGCAACGACGCCTCAGTGCTCGGTATGGTCGAAAGCGGCGAGGATCAGCTGAAGATGCGCTTTGAGCGCGCGCTGTCGGATGACGCCCTGTCGGCGACGACCAAGGAGACCATCCGCCGCGCCTATGACGAGGTCCGGGCGGGGCGCGGCCAACTGAGCGCCCTGAAACAGGGACTGGCGGGCTAGAGGCGCTCAAGCAGCGAGCCGCCGCGCGGCGAGTGTTTGCGCACTAGAGGTCAGATACTAAAAAGCCCCGGCGTCTCCGCCGGGGCTCTTGATCTTCAGCGCGAAGCCGAAGCCTGAAATCAGGCCTCGTCGCCGGCCTTCTCGGCCGTGCCGGTGGCCGGGACGGCGACCTTGCGGGCCGTCTGGCGCTCGGCGATACGGGCCGACTTACCGCGACGGTCGCGCAGGTAGTACAGCTTGGCGCGACGGACGACGCCGCGACGCTTCACTTCGATGGAGTCGACGTTCGGCGACAGGATCGGGAAGCGACGCTCCACGCCTTCACCGAAGGAAATCTTGCGGACCGTGAAGGTCTCGTTGATGCCGCCGCCGTCACGGGCGATGCAGACGCCTTCGAACGCCTGGATGCGTTCGCGCTCGCCTTCCTTGATGCGCACGTTGACGCGCAGGGTGTCGCCCGGCTGGAATTCGGGGATGGTCTTGCCTTCGAGCAGGCGGGCTTTTTCTTCGGCAGCGAGCTGCTGGACGATGTTCATAGTGTCTCTCCGGAGCTTATTTGCTCTTTAGCTGTAAGTTGGCGAGATGCCGCTCCCAGAGATCCGGGCGCCGCTCCCGCGTGGTCTTTTCCCTTTGCTCCTGGCGCCATTTGGCGATCTTCTTGTGATCGCCTGACAACAGGATCTCGGGGATGTCGTGGCCCTCGAATGTCCGCGGTCGCGTGTACTGCGGATGCTCAAGCAGGTCGTCCTCGAAGCTCTCGGTGGACAGGCTTTCCGCCGCACCCAGAACCCCCGGAACCAACCGGACGCACGCCTCGATCGCCACCATGGCCGCCGCCTCGCCGCCGGCGAGCACCGCGTCCCCGACGGAGACCTCCTCGAACCCCCGGGCGTCGAGCACCCGTTGGTCCACCCCCTCGAAACGGCCGCACAGCACGACGATGCCGTCGGCCTTGGCCCATTCCGTCACTCGCGCCTGCGTCAGGGGTCGACCGCGTGCGCTCATGTACAAAAGCGGCCTAGGCGGGCCTTCCAGGCTGTCGAGAGCCCTGGCCACCACGTCCGCTTTCAGCACTTGACCGGGACCGCCGCCCGCAGGGGTGTCGTCCAGGAAGCCGCGCTTATCTTCGGAAAACGCGCGAATGTCCAGCGTCTGCAAGTCCCACAACCCCTTCTCGCGCCAGGCGGTGCCGATCAGCGACACCCCCAGCGGTCCGGGAAAGGCCTCGGGGAACATGGTCAGGACGGTGGCGGTAAAGGGCATGGGCAGCCTCCTAGCCCTTCTCCCCTCGGGGGAGAAGGTGTCATGCGTCAGCATGACGGATGAGGGGGCGGGCGGATGAAGGCGAGACGTCAGCCGCGCGTGCGCTGAAACCTCCCCCTCATCCGAGCGCCTCCGGCGCCCGCCTTATCCCCCGGAGGGGAGAAGGAAGACTTAGTTGGGCGCGCCGCCGCCCTTGGCGATCCAGGCGTCGACCAGGTCGCCCAGAACGTCTAGCGGCACGGCGCCCGATCCCAGGACCACGGTGTGGAAGTCCTTGATGTCGAAGCGGTCGCCCAGCGCGCCTTGCGCCTTGGCGCGCAGTTCCTCGATCTTCAGCTCGCCGATCTTGTAGCTGGTCGCCTGGCCGGGGTTGGTGATGTAGCGCTCGACCTCCTTCTGGATGTCGCGCTCGGACAGCAGGGAGTTGTGGCGGAAGTAGTCCATCGCCTGCTCACGGCTCCAGCGCTTGGCGTGCAGGCCGGTGTCGGTCACCAGACGCACCGCGCGCCACAGCTCGGTCGAGAGACGGCCGAAGTCGGAATAGGGATCCTGATAGAAGCCCATCTCCTTGCCCAGGCGCTCGGAATACAGACCCCAGCCTTCGGAATAGGCGCCGTAACCGCCGAAGCGGCGGAAGCTGGGCAGGTGCTCCATCTCCTGCGCATAGGCGATCTGGAAGTGGTGGCCCGGCGCGCCCTCGTGATAGCTGATGCCCTCGATCTGGGGCTTCAGCACCTGGGTCATGTCCGACAGGTTGACGTAGTAGATGCCGGGGCGCGAGCCGTCCGGTGCAGGCGAGTTGTAGAAGGCGATGGAGGCCGTCGCCTCACGGAACGGCTCGACCGCGCGGACCTCCAGCGGGGCCTTGGGCAGGTTGGAGAACCACTGCGGCGCTACGGCCATGACCTGGGCCACAAAGGCGCGGGCGTCGGTCAGATAGGCTTCCTTGCCTTCCGGCGTGTTCGGATACTGGAACTGCGGATCGGTTTTCAGGAAGGCGAAGAAGTCCTGCAGCGAGCCGGTGAAGCCGACCTGGGTCTTGATCGTCTCCATGTCGCGCTGGATGCGGGCGACCTCGTCCAGGCCGATTTGGTGAATCTGGTCGGCGGTCAGGTCGGTGGTGGTCGAGAGCTGCAGGCGCGCGTTGTAATAGGCCTCGCCCTGCGGCAGGCGCCAGACGCCCGCGTCGCTGTCGGCCTGGGTCTGCACCTGGCCGAGCGCCGCCAGAACCGTGTCGAAGCCGCGCTTGTAGGGGCCGGTCAGGGCCGTGCGGGCCGAGGCCAGCAGGCGGTCCTTGGTCGCTTGATCGGCGTCCAAGGCGGCGATCTTCTTCTGGAAGTCGGCCCAGACCGGGTTGTCGGCGGCGCCGTCGAACGGGGCGCCGGCGATCACCGCGCGGGTGTTATCGATCGAGGGCTCGAAGACGAAGCGCGGCGAGACCACGCCCTTGCCGGCGCGCGCCGTCAGGGTGTCGGCCACCTGGCCCATATAGCGTTCGGCGGCGTTCAGACGGGCGACATAGGCCTCGGCGTCCGCAACGCTTGAGATGCGGTGGTTGTTGATCAGGAAGACCGGCAGGCTGGTGGTCGGGTTGCCGTTGGCGGCGAACTGGAAGCCCCAGTCGCGCCACTGGTTCGACAGGCGCGCCTGCTGCACCCCGTGTTCAAACAGGCGCCAGGACAGGCGGCTCTGCTCGCTCAGCTTCGTCGGGTCGAACTCGGCCTTCATCTGCGCCAGCTGGGCTTCCTGCAGGGCCAGGGAGCGTTCGGCGGCGGCGTCGGAGACGTCGTCCAGCTTGTCATAGTCGGTCTTGCGGCCCAGCGAGGTCATGCGCTGGGGGCTCAGCGCCACGCGCGCCTCGAAGGCCTGTTCGAAGAAGGCGTTGAGCCGGGCGTCCTCGCTTTGGGCCTGGGCGGTTGTCGAGGCCGGCGCGGCCCCCTCTGCCATGGCGGCGGGCGCGGCGGCGCAGAGCGCCAGGACGGCGGCGGATGAAATCAGAAGACGACGCATGAGAAAGACCCCCCTCGGTACAACAAGGGCGGCACTGTTCCCCGAAGCGCCGCCGCAGGCAAGCCGCGGCGGCCAGGGTTCTGTTGCGATCAGGCGCCGCGCAGGTCGGTGATCGTGCGGCCCGGCGCGATCTGTTCGGCGTCGGTGATCAGGTGGACCAGGGCGGGACGACCGCTCGCCGCCGCCTCGCGCGCCGCCGCCAGGGCCGCCGGGAAGCCGCCGGTCGTCTCGCAGCGCACGGCGAAGGCGCCGAAGGCCTCGGCGAACTTCACGAAGTCGGGGTTCTTCAGCTCCGTGGCGATGACGCGGGTCGGGTATTCCCGCTCCTGGTGCATGCGGATGGTGCCGAAGGTTCCGTTGTCCACGACCACGACAATGACGCCCAGCCCGTACTGGGCGGCGGTCGCCATCTCATTGGCGCTCATCATGAAGTCGCCGTCGCCGGCGATACAGACCACTTCGCGCGACGGATGGACCGCCTTGGCCCCCAGCGCGGCGGGGTAGCCATAGCCCATGGCGCCAGAGGTCGGGGCCAGCTGGGTGCGGCGGGCCTGGTGGCGGTGGAAGCGGTGCAGCCAGGCGGCGAAGTTCCCCGCGCCGTTGGTCAGGATGGCGTCCTCGGGCAGGGCCTGCGCCAGATGGGCGATGACCTCGCTCATATTGACCGCGCTCTTGACCTCGATGGGCGAGGAGAAGGCGAGGAAGTCGGCATGGGCCGTCGCGCCCTGTTCGGTCCAGACGCGGCCCGGCTCGACGGTCGACAGCGCCAGGGCCGCCAGCGAATTGTCCGCCGCCGCCGACAGGGCGGGCGCCCAGACGCGGCCCAGCTCTTCGGGGCCCGGATGGATGTGGATCAGGGTTTCGGCCGTCTTCGTCCGGTCCAGCAGGGTGTAGCCCTGGGTCGGGTTCTCGCCCATGCGCGCGCCGATCACCAGCAGCAGGTCGGCGTCCTTGACCCGCGCCACCAGCTTGGGGTTGGGCCCCAGGCCGAGGTCGCCGGCATAGCCGGGGTGGTCGTTGCGGATCAGATCCTTGCGGCGGAAGGACAGGGCGACCGGCAGGCCCAGGCGTTCGGCCCAGCCGGAGATCGCGTCCGTCGCCTCATCGCTCCAGCCGGAGCCGCCCAAGATCAGCATCGGGCGTTCGGCGCGCGACAGGCGCTCGCGCACCTGTTCGACGAAGGCCGGGTCCAGGGCCGCCCTGGCCGGGACGACGGGGCGGATGGGCGAGGGGCCGCCGTCCTCGTGCAGGATATTCTCGGGCAGGGCGACGACCACCGGGCCCATGCGGCCTTGCTGGGCCGTGGCGAAGGCGCGCTCGACCACTTCCACCGTGCGCTCCGGACTCTCGATCTCGGTCGCCCACTTGGCCAGACCGCCGAACACTTCGCGGTAGTCGACTTCCTGAAAGGCGCCGCGGCCGCGGTCGGTCAGGGCGATCTGGCCGACGAACAGGATCATCGGCGTCGAATCCTGGTGCGCCGTGTGCACGCCGATCGAGGCGTGGGTGGCGCCCGGTCCGCGCGTGACCATGCAGACGCCGGGGCGTCCGGTCAGCTTGCCGTAGGCTTCGGCCATGTTGGCGGCGCCCGCCTCGTGGCGGCAGACGATGACCTCGATCTGGTCTCGCACGTCGGCCAGGGCGTCGAGCACGGCGAGATAGCTCTCGCCCGGCACGCAGAAGACCTTGTCGACCCCGTTCATCACCAGGGTTTCGACCAAACGGCGGGCGGCGGTTCCGGAAGCTTGCGTCATGCTTTCGCCGTTAGCAGATTGAAGGATGAATTGGCCATGCAACCTTATGGTCAAGCTTCACGTTGAAGCGCCAAATCGATTCATGGGGATGTCATCATGCGCAAGCTCATCGTTCTCGGCGTCATCGCCGCCGCCCTGACCACCGCCGCCTGCAACACGGTGTCGGGCATCGGCCGCGACTTGTCCGCCGCCGGTCAGGCCGTCACCTCGGGCTCGGAGCGCGCCAAGAGCTGACGTCAGGCGAAGGCGCGAGGCGTTGCCTTGTTTTGCCTTTTCGCCACAAATCCGCAGACGAAGTCCGTCATTCTGACGGCGCAATCGGAGGAATTGAGATGGGACTTCTGGACAATATCCTGGGCGGCCTCGGCGATGACGCCGCCGGCGGCCTGGCCGACCTGCTGAAGGGGCAGGGCGGCGTGGCGGGCCTGGCCGAAAAGTTCGGTCAGAACGGCCTGGGCGACGTGGCGGCCTCGTGGATCGGCAAGGGCGGCAACGCCGCGATCTCGCCGGAACAGATCGCCGCCGTCATCGGCTCGGGCCCGATCGCCGACTTCGCACAGAAGCTGGGCATTTCGCCGGAACAGGCCAGCGAGACCCTGGCGGGCCTGCTGCCGGAAGCGGTCGATCGCCTGACGCCGGGCGGCTCCGTCGACGGCGCCGACGACATGCTGGGCGGCCTGCTCGACAACCTGCCGGGCGGCCTCGGCGGCGCGCTGGGCGGCCTGTTCAAGCGCTAAGGCTTGGCGCTAGGCTTCGGCCTCATAGGTGACGCCCGTCAGATAAAGCCCGTCTGACGGCGCCACCGGGCCGCACCGCGCGCGGTCCCTGGCTTCGAGCGCATCGGCCAGGTCGGCAGGGCGCCAGCGACCCAGGCCGACCTCGGCGATGCTGCCCGCCATCGAGCGCACCTGCCGATGCAGGAAGCTGCGCGCCTCGAACACCAGATGCACCTCTTCGCCGACGCGGGAGACGCGGGCCACGTCCAGCGTCTTGATCGGACTGGCCGACTGACAGGCGGCGTCGCGGAAGGTGGTGAAGTCGTGCAGGCCGATCAGGTGCTGCGCGGCGGCGTGCATGGCCTCCGCGTCCAGCGGCTTCCTGACGTGCCAGACCCGGCCTCGATCCAGCGCCGGACGGCCGGGCCGGTTCAGGATGCGATACAGGTATTTGCGCCCATTGGCGGTGAAGCGGGCGTGCCAGTCGTCGCTGACCGGCGTGCAGTCCAGCACCGCCACGGCCTCCTTCACCAGATGGGCGTTCAGGGCGTTCATCACCGTCTGCGCCGGCCAGTCGCGCTCCAGATCGACATGGCAGGTCTGGCCCGTGGCGTGGACGCCTGTGTCGGTGCGCCCGGCGGCGGCGATCCGCACGGCCTGGCCGCTGAAGGCGGTGATCGCCGTCTCGATGGCGCCCTGCACGGTCGGCTGGCCGAGCTGGGCCTGAAAGCCGTTGTAGGCCGAGCCGTCGTATTCAACCGTGAAACGATACCGGGGCATTAGCCTTGGGGGCCGCGATCAGAAGGCTCCGCCTTCTCGACCCGACGCGGCCCGTCCAGCATGGCGCCGGCTGGAACCGGAAAGCCCCGCAGCATCTCGTCGGCCGGTTGCGCCGCCTTGCCGGGGCGCTGCACGCGGGTCAGGCGCACGGCGCCGGTTCCGCAGGCGATCGTCAGGGCGTCGTCCAGCACCTGACCGGGCGTCCCCTGTCCTTCAGCCAGAACCGACATCAGGGCCTTGATGCGGACGGACTCGCCGTCGACCTCGATCTCGAACCAGGCGCCGGGGAAGGGCGACAGGCCGCGGATGTGGGCGTCCACCTCTGCGGCCGGGCGGGTCCAGTCGATACGCGCCTCAGCCGAAGTGATCTTCTTGGCGTAGGTCGGCTCGCCCGCCTGCTGCGTCTCGGTGAAGCCGCCGCGCTCGATGGCGGCCAGGGCGCGGGGCCACAGGGCGGCGCCGACATGGGCCATGCGGTCGCCCAGAGAGGCGGCCGTGTCGTCGGCGTGGATGTCCATCAGTTCGGACAGGATGATGGCGCCTTCGTCCAACCCCTCGCTCATCCGCATGATCTGGGCGCCGGTCTGGCGGTCCCCGGCCATGATGGCGCGCTGGATCGGGGCGGCCCCGCGCCAGCGGGGCAGCAGCGAGCCGTGCAGGTTGAAGCAGCCCAGACGCGGCGCCTCCAGCACTTCAGGCTTCAGGATCTGGCCGTAGGCGACGACGCAGGCGGCGTCGAGGTCAAGGCTCTTGAAGACGTCGATGGCTTCCGGCGACTTCATGCTGTCGGGCGTGAAGACCGGCAGGCCCATGGCCTCGGCGAAGGCGTGAACGGGCGACGGCGTCAGCTTCTGGCCCCGGCCCTTGGGGCGCGGCGGTTGCGAATAGACGGCGACGATCTCGTGCCCCGAGGCGATCAGCTCGGCCAGGGACGGCACGGCGAAGTCGGGGGTTCCCATGAAGGCTAGGCGCATGGGCAGGCCTTTAGACCGTGGGGCCGATTACATCCAGCGGGTATAGACGCCGCCGCCTTCGTCCCACTCGCCGCCCGCGTCCAGGGCGTCGTCGAAATCGAGCAGACGATCGATGACCAGACCGGCCACCACGCCGACGGCGGCGACGGCCAGCAAGGTCGCGACGCTGGCGACGCCGACCTTTTCGTTGCGGGTCAGGCGGCGACGGCCGCGCTGGTCGATGATGCGGGTCTTGCGAGCCATCAGGCGGCCATCCTCGCGTGTTTCTTGACCTTGGAGACCGCCCGGTCGCGACGCAGGCGCGACAGGTGGTCGATGAACAGGACGCCGTTCAGGTGGTCCAGCTCGTGCTGGAAGCAGACGGCGTACAGGCCCTCGATCTCTTCCTCGATCGTCTCGCCCTGATAGTTCATGTAGCGCACGCGCACGCGGGCGGGGCGCTCGACCGAGTCGTAATAGGTCGGCACCGACAGGCAGCCTTCCTCGTAGGAGAACATCTCTTCGGACGACCACAGGATTTCCGGGTTGACGAAGAAGCGCGGGTTGCGGCGCTCCAGCGCCTCTTCCTCGGTTTCGGGCTCGTCCGCCTTGCCCTCGACCGGCTTGTCGCCCAGGTCCATGACGACCACGCGGGTCAACTCGCCGATCTGGGGCGCGGCCAGGCCGATGCCCGGCGCGTCGTACATCGTCTCCAGCATGTCATCCATGAGGGCGCGCACGGCGTCGCTGACGCCGCCCTCGACGGGCGCGGCGACGGTCTTCAGGATCGCCAGATCGGCGGCGTTATCGATAGTCAGGATACGACGAATGGCCATGCGGGGGAGGTAGGGCCGCCGCCCCCGAACGTCAAGAATTACCGACCGTAGCGCTCGGACTTCTCGGCCGGCTTCAGGCGGGCGGCACTTCGCGCGGCTTGCGCTCCTGGTCGATGGCCACATAGGTGAAGACGCCCTCGGTCACGCGGACCGATTGGGCCTCGGCCTGGCCGCGGGCGCGCTTCCACGCCTCGACATGGACGCGGATCGACGTGCGGCCCGTGCGGATGATCTTGGCGTAGATGGAGACTTCGTCGCCGACCGACACCGGCTGGTGGAAGACCATGCCGTCGAGGGCCACGGTGGCGCAGCGGCCGCCCGCGCGCTCGAACGCCGGGGTCGCCCCGGCCAGGTCCATCTGCGCCAGCAGCCAGCCGCCGAAGATGTCGCCTTCCGGATTGGTGTCGGCGGGCATGGCGATGACGCGGCCGACGGGCTGGCCCTCGGGCAGGGTGGCGGCGGTTTTGTCGACGTCGGACACGGATGACCTCTTGGGCGGCTCTATCGAGGTCGGTTCATGCGCTGGTGCGCGGTCAGGTGCAAGTCGTTCTCGATAGCCTAGTTTGGGACGGCCGCTTTCAGCCTTGTCACGGCGCGGACCAGTTCGGCTTCGTCCAGGCTGGCGAAACCGATGCGGAAGGCGTTGCGGCCTAGGCCGGGCTGGAGTTGAAGCTGGCCGCCGTGCGTCAGGATCAGGCCGGATCGCTCGGCCTCGGCGGCCCAGGCGGCGGCGTCGATGTCCGGGTTCACGCGCAGCCACAGCGCCAGCCCGCCCGCCGGCTTGTCGAAGGCGACCGCATCGCCCAGCCGGGCGGCGATCTCGGCGCACAATAGATCGCGGCGCTGTTCATAGATCTTGCGCGCCTTGCGGGCGTGGCGGCCCAACTCTCCGTCGTCGATCAGCCGCGCCAGCGCCCGTTCCAGCGGCAGGTCGCCCTGACGGTCGATGGCCTCGCGTCGCGCGGTCATGGCCTGGATCAGGTCCGGCGCGCCTGTCGCATAGCCGATGCGGACCACGGGCGAGAGCAGCTTGGACACCGAACCGATATGGATGATGCGGTTCCCGTCCTGGCCCTGGCTCCTGCCTAGGGCGCGGGCGGCCAGGGGCAGGACCGGGCGGCCCTCGAAGCGGTATTCATGGTCATAGTCGTCCTCGATCAGGATCAGGCCGTGGCGACGCGCCATCTCCAGCAGGCGCAGACGTCGTCCGGCGCCCAGGGTGACGGTGGTCGGGAACTGATGATGGGGCGTGACATAAACGGCGCGGATGGTCGGGTCGCGGGCGAGCAGCGCCTCCAGACGCTCGACGTCCAGGCCTTGAGCATCGACCGGGGCGCTGACCACCCTGGCGCCGGCCGCGCGAAACGCCTTCCACGCCAGCGGATAGCCGGGATCTTCAACGGCGACGGCGTCGCCAGGATTCAGGACGGCGGCCGCCAGAAACAGGGCCATCTGGCTGCCGCGCGTGACCAGGATGTCGTCTGCGCCGATCGTCAGGCCGCGCTCGGTCGACAGATAGCGGGCCAACGCCGTTCGCAGCGAGGGCGCGCCGCGCGGGTCGCCGTATCCGGGCAGCGACTTCAGTTCGGCGCCGGTCAGCGAGCGGCGGAAGGCCCTGGCCAGCTCCAGCCCCGGCATCAGGCGCGCATCGGGGGCCCCGTCCGAGAACTGCATCGGCGGCGGCGCGGGCCGGGTCTGCGGCAGGGGCGAAGCGAGGCGCGCGGCGGCGGGCCGGACGCCCCAGTTCTGCGTGCCCAGATCGGGCAGGTCGCGGGCGACGAAGGTGCCGCGCGACGCCTCGGCGGTCAGCCAGCCCTGCAGCACCAACTCCTGATAGGCGGCGTCGACGGTGTTGCGATGGATGCCCAGGGCGCTGGCCAGGGCGCGGGTGCCGGGCAGGCGGTCGCCGGGCTTCAGCCGACCGCGCTCGATCTCACGGATCACCGACCCCGCCAGATTGATGAACAGGGGCCGGGCGGGGTCTTCGATCAGTTCAATGACGACGGCGCTGCGTCCCATGATCCGGCCTACCAGGTTTCAGGAAAGCGGCTCTTATGACAGGGCCGATAGGCCGGGTATCCCACGCGCATTCCCAGGCAGCAACACCGCTGCGGGAACAGAAACAAGGGATAGGGTCATGGCCGAGAAAGCCGTTTTCTATCACGCAGGCTGCACCGTCTGCGTCGACGCCGAGCAGCGCTTCGCCGGCGCGCTGAATCCTGCGGCCTATGAGGTCGAGGTCGTTCATCTGGGCGAGACGCCTCAGCGTCTGGACGAGGCCGAGGCGGCGGGCGTGAAGTCCGTTCCGGCCATCGTCCTCGGCGACGCCGTCTATCACATCAACCATGGCGCGGACCTTTCCGCCCTGCGTTGATGCTGTTCGATCCGGCTTCTGTCCCCCGAAGCCGGATTGCTTGGCGGGTCGGCGATCCCTCCTCACCGGCCGACCCGCCGCTTTTTCTTGTCTGACGGAGACAGCATGACTTCCGACCTGGCGACGCGGGTTCTGGACCCGCAACTGGCCCAAGCCCTGATGCTGGAGCGCCAGCGCCAGCAGGACAGCATCGAGCTGATCGCGTCCGAGAACATCGTCAGCGCCGCCGTGCGCCAGGCGCAGGGCTCCGTCCTGACCAACAAATACGCCGAGGGCTATCCCGGCCGCCGCTACTACGGCGGGTGCGAGGCGGTCGACATCGCCGAGAAGCTGGCCATCGAGCGCGCCTGCACCCTGTTCGACACGGCCTACGCCAACGTCCAGCCGCACTCGGGCGTCAACGCCAACCTGGCCGTGCTGTTCGCCCTCATCAAACCGGGCGACCGCATCATGGGGCTGGATCTGGCCTGCGGCGGCCACCTGACGCACGGCTCGCCGGTCAGCCTGTCGGGCCAGTGGTTCGAGGTCAGCGCCTATCGGGTGCGCGAAGACGACGACCTGATCGACTATGACGACATGGAGCAGCGCGTCCTTCAGGACCGGCCGCGCCTGATCTATGCGGGCGGCTCGGCCTATCCACGCCGCATCGACTTCGCCCGGATGCGCCAGATCGCGGATAAGGTCGGCGCCTATCTGGTGGCCGACGTGGCCCACTACGCCGGGCTGATTGCGGCGGGCCTCTATCCCAATCCGACGCCGCACGCCCATGTCACCACCTCGACCACGCACAAGACCCTGCGCGGACCGCGCGGCGGCCTGATCCTGTGCAACGATCCTGAGCTGGCGCGGCGCATCGACAAGGCGGTCTTCCCCGGCACCCAGGGCGGGCCGCTGATGCACGTCATCGCGGGCAAGGCGGCGGCCTTCCACGAGGCGCTGCAACCGGACTTTGTCGAATACTCCAAGACGGTGATCGAGAACGCCCGCGTGCTGGGCCAGACGCTGGCGGACGGTGGCCTGCGCCTCGTGTCGGGCGGGACGGACTGCCACTTGGTGTTGGTCGACCTGCGTCCCTTCGGCCTGACCGGCAAGGCGGCGGTCGAGGCGCTGGAGGATCACGGCCTGATCGCCAACAAGAACTCGGTCCCCTATGACACGGCCTCGCCCATGGTGACGTCGGGGCTGCGGCTGGGCTCGCCGTCCTCGACCTCGCGCGGGTTCGACGCCGAGGCGTTCCGCACGGTCGGCGGCATGATCCTGACCATCCTCAAGGGTCTGCGCGACGGCGATCTCGACAGCGCGGCGGTGAAGGCGCAGGGAAGAGAACTGACGCGGGCCTATCCGATCGCCGGACCGGCGCTGACGCCCGCTTAAGGAGGTTCCGAACGCGCGTGCGGGTCATCTCGATTCAAAGCCAGGTCGTCTACGGCCACGTCGGCAACAGCGCGGCGGTCCAGCCGATGCAGGCCATGGGGCTGGAGGTGGCGGCGGTGCCGACCACCCTGCTGTCCAACCACCCGCACTATCCCACCATGCGCGGCCGGATTCTGGAGACGGCACTGGTCGCTGACCTGCTGCTGGGGGTCGAGGAGCGCGACCTGCCGATGACGGCCGGGGCGGTGGTCACGGGCTATATGGGCTCGGCCGCCAATGCGGCGGCGACGGCGGGTTTCCTGCGGCGCTGGAAGGCGAGGAACCCGGCCCTGCTGCACATCTGCGACCCGGTGATCGGCGACGATGATCTGGGCGTCTTCGTCGCGGATGGCCTGATCGAACAGTTCCGCGATGAACTGACGCCGATGGCCGACATCATCACCCCCAACCAGTTCGAAATGGGCCGACTGGTCGGCGAACGGCCCGATACGGTCGAGGGCGTGATCGAGGCGGCGCGCATCTTGAACGCGCGCGGCACGGGGCGAACGGTGGTGACGGGCTGCGTCCTGACCGACACGGCGGCGGGCGAGGTCGAGACGGTGGCGATCGAGGGCGGCGTCGCCCATCGCACCTCCATCCCCCGCATCCCGATCCGGCCCAGCGGCACGGGCGACCTGTTCACCGCCTATCTGACCGGCTGGCTGATGCGCGGCGAAGGACTGGCCGAGGCCGCCGCTCGCGCCACCGCCGGGGTCCAGACCGTTCTGCTGCGGACCCAGGCGGCGGGCGCCTTCGAGATGCGCCTGACCGAGAGCTGAAAGCCCTCAGCCGAAGCCGGCGACGGCGGCGATCACCCGGTCCTGCACGGTCTCGTCCAGATAGGCGCTCATCGGCAGGCTGATGACCCGTTCCGCCTTGGCCTCGGTCACGGCCAGACCGCCGGGGCCGACCGGGTGCTGGCGATAGGCGGGCTGGCGGTGCAGGGGGATCGGATAATAGACGGCGGTCGGCACGCCCTCAGCCTTCAGATGGGCGGCCAGGGCGTCGCGGTCGTCATGCTCGACGGTGAACTGGGCCCAGACCGAACGGCCGCCGGGAATGACCGCCGGCGTCGCCGCCACATGACCGGCCAGCCCCTGCACATAGCGGTCGGCAATGCGGTTGCGGCGCTCGATCTCGTCCGGGAAGATCTTCAGCTTCTCCAGCAGGACGGCGGCCTGCAGCGTGTCCAGCCGCCCGTTCATGCCCAGGCGCGGGTTTAGATATTTGGGGTCGTGATTGAAGCCCTGCGCCGCCGCATCCGCCGCCGTCGCCTGACCGTGGACGCGTAAGGACACGAGGTGATCCATCAGCGCGTCGTCCTTCATCAGCACCGCCCCGCCGTCGCCATAGGCACCCAGAGGCTTGGCCGGGAAAAAGCTCAACGTCGTGGCGTCGGCCCAATGGATCGGGTGCCGACCGTTCAGGGTGCAGCCGAACCCCTGCGCCGAATCCGCGATCAGCTTCAGCCCGTGTTTCTGCGCGATGTCCGACAGGACGGGATAGTCGGCGGGCTGGCCGAACAGGTCCACGGCGATGACGGCGCGGGGCGTCAGCACGCCTTCGCGCTCGACCGCCTCGACGGCGGCGCGCAGGTGGTCGGGGTCGATTGTCCAGGTGTCGGGGCGGATGTCGACGAAGACGGGCGTGGCGCCCGCCAGCGCCACCACCTCGGCCGTGGCGGCGAAGGTGAAGGCGGGGCAGAAGACGGCGTCGCCCGGCCCCACGCCCCACGCCATCATCAACAGCACCAGCGCATCCGTCCCGTTGGAGCAGGACAGGGCGTGCGGCGCCTGGCCGAAGTCGCACAGGGCCTGTTCAAAGGCGCCGACCGCCGGACCCATGATGTACTGGCCGCTGGCCGCAATCTCCATCAGGGCGGCGTCGATGGTCGCGCCGATGCGGCGGCGCTGGCTGAGAAGATCGATGAAGGGAATGGACACGCGGTTACTCCGGGGAGGGGAGGAAAATTAGGCCAGACCGGGCCAGTAGTGGGCGTTCGGCGTCGGGCGCGGGCCGAAGATGGCCTGTCCGACCCGCACCACGGTCGCGCCTTCGCGCACGGCCAGTTCGTAGTCGCCGGTCATGCCCATCGACAGGCCGGTGATGCGCGCATCGATGCGCTCGGCCCTGTCGCGCAGGGACCGCAACAGGGTGAAGCAGGGCCGCACCCGGTCGGTATCGTCGCTGAACACCGCCAGCGTCATCAGCCCCTGCGGCTTCAGCCGGGGGAAGGCTTCCAGCCGTTCGATGAAGTCCAGCGCGTCGTCGGGATGCAGGCCGAACTTGCTCTCCTCGCCCGAGGTGTTGACCTGGACATAGACCTTCATGTCGCGCCCGTCGGTCTCCAGCCGCTTGTTCAGAACCTCGGCCAGCTTGAGGCTGTCCAGCGCATGAAACTCGTCGGCCAGACGGGTCAGGTATTTGACCTTGTTCGATTGCAGGTGGCCGACGACGTGCCAGCGCATCGACAGGTCGGCCATGGCCTGGGCCTTGTCGCGGGCCTCCTGCAGCTTGTTCTCGCCGAAGTCGGTGACGCCCGCGGCCCAGGCCAGACGAAGAATCTCGGCCGGAACCGTCTTGGTGATGGGCAGCAGACGCACGCTGTCGATCGGCCGCCCGACTTGTTCGCAGGCGGCGGCGATGCGGCGATGGACCAGCGCCAGATTGGCGGCGAACCGCTCGCGCGGATCAGACCCGAAGCGTTCGAGGTTTTCAGGCGAAAGGGTCACGAAACATACTCCCGACACAGGCGACGGCCCAGCCGCGCGATGACTTCATAGTCGATGGTCGCGCCTTCCAGCGCCAGTTGCTCCGGCGGGCGGTTCGGGCCCAGAAGTTCCACCTGATCGCCAGCCTTCAGCGCATCGGGCGGCAGGGCGCTGATATCCACGACCAGACTGTCCATCGAGATGCGCCCGACGAAAGGCAGCAACCGCCCCTCGAATGCGGCGGCGCCGCTCGCCGACAACTGACGCGGCCAGCCGTCGGCATAGCCCACGCTGATGGTCGCCAGACGCATTCCCTTCGCCGCCGTGACGGCCCAGCCGTAGCCGACGCCCGCGCCCGCGGGCACGGCGCGGGTCTGGATAACGCGGCCCGTCACCTCGACCACCGGCTGCATGGCCTTGGCCGAGGGCGAGGCGTGCAGACCGAACAGGGCCGCCCCGACCCGGCACAGGTCATAGTGATAGTCTTGGCCCAGCCAGCACCCGGCCGAGTTGGCCAGCGAACGCGCAACGCCCGGCGGCGCGTGGGCCAGTATGCGCTCGAAGGCCTGACGCTGGCGCGCATTGCCCGCGTGGCCGGGCGTGTCGGCGACGGCCAGGTGGCTGAGTATCAGGCGCGGTTCGATCCAGCGGATCGGGCCGTCCGGGTCGAAGGCGAAGGCGGCGTCCTCGGGCGGCAGGCCCAGCCGCGACATGCCGGTGTCGAACTGGATCGCCGCCGCCAGCGGCCGCCCGACGGCCCGGCCCAGACGCGCCCAGCCCTCCATCTGCTCGCGGCTGTTCAGCACCGGGATCGCTCCGGCGGCGAGGGCGGCGTATTCGGCGCCCGGCGCCAGACCGTTCAGCACGAACAGTTCGGCGTCGGCGGGCAGGACGCGGCGCAGGTCCACCGCCTCGAATAGATGGGCGACGAAGAAGGCCCGGCATCCGGCGTCATAGAGGGCGGGCGCGATGCGGGCCGCGCCCAGACCATAGGCGTCGGCCTTGACCACGGCGGCGCAGGTTGCGGGCGCGACCTGGTCGCACATGGCGCGATAGTTGGCGGCGACGGCGCGTAAGGAAACGCGAATCCGGCCGCCGCCGTGGTCGGATCGGCGGCCCGGCTGATCGGTCGGAAACAGGGCGAGGGCAGGCAAGGGACAGAAGCTTTCACGGCGTCGGCTGACCGCCGACCTCCGCACCCTAGGCCGTCGCGTCCCGGCCATTCCCCGCCACGTCGGCGCAGATCGTCAGACCGCTTTGTAAGCGTCGATCACGCGGGGAAGATTTTCGCCAGCCGATCGACGGCGGCGTCGATCTCGGCTGGGGTCGAGGCGGCGAAGCCCATCAGCCAGCCGGGGCGGCCCGCGCCCGCGTCGTGCAGGGGCGTCAGGCCGGTCAGGTGAACGCCGACGCGCCGGGCCGCGCGCACCGTCTCGGCCTCGTCGAACCCGTCCTTCAGGAAGCAGGGCATTTGCAGCCCGCCGGCGGGTCGGTCGGGCGTGACGACGTGGGGCAGGCGCGCCCTCACCGCCGCCTCCAGAGCATCCAGCCGTTCCGCATAGACGCCGCGCATGGTGCGGACATAGGCGCCGAACCGGCCGTCCTCGATGAAGCGGGCCAGCGTCAGTTGCGCCACCGAAGCGGTGAAGCCGTCCATCAGGCTGCGCGCCGCGACCATCGGCTCGACCAGCGGGCGCGGCAGGATCAGATAGGCCAGCCTCAGACCCGGAAACAGCGACTTGGTGAAGGTGCCCAGATACAGGGTCCGGTCGTGCGGGTCCAAGCCCTGAACGCAGGCCGTCGGCCGCCCGGCGTAGTGGAACTCGCTGTCGTAATCGTCTTCCAGAATCCAGGCGTCATGCTCGGCCGCCCACTGGATCAGGGCCAGCCGTCGGTCCAGCGACAGGGTGCGGCCGGTCGGAAACTGGTGCGAGGGGGTGACGAAGACCGCCCGCCCGTCCTCACGTCGGGCCAGCAGGTCGTCGGTGCGCAGCCCCTGTGCGTCGACCGCCACGGGCAGGCGTTTCAGCCCCGCCGCGTCCAGCGCCTTGGCGGCGCCTTGATAGGCCGGGTCTTCGATGAAGACGCCGTCGCCGGGATCGGCCAGCACCCGCGCGCACAGGGACAGGGCCTGCTGCGAACTGGTCAGGATCAGGATCTGGTCGGGATCGGCGCGCGCCCCGCGCTCAAGGTTCACATAGCCGGCGATGGCGCGGCGCAGGCGCGGATGGCCCTGCGGGTCGCCGTGGTGCAGGGCGGCGGCGCCCTCCTCGCGCAGGGTCAGGCGATGCAGCCGGTCCCACTGGGCGAAGGGAAACAGCCGCGTCTCCGGCACGCCGGGCGAGAAGGCCAGCGGAGCATAGGGATCGCGCAGACCTCCGCTGTCGGCCATCGCCTGCCCGCGCTTGCTGAGCGTCGGCGCCGTCGCCGGTAGCAGGGCCGGGCGGCGGCCCGCCGGGCGCAGCACCCCGCGCTTCAGACCCAGTTCGGTCAGCTCGCAGACGAAGCTGCCGCTGCCGACGCGCCGCTCGATGAAGCCCTCGGCGTGAAGCTGAGCATAGGCCGTCTCGACCGTGTCGCGCGACACGCCCAGCGACCGGGCCAGCGTCCGCGACGAGGGCAGGGGCCGCCCTGCCGTCAGCGACCGCTCGACGATCAACTGGCGCACGGCGCGCTGGATGCGGGCGTGCAGGGGCAGGCCGGACTGGGCCGGGTGGTCCATGAAGGCCTGGACGGATTCCAGCTGGGCGCGCTTCAGCAATGGTCTGCAGGTTCTTTCCAAAGTGGCTGGAATGATCCGGCCAATATAGCGTTAGGTGTCACGCCCCCGGCGGGATGGCAATATCGCCGCCCGTCCTGTGATGGGATGTGATGTCATGGGCGCTTTCGACTTCGCCGACTTCTTCAGCCGCGATCTGGATGATCTGAAGCAGGAGGGCCGGTATCGCGTCTTCGCCGATCTGGAGCGGCTGTCGAAGGGCGCGCCCTACGCCTGGGATCATCGGCGCGAGCGGACCATCACCATCTGGTGCTCGAACGACTATCTGTCGATGGGCGTCCACCCCGAGGTGGTCGAGGCGGCGCAAGCCGCGATCCGTACTTATGGCGCAGGCGCGGGCGGCACGCGCAACATCTCGGGCACCAGCCACGAACACGTCCTGCTGGAGCGCGATCTGGCCGATCTGCACGGCAAGGAGGCGGCGCTGCTGTTCACCTCCGGCTATGCGGCCAATGACGCGGCCCTGTCGACGCTGGCCTCGCGCCTGCCGGGGGCGGTGATCTTTTCCGACGCCCTGAACCACGCCTCCATGATCGAGGGCATGCGGCGCTCGGGCGTGGAGAAGCACATTTTCGCCCACAACGACTGGCGCGATCTGGACCGGCTGATGAGCGGGGTCTGCCGCTATCGGCCCAAGCTGGTCTGTTTCGAGAGCTGCTATTCGATGGACGGCGATTTCGCCCCCATCGCCGCGATCTGCGACGTGGCCGAAAAGCACGGCGCTTTCACTTATCTGGACGAGGTTCACGCCGTGGGCCTGTACGGCGCGCGCGGCGCGGGCGTGGCCGAGCGCGACGGCCAGTCGCACCGCATCAGCATGATTCAGGGCACCCTCAGCAAGGGGTTTGGCGCCATGGGCGGCTATGTGGCGGGCGATGCGGCGGCGGTGGACTTCGTGCGCAGCCACGCGCCGGGCTTCATCTTCAGCACGGCCCTGCCGCCCTCGGTCGTGGCCGGGGTGCGGGCGGCGCTGCGACATTTGAAAGCCGACGGCGCGCCGCGTCGGACGCTGGCCGCGCGCGCCGCCTCGATCAAGGCGGGGATGCAGCGGCTGGGTCTGCCGGTCCTGCCCAGCCCCAGCCATATCCTGCCGGTGATGATCGGCGACGCGGCCACGGCGCGGGCGGTGACGGACGCCCTGATGGATGAGCACGGCGTCTATATCCAGCCGGTCAACTTCCCCACCGTGCCGCGCGGGACCGAGCGGCTGCGCGTCACGCCGACGCCGCTGCACAACGACGACGACGAGGAGCATCTGCTGGAGGCTCTGGCCGCCGTCTGGGCCGACAACGCCGACTGGCGCCGGTTCGCGGCCCTGGGGCGGCTCCAGTTGGAAGCGGCCTGAGCGTCAGTCGGCGGTTGAGGCCGCCTTCCACCGCTCCAGATACTCCAGCCGTCTCAAGACCTTTGAGCCGGGGTCCAGCAGGATGTGCGCGCCCGGCGGCGCTTCGAACGTCGCGCGGCCGTCGGTCATGGGCAGGGCGCGCACGACGCCGTCCACCTCGACCTCGACCGGCAGAGGGAAGGGGCGGCCGTTTGCGGTCTCCCACTCCAGCGTCACCCGCTCGCCCTGCCGCGTCATAACCAGATCGGGCAAGGCCGCCTGATAGAGGTAGGCGTCGAAGAACCAGCCCATGTCGCGGCCCCTCACTTCATTGACGATGGCCACATAGTCCGGCGTCGTCGCGTAGCGCGGCCGGAAGTTCCCCGGCTGCGGGTCGGGGCGGCCATAGACCAGACGGCGAAGGCTTTCATAAAAGGCGTCGTCGCCGATGTGCAGGCGCAGGGTGTGGGCGATCAGCGCGCCCTTGTAATAGAGATCCAGCGCCGGGCCGGTCTTGTCGTCATAGACGGTCCCCGCGTCCTGCGGCTTGCCGGACACGACCGGGAAGCGGTTGGCCAGGGCCAGCCGCATGGTCTGAAGCTCGGCCTGCATGGCCCGCTCGCCGTTCAGCCAGCGGGCGTAGAGCGGCTGCATATAGGTGCCGAAACCCTCATGCAGCCACATGTCGTCCCAGTCGGCGTTGGTCAGCTGATTGCCGAACCATTCGTGCGCCAGTTCGTGCTGCAGCAGCCAGTCGTAGCCCTTGCCGTCCAGCTTGTAGCCGTTGCCGTAGGCGTTGATGGTCTGGTGCTCCATGCCCAGGTGGGGGGTCTCGACCACGCCCATCTTCTCGTCACCGAAAGGGAAGGGGCCGATGCTTGCCTCATAGAAGTCGAGCATCTGCGGGAACTCGTCGAACAGCGCCAGCGCCTTGGCCGGATCGGCCGAAGCCAGCCGCCAGAAGCGCAAGGGGATCACATTGCCGAACCGGCTGCGATAGTCGGCGGCCATCTCCACATAAGGGCCGACGTTCAGGCTGATGGCGTAGGTGTCAGGCTGGCGCGCGGTCCAGTTCCAGGTGGTCGTGCCGTCGCCGTTGTCGGTCCTACCGAGGAAGCGTCCGTTGGCGGGGGCGCTGAGATTTGAGGGGACGGTGATGTGCAGATCCACCTGCTCCGGCTCGCCCTGCGGATGGTCGATACAGGGCCAGAACAGGTCGCAGCCCTCGCCCTGAACCGCGCTGGCGATCCAGGGCTGGCCGTCAGGCGTCGTGGTCCAGACGAAGCCGCCGTCCCACGGCGCGCGCTTGGCCTGATGCGGGCGTCCAGCATAGGCGATGCGGACGGAAACGCTTTCGCCCGCCGTCAGGGGGTGGGGCATGGGAATGGTCAGCCGCCCCTCGGGGTTGGACCAGTCGGCGACCGCCTGCCCGTCCACGGTGATGGCGGCGATGGCGAAGACCGCGTCCAGCTCGACCACGACCGCCGAAGTCCGCGCCGTGGCGGTGAAGTCGAGGACGGCGACGCCTTCGAGGGATTGAGTCTCCGGCAGCAGCCTGAAGGACAGGTCCGCCTTGTCGAAGCGCAGGGCCAACTGCTCCGCCGTGCGCGGCGCGCCGCTGGACAGGGTGAAAGCCGTGGTTTCGCGCGCCGCCTCCTGCGCCAGAACGGGCGACGACAGCAGGGCCGTGGTCAGGCAGAGGGCGACGAGAGGACGCAAGGCTGAAGCTCCGGCAGGACGAACCCTGAGGTTAGCCGCGCGGCGCGCAAAAGAAAAAGGCCGGCGTCTCCACCGGCCTCTTCAAAATCCGTCAGTCGACGCCGATCAGGCGGCGGCTTGCTCGGCCAGCTTGGCGCGGACCTGGCGCTTGATGCGCAGGGCGGCGATCGACAGCTGCTCGTCGCGAGCCTTGACGATGAAGGCGTCCAGGCCGCCCTTGAAGTCCAGGGTGCGCAGGGCGGCGTTCGAGATACGCAGCGAGAAGGTCTGGCCCAGAGCTTCCGACTGAACCTTGACCGTCTTCAGCGCAGGCAGGAAGCGGCGCTTGGTCTTGATGTTGGAGTGGCTCACGTGATGGCCGACCATGGGGCCGATACCGGTGAGTTCGCAGCGACGCGACATCTGAAGATCCTCAAGGTCACATCCGCGATACCGGTGCGGACGCATGAAACAGGGACGCGGCGAGCAAGGAGGCCCGCGCGAGAGGGGGCCGTATAGAGGAAGGACTCGCCGGGCGTCAAGGCTGGAGTCGTCGTCCGGCGCGACAGAGTCATTCTGAAGGCGAGGGATCGCCTTCGTTCAGCAGTCGTTCAAGGCGTGACTATATAGAGCAGACCCATGATGAGTCCCATGAACGGCAAATCCATGAAGACCTTGTTCCCCTTCGCCCGGCTGATGGCTGTCGTCGCCCCTGTGGCCGCCGGCGCCGTGATGCTGGCCGCGCCAGCGTCCGCGCCTCAGGCCCAGTCGGCCGCCCAATCCGAGGTTCTGCCCGGCTACTGGGAGTACACCACCAGCGTCATGGGCGCCCGCGACACTGAGCAGAAGTGCGTGCGGCCCAGCGAGATCAATCGATTCTTCGGCGGTCTGTCGACGCGCAAGTGGCGGTGCACCTATCCGACCCGCCAGGTCGGCGACGGCCGCGCGCGCTTTGAAGGCAGCTGTCAGGATCGCAAGGGCCGCCGCATCAATGTGCGGCTGAACGGCACCTATGAAGAGCAGGCCTTCCGCTTCAACGGCGGCGCCCAGCTGGCGCGCGGCACGCCCTATATCCCGGCCAGCATCACCGCGCGCCGCCTGGCCGCCCAGTGCCCGGCCGGGGCCGAGTATTTCTGATCTGATTTTGGAAGAGGCCGGGACGCGAGACCCGGCCTCTGTTCCTTTGCGCCCTATTCCGCCGGACGCTCGGGCGCGGGTCTGGCCGGCAGCAGGCTCTTGGCGAAGGCCGCCAGGCCGCCGTTCAGGGCCGCATAGGCGATCAGCCCTATCACCAGGCCCCAGAAGGCCCCGCCGATTCCGAACAGCTGGATGTTGGCCGCCGCCGCCAGGAAGGTGATCAGGGCCGCCTCGCGGGACTTCGGCTCGACTAGGGCGCCCGCCAGGCTGCCGCCGATGGCGCCCAGCAAGGCCAGCCCCGCCAGGGTGGTGATGAAGACGGAGGGCAGGGCCATGAAGACCGCCGCCAGGGTCACGCCGAACACCCCGATCAAGATGTAGAACACCCCCGCCGCCACGCCCGCGATCCAGCGCTTGGACGGGTCTTCATGCGCCTCCTTGCCCGTGCAGATGGCGGCGGTGATGGCGGCCACATTGAAGGCGTGCGACCCGAACGGCGCCGTCAGCAGCGACCCGAGCCCCGTCACCGTGACCAGGGGGTTGGCGTTGACCGCATAGCCGTCGTTCCGCAGCACCAGCATGCCCGGCATATACTGGCCCGTCAGGGTGATCAGGAACATGGGGATGGCCAGGCTGAGCAGCGCCTTGAACGAGAAGGCGGGCATGGTGAAGACCGGCGCCGCCAGCTTCAGCTCCAGCCCCGACAGGTCGACCCGCCCCTGCGTCAGCAGGAAGCCCAGCCCCAGCACGAGGATGCCCACGACCGCATAGCGGGCGGTGAACCGCTTGAGCACGACGTAGGCCAGGATCAGCAGGCCCGCCAGAACAGGGTCGAGGCCGACGCCGCCGAAGGCCTGAACCCCGAAGGGCAGCAGTATCCCCGCCAGCAGGGCGGCGGCGATGGCGGGCGGGATCAGGCGGATCACCTTGTCGAACCCGCCGGACAGCCCCAGGACGACGAAGGCCGCCGCCGAGATCAGATAGGCGCCGATCGCCTCGGCGTAGGAGGTCGCCGCCAGGGCCGTGACCAGGAAGGCCGCCGCGGGCGTGGACCAGGCGGTGATGATCGGCGCCTTGTAGCGCCAGCTCAGCCATAGGCCCGTCGTCCCCACGCCGATGGAGATCGACCAGACCCAGGAGGCGGTCAGCTCAGGACTGAGGCCCGCGACCTTGGCCGCCTGGAACACCAGGATGAAGGTGCCGCCATAGTTGACGATGACCGAGATCAGTCCGGCGACGACGGGGTGCAGCAGGTCGCTCCACCGCAAGGGGGGAGAGGGGGCGGGCATGGACATGGGGAGGGCCTCTGCGAACGACGACGATGCGCGCGCTCCTAGAGGATCAATGGCTGGTCAGACCTGTCCATTCATGGCCATTTCGCCAGACCATTTGGTTTCGCCGAGCGCTCGCCGACGGCGCTCATGAAAAAGGCCCGGCGTCGCCGCCGGGCCTTTCGCGTCGTTTGCGGATCGCCTGAGATCAGGCGGCCTCGGCTTCAGCCTCGGCGGCCGGAGCGACCGGCTTCTTGGCGCTGAGCGACTTGCCCAGCAGGGCCATGGCGGCGTCCTTGTCGATCTTGTTGGCGGCGGCGACTTCGCGGGCCATGCGGTCCAGGGCCGATTCATAGAGCTGGCGCTCGGAATAGGACTGTTCCGGCTGCGTCTCGGCGCGGTGCAGGTCGCGGACCACCTCGGCGATGGAGATCAGGTCGCCCGAGTTGATCTTGGCTTCATACTCCTGGGCGCGGCGCGACCACATGGTGCGCTTGACGCGGGCGCGGCCCTTCAGGGTCGTCAGGGCCTTGGAGACGGTGTCGTCGGCGGCCAGGGTGCGCAGACCGGCGGTCTTGGCTTTCTTGGTCGGGACGCGCAGGGTCATCTTCTCGTGTTCGAAGGTCACGACATAGACTTCCAGCGCCATGCCGGCGACTTCCTGAGTCTCGATCGCGGCGACCTTGCCGACGCCATGCGCGGGATAGACCACCGCATCGCCAACCTTGAATTCCAGACCGGTCTTGCTCGTCATGTCATTCCTTTCCCGAACCGTCGGGATGAGATCGTCGCCACGCAGATAGTGAAAAACCGCCCCTCCGCCGAGCGCTGGGCCCGGCGGTTGAGGCGGAGGATCGCACTGTCAGACGCGAAAACGGATCACCAAACCTCTGGCCGACCTCGTCTCTAGCGGCGAGGTTCTGTCGTAAATGCGGGCGGCGCGCAGAGTTGCGGAACCGCCCGTTTCGAATAGGGAGGAACCTATCATAAAATTAGAAAATCTCAAAACATCCACAGGGCGCGCGACGAGGATCGGCGCATTGTGACCGCATTGTGGCAAATTCTTAGGAGCCCTTGCCCGGCTTGGGGCTGAAGTATTTCTCGAACTTGCCGGTTTCGCGTTCATACTGTTCGCGATCCGCCGGGGGCACGCCCTTGACTGTGATGTTCGGCCAGACCTTGGCGTATTCGGCGTTGACCTGCAGCCACTTGCCGTCGGGTTCGTCCTCGGTGTCGGGGACGATGGCGTCGACGGGGCATTCCGGCTCGCACACGCCGCAGTCGATGCATTCGTCGGGCGCGATGACCAGGAAGTTCTCGCCCTCGTAGAAGCAGTCCACCGGACACACCTCGACGCAGTCCATGAACTTACATTTCACGCAGGCGTCGGTGACGATGTAGGTCATGGCGTTCGGGCGGGCCTGTGGCAGCGATGAGGTCGAGGGCGCGCACATGGCCCCGACGGAACCAACTGTCAACCGAAGGCGCTGTTGCAAAGCTGTTCAGGCCCGACGGCGCCGGGCCGCGCTTCACCGTCATGACGCCTGATCATCGTCCGCCCGGAGGCCTGTCCCCATGCGTTTCAATCAAGGTTTCATCTCTCGTTCCGTCCTCGGCCGCATCGGCGCGGCCGGCCTGGCGTTGAGCCTTCTGGCCGGCGGCGCGGTCGTGGCCCAGTCCGCCTTGACCAAGGTTCCGTCCGAGGTCCAGCCCGGCGACTACAAGCTGGATCCGGAGCACGGCAAGATCACCTGGTCCGTCGATCATCTGGGCTTCTCCACCTATGTCGGCCAGTTCGTGAACGTCCAGGCCGAGCTGAAGCTGGACCCTGCTAACCCGTCCGCCAGCACCTTGACCGCGACCATTCCCCTGACGGACGTGGCGTCGAACTCGGACGGGCTGAACCGCCATCTGCAGACGGCGGACTTCTTCGATACCGCCAACCATCCGGTCGCCATCTTCCGCTCGACCCGGATCATGGTCGACGCCGATGATCGCGACGAGGCGACGGTCCACGGCGAGCTGACCCTGCGCGGCGTGACCCGTCCGGTGGTCATGGAGGTGGAGTTCAATCAGGCCGGCCCGACGCGCGGCGGCTATAAGGCCGGCTTCGACGGCGAGGCGACCATAAAGCGTTCCGACTTCGGCATCAACTTCGGCCTGCCCGCCCTGGGCGACGAGGTGAAGCTGCACATCGAAGGCGAGTTCGTTAAGGCGGCGGGCTAGGGCGGCGCGTCCAGCGGCTCATAAAGGGCGCGGGCTTCCTCGGGCGGGCCGCGCCTTTCGCCCATCCGCACCACGCGCACGGCGATGAGGCGACCGCCCTGAGCGAAGAGCACTTCGTCGCCGGGGTGGACGCTGCGGCTGGGCTTGTCGAGCCGGGACTGGGCGCCGTTGTGCGTCAGGCGGATCGCGCCCTGCTCGACCATGGCCGCGGCCAGGTTGCGCGTCTTGGCGAAGCGCGCGCGCCACAGCCAGACGTCGATGCGGCAGCTTTCGAGGCTCATTCGGCGTTCTGGCCCGCCCCCTGAGACGCGGCGCGTCGCGGGCGACGCCGGGATCGGCGCGCCGCCTTGGGTTTGGCGGAGGGGGCCGGGCGGGGCGGCTGGGTCAGCTGCGCCAGGGCGGCGAAGGGCGAATCCTTGGGCGGGGGCGTCGATTTGCCGGAGGACGTGGCTCGCTCGGCGCGCGGCGTGCGTAGGGCGGCCTGGATGGCCCTGGCCTGATCTGCCGTCCAGCCGAGGCTGTCCAGGGCTTCATCCGACAGCGGCGCCTTGCCTGCCGCCTTCTGGGCGTCGGCGAAGGCTTCCAGCGTTTCGACCGGCGCGGTCCAGCGCCCGACCGAGCGGCGGCCGAAGGCGGACAGGGCGCGCGCCGACGGCGGCGGTTCCGGCAGAGCCGACAGACCTTCGCCCGCTAGGCCGTTGATCGCTTCGCGCGGCAGGAAGGCCTGCGCCAATGCTGCGCCGCGCGGCTTCATCACGCCGGGCAGCCAGACCGAATGGGCGCCGACCCGGATGGCGAAGGTCTTCAGCGTGCGCCGTTCATGCTGGCTCAAAGCCGCCAGATCGCGCTCGACCTCGCGCCGGGGGATCAGCCCGCTCGCCTCGATCAGTCGGAACGCCAGCCCGCGCGGCAGGCCGGTCAGGGCGCCGCTCTCGATCGCATGGCGCAGCCGCTTCAGCGGCTTCAGCGCCCGCCCCGCCTCGGCCGCCAGCCAGGCCTCCATGCGCCGCTCGGCCCGCTCGCGCGCGGGGGGCGGCCCCAGCTCGCCCAGCAGCCGCACGCGCGGCGAGAAGGGGTCTTCGTTGACGATGCGCCCGGTCAGGGCGCCGTTCCACAGCACCCCGCCGTCGGGCGTGACGGAAAAGGCCGCGTCCTCATCCGCCGCCAGCCGCCCCAGCCGCCGCGCCACCTCCGGCCCCACGGCCCGCGTCGCCGCCTGCCGCAGCGCCCGGTCGGCCAGGGCCGATCCGCCCGCGTCGACTGTGAAGCACACCCCGTCCAGATGGCCGACCACTTCGCCCTCGACCGTGACCTCGCCGTCGTCGGCCACGCCCGCCAGCACGTCGGAGCGCACGTTCAGCGCCCGCATGAGGGCCGCTGTGCGCCGGTCGACGAAACGCGCCGTCAGCCGTTCGTGCAGAACGTCGCTGAGCCGTTCCTCCAGCGCCTTGGTTCGGTCGCGCCATTCCTGCGCCCCCGCCAGCCAGTCGGGCCGGTTGGCGATGTAGCTCAGCGTCCGCACCCCCGACAGCCGCGCCGACAGCTGGTCGATCTGGCCGTCGTCGCGGTCCAGATCGTTGAAACGCGGCGCGACCCATTCCTCGGTCAGCCGCCCGCGGCGGCTGGTCAGGGCGGTGAAGACCTCCTTTGACAGACGGGCGTGCTCGTCCAGCGTCGTCTTCTGGAAGTCGGGCAACTGGCACGTTTCCCACAGCCGCATCAGGGCGCCGCGCGAACGGGCGATCTTCCGGACGTCCTCATCGACCGCAAAGCGCCGCAACAGGGTCTCGTCCAGCGCCTGAGCCGTCAGCCGCAGCCCCTGCCGGTCCGGCGTCACGGTCAGCGACCGCAACAGGTCAGGCAGCGTATCGAAATCCAACCGCCCGCTGCGCCACTCGGCCGCCTCGATCGGGTCGAAGCGGTGCTCGACCACCTGCTCGACCAGATCCTCGTCCAGCTCTTCCGCCTCGCCGGTGACGCCGAACGTGCCGTCGCGCAGGTGCCGCCCCGCGCGCCCGGCGATCTGGCCGATCTCGGCGGCGTGCAGCCAGCGGGTGCGCCGCCCGTCGAACTTCCGCAACCCCGCGAACGCCACATGGTCCACGTCCATGTTCAGCCCCATGCCGATGGCGTCGGTGGCGACCAGGAAGTCCACCTCGCCCGACTGGAACAGCTCGACCTGGGCGTTGCGGGTGCGGGGGCTGAGCGAGCCCATGACCACGGCCGCCCCGCCCCTCTGACGGCGCAGCAGTTCGGCGATGGCGTAGACCTGCTCGGTCGAGAAGGCGACGACGGCGCTGCGGCGCGGCAGGCGCGTCAGCTTCTTCGACCCGGCGTAGCTCAGCGTCGACAGCCGGTCGCGGGTGACGATCTCCGCGTCCGGAACCAGCGACCGCATCAGCGGCGCCGTCGTCCCGGCGCCCAGGAACATGGTCTCGAACCGTCCGCGCGCGTGCAGCAGCCGCTGGGTGAAGACGTGGCCGCGCTCGGGATCGGCGACCAGCTGGATCTCGTCCACCGCCAGAAAATCGACCGACCGCTCCAGCGGCATAGCCTCGACCGTGCAGACGAAATAGGCGGGGCGCGGCGGGACGATCTTCTCCTCGCCGGTGATCAGCGCGACCGAGGCCGCCCCGCGCCGCTTGACGATCCGCTCATAAATTTCGCGCGCCAGCAGCCGCAGCGGCAGGCCGATCATGCCCGAGGCGTGACCCAGCATCCGTTCGACCGCCAGATGGGTCTTGCCGGTGTTGGTGGGGCCCAGGATCGCCGTGACGCGCGATGGAGCCATGCCTGCGGAACGGTCGCTCATGACCGGCCCAAGGTGGCGAACCCTGCAGGCTTTCACAAGCGGCGCGGAGGGAGGGGAGAGCGTGAATGTCTAGGGCAGGGGCGAATGGTAAGCGGAACCTTACCGTACGCTGGAACACGGGCGAAACGAATCATGACCGAATCGGCGACGTCCGTCGATTCAGGCTTTGTTCCATACTAGAGATTGTAGCTTAACGGCCTTTAACCACAAGGCGGAACGGCCGCGCGCATGCTGTGACGTGACGGGCGACCGCAAGGGCTTCCCTGACGCTGCAACCTCCTTTAGGCAGTGACGCCGTGGCCCCGTAGCTCAGCTGCATAGAGCAAGGCTTTCCTAAAGCCGAGGTCGGAGGTTGGAGTCCTCCCGGGGTCGCCATTCTTGTGTCGAGACCACTTAGAACTGGCTCAAAACCAGTTAAGGGTGGCTCAATATGAGAACTGATCGCAACTTTAGCCTTCAGTCTCGTATCGGCTGGTGCTGGCGCAGAGAGCGCGTTGGGGCTCTGCCTCCCCCGGCCCAAGACAAACAATATCGCCTTATCTCCGCAGAACCACGTTCAGCACTCTTGCGGCCGATGTGCCGAATGGCGCGCGGGTCAAACCCGTCAGGTTCCAGCGGCCCTGAACGAAGACGCCCTTGGCGTGGCTCAGGGCGCGGAAGCCTTCGATGCCGTGATAGGCGCCCATGCCGCTCGCGCCAACGCCGCCGAAGGGCAAGTCTTCCTGAGCGACATGCATCAGCGTGTTGTTGATCCCGACGTTGCCGGATGTGGTGGAACCGAGCATACGCGCGCAACCCGCATCCTCGTCGCCGAAATAATACAGCGCCAAGGGCCGGGGGCGGTCGCTCACATGGGCGATCACCTCGTCGATCGTGCGATAAGTGCGCACCGGCAGGATTGGTCCGAAGATCTCCTCCTGCATCAACCCCGCGTCGTCGCCGGCGCCGATCACCAAGGCCGGCGCGAGGGTGCGGGAGCGCGTCTCAGCGGTCTCCGGATGGACGCCGACTTCGATGACGCGGGCACCCTTCGTCCGAGCGTCGCCCAGCAGCCCCTTCAGGCGCTCGAAGTGCCGCTCGTTGACGATCGAGGTGTAGTCCGCGCCCGTCGGGCCTTCAGGATAGGCGCGCGCCACGGCGGCGTCATAGCCCCCGACGAACGTTTCCAGATCGTCTTCGTGTACCAGCGCATAGTCGGGCGCCACGCAGGTCTGTCCGGCGTTCGCCAGCTTGCCGAAGACGAGACTGCCGAGGGTCCGCGCATTGACGTGGCCCCGCGCGATGACGGCGGGACTCTTGCCGCCTAGTTCGAGGGTCACGGGCACAAGGTTCTCGCTGGCGGCCGCCATCACCCTGCGCCCCACCGGCGTGCTGCCGGTGAACAGCAGATGGTCGAACGGCAGGGCGCTGAAGGCGGCGCCGACCTCCGGCCCGCCCAGAACGACCGCGACCTCCTCAGGCGTGAAGGCGTCTTCCAGCAGGCGTTTCAACACCGCGCTGGTGCGCGGCGTCAATTCCGACGGCTTGAGAAGGGCGCGATTGCCGGCGGCGAGCGCCGTCGCCAGGGGAACCAGGGTCAGGGAGACCGGGTAGTTCCACGGCGCCATCACCCCGATCACGCCCTTTGGCTGCAAGGCGACGTAAGCCCGGCCGGACTGGTAGTGGATGCCGACGTGGCGGCGTTCGGGCTTCATGAAGCGCCGAAGGTTCCGGCTCAGGTAGTCGATCGCCTGGATGACGGCGACCAGTTCCATGATCTCCGTCTCGTGCCGCGAACGATGGCTGAAGTCCGCGCTAACCGCCTCTCCGATCTCGGCGTGGTGCGCCAGGACGGCGGTTCTGAGACGACGAAGGTTGGCCTTCCTGGCCCGCAGGTCCGGCGCGCCGTCCCGAAGGAAGGCGCGCCTCTGACGGTCTAGCAGATCGGCGCCCGAGCTGGGCGCTTCGGGGAAACTGTCGCCCCTCATTCCTGGATGAAGGCCAGAATGTCGGCGTTCACCTTGTCGGCGTTGACCGTCAGCATCCCGTGCGAGAAGCCCTTGTAGAGGATCAGCTTGCTGTCTTGCAGCAGCTTGTCCTGCTTGAGGGCCGCGGTCTTGTAAGGGACGACTTGGTCGTCGTCGCCCTGCATCACCAGCATCGGCACGGTGATCGCCTTCAAGTCCTCGGTCTGGTCGGTCTCCGAGAACGCCTTGATGCCTTCGTAATGGGCCTTGGCGCTGCCCATCATGCCCTGACGCCACCAGTTGTCGATCACGCCTTGGGATGCCTTCGCGCCCTTGCGGTTGTAGCCGTAGAAGGGGCCGGACGGCACGTCGATGAAGAACTGCGCCCGGTTGTCCGCCAGTTGTTTGCGGAAGTCGTCGAACACCTCGATCGGCACGCCGTCGGGATTGTCCTCAGTCTTCACCATGAGCGGCGGTACGGCGCTGACCAGCACGGCTTTGGCGACGCGCCCCTGCGGCTGGCCGAACTTCGCCACATAGCGCGCAACCTGCCCGCCGCCGGTCGAATGTCCGATATGGATGGCGTTCCGGAGGTCGAGGTGCTCGACGACCGCCGAGGCGTCGGCGGCGTAATGGTCCATGTCATGGCCGTCGCTGACCTGTTCGGACCGCCCGTGTCCGCGACGGTCGTGGGCGACGACGCGGTAGCCGTGCTGGAGGAAGAACAGCATCTGGTTGTCCCAGTCATCCGAGGACAGGGGCCACCCGTGATGGAAATGGATCGGTTGGGCGTCCTTGGGCCCCCAGTCCTTGTAGAAGATGTCGACGCCGTCGGTCGTGGTCACGAAGGGCATGAGGCTTCTCCTGTCATCGCCAGTTCGCCCCGGCCGTTTGCAGCGGCATGGGCATGTTGAGGACCAATTGGGCGTCGCGAACGACATCCAGCTGGACCAGTCTGGAAGCGCCGAGGCCATCCAGCAGTTGCGTCAGCGGCCCGCCCCCACGGCGCAGGCTCACGTCGCGCGGAAGTATCGTCTGCGCGAAGGACAGGGTGTTGGACTGCACCGGGATCTGCCGCCACTGCCCGTCGATCCGGTTGAGCATGGTGTTGGTCCCCATGCGCGATTGGGACGGCGCCTCGCGGAACGACGGCGTCGGCAGGCTGAGAGCCAGGTCCATCGTCCCGTCCGGGCCGGCGACCGAGGCGGTGATCTCCGAACCAAAGGAGACATCGATTGGGGTCAGCCATTTCGGCAGCTGGTAGCCCTCGACGCCGCGCACGCGGGCGATGTCGGTATTGACCGGCAAGGCCAGCACATGGGCGAAGAAGCTGCGCCGCTTCATCGACTGCGCCAATTCCGCCGCGTGCGATCCTCGCGCGCCGGGACGGCGCACCACCACGGCCACCGACACCTCATTGTAGGGGTCGTTGTCGCAGACCCAATAGGCGAAGATCGTCAGCGCCACGAGGCCATGGCCCGGCAGGGCCTTCAGGGGCTCAAGCGGTTCGGGCAGCATGGCGCGCAGGCGGTCGATGGGCGCCAGATAGAGCAACTGGATGCTGCTGGACCGGTAGTAGAAGTTCGGCGCCCAGACGGGACCGACGCGACTGTCCAACTTCTGCTTGGGAATGCGGCGGAAGAAGTCGATGTTCCCGGCGGCCGGATCGCGCGCCACCATGTCCAGATCGGGATTGGAGCGGAAACGGTCGTAATAGCCGCCGGCCGGAACCTTGACCTTGCGGCCCGCGAATCCGACCTCCGTCAGGGTGTCAGCCATGGGCGGCGATGTCCTTCAGCGGCTGAGCGACAGGACCGGGGACGCTAGGCTTGAACCCCGGTTGAAGGTCAAGCGCCGGACTGTCCGTCGTCGAAACATTTGGCGCAGGTTTGGCGTGGCGTTAACGGAGAGCGGGCCTCGTCAGGGGTTGGCTTTTAGGCGGCGAGCTTGCGGTGCTGCAAGCGGCGATGTTCGATGGTCTGTTTCTTGATGGCGGCGCGCTGGGCGTGGATCTGCCGATCGCGGCCAAAGTAGGCATCTGCGGGCGTCACATTGCCCAGGCTTTCGTGATAGCGCTGGTGGTTGTAGTGCTCGATGAAGGCTTCGATCTGGGCTTCGAGATCGCCGGGCAGGTAATAATTCTCCAGTAGGATGCGGTTTTTCAAGGTCTGGTGCCAGCGCTCGATCTTGCCCTGTGTCTGGGGGTGAAAGGGGGCGCCGCGCACGTGGCTCATGGACTGGGCCTCGATATAGGCGGCCAGTTCGCCCGCGACATAGCTCGGGCCATTGTCCGAGAGCAGGCGCGGCATGTGCAGCACGGTGGCGCTGTCACAACCTGATGCGGCCAGCGCCAAGTCCAGCGTGTCGGTGACATCGCCCGCCGTCATGGTGGTGCACAGCTTCCACGAGATGATGTAGCGGGAATAGTCGTCGAGCACGGTTGAGAGGTAAACCCAGCCCCAACCGATCAGCTTGAAATAGGTGAAGTCGGTCTGCCACATCTCGTTTGGTCGCATCGTCTTGGTGTGGAACTCGTCGCGGGCCTTGATGACGATATAGGCTGGGCTGGCGATCAGATCCTGTGCCTTGAGCAGGCGATAAACCGTGGCCTCGCAGACAAAGTACTGCTTCTCATCGGTAAATTTGGTGGCCAACTCGCGGGGCGAGAGTTCGCTTTCCTCCAGCGCCATGTCGATGATCTGTTTGCGCACATTCTCGGGCAGCCGGTTCCATACCCGGCTTGGCGCCGAGGGGCGGTCTTCCAGCGCCTCAGGCCCACCATCAAGGTAGCGGGCATACCAGCGGGCAAAGGTGCGGCGTGGGATGCCCAGTTTCTCCAGCGTCTGTCGGGTGGGCAGATGGGATTGCTCGACGAGGCGGATGATCTCGAGCTTTTCTGCGGCGGGATACCTCATTCTTGGTCGCCCCCATCCGCGATCATGCTTTTTTTAAGCAGGCGGTTCTCGAGCGTCAGGTCGGCCACGCATTCCTTGAGAGCCAGTGCTTCACGGCGCAGATCCTTGACCTCGTCACTGGTGGCGGCACGGGCCGTGTCCCCGGCCAGACGGCGTTTGCCAGCCTCAAGGAATTCTTTTGACCAGGAATAATACACGCTCTGGGCGATGCCTTCGCGGCGGCACAGTTCAGCGATGCTCTCCTCGCCGCGCAGGCCTTCGAGCGCGATGCGGATTTTATCCTCGGCCGAGAAATGCCGGCGTGTGGCACGGCGAATATCTTTCACCACCACCTCGGCGGGCTTCTTGGTGGGCTTGGCAGCCAATTTTGGGCTGGAGGGATTGGGTCTCATCTGCGTTCCTTACGTCACTGCGACGAGACCCAATCCCTCCATTATCCGCAACCCCAGATCTGTGCCAAAGGCGCTGACGCCGAACACCGGTATGGCAGGTTCCAACTGAAACAGTCGAAGACGGGTGCGCTGGTGAAATTCCCGGTCTCCAAGGCGCTGTGCCGCATGATTGAAGCAGTGCGAATTGAAGGCTCCCCATACCTCTTTAACGACGCGGACACGGGCACGGGTTTCACCAAGGGGCGTCTGGGCGCGCGTTTCAACGAAGTACGCCACGCGGTGACATCGGATGGCGATCCTCTGATGTTGCTCTCCACTCTTCGCCATTCGGCGGTCTGCCGGATGGAGAGGGCCGGCGCGTCATTGTTGGAAATCGCTTCGGTGACCGGGCACAAACTGGCCCGCGTTCACTCAATCATCGCCCGATACGCGGTCGACCGCGAGGGATTTGCGGCATCGGCGATGATGAAGTTGAATCAGGCCGACGGAGGGGATGCCGATGATTTCGTCGACGATGATCCGTTCGCGGGCGTGGACGCGGAGGCGAAAACGACTTCCGTCTACCAATCGCCGCCGATGGACCCAGGACGTCCTGGGCATATGTTGGCCGCCAAGCTGGGGCAGCACCGACATCGCCTTGTTCTGCCTCCGCTGTCTGATCTCTGGGGTGAGGCTGGCGAAGCCGACGGTATTCAACTCTGATGCAGGCGCCATAGCGTGACGCGGGAGCGGCCTAGGGATTTTCTCTTGGCCGCTCAATATTTTACGGACGAGTCACGTTTTGTTTTCGGCCGAAAGTCTTGAGTCTTTTCAAAACGTGACTCATCGAATTTTCCTGCAAAATCAGATTTTTATGTCGCCGCGCCATTCAACTTTTGGTCGCGAGAGCCATTCGATCACCGGCATGCCCTTGAAGATCGTCGGCGACGGCGGCGGGCCGTCGGTCCAATGCCAGGTCTCGCGGGTGCGCATTAGTTTTGTGTGGCCTGGACGGGCACAGCCTGGATATCGACTGGCGTTGGTGCCCGACGGGGCCAGGGAAATGGGGAACTGGTGAGGGAACCCGCCGAAGCGCGCTTCGATCAGCACGTCGCGGATCATGCCGTCAGGGATGACTATCTGTTCCGTCAGGATGGCGCCGCCATCGGCCAGGGTGATGGTTGTCGTTTCCAGCATGGTCTCACCTAGGGTGGACACGGTCGTCGTAGACGCCGCCGTATGTGGTCGTGCGACGCCTGCAACTGCCCTGAGGCGTCACAATATGGAAGAAAACCATGCCGCAGTAGTTCGTAAAAGGTAGCGAAAATTACGGCTCGGTTTTCCCGCGCCGCCCGAAAGGCGGTCGATGGTGACGCACGACATCAAAGTGAAGGTTGATGATCTCACTGCGTATCTGACGAACATCCGCCTGCGTGGCAGAGAGCTTGCGAAGTAAGACCAGTACGCCGCATCCGATCGCAACGATGAGCGTCAAAATACCCAACAGGACCATAACGCTCCCCCCGTTTCCAATAGGACATCTAATGTCCTGGAAGTGGTGACCGGATCGTTAACATCTCCCGCAGATGGGCTGGGAAAAGATCATTGGCGGAAATCTGCGACGGTTCCGCCAAGCGCGGGGCATGACACAGGAGGGATTGGCCGCCGAAGTTCATTTGGACGTGCGCCAAATCGGAAGGATCGAACGCGGACAGAGTTTCCCGAGTATCGGGCTCCTAGTCCACCTCTCTGAGATTCTGTGCGTCCAACCAGGTCAATTCTTCGAACGAGAGCGGTGAGCAATTTCTGATTGAGCTCAAATAAACTTAGGCATTCGGCGCGACATTCTGGCTGGTCCTGACTCTTAGCGGACGCTCCGAAAGTCCGTTGTGGGCGCGAGAGGCATAAGCAGCATTCTGATCACCGGCGGATGATCAAGATCGGCGAGCGCAAGCGATAGGTGACCACCAGTCACTCACCCGCTTCTACTCTTGCGTATATCCCAAGGATGGTCATCTTATGCGCGATAGAGAACAAGGGAATGCGGCTGGGTTCACTAGGCTGGCGAGCATATCGCCGGCGACGGGGGCGTTATGGAAGAGAGTCTCGAAGACGAGGTATCGCAGGACGATTCTCGCTTCTCCGATGACGACGAACTTGATGCGGACGGTGCTCCCACGACGGCGTCGAACGCCGACGAAGTCGCGGCCGTTGTCCGGCCGGACGTCGTCGCGAGAGTCTTTAAGAGCCTGTCGGCGGACGCCGAAAGAGGAGACGGCGAACTCCAGCGCGCTGATGTGAACCGCACTTACCTGCGTAGGCAACTTTCAGTCGCGGAATGCATGGAGGTTGAAGACCAGCTTGCGGTCGCGGGTTTCCGCTTGATTGAGGATGATGAAGACGTCTTCATCAGAGATGAGATAGTGCCTGCTGGAGGCACCGCGCGCAGGCGTGTGCAATACCTCACTGACGTTGAGGAGAAAGAGTTGGGCCGACGAATTCAGCTCGCGCTCCGTCTGCCGGAAAACACTTATGAGGATTCCGCATATGTGGAACGGGTCCGAAGGGACGCGGACAGGGCCAAGGCGACCTTCGTTGCCTCGAACATTCACTATGTAGAAATGCTCGCGCGCCGCCGCGGCGAGCGGCGCCATCTCACCATTGATGATCTTATCCAGGAAGGCATGATCGGGCTGCTCCGCGCGGCCGACCTCTACGACCCGGAACGGGGTTTTCGGTTTAAAACCTACGCAACGTGGTGGATCGAGCAACGCATGAGGCGATCCATCGCCGATGGCGATAGGATCGTGCGTCTGCCGGTCCACCTTCAGGAACGCATGGTCCGCATCCGGCGCGCTCAGGCGAAGCTCACTTTTGTAAACGGCAAGCCGCCGACCGCCGACCAACTGGCGGAAGCCTTGGGTGTCGATCCAGAACGACTCATGAAGTTGATGTGGCATGTACAGGTCACGGAAGTGGCGGAAGGCGACGCTTTCATCGGTGAGGACACGACTCTTCTTTCAATCCTCCCGGACACGGCAGAATCGGCCTTCGATCTGACATCTCAAAGGGAGCTGGAGGAGCGTTTCGGCGACGTGCTCGCCACATTATCCCCCAGAGAGGAGCGCATCCTGCGTATGCGCTTCGGGATCGGACTCGACAGCACCTACACACTGGAGAGTGTCGGCCAAGAATACAGCGTGACTCGGGAACGGATACGCCAGATTGAAGCCAAAGCGCTCGGCAAGCTGCGGCATCCGACGCGCAGTCGCCACCTGCGCGGCTTCCTGGATCGATAAGATGGCCACCTACTACGGGCTAGGAGCCGATGACCCCACTGAGGCCTCCGAACGTAAGGTCGCCGTCGCGCTGAAGACGCTGCCGGATGGGTGGATCGTCTTCCACAGCGTCAGTTGGCAATCCAAACGCTGCGGCCGCCAAGGCGATGGTGAGGCCGACTTCATTGTCGTCCACCCACGCAAGGGGATGTTGGTCATTGAGGTCAAAGGCGGCGGCATAGAGATTGATCGAGGCCGCTGGTCGACGATCGATCGCCATGGACAAAGACACGAGATCAAGAACCCCTTTGATCAGGCGACCGCCTCAAAGCATGCGCTGCTCGGCTGGTTGCGGGGTCATGACCTGACCAACAGGCTTCGCGTCGGGCATGCCGTGGTGTTCCCTGACATGAAGTCGCTGCCGGGCGTTGGGCCAGCAGGGCCGCGAGCGATCAGCCTTATCAGGGGCGACCTCGACGACCCGCTCGAAGCGATCAAGGGCTGCATTGAGCACTGGGAGCTTGAAGCCAACCTGTCGGTGAAAGATGTCAGCAAGCTCATATCCTTGCTGGCCCCCACGGTTGATGTTCGACCTGAACTGTCGAGCCGAAGCGCCGACGCCGAAGCTGAGTTGCTCGTCCTCACCGCTGAGCAGATCGATGTCTTCGCTGGCCTCCGCGCCAATCGCGGTGGGCTCATCGTTGGCGGTGCCGGCACGGGTAAAACCGTTTTGGCAGTCGCGCGGGCGCAGCAACTCGCGCGAGATGGATTCCGAACACTATTGATCTGCTATAATGAGCTCCTCGGAGAAGACCTCGCCGCCCGTGCGCAAAGCCCCCTTCTCACGGCAGGTACATTCCATAGCTTATGTCTGCGCGAAGCCGCGCGCGCCAAGCTGCGAACTCCGGCGTCGAAACCTGCCGCATGGTGGGAATCTGAAGCGCCAACTATCCTGATCGACGCGTGCGCCATTAATGAGACCATCTACGACGCGATTGTCATAGACGAGGGGCAAGATTTCTCGCCGCTTTGGCTGGATGCGCTTCAATGCCTGGTCTCGACGGACGAGGATGCGCCATTGTTCGTTTTCGCCGATCCCCTTCAAGATCTTTGGAAACGGGATTGGGAGGCCAGCGTCGGAAAGACCTTCACCTGGGAGCTAACCAAAAATCTGCGGAACACCCAACCTATCGCCAAATGCGTGGCGGACGTCGTGTATCAAGTTTGCAAGGACAAGGGTGTCGCCGGTCCTCCACCGGTGTGGCGCACCACGACCGAACCGCCGCGAGAGAAAGACGTCGTGGCGGCTGTGGAGGCCCTGCTCGGCGAAGGCTTCGGTCCGGCGAACCTGGTCGTGCTCTGCGGGTCTGCCGCTCTAGCCAATCGGCTTCGCGAAAGGTCGATCGGTGCCTTTTCATTCGGCCGCTGGGGCAGCCGAGGCGTCCCCGTCGAGTCAATCGCGCGCTTCAAAGGCTTGGAGGCGCAAGCAGTAGTAGTAGTGCTCGATTCCGCCGCCCCTGAAGGCATCTGGACTGAAGCCTATGTCGCCCTGAGCCGCGCGCGCTCCATCCTGGTGGTAGTGGGTACGACGCTGGATCAAGCGTCGCTAAACTGGGGAGCGTCTGCCGTGACGTCGAAGTAGCCAGCACCGCCAGCCAAGGCCTTCCGAGAAAGGGCCGTGTTGAACATCCGGCACGACGGCTCGCCGAGATGCAAACACACCGCACAGGCTGAGCCAGTGTCCTCGCAGCCGGGGTCCAGTGCGCATCGATGTTCGTCATCGACGAGGCCGTTGAGAAGATGATGCAAGTCGGATTCAAAGAGCGCCTGGAGCCCGCCAAGCACGAAGTCGCCTCTAGCGGCCGCATAAACGAAGAATGAAAAGGCGGCGGGAAGCACGACCTCGGACAAGGCGCTGCGCTCGATGCCGGCGTAGACCGCAGCCCGCTTGATGAAAGCGTGCGAGATCGAGTGTACGACCTCGGTGACGAGGTGGGTCACATCGTTCGGCGTGTCCGTGGCGCCCATCTGCGCCAAGATCGCTTCAGACGCCCCGCGATGATCCTCGAAAGTCCCAAGCGTCATGCCGCGCATAACCAGCCAGCGATGCACCATGCGCGGGTCAAGTCGGATGAGCAGCGCCTCGGTCTGTGCCAGCTCGCCATAGACGGTGTAGTCGCCGTTCTGATCCCGATATGTGCGCAACCGGCTGTCGCCGGGCGTCGGCGCGCCTCTCGTGTAGCCAAATTGAGCGGTCAGGACCGGGAAGCGATCTATCAGCTCCACGCGCTCGAATCCGGCCCGGCGCAGCGCATCCGGATATTGAACCTCGTACAGGTCGCGCAAGACGGGCTGGGTCGCCTTGTCCAGTAGACTCGAAACGGTCACGCGGCTCTCGAACGTCGCCAGTGCGATTTGCTTGGCCTGGCGTTCCGCGTCTGTGCGGAGGTCCGTCTGCAAGACCCGAATTTTTGCCTTCGGTTCTGTGCTGATGGGCATAGCCGCGATCATGGCGTCGATCGTCGCCTCGTCGAATCCACGCCCCTCCAGCAGCTTGCGGATCGACGACGGATTTTGAGCGGCGCCAGACTCCGTCAGATGGCGTCCCGTCATCCCCTCTAGCACCCACTCCAGCGCCCGCTCACCGCCGCCTGCTTGTTCAATCTGAGCTAAGACCTCGCGGCGTGGCGGATTGATCATGCTGATCCCACGCGGCTTGAAGACCGTTCCCGACCGGTGGACGGTGAACGACAGTGCGCCTCCTTGGTCACAGTCGCATGCGGCGCCAAACCCTCGGTGAATCGTGTCCGAACAGACCGGACAATAGAAGATCAGCTCGGCCGCTGAGGCGGTCCCGGGAAACCTGACCGCCCGTTGGCCATGAACAGGGCATTTGCGGACGTAGGGTGTTTTAATCGAACCACAGACGTCGTGATAGCCGACGAACGGAAGTTGGCCGCGCCGCTTCGACGACCCGCATTGGCACTTGCCGATGGGCTCGTCATGCAGGCGCTTGCAGGTTTGGCAAAGGTATAACCGCGGGAAGGGCTCGCAGTAGATGCCCTCATCGCGGTTAAGCGACTTCACCCGGACAGTACGGTGCGCGTAGAGGTCATCGACAAAGCCGCCGTCCTCGTTCTTGTCCTTCCAGGCGAAGGCGGCGCGGATCAGCTCTTCGCGCAGCGCGCCCGTATCGATCGCGGACTCGATCTTGGGATCATTCCAGCGCTTGACCTTCCAGATGCCGCCGTTGGCGTCGATTGTCTGTTCCGGCAGATGGCCGAACAGGATTTGCGAACCGCTCCGGGACTCTCTCATCGGGTGCTGTCCCCTTTCACGGGCGCTTGTTCCTCGACATCCCGTAGCGAAGTCATGGGAGAGCCAGTTGGGCTGAGGTCCGACAGGAAGCGCGAATCCGGCGGTGGTTCACGCAGGCTGCGGGCGAACTGCTGGAACCAACGGTGTAGTTGGTCGCGCATGAATTCGTCGTCGCCAGTCACGCCGAGGTCGGAGGCGATAGCCCGCTCGTCGTCAGCCAGCATATTCGGTTGGCGGCGGGCATAGTCGTTTAGCGCGCGGATGGTCGTCAGCCGGCCGCCCGACGCCGGCTCATGGATTAGGGTGATCCGAGCGAGCTCTAGTCCCGAAATCGTGCGCTCGAGGACACGTCGGCTCTTTCGGGTTATCGGGATGGGTTCGACGAAACGATCCCCGTGCGAGATGAACTCGGGGAATGCCCGATAGACGCTCGCATCGCGTTCTCTGGTCATCTTTGGAACGACGATGACCAGACCTGGCCAGCGCCGTCCAACACGCGCTGTGGCTTGAATGAACTCCGCGACGCCCAATGGGAAGGCGAGCATCACCATCACGTTGAGCCGATCGATGTCCACACCGTGCGACATCATCGACGAAGCAGCGATCAAGTGGAGCCGTTTCTCGTAGTCCGCTTCCGGCGCCTCCAACCGATCGAGCGTAGCCCGCACCTCCTCGAAATCTGTGCGCCCCGTCAGCGTCGCCACGTTCGGCGGTGGATTGAGCTCCGCATATTGTGTCTCCGACGAGCGCACGACGGCGTCGATGTCCTGGAGCGTGTTCCCGTAGACGACGTTCGTCCCATAAAGGTTCACTAGGAAGGGCGCGAAGCTGGGATCAATTTGTAGCTCAGCGCAAATCGCAGCGGGGTCGCCAACTAAGCGGCGGATCGCGCTTTGCAGCGTCACGACCAGACGATCGACCACGAATTCAACCGTCAGCCGCCGCGGCGCCAGGGCAAGATAGCGCCGCATAGCCTTGCCGGAATCAGCAGCCCAGAAGCCCTGACCATCAACCGGAGGTGGCTGCGGAAAAACGCGGGCGGCGCGGCGATATAAAACTTCGATCTGTTTCGCGTAACCCGACAGCGTGGCTGAGGATGCGAGTATTTTCGGCTTGCTGCCAGTCAGCTCACTTTGGATGCCGTCCATCGCGCATTCGTAGTGCGCATCCACCGCGCCCAGGCTGTCGCGAAGGAGATGAAGCTCGTCCTGAAGCCTGAAACTGGCGGGATAAAGTTCGGCGGCAATTGGCAATGGCCCCGGCTTTCCGCCCTTGCAGTCTGGCACCATGCAGCCATTCGGAAAGTCACCACGCGTCGCGTAGGTGTAGCCGTGCCCTGGTTTCGTACAGAGGCCCATGGGGCTGGCGAGCATGCCGCGCATCCCGGTCTGACGCGCGATGTTCGCCGCCTTGTCGAGGGTTCCAATGACAACGGTGGGCAGGAAGCGCCAAATCTCATCATCGACGACATGGATGGGCAGCGGCTCGCTGTGCGTGGGGCACTCGGTGTTCGTGCAAAGGTGATCCAGGCGCCAAAGCGCGCGGTCGAATTCGGTCTTCAAGTCCCGGCTACGGCAGAAGGGACAGACGTCGAGCAGCTTGAACGGGTTCATCCGCTCCTCGATCTTGTCGGCGTCTTCGTTCGGCCGCGGGCTCTCCTTCTTAATGCGGTTGGGTGTGGCTGAACCCCCGACAAGGAAACCCAGCGAGAATTGATCGCCAGCGATGCCGGTGTCACGACGCACGAGCTCAGCGGCAGCGAGCGCGTTGGCGAAGCGCTGGGTCTGCTGGAGCGACAGCATCCGCAAGGGAAACCGCGACCAGGCGGTCACCCCGGACAGCTTGCCCCGCATTCGGTCGAGGAATGCCGCTGTCAGCAAAAGCCCAAGGTAGGTCTCGGTTTTCCCGCCGCCCGTCGCGAACCAAACAATGTCCACGATTTCGGACTCGGCGTGGGGATCGACCAAGCATTGAAGATTGGCGAGCAGGAACGCGAACTGGAATGGACGCCACGCCGAGTAACGACCGCGAGCCGATATCCCCATCGCCTGGTTCATGAGGCGGAACGCCGTATTGAGCTCGGGGTCGCTGGCAAGCAGCTCCGCACCCCGTCGAACTCGATGAAGTTCGTCTTGAAACTCGGCGCTTGCGTCTGCCGCTTCGCGCTTCATCCCGGTCGACCAACCTTCCGAGGCCGCCCTGGTCGCCAAGGTCTTAGCGCTCCAAACGTCCGCCGCCCATCGATTGAAGATGTCGACCAGCGCATTGGCGGAAGCATCTGGCGCTTTCGCCAGCGACTCGAAGGTCAGATCTGGCTGAGGTTCCTTGGACGGCCAGAAGTCTGGCCGTGACCTCGTCATGGCCGGCCCATCGATGGTCCGGATCACGTCGCCCTGTACTTCGACGCCGCAGTTTATCCCGTAAGCCGCGACGTTTCGGTTGAAGCGGAAGCTGTCAGGCAAGCTCTCAAGGGCGAACGGGACGTGCTCCAGCCCGCGAATCGCGACTTCGGCTTCGAAGAAGCGACCGTCTGCAAGCTCCTTCTCTTCCGGGCTCGTATTGACCAAGGTGATTTCTAGCGAGCTCGTCTCGTCGCTTCGAATAGTGGCGCGGACACGGATATCGGCCGAAAGCGACGGCGCGCCAGCCGCGGCTAGCGCCATGTCGAACTGCTCCGCGCCAAAAACCTGCACCCCCGCGTGGGCTTCTGCGGTGATGGGCACGACAATCTCGACGGGCTCTGTCTTGTCCCAAGCCCAGGCTAGGCCGCTGGTATCGCCAGACCGGCGCCGGTGCCACAGGACGAACCGACATTTGACGGCGAAGGTCCAGGGACCAGCTCGCTTTGGTTTGATCCGGAAGCCGATGGCGCAGGGCTCCAACCGATCACCTCGGTCGTCGGGGCGCGTGACGAAGTCTTTGGGGCCGAGGCGTCCGAGCCAATAGCGGCCAGTCGGATCGACCGGGGACTCCGTCTCCAAATCGCCCCGCGCGTCCTGCTGGATACGGTTTTCCAGATAGCGAACGAACCGTTCGGCCGCCTCGTAACGCGAGCCTTCGGCATCAGATGCGCCGATGAACTCCCCATCTTTGAATGTCACCAGACCCCCCGCCCGAAGCTTCAGAATAACCACTATCAGGCGAACCCTACCTCGGTTCAACGATTTCCGGTTCGTCAGCCAAATCCGACGGCAGGCCGCGGCCTTGCCTCAAGTTCAAAACCTCGCTCGAGGATCGCATTGGCGCTGGAGCCGATCAGCAACCCTGCCGCTATCGTCGCGGCGTTGCGCGCCAATTTGGCCAGGCCAGGCGGGGGTGACGGGGCCTCATCGAAGACCAAGCTTATCGCTTGATCGATAATCGCTTGAGCGAGGCGCGGATGCTCCATGAGCGCTTCTCTTAATCGTCGTCCCAAAGCGTCAAGCTCGTCCAGCACCATGAAGGGCCGCGTAAGGCCCAAGCCCTGGTGGCACCAGACCCGCTGCATGTTCTGAAGGTCGGCATCGGCCAGGTAGGCTGAAAGGTCGCTCAAAACTGTCGCTACTGAGGACGGCCAACCCTGCGGAAAGGTTGAGGCGAACCGAGCTTGGAGTGTCCGGTCCAGAGGGACCGACATGATCTCCTTCGATGTCCCAAAATAGAAGTCGATCGCCCATCGGCCATCGCCTTTTTCGAACCGATTGCGAAATTCGAAACGCACACCGCTCTTTAACTGCAGACTGGGGATGGCAAACCTGAAGCGTCGTGTGGCCGGATAGCGAGCGCCAGGCCGATCCGGCGGAGTTTCCTTGGAGACGGGTTCAGGTGCCCGAAGGCTCGCCGCATGGCTGGCAAGGGGCGGCAATGCTTTCACTGGTGTTCCGCTAAGCGCATGGCCGAGAAGGTACGCGAAAGCCGGCGGAACAGCGTTACCCACCATCCGCAGCTTCTGACCGTAGTTCTGACCATAGAATTGAAAAGTGATGGGAAAGCCTTGCAGGCTCGCCCGCTCTCGAACCGTAAGGCGTCGATACGCGTTTGGCGTGTCGGGAGCTGCGATGACAATGCTCTCCCGAGAAACTCGTGTGCAGGTCGCCGTGATCGTCCGGACGCTGCGGTCCAAAGGGTCCGGGAAAGGCATGGCGTTGTAGACGGTGTGATTGGCCTTGTTAGCGCGGTTGATCCGCACCTCTTCTAAGCTCAGAGGCTCCTCAGCCACGTGATCAACGAGATCGGCTCGCGGCATGATGATGCCAAACAGGGGATCACTGACCGGGTCGGCCGCCAAGGCTTTAACGACCTGCCCTAAAGTCGGTCGTTCGAGGACGGCCGAATATTCCTTTAACAGCTCGAAGTCGAAGTTACCGGCGACACAGCGGCGGCGGCGCTGCGGGACACCGTAATCGTCCATGCTGATGAGATGCGGCTTGAAACCGAGATGTGCGAACCGTTCCAGCCGACCCCCGGGTTCAAGCTCACACGCAATGATTCCCGCGACCCGTGGGACGTTCTCCATCGCCCACACCTTCGGTCGGAGGTGATCAACGATGCTGAGGAAATTCTCGATGTCCTTTAGGCCGTCGTCCAGGTCTCCGTTTCCGCCTCGGTTGGAGAACGAAAACTGGGTGCAAGGCGGGCTCCCAACGACGATGTCGATGTCTGACGGAAGGTCGTCATACGATAGGCGCCGGATATCGACCGTCTGAGCTTGGTGATGATTGTTCTTGAAGTTGGTCTCGTTGGCCGCGCCCCAACGCTCGAACGATGCGACGACGTCAATGCCGGCCAGCCGAAGTCCGAGCGACCACCCCCCAACGCCGGAGTACAAGTCTATCGCCCGAAGCTGCCGTTCGCCCAATTTTGTATCCCCCGCCTTAACCGCCAATAGCAACTAAAGGCGGGCCAAAAGCAAGATCTTGTCTAAGCCGAAGTCTGCCGCCGCCTCGATTTGTGCCCTCGTGCACACGGATTGAGAGGCCGCTTCTAGAGTGGTCTAGCTGCTGAAGGTCTGCTTTCGGGCCCGATGCCAACGTCTGCAAGTGGCGCTTAGTGGAAATCCCGCGACCCCGGCAGGATGCGCACGTCGCGCGGATGCCGGTGCGACGGGCGTCGCGGCGGTTGCGGATTAGCGACGACATCGGCGCGGGCGAGCTGGATGTCGGCTTCGTGGTCCTCTGACAGGCGGGACAACTCGGCGCTGCGGTCGATGACGCGGCGGGCGACGACGTGGACCACGCCTTCGGGACTTTTCTCGACGACGCCTTCGACCTGCATCAGGCGGGCGCCCATGATCTCGCGTCGGTACTGGTCCAGCATCCGCGCCCACAGGACCACGTTGGTGATGCCGGTCTCGTCCTCCAGGGTGACGAAGACGGCGTTGCCCTTGCCCGGCCGCTGACGCACCAGCACCACGCCGGCGACCCGCACGATGGAGCCGCCGCGCCTGGCTTCGGTTTCGGCGCAGGTCAGGACCCGGTCAGCGGCGAAGACGGGGCGCAGGATGGCGATGGGGTGGGCCTTCAGCGACAGGCGCGCGGTCTGGTAGTCGGCGGCGACATGCTCTCCCAGCGGCATCAGGGGTAGATGGGCGTCGGGCTCCGCGCCCAGTTCGCGAGCGCCGCGTTCGCGCGCCTCGGCGGCGGCGAACAGGGGCAGGGGATCATCGCCGGGCAGGCGGCGCACCGCCCATAGAGCCTCGCGACGATCCTGTCCCAGGGAGCGGAAGGCGTCGGCGTCGGCCAGCTTGCGCATGCCGGCGGCGGGCAGTTCAGCGCGCCGGGCCAGGGTTTCGATATCGACGAAAGGCGCCACGGCCCGCGCCGCGGACAGGGCGTTGGCCCAATCCTCCCTGAAGCCGTCGATCTGGCGCAGGCCCAGACGCAGGACGGGGGCGTCCGCAGGCCCTTCCAGGCTGTTGTCCCAGTCGCTGTGCGAGACGTCGATGGGGCGCACCTCGACCCCGCCGACTTCCTGCGCCTCGCGCACGATCTGGGCGGGGGCGTAGAAGCCCATGGGCTGGCTGTTCAGCAGGGCGCAAGCGAAGGCCGCCGGGTGGCGGTACTTGATCCAGGAAGAGACATAGACCAGCCGGGCGAAGCTGGCGGCGTGGCTTTCGGGAAAGCCGTAGGAGCCGAAGCCCTTGATCTGTTCGAAGCAGCGCCGCGCGAAGTCTGGATCATAGCCGCGCGCGATCATCCGCCCGACCATGCGGTCTTCATAGGTGTGCAGGGTCCCGTCACCTCGGAACGTGCCCATGGCCTTGCGCAGGCCGTTGGCCTCGGCGTCCGTGAAGCGGGCGGCGACCATGGCGACCTTCATGGCCTGTTCCTGGAACAGGGGGACGCCCAGGGTCCGGTGCAGCACCTGTTTCAACTCGTCAGGCGGACCATAGAGGCGGCCGGGCGGTGGATAGTGAACCTCTTCCACGCCGTTGCGGCGACGCAGGTAGGGATGGACCATGTCCCCCTGGATCGGACCGGGGCGGACGATGGCAACCTGAATCACCAGATCGTAGAACTCTCGCGGCCTCAGCCGCGGCAGCATGTTGATCTGGGCGCGGCTCTCGACCTGGAAGACGCCGATGGACTGGCCCCGGCACAGCATGTCGTAGACCTGGGGTTCCTCCGGCGGGACGGAGGCGAGGTCGTGCTCGACGCCTGAATGGGCTTTCATCAGGTCGAAGGCCTTACGGATGCAGGTCAGCATCCCCAAGGCCAGTACGTCGACCTTCATCAGGCCCAGGGCGTCGATGTCGTCCTTGTCCCATTCGATGAAGGTGCGCTCCGCCATGGCGGCGTTGCCGATGGGGACAGTTTCGTCCAACCGTCCCTGGGTCAGGACGAAGCCGCCGACGTGTTGAGACAGATGGCGCGGAAAGCCGAGCAGGCGCGTGGCCATGCGCACGGCGCGATCGACCATCGGATTGGCGGCGTCCAGACCGGCCTGTTCGATCTGGCGGCCGCTGATCTCGGAGCCCCAATTGCCCCACTGGGTCGAGGCCAGGCGCGCGGTGACGTCCTCGGTCAGGCCCAGGACCTTTCCCACCTCGCGGATGGCGCTGCGGGGCGATAGCGGATGACGGTGGCGGCGATGCCGGCGCGATGCCGGCCATAGCGCTCATAGATGTATTGGATGATCTCCTCGCGCCGCTCGTGCTCGAAGTCGACGTCGATGTCGGGCGGCTCGTCGCGGTTGGAGGACAGGAACCGCTCGAACAACAGGTCGTGGCAGGCCGGATCGACGCTGGTGATCCCCAGGACGTAGCAGACCGCCGAGTTGGCGGCCGATCCGCGCCCCTGGCACAGGATGCCCTTGTTCTCGGCCGTACGGACGATGTCGTGGATGGTCAGGAAATAGGGGGCCAGGCTGCGCTCGGCGATGAAGGCCAGCTCCTTCGCAAGCAGGGTCGTGACCTTGGGCGGCGCGCCGTCCGGATAACGGAGGAGGGTGCGGCGACGCACCAGTTCTTCCAGCCAGCCCTGAGGTGTTTCGCCGGGCGGTACGGGCTCCTCAGGGTATTCATACTTCAGGTTGCTCAGATCGAAGGTCGCGCGCGACAGGAAGGCGGTCGTTTCGTTCACCGCCTCTGGCGCATCTTTGAACAGGCGGGCCATTTCGTCCTCGGGCTTCAGCCAGCGCTCGGCGTTGGCCTCCAGCCGACGGCCGGCGGTTTCGATGGTCGCGCCTTCGCGGATGCAGGTCAGGACGTCCTGCAGATCGCGGTCTTCAGGGGCGGCGTAGAGGACATCGTTGAGCGCCAGCAAGGGGACCTCCACCCGCTCCGCCATGGCCTTGAGCCGGGCCAGCCGGCGCCGGTCGTCGCCGCGCCTGTGCAGGGCGGCGCCCAGCCAGACTGCGCCCGGCGCCGCCGCGTTCATGCGGGCCAACACCTCTTCCAGCCCCGTCAGCCGATCCGGCGGGACGAGGATCAGCAGCAGGTCCTCAGGATCGACCAGCAGGTCGCGCAGGCCGATCTCGCACTCCCCCTTCTTCGCCCGTCTGTTGCCCAGGGTCAGCAGGCGCGTCAGCCGCCCCCAGCCCGCCCGTGTCTCCGGATAGGCGATGACGTCCGGCGTCCCGTCGTTGAAAACCAACCGCGCCCCGCTCAGCAGGCGAAAGTCCGCCGCGCGACGCTTCACCTCTTCGGACAGGGCCGGATCGTTCAGCGGGTCCTCGATGAAGGCGATCTCGCCGGGGCTGCCGCCGTCGCGCATCCTGTCCGGCGGGGCCAGGCCCTCGACGCGTATCTCCTTCAGCGCGCTCCAGGCCCTCACCACGCCCGCCACGGTGTTGCGATCGGCCAGCCCCAGTCCGGCGTGGCCGCGCAGGATCGCCGTCAGCACCAGGTCCTTGGGATGCGAGGCGCCGCGCAGGAAGGAGAAGTTGCTGGCCGTCGCCAGCTCGGCGTAGGCGCCGCAAGGATCGAGCCTCCTCATGCGAACAGGCCGTGGATGAACCAGCGCGGCTCGGGCGTCTCGCCATAGAGGCCCTGGCGGAACAGCCAGAAGCGACGGCCGTCCCGATCCTCGACCCGGTAGTAGTCGCGGGTGCGCTGGCCCGGCGCGCGCCACCATTCGCCGCTGATCCGCTCGGGCCCTTCTGCGCGCGTCACCTCGTGCAGGACGCGACGCCAGCGGAACTTCAGCGGATAGCCGTCGGGCACCTCCGCCAGGGTTTCGACCGGCTGGGGCGGGTCGAACATCTGCAGGGGCCGCAAGGGCGGATCGTCGGGATCGAGATCGGTCCAGGTCTCGTCGCCATGACGGGCGGCGGCCGGGACCAGCCGCGCCGCGCGTTCGGGAATGTGCGAGGCGAAAGGCTCGAAGCGCAGCACGGCCTCCGGTCCCAGACGCGCGGTCAGCCGGTCGATCAGGTGGCTGAAGGCCTCCTCGCCGGGCGTCTCGCGTTCCAGTCCCTGCTGGGTCGGAGCCAAAGCCTGGGTCCAGGGCACGGACATCCGCATCTGATCGAAGCCGAAGCCGGGGTCCAGCGGGGCGGCCAGGGCCGCCATCCGCTCGCGGAACAGCCGCAGCGTCGCAGGGGCGTCGCGGGTCGGACGGCCGGTGCGGACGACGATGCGGCGCGTCTCGCCGTCCACGCGATAGAAGGCGGCCTCGAAGGCGCGGCCGCCCAGGCCCGTCTGATCCAGCCTGTCCATGGTCTCGACCAGCAGGTCGGACAAAACCCGCTCCACGTCCTCGGGCGCCGAGATTGGCTCGAAGAAGACGCGATCGACGACCACGGGTGCGGGAGGCCGATACGGGGTGATGCGCATGTCTTCGTCGCCCAGAACCCGCGCCAGTCGGGTCGGGAAGTCGGCGCCGAAACGGGCGGCCAGGGGCGCGCGGGGCCGGTCGTCCAGATCGGCCAGCCGTTTCAGGCCCAGACGGCGCAGGGCCTCGTCCTCCTTGTCCGATAACTCCAGGGCGGCGACCGGCAAGCGGCGCGCGACGGCGCGGTCCTGCCCGGGCTCGAACCGACCGCCGGGTCCAAAGCGGGCCAGCGCGCGCGCGATCTGGGGCGTGCCGGCCAGTGCGCACCGGATTTTGAGTCCGGCGCGTTCGGCCCGCGCCTGGACCGTCCGCATCAGGCCTGTCTCTCCGCCGAACAGGTGGGCGCAGCCGGTCACGTCCAGCATCAGGCCGTGCGGCGGATCGAGCGCGATCATGGGGGTGAAGCGGCCGAAATCCTCCAGCACCCGCCCCAGCAGAGCGTCGTCGAGATCCGGTCGATGGGCGACGACGCGCAAGGCGGGGGTCCGCGCCCGCGCGTCGGCCAGGGCCAGGCCGGGGGTCAGCCCCATCCGCGCCGCCGCTGGATCGACGGCCGCTAGCCGCAGCGCGCCCTTGATCTTCTCGGCCAGGACGACGGGGGGCGCATCCTCAGGCGGCGCGTCGTCCCGCTGCTCCTGACGCCGCAGCCGGTCGCTGGGCAGCCATGGGAACCAGACCGCCAGATAGCGGCGCGGGCGGGCGGAAGGTTCGCTGTTCACGATCCCACTCCATGATCCAGGTCCCGATCGCCCCGCCGCCGCGCCGCCGCAGCAGGGTCGCCGAAAAAGACGGCCGTCCCGGCGCTCCGCCTTCCAGAGGTTCTGACGCGCAGGACGCCACCGACCAGCGGGTCTCGGCCGCGCTGGGACAGGGCAGGGCCCCCGCCCGGGCCAGGAACAGGGTCGCGCCGCCCGTCTCGGCCGCCAGCGCCAGTCGCCGGCTGGCCGTCAGGGTGAAGGCCTTGGCCTCGCCCCAGGCGCTCAACAGCACGGCGCCCACGGCGGGACTGCGCAGGGCTTCTTCGCCGACGGCCAGCAGGGTCTGCACGTCGCGCGTCCGCACCAGCAGCAGGTCGCGCGGCGACAGGCCCATCTCATGCAAGCCCGGCCCGTGCGGCCGTCCCGCCTCCTGGGCCATCATCTCATGCAGGCCCCAGACGATGGGCCGCCCCGCCGCCGCCCGCAGCGCCATGCCCAGCCCGAAGGCGTTGACCGCCACGGCATCGGCGGGCGCGGAGGCGTAGAGATCATGCAGAACGCCCGTGGCCAGCGGGGCAGAGGCGTCGTCGCTTCCCGCGCGCACGCCCGCGCCGACGCGACGACCGCCGGCCCGATCCAGGGCCTCCAGGCGCGTCTTCAGCGCTGTCAAAGCGTCAGGCTGTGAACAAATGTTCCTCATTTGTTCTATATGCGCGCCAACCCCCTGGGGGAGTCAAGCGAAGCGGGAGGCAAGGCTCAATACGGTTATCGACAACGACCGATTCTGGCGTTTGGTTGGCCTCGCTCCCCACTTCGACGTCGTGCAAACGCGGGCGTGTCTGAAGCCTCCAGCCGAACGCCTGCCCCAATCGTGTCGTCAGCGGGCAAAAAAACCACCCCCAAGTTTTGAAGCACTGTGACCAACAGGTTGGCGTTTGCGCGGTTGATCGGCGCGAAGTCGTTCGTCGCTTCGGCGCGCTTGATGGTGTTGACGGCCAGCCCTGTGCGCTCCGACAGGTCCAGGACCGACAGATTCAGAAGGCCTCGGGCGCCGCGCAGCTGGGCGCCTGTCGGATGATTGGGGGAGCGCGCTCGAGGTGTCTTCATAATTAAATTTGACTCTTTAGACTCATTTTGAATTCATGGACTCATTATCAACGTAGAGTCTTATCTGTCCATGAAGAACCAATTCGAATTGAATTGTCCCATTCACGGAGCGCAGTTGAAGCGCGCGAAATGTCGGCGCTGCAACGCCCTCTATATGAGCGCCTATATGCGCCAGCGACGTCGCCGCGATCCGGTTGCGGCCTTGCTGGAGCGGGCGCGGGAAAGGGCGGCGCGTCTAGGCCTTCCGTTCAACCTGCGCCGTAGCGACGTGGTGGTGCCGCCGGTTTGCCCTGTGTTCGGCATGCCGCTGGCGGCAGGTTCTCAACGATCGAGCGGATCGCCTTCGCTGGACCGCATCAGGCCTGCCCTGGGCTATGTGCGCGGGAATGTTCGCGTTATCAGCGACCGGGCCAATCGCCTCAAGGGCGCCTGTACGCAGGAGCAGGCCAGGGAGCGCGCTCAGTCGGCGCTCCCGCCGCGTCGACCTGACCTGGAAAAGATCGCGGCCTATATCGAACGGGAGGAGCTTCTGGCGGAGGTGCGCCGGAAGGCTGCGCAAGGCGGTCGTGCAGGCGCCGAATGGGAGAAGGTGGCGGTCTTTCTGGACAAGGCCTTCGTCGCTGCGGACTGGATGCGGAAAGATCAGAGGACGTGATCTGTTGATGTGCGCATATCATTTCTTAACAAAAACAACAAGATAAGCGATTTTTCTTGTTGCGATCGGAACGCTGTTCGGTATATATGGGCGGCGACGACAAATGACACCCGTTGGGGTGTCTGTCCCGGTATCCCGCCGGTCGCCTCTAGCGATTGTCGTCTTTGACGATCGAGTTCGCTGTTTTGCCCCATGTAGAGCGTTATCTTCACGACCGCAGGTCTGACGCCATCACGTCTTCGACCCCCGCTTCGCCTGACTGTGGCGGCGCGTCTCGCCTTTCCTGACGGCTCCGTCTCGGTGCGCACCCTGCGGTTGGAGGCCAGCCGGGGGCGCCTGGTCATCGAGCGGATCGGCAACAAGGATTTCACCACTCTGGCCGCCATCGAAGCGATGAGGGAACTGTGCCGCGTCCCGCCCAACCCCCGCGCCTCTATCTGCGCGAACGAAAGGGCCGAGAGGCCCGCTATGTCATCCTCGACCGTGGACGTGAAATCGGCACGGGCTTTGGCGAGTCGGACCAGCGAGGCGCTGAAGAAGCGTTCGGCCGCTATCTAGCCGACAAGCACCGGCCTGATTTCGGCGATGGCCATCCGTCCAAGGTCGCCGTCGCCGACGCGCTGACCTATTATCTGGAATCTCTGCGGGACGATCATTCCGGTCCGGAGCCCTATCATGTCGACCGTCTGCTGGAGGGTTTTGGGAGACCTGACCTGCGACGCGATCAACATCGATGCCTGCCGGAAGTACGTGAAGGCGAGAACCGGCGGCGCCCATGGGCGCAGGCCGGTGGTGGAGGCCACCGCCCGGCGTGAACTCGAGACCTTGGCGGCGGCGCTGAACCTGCTCCATCGCCATGGAAAACTGGATCGGCCGATCCCGATCGCGAAGCCGGATGCGGGACAGCCTAATGAGCGCTGGCTTACGCGGATGGAAGCGGCGCGGCTTCTACGCGGGGCGTTGGGGTATGAGGCGGTCGGCGTTGATGACCAGGGCGGCGTCAAAGCGTGGCGTCGTGTCGCTGAGCCCAACTATCATGTGGCCCGCTTCATCCTGATCGCACTCTATACGGCGACGCGCCATTCGGCCGTGTTGTCCCTGCGCTGGATGCGGAACCCGACGGCGGGTTCGGTCGATCTGGCCACGGAAACCATCCATCGTCGGGGCACGGCGGAGCGGGAAACGCGGAAGCGTCGGCCGCCCTGTCCGATCCCGCATCGGCTGATGCCGCACCTGCGGCGGTGGCGCAGACTGACGATCCACGGCCCCTGCGAATACGATGGGGAGATCATCCAGCGTCAGCGCAGCGGCTTTGAAAGCGCCAAGGAGCGAGCAGGTCTGGGGGCGGACGTGACGCCGCACACGTTGAAGCACACCTGCATCACCTGGCTGCTTCAGAAGGGGGTTCCGACCTGGCAGGTCGCGGGCTTCACCGGCACCAGCGAGGGGCTGATCACCAGGGTCTATGGGCACCACAGCCCGAACTACATGGAGGAAGCGCGCTCAGCGATTGGTCGGCGATGACCTGGGCGGGGAGCGTTTCATGGGCGTTTCCTGGGCGGCGCGCTCTCCCGGAGGGGGAGCAGTTCCAAAAAACCTAGGAAAGAGAATGGTGGACGCGACAGGGATTGAACCTGTGACCCCTACGATGTCAACGTAGTGCTCTCCCGCTGAGCTACGCGTCCGCCTGTTCTGCGGCCCCTCGGCTGTTGAGCCGGTGGGCGGGAAGGCGGCGTCTATAACCCGCAGTTTGCGGGGCCTGCAAGGGGCTTTGACGCCTTTCTTCGACTTTTCTTTCGCTTAGGCCGCGATCATGCGTTCGACCTCGTTCACCAGGTCGCGCAGGTGGACGGGTTTGGACAGAACCTTGGCCTGGGGCGAGGCCTGGGCGGCGCTGAGGGCGACGGCGGCGAAGCCGGTGATGAACATGATGCGCAGGCCCGGCTGGCGGGCGGCGGCGACGCGGGCGACCTCGATCCCGTCGGCGCCCGGCATGACGATGTCGGTCAGCAGCAGGTCGTAGGGCCCCTGGTCCAGGGCGTCGATGGCGTCGTCGCCGTTCTCGCAGGCCACGACCTCATGATCGGCCCGCTCTAGGGCGCGGGTCAGGAAGCCGCGAAGAGAATTGTCGTCTTCGGCCAGAAGAATGCGCGCCATGATCGTATCGAAACCGTTGGGGAATTGGCGGCCAACCTAGGCCTAGCCGGGTAAACCGGCGATGAAGACGAACGGGGGCGCGGCGGCATCGGGACGCGCCTTCCGTTGCGAAGCAGGCTATGGCGAAGGCATGGATGCGCCTCAGCCGCCCTTCTGGATCGTTCCGGCGGACGCCGGGCGGGCGACGCCTCTGGTGTTCGCCTCGCCGCATTCGGGCGACCTCTATCCCGACGACATGGGGGCGACGGCCTCTGCGCGCGCGGTTCGCAGCGCCGAAGACGCGGCCGTGGATCAGTTGATCGACTGCGCGCCGGGGGAGGGGGCGAGCCTGATCGCTGCGCGTATCGGTCGGGCCTATGTCGATCTGAACCGGGCGCCGGACGAGTGGGATCCGGCCCTGATCGTCGATGCGGTCGCGTCGCGCGTCAGCGCCAAGGCCCAGGCCGGCTATGGCGTGCTGGCGCGGTTGGCGGGCGACGGGACGCCTCTTTATGGGCGACGGCTGACGCGGAGCGAGGCGGAGGCGCGGGTGGCGCGGGTGCACGCCCCCTATCACGCGGCCCTGGCGGAGATGATGCGGGCGGCGCGGGGCGCGGTCCGGGCGGGCGGTGTTGATCGACTGGCATTCCATGCCCGCACGGGCGACGAACGGGGCGGTGGACGTGGTGCTGGGCGACCGGCACGGGACCAGTTGCGAGGCGCTGCTGACGCGACATCTGCGGCGCTTGTTCGAGGCGCAAGGGCTGACGGTGGGGCTGAACCGGCCCTATGCGGGCGGCTATGCGACCCAGATCTGGGGGCGGCCGGACGAGGGCTTTCAGGCGGTTCAGGTGGAGCTGAGCCGGGGACTGTACTGGGATGAGGCGGCCTGGGCGCCGTCGCCGGGGTGGAAGCGCTGCCGCTCGGCCCTGCGGCGGGTGATCGCCGAGCTTTGCGCCGACCAGCGCGCCTGAGCGGCGGTCGAGACGAAAAAAGAGCCGCGCCAAACGGCGCGGCTTTGGAAAGTCTATAGGGAGGAAACGCCCAGGAAGGGCAAGACGCTCGAAAGCGTCGAAAGCCAAGTTAGTTTGCAGCGCACAAAAACACAAGTCCCGATTCAATCATATACAATCACGGGGTGTTACGAAGTTCGACGCTCAATCCCATGATCCTGAAATGCGGGCGTGCTTCGTTGATTTCGCAGTTGCGAGATGATCAGCCCCGCTCCAGCAGGCGGCGAGCCTGTCGAATGGCGCCGGCGGCGGGCGAGGCCAGCTGCCGCCAGGCCAGGAGGGCGAACACCGACACCGCTCCCAACATCAGCCATAGCGGCCCGAACAGCCAGGCGGCGGCGGCCAGGGCGAAATAATAGCCGCGAACGCCCTGATTGAAGTTGGTCAGGGCGGGGTTGAGCACCCGCGCCACGGCGCGGCCATAGGCGACGCGGTCGGCCTCTTCGTGGATTTCCGGCGCGGCGCCGATCAGGGCGACGGTGTAGTTCAACTGACGCAGCGACCAGATGAAGTCGAGGAAGCCGCGCGCCAGGCACAGCAGCACCAGGGCCAGCTTGGCCTCCATCAGGCGCGGCGTGACGGGCTCGGCGCCGACGGCCGCGAAACCGCGTATGGCCGCTTCGCCCCCGAACAGCACCCCGGCCACGGCGGCGATCAACAGCAGATTGGTCGAGGCGAAGAAGGAGCCGGAGTTGATCGAATGGCCCATCAGCTGGCTGTCGATCAGCCGCATCTCGCGGTGGGTCATGGCGCGCATCCAGGCGTCGCGCACCGCCAGCATGTCCATGTTGAGCGAACCGCTGCGCCGCGCCACCAGGCGGATCAGCGGGCCGTAGCCCAGCCAGGCGACGACAAAGACGAACAGGGCGATCCAATCAAACAGACTCATGCCTGATTGACGCCACGTCGGCCGCCGCAAGGCAAGCGTGATCGCCGCGACGCTTGCCGTAAAGCCGCGCAAAGCTTATCACGCGCGTCAATTCTCCCCGTTCGCACCTGCAACAAGAGCGTATCATGAACATCGACGCCATCCCGGTCGGCCCCAACGCGCCGTGGGACATCAACGTCATCATCGAGATCCCGCAGGGCGGCCTGCCGGTGAAGTACGAAATGGACAAGGAATCGGGCGCCCTGTTCGTCGACCGCTTCCTGCACACCGCCATGTACTATCCGGGCAACTACGGCTTCGTGCCGCACACCCTGTCGGACGACGGCGATCCCTGCGACGTGATCGTGCTGAACCCGACGCCGGTGGTGCCCGGCTGCGTCATCCGTTCGCGTCCGATCGGCGTGCTGAAGATGGTCGATGAAGCCGGCGGCGACGAAAAGATCCTGGCCGTGCCGGTCGACAAGCTGAACCCCTATTACACCGAGGTCTCCAGCTACCGTCAGCTGCCCGCCATCCTGATCGAGCAGATCGAGCACTTCTTCACCCGCTACAAGGATCTGGAGAAGGGCAAGTCGGTCACGGTCAAGGGCTGGGGCGACGCTGGCGAGGCCGCCGAGCTGATCGCCGCCGGCATGGCCGCCCACCAGGCCAAGCTGGCCGCCAAGGGCGACGTCGCCGCCTGAGGCAAGGCGAAATCTGAATAACAAAGGCCCCGCTGGCGAACCGGCGGGGCTTTTTTAATCGCGAGTTTCTTCACAGATGTTCAGCCCTGAGTTGGGGCTAACTCGACATCCACGGCCACATTCAAATGTGCCGGTTTCCGATCTTCCAAGTGCATCAAGCTTGTCATTAGCAGAGGCTCTGCAAGCTTCGAATGACCTGAAGCTACCGATCTCTACGGATGTCGTGAGATCGTTTTGGTTCGGATAGATCCACCCCTTCCAATCATTTTTACTTCCGCACCCAGCCACTGCCAAACATGAGAGCAAGGTGGCTAGTGGTTTAAACGAGCGCTTGAGTTTCAAGTTCTAGCCCGGAACGCCGCGATCGCCTCGACGGTCTGGCGCACCTTGGCCTCGATGCCGGCCCAGTCCTTCGTCTGAATGGCGGCCTCGGTGATCAGCTTGGACCCCATTCCGGTCGCCACGATGCCGGCGCCGAACCATTTGGCGATGGAGGCTTCGTCCGGGTCGACCCCGCCGGTCGGCATGATCTTGCTCCAGGGCATGGGGCCCAGCACCGCCTTGACGAAGTCCGGTCCGCCGACGGATGCGCCGGGGAACAGCTTGACGATCTCGCAGCCCAGCTCCTGCGCCTCGGAGATGTCGCGCACCGAGCCGCAGCCGGGCGAATAGGCCACCTGGCGACGGTTGCAGACGCGGGCGACCTCTGGGACCAGGCAGGGGCTGATGACGAAGCGCGCGCCCGACGCCAGGTAGAGGGCCGCCGTCGGCGCATCCAGGATCGAGCCGACGCCCATGATGATGTCGGGGTCGGTGCGCGCGAACTCTGTCGACAGGGCGGTGAAGGTCTCCCAGGCGAAGTCGCCGCGATTGGTGAACTCGATCGCCTTGGCGCCGCCGCGCGCGCAGGCCCGGATCACCTCGACGCAGACCTCGAAATCGGGGTGATAGAAGACCGGCACCACGCCCTGGGTTTCAAGGGCGGTGAGCACGCTGAGGCGGTCGTGGCGCATGGGGTCTCCTTCGCAAGTCTGACGGCCGCAGATCGACGGTCGCCGCCCTTGGCGTCAAGGGCGGCGGGGATCAATCCTGGTAAACGCCGCTATTCGGCGGTCGCCAGCTCCACCAGCCGCTTCACCATGGCGCTGTCCGCATCGGCCAGAGGGTCCAAAACGGTGAAGTGATCGGCCCCCTCGACGATCTCGACATGGGTGTCGGCGCCCTTGCCGCCCCAGGCGGCGGCCATCTCGCGGCTTTGGCGGACGAACTCATGGCTTTCGTTTCCACCCACCCAGCAGTCCAGGGCGGTGCCGCCGGGCGTCGCGCCGTTCGGCGCGGGCCAGTGGATCGGCGACAGGGCGCGCGCGACCGGCGTATCCAGCTTCAGCGCCTCGTTCAGCGAGGTGTGAACCAACGGCTCCAGGTCGAACACGCCCGAGATCGCCAGCGCCGCGCGCGCCCGGCCTTCGGATAGCATGCCCGCGGCCATATGGCCGCCGACCGAATGGCCGAACACCAGCGGCCGTTTGCCGGTGCGGGCGCGGACGAACTCTGTCGCCTCGCGCATCTGGCCGATGATCTTGCCGACCGTGACGGCGGGCGCCAGGTCGTAGCCGGGGACGACGACGCTGATCCCATGCTCCAGCAGGGCGGGCGCCACCCAGGCGAACCAGCCGCGGTCCAGCGCCTGCCAGTAGCCGCCGTGCATGAAGACGGCGACGGGCGCGCCCGCGCCCGCGTCGAACCATTCCATCTTCTGCCGTTCGGACGGGCCGTATTCGATCGTCTCGGGCCGCCGGGCGTCGATCACCCGCAGCGAGTCCTTGCGCCAGCGATCCAGAATGGCGGGGTGGCCCGGCACGCGGGCGCGGTTATTATAGGCCGCCTCATAGGCCGCGGCCCGTTCCATCTGCGTCGCCTCGGGCGACAAAGCCTTACCCATGTCGTCTCCATCCGCTAGAGACCTCCGCTTGAACGGGAGGCTTGAAGGCCATGATGACCGCCATTTTCGTCTTCATCAAATGCGAGTTGGGCTACGCCAACGATGTTGCGGCCGATCTGGTCGATAATGTCGAGAATGTGAGCGAGGTCTATTCGACGTCGGGCCAGCATGACCTGCTGGCCAAGTTCCAGCTGCCCAAGGACGCCGACATCGGCACCTTCGTGACCAAGCAGGTCCAGACGCGCCCGCACATCCGCGACACCTTCACCGTCATCACCTTCTCGCCCTTCCTGCCCTCGAAGAAGTAGGGTTCCGTTTTCAAAAAGGACCGGCTAGCGTCCTTCCCAAGCAAGAACGCGAGGGAGGGCGGCCATGGCCGATCTGGAGACGTTCCGCGCGCAGACGCGCGCCTGGCTGGAGGCGAACTGCCCGCCGGAGTGTCGCGGCGCGCCGCCGCTTGAGGCGGATATGGTCTGGGGCGGGCGCAACGCCGTCTATCCGACCCCTGCGCACAAGGTCTGGCTGGAGCGCATGGCCGAACGTGGCTGGACCGCGCCGGAATGGCCGCGCGAATACGGCGGCGGCGGGCTGAGCCGCGAAGAGGCCAAGGTGCTGGCCGCCGAGCTGCGCCGCATCAAGGCCCATCCGGCGCTCTACAGTTTCGGCGTCTGGATGCTGGGGCCGGCCCTGCTGGCCTTCGGTACGGAAGAACAGAAGCAGCGCTTCCTGCCGCCCATCGTGCGCGGCGAGATCCGTTGGTGTCAGGGCTATTCCGAACCGGGCGCAGGCTCCGACCTCGCCTCCGTCCAGACCCGCGCCGTGGATCAGGGCGACCACTGGATCGTCAACGGCCAGAAGATCTGGACCTCCTACGCCGACAAGGCCGACTGGATCTTCTGCCTGGTCCGCACCGACCCTGAGGCGCCCAAGCATCTGGGCATCAGCTTCGTGCTGTTCGACATGGCGACGCCGGGCGTGACGACACGGCCCATCACACTGATCAGCGGCAAGTCGCCCTTCTGCGAGACCTTCTTCGACGACGTGCGGGTCGAGAAGGAGAACCTGATCGGCGCGCTGAACCGCGGCTGGGACGTGGCCAAGGCCCTGCTGGCGCATGAGCGGACCATGATCGGCGCCATGGGCGACACTGGCGTCGGCCGCCCGCTGGGACAGGTCGCGGCCGATAATCTGGGGCTGGACGAGGCCGGGCGGCTGGACGAGCCGCTGCTGCGCGCCCGCATCGCCGATTACGACATCGACGCCGCCGCCTTCCGTCTGGCGATGGAGCGGGCGGGCGATCAGATGAAGGCGAAGCAGGCCCATCCGGCCATCGCCTCCATCCTGAAATACTACGGCTCGGAGCTGAACAAGCGCCGCCACGAACTGGCCATGGCGGCGGGCGGATCGGAGGCGCTGGAATGGGAAGGCGACCGCTCGAACGACGGCCAGGCCGCCCGCGACTGGCTGCGCACCAAGGCTAACTCCATCGAGGGCGGCACCAGCGAAGTCCAGCTCAACATCATCGCCAAACACCTGCTGCAACTGCCGGGAGCCTGAGCCCATGCCCCTGATCCTGACCGAAGAGCAGACCCTGCTTCAGGACGCCGCCGACGGCTTCCTGAAAGAACACGCGCCCATCGCCCACTTGCGCCAGTTGCGCGACAGCCGCGACCCCGACGGCGTCTCGCGCGACCTATGGCGGGCGTTCGGCGAGATGGGCTTTTCCGGCGTCGTCATCCCTGAGGAAGACGGCGGATCGGGCCTCGGCGCCGTCGAGGCGGGCGTCATCGCCGAAAGTCTGGGCCGCACCCTGACGCCGTCGCCCTTCATGGGCTCGTCCGTGCTGGCGGCGACGGTGCTGAAGACGGCGGGATCAGAGGCGCAGAAGGCCTGGCTGGCGAAGATCGCAGCGGGCGAGGCCATCGTCAGCCTCGCCGTCGACGAAGGCCCCAAACACGCGCCCGCGAAGATCGCCACGCGCGCCGAACGGTCCGGCAACGGCTTCAAACTGAACGGCGCCAAGGGCTTCGTGCTGGACGGCCACGTCGCCGACGCCCTGATCGTGGCGGCGCAGACCGATGATGGCCTGACCCTGTTCCTGATCGATCCGGCGACGCCGGGCGTGACGGTCGAGCGTACCGTCATGGTCGACGCCCACAACGCCGCCCGCGTGACCTTGAGCGAGGTTCAGGTCGACGCCGACGCTGTCATCGGCGCTGTAGGCGAGGGGCAAGGTCCGCTGGACGCCGCCCTGACGCTGGGCCGCGCCTGCGCCGCTTCGTCCCTGGTCGGGGCGGGGGATCAGGCGTTCAAGACGACGCTGGACTACCTGAAAACCCGCAAGCAGTTCGGCAAATTGATCGGCGAGTTTCAGGCTCTGCAGCACCGCGCCGCCCACCTGTTCACCGAGCTGGAGCTGGCCAAGGCGGCCACGCTGGCCGCGCTTCAGGCCATCGACGCGGGCCGCCCCGACGCCGAACAGGCCGCGGGGATCGCCAAGGCCAAGGCCGGCCGCGTCGCCGAACTGGCGGTGCAGGAGGCGGTCCAGATGCACGGCGGCGTCGGCATGACCGACGAGTTCGACGTCGGCCTGTTCATGAAGCGCGTCCGCGTCCTGAACGAGCTGCTCGGCGACGCCCACTTCCACGCCGAACGCCTGGCCAGAGCGCAAGGATTCTGACGCTTCCCGTTTGATCCAGGGGCAAAGCCGTGCGGCTCGGGGTGACGGTTGGGCGATGATCGCTTACACCTCCCGGCAAGGGAGAAACGACATGACGCGATCCAACGCGCCTGCCTATCAGACAGGCTTCGCCAACCACTTCGCCACCGAGGCGGTGGACGGCGCCCTGCCGGTCGGCCGCAACTCGCCGCAGCGCCCGGCGCTGGGCCTCTATGCCGAACAGCTGTCGGGCGCGGCCTTCACCGCTCCGCGCGACCACAATCTGCGCAGCTGGCTGTATCGCCTGCGGCCCTCGGCCCAGCACGGGCCGTATCAGCCGTTCGCGCAAGGCCGCGTGCGCTCCGGCCCTTTCACCGAGACGCCGCCCAATCCCAACCGGATGCGTTGGGATCCCCTGCCCATGCCGGACCAGCCGACCGACTGGGTCGAGGGGCTGACCACTTATGGCGGAAACGGCGACGCCGATTCCGGGACGGGCGTGGGCGTCCACCTCTATGTCGCCAACCGTTCGATGGTCGATCGCGTCTTCTATTCGGCCGACGGCGAGCTGCTGATCGTGCCGCAGCAGGGGGCGCAGCGCTTCGTCACCGAGATGGGCGTGATCGAGGCGGCGCCGGGCCATATCGTCGTCATCCCGCGCGGCGTGCGCTTCCGCGTCGAGGTCGACGGTGAGGCGCGCGGCTATGTCTGCGAGAACTACGGTGCGCCCTTCCGCCTGCCGGATCTCGGCCCCATCGGCTCCAACGGCCTGGCCAATCCGCGCGACTTCGAGACGCCGGTCGCCGCTTTCGAGGACGTGGATCGCCCGACCGAGTGCGTCCAGAAATACGGCGGCCAGCTATGGGCCACGACCTTCGACCACAGTCCGCTGGACGTGGTGGCCTGGCACGGCAACTACGCCCCCTATCGTTATGATACGGAGCGGTTCAACACCATCGGCACGGTCAGCTTCGACCATCCGGACCCGTCGATCTTCACCGTCCTGACCTCGCCCAGCGACACGCCGGGCACGGCCAACTGCGACTTCGTCATCTTCCCGCCGCGCTGGATGGTGGCCGAGGACACCTTCCGTCCGCCGTGGTTCCACCGCAACGTCATGAGCGAGTTCATGGGGCTGATCTTCGGCGAGTACGACGCCAAGGCGGGCGGCTTCGCCCCCGGCGGGGCCAGCCTGCACAACCGTATGAGCGGCCACGGACCGGATCAGGGCAGCTGGGACGGCGCGACCAAGGCGGACCTCAAACCGCACAAGATCGAGAACACCCTGGCCTTCATGTTCGAGACGCGGATGCCGATCCGCACCACGGCCTGGGCGGAACAGACGCCGTTGATGCAGCTGGACTACGACGACTGCTGGACCGGCTTCGAGAAGGGCAAGGTCTGACCGCCTTCAAAGCGATATGAAAAGGGCCCCGCCGCGATCGCGACGGGGCCCTTGTTCTGTGCGGTGCCCGCTTAGGACTTCGGCGGGGTGTTCGAGGTGGTCATGCCGCCGTCGCGATTGCCGGCCTCAGCCTTGATGGCGTCGGCCTTTTCATCGGCTTTCTGCTCCACGGCGTCCGCCTGAGCGTTCAGGGCGTCGGCCTGGGCTGCGGTCGGGGCGGCGTCGGCCTGGTTCTCAAGCTGGGTCGCCGTCACATCGGCCTGGGCCTCGACGGCGTCGGCGCGGGCGTCGGCTTCCTTTTCGGCCGGGTTCTGGCAGGCGGCCAGACCGGTCAGGGCGGCGATGGAGACGGCGGCGAGAACGAGTTTGCGCATGATGGTGCTCCAGATGGTTGAGCCTTGGAAACTCGCTGGATCACATTCGGTTCACGCGCCTGTGATCACATTTTCAGCCGGCCTCGGCGAAGGCCACGCGCGCTGCGCCCAGCAAGGCGGCGTGTTTATGCAGGATCACCTTGGTCGGAATGGCGGCCATATAGTCCTGGAACCGACCCTTGCGCTCGAACCGTCGACGGAAGGGGCTGGCCTGGATGAAGGGCAGGATGCGCGGCGCGATCCCGCCGGCGATATAGACCCCGCCGCGCGCGCCGGTGGTCAGTGCGATGTCCCCGGCGACCGCTCCCAGCATGGCGCAGAAACGGGCCAGGGTGGCGCCGCAGGGGCTGGTCGGATCCTCCAGCGCCTGGGCGGTGATCTGGGCGGGATCGTCGATATGGGTCTCGCGGCCGTCGATCTCGGCCAGGGCGCGGTGCAGGTTCAGGAGGCCCGGCCCGCAGATCAGCCGTTCGATCGAGACGCGGTCGTAGCGGCGGCGCAGGATGCGCAGGACTTCGTCCTCGACTTCGTCGCCTGGCGCGAAACAGGCGTGGCCGCCCTCGCTGGGCAGGGCCATCTCGCGGCCGTGGGCGTCGCGCGCCAGGGCGGAGACGCCGAAACCCGTTCCCGGCCCGACCAGGGCGATGGCGGCGTGGGGATCGCCCTGGGCCGGGCCGCCCAGAGACGCCAGTTCGTCTTCGGGCACGACGGGCGCGCCCCAAGCCAGGGCCTCGAAGTCGTTGATCAGGCGGATCGGGTTCAGCCCCAGCGTCTGAAGATCGCCCTCCGACACGCGCCAGGGGGAGTTGGTCAGGTCGATGGCGCCGTCCGTCACCGGCCCGGCCACGGCGATGACGCCGCCCGTCGGCTTGACCGGGCAGCCGTCAAGATAGGCCTTCACGCCGTCCAGAAAGGTCGGGTGGGTCTCGGCGGGGAAGCTCTCGAAATGCTCCAGCCGGGGGCGACCGTTGACCATGCGGGCCAGGGCGAAGCGGGCGTTTGTGCCGCCGACGTCGCCGACCAGAAGCAGGGGATCGGTCATACGGTTCTCCTTCAGGCGTCCACGGCGCGATCGACCAGGTTGGGATCGGGCGGGCCGTCGTCGTGGCCGTTCGCGCCGATGGGGGCGACGAAACAGACGCTGGCCCCTTCCTCCGCCGTCGACACCGCCTGACGGAAGGCGCCGAACAGCTCACGGCCATAGCCCCAGGAGGAGCCCTCGGCATGGGCGCGCGAGCGCGTCGCCGCCTGACGCACGCCCAGATCGCCGACGCCGACGGTGGTCAGCACCCCCGCCTCGGGGTCTAGCCGGATCACGTCGCCGTCGCGCACGTGGGCCAGGGGGCCGCCTGCCAGCGCTTCGGGGCTGACGTGGATGGCGGCGGGCGTCTTGCCGCTGGCGCCCGACATGCGACCGTCGGTGACGAAGGCGACCTTGAAGCCCTTGTCCTGCAGCACGGATAGAGCAGGCGACAGGCTGTGCAGTTCGGGCATGCCGTTGGCGCGCGGCCCCTGGAAGCGCAGCACCACCACCACGTCGCGATTCAGCTTTCCGTCCTTGAAGGCTTGAAGCGCATCTTCCTGGGTTTCGAACACGGCGGCGGGGGCCTCGACGATGCGGTTCTCAGGCTTCACCGCCGAGATCTTGATGACCGCACGGCCCAGATCGCCTTGCACCAGCCGCAGGCCGCCCTCGCGGTCGAACGGGTCCGAGGCGGGGCGCAGGATGCTGAGGTCCAGACTCTCCTTCACCGTGTCGCGCCAGACCAGTGCGCCGTCCTCCAGCCGGGGCTCCTTGAAATAAGGCTCCAGCCCTTGGCCCATAATGGTGGTCACATCGGCATGCAGATGGCCCGCATCGGCCAGTTCGCGGGTGACGAAGGCGACCCCGCCCGCCGCCTGAAAGGCGTTCACATCGGCCGATCCGTTCGGATAGACCCGCGCCAGCAGCGGCGTGACCGACGACAGCTGGTCCATGTCGGTCCAGTCGATCAGCACCCCCGCCGCGCGCGCCATGGCGACCAGATGGATGGCGTGATTGGTCGAGCCGCCGGTGGCCAGCAGGGCGACGATCATGTTGACGATGGTCTTTTCCGACACGACGTCGGCCATGCGTCCGCGCCCCTCGCGCGCCAGCTCGATCGCCCGCTTGGCCGCCGCCGCCGTCAGGGCGTCGCGCAGGCCGGTGTCGGGGTGAACGAAAGCGGTCGAGGGCAGGTGCAGCCCGGCGATCTCCATCATCATCTGATTGGAATTGGCCGTGCCGTAGAAGGTGCAGGTGCCGGGCGAGTGATAGGAGGCGATCTCGCTTTTCAGCAGTTCGGCGCGGTCGATCAGGCCTTGGGCGTATTCGGCGCGGATGCGGGCCTTCTCGGCGTTGGGAAGGCCGCTGGGCATCGGCCCCGCCGGGGCGAAGACGACCGGCAGATGGCCGAACGCCAGCGCCCCCATGAACAGTCCGGGCACGATCTTGTCGCACACCCCCAGCATCAGGGCGGCGTCGAAGGCGTCGTGGGTCAGGGCCACCCCTGTCGACATGGCGATGACGTCGCGGCTGAACAGGCTCAGCTCCATGCCGGGGCGGCCTTGGGTGACGCCGTCGCACATGGCCGGTGTCCCGCCCGCCACCTGGGCCGTGGCGCCGACCTCGCGGGCGGCCTTGCGGATTATCTCCGGAAAGCGCTCGAACGGCTGATGCGCCGACAGCATGTCGTTATAGGCGGTGACGACGCCGAGGTTGGGCTGGGCGCCGGTCATGGCGGTCAGCTTGTCCGCCACCGTCTGCCCGGCGAAGGCGTGGGCCCAGTTGGCGCAGGACAGCTTGGCCCGTCCCGACCCGGAGCCGGTCGCCGCGTCCATGCGGCGCAGATAGTCGGCGCGGGTCTTGCGGCTGCGTTCGACGATGCGGGCGGTGACCTCGGCCACCACAGGATTGAGCGCCATCAGTCGGCCTCCGTCCAGAACACTTCAAGGGGAGCGTTCGCCGCGATCAGGGCGGCGATGGGGCTGACGTCGGGATCGCTCGCCGCCTCACGCTCGAACACGGCGCGCTTCTTCGTCCCCGTCAGGGCCAGCACCACCCGCCGCGCCGAGACCAGCCACGGCAGGTTGAGCGTCAACCGCTCCTGCGGCGGCGCGGCGCCGTCGCGGCCGGCGGGCACGCCGTAGACGGCGGGTTTCAGGCCGGGCGTCAGCAGGGTGGTCAGCGTCGGACTGCCGGGGAACATCGAGCAGATATGCCCGTCCTCGCCCATGCCCAGCAGGACGGCGTCCAGCGGGCGGCCCTCAGCGGCCAGCGCCTGAGAGGCGAGGGCGGCCGCGCGATCCACCGTCACGGCGGGGCTGTAGAGCGGGATAAACCGCACGGCGGCGGCCGGGCCGGTCAGCAGGGTTTGTTTCAACAGGGCCGCGTTCGAGGCGGGTGAAGCTTCAGGCACATAGCGTTCATCCACCAAGGTCGCCGTGACCTTGGTCCAGTCGAGATCGGCCTGCGCCAACCGTGCATAGATGGGCGAGGGCGTCGATCCGCCCGACCCGGCGAACAGGGCGCGCCCGTTGGCGGTCAGAGCCTCCGCCAGCGCCCCGGCCAAGCGGTCGGCGGCGGCCTCGGCCCAAGTATCGCGGGTGGGGAGACTCTGGATCATGCCGACACTTCCCTTCTCCCTTGGGGGGAGAAGGTGGCTCGCGGAGCGAGACGGATGAGGGGGCCGCTAGCCTCATTTTTCACCGTCTCGGGTGCTGACACAGCCCCCTCATCCGAGCCGCGCTGCGGCCCGCCTTCTCCCCCGAGGGTAGAAGGAAGAATGTTGGCGTTTCTCATCTCACGTTCCACTTCCGTCCCGTGCGCGACAGCAGCAGGTCGGCCGCCTCCGGTCCCCAGCTGCCCGCCGCATAGTCCAGCGGTTTGCACTCGCGACACGCCCAGGCGTCCGCCAGCTCATCGACCCATTTCCAGGCCTGCTCGGCCTCGTCCCGGCGCACGAACAGAGTGGAGTCGCCGTTGAGGGCGTCCAGCAGCAGCCGCTCATAGGCGACGCGGCGACGCGGCGGGGCGGCCTCCTTGCCGTCCTGCCCCCACGACAGGCTCATCCGGATCGGCTGAAGCTGCATGCGCTGCTCCAGCCCCGGCTTTTTGTTCATCACCGACAGGGAGATGTCCTCGTCCGGCTGAAGCTCGATCACCAGCCGGTTGTCATAGATGTCGCCGCGCTCGCCGTGACCGAAGATGGAGTGGGGCACCGGCTTGAACTGGATGACGATCTCGGTGCGCTTCTCGGCCAGCCGCTTGCCGGTGCGCATGAAGAAGGGCACGCCCGCCCAGCGCCAGTTGTCGATGTCGGCGCGGATGGCGACGAAGGTCTCGGTGTCCGACGGCTGGCCGCGCTCGGTCTGATAGCTTTCGACCGGGCGTCCTTCGACCTTCCCGGCGGCATACTGGCCGCGCACGGTGACGCGTTCGGCGTCCTCGGCGGTGACGTGGCGAAGCGAGCGCAGCACCTTCACCTTTTCGTTGCGCACAGAGTCGGGGTCCAGATCGCTGGGCGGCTCCATCGCCACCAGACACAGCAGTTGCAGCATATGGTTCTGCACCATGTCCCGCAGGGCACCGTATTCGTCATAATAGGGCCAGCGGTCGCCGACGCCGACCGTTTCTCCGATCGTGATCTGCACATGGTCGATGGTCAGATTGTTCCACAACGGCTCGAAGATGGCGTTGCCGAAGCGCAGGGCGATTAGGTTCTGCACCGTCTCCTTGCCGAGATAGTGGTCGATGCGGAACACCTGGCTCTCGTCAAAGGCGTGAGCCACGGCGTCGTCGATGGCGCGGAAGCTTTCCAGATCGCGCCCGACCGGCTTCTCCAGCACGATGCGGTCGTCGGGACCGGCCAGACCGGCCGTCTTCATCGCCGTGACGATGCGGCCGTAGAGCGAAGGCGACACAGCCAGGAAAGAGGTGACCGGGCCATCGCCCGACCGCGCCTTCAGCGCGCGCAGGCTTTCGGCGTCGGTGGCGTCCACCGCCAGGTAATCGAGCCGCCGGGTCAGGCGCGCCCAACTCGTCTCGTCCCAGGCGTCGGCGGCCTCGGCGCGGGGCTGCACCGCCTGACGCACCTTGGCGATGTAGTCCTCGGCGGTTTCCTGCGACCGGGCGGCGCCGATGATCTTCAGTTCCGGCGGCAGAAGCCCGTCGTGATCCAGGAAGTAAAGCGACGGCAACAGCATCCGCATGGCCAGGTCGCCGCCGCCGCCGAACAGGATTAAAGCCGCCATCTTGAGGCCTCCCTTGCAGAAGATCGGCCCGCCAAGCGTGACCGTGGTCAGCCAGAGTGATTGGCCGGTTCCGCCCGCTGGGCCAAGACGTCCAGCACGTCCTGAAACACCATGTGACGCGCATGCAGAAGCACCAGCAGGTGATAGATCAAATCCGCCGCCTCGCTGGCGAGTTCCGCATTATCTCCCGCCGCCCCGGCCAGAGCCGTCTCGACGCCCTCTTCGCCGACCTTCTGGGCGGCGCGTTTGGGCCCCTGCGCGATGAGGCGGGCGGTCCAGCTGTCGTTGGCGTCGGCCTGGGCTCGGACATGGACGGTGCGCTCCAGCCGCCCGATGCGGCCCAGGCCGGGCGCGTCCCCCTCGCCGAAACAGCTGATGCGGTTCAGGTGGCAGGCGTTTCCGACCGGGCGCACCTTCACCACCACGGAGTCGCCGTCGCAGTCGGGCGTCACCGAGACGACGTTGAGGAAGTCGCCCGAGGTCTCGCCCTTGCGCCACCGTCCGCCGCGCGAGCGCGAGAAGAAGGTGGCCTGTCCGCTGTCCAGCGTCTCGCGCAGCGCCGCCTCGTCCATATAGGCAAGCGTCAGCACCTGAAGGGTGTCGGCGTCCTGCACCACGGCCGGGATCAGCCCGCCGCCCTTGGCGAAGTCCAGTTGGGAGAAGTCGATCTGAGAGATGTCGAGGGTCATATCCTCACCTCCACGCCTTGCGCATCCAGGTAATGCTTGAGTTCCGGGATCGCGATCGCGCCTGAGTGAAACACGCTGGCCGCCAGCGCGCCCGACACGTCCGCCTCCACGAATACATCGCGGAAATGCTCCACCGCGCCCGCCCCGCCGGACGCCACCAGCGGAATGGTCAGCAGACGCCGCGCCTCCGCCAGTTGCGCCCTGTCATAACCGCGCCGCACCCCGTCCTGATCGATGCAGTTCAGCACGATCTCGCCGGCGCCCAGCTCCTGCGCCTCGACGATCCACTCCATCGTCAGCCGCCCGGCGCCGCGCCGCGCGTCCGGATCGCCGGTGTATTGGTGCACCCGCCATTCGCCGTCCTGAAAGGCGCTGTCGACGCCGACGACGACGCATTGCCGCCCCAGCCGCGCGGCCATCTCGCCGATCAGTTCGGGCCGCTCCAGCGCGGGCGAGTTGATCGACACCTTGTCCGCCCCGTGATCGAGGCACCGCGCCGCTTGTTCCACGTTGCGGATGCCGCCCGCGACGCAGAAGGGGATGTCCAGCAGCCGGGCTATGTCCTGCACCCAGCCATAGTCCAGCGTGCGCCCTTCGGGGCTGGCGGTGATGTCGTAGAAGACCAGTTCGTCGGCGCCCTGATCGCGATAGCGCGCGGCCAGTTCGGCGGCGTCGCCCATGTCGACGTGGCCCTCGAACCGCACGCCCTTGACCACGCGGCCGTCCTTCACGTCGAGGCAGGGGATGATGCGCCTAGCGGTCATTGGCCGAAACCGGAGCCATGTTCACAGCCTTGATGGCTTCGGCCACGGTGAAGCGGCCGGCGTAGAGGGCGCGGCCGGTAATGGCGCCGGCGCAGCCGATGGCCTTGGCGGCGATCAGGTCGTCCAGACCGGCGGCCCCGCCCGAGGCTTGAATCTCCAGCTCGGGGCGACGACGGATGGCCTCGGACAGCAGCTCTTGGTTCAGGCCGGTCAGGGCGCCGTCGCGACCGACGTCCGTGATCAGGATGTGGCGCAGCATCCCGACCGGATAGCGCTCCAGCACGCTCCACAGATCCACGCCTGACGACTGGGTCCAGCCTTTCAGGGCGGGCACGGGCAGGCCGTCCTCATAGCGGACGTCCAGGGCCAGGGCGATGGCGTCTGGGCCGAACTGCTCCAGCCATTTAAGCACCTGATCCGTGTCGGTGACGGCCAGTGAACCGATGACGACACGGCTGATCCCTGCGCCCAGCAGGTGCTCGATATCCTTTGCCGAACGGACGCCGCCGCCGGACTGGACCTTGATGTCCACGGCCCTGGCCATGTCGCCAATCAGTTCATACTGACGCGCCTCGCCCGCCTGGGCTCCATCCAGGTCGATGACGTGAATCCACTCGGCCCCCTCGGCGGCAAAGGCCGCCAGCCGGTTGGCGGGATGGGAATCGTAGCGGGTCACGTGATTGAAATCGCCGTGCAACAGGCGAACCGCATGGCCCTCGATCAGGTCAATGGCGGGATAGATGATCACGCGGGCAACTCCAGGAAGTTCTTCAGAATACGCGCGCCGAGCGCGGCCGACCGTTCCGGGTGGAACTGGCAGCCCCAGCGGTTGGCGCTGTTGACCACGGCGGGCACGGGCGCGCCATAGTCGGCGGCGGCCAGGGTCGCCGGACCGTCGGGGCAGATATAGCCGTGGACGAAATAGGCCCAGTCGCCGTCTTTCACCCCGTCCAGCAGCGGGTCGTCGCGGCGGATCGTCAGACGGCTCCACCCCATATGCGGCGACGGGCGCGACGGGGCGGGAAGGATGGCCTCGACCCGACCGGGGATCAGCCCCAGCAGGTCGGCCCCGCCGTCCTCTGCGCTGGCGTCGAACAACAGCTGCTGGCCGAGGCAGACGCCCAGCAGCGGGCGTGGAAACCGGCGCAGCGGTTCGATCAGGTCCAGCGCCTGCAGTCTCTGCATGGCGTAGCCGGCCGCGCCGACGCCGGGCAGGATGATCCGCTCGGCCTCGGCCACATCGGCCGGATCATCGGTGATCCGCACCCGCGCGCCCAGCCGCTCCAGCGCGAACCGCACCGAGGCCACATTGCCCGAGCCGTAGCCGATCAGGGTGACGTTCACAGCACCCCCTTGGTGCTGGGCACGACATCGCCCTCGACCCGGATCGCCTGTCGCAGGGCGCGGCCCAGCGCCTTGAACACGGCCTCGGTCTTGTGATGGTCGTCGTCGCCGGTGACGCGGACGTGGACGGCCGCGCCCAGATTTTCGGCCAGCGATCGCACGACGTGCGCCGTCAGATCGGTGCGGTAGTCGCCCAGCATCGGCGTCGCGAACGTCCCCTCGAACACCGGATAGGGCCGCCCCGACAGGTCGATCGACACCGCCGCTTCCGCCTCGTCCATCGGCAGGACGAAGCCGTAGCGGCCGATGCCGCGCCGCTCGCCCAGCGCCTGTTTCAACGCCTGACCCAGAGCAATGGCGCAGTCTTCGATCGTGTGATGCGGGTCGATGTGCAGGTCGCCCTCGCACGCCAGACGGATGGAGAACCCGCCGTGCGCCGCCACCTGTTCGATCATGTGGTCGAAGAAGCCGACGCCGGTTTCGATCTTCATCGGCCCGGGGCTGTCCAGATCGACGGCGCAGACGATGCGTGTCTCCTTGGTGTCGCGTATGGCCTGACCTGTGCGGCTGCGGCGCGCGCCGGGGCTGGCGGCGCCGAGCGCGGCCAACAGGCGGTCGTTGACCTCGGGCTTCAGCGAAATGGGCAGGCGCACCCGCTCGCCCGCCGGATCGGCGGCCAGGCCGTAGCGGCGCAGGGCCTCCACGGCGCCCGCCGGGTCCGAGGGTCTGGCGATGATCACCGGCCCGACCCCGGCCTCCAGCGCCATGATGCGCGACAGGGCCTCTGTTACGCGGACGCGCTCGCGGCGCACGGCGCTGATGCGTTCGGCCGTCTCCATCATCCGCGACGGGTCCAGCGCCTGCATCGCCAGCCGCACCGAGACCTCGGGCAGGGCGTAGGGCTCCAGCACCTCGGCCAGCCGCGCCAGCGTCTGCGCTTGCGCCACCGCCGCCCCGACCCGGACCCCGGCCAGCCCATAGGCCAACGACAGGCTGCGCAGCACGATCAGATTGGCGTGGTCCTTCACCACGGCGGCGGCCGAGGGCGCCTCGGCGAACTCGACCAGCCCTTCGTCCACGACCAGCAGGGCGGGGGCGACACGCGCGGCCATCTCGGCCACGGCCTCGGACGAGCCGAGGGCGCGGACGACCACGGCGGCGGTGTTGGCACCGTCGGCCGGCCGGGCGTAGAGGGCGGCCAGTTGCGTATAGGGCTCGGCGTCCGGCGCCTGCACCTTCTGTCCGTCGCGCGCGGCCAGGCGCCAGACCAGCTCCAGCCCGTGCGTCAGCCCGCGCGTCGGCAGCGCTTGATCGGCGCCGACGCCGTAGAGGGCGGCCATGCGGGCCGCCAGAGCGGCCGGCTCGGCCGGATAGCGCTCCAGACCGTCGCCGCCGGAAACCAGCGGCGGATAGGGGGCGGGCAGCGTCATGAGCCTTCTCCCTCGCCATATTGTCCTTCTCCCCTCGTGGGAGAAGGTGGCCTGCGGAGCAGGTCGGATGAGGGGGCTGTGTCCGCACATACGACGGATGAGGGCGAAGCCAGCACACCCCTCATCCGAGCGCCTCCGGCGCCCACCTTCTCCCACAAGGGGAGAAGGAAGAGATTCTGTGTCATCCCGCGCTCCTCAGATCGGCGGCCCTGGCGTGGGCTTCCAGCCCCTCCAGCCGGGCCAGGGCTGCGGCGACGGGAGCCAGGGCGGCGGCGCCCTGTTCACTGACGGTCTGCACCGACATGGTCGTCATGAAGCTGGCGGTGGCCACCCCGCCCAGCGTTCGCGCCGCGCCGTCGGTCGGCAGGACGTGGCTGGGGCCCGCCGCATAGTCGCCCAACGTCTCGGCCGCCCAGCGCCCGACGAAGACGGCGCCCGCCGCGCTGATGCGCTCGACCAGCCGTTCGGCCTCCTGCGTCTGGATCGACAGGTGTTCGGGACCATAGAGGTTCGCCACCTCGCACGCCCCGGTCCTGTCGCGCACGCGGATGGCGCGGGCCTCGGCCAGAGACGCGCGGGCGATGGCCGCGCGCGGCAGGCTGTCGACCTGACGTTCGACCTCGGCGATGATCTCGCTCAGGGCCGTGCCGCTGTCGGACACGAGGATCACCTGCGCATCGGCGTCGTGCTCGGCCTGGCTTAACAGGTCGGCGGCGACGATCTCGAAATCAGCGTCGCGGTCGGCGATGACCAGCAGTTCCGACGGCCCCGCAGGCAGGTCGCAGGCCGGGCCGCCGGGCAGGGACGAGGCGTAGCGCTTCGCCTCGGCCACATAGGCGTTGCCGGGACCGAACAGCTTGTCGACGGGCGCGATGACGCCGTCTTCCAGTTCTACGCCGAAGGTCAGGGCGGCGATGGCCTGCGCTCCGCCCAGCAGCCACAGCTCGTCCAGCCCCGCCTCGGCGGCGGCGGCGATCATGGCCGGGTGGACCGAGCCGTCCTTGGACGGCGGCGTCACGGCGACGCGCCGTCCGACCCCGGCCACGTCCGCCGGTATGGCCAGCATCAGCAGCGATGAAAACAGCGGCGCCGTTCCGCCCGGAACATAGAGGCCGGCCGAGCCGATGGGCCGCCAGACCAGCTTGGACTTCACGCCGGGCGTCGTCTCGATGAAGGGCGTGTCCTCTGGCCGGGTCGCCTGATGGAAGACGCGCACATTGTCGGCGGCGACGCGCAGGGCGCGGGCGGCGGCGGGCGGCAGGTCGCGGCGGGCCTTGGCGGCGGCCGTCTCGGTGACTTCGATGCGGCGCGGCGGGGCGCCGTCCAGCCGGGTCGCCCAGTCGGTCACGGCCTCGCCGCCGCGCGCCCGCACGTCGTCGAATATCTCGCGCACCACGCTGGAGACGAAGCCTTCAGTGCGGCGCTGCGGGCGGGCCAGGGCGGCTTTGCGTCCGGCGGCGTCGAGTTGGTTCCAGTCGATACGCTTCATCACATCATCTTCTCGATGGGCAGGACCAGGATGGCCGACGCCCCTTCCGCCTTCAGTTTCTCCAATGTCTCCCAGAAGACCGCCTCCTGACAGACGGCGTGGACGGCTACGGCGTCGTCGCGCCCCGACAGGGGCATGACGGTGGGCGATCCGGCGCCGGGCAACAGGGCGGTGATCCGGTCCAGCGCCGCGCGCGGCGCATTCAGCATCACGTATTTGGCCCCTTGCGAGGACACGACGCCCGCCATCCGCTCGACGATGGAGTCCAGCAGATGCTGCAGCCCCGCCTCGGGCGGCGTCGGCGCCTTGATCAGCACGGCCTGACTGTCCAGCACCGTCTCGCGCGCCGTCAGCCCGTTGGCCTCCAGCGTGGCGCCCGTCGAGACCAGGTCGCAGATTGCGGCGGCCAGCTTCAGCCGGGGGGCCACCTCGACCGCGCCGCGCATGGTGACGATGTCGGCCTGCACCCCCGCCTCATCCAGAAAGCGGCGCAGGATCTTGGGGTAGGAGGTGGCGATCCGCAGCCCCTGCAGCGACGACGGTCCGGCGTAGTCCAGCCCCGGCGGCGTCGCGATCTTCAGCGTGCAGCGGCCGAAGCCCAGCGGCATGACGACCTCTGCATTCGGCCCGCCGTTCTTCACCTCTTCCAGCACGTTCTCGCCGACGATGCCCAGATCACAGACCCCGTCCGCCACAAAGGTCGGGATGTCGTCGTCGCGCACCCGCAGCAGGTCGATCGGATAGTTCTCGATCCGGTACAGCAGATCGTTGTTGCCCTTGATCACGCGCAGGCCCGCATCGCGGACCAGATCGAGGCTGCGTTCGGCCAGGCGGCCGGATTTCTGGATGGCGATGCGCAGCCGCCCCTGAACCGTACTCATGATCTCAACTCAGGCTTTCAGTCTGTCCAGCACCAGCCGATAGCCCTGGTGCGGCATGTCTTTGAGGGAGCGCGCGACGCGCACCACGGTGGTCGGGCTGGCCGGGGTCTCGGCGGCGATCTCGCGATAGGTCTTGTCACCAGCGTCCAGCATCCGCGCCACCTGCCATCGCTCGGCCATGGCGCGCAGCTCGGCCGGGGTGCACAGGTCGGCCAGGAAGGCGTCCGCCTCCGCTCGCGTCTTCAGCGAAAGCAGGGCGTCCAGCAGGGCGGTCTTGGCGGCGTCGGTGCTCATTGCGCGTTCCATTATGCTGTAACAATGGAACGGTCAAGGGAGGTGAGTTGACGTCGCTTCTTTTTTCCTCCCCACCTGTGGGGAGGGGGACCACGAAGTGGTGGAGGGGCCATGCCGCCGACTGTCGACGCTTATCGTCGCGCCGCCCGAATGCGTCGCACCCTGACTCCGCCGGAAGCGCGTCTATGGATACAGATCAAAGGCGGCGGCCTCGAGGGACTGAAATTCCGCCGCCAGCATCCGGTTGGTTCCTACATCCTCGACTTCTACTGCCCTGCTGCACGGCTCGCTGTGGAGGTCGACGGCGCGGGGCACGACGACCCAGAACAGATCGTCCATGATGCGCGACGAACCGTATGGCTGAAAACGCAGGGGATTGAGGTTCTGCGCGTCCGGGCCACGGATGTGCGCGATCATCTCGATGGAGTTCTGGCGGTGATTCTGCTTCACGCGACGGGGCGGTAGAGACCCCTCCACCACTTCGTGGTCCCCCTCCCCATGGTCATGGGGAGGAAAAATCTGACCGCCTCTCGCTAGTCGAGCGTCGCCACTCTATCTGTCCGCCATGAGCAAGGTTGTGATCATCGGCGCGGGACACGCGGGGGGCTCGGCGGCGGCGCTGCTGAGGCAGTATGGGTTCGAGGGCGAGATCGTCCTGGCGGGGCAGGAGGATGCGCCGCCCTATCAGCGGCCGCCCCTGTCGAAAGCCTGGCTGAAGGGGGAGGCGGGCCTGGAAGACCTGCTGCTGCGCCCCGAGAGCTTCTACGCCGAGCAGAATATCGCGCTGCGCACCGGCGTCACGGCGAGCGCTATCGACGCGGCCGCCAGGACCGTGACCTTCGCCGACGGAACGGTCGAGCCTTACGACGTGTTGATCCTGGCCACCGGCTCGACGGCCCGCAAGCTGGCCCTTCCCGGCGCGGACCGGCCCGATCTGCTGGAGCTTCGCACCCTCGACGACGCCGAGCGGCTGAAGGCGGTTCTCGCCCCCGGCAAGCGGTTGGCGGTGGTCGGCGGCGGCTATGTGGGTCTGGAGGCGGCGGCCTCGGCCCGCGCCCTGGGCGCGGAGGCGGTGGTGATCGAGCGCATGGACCGGGTGCTGGCCCGCGTGGCGTCTCAGCCCCTGTCGGCCTTCTTCACCGACCTGCACAGGAAGCATGGAGTTGAGATCCTGACCGGCGTCGAGGTCGCGGGGTTCGAGGATGCGGGCGTGCGTCTGGCGGACGGGACGCTGATCACGGCGGACGCGGTGCTGGTCGGCGTCGGCGCCTTCGCCTGCGAGGCCCTGGCGCGGACGGCGGGACTGACGTGCGAAAACGGCGTGGTGGTGGATGAGACCGCCCGCACCAGCGACCCGAACATCTACGCCATCGGCGATGTGACGCGGCGGCCGATCCCGGTCCACGGCGGCGTCATGCACCGGCTGGAGAGCGTGCCCAACGCCCTGGAGCAGGCCAAGCAGGCGGCCAGCGCCATCGTCGGCCGCGCGGCCCCGGCGCCGGAAGTGCCGTGGTTCTGGTCCGACCAGTATGACGTCAAGCTGCAGATCGCGGGCGTGCCCTTCGACGCGGACCGCCAGCTGGTGCGCGGCGACCCGGCCGGCGGCGCCTTCTCGGTTTTCCACCTGAGCGGCGACAGGATCGTGGCGGTGGAGGCGGTCAACGCCCCGGCCGACTTCATGGGCGGGCGGATGCTGATCGGGAAGGGGATGGCGGTGGACGACGCCCTGCTGGCCGATCCGACAGTGTCGATCAAGGCGGTCGCCAAGCCCCAGGTGTGACCTGCGTGTGACACCTGATCCGCAAGTGCGATTTAGTCGCAGGAGTCAGATTGTCGCACCCTGAAATGGTGCTAATGCGAGCCGGTCTCAATCAATGGCCGGTTCCTCCTCATGTCCGACACCCGCTCCGCCGCCCTCAAGGCGCTCCTGTTCGCGTCCAGCGCCGCCGGGATGCTGTGCGCCGCGCCCGCGATCGCGGCGACTGACGAGGCCGCGCCCGCCGATGGGGTGATCAGTCAGGACGCCACCAACCTGGGCACGGTGGACGTGCACGGCCATCGCGTGAAGCGCGAGCCGAAAGACCCGCAGTTCGTCACGCCTCTGGTCGATACGCCGCGCACCGTGACGGTGATCCCGCAGCAGATCATCGAACAGACGGCCGCCACCTCCTTGCAGGACATCCTGCGCACTTCGCCGGGCATCACCTTCGGCGCAGGCGAAGGCGGCCAGCCCCTGGCCGACCGGCCCTTCATCCGCGGTCAGGCCTCGGGCAACAACATCTTCGTCGACGGCATCCGCGACACCGGCGGCCAGCAGCGCGAGGTCTTCAACCTGGAGCAGGTCGAGGTCATCAAGGGCGCCGATTCCGTCTATTCGGGTCGCGGTTCGGGTGGCGGCAGCATCAACCTGGGCTCCAAGTCGCCGCGTCTGACCAACTTCGTCCACGGCTCGGCCGGGGTCGGCACGGACGACTATCTGCGTGGCACGGTGGACGCCAACTGGCAGGTTGGTCCGACCGCCGCCATGCGCCTGAACGTCATGGCCTCGCAGGGCGACGTGCCGGGCCGCAACGGAGCCGATTTCGACAAGTGGGGCATCGGGGCTGCGGTCGCCGTGGGTCTGGGCGCGCCGACGACGCTGACGGCCAGCTACTACCACCTCGACAGCAATCAGACGCCTGACTACGGCATCCCGCTCTACACCAAGCTGGGCGGGGCGAACGCTCCGCGTCCGGACGCCTCGGGTATTCTGGATGTGCCCTATGACAGCTTCTACGGCCTGAAGGCGCGCGACTATCTGAACAATACGGTCGACAGCCTGACGCTGGAGATCGAGCATCGCTTCAGCGACACCCTGGCCCTGCGCAACGTCACCCGCTACTCGCAGACGCTGAACGACTATGTCGTCACCAACCCCGGCGACGGCGGCGTGGCCCAGCAGATCGACGGGGTCTGGTGGATGAAGCGGGGCCTGAAGTCGCGCTGGAACCCGGCCGAGACCCTGGCCAACGTCACCGACCTGCACGGCTCCTTCCTGACCGGTTCGATCAAGCATGACTTCGACGTCGGTCTGGAGCTGTCGCGCGAGAAGAACCGCAACGCCTCCTATACGGTCACGACCCTGACCGGCACGGCCTGCCCGGCGCCGTTGACGGGCCTGGACTGCACCCAGGTCTATGCGCCGAACCCGAACGACCCGTGGACGGGTACGAACACGCGCGGGACCGAGACCTATTCGGACACGGATGCGCTGGGAGTTTACGCCTTTGATTCCATCAGCCTGGGCGAGCGGTGGAAGCTGAACCTGGGCCTGCGCTACGACCGTTATGACGTCGAAGGCACGGAGCTCCCGCGCGGCGCCGTCGAGCCCGTCATGCGCGAGGCGGACTGGGACTTCGTCAACTATCAGGTGGGTCTGGTCTACAAGCCGACGGCGAGCAGCAGCGTCTACGCCTCCTTCTCGACCGCTTCGACGCCGCCCACGATCTCGGCGGGCGATCAGAACGGCGTCGGCGGCGTAGGCAGCGGCAACCTGGCCAGCACGGTGCTGGATCCGGAGCAGACCGAGAGCTTCGAAATCGGCGCCAAGGCCAATCTGTTCGACGACCGTCTGGCGCTCAGCGGCGCCCTGTTTCACCTGACGCGCAAGGACGCGGCCATCGAAGTGGAGCCGGGCCTGTTCGAGCAGGCGGGCGAGACCAGGGTGCAGGGCGTGGAGCTGGGCGTGTCGGGCAACATCACCGACAAGTGGCAGGTCTTCGGCGGCTACACCTGGATGGACTCCGAACTGGTGCGCGGCGCCTATAGCAGCGTCAACCTGGGCGATCCGCTGGCCAATACGCCCGAGCACAGCGCCAGCCTGTTCACCACCTATCGCGTCCTGCCGAAGTTGAGCCTGGGCGGTGGCGTCTATTACGTCTCCAAGTCCTGGGGCGGAAACCAGGGCGGGGCCGGCGGCGGCGCCAACCGCGTCTATGCGCCGGAATACACCCGCGTCGACCTGTTCGCCTCCTACGACATCAGCGACCGCGCCTCGGTGCAGCTGAACGTCCAGAACGCCGGGGATGAGGAGTACATCATCCGCACCAACGGCGTGCACCACGCCGACGTGGCCCCGGCGCGTCAGGCTATCCTGACGCTGAACGTCCGCTACTAAGAGGCCGCGTTTCGCGCCATCATGTCGGCCCCGTCGTTCCTTCGAGCGGCGGGGCCGATGCGTTTCCAGACGGTGAGAGAGCCATGCTGCTGCACATCCCCGAAGTCTTCACCAAGGCCGAGGTGAAGGCCCTGCGTCGGACGCTGGACGCCGGACCCTGGGCTGACGGCAACATGACCTCGGGCCATCAGTCGGCGACGGCCAAGCGCAATCAGCAACTGCCCGAGGACAGCGCCCAGGCGCGCGAGGTGTCGGCTCTGGTCGTCCAGGCGCTGAACGCCAATCCGATGTTCGTCTCGGCGGCCCTGCCGCACACGATCTTTCCGCCCCTGTTCAATCGTTATGAGGGCGGCGGCGAGTTCGGCGCCCACGTCGACAACGCCATCCGCCAACGCGACGGCCATCGCATTCGCAGCGATCTGTCGGCCACCCTCTTCCTGTCGGAGCCTGAGGACTATGACGGCGGCGAACTGATCATCGAGGAGATGTACGGCGCCCAGTCGGTCAAGCTGCCGGCGGGCGATCTGGTTCTCTATCCGTCCAAGAGCCTGCACCGGGTGACGCCCGTGACGCGCGGGGCGCGCGTCTCCAGCTTCATGTGGCTGCAGAGCCTGATCCGCGACGACGCCGATCGCGAGACCCTGTTCCGCCTCGACGTGGCGATCCAGCGGGTCAATCTGGACAAGGGACCGAAGGACGCGGCGGTGATCGAGCTGACCGGCGTCTATCACAACCTGCTGCGGCGTTGGTCGGAGGTCTGACGCTCCTTCAGGCGTCGTCCAGCATGGCGGCGGAGGCGGGGGTCATGCGCTCGATCAGGCCGTCGGGCGTGCGTTCCGTGAAATGAGCGGCCAGGCCCAAGGCCTCGGCCATCTCAGGCCCCTCGATCGGGCCCAGCACGGTCAACGCCGTGGCCAGGGCGTCGGCGCGCATGGCCGAGGCGTCGAAGACCGTGACCTGCGCCAGGCCGTTGTCGACGGGCCGCCCCGTCGCGCCGTCCAGGGTGTGCGAATAGAGCCGCCCCCCATGGGTGAAGGCGCGGCGCCCGTCGCCCGAAGTCGCCATGGCCAGGTCGACCAGAGCCGCCACCGTGCGCGGCTCGGGCGATCCGGCGACGGCCTCGATCTCGACCCACCAGGGTTGGGCGTCGGGCTTGACGCCGCGTCCCTTCAGTTCGCCGCCGATCTCAACCAGGTGCGAGGTCGCGCCCAGGGCGCTCAGCCGGTCCGAGACGCGATCGACCGCATGGCCCTTGGCGATGCCCGAGAAGTCCAGCTTCATGCCGCCGATCTGGATCGCCGCCTGGGCCTCGCGGTGCAGCCGCAGCTTCTGCCAGCCCGAGACGGCGCGCGCCGCCTCGACCTCTTCGTCGGACGGCAGGGGCAGCAGGACCGAGCGCGGTCCCGGCGGGCCGAAGCCCCACAGGTCGACCAGGGCGCCCAGGCTGGGATCGACCGCGCCGTTGACGTCGTCGGCCAGATCCAGCGCCTGGGTCAACAGGGCCCAGAAGTCGTCCGACAGAGCCCAGGTTCCGGCCGGGGCGGCGTTGAAACGGCAGATCTCGCTGTCGACCTCCCACGGGCTGAAGACGGCGACGATGCGGGCCAGTTCTTCCTCGACCGCCGCCGCGAAATCGCCCTGGGCGGCGCCCGGCGGCGGAACCAGCCGCACCGACCAGGTCGTGCCCATGGTCTCGCCCGACAGGGACCAGATCAGGTCGCTGGGCGGCCGTTCGGGCGCGCCGGTCATGGGCGGGATCAGAACGCGGTCGTCGCGTCGGCTGTCGTCCGGCCCTCCGATCAGGATCGGCGAAGGGGCGAAGGCGGATCGTTTCATGGGCGGCGCAACGGTCTGGCTGAAAGAGACGAAGGCCCCTTATGACCGGGATCGTTCAGCGGGTCACGGCGACGCGCACGGCGCGCAGTTCGGACGACCCGGTCCCGGCGGCCGTATTGGCCGCGCCCCAGTGGAAGGGCACGCGCACGGACTCGCGCCCGCCATCTCGCGCGCCGCCTCGACGACCAGCGTGTACTGCCCGGCGGGCAGGTTCCGCAGGCGCGCGCCGGGCACGTTGACGACATGGCGGCCGGGGGCCTTGGTCGGGCCGGAGATTCCGTCGGCGGGCATGGCCATGGCCCGGCCGCCCTTGCGCCACCAGGCGCGCAAATCCCTCAGCCAGTCTGTGCCGTCGCCCTGACTGTTGCGGCTGCCGGGGTGATACCAGACGGCCGGGGTCTGGACCGCGCTCTGATCCGGCTTTTCGATCCACACGGCGACATAGGGGCGGTGATAGGCGGCGCTGTTGATGCGCGGCAGCTCGATCAACACCGACAGGTCGGCGGCCAGGGCGGGCGCGGCGGCCGCTGAAAGACCCGCAGCGGTCAGGATCAGGGGAAGCGGACGCATGAGGCGGCTCCTCAATGGATGAAGAACAGGGCGAGCACGACGGGGATCAGCAGCCCCAGCCCGACCAGCGGCCAGGTCAGGGGCCGCCGCCAGGCGTGCAGCCACAACAGGCCCAGCCCCGTCAGGGTGAAGACGATGCAGGCGACGGCGAAGGCGTCGATGAACCAGAACCAGGCCGCGCCTGTGTTGCGGCCCTTGTGCATGTCGTTGAGCCAGGCGACCCAGCCGCGCGTGGTCTTTTCGTGCAGGGCCTCGCCCGTCGCCCGGTCGATGGTCAGCCAGGCGTCCCCGCCGGGCATGGGCAGGGCGACATAGATTTCCTCGGCCGTCGTCTCGGTCGGCTTTCCGGCGATGCGGACGTCGAAGGCCGCGTCCGCCCAGCGCGCCACGGCGTCGGGCGCGGGTTCGGTCGTCTCCTGCGGAAACTCGGCCAGCCGCGCCAGCAGGGGGGCGGGCAGGACGGCCGTCTGTTCGCGCACCACGGCCTCGGCCGGGATCTGGGCGGCGTGGTTCAAGGTAACGCCCGTCGCGGCGAACAGCAGCAGGCCGATCATGCTGACCGCCGCCGAAATCCAGTGCCAGCTTTGCAACTGTCTCAACCAGAAGGCGCGCGCGGGCGGCCGTGCGGCCTTGGCCTTCGGCTGGGCGGCGGGCTTTGCAGAAGAGGCGGCGGCGTCGGTCACGCCCTGGCCTTGCCACGAAATGCAAATGACTTGCAACTGCGACTATCGGCGCCGCTGATCCGGTCAGGCGGCCTGAGCGGTCTGTTCGCGCGACAGGACCAGGCGGATGGCGTTCAGCAGGGCCTCGGGCTGGATCGGCTTCTGCGCCACCCCGTCCATTCCCGCCGCCAGATAGTCCGCCTCGTCGCGCGGGTCGGCGTTGGCCGTCAGCGCAAGGATCGGCAGGGCGGACGCGGGGCCGGGCAGGGCGCGGATGGCGCGGGTGGCGGCGACCCCGTCCATCACCGGCATCTTCACGTCCATCAGGATCAGGTCGAAGGGCGCCGTCGTCGCGCACTCGACCGCCTGACGACCGTTCTTGGCCGTTTCGTGGGTGCAGCCGAACAATTCCAGCACCTTGCCTGCCACGAAGCGATTGGCGGCGTTGTCGTCCACCACCAGGACGTGCAGGGTCGGGTGGGCGGTGGGATCGGCCATGGCGCCGTCGTTGCGGCGTCCATCGCCTCTGCCAGCGGCAGGCGCAGCTCGAAGCGGAAGCGCGCCCCGCCCTGGGGTGATCGTTCGACCGCCAGGCGTCCGTCCATGCGGTCTATGATCTGGCGGCAGATGGCCAGACCAGCCCCGCGCCCGCGCCCTGGCGGCCCGCTTCGCCGGTGTTGAAGGGTTCAAAGATGGCGCGCGCGGCGTCCTCGCTGACGCCGGGGCCGCTGTCGTCGACCGTCGCCGACAGACACACCTGTCCGTCCTCTAGCGCCGTGTCCACGCGCACCTCGACGGCGCCGCCTTCCGTGAACTTCAGGGCGTTGCCGATCAGATTGTTGAGCAGCTGCTTCAGCCGCATCTCGTCGCCGATGATCCAGCGCGCGGCGCGCAGATCTCCGTGGACGCGCAGGTCCAGCGCCTTCTCTTCGGCGCGGGGGCTCCATAGGGCCGACAGGTCCGCCGTCACCGCCTGAAGGTCCAGAGGAGCGGGCTCCAACGTCAGCATCCCGGCTTCGGCGCGGGACATGTCCAGCGCATCGGTCAGCAGGCGCAACAGGCTGTTTCCGGAGTCCAGGATGGTGCGGACATGGGGGCGCAGATCCTCCTGCGTCAGCTGGCGCTCCATCAAGGCGGCCACCCCCAGCACCCCGTTCAAAGGCGTGCGGATCTCATGGCTCATGACGGCCAGGAATTCGGACTTGGCCCGGCTGGAGGCGCGCGCCTCGGCCTCGGCGCGGACCAGGTTCTGGGCCAGCTCGGCCATGGCTTCGGCGCGGCGCTTGTGGATCGCTACCCCGGCCTGAAGCACGTGCAGCCCGGCGCCGACCCCGACATAGCGGCCGCGCGAGACGACGATGAACCCCTTCAGCAAGGCGCCCAGCCCCGCCGTGTCCATCGAGGCGAACAGGACGTCGGCCGAGGCGTCGGCCTCGACGATCATGGGCGCCGGGTCCATCAGCGCCGAGACCGGGCGCCGGGCGTAGAGGGCGCGGCCGAACTCGGCGGCCAGCTTCAGGGTGAAGGCGTTGCGCTCGATCAAGCCGATGGGCCGCCCGTCAGCATCGGCCACGGCGATGACCAGGGTCTCGGGCTCGGCCTCGAAACGGGCCAGGGCGTCGGCCCCCGGCGCGTCCGGCGCCATGGGCGCCGAGGCGTCCACGAAGTCTCCGATCCTGGCCATTTCCAGCCGTCTCCTGCTTCTTGCGAGAGCAGGGTTAGGCCAGGGCGCTTAACAGGCGCTTTGCCGGAAGTGAATGTTTTGCAAGGCTAATCTGACAGATGATCCGAGAGCGGATGATCAGAGGCGCGCCAGCAGTTCGGCCGCGAAGGTCGACAGGCTGTCGTCGCGCGCGCCCATCACCACGATCCGGTCGCCGGGCTGGGCGATCTCGACGATGCGGTCGCCGCAGTCGGCGCGGGTGGCCAGGGCCTGCGCCTGACGACCTGCCGCGCGCACGCCGGCCGCGATGTCCTCGCTGCCGACGCTGCGGTCGGTGGTGCCGCCGTAGTAGACCGGCTCGGGCATCAGCAGCACGTCGTCACGGCGCATCAGACCGGCGAAGCCTTCGATGAACTCGCGCTGCATCAGCTTCAGCGGGCCGAAGCCGTGCGGCTGGAACAGGATCAGCAACCGCCCGTCAAAGGCGTGCAGGGTCTTCAGGGTGGCGGCGATCTTGTCCGGGTTGTGGGCGAAGTCGTCGATGACGGTGACGCCGTTTCGCGCGCCCACCACCTCCAGCCGCCGCCGGATGCCGCTGAAGGTCTCCAGCGCCGCGACCGCCTGATCCATGCCGACGCCCAGCGCCCTGACTGCGCCCAGCGCCGCCAGGGCGTTGGCGACATTGTGCGCGCCCGGCACGTTCAGCCGCGCGGCCCGCGCCGCCTCGCCGCGCACGCGCAGTTCGAAGGTCATGCCGGTCGGCAGCGGTTGCAGGTCGTGCGCCGACAGATCGGCCTCTTCCTCGCCCAGGGCGAAGGTGATCGCCTTGCCCGTCTCCAGCGTTTGCGCCAGCGCCGCCGTCTCGGGGTTGTCGAGGTTCAGCACCGCCGTCGTCGCCCGGCCGACGAAGCCGCCGAACAGGTCGCGCAGCTCCTCCATCGACTTGTGGTCCAGCGAGATGTTGGAGACGACCGCCACCGTCGGCTCATAGCGGGCGATGGAGCCGTCGCTCTCGTCCACCTCGGCCACGAACAGATCGGGTTCGCCGATCAGGGCGCTGGCGAACGGGTGGTCGGCGTCGGCGAAGTTCTTCATTACGGCGCCGTTGACCACGGTCGGCGCGCGGCCCGCCTGATCCAGGATCCAGGCGATCATGCCGGTGATGGTCGACTTGCCGCTGGTGCCCGCCACGCCGATCGAGGTCGGAGCCGCGTTGAACAGTTCGCTGAGCAGCTGGGGACGGGTCTTGATGAGGGCGCCGACGCGCTTGGCCGCGCCGATGTCGGGCACGGTGCCCTCGACGGCGCCGGTGGCGACGACCACCTGATCCTTGCTGACCACGCCCGAGCCGTCCTGCGGGTGCAGGGTCACGCCGTGGGCGCGCAGCCAGTCGAACTTGTCCGGCGTGCGGCCCTGATCCAGGGCGCGGTCAGAGCCGGCGATGCGGTTGCCTTGCGCCTGAACGATCATCGCCAGGGGCAGCATGCCGGAGCCGCCGACGCCGCAGAAGAAATAGTCTTTGTTCATCGGCTTGATTTCAGGGCTGGAAACCGGGGAATGTCCGGCGGCCTGACTAGCACGTGAGGCGCCCGAGGCCACCCCGTCCATGCAGACCAGACCGTTCCGAATCGGCGTCGTCAACGCCAGCTCCCGCCTGGACCCCGCGCGGGGCGAGGCGATCCGAGCCTGGGCGGCGGCGACCTGGCCGAGCGGCGAGGTCGAGCTGGTGCTGCATCCGGCCCTGTTCGAGGCGCACGGCCACTTCGGCGGCGACGACGCCACCCGCGCCCGCGCCTTCGTCGAGACCGCCAACGACCCCGAGATCGACGCCGTCTGGTTCGCGCGCGGCGGTTACGGCGCCTGTCGTATCGCCGAGGCGGTGATTCCCGAACTGACCGCCCACGCCTACGCCAAGCGTTACCTCGGCTATTCCGATGCGGGCAGCCTGCTGGCGGCGCTGTATCGCGCGGGCTTCCCCCATGTCGCGCACGGGCCGATGGCCTCGGACGGATCGCGCCATGACGCCACGGGCCTGCGGGCGGTGAACTGGCTGCGGAGCGGCGACGCGGCGTCGCTGGAGCCGTCCCTGTTGACCGACGCCCGGCCCGCCGTCGGCTTCAACCTGACCATCCTCAATGAACTGGTCGGCACGGCGATCGAGCCGGATCTGACCGGCCACGTCCTGATGCTGGAAGAGGTGTCCGAGGCCCTCTATCGAGTCGACCGGATGATGTTCCACCTGACCGGCCAGGCCTCGATCCGCCGTGTCGCGGGCATCCGTCTGGGCCGGGTGTCGGACGTGACGGCGAATGATCCCGACTTCGGTCTGACGGCGGAGGAGATCGTGCGTTACTGGTGCGTGCGCTCCGGCATCGCCTATCTGGGCGACGCCGATATCGGCCATGATCGGGACAACAAGGTCGTGCCCTTCGGTCGGCGCGGCTGAGGCGCGTTCAGCCCCTCAGGATCAGGCCGTCGGGCCGCGCCTCGAAGGCCGACAGCCGGCCTAGGAAGCTCATGCCCAGCAGGGCCGCGGGCATGTCGCGATCGACGATCAGGGCCTCGACCGAAGTCATTTCGACCCCCGCCACCGACAGGGAGGTCAGCAGCACCCGCGCGGCGGGCACCTGGCCTGAGGCGGTGTTCAGCGTCTGGTTGAAGTCATGCGGTTTCAGCTGCACGCCCAGCCGTTCGGCGTCGGCGCGGCTCAGCGTCACCACGCTGGCGCCGGTGTCGACCAGCATCCGCATCGGCCGCCCCTCGACGGTCGCCTCGGCCCAGTAGTGGCCGTCGGCCGCACGCGTCACCGACGGCGCCTCCTTCACGGCCACGGCGGCATAGGCCTGGGCCGGGCCTTCCCACCACATCAGGGCGCCGATGCACGCCGACGCCGACGCCAGGGCGGCGGCGAAAACGACAGCGGAGCGCGGGTCAAAGCGGATCATGAAGCGGACTATGCCGGCTTGGTCTTCCCATGCGGTGAAGCGACGTGGCGAACGAAAGGTTGACGACCCAAGGTCTTCATTCGCCCAGCAGGCGAGGATCGATCCGCCCCTTGCGGCCGACAGGTCGGTCATGACGGCGGCGCGGGCCTCGTCCGTCATCCGGCTCCAGGTGGCGATCTCCTGAAGCGTGCGGAAACAGCCCAGGCACAGGCCCGATGCGCCGTCGACGGTGCAGACCATGACGCATGGGCTGGCGACGGGGCGCGGCGGGCGAGGGGCGGGGGCTTCGGTCATGATTCGTGACGCTATCGCTACAATGAGTCCGAGAACGGACTATAATTCTTGACTTTTTCCACAGCTTCGCTATCTTCATCGTCGACGCGAAACGACTGACAGGGTGAGAGTCCCAATAAGCACGACGTGTCTTCTTTCATCGTTCAGCGAAAGGAGACGCCAAAAATGAACGAAAACAAAGAGCGCAATCTCCAGCACGCCATGCTGTCCTTCGCCCTATTCGGCGGGATGCTGGTGAACACGAAGCAGATGAACGGCGCAGGCGACCGCGTGGTCAGCCATCCGTCCAACTTCGTGCCCATAACGATCAAACGGCCGCGCGCGTAGTCGCGAGACTGGATGATCCAACCAGAAGCCCCGGTCAGAACGACCGGGGTTTTTCAATTCCGCCCTTGCCATCCCGCCACGCCCTGGCCGACACCGACAGCTCCATTGGAGAAGAGGAAGCGCGGCATGGGTCTGATCGTCGAAGAGCGCAAAGGCGCGGTCATGGTCTGGACCCTGGATCGGCCGGACCGTCTGAACGCCCTGCCGGACCTGGAGGACGGCGAGGCCTTCGCCGCCGCCTGCGCCGCCGTCAACGCCGATCCCTCCATCCGCTGCGTGGTGATGACGGGGGCCGGGCGCGCCTTTTCGGCAGGCGGCGACCTGAAGGCGATGAAGGACCGCCGCGATCTGTTCGAAGGCTCGGGCGCCGCCATCCGCGAACGCTATCGCCGCGTCGTTCACCGTATCGTGCGCGCCCTCTACGGGCTTGAGGTTCCGCTGGTGACGGCGGTCAACGGCCCGGCCATGGGGTTAGGCTGCGACATCGCCGGGCTGGGCGACATCCGCATCGCCTCGGACCGCGCCAGCTTCGGCGTGCCCTTCATGAAGCTGGGCATCATTCCCGGCGACGGCGGTTCGTGGCTGCTGCCGCGGAACATCGGCTACAACCGCGCCGCCGAACTGCTGTTCACCGCCCGCTCCATCGACGCCGAGACGGCCGAGAAATGGGGGCTGGTCAACCGCGTCGTTCCGCATGAGACCCTGATGGACGAGGCGATGGAGACGGCCGGTCAGATCGCCGCCCAGCCCCCCCAGGCCCTGCGCATGGCCAAGACCCTGCTGCGTCAGGGCCGCGACATGAATTTCGATCAGATGTTGGAATTGTCGGCCGCCATGCAGGCCCTTGCCCATCTGACAGACGACCACATCGAAGGCGTGACGGCGGTGCTGGAGAAGAGGTCGGGGGAATTTACGGGCGCATGATCCATTAAGGCCCTTCGCCGTCGGGACGGACGGGAGAGGACTGGACAGTAAAAAAAGGGGCCTCTCGCGAGGCCCCTTTCCGTTTCAGTCCGTCGGGCCGCTTAGCGGCGGGCCGGGGTCTGCATCGAGCGGTTGGCGGGGACGCCGGCGATGCTGGTGTCGCGCTTGGCGCCGGCCGTCTCGCCCGGTTTCATGAACTTGACCAGAACGCGCTGGCCGATCAGCAGCGGGGCCTCGTCGACGGCGACCACCACCTCGACCACGCGCTCGTCGGTGCGTTGCGACGGGTCGTCCGACGCCAGCTTGCGGGCGCCGAAGACGGCGGCGCGGCGCAGAACCTTGCCGACATAGACCTTCGACGGGTCGCCTTCCGGGGTGATCTCTACGGCTTGATCGGCGGTGATGTTCGGAATGTCGGCCTCGACGATCTCGGCGCGGGCGATGCGGGGGGCGTCGGGCTCCAGATCGAACATGTTCGACACGTTCAGGGTCGAGGCGCCGGCGCCGGGGTTGGCGTAGCGGCGCACGATGCGGCCGTCAGCGGGGGCGCGAATGACCGTCAGCTCGACGTTGTAGGCGGCCTCGTCGCGGCGGGCGCGGGCGGTCTGCACAGCCGACTGCTGCGAGCCGAGCCGCGCCTGGGCCGAGGCGATGGCGTCGCGGGCCTGGTCCAGGCGCTGGGCGGCGACGAAGTTGGTCGAGACCAGCTTCTGCAGGCGGTCGTACTCGCGCTGGGCCGTGGCGATGTCGACGTTGATCAGGCGCAGCTGGCTCTCGGCTTCCGACAGATTGGCGGCGGCGGTCTGCAGCGCCAGGCGCGGCTCGTCGTCTTCTTGGCGGGCCAGGATCTGGCCGGCGGTCACGCGGTCGCCTTCCTGCACCAGGACTTCGCGCACCACGCCGCCGCGGCGCGCGGCGATCTGGATGATGCCGCCCTCGACGTCGACCTTGCCGTTGGCGATGGCGGCATAGGGGCTTTCGACCTTCTTCTCGGCCTCGGCGGCGGCTTCCGCCTTCTTGGCGGCGCCGGCGGAGCGGACCATGGTGAAGCCGACGAGCAGCACGATCAGCAGCGCGAGGCCGATCCAGAGCCATTTGTTTTTCAGGAAAGCGGGCATGTGAGGCGTCCTCAGAGGATCGGTGTCAGTGCGAGGCCAGAACGGCGTCGGGATTGGGGGTGCGGCGCTGATCGTCGATGATCACGCCGTCTTCGATGTGGATGACCCGGTCGGCCCAGGCCTCGAGGCGCGGGTCGTGGGTCACGCAGATGACGGCGGCGCCGTGCTCGGTCGCCGCCCGTCGCAACAGGCGGATCACGACCTGGCCGTTCTCGCCGTCCAGGGCCGAGGTCGGCTCGTCGGCGAACAGGATCTGAGGATCCTTGGCCAGGGCGCGGGCGATAGCGACGCGCTGCTTCTCGCCGCCGGACAGGGCGGCCGGACGTTGGTGCAGGCGATGGCCGAGGCCGACCTCCTCCAGCGCCAGGGTCGCGCGCTTCCTGGCCTGATCGGACGTCAGGCCTTGGAACTTCAGCACCGTCGTCACCTGCTGCAGGGCGCTGAGCGAGGGGAAGAGGTTGAAGCCCTGGAAGATGAAGCCGCAGTGATCCAGACGGAACTTGTCGATCCGGCCTGACGACAGCTTCCACATGTCGTCCACGTCCAGCGCGTCGACGCGACCTTCCTCGGGGCGCAGCAGACCGGACAGGGCGGCGATCAGCGTCGACTTGCCTGATCCCGACGGCCCCATGACCATGGTCAGGTCGCCGTGGCGGGCGTCGAAATCCACGCCCTTCAGAACTTCGACGTAGTTCTTGCCGGACTTGAACCGCTTGATCAGCCCCTTGGCCTCGATGGCGAACTCGCCATGTTTGCCGTGAACTTTCGTGTGCCCAAAAGCCATAGTGTTCATCGCAGCAGGTCCGCAGGCTGGCTTTTCTTCAGGATGCCCATGGACAGGAAGCCCGAGAGCATGGCGATGGCGATCAGACCGCCGCCCACCACGATCAGCAGCGGCAGGGGCAGGGCGATGATGACCGCCTTGGACATGGCGAACAGGGACAGCAGCCAGGTCAGGCCGATGGCGGCGGCCACGCCGACCACCCCGACCCAGAAGCTCAGCTCCATGACGATGCGGCGCAAGGATCCCATGCCCACGCCCAGGGCGCGCAGCGAGGCGAACTCCTTGATGTTGGCCATGATGGCGCCGCGCAGGGTCTGCCAGGTGATGGCCACGCCGATGATGATGCCCAGCACCACGCAGCCGCCGATGATGATGACCAGGATGCCTTCTTCGAACATGGCGCCGGCGTTGGCGTCGGCCAGATCCTGGCGGGTCCAGGCCTTCCACTGGCCGTTGCCCATGGTGTTCAGTTGGGCGACCACGATCGCGGCGCGGGCAGGATCCTTGATCTTGATCATCAGGGGGCCGACGCGCGGGCCGGTGTCGGCCTGACCCAGCATGCGCAGGGTGTCGCGCGACATGACCACGCCGGGCTGCATCATGTTGGGATAGCCGCGGGTGACGCCGACGACCGTGACGGTCTGACCGTTGTACAGGGCCTTGTCGCCCAGCTTGACGCCCAGGGTCGTCAGCGCCGTTTCATCGACCGCGACGGTGTAGGGCTGGCGCAGGGCGTCGACCAGTTCGCGTGAATAGTCGGTCGGAATGGTGACCGAGCCGGGCGTGGTGTCGATGATGCTGGACTGGACGAATTTCAGACGCGGAGCGCCCTGCTTGGCGTTGTCGGCTTGGCTGCGGGTGGGGTCGACTTCATTGACCGACTGGAAGGTGCCGCCGGCGCCGTCCAGGGGCTGAACCTCGACCACCTCGGGATGGTTGTAGGCCAGCGGGATGAAGCGACGCGGCACGCCCGACGGCCCGTTGATAAGGCTCTTGGCGCCCGGTTGAAGGATCATGATGTCCGCACCGGACCGTTCGATCTGGGCGGTGAAGCCCTTGCCGATGCCGATGAAGACACCGGTCATGGCCAGCACGAGCAGACCCGAAAGGGCCAGCGCCATGACGGCGGCCATATAGCGGCGCCACTCGAAGAGCAGCGTGGATAGCGCGAGCGACATGACGCGTATTCATTCCCCTGACTTGCGCTGTTATCTGACCGCGCCTCGCCCCCGGGCCAAGTTAAATCGGGGTAAGGCTGGCTCTGCCGGATTTGTCACGGGGCTTGAGGAAGCGCCCCCGGCAAGGCTAGTGACGCGCAACAGCAAGGCGTGGCGTGGTGTCCCGCCTATTCGGAGACGCCTATGTCGCTTCGCCGCACTCTTTCGTTCACGGCTTCCCTGGCCGCCCTCGGCATGGCCGTCGTGGTGGTCAACGCCCCCGCTTCGGCTGCTCGCGCCGACGAGGGCATGTGGACCTTCGACAACTTCCCCATCCAGACGGTGAACGACAAATACGGCACGCGCATCGACCAGTCGTGGCTGGATCGCGTGCGGAACGCGGCGGTGCGCCTGCAGGGCTGCTCGGCGTCGTTCGTGTCGGGCGAAGGCCTGATCCTGACCAACCACCACTGCGTCATCTCCTGCGTCCAGGATCTGTCGACGGCCCAGAACGACTACGTCAAGAACGGCTGGATGCCCGCCACGCGTGAGGAAGAGAAGACCTGCCCCGGTCAGACGGCCGAGGTTCTGACCGACATCACCGACGTGACCGAGCGCGTCCTGGGCGCCGGCTCGGGTCTGGAAGGCGCCGCCTTCGTCGCCGCCCGTTCGGCCGAGATCGACGCCATCCAGAAGGAAGCCTGCGGCGACGACCGCAAGCTGACCTGCCAGGTCATCAGCTTCTATCGCGGTGGCAAATACGCCCTCTATCAGTTCCGCAAGTATGAAGACGTGCGTCTGGCCTTCGCGCCGGAGTTCCAGGCGGCCTTCTTCGGCGGCGACCCGGACAACTTCAACTTCCCGCGCTACGCCCTCGATGCCGCCTTCCTGCGCGCCTATGAGGACGGCAAGCCGGTCGCCTCGCCCAACCACCTGAAGTGGAATCCCAACGCCCCGGTCGACGGCGAAGTCACCTTCGTCGCGGGCAACCCCGGCTCGACCTCGCGTCTGCTGACCATCAGCCAGCTGGAGCGTCTGCGCGACCAGCAGATTCCGATCACCCTGATCCAGAGCGCCGAACTGCGCGGCCGTCTGGTCGAATATTCGACGACCGGCGAGGAAGAGAAGCGGGTCGCCCTCGACCCCATCTTCGGTCTGGAGAACAGTTTCAAGGTCTACTACGGCCAGCAGGGCGCCCTGACGGACCCGACTTTCATGGGCAAGAAGCGCCAGGAAGAGGCTGAACTGCGTCAACGCGTCGCCGCCGACCCGGCCGTGGCCGAGCGCATCGGCGACCCGTGGGGCGATCTGGAGAAGGTGCAGGTCACGGCCCGCGACCTCTACCTGCCCTATCGCCAGCTTGAGGCGAACGCCGGCGGCGGCTCGACCCTCTATTCCTACGCCCGGTCGATCGTCCGCGCGTCGAAGGAGCGCGCCAAGCCCGCAGCTGAGCGCCGCGCCGGCTACGCCGACAGCGACATCGCCGCCCTGGGCCGTCGCCTGGCCTCGGAAGCGCCGATCCCGCTGGGCGTCGAGGAGATCCAGCTGTCGCACTGGATGCTGAAGACCCGCGAGTATCTGACGGTCGACAGCGCCGACGTGAAGGCCATGCTGGGCGCCGAAAGCCCCGAAGTCATCGCCGCCCGCCTGGTGCAGAGCCGCCTGATCGACCCGGCCTTCCGCGCCGAGGCCCTGGCCATGACGCCGGAGCAGCTGGCCGCCTCGGGCGACCCGATGATCGCCTTCGTCCTGGCCAACGACAATGCGGCGCAAGCGATCCGCACCCAGTGGGACGCCGGCGTCAACGCCCCGACCGCCCGCGCCGCGGAAAAGGTCGCCCAGGCTCGCTTCGCCGTCTATGGCGACAACCTCTACCCCGACGCGACCTTCTCCTTGCGCCTGTCCTACGGCCAGGTGAAGGGCTGGACCTATCGCGGCGTGACCGTGCCGTCCTTCACCTACATGGGCGGTCTGTACGAGCGCGCCACGGGCGCCGAGCCGTTCAACGCCTCCGAACGTTTCGTCGCGGCGCAGGACCGGATCAACAAGGACGTCGTTTACGACTTCGTCTCGACCAACGACATCATCGGCGGCAACTCCGGCTCGCCGGTGATCAACGCCAAGGGTGAAGTGATCGGCGCCGCCTTCGACGGCAACATCCACTCCCTGGGCGGCTCGTTCGGCTATGACGGCGAGCTGAACCGCACGGTGACGGTCTCGACCGCCGCCGTCACCGAGGCCCTGCGCACCGTCTACAACCAGCCGCGCCTGCTGCGCGAACTGGGCGTGCGTCGCTAAGCCTGTCGGATTCAGGTCCGGGATTTGAGGGGCGTCTTCGGGCGCCCCTTTTTCTTTGTCCGCTCAGGACTACTGCGGCTTGCCCTTCTTCTCGATGAGCACGGCCTGCTGCCAGCGGCTGGGCGCCTTGTCGGTGCGGTGGATGCAGCCCGCCCAGCAGCAGGGGCGGCGCTTGCCTTCGTGCAGTTCCTCGACCGCACGCTCGATCCGTTTCTGGCGGGTGGCGGCCTGTTTGGCGTCTTCGACCCAGCAGATGAATTCATTGCGGCCCAGCGGCGTCAGGCTCCGCCACAGCTCCAGGCTTGCAGGATCGGAGGACAGTCGCGCCCGCATGTCGTCCGGGACCAGATGCGCCACGCCCTGGGGGAAGTCGTCGGCCATCGCCTCAACCCTGTCTCGTTTCGCCATTCGCCGAATCTAGACCTGCGAACGCGCCCTGTGAATGCGCTCGGCAGGGGTTGCGGTTTCACTCCAGGTTCTGTTCAGACTGACCGCAAGACGGCTCTGGCTTCCAGAAGCCGCAACCTGGGCCTCGACGACGGTCGAGGCGGCGACGCCGAGGATACTTCATGCGCCCTGCTCACACCCTTTCGCTTTTCGCCTCGGCCGCCGTCCTGGCCTTCGCCGCCGCTTCGTCGGCCCAGGCTGAGGAGGGCATGTGGACCTATGACAACTTCCCGATCGCCCGCGCCAACCAGACGCTGGGCACCAGCATCGACCAGGCCTGGCTGGACCGCGTCCGCCAGTCCTCGGTGAAGTTCGGCGGGTGCTCGGCGGGCGTCATCTCGGCCGAGGGGCTGGTGATGACCAACAACCACTGCGTCGCCACCTGCGTCGCGAACCTGTCCACGCCTCAGCTGCAATACGCCGAGACGGGCTTCACGCCCAAGAGCCGCGAGGAGGAGCTGAAATGCCCCGGCGGCTCGGCCGAGATCCTGACCGACATCACCGACGTCACCGCACGGGTGCAGAAGGCCGGCGAGGGCCTGGACGGCCAGGCTTATACTCAGGCGCGTGAGGCCGAGGCCGGCCGTATTGAGACCGAGGCCTGCGGGAACGATCCCAAGATCCGCTGTCAGGTCGTCAGCCTGTATCGCGGCGGTCAGTTCAAGCTCTACAAGTTCCGCAAATACTCCGACGTGCGTCTGGCCTGGGCGCCGGAAGACCGCGCCGCGACCTTCGGCGGCGACCTGGACAACTTCTCCTTCCCGCGCTTCGCCATCGATGCGGCCTTCATTCGTCTGTATGAAGACGGCAAGCCCGCCGCGACGCCGACCCACTTCACCTGGAACCCGAACAAGCCGACCGAGGGCGAGCCCGTCTTCGTCACCGGCAACCCCGGCTCGACCCAGCGCCTGCTGACCCAGGCCCAGCTGATGACCATCCGCGACGTGGTGCTGCCGCTGGATCAGCTGATCGCCTCGGAGCTGCGCGGCCGTCTGATCCGCTATTCGGAAGAGGGCGAGGAACAGGCCTTCATCGCCATGGACCCCATCGTCGGCGTGGAGAACACCTACAAGCGCGGCCGTGGGCGCATGGCGGCCCTGATCGACCCGGCCTTCATGGACCAGTTGGCCGGTCAGGAGACCGTCTTCCACCGCCGCGTCGCCGAGAATGAAGCCCTGTCGGCCGAAGTCGGCGATCCCTGGGCGGCGCTGGCCGAGGTGCAACCGATTGCGCGCGAGCTCTACGCCCCGATGGCCCTGCTGGAAGGCGGCACGGGCATGGGCACGACCTCGGTCGCGGGCGGCTCGCCGCTGTTCAGCTGGGCGCGGGCCATCGTGCGCGGGGCGCAGGAACGCGCCAAGCCGTCGGACCAGCGTCTGCCCGAGTTCGCCGAGAGCCGTCTGCCGGGCGTGCAGTCCAGCCTGTTCGCCGAGCGCCCGACCTATCCGGAACTTGAGCAGATCCGTCTGGAGTGGTGGCTGTCCAAGACCCGCGAATGGCTGACGGTCGACAGCCCATACGCCCGCACCCTGTTGGGCAAGGAAAGCCCCGAGGCCCTGTCGGCGCGCCTGATCGCGGGCACCAGGCTAGCTGACCCCGCCGTGCGCCGCGCCCTGTGGGAAGGCGGCCTGCCCGCCGTCCAGGCTTCGACCGATCCGCTGATCCAGTATGTCCTGGCCATCGACGCCGACGCCCGCGCCATCCGCACCGAGTGGGATGATAAGGTCAAGGCGCCGACCGACCGCGCCTCCGCGCAACTGGCCGCCGCCCGCTTCGCCGTCTTCGGCGACGCGGTTTATCCAGACGCCACCGGCACCCTGCGCCTGACCTACGGCCGGGTCGAGGGCACGGATGTTCCGGGCCAGCGTATCCCTGCCTTCACCACCTTCGCGGGCCTGTGGGACCGGGCGACGGGCGCCGAGCCTTTCAACGTCGCGCCCAAACTGCTGGCCGCCAAGGACCGCATCGACCCCAATGCGGTGATGAACATGGCTGTTTCGTCCGACACCATCGGGGGCTCGTCGGGTTCGCCCGCCGTCAACGCCAAGGGCGAGATCATCGGCGCCAACTTCGACTCCACTGTCCTGACCCAGCGCAACGCCTACGGCTATGACCGCAACGTCAACCGCAGCGTCATCGTCACCACCCAGGCCGTGACCACGGCCCTGCGCGACGTCTACGACATGGATCACCTGCTCAGCGAGCTGGGCGTCCAGTGAGCGAAGCGACCTTCCGTCCCGCCGCGCCGGACGATGTTCCGGCGCTGCACCGTCTGATCGAGAGCGCCTATCGCGGCGACAGCGCCAAGGCGGGCTGGACCCATGAAGCCGATCTTCTGGGCGGCCAGCGCACGGATGAAACGGAGCTGCGCGACATCCTGGCCGATGCGTCTCGGGTGCTGCTGCTGGCCGAGATCGACGGCGTCCTGACCGGCTGCGTCCAGGTGGCCAAACAGGGCGAAGGCCCGGCCTATCTCGGCCTGCTGACCGTTGATCCGCGGCGCCAGGCGGGCGGTCTTGGTCGTTGGCTGATCGCCGCCGCCGAAGCCGAGGCGATCGATCGTTTCGGCGCGACGCGCATGGAGATGACGGTCATCCGCCAACGCGTCGAACTGATCGCCTGGTACGAGCGGCGCGGCTATCGTCTGACCGGCGAGACGCGGCCCTTCCCGCTGGACGACGAACGCTTCGGCCTGCCTCAGACGCGTGAGCTGGAGTTCGTGGTGCTCGAGAAGGCGCTCTAACGTCCTTCTCCCCTTGTGGGAGAAGGTGGCAGGCGGACCCTGACGGATGAGGGGTGTCGGCGGCGCGGGTTGGATTTCAGCCTCCGCAGCCTGCGCCCCTTTTTCATGCCGTCGCGCTCACACCCCTCATCCGGTCCTGACGGACCACCTTCTCCCACAAGGGGAGAAGGTTTTAGAGATCGCGCATCTGCTTTTGCGCCGCGCTGAAATACTGCCAGCCGGTCCATAGGGTGACGATGGCGGCCAGCCAGATCAGGGCGTCGGAGAACAGCTGGAAGGCGGGCAGGTAGTCGAACGGCAGACCCCAGCCGTCCCAGTTGCGGGCGAACAGCTGGCAGCCCAGCGCCACCATCTGCAGCGTCGTCTTCCACTTGGCGGCCAGGGTAACGGGCAGGTTGATGCGCCCCGCCATGGTCTCGCGCAGGGCCGAGACCGCGAACTCGCGGAACAGGATCAGGCCGCAGGGGATGATGATCTGCTGCACCGAGCCGCTGGTCAGTACGCCCAGCACGGCGCCGGTGACCAGGATCTTGTCGGCGATCGGGTCAAGGATGGCGCCCCAGCGCGTCGTGGCGTTCCAGCGACGGGCCAGATAGCCGTCGATCCAGTCCGTCGAGGCGGCGATGACGAAGATCCAGAAGCCCGTCCGGTACATGGCGAACTGGTCGTCAGGGCTCAGCCAGGCCGAGACGAAGGGGAAGCCGCTGGTCGCGCCCGCCAGCAGCAGGAACATGACGATCCCGGCCGCCAGGCGCAGGCTGGTCAGGATGTTGGGGATGGCTTTGTAGGCAGGGGCCATGACGTCTTCCGTTGCAACACGCCGGGTGTGCCACGGTTCGCGGCCAGAGGCGAGGGCGCCGCGCCGGACCGAACGCCTCAGTCCAGCCGCTCGAACCGTCCCGGTCCCGTCAGCTTGGACAGGATGCCCAGCGCGATGCCGAAATGCAGGCCGCTGAGCTTCAGTTCGCCCGCCGCCTCCTTTTCCGCGATCCAGGGGAAGGTGCGCAGATTGTCCAGCGACAGGCGCACTACGGCTTCTTCGGCCGCGCACTCGACCTGTTCGGCGGGCAGGGTCTCGACCGCGCGGCGCACGCTGGGGGCGGCCTGCTCGACCCAGGGGGCGACGAAGTCCTGACAGTTGGCGGGGGCGCCGTTCAGCATGGCGTTCACCCCGCCGCACGAGGCGTGGCCCATGACGACGACATGTTTGACCTTCAGCACATTGACGCCGAACTCCAGCGCCGCCGAGACGCCGTGCAGCTTGCCGTCCGGCTCATAGGGGGGGACCAGGTTGGCGACGTTGCGCACCACGAACAGCTCGCCCGGCGCCGTGTCGAAGATCAGGGCCGGGTCGGCGCGGCTGTCGGAACAGGCCACGACCAGGGTGTGCGGCTTCTGACCGTTGGCGGCCAGGGCTTCGTATTCGGCGCGTTCGGACGGCCACCGATTCTGGCGGAAGCGGTGATAGCCCTTGGTCAATTCGTTGGTCATGAGGCGCTTCCTAAACCCGCGACGGTTGGTCGCTCAACCGCAAATGCATGTGTTTCACGACTTGTGAAAGAAGCCGTGGATGCGCTCGGCCAGCGACTGATTGACGCCGTCCACCTTGACCAGATCGGCGACCGAGGCGCGGCTGACCCCCTTGGCCGAGCCGAAGGCGTGCAGCAGGGCCTTCTTGCGTCCCGGCCCGACGCCTTCGATTTCGTCCAGCGGGTTCTTCTTGATGTCCATGGAGCGGCGCTTGGCGTGGGCGCCGTTGGCGAAGCGGTGCGCCTCGTCCCGCAGCCTCTGGATGTAGTAGAGGGCCGGGCTCTTCAGCGGCAGCATGAAGGGCGGCTTGCCGGGCATGAAGAAATGCTCCTTGCCCGCGTCGCGGTCCGGCCCCTTGGCCACGCCGACCACGGCGATGTCGTCCACGCCCAGATCGGCCATGACGGCCAGCACCTCGGCCAACTGGCCCGCTCCGCCGTCGACCAGCAGCAGGTCGGGGCGCTCGACCGCCTCTCCGGCCTCCTCGTCCTTGACCATCTTGCCGAAGCGGCGACGCATGACCTGGCGCATCATGCCGTAGTCGTCGCCGGGCGTCAGGTCTTCGCCGCGGATGTTGAACTTGCGGTACTGGTTCTTGCGGAAGCCCTCGGGCCCCGCGACGACCATGCCGCCGACGGCGTTGGTCCCCTGAATATGGGCGTTGTCATAGACCTCGATCCGCTCGGGCCGGGCGTCCAGACCGAAGGCCTCGCACACCTCGTCCAGAATCTTCGACTGGGCCGAGTTCTCGGCCAGCTTGCGGCCCAGCGCCTCGCGGGCGTTGGTCAGGGCGTGGTCGACCAGACTGGCCTTGCCGCCGCGTTGGGGCCGGGCGATCTCGACCCTGTGCTCGGCCTTCATGCTGAAGGCTTCTTCCAGCAGCTCCAGCTCATGCGGGCGGACGTTGGACAGGATCAGGCGCGGGACCGGCTTGTCCTCATAGAATTGGCCCAGGAAGGCGGCGAGGATTTCCGGGTCGCTGTCGGTCTTGTCCACGCGCGGGAAATAGGCGCGGCCGCCCCAGTTCTGGCCCGCACGATAGAAGAAGACCTGAACGCAGGCCTGACCGCCCTCGGCGTGCAGGGCGAAGACGTCGGCCTCGGCCACGCCCTCGGCGTTGACGCTGTTCTCCATGGCGATGGCCGACAGGGCGCGGATGCGGTCGCGCACCCGCGCGGCGGTCTCGAAATCGAGATCGTCGGACGCGGCCTGCATCTCCTGCGACAGGCGGCCGATGACGGCGCGCGACTTGCCGCGCAGGAACTGTTCCGCCTCCGTGACCAGATCGCCGTAGTCCTCCAGCGAGATCAGGCCGGTGCAGGGCGCCGAGCAGCGCTTGATCTGGTGCAGCATGCAGGGGCGGGTGCGCGTCTCATAGACGCTGTCCGAACAGGACCGCAGCAGGAAGGCTTTCTGCAGGGTGTTCAGCGTGTGGTTGACCGCCCAGGTCGAGGCGAAGGGGCCGAAATAGTCGCCGGGAATCGTATGGGCGCCGCGATGCTTGCGGACCTGGGGCGCGCGGTGGTCGCGGCGGATCATCAGCTCGGCGAAGGACTTGTCGTCACGCAGCAGGACGTTGAAGCGCGGCTTCAGCTTTTTGATGAAGTTCGATTCGAGCAGCAGGGCCTCGGTTTCGGACGCCGTGACCACCAGCTCCATCGAGCGGGTCAGCGACACCATCAGGCCGATGCGCTGGGTGTGGAAACGCCCTTGCGCATATTGGACCACGCGCTTCTTCAGCGACTTGGCCTTGCCGACGTAGAGGCAGGCGCCGTCCTCGCCGTACATGCGATAGACGCCGGGCTTGTCGGGCGCGCGCCGGGCCTCGTCCGCGATCAGTTCGGCGGCCTGAAGGGGAAGGAGGGGCGTCTCCGGGATGTCGGGCGTTGGGTCGGTCATCAGGCGGGATATAGGCTCAGCCGCGCCGGACCAGAAGCACCCCGCCGATCACCAGCAGCACCCCGGCGACGCGGGTCAGGCTGATCGGCTGCTGCGGCACGCCCATGACGCCGAAGTGGTCGAGTATGAGGCTGAGCGCCAGCTGGCCCGCCACCATCAGGGTGATGGTCAGCGCCACGCCGATCTTGGGCACGCCCCAGGCGGCGGCCACCACGAAGACGCAGCCGTACAGGCCGCCCAGCCAGGCCCAGGCGGGCAGGGCCTTCATCGCCTGCACGTCTGGCCGCGCCTGCAGCGTCACGGCGACGAGGGCCAGGGCGACGGTTCCCACGAAGAAGGAGACGAGCGCCGCATTGACCGGCGAGCCGACGGCGCTGGCCAGCCGCGCATTGGTCGGTCCCTGCAGGGCGGTGGCGGCGCCGCCCAGGATCATGGCCAGCAGGGCGAGGACGGGAAGCTGCATCGGCGGTCTCACCAGTTCGGATCGGGCGCGGCGCCGCCGAAGACCTCGGCCAGGCGGTCGCGGGTGGCGCGGGTCGTGTCTTCGGGCAGGGCGTCGGGGTGAAACCAGCCGATCTCGGCGATCTCGCCATGGCTGGTTCGCTCGGTCAGGTCGAAAGCGTCGACGCGGAAGACCAGAACGTGATCCCCGGGAAAGAAGCGTTCGTTGGAGTGAACCGACAAGAGGCGCGGCTCGCCCCTGACGATCAGCCCGGCCTCCTCGCGCAGTTCGCGGATGGCGGCGCCATGCGTCGTCTCGCCCTTGTCCACCCCGCCGCCGGGCAGCCACCAGCCCGCCAGATAGGTGTGTTTGACCAGCAGGACGCGACCTTCTGCGTCGACCGCGACGCCGCGCACGCCCAGCGTCATGCCCCGGCTCATCCGCGACCAGGCGAAGAACAGCGGCCGGGTGAAGGGTTCTATGCGAGTGCGCCAGGTGGTCATTCGGCAAGCATGGCATGGCGGATGGTAGGGCGCACCATGGCTTGTGGTAGGCTGCTGTGAAGAGGAACGGGGGACGACGATGTTGCTGGCGGCGGTCATGTTGGGGCTTCAACTTCAGGCGCTTTCGCCTGAGACGCAGGAGATCATCGCGCCAGTGAGCATGGCGATTGAAGAGGTGCGCGCGCGGCACGCCGTCCTTGGGACGGCGCTTGACGACAGGGCGCGCTTGGAGCGGATGGGGGAGTTGGATCAGGCGGGACGGCAGGTCATTACCCGCTTGGATTTCTCGCGCATACCGGACACGGAGCGCATGGCGGCGGTTCGAGCTGCGGGAGCAGTGATCGAAGCGGTGGACCAGGAAAATCAGCAGGCGCTTCTGGCGATGACGCCGCCCGAAGGCTGGTTTCTGAAAAGTCGATATGGCGACAAAGCCTCTGCGGCCGCTTTCCACATTATCCAGCACTCGGACGAGGGTCTGTGGCGGCGTTTCCTTCCCGTACTGGAGCCGCTGGTCGCGACGGGCGAAATCGACGGTCAGAGCTACGCCATGATGTTTGATCGCTTGGCGACATCCGAGGGACGGCCCCAGCGCTATGGGACGCAGTTTCGTTGCGACAACGGCAAATGGCGGCCCTATCCGATCGAGAGTGTCGAAGACTTGGAGACTCGCCGCGAGGAGATGGCCTTCCCCGTCCCCTTCGCCGACTATCGCGCGCACTTTGAAAGTCAGCCGCAATGTCCGCAGACCTTGTCGCCGCCTCCGCCCGGCATGGTCGTTGACGACTGAGCCATGGCTTGAACAGGGGCGCGCTTGCCCCTATTCGGGGGCGGAACAGGAGACCCATCATGCTGGCCATCGCCACCATCTTCGCCTTCATCGCCGTCGTCGCCGCCTTCAACTACTTCGAGTTCGGCCGGGTTGACTGAGCCTAGGTCGGCTGACGCCCCTTCGAGGGGCGTGGCGCTGGTCACGGCCGCCTCGCGCCGGATCGGGGCGGTGTTGGCGAAGGCGGCGGCCCAGGCGGGCCATGACGTCGTCGTCCACTATCGCTCGGACGCGCAAGGCGCGCAGGCCGTGGTCCAGGCCATCGAGGCCATGGGACGGCGCGCCGTCGCCGTCCAGGCCGAGCTGACGAACGCCGGGGCGCGGACCGCCCTGATCGATCAGGCCGCCGCCTTCGGGCCGTTACGGGTGTTGGTCAACAACGCGTCCCTGTTCGTCTATGACCAGTTGGAGACCTTCCAGGAGGCGGACCTGCGTCTTCACCACGAGGTCAACGTCCTGGCGCCCCTGGCCCTGATCCGGGACTTCGCCGCGCGCCTGCCTGACGGGGATGAGGGCGTGGTGGTCAATATGCTGGACTATAAGGTCACGGCGCCGAACCCCGACTTCTTCTCCTATACCGTCAGCCGCGTGGGCATCGCCCATATGACCGGAGCCTTGGCGCTGGCCCTGGCGCCGCGCATCCGCGTCTGCGGCATCGCGCCGGGTCTGACCCTGCCCTCGGCCGGCTGGCCCGAGGCCGACTATCAGGCGGGGGCTGAGGCCACGCCGCTGAAGCGGCCGGTGGCGGTCGAGGATCTGGCGGCCGCTCTGACCTTCATCCTGACGGCGCGCAGCCTGACGGGGCAGAACCTGGTGGTGGACGCCGGCGCCGGCCTGACCCGCCGCGATCGCGATCTGGAATTCGCCTGAAGGCGTTCGTCGTCACATGACCTTTATTTGCCGATAGGTTGGTGCTTTAGCTGCCGCCATTCATCCTGAGACCTTCATGCCCGCTGTCCGTTTCACTCGCCGCTTCTCGATGGCGCACCGGCTGATCGCCGATGCGGGGTCGAAATGCGCCGTGCCGCATGGGCACAATGAGTTCGTGACGGTGACGCTGGAGCCGACGGCCGAGATCGCCTTCGGCGGCTCCAATCACGCGGCCTCGTTCGAGCGGCTGAAGGCGCGCTGGCACGGTTTCGTCGACCGCAGCCTGGACCACGCCTTCCAGCTGAACCGCGCCGACCCCCTGCTGGCCTGGTTCCAGCAGCACGAGCCGCACCGCCTGAACCAGGTGCTGACCGTGGACGGCGATCCGACGACCGAGGCCCTGGTCATCGCCCTGTGGCGCAAGCTGGAAGCCATCCTGGCCGCCGAGGGCCTGCCGTTCCGCTTGGCCGAACTGGCCATCGAGGAGACGCCGACCAACACCGTCCTGACGCGCGGCCTGACCGAGGCGGAGCGGGCCTGGGAGTTGGGCGCCTGGTGCGATCGGGCCGATTTCAGCATCAATGATCTTCTGCCGCCGGAGACCTGGTCTTGAGCGCCGTCGTCACCCCCCTGCCGTCCGTCGAACCGCGCCGCCTGGGCCTGAAGGTCATGGTCCGCGCCCTGAAGGTCGAGGCCTCCATCGGCTTCTATGATCATGAGCATGGGCGGCTGCAGCCCCTGGTGGTGGACGTCGAACTGGGCCTGGGCGCCGCCCCGGTCGAGCGGCTGGCCGATACGCTGGACTATGACGGCGTGGCCCGCATCGTGCGCGAACTGGCGGCGGGGCCGCACATCGCCCTGATCGAGACCTTCGCCGAGCGCGCGGCCGTCGCCTGCCTGGCCGATCCGCGGGTGCTGAGCGTCGTCGTGCGGGTCGAGAAGCCCGGCGCCATTCCCGATGCGGCCGCCGCCGCCTGCGAAGTCGCCTATTCGCGCTGAGGCCGGTTGCGCGGGGCCGTTCGTCCCGCCATCATCCCGGCCTGACAAGAGGTTCCGATGGTCCAGTCCGGCGACTACAGCAGCAACAGCGGCGGCGAGGCCTCGGCCGATCTGACGGGCCTCTATGCGGGTTACGCCCTGATCCTGCTGGCGGCGCCGACCTTCGGCGCGGCGGCTGCGATCGGCCTTCTGCGCGTGTGGCGTCGGCCCGCGCCCGCCGATCCGATTCTGCGCAGCCACTTCATCTTCCAGCAGCGAACCCTGCTGGCGGCGGTGGTCGCCATCATCGCCGGGGCGGTGCTGATTCTGGTCAACGTCGGGGTCTTCGTCCTGTTCGTCATGGCGGTGTGGACCATCGTGCGCGGCGCCCTGGGCCTGAAGGATCTGCTGACCGGGCGGCCCATCGCCGAGCCGCGTCGTCTCTTCTACTGAAAGGCCCTGCGTCATGAGCGATCAGAACACCGCCGCGCCGGTCGCGGGCCGAGACGGCGCCGTGGTGGCGTGGATTCTCTATATCCTGTCGATCCCCAGCGCGAACCTGCTGGTGCTGGTCGGCCTGGCGCTGGCCTATATGAACCGGGGCTCGGCGACCGGGCTGGCGGCCCAGCACGTCGAGGCCCAGATCAGTCTGTTCTGGTCGGTGTTCTGGATCAGCGCCGTCCTGTGGGTGCTGGTGGCGGTCAGTGCGGTGGCTTCCGTTCTGCTGATCGGGATTCCGTTCCTTCTGCTGTTCGGGCTTCTTTTGCTGCTGGTGTCGATCTGGTTCACGGTGAAAAGCGTTCTGGGTCTGATGGCCCTGCTGACCGACCGGCCGGCCTGAACTGATCCATTCGGGAGGAGCCGCCGTGCCCGCCTTCAAAGACCACGCCGCCGACCGCCGCTTCCAGCAGATGTTCGCCGACGCGGACGGGACCGAGCATCCCGTCTGGGCCGAGTATGCGGTGCGCGGCCACGCCCGCGTCATCCTGCACGTCGAGGCGCACCCGGCCCTGCGCGGCGCGGGGGCGGCGGGCCGCTTCATGCAGGCCCTGGCAGAGCACGCCCGCGCCGAGGGGCTGACCCTGATCCCGCATTGCAGCTATGCGGTGGCGTGGCTGAAGCGCCATCCCGAGTACGAGGACGTGGTGGGGTCGTAGCGGCGCGCCTGCTGGATCCACGGGTCAAGCCCGAGGATGACGGCGTTGAAGGGAGGCGCGGCGCGAAGCGCACAGGCCGCGTCGGGTCGAGAAGGCGGAGCCTTCTGACCGCGGCCGATCAAGGATGACTCTTCGCCACGATGGCCTTCATGGTCTCGGCCTTGGCGGGCAGATCCTGGACCAGGCGGGCGGCCAGTTCGCGGGCGCCGACGGGATAGGCGTCGCCGCCGTCGGCGATCTCCTTGGCCATGTCGGCGGCCTTGCACAGGGCGGCTTCGAGGGCCTCGACCTGTTCGAGCGCCAGGGCGCGGGCTTCGGCCTGCAGGCGCTTGACCCGTTCGGCGGTGGTTTCGGGCGCGCGCATCAGGTCATAGACCTCGGCTTCCGGCGAGGAGACCACGCGCAGGGCGGCGCGGGCGTCGGATTCATTGCTGGACTTGGTCATCGAGTCTCTCCTGAACGCACCATGCCGCATTTTCGCCGCAAGGTCGCATCCCATTTTGCGGCCAAGCTCGACGGCGCGCGGCCATGTTGCCTGTAAGCCTCATGAACAGGGCCTCATGAATCGGGGATGAAGGGCGGCGTCGCCCAGCGCACGCGACGCCGCTCGGCGATGGCCCACAGGTGATCGATGCGGCTGGCCAGCTCGCGTCGCAGCCGGCGCTCCTCGGCCGGATGCAGGGGGCGGTCGTCGTCATCGGGAACAGGCGGAGACGCAGCGGCGCGCGGCGGTCGGGGACGGGTCATGGGGGCTTTCCTTGCTGAGGGCTGGGCGCGGGTCTTCCTTCTCCCCTTGCGGGAGAAGGAACACGGATGGCCGCCGCGCCTTTCGGCGGGCGGTGGGAGGGCTGGGCGGAGCGCCGGGCCGACGCCCGGAGTGTGATGTGTGTTACCGTTTCGACGCCGACAGACGCTCCGCGCGGACGGGCTTCCACGAGCTCGGGGCAGGCGCCGGTCTTATCGGCTACCCCCGGCACCCGCGGCGGGCGGGGGCCTGCTTGCGACAGGCCTCCCGGAACGGTCCGCGTAACCCCCGCGACCCTGGCCGGAACCTCTCTGACGGACGGGTCGAACGCCCCGTCACCAGGCTCCGTCGGCTTCTTGTCTTGATGCCTGGCCTACCGCCCTTCGGGCTGCTTGAGGCCGCGAAAGCAGCCGGCAGCCGTCAGGTTGTGGCAAGCCGGGCGCCGGCGCCGGCGTTCGCCCGCGTCGCCGCCCTTCGCATCCTGGACCGCCCGGCGCGCTCCGCCCGACGCGCCGCTGGGCTCCCGCCCTCGACCGGCCGCCGCGACGGACGCCGCACGGTTCGACAAGAACCCCGCTCCATCCGCTCCCGCCGCCCGCAAGGTCGCAGGCCTCACGAGCCCTCCATGCGACGGAACGAGGGCAGGGTGGCATGGCGGCGAGGCAGGGCGGGCTGAAAGGGGATGGCGGAGGGGGAAGGGCGGGAAATTGCTGGGGTTGGGGCGAGGAGGTTGGCGGGTTCGTCCTTCTCCCCTTGTGGGAGAAGGTGGCGGCCGAAGGCCGACGGATGAGGGGTTTCTCACCCGAGGACGAAGGCGATCGGCCAATCACAGCGCGACCCCTCATCCGACCTCGCTCCGCTCGGCCACCTTCTCCCGCAAGGGGAGAAGGATCAGTCGCGCGTCAGCTTGGCGTTTGTCGCGGCGATGATCGCCGTCAGCACCTCGTGGGGGCGGTTCTCGATCTGCGGGTTGGGAAAGCGCAGCACGCGGAAGCCTTCTCCGCGCAGGAAGTTGTCGCGGGCGGCGTCCTCGGCGCGGTCGTCGTGGTGCGGGCCGTCGGCCTCGACGACCAGGCGATGACGCAGACAGACGAAATCGGCGACATAGCGCCCGATCACGACCTGTCGCCGGAATTTCAGACCCTCCAGCCGCCGGTCCCGCAGAATGGCCCACAGCCGCCGCTCATAGAGGGCGGGTTCGCGACGCATCGCCTTGGCGCGAGAGTGCAGCCAGTCGTTCATAGGACAACGTTATTCCTTCTCCCCTTGCGGGAGAAGGTGGCCGAGCGGAGCGAGGTCGGATGAGGGGTTTCTGGACGGTGATGAAGGTTGCGAAATCCACCCGCAGCGAGACCCCTCATCCGTCGGCCTTCGGCCGCCACCTTCTCCCGCAAGGGGAGAAGGGAAGGTTTACCGCCCCTTTCTGAACGCCTCCGCCTTTTCGGCCGCAGCCTCCTTGCGCCAGCGTTTGGGGGCTGACCTGTCGACCTCTTCCCCCGCGCCCGTCAGGGCTTCGTTGGCGAATTCGAGGTCGAGGAGCTTCATTTTCTTGATCTCGTCGCGCAGGCGGGCGGCTTCCTCGAACTCGAGGTTGGCGGCGGCGTCGCGCATGCGGCCTTCCAGATCCTTGAGGGCGGCCTGGAAGTTGGAGCCGACGAAGGGCTTGGCCTCTTCGGCGACGCCGGGGCGGGTCAGGCGGTCCAGGTCGCGGGACTCATAGGGGCTTTCGAGGATCTCCTTGATGTCGCGCTTGACCGTCTCGGGCGTGATGCCGTGTTCGAGGTTGTAGGCCTGCTGCTTCTCGCGGCGGCGGTCGGTCTCGGCGATGGCGCGCTCCATCGAGCCGGTCATGCGGTCGGCGTAGAGGATGACGCGGCCGTCGACGTTGCGCGCCGCGCGGCCGATGGTCTGGATCAGGGAGGTTTCCGAGCGCAGGAAGCCCTCCTTGTCCGCGTCGAGGATGGCGACCAGGCCGCACTCGGGAATGTCGAGCCCCTCGCGCAGCAGGTTGATGCCGATCAGCACGTCGAATGAACCGAGGCGCAGGTCGCGCAGGATCTCGATCCGCTCCAGGGTGTCGACGTCGGAGTGCATGTAGCGGACGCGCACCCCTTGCTCATGCATGTATTCGGTCAGGTCTTCGGCCATCTTCTTGGTCAGGGTGGTGACCAGGGAGCGGTAGCCGGCGCGGGCGGTGGCCTTCACCTCGTCGATGACGTCGTCGACCTGGTTGCGGGTCGCGCCGGAGACGGGGCGGATCTCGACCGGGGGGTCGATCAGGCCGGTGGGGCGGATGACCTGTTCGGTGAAGACGCCGCCGGTCTTGTCCAGCTCCCAGGCGCCGGGGGTGGCCGAGACGAAGACGGTCTGGGGCCGCATGGCGTCCCATTCCTCGAACTTCAGCGGGCGGTTGTCGATGGCGGAGGGGAGGCGGAAGCCGTATTCGGCCAGGGTCGACTTGCGGCGGTAGTCGCCGCGGAACATGGCGCCGATCTGGCCGACGGTGACGTGGCTCTCGTCGACGAACAGCAGGGCGTTGTCGGGGATGTATTCGAAGAAGGTCGGCGGCGGCTCGCCGGGCGCGCGGCCGGTCAGCCAGCGGCTGTAGTTCTCGATGCCGGCGCAGGAGCCGGTGGCCTCCATCATCTCAAGATCGAAGCGGGTGCGTTGTTCGAGGCGCTGGGCCTCCAGCAGCTTGCCGTTCTCGACCATCCAGTCGAGCGTCTCCTTCAGCTCGGCCTTGATGCCGTTGACGGCCTGATTCAGCGTCGGGCGCGGGGTGACGTAGTGGCTGGCGGCGTAGACGGTGACTTCGTCGAGCGCATTGGTCTTCTTGCCGGTCAGGGGGTCGAACTCGTCGATGGCCTCGATCTCGTCGCCGAACAGGCTGATGCGCCAGGCGCGGTCCTCGAGGTGGACGGGGAAGATTTCGAGCGTGTCGCCGCGCTTGCGGAACATGCCGCGCTCGAAATGGACATCGTTGCGCTTGTACTGCAGGGCGATCAGGTCGGCTCGCAGCTTGGCCTCGTCGATCTGGTCCCCGACCTTCAGGTTGAAGGTCATGGCGGTATAGGTCTCGACCGAGCCGATGCCGTAGATGCAGCTGACCGAGGCGACGACGATGACGTCGTCCCGCTCAAGGATCGCACGGGTGGCGGCGTGGCGCATCCGGTCGATCTGCTCGTTAATCGAGCTGTCCTTCTCGATGTAGGTGTCGGTGCGCGGGACGTAGGCCTCGGGCTGGTAGTAGTCGTAGTAGCTGACGAAATACTCGACCGCATTGTCGGGGAAGAAGGCCTTGAACTCGGAATAGAGCTGGGCCGCCAGGGTCTTGTTGTGGGCCAGGATTAGGGCCGGGCGTTGGGTCTGTTCGATCACCTTGGCCATGGTGAAGGTCTTGCCCGAGCCGGTGACGCCCAGCAGCACCTGTTCGCGATCGCCCGCCTCGGCCTGAGCCACAAGCTCGGCGATGGCCGAGGGCTGGTCGCCGGCGGGCTGGTACTTGGTCTCCAGCCGGAAGGGGATGCGCTTCTTGTTGGTCGGCCGGTCGGGGCGGTGGGGGACCCAGTCGGCGGGGGCGGCGGGCGCCTCCTCCGGCGTCAGGCGCGGGCCGTTCACGGGCGCGAACATCGGCGCGCGGCCGTGGTCGAAGGCGACCGGCGCCTCGGCCATGCCGGGATTGGGCGTGTGAACGGGCTTGGTCGGTTTCGCGGGAGAACGGGCCATGAACATCAAAGTAATGCGCGCGCGTGCAAGGCGCTAGGCCCGGCGGGGGCGGGACGGGGCCAGAATCCGCCGGCGCGCCACCACAGGTTGAACCTACCTCCGCCATAGTCACGCTTGCATGTCGCCGCAAATGAGGCGAATTCGACTTATTCAAAACATATTTGAGCAAAATGTGGTCGAAAAGGACGAAATAACGGTCCGAACTCGGCCTTTGCGCGTCAAAAATGCCTCATAATTTCCCCTAACAATGATTTTTTGAAAGAAATTGGTTGATGCTGTGACGGCCCAGCCATAGCCATTGCAGCAGCCAAGAAGCGTAATGACGAACATTGGTTTTCAGCGTCGCTCACAGAACGACGTGATGTTCAGTAACGATTAACAGGTACACAGAGGCTTATGCGCACTCGTAAAGACTACCTGCTGGGCACGACGATGGCGGCTGGGGCCGCCGCACTGTCGATGGCCATGCTTATTCCGGGGACGGCGCTTGCTCAAAGCGCTTCGAATACTGACCAGGAAGCGACCCAGGTCGACGAAATCGTCGTCGTCGGCTCGCGTATCCGTCGCGACAACTATAACGCGCCTTCGCCCACGCAGGTTGTGACGCGCGAAGAAGCGACGCTGCAAGGCTTCGCCTCGACGACGGAAGCGCTGCAGAGCACGGCCGTCACGGGCGGTTCCGCCCAGATCAATAACTCTTACGGCGGCTACGTCACCAACGGCGGCCCCGGCGCCAACACCATCGGCCTGCGCGGCATGGGCCCCAGCCGCACCCTGGTGCTGCTGAACGGCCGTCGCGTCTCGCCCGCCGGTTCCCGCGGCTCGGTCGGCTCGGCCGACCTGAACGTGCTGCCGACCGCCATGATCGACCGCGTCGAAGTCCTGCGGGACGGCGCTTCGTCGGTCTACGGTTCGGACGCCGTGGCCGGCGTGGTCAACATCCAGACCCGCAAGAACGTTGAAGGCCTGGTCTTCGAAGCCCAGGGCAACCTGCCGCTGGAAGCCAACGGCAACGGCGGCTCGAGCCGCTTCTCGTTGACGGGCGGCGCACGTGGCGATCGTTGGCGCGCCGCAGGTTCGATCGAACGCTATGAGCGTGACGAACTGACTCTTCGCGATCGTGAGTTCACGCGTTGCCAGACCGACGGCTTCCTGAACAACAAAGACTACATTGACCCGATGACGGGCAAGTCGAAGTGCTACCCGATCACGGGCACGGGGTCGAACGGCTCGGCCATCAACTCGATCGGCACCAGCAACGCGACTGGGGTTGGCGCGATTGGAACGACGGCGACCACCTTCAACCGCTGGCGTCCGAATGCGGCCGTCACCACGGGCGTCGTCGGCTTTGAAGGCGTCGGCGGCACGGGCACGAATCTGAACGTTCGTGACACCTTCGACGACCGCATGCTGAATCGCTCGCTGATTTCGCCGGTCGAGATCAACACCATCTACGGTGAAGGCGGTTATCAACTGAACGCGCTTGGCAACGCCGAACTGTATGGCGAGTTCTTGATCAACCAGCGCAAGTCCTCGCAGACCGGCTATCGCCAGCTGGCGCTGGACTACGCCAAGGGCAGCCCGCTGATCCCGAGCAATCTGGCGTGGAGCACCATGTCCGCTTCGGATTTGGGACTGAGCAAGGGTCAAGCTGTCGGCGTGCGCGCCTTCATCGGCTTCGGTAACGACACTTCGACGCAGGAGCAGGTGTTCAACCGCAATGTCGTCGGCCTCAAGGGCGACCTGTTCATTCCGGAATGGCGCTATGACGTCGCGGCGAGCTACTCGCGGTCGCGTTCCGAGTACGTTAGCCAGCAGTTCCTGACGAACCGTCTGCGCGAAAGCCTGGATGTCGTAAGCAACGGCGCCGGCGGTTTCGTGTGCCGCGAGCTGGCTTCGAACCCGGGTTGCGTCGCCGCTCCGGCTCTGAACGGCGCGACTATCGGCGGCAAGCTGCCGAAGGAGTGGGTGGACTACGTCTTCCGTCCGGTCACGGGCATTACCGAATACAAGGAAACCATCATCAGCGCCGGCTTCGACGGCCCGCTGTTCAGCCTGCCTGCGGGCCAGGTGATGGGCTTCTTCGGCGCCGAGTACCGCAAGTCGGAAATCGACGACACGCCGGCTCTCGATTCCCAAAACAACAACACCTACAACTATTCGAGCTCGGCGATCACGCGCGGTTCGGACTCGGTGTGGGAAGTTTTCGGTGAAATCGAAGCGCCGCTGCTGCGTGACGCGCCCTTCGCCAAGGAACTGACGTTCAACGGCTCGTTCCGCTACACGGACTATGACTCGTACGGTGACGACACCACCTATAAGGCGGGCCTGGTCTATCGTCCGATCGATTGGGTGACGGTGCGCGCAACCTACGGCACCTCGTACCGCGCCCCGGCGCTGTTCGAGCAGTTCGTCGGCGCGTCCACGGGCTTCCAGTCCAGCAACTTCGATCGTTGCGACAGCCTGGCGAGCAAGGACAAAGCCACCGATCTGTACAAGAACTGCAAGATCGACGGTCTGGCCGACGACTTCCAGTCGACCAACGGCGTGACGGTGATCACGGCCGGCGGCGCGGATGCAGGCCTGGCTGCCGAAACCTCGACCAACATGACGATCGGCATGGTCCTTCAGCCGCCGCTGCCCTCGGGCTGGGGCGATCTGGCCTTCGCCGTCGACTACTACGAGATTGAAGTTAAGAACGGCGTGTCGCGCACTGGTGCGGGGGAAATCCTGGACCGCTGCTACAACTCTAGCCAAGCCGACTTCACGGCTCGCGCGGGCTTCTGCCGTCTGGTCGAGCGTGACCCGACCTCGAACAAGCTGACGGTGCACGACAGCTACGTGAACCTGGCTACGGACAATGTGAAGGGCCTGGATTACACGGTCCGCTATCGCAAGGACGTCGGCCCTGGCTCGATCCTGGCGAACCTGGCAGTTACCCAGTACACGGAAATCTCGAGCAAGCTGTTCGAGGAAGACCGCCTGGAAGACTACAAGGGCATGCTGAACAATCCTGAGTTCACTGGAACGGCGGATGTGTCCTATGCTTGGGATCAGTGGCGCGTTCGTTACGGTGTCGAGTGGATCCAAGGCATGGATAGCTACGATTACTACAAGGATCGTCCCGCCATGGTGAATTACGATCACCAGGTGCCGGATTACTGGCTGCACAACGCCTCGGTCCAGTACACTGCCGAGGGCTGGACGGCTACGGTCGGCGTTCGCAACCTGCTGAACGAAGACCCGCCGACGATCTCGTCGGGCTACTACAACCGGGTCGGCAACGCCCCGCTGTACTCGGGCTACGACTACCTGGGCCGGACGGCCTTCGTGAACCTCACGAAGTCCTTCTAAGGTCTGACCTGATTTTAGGTTGAGGAGAGGGCGGCGGACTTCGGTTCGCCGCCCTTTTTCGTGGATCAATGCGGCTTATTGTTCAACGGGCGGATGGCCGTTCGAGAAGCTGTTCGAATATGGCGAAAATGTTGCACCTGTCTCCAAATCAGCAATCAATCGTCGTTATCTTGACGTAATTTGTTGCGGACACGACGCTGTTGAGCAGAAAAGCGCGTGTTGCGGACGAGGGGTCCTGCAGCGCTTAGGAAGAACAGAAATGCTCAGCAAGACGAAGCTGTTAGGCTCGACGCTGATCGCCGGGATGGCGATCGCTGGCGGCATGGCCCTCGCGCCGAACGCCGCCTACGCCCAGGAAGAACAGGTAAGCCAGGTCGATGAGATCGTGGTCACCGGCTCGCGCATCCGCCGCAGCCCGACCAACTCGCCCACGCCGCTTATCCAGATCGGCCAAGAGGAGCTGATGCAGTCGGGACAGGTCAACGTCATCGACTTCCTGGCCGATATCCCCGCTCTGTCGACTTCGATCGTGCCGGAAGACACCACCGGCTCGAACCTGAATGACGGCGGTCTGTCGCTGCTGAGCCTGCGAGGCCTTGGGTCGGTACGCACGCTGACCCTGGTCGACGGCCGTCGCCATGTAGGCTCGACGCCTGGAGGTCTGTCGGTGGATGTCGACACCATTCCGCGTCTGCTGGTCGCCAACACCGAAGTGATCACCGGCGGCGCCGCCGCCGTTTACGGCGCGGACGCCGTTTCGGGCGTGGTCAACTTCGTTCTGCGCAAGGACTTCGACGGCCTGGAGATCGACGGGTCGATCGCCGAGGTCAACCAGGACCATCAGCTCAGCCAGCGCCTGTCGGTGCTGTGGGGCCAGAACCTTCTGAACGACCGACTGAACTATTACGTGTCAGGCGAGTATCAGCGTAGCGACGAGGTGCTGGACTCGGACGTCGACTGGCGACGTGAGTCGTGGGCCCTGATCGGCAACGACTCCGATCCGGCCTCGGCGCCTTCGGACGGCGTGCCGGACCAGATTCTGATTCGTAACGCCCGTACCTACATCCGCGGCACGAATTTCGGCGGCATGACCATACTGGCCACCGGCGTGAAGCCCAGTCCGGCCAGCGATCCGGATGTGCCGTTCGGCAGTTGCTCGGCGACGTCGTTCGCCGCCAACTGCTTCGCCTTGGCGCCCGCCAATCGTCTCGACAACGCCTATCTCTATGACGAGAACGGCGTTTCGCGGGGCGTGACCTTCGGCTCGATCCGTCAGGGCACGGGCATCAACCGCGTCGTCAGCAACGGCGGCGAAGGCCAACTGTTGAACACCGAGCAGGGCCAGGCCAGCCGTCTGCCGGAGTCGACCAACTACCGCTTCCAGACGGGTCTGAACTTCGACATCACGAACAACATCCAGCTGTTCGCCGAAGCCAAGTATATCGAGGAAGAAACGTACGACGCCGGTCAGCGCGTCTTCCACGACTTCAACATCCGCCAGCTGTCGCCGAACACCATGGGGGCCATCACCGGCACCTCGGCCTTCGAGATCGGTCTGGACAACGCCTATCTGCCCGAAAACGTGCGCCAGGCGATCATGAACAACCGCCGCGAGGTCTACAACTCGGCCGGCGTCCTGACCAGCACGGTCGCTGACCGGCGCGCTCAGCACAAGCTGTACGGTCCGGCCCGAAACCAACTGAACAACCGCGACCTTCAGCGCTATGTCGTCGGCCTGCGCGGCGATCTGGGCGACTTCGGCTTCGTCAAGGACATCAACTGGGAAGCCGGCTACACCTACGGCGAAATGAATAACAAGAACCGCGAGCTGGGCGTGGACGTCGTTCGCTACCAGGCCGCCGTGGACGCCGTCGTCGATACCGGCGGTCTGGTCAACGGCCGAGCGGGCGAAGTCGTCTGCCGCGTGCAACTGCTGAAGGCTCAGGGCGTCGCCGTGCCGGACGCCGTGGTCGGCGGCAACACCTATTCGCGACAGGGCGCGGTCATTGATGATTGCGCGCCGATCCGCGTCTTCGGCCCGGGTGGTTTCAGCCAGGAAGCGCTTGACTATATTCAGGCCTCGGTCACGGTCACGGACCAGAACAAGCAGCACGACTTCTTGACCTATGCGTCGGGTAAGCTGTGGGACTTCTGGGGCGCAGGTCCGATCGGTGCGTCGATTGGTTATGAGTACCGCAAGGAGATCACCAGCGGCACGGGGCGAGATCGTGATCGCGCTGGTCGCTTCCTGTTCCTGAACTCGGGTCCGGACTTCCCGGAAGTGAGCTACGACACCAACGACATCTTCGCTGAAATCAGCATTCCGCTGCTGCGCGACTCTGTTCTTGGGCGTTCGGCTGAGATCAGCGGCGCCTATCGCTTCTCGGACTACTCGCACGTCGGCAAGCAGGATACGTACAGCGCCCAGTTCCAATGGCGTCCGGTCGATCAGTTCATGTTCCGCGCCACCACCGCGACCGCGATCCGCGTTCCGAACCTGGCCGAGACGCATGATCCCTACAGCCAGACCTTCGCAAACGGCTTCGTCGACCCCTGCAGCGCCACGGTCATCAACAATCTGGCCGATCGCTCCATCGCCACTAACCGTATCGCCAACTGCGGCGCTCTGGCCAAGGCTGCGGGGCTGGATCTGAGCTTTTCGGATCCGTCGGCCAGCAACGCCTACCTGCCCAACTACGGCAGCGCTCGGTTTCCGGTTTGTCGGGCGGCAACCCCTTCCTGAAGCCTGAGACGTCGAAAAGCTACACCATCGGCGGCGTCTGGACCCCGGACTTCCTGCTGCCGAACCTACAGGTCGTAATGGACTACTATGACATCGAGATCAGCGATGCGATCGACTCGGTGTCGGCCCAGGATGCGGCCAACCAGTGCGTGAACGGCGACGCCGTGAACGGCGGCGCTTGCGCCACCCAGACCCGTGATCCCTCGACGTTCCTGGTCACGAGCTTCATTCAGGGCTCGCTGAACTATGCGGCGCTGACGGCCAAGGGCGTGGACTTCACGGTCTCCTACCGTACTGATCTGCCGGAGTTCTTCGGTCGTCAGTGGGGTGCGTTCAGCCATTCGATCCGCGGTAACTGGTTGATCGAGCAGCACGACTTCGTCAACATCGAGGATCCGACGGATGCGGACATCAACGAAGACACGGTTGGTGACCCGCGCGTGCGCTTCCTGTCGACCATGACTTGGGAGCCGACCTCGACCCTGGCCTTCACCTGGGCCTGGGACTGGCAGGCGAGCCAGGAAATCTTCGACGTCGACAACATGCGCTCCAATCCGGACCTGTATGCCACTTCGAAGTACCTGGAGACGGGCGACTTCTCTCAGCATGACTTCTCGGTCCGCTGGGCGGCGCGTGATAACCTGACGGTTCGCGCCGGCGTGGTGAACGCCTTCGACGCGGAGCCGGGCGCGCTGGCTGGGCAATACGACCTCGGACAACTTCGATCTGTTCGGGCGTCGGTTCTTCCTGAGCTTCAACTATCGCCCGTTCTAAGACGGGTCAGATTTCAGGTTGAGGAGAGGGCGGCGGACTTCGGTTCGCCGCCCTTTCTGCTTTTGAAACGGCAGTTTCCGGGTTGTGCGAAGCAGGGCGGGTCGCCAAGGTCCGCAACCATGAGTGAGCTTCGCGACGTCTTCATCACCGGGACCGGCGCCGTTCTGCCCGGCGAGCGGATCGGCAATGATCGGATGGAGGACTTCATCGGCCGCATCGGCGGGCGGGCGTCCGCCGTCGGGCGGCGCGCCCTGCGCTGGAACGGGATCGAGGGCGGCACTACGCCCTGGATGCTGAGGGCGAGCCGCTGCATTCCAACGCCTCCATGTGCGCGGACGCCGTGCGGGCGGCGCTGGATGAGGCGGGGTTGAGCCTGGGCGACCTTGAGCATCTGGGCGCGGCGGCGACGCAGGGCGACTATCTGGTGCCCGGTCACGCCAGCGCCGTTCAGGCCGAACTGGGCGCGGGGCCGCTGGAGGCGTTCAGCTATCAGTCCGTCTGCGCCAGCGCCCTGATGGCGGCCAAGGGGGCGTGGCTGAGCGTGCGTGCGGGCGAGGCGGAGGTGGCCGCGGCCTGTGCAGGGGAGTTTTCATCCCGCTGGTTCCGGCCCGCCTTCTATGAGGGCACGGCGCTGGTGGACGAGAAGGGGCGGGCGCGGATCGAGGCGGACTTCCTGCGCTTCACCCTGTCGGACGGGGCGGGCGCCGTGGTGATGGAGCCGAGGCCGAAACCCGAGGGGCTGAGCCTGAAGGTCGAGTGGATCGACATGACCTCCCTGGCCGGGCGCTTCGATCCCTGCATGTGGGCCGGATCGACGCCGCAGGCGCGCGCCGACATGACCAGCGCCTGGAGCCATGCGGGACCGGCGGCCGCTCACGCGGCGGGGGCGGTGGCCCTGTTGCAGGACTTCGACCTGCTGAAGATCGTCATTCGCGCCTGGATCGGCGTCTGGCTGGAGAAGGTGGACGCCGGGCGGATCGTGCCCGATCAGGTCGACCATCTGCTGTGTCATTACTCCGCGCGGTCGCTGCGCGAGGAGATCGTCGGCCTGCTGGAAAGCACGGCGGCCATGATCCCGGAGGAGAAGTGGTTCACGACCCTGCCGGACAGCGGCAATGTCGGCTCGGCCTCGATATGGGTCATGCTGGACGCCTTCCTGAAATCGGGACGCGGAAAGCGCGGAGACAAGGTGCTGTGCATCGTGCCCGAGAGCGGGCGGGCGATGATCGGCTTCATGATGCTGGAGATTGTGTGATGGCGGAACGCGAAGCCGAGGCGGCAGTGGCCGAGACCTTGAGGAAGCTGGCGGTCGTATTCGCCGATTTCGAGCAGCGGCTGGAGGCGACGCCGCTGATCCGCAAGCTGACGCGCGGGCGGTTCGAGATCGCCGACTACCACGCCTTCCTGATCAATCTGCGCCAGCAGGTGAAGGACGGGGCGCTGTGGATGAGCCGGGCGGCGTCCAACATCGGCGAAGACCATCTGGAGTTGCGCTCGACCCTGATGCGCCATGCGGTGACGGAGCATCGGGACTTCCGTCTGCTGGAGGCCGACTTTGTGGCGGCGGGCGGGGCGCTGGAGGACATCCAGTCGGCGCCGAAGAACGTGGGGTCCGAGGCCCTGTCGGCTTGGATGTTCCATGAGGCGTCGAAGCCCGATCCCTTCGGCCTTCTGGGCGCCATGTTCATCATCGAGGGGCTTGGCTCGATCAAGGCGCGGCCGTGGGGCCTGAAGGTGCAGGAGCGGCTGGAGTTGCCCGACGAGGCGGTGCGCTTCCTGCTCTATCACGGCGACAACGACGCCGAGCATATGAAGGAGTTCGAGGAGATGCTGGGCATGGTGCTGCCCGATCCCTTCATCGCAGAACGCATCGTCACGACGGCCAGGGTGACGGCCCGCCTCTACGCCCTGCAGATCGAGGAGATCGCGGCGTGAGGTACTACAAGCCGGGGGAGGATCCGTTCGACCCCGCGCGGTTCGACCCCAAGGATCCCGATCCGTGGATGGCGCTGTATCTGGACCACAGCCTGCCGATCGACGACGGAGCCAAGCGCGATCTGTTGCTGGGGGCGCGGTCGCGGTCGCGGCGCTGGCTGTTTCCGGTGGCGCGGCCGCTGGTGTTCCTGTTCTTCTGTCTGGTGAAGGTGCTGCGGGTCATTTCGCCCAAATACCCGAACCTGAACGGCCTGCTGCACAAGACCATCCACTGGGGCCTGCGGACCTTTGTGACGCCCGAGGGCAACCGGGTGATCCTGCGCCACTTCCACGTCGGATCGGAGCTGACGGCCTTCGTGCGCGAAAATGCGGGCGTGGGCGACAAGGTGACGAAGTGGCCGCTGACGCCGACGCGCTTGAAGGACATCGAACCGGACCTGTTCCTTCAGCACGATCTGAACATCTTCAACTTTGTCATCGAGATGAACGCCGCCCTGCGCGCCGAGGGGCGGGAGCTTATGCCCCCCGAGCGGATCGACTTCTCCATGATCTCGGACGAATTTCCGCCGTTCGAGGAGTTTCCGCGGAAGTGGCATAACTTCGTCGACGTGCAGACGGCGGTGGAGTTCTACACCCCGATCTATGCGCTGATGCTGCCGCGCGACGACTTCGTGCGGGCGTCCAGTTCGCTGCAGCTGGACGAGGTGATGGCCATCTATATCGCCCGCATCCTGGGCACGAGCTACCACATGGCCTTCGTCAAGAACGGCCATCCGCTGGTGGCGCTGTCGACGCTGCAGGCGGGCTATCGGCTGATGATGCACGGGCTGGATTCGGAGGCCATGCACGGCTGGCTGCGGGTGATGAAGGCGCGTCAGGCGGCGGGCCTGCCGCTGGACCCGGCCAACTCGGGCGCGCCGAATTAAAAGCCCTCCCCTCGGCAGGGGAGGGCGTTCGCGCCTACGCCCGGCTGATCGCCTCGGCGATTTCCTCGGCGGGGCGGCCGGCCAGATCCTTGGCGATCTCGCCGACCAGGCGCTGCTCCAACGTCTTGTGCCAATGCTTGCGCAGCTGACCCAGGGTCTTGGGCGCGGCGACGACGGCCAGGGCCTCGATCTTGTTGGTCAGGGCCATGTGGTTCAGCGCCTCGGCCACGCCCATGGCGAAGCCGTCCTCGGCCTGGGTGTCGTTGTCGGGGTTGGCGTCGCTGGAACGGCGGCCCGGCGCGCCGGACAGGCGTTCGGGGATCTCGGGCGTCGCCATCGGCTTGAGCTGGATGTCGAGGTTGTGGCCGGTGTTGCGGAACAGGCTCAGCTTCTCGCCGTCGGCGACGGCGACCAGGGCCCCGTTGGGCAGGTTCATCATCAGACTCCCGAAATGAGCGCCGAAAGGGAGGGCGCTGTCAGTCTAGCGCAAACGCCCCTTGCACCGTTCCCTCCTGCGACGCTTCGTGCGCCAGCAGCCACCGCTTGCGCTCCAGCCCGCCCGCATAACCGGTCAGGGTTCCATTGGCGCCGACGACCCGGTGGCAGGGCACGATGACGCCGATCGGATTGGCGCCGTTGGCCAGACCCACGGCGCGCACGGCGGCGGGCTTGCCGATGGCGTGGGCCAGTTGGCCGTAGCTCCAGGTCCGGCCCGCCGGAATGGTCCGCAGCGCCGCCCAGACGGCGCGTTGGAACTCCGTGCCGCCCGTCTTCACGGCGAGGCCGTCCAACGCCGTCAGATCGCCGTCGAAATAGGCGATAATGGCGCTCCGCACGGCTTCGGGCGCCCGCCCCGGCGTCAGCCGCGCTTCGCCGTAGTGGCGGGCCAACAGCTTCATCATCCGCGCCTCATAATCGGTGAAGTCGAAGGCGCGCACGGCGCCGTCCGCGTCCGTGACCAGCAGCACCTCGCCCACCGGCGTGGCGATGCGGTCCAGGGTGAAGGTCTCAGGCTGCGTCTTTTTCATCGTCATTCTCCATGATCGTCATGCCGTCGATCCCCGCCTCGCGCAGGTGCAGCACGCCATAGGCCCGCCAGGGCCGCCATTGCTCGGCCCGCCCCGCCAGCCGCTCGTCCTCAAGCCGGTCGCTGGCCATGTCTGCCGCCTCATCAAGCCAGACGCCCGGCAGACGCAGCCCCGGCCGCGCCTTCACCAGCGGCGCCAGCACAGGGTCCGCCGACAGGTCGCGGCGGATCGCCTCGGGATCGGCCGACAGGTCGAACAGCCGCCGCACCCGCGCCAGCACCCCCGGCAGGGCCTTCAGATCATCCAGCGCCGCCGTCACCGCCAGCCGGTTTTCCGCCTCGAACCGGGCCATGACCTCGCCCGCCGCCCCGTCCGTCGCCGGGGCCAGAACGCGGCGCCAGACCCCGCCCTCGACCGTCTCGCCCTTCGCCTTCAGGGCGGTCAGCATGGCCTCGACCTCATAGGGCGGACGATAGGGCAGGCTCAGCCGCACGCCTCCATCCCACGGCCGCTCGGCCCGCGCCCGCAGCGCCGACGGCGGCCGTCCATACAGGGCCTGAAACGTCTCATTGAAGCGCCGCACGCTGCCGAAGCCGGACGCCATGGCGACCTCGGCCATCGGCAGATCGGTCTGGTGGATCAGGGCCTTGGCCAACAGGACGCGACGCGTCTGGGCCACGCTGACCGGAGCGGCGCCCAGATGCTGGCGAAACAGGCGGCGCAGGTGCCGCTCGCCCACGCCCAGACGGGCGGCCAGGGCGTCGACGTCGCCTTCATCGAGCGCGCCCGCCTCGATCAGGTTCAGAGCCCGGCTGACGGTGTTGGACGTCCCGCGCCACGCGCCCATGTCGGGCGCGGTCTCCGGCCGACAGCGCAAACAGGCGCGGAAACCGCCCTCTTCGGCCGCCGCCGCGCTGGCGACGAAGCGCATGTTCTCGCGCTTGGGCGTCCGCGCCGGACAGACCGGGCGACAATAGATTCCGGTGGACTTCACACAGGTGAAGAAGCGCCCGTCGAAGCGCGGGTCGCGCGTCAGGACGGCCCGGTAGCAGGCATCCTGATCCAGCATGTCGCGGGCGTTTTCCATACCCGCAACATGCGCTCGCCGCGCCGCCCTGTCTCGCGGTTTTCGGACATGACGGCGCCGCAGCCCGGCGGATCACCCCTCGCGCGTCGTCGCGAGCCGCCAGACATAGGTCGCGATATTGACGACGAAGCTGATCGCCATCACCGCGAACACCCAGGTCAGCACCGTACCCAGGGTCAGGGCCGTCCCATTCAGATCGCGGCCCGCATCGTTCACCGCGCGCAGGGCGTCCAGATTGATGTTCGTCGCCCCGCCCTCGACGCGGGCGCTCGCCGCGCCCTGGGTCAGGGTGAGCCACCAGCCCGCATCGAACAGCCGCCACAGCACCCACAGCGCCGCGCCCGCCAGCGGGATCTTCAGCAGCCAGGTCAACCGCCCTTCGCGCCCGCGGATCAGACTGACCGCGTCCACCGCCATGCCGCCGACGGCCAGGGCCAGGATGGGGCCGTACAGGGCCGCCCACACCGGCGCCGCCTCGATCCCCACCGCGCCGCTTCTCAAGGAGAACTCGCCCAGGCCCGGAAAGCGGATCACGCCGATCCACCACATCACGAAGACGCCCCCGACGATCAGGGAAGCCAGCGCTTCCAGCCCCGGCTTGTCGTTCGCCGTCACGCCCCAGACGCGCGCGCCCTTCGGCAACCACTCGGACTTGGCCTTCTCGGTTCCGGCCAGAGACGCGCCCCACTTCGCCGGATCGGCCAGGCCGAAGGCCGACAGGTCGCGCACCCGCCACTTCGTCAGCCACTTCGGCTTGATGTCGTAATGCTCCATGATCGCACCGGCCAGCGTCAGCGCCCCCAGCAGGGTCAGCCCTCCGGAGAAGAAGCCGTGGAAGGCTTGGCTGATCGCCCGCCCGAAATCGGCCGGCGCGCCCAGCACGCTGATCAGCAGCCCCAGCGCCTGAACCGCCGCAATGACGATCAGCCCGGCCTTGGCCCCGAACAGCCAATAGGGGAACAGCTCCGGGCCGATCAGGCTGTCCGGCCCCTTGCGATAGCGGGCGGCGACGATCAGCGGGTGGCCGATCTCGTGCAGGATCGCCTCCTTCTCCTCGTCGTTCAGCGCCCGGCCCAGCTCCTCCTCGCGCGCCTCGACGCGGCTCAGGATCAGGTCGCGTAGTTCGGCGACGATGTCCTCGCGGTCCTCGGTCGGCAGCTGCGCGGCCACGGCCTCCAGATAGCGTTCGATGATGTCCATCGCGCCCACTCCCATCCCTTTTAGAGAATCCGTTCCAGCGAGGCGTTGATGCCGCGCCATTCCTCGGTCAGGGCGGCCAGCATGGCCTCGCCCCCCGGCGACAGGACGTAGAAACGCTTCTTTCGCTTCTCCTCCTCGCGCCATTCGCTGGTCAGCAGCCCCTGCCCCTCCAGCCGCCGCAGCAGGGGGTAGAGGGTGGATTCTTCCATCTCCAGCCCGTCCGCCGCCAGCGCCTGCCGCAGGGTGTAGCCGTAGCGTTCGGTCCGCAGGCAGGCGAGCACCGCCAGGACCAGCGTCCCGCGCCGCAGCTCCAGCCGCATCGTCTCGAACAGTTCCCGATCCACGTCGCCGCCTCACCTGCCGTCACATAGTGTGTGATACACAGTGTATGCGGCATACCGTATGAGTCAACGACCTTCGCTATCTGATTTGCGTCAGGACCGCTTAGCGCCTTCCAGGTCGTGCTTCAGCCGGTCGATCAAAGACAGGGCGTGACCAGCGTATTCGCTGATCCAGCGGTCATGAATGCGTTTGATCGGCAGGGCGTCGAGGTGGTTCCACCGCTCGCGCCCCTCCCTTCGCGCCACCACCAGACCTGCGCCTTCCAGCACCTTCAGATGCTGCATCACGGTGCAGCGGTCCATGTCGTCGAAACGCTCGCACAATCCGCCGGTGGTGACCGGGCCTTCCTTCAGGCAGTCCAGCATCTGCCGACGACGAGCATGGGCCAACGCCTTGAAAACACGATCATCTTCTGTCTCGTTTGACATGTTATTTTTTTATAACATAAACTGACCTCCTGCAAGCACGAAGGGTTCGAACATGTCCTTGGGTTTCACGGTTTCGGGGCGCATCGCCAAGCCGCCTCACGAGGTGTTCGACGCAGTGGTCAACCCGAACAAGCTGAGCCGCTATTTCACCACCCTGGGCGGCGCCAGCGCGCCGTTGACGCCAGGGGCTGTCGTCATCTGGTGGGGCTCCGTTCCCGTGGACGTCGAGGAGGTCACGCCCGATCAGCGCATCGTGCTGCGCTGGGATGCGGACACGGCTGACGGACAGCCTGCCTTCAAGACCCGCATCGTCATGGAGTTCGAGCCGCTGGACGACGGCTCGACCTTCGTCACCATCGCCGAGTCTGGATGGCTCGACGACGCGGCGGGGAAGAAGGCCTCCTTCGCCAACTGCGAAGGCTGGGCGGCCATGCTGTCGGCGATGAAGGCCTGGCTCGAATACGGCATCAACCTGCGCGAGGGCTTCTATCCCTCCGAGTTGCGCGGCGCCCTTCCCACCAGCGACAACCGGAAGTGAGCCTCCCCATGACCATCAAGATAGAAGGCGGCGTCAACATCGCCATGAAGGTGCCTGGCCACCAGCATCAGGCCGTGGTCGCCTTCTATCGCGACGTGGTCGGACTAGAGAGCATCGACGAGAAAGCGCCCGCAATCGGCTTCAAGCTCGGCCCGAACCAGCTCTGGATCGATGCCTCGGACACCCTGACCCAGGCCGAGGTCTGGCTCGAACTGTTCTCCCCGGACCACAGCGCCGCCCTGCGACGGCTGGAGGACGGCGGCGCCGTACGCTGCGACCTGATCGAACCGCTGGGCGAGGCGTTTCGCGGCGGCTGGATCATGAACCCCGCCAACATCGTGCACGTGGTCCGCGAACCCGACGCCTGGTGACCTCTACAGGACATCGACCCATTCGCCACAAGGCGCGCACCTGCTATCGGCGGCGAAAAGGCCTCCCGGCGATCGCGACGGCGTGCGCTTTCCATCCATTTCTTCCTGACCCAAGCCCCCCAACCTGATCTCCGTCGCGTTCCGGCTCGAAACCCAAAGAAATGACGGCGCGGCGCCGCTTCCCTTCCCCTCGGCTCCACGGTTAAGGTCGGCGTTCCGTAGGGGGAGTATTCTCATGCCGTATCGTCGCCGCGCCGCCTGTTCTCTGCTGGCGCTCAGCCTGGCCCTGGGCGCCGCGCCCGCCCTGGCGCAACAGAATCAGCCCGAACTTCTGGCTGTCGTCGGCCACGACAGCGGCGAGCGCATCACCCGCTCGGCCGACGTGCGCCGCTATTTCGAGGCGCTGCGGACCGCCAATCCCGACCGCATGGTCATGGGCGACTACGCCCAGTCGTGGGAAGGCCGCCCCCTGTTCTGGGCCGCCGTCGGCTCGCCGCGCAACATCGCCCGACTGGACGCCATCAAGGCCGCGACCAACGCCCTGGCCGACCCGCGCAAGACCTCGCCCGAGCAGGCCCGCGCCCTGATCAACGACACCCCGGCCATCGTCTGGATGGCCTATTCCGTCCACGGCAATGAGATCAGCCCCGCCGACGCCGCCCTGATCGCCGCGCGCCGCCTGACCGACAGCCTCGACGCCGAGGCGCAGGGCTGGCTGGAGAACGTCGTGGTCGTCTTCGTCCCGACCCAGAACCCCGACGGGCGCGAGCGCTTCATCAACAGCTTCGAGGCGGGCCTCGGCGCCCAGCCCAACGGCGATCCCCTGTCGGCCGAGCGGGCCGAGCCGTGGCCGTCCGGCCGCTTCAACCACAATCTGTTCGACCTCAACCGCGACTGGTTCATCCAGTCCCAGCCGGAGACGCAGGGCCACTCGGCCCTGATCCGCGAATGGCGGCCGCAGGTGGTGGTCGATTCCCACGAGATGGGCACCGACTCCAGCTTCTTCTTCCCGCCCGAGGCCCAGCCGCTGAACCCGTGGATCTATCCGCCGATCCTGGACGCGCGCGAGCGGTTCGGCCGCAACACCGCCGGGCGCTTCGACCAGGCCGGGCTGGACTATTTCACGCGCGAGACCTTCGACGCCTTCTATCCCGGCTACGGCGACGGCTGGCCCGCCTATTTCGGCGCCGTCTCCATGACCTATGAGCAGGGCTCGTCGCGCGGTCTGCTGGCGCGCCGCTCGTCGGGCGAGATGCTGACCTACGCCGACACGGTCAAGGGCCATCTGACCGCCACCCTGTCGACCATCGAGACCGCCGCCCGCGACCGCGAGAAGCTGCTCAGCGACTTCTACGCCTTCCACCGCGACGGGATTTCGGGCGGACGCGGCGCCTATGTCCTGTCGCGCTCCGCCGCCGCCGATCCGGCCGCCGCCGACAAGCTGGCGGGCCTGCTGGTCCGTTCGGGACTGGAAGTCGGACGCGCCGCCGCATCCTTCTCCGCCTGCGGCCAGAATTATCAGGCGGGCGATTACATCGTGAACCTGTCCCAGCCCCAGCGCCGCATGGCCGAGACCCTGCTGGCCAAGGACGTGCCGCTGGACCCCAAATTCCTGGCCGAACAGGAGGCCCGCCGCGCGCGCGGCCTAGGCGACGAGATCTACGACCTGACCGGCTGGTCCCTGCCGCTACTGTTCAACGTGCCGAGCCAGCGCTGCACCGGCGCTCCGTCGGTGCAGACGGCCGCCGTCGGCCCCGAACTGATCCGCCCCGCCGCCGTGGCCTCGGGCGACGCGGCCTACGGCTACGCCATCCATCCGGGCACGGCGGGGATGCGCTTCCTGACCGCCGCCCTGACGGACAAGCTGCCGGTCCGCTCGGTCGAGGAGCCCTTCACCCTGGACGGCCGCGCCTATCCGGGCGGAACCTTCATCGTGCCGCGCGCCGGCTCGCCCGCCGACCTGGACGAGCGCGTCCGCCGCCTGGCCGCCGGCAGCGGCGCCCAGGTGACGCCCCTGGCCACCTCCTGGGTCTCCAGCGGCCCCAGCGTCGGCTCGGACAAGGCCACCGTCATCGCCGCCCCGCGCGTCGCCATGGCCTGGGACGACCCGACCGAGCCGGAATCCGCCGGCTCCATCCGTCATGTGCTGGAGCGCGAATACGGCTGGCCCGTCACGGCCGTCCGCACCCGCCGCCTGGCGAACGCCGACCTGTCCCGCTACCAGGTGCTAATCCTGCCGTCGGGCGGAAACTATGAGCAGATCCTCGGCGAGAGCGGCGTCGCCAACCTGCGCGCCTGGGTCCAGGCGGGCGGCGTCCTGATCGGCGTCGGCTCGGCCAGCCGCCTGCTGACCGATCCCGATTCCAAGCTGCTGGAGAGCCGCCGCGAAAACGCCGTCTCCGGCGACGGCGACAAGGACAAGAAGGACGGCGGCAGCGAGATCGCCACCGACGCCGAATACATGGCCCTGACCGGCCACCACGGCGGCGCGCCCGATCCGGTCGCCGGCGTCCTGGCCAGCGCCGTGGTCGACAACGAACACTGGCTGGGCGCGGGCGTCGCCCCGACCCTCAGCGTCATGGTGCGCGGCTCGGACATCTACACTCCGCTGGCCCGCGACCAGGGGACCAACGTCGTGCGTCTGGCCGGACCGGATCAGGTGCTGGCGTCCGGCCAGCTGTGGGCCGAGAACCGCCGCCAGCTGGCCTACAAGCCCGTCGCCATGGCCTCCGAAGTCGGTCGCGGCCAGGTCGTCGCCTTCACCCAGGACGTAACCATGCGCGCCTTCCTGGAAGGGCTGAAGCCTTTGTTCCTCAACGCCGTCTTCCGCGGCCCGGCGCATACGTCAGGGACGAAGGGCGACTGACATCCCTTCTCCCCTTGTGGGAGAAGGTGGACGGCGAAGCCGGACGGATGAGGGGTCTGTTTGAGGTTTGACGAGAGGCCGAGGCTGAGGTCTCGCAACCCCTCATCCGACCTCACTCCGTTCGGCCACCTTCTCGCACAAGGGGGGAAGGAACAGCACACCGGCTTTGACAACCCGCGCCCGCACAGGCTTTGCTGCGTCCGCCAGCAGGGGAGCTGACCACGCATGACCATCCACACGCCGCGCCCGCCCGCCGACGACGGCGACTGGACTCTGCTGCAAAGCCGGATCGACCGCAGCTTCTGGCAGTGGGATCGCCGCCGCGAGCCGGACGCGCCCGTCCTCAGCCGCTTCGTCATCCTGCGCCCGCCCGAACGCCTCGACTACGACACCTTCGACGAGGCCGAAGCCATGTTCGAAGCGATGGAGGAGTGAGCCGCGCCGCTTGGCCCGCTCTGTTGGCGGGCGCCGTGCTGCTCAGCGGCTGCGCCTCCAGCGTAGGCGGCCTGCCCGTGCAGTGGCGCGCCGACGGCCCGCCGGTCGTGACCGCCCCGCCCGGCGACTGCCCGACCCTCGACGGCGCCTACGACTCGACCGGCCAGGCCCAGGGCGACGAGACGAAGGCGGCGACGCTTCAAGCCGTGCTCGGCCGCGAGTTGGGCCTTACGCGGCTGCTGGCCGTGAACGCCGAACCGGCCGCGACCGTGACCATCGCCCGCGCCGCAACCGGCAACGCCTGGCTCCTGTCCGACGCCCACGGCGAGGTTCGGTTGGCCGCCGATGGAGCGCCCGCCCCCCTCGACCCCGACTGGTCGGCCCACGGCTCCCGCGTCGCTGGTTGTGCAAACGGACGACTGTGGATCGGTCTCAGCACCGTCCGCACCCAGTATGAGACCATGACCGAGACCCGCGCCCTCGGCGTCCTGTCCGTCGGCCCCAACGGCGGCCTGATCATCCAGACCCGGACAGAGCGCCGCCATCACGCCTTCCTGCCCCGGCCCTCCGTCCAGCGCAGCGCGATCCGCTACGATTTCCCGGCGATCACTGCGCCCGCGTCGCCAGCGGCGGGGCGGCCGTAACGCTCCAAGCCCGGGGCGCGACCAAAGGCCTGTCGCACTTCGCCTCGATCATCCGCCCCTCCTGCGTGCTGTAGCGCACAGGCGAGGCGGACGCGCAGCGCGCCTGGACGGCGAAGAACATGGCCGTCGCGTCCGTCATCGGATCATGACCCTCGACCTTCGCCAGCAAGGGATCGCCCGACAGGACGCCGCACTTGTCGCCCGTGTCCAGCCGCACGCCCTTCTCCGTCCGATAGAAGCCTGTGCTCCCCCCGGTGCAATTCTCGCCGTTCAGGTGGAACAGGGCCGCCGCGCGATACTCGTCCGGGGAAGGCTTTTCCTCCAGGGTGACGCCCAGCGCCGCCAGCCGCGCGGCGACGCCGTCCCAGCGCGTCGCTCCTGAACCATCCATCAGCAGGGCGACCGCGCGTTCGCCCTCAGGCCGGGCGCGGAACTCGGCGACGCCGTAACCGTCGCCCGCCATGCCCTGATCCAAGACCTCCTTCCACAGGTCGAAGACATCCCGCGCGCCTGACGACGCATGACGGGTCTCTAGATCGGCCATCCACTGCACCACCGTCCCGCAATCATAGACCGCCGACCCCGAGCGCAGCCGCGCCGGGTCGTAATCGCGGTCGCCCAAGGCCTTGCGGCACCCGTTCAACCGTTGCGACAGAGCCTCATGCGCCGCCGTCTCCGTCACCGCGCCTGTGGAGACCGCCGCCGCCCAGGCGCCGTATTCAGCCGCGCCCTCATGCAGCCAGGGCGCGGCCTCGCCGTCCCGGTTCTCCAGCCGATGTCCGTTCCACAGATGAAAGGTCTCATGCCAGACGAAGGTCGCCAGGCCGGCCGCCACGAGCGCTGGCGGTTCGTCCCAGGCCGCCCCGTGAAACCGGGTCGAGATGACGCCGCTGTCGCTCACGTCGCCGCGGAAATCCACCGGCCCCGGGCTGTCGGTCGTCACCAACAGCACCGGCTCATACGGCAGATCCCGTCCCAGCCGCGCGCCGAAAAAGGCTTGGGCCGCGAAGAAGCCGTCGCGCATGATCCCAGCCAAGGTCGGCGATACGGTCTCGCCGATCACCAGCTTGGCGCCTGGATAGGTCTCGACCTGGCTTTGAGGGCCGAGATAGACAGAGCCCCTCTCCGCCTTCGTCGTCGGCAGGGTCGTCTCGCCCGCCGCGGGGCGCGCGGTCAACTCGGCGTCCATGCCCCGCAACGCCACGGCGGGTCCGTACAGGATGCTGCCCGATCCGATCCGCGCCAGGGCAAGGTAGCCGCGGTCGCGCTCGGTCGTATCGGGCGTGATCAGAATCTCGAAGGACTGGAACGGCGCCTCGCCCTCGACCGCCCCATCCGTCAACGTCAGGCCCGGCGTCGTCACAGTCCACTCGGTGCGGACGATGTTCTGATTGAGGAACGCCACGCGCGTCGTCGGCTCGACCAGGCGCCAGGTCACGGCCACCCCGCCGGGCGCCGAGCGCGCCTCGACCGTCGCCGCCTGCTGGGCCTGGGCGGGCGCCGCGGCGCCGCATGTCATGGCTGCGACCGTCGCCATTGCGGCGGCCGCGCGCAGAATCGTCTTGCTCATGGTCACTCCCCTTACGCCCCGTGGGAAAGCTTGACCTCGGCGCGGCCGCGTCGTCAACCGATGTTCACTCTGCGGCTTCGACCTCTCCGCCCTGGACGATGCGGACCACGGCCAGGTCAGCCGTGACGTTGCCCAAGGTGCGGAAGATGTCGGGCACGACCTCGACCGCCAGCAACAGGGGCAGCAGCTCCAGCGGCACGCCCATGGCGATGCAGATCGGGGCGATGGAGGCGAAGAAGCTGGCCTGACCCGGCAGGCCCACCGTGCCGATCGAGATCAGCACCGCCGTCAGCATGGCGGCCAGCAACTGCCCCGCCGAAGGCTCCAGTCCGAACAGATGGGCGCAATAGATGGCGACGCCCAGGTTGGCGACCGGGCTGGTGATGCGGAACACCGCCACCGCCAGCGGCAGGACCAGGCCCGCCGTCGACCGCTTGACGCCCAGTTCGTCGACCGCCCGCTCGACCATGACCGGCAGGCTGGCCAGCGACGACTGGGTCGAGAAGGCCACCACCTGCGCCGGCGCCGCCGCCCGCGCGAAACGGCCCAGGCTCACCCGCCCGAAGAGGACCGCCAGCGGATAGAAGATCAGGCCGATGCCGATGCAGGCGAGCGAGATCAGCGCCACATAGTGCAGCAGAACCCCCGCCGCGCTGGCCCCCGCCGTCAGCCCCACCCCGATCGACAGGGCGAAGACGCCCAGCGGCGCCGCCTTCAGCACCCAGCGGACGATGACGATCATCGTCTCGCCCACCGCCTCGAAGAAGGTGATCAGCGGAACTCGCAGCCGCTCCGGCAGGCCCGACGCCGCAAAGCCGAAGAAGACCGCGAACACCACCATGCCCAGAATGGCGTCCTCAGCCGCCGCGCGGATCGGATTGGCCGGGGCGATGGTCTTGACGAATTCGCTGAACGGCGCGCCCGCGCCCAGGCCCTCAGCGCCTTCCGGCTTGATCGCCAGCAACAGGCGCGCGCCTTCCGGGTCGATCGGCCACAGGGCGTGCAGCCCATAGGCCGCCGCGACGGCGTAGACGGTCGCGAAGACGATCAGCCCCCCGAACCACGACACCGCCCTCAGCGCCAGCCGCCCGGTCCGCGCCGCATCGGCGATGGAGGCGATGCCCGTCACCAGCAGGCTGAACACTAGCGGAATGATCGTCATCCTCAGCGCATTCAGCCACAGCTGGCCCAGCGCCTGGATGAAGTCCGCCGTCACATGACCGCCCGGCAGGCCCCAGGCCTGCGCCGCCGCCCCGGCCAGCAGGCCCAGCACAAGCGACAGCAGCACAAGCGTGCTGAGAGAGGTCAGAAAGGAGCGCGCCGATTTCATGACCGCCACGCTAGCAGCCGCCGCGCCGCGCGCTAGCGTAAACATTCGCCGCCGCCTTCCCATTGGCGGACGGGGAGGGGACCATGGTTTGGGGGGGTATAAGGAGCGACGGGGCTGACTAGAGAGGAGAGTCGTTGCGCCGCCTTGTGCTCTACCGTCGAGAAGAAGGTCTTTTCTACGTCGCTCCGTCCAGAAACAGGCGGCAGGCCGGGTTGTCGGTCTCGTCGACGTAAGGGTAGCCCAGTTCGTCCAGCGCCGCGCTGAGGGCCGCCTGTTGATCCGGCGGCACACTGACCCCCGCCAGCACCCGGCCTGCGTCGTCGCCGTGGTTGCGATAGTGGAACAGGGTCAGCGCCCAGGCGGGCTGCAGGCTGTTGAGGAAGCGCAGGAAGGCGCCCGGCCGTTCGGGGAATTCGAAGCGCAGCAGACGCTCGTGCGGCAGGCCGATGGTGCGGCCGCCGACCATGTGGCGGACGTGCAGCTTGGCGGTCTCATTGTCGCTCATGTCCACGACGGAATAGCCGTCGGCGGTCAGGTGTCTGAGCAGGCTTTCGCGCTCGGCAGCGCCGTCGCGCAGGGCTACGCCGACGAAGATCTGGGCCGCGCCGTCGCCGGACCAGCGGTAGTTGAACTCCGTGATCGAACGGCCGTCGAGGCTGCGCAGGAAGCGGTGATAATCCTCGCGTCGGTCGGGCATGGAGACGGCGAACAGAGCCTCGGCGCCCTCGCCGATCTCAGCCCGCTCGGCGACGTGGCGCAGGCGGTCGAAGTTGACGTTGGCGCCCGAGTTGATCGCCACCAACGCGCCCGATCCGGGATGGCGCGCGGCCCAGGCCTTGAGCCCGGCCAGGGCCACGGCGCCCGACGGCTCGGCCACGGCGCGCACGTCGTCAAAGATGTCCTTCACCGCGGCGCAGATGGCGTCCGTGTCCACCAGCACGATCTCGTCCAGCAGGTCGCGGCACAGGCGGAAGGTCTCGGACCCGGCGCGGCGCACCGCCACCCCGTCGGCGAACAGGCCGACCTGATCCAGATCGACCACGCGCCCGGCCTCGATGGCGCTCTTCATCGTCGGGGCCTCGGCGGGTTCGACGCCGATCAGCCGCGTCTCTGGCCGCAGGAAACGGACGATGGCCGCCACCCCCGCCGCCAGCCCGCCGCCGCCGATGGGGATGAAGACGGCGTCGATCGGGTCCGGGTGCTGGCGCAGGATCTCCAGCCCGACCGTGCCTTGCCCCGCGATGACGTCGGGGTCGTCGAAGGGATGGACGAAAGTCGCGCCGGTCTGTTTCTCCAGCGTGCGGGCGTGGGCGTAGGCGTCATCGAAGCTTTCGCCGTGCAGCACCACCTGACCGCCCAGGCCCTGAACCGCCGCCACCTTGATGCCCGGCGTGGTGGTCGGCATGACGATGGTCGCCGCCGCCCCGCGTCTGGCCGCCGCCAGCGCCACCCCCTGCGCGTGATTGCCCGCCGAGGCGCAGATGACGCCGCGCGCCAGCTCGGCCTCGCTCAGGGCCGCGATCCGGTTGTAGGCGCCGCGGATTTTGAACGAGAAGACCGGCTGCAGATCCTCGCGCTTCAGCAGGGCGGGGCGCCCGATCCGCGCCGACAGCCGCTTCAGCGGATCGAGCGGGGTCTCTACAGCCACGTCATAGACGCGGGCGGTCAGGATGCGGCGGACAGTATCTTGCACGATGATCTCGGTCAGGCGGCGCAGGGGAGGATGAAGCGTGTCCCGGTCTAGGCGATGCTGCGGCGCATGAGAACGAAAATTGCGTTCTAGTCTTCTTCCCTTGCGGGAGAAGGAAGGTTGGGATCTTGCGATGTAACCTGTAGGTGATATGTAACCTGTAGGTGTCATGTGAGGGGCGGATGAGCGACGAACTCGAAAGAGCGAAGGCGAACGAGCGACGTCGGGTGCGGCGGCTGCAGATGATCGCGGCTCTGGGCGGCGTGGGCCTCACGGCGGCCTTCTGCGGTGTCCTGATGGTCAAGCGTAGCGAAGGCCGGACGGTGACCGTCGGGCCTATCCTGGCCTTGCTCGGACTCTGCGCTGTCGTCGTTTCGATGGTGCTGGGAACACACAATGGACCGGATTCCGACACCATACGGGTGGAGCGCTCCAAGGAGGGCTATCGCGACACCGTCCAGAAGAAGCGCGCCGTGTCGATGGCGTTCATGCCGTTTGCGTCGCTCTTTCTTGTCTATCAGGGCACGATCTCGGCCTGGGCTATCGCCGGAGGTCAGGGCGAGGCGCTGAATTGGATGATGGTGGCGCTGTCGCCGATGATGTCGGCGGTGCACCTGATGATGGTCACGGGTTTCGATATTCGTGGCGACAAGAAGATGAAGCGGCTGCTGGAGGACGAACTGACCCTGTCCTTCCGGCGCTCGGCGCTGAACGCAGCCCTGGGCGTGGCGCTGGCGGGGATGGTGGTCGTCTTCGCCCTGGGCCTGTGGAAGCCGCAGGCGGCGGTGGCGGCCATGCCGGGGCTGATGTTCGTCACGGCCTCGGCGGCGGGGCTGCGTTACTGGCAGCTGGACCGGCGGGCCGCCGGTGGCTGATCCGCGTCTGGTCGTGAAGCTGAAGGCCGTCCGCACGGCGGCGGGCCTGACGCAGCAGGAACTGGCCGACCGGGCCGGGCTGTCGCGCAAGACGGTGAATACGGTGGAGAACGGGGTCTTCACCCCTTCGGTGCTGGTGGCCCTGACGCTGGCGCAGGCGCTGGGCGTGCCGCTGGACGCTCTGTTCACCCTGGAAGACTGAGCCGATTTCCCTTGCGCCGCGTGCGGAAGAGCCTACATTGCGCCTGCTTATGCTAAGTTTGAGCATAAGTCGGGGCCGCGCAGACGGCCGATAGGGAGTAGGGACGATGGCGGACGGCGCTTTCGGTCTGTCGAAGGAACTGGCGGAAGAAACCGCTCCGGTGTGGGAGAAGGTCAAGGACCACGTCACGCCGTTGGAATGGCCCGAGCAGGCCCGGCTGATCAGCGAGATCAACCGGCTGAAGCGCGAGCGCGACGCGGTCATCCTGGCCCACAACTATATGACGCCCGAGATCTTTCACGGCGTGGGCGACTATGTCGGCGACAGCCTGGGGCTGGCCAAGGAGGCCGCGCGCTCGGACGCCAAGGTGATCGTTCAGGCGGGCGTTCACTTCATGGCCGAGACGTCCAAGATCCTGTCGCCGGACAAGACGGTGCTGATCCCCGACCTGCGCGCGGGCTGTTCGCTGGCGTCCTCAATCACGGGGGCGGACGTGCGGCTGATCAAGGAGCGGCATCCGGGTCTGCCGGTCGTCACCTATGTGAACACCACGGCCGATGTGAAGGCCGAGACCGACATCTGCTGCACCAGCGCCAACGCCGTTCAGGTCGTCGAATGGGCGGCCAAGGAGTGGGGCGTCGACAAGGTCATCCTGATCCCCGACGAATATCTGGCGCGCAACGTGGCGGCGCAGACGACGGTGGGCATCATCGCCTGGGCGGGCCACTGCGAGGTGCACAAGCGCTTTACGACGCAGGACATCGCCGACATGCGCGACGCCTGGCCGGACGCCGAGGTGCTGGCCCACCCCGAATGCCCTGAAGAGATCCTGCGCGCCGCCGACTTCGCCGGTTCGACCGCGGCCATGACGGAGTATGTTGAAAAGCGTCGGCCCAAGCGGGTGGTGCTGATCACCGAATGCTCGATGGCCTCCAACATCAAGGGCGACGTGCCCGAGGTGGAGTTCGTCGGTCCGTGCAACCTGTGCCCGCACATGAAGCGCATCACGCTGGAGAACATCCGCGACTGCCTGCTGCACATGCAGTTCGAGGTGACGGTCCCCGAAGACATGCTGGAGAAGGCGCGCCTGGCGGTGCAGCGGATGATCGACCTGCCGCCGCCGTCGAAGCCCGCGCGCTACGACCTGGTCAAGGCGCGGCATCATGTCGATGTGGAGCTGATCTGATGGCCCTGTCCGCAATCCTTCTCCCCTCGGGGAGAAGGTGGGGCGCGCAGCGCCTCGGATGAGGGGGCTGTCGGATACGGGTGAGACGGCGAGGGTGTGGCTGGCGTCCCCCTCATCCGTCCGGCTCCGCCGTCCACCTTCTCCCCCGAGGGGAGAAGGATGAGCGTCGAGGGGCCTTGGGGGTCTCGCGACGGGTCGAAGTCTGCGCCTGAGCCTGCGCGCGAGACGATCCGCTACAGCGCGCGCCATGAGGCGCCGCAGGAGGACAAGGGCCAGCACCCGGTCTGGGCGGTGGTCTCGACCCTGCTGATGGCGGGTTTCCTGTGGTTCCTGACCGGCAGCTGGGTGGTGGCGGGGGCGGTGCTGTTCGGCCTGTTCGTGCACGAGTACGGCCATGTGCTGGCGATGAACCGGGTCGGCATGGGGCCGGCGCGTATCTACATCATCCCCTTCCTGGGCGGACTGGCGAAGGGCCAGCGTGAGCCGAAGAGCGAGTGGCACGGGGTGCTGGTGTCGCTGGCGGGGCCGGCGTTCGGCCTGCTGGCCATGATCCCCTTCGTGGCCGTGGGTCTGGCGATGAAGTCGCCGGAATGGCTGATGGGCGCCTTCTTCATCGCCATGATCAATCTGTTGAACCTGCTGCCTGCCCCGCCGCTGGACGGGTCCAAGGCGCTGGGGCCGGTGCTCACGCGGGTGCATCCGCGGCTGGAGCAGGTGGTGCTGCTGCTCATCGGCGGCCTGGCCGTGTGGTGGGGCGTGTCGACGGGGCGGTTCATCCTGGCGGTGTTTCTGGGACTGGCGGTGTTCGGCCATCTGAAGCGCGGCGTCTGGCGCGCGGCGTGGGGACGACTGAGCTGGCCCGAGGCGGGGCGCAGCCTCGCCCTTTACCTGCTGACGGCCGTGGTCTGCGCGGCGGCGGCGATCGGCGCCCTGCTGCCGCTGACGGGCGGGGCGGTCGAACCGGCGTTCGAGATGGGCCTGCGGTTCTTCGGCTTGGGAGGCCGCTAGGCGAATGGCGCGCATCCGGCATGACGGGCCTCTGATCATAGGCGGCGGGCTGGCGGGCCTGTCGGCGGCGCTGGAGGCGGCCGGGGTGCTGGGGGCGGACGGCAAGGTGCTGGTGGTGACGCCCGAGCCCTTGCTGAACGCCTGCTCTTCGGCCTGGGCGCAGGGCGGGATGGCGGCGGCCCTGTCGCCGCAGGACAGCGCGGCCCTGCACGCCAAGGACACCGAAGGCGCGGGCGCGGGCCTGGTCGAGGCCGAGGCGGCGCGCGCCCTGACGACGCGGGGGCGTGAGACGGTCGAGTGGCTGGCGGCGCTGGGCGCGCCCTTCGACCGCGACGCCGACGGCGGCTTTTCCGTCAGTCTGGAGGCGGCGCACAGCCTGCCGCGCGTGGCGCGGGTGGGCGGCGACGGCGCGGGCCGGGCCATACTGTCGGCCGTGGTCGCCGCCGCGCGGGCGACGAAGGCCATTGAGATCTGGGAGGACGGGCGGCTGCGCGGTCTGATCCGCGACGTGGACGGTCGGGTACGCGGCGCGGTGATCGAGCGGCGCGGCGGCCGTCTGGACGAGGTGTTCGCGCCCGCCGTGGTGCTGGCCACCGGCGGGATCGGCGGCCTGTACGAGGCGACCACCAATCCGTCCGCCCTGCGCGGCGAGGGGCTGGCGCTGGCCTATCAGGCGGGAGCCGAGATTCTGGACCCCGAGTTCGTGCAGTTCCACCCGACGGCCATCGACGTGGGGCTGGACCCGGCGCCGCTGGCGACCGAGGCCCTGCGCGGCGAGGGGGCGCGGCTGGTCGATGGGCGCGGCGTCTTCCTGTTGGGCGATCATCCCGACGCCGATCTGGCGCCGCGGGACATCGTGGCGCGGGCGGTGCACGCGGCGCGCATCGAGGGGCGCGGCGCCTTCCTCGACGCGACCAAGGCGGTGGGCGAGGCCTTTCCGCATGAGTTTCCGGCTGTCTTCGCCGCCTGCATGAGGGCGGGGCTGGACCCGCGTGTCAGTCCCATTCCGGTGGCCGCGGCGGCCCACTATCACATGGGCGGCATCGTCGCCGACGACGAGGGGCGCACCACGGTCCCCGGCCTGTTCGCCATCGGCGAGTGCGCGGCGACGGGGGTGCATGGGGCCAACCGGCTGGCGTCCAACTCCCTGCTGGAGGCGGGCGCCTTCGGGCGGCGCGCGGGCCGGGCGGCGGCGGCCGAGGTCCAGCCCGAGCGGCGGCCGCTGGCGGCGGCGCAGGCGATGACGGATTTGCCGCCCGAGGCGCTGGCGGCCTTGCGCGCCGCCATGACGCGCCATGCGGGCGTGGTGCGGGACGAGGCGGGGCTGACGGCGCTGCTGGCCCTGATCGACGACCTGGCGAAGGCCCATCCGACGGCGGCGTGCCTGGCGGCGGCGCGGCTGGTCGCCGAAGGGGCGCTGAACCGGCGCGAAAGCCGGGGCGGCCACTATCGCCGCGACTTCCCCGACAGTCTGCCGAGGGCCGAGCACACGCGGATGCGCGCAGCGCCGGCGCCGGTGCGCGACGAAGAGGCCGAGGCGGCGACGCTCGCCGCCCTGGCGGCCGTGATCTGAATGACGAAGGACGTTTCCGTGACCCGAACCCTGCCGGACCTGCTGATCGAGCCCGTGGTGCGCATGGCGCTGGCCGAGGATCTGGGGCGCACGGGCGATGTGACGGCGCAGGCCTGCATCCCCGAGGACGCCCGCTTCAGCGCCGTGTTTTCAGCGCGTCAGGCGGGGGTGATGGCCGGCGGGGCGGTCGCGCGGATCGCCGTCCACGCGCTGGACCCGCAGGCGACGGTGACGGTGAAGGTCGCCGACGGCGAGGCGTTCGAGGCCGGAGCGGTGCTGATCGCGGTCGAGGCCAACGCCCGCGCCCTGCTGGCGGCCGAGCGGACGGCGTTGAACCTGCTGGGCCGGATGTGCGGCATCGCCACCCTGACGCGGACCTATGTGCAGGCGGTCGAGGGGACGAAGGCGCGCATCGCCGACACGCGCAAGACGACGCCGGGGCTGCGCGCGCTGGAGAAGCACGCGGTGGCCTGCGGCGGCGGGCTGAACCATCGCTTCGGTCTGGATGACGCCATCCTGATCAAGGACAACCACGTCGCCGTCTGCGGCGGGGCGGGCGAGGCGGTGCGCCGCGCCAGGGCCTTCGCCCCCCACCTGATGAAGGTCGAGGTCGAGGTCGACAGTCTGGATCAGCTGGACGAGGTGCTGCCCGAGCGGCCGGACGTCGTCATGCTGGACAACTTCAGCCTGGACGACATGGCCGAGGCGGTGCGGCGGGTGCGCGACAGCGCCTTCGGGCCGGTGGTGCTGGAGGCGTCGGGCGGGGTGAACCTGAGCACCGTCGCAGGCATCGCCGCGACGGGGGTGGATGTCATCTCCGTGGGCGCCCTGACCCATTCGGTCATGCAGCTCGACATCGGCCTGGACGCCGGCTGAGCGGACGCGGACCGGGGTTTTTCGGGGAACGGGCCCGGCGGGGGGCCGTTTTCATGGGGCGGGAGGGCGCGACCTCGAAGGAGAGACGCCATGACCAGGGCCCCACAGCCGCCCAGGGAGCAACGCAGCTTCGCCGATCGCGGCGCCCAGCTGAAGGATGAGGCCGCCGCTGATCGGCGCGACCGAGCGAACGGCGTGCAGTCCGGTCAGCCGGGCGACGCAGACGTCAACCTGAGCCAGCAGGGGCGCTACGGCAATCTGCAGCAGAATCTGACGACCCACCGCCAGACGCACCCTTGAGGCGCGCGATCAGGCCTCGGCGTTGACCGTGACGGGTGCGGCGGCGGGCTTCGGCGCGGCCGGGGGCGTCGCCGTCGGTGCGGGCGTCGCGGAGGCGCGCGGCGCGGCGACCGGACGCTCTTCCGTCTTGCCGCCGGAGGTCAGGGCTTCGCGGGCCAGGACGGCGGTGTAGGCCACGGCGCCCGAGGCGTTGCGGGCGGTCTCCACCGGGTCGAGGCTGGCCTGGATCAGGCGCGGAGCCTGCTCGGCCGGACCCGACGGGCGCGGGTTGTAGGCGAAGGCCTGGCTGCCGCCCGAGCGGCCGCCGAAGCGGTAGAATAGGTGGTCGCCGACCTGGTTCACGCGCACCAGGCTGTTGCGCCACGACGGCGAGACGGCGGTGGTGTGGAAGTGGGTGGCGTTGCCGACGGCGGCGAAGACCTGGCCCGACAGAGCCTTGGTCGCCACTTCGCGGGCGCGGTTCCAGGCGGCGCGATTGACGCGGCCGCGCATGGCGCCGTTGCAGGTGAAGCTGAACTGGCAGCCCGTGCTGCGGTTGGCGCCCTGATAGACGACGCTGCAGACGGTGTTGGGGAAGGCGGGGTGGCGGGCGCGGTTCAGCACCACCTGGGCCACGGCCTTCATGCCGTCGCGGCCTTCGCCGCGCGCTTCATAATAGACGGCCTGGGTCAGGCAATCGAGGTCGCGCGACTGGTCCAGGGCGCCGTCGAGGCGGAAAGGACGGGCGGCGGAGACCCTGGTCGCGGACTCACGACGCAGACCGTCCTGGCCCTGAAGCTGCTCCAGGCGGGCGGTCAGCAGTTCGGCCTGGCGGTCGCGCTGGGCCGAGCCGGCGACGGAATAGGGGTCATGGCGATGGGCGATGGTCAGGGCGCTGGCGTCCAGACCGCCGGCCGCCTGGGCCAGGGCTTCCTGAGTATAGCCGCCGGCGCCGGCGTTCTGCAGGCGCTCGGCCTGGGCGCGCACGGTCGAGGCCTGGGCGGCCAGGCCGCCCAGATAGGCCCCTCCGACTGCGAGGCCGACGACGCCGCCGAACGCCGCCGCAGCCGTCGTGGGGCGCAGGCGGAATGAGCGGGCGGCGTGCATCAGCGCACGCGTCTGCGAGGAGAGAAACAAAGGCGTAGTCCTGTACAACAGGGCGAGGATGCCGCCCCCGTAAATCCCGAACCCCGGCGACAAGGACGCGTCGCGCTTAAGCAGGTCGGGCGAACGCCGACTGAACGCCGGCCCTCGAAGGCGGGCCTTTATCCATCCGATCATGGCCTCAATGTGACTGATTCGCTAGAATTGTAATTTCCGCAGCATAGAGAAAATGATATTCAGTCATTATTTGGATTGTTTTTAATCGTGACGAAATTGCGCCTTAGAATTTCTTACGAAGACTGTATTTGTATGCTGATGGAAGATTGGCGCTGATGTGCGTGGGGCGCGAATAAGCTATTGATCAGGGTGTGACAACTTGTTCGTCAGAGTCGCGCCATAGATGGGAACCAGCCTGCGACTCTCGCGTTGCAAGCTGTGCTATTTCAAGGAGTTGACCCATGACCCGCATCGCTTCCCGTCTGGCCGTCGTGGCGCTGGCCGGGGCCGGAGCCCTGGCGCTGTCGGCCTGCGGCCACAGCATTGAACAGAAGGCCGCCACCGGCGCGATCGCCGGGGCCGTGGTGGCCGGTCCGGTCGGAGCGGCGGTCGGCGGCGCCGCCGGCGCGGCCGTCGGCCACGCCCAGAAGCCGCACTGAAGCCTCGGCGTGGATGCGGCCGCGTCGAGCGGCCGCATTCTGCGTTCTGGCGGCCCTATTGCCGCTAAATCCCATGAAAACGGGCCGTAGAGCTTGATTTCGGCGCGAAATTCGGCTTTGGCCTCGCGCCGGGTCGAGCGCGTCGAGATGCGCCTTCCGGCCCGATCTGCAGCCGTCGCTCCGGCGATCGGCCTTTTTCGCCGTCTCCATTCCCTATCAAGGACACCCGCCTCTCAGCATGCGCGACCTCAAGAACACCGGCTTTAACGACCGCCTGTCCGCCCAGAAAGACGCCAAACAAGCCCTGCTGGCCCGGTTCAAGCCGAAGCCGACCGTTCAGGATCCCGAGTTCGAGAAACTCGCCGAAAAGCGCGCCGCCGAGAAGGAGGCGATCCGCCAGCAGCACGAACTGGCCAAGGCCGAGATTCGTCGCGAGAAGGCCGAGAAGGACGCCGCCCGTCTGGCCGCCGAAATGGCCGCTCAGGAAGAGGTCGACGCCGCCAAGCGCGCCGCCCGCAAGGAGCGCAAGCAACTGACCAAGGAAGAGCAGAAGGCGGCCCGCGACGCGCGCTACGCCGCCCGCAAGGCGCGCCAGCGCTAAAGGGCTGCATCCTTCTCCCCCTGCGGGAGAAGGTGGCGGCCGCAGGCCGACGGATGAGGGGTCTCTCCGAAGTCTGACGAAGGGCGAAGCCATCGTCGAGCAACCCCTCATCCAACCTCACCCGGATTGAATCCGGGATCGGCCACCTTCTCCCGCAGGGGGAGAAGGGTTTGCGTTGCAACATCCCTGCGGCCGTCGCGTTACAGGCGCGAAGATTCCTGCGACGCGTCGCCGCCGACCTCTTGGATCGTGCGTTCGGCGACCTAACTGCAAGGCTGATCTTCACACAGCACTGCCAACGGGAGCCGTCATGAACGCCATCGACACCGGTCTCAAGCCCAAGGAACGCGCCGACGTCGCGCGCGAACTGTCCAAGGCCCTGGCCGACAGCTACGCCCTCTATCTGAAGACGCACGGCTATCACTGGAACGTGCGCGGGCCGGAGTTCTTCAGCCTGCACAACCTGCTGGAAGAGCAGTACCGCGAGATCTGGGCCGCCCTGGACGACATCGCCGAGCGCATCCGCGCCCTGGGCGAACTGGCCCCGCAGAGCGCCTCGGCCTTCGCCAATCTGACCTCGATCAAGGACGGCGATCCGGAGAAGGATTCGTCCGAGATGCTCAAGGAGCTGATCAAGGACCACGGCGTGGTCATATCGACCGCGCGAGCGGCCCTGGACGCCGCCGACGAGGTGGGGGACGAGGCCTCGGTCGACCTGATGACCCAGCGTCTGGCCGCCCACGAAAAGGCCGCCTGGATGCTGCGCTCCAGCCTGGGCGATCGTTAAGCGGCGAGGAGATCGCCGCTTCCGCCTCACGGAACGGTAATCTTCGCGTCTGAAAAGCGCCGGATTGGGCGGTCATGCAGATCGCTGATTTCCGGCGCCGTCAGACGCCGCTATACGGACATCGCATGAACCTCGGCCGCCTTACGCCGCTGAAGACGACCGGACGCCGGGCTGTGGCAGCGGCGCCCGCCGCCATGGCCGTGACCCTGGCGGCGATGGGCGTGGCCATGTCGGCCAGTTCGACCCCGCGCCCCGACATCGACCGCACCGCCGAAGCCGTGGCCCGCGCCACGGGCGGCGACCTGGGGCCGGACGGCCTGGCGGCGGTGACGGCGCGGATGGATGCGGGGCAACTGGCGATCGCGCGTCGGCACGACCCGGCTCTGGGCCTGCCCGAGCTTTACGGCCTGACCCCCGGCTGGGAGAGCCTGACCCTGGGCGGCAAGCCCTCTTTGGATCAGGGCGTGGCCGGCGTCGCGGCGCAGCAGTTGAACGCCGCCATGCCCAACGCCTTGGGCGCGCTTCAGCCCGCGCGGCCCTTCCTGTTCCGCCCGGCGGACGAGGCGTCGCGCAAGCGCGCCCTGCGCTGTCTGACCCAGGCGGTCTATTACGAGGCGGCGCTGGAGCCGACCGAGGGGCAGGAGGGCGTGGCCCAGGTCGTGCTGAACCGGGTGCGCGATCCCAACTATCCCTCCAGCGTCTGCGGCGTCGTCTATCAGGGCGCCGAGCGGACCACGGGCTGCCAGTTCAGCTTCACCTGCGACGGCTCCCTGGCGCGGGGCCCGGTGCGCTGGGCCTGGGACCGGGCCGAGCGGGTCGCGGCCCGCGCCCTGAACGGCCATGTGTCCGAGCGCGTGGGCACGGCGACCCACTACCACGCCGACTACGTCCACCCCTGGTGGTCGCCCAGCCTGGCCAAGATCACCCAGGTCGGGGCGCACATCTTCTATCGCTGGAAGGGCGCGGCCGGAGAGACGGCCGCCTTCGTCACCGCCTATTCCGGCCGCGAGCCGTCGATCGATGAGGCCCGCTTCGCCCAGTCCCGCGTTCTGCTGGCCACGGCCGCCGACAGCGTGGAAGCGGCGCTGGAGGGCGCCAAGTCGGGCGAACTGCGCACGGTCGAGATCGACGGCCAGACCCGCGTGGTGGGCGTCGCCAGCCTGGGCGGCCGTCGTCAGGCAGGAAAGGACGAGATCGCCGCCATCAACGAACGGCTCAAGGCTTTCGAGAGCGGCGCCGTCCCCAGCGTGACCGTGACCGCCCCGCCGCCTGCGGGCGTTACGCCGATGGCCGTCGAAGAGGTCGGCAAGCCGCAGGGGTGAGAGGGGCGGGCGATCGCCTAAACGCCTAAGACGTAGTCGCGCCAGCCGTCGCTGAGGGCGGAGAGGGTCGAAGGCAGGCCATGGGCTGCGCCGTCAGACGCCAGCCAGTCTTCGAAGCTGCGTCCGTCCGCCATCGCCTGGGCGATGACCGCCAGAATGGCCGGGCGGCCTGAGGTGTGGATCAGATAGTCGGCGAAGACACGGGTTTGGATGTAGAAGACGCGCTCAAGCGCGGCCGGACGCGGGCCTGCGCCAGCCGGGGTGAAGCTGACGCCGATGCCGCCGCTGGCCGCTACCTCGGGCGCGACCGCGACGGCGCGCGCCAGACCGGGATGCTCGCGCGCCAGCAAGCCGGGCAGGTCCAGCAGTATGGCGCGGCCGTCGATGGGACCGACGGCGGGGACCGTTTCTCCTTTCATCAGGGCGCCGAAGTGGTCGCGGCGCTGGGCGGCGGTCGGCTCGTCTTCCAGAATGACGGCGGCGGCTTCGTCCAGCCAGTCGGGGCCGGGGCCGCCGTAGTGGCGCGGGGCGACGTCCGCCGCGGCCCGTTCCGGCCAGAAGGCGGCGGTGAACCACAGGTGGCCCAGTTCATGCGGGACCATGGCTGCGTCCAGCGCGGCCTGGGCCTTGGCGTCGGGGATCTGGGACAGGGCGCGGGCGACGACTTCCTCGGTCTGGGCCGGGCTCATGTTCTGGGAGGCGGCGAAACGGCGCGCGCCTTGTTCGACGCTGCGGCGCGCCGCCTCGTCGAACGCCCGTGGCGCGGGCCAGGGCAGGATGTGAGAGAAGCCCGCGGCGTTCAGCGCGGCCCGGTCGGGCTGGGGCGGGGTCGAGACGACGACATAGGGGGCGATGTCGCGGTCGAAGCGGGTGCTGAAGCGGGCTTCGCCCGCGCGCGCGTAGGTCGCGAGCCGTTCCGCTTCCGCTGGCGAGGCGGCCAGGGCGACGCCGTGATCCGCCGCCGCGCAACTGAGATCGGGCGCAGCACGCAGGGCGCGGGCGCACATCGGATCGGGGACCGGGGAGGGAGCGGTCGAGGTCAGCAGCAGGACGAGGGCGAGCATGGGCGTCTCCGAAGATGGGAAGACAGGCTCGTGGGCGTTCGTATCGCCTTCATGTCGGCTGCGGGCGCTTGCCGAGGGCGTTCCGACACACGAGAGATACAAGGGGGAAGAAGAAAAGGGGGAGCATGGACGCGACGGCCGACATTCTGATCGTTGATGACGACGCCAGCCTGAGGGCGGCGCTGCAGGACTATCTGTCGGGCGCCGGCTATGCCGTGCGGACCGCCGACAGCGGCGGGGCGATGGACGCGCGGCTGGCCGAGGCCGCGCCGGACCTGGTCGTTCTGGATGTGATGATGCCGGGCGAGGACGGGCTGTCGATCTGTCGACGGCTGCAGGGGCGGGCGCCGGTGCTGATGCTGAGCGCCATGGGCGAGACCACCGACCGCATCGTCGGGCTGGAGGTCGGGGCCGCCGACTATCTGCCCAAGCCGTTCGAGCCGCGCGAGCTCCTGGCCCGCGTCCGCGCAGTGTTGCGTCGCCCGACCCTTCTGGACGAGGCGACGGATCGACCGCTGATTTTCGAGGGCTGGACGCTGGAGGTCGAGGCGCGGCGCCTGACCGATCCGGCGGGGGCGCCGGTCGAGCTGACAGGGGGCGAGTTCGCCCTGCTGCTGACCTTCCTGCGATCGTCGGGGCGCATCCTCAGCCGCGATCAAATTCTGGAGAACACCCACGGACCGCTGGCCGAGAATTTCGACCGAGCGGTCGATCTGGCGGTCAGCCGCCTGCGGCGCAAGTTGGACCGGCCGGGACAGGCGTCGTTGATCGAGACGGTGCGCGGGGCGGGCTATCGCTTCCGAACGCCGGTGCGGGGATGAGCATCCGCAGCCTGTCCATTCGCACCTTGGCGGCGGGCTTCACCGTCGCGGCTATCCTGCTGAGTCTGACGGTCGCCTTCGTCATCGCCCTGGCCTTTCCCGCCCCGCCCCCCGCACGGGTGACGCTGGCCGAGGCCGAGGCGGCTGTGACGGGAGACGCGGAGACCGGCTGGCGGCGCCGCGTCGTCGCCGCGCCGCCGTTCAAGGCGGCGCACGAGGGGCAGGCCCTGGTGGCTCAGGCCGGGCTGGCGGTGCTGCTGGACGCTGAGGTGCGGGTGCGGCCGTTGAACCCCGAGCGCGCCCCGGCGGGCGGGCCGCCCGCGCCGTCAGGACCGCCGTCCGAGAGGTTGAAGGCCCTGCTGGCGGGCATGGCCCTGTCGCCGGGAATGAGCTTTGCGCCCTTCGAGGCGGCGGCGCGTCAGGCGGACGGGCGCTGGGTCGTGGCGACGCCGCCGTCGCCTTGGCTGACGCCGCAGCGTCTGCGCATGGCGCTGGCCTTCCTGATCGCCGCCGCTGTCCTGATGCCGCTGGCCTTGTGGGGCGCCGGACGGTTGACTGCGCCCTTCCAGCGGCTGGCCGAGGCGACGCGGGGGGACCGTCGTGCGGCGGCCTTCGTCGGCGGCCCGCGCGAGGCCCAGGAAGCGGCCCGGGCGCTGGACGCCATGCGCGACCGTCTGGGCGAGGCGTTGAAGGAGCGCACCGCCATCATGGCCGCCGTCGCCCATGACCTGCGCACGCCGCTGACCGGCCTGCGTTTGCGGGTCGAGGGGCTGGCGGCCGCGCCGCGCGAGGCCGCGGCGGCCGACATCGCGCGCATGGAGCGGCTGATCGCCCAACTGCTGACCTATGTGCGGGGCGAGGATGCGCCGTGGACCATCGAGCCTGTCGACCTGGCGGATCTGGCGCGCGAAATGGCGACGCGGCAGGTCGCAATGGGGCGGGACGTGAGGCTGTCGGCGGACGGAGAGTATCTGGTCAACGGCGATCGGGACCAACTGGACCGGGCGCTGTCCAATCTGATCGACAATGCGGTGCTGTATGGCGATCGAGCCGAGGTCGCCGTGACGTCCGATGAGGGCGCGGTCGTCTGCATCATCGACGATTCAGGGCCGGGCCTGCCGCCAGATCAGCTGGAAGCGGTGTTCTCGCCTTTTCACAGGCTGGAGGCGTCGCGCAGCCGCGCCACGGGCGGGGCGGGGCTGGGCCTGGCGATCAGTCGGTCGATCATCGAGCGCAGCGGCGGCGGCGTGGTCCTGGGCGATCGCCCCGAAGGCGGGCTGCGGGCGACGGTGCGCCTGCCGCGGGCGGCGCCCGCCCTGTCGGATCAGGGCGGGGCCTGAGGACTCACCAGGCGCCGATCTTCTCGGCTTCCTTGTGGCTGATGGGGTGTTGAGCGGCCTTGTGGTCTTCCTCGGCGAGGAAGCGGGCGGCTTCGAGGGCGGCCATGCAGCCCATGCCCGCCGCCGTGACGGCCTGGCGATAGACGTCGTCGGTGACGTCGCCGGCGGCCCAGACGCCTTCGATGGCGGTCGCCGCCGTGCCCGGCTTGACCCGCAGATAGCCGCCGGAATTGGTTTCCAGCTGGCCCTTGAACAGTTCGGACGAGGGGGCGTGGCCGATGGCGATGAAGACGCCGTCGGCGGGGATTTCGCTGATCTCGCCGGTCTTGACGTTCTTCAGGCGCACGCCGGTGACGTTGCGGGCCACGCCGTCGACGACGCCGACGATCTCCTCGACAGCCACGTCCCAGATCACCTTGATCTTGGGATGGGCGAACAGGCGGTCCTGCAGGATCTTCTCGGCGCGGAACTCGTCGCGGCGGTGAACCACGGTGACGGTCTCGGCGAAGTTGGTCAGGAACAGGGCTTCCTCGACGGCGGTGTTGCCGCCGCCGACCACCACCACCTGCTTGCCGCGATAGAAGAAGCCGTCGCAGGTGGCGCAGGCCGAGACGCCGAAGCCCTGATACTCAGCCTCGGAGTCCAGGCCCAGCCATTTGGCCTGGGCGCCGGTGGAGATGATGACCGTCTCGGCCAGGATCTCGGCGCCCGAGTCCAGCGTCAGGCGGAAGGGACGCTGGGACAGGTCGGCCTGGGTGACGATGTCGTGGATGACCTCCGTGCCGACGTGCTCGGCCTGGGCCTGCATCTGCTGCATCAGCCAGGGGCCCTGGATGGTCTCGGCGAAGCCGGGATAGTTCTCGACGTCCGTGGTGATGGTCAGCTGGCCGCCGGGCTGCAGGCCGGCGATGATCACCGGGTTCAGCGAGGCGCGAGCGGCGTAGATGGCGGCGGTCCAGCCGGCGGGGCCGGAACCGATGATGGCGACGCGGACGGTGCGGGCTGGGGCTTTGGCTTGGGTCATGGCTCCTATTTAGGCGCTGATTCCCGATTTCGCGACGCCTGTCGTTCCGTCACGCTTCATGGAGGGATATGAAACGGGGATGACCGCCGAAACGCCCGCCGCCGCCCAGACCCGAAACCTGCTGCGTCGTCTGCTGGTCGGCGCCCGCCGCGGCGTGGATCACGCCGAGGCGGCCGCCGCCGTCTATGAGAACGGCGGGCTGAGCGGCCGCTATCTGATGATGACGGTGATCTCGGCCGCCATCGCGGCCCTGGGCCTGATGCTGTCGTCGCCGGCGGTGGTGATCGGGGCCATGCTGGTGTCGCCGATGATGGGGCCGATCGTGGCCATGGGCTTCTCCCTGGCCCTGCTGGACTGGAACGAGTTGAAGCAGTCGCTGACGGCGCTGGGCGTCGGGGTGGGGCTGGCCCTGTTCGTGGCGATCCTGCTGACCCTGCTGTCGCCGCTGAAGGAGCCGACGGCAGAGATCCTGGCCCGCACCCGGCCGAACTTCTTCGACCTGCTGATCGCGGTCTTCTCCGGGATCGCGGGCGCCTATGCGGTGATCCGCCAGCGCGGCGAGACCATCATCGGCGTGGCCATCGCCACCGCCCTGATGCCGCCGGTCGCGACGGTGGGCTTCGGCCTGGGGACCGGCGACCTGTCGATCGCGGGGGGCGCCTTCTTCCTGTTCATGACCAACCTGGTGGCCATCGCTCTGGCGGCGACGGTGACGGCGGGCTTCTACGGCTTCCGGCCGCGTCTGCTGGAGCGGCCCAAGCCCTGGCGCGGGGTGGCGGTCATGGTCGTGTTCGTCCTGCTGGCCGTGCCCTTGGCCCTGTCGCTGCGCAGCATCGCCCTGGAGAGCCGGGCCACGGCCGAGACCCGGGTGGCGGTCGAGGACATCTTCGCCGGCGCCGAGTCGCGCATCACCCTGCTGGACGCGCGCAGCGAGGGGCGCGGCGTGACGGTCTCGGCTCTGGTCAGCACGCGCAAGCTGGTGGCCGACGCCCAGGCGCGGCTGCAGGAGCGGCTGACCGGCGCCCTGCACGTGCCGGTGTCGGCGACCCTGGACCAGATCGTCGTGGCCGATCCGCAGGCGGCGGCGCGCGCCGTGCAGACCAGCCAGTCAGCGGCCCCTGATCCGGCTGCGGCCCTGCGCAACCGCCTGGCCGAGGCCGTGCCCTTCGCCACCGATGCGGTGATGACCGACGCCGAGGGGCGGCGGGCCATCGTCCTGCTGCGGCCCGATGCGGGGCTGGACCTGGACAGCGCCTATGCGCTGGAGGCGGCCCTGCGGACGCGGTTCGACGGGGTGGACGTGTGGGTGACGCCGCCGGTGCAGGAGCCGAAGGCGGTGGACCTGGGCGACGCCGAGGCGCGCGCGCGCATGGTCTGGGCCCTGGCGCGCTGGCGCGCCGCGCCGACCGTGAGCCTGTGCCGACCGGCGCCGGGCGCGCCCGCGGCCGAGGGGCGCGAGGCCCAGCCGGACGCCGGACAGGTCTTCCTGGCCGAACTGGCGGCGGCGGGGGTGTCGATCCGTTCCGAGAGCGGGCCGACCTGTCAGCGCGGCGATCAGAACATGGCCCGGCTGTCGCTGGGCTAGTTCGGGTTTTCAACGAGGGGGGACCAGATGAAACAGGTGAACAAGGCGGTCTGGATGCCGGTCGGCATCGGCGCGGGCATCGCGATCGGCGCCGGGATCGGCGCGGCGACCGACAATCTGGCGATGTGGCTGGCGCTGGGCGTGGCCATCGGTTCGGGTCTGGGCGTGGCCCTGATGGGGCTGAGCGGCGTCAAGCGAGCGGACAAGAAGACCGAAGAGGCTGCGCCGCTGACGGACGGCGTTCCCTGCGTGAACAGCCACCACAGCGACGGTTCCGACGGCGGAGGCGACGGCGGCGGCGACTAGGCGCGGCGCGTCGCCGCCAGCACGGCGCGGGCGGCGCGCTCGGTCTCGTTCAGCGGCTCATAGGTCCAGGGCGCCAGCGACCCGTCGAAGGGTCGGGCGGCGCCGCGCGCCTGAAGATCGGCGTGCAGGCGGGCGAACTTGCCCGGCGCCTTCTTCGCGACCATCGGCAGGATGTGGACGGGCTTGCCGGTCGAGGCGGCCTCGGTCGCCATATTGGCGCTGTCCTCGGTGACGAGGATGTGGTCGGCGCCGTCCAGCATGGCGAACAGGGGATTGTCGCCCGTACCGTCCCAGATCCAGCCGGGCAGGGCCGACAGGCGCTCGGTCATCGCCGCCTTGGCCGCTTCGGGCGTGCGGCGCGAATAGGTCAGCAGCAGGGCGCCGTTCGCGGCCGATACGGCCTTGGCGATCCGGTCGGCCAGTTCGGCGGCGTGGGCGGGCGGCAGGTCGAAGGCGGCGGACGCGCCGCCCACCATCACCGCTACGCGCGGATGGGGCAGGGGGGCGATGCGCGCGGCGAAGGCGGGCGCGGCCTCGGCCAGTCTTTCACGGGTGATGCGATGGGGGCTGCCGATGATCGACAGGACGTTGGGGTCGCTGAGGCCGTCATGGGCGGGGGCGACGATCAGGTCGTAGCGGTCGTTGCGCCAGCGCGGATCCTGGGTCTGGACGATGAAGGTCTTGCCGCCGCTCCAGCCGCGCACGCGCGCCGACAGCGGCAGGCTGGCGCGGCCGGTGGCGATCCACAGGTCGGGCCATTCGGTCACGTCGCGCGGATCGAACGACCCCGGCGCCAGCATGGCGGGGGTCTTCAGCGCCGACGGCCAGCGGTCGAAGGCGGGGCGCCAGCGGACGGTTTGAACCGTGATCTCGGCCGGGGTCAGGCGGGCGACCGCCTCGGCCAGCCCTAAGGCCTGGTTCTGGATGCCGGTGCGGCCGTCGGACACGACCCAGATGGAAAGAGGGCGCGCGGCCAAGCCGCGCGCCCTGCCTTCAGCCTCACTGTCGGCGGAGGTTACTTCCACTCGACCTTCAGGATCTCATAGGCCTTCACGCCGCCGGGCGTGTTGACCTCGACCACGTCGCCGACCTCTTTCGAGATCAGGGCGCGGGCGATCGGCGAGGCGATGGAGATCTTGCCCAGCTTCACGTCGGCTTCGTGTTCGCCAACGATCTGATAGACGCCTTCTTCCTCGGTGTCCTCGTCCACGAAGGTGACGGTGGCGCCGAACTTGACCTGGTCGCCCGAAAGCTTGGACACGTCGATCACCTGGGCGCGCGACAGCTTGTCCTCGATCTCGGCGATCGAGCCTTCGATCCAGCCCTGGCGTTCCTTGGCGGCGTGGTATTCGGCGTTTTCAGACAGATCGCCATGTTCGCGGGCTTCCGCGATGGCGGCGATCACGCTGGGTCGTTCCACCGACTTCAATTGCTTGAGTTGATCGTCGAGGGAGCGATATCCCTCGGCCGTCATCGGCACTTTTTCCATTGTGTCGTGAGTTTCTTGCTACGCCCGAAGACAGGTGAGAGACGTTCCGGTACCGCTGCGGCCACGGGGGCGTTGCGTGACCGGGGAAGGAAGTTAGGGCGCCCGACGCCCAAACTCAAGATGGCGAAACGGCGCCATGCCGCGCGACGCAAGCGCGCAGCCGTGTTTCGGCGGTTTCCCTACGGCCCGGAGGGCGGGGCGGGCGGGGATGACGGCCCGCGCGCCTTGCTGAAGGCGCGCCGCAGGGCGCTCCAGGCGATGAAGCCCAGGGCGGCGACGGCCAGAAGCATGAAGACGCCCGATACGACCGCGACGCCCGCGGCGATGAAGGCGATGACGAGACAGACGGCCGCGAACAGGGCGGCGATGACCTGGATAACGGACAGACGCATGAAGATGTTAACGCCGTCGGCCGATCCGGGTTTCCTGGGCGGGACGACGCGCCGTCAGCGGCGCCGTCCGCTCCAGCGCTGACGCCGGTGCGGCGCGCGGGCGCCTGCTCCGCCCGTCTGAGCGCTCTGGACCGGCGCGCGGCGGCTCTTCCACAGCCGCCAGGCCAGGGTCGCCAGGGCGATCTTGCCCGCGTGGCGGGCGGCCATGCTGCGGCCCCGGCGGGACAGCAGCAGGCCGCCCAGCAGGGTGGAAAGGCGGGGCAGGGGCATCGGCGGCGTCTCCTCGGGAAGCGGAACCTGCCTGAGGAACGGCTGCGGCGCCGCCGGGTTCAGCGCCCCTTGCCTAACGCTTGGGCATCAGGGCCTCGGCGGCCAGGACCGAGCCTTCGACGCCCAGGGTGACGGCGGGTTCGGGCGTGATGCGGAACAGGGGCGAGTGGTGGCCGGGGGCGTCGTCCACCTGTGCGGGCGGGGTGCCGCCGACGCTGAAGTAGACGCCCTTCACCCCGCTTTCGGGGGTGACGAAATAGGCGAAGTCCTCGGCGCCCATGCCGCCGCGCGGCTTGTCGATCAGCACGTCGTCGCCCAGACCCGCGGTCAGGGCGGCGCGCACGCGGGCGGCGGTCTCGGCGTCGTTGATGGTCGGCGGGGTGTTCTCAAGGGGTGAACGCACCACCGTCGGCAGCTTGTCGTCGGGCACGCCCAGGGCCAGGGCCGTGTTGCGGGCGATGCGGTCGATGCCGTCCAGCAGCTGGGCGCGCACCTCGGGGCTGTCGGCGCGGACGGTCAGCTGCAGGTCCACGCGGTCCGAGATGATGTTGTGCTTGATGCCGCCCTTGATGGCCCCGACCGTGACCACGGCGCCCTCCAGAGGATTGGTCTCGCGGCTGCGCAGGGATTGCAGCGCCACCACGATGTGCGAGGCGACCAGGATGGGATCGACCCCCATGTGCGGCGAGGCGCCGTGCGTGCCGACGCCGTGGACGGCGATGTCCACGCTGTCCGAGCTGGAGGAGGTGATGCCCAGCGGCGCCTCGATCTTGCCGGTCGGGGTGTCGGCCGAGACGTGGAAGGCCAGGGCGTAGTCCGGCTTGGGGAAGCGGGAGTAGAGGCCGTCCTCGACCATGGCGCGGGCGCCGAAGATGCGCTCCTCGGCCGGCTGGGCGATCAGGACCAGCGTGCCGGACCAGTTGGCTTTGCGCGCCTGCATCTGGCGCGCCGTGCCGACCAGGGCGGTGATGTGAACGTCGTGGCCGCAGGCGTGCATGACGGGCTTCTCCACGCCGTCGCTGTCGACCTGGCGGGCGGTGGAGGCGTTGGCGAGGCCCGACTTCTCCTCGACCGGCAGGCCGTCCATGTCGGCGCGGATCATGACCGTGGGTCCAGGGCCGTTGCGCAGGACGGCGACCACGCCCGTGCCGCCGACGCCGGTGGTCACGTCATAGCCCAGGGCGCGCAGCTCCTGCGCCATGCGGGCGGCGGTCTGGACTTCGAGGCCGGACAGTTCGGGGTTGCGGTGGAAGTGGTCGAACAGACTGGCCAGGTTGGCGTCATAGTCCGCCTTGACCGCCGCCTTCAGCCCCGCGTCCTGGGCGATGGCGGGCGCGGCACCGGCCGCCAGAACGGCGGCCAGAATGGCGGTGAGCGTGGTCTTCTTCATGATGGCGTCCCCTCCAATGTCACGCACGACCTTAGCCGCTGGTGGGGATGGGGCAACCGGGGAAGGGGTGATGGCGGCGCCTAGGCGGGGCACGAAAAGGCCCCCGGCGAGCGATCGCCGGGGGCCTTTCTTCAGGTCGAAGCCTGATCTCAGTTGTAGGACTGGATCGGGCGGACATCCATTTCGCCGTGGCGGACGGCGGCGATGGCCTGGGCGGCGGCCAGGGAGCCGGACGCCGTGGTGTAGTAGGGGATCTTCATCATCAGCGCCGTGCGGCGGATCGAGAAGCTGTCGGCCAGGGCCTGCTTGCCGTCCGTGGTGTTGAAGACCAGCTGGACCTCGCCGTTCTTCATGGCGTCGACGATGTTCGGACGGCCTTCCAGCACCTTCTTGACCAGACCGACCTCAAGGCCCTGTTCGGTCAGGTAGCTGTGGGTGCCGCCGGTGGCGATGACCGAGAAGCCCTGCGCCAGCAGGGTCTTCACCGCCTCGACGATGAAGGGCTTGTCGGCGTCGCGCACCGAGACGAAGGCTGTGCCCTCGGTCGGCAGGATGGTGCCGCCGCCGGTCTGGGACTTGGCGAAGGCGCGGGCGAAGGCGGGGGCCAGATCGGCCTCGCCCTCACGCTTCCAGTCCAGGCCCATGACCTCGCCGGTCGAGCGCATTTCCGGGCCCAGGATGGTGTCGACCCCGGCGAAACGGGCAAACGGGAAGACGGCTTCCTTGACCGCGATGTGGTCCAGATTCTTGTCGACCAGACCGAAGGACGACAGCGGAACCCCGGCCATGACCTTGGCGGCGATGGCGGCGACCGGCTGGCCGATGGTCTTGGCGACGAAGGGCGCGGTGCGGCTGGCGCGCGGGTTCACTTCCAGCACGAAGATGCGCGGGTTCTCGCTGTGCGGCTCCTCGATGGCGAACTGCACGTTCATCAGGCCGCGCACCTTCAGGGCCTTGGCCATGGCGGTGGTCTGGCGCTTCAGCTCGGCCACCGTCTCGGGGCGCAGGGAGAAGGGCGGCATGGAGCAGGCGCTGTCGCCCGAATGGACGCCGGCTTCCTCGATGTGCTCCAGCACACCGGCGACGAAGACGGTCTCGTCGTCGCACAGGGCGTCGACGTCCACCTCGGTGGCGCGGTTCAGATAGTGGTCGATCAGGACGGGATCGTCGCCCGAGACGCGCATGGCCTCGCCGACGTAGCGGTCCAGACCCTCGCGGTCGTGGACGATCATCATGCCGCGGCCGCCCAGGACGTAGGACGGGCGCAGGACGACCGGATAGCCGACCTCCTCGGCCTTGATCGCGGCTTCCTCGGCCGAGCGGGCCAGGGCGTTGGGCGGCTGTTGCAGGCCGATGGCCTGAAGCATCTGCTGGAAGCGCTCGCGGTCCTCGGCCAGGTCGATGCTGTCGACGCTGGTGCCCAGGATCGGCACGCCGTCCTCTTGCAGGGCGTGGGCCAGCTTCAGCGGGGTCTGGCCGCCGAACTGGACGACCACGCCCAGCAGTTCGCCCTTGGAGCGTTCGACGTCGATCAGCTCCAGCACGTCCTCAGCCGTCAGCGGCTCGAAATACAGGCGGTCGGAGGTGTCGTAGTCGGTCGAGACGGTCTCGGGGTTGCAGTTGACCATGATGCTCTCGACGCCGATGTCGTCGAAGGCGAAGGCCGCGTGGCAGCAGCAGTAGTCGAACTCGATGCCCTGACCGATGCGGTTCGGACCGCCGCCCAGAATGACGGCCTTCTTGCGGTCCGACACCTCGGCCTCGCAGGCCGGGATCTGGCCCAACGCGCCGGTCTCATAGGTCGAATACATATAGGCGGTGGCCGAGGCGAACTCGGCGGCGCAGGTGTCGATGCGCTTGAACACCGGGCGCACGGCCAGCGCGCGGCGGGCCTTGCGGACCTCGCCCTCGGTCTTGCCGGTCAGGGCGCCCAGACGGGCGTCGGAGAAGCCCTTGGCCTTCAGCTTGCGGAAATCGGTCGCGTCCGTGGGCAGGCCCTGAACGCGGACGTGGCCTTCGGTGCGGATCAGGTCGGCGATCTGGCGCAGGAACCACGGCTCATAGGCGCAGGCGGCCTGCACTTCCTCGACCGTCAGGCCGTGGCGGAAGGCCTGGGCGATGACGCGGATGCGGTCCGGCGTCGGCAGGCCCAGGGCGCGGATGACGGCGGCCTTGATCGCGGCGTCGTCCTCGGCCCCGGCCACGCCGTCGATCTCGATGTCGTCGAAGCCGTTGAGGCCCGTCTCCAGCCCGCGCAGGGCCTTCTGCATGGATTCCTGGAAGGTGCGGCCGATGGCCATGACCTCGCCGACCGACTTCATCGCCGTGGTCAGCGACGGCTCGGAGCCCGGATATTTTTCGAAGGCGAAGCGCGGGATCTTGGTGACGACATAGTCGATGGCCGGCTCGAAGCTGGCCGGGGTGACCATGGTGATGTCGTTCTTCAGCTCGTCCAGCGTATAGCCGACGGCCAGCTTGGCGGCGATCTTGGCGATCGGGAAGCCGGTGGCCTTGGACGCCAGCGCCGAGGAGCGCGACACGCGCGGGTTCATCTCGATGACGACCAGACGGCCGTCCTTGGGGTTGACCGCGAACTGGACGTTCGATCCGCCCGTCTCGACCCCGATCTCGCGCAGCACGGCGATCGAGGCCGCGCGCATCATCTGGTATTCCTTGTCCGTCAGCGTCATGGCCGGGGCGACGGTGATGCTGTCGCCGGTGTGGACGCCCATCGGGTCGATGTTCTCGATCGAGCAGATGATGATGCAGTTGTCCGCATGATCGCGGACGACCTCCATCTCATATTCCTTCCAGCCCAGCACCGACTCTTCGATCAGCACTTCGGTGGTCGGCGACAGGTCGAGGCCGCGCTCCACGATCTCGTGGAATTCCTCGACGTTGTAGGCGATGCCGCCGCCGGTGCCCGCCAGCGTGAACGACGGGCGGATGATGGCGGGCAGGCCGACGAAGGCCAGGGCGTCGTCGGCTTCCTCGATATGGTGGATGGCGCGCGAGCGGGGCGATTCCAGGCCCAGCTTGTCCATCGCGTCGCGGAACTTCTGACGGTCCTCGGCCTTGTCGATGACCTCGGCCTTGGCGCCGATCATCTCGACGCCGTGACGGGCCAGGGCGCCCGAGGCGTTCAGGGCCAGCGCCGTGTTCAGCGCCGTCTGGCCGCCCATGGTGGGCAGCAGGGCGTCCGGCTTCTCCTTGGCGATGATCTTCTCGACCATCTCGGGGGTGATCGGCTCGATATAGGTGGCGTCGGCCACCTCGGGGTCCGTCATGATGGTGGCGGGGTTCGAGTTGACCAGGATGACCCGGTAGCCCTCGGCCTTCAGCGCCTTACAGGCCTGAACGCCGGAATAGTCGAACTCGCACGCCTGGCCGATGACGATCGGACCGGCGCCGATGATCAGGATGGACTGGATGTCTGTGCGCTTGGGCATCGGCGTCTACTCAGTTCGTCACGACCGCGCACTCCCAGCCGTCGTAGTCGAGCTGGAAGGCCGCGGCCCAGGTTTGCATCATGGCCGACACAGGCGAAAACGACGCCTCGTCGACCGGCATGGTGGTCTCCAGGACGGTCATGTCGCCCTGGCCCCGCGTCAGGAAGCCCGCACGGCGGGCCACCTCGCACAGGTCGCCGTGCGCCTCTTCCTCGCCGTAGAAGTAGAACAGCGTATGGCGCGGGGTGATCCCGCTGTCGCCTTGCTCTGCGAGCGCGGCGCGCACCATGGCGTCCTTTTCTTCGTGGCTGGTCAGGGCGGCGGTCTCCACGCGCGCAGACGGACGGGCGCGAGCGCGCTCGCGGCCGATCCGTTCAGGTTGTCGGTTAAGCGGCCCGTTTAGAGAGGGAGGGGCCGGGGGGCAAGGGCCTTGATATGCGAGCGTTTCGCATTTTCTGTGGCGCGTTTGTCACGCAGGCGGCCGAAGATGGTATTTATGTCATGTTTGCGACTTTTTTGTGCGTGCCGTGCGCTCAAAACACTGTTTGCATGTTCGAATTGCGGCGTTGATCGGCAGCTGGAGGGCTTGCTGGGGGACGCGGCGTCGATAGTTAGGAAGGGGCTGTAATGGCCGTCAAAATGCGTTTGCGTGAAACTTCATCGCTGGCGGGAGGCGTCCTCGCCGCCATGTTGGTCACGGCTCCGGCCGTTGCCCAGACGACGCCGGAGCCGGTGGCGGGGGAGGAACAAGCCACTCAGGTCGAGCAGATCGTCGTTACCGGATCGCGTATTCCTCGCAACGAGTTCACGAGCGCGTCGCCCGTACAGGTTCTGACCAGCGCGCGCGCGCAGGCGCGCGGCCTAAGCGATACAGCTCAGATGCTGCAGTCGTCGACGGTCGCCGCGGGGGCGCCGCAGGTGAACTCGACCATTTCCAGCGCCTTCGTCACGGACGGCGGGCCGGGCGCGGCGACGATCTCGTTGCGCGGCCTGGGCGCCAACCGCACCCTGGTTTTGTTGAACGGCCGTCGCGCCGGTCCGGCCGGTACGCGAGGCAGCGTGTCCGCCTTCGACTTGAACGTCATTCCGCAGTCGGCCATCAATCGCATTGACGTCCTGAAGGACGGCGCCTCCTCGATCTATGGCTCGGACGCAGTCGCCGGCGTGGTCAACCTGATCACTGAACGGGGACGCGACGGCGGCCAGATGAGCGTGTTCGCTACGGCGCCCATCGACGGCGGCGGCGAGCAGTACAACATCTCGGGCTCGTTCGGTAAGCGCTTCGATCGCGGTCACATCAGCATCTCGGGCGACTACTATCGCCAAGAGGCGTTGCGCGCCGGGGACCGCGACTATCTGATCTGTAAGAACCAGTTCGTCTTTGAGCCCGGCACCAAGAATCGGGCGGACCGTATCGACCCACGCACCGGGCAACCGACCTGCAACGACACCCTGTGGGGCCAAGTTTACGTCTATGGTCCGGGTTTCGCCGGCCGCGCCGGCCGCTTCCAATACGACTATGACGGCGACCTGGGCCAACATATTCCTGTGCGTCCGACCAATCCCGCCGTCAGCGCCCAGTATCCCGGCGCGCCCTCGGGCTTCTACCTGGTGAACTACGACGCGGCCTCGCGCGGTGTCGTCAACGCCAGCCATCCCTTCGCTCGCGAAGAATCGATCATTCCAGAGGTCGAGCGCTACACGGCGTTCATCGACGGCGCCTATGAAGTCGGCGGCGTGGAGCTCTACGGTGAGTTCCTGCTGAACCGCCGTGAAAGCCGGACGGACAGCTATCGCCAGTTCTGGAACTATACCTATACCTCGACGGGAATGGGGGCTGGCGGCGACCCGGTCAACGGCTTCACCGGCGACTACTATCTGAGCCCGACTCCCGTCACGGACCACTTCGATCAGTCGCAGCGCGTGGATTATATTCGCGGCGTTGCGGGCGTCCGTGGCGATCTGCGGTTGTTCTCCAACAACTGGAAGTGGGATGTCTTCGCGCAGTACAGCCGCTCTGACGGCGAATACACCTCGGATGTGATCCTGAAGGACGCGCTCGAGTCGACCAACTTCAAGACGGAAAGCTGCGTCGGCCAAACTCTGGCGGTCAGCGGTCGCAAGTGCATCGACATGAACTTTGCGGACCCGCGCGTCCTGCGGGGCGACCTTACGGCGGAAGAACGCGCCTTCCTGCTGGATCGTGAGACCGGCACGACGGTCTATGAACAGGTCTATGCTGAGGGCTCTATCGGCGGCACGCTGATGGATCTGCCCGCCGGGCCGCTCGGCCTCGCCCTCGGCTTCCATATTCGTCGCGATGAGATCAATGACACGCCGGGCGAAATCACGCTGGCGAGCAACAGCTGGGGCCTGACCGGTGCAGGCATCACCAAGGGGACGGAGGACACCCGCGAGGTCTACGCCGAACTGGGCGTGCCGCTGCTGAAGGACGCTCCGTTCGCTCAGGAGCTCGATCTGTCGCTGTCGGGTCGCTACACCGATACAAAGACATCGGGCGACGCCTCGACTTATAAGATCGGCCTGAACTGGTCGGTGAACGATGCCGTCCGCTTCCGTGCGACGCATGGCACATCCTTCCGCGCCCCGGCGCTGTTCGAGCTCTACCTCGCTGACCAGACCAGCTACCTGGGCCAACGAAACATCGACCCCTGCCTGAATCTAGATCAACGTCTGGCAGACGGTTCGGTCACGCAAAAGCTCTACAACAACTGCACGAGCACGGCCGGACCTGGCGGCGGCGTGGCCGGCGATTATACGGGCGGCAACTCCTCGTCGGAGATCGTGACGGGCGGCGGTCTAGGCGTCCTGACGCCGGAAACCTCCAAGGCAACGGTTCTGGGCGTGGTCATCACGCCGCCGAACAGCGGGCTGAGCCTGGCTGTCGATTACTTCGACATCGAGATCGAAGATCAGGTGGATTCTCTGGGCGCCAGCGGCATTTTGAGAGCCTGTTATCTGTCGGACAACTTCCCGACCGACCCGATCTGCAACCAGTTCGATCGTGATCCGAATTTGGGCATCACGCAGGTGCGCGACAGCTTCATCAACGTCGCCAAGCAGAATAACCGCGGTCTCGATTTCACTGTCCGCTATGTCCAGGATACCCGCTGGGGCGAGCTGACGATCGACAGCCAGACGACGTGGACGCTTGAGAACCAAACCGCGATGTTCGCGGACAATATCGAGAATCCGCTGGGTGAAGTCGGCTATCCTGAGTTGGTCGGCAACATCAACCTGTCGTTCCAGCGGGGGCCTTGGACGGCCTTCTGGGGCTTCGACTGGATCGGCAAGCAGGACAGCTTCGGCGAGTTCCTGGCAGGCAATGGTTCGCCGACCCTGACCGTCGACGGCCGCAGGGTCGCGGTGAAGGCGCATGCCGAGTTCACCGGCTTCCATAGCGCTTCGCTGGGCTATGATTTCGATAGCTGGAAGCTGATTGGCGGCGTCGCGAATCTGTTCGACGAAAAGCCGCCGGCGGCCACGACCGTGATCGGCGAGTACTCGACAGTTGGAAACTCGATTCTAGCTTCGCAGTACAACGAGGCTTACTATGGGCGTCGTGTCTTCGTTCGGATCAGCAAGTCCTTCTGATCTGACGGAAATTTAAGGACTTAAAATCTATGGGGGCGGCAAGGTTGTACCTTGTCGCCCTCTTTTCATCTGGATTAGGAACAGGTGGGCGTGGGGCGGGCGCTTAATCTGGCCGCTGTGGGGGAAAAGATGGCGATTATCACGGGGATTGCAGACACGTTGAATCAGGAGGTGGCGCGCTTCAATCAGGTCTCTCTGAACCAGCCCGTCATGCTCAACAGCGTGCCAAAGGGTGGAACGCACCTACTCAGGAACATCATCAGGATGTTCGTGCCGATCGATCAGCACTATGACGCTGATTTCATTCAAATTCCGAACATGCATCTGCATCTGGAGGCGTTCAATCCGCACCGGCCCAAGCTGTGCGCCGCCCATCTGCTTTTTAGCGACCAGGCTGCCGCGAATGTGCGAACCGCGCGTCACATTCTGCTTGTCCGCGACCCCTATGACTGGGTTTTGGCTCGGGCCCGTTTCTTTGTCTCGGACGCCTTTCACCAGGACAATCTCGAGCATCTGAAGTCCGGCGTCTTCAATCCGACCATGCTGCTGAATTTTATGATCTTCGGCTTGCACGGAAAGACGCCGGCCCTGGCGGACGTCTACACGCACAATGCCGCCGCCTGGTTGGGAACCGGGGTGTATCTGGTACGCTACGAGGACATACTCGGCGCCCTTTCGGACCTGGAATCGGAGGCCGCCGAGGCGTATTTCGGCGCCTTGCTTGATGCGTGCGGCATTGATCGGCCAGGCGATTGGCGTGAGCGCGTGCGTATCGGCTCCGACCGCAAGCAAAGCCGGACTGCGCGCGAAAATCTGAAGCTGCCGGACGGCATGGCCTTCCCTAAGTCGCTACCTGAACAGCAAAAAGAACTGGTCGATTTTCACGCGCCGGGTCTGCGCCGTCTTCTGGGATACGTCTGAGCCGAAGCCGTTATTTCTGGTCGATCGCGGCGATCCAGTCGGGCAGTTCGGCGATGCGGCTGAGGCTGACGTAGCGGGCGTTGCCCTCTGGCGCGTCGGCCAGTTCGTGGGCCCAGGTGATGTGGTAGGGGATGTGCGCCGCCCAGGCGCCGGCCTCGATGGCGGGCAGGACGTCAGACTTCATGGAATTGCCGGCCATCACCGCCTCGGCCGCGCCCGAGCCGTGGCGGGCGAAGACGCGGTCATAGGTCGAGCGGTCCTTCTCCGACACGATCTCGACGGCGGCGAACAGCTCGCCCAGGCCCGAGGCCGCCAGCTTGCGCTCCTGGTCCATCAGGTCGCCCTTGGTCACGAGCACCAGGCGGTAGGTCTCGGCCAGTTCGGCCAGGGTCTCGTCGACGCCCGGCAGGGTCTCGACGGGGTGGACCAGCATCTCGCGCCCGGCGGCGAGGATTTCGCGCACGATGTGGGGCGGGGCCGAGCCGTCGCACAGCTCCATCGCCGTCTCCAGCATCGACAGGGTGAAGCCCTTCACGCCGTAGCCGTAGAGCCGCAGGTTGCGCCGCTCGACCTGGGCCAGGCGGTCCATCATCACCGGCTCTTCGGCGTGGTCGGCCAGCAGTTCGGCGAACCGCTTCTGGCTCAGGCGGAAGATGGTCTCATTGTGCCAGAGGGTGTCGTCGGCATCGAGGCCGACCGTGGTGACGGGCATGGGCGAACTCCAGAACTTCTGGCCGGGGCATTAGCATGGTTCATGTCCCCGCTCATCCCGACGTCCGCCGGGATGAGCGGGGGGAAGGCGGCGGTGTGGGAAGAATCTTCATGGCGACGGCTGCGACATTTCGGTCTATGCGGCGGACATGAGCCAAGTCGACATCCTGCCTGAACCCTCGCACCGCATCGGCTGGGGCCTGGCCGCCCTGGTGGTGGCGGGGAACATGATCGGATCGGGCGTCTACCTGTTGCCCGCCACCCTGGCGCCGACCGGCAGCTCGAGCGTCATCGGCTGGCTCGTCTGCGGCGTCGGGGCCGTGACCCTGGCGCTGGTGTTCGGCGGTCTGGGGCGGATGCAGCCGGAGGCCGACGGCCTGTCGGACTTCGCCCGGCGCGGTCTGGGGCGTTTCCTGGGTTATCAGACGGGGCTGGCCTATTGGGCGGCCTGTCTGACCGGCAACGTCGCCGTGGCGGTGGCGGGGACCGGCTATCTGGCCTTCTTCTTCCCCGCGCTGAAGGAGCCGATGTGGGGCGCGCTCAGCAATCTGGCGCTGATCTGGCTGACCACGGCGGCCTATGCGGCGGGGTCGAAGACGGCGGCGCGGTTCGGGGCGATCACCCTGGTGCTGGGGCTGATCCCGATCGGCCTGGCCATCATCGCCGGCGTCATCGCCTTCAGCGGAGAGACCTTCGCCGCATCGTGGAGCCCGGCGGGCGAGCCGCTGATGAAGACGGTTCCGGCCTCGCTGGCCGTGATCTTCTGGGCCTTCCTGGGCGTCGAGAGCGCGGCGGCCCTGTCCAGCCAAGTGAAGAACCCGGCGACCGACGTGGGCCGCGCCTCGCTGGGCGGGGTGCTGCTGGCCTTCGTCGTCTATGTGGCGGCCAGCGTGGCCGTGTTCGGGGTCATCCCGGCCGACGTGCTGGCCCATTCGACCAGCCCTTACGCCGATCTGGTGGCGCGGGTCATGGGGGCCTCGGTGGCCGGGCTGGTGGCGGCCTGCGCCGTCATCAAGGCGACCGGCACCATTGCGGGCTGGACCATGATGGGGGGCGAGACGGCCCGCGCCTCGGCCGAGGCGGGCTGGCTGCCGCGTTGGTTCGGCGGGGCGCAGAAGGGCAAGACGCCCCTGTCCAATCCCTTGATCAACGGGGTCATCATGAGCGCCATGGTGATCGCCAGCGCCCAGCCGACCCTGGGCCAGCAGTTCGGCGTGCTGATCGGCGTGACCTCGGTGCTGACGCTGTGCCTCTACGCCCTGTGTTCGGTGACGCTGTGGAAGCTGACGACCAAGCCGGGCTGGCGTCTGCTGGCCGTCGGCGGGGCGGTGTTCTCGGCCTTTGCGGTCGCGGCGGCGGCGGGCGGCTACATCTGGCCCAGCGTCGGCTTTTTCGCCGCGACCAGCTTGGCCTGGCTGTGGGTTCGCAAGCGACAGGGACGCGCGCAGGGCGCATAGTCGAAAGCCTGTGTTGACACGCCCCCTTCATCTCTTTAGCGACGCCGCCGTTTGTCCGCCCGTATTCACTGCTAGGAGCCCTGCGCCATGACGACTCAAATCCTGTCCGGCGCCACCGGCGTCCTCGTGCTCGCAGATGGAACGGTCCTGTCGGGGATCGGCGTCGGCGCGACCGGCTCGGCCCTGGGCGAAGTGGTTTTCAACACCTCGATGACGGGCTATCAGGAAATCCTGACCGACCCTTCGTACATGAGCCAGATCCTGGCCTTCACCTTCCCGCACATCGGCAACGTCGGCATGAACCTGGAAGACATCGAGCAGATCGGCGAGGCGCCCGAGCGCGCGGCGCGCGGCGTCATCCTGCGCGACGTGCCGACCGATCCGGCCAACTGGCGCGCCTCGGGCGGGCTGGACGCCTGGATGAAGTCGCGCGGCGTCATCGGCCTGGCGGGCGTCGACACCCGCGCCCTGACCCAGCTGATCCGCGAGAAGGGCGCCCCGCACGCCGTCATCGCCCACGCCCCCGACGGCCAGTTCGACCTGGAGGCTCTGACGGCCCAGGCGCGCGACTGGAAGGGCCTGGTCGGCCTGGACCTGGCCAAGGACGCCTCGACCACCCAGGCCTTTGAATGGACCGAGGGCGCCTGGGAATGGCCGACCGGCTACGCCCAGCCCGAGGCCGGCGACACGTCGGTGGTGGTCGTCGACTACGGCGTGAAGCGCAACATCCTGCGCGCCCTGGCCTCGACCGGGGTGAAGATCACCGTGGTCCCCGCCTCGACCACGGCGGAAGAGATTCTGGCCCGCAACCCCGACGGCGTCGTCCTGTCGAACGGTCCGGGCGATCCGGCGGCGACCGGCGAGTACGCCGTGCCGGAAATCCGCAAGCTGCTGGACAGCGGCAAGCCGCTGATGGGCATCTGCCTGGGCCACCAGATGCTGGCCATCGCGCTCGGCGCCAAGACGCTGAAGATGGAGCAGGGCCACCACGGCGCCAACCACCCGGTCAAGGATCTGACCACGGGCAAGGTCGAGATCGTGTCGATGAACCACGAGTTCTCGGTCGACCGCGACAGCCTGCCCGAGGCCGTGGTTGAAACCCATGTGTCGCTGTTCGACGGGACCAATTGCGGGATTGCGCTGAAGGATAAACCCGTGTTCAGCGTGCAGCATCACCCGGAGGCCTCGTCGGGTCCGACCGACAGCCTCTATCTGTTCAAGCGTTTCGTGGATTCCATGAGGGCGTAAATGGGGGCTCCCGCAGCGAAGTCCGCTTATCTCGGCTGGGTTTCTGCTGCGATCGCAGGGGAGAGGGAGGCTTCTCCAGCCATTGCGGCGGCCGAACATGACCTGATCCTGGGCTACGCCACGGGGTATGAGGCCGCCGACGTGGCGGTCTTCGTGCGCTCGCTGCGCGCGGTCTACGCCGGGCCGGTGGTGCTGGTGACGGATCAGGAGCCTGCGCTTCTGGCCTTTCTGGCCGAGCACGACGTGGCGTCGGTCCCGCCCGCCCGCCTGCCCGACGACGCTTGGCGGCCGCACCCGGTGATGCAGCGGTTCGCCGCCTTCGACAGGCTGATGAGCGAGCGGCCCTGGGCGCGCAGCGTGCTGATGACCGATGTGCGCGACGTGGTCTTCCAGGCGCCGCCCTTCGACCCGCCGCCGCTGAAGTCCGAGTTCTTCGTCGAGTATGACGGGGGGCTGAAGGGCCACGCCTTCAACATGAAATATCTGCGCGGCGTCGGCGGCGAGGACGTGGCGCGGGCGCTGGCCGACAAGCCGTGCGTCTGCGTCGGCACGGTGATGGGACCGCGCGAGAGCATGATCCGCTTCTGCCGCACCCTGCTGATGCTGGCGGCCATTCCGAGGTCCGAGATCGGCGGCGCCTTCGGGGCGGATCAGGCGGCCTGCAACATCGCCCTGCATCTGGGGCTGGTCGAGGGGGAGGCGTCCCCCAACTACGGCCGGATCGCCACGATCGGCCTGACCCCGAGCGCGGACCTGTCCCTGGCGGACGGGCGGATCGTCAACCCGGACGGGGGGATCAGCGCGATCGTGCACCAGTACGACCGCCACCCGGCCCTGATGGCCGCCATGCACGAACGCTGGGGGCGGGGCTTCGAGGTGCGCGAGCGGCGGCGGGGCAAGAGCCTGTCCGAGCGCGGGCGCAAGCTGAAGGAATCCCTGGCGCGGCGTCTGCCCGAACTGCGCTGAGGCTCAGGGCAGGGGCGCGGCCTCGGCGCGGCGCAGATCGGCCGCCTTGCCGACGGCGACGCAGGCGGCGTGCAGCCAGTAGTCGGCGTCCTCGTTGCGATTCTCCTGCCGACGCTGCCGGCCGCGCTGCCGCCTCAACGCGGCGTTGGCCAGCAGGCGGGCGTGAAGCGCGCGCGGCTTGAGCGGGGGGACAGCGGGAGAGCCGGGGACGGCGACGGCGTCGGGGCCTTGGGGCTCCACCGCCGGGCGGGCGATGGCGATGAACATGCGAAAACCCATCTGGGACGGCGTCGGCCACGGTCTGCGGCGGCGTCGTCGGAACGGCCTCTGCTTCTCAGAGGCGCTGAAAGAATCCACAGAAGCTGTGGATAGTTCCGCTGTTATACGAAAAATATTGTTCGTAATCAGATGGTTGTCGTCGCAATCTGGTCAATATGGTTAATGAAATCCTAACCGCCGGGCGGGCCGATGACCACCCTGGGGGCCTGGTCCGTACGACGGCGGGGGCTGGGGCGCGCCTCTGACGGAGCGACGCGCCGCTCGAACGCGCGGCCGGCCATGGCCTGGGCCTCGCCCGCCTGGAACAGGGCGGTCATGTGGGCCTGGGTGAAGTCCAGGGTGTTGGCCTCGACCTCATCGGGAATGGCGGCGACCGACAGGGTCATGTCGTGACGGTGCGCGAACTGGGTGACGGCCGTCAGATCCGAGCGTTGCAGCGCCTTCATCATGGTGTCGAAGCTGCGCGCGGCGATGCTGACCGCCGAGATGCGCGCCACTTCGAAGCGAGGATCCCACTGGCCGTTGACGACGATCCAGATCCGGGCGTCGCCGAGGGGGCGGTTGGACGGGGTGTCGAGCAGCAGGGCCTGCGGCACGACCAGGAAGCTGGACACCGTGCCGCCGTCGACGTGCAGCTCCTGAATGCGGCGGCCCTGATGCTCGACGTCCAGCAGGACGGGCGGGAAGGCGCCGGGGATGCTGGCCGAGGCGATCAGCACATTGACGAACAGCAGGCGCGAGGCCGGGTCGTCGCGCTGGGCGATGGCGCCCATGTCCCAGACGACCTGGGTCTGGGTGTCCAGGCTGGTGGTCGAGACATAGAGGCGGCGGCCCTTGCGGTGTTCCTCGGCGATGGCCGCCAGCAGCTCGGGCGAGATGTTGTTGAGCACCAGATTGGTCAGGGGCTCGGGCTTGAACACGCCGGGCAGCAGCAGGGCGTAGAGGCCGCGCGACTTCAGCAGCTGGTCGGTCTGGCCGCTGGTGTAGGCGTGCTCCAGCGCCGGGTCGAAACGCTGGCCCGCAAAGACGAAGGGCGCGATCAGGGCGCCGGTCGACACGCCGGTCACCACCTCGAAGTCGGGCCGGTTTCCGGCCTGGCTCCATCCGACCATGACGCCCGCGCCATAGGCCCCATTGGCCCCGCCGCCGGACAGGGCCAGGATGTCGAAGGCTCCGTCGTGGGCGGCGTTCTGGGCGTTGATCGTCTCGCGCACGAAGCGGGCGCGCTCGCCCTCGGTGCGGAAATCATAGCGCCAGGGCGGACTGGCGGCGGCCAGGTCGGCGGCGTCGAAGACCGGACGCGGAATCGTCTGGCAGGCGCCGAGCGTCAGGAAGACGGCGGGCAGCAGCATCAGGATCAGCAGGCGAAGGTGGCGCATGATCGCAAGGACTCCGGCAAGGCTGGCACGACTTAAAGCCCAGTCGTGCGACAGAAGGAAGTCAGGCGGTTGTCCCCGGACTTATCCCCAGGCGGCGTTTTGGCCGGGGGCCGTCGCGGCGGCGAGCGGGCGGGGGCTGGCCTTTGCCCGCCATCGGACGGCATAGGTCAGGCGTGCGATTTGACGAACGGTTCATCGAGGAGCTGAAGGCCCGCCTTCGGCCGTCCGACATCATCGGGCGGACGGTGAAGCTCAAGCGTCAGGGACGCGAGTTCGTCGGCCTGAGCCCCTTCTCGAAGGAGAAGTCGCCCAGCTTCTTCGTCAATGACGACAAGGGTTTCTTCCACGACTTCAGCTCGGGCAAGCACGGCGACGTCATCAGCTTCCTGCAGGAGACGGAGCGCCTCAGCTTCGTCGAGGCGGTCAGCCGTCTGGCGGGCGAGGCGGGGATGCAGCTTCCGGCCGAAGACCCTCAGGCCGCCGAGCGCGAGCAGAAGCGTCAGGGTCTGGCCGACTGGATGGACCTGTCCCAGAAGTGGTTCGCCGCCAATCTGCGCCGCAGCGTCGGCAAGGCGGCGCGCGAATATCTGGAAAAGCGCGGCCTGCCCGAGGACCAGTGGGAGCGTTTCGGCCTGGGCTATGCGCCCAACGACCGCGAGGGGCTGAAGCAGGCGCTGGTCCAGCGCGGGGCGCGGCCGGGCGATCTGGTCGAGGCGGGGATGCTGATCGCGCCGGAAGGGGGCGGCCAGCCCTATGACCGCTTCCGCGACCGGCTGATGTTCCCGATCCTGGACGCGCGCGGGCGCATCGTCAGCTTCGGCGGACGGGCGATGAATCCCGACGATCGGGCCAAGTATCTGAACGGGCCGGAGACCTCCCTGTTTCACAAGGGGGCGACGCTTTATGGCCTGCCGGAGGCGCGGCGGATCATGGGCGCCGAGAGCCGGGGCGAGCAGGGCATCATCGTCGTCGAAGGCTATATGGACGTCATCGCCTGCCAGCGGGCGGGGCTGCCTGCGGTCGCGCCGATGGGCACGGCCCTGACCGAGGAGCAGATGGAGCGTCTGTGGCGCGTCTCGTCCGAGCCGGTGCTGAGCTTCGACGGAGATGCGGCGGGCCTGCGCGCCGCCTATCGTTCGATCGAGCGGGCGCTGCCGCTGTTGAAGCCGGGCAAATCGTTCCGCTTCGCCCTGCTGGAGGGCGGGCAGGATCCGGACGACATCCTGCGCGATCGCGGGGCGCCCGCCCTGCGTCAGGCGATGGCGACGACCCGGCCCTTCGCCGAGGTGCTGTTCCGCCGCGAGGTGGAGGCCGAACCGCTGGACACGCCCGAACGCAAGGCGGGGCTGAAGGGGCGTCTGCGTCAGGCGGCCAACGCGGTGCAGGACAAGGATCTGGCCGAGCAATACAGGCGCGACCTGTTCGATCGCTTCGACGCCCTGTTCCCGCGTCAGCAACAGCAGCGGCCGCCGCAGTCGGGCGGACGGCCGGGGCCGGGCGGGCGTTGGCGCGGTCCGCCGCCCCTGCAGGGACAGACGGTGGAGGGGGCGCAGGCCATGCAGGCCCTGTTCCGATCGGTCGAGCCGATCGCCGCCGCCCTGGCCCACGGCGCCATCGACGACCCGGAGCGGCTGGACGATCACATGGAGGCGGTGGCGCGCTACGGCTTCGGCGATCCGGCCCTGGACGGGCTGGCCCAGGAGCTGGTTCGACTGCGTTTCTCGGGCCGGACCCTTGACTCCGCCGCCCTGCGCCGCCATCTGGCCCAATCGGGTCATGATGCCTTGATGCACGAGGTCGAGAAGGCGGCGGCGAAGTCCGGCGCGCCATTCCTGGCTGCAGACAAGCCCCTCGGCGAGGCGAGGATCCGGTGGTCGCAAGCGTTCGACGCTCTGACCCGCGCAGCGGCGTTGGACGAGGCGCTGGCTTCAGCGAAGTCGGAGGCTCATCGGGCCTTCGATAACTCAGCTTTCGCCCTGGTGAAGGCTGAGCGCGATGCTTTGCGGCGAGCCATCAAGACCGGAACGATTTGGGAAGACGCGGCTTCTTCGTAACCAACGAAGTCGTCGGGCGTTGTATTTTCGCCGCAGGGGCCTGATCACCCTCCGTGGCCGTGGAGACAGACTGAATGAGCGCGCAGACCGAGACGCAGGACGCCGAAACCAACGCCGACGGGCCCCTGCTCGATCTCACCGACGCCGGGGTGAAGAAATTCATCCGCCAGGCGAAGACGCGCGGCTATGTGACGATGGAGGAGCTGAACAAGGTTCTGCCGTCCGAAGAAGTCACGCCGGACCAGATCGAAGACATCCTGGCCATGCTGTCGGAGATGGGCGTCAACGTCGTCGAAGCCGAAGAGGACGCCGCTGAGGCGACCGGCACCGACGTGGCCGCCGCCGCCGAGACCTCGGTCGCCGAAGCTCCGGCCAAGGCCGCCTATGACCGCACCGACGACCCGGTGCGGATGTATCTGCGCGAAATGGGCACGGTCGAGCTGCTGAGCCGCGAGGGCGAAATCGCCATCGCCAAGCGCATCGAGGCCGGCCGCGACGCCATGATCTCGGGCCTGTGCGAAAGCGCCCTGACCTTCGAGGCCATCATGGTCTGGCGCGAGGAGCTGGCCAACAACCGCATCCTGCTGCGCGAAGTGATCGACCTGGACGCCACCTACGGCATCCTGAATCCCTCGTCCCTGCCGCACAACCAGCCCGCCCCGGCCCAGCCGACCGGCGAGCCGGACGGCGACGGCGAAGAGGACGACGACGAGGACTTCGACGACGGCGGCGCCATGTCGATCTCGGCCCTGGAGGCCGAGCTGCGCGACGGCGTCATGGAGGTGCTGGACGCCATCGCCGTCGACTTCGGCGAGTTCCGCAAGCTGCAGGACAAGCTGGTCGAGGCGCGCCTGAAGGGCGAAGTCCTGACCGCCAAGGACCAGAAGACCTATGAGGCCCTGACGGCGTCCATCTCGGACCGCCTGAAGACGATGAAGCTGAACAACGCCCGTATCGAGGCGCTGGTCGAGCAGCTGTACGCCATCAACAAGCGCCTGATCGGCCAGGAAGGCCGCCTGCTGCGTCTGGCCGACGGCTACGGCATTTCGCGGCCCGAGTTCCTCAAGGCCTATTTCGGCTCGGAGATGGACCCGACCTGGGCCGAGCGCATCAAGGAGATGGGCGTCCGCTGGACCAAGTTCAGCGAGAATGAAGCCGCCCAGATCGACACGATCCGCACCCAGATCGCCGCTGTCGCCACCGAGGCGGGCGTGCCGATCGACGACTATCGCCGCATCGTCCAGATGGTGCAGAAGGGCGAGCGCGAGGCCCGTCAGGCCAAGAAGGAAATGGTCGAGGCCAACCTGCGCCTCGTGATCTCCATCGCCAAGAAATACACCAACCGCGGCCTGCAGTTCCTGGACCTGATCCAGGAAGGCAACATCGGCCTGATGAAGGCGGTCGACAAGTTCGAGTACCGCCGCGGCTACAAGTTCTCGACCTACGCCACCTGGTGGATCCGTCAGGCGATCACCCGCTCGATCGCCGACCAGGCGCGCACCATCCGTATTCCGGTGCACATGATCGAGACGATCAACAAGATCGTCCGCACCCAGCGCCAGATGCTGCACGAGATCGGCCGCGAGGCGACCCCGGAAGAGCTGGCCGAACGTCTGGCCATGCCGCTGGAGAAGGTCCGCAAGGTGCTGAAGATCGCCAAGGAGCCGATCTCGCTGGAAACCCCGATCGGCGACGAGGAAGACAGCCACCTGGGCGACTTCATCGAGGACAAGAACGCCGTCCTGCCGATCGACGCCGCCATCCAGTCGAACCTGCGCGAGACGACGACCCGCGTGCTGGCCTCGCTGACCCCGCGCGAGGAGCGTGTCCTGCGGATGCGCTTCGGCATCGGCATGAACACCGACCACACCCTGGAAGAGGTCGGCCAGCAGTTCTCGGTCACGCGCGAACGCATCCGTCAGATCGAGGCCAAGGCCCTGCGCAAGCTGAAGCACCCCTCGCGGTCGCGGAAGCTGCGGAGCTTCCTGGACAGCTGATCCGGGAAAATGATTGGAAAAGGGCGGCTCCGACGGGGCCGCCCTTTTTTATTGACGCGGTCTCCCTCCCGCATCGAGGGGGAGGGCCTTGGGCGAGGTTTTACTGCTTCTCGTCGAAGACGGTTTCGAAGCCGCCCCACATCATGCGCTTGCCGTCGAAGGGCATGTCCATGTTCGCCATGGCGGGGTCGTCCTGCATCTTGGCCCAGGCGTCGTCAGCGGTCTTCTTGTCGGGCCAGATCAGCCAGGAGAAGACGACGACCTCGCCGTCCTCCAGCTTCACCGACATGGGAAAGCTGGTGACCTTGCCGTCGGGCACGTCCACGCCCCAGTTCTCGACATGGGCCAAGGCGCCGTAGCCCTTGAACAGCGGCCAGGCGACGCGGGCGGACTCGATGTAGCGGGCCTTGTTCTCGGTCTTCACGGGGGTCAGGAAGCCGGTGATGTAGCTCATCTTGGTTCTCCTTCGGAGGTTGGCCCCAATCGCTCGCCGCGCGGCGGCTCGCTGTTTGAGGGCAGGCGGATCGTCGGGGCGGGCGGGGTCGTCGTCTTGGTCGAAAGCGACAGATCGAACGGCTTAGCTTCTTGGCCTACCCGATCCTGTCAGCAGCGGCCTCGATGGCGGCGATGTCGATCTTGTGCATTGTCATCATCGCCTCGAAGGCGGCCTTGGCGCGGGCCGGGTCAGGATCGTCGTAGAAGGCCATCAGGCGGCGCGGGGTGATCTGCCAGTTCACGCCCCAGCGGTCCTTGCACCAGCCGCAGGCGCTTTCGGCCCCGCCGTTTCCGACGATGGCGTCCCACAGGCGGTCGGTCTCGGCCTGGTCGTCGGTCATGATCATGAACGACACGGCCTCGGTTTGGGGGAAGTTCGGACCGCCGTTCAGGCCGACGTAGCGGCGCCCGGCCAGGGTGAACTCGACCACCAGTTCGGACCCTTCGGGGCTGGACGGATTGTCGGCGGGGCTGGCGACGACGCGCTCGATGCGGCTGTCGGGCAGGCCCAGCGAGACGTAGAACTCGGCCGCCTTCTTCGCCTGGCCGAGGTCGTACCAGATACAGGGAATGATCTTGTCGCTCATGGCGCGCTCTCCTGAGGGCTCAGGGTTTCAGCGACCTGGGCCAGTTGGTCGGCGGCGGCGCCCCAGCCGGGCTCGAAACCCATGTCGCGGTGGGTCTGCATGGCCTTTTCGTCCCAGTGGCGGGCGCGGGCGGTGTAGCGCGTGCCGTCGCCTTCGGGCTCGAAGGTGTCGATGCGGACGAAGTTCATCTCGCCCGGTTGCGGGATCCAGCCTTCGGTGAAGGCGCCGGTCGTCACCAGGCGGCGGCCCGGTTCGACCTCCAGCACCACGCCGCGATACTCATGCCGCTCGCCCTCGGGCGACTGCATGACGACGTCGGCGCGGCCTCCGGGACGCAGGTCATGGTCGACCGACACCGTGCTCCACGGGCGCGGGGTGAACCATTCGGTCGCGTGCCGGGTCCAGGCCCGCCACACCGTCTCGGGCGAGGCCTTGATGAAGCGGCTGATGCTGAGTTCGTAGAGGTCGCTCATGGCTCAACCCCCGCCGACCTGGGAGGCGAAGGCTTCCGGCCCCTGGGCGGCGGCTTCCGGGTCCATCCACATGACCTCCCAGATGTGGCCGTCGGGATCGGCGTAGCTGCGGCCGTACATGAAGCCGTAGTCCTGTCTGGCGTTGGGATCGGCCTGGCCGCCGGCGGCGGCGGCGCGATCGATCACGGCGTCGACGCCGTCGCGGCTGTCCTCCGACACGCAGATCAGCACCTGGGCCGTCTTCTTCGCGTCCGGAATGGCGCGGTCGGTGAAGGTCGCCCACTTCTCATGCGTCAGCAGCATGGCGTGGATGGTATCGGAAAAGACCATGCAGGCCGCCGTCTCGTCCGAGAACAGCGGGTTCATGGTCGCGCCGACCGCCTCATAGAAGGCGACGGAGCGCGGCAGATCGGCGACCGGCAGGTTGATGAAGATCAGCTTGGGCATCGGCGGTGGTCCTCCCTTGCGCGGCCCTCCCTCCCCGGACGGCCTGCCCTATGATGTTGGTCGTTCTGCGCCTTGATGTTATGTTAGTCAACCATGAAGTTAGAAAAAGTAACTAATAGGTCCGAATCCCGATCCCGGCGCTATCACGACGCCTGCGGGGCGGCGCACGGGCTGGACCTGGTGGGCGAGCGGTGGGCCTTGCTAGTCATCAGAGAACTCATGATGGGGCCGCGGCGTTTCAGCGACCTGCGAAAAGACCTGTGCGGCCTGTCGGCCAATGTGCTGACCCAGCGGCTGGAGGGGCTGGAAGCCTCGGGCGTGGTCCGGCGCCGCAAGCTGCCGCCGCCCGCCTCGGTCCAGGTCTATGAGCTGACCGACTGGGGCTATGAGATCGAGCCGGTCTTCATGGTGCTGGGCCGCTGGGCCGCGCGCTCGCCCCAGCACGACCCGACCCTGCCGATCAGTGCCGTCTCCATCATGCAGTCGTTCAAGACCATGTTCGATCCCGCCCGCGCGCAGGGCGCCGAGATGCGGCTGGGCTTTGCGCTGGGCGAGGACCGGATGATCGTAAGCGTGGCGAGCGGCGTCATCGACGCCATGCGCGGCGAGGTCGAGGGCTGCGACGTCGTGGTGCGCGCGCCGGCCCAGGTCGTGGCCGCCGCCGTCTACGGCAAGGTTCCGCTAGAGGCGCTGGAAGGCGAGGGGGCGATGATGATCGAGGGCGACCGGGCGATGTTCGCGCGGTTCGTCGACTTCTTCCACCTGCCGGACAAGGCGGGGTAACGGCTAGGGCCTAGACCAGGATATCCAGCAGGGTTCCCGTCATCTCATCCGCCGTGCGGGCGACGGCGGCGTTGGCCGAGAACTCGCTCTTGGCGCGGATCTGCTCGACCGCCTCGACGGCGTAGTCGTCCATCCGGACTGTGGCGACGCGGCGGGCGCTGTCCTCCAGCCGGGCCGAGGCGGCCTGCATCCCGGCGGCGGCGGTGCTGAGCGGCGCGATCATGGATGATCCTTCGGCGGACGGAGGTCTGAACCCGGCCAGCATCGCCCCTGCGTGGTCAACGCCCGATCAACGGACGTGGTGAACGGCGGTCGTTTTTGTGCGATTCGGCCCCACCCCGGCCCTTATTCGTGTATAGGGAGCGCCTTCCCCGACGCCCGGCAGGCTGCGACGCCTCGCCGGGCGCGGCCGTTTGACGGTCGCCTCGCATCTGAACTCCAGGCCTTTCATGCCCTTTCCCGCGATCCATCCCGCGCTTGACCGCGCCCTGCTGAACAAGGGCTATGCCGAGCCCACGCCGGTCCAGGCGGCCGTGCTGGAAGGCCATGGCGAGGCGGACCTGCTGGTTTCGGCCCAGACCGGATCGGGCAAGACGGTGGCCTTCGGTCTGGCGGCGGCGCCGACCCTGCTGGGCGAGGACGAACGGTTCGGTCAACCGGACACGCCGCTGATGCTGGCCATCGCCCCGACGCGTGAACTGGCGCTGCAGGTCGCGGCGGAGCTGGAATGGCTGTACGCCGAGGCGGGCGCCAAGATCGTCACCTGCGTCGGCGGCATGGACGCCCGCAAGGAAGCCCGCGCCCTGAACTACGGCGCCCACGTCGTCGTCGGCACGCCGGGCCGCCTGAAGGACCATATCGATCGCGGGGCGCTGGACCTGTCGGCCGCCCGCGTCGTCGTGCTGGATGAAGCCGACGAAATGCTGGACATGGGTTTCCGCGAGGATCTGGAATACATCCTCGACCAGGCGCCGGAAGAGCGCCGCACCCTGCTGTTCTCGGCCACCATCGCCCGCGACATCGCGATCATGGCCAAGCGCTATCAGAAGGACGCGGTGCGCATCGACACCGTCGACCGCAGCCAGCCGCACAACGACATCGAATATCGCGCCCTGCGCATCGCCCCGAACGAGATCGAGCGCGCCGTGGTCAACGTCCTGCGCTATTTCGAGGCGCCGGGCGTGCTGGTCTTCTGCTCGACGCGGGATTCCGTGCGCCATCTTCAGGCCTCGCTGGTCGAGCGCGGCTTCGCCTCGGTGGCCCTGTCGGGCGAGATGGGCCAGCGCGAGCGCAATGAGGCGCTGCAGGCCCTGCGCGATCGCCGCGCCCGCGTCTGCGTCGCCACCGACGTGGCCGCGCGCGGTCTGGACCTGCCCGATCTGGGGCTGGTGATCCACGCCGAACTGCCGATCAACAAGGCGACCATGCTGCACCGTTCGGGCCGCACCGGCCGCGCGGGCAAGAAGGGGATCTCGGTCCTGCTGGTCCCGCACAGCCGCCGCCGCAAGGCCGAGATGCTGCTGGGCTCGGCCGGGGTCGAGGCCGTCTGGTCGGGCGCCCCGACCGCCGATGAAATCCGCGCCCAGGACGAGCAGCGCCTGCTGGCCGCCCCCGTCTTCGCCGAGGAAGGCGCGGACGAGGACGCGGGTCTGGTCGAAAAGCTGGTCAAGGAGCGCACGCCGGACGATCTGGCCCGCGCCCTGCTGGTGCTGCTGCGCAAGAACCTGCCCGCGCCGGAAGACCTGACCGATCCGGGCGAGGGCCCGCAGCGCAAGCCGCGCAAGGATCGCGATGCGGCGGGCGGCGACGCCTACGCCCCCGCGCCGTGGCCGGGCGACCGGCTGCAGCCGGACGAAGTCAGCTGGTTCCGTCTGGACATCGGCCGCAACCGCAACGCCGATCCCAAGTGGCTGATCCCGCTGATCTGCCGCATCGGGGGCATCACCAAGCAGCAGATCGGCTCGATCCGCACCTTCCCCGAAGAGACGCGCTTTGAGGTCGCCTTGACCCACGCCGACGCCTTCCGCGCCGCGGCGGCCCAGAGCAAGGAAGAGGCCCGCATCACCCCGTCCGAGGCGCCGACGCCCGGTTCGATGAAGGGCGCCCGCAACCGCAATTTCGAGCGTGACGGCGAGGCCCGCCCCTACGCCAAGAAGCCTTTCCGTCGCGACGAGGACGGCCAGGGCCGCCCGCCGTTCAAGAAGAAGCCGTGGAGCCCGGACGGCGACGCGGGCCGCAGCGCCGATGGCGAACGTTCCTTCAAGAAGAAGCCCTATGCGCCGCGCACCGATGCGGCGCCGGGCGAGGGCGGCTTCAGCAAGAAGCCGGGCTTCAAGGATAAGGGCGACAAGAAGCCCTTCACGCCCAAGGCGGGCTTCAAGGGCAAGCCGGACTTCAAGGGCGGCGGCAAGCCCTTCGCCAAGGGGCCGAAGAAGGCGGGCAAGCGTTTCGACTGATCGCTGATCCCTGATCGATGGTCTTTGGCTTGCCCCCGGCGCGATCCGGGGGCAGGCTGGGGCCATGAGCATCGAGCAACCCCAAGGGCGGTACGCCTCGTTCGAGGCCTTCTACCCCTATTACATCCATGAGCACTCCAACCGGACGTGCCGCCGCATCCATGTGGTCGGGACGGGGCTGGTGATCGCGGCCTTCGTGGCCTTCTGCTTCACCCTGAATCCCTGGTGGCTGCTGGCCGTGCCGCTGGTCGGCTACGGCTTCGCCTGGGTGGGGCATTTCTTCTTCGAGAAGAACCGGCCCGCGACGTTCAAATATCCGCTGTGGAGCCTGATGGGCGACTTCCGCCTGTTCTTCGAGACGGTCAGCGGCAAGCGGAAGTTCTGACTGACGCTTTCCTCCCCATGCAATGGGGAGGGGGACCGCGACCCGAAGGGCGGCGCGGAGCAGCCAAGCGGTGGAGGGGCCGGGACGGCGAGCCCTGTGCAGCCAGTCAGGTTTTAGGTCGCGGAACCAAGCAGACCCTCCGTCACGTCGCCTTCGGCGCCGCGCCACCTCCCCACTGCGTAGGGAGGAGAACGAAAAAGGGCGGCCGGATCGAACCGGCCGCCCTTTTTGTCGTCAGGCTGAAAGGCCTCAGTTCGAGGCGGTCTCCCACGCCGGGGGGCAGCCGTCGAAATCGCCTGCGTCAGCGATGGTCAGGGTCTTCATGTTCAGGCTCATGGCCGGGCGCATCGAGGCGCGGCCGTGGCCGGTGTAGAGGTCGATCTTGGCGCCCTTGATCGCGCCGCCGGTGTCGGAGGCGTACCAGTAGCCGTCGTGCACCGTGCCGTCGGCCATCTGCAGGCCGACCGTCTCGCGGATGAACAGCTTGGTGCGGCGCGGGATGACGCGCGGGTCGACCGCGACCGTGCGCATCGGAATCGGGCGGCAGCCCAGGGAATCGTTGCCGGTCGCTCCGCCGCCGCCGGCGTGATAGAGGCGGGCCGAGGCGCGCCAGTCGGGATCGCCGGCCATCAGCTCGAGCTGTTCGGCCGACAGGTCCGCCGTTTCGGCGGAGTCGATGGAACCGGGGGCCGTCGCGGCGGCTTCTACGACAGCGGCGTCGCGGGCGACGGCCGTTTCGTAAGGGACGGGCTCTCCGGACCCGGAGAAGGCCATGGTCCACAACATGGCAAGCGCGGCGGCCGTGCTCAACATCGTTCAAACTTCATGCAGCACCGGTCCCGACACGCTCCGGCAGGGCGGTTTCTGACGACGAATTGCGGCGCAATTGCGGCAAATGAGATCAGTCGCTGTATCGGTAGTGGATAAGGCGCAAATGGGGCCAGTCTATCGCCTCCCGGCGTCAGACTGTTGTGACTATAGAATATAAGTATTGAGCAATTTTAAGTTCTATACTGTCGTAGCCGTCTCCGCCGTTAACGACTTGATCGCGGGCGCTAACACTTTATTGGCAAGAAAAGCTGGCGCCGACGCCAAGATAACGGCGGCGTGATCGGCGCTGCTGCGGTCGTGAGCGGCGGGTGGAGCGGTGCGCGGGAATGGGATAAGCCGTCGTTTCCCTTTCTGAAATTTCCAACGGCGCCGTCTCATGAACCGACAAGTCAAACGCCTGATGATTTCCGCCGCGGCCCTGGTGCTCGTCGCGGCGCCCGCCGTTCAGGTCGAGGCCTGGGGCAGTTCGGGCCACCGGGTGATCGGCGTGGCGGCCATGCGGGCCCTGCCGGGCGATCTGCCCGCCTTCCTGCGCACGGCCGGGGCCGCGTCTGACGTCGGCGAATATTCGCGCGAGCCCGACCGCTGGAAGGGCGCGGGCCAGCCGCACGACCGCGAGCGCGACACCGCCCACTTCGTCGATATGGATGATGAGGGCCGGGTGATGGATGCGCGCGGCATGACCATGGCCGACCTGCCGCGCCTGAAGTCGGAATACGACGCCGCCCTGATCCGCGCCGGTCTGGATGTGGATAAGGCCGGATACCTGCCCTACGCCATCATGGACGCCTGGCAGAACCTGGAGCGCGACTTCGCCTATTGGCGCGTGCTGACCGCGGCCGAGGCGCGCGAGCCGGACCTGGCCAAGCAGGCCTGGTACCGCGCCGACCGCGAACGCCGCGAGCGGCTGATCCTGCGCGACATCGGGGTGCTGAGCCACTTCGTCGGCGATGCGTCCCAGCCGCACCACACGACCATCCACTTCAACGGCTGGGCGGGCGAGACCAACCCCGAGGGCTTCACCAAGTCGCGCCGCACCCACGGCGATTTCGAGGGCGCCTTCACCAGCCGGACCCTGCGTCTGGATGCGGTCGAGGCGGCCATGGCGCCCATGAACGTCGAAGGCTTCGACCTGCGCGCCCGCACGGCCTCGCATCTGAACGCCACCCTGACGACGGTGATCCCCTTCTATCGGATGGAGAAGGCGGGCGCGTTCAAGGACACGGACCCGCGCGGCGCGGTCTTCGTCAATGAGCGTCTGGCGGCCGGGGCGTCGGAGCTGCGCGACTTCGTGTCGGCCGCCTGGCGCGTGTCGGCGAACAGCAGCATCGGCTGGCCGGCGGTGAAGGTCGCCGAGGTCGAGGCGGGCCGCGTCGACCCGTGGACCTCGATGGTCGGCGAGGACTGATTCTTCCTTCTCTCCTTGCGGGAAAAGGCAGGCCCGAAGGGCTCGGATGAGGGGTTTCGCGAGGCTTTGACGGATGGGGAGGCGAGACCTCTCATCCGTCAGCCCTCGGGACAAGCCCGAGGACTGCCACCTTCTCCCGCAAGGGGAGAAGGACTATTGAGCGCCCATGACTGAACTCACCCCTCCCGTCGTCGTCCTCGACAAGTCGCAGATGGCCGACAACATCGGCGCGGTCGCCCGCGTCATGGCCAATTTCGGCCTGTCGGAATTGCGGCTGGTCAGCCCGCGCGACGGCTGGCCTCAGGACCGCGCCTGGGCCACGGCGTCCGGCGCCGACTGGGTGCTGGACGGGGTCAAGGTGTTCGACAGCGTGGCCGAGGCCATCGCCGACCTGAACACCGTCTTCGCCACCACCGCCCGCCCGCGCGAGACGCGCCAGCCGGTGCGCACCCCGCGTGAGAGCGCGCGCATCCTGTATGACGACACGGCCTCGGGGCTGAAGACCGGCCTGCTGTTCGGCGGCGAGCGGGCGGGGCTGGAGACAGGCGACATCGCTCTGTGCGCCGGGATCACCACCATTCCGATCGACCCCAAGCACCACTCGTTGAATCTGGCGCAGGCGGTGGCGATCAACGCCTATGAGTGGCGCACCCTGATCCTGGACGCCCCACCGCCGCGCTTCCGCGAGGGCGAGCCGCCCGCGTCGAACGACCTCTTGCTGGGCATGTACGAGCATCTGGAGGCGGAGCTGGACAACGGCGGCTTCTTCTATCCGCCCGAGAAGAAGCGTTCGATGAGCCAGAATCTGCGCGTCATGCTGGGCCGCGCGGCCTTCACCGAGCAGGAGGTCGCCACCATGCGCGGCGCCATCCACGCCCTGGCCAAGGGGCGCGGCCGGGTGCTGGCGAAGCTGGCGGCGGAAAAGGCGGAGGCGGCGAAGAAGGATAAGTGAAACTCGTCCTTGTCTATCCCCTCGCGGCCCTCGCTGAGATCGGCGGCTGTTTCGCCTTCTGGGCCTGGCTGAAGCTGGATCGCTCGCCGTGGTGGCTGGCGCCGGGCGTGTTGTGCCTCATCGCCTTTGCGTGGCTGCTGGCGCTGGTTCCGGCCGAAGCGGCGGGGCGGGCGTTCGCGGCCTATGGCGGGGTCTATATCGTGGCGTCGCTGGCGTGGATGGCGCTGGTCGAGAAGACGACGCCGGACCGCTGGGATGTCATCGGCGGCGCGGTCTGCCTGATCGGCGCGGCGATCATTCTGTTCGGGCCGAGGGCCTAAAGCGCGCCGAAGAAGGCGGGCACGGTCTCGCTGGCGGGGCCGTAGACGCCTTCGTCGAACAGGCCCGCGCCCTGCGTCGGCTCCAGATTGATCTCGACCGTCCGCGCCCCGGCCATGCGCGCCAGCTGGACGAAGCCCGCCGCCGGATAGACTGCGCCCGAGGTGCCGATGGAGACGAACAGATCGCATCGCGCCAGCGCCGCCTCGATCCGCTCCATCTCCAGCGGGATTTCGCCGAACCAGACGATGTGCGGGCGCAAACGTCCGTGCGGGTGATGGGGCGAGGCGTGGGCCGGCTCCAGATCATCATGCCAGTCGCAGACGACGCCCGAGACGGTGCAGCGCGCCTTCTTCAGCTCGCCGTGCATGTGGATCAGCTCGAAGTCCGGCGCGGGCGGCGTGTCCATGTGCGCCCGGTCGTGCAGGTCGTCGACGTTCTGGGTCACCAGCAGGAAATCGCTCGTCCATCGCGCCGCCAGATCGGCCAGCGCCCGGTGCGCGGCGTTGGGTTGGACGCCGGCCAGTTGGCGTCGTCGTTGGTTGTAGAAGTCCTGCACCAGGGCCGGGTCGGCGGCGAAGCCCTCGGGCGTGGCGACGGCCTCGACGCGATGCCCCTCCCACAGGCCGTCCGAGGCGCGGAAGGTGGGCACCCCGCTCTCAGCCGAGACGCCGGCGCCGGTCAGGATGACGAGGTTCATGCGGGGATCCTTTGCTCAGACAGGCGGTCGTGCAGCCAGTCGATCATGGCGCGGACCTTGGGCGGGACGTGGCGGGGGTGAGGGTGGACGGCCCAGACGCCTTCGTCGGGCGGGCGGGCCTCGTCCAGCAGGGAGGTGAGCGCGCCCGCTGACAGGGCCTCGGCGACGTAGAAGTCGGGCAGCTGGCACAGGCCCAGCCCCTGCAACGCCGCGTCTAGCACCGCCGCGCCGGAGTTGCAGCGCCAGCGGCCGGTGGGGCGAAGGCTGACCTCGCGCCCCGCCTCGGTGAAGCGCCAGTGTTCGGCCGAGCCGATCAGGCCGTCGTGGCTGGGGATCTCGGACAGGTCGCGCGGGGCGCCCCGCCGGGCCAGATAGTCGGGGCTGGCGCACAGGATCAGCCGCCGCGAGGCCAGCCGCCGCGCCATCAGCCGCGAGTCGGTCAGATGGCCGAAGCGCACCGCCAGATCATAGCCGTCGCCGACCAGATCACGCAGGCGGTTGTCTAGATCCAGTTCGATCCTGAGCTCGGGGTTCTGGCGCGCGAAGGCGTTGACGGCGGGGGCGATGAACCGCTCGCCATAGGAGACGGAGCAGGTCATGCGCAGTAGGCCGCGCGGGGCCTGATCGTCGGGCTGGACGGCGGCCAGGGCCTCGTCGCGTTCGTCGATCAGGCGGCGGCAGCGGGAAAGGAAGTCGCGGCCTGCGTCGGTCAGCTCGACCCGGCGGGTGGTGCGGTGGAGCAGACGCGTTTGCAGGCGGTCTTCCAGCCGGGCGATCTCGCGGCTGACCGCCGAGGTCGACAGGCCCAGCCGTTTGGCGGCGGCCGAGAAGCTGGCCTGTTCGGCGACAGCGGTGAATTCGTCGATCCCGTCCCAGCGGCTCATGGGGACGTTGGATCAGGATTATTGCTTAACGGCAATAATGTTTTGCGGTTGTCGCCGTTTCGGCCAAGCGCGGCGCGGCGTAGTAAGGTCGCCAAATCACCCGCCCACCTCATGCCCCTGAAGCAGCGAGCGACCGCGTCGCGAGCGTTAGGGGCGTCCGAAGGACCACTCATCATGAAAACCCGCGCCGCCGTCGCGTTCGAAGCCAAACGTCCGCTCGAGATCGTCGAGGTCGATCTGGAAGGGCCGCGCGCGGGCGAGGTGCTGATCGAGATCAAGGCGACGGGCGTCTGCCACACAGACGCCTATACGCTGGACGGTCTGGACAGCGAGGGCCTCTTCCCCTCGATCCTGGGCCATGAGGGCGCGGGCGTGGTGGTCGAGGTGGGGCCGGGCGTGACCAGCCTTGCGGTCGGCGACCATGTCATCCCGCTGTACACGCCGGAATGCCGCCAGTGTAAGTCGTGCCTGAGCCGCAAGACCAACCTGTGCACCTCGATCCGGGGCACGCAGGGCAAGGGGCTGATGCCGGACGGCACTTCGCGCTTTTCCTACAAGGGCCAGACCCTTCACCACTACATGGGCTGCTCGACCTTCTCGAACTACACGGTCCTGCCTGAGATCGCGGTGGCCAAGATCCGCAAGGACGCGCCCTTCGACAAGGCCTGCTACGTGGGCTGCGGCGTGACGACGGGCGTGGGCGCCGTGGTCAACACGGCCAAGGTCGAGCCGGGCGCCAACGCCGTGGTCTTCGGTCTGGGCGGCATCGGCCTGAACGTCATCCAGGGGCTGAAGATGGTCGGGGCCGACATGATCATCGGCGTCGACATCAACGGCGACAAGGAAGAGTGGGGCCGTCGCTTCGGCATGACCCACTTCGTCAATCCCAAGGACGTGTCGGACGTGGTGGCCCATCTGGTCGAGCTGACCGGGGGCGGCGCCGACTACACCTTCGACTGCACCGGCAACACCGTGGTCATGCGTCAGGCGCTGGAAGCCTGTCACCGCGGCTGGGGCGAGAGCGTCATCATCGGCGTGGCCGAGGCGGGCAAGGAGATCGCCACCCGTCCGTTCCAGCTGGTCACGGGCCGCGTCTGGAAGGGCTCGGCCTTCGGCGGGGCGCGCGGCCGCACCGACACGCCCAAGATCGTCGACTGGTACATGGACGGCAAGATCGAGATCGACCCGATGATCACCCACACCCTGCCGCTGGAGCGGATTAACGAGGCCTTCGATTTGATGCATGAAGGCAAGAGCATTCGTTCGGTCATCGTCTTCTAACAGACGGGTGAAATGAGGCGGCGGGGCGACGATGAGTTACGATCTTCTGGTGTTCGAGCCTGCCGCCGTTCCGGTCGAGCGTGCCGCGTTTCAGGCTTGGTATGACGCCTTCATGCGTTGGGACGGCGCGTGGGACTACAATGATCCCGCCGTCTGTTCGCCCGCCCTGCAACGCTGGGAAGCGGGTGTGCGGCGGCGATTTTGGGCGTTGAACGGCCCGCACGCCTCGCGAACAGGGCCGTGGTTCAGGCCCTCCGATTCTGCGGATATCACCTGTGCGCCCAGCGCCATCTATGCGGGTTTTGCCTGGAGCCGCGCTGATGTGGCGCAGGAATTGGCGCTCACCCTCGCCAAGCGGCATGGCGTGGGGTTCTATAATGTCAGTGGCGACGGCTCTGTCTGGCGACCAGATATCTGAGCGTGCGCGCTGATTGTCTAAGAGAACAGGGAGGGACTGGCCTATGAGTGACTGGAAGCTGCCGTGGACGGGGGCCTGCCTCTGCGGGCAGGTGAGAGTTCAGGTCGTCCAGGCGCCGGTCTTCGCGGCGGCCTGTCACTGCCGCGCCTGTCAGAAGCTGACGGGCGGCGCCTATTCCCTGAGCCTGATGCTGCCCAGCGAAGGGCTGACGGTCGAGGGCGAGACGGAGATCGGCGGCCTGCACAATCCCGTGCCGGAGCATCACTTCTGTCCGTCATGCAAGACCTGGCTGTTCACGCGCGGCATCGCCGGGGGGCAGTTCGTCAACCTGAGGCCCAGCCTGCTGGACGACGGGGCGTGGGTCGTTCCCTATGCCGACACCTGGACGACGGAGCGTCTGCCCGGCGCTCAGTCGGGAGCCAAGGTCGGCTATCCGGAATTCCCGCCGCCCGAGGATTACGCCGAGTTGATGGGCGCCTACGCCCGCCAGGGCGCGCGGCCCGACTGAGCAGGTGCAGCAAAGTTCGTTGCCAAACGAAACCTTGTCGGCTTAGCTTGCCGCGCCCGGCGCGATGATCGGGCGGATCTGGGAGGATCACCATGTTTACACACGTCACTGTCGGGGCCAACGACCTCGAAGCCTCGCACAAATTCTATGACGCCGTTCTGGGCGCCCTGGGCCATCAGGCGGGCGCGCCCAGCGACGTGCCGATGCCGGGGGTCTGGTACATGACGCCGCGCGGAATGCTGGGCGTGGTCCGTCCGCGCGACGGCCAGGCGGCTTGCCACGCCAACGGCGGCACCATCGGCTTCGCGGCGTCTACGCCGGAGGCGGTCGTGGCCTTCGCCGAGGCCGGGGTCGCGGCGGGCGGCGTGGCGATCGAAGATCCGGCTGGGCCGCGCAATACGCCTTTCGGCGTGGTGCACCTGGCCTATCTGCGCGATCCGTCGGGCAATAAGATCTGCGCCGTTCACCGGCCGAGCTGAGGGTTGAGGCGATGAAGGCGAAGGCGGCGGTTGCGTCGATCATGGCGGTTGCGGCCGTCGGGGCGCTCGCCGCCTGCAGTCAGGGCGAGGCGCCCGCGCCCGCGGAGGCGTCGGCGCAGGCCTGGGTCCGCAAGAAGGTGGTGCTGTATCTGCCGGATCGGGTGATGAAGGAGCGGGTCGCGGTCGCCGACCTGTCCCCCTATCTGGCCGCTGTCGACGAGGCGGTCGCCGACGCCGCCGAGGCTCAGCCGATACAGCCGGGCGCTTCGGGCATGATGCTGCTGATGGTCAAGCCGGGCGAGCGGTCCAGAGCCTGGGTCGTCACCGGCGAGCCGGCGATGAAGCCGGACGTCGTCGCGGCTCTGACCGCCGCCGCCGGGGCGGTTCCGGCGCCGTCGGTGCGGCAGGGACCGATCCTGGTCGGCCTGCAGTTCGACGCCTGGGGCGGCGGCGCGCAGCCCGAGGGGGCGGTCGCCCCGATCCCGCGCGACTGGTACGCGCACTTCTCTGAAGACGGGGGCGTCCTCGATGACGACCTCATGGCCAAGGTATGGCCGGACTGATCTGGAGTTTGAGTCTGATGGAAACGGTCAAGAGCCACGTCGTTCACGGCGGGACGCTGCGCTATCTGAAGCACGACAGCGCAACGACGGGCACGCCCATGACGCTGTCAGTTTTCATTCCCGCCGGGGAGGGGCCGTTTCCGGTCCTGATCTGGCTGTCGGGCCTGACCTGCACCGAGGACAACTTCACCACCAAGGCCGGGGCCTATAAGGCCGCCGCCGAACACGGCGTCATCATCGTCGCGCCGGACACCTCGCCGCGCGGGGAAGGCGTGGCCGATGACGCCGCCTATGATCTGGGGCAGGGCGCGGGCTTCTATGTCGATGCGACGGAAGCGCCGTGGGCGCCGCATTTCCGCATGGAAAGCTATGTCACGGGCGAACTGATCGACCTGATCGACGCCCAGTTCCCGACGACGAAGACGCGCTCGATCTTCGGTCATTCGATGGGCGGGCATGGGGCGCTGACGCTGGCCCTGCGCCATCCCGAACGGTTCCGGTCGGTGTCGGCCTTTGCGCCGATTTCCTCGCCGACGCGCTGTCCGTGGGGCGAGAAGGCTTTCTCCGCCTATCTGGGCGAGGACCGGACGAAATGGGCTAAACATGACGCGGCCCTGCTGATCGAAGGCGGGGCGGCGAAAGGCGTTTTCGACGACATCCTGGTGGATCAGGGCGACGCGGATTCCTTCCTGACCGATCAGCTGAAGCCGGAACTGCTGAAGGCGGCGGCGCAAAAGGCCGGGCAGGGGCTGACCCTGAGGATGCAGCCGGGCTATGACCACTCCTACTTCTTCATGGCCAGCTTCGTGGACGACCATGTGGCCTTCCACGCCAAGCGGCTGAAAGCCTGAGTGTGATGACTAACGCCGCCCCCGACTTTGATCAGATGTTCGCAGACCTGTGCAATCAGGTCGGCTTCTGCCTGCATGAAAAGGGGCAGAAGAAGGTGATCGAGGCTCTGCCCAAGGGCTTGGACGCCGCCATGCGCGCCGTCTTCGCCGCCGAGGGCGTGGACGAGCCGAACGCGCCCGGCGACCTGAAGCGCGCGGTGCGCGACTGCATCAAGGCTCATGTGAGCGCGCCCAGATCGGGCGCATGACGCAGACTTAATCCGCAAGGCGACGATCAAGCCTTGCGGGCGGCCATCGCTTCGCTAGCATCCCGGCCCATCGCTTTTGGGAGGAAGCTCATGATGGATCGCCGCCGCCTGCTGATGTCGGTCGCCGCGGGGGGAGCGCTGGCCGCTGTCGGCCCGGTTCGCGCCCTCGCCCACGCCGCTGTGGCGCAGACCGCCTCGGCCGACTTCAACGCCCTGATGAACCGGATCGCGCAGGAGATGCTCCTGACGGATCCGGAATCCCTGACCATGCTGGGCATGGACCGGGGCGAACACGCCGACGCCCGCTTCAAGTTGAGCGACCGCAGCCAGGCCAAGGTCGAGGCCGACAAGGTCAAGTTCGTCGCCGCCATGAAGGACATGGCGGCCATCGACCGCAACGCCCTGCCGGCCAAGGAGCAGATCTATCACGACTCCCTGACCTTCTTCGGCGAGACGGTGATGGAAGGCTACGCCTTCCCCTACGGCGGCGGGATGTACCCCTCGCCCTATACGGTCAGCCAGCTGGGCGGCTCATACCAGCAGATCCCGGACTTCCTCGACAGCCAGCACCGAATCGAGGCGGCGGATGACGCCGAGGCCTATCTGTCGCGCCTGTCGGACTTCGCCCGCAGCCTGGACGACGAACGCGAGCGGATGCGGATCGACTACGCCGCCGGGGCCGTGCCGCCGGACTTCGTCATCGACCGCACCCTGACGCAGATGGGCGCCATCACCGGCACGGCTGTGGCCGACTCGGTCATGAGCCAGTCGATCGCGCGTCGCACGGCCGAGAAGAACATCCCCGGCGACTGGGCCGCACGGGCGCAGACGATCCTGACGCGAGAGGTCTATCCGGCCATCCAGCGCCAGGCCGACGCCCTGAAGGCGGTGCGCGCGGGCGCGACGCACGACGGCGGCGTGTGGCGTCTGCCCGACGGCGAGGCCTACTATCGCTATGGGCTGAAGAACTACACCACTTCCTCGATGACGCCGGACGAGGTGCATCAGATGGGGCTGGATCAGGTGGCCGAGATCTCGGCCCGCGCCGACGGCCTGCTGAAGGCGCAAGGGTTGACGCAAGGCACGGTCGGCCAGCGCATCGCCGCCCTCGGCAAGGATCCGCGCTTCGTCTATCCGAACACGGACGAGGCCAAGGAAAAGCTGCTGAAGGAGCTGAACGTCCAGATGGCGGCCATGCAGGCCCGCATGCCGGACTATTTCGGCCGCCTGCCCAAGTCGCCCTGCGACATCCGTCGCGTGCCCAAGGCCATCGAGGCCGGGGCGCCGGGCGGCTACTACATGGCGCCGGCCCTGGATGGCTCGCGTCCGGGCGCCTACTACATCAATCTGCGCGACACGGCGGAGTGGCCCAAGTGGACACTGCCGACCCTGACCTATCACGAGGCCGTGCCGGGCCATCACTTCCAGATCGCCCTGCAGATGGAGCAGCCGGACACCCCGCTGCTGATGAAGGTCATGGGCTTCTCGGCCTATTCCGAGGGCTGGGGCCTGTATTCGGAGCAGTTGGCGGACGAGATCGGCGCCTATGAGAACGATCCCTTCGGCCAGATCGGCTATCTGCAGTCCTTGATGTTCCGCGCCGCGCGTCTGGTCGTGGACTCGGGCCTGCACCACAAGCGCTGGAGCCGCGAACAGGGCATCCGCTACATGGTCGATACCCTGGGCGATCAGGAATCCAGCATCGCCACCGAGGTCGAGCGCTACTGCGTCTGGCCGGGTCAGGCGTCCAGCTACAAGGTCGGCCACACCACCTGGGTGCGCCTGCGTGAAGACGCCAAGAAGCGCCTGGGATCGCGTTTCGACATCAAGGGCTTCCATGACACGGGCCTGAACCTGGGCGGGGTGCCGCTGACGGTTCTGGAGCGGACCATGAACGCCTGGACCCCGGTCTGACGGCTGGACCTCTTACGGACGCGCCGGTCCGTCATTTCAGTAAGCTTTGGGAGCGGCGTCCGGCGCGGCGCGGCTCCGTTGGGGGAATATCCGAATGATCGACCGCCGCCGCCTTCTTCTGACCGCCGCCGCGACCGCCGTCGCCGCGCCGACGCTGGCGCAAGCCGCCGCCGCTGTCACCGACGCCGATGCGCGTCTGAACGCCCTGCTGGACGGCTGGTTCGAGGCCGACATCGACGAGTCGCCCGAGCGCGCCACCAATCTGGGCCTGGACAAGGGCGCCCGCGCGGGCCTGTCGTCTCGCTTGAGCGAAGCCGGGCCTGACGCCATCCGCAAGGACCGCGACAAGGCGATCAGCCGCTGGGCCGAGCTGCGCGCCTTCGACCAGACCGGCCTGTCCGAGGCCGGGGCGCTGAACTACGCCATCGCCTCTTTCGGGCGTCAGACCTCGGCCGAGACGGCGCGCTTCGCCTACGGCGCCGGGCCGGGCCGTCCGTCCCCCTATGTCGTGACCCAGCTGTCGGGCGCCTATTTCTCCATGCCGGACTTCATGGACAACCAGCACCGCATCGAGGATGCGGCGGGCGCCGACGCCTTCCTGTCGCGCCTGGACGCCTTCGCCGGCGTGCTGGACGGCGAGACGGCCAAGATCCGTGAGGACGCTGGTCAGGGCGTCATTCCGCCGGACTTCATCATCGACCGGATGCTGCCGCAGATCCGCACCCTGCGCGATACGTCGGCCGCGGACATGTCCATGATCAAGTCGCTGGCCCGCAAGGCCGGGGCGTTGAACCTGTCGGGTTATGACACGCGCGCCGTCGCCCTGGTCGATCAGAAGATCAAGCCCGCCTTGGCCCGCCAGATCGAGGCGCTGGAGAAGATCCGCCCCGACGCCGTGCACGACGCGGGCGTGTGGCGCCTGCCGGACGGCGAGGCCTTCTACGCCGCCGGGCTGAAGTCGAACACGACGACCACGCTCTCGGCCAAGGAGATCCACGCGATGGGCCGCGAGCAGGTGGCCGAGATCACCGCCGAGATCGACGGCATCCTGAAGTCGCAAGGCATGACCCAGGGCACGGTCGGCGAACGCGTGCAGGCGCTGAACAAGGATCCGGCCCAGCTGTTCCCCAACACCGATGCGGGCAAGGAAGAGCTGCTGAAGTGGCTGAACGAGCAGGTCGCCGCGCTGGAGCCGAAACTGCCCGCCGTCTTCGGCCGCCTGCCCAAGACCCATGTCGAGGTGCGCCGCGTGCCGGTGTCGATCCAGTCGGGCGCGCCGGGCGGATACTATCAGGGGCCGCCGCTGGATGGCTCGCGGCCGGGCGCCTACTACATCAACCTGCGCGACAGCGGGAACTGGCCCAAGTTCGCCCTGCCGACCCTGACCTATCACGAGGCCTCGCCGGGCCACCACCTGCAGGTGGCGCTGCAACGCGAGTCGGGCGAACTGCCGCAATGGCGCCGCGCGGGCGGCTTCTCGGCCTTCAACGAGGGCTGGGCGCTGTACGCCGAGGCCGTGGCGGCCAACGACCTGGACGCCTACGCCACCGATCCGCTGGGCCGCGTGGGCTTCCTGATGTCCTACCTGTTCCGGGCGGTGCGCCTGGTGGTCGACACCGGCATTCACTCCGAACGCTGGAGCCGCGAGCAGGCGGTCGACTATATGGCGGCCTCGGGCGCCAAGCCGCTGGACGCCTCGAACAGCGAGATCAACCGCTATTCGGTCTGGCCGGGCCAGGCCTGCGCCTACAAGGTCGGCCACACGGTGATCGCGCGCCTGCGCGAAGAGGCGCAAGCCAAGCCGGGCTTCGACCTGCGCGCCTTCCACGACAAGGTGCTGGGCAGCGGCTCCCTGCCGCTGGCGGTGCTGGAAGGGCGTATGCGCGCCTGAGGCGTGACTGAAGCCTGAAACGAATGACGGCCCGGACGTTCGTGCGTCCGGGCCGTTTTCGTGTTTGGCGTCGAGCTGTCGTCAGGTCGCCGCGCGCCAGGTGGTCGGCCACAGATCTTGAGGTATGGCGGTGCAGCTGGGCATGTTTTTCTCGTCCAGCAGGGCGAAGCGTTCGCCGGTCCAGGCCCAGGTGCCCATGCGGCCGCAGTCGCCGATGCCGCGCCCGCGCCCGAAGGCGAACAGGGTGCGGCTCTTGGGGTCATAGCGGCTGTTGACCAGTTCGTCGTGGCTGCCCGTGGCCGTGGGGAAGGCGACCGGCTGGGGTGCGGTCCTGTCCGCCGGAGTGATGAAATAGACCTGGGTGAAGTTATAGGCGCCCTCGCCGCACGGCACGCTCCACAGCAGCTTGTCGGAGGCCAGGCGTGCGACCTCGACGTCCGGCTCGAAGCGTTCGCCCTTGCGGCTCGTGGCCAGGCATTCCTTGACCTTGGGGTGGGCCAGCAGCGCCGGCGACAGGTCGTCCTGCACCAGGCCGTTCTGGGACACGGCGGCGGCCACGGTCACGCGCGGCGCGGCCGGGGCGGCGGAAACGCTGGAGGCCGGGCGGTCGCCGCGACGGATCAGGGCGGTGGTCGTGCCCAGCCGCCCTTGACGCTCGTCGATCCACAGGAAGGCGGCGGCGGCCCCGCCCAGGCTGACCTTGATCTGCTTGTCGCCGCGTCGCAGCGCCATGAAGGAGCCGTTGCCCAGTCCGTTCATCAGCTGGGCCGAGGGGGTGTTGAAGGCGATGACGTCGCCTTCCTCGTCCATCTTGGTGTTCTGGCCCGCATGGCGGCGGCCGTCGATTTCAGCGTAGACGGAGCCTTCGCCGTCCTCCAGGCCCCAGCCGCCCATGTGGACGACGGGCCGCGCCTCAGGGCCGGGGGCGAGCGAGACGAGGACGAAGCCCATCTCATTCTCGCCCGGTCCGAAGGCGACGCAGTGGTTGGTGTTGTCGCAGGTGGCGGTCCAGTCGCGGAACTCGCGCGTCACGCTGGGCGGGTTGGCGGCCGCGGACTGAACGGCGGGCGCGGCGGCGGCTTCTGCGGGGGCCGGCGCGGCAGGCGTTTCGGGCGCGGCGGCGGCCTCACGTCCCTTGCAGGCGGCCAGGGCCAGGGGAAGCAGAGCGACGGAGGCGGCGAACCGCAGGCGGCGAAGCGTCATCAGGCGTTCCATAGGTTCTTGATCGACCGGCGACGCCAAGCGTAGCCGTGAAGAAGCCTAGCGGCCAAGCCGTCGTTTCGTTCCGGCCCGCCGTTCAGGCCGTGCGGCTTTCGTCCCCTTTGCGCCCGCGCGCCGGGGTCGCTATATCCCCTGCACCGAATTCCTTCCCCTGAGAGACAGAGGCGTAAGCATGGCCAAGATCAAGGTCGCCAATCCCATCGTGGACATCGACGGCGACGAAATGACCCGGATCATCTGGCAGATGATCAAGGACAAGCTGGTCTTCCCGTACCTGGACCTCGAACTCGACTATTACGACCTCGGCATGGAAAGCCGTGACGCCACCGACGATCAGATCACGATCGACGCGGCCCACGCCATCCAGAAGCACGGCGTCGGCGTGAAGTGCGCCACCATCACCCCGGACGAGGCGCGCGTCGCCGAATTCGGCCTGAAGAAGATGTGGAAGTCGCCGAACGGCACCATCCGCAACATCCTGGGCGGCGTGGTCTTCCGCGAACCGATCATCTGCAAGAACGTCCCGCGCCTGGTGCCGGGCTGGACCCAGCCGATCGTCGTCGGCCGTCACGCTTTCGGCGACCAGTACAAGGCCACCGACTTCCTGATGCCGGGACCGGGCACCTTGACCATCAAGTTCGTCGGCGACGACGGCCAGGTCATCGAGCACGAGGTCTACAAGTCGCCGGGCGCCGGCGTCGCCATGGGCATGTACAACCTGGACGCCTCGATCCGCGAGTTCGCCCACGCCTCGTTCGCCTATGGCCTGCAGCGCAACTACCCGGTCTATCTGTCGACCAAGAACACCATCCTGAAAGCCTACGACGGCCGCTTCAAGGACATCTTCCAGGAAGTCTTCGACGCCGACTACGCCGAGGAATTCAAGAAGCGCGGCCTGACCTATGAGCACCGCCTGATCGACGACATGGTCGCGGCCGCGATCAAGTGGTCGGGCGGCTTCGTCTGGGCGTGCAAGAACTACGACGGCGACGTGCAGTCGGACATCGTGGCGCAGGGCTTCGGCTCGCTGGGCCTGATGACCTCGGTGCTGATGACGCCGGACGGCAAGGTCATGGAGACCGAGGCCGCCCACGGCACCGTCACCCGTCACTATCGCCAGCATCAGAAGGGCGAGGCCACCTCGACCAACTCGATCGCCTCGATCTTCGCCTGGACCCGCGGCTTCAAGCACCGCGCCAAGCTGGACGGCAACGCCGAGCTGGCCGAGTTCGCTGATACGCTGGAGCGCGTGGTCGTCGAGACCGTCGAGTCGGGCTTCATGACCAAGGATCTGGCCCTGCTGGTCGGCGATCAGCAGTCCTGGCTGACGACCGAAGGCTTCCTGGACAAGGTGTCCGAGAACCTGAAGAAGGCCCTGCCGGGCATCGGCTGAGGCTTTTCTAGTCGGCCGCGGTCAGAAGGCTCCGCCTTGGCTGCTTCGCGCCGCCCTTCGGGTCTCCACCCGGCGCGGCCCGGAGCCGCCAAGACATCAAGGCCCGCCGGAGCGATCCGGCGGGCTTTTTTTGTTGGGCGCGTATCGCGTTCGCTCCCCTCAAACGCGTCGTCATCCTCGAGGAAGACGGCGTGGGGACAGGGGGACGGAGCCGCGTGAAAACACGCATTGAACCGGCCGACGAACCATGTCCCTAATACTCTTGGGGATTTTGACGCCGTTTCGTCGTCGTCTGGTCGCGTTCGTAAGGCAGGGGAGGGCCGATGAATCGCAAATTGATCATTCGTCTGGGGGTGGCTGCGGCCGCAGTCCTTGTGGTCGCCTACGCCGCATCGCCCTTGCTGGCGGCGCGGTCGTTGATCCAGGCGGCGAAGGCGGGGGATGAAAAAGGGCTGGAGCGCCAGGTGGACTTTCCCGCCTTCCGCGCCAGTCTGAAGGACGAGCTGAACGCCCGCATGATGGCCGAGATGCGCAATGACCCGCGCATGGCCGACAGCGGCCTGTCGGGCCTGGGGATGCTGCTGGCGCCCGCCATCGTCGGCGGGGCGGTGGACGCCTTCGTCACCCCGCAGGCGATCTCCATGATGGTGCAGGAGGGCCGCACGCCCAAACCCGCCCTTTCGGTCGAAACGGAGCCGAAGGCGAAGAGCGGCCATGACCGCGTGCGGCAGTCGTGGGGCTATCGCGACCTGGACACCTTCGCCGTCACCCTGACCCGCGACGACCAGCCGGACGAGGCGGTGTCGCTGCTGATGAAGCGCCGCAACCTGTTCGGCTGGAAGCTGGCGGCGATTGATCTGGGGACGCCGGACTAGGCTTCTCCTCCCCATGTAATGGGGAGGTGGATCGGCGGCGCAGCCGACGAGACGGAGGGGCTGCTTGGTTCCGTTATCCTGGCCCCTCCACCGCTTCGCGGTCCCCCTCCCCATTGCATGGGGAGGAAAGAAAAAGGGCGGCGCATCGAATGCGCCGCCCTTTGTCGTTTCAGTCTGTGCGGGCGATCAGCCCTTCAGCGCGGCGCGGATGGCGTTCAGGCCGTCCTCGGCCTTCGCTCCGTCCGGGGCGCCGCCCTGGGCGAAGTCGGGCTTGCCGCCTGCGCCCTTGCCGCCCATGGCGATGACGGCGTCGCGGGCCAGATCGGCCGCATTGACCTTGCCGGCCATGTCCGGCGTGGCGGCGACGGTGATGGCCGCCTTGCCGTCGGTGACGCCGACCAGGGCGACCACGCCCGAGCCGATCTGCTTCTTGAAGTCCTCGGCCACGCCGCGCAGGCCCTTGCCGTCGACGCCGTCCAGAATGCGGGCGATCAGCTTGATGCCGCCGATCTCTTCAGGGGCCGCATTGGCGCCTGCGCCGCCGCCCAGGGCCAGCTGCTTCTTCAGGTCGGCGACCTGCTTCTCCAGCGTCTTGACCGAAGCCTGCAGGCCCTCGACGCGGGCCGGAACCTCGGCGGGCTGGATCTTGAAGCCCTGCGCCAGATGGCGGGCGACATTAGCCTGATCCAGCAGGAAGCGGCGGGCCGCCTCGCCGGTCAGGGCCTCGACGCGGCGCACGCCGGCGGCCACGCCGCCTTCGGACACGATCTTGAACAGGGCGATGTCGCCGGTGCGGAAGACGTGGGTGCCGCCGCACAGTTCAACCGAATAGGCGCCTGGACCCGACAGGGCGCGGCCGATGGTCAGGACGCGGACCTCGTCGCCGTATTTCTCGCCGAACAGGGCCACGGCGCCCGCCGCGATGGCGGCGTCGGGCGTCATCAACTCGGTCGTGACCGGGACGTTCTGGCGGATGACGGCGTTCACCTCGTCCTCGACGCGGGCGATTTCCTCGTCCGTCATCGGGGCGTTGTGGCTGAAGTCGAAGCGCATGCGCTCAGCGTCGACCATCTGGCCCTTCTGGGCGACGTGGGCGCCCAGGACGTTCTTGACGGCGGCGTGGAACAGGTGGGCGGCCGAGTGGTTGGCGCGGGTGGTCGGGCGCGAGCCTTCCTCGACCGTGGCGGTCACGACCGCGCCGGTCGCCAGCGCGCCCTTGGTCACTTCGAGGGTGTGAACGTGCAGATCGCCGCCGTGCTTCTTGGTGTCCAGCACGCGGCCTTCGCCGCCGCTCCAGACGAAGGCGCCCTTGTCGCCCGCCTGGCCGCCGCCTTCGCCGTAGAAGGGGGTCTTGTCCAGCAGGATTTCGACGGTTTCGCCGGTCGCGGCGGAGGGGCTTTCGGCGCCGTCCTTGACGATGGCCAGAACCTTGCCCTCGCCGGTCTCGGACTCATAGCCGGTGAATTCCGTGCCGCCGTGCTGGTCGCGCAGGGCCAGCCAGGCGCCGGCCGAGGCCGTCTGGCCCGAGCCCTTCCAGTGCTCGCGCGAGCGGTCGCGCTGCTCGGTCATGGCGGCCTCGAAGCCGTCGACGTTGACGCTGAAGCCGCGACGGCGGGCCTCGTCCTGCGTCAGGTCCAGCGGGAAGCCGTAGGTGTCGTACAGGGTGAAGGCCGTCTGGCCGTCCAGCATGTCGCCGGCCTTGAAGCCGGTCGTGGCCTGATCGAACAGGTTCATGCCGCGGCCCAGAGTGGTGCGGAAGCGGATCTCTTCCTGCTTCAGCGTGTCTTCGATGAAGGCCTGGGCGCGGCCGAGCTCGGGGTAGGCCTCGCCCATCTCCTCGACCAGGGTCGGCACCAGACGGTGCATCAGCGGATCGGCGGCGCCCAGCAGGTGGGCGTGGCGCATGGCGCGGCGCATGATGCGGCGCAGGACGTAGCCCCGGCCCTCGTTCGAGGGCGTCACGCCGTCGGCGATCAGGAAGGCGGTCGAACGCAGGTGGTCGGCGATGACCCGGTGCGACGGGGCGCGCTCGCCCTCGGCCTTGGTCGAGGTCAGCTCTTCCGAGGCGTTGATCAGGCTTTTGAACAGGTCGACGTCATAGTTGGAGTGGACGCCCTGCAGCACGGCGGCGATGCGCTCCAGACCCATGCCGGTGTCGACCGACTTCTTGGGCAGTTCGCGAACGATCTCGTCGTTCTCCTTCTCGAACTGCATGAAGACGTTGTTCCAGATCTCGACGAAGCGGTCGCCGTCCTCGTCCGGCGAACCGGGAGGGCCGCCGAAGATGTGGTCGCCGTGGTCGTAGAAGATCTCGGTGCAGGGGCCGCAGGGGCCGCTGTCGCCCATGGCCCAGAAGTTGTCGTTGGTGGGGATGCGGATGATCTTCTCGTCCGCGAAGCCCGTCACCTTCTTCCAGATGTCGAAGGCCTGATCGTCGGTGTGGTAGACGGTGACCAGCAGGCGTGCGGGGGCCAGGCCGAACTCCTTGGTCAGCAGGCCCCAGGCGCTCTCGATGGCGTGGTCCTTGAAGTAGTCGCCGAACGAGAAATTGCCCAGCATTTCAAAGAAGGTGTGGTGGCGCGCGGTGTAGCCGACGTTGTCCAGGTCGTTGTGCTTGCCGCCGGCGCGCACGCATTTCTGCGAGCTGGTGGCGCGCTTATAGGGCGGGACGGCCGCGCCGGTGAAGTAGTCCTTGAACGGCACCATGCCCGCGTTGACGAACAACAGGGTCGGGTCGTTCTGCGGCACGAGCGGAGCCGACTGCACCTTCTCGTGGCCGTCGGCGGCGAAGTAGTCGAGGAAGGTGGAACGGATCTGCTTCAGGCTGGTCATGGGCGTATCGCTCTGGAACTCGGGCGCGCGGGAGGAAATATCGGAACCGGCGTCATATAGGGATTTTGCGCCGAACGCATCACTGGCGCGTGATCCTGCGGGCGCGGGCGCGTTTTTAGGGCCAGGAGCGCTTTAATCGTGCAGGCGATGCGGCGAGACGATCAGGCCGTCCTCGTCAGCGTAGAGCCAGTCGCCGGGGGTGAAGATGACGCCGCCGAAGGCGGTGGGGATGTCGATCTCGCCGATGGCGTCGCGGTCCGCGCGCAGGGGAACGGTTCCAAGCGCTTTGACGCCGACGTTCATGGTGTTGATGACGGCTGTGTCGCGCACGGCGCCGTGGACGACGATCCCGGCCCAGCCGTTGTCGATGGCCAGCTTCGCCAGATTGTCGCCGACTAGGGCGCGTTTGAGCGAACCGCCGCCGTTGACGACCAGGACCGCGCCTTGGCCGGGGCGCTCCAGCGTCTGGCGGACCAGGGCGTTGTCGTCCAGCACGCTGAGGGTGCGGATCGGGCCGTGGAAGGCCGCGACCTGGCCGAAGCTGCGGAAGAGAGTCTGGCAGACCTTCACCACGTCGGAGTGGGCGTCGCAGAGGTCGGCGGTGGCGGGGCTGGTCATGAGGAGGCTCCGGTTCTTTGCGCGAAGCTTGCCCGTTGGCGGTCATGGGAAACAAGGCCCTTGAGCGGAGATTGAGGCGGGATAAAAAAAGAGGCCCGCCCGACGCAGGTCGGGCGGGCCGGTCTCCGTCCGACCGGCCCCGCGGGGTCGGTAGGCGGGTCGCGAGGCGGCGAACGGAGAAGCTCTGGTCGTCAGGACGCCTCTTGCCTTCTGCCGTCATCCTCGGGCTTGACCCGAGGATCGGATCGTCAGCGCGATCACGGCTGGAACGGAAGAGGACGCTGCCTGGCTGGATCCTCGGGTCAAGCCCGAGGATGACGGCGTTTAGGTGATGGGACGGATCAGCCCTCCAGATCCTGACCTTCGTCCGGCTCGGGCGCGCCCAGCATGTCGTCGGCGATCTTGGCCGTGGACTGGCGGACCGCCTTTTCGATGGCGAGGGCCATGTCGGGGTTGTTTTTCAGGAACTCCTTGGCGTTCTCGCGACCCTGACCGATGCGGGTGGAGTCGTAGGAGAACCACGAACCCGACTTCTCGATGATGTTGGCCTTGACCCCTAGGTCGATGATCTCGCCGATCTTGGAGATGCCTTCGCCGTACATGATGTCGAAGATGACCTCGCGGAACGGCGGGGCGACCTTGTTCTTGACCACCTTGACGCGGGTGGTGTTGCCGACCACCTCGTCGCGGTTCTTGATCGCGCCGGTGCGGCGGATGTCCAGGCGCACCGAGGCGTAGAACTTCAGCGCATTGCCGCCCGTCGTCGTTTCCGGCGAACCGTACATGACGCCGATCTTGTGACGGATCTGGTTGATGAACAGGACGATGCACTTCGACTTGGAGATGGAGGCCGTCAGCTTACGCAGGGCCTGCGACATCAGGCGGGCCTGAAGGCCGGGCAGGCTGTCGCCCATCTCGCCCTCGATCTCAGCGCGGGGCGTCAGGGCGGCGACGGAGTCGACCACCACGATGTCCACGGCGCCCGAGCGCACCAGGGTGTCGACGATCTCCAGCGCCTGTTCGCCGGCATCGGGCTGCGACACCAGAAGGTCGTCGAGGTTGACGCCCAATTTCTGAGCGTAGACCGGGTCCAGCGCGTGTTCGGCGTCGACGAAGGCGGCCACGCCGCCCTTCTTCTGGACCTCGGCCACGGTGTGCAGGGCCAGGGTCGTCTTGCCCGAGGATTCGGGGCCGAACACCTCGATCACCCGGCCGACCGGCAGGCCGCCGATGCCGAGCGCCATGTCGAGACCCAGAGAGCCGGTCGAGACGCTTTCGATCTCGGCCACCTGTCCGGCCTTGCCCAGTTTCATGACCGAGCCCTTGCCGAAGGCGCGATCGATCTGCGCGATCGCCGCCTCTAGAGCGCGTTGTTTGTCGCCGTCTTCTTTACCCACGAGCTTCAGTGCCGCCTGTGACATTGGTTTTCTCTCCCTTGCCATGATTCCCATCTGACTTCGGGAGAGACCCGCCACGGACCCGCTCCCTCGTTGAGCCGGACTATGGACACGGTTTGTTCCTGTTCGCAAGATGTTCTCATGAACTGAACGAGAACATTTATCGCGATGCGACCGATTTAGTCGTAAGTTTACCGCCAGAAGCGCCGGGCGCGGGACAGGCGGGCGAAGGCGCTGCTTGAGGCGAGCAGCAGGACGGGGGCGCTCTGTTCGCGGCGGCCGATCAGGCGTCCGGCGGTGAAGGCGATCTCGGGAGAGGTCAGCCGGGCCTCGGCGGGGATGCGGTCGCGCGCCACGGCCAGGTCGTTGAGGGCGCCGAACGCGTCCTGGACCTGCTCCAGACCTGCGCGGAAACGCCGCTCGCGGCCGGGGCGGTCGAACAGGCCGGCGAAGAACTCGGCCGCATAGCGCAGACGCTTGACGCGGATGCGCAGACGGTGGCGACCGGCGACGTCCAACTGGTCCAGGCGTCGCCCGCCGCGCCGCACGCGCCGGCTCAATCGCTCCAGAGCCTCGGCGGCGAAGGCGGCGACGGGCCGTTGTCGGCGCCAGGCGCGCACGGGGTCAGGATCGGTCCGCCAGGCGCCGGTCTCGATCCAGGCCAGGGTCTCGAACATCAGGGCGGCGTAGCGCGGCGAATCGATCGCCGCCATCGCCCGGCGATAGGCGCCGCTGCGGGCCGCCAGCAGTCGCAGGCCCAGGGGGGCGAGGTCGGGGTCGGGCGTTTCGAGCGCGGCGGGGTGGAAGACGTCGCGGATGAAGACGTCCAGATCGCGCGCGGCGTCGGTCTCATGCGCCAGCCATTTCAGCTCGGCGACGACGGGGGCGGCGTCCTCGCCCAGCAGGGGGGCGAACACGGACAGGGCGGCGCGCAGGCGGCGTAGGCCCACGCGCAGCTGATGCAGGGCCTCGGGCCGCCGCACCCGGCGCAGCAGTTCGGCGTTGGCCGAGACCTGGCCCAAGGCGGCCAGGGCCGTGCGGCGCAGGGCGGCCTCGGCGCTCAGGGCGCGCGGCAGGGGATCGACGCGGGCGAAACGGGGCGCGCGCTCCGACCCCTCGGCCAGGCGCCAGCCGCGCTCGGCCTTGCTCTCGAACAGGGGGACCAGGGCGACGTCGGCCGAAAGGCGCCGGGCCAGGGCGAACAGGGCCTGGGGCGGGCCGTCCTTCAGCTCCAGTTCGAGTTCGCGCAAGGGCTCGACGCGGCCGCCCGCCGACAGCTCGCCCTCGTCATAGGCGGCCTCGATCACGGCGCCCTCGAAGGCGACCAGCCGGGCGCGGCGACGCACCGTGCTGGCGAAGCGGGGCGACAGGTTGCGGCGGCGGCCCTTCAGCAGGGCGGCGGCGGGCGTCGTCTTGACGGCCCGCCAGTCCAGGGCCTCGCTGGAGACGGGCGTCTCCCATTCGGCGCGGTTGAGGACGTCGCCGCCGGTCTGGCCCTTCAGGGTCTGGACGAAGCCGCGGCCGGTTGCGCGCACGCGCAGGCCCCAGCCGGCGCGGCGCAGCGCCTGATCCGGCGTGTCGAAATAGACGGAGCGCAGGCTTTGCATGCTGTCCTCGCCCGCCAGGGCCGGGTGGGCGGCCAGGCGCGCGGCGGCGCCGGGGCCGAGCCGGAACTTGAGTTCGATTTCCTGCGCCATTTCCTGGGCCATGCCGGACATGACGTCATTGTGCGCCCATCCCGGCGCGGGTCCAAGACGACGAAAATGATCCAACGGCCAAGCTCGTGCGTTAGGAGCGGATGACTGATCTTCAGACCGCCCAAACCGTCCCGCCCGCCGAGCCGGCCAAGCCCGCCGTCCTGACCATCCGCAACGCGCGCATGGGCGACGTCGCCGGGATCAACGCCCTGGTCGAGCGGGTCTACAAGGACATGCCGCCCTATACGCCGGGGATGCTGCGCGGCCAGATCGCCACCTATCCCGACGGCCAGTTCGTGGTCGAGTTCGAGGGCGAGATCGTCGGCTACGCCGCCAGCTTCCGCATCGACGAGGCCTCGGCCATGGGGCCGCACAGCTGGGACGAGATCACCGGCGGGGGCTATGCGGCGCGACACGATCCGGCGGGCGCGTGGCTGTACGGGATGGAGGTCTGCGTCGACCCCGCCCGACGTCGCCTGCGCATCGGCCAGCGCCTGTACGACGCGCGCCGCGACTTGTGCGAGGCGCAGAACCTGAAGGGCGTCGTGTTCGGCGGCCGGATGCCGGGCCTTTCGCGCCGCCGAGCCGCCTATCCCGACCCGAACGCCTATGTCGAGGCGGTGCGCGACCGCAAGGTGAAGGATCCGATCATGGCCTTTCACCAGCGTTCGGGGTTCGAGCCGGCGGGGGTGCTGCTGAACTATCTGCCGTCGGACAAGGCGTCGTTGGGCCATGCGGCGCGCTGGGTCTGGCGCAACCCCTACTATGTCGAGGCGACGGGCAAGGGGGCGGCCTTTGCGGTGAAGGAGACGGTGCGCGTCGCCACCGTCCAGCTGCAGATGCGCAAGGTCGAGAGCTTCCGCGAGTTCATGGACAACGTCGAATATTTCGTCGACGTGGGATCGGACTATCGCGCCGACTTCGTGGTCTTCCCCGAGCTGTTCACGCTTCAGCTGCTGTCGCTGGAGACGAAGAAGCTGACGCCTGCGGAATCGATCGAGGCCCTGACCCGCTACACGCCGCGCTTCGTCGAGGCGATGCGCGAGCTGGCGGTCGGCTACAACGTCAACATCATCGGCGGCTCGCACCCGACGCGGACCGAGGACGGCGAGATCCAGAATGTCGCCTACGTCTTCCTGCGCGACGGTTCGGTGCATGAGCAGGAGAAGATCCACCCGACCCCGAACGAGCGGCACTGGTGGAACATCAAGGGCGGCGACCGCGTCCACGCCATCCCCACCGACTGCGGGCCGATCGGGGTGATGATCTGCTACGATTCCGAGTTCCCCGAACTGGCGCGGCGTCTGGCGGACGAGGGGGCGCGCATCCTGTTCACCCCCTTTTGCACCGACAACCGCCAGGGCTATCTGCGCGTGCGGTACTGCTCTCAGGCGCGGGCGATCGAGAACCAGTGCTACGTCGTCCTGTCGGGCAATGTCGGCAACCTGCCCAACGTCGAGAACATGGACATCCAGTATGCGCAGTCCTGCATCCTGACGCCGTGCGACTTTCCCTTCGCGCGCGACGGGGTGGCGGCCGAGGCCAGCGAGAACGTCGAGACGGTGACGGTGGCGGACCTGGACCTGTCCGATCTGGCCTGGGCCAAGGCGCAGGGGACGGTGCGGAACCTGCGCGACCGCCGGTTCGATCTCTACAAGACGGTGTGGACGGACGGGGGCTGACCTTACCCCTGCTCGTCCCGGCGGAGGCCGGGATCCAGTGAGAGCGCGCGCACAGGACTTGCCTATTCAGGCCGCGCGTTTGAGGCCAAAGCACTGGGCCCCGGCGTCCGCCGGGACGAGCGGTGATTTCGTGACAGGCCTTCTATTCCGGCCGCCGCGCCGGGCTGTCCCGGAACCGGGGTGCAGGCGCGGGCTGCACCACGCCCTGCGCGGTGACGAAGGCCTCGCGGGCGCGGTTGTGCGGGTGGTCGGGCGCCTCGGTCATGGACAGGACGGGGGCGACGCAGGCTCTTTGCGCGTCGGGATCGCTGCACCAGTCGTCGCGGGTGCGGGTGCGGAAGACGGCGGCCAGCTTGTCCTTCAGCCTCGGCCACTGGGCCGGGTCGAAGGGCATGGCGAAGTCGGGATCGCCGCCCAGCCCGGTCAGCCGCATCAGGGCGATGTAGAAGGCCGGTTCGATGGCGCCGACGGCGACGTATTTGCCGTCCTGCGTCTCATAGACCTCATAGAAGGGCGCGCCGGTGTCGAGCAGGTTGACGCCGCGCTCGTCGCGCCAGGCCAGGCTGGGCGGCAGGGGCGCGGGCAGGTTCTGGCGGAAGCCCCAGATCATGCTCATCAGCAGGGAGGAGCCGTCGGTCATGGCGCAGTCGACGACGTCGCCGCGCCCGGTGCGCTGGGCCTTCAGCAGACCCGCCACCATGCCGAAGGCCAGCAGCATCCCGCCGCCGCCGAAGTCGCCGACCATGTTGATCGGCGGGGTCGGCTTCTCGCCCGCCCGGCCGAAGGCGTGAAGCGCGCCCGAGACGGCGATGTAGTCGATGTCGTGGCCCGGCGCCGGGGCCAGCGGCCCGTCCTGGCCCCAGCCGGTCATGCGGCCGTAGACGAGGCGCGGGTTGTCGGCCAGCAGCGCGTCGGGGCCGAGGCCGAGACGCTCCATCACGCCGGGACGAAAGCCCTCGATCAGGCCGTCGGCGGCGCCGGCCAGATCGCGGATCAGGGCGGCGCCCTCGGGCGTCTTCAGGTCGGCTTCGACCAGGCGGGCGCGGCTGCGGTTCAGGGGATCGCGCGGGTCGGGCGCGGCGCCGGGGCGGTGGACCAGCACCACCTCCGCCCCGTGATCGGCCAGCATCATGCCGCAGAAGGGGGCGGGGCCGATGCCGCCGATTTCGATGATGGTCAGGCCGTCGAGGGTTCCGCTCATGTCCGGCACTGAAGCCGAGGCGGGCGGCCCCGTCCAGCTTGCGCCGTCCGGGGCCGCCTCTTCGGGGGGAGCTGAATGATGTACCGCTCACCCCGGCGTCCGCCGGGATGAGCGGGTATTGAAGTCAGGCCGCCCGGTTCTTCACCAGATCGTCCACCACCGACGGATCGGCCAGGGTCGAGGTGTCGCCCAGGGCGCCCAGTTCGTTCTCGGCGATCTTTCTCAGAATCCGCCGCATGATCTTGCCCGAGCGGGTCTTGGGCAGGGCCGGCGCCCACTGGATCACGTCAGGGGCGGCGATGGGGCCGATCTCCTTGCGGACGTGAGCGACCAGCTCCTTGCGCAGGTCCTCGGTGGCGTCGACGCCTCGCACCAGGGTGACATAGGCGTAGATGCCCTGGCCCTTGATGTCGTGGGGGAAGCCGACCACGGCGGCCTCGGCCACGATGTCGTGCAGGACCAGGGCGCTCTCGACCTCGGCCGTGCCCATGCGGTGGCCCGAGACGTTGATGACGTCATCGACCCGGCCGGTGATCCAGTAGTAGCCGTCCGCGTCGCGGCGGCAGCCGTCGCCGGTGAAATACTTGCCCGGATAGGTCGAGAAATAGGTCTCGAAGAAGCGTTGGTGGTCGCCGTAGACGGTGCGCATCTGGCCCGGCCAACTGTCGGTGATGCACAGATTGCCCTCGGTCGCGCCGCTCAGCACGCCCCCTTCCGCGTCCACGATTTCAAGTTCGACGCCGGGCAGGGGCAGGGTCGCCGAGCCGGGCTTCAGGTCGGTCGCGCCGGGCAGGGGCGAGATCAGGGCGCCGCCCGTCTCGGTCTGCCACCAGGTGTCTACGATGGGCAGGCGGCTCTCGCCGACGACCTCATGATACCAGCGCCAGGCCTCGGGGTTGATCGGTTCGCCGACGGTGCCCAGCAGGCGCAGCGACTTGCGGCTGGACGTCTTCACCGGGGCGTCGCCCTCGCGCATCAGGGCGCGCAGGGCCGTGGGGGCGGTGTAGAAGATGTTGACTTGGTGCTTGTCCACCACCTCCCAGAAGCGGCTGACGGTCGGATAGTTGGGCACGCCCTCGAACATCAGGGTCGTCGCCGCATTGGCCAGGGCGCCGTAGACGACATAGGTGTGGCCCGTGACCCAGCCCACGTCGGCGGTGCACCAGAAGACCTCGCCGGGGCGATAGTCGAACACCAGCTCATGCGTATAGCTGGCCCAGAACAGATAGCCGCCGGTGGTGTGCAGCACGCCCTTGGGTTTGCCCGTCGAGCCGGAGGTGTAGAGGATGAACAGCGGGTCTTCGGCGTTCATCGGCTCGGGCGCGCAGTCGGGCGAGGCCTTGTCCGCCTCGACGCCCCAGTCCAGGTCGCGGCCTTCGACGAAGGGCACGTCGGCGCCGGTATGGCGCAGGACGACGACGGTCTTCACGCCCCCGACCTTCTCCAGCGCCTTGTCGACATTGGCCTTCAGCGGAACCTTCTTGCCGCCGCGGCAGCCTTCGTCGGCGGTGATGACGAAGGTCGACTGGCAGTCCTCGATGCGCCCGGCGATACTGTCGGGCGAGAAGCCGCCGAAGATGACCGAATGCACGGCGCCGATGCGGGCGCAGGCCAGCATGGCGTAGGCCGCCTCGGGATCATCGGCAGATAGATGGTGACGCGGTCGCCCTTCTGGACGCCGTTGGCCTTCAGCACATTGGCCAGGCGGCAGACGCGGTCGTGAAGCTGGCCGAAGGTGACGGCTTCGCTGTCGGTCGGCTCGTCGCCTTCCCACAGGATGGCGACCTCGTCCTTGCGGGCGGGCAGGTGGCGGTCGATGCAGTTGACCGAGGCGTTCAGCACCCCGTCCTCGAACCAGCGGATGCGGAAGTCGGCCTTCCTGAAGGAGACGTCCTTGATCTTGGTCGGGAAGGTCATCCAGTCCAGGCGCTCGGCCTGTTCCGCCCAGAAGGCCTCGGGGGTCTCGCGCGCCTGCATCCGGGCCGCTTCATAGCCGGCGCGGTCCATGTGGGCGCGGGCGGCCAGTTCGGCGGGGACGGGATAGATTTCCGGATCAGACACGCGATTTTCCTCCAGGGTCTTTTTCTTTTGCGGCTTCAGAAGCCGTATTTGGCGAACAGGATCAGACGGGTCATGTCGCCGTCCAGCCCTGACTCCAGTTTGCGATCAGCGAACATCACCTCGGCGCCCACATCAAACGCCGTGACCGGCGACCAGATCAGATTGGCGTGAAGGCTCTGGGCCGAGCGGTTGACGCCGACGCCGGTCAGGGCCGTGTCGTTGTCCACCTTCTGCGTCGACCAGATCAGGCTGGAGCGCCAGCCCGGCGCCCAGACGTGGCGATAGGCGGCGAAGCCCGCGACCACGCCGATGGCCTCCAGATCGCCCGAGGCGTCCAGCACCGCGGTCGTTGGAGAAGTTCAGCCCGACATAGCGGCCGATGCCTTCGCCGCCCGTCAGCATCAGGCGGATGTCGTCCTGCGCCCCGACCTTGAACTTGGCCGAGGCCGACAGGCCCCAGCCCGTGGCGGTGGAATCGATGTTGCTCGCCGGGTTCTGATACTTCAGCTGACGCACCAGGCCGGACAACTGAACGTCGCCCCACGGGCGGCTCAGCGCGTAGCGGGCGGTCAGGTCGGGCAGGCTGTTGTCGTCGGCCACGATGCGGGCGCCGCCGCCGAAGGGGGTGATGGTGGTCTCGGGGTTCTCCAGCGCGATGGAGAAGGGGCCGCGGGTATAACGGACCTGGGCCTGACGGGCGAAGACCGTGCCCTCGGCCGCGCCGACGAAGTCCGCCGATTCCGGCAGGACGGCGGTGTTCTGGAAGTTGGTCCACTCCTGGCCGATCAGCCAGTTGTCGATGGTGACGAAGGCGCGGCGAAGGGCGGGGTTCGAGCCGCTGGTCGTGCGCTGATCGCCCGAGCCGGGCAGGGTCTGGAAGTCCATCTCCAGCCGCGTGCCGATCTTGTGTCCGGCCACCACGCCGTCGGTGGTCAGCCAGAAGCGGGTCTGGCGGGCGTTGAAGTCGGTGGCGACGTCTTCGTCCGTACCGCCGACCGGAATGGCGCCGGGCAGGTGATAGTCGCGCAAGGGATCGCCGTTGGCCGGGTCGCCGCCGGAATATTTCGACGCCATGAAGTCGGTCTTGATGAAGCCGCCGAACTTCACCGTGTGGTCGCCGATGCGGAAGCCGTCTGAAGGCGCCGCCGGGGCGGAGACCGGCGTGGGCGCGGGCGCCGGCCGCGTCTCCAGGCGGATGATGTCCTGCGCCTGCGAGGCCTGCTGCGTTCGGGCGGCGGCGACTTCGGATTTCAGGCTGTTCAGCTCGGCTTCGAGCTGGGCGATACGGGCTTCCAGGGCCGCGCTGGCGTCTTGAGCCAGTGCGGCGCCGGGGCGCGAGCAGCAGCGCGGCCGCAGCCACGCCGCCGAACAAACGGCAGCTTCCCATGCGTGGTCCTCCCAGACCGTTGTTCCGGACCTGTCTGTCGCAGGCCTCAGGACGGCAGCATTCCGCGCGCTCCGGGTTTGCGGCCATTAGCCATTCGTCTAGTTTCGACCAAAGTCGAGGCGCGGCATGGTGTCGTCGCGACGCGGCCGAACGAACAAGAACCGCGCGTGGGAAGGACGCCTATGGACCGCATCGTCGTCGCCGACGACCACCCCCTGTTTCGGGCGGCGTTGAAGTCGGCCGTCGAAAAGGCGTCCGAGGGCGCCCTGATCGTCGAATGCGCCAGCCTGGCCGAGGCGCAGACCGCCCTGGGCGCGGCGGCGACGGACCTGCTGCTGCTGGATCTGAAGCTGTCGGACGTGGACGGCATGACGGGCTTGACCCTGATCCGCGCCGATCACCCGGCCGTGCCGGTCGCCGTCGTCTCGGCCAGCGAGGAGGCGCCGACCATCCGCCGCGCCCTGTCGCTGGGGGCGGCGGGCTTCATTCCCAAGTCGGCGGCCCTGCCGACCATGGTCGAGGCCATCCGGGCCATCCTCGAAGGCGACAGCTGGGCGCCCGAGGTCGAGGCGGCGGGCGAGGAAGAAGCGGATCTTCAGGCCCGCATCGCCAGCCTGACGCCGTCGCAGCTGCGGATTCTGGAGGGGCTGAAGGTCGGGAGGCTGAACAAGCAGATCGCTTTCGACCTGGGCGTCACCGAGGCCACCATCAAGGCGCACCTGACCAGCGTCTTCCGCAAGCTGGGCGTGCAGAACCGGACCCAGGCGGTGATCCTGGCGCAGTCGCTGGATATTTAGCGGGCGCTCCAACAGCCGAAAACGCTAGCGCATCATTTCCCTTCTCCCACAAGGGGAGAAGGGTCAGCTGCGGAGGAAGGCCTTCAGCGCCGCCCGGTTTGACCGGCTTGGGCAGCAGCACCGCCCCCGCGGCCGCCGCCTCTCTTTCAGGCCGTCGCGGGTGTCGGCCGTCACCAGCGCGATGCGCCTGACGCCCTGAGCGCGCAGAACGTCCACGGCGGCCAGGCCGTCCGGCTCGTCGTCGCCCAGATGCAGGTCGACCAGGGCCGCGTCGAACGGGCCGTCGGACGCGCGGGCTTCGGCGACTGAGCGGGCGGTCACGGCCTGCGCGCCCCAGCGGTCCAGCAGGGCCGTCAGGGCGTCGAGGATGGCGGGCTCGTTGTCCACGCACAGCACCCGCAGGTCCGCCAGCGGCAGGCGGCGGTCGTCGGACATGATCTCCGGCTCGGGCCGGGCGGCGGCGCGGGGGACGGCGACGCGGAAGGTCGTGCCGCGTCCGACGCGCGAGGCCAGCGACAGGGGGTGTCTCAGCAGGTCCGACAGCTTCTGCACGATGGCCAGGCCCAGGCCCGCGCCCGGCTCGTCCACCGGGGCGCCGGGCAGGCGGACGAATTCGCCGAAGACGGCCTGGCGGTCGGCCTCGGCGATGCCGCGCCCGGTGTCGCTGACCAGGATCTGCACCCGCTCGCCGTCGCGTCGGGCGCCGATCAGCACCCGCCCCCGGTCGGTGTAGCGGATGGCGTTGGCGATCAGGTTCTGCAGCATGGAGCGCAGCAGGTCGCGGTCCGAGGCGATCCACAGGCTGGACGGCGCCACCGTCAGCGTCAGCCCCTTGGCGCGGGCGACGGGGGCGAACTCGCGCGCCAGTTCGTCGAACAGACCGCCCAGGGCCAGCGGCGCCACGGCGGGCTGGACCCCGCCCGCCTCCAGCTTGGGACAGGTTGAGCAGGGCGGTCAGCAGGCGGTGGGCGCTGTCGATGGCGCGGTCGGCATTGGTCGCTAGGCCGCGCGCGGGCGATCCGGCCAGATCGGCGTCTTCCCTCAGGGCGGCGATGAACAGGCGCGCAGCGTGCAGCGGCTGCAGCAGGTCGTGGCTGGCGGCGGCCAGGAAGCGGGTCTTGGAAGCGGTGGCGTCTTCGGCCTGACGGCGGGCCTCCTCCAGCCGTTCGGTGCGGTCGGCGACGCGGGCCTCCAGCCGTTCGTTGGCCTCTTCCAGCTCGCGCGCGGCGCGGCGCAGGGCGGTGATGTCGGTGTAGCTGGTGGCGTAGCCGCCGCCGGGAATGGGCGCCCCGGACGAGCGCAGGATGCGGCCGTCGGGCTGTTCGCGCTCGTGGTCGTGAGGGATGCGGCGGGCCAGGGCCTCCAGCCGTCGCTCGACCCAGGCGTCGATCTCGTGATCCGGCACGCCCGCCTCGCCGCGCTCGGCGTTCAGGCGATAGACGGCGGCGATCGGCAGGCCGACGTGGACGAAGCCCGCGGGCAGGCCGAACATCTCGACATAGCGGCGGTTCCAGGCGGTCAGGCGCAGGTCTTCGTCGACGACGCTGACGCCCTGGTCGATGTTGTCCAGCGTGGTCTGCAACAGGTCGCGGTTGAACTGGACGGCCTGGGACGCCTCGTCGAGCATCCGCACCACGTCCTCGGGCGCGCGGCCCCCGGCGGCCAGGGCGGCGGCCAGGACGCGGCGGGCGGCGGCGGCGCCGACGGCCCCGGCCAGCATCCGCTCGGCCGCGCGGGCCAGGGCGGCGTCGGCCGGGTCGGCGTCCTTCAGCCTGACGTCGGTTTCGCGCGCCCAGGCGGCGAAGGCGCGCTCGGCCCGCTCGTCGCCGATGAAGCGGGCGACCAGGGCGCGCAGGTCGCCGACCGAGGCCCCGGCCGAGCCGCCGCGCCCCTCCAGCCAGTCGGGGCCGAGCCGGTCGACGAAGGCGCGGGCCTGCACCCGGTCGATCAGGCGCGGCGGCCGCGCCCGCGACACCAGGACGAAGACGCCGAGGTTCAGCGTCAGGCTGAGGAAGACCCCGCCGCGAACGGGTCTTCCAGCCCCAGCATGGCGGGGACGTTCAGGCCGAAGCCGGGCGCCAGCTGCGGCGCGGCCAGCATGACGGCCCAGACCGTCATCCCCGCCGCCAGTCCCGCCAGGGCGCCGCTGGCCCGCCCGCCGCGCCACAGCACCGCCCCGAACAGCGACGGCGCCAACTGGGCCAGGGCGGCGAAGGACACCAGGCCGATCGCCGCCAGGCCGCTGGAGCGGTCCATCGCCAGATAATAGAGCCAGGCCAGCAGCAGCAGGGCGACGATGGCCAGGCGGCGGATGTTCAGCAGAGCCCGCGCCATGTCCGGCTGGGCCGCGCCGCGTCGGCGTCCCGCCCCCATCAGCGGCAGGACCAGGTTGTTGGACACCATGGCCGACAGGGCCACGGCCTCGACGATGACCATGGCGGTGGCGGCCGAGAAGCCGCCGACGAAGACCACGGCGGTCAGCAGGCTCTGTCCCGCGCCGAACGGCAGAGCCAACACCAGCAGGTCGGGGTTGGTCTCGGGCCGGAACAGGCCGCCCGCCGCCACCAGCGGCAGGACCGCCAGGGTGGTCAGGATCAGATACAGCGGAAAGATCCAGCGCGCGCGGCGCACCTGGGCCGGATCGCCGCCCTCGACGAAGGCGACGTGAAACTGACGCGGCAGGCAGAAGATCGCCAGGGTCGCCACCAGGGTGATGGCCATGAAGCGGGCGTCGATATGCGGCCACGTTCCCAACTGGCCCAGGCTGTCGGCTGCGGCCTGACGCGAGGGCGAGGCGGCCAGCAGGGCGACGGCGAAGACGGCGACGGCCAGCAGGGCGGCCAGCTTGACGATGGACTCGATGCCGATGGCCTGGATCAGGCCGCGGTTGTGCTCGGTCAGGTCGGGCCGTCGCGCGCCGAACAGGATGGCGAACCCGGCCAGCACCGCCGCCATGACCAGGACGGTCAGGCTCTCGGACCCGGCGACGGGGGTGCCCGCCGTGATCATCTCGCCCGCCATCGACAGCGACTTGAGCTGAAGGGCGATGTAGGGGACCGAACCCAGGATGGCGACGCCCGCCACCGCCGCGCCCAGCGCCGGGCTCTTGCCGTAGCGGGATGAGATGAAGTCGGCCATCGAGCCGACGTTCTCGCGCCGGGCGGCCGAGGCGATGCGCCGCCACAGCGGCAGCAGCAGGGTCAGCCCCAGGATCGGCCCGACGTAGATGGGCAGATACTCCCACCCGTCGCGCGCGGCCGTGCCCACCGCCCCGTAATAGGTCCACGACGTGCAGTAGATGGCCAGCGACAGGGCGTAGAGCGACGGCCCCAGCATCCCGCGCCGCGCCTTGATCTGCGGCCGCTCGTACCACCAGGCGATGCCGAACAGGGCGGCCATGTAGAAGGCCGTCAGGGCCAGGGTGGCGAGGCTGAACATGGGCGTCATCTGGGCCGGGCGCGCTCACGCGGGCAAGTGAAAAAGAGGGCGGCCAGGCCGAAGCCGGACCGCCCGCAGGTTGGCGAAAGTCAGTTGTTGCGAAGCCGCTCGATCAGTCGTGGATATCCACGTCCTTGCCTTCCTTCACGAAGAGGACGCCGACGATCAGGGTCAGCACGGCGATGGCGATGGGGTACCACAGGCCGTAGTAGATATTGCCCGTGGCGGCGACCATGGCGAAGGCCGTGGTCGGCAGGAAGCCCCCGAACCAGCCGTTGCCGATGTGATAGGGCAGCGACATGGAGGTGTAGCGCACCTTGGTCGGGAACATCTCGACCAGGGCGGCGGCGATCGGGCCGTAGACCATGGTCACATACAGGACCAGCAGGAACAGGATGCCGATCACCATGGGCTTGTTGACCAGGGCGCTGTCGGCCTTGGCCGGATAGCCGGCCTGGGTCAGGGCGGCGGTCAGGCCGGCGTCCCAGGTCTTCTTCTGGGCTTCGAAGTCGGCCTTGGGCATGACCTTGCCGTTGAAGCTGTCGACCACCTGATCGCCGATGCGGACCTGGGCCACGGTTCCGGCGGGGGCGGCTTCGTTGACATAGGTGACGCCCGCCTTGGCCAGGTGGGTCTTGGCTATGTCGCATGAGCTGTTGAAGACGGTCTTGCCCACCGGGTCGAACTGGAAGTGGCAGTCGGCCGGATCGGCGTAGACGGTCACCGGCGACTCGGCCACGGCGGCGGCCAGGCGCGGGTTGGCGGCGCCGGTCAGGGCGTGGAACAGCGGGAAGTAGGTCAGGGCGGCCAGCAGGCAGCCGATCAGGATGATCGGTTTGCGCCCCACCTTGTCCGACAGCCAGCCGAAGAAGACGAAGAAGGGCGTCGCCAGCGCCAGGGCGGCGGCGATCAGGATGTTCGACAGGGCCGGATCGACCTTGAGCGTTTTCTCGAGGAAGAAGAGGGCGTAGAACTGGCCCGTGTACCAGACCACGGCCTGACCGGCCGCCAGGCCGAACAGGGCGATCAGCACCAGCTTCAGGTTCGGCCACTTCATGAAGCTGTCCTTCAGGGGCGTGGTCGAGCCCTTGCCTTCGGCCTTCATGCGCTTGAACGCCGGGCTTTCCGACAGCTTCAGACGGATCCACAGGGACACGCCCAGCAGCAGGATCGAAACCAGGAACGGAATGCGCCAGCCCCATTCGACGAAGGCTTCCTCGCCCACGGCGAAGCGCACGCCCAGGATCACCATCAGGCTGAGCAGCAGGCCCACGGTGGCGGTGATCTGGATGAAGGAGGTGTAGAAGCCGCGCTTGCCGTGCGGGGCGTGCTCGGCGACGTAGGTGGCGGCGCCGCCGTATTCCCCGCCCAGCGCCAGGCCCTGGATCAGGCGCATCAGCACCAGGATGATCGGCGCGGCGATGCCGATGGCCGCATAGGGGGGCAACAGGCCGACCACGAAGGTCGAGACGCCCATCAGCAGCATGGTCACCAGGAAGGTGTTCTTGCGCCCCCACAGATCGCCCATGCGACCGAAGACGATGGCCCCGAACGGACGCACGGCGAAACCGGCGGCGAAGGCCATCAGGGCGAAGATGAAGCCGGTGGTCTCGTTCACGCCCGAAAAGAACTGGGCGGAGATGATCGCGGCCAGCGAGCCGTAAAGATAGAAGTCGTACCATTCGATGACGGTGCCGACGGAGGAGGCGAGAATCACCAGCCGGTCGTTCTTGTCGACCGTGTGCTCGCCGCCGTCCGCCGCACCCATGGTGCGGTCGGTCATGGGCAGTTCCCTTCCTGTGCGGCCGCGATGCGCGGCGCGTTCCCTCGCGCCCGGCGTGCTTTGCGCCGAGCGTCGGAAGGGAGAGTGACAGCAGGAACGCAGGTTTGCGGAGAGCGACCTTGGTCGAATAATCGCTCGCGGGAAGCGGAGCCTAGAGTCCCATGCAGAGGTATTTGATCTCCAGATAATCCTCGATGCCGTGGCTGGAGCCCTCGCGGCCCAGACCCGACTGCTTGATCCCGCCGAAGGGCGCGACCTCGGTGGAGATCAGGCCGGTGTTGACGCCGATCATGCCGGTCTCCAACGCTTCGGCTACGCGCCAGACGCGGCTCAGGTCGCGGGCGTAGAAGTAGCCGGCCAGACCGAAGATGGTGTCGTTGGCCAGGGCGATCCCTTCTTCTTCCGTCTCGAAGCGGACGACGCCGGAGACGGGACCGAAGGTCTCTTCGCGGCACATCTGCATGTCCTGGGTCACGCCCGACAGGACGGTCGGCTGGAAGAAGGTCATGCCCAGCTCATGGCGGGCGCCGCCTGTCAGCAGGCTTGCGCCCTTGGCCAGGGCGTCGGCGATGTGCTCCTCGACCTTCTTCACCGCCTTTTCGTCGATCAGGGGGCCGATCTGCACGCCGTCGCCGAGGCCGTTTCCGACCTTCAGGGCTTGCGTGGCCTGTGTCAGCTTGGCGACGAATTCATCGTGGACGGCGGCCTGCACATAGAAGCGGTTGGTGCAGACGCAGGTCTGGCCTGCGTTGCGGTATTTGGAGGCCACGGCGCCCGCCACGGCGGCGTCGATGTCGGCGTCGTCGAAGACCAGGAAGGGGGCGTTGCCGCCCAGCTCCAGACTCATCTTCTTGATGGTGTCCGATGACTGCTTCATCAGCAGGCGGCCGATCTCGGTCGAGCCGGTGAAGCTGATCTTGCGCACGGTTTCATTGGAGGTCAGCTCGCCGCCGATGGCCGAGGCCGAGCCGGTGACGACGTTGAACAGGCCGGGCGGCAGGCCCGCCTCTTCCGCCAGAACGGCCAGGGCCAGGGCCGACAGCGGCGTCTGGCTGGCGGGCTTCAGCACCACGGCGCAGCCGGCGGCCAGGGCCGGGCCGACCTTGCGGGTGATCATGGCGGCGGGGAAGTTCCACGGCGTGATGGCCCCCACCACCCCGACCGGCTGGCGCAGCGTCACCAGCCGTTTTGAGGCGTCGTGGGTCGGGATGACCTCGCCGTAGGTGCGCTTCCCCTCTTCGGCGAACCATTCGATGAAGCTGGCGGCGTAGGCGATCTCGCCCTTGGCCTCGGTCAGGCTCTTGCCTTGCTCGCGGGTCAGCAGACGGCCGAGGGCGTCCTGCTCGCTCATCATCAGATCGAACCAGCGGCGCAGGATGCGGGCGCGTTCGCCCGCCGTCTTGGCGGCCCACGGCTTCATCGCGACTTCGGCGGCGGCGACGGCGCGGCGGGTCTCAAGGGCGCCCATGTCGGGGACGGTCGCCAGAACCTCGCCGGTGGCCGGGTTGGTCACTTCAATGGTCCCGCCGCCGTCGGCGTCGATCCAGCGGCCGTCGACATAGGCCTGACGGCGGAGCAGGCGGGCGGGATCGGACATGGGGCGGCTCCTTGGTCGCGGTCGGGGAGCCGACATAACGCGCCGGAGCGGGCGCGGCTGCAAGGAGACGAAACGTCTAGCTGAGCATCAGCCCCATGCGGACCAGGGCGGGCAGGCTGTCGGCCTCCATCTTGGTCATGACCTTGGCGCGGAAGACCTCGACCGTGCGCGGGCTGATCTTCAGGTTCAGGGCCATCTCCTTGTTGGAGGCGCCGGCGACCAGGGCGTCGAAGACCTGCCGCTCGCGCGGGGTCAGGCGGCCCAGGCGCACGCGGGCCTGCTGGCGCGCTTGCTGGCGGGCGTCCAGCTCTCCGAGCCTGGCCAGACAACCCTTCACCACCTCGACCAGGCGAGTGGGATCGAAGGGCTTTTCGATGAAGTCCACGATGCCGTTTTTCATCATCTGCACCGCCATGGAGACATCGGCGTGGCCGGTGATGACGATGACGGGCCAGGTCTCGCCGCGCAGTTCGGCCAGGCGGCGTACGATCTCGGTTCCGTCCATGCCCGGCATCTGTACGTCGGTGATGACGCAGGCCGAGGCGTCCTCTGGCAGGGCGGCGAAGAACTCGGTCCCGCTGGAGAAACCGCGCGCGCGCACGCCGCGCCCGCGCAGCACCCGCAGGAGGGCGTCGCGCACGGCGGAATCGTCGTCGATGACGAAGACGGAATGATCGCTCACGCGGTCCTGGCCTCCTGTTCCTTGGGCAGGGTGAAGAAGAAGGCGGCGCCGCCCAGGGCCTGACTGCGCCCGACGTTCAGGACGCCGCCGTGCCGCTCGACGATGGAGCGCGTGACGGACAGGCCCAGACCCATGCCGCCGGGCTTGGTGCTGGTCATGGGCTGGAACAGACGGTCGCGCTGATCGTCGGCGACGCCGGGGCCGTTGTCCTCGATGCTGATGCGATAGCCGTCGGCCTCGGCGCGGCCCAGGATGCGCACCTGGGCGCCGACGCCGCCCGCAGCCGCCTCGACGGCGTTGCGGACCAGGTTGACGACCGCCTGCTGGAACTGGATGCGGTCGGCCCGCACCCGGTCGCCGTCGGCGTCCAGATCGATGCGTACGACGACATCCTTGTCCTGGCCCATTCGCGTCAGAATCTGCTTCATGGTCTCGATCATGGCAGCCACGCTTTCGTCGCCCATGCCGCCGGTCTCCTGGCTCAGGAAGGCGCGGATGCGGCGAATGATCTGACCCGCGCGCAACAGCTGGGCCTGGGCCAGGTCCAGGGTGCGGCAGGCGCTGTCGCCCAGGGATCCGGCCTTCTCCATGTCGGCCCGGCTGGCGTGCATGTAGCCGCTGGCCGCGCTCAGCGGCTGGTTCAGTTCATGGGCCAGGGTGGCGGCCATTTCGCCGAGGGAGTTCAGCCGCCAGACGGTGTTTAACTGAGCATGCAGTTCGCGCGCCTGCGTCTCTGCGGCGTAGTGGAGCGTCAGGTCGGCCAGGCCCAGGGCCACGAAATCCTGGTCTGGCCCGCCCGGCGCCAGGCCGAACTGCACGCCGACCGGAAAGGTCGAGCCGTCGGCTCGTCGGCCGACCCAATAGTCGGCGTCGGCTTTCAGCAGGCCGGATGGCATCCCAGAGGCGATGACGGCGGCCATGGTGAAGCCTGGAACCATATCGGCGAAGGGGCGCCCCAGGGCCTGCTCCTTGGTGGTCCTGAACATGGCGAGCGCCGTGTCGCTGAGGCGCGAGATGACGCCCTCGCGGGTCAGCATCAGGGTCGGCGTCGACAGGAAGGCGACCTGGAGCATGGCGTCGCGCGCCGCCAGGGCCTTTGCGAGACGCGAGGCCTGCCGCCAGACCAGGATCGAGGCGGTCGAAGCCGCCAGCGCCGCCGCCAAGGCGATCAGGGCGAGGTCGCGCGGGAAGGACGGCGCCGCCAGCCCCATCGTCAGAGCCGCAACGGCGAGCAGGGCGCACGCCAAGGCGACAGCCGCCGCCCAAGGAGGCGGGAATGGCGCGATGTCACGGGAGCGGCGGTCCAATACTGAGTAAATCGAACTTGTCCTCGCTTCCCGCTAGATCAGGAGGCGAGCCCTTCCGTGTCGTCGTCGTCATAAGGCAGGTAAGAGGGGCCTCTTAAATAGGTCTCGGCTAACATGCAATTATCGCTCACAGTTCTTTGTGAGCTGAAAAAATGTCCATTTCTGTCATAACGTGGGTATGTGTGATCTTCGTCATCATGGTTACTCGAGTGTTAATAAATAGAACGACGTTCTGACGAAGGAAAGCTGCGCAGTGACAGCATGAATTGCGGATTTCTACGTACGGCCGAATTTACGATTGCCTACCGTTGTCTCACGCAGAAGGGGATCAGTCTCAAAGAGGTCTGAATGCCCTTCCAAATCATCGCTCGACGCCAGAAAGGCGCTCGCGCGCTCCGTAATCCGCTCGCGGGCGGCTTGATCATCGCTCTGTCAGCGGCGCTAGCGGCCCCTGCGGGGGCCCAGTCTGTCGAAGGCCAGTTTGGCGTCGCCAGCGAATACGTCGGCAAGGGTCTGGGCAAGAGCGCCGACGATCCCAGTCTGAACGGCTCGCTCGAAGTCTCATACGGCGATTTCTACGGCGCCGTTTTCGCCTCGACCGCCAGACTGTCTCAGGGGTCGGACGCCGAGATCGTCACGAGTCTGGGCTGGCGGCCCAAGGCGGCCGGTTTCGCCTTTGATCTTTCGGTCGCCAACCGAGACCTGCCGGGCACGCGCGCCGGGATCGACTCCAACTTCTGGGAATATCAGGCTGACGCCTCGCGCAAGTTCGGGCGCGTTTCGGGGCGGCTGCGGGTCAACTACACGCCCGACGGTTTCGCCGCGACCAAGGAGGCCTGGTGGATCGAGGCGCAGGCGTCGACGGCCCTGGGGCCGCGCACCAAGGCGTCGGCGGCATACGGCGTGCGCTCGGCGGACGGCGGGGCTGACTACAACGCCTGGAATCTGGGCGTGAAGCACAACCTGAGCGAGCGTTTTGCGGTGGATGTGCGCTGGTACGACACCGACAGCCATGCGCTGGGCGACAACTATGACGGGCGTCTGGTCGGCGCTCTCACTTACGCTTTCTGAACCCTCTCTCCTCTACCTTAGCTATCCGCCGGGGGGGCTCGGCGTTTTCGAACAGGAAACTCTCGTGCAGTTGGACAACGTCAGAATATCGCGCAAGCTTGCGGGCGCCTTCGCCCTGATCCTGGCCGTCATCGTGACGCTGGGCGGGGTGGTGCTGTTTGAAGTGGGGCAGTTGGAAAAGGCCAAGGCCACGGTCACCCTGGCCGAGACCGTCATCGGCCAGACCAATGTGCTGAAGCGGTCGGTGGACCAGCAGGAAAGCAACGCCCGCGCCTATCTTCTGACGCTGTCGCCGGACTATCTGGAACGGGTCAAGTCGCATCAGGCCCGCTACAAGCAGGGTTCGGCCGAGATGCGCCAGATGGTGTCGCACATCTCCGGCGCCCTGGGCCGCATGGACGCGTTGGACAAGGCGGTCGCCGCCTATGAGGCCTCGGTCATCAATCCCGAGATCGCCCTGGCGGGCCGTCCCGAGACCCATTCCGACGCCCTGGCCCTGGCGGCCAGCGCCCTGCCGAACCAGTTCATGGATCCGGTCGATGTTGCGTTCAAGGAGATCAGCGACGCGCAGGAGACCCGCAAGGCGGCGGCCCTGAAGGCGCAGGATGCGGCCTTCCGGACCACCAAGATCGCCCTGGGCGTCGGCGTGCTGGTCGCGCTGATCCTGTCGGTGGCTTCGGGTCTGGTTCTGGCCCAGTCGATCGCCAAGCCGATCGCCGCCATGACGGCCGCGATGCGTCGCCTGGCCGGCGGCGACAAGTCGATCCAGGTGCCCGCCATGGGCCGCAAGGATGAGGTCGGCCAGATGGCCGCCGCCGTCCTGGCGTTCAAGGACGCCGCCATCGCCAATGAGCGGCTGGAAGCCGAGGCCGTGGCCCAGCGCCAGGCGGCGGCCGAGGAGCGCGCCCGCGTCGAGGCCGAAAAGGCCAAGGCCGCCGAGGAAGACCGCATCGCCATCACCGCCCTAGGCCAGGGCCTGAACGCCATGGCGTCGGGTGACCTGACCCACCGCATCGAGGTGACGTTCGCGCCGAACGCCGAACAGCTGCGGGCCGACTTCAACGACGCCATTGCGCAGCTGGAGAAGGCCGTCGCCTCGGTGGCGGCCAATGTCGCGGCCATCCGTTCGGGCTCGAGCGAGATCAGTCAGGCGTCGGACGACCTGTCGCGCCGCACTGAACAGCAGGCCGCCAGCCTGGAGGAAACCGCTGCGGCCCTGGACCAGATCACGACGACGGTGAACCGCACCGCCGACGGCGCCCGTCAGGCCGCCGACGTGGTGCAGAAGACGCGCGGCGAGGCCGAGGCTTCGGGCCTGGTCGTCGGCGAGGCGGTCGCCGCCATGACCGCCATCGAACAGTCGTCCAACCAGATCGGCGCCATCATCGGCGTGATCGACGAGATCGCCTTCCAGACCAACCTTCTGGCGCTGAACGCGGGCGTCGAGGCGGCGCGCGCGGGCGACGCCGGCCGCGGCTTCGCGGTCGTGGCCTCCGAAGTGCGCGCCCTGGCCCAGCGTTCGGCCGGGGCCGCCAAGGAGATCAAGACTCTGATCACCGCCTCCAGCCGTCAGGTCGAACAGGGCGTCGACCTGGTGGGCCGGGCGGGCGAGGCGCTGAGCCGAATCGTGGATGAAGTGGCCGAGATCAATAGTCTCGTCTCTGAAATCTCGGCCTCGGCCCAGGAGCAGGCGACAGGCCTGCAGCAGGTCAACACCGCCGTGAACCAGATGGATCAGGTCACTCAGCAGAATGCTGCGATGGTCGAGGAATCGACGGCCGCCAGCCACTCGCTGGCCCAGGAGGCCGACGTCCTGGCCGCCTCGGTGGCGCACTTCAGGGTGAAGCAGGCGACGCAGGTCGTCGCTCAGCGCCGCGCTCCGGTCTCGGCGCCGAAGGTCAAGCCGGCTCCGGTCGCCGTCGAGCCTGCGCCTGCCCGCACGCCGCAGCCGGTGGCCGAGACGGTCGCCGCCCTGAAGACGATGGGGCGCGGCGGCGCCGCCCTGAAGCCCGAAGCCATCGAAGACGGGTGGGAGGAATTCTGATGACGGCCGCCGTCGTTCTGGCCCCAGTTCTGGACCTGCGCGCAGCCGAGCCGCTGAAGGGCGAGCTGCTGGCGGCGCGCGGTCAGGCCCTGACGCTGGACGGCTCGGCCGTCGAGCGGCTGGGCGGGCTGTGCCTTCAGCTGCTGTTGTCGGCGATCCGCACCTGGCGCGCCGACGGCCAGGTCTTGACCTTCGTCAATGCGTCCGAGGCGCTGACGACCCAATGGAGCGCCTTCGGCGCTTCGCCCTCCGATCTCTCCGCACAGGACGCCCCCCAATGACCAAGACCGTTCTGACCGTCGATGATTCACGCACCATGCGCGACATGCTGATGCTGGCGCTCAAGGACGCGGGCTATCGCGTGGTCCAAGCCGAGGACGGCGTCCACGGGCTGGAGGTGCTTCAGGCCGAAAACCCGGACATCGTCATCACCGACATCAACATGCCGCGTATGGACGGTTTCGGCTTCATCGAGGGGATGCGGGCCGACCCGGCGTTCAGCGCCGTCCCCGTGCTGGTCCTGACGACCGAGAGCGACGCCGCCAAGAAGCAGCGCGCCCGCGAGGCCGGGGCCACCGGCTGGATCGTCAAGCCGTTCGACCCCGTGCGTCTGGTCGACGCCGTGCGCCGCGTGGCGGCCTGAGGATCTAAGACGATGAGCGACGATCCGTTCGAGGCGATCAAGGCGACCTTCTTCCAGGAATGCGAGGAGCTGCTCGCTGATCTGGAAGGCAATCTGCTGACGCTGGAGTCCGGGTCGACGGATATCGAGGTCATCAACGCCGTCTTCCGCGCCGTCCATTCGGTGAAGGGCGGGGCGGGGGCCTTCGGGCTGGAAGACCTGGTCCGTTTCGCCCACGTCTTCGAGACGCTGATGGACGAGCTGCGCTCGGGCCGAAAACCGTGCGACGAGCCGACGGTGAAGACCCTGCTGCGCGCCGCGGACGTGCTGGCCGACCACGTCGCCGCCGCGCGCGGCGCAGGCGCGCCCGTCGATCCCGTGCGCTCGGCCGGTCTGGTCGCCGAGCTGGAGGCCCTGACCTACGGCGGGGCCGCGCCGGTTGCGGCGGCCGAGTCGGAAGAGGACGACTTCGGCTTCACGCCCGTCGCCATGGACCTTGGGGCGTTCGAGGCTCCGGCGGGCCTGCCGGATCTTCCCGACCTGCCGCCCTTGCCGGACCTGGCCGCCCTGGCGCCGCTGCTCGACCTGTCGGCGCCGAGCGCATCGCAGGGGTGGAGGGTCGTCTTCCGTCCGCATCCGCGCCTCTACGCCAGCGCCAATGAGACGGGTCTGCTGCTGCGCGAACTGGGCCGCCTGGGCCCGACGCGGGTGCAGATGGACGACAGCGGCCTGCCGCTGCTGGACGCGCTGGAGCCGACCGACAGCCACCTGATCTGGACCATCGAACTGGACGCCGACGTCAGCGAGGCCGAGGTGCGCGAGGTCTTCGACTTCGTGGAGATGGACTGCGACCTGAGCGTCACGCCGCTGGGCGATGCGGCGCCGGTCGATGCCGCGCCTGCCGCCGCGGTCGACGAGGACGGCAGCGACGCTTCGGCCCTGGCCCGCGCGGCTGCGCCGGAACTGGACATCGCCGCCCTGCTGGCCTCGGTCGGCGCCGCGCCGACGGAGGCGCCCGCGCCTGTCGCCGTCGCGCCCGTGGCCCCTCCGCCCGCCGCGCCGGTCGCGCCGTCGCCGGTCAAACCTGCGCCCGCGCCGACCGCTCCGGCGCCTGTGCAAGCGACGGCCCCCGCCGCTGCGGCGCCCGTGACCATCCGCGTCGATCTGGAGCGGGTGGACCGCCTGATCAATGCGGTCGGAGAACTGGTCATCCAGCAAGCCATGCTGGCCCAGCGCGTGACCGAAAGCGGCCTGGCCCGCTCGTCCGACATCGGCCTGGGTCTGGAAGATCTGGAGCTGTTGACGCGCGAGATTCAGGACAGCGTCATGGCTATCCGCGCCCAGCCGGTGAAGTCGGTGTTCCAGCGGATGCCGCGCCTGGTGCGCGAGGCGGCCGAGGCCACCGGCAAGAAGGTGAAGCTGGTCACGTCCGGCGAGGACACCGAGGTCGACAAGACCGTGGTCGAGCGTCTGGCCGAGCCGATCACCCACATGCTGCGCAACGCCATCGACCACGGGCTGGAAAGCCCGGCGGACCGTCTGGCGGCGGGCAAGCCGGAAGAGGGGACGGTGCGGCTGGCGGCCCTGCACCGCTCGGGTCGGATCGTCATCGAGATCTCCGACGACGGCAAGGGCATCAATCGCCCGCGCGTGAAGGGCATCGCCGTCGAGCGCGGCCTGATCGCCGAGGATGCGGTGCTTTCGGACGACGAGATCGACAACCTGATATTCCTGCCGGGCTTCTCGACCGCGACCGAGGTGTCGGACCTGTCGGGCCGGGGCGTCGGCATGGACGTGGTGCGCCGCTCGATCCAGTCGCTGGGCGGGCGCATCTCCATCACCTCCAATCCGGGCAAGGGCTCGACCTTCACCCTCAGCCTGCCGCTGACGCTGGCGGTGCTGGACGGCATGGTGGTGGGCGCCGCCGATCAGACCCTGGTCGCGCCGCTCGCCGCCATCGTCGAGAGCCTGACCCCCAACGAGGGCGACATCCACTACGTCGGCGGCGTCGATCCCGTGCTGCGCTTCCGCGAGGCCTTCGTGCCGCTGGTGGACGTCGGCCTGGTCATGGGCTTCCGCGACGCCCCGACCGAGCTGAAGGGCGGGGTGGTGATGATCGTCGAGACCGAAAGCCGCCAGCGCGCGGCCCTGCTGGTCGACGCCATCCACGGCCAGCGCCAGGTCGTCATCAAGAGCCTGGAAACCCATTACCGCCACGTCGAGGGCGTAGCCGCCGCCACCATTCTGGGCGACGGCCGCGTGGCCCTGATCCTCGACATCGACGCCCTTGTGACCGCCAAGCGTTCCCGAACCCCCTCGCGTTCCGACCTGCAAATGGCGAGCTGAGACCATGACCCCGACTGAACACCAGACCCTGACCCCCAATGTCGCCGGGACCGACCGCGAACTGATCGCCTTCCGCATCGGCGAGCAGGAATTCTGCGTCGACATCATGAGCGTGCGCGAGATCCGCGGCTGGACCCCCGCCACGCCCCTGCCGCGCTCGCCCGCCTATATGAAGGGCGTCATCAACCTGCGCGGCGTGGTGCTGCCGATCATCGACCTGGGCGCGCGCTTCGGCCTGGCCACGAACGAGCCGACCGAACGGCACGTCATCATGGTGGCCCATGTCGGTTCGCGCCTGGTCGGCCTGCTGGTCGATGCGGTGTCGGACATCGTGCAGCTGTCGGACGCGGCCATCCAGCCGACGCCGGACGTGGCCAGCGAACAGGTGAAGTCCTTCGTGAAGGGCATCTTCGCTGTCGAGGGCGGCCGCATGATCAGCCTGATCGACCTCAACAACGTCCTGCCGGAAGGCGAGGCCGAAGCCGCATGACGACCGTCGCCGGGCGCGAAGCCCTGGTCGAAGGCGAGTTCGTCTTCACGGCCGAGGATTTCCGCCACATCGCCCAGACCCTGCACGCCCACGCAGGCATCGCCCTCAGCGAAGGCAAGGCGGCGCTGGTCTATTCGCGTCTGGCCAAGCGGCTGCGCGTGCTGGGGCTGCGCAGCTTCCGCGACTACTGCGCCCTGATCGACGGCGTAGAGGGCGTGGACGAGCGCCAGGCGATGATGGCGGCCCTGACCACCAACGTCACCCGCTTCTACCGCGAGCCGCACCACTTCGATCACCTGCGCGACAAGGTGATGCCCGAGCTGGCCGCCAAGGCGCGGGCGGGCGGGCGGGTGCGCCTGTGGTCCGCCGCCTGTTCGAACGGGCAGGAGCCCTATTCGATGGCGATGACGGTGCTGGACGTCCTGCCGGAAGCGGCGGAACTGGACGTGCGCATCCTGGCCACCGACATCGACCCCAACATGGTCGCCGAGGGCGCGGCGGGGGTCTATTCCGACGATCTTTTGGCCCCGGTCCCGGCCGCGTCGCGCAAGCATTTCACGCCGGTCGCGGGCGCGCCGGGCCGGTTCAGCGCCGATGCGACGCTGCGCCGTCTGGTGGCGTTCAAGGAGCTGAACCTGATCGGCGACTGGCCGATGCGCGGCCGCTTCGACGTCATCTTCTGCCGCAACGTGGTCATCTATTTCGACGACGCGACCCAGGAGCGGGTCTGGGGCCGGTTCACGCCGATCCTGAACCCCGGCGGCGTCCTCTATATCGGCCATTCCGAGCGGGTGACGGGCCCGGCGACGCAACAGCTGCAACCGGCGGGACTGACCACCTACGTCAAGGGCGCGGGGGCATGAGCGCGGTCTCGGTCCTGGTGGTGGACGACAGCGCCACCATGCGCAGCCTGATCAGCGCCGTCCTGCGCCGCGATCCGGAGATCAACGTGGTCGGCACGGCCGCCGATCCCCTGGAGGCGCGCACGAAGATCAAGGAGCTGAACCCCGACGTCATCACCCTGGACGTCGAGATGCCCAACATGAACGGGCTGGAGTTCCTCGAGAAGATCATGCGGCTGCGGCCCATGCCGGTGGTCATGGTCTCGACCCTGACCCAGGCAGGGACCGACGTGACCCTGGCGGCGCTGGAGGTCGGCGCCGTCGACGCCGTGGCCAAGCCCGCGCCGGGCGTGCCCGCCGCCGAAGCCTTCGCCGACCTGGCCGAGAAGGTGAAGGTCGCCGCGCGGTCTCGTGTTCGTCCGCTGGAGGATCGCGCGGTTCGGGGACACGAGGGCGTCTATCACGCGGACCCCAATCATGTGCTGGCCATCGGTTCGTCCACCGGCGGGGTCGAGGCCTTGCTGACCATTCTGTCGGCCTTCCCGGCGGACTGCCCGGCGACGGTCGTCACCCAGCACATGCCCGCCAGCTTCACCAAGAGCTTCGCCGCCCGCCTGAACAAGGTCTCGGCCGCCACGGTCAGCGAGGCCGAGGACGGCGCGCCGCTGAAGCCGGGCCATGTCTACATCGCGCCGGGCGGCGAGGCCCATCTGGCCGTGTCGGGCGGGCGTTGCCGCCTGGTCGCCGCCGACCCGGTCAACGGCCACCGCCCGTCGGTCGACGTGCTGTTCGGCTCGGTCGCCCAGCTGGGCCGGCCGATGACGGGCGTCATCCTGACGGGCATGGGCAAGGACGGGGCCAAGGGCCTGCTGGCCATGCGTCAGGCCGGCGCCCGCACCCTGGGCCAGGACGAGGCGTCCTGCGTCGTCTACGGCATGCCTCGCGCCGCCTTTGAGCTGGGCGCCGTCGAGCGTCAGCTGCCGCTGTCCCGCATGGCTTCGGCCATTCTCGAATCGTGCGCCGCCCGTTCGGGCGCGCCCCAGTCTGTTGCGTAAGGACGTTCATGCCCGCCGCTTCCGCCATTCGCACCCTTGTCGTCGACGATCAGCTGACGATGCGCTCCTTAGTCCGCGCCAGTCTGCAACAGATCGGGGTGCGCGACATCGAGGAGGCGCCCGACGGCGAGGCGGCCCTGCGCTCCCTGCTGGTCCAGCCGGTGCATCTGGTGATCTCGGACTTCAACATGCCGAACCTGGACGGGCTCAGCCTGCTGCGGGCCATCCGGGCGCACCCGCCGATCTCCAAGACGGCCTTCATCATGCTGACGGGCCGGGCCGACCGCGAACTGGTTCAGCGCGCCGTGCAGTTCGGCGTGAACAACTACCTGGTCAAACCCTTCACCACCGCCCAGCTGAAAGAGAAGCTGGAAGCGGTCTTCGGCACGCTGACGTGATCGGCGCGGCCGCTCAGGAGCCGGTGGAGCGGCGCGTGCACGTGGGGCAGGGCGATCACTGCGTGTCGTCCGATCCCGACGTCGTGCTGACGACCGTCCTGGGCAGCTGCGTGGCCCTGTGCCTGCGTGATCCGGCGGCCGGGGTGGGGGGCATGAACCACTTTCTGCTGCCCGAAGGGGCGGGATCGGGAACGGACGCCAGCCGTCGCTACGGCGCCTATCTGATGGAAGTGCTGATCAACGACGTGCTGAAGGCGGGCGGGCGGCGCGAGCGGCTGGAGGCCAAGCTGTTCGGCGGCGGCCGCATGTTCGACAGCCTCAGCGACGTGGGCGCCGCCAACGCCGACTTCGCCGAGAAATTCCTGGCCGACGAGGGCATCCCCGTCGTCAGCCGTAGTCTGAGAGGCGCGGGCGGGCGCCGCATTCACTATTGGCCGGTCAGCGGTCGGGCGCGTCAGCGCGTGGTGACGGACGGCGCGATCCTGCCGCCCGCGACGCCGCCGCCGCCGTCCGTCGCGACCGGCGATCTGGAGCTCTTCTGACATGGGCGAGAACGACAACCGCGATCTGTTGGCCGCCATGGCTGCGGAGCTGGCGGACATCCGCGCCGAGATCGAGGCGGCGGGCGGCCTGGTGTCCGAAGTCCTGCGCCAACTGCCGGCCGAGGCGCGGCTGGGCTATCTGACGCGCAGCCAAAGTTTCGACGTCCTGTCCCAGCGCATCGAGGCCCTGTCGGGCCTGGCTCAGGCCGTGGCCGACGATCAGCCGATGGACACCGCCCTGGCCGCCCTGCCCCTGGCCGAGATGGCCGAGCGGATGCAGGAGACGGCGCACCGCGCCCGGCCCGGCGCGGCCCCGATCGCGGACGCTGACGACACCGAGCCCGTCGCGACGGCGGGCGTGCTGCACCTGTTCTGACCCATGGCCGAGGACCGCATCAATCTGGAGCAATCGACGGTCCTGCTGGTGGACGACGCGCCGCAGGCGCTCGACATGCTGGGCTCGATCTTCCAGGGCTTCGGCGTCAAGGAGCAGATCAAATGCCCCTCGGCCGTCGAGGCGGTGAAAATCCTGCAACAGCGCCCGGTCGATCTGATCGTCATCGACTGCGGCGACCCGGAGATGGACGGCTACGCCTTCACCCGCTGGCTGCGGCGCGAAACGCCTGCGCCCCTGCGCTACACCCCCGTCATCCTGGTGACGGGCCACGCCTCGCAGGCCAAGGTTCAGGAAGGGCGCGACTGCGGCGTCAGCTTCGTGGTCGCCAAGCCCCTGACGCCTGCGGTGCTGCTGAAGCGCATCCTGTGGCTGGCGGGCGACGAGCGCGAGTTCGTCGAGTGCGAGACCTACGTCGGCCCCGATCGCCGGGTGCGCAACTTCGGGCCGCCGGTCGGCATGGCCGGGCGACGCAAGGGCGACCTGTCGGCCCACGTCGGCCACGCCGTTGAGGAAAACATGGATCAGGCCGACATCGACATGCTGTTGAAGCCGCAGAGGGTGTCGCTGTGAGCGAGGTTCGGACGCAGAAGATCAGGACGTCTCTGGCGCAGCAGATGACCCAGCCGGGCGGGCGGACGCTGGCGGATGTCGAACGCCGCGCCAATGAGCGCCTGGGCCGCCACAAGGCCGAGGTCATGGCCGAGATCGAAGCCGCCGTCGCGGGGCTGGAAGGGCTGTGCGCCGCACGGTCGGAGGCGTCGGCCGCCGAGGTCTATCGACTGGCGTCGCGCATTCTGGATCTGGCGGGTTTCTTCGACACCGGCCCGCTGTTCGACGCCGGCTACAGTCTGGCCGACGTGTCGGATCGCATGGCGACGGCCGGCGTCTGGGACTGGCCGCCGGTTCAGGTGCACGTTCAGGCTTTGCGGCTGATCCTCAAGGCCGGTTGCGAACGCAATGCGGCTACCGATCATCTGTTGGCGGGACTGAAGGCCGTGGCGGTGAAGGCGCGCGCCTAATTCCTTCTCCCCTTGTGGGAGAAGGTGGCTCGCGAAGCGAGACGGATGAGGGGTTGCGGGACGTTCGCCTCGCAATCCTTGCATCCGGTTTCGGAGAGACCCGTCATCCGGCCCTGACTGGCCACCTTCTCCCGTAAGGGGAGAAGGGTCCGGTCAACCGTAGCGGGCGATGCCCAGGTCGGCGGTTTCGATGTCGGGGGTCTGGCCGCTGATCAGGTCGGCGATGACGCGGGCCGAGCCGCAGGCCATGGTCCAGCCCAGGGTGCCGTGACCCGTGTTCAGGAACAGGTTGTCCAGCCTGGTCTTGCCGATGACCGGGGTGCCGTCCGGCGTCATCGGGCGCAGGCCGGACCAGTAGCTGGCCGCCTTCAGGTCGCCCGCGCCGGGGAACAGCGAGCCGACCGAATGCTCCAGCGTGTTGCGGCGCTGTTCCGGCAGGACGTTGTTGTAGCCCGAAATCTCGGCCATGCCGCCGACGCGGATGCGGTCGCCCAGGCGGGTGATGGCCACCTTGTAGCTCTCGTCCATGATGGTCGAGACGGGGGCGGCGGGCTCGTCGATGATCGGGGCCGTGATCGAATAACCCTTCACCGGATAGACCGGCAGGGTCATGCCCAGCGGTTTGACCATCTGCGGCGAGTACGACCCCAGAGCCAGCACATAGGCGTCGGCCGTGACCACGCCCTTGTCGGTCTTGACCCCGGTGATGCGGCCGCCCTCGGCGATCAGGCCCTGGATGGTCGTGCCATACTGGAAGGTCACGCCCTGAGCGGCCGTCGCATGATCGGCCAGGGCGTTGGTGAATTTGAAGCAGTCGCCGGTCTCGTCGCGCGGCAGGCGCAGGCCGCCGACGAACAGGTCGCGCGTGGCCTTTAGACCCGGCTCGGCGCGGATGCAGCCGTCCTGGTCCAGCACTTCGAACGGGACGCCGCCTTCGCGCAGGACTTCGGTGTCCTTGTAGATGCCGTCCAGCTGCTTTTGCGTGCGGAACAACTGCAGCGTGCCCTGGGTGCGGTGATCGTATTCAAGGCCCAGCTCTTCGTTCAGCTCGGTCTGCACCACCTGGCTGTAGTCGGCCAGGCGCACCATGCGCGCCTTGTTCAGGGCATAGCGGCTGGAGGTGCAGTTGCGCAGCAGGGCCAGCAGCCAGCGCACGGTCGGGGCGTTGATCTGGGGGTGCAGGATCAGCGGGGCGTGGCGCATGAACAGCCACTTGACCGCCTTGGCCGGAATGCCGGGCGCGGCCCAGGGCGAGGAATAGCCGGGCGAGATCTCGCCCGCATTGGCGAAGCTGGTCTCCAGCGCCGGGCCGGTCTGGCGGTCGATGACGGTCACCTCATGACCCTGGCGGGCCAGGTAGTGGGCGGTGGTCACGCCGATGACGCCGGCGCCGAGAATTGCGATCTTCATGGGTCTTGACCTTGCGCGAACCAGACGCGTGGCCCCCTAGACCAGATTTTGCGCCCTTCACGCAAGTCGCAGTTTGTGTGCGTCGCAATATCGGCGGTGTTGATAAGGACTGCCTGTGTTCGGCCGATCACGGTTGATTATTTGCTCGCTATATCGGGCAGGCGCGATAAGCTTGATCTAGGAGGATCGGGTCGGGTCGGTCAGCGGCTCGCCGTAGTGGCGGTCGCCGTGCAGATTGGCGGCCAGGGGGGCGGTGGTCCGCTCGATCAGGCGATGCACCTCGGGCTTGTCCGGCCCCTGATGCAGGGCGCGGATGCCTTCGTTGACGGCGGCGTCCGCGTGGGTGATCCGCTGGTTGTGCCGGATGTAGTCCAGCCAGGTCGGCGTCTGGTATTTCTCGACCCAGATCTGCGGTTCGGCCAGGTCGCGCATCAGGCGCCACTGGCGCGCGCCGTCGCGGCGGCGGATGCGGCGCCGTTCGTCCATCAGGGCCAGGAAGGCGTCGATGTCCTCCTCGCGGATGCGATAGGCGATGGAGACGATGACCGGCCCGCTGCGCGGTTCGATCGCCAGGGCGGTCTGCGGTTCGGTCCAGCGGCGCAGCAGGTCCATGTTGAGGTTGGCGGTCGAGGGCAGGGGCACTTTCAGGCCGATCAGCACGCACAGAACCAGCACCCCCGCTGAAACGCCCAGGGCGACGTCGACGCCATAGGTCTGGGCCAGGCTGCCCCACAGCCAGCTGCCGCCCGCCATGCCGCCGAAGGCCGCCATCTGATAAAGCGCCAGCGCCCGCGCCACGACCCAGCGCGGCACCGACATCTGGACCGTGACGTTGAAGCTGGACAGCACCAGCACCCAGCCCGCCCCGGCCAGCATCAGCGCCGGCAGGGTGACGGCCAGCCAGGGGATGTAGGCCAGGCCCAGGGCCGCCGCCGCGAAGGCCAGAGCGGCGACGCGGACGATGGTCTCGGTCTCGTATTTGGCGCGCAGCCGCCCGACGAACAGCGCCCCGCCGACCGCGCCGATGCCGAACGATCCCAGCAGCAGACCGAACGCCAGGGGGCCGCCGCCGCCTTCGCGCGCGACGACGGGCATCAGGGCCTGGACCGCGCTGGCGCCGACGCCGAACACCACGGCGCGCAGCAGCACGGCCGTCACGCGCGGCGACAGGAAGGCGTAACGCACCCCGCCCGCCATGGCCGCCAGCAGGCCCTCGCGCGGCAGGGTCTGCTTGGGCCGCTCGGGCTTCCAGCGGAACAGCACGACCAGCAGGCCCAGATAGCTGACGGCGTTGACGGCGAAGGCCGCCGCCGCGCCCGCCGCCGCCACGATCATGCCGCCCAGCGCCGGGCCGACGCTGCGGGCCATGTTGAAGCCCATGGAGTTCAGGGTCACGGCCCCGGCCAGATCCTCACGCGGGACCATGTCGCCGACCGACGCCTGCCACGCGGGGCCGTTGAAGGCCGTGCCGCAGCCGATCAGGAAGGTGAAGGTCAGCAGCACCCAGGGCGTGATCCATCCCATCCAGGTCATGGCGGCCAGCCCCGCCGAGACCAGCAGCATGAAGGTCTGGGCCGCCAGCATGATCTTGCGCCGGTCCACCGTGTCGGCCAGCGCCCCGGCCGCCAGCGACAGCAGCATGATCGGCAAGGTGATCGACGCCTGCACCAGGGCGACCATCTGCGCCGAGGCGATGGAGGTCATCATCCACGCGGCGCCGACCGACTGGATCAGGCCGCCGAAATTGGTGACCAGGCTGGTGATCCACACCGCCCGGAAGATCGGATGCCGCAGCGGCGCCAGGGCCGAGGGGCGTTCCGGCGGGACGGACGGCGGCCCAGAAGCGGCGGCGTCGGCGGTCGAACTCATGCGGGGCGGCTCCTCGCATGGACGATACGGAGCAAGCGGGAACCGACGACGACCATGCGGGCAGTCCACACGGCTTCGACGGGGGAAGCAAGCCGGGAAGCGGTCACTCTGGGTTCCGGATTATTGGCGTCGCGAGGGCGGCGGCGGGACGCTATAGGAAGGTCGTGACCGTCCCAGCCGTTCCCCCGATGTCGCCCTCGACCCCTTTCACCGTCGCCGCCCTGTATCGTTTCGCGCCCGTGGCCGACCCGGCGGCGCTGCGCCTGCACCTGCTGGACCTGTGCGGGACGCAGGTGCGCGGCACGCTTCTGGTGGCGCATGAGGGGATCAACGGCACCATCGCCGGGCCGGAAGCCGACATCGCTCGCGTTATCGACGGCGTGCGCGCCCTGCCGGGGTTCCAGCGGCTGGAGCTGAAGTATTCGACGGCCCAGGCCATGCCCTTCCACCGCATGAAGGTGCGGGTGAAGGCCGAGATCGTCACCATGGGCCAGCCCGACATCGACCCGGTCGAGGGCGTGGGAGCCTATGTTTCGCCTCAGGACTGGAACGCCCTGATCGCCGATCCCGACACCGTTCTCATCGACACGCGCAACGACTATGAGGGCGAGATCGGCGCCTTTGCGGGCGCCGTCCAGCCCAACACCCGCACCTTCCGCGAGTTCGCCGACTGGTTCCGCACCGAGGGGCGCGCCCTGCTAGACCGGCCGACCCCGCCCAAGGTCGCCATGTACTGCACCGGCGGCATCCGCTGTGAAAAGGCCACCGCCTTCCTGAAGGCCGAGGGTGTGCGCGACGTGCATCACCTGGAAGGCGGCATCCTGAAATATCTGGAGACCGTGCCGGAGCCGGAAAGCCTGTGGCGCGGCGAGTGCTTCGTCTTCGACGAGCGGGTGGCCGTGGGGCACGGGCTCGTCGAGGGCGAACATACGTTGTGCCGGGGATGCCGGATGCCGGTCAGCCCTGAGGGGCGTCGCTCTGCCCGCTATGTCGAGGGCGTGTCCTGCGACCGCTGCTGGGACAGCCGGGATCAGGTCCAGCGCGAAGGCTACGCCGAGCGGCAGAAGCAGATGGAGATCGCCCGCGCCAGGGGCGTGGCGCACGTGGGGGCGGCGCAGAAGGGTTAGAAGTCTCTCTCCGCCCGTGCCATCCTCCTGCCCCTGTCAGGAGGCCCGCCCATGTCCGCCTTGCGTCCCGTCGAGCGTCTCGACACCCATGAGGTGTCCAATCAGGTTCCGCCGCTGGAGGACGTCGACCTGTTCACCGGGGACAGGGCGCTGCACGACGCCGTGCGCCATTGGGGCGGGGCGGGGCATGTCGAGCGGCTGACCGATCTGGGCCGCCGCTGCGGCTCGGCCGAGGTGATCGACTGGGGCGTGCAGGCCAATCGCGTCCCGCCGGTGCTGGACACACACGACCGCTACGGCCGCCGCATCGACGAGGTGACCTTTCATCCGGCCTATCATCAGCTGATGGACCTGGGGCTGGGCGCAGGCCTCGCCGCCAGCGCCTGGGACGGGACGCCGAACGGGCATCTGCTGCATGCCGCGATCCTGTTCCTGACGGGGCAGGCGGATTCAGGGACCAGTTGTCCCATGACCATGACCTACGCCTCGGTCGCGGCGCTTCAGGCCGATCGGGCCGTGGGCGAGCCGTGGATCGGGGGCGTGCTGTCCGGCCGTTATGACCCTGCGGTGCGTCCGGCGAGCGAGAAGGCGGGCGTGACGCTCGGCATGGCCATGACCGAGAAGCAGGGCGGCTCGGACGTGCGCGCCAACACCACCCGCGCCGAGCCGATCGGCGAGGACGGCTGGTATTCCCTGACCGGGCACAAGTGGTTCTGTTCGGCGCCGATGTGCGACGCCTTTCTGACGTTGGCCTATGCGCCGGGCGGGCTGACCTGTTTCATCCTGCCGCGCTGGCTGCCGGACGGGACGCGCAATGCGGGCTTCCGCGTCATGCGGCTGAAGGACAAGATGGGCGACCGTTCCAACGCCTCGTCCGAGGTCGAGTATCACGGCGCGCTGGCGCAAAGGCTGGGCGAAGAGGGGCGGGGCGTGGCGACCATCATCCGCATGGTCCAGCATACCCGGCTGGACTGCGTGGTCGGCTCGGCGTTGCAGATGCGCGGGGCGCTGGCCCAGGCGGCGTGGCACGCGGCGCACCGCACCGCCTTTCAGAAGCGGTTGATCAACCAGCCGATGATGGCCGCCGTCCTGACCGATCTGGCGGTGGAGAGCGAGGCGGCGACGGCCCTGTCGATGCGGCTGGCGGCCACCTTCGACGCAGATGACGCCGTGGGACGTCTGTTGACGCCGGTGGCCAAATACTGGGTCTGCAAGCGCGCGCCGAACCTGGTCTATGAAGCGATGGAGGCGCTGGGCGGCGCGGGCTATGTCGAGACGGGGCCGATGCCGCGCCTGTTCCGCCAGTCGCCGCTGAACGCCATCTGGGAAGGCTCGGGCAACGTCATCGCCCTGGACGTGCTGCGCGCGGCGGGGCGCGAGCCGGAGGCCGTCGAGGCGCTGCGCGACTGGCTGGCGTCGCAGGCCGGGAAGTCCCCCGACTATGACCGCTTCATCGCCGAATTGGACGTGACGGCGAGCGAGGCGGGGGCGCGTCTGGCGGTCGAACGTCTGGCGCTGGCGGCCCAGGCGGCGGCCCTGCTGGAGATGGACAGTCCCTCGGCCGAGGCCTTCATCGCCCTTCGTCTGCGTCCGCGCGGCATGGCCTACGGGGCCTATGAGGTCGAGGCGGATCACCGGGCGGTGCTGGAGCGGGCCATGCCGGTGTGAAGCCCAGATAGGACGAAGGCCCCGCGGGGGCTCCGCGAGGCCTTCGGTGGTGGAGCTAAGCGGAGTCGAACCGCTGACCTCTTGAATGCCATTCAAGCGCTCTACCAACTGAGCTATAGCCCCAGGCCGTTTCGGCTTGGTTATGTCGTCGACCGGATCAAGCGAAAGCGCCTGGAAAGGACGAAGGCCCCGCGGCGTTCCGCGAGGCCTTCGATGGTGGAGCTAAGCGGAGTCGAACCGCTGACCTCTTGAATGCCATTCAAGCGCTCTACCAACTGAGCTATAGCCCCGAACCTTTCGGTCGGTCCCGCCGGGGAGAGAATGTCGCCCCCCGGCGAGGCGCGGAAACTAGGTCAGGCCGTTTTGAAGATCAAGCGGGTCTGACACATTTTTTTCCGCTTATTTTTCCGAACCTTGCTGCTTAGTCGTCGTCGCGCGACGGCTTGGCCAGCTCTTCGTCGAGGTCATCGTCGTCTTCGTCTTCGATGAAGGGCACGGAATCATCATCGTCGTCGTCCAGGACGTCGTCGTCATCGTCGCCGTCGGACGAACCCATGCCGGCGTCGTCGCCGCCCGGCTCGCCGTCGTCGTCGTCCGGGGTCAGGATCGGCTCATGGCCTTCCTGGTCGATTTCGGGGGTGGAGCCTTCGGCGTCCTCTTCGTCATCGTCGCCGTCGACCGACTTGTCGGCGACTTGATCTTCGGATTCTTCGTCAGCGGCGTAGCCGGCGCCGCGACGCACGCGACGGCTGCGGACGGCTTCTTCCATCGGATCGAACTCGGTGTCGCACTTGGGGCAGCGAGCCGGGCGACGGTTCAGATCGTAGAATTTGGCCTGGCAGTTCGGGCAGACCTGCTTTTGGCCCAGTTCGGGATTGGCCACGTGATTAGACCTTCGGCGGGTTTAAGGGAAAATCGGAAATAGGGCGGCTCCCTTGCCACCGGCGGGGGCCGCTGTCAAAAGCCTTCTTTTCCGCGCCTGCGCGGCCCTCCTGACATTCGGAGCCTGCACCAGGGTGAGCACTCCCCAGACCTTCACCGCGTCCCGCGTTTCCGGGCTGAGAGGCGTGGTCCGCGCGCCGGGCGACAAGTCGATGTCGCATCGGGCTCTGATCTTCGGCGGCATGGCCGAGGGCGTGACCGAGATCGAGGGGCTGCTGGAAGGCGACGACATCCTGGCCACCGGCCGCGCGATGCAGGCGCTGGGCGCTTCGGTCGAGCGGATCGGCGAGGGGCGCTGGCGGGTCGAAGGGCGCGGGCCGTTGCGCTCGCCTGACGGCGTCATCGACTGCGGCAACGCCGGGACCGGGGTGCGCCTGCTGATGGGGGCGGTCGCGGGCTATGAGCTGACGGCGACCTTCGACGGCGACGCCTCCTTGCGCAAGCGGCCGATGAAGCGCGTCACTGGGCCGCTGGCCGAGATGGGCGCGCGTTTCGACTGGAACGCGGCCGAGGACCGGGTGCCGCTGACCCTGCACGGGGGCGGGCTGAAGGGCGTGACCTTCGTGCAGAGCGTCGCCTCGGCCCAGATCAAGTCGGCCATCCTGCTGGCCGGGCTGAACGCCACGGGCGAGACCGTCGTGGTCGAGCCGGAGAAGAGCCGGGACCACACCGAGCGGATGCTGCGCGCCTTCGGCGCCGAGCTTGAGGTGATGGAAGAAGGCGCCGGCTGGCGCATCCGTCTGCCGGGGGGACAGACGCTGAAAGGAACCCACGTCGCCGTGCCGGGCGATCCGTCCTCGGCGGCCTTTCCGCTGGCGGCGGCCCTTGTGGTTCCGGGGTCGGAAGTGACGGTCGAGGGGGTGATGCTGAACCCGCTGCGCACCGGCTTGTTCCAAACCTGGCTCGACATGGGCGCGGACCTGACCATCACGAACCGGCGGATGGCTGGCGGTGAAGAGGTCGGCGACGTCACCGCCCGCTGCTCGGCGCTGAAGGGGATCGTGGTTCCCGAAGACCGCGCGGCCTCCATGATCGATGAATATCCGATCCTGGCCGCCACCGCCGCCTTCGCCGAGGGGCGCACCGTCATGCGCGGCGTCGGCGAGATGCGCGTCAAGGAAAGCGACCGCATCGCTCTGATGGTCGCAGGTCTGTCGGCCTGCGGCGTTCAGGTCGAAGAGGAGCCGGAGGGCTTCATCGTTACCGGCGCGCTCGGTCCGGTGCGGGGCGGCGCGACCGTCGACACCGCCCACGACCACCGCATCGCCATGAGCCATCTGGTGCTGGGTCTGGCGGCCGAACAGCCCATCTCGGTCCGCGATCCCGAGATGATCGCCACCAGCTTCCCCGGTTTCGTGGAGATGATGAACGGGCTGGGCGGGAACATCGTCGCGGGAGATGCAGCATGAGTCTCGTCATCGCCGTCGACGGCCCCGCCGCCTCGGGCAAGGGCACCATCGCCGCGCGCCTGGCCGCCCATTACGGCCTGCCGTATCTGGACACGGGCCTGCTGTATCGCGCCGTGGGGCTGGCGGTGCTGGATGCGGGCGAGGATCTGGGCGACGCCGAGGCGGCGGCGCAGGCCGCGCGGGCGCTGGACCTGGCGAGCCTGAAGGACAACCCGCGCCTGACCGATCGCGGGGCGGGCGAGGCGGCTAGCCGCGTGGCCAGCCATCCGGGGGTGCGGGCGGCCCTGCTGAAGCTGCAGCAGGATTTCGCCGCCCAAGCGGGCGGGGCGGTGCTGGACGGGCGCGACATCGGCACGGTGATCGCGCCGGGCGCTCCGGCCAAGCTCTATATCGCCGCCAGCCCCGAGGTGCGCGCCGAGCGCCGCTGGAAGCAGCTGACTGCGCGCGGCGAGGTCATCGCCTTTGAGGACATGCTGGAGGATATCCGCCGCCGCGACGCCCGCGACGCCGGTCGCGACGACGCCCCCATGGTCCAGGCGGACGACGCCGTCTTGCTGGATACGACCGATCTGGGTATAGAGGCCGCCTTCGATGCGGCCCGCCGTATCGTCGAGGCGGCGCGAGCCAGGGCCGGGATCTGATCCCGCCGGGCGAATCCAACGCTCCGATCTCCTCGACGGCCGCGGGCGTTCTGGCTTTCTCTTCGTGCGCATTGCTGCGCGCCCGGCCTCGTTTCGTGACGACCTGACTTCCTCTTTGTTTTCACCCATTCGCGCATGTCCGCTCGGCCGTGTGCGTTTCGCCTTTCATCAACCCCAAGAGTTTCCATGACTGAAACCCTCAACCCCACCCGCGACGATTTCGCCGCCCTGCTCGACGAACAGCTGCAAGGCCGCGACCTCGGCGAAGGCCAGGTCGTTCACGGCCGCGTCGTCGGCATTGAAAAAGACATCGTCATCATCGACGTCGGTCTGAAGACCGAAGGCCGCATCGCCATGCGCGAGTTCGGCCAGGGCGAAGGCGCCGTCCTGCCCAAGGTCGGCGACAACGTCGAAGTCTACCTGGAGCGCGTCGAGAACGCCCTGGGCGAGGCCGTCATCAGCCGCGACAAGGCTCGCCGCGAAGAAGCCTGGACCCGTCTGGAAGCCGTGTTCGCCGAAGGCCACCCGGTCAACGGCGCCATCGTCGGTCGCGTCAAGGGCGGCTTCACCGTCGACCTGGGCGGCGCCTCGGCCTTCCTGCCGGGCTCGCAAGTCGACATCCGCCCGGTGCGCGACGTCGGCCCGCTGATGGGCAAGGAACAGCCCTTCGCCATCCTGAAGATGGACCGTCCGCGCGGCAACATCGTCGTCTCGCGTCGCGCCATCCTGGAAGAAGCCCGCGCTGAACAGCGCACGGAGCTGGTCGGCCAGCTGCAAGAAGGCGAAATCCGCGAAGGCGTCGTCAAGAACATCACCGACTACGGCGCGTTCGTCGACCTGGGCGGCATCGACGGCCTGCTGCACGTCACGGACATGTCGTGGAAGCGCGTGTCGCACCCGTCGCAAGTCCTGGCCGTCGGCGACACCGTCAAGGTCCAGATCGTCAAGATCAACCCGGACACCCAGCGCATCAGCCTCGGCATGAAGCAACTGCAGTCGGATCCGTGGGACGGCGTCGAAGCCAAATACCCGGTCAACGCCAAGTACACCGGCCGCGTCACCAACATCACCGACTACGGCGCGTTTGTTGAGCTGGAAGCCGGCGTTGAAGGCCTGGTCCACGTCTCGGAAATGTCCTGGACCAAGAAGAACGTCCACCCGGGCAAGATCGTCTCCACCTCGCAGGAAGTGGACGTCATCGTCCTGGACGTCGACAGCGCCAAGCGTCGTATCTCGCTGGGCCTGAAGCAGGCTCAGAACAACCCGTGGGAGGCCTTCCTGGAGGCTCACCCGGTCGGTTCGACCGTCGAAGGCGAAGTCAAGAACGCCACCGAGTTCGGCCTGTTCGTCGGCCTGGACAACGACATCGACGGCATGGTCCACCTGTCGGACCTGGACTGGAACGTGTCGGGCGAAGAAGCCATCCAGCGCTACCGCAAGGGCGAGGTCATCAAGGCCAAGGTTCTGGACGTCGACATCGAGAAGGAGCGCGTTTCCCTGGGCGTCAAGCAGCTCGGCGGCGACCCGATGGAAGGCGACACCTACAAGCGCGGCCAGCAGATCACCGTCACCGTGACGGCGATCGAGACCGGCGGCATCGAGGTGAAGTTCGGTGAAGACGATGCGCCGGTCACGGCCTTCGTCCGCAAGTCGGACCTGTCGCGCGACCGCAACGAGCAGCGCACCGAGCGCTTCGCCGTGGGCGACCGCGTCGACGCCATGATCACCGCCGTCGACAAGGCCACGCGCCGCGTCTCGGTCTCGATCAAGGCTCTCGAGATGAAGGACGAACAGGAAGCCATCGAACAGTTCGGGTCGTCGGACTCGGGCGCTTCGCTGGGCGACATCCTGGGCGCCGCGCTCAAGAACGCGTCGAAGGAATAGGTTTCTCCGTCTGACGGGAAGCCAGGGGCGGCCGGAGCGATCCGGCCGCCCTTTTCCTTTTGCGTCGCATCGGCGCGATCTTCTGGGAATCGATCGCAGCGTCTGTCGGCTTTTTCTCCCTGCGAGAGCCCCTTGCGCGGCGAAACCTGTCCGCCTCGAAAGCAAGAAACCTTCACGACGATACGTTTTGTCTCTTTCTTCCTGTGGCGACAGACGGTTAGGGTGTCGTCCCGGACGGTGAAGCCAAGGCGGGGGCCTGAATGATCAAGTCTGAACTGATCGAGAAACTGGCGGCTGAGAACCTGCATCTCACCCATGCTGAGGTGGAGCGGGTCGTGAACGTGATCCTGGGCCGTATGACAGAGACCCTGTCGGACGGCGGACGGGTCGAGCTTCGCGGTTTCGGCGCCTTCTCGGTGCGTAGCCGCCCGGCGCGGACGGGGCGCAATCCCCGCACCGGCGAGACGGTCGAAGTCCCGGCCAAGGCCGTGCCCTTTTTCAAGAGCGGCAAGGAACTGCGCGAGCGTCTCAACGCTTCCGGCGACGCCTGACCTCTAATCGAAAGACTGAAGATCCCATGAGCCTGCTGACCGAGTTTCGGGAATTCGCCGCGCGCGGCAACGTCGTCGACCTGGCGGTCGGCGTCATCATCGGCGCTTCGTTCGGCAAGATCGTCACCAGCCTGGTCGATCAGGTGGTGATGCCGCCGATCGGCCTGCTTCTGGGCAAGGTCGACTTCTCCAAGATGGAATGGGTGCTGGTGCCGGAGAACCCGGCGACCGAGGCGGTCGAAAAGGTGGCCATTCAGTACGGCGCCTTCATCAACACCCTGATTCAGTTCCTGATCGTGGCCTTCGTGGTCTTCCTGGCGGTCAAGGCCATTAACAAGATGCGCCGCGAGCAGCCGGCCGAGCCTGCAGCCGGCCCGACGCCGACCGAAGCCCTGTTGGCCGAAATCCGCGACGAGCTGAAGGCGCGCCCCTAAGGGGATGTCGCAGCGAGGGTCGTCTCAGGCCCTCGCTTCCACCGCTGAGCGGCGCGCGGGCGCCGGCGCCAGCCGCAGGGCGGCGCTGGCCCGCGCAGGCAACGGCCGCAAACAGAAGGAATAGTCGCCGTCATATGGGGTGGGCCGCCAGCCTGCGTCCTGCATCCCTGTATCGAAGGCGACATGACAGTGGCCCCAGCCGCCTTCCTGGCGGGCCTTGTCGACGAGCGGACCTAGGGCCTGAAGCAAGTTAGGCGAGACCGTTTGCAGACGCACCTTGGCCGCGCCCAGCGTCGGAGCCAGGATGCGTAATCCTTCCACCAGGGTCTGTACGGCCGACGGTTCGCTCTCGAGACCGACCAGGTCGATGATCTCCAGAATCGGCGGCTCTAGCGGCGTCTGCTTGTTCAGCATGGCCAGGGCGAAGCCGTCGATCCGCCCATCCGCGCGATGCGCCAGGACCAGCGGAGGCACCGTCAGATCCGGGTCAGACAGGCGCCAGCGCATCATCGCGGGGCTGCGGTCGGCGACCAGTCGCCCTTCGCGTCGCAAGGCGTCCCAGAACCGAGCGTAATCCGAATTGTCGCCCAGGTCGTCGAGCAGGTCGACCGTGGCAGGCAGGCGAGACTGGGCGCGCTGCAGTCGTCCGCTGAGCAGGCGAGGGAGGGGCGCCAACTGCTCGCCTAGCAGACGCGCCACCTGGGGAGCATGATCGACGACGCGACGCAGGCCGCGCCCGTAAAGGCAGGCCAGAGGATCAACCAGCCAGGACAGCTTGATGTCGTGCGTCGGCGGCGGCCAGGGCGTCATGCCGTGACGCTTGTACAGAGGACTTGAGCGTGCGTTCGCGTTAAACGTGTATTTGGCGAAGCAGCCGGTCTGCTGCACGAACGCGTGAACCAGGTCGCGGCTGCGGCCCTTGTGCGTGGGCGGCACGACGATGGAGTAGCCGGTCGCTCCGTACAGGGCTTCGTCGCCCTGCCAGAAGCGTTGGATGAAATTGCCGGCGCAGGCGACCGGGCCGTCGCCGTTGTCGATGACCCAACCCTGGGGCGCGTTCCGGCCCGCAGCCGCAGGGTTTGACCATAGCCAGGCCCATCCCTCGGCTGAGCGCTGAGGCCACCATACGCTGTGGTACAGGGCGTTCACGGCGTGTAGGTCCGAGTGGCGAACCGGGCGGATGGACATCCTGCGCGTCTCCAAAGGCGGAACACAAGACGCCTACCTGGCCGTAAAAGAGTGTCAATTCGGCTAATGACACGCATAGGGCGAAGAAACGCCTCGGCTGCGACGTCATGTAGGCCGGATTTCGCCGTTAACGCTTGTTTGCAATCCGTGACCGTGCTGTTTCTGCACGCTTCCGCGCCCGTCGGGGGCGTCAGAAAATGGAGCTTGCCGTTGAGAACGACGGACGGAGGGGGCGCGCGATCGGCGCGCCGGCCCGGCACTCGAGGGGGCGCAGCCCAGGCGATGGCTATGAATGAAACGATGTCGATCATGATCTGCGCGGGGGCCCAGGCATGAATATCGTCATCGCGATCGGTCTGATCATCACCCTGGTCACGGGCGTGCCCGTGCTGATGCAGATCCTGAAGAACCACCCGCGCGGGCTGATCATCCTGTTCTTCGCGGAGATGTGGGAGCGTTTCTCCTACTACGGGATGCGCGGCATCCTGATCTTCTTCCTGACGCAGCACTTCCTGTTCGACGACGCCTTGGCGGGTTCGACCTACGGCTCCTACACCTCGCTGGTGTATCTGTTGCCGCTGCTGGGCGGCATGATGGCCGACCGCTTCATCGGCACGCGCAAGGCCGTGGCCTTCGGCGCCCTGCTGCTGGTCGCCGGTCACGCCATGATGGCCTTCGAGGGCCGCCCGGCCACCGAAACCCTGACTTATCAGGGCGCGGCCTATGAGATTTCGGCCGAGGGCCGGGGCGCCGCGCGCGACGTGGGCATCGTGATCGACGGTCAGAAGTACGCCTTCGCCCCGGTCGAGAACGGCCTGGCGATCAAGGATCTGCCGCAAGGCGCGCCGATTCCGGCCGTGCTGCCGACCGGCGAATACAAGATCGACGTCACCCGCGACATGGCGGGCATCAACGTCTTCTACCTGGCCGTGGCTCTGATCATCATGGGCGTGGGCTATCTGAAGCCGAACATCTCGACCATCGTGGGGCAGTTGTATCCCGAGGGTGATCCGCGCCGGGATTCGGGCTTCACTCTCTATTATTACGGCATCAACCTGGGGGCCTTCTGGGCCGCGGTGCTGTGCGGCTACCTGGGTCAGACGGTCGGCTGGTGGGCGGGCTTCGGCTTGGCCGGCGTCGGCATGGCGCTGGGCTGGGTCGTCTTCGTCCTGGGCAAGCCGCTGCTGCAGGGCAAGGGCGAGCCGCCGGCCGAGGGCAATCTCAAGAAGCCTTTCCTGGGGCCGCTGAACCGCGAATGGTCGATCTATCTGCTCAGCATCCTGGGCGTCGGCGTGGTGTGGTTCATGGTTCAGCGCAACGCCCTGGTGGGCTGGGTGCTGGGCGCCGCGACCCTCGCGTCGCTGGCCTTCATCGCCTACGTCATCATCAAGGTCTGCGAGAACCGCATCCAGCGCGAGCGCATGATGTTGGCGGTGGTGCTGATCATCGGCTCGGTGGTCTTCTTCACCTTGTTCGAACAGGCGGGCACGTCGCTGAACCTGTTCGCTGACCGGAACGTCGACCTCAGCCTGACGCCGACGGCGGTGCAGTTCCTGGGCGTCACCATCGGCACGCCCTCGCAGCTGGCTGCGGCGGGCATCACTCCGTCGGGTTTCTGGATCGACGCCACGGTGACGGCGGCACAGACCCAGTCGTTCAACGCCGGCTTCATCCTGATCTTCGCGCCGATCATGGCGGCCCTGTGGGCCTTCCTGGGCAAGCGCAACCTGGACCCGAACCCGACGCTGAAGTTCGGCCTCGGCCTGCTGCAGGTCGGCCTGGGCTTCATGATCGTGGTGTGGGGCGCGGGCATGGCCGACTCGGCCTTCCAGATGCCGATTCTGCTGCTGGGCCTGCTCTATATGTTCCACACTCTGGGCGAGCTGTTCCTGTCGCCGGTGGGCCTGTCGGAGATCACCAAGCTATCGCTGGCCAAGGTGGTCAGCTTCATGATGGCCGTGTGGTTCCTGGCCTCGTCCATCGCCCAGTACGTCGGCGGCTGGATCGCCGGCCTGGCCGGTACCGAAACCGTGGGCGGCCAGGTGCTGGACCCCGGCGCGGCGCTGCGCACCTCGCTCGAGGTGTTCGAGATGCTGGGCCTGTGGGGCATGGGCATCGGCGTCGGCTTCATCGTCATCAGCTTCTTCATCAAGGGCTGGTCGCACGAGAAGGCGGCGCAGTAAGCGCACTCGGCGCGGCGGGTCCGGCGTTCGCGTCGGGCCGGCTGACACAAGGAAAGGGCGGCGTCTCGCAGGAGGCGCCGCCCTTTTCAGTTGGTCCGGGATCGCCCGCCTGGCGCCGGCTCGCGTTGGGGGGACGAGACGACGACCGGAGGGTTCTCTTCTTATGGCTCAGAAGGTCTTGCGCAGGCGGATCTGGTAGAAGGTCCGCGGGTCGACGAAGCGGTTCTCGACGAAGGCGATCGGTCGGGCGATGCGGTCCCCGAACTCGGTGCGCTCGACGTTGAAGTCATCCCAGATGTTGATCTGGCCGCGGATCGCCAGGGTCGGCGTCGGCTTGTATTCAGCCCACAGCTCGTAATAGTCGTGGCCGCGCCAGCCGGAGATCTGGTCCGGCCGATAGTTCTTCTGGCCCAGCAGCGGAATCCAGGCGCCGCCCCACTGCAGCTTCAAACGGGTGACGTCCTGCTGGAAGGAGATGGTCGCCTGGCTGGCGCGTATGCCCGAGATGGGGCGGGTCTCGCCGGTGGTGGGGTCGGTGACTTCGGTATGGTTCCAGGTGTTCTTGAAGCCGAACTTGCCTCCGGACAGGCCCAGCTTGTCGGTCGGGACGGTGACGTTCAGCACCAGCTGGTCCAGCGTGCCGTCGCCGATGTTGCCCACGGCCGCATAGCCGCCGTCCAGAGGGATGACGTCGATGGCGTCGGTGATCTCGTCATGGCGCAGGCCGACGCTGACGATGCCTTCGCCCCAGAAGCGTTTCTCGAAGGTCAGTTCGCTGACCCAGCGCTGTTCCGGCTGCAGATCGACGTTGCCGCCGAAGACGCTTTCGTTCTGGAGCTCGGCCGAGGCGGCGAAGTCGCCGAAGTCCAACTGGCCGACCGTGCGCTCGATCCGCAGGCGGACCTGGGCGCCGGCCGTCGGCGTCCAGGTCGTCAGCAGGCGCGGCTTGGCGTAGACGAAGCTCTTCTCCTGCTCGGCGTCGCCCGACTGGCTGATGGTCGAGGATTCCAGTCTCAGGCCGCCTTCCAGCGTCCATTTGGGATTGATGCGCCAGGTGGCCTTGCCGAACAATTCGCCGCGCGTCTCCTCGACCTTGACCGAGGCCGAGGGCAGGGGAATGGGCGTTCCGCCGACCGAATAGGCCTGCTCGACCTCCAGCATGTTGTAGGCGATCTCGCCCCCGCCTTCGAACTCCAGGGCGGCGGACCGCTCGAAGCGCAGCAGGCCGCGCAGGATGGTTTCGGATGAATCGCCGGTTGCGGCGAAACGCTGGATCGGCTCCTCGATGTCGGCTTCGCGGTTGCGCGACGTGGCGACGTTGTCGAACTCCTCGAACTCGTGAATGAAGCGCGTCTCCAGCTTCAGTCGCTTGGACAGGGGGCGGGTGTAGACCACGCCGACCTCGCCGCTCTTGGTGTCCTCGTCGAACAGGGCTTCGCGGCGGACGCCCGGCGCCGTCTGGCGGTTGATGTTGTGCCAGTCGTTGATCCCGTAGCGCGCCGTCAGGTCGACCTTGCCGCCCAGCAGGGGGCTTGAGAAGTTGCCGCGGATCGAGTTCCCGCCGCCGTAGCCGTCGTTGTAGTAATCCTCGGCGCGCAGCAGCTCGCCGTTCGGGCCGACCCGGCGCAACGGCCCGGCGCCGTTGGAGTCGCTGCTGGAGATGCCGTCGCTCAGCGTCACGCCCCAGGTGCGGTCGCCCCTGCGCTCGGTGAACTGATAGGAGCCGCCGTACAGATCCTGGCCGCCCTCGAACAGGCTGGCGTTGAAGGTGGCGATGTGTTCGCGGCTGGTCGTGTTCTTCAGGATGATGTTGGCGACGACGGAATAGCCCTGCATCTCGATGCCCGGCGCCCCGCCGCGGATCAACTCGATGCGCTCGACCTGGCTGGCCACGGTGCGGCCCAGGACGTTGGAGCCGGTGTCGTTCTTCGATGCGGGGCGCGAGCCGTTGATCAGGACGTTGCCGACCGCGCCTTCAAAGCCGCGCGCGCCGTCGCCGTCGTTGACCGAGAAGCCGGGCACCCGGTTGACCATGTCCAGCGCCGTGTTCGGGCGGGCGTCGGCGAAGAAGTCGGGGGTGAAGATCAGCACCGCCTGATCGCCGGGCGCGGCCGACTGGCGCACGGGTGCGGCGGGCGCATCGGCGGCGAGCGCGATGGTCGGCGCGGCGGCCAGCAATAGGGCGGTGGTCGCCAGCAAGGCGCTCTTGGTGTTCATGACGTCCCTCTCCCTCGGTGTCTGGCAGAGGTTTGGCGGCGTGGCGGTTCGATCTCCAGTTACAAGCCCGACAGGTGGATTAAATCGCTGACAGCATTACGGAATAGTCACGTGCGATGGAATTTTCAGCCCTTAGGATGAAGGCATGAAAGCTCCTCTTCTTTCCGTCGCCCTGGCCGCTCTCATCCTTGCTGCGGCGGCTCCGTCCTCGGCCTTCGCCGCCCAGGAGCAGGCCGAGGCGGCGACCCGCGTGGACGAGGTGGTCGTCACGGCGCGTCGGGCAGGCGCGCCGATGTGGACGGTGCGGCGCGACGGCGAGGGGGTGATGATCCTGGTCGGCGCCATCGAGGAGGCGCCGCGCGACTTCGAATGGCGCGCCCAGGCGCTGGAGGAGGCCGCCGCCCGTTCCGACCGCATCCTGTTCCCACAGCGCGGCCGAGCCTCGCCCGCCGACGTCCTGCGCCTGATGTGGCGCATCCGCACCATCGGCTGGCTGCCGGAAGGCGCGACGACGGCCGACTACCTGACGCCCGAGGATCAGGCGCGGCTGGAGGCCCTGATGGCGGACGAAAAGACCGACCAGTGGCGGCGATACAGTCTGCTGATGCTGGCCATCGACCTGTTCAAGGACAAGGCGGGCGAGAAGGACGCCCGGCCGGTCGGCGCCGACGACGCCGTGCGCCGCGCCGCCCGCAAGGCGCGCGTGCCGATCCGCTCCGTCGGGGTGGTGCGCGGCGCCGATCTGGTGGAGAGCCTGATCTCCGCTCCGCCCCTGACGCATCGCGAATGCCTGCGCGCCGCCCTGTCGGCGGCCGAACTGGGACCGGAGGCGGTGCGCCTGCGGGCCGAGGCATGGCGCGGGCTGCGGGTGGCCGAGGTGCTGGCCTCGCCGGTCGATCAGGCGGTGGACCGCTGCTGGCCCTGGGGCGACCCGCAAATCGGGTCGCAACTGCGTACCGAATGGACCGACGCCATCGCCCAGGCCCTGACCCAGCCCGGCCTGACCATGGCCGTCGCCCCGCTGCGTCGTCTGGCCGAGCCGGGCGGCGTGCTGGATGCGCTGGAGGCCCAGGGCTTCGAGGTGGATGGTCCGCAGTGGAAGGCGGCGCCTTCGGGCGGCTGAAGACGTCGGACGGGGCTTAGGAAGGGGAGGGGACGCCATGAGATCAAAAGGCGCAATGGTTCTCGCAGCGGCGATGATTCTGGTGTCGGGGACGCCGACCTGGGCTCAGGACGAAGCCGCAACGACTCTTGAGGACATCGTCGTGGTGGCGCGTCGATCGGGTGCGCCGACATGGGAGATTCGCAACGGAGAGAGCGTCGTGATCATCGTAGGGGCGCTCTCGGCCGTGCCGCGCGACATCGTCTGGCGGCCCGAGGCGCTGGAGGCGGCGGTGTTACAGGCGGACGCCATCGTCATGTCCCAGACGGCGACGATGAGCCTGGGGGATTACATGCGCATGCGCCGCGCCCGCGCCCGTCTGCCGGATGGCGCGACGACGGCGGACTATCTTGAAGCCGATCAACTGACCCGGCTGGAGGCCCTGGGCGCCCGCTATCGCCAGAACTACGCCGACCGGGGGCTGGTGGCCGTTGCGCGCGATCTGCTGGACGACCGGCTGGCCTATGAGCGCGGCGCGGGGCGCGGCGTGCTGACGACGGTCCGCTCCATGGCGCGTAAGGCGAAGAAATCGACGGTTCACGTTGGAGACCTGGACGCTCGCCATGTCGACGAGGCCGTCGCCGTGCCGGACGACAACCAGATCGCCTGTCTTTCGGCCGCCATTCGCGCGACCGAGGCGGGAAAGGACGGCATGGCTCAGAGGGGCGCGAGCTGGGCCAGGCAGGACGTTCGTGCGGTCATGGCCAGTCCGTTGGAACAGGCGATCGACCATTGCGCCATGTTCGCCGATAGCGATCTGCGCCGGAACGGCCGCACGCAGTGGAGTGAGGCGCTGGCCGACGCCCTGACGGCCGCCCGGACCACCCTGATGGTCATGCCGATCAGCGTCGCGGCGGAAGCTGGCGGTCTGCTGGATCAGGCGGCGGCAAGGGGACTGGAGGTCAGCGGTCCCGAATGGCGCGTCTCCTCCGCGCACGAAGGCGGTTGACGCCCGGCCTCCGAAGGCCGACGCCGGGGGCATGAGCGACATCGAACCCAGACTCACCTCCTTGGCCCATGGCGGCGGCTGCGGCTGCAAGATCGCGCCTGACGTGCTGCAGTCCATCCTGGCCTCGACGCCGCGCACGGCGGCCTTCGCCGATCTGATGGTGGGGACCGAGACCTCGGACGACGCGGCGGTCTGGCGGTTGAACGACCAGCAGGCCCTGGTGGCCACGACCGACTTCTTCATGCCGATGGTGGACGATCCGTTCGACTTCGGCCGGATCGCGGCGGCCAACGCCCTGTCGGACGTCTACGCCATGGGGGCGACGCCGATCTTCGCCCTGGCCATCGTCGGCATGCCGGTCGGCAAGCTGTCGCCCCAGACCATCGGCCGGGTGCTGGAAGGCGGCGCGTCCGTCTGCGCCGAGGCGGGCGTGCCCGTGGCGGGCGGCCATTCGATCGACAGCCTGGAGCCGATCTACGGCCTGGTCGCCCTGGGCCTGACGCATCCTGACCGGGTGCTGACCAATCGCGGCGCGCGGGCGGGCGACGTGCTGATCCTGACCAAGGCCCTGGGTGTCGGCGTTCTGAGCGCCGCCTATAAGCAGGGGCGGCTGGAGGCGGGCGGCTATGAGGCCCTGATCGGCTCGACCACCAAGCTCAACACGCCGGGGCCGAAGCTGGCGGCGATGGACGGCGTCCATGCGGTGACGGACGTGACCGGCTTCGGCCTGCTGGGCCATGCGCTGGAGATGGCGCGCGGCGCGGGCCTGACGGTCGAGATCGACGCCGACGCGCCTGTGTTTCTGGACGGGTCGCCCGCCCTGGCTCAGACCGGGGTGCGGACCGGCGCTTCGGTGCGCAACTGGGCGGCCTATGGCGGGGCGGTGACGCTGGACGCCGAACTGCCGGAATGGCGGCGCGACCTGCTGACTGATCCCCAGACCTCGGGCGGCCTGCTGATCGCCGTCCCGCCCGAGGCGGCGGACGACGTGATGGCGCTGGTTCAGGACATGGGCTTCGCCTCGGCGCGCCGCGTCGGCCGGGTGCGCGAGGGCGCGCCTTCCGTGGTCGTGAAGGCGGGCGGCTGATGGCGCGGCTGACGGCGGACGTGTCGCTGGGGGCGCTCGCCCGCTACGACGCCGTCATCGACGTGCGCAGCCCCGGCGAATTCGCCGAGGACCACCTGCCCGGCGCGATCAACCTGCCGGTGCTGGACGACGCCCAGCGGGCCGAGGTGGGAACCCTCTACGTCCAGACCTCGAAATTCCTCGCCCGCCGCCTGGGCGCGGCCCTGGTGGCGCGCAACATCGCCGCGCATCTGGACGGGGCGCTGGGCGACCGCGACGGCGGGTTTCAGCCCCTGGTCTATTGCTGGCGCGGCGGACAGCGCTCGACGGCCATGACCACGGTGATGGAGCAGGTCGGCTGGCCCGTCACGCGGCTGGAGGGCGGCTATCAGAGCTGGCGCCGGACGGTGGCCGCCGCCCTGCATGACCTGGAGACGGCCCCGACGCTGAAGCTGGTCCTGCTGGACGGCCTGACCGGCAGCGGCAAGACCGAGGTGCTGGCGCGCCTGGCGGATTACGGCGTCCAGAGCCTGGATCTGGAAGGGCTGGCGGCGCATCGCGGCTCCCTGTTCGGGCGCACCGAGACGGAGCAGCCGTCGCAGAAGCTGTTTGAGAGCCGTCTCTATGCGGCGCTTTCCGCCCTCGACCTGAGCCGTCCCGTGGTGGTCGAGGCCGAGGCCAGCCGCATCGGCCGCCTGACCGTGCCGCCCGTGCTGTGGGCGGCGATGAAGGCGGCGCCCGCCTTGCGCCTGTCCGCCCCGTTCGAGGCGCGGGTCGAGCGGGTGCTGCGCGACTATCAGGCGGCGACCGAGGATGCGGCCGTGCGCGACGCCCTGCTGGCGCGGATGCCCAGCCATCACAGCCGCGAGCGGATCGCGCAGTGGCGCGCGCTGTCGCAGGCGGGCGACCTGCGCGCCCTGGCGACGGCCCTGATGCGCGAGCACTACGACCCGGCCTATCGCCGCGCGTCTGCGGGGGCGCGCGATCTGGACGAGATCACGATGGACGGCGGCGCTGAGAGCGATCTGGATCGCGCCGCTGAGGCTGTGGCGGTGCGGGCGGCCGCGCTCTAGACCGCCGTGCCGCCGACCGTCAGGCCGCCGATCTTGAGGCTGGGCTGGCCGATACCGACGGGGACGCCCTGACCGGCCTTGCCGCAGGTGCCGACGCCGGGGTCGAAGGCGAAGTCGTCGCCGATCATCTGGATCTGGGTCAGGGCCGTGGCCCCGTCGCCGATCAGGGTGGCGCCGCGCACCGGGGCGGTGATCTTCCCGTCCTCGATCAGATAGGCCTCGGTGCACTGGAAGACGAACTTGCCGTTGGTGATGTCCACCTGGCCGCCGCCGAAGTTGGCGGCGTAGAGCCCGCGCTTGGTCGAGGCGATCATGTCGGCCTGACTGTCCCTGCCGCCTTCCATGAAGGTGTTGGTCATGCGCGGCATCGGCGTATGGGCGAAGGACTGGCGGCGGCCGTTGCCGGTGGCGTTCGCCCCCAACTGACGCGCCGACAGCCGGTCGTGCATCAGGCCGACCATGATCCCGTCCTCGATCAGCACGGTGCGCGAGGTCGGGGTGCCTTCGTCGTCGAACGACAGCGAGCCGCGGCGTCCGGCGATGGAGCCGTCGTCCACGACCGTCACGCCCGGCGCAGCGACGCGCTTGCCCATCATGCCGGTGAAGACCGACGAGCCCTTGCGGTGGAAGTCGCCCTCGAAGCCGTGGCCGACCGCCTCGTGCAGCAGGACGCCCGGCCAGCCCGCGCCCAGCACCACGTCCATCTCGCCCGCCGGGCAGTCGACGGCCTCCAGATTGACCAGGGCCTGACGCAGGGCTTCGTCCACCTGGGCCTGCCAGCGTTCGGGGGCGACCCATTCCTCGAAGCCCGCGCGGCCGCCCGCGCCGGACGAGGCGCTCTCGCGGCGGCCGTCCTTCTCGACGGTGACGGAGACGTTCAGCCGCACCAGCGGGCGCAGGTCGCTGAGCAGCCGCCCGTCGCCGCGCAGGATGTCGATGGCGCGGCGCTCGCCGACCAGGGAGGCCGAGACCTGCACCACGCGCGGATCGCGGGCGCGGGCCCAGGCGTCGATCTCGGCCAGCAGGGCGATCTTGTCCGAGAAGGCCGGGGTCAGCAGCGGATCGACCGGATCATAGAGGCGCTGGTTGGTGGCGCGCGGCGCCTCGGCGGCGGTTCCGTCATAGCCGCGCTTGGCGAGCGCGGCGCTGTCGGCGGCGCGGCGGATGGCGGCGGCGGAGATCTCATTGGCGTGGGCGTAGCCCGCGGTCTCGCCCGCCACGACGCGCAGGCCGAAGCCCTCGACGGCGTCATAGGAGGCGCCCTTCAGCCGCCCGTCGTCGAAGACCAGGGATTCGCTCTCGGTCTTTTCAAGGAACAGCTCCCCGTCGTCGGCGCCCGCCAGGGCGGTCTGCAGGATCGACAGGGCCTCGTCCGGGGCTACGCCTGCGGCGTCGAGGATGGGGGAGGGGGAGGCGACGGTGCTCATGGACGCTAGATAGGGGCTGAGGAGCGCGGCGTCACGGCCCGCAAAAGCAATCGGCCCCTCTCGTCGTGCGAAAGGGGCCGATCGGCGTCATGCACGTGCAGGCGACGCCTAGTCCTCCGTCACCTCGCCGGAGCCGCTGACCGACTGGCGCAGTTCGGCGGGGCGGCGGGTCAGGCGGACTTCGCCGCTGCCCGAGACGTCGACCTCGGCCTTGCTGCTCGGGCCGACGCGGACCTCGCCCGAGCCGCTGACGCGGACCTTGGCGTCGTCGACGATCAGCTCGTCCATGCGGGCGTCGCCGGCGCCGGAGACGTCGATCGTCACGGCGTCGGTCCGGCCCTGGACCCGCACGTCGGACGAGCCGGTCAGCGTCAGGTCCAGCGACGGCTGGTCATAGCCGCGGATCTTCAGCTCGGTCGGGCCGGACAGGTCGAAGGTCTTCACCGAGGGGGCCTTGATGATGATCTTCAGGGCGTCGGTCTCGCTCCAGCCGCGAATGCCGGTGCGGGTCCAGCGGACATAGCTGCGATCGCCGCGCGGGGCCTCGTCCAGGGTCAGGCGGCCGTTGGAGAAGCGGACACGCTCGACCACGCTCTGGGCGCCCGAGACGGTGATGCCCGGCGTATCGGCCTGCTGGTCGTAGACCACGTCGGCGGGGATGTTGATGGCCAGGCGGTCGCCGCCGGTCCATTCGATGGTGCGGGTCGTGTCGGGCGAGACCTGGCCGCGTTCGACGGTGAAGCCGCTGTCGCCGGCTTCGTCGTCGGTGATGACCCAGGTCCAGTCGTGGCGGGCCAGGTCGCGGCCTCCCACGGCGAAGGCGCCGCCGATGCCGACGATGGCCAGTATCAGGCCCGCGCCGGAGATGATGAGCAGATTGCGGATCATGACTGTGTTCTCCTCTCTCTGGCTTTTAGGCCTGGGGTTCCAGGGCGGGTTTGACGACGCGGTAGTGCAGGCGGGCGTACCAGACGGTGGCGTCGATCAGCCACTTGGTCAGCAGCGCCATGATCCCGACCATGAAGATGCCCAGACCCATCAGGCCGACGCCCAGAAGCGCGGCGGCCAGCGCCCCGCCCGGCAGACCCATGAAGGCGCCCGCCACCATGACGAAGCCGCCGGCGATGAAGACGCCGACCCCGCCCAGCAGCAGGGACAGCACCGTGCCGAAGACGGGCAGGGCGATGGGCAGCAGGATCAGGATGTCGATCGCGCCCAGGCCCAGGATGCCGAACACGGCCCCGGCGGCGGATGAGGCCGACGGCTCCTGACGCCAGCGCTGGGCGCCGGCCTCGGCCTTCAGCTCGCGAGACAGGCGATCCGGGTCGCCCAGGGCCTCGGCCACCTCGGCCTCGCTGCGGCCGGCGGCGGCGCCGTCGGCGAAGTGGGCTTCGTAGTCGGCCACGATCTCATTGGCGGTGGCGGCGGGCAGGCCCACCAGGCCGCGTCGCAGTCGCGCCAGGAATTCCGCGCGGTTCATTTGTCCTCTCCCCTGTCAGCTTGGGGCGGTCGATTCGGTTCGGGCGCTCTGATCGAGCAAGGCGGGCGTCTCCGCTGGAGCTTCCGCGACAATGACGCTTTCGTCGTCATCGCCGGCGATCAGGGCTTCGACGGCGCGGGCGAAGGCTCGCCACTCGCCGGTCTGGCCGTCCAGGGCGCGGCGGCCCGCGCCGGTCAGGCGATAGTATTTGCGGGACGGGCCGCTGGATGATTCGACCAGATAGGTCTCCACCAGGCCGTCGGTCTGCATCCGCCGCATCAGCGGGTAGATGGTGCCTTCTCCCATGCCGATGGCGTCGGACAGGCGGCTGGCGATCTCATAGGCGTAGCTGTCGCGTCGGGCGAGCAGCGCCAGGACGCAGAGCCCCAGCACGCCTTTCTTCAGTTGAATGTCGATGGTGTCGGGCATTCGATCCCTCTTGGGCGTCCGCTCTTCGGATGTTCAAGGGGTATCGCAAGGTATCTTGTCGTGCAAGGTAGCTGTTCAAACATGACAGCGATTTAATCGACCGCATTTTGTCGAGAGGGCGCCATAGGTGCGCTTGATCGCTTGGCAAGGGCGGTTCGAGCCGATAAGGACCGGCCATGACACGCCGAGGTCCGTCTGGGCCCGGCGACGCTTGCGAATTGCTCGCAAACGTCTGCTGCAGAACGGTTTATGAGGACTTCTCGAATGGGGATGGGCATGCGAGCCATGGCGCGGTTGGGGGGCGGTATCGCCGCGACCGCCCTTGCCGCCATTTTCGCTGCGCCGGCGATGGCGCAGGATCTTTTGGGGCAGCCGGTTCCGGCGGGCCTGGGCCTGCAGACGGCCGCCGCGCCGCTGGCGCACGAGGCTCACTTCTTCCACAACGTCGTGCTGATGCCGGTCATCACCGTGATCTGCGTCCTGGTGCTGGCGCTGCTGGTGTGGATCGCGATCCGCTACAACAAGCGCGCCAACCCGACCCCGGCCAAGTGGAGCCACAACACGGTCATCGAGGTCATCTGGACCGTGGTGCCGGTGCTGATCCTGGTCGGCATCTCCCTGTTCTCGTTCCGCCTACTGTTCGCCTATCACGATTATCCGGACTCGGACGTCACGGTGAAGATCACCGGCAACCAGTGGAACTGGGGCTATGAATATCCGGACCAGGGCGTGGCCGAGTACATCTCGAACATGCTGCCGGAAGATAAGGCGCCCAAGCATCTGTATCGACTGGCCGCCGATGAGCCGATGGTGGTTCCGGTCGGTCAGAACGTGCGCCTGCTGATCACCGCTTCGGACGTGATCCACGCCGTCGCCGTGCCGGCCTTCGCCATCAAGGTGGACGCCGTTCCGGGCCGCATGAACGAGACCTGGTTCCGCGCCGAAAAGGAAGGCGACTACTACGGCCAGTGCTCCGAACTGTGCGGCGTCGACCACGCCTTCATGCCGATCCACGTCAAGGTGGTGAGCAAGGAAGCCTTCGCCGCCTGGGTCGCCTCCAAGGGCGGCTCCATGACCAAGGCCGCCGATGACGCAGCGGCCGCCGCTGCTGCGGCTGCGCCCGCCGTCGCCGAAGCGCCCGCCGCTCCGGCCGCCGGCGCCGCCGCCCCGACCGACGCCGCGCCTGCGGCCCCCGCAACCGCCGCCGCGCCCGCCGCGCCGGCCGCTCAGTAAGAGAGACGCGAGAGCCCAGACCCATGGCCACCGCTGCTGTTCACGATTCACACGACCATAAGCCGGGCTTCTTCACCCGCTGGTTCCTGTCGACCAACCACAAGGACATCGGGATTCTGTACCTGGTGTTCGCCATCTTCACCGGCCTTGTCGGCGGCGCCCTGTCGGGCCTGATCCGCTGGGAACTGGCCGAGCCGGGCATCCAGCTGTTCAAGGAAGGCACGATCATCCAGCAACTGGGGATCGTCGAGGCGTCCAAGCACGGCTACAACGTCACGGTCACGGCTCACGCCCTGATCATGGTGTTCTTCGTCGTCATGCCCGCGACGATGGGCGGTTTCGGCAACTACTTCATCCCGATCATGATCGGGGCGCCGGACATGGCCTTCCCGCGCCTGAACAACATCTCGTTCTGGCTGATCTTCTTCGCCTTCGTGTTGCTGGTGCTGTCGATGTTCGTCGACGGCGGGCCGGGCCGCGGCTTCGGCGGGGGGTGGACCTCCTATCCGCCGCTGTCGACCATGGGCCACACGGGGCCGTCGTTCGACCTGGCGATCTTCTCGCTGCACGTCGCGGGCGCCTCGTCGATCCTGGGCGCGATCAACTTCATCACCACCATCTTCAACATGCGCGCGCCGGGCATGACCCTGCACCGCATGCCGCTGTTCGCCTGGGGCGTGCTGATCACGGCCTTCCTGCTGCTGCTGTCGCTGCCGGTTCTGGCGGGCGCCATCACCATGCTGCTGACCGACCGTAACTTCGGCACCTCGTTCTTCGATCCGGCCGGCGGCGGCGACCCGGTGATGTACCAGCACCTGTTCTGGTTCTTCGGCCACCCCGAAGTGTACATCATGATCCTGCCGGGCTTCGGCATGATCTCGCACATCGTCTCGACCTTCTCGAAGAAGCCGATCTTCGGCTACCTCGCGATGGCCTACGCCATGGTCGCCATCGGCTTCATCGGCTTCATCGTGTGGGCGCACCACATGTATACGGTCGGCATGAGCGTGAACCTGCGCGCCTACTTCGTGGCCGCGACCATGATCATCGCCGTGCCCACGGGCGTGAAGATCTTCAGCTGGATCGCCACCATGTGGGGCGGCTCCATCACCTTCAAGGCGCCCATGCTGTGGGCGATGGGCTTCATCTTCCTGTTCACCGTCGGCGGCGTGACCGGCGTGGTCCTGTCGAACGCCGGCATCGACTACAGCCTGCACGACACCTACTACGTCGTGGCGCACTTCCACTACGTGCTGTCGCTGGGCGCCATCTTCTCGATCTTCGCGGCCTTCTACTACTGGTACGAGAAGATGTTCGGGGTGAAGTACAACGAGTTCCTGGCTCAGGCTCACTTCTGGATCATGTTCGTGGGCGTGAACCTGGTGTTCTTCCCGCAGCACTTCCTGGGTCTGCAGGGCATGCCGCGTCGCTACGTCGACTATCCGGAAGCCTTCACCTACTGGAACCACGTCTCGTCGGTCGGCTATCTGATCACCATCATCGGCGTGGGCGTGTTCCTGGTGCTGCTGGTGGAATCCGCCATCCGTCGCCGCAAGGCCGAGGCCAACCCGTGGGGCGAAGGCGCCACCACGCTGGAGTGGACCCTGTCCTCGCCGCCGCCGCACCACCAGTTCAACGAACTGCCGGTGGTCAAGGCGGACAACCACTGATCCGTATCGGATAGACTCGGAGAGGCCGCCCTTCCGTAACCGGAAGGGCGGCCTTCGCGCTTTATGACCATGATCGAACGCCCCGCCCAAGAAACGCCCCTCGTCACCACGGCCCAGCCGGAAGACTTCTTCCAGTTGTTGAAACCGCGCGTCATGTCGCTTGTGGTGTTCACAGCGGTGACGGGCCTGGTCGTGGCGCCGGGGCAGCTGAGCTGGGTCAACGCTGTCATCGCCGTTCTGTGCATCGCCATCGGCGCCGGGGCGGCGGGCGCGCTGAACATGGCGGTCGAGGGCGAGACCGACGCCCTGATGCGTCGCACGCGCGGACGCCCGGTCGCGGCCGGACGCGTGCGCAAGAACGACGCCATCGCCTTCGGCATGGTGCTGTCGATCTTCTCGGTCATGCTGCTGGGCATGACGACCAACTGGCTGGCGGGCGGCCTGCTGGCCCTGACCATCGTCTACTACGCCTGGCTCTACACCCTGGTGCTGAAGCGCCGCACGCCCCAGAACATCGTCATCGGCGGGCGCGGCCGGGGCCTTGCCGCCCGTGATCGGCTGGGCGGCGGTGACGGGCGACGCGCCGTGGCAGGCCTGGCTGCTGTTCCTGATCATCTTCATGTGGACGCCGCCGCACACCTGGGCCCTGACCCTCTATTCGGCCGGCGACTACGCCAAGGCGGGCATTCCGATGATGCCGGTGGCGCGCGGAGCCAAGTCCACCCGCCTGCAGATCATGCTCTACAGCCTGGCCTTCGTGCCCGTGGCGATCGCGCCCGCCTTCACCGGCCTGGGCGGCCCCATCTATCTGGTGGTCTCGGTCGCGGGCGGCTTGGGCTTCCTGGCCCTGGCCTTCCGCCTGTGGCGCTCGCGCGCCGGCGATCAACCCGACAAGGCCGAGGCCGTGGGGCGAGAGGCCGCATTGTATGACGTCCGGGCCGAGGCCAAACCGGCCCGCAACCTGTTCGCCTTTTCGATCTTGTACCTGATGGCGTTGTTCTCGGCCCTGTTGGTCGAGCATCTGTCGGGCGTCGGAGTCTGAATCCCATGTCCAACCTCCAGTACCTGAAGCTGAACGATGAACAGGTTCGTGCGCGCAAGCGTCGCAACGTGGCCATCGCCCTGGGCCTGCTGGCCTTCATCGCCCTGGTCTACACCGTGACGGTGTCGCGCATGCACGCCAACAACCAGGCGCGACATGAAGCCGAGGCGGCGGCCCTGGCCACGCTGGAGAGGGCCGATCCGGCCCTGCCGGCGCCGGTCCAGCCGGACGCACCCGTTCCCGCGCCCGCAACCCAGGAGCCTTGAGGGCCGTGAAGAACAAGAATTCGGTCGCGCTGCTGTGCGCAGCCTTGGTCATTTTCATGACGGGCGCGGCCTTCGCCGCCGTGCCGCTGTACCGGCTGTTCTGCCAGGTCACGGGCTTCGACGGCACGACCATGAAGGCCGAGGCGGCGCCGACCGAGATCCTGGATCAGGAAGTCCTGATCCGTTTCGACACCAACGTCCGCGACCTGCCGATGACCTTCAAGGCCGAGCAGTTCAGTCAGAAGGTCCGCATCGGCGAGACGGGCATGGCCTATTTCGAGGTGACCAACACCTCGAACCAGACGATCCACGCCACGGCGGCCTACAATGTGGTGCCCGAGCGGGCCGGTCCGTACTTCCAGAAGCTTCAGTGCTTCTGCTTCGAGGGGCAGGAGATCGCGCCGGGCGCGACCGTCTCCTTCCCGATGCAGTATTTCGTCGCGCCCGAGATGGCGACCGACGCCGAGGTGAAGGGGGTGCGCGAAATCACCCTCAGCTACACCTTCTTTCCAACCAAAGGCTTTCAGCAGGCCGTTGCGAACGACTCTGCTGTTGGCAAAGCCGGAGAGCGGGGGCTATAGCCCTCTTCAAACGACTCTCGCCTTAATTCAGAGACCTTGGGAATGGCTGACGCTCACGCGAAACCGCAACACGACTACCATCTGGTCGATCCGAGCCCCTGGCCGCTGATCGCCTCCTTCTCCGCCTGCATCATGTTCGTGGGCGCCGTGATGTGGATGAAGGGCCTGTTCGGTCTGCCGGAAGGCACCAAGTGGCTGTTCTTCGCCGGTCTCGCGGGCGTGCTGTTCACGATGTACGGCTGGTGGGCCGACGTCATCAAGGAATCCAAGAAGGGCGACCACACCCCGGTCGTCGGCATCGGCCTGCGCTACGGCATGGTGCTGTTCATCGCGTCGGAGGTGATGTTCTTCGTCTCCTTCTTCTGGATGTTCTTCGACATGGCGATCTTCAACGAAGCGCGCACGATCATCCCGGAAGTCGGCAACTGGGCCGACACGGCGACCGCCTGGCAGACCTGGCCGCCCAAGGGCGTCGAGCTGCTGGACCCGTGGAGCCTGCCGCTCATGAACACGGTCATCCTGCTGCTGTCGGGCACGACCTTGACCTGGGCGCACCACGCCCTGATCGGCGGCGACCGCAAGGGCGCCAAGCTGGGCCTGCTGATCACCGTCCTGCTGGGCGTGCTGTTCACCGGCGTTCAGGCCTATGAATATTACCACATCCTGCACGGCCACCTGTTCTTCAGCGAAGAAGCGGCCCAGGCCAAGCTGTACGGCTCCATCTTCTTCATGACGACGGGCTTCCACGGCTTCCACGTCCTGGTCGGCACCATCTTCCTGGCCGTCTGCCTGCTGCGTCTCTACGCCGGTCAGATGACCCCGCAGAAGCATTTCGGTCTCGAAGCCGCCGCCTGGTACTGGCACTTCGTCGACGTGGTGTGGCTGTTCCTCTTCGTCTTCATGTACGTCGTCTTCGGTTGATCGAACGCGACGGACAAATCGAGCTTTCGTCGGCGCGGGGCCCCAAGCCCCGCGCCGATTTGCTTGTCTGGCCCGCCGTTCGCGCGGGGCTGATGGGGCGCTGTCCGGCCTGCGGGCGCGGGCCTCTGTTCCAGGGCTTCCTGAAGCGCCGCGCCGTCTGCGAGGCCTGCGACTATGACCTGGGCGCGGTCGAGACGGGCGACGGCGCGGCCACCTTCATCATGCAGATCGCGGGTTTTCTGGTCGGCTTCTCGGCCCTGGCCGTCGAGATCGCCTGGAGCCCGCCGATCTGGCTGCACCTGATCATCTGGCTGCCGTTGGTCGCGGTTCTGGCTGTGGCCTTGATGCGGCCGGGCAAAGGGCTGATGACGGCCCTGCAGATGCTGCGCCAGCGCGGCGCCAATTCCCACCGAGAGACCCGATGACCGTCGCCGCCCGGCCTCGCTTTCCCATCATCCTGACCGTGATCGCCGTCCTGCTGTTGGGCGCCCTGCTGACGCTGGGCGTGTGGCAGGTGCAGCGGCTGCAGTGGAAGCTGGACCTGATCGACAAGGCCGAGGTCGCTGCGACCCCAGGCGCCGCTTCCCCTGGCCGAAGCCCTGGCGCTGGAGGATCCCGAGTTCCGCCAGGTGGTCGTGACCTGCCGCGGCCTGAACGCGGCGCCCTTCGTCGAGCTTCAGAGCATCGAGGACGGCGACGCCGGGGTGCGGCTGATTTCGGCCTGTCCGGTCGAGGGGCGGGGGACGGTGCTGGTCGATCGCGGCTTCCTGCCCGCCGAAACCCTTGAGCGCCCCGCCGTGCGGGCCGAGGCCGCCATGCCGGTCGTCGTCGCGGGCGTGGTGCGTCAGGCGCCCGGCCCCAACGCCATGACCCCGCCGCCGTCGGGCAAGGTTTTCTACGGCCGCGACCGGGCGGCGATGGCTGAGGCCCTGGGCGTGACGGGGGCGGTGTCGTCCTACACCGTCTATGCGACCACCTCGGCCAATCCTGAACTGACGGCGCTGCGGCCGGTGGCGCCGCCCGCCGCCTTCAGCAACAACCACCTGGGCTACGCCCTGACCTGGTTCGGCCTGGCGATCACCCTGGTCGTCTTCTATGCGGCCCTGCTGCTGCGCCGCTATCGCCCCACGCCTTCCAAGGATCGCTGACCTGACTGCTCGTCTTCACACCCTGTCCAACGGCGTGCGCGTCGTGTGCGACCCCATGCCCGGCCTTCGCACCATCGCCGTGACCGTGGCCGTCAACGGCGGCGCCCGCATGGAGGATGAAGCGCGTTCCGGCTGGTCGCACCTGCTGGAGCATCTGGTCTTCAAGGGCGCGGGCGACATGGGCGCGCGCGAGATCGTCGAGCGCATCGAGGCCGAGGGCGGCTCGATCAACGCCGCCACCGGCTATGAGCGCACCAGCTTCGACGTGCGCGCCCTGAAGGGCAGCCTGCCGCTGGCTATGCAGGTGCTGTCCGACCTGGTGTTCCGCCCGACCCTGTCGTCCGAGGAGATCGAGCGCGAGAAGGACGTGGTGGCGCAGGAGATCGCCGAGGCCTTCGACACCCCCGACGATCATGTGTTCGAGATGGCCCAGACCCAGGCCTTCGCCGGCCAGGCTCTGGGGCGGCCGATCCTGGGCTCGATCGCCAGCCTGGCGCCCGCCGACCGGGCGGCCGTGGCCGACTGGCGCGCGCGCCTCTATTCGCCCGATCACATGGTGGTGTCGGTGTCCGGCGCGGTCGATGAGGCCGAGTTGCTGACCCTGGCCGAGGCCTGGTTCGGCCAGGCGGTCGCCGCGCCGCACGAACCGACGGCGTCGGCTGTCTTCACCGGCGGCGAGGCGAAGCTGGCGCGCAAGATCGAACAGGCCAATCTGGTCTTCCAGCTGCCCAGTCTGGGCGTTCGTGATCCGCGCCAGCCGGCCCTGCGCCTGTTCACCGAAATCCTGGGCGGGGGCATGGCCTCGCGCCTGTTTCAGAGCGCGCGCGAGGATCGGGGCCTGGCCTACGCCATCGACGCCTATCAAGAGACCTATGACGAACTGGGCGTGCTGGGCGTCTACGCCGGGGCGGCGGCCGAGCGGTCGCTGGAACTGGCCGAGCTGTGCGCCGCCGAGATCCTCGATCTGGCCGACAAGGGGCCGACGGAGGCGGAGCTGGCGCGGGCCAAGGCGGTGCTGAACGCCAGCCTGTGGATGGCCGACGAAAGCCCGGCCAGCCGCTCGGGCCGTCTGGCGGGGCAGACCCTGGCGTTCGGCGCGCCCGTCTCGTCGGAAGAGAGCGCCGCCCGCATCGAGGCGCAGACGGCGCAGGATCTGCGCGCGGTGGGCCAGGCCATGACGAGCCAGGGACTGGCGGCGACGGCGGTTCTGGGGCCCAAGGCCGCGGGCGGGGCGGGGCGCGTCTTCCGCCAGCGGATGGCGGCGGACTGATCGCGGCCTGCTGACGCCGAGATCGCTTCGCGCTATCGTCTGCCCCATGGCCCTGTTCGATTGGATGGCCGAGGCGACCGGACCGGTCCTGAACGGGCAGGGGGTTCTGCTGCGCCCGCCGCGCCCTGCGGACTATGTGGCGTGGGCCTCCCTGCGTGAGGAATCGCGTGACTATCTGCAGCCGTGGGAGCCGGCCTGGGCTGAGGACGATCTGACCCGCGCCGCCTATCGTCGCCGCCTGGGCGTCTATGCGCGGGAGATGGAGCAGGGCACGGCCTGGCCCCTGTTCGTGTTCGATCAAGCCGACGAAGCGCTGCTGGGCGCCATCACCCTGTCCAACATCCGGCGCGGCGTGGCCGAGACGGGCACCCTGGGCTATTGGATCGGCCGCCCCTATGCCGGACAGGGCGTCGGCACGGCGGCGGCGCGGGCCATGCTGGGCCACGCCTTCAGCGCCCTGGGGCTGCATCGCGTCGAGGCCGCCTGCGTGCCGACCAACCACGCCTCGCGCCGCGTGCTGGAAAAGGCGGGCTTTCGTCAGGAAGGCGTCGCCCGCGCTTATTTGAAAATTAACGGCCGGTGGGCAGACCATCTGCTGTTCGGCGTCCTGCGTGATGAGTTCGCCGCCGACGCCGCCCCTTCCGTCAGAGTATCGGACCCGTCTTGAGCACACGAGCCAGAGCCCTGACGTGGGATCCGACCACGGCGATCGAAGCCCTCGCCGCGGCCGACGCCGCCCTGTGGATCTGGACGCCGGCGGAAGATCAGATTCGCTTCACCGGAGCCACCCGGCCATTGGGCTTGGGACCGCTGGCGCCGCAGTGCTCAGGCGCCGCCTTCACCGCCCTGGCCATGCCGCAGGACCGCGCCCTGGCCGACCGCTTGCTGAAACCCCAGGCCGAGGGGACGGAGATCGCCGTGCGCCTGCGGATGCGCGGTTGCGAGACCTGCCTGTGGCGCGGCGTCTGGCTGGAGGACGGCCTGCGCGCGGCGGGTATCGTCGCGCTTGAAACCAAGTTCGCGGGCGCGGATCGCGATACGCTGACAGGGTTGCTGGATCGACGCACCTTCCTGGTGCGCGTGGCCGAGACGCTGGGGACGGCGGGCGACTATGAGATGGTGGTGGCCGACCTGGACCGGCTGCGCCGCCTGAATGAGGCGCTGGGCCATGAGCGCGCCGATCTGGTGCTGTCGGCCCTGGGGTCGCGCCTGTCGGCGGCCTTCTCCGAAGACTGCATCCCGGCCCGCATCGGCGAGGACGAGTTCGCGGTCCTGGTGCGGCGCGGCGGCAGCGGCGCCAGCGGCAGCGAACGCCTGCGCGAGGCGTTGGAGCAGCCGCTGCGGCTGGCGGGCTTCGACATCTACCCGACCCTATCCATCGGCGCCGTGACGGCCGAGGGCGGACCGGACGCGCCGGACGCCGCTGAATTGCTGCGTCGGGTCGAACTGGCGGTGGAGCAGGCCAAGCAGGCCGGGCGCGGCGGGGCGGCGGCCTATGGCCGGGCGCTGGAGACGGACAGTCTGTCGCGCCTGGCGCTTGAGGCGGACCTGCGCAACGCCTTCGTGCGCGGCGAGATCGAGCCCTTCTTCCAGCCGATCGTCAATCTGAACAGCGGCGCCGTGGCGGGCTTCGAGGCCCTGGCGCGCTGGCGCCACCCCCGGCGCGGCCTGGTGCCGCCGGACGAGTTCCTGACCCTGGCCGACGAAATGGGCCTGATGAACGAGCTGGGCCTGCTGATGATGACCGAGGCGGCGCGTCAGCTGGCCGAGTGGCTGCAGCGCCACCCCGGCGCCGGGCGGCTGTTCTGCAGCGTCAACCTGTCGGTGGGCGAGATCGAGCGCGCCCATCTGGTCGAGGACGTGGCCCGCATCATCAAGGAGGCGGGCCTGCCGCGCGGCGCCCTGAAGCTGGAAGTCACCGAGGGCGACATCATGCGCGACACCGCACGCGCCGCTGAGGTGCTGAAGGCCCTGCGCGAGGCGGGCGCCAGCCTAGCGCTGGACGATTTCGGCACGGGGTTCTCGTCCCTGTCCTACCTGGCCAAGCTGCCGTTCGACACGTTGAAGATCGATCGCTACTTCGTTCTGACGATGGACAAGGACGAAGGCTCGGCCAAGATCGTCAAATCCGTCGTCAACCTGGGTCGCGACCTGGCGCTGGAAGTGGTGGCCGAGGGGGTCGAGAACGCCTCCCTGGCGCAACTGCTGCTCGATGACGGCTGCCATTACGGCCAGGGCTTCGGCTATGCGCCCGCTCTGCCGGCCCAGGAGGCCGAGGTCTATCTGAACGAATCCCTCGCCGACGGCGCGGCGCCGATCAAGGCGCGGTCCGGCTGATTTCAGCAAGCTGCAGGCGAGAAGATGCGGCCGTGTCGCGTCGGTTCGTATAAAATAGATTTGCTTGGGGCGTTAAAGGTGACGCCGGATAGGCTTTATCTAAGTTATTTGTAACTTGAACCCGTTGCTGTCGAACTGATTGATCGCCTCTTGTTTTTACATTCAGGGGCGCACAGTCGATGCGTTTGCAAGGTGAGTCTCAAACGAACGAGCGCCTTGATGTCAGCTTTGAAAAGCTGAAAGGCGCCTCTTCGGCGCCGCTCGCCGTCGGCGTGCAGGATGGGGCCAGGCTCTGTTTCGCCGCCTTCCCCGATCATGAAATCGACCGACGGTTCGAGATCGGCTCCGTCACCAAGGTCTTCACCGGCTCCTTGCTGGGCGTCATGGTCGAAGCGGGAGACGTCGATCCCGAGGCGCCGGTGGATCATCTGTTCGGCAAGGCTCTGCCCTGGCCGTTCAGGCCGCCGACCCTGGTTGAACTGGCCAGCCATCGCAGCGGACTGCCGAATACGCCCAAGCCCCTGTTCTGGCGCGAAAGCCTGGCCGCCCTGTCCCTGTCGGTGAAGGATCCGTGGCGCGGCGTGGATGCAGCGAAGTATCGCGCCATGCTCATGGCGGCGGTGAAACAGGCGCGGGTCGGCGAAGCGCCTCGGTATTCGAGCATGGGCGTCAGCCTGCTGGGCGACGCCCTGGCGCACGCCGCGGGGATGGACTTCGCCGATCTGCTGGATCAGCGCCTGCTCAGACCGCTGGGAATCCGACGCACGGACTTCCTGCGGCCGGAGGAAGAGCCCGATCTGGTGGCGATCAGCGTCAACGACTGGGATCGCCCCGTGCCCTATCTGCGCGACCAGATGGCGCCTGCGGGGATGCTGGCTTCCACGGTCGAGGATCAACTGCGTTTCCTGCGCGCCGCCTGGGGCGAGGGGCCGGACGAGATCGTCAAGGGCGTGCTCAGGGCTCAGACGCCTGTGGCCCAGATGGGCGCGGTCGCCATCGGCTATTGCTGGCTTCTGGCCCCGCACAAGGGCGGAGAGGCCGCCTTCCACAACGGCGGGACATGGGGATCGCAGGCCGAGGTCGTCGTGGTGAAGGATCGACGGATCGCCGTCGCGGCCCTGTCCGCCAAACGCCGTCACACCGATGAGTTCGTCAGCGAGATGCTCGGAGCCTGAGGGCGTTCGACCGCCTTCAGGCCCGGCCGCTCTGGCTGGACAGGCGGGCGGCGTCGACGCCGAGCGCGGCCAGGGCGCGGCTCCATTTGGTGTCGTAGTCGGCGTCGAAGATCAGGGCCGGGTCGGCGTCCGTCGTCAGCCAGACGTTCTCGTTCAGCTCTTCCTCCAACTGCCCCTCGCCCCACCCGGCGTAGCCCAGCAGCAAGATGGCGCGGCTGGGGCCGTCCTCGGCGTCGGCCATGGCGGCCAAGGCGTCGCGGGTGCCGGTCAGGGCCAGGCCGTCGCCGAAGGTCAGGCTGGCGTCCTCGCTGGTCCAGTCGGCGGTGTGCAGGACGAAGCCGCGCTCGCGCTCGACCGGGCCGCCGATCAGCACCGAACGGTCGCGCGCGGCGTCGTCGACGGGGGTGTCCAGCTTTTCCAGAACTTCGGCCAGGGAGACGCCCGGCGCGGGCTGGTCCAGGCGCAGGCCCAGGGCGTGTTCGTCGTCGTGGGCGCAGATCAGGATGACGGCGTGGCGGAAGCGATCGTCGTCGATGCCCGGCATCGCCACCAGAAGACGCCCGGTCAGGGAGGAGAAGGCGGTCATGCCCCTATCATCGGGGCGGACGATGATGGGCGCAAGCCATTCTCAAGGCCCACGCGCTTGGCGATCTCCTTACGGGTCTCTATCTGACTCCCATCGTCCTGGATCGTCCGGGCCGAACTCCCGGAGACCCCGACATGACCATCCAGATCGGCGACCGCATTCCCGACGCCACCCTGACGACCATGACGCCCGACGGCCCCAAGCCGGTCACGACGGCCGAGCTGTTCGGCGGCAAGACGGTCGCCTTGTTCGCCGTGCCGGGCGCCTTCACCCCGACCTGTTCGGCGCGCCATCTGCCGGGCTATGTCGACCATCGCGCCGATTTGGCGGGCAAGGGCGTGGACACGGTCGCCTGCGTCTCGGTCAACGACGCCTTCGTCATGGGCGCCTGGGCCAAGGCCAATGATCTGAACGGCGCCGACGACGTGGTCATGCTGGCCGACGGCAACGGCGACTTCACCCGCGCGGTGGGCCTGGCGCTGGACGCCAAGGGCTTCGGCATGGGCGAGCGTTCGCAGCGCTACTCCATGCTGGTCAAGGACGGCGTGGTCGACCAGCTCAACATCGAGCAGGGCGGCGAGTTCAAGGTCTCCTCGGCCGAGCACCTGCTGGCCCAGCTGTGACGACCCGCGTCGCTTATTGAACCATGGGCGACGTCTTCACCCCGGAAAAACGCAGCGCCGTCATGCGCCGGGTGAAGGGGCGCGACACCGCGCCCGAGATGAAGGTCCGGCGCCTGCTGCGGGGCGCCGGGATCGGCTATCGGCTGGGCGGCTGCGGCCTGCCTGGCCGACCCGATGTGGTGATGAAGGGGCGGCGCGTCGTCCTGTTCGTCCACGGCTGTTTCTGGCATGGCCATGACTGCCCGCGCGGGGCGCGCCAGCCCCGCTCCAACGCCGACTACTGGCTGGCCAAGATCGATCGCAACCGGGCGCGCGACGACCGCGTCACGGCGGAGCTGCAGGCGCAGGGCTGGCGCGTGCTGACCCTGTGGGAATGCGAGCAGAAGGCGCCGGATTGGGGCGAGCGGCTGCTGGACGCGTTGCTGGAGAAGGCGACGACTTAGGCGACGGCCTGGGCGTTGATGTCTGCCTCGTCGGCCGCGCCCAGCACCTCGCTCAGGGCGGCCAACAGCACCGCCGGGGTCAACGGCTTGGCGACGAAGTGGTTCATGCCCGCGTCCAGGCAGGCGGCGATGTCCTCGGGCGCGGTGTCGGCGGTCACGGCGATGACGGGCGTCGCGACGTTCGGCCCATGGCCCGAGCGCAGGCGGCGGGTGGTTTCGCGGCCGTCGAGCTCCGGCATCCGCACATCCATGAAGATGACGTCGAAGACGCCGGATTCGCAGGCCTTCAGCGCGGCCAGGCCGTCCTCGGCCATGGTCAGCTCGCAGTCGAAGGCTTGCAGGATCACCTGAATGGCGCGGCGGTTGATGGCGTGATCGTCGACCACCAGCACTCTTAAGGGGCGTTCTGCGTCGCGCGGTGCATCCGTCTCAGTCATGACGGAGGGCGGCGTCGGGGCTGGAGCCAAGGTCGGGGCTGACGGCGGCATGGGCGCCCGTTCAGGCAGGCTGCGGACAGGGGGAGCGGCGACGAGGTCGGAGGCGAGCGCGGCGGCCTCTTCCCACGCCTTCGGGCAGGGTCAGGGCGACAGTGAAGGTCGAGCCTTGGCCCGCCTGGCTGCGGACCGTCAGGCGGCCGCCCATCAGCTCGACCAGATCACGACTGATCGCCAAGCCCAGCCCCGAGCCCCCGTAGCGTGCGGCGACGCCCGTCGGTGGTCTGATCGAACGGGGTGAAGAGGCGGTCCATCTGACCGGCCGTCATGCCCGCTCCGGTATCGGCCACGTCGATCAGCAGGACATGCAGCCCGGCCTCATCGCGCCAGGAGCGCAGCCGGATGGTGATGACGCCCGCATCGGTGAATTTGACGGCGTTGGAGATCAGGTTGTTCAGCACCTGGCGCAGGCGCATGGCGTCGCCCTGAACCACGCCCGGCATATAACGCGAGCCGTCCAGGCGCAGGCGCAGGCCCTTGGCCCTGACCGGGCCCTGCCACAGGCGGAAGGTGTGGTTGAGCAGGTCGCGCAGGTTGAAATCCCGCGTCTCGACCTTCAGGCGCCCGGCGTCGAGGCGGCGTGGTCCAGCAGGTCGTCCAGCAGCCCCTTCATCATCAGCCCGGCGTCCTCGATCATGGCCGTCTGCTGGCGCGTCGCGGACGAGGGGGCGGCGACGCGCGTAAGTTCATGGGCGCCGGTCAGGATGGCGCCGATCGGGGTGCGCAGGTCGTGGGCGACGGCGGCCAGAAGAGCGCTGCGGCCGGCCATGACGCTCTCGGCCTGACGACGCTTGCCGTCGGCTTCCTTCAGGGCGCGGGCTTCGGCTTCGCCAGCGGCGTGAAGGCGGCTGCGGGTCGTCAGGCAGAAGAAGATGAAGGCCACGACGCCGATGGCGACCGGCAGGATGAAGCGGCCCTCGACCCCCAGGCGAGCCATGAACAGCGGCGCCAAGGCCAGCACCGCCACCTGGGGCGCGGCCGTCCAGAGGAAGACCCGCATATTGCCGGCCGAGGCGATGACCGAATTGATCGCGCCCGCCGCCAGCAGGGTAGTGGGCGACTACGCCGCCGGGCAGACCGCCCATGATCCACAGCGGCACGGCGATGCTGGCGTAGACCCCGGCGTTGGCCGTGAGCGCCAGATCGCCCAGGGCGCCGCGCCAGCCCTTGGGCGCGGAGACCTGGCCGCGCGTCACGGGGGCGAAGGCGGCGGCCTCGGCCGCTTGCATCAGCAGATAGACCGCCAGCCAGCCCAGGCAGATGGGCAGGCCCAGGATAGGGCTGAACAACAGGGCGCAGGCCAACCCCACGACAAGCCGTTGGGGCAGCATCTTGTGCCGCTGTCGGATGGCGTAAGCCCACCCGTTCCGGGATGCGTCGGTCTGCGTCATGCGGCGTTCCGAACGGGCGATGGCGCCCCTCGGTTGCATCATGGCGACGGAGACCTAATGCTCCGTCAACGGCCGGAGGCGGTCGCCTCGGCCATGCTGGCGAAGCCGTCGGCGCGCAGACGGGCCGCCAGATCGCGCTTGATCCGGCCGACCATGCCCGGTCCCTCATAGATGAGGGCCGAATAGACCTGGACCGCCGAGGCGCCCGCGCGAATGCGGGCATAGGCGTCCGCGCCGTCGGCGATGCCGCCCACGGCGATCAGCGGCAGGCGCCCGCCCGCCGCCTCGGCCGCGGCCTCCAGCGCCTTCTGGGCGAAAGGTTTCAATGGAGCGCCCGACAGGCCGCCCGCCTCGCCCTTATAGGCGGACCGCAGGGAGGCGGGCCGCTCCAGCGTCGTGTTGGACACGATCAGGGCGTCGATGCGGTGGGCGATGGAGGCCTCGACGATCATGCCGATCTCTTCGCCGATCAGGTCGGGTGCGATCTTCAGGAAGACAGGCGCCCCGTCGGCGGGGCGGGCCTCATGAATGCGGCCCAGCAGGTCGTCCAGCGCCTCGCGGCCCTGCAGCGCGCGCAGGCCCGGCGTGTTGGGCGAGGAGATGTTGACGGTGAAATAGTCGGCCAGCCCCGCCAGTTGCCTCAGCCCCGCGACATAGTCGGCGGCCTTGTCTTCGGTGTCCTTGTTGGCGCCCAGGTTGGCGCCGATGGCCGTGCGGGTCGGACGCCGCGCCAGGCGGGCGGCGAAGGGTTCCAGCCCCTCGTTGTTGAAGCCCATGCGGTTGATGATCGCCCGGTCTTCGGCCAGTCGGAACAGGCGCGGCTTGGGATTGCCGGGTTGGGGCGCGCGGCGTGACCGAACCGCACTCCACGGCGCCGAAGCCCAGGCGCGACAGGCCTTCCAGCGCCTCGCCGTTCTTGTCGAGGCCGGCGGCCAGGCCGACGGGGTTGGACATCTCCAGCCCGGCGATCGTGGTCTTCAGGATCGGATCGTCGGCGCCGGGTGCGGGCAGGGGCGTCATCTGCAGGGCGCGGATGGCCAGGCGGTGCGCGGTTTCGGGGTCGAGTTGGCGCAGCGCCCAGGCGCCGAGGTCGGTCAGGCTCATGTTCAGGCGGTCTCTTCGACGATCATGCGGCCGTCGGCCGTCACCGACAGGGCGCGGGCGGCGCGCGTCGCCGCGACGGGCAGGGGGCCGTAGATGTGGGGGAACAGGGCGCCGCCGCGCGACGGCTCCCAGATCAAGGCGTCGCCCAGGGCGGTCAGATCGACCTCGACCAGCATCAGCTCGGTCTGACCGGCGTAGTGTTTCGCCGCCGTGGCTTCCAACTGGTCGGCGGCGGACAGGTGGATGTAGCCGTCGGCCACGTCCACGGGCGAGCCGTCATAACGGCCCTCGGTCAGGGCGGCGCGCCAGTCGGCGCGGCTCAGGATCTTGAAGGCGACGTCGGGCAGATCGGTCACGCCAGGGTCTCCGGCGTCAGCCAGCCTTCATAGGAGGGGCGACCGGCGACATCGACGCTGAAGATCGCCGCCGCCCCGGTGGGGAAGCCGCCGCTCATCTTGTCCAGCACCGAGGGCGAGGCGGCGCTCTCGATCAGATATTCGACCGCCAGCTGGTGCACGCCGGGGTTATGGGCGATCAGCAGCAGGCAACCGGCCTGGTCCTCGGCCGCCTCGACCGCGCGGCGCAGCACGTCGGCGGGGGCGTTGTAAAGGGCGTCGGAGACGTGCAGCTCGACATCGCCGAAATGCTCGCTGACGCCATCCCAGGTGTCGCGCGTGCGCTGGGCTCCCGAGACCAGGGCCATGTCGGGCTTCAGACCCCGCTCGGCCAGGGCGCGGCCCATGGCGGCGGCGTCGCGGCGGCCGCGCTCGCTCAGGGGACGGGCCACGTCGCCGCCCGGCGCCGAGGCTTCGGCCTTGGCGTGACGCATCAGGATCAGTCTCTGCATGGCGAGGGCTTTACGGCTGTTTGCGTGCGGCGACCATAGGGTGCGCGGCGGACGCTTGATCGCGAGCGGCGGGCGAGGGGGTCAGGGCCGGGCGTCCGGCCAGCACGGCCTGGGCCGCGCCGCCGGGCTGCACGCGGGCGTAGGCCCTGCGCGAGGCTTCCAGCATGATCAGGCCCCGCCGCGCCGGGAAACAGCTTGGGCCCGATCTGCTCCAGACCGTCGGCCAGCGGCAGCATCGGCCGCCACGGCGGACGTAGAGGGCCTGCGACCAGGCGGCGGGCTCCAGTCCGACCTCGCGCACCAGCCGCTCCAACTGTCCGCGGGTGAAGGGGCGGCCGTGGCCGAAGGGGGTGGTCTCGGCCCGCGCCCACATGCCGCCGCGCGCCGCCGCCGCCAGGATGATGCGACCGGCCGGGGCCAGGACGCGCACCGCCTCGGCCAGCAGGCCCTGCGGATCGTCGGCTTCCTCGAGGGCGTGGACCAGCAGGATGCGGTCGAACGTTCCGGCGGCGAAGGGCAGGCGCCGGTCCGTCGACCAGGACGGTGCGGTTGCGTCCCGCCGCGGCCCACTGCTCGGCGCCCTGTCCGCCCGGCATGGCGGCGATCACCCCGGCGCGCGCCGATGAAGCCGTCCAGCCAGGGCGTGGCGTAGCCCAGGCCCAGAACGTCGCAGTTGTTGGCCTCGCCCCAGGCGTCCTCCAGCCGTCGCGCCAGCATGCGCCGGGCGAGCGCGCCGGTCGGCTCGCCGTAGAAGGTGCGGAGATCGTCCGATGCTGCGGCGCATGGGGGGCAGTATGGGCTGAAAGTCTGCGCCGACTTCATCCATTCTGGGCGGCGGAGGGTTCCTCTTCGCGTGGCTTAGGATAGGGTTTCGATAGGAGACCTCCCCATGACCCTGACCGTTCGCCAGTTTCCCTGTCTGTCCGACAACTACGGCTTCCTGATCCGCGATGAGGCGACGGGGCTGGTCGCCGCCGTCGACACGCCGGACGCCGAGGCCGTCCTGGCCGATCTGGAGGCGTCGGGCTGGGGGCGGCTGGATCTGATCCTGAACACTCCACTGGCACCCCGATCACACCGGCGGCAACGAACGGTTGCAGGCCGAGACGGGCTGCGAGATCGCCGGGCCGGAAGAGGTGCGCCGCGCGGCGCCGCTGGATCACGTTCTGGTCGACGGCGAGGCGGTGCGTCTGGGTGAAACGACCTTCGATGTGGTGCTGTCGCCGGGTCATACCCTGGGCCATGTGGTCTATCATGCGGCGGAGGATGGGCTGGCCTTCGTCGGCGACGTCATCTTCGCCCTGGGCTGTGGGCGGCTGTTCGAGGGAACGCCGCAGCAGATGTGGGACAGCCTGAACCGCATCGCCGCCTGGCCCGAAGCGACGACGCTTTACTGCGCCCATGAATATACGGCGTCGAACGCCCGCTTCGCCCTGTCGCTGCCGGACGCCGATGAGGCGTTGAAGGCGCACGCCGAGGCCATCTTCGCCGCTCGTGAGCGCGGCGAGGCAAGCGTGCCGACCACGGTGGGGATCGAGCGTCGCTTCAACCCCTTCCTGCGCGCCCGCGACGCCGCCGACTTCGCCGCGCGCCGCGCCCTCAAGGACGGCTTCAAGGGCTAGGGCGCCCGCCGGATTTTCCAGTCACCCATCATCGGAGATGTTCATGCAGTTGAAGGAACGTGTGGCGATCGTGACCGGCGCGGGCGGGGGTCTGGGCCGCTGTCACGCCCTCTATCTGGCCGGTCAGGGCGCCAAGGTCGTGGTCAACGACCTGACCGAGGCGGCGGCGCAGGGCGTGGCGGACGAGATCGTCGCGGCGGGCGGCCAGGCGATGGCGGCGGCGGGTTCCGTCACCGACGTCGACGCGGTCCAGGCCATGGTCGAGGCGGCGATGAAGGCCTGGGGCCGCATCGACATCCTGATCAACCAACGCCGGCATCCTGCGCGACAAGAGCTTTTCGAAGATGACGCTGGATGACTTCCGCCTGGTGGTGGACGTGCATCTGATGGGGGCGGCCATCTGCTCCAAGGCCGTGTGGGAGATCATGCGCGCGCAGACCTACGGCCGCATCGTCATGACGACCTCTTCGTCCGGCCTCTACGGCAATTTCGGCCAGGCCAACTATGGCGCGGCCAAGCTGGCACAGGTGGGTCTGATGCAGACCCTGGCCATCGAGGGCGCCAAATACAACATCAAGGTCAACGCCCTGGCGCCGACCGCCGCCACCCAGATGACGGCGGGCATCCTGTCGGAGGAGGTGCTGAAGGCGCTGGACCCGGCCCTGGTCAGCCCCGGCCTGCTGGCGCTGGTGGGCGAGGACGCGCCGACGCGGGCCATCCTGTGCGCGGGCGGCGGGCATTTCGCCACGGCCAACATCACCCTGACGCCGGGCGTGCGGATCGGCGGGGGCGCGGATGCGGGCGAGCAGCTGATCGCGCGCTGGGACGAGGCCTCGAACCGCGAGGGCGAGATCGTGCCGGACTTCGGCTTCCAGCAGGCGGCGCAGGAGATGGCCTCGGCGGGCGTGACGGCGCCGGTCGCTGCGGGATGAGCCTTCAGGCGCGGCGGCGGTCGTCGCCGCGCCACAACCACAGGGCGCCGAAGACCAGCGCCAGGGCGACCAGCGTCAACGCCTGGGGCGCGACCTCGGGCAGGCTGGCGCCCATGGCGTTCATCCGCACGAAGGCCTGAACCGCCGCGGTCGAGGGCGACAGATGGGCCAGCCAGACCAGCAGCTTGGGCATCATGAAGTGCGGCCAGGCCGCGCCCGCCAGGAAGAACAGGGGCGCTGACGTGCCGACCAGCACCTGCAACACCCGCTCATGCCGGTCGAACAGACCGCCCAGCAGCAGGCCCAGCGCCGCAACCCCGGCCGAGAAGACCGGCGCCAACAGGATCACCCCGGCCATGTCGCCCGCGCGCGGATAGTCCTGAAACCAGAAGACGAAGCCGAAATAGAACAGGCAGGACGCCGTGCCGATCGCGGTCAGCGCTAGCCACAGGCCCAGCCGGGCGCTGCGTCGCATGGGGGCGGCGCCGGTCTCGCGACGCAGGGCGGCGATGACGCCCGCGCCCAGCAGCAGGGTCTGTTGCAGGATGATCAGGCTGACGGCGGGCACGGCGTAGTCGCCATAGCCCTCGGTCGGGTTGAACAGGGAGACCTGTTTCAGGCTCGGCGCCAACCGGGCCGCGCGGGCGGCCTCGGGCAGGCCCTCCAGCCGCGTCTCGGCGACATGGGCGGCGGCGGCAGCGACCGCCTTGCCGACAGATGTGACGCGGACCAGATAGCCGCCGTTCAGCCAGACGGCCACGCCGTCGGGCGCGCCGCGCGCCAGGTCGGCCTCGAACCGTTCGGGCAGGATGACGACGCCGTCGACCACGCCGCGCCGCATCAGGTCCGACGCCTCGGCGGTCGAGGGGATGACGGCGGCGACCTCGACCGCGTGGGAGGCGTTCAGGTCTTCGACCAGGGCGCGGGTCAGGGCGCTCTGCGTCGGCGTCACCACGGCGACCGGCAGGCCCGTCGCCGCCTGCCCGGCGTAGGCCGCCGGATAGTAGAAGGCGTAGAGGACCACGGCCAGGATCAGCAGGCTGCTGACCGGCCGGGCGCGCGGCAGGTTGCGGAAGGTCGCGATGAAGGCGGCGCCGACGCCCTGTTCGGGCAGGGGAAAGGCCAACGCCTCGGCCTTGGGCGCGCGGCGGGCGCGCAGGCGGATCAGCACGGCGGCCAGGATCAGGGCGATCAGGGCGACAACGCTCAGGATCATCAGGTCGCGCCAGGCGCCGCCGGCCGCCGCGCCTGTCACCATCTGACCGGTCTGAAGGCGCAGATAGTGGGTGTAGGGCAGGATGTCGCTCCAGATCCGGGCGAAGCGCGGCCCGTGATCCAGCGGCAGGGTGCCGTTCGAGAAGGCGATGGCCGCGCCCGAATAGATGGCGGTGGCCGAGAAGGCCATGTCGACATCTCCCAGCAGGGCGACCAGCAGGGCCGACAGGGCGACGCTGACCGCCATCAGGGCGACCACGCCCAGCATCAGCAGGGGCAGCGACCCCGCCACGCCCCAGCCCCTGACCCCGCACAGCCAGCCGATCCAGGCCAGGCCCCACAGGGTGAAGACGACGAAGTGCGGCGTCAGCCGCCCGATCAGGGCCGCCGTGGTCCGCCCGCCGGTCTGCGCTCTGAACGTCTGGAACGACCCGCCCTGCATCAGCCGTCCGACCGCCAGCACCGCCGAACAGGCCGCCAGCAGGTGCAGCACGCCGGGCGCCAGCAGGCCGCCGAGGAACAGCTCGAAGCTCAACTGCGGATTGCCGATGATCGACACCTGGACGGCGGGGGGCTCCAGCGCCGTGGCCGGTAGACCCATCTGGCGCGCGCGCTCCTCCAGCCGGGGCGCGGCGGCCGAGGCGATGGCCGAGGACTGGCCCAGGGCCGACAGGGCGCCGACGGTCTGGAAGGCGCCGTTGAACGACACCGTCACCTGTTCCGGGCGGCGAAAGGCGCCTTCGGTGAAGCCTGAAGGGAAGTGGGCGATGCTGTAGACCTCGCCGCGCCGCATCAGGGCTACGGCCTCATCCACCGTCGCCGGGGCGCGGGCTACGCGCACGCCGGGGCTGGCCTCCATGTTGCGGATCGCCGCGCGGCTGAAGGCCGAGCCATCCTGATCCACCACGGCGACCGGAGCCTGGCGGATCACGCCGGGTGCCAGCATGGCCGCGATCACCGCCAGCAGGATCAGCGGCAGGCCGAAGGCGACGAAGGCGTCCCACGGGCGGGTCGCCAGCCGCCGCGTCTCGTCCTGAACGGCCGCGAGGAAGACGGCCGCGCCGCGCGTCATCGCGACGACCAGTCGAACAGGACGCTCATGCCTGGCCGCAGGCCCTGGATCGGCCGAGCGGGCTTGGCCTTCACCTGGAAACTGCGCACGTCATAGCCGCTGGACTGGCGGGTCGAGCGCCAGGTGGCGAACTCGCCCTGGGGGCTGATGGCGGTGACGCGGAAGGCGGCGCCCTTCACGCCCAGCGCGGGCACGTCGCCGCGCACGGCGGCGCCGATCTTCAGGTCGCGGAACTGGTCCTCGCGCACGCTGAAGGCGACCCAGGGGCCAGCTGTGTCGACGATGGTGAAGACCGGCACCCCCGTCAGCACCAGTTCGCCGACATTGGCGAAGCGTTCCGACACCTCTCCTCCGTGGGGGGCGGTCAGGCGTGTCTCGCCCTGCAGGCTCTCGACCTCGGCGACGGCGGCGCGGGCGCCGCTGACGTTGGCGTCGGCGACCGACTTCTCCTGCGGCCGGGTTCCGGCCAGGGCCTTCAGATACTGCTGGCGGGCGGCCTCGGTCTGGGAGGCGGTGGCGGCGCGGGCGGCGACGGCCTCGTCGCGGCGCTGGGCCGAGATGACGCCCTCGGCGAACAGGTTTTCAGCCCGGCGCGCGGTCTGGTCGGCCAGACGGGCCGTGGCCTGAGAGGCGCGCCAGATCGACTCGACCGTTTGCACGTCTTCGGCGCGGGCGCCCTCGCGGCTCATGGACTGGATGGCCTCGGTCGACTGCAGCAGGGCGCGGGCCTGGGCGTCCTTGGCCTCGATCTCGGGGCTGCTCATCAGGGCCAGCTCCTGCCCGGCCTTCACCTGATCGCCCTCGGCGGCCAGGAAGCGTTCGACGCGGCTGGGCACCTTGGTGGCGACGGTGAAGGTCTCGGCCTCGACCATGCCCTGCACCTGATCCGGCGCCGGGCGGGCGGCCAGGAACAAGCCCACGACGATGAAGGCGATCAGCAGGACCACGCCCGCCGCGATGATCAGGGGCAGCGGCGACCGGCGCGGCTTGGGCGGGGGCGCTTCGGCCGGCTGGGGCGGCGTATAGGCCGAGGAAGGCGTCTCGCTCATGGGGCGCTGATTCATGGGGCGCTGATCCGGTCGTCGCGTTGCAGATAGTCGTTCAGGGTCTGGTCGCTTCCCGCCGCCGCCAGCAGGGCCGACAGGCTGAGGTCGTACTCATAGGCCGCCGCCGCCCGTTGCAGCCGCGCCGTCCCCAGCAGGTTGCGGGCGTCGATGACCGAGGCGGCGGTCGCCTCGCCCTCGCGGAAGCCGACCTCCTGCACGCGCAGGTTCTCGCGCGCGGCCGCCAGGCTGCTGTCCATGGTCAGGAACTGCCGCCGCGCCAGCTCGACCTGGTTGTAGGCGCGCGTGACCAGCAGGCGGGCGTCGTCGCGGGCCTGGCGCTCGACCTCGCCGGCGGCCGAGGCCTGGGCGCGGGCGGCGCCGAGCATCCGCCGCCGGTCCAGCGACGACATCAGGGTGTAGCGAGCGCCCAGGCCAAAGGCCCAGTCCGGCTCGGTCGGCAGGGAATTGTCCGGGTTCATGTTGTAGGTGCCGAAGGCGTAGACCGACGGCTTCATCCGCGAGGCCGCCAGATCCGCTCCGGCCTCGGCCAGATCGCGCCCCGCCTGGGCTTGAACGAGGCGCGAATTCGACTGGCTCGCGCTGTCCAGGAAGACGGCGGCCGGGCCGACCGGATCGCGATTGACGAACAGAGGCGTGGTGGGGGTCACGCCTGTCTCGACGTCGGCGACGCGGGCCAGGGAGGCGACGGCGTTGTCATGCTCCAGCTCGGCGCGGTTGACCTGGCGCTGGGCGGCGTCGCGCGCGACCTCGACCTGAAGGGTCTGGGCGCGGCTGAGCATCCCTTCTTCTTCCATGCGGCGGGCGTTCTTCAGGTGCAGGTCGAAGCCGTCGCGGGTCTCCAGCGCGATCTTCAACGCCTCGGCCGCCAGCACCTGGCCGAAATAGGCGCGGGTCAGGTTGACGCTTTCCAGGTTCAGGGCCTCCTGCCGTCGGGCCTCGGCCAGGTCGACATTGGCCGCCGCCGCGCGTCGCAGGGCGGGGATGGCCCCGCCGGTGTAGATCGGTTGCAGCGCCGTGACCGTCGGGCGGAAGGTCGTGTCGTCCACCTGCAGTCGGATGTCGTGGGGCAGGGCGGCGAAGATCTCCGGCAGGGCGGCCTGCAACCGCTGCCCCACCGCGTTCAGCACATCGCCCGGCACGCCCGGCAGGTCCGAGATCAGGCCGGGAATGGCGGCGCCCAGGTCGGACTGGGCGCGGTCCAGCGTGTCCGACAGCGACAGGTCGAAGGTCTTGCGATAGCGGATCAGCTGGGCGTCCAGCGACACCGTGGGCCGGTTCAGCCCGGCGGCGACCTGGGCCTGGGCCTCGGCGGCCTCGACCCCGTAGCCGGCGGCGCGCCCCAGGCTGGAGGTCGTGCGCAGCCGAGCCTCGGCCTCGGCGTAGGTCAGGGGCGTGCGCGGCGTCTCGGCGGCGGCTTGCGTCTGAGCCAGGGCGGGCGTCGCGCAGGCCGTCAGAACGCCCGCAGCCAAGGCGACACGCCATCCGTTCCAAGCCCTAGCCATCGCTTCAACCCCGCAACCAGCTGTGAACAACGATCCTGAAGCGCAGCCGTTGCGTCAAGCAAGCGCGCCAATTGCAAAGGGCGCGCTCGCCGTGACGAGCGCGCCCCTTGGCTGAAGATGCAGCCTGTCCGGTCTTAGAGGCCCGGCAGCTTGAAGCGGCCGTCGCGGCGGGGGGCGATGGTGATGCCCTCGCGACCGCCGGTCAGGGCGTCCAGACGCGCGCGCTCGCTGGCGGCGTCGATGGTCTTGCCGCCTTCCGAGGTCTGGCTGACGGTTGCGGCCTGGCTGGCCGGATCGTCCTTGCGCCAGAACATGATGCGGTTGGCCCAGCTTTCTTCCTTGTGCGCCAGGCTGCCGAATTCGTCGTCGACGACGTAGCGGGCCAGCGGATCGGCGCGGTCGGCGCCGGCCTCGGCGGCCAGAATCTGTTCGCCCGGCGTGCGGGTCACGGCCTGGCGCTGACCCAGCAGAATCTGGCGGGCGGCGCTTTCAGGCGCCAGCTCCTGCGGGCGCGGGGCGCCGGGCGAAGGCGGGGTGAGGCCGTATTCCGGCGGCACCACGAGGGGGGCGCTGGCCACGGTGACGAATTCGTCCGGCACGACCTTAGTCAGGCCGATGCTCTGCTTCATCGATCCGCAGGCGCTCAGGCTGAGGGCCGCGCCGGCGGCCAGGGTCACGATCAGGACGGGACGGATACGCATGGGTCGTTCGGCTCCGGGAGGCGCGCCGCGCGGGCGCAGGCTCGGGTCGATAGTTAAGGGGGTGTGATTACGACTTTTCGTGGGCCGAGCCAACTGCGGAACGGCGCTCGGACAAGAAGCTGTCCAGGATCAGCAGGGCGACGCCTACGGTGATGCCGCTGTCGGCGATGTTGAAGATCCAGGGGAACAGGCCCGTGCCGGAAAAGTCGAGGAAGTCGACCACGCCGCCGAAGCGGATGCGGTCGATGACGTTGCCGACGGCGCCGCCCATGACCAGGCCGATGGCGGCGATCAGCAGTCGACGGTCCGCCCGCGTCGCCCACCAGGCCAGCAGGCCCGCCACCACGACGGAGAAGACGCTCAGGATCCAGCGCCCGGCGCCGCCGCCGAACAGGCCGAAGCTGACGCCCGTGTTCAGCACATAGGTCAGGTTGAACACCGGCGGCGCCACCTCGGCGATGCGAAAGCCGTCGGGAATGTGGGTGATGTGTTCGGCGCCGATGGCGCTCAACACCCAGGCCTTGGTCAGCTGATCCAGCACGATGACGGCGAGGGCGATCAGATAGGCGCCCAGGGCGAGACGGGAAATCTTCATGTCCTGCCGGTTAGCAGGAAGACGTTCGACGGCGAAGAGGGAAAGCGCAGGCGCATCGATCGCCGCACGGCCTTCCCCCCCGGTTTTCCCCCGCTATAAGCGGGGCATGACCCTGCCTCATCCGCTGCCCCGCCTGTCCGCCGTCGCCGACGACTACGACATCCTGCTCTGCGACGTCTGGGGCGTGATCCACAACGGTCGCGAAAGCTGGCCTGCGGCCTGCGATGCCCTGACGAAGTTCAATGAGAAGGGCGGCCATGTCGTCCTGATCTCCAACTCGCCGCGCCCCTCGCCGGACGTGGTGGCCCAGCTGGATGCTCTGGGCGTGCCGCGCAGCGCCTGGAAGGCGTTCGTCACCTCGGGCGACGCCACCCGCATGGAACTGGCGCGCCGCGCGCCGGGCCCGGCCTGGATCATCGGGCCGGATCGCGACTTCGTCCTCTATGAGGGCCTGGACCTGACCAGCGCCCATGACGCGAACGACGCCGCCTTCATCTCCGTCACCGGCCCCTACGACGATACGACCGAGACGCCCGAGGACTATCGTGAGCGCCTGACGCCCGCCGTCGCGCGCGGACTGGAGCTGATCTGCGCCAACCCCGACCGCGTGGTGCAGCGCGGCGATTCCATCATCTACTGCGGCGGCGCCATCGCCGACCTCTATGAATCGATGGGCGGTCGGGTGGTCATGGCGGGCAAGCCGTTCGCCCCCATCTACGCCCTGGCTCTGAAAGAGGCTGAGGGCCTGATGGGGTGCCCCGTCGATCGTTCGCGCGTCCTGTGCATCGGCGACGGCGTGGTCACGGACGTTTTGGGCGCCGCAGAACAGGCGCTGGACTGTCTGTTCATCGCCCAGGGCATTCACGGCGACGCCGCCAAGGGGGCGGACGGAACGCTCGATCCGGCGCGCGCGGCCGAACTGCTCCGCGCCGAGACGACCTTCGCCCGCTACGCCGCGCTGGAAGTGACGTGGTGAGTCTCGCCATTTCGTCGCACCTGCCTTAAAGGCGGCTCATGGTTGATCTGGTCCAAGCGCACCCGTCGGGCGGTTATATCCTCGACGAACTCCACGTCGGCATGGCCGCCGAGAAGACGGTTCATGTCACGGAGGAGCGGATTCGTCTGTTCGCCGAGGCGTCCGACGACTTCAATCCGGTGCACCTGGATGAGGCCTTCGCCGCCAAGACGGCCTATCGCGGACGTATCGCCCACGGCCTGCTGTCGGCGGCTTTCGGCTCGGCGGTGGTGGGGACCATCCTGCCGGGCGCGGGCTCGATCTACATCTCGCAGACGCTGGCCTTCCATTTCCCGGTGCGGATCGGCGATACGGTGCGGATCATCATCACCGTCATCGAACTGGACCAGGAAGGCGCCCGCGCCCAGTTGAAGTGCGAGGGCTTCGTCGAGGACAAGCTGATCATGGACGGCGTGGCCGTTGTGCGCGTGCCGCGTCGTCGCAAGCCCTCGGCCCGCTGAAGGCTGGCGAGGTGGTCGAGGTCATTCGCGACTGGCGCGGCCTGACGGACGCGCAGAAGGGGGCGGCCGTCGCCGTCGGCGCCTTTGACGGCGTGCATCGCGGCCATCAGGCGGTCATCGCCTCGGCGCGTGAGGCGGCGGATCGCCTGGGCGTCCCCCTGGCCGTGGTCAGCTTCGACCCCCATCCGCGCCGCCTGTTCCAGCCCGAGGCCGCGCCCTTTCGCCTGATGACGCCGGACCAGATGGCGCGCGCCCTGACGCCGCTGGGCGTCGACCGCCTATATCTGTTGCCGTTCGACCGCGAGATGGCGGGCATGTCGGACGAGGAATTCGCCCGCCGCGTCCTGTCCGAAGGCCTGGGGATCAGACACGCCGCCGTCGGCTTCGACTTCACCTTCGGCAAGGGCCGCTCCGGCTCGCCGGCTCTGCTGCAAGCCTATGGCGAGACGCTGGGCTTTACGGTCTCCGTCACCGACCGCATCGACGACGCCTCGGGCCTGAAGCTGTCGTCCAGCGCCGTGCGCGAGGCGTTGAAGGCGGGCGACATGGACCGCGCCGCCGCCATCTTGGGCCGCCCCTTCGCCATCCAGGGCGAGGTGATTCACGGCGACAAGCGCGGCCGCACCATCGGCGTGCCGACCGCCAACATCGCCATGGGCGACTATATGCGCCCGGCCTATGGGGTCTATGCGACCCGCACCCGCCTGCCCGACGGGCGGGTGGTCAAGGGCGTCGCCAATCTGGGCGTCCGTCCGATGTTCGAGGTCGAAGAGCCCCTGCTGGAAGTCTGGCTGCTGGACTTTGACGAAAGCCTCTACGGCCAGGTGCTGGAGACCGAGTTGGCCGCCTTCCTGCGCGGTGAGATGAAGTTCGACGGCCTGGACGCGCTGAAGGTCCAGATCGACGCGGATGCGGCCGCCGCCCGCGCGCTTCTGGGCTGAGGCCGTTCGCACGGTCTGCGCTATTGCAGGCGGACCAAGCAGCCCCCAGCTCTACGGAACAATGTTGGCGGGAGGGGCCGTGACAGACCGAAATTCAAACCTGTGGTTCGCCGTGGCGGGTGTTTGCGCCCTGTGGACCGTGGCGGCGGCGCTTGCTGGGACAGGCGTGTCGGCGCCGCTGTTGATCGGCGCTTTGGCCCTGATTTTCGGCGTCAACGGCGAGGCCCGGCGCTGGGTTGAGGGCAAGCTGTCGTGGGCTTTGGTGGTGACTTAGCAAACGGGCAATTGTTAGTAAGCGCCGTCGGATGGGCTGACGCCTTGCTCCAGGGGCTCGTCCTGCTGGCGAAGCGTGACGATGCGGCTGGCTACTAAGCCTGCCGCTTCCTCGTCCAGTTCGTCCGCATATTCGGACATGTGCTGGCGACGGAGCATCCGGGTCCACGCACCATCAGCGCCTCCCCGATCTCGCTCTTCCGCATAGTCGAACCACATCCCGTCGACATCGAGGCTGGCGCTGGCCACGGCGTCGAAGAAGTCCTCACTCAAGTCGTCCTCCTCTTCAGGCTGCCAAGGGCCGAACCGTCGCGCATAGTCCTGGTCCGCTGCGCCGAAGAGAGAATTGGTGAAAGCCTCGTGGTTGCCTGAGTCGAGTCCAAGATCATCGCGGAAGGTCTGCCTGTAGGCCTCCTCAACCAAGGCGGTCAGGTAGATATAGAACGCGGGCTGCTCGCCAGTGGGGCGCCTCGGTCCAACCGCCTCGAAGGTCGTCTTCAGTGTCTCGATCGCATGCGCGATGATCGGCTGGCCGGGGAATATGAGGCCCTCAAACAAGCCGGGCGTGCCTTGCTCATGCTCGGCCTCGCGCTCTTCCCGGACCGGGCTCGGTGCGCTCGACGTTCGGGCAGACGCTTTGAGAAGCCCCCTGAGCACCGCTCCGGCCAAGACCCACAGTAGTCCCCATTTCGCCAAGCCGGTGTATTCGTCCATGAGCGCAAGCTACCCGCGTTCGCCCACGGGGCAAGGCTGTGCGGCGTAGCGGGGCGACCGGCCGAAGCGCCAAGCCAGCTAGAGCGCGCGGATGACCTTTTTGGCTTGCTTGCAGACCGAACAGGTCCCCATCTCCTGCCGAAAGTCGGAGGTCGTTGCGAGCGCGCCCGTGACCTGCGCCGGATGCGCGCCGTCATTCGAAAGCCCGGTGCCGCGCGCGACGCACTTGTTGCAGACGGCCTGCGGCCGCAGTGAGGTGATGTAGTCGTTGATCTTCTGCGGAACCGTCATCACCACCCCCGTCATCTGTTGAGCCCGAAGCGTAGCAGCCGGCGCGCAGATCACACCAGGGTCAGCGAGGATCACGATAGCCGCGCGTGTGATAGCTGCCGAGACACATGTTGCAGATCGTGCTGCGGTCGGGCTGGAGGGCTTCGGCCAACGCCTTCGCGCCATCGAGGTCTTCACAGGCCAGCCAGCGACCGGACTTGGTGTCGCCCTTGCCTCCCTTGCCCCGACCGTCGTTGCAGTTCTTGCACGCGTGGGAGTGCACCTTCGTCTGATGGTGCACCTTGCTCTCGTAGACCCAGAAGGGCGCGCGCACGGGCTGGTCAGCCTTCGGCTTCGAGAAGAGAGCCTTGAGGCGCTCGGCCGCTTCCTTCTTCGCCTGCCGCTCCTGACGCCGCCGCTCTGCGGTGAAGCTGTCGGTCAGGTCGAGCAGATGGTCGACCTCCCACACGCCGTCGGCGATGCCGGCTTCCATGGCCGGGGTCAGGCGCTTGATCCACGGCAAAGGGTTGCCCTCCGCGTCTTTGAGAGGCTTGCCCTTCTTGTCGGTCTGGCGCTTCGGAGCCGGCACGACGCAGTAGTTCTGATAGACGAGCGTGAGCGCGAGTTGCCTCTCGTGGTGCTCTGCCGACTTCGAGAAGGCGTTAGTGCGCCGTCCGAACCGACGGTTCTTCATCCGCACGTTCAGGTTCTGACGTTCGACGAAGGCGGTGTGGATGTCAGTCTCGTCGATCTCGCCCGACTGCACGATCCGGTCAGCGCCGACGCACCGCTTGCGCTGGAGTGTTTGGCCGTCCTTACCCTTGGTCTGGTAGCGCTTCTTGTAGACGCCGTGATCGGCATACGACCCGAACACGTCGCCCACGGCGTCGACATAGGACGTCAGGCCGTCCGTAATGATCTTCGGCCGCACGACGAAGGGCCCGCCCGCGTTCTCGCGCAGAAGCTTGTCGGCCGTCGATTGCATGAATGCCCTCGCATGAGGGTAGCTGCGGTCGCCGAGGTGGTAGTTGAAGATCAATTTCGACTTGGCGCAAACGGCCAGATAGCCCCAGACCGTTCCGGCGCCCTCGACGGGGACGGTCATCCTGTCGACGTTCACCTGCTTGGCGCCCACGAACGAATAGAGTTCGTCCGCCTGGATCGTCTCGACCATCAGGCCCTTGGTGCGCTTCATCAGAGTGATGGCCATATCGCCCGCGTCAGCAAGCAACTTGGCGACAGAGTTCTGCTCGACGTCGAAAATGCGCTCGCACGAGCGGATGGAGACCCCTTCGCAGAGGCTCGCAAGGATTTGGCGGCGCGTGCGCCGATCGAGTTTAGCCATCCAGCCCCGTAGCTGACGGGGCAGGGCCGGCAGTCCTCTGAGTGTCTTGGTTCATCATGGCAGGCTCCAGATTTCACTGTCGGGTAGCTCCGACACCTGGGGCACTAGCAAAATCTCGGCTTCAAGTCAAGTATAAACTGCACTAGTGTCGACACTATACTACGTTAACCTTACTGGTATCAACCCAGTTAGGTTAACATTGGGTTATTACAATAGTAATATTTCGCCGTCCAAAAGAATATCTAGCATGGCCTTGCACTACCTGCTCGACCTCCCCTTAGGCTCAGGACTCATAGCCAGAACAGCACTGTGGCGGCGAGGGCTATGGCGGACAGGAAGACGGTCGGGCAGCGATCGTAGCGAGTGGCGACCCGTCGCCAGTCTTTCAGGCGGCCAAACATGATTTCGATCCGGTTTCGCCGCTTGTAGCGTCGCTTGTCGTAGCGGATGGGTTCGGTCCGGGATTTGCGGCCAGGGATGCACGGCGTGATCCCCCTGGCCTGCAAGGCGTCCCGGAACCAGTCGGCGTCGTAGCCCCGGTCCCCCAGCAGCCACTGGGCGCGGGGCAGACTGTCCACGAGAGCGGCAGCGCCGATGTAGTCGCTGACCTGACCCGCTGTCATGAAGAGGCTGATGGGCCTTCCGTTGACGTCTGTCACGGCGTGAAGCTTGGTGTTCATGCCGCCTTTCGTGCGTCCGATCAGCCGCCCGAGGCCCCCTTTTTTACCGCGAGGCTCGAAGCCGTGCGGTGCGCCTTCAGATAGGTCGCGTCGATCATGACAGTCCGACGTTCGGTCTGGGCGCCGGACAGGCCCTCCATCATCCGGACGAAGACGCCCGCCTCGCTCCACCGCTTCCAGCGATTGTAGAGCGTCTTGTGCGGCCCATAGGCCGACGGCGCATCCCGCCAGCGCAGGCCGTTGCGGTTGACGAAGATGATCCCGCTCAATACCCGGCGGTCGTCAACGCGCGGCTTGCCGTGGCTCTTGGGGAAGAAGGGCTCCAGCCGAGCCATCTGCTCGTCCGTCAGCCAATACAGGTCGCTCATATCCAGACTCCTCAGGAGCCTGAATCAGATCGCACGCCTCACTTCAATGGGTCCTGAGCCTACATCACCGCCTTCTTCATGCCGCGCCAGGTCGGCGATCGGCCCGACGTGGTGCCGGAGGGAGCGGTCAACTTCGCCTTCATTGGCCAGTTCGCGGAATCCAGACAACGCGACTGCATCTTCACCACCGAATATTCGGTGCGTACGCCGATGGAGGCCGTTTATACGTTGATGAATGTCGAACGCGGCGTGCCGGAAGTGTTCAACTCCACCTATGACATTCGGACCCTGCTCGCCGCCATCACGCCTCTTCGGGATGGCGAAGGCATAGAAGTTCCCGGCCCCGCCTTCCTGCGCAAACTGCTGATGAAGAAGCTTGAAGGCACCGAGATTGCGAAACTGATCGAGGAGTTTCACCTGATATCGGAGTGAGCGAAGCGCGACGTCGTCGCGAAAGAAGGTGAAGAATGACCAACGACGATCGCCGCAGCGGCCCCGCCGCAGGCCGGCGACATCACCATCCTAAGGGGTCGGACGGCGCGACGCCGGCCGGCCCGCCCCTGCGCGATCCGGTCTGCGGCATGGCGGTCGATCCCGCGACCGCCGTTCATACGGAGCACGAGGGTCGGCGCTTCTTCTTCTGCTCGTCAGGCTGCAAGGCGAAGTTCGTTGCCGATCCGCACCGCTATGCGTCATCGGCCGGCCAGAACAACGCCTTGAGCGCCGATGACCGTCCGCATGCCCGCCCCCATCCGCACGGAAAACCTGCAAGCCGAAACACGGCGTCGGCATCCATGGACGTGATCTGGACCTGTCCGATGCATCCGGAAATTCGCCGCGACGCGCCGGGAAGCTGCCCGATCTGCGGCATGGCGCTGGAGCCTCTGGTCGCGACGGCGGACCTCGGCCTAAGTCCCGAGCTGGCCGACATGACGCGGCGGTTCTGGATCGGTCTGGCGCTGGCTCTTCCGGTCTTTCTGCTGGAAATGGGCGCTCACCTGGTCCCGGCGCTGCACCATCTCGTGCCGATGCGCGTCTCTGTCTGGATTCAGTTCGTCCTGGCGACGCCGGTGGTCCTCTGGGCGGGATGGCCGTTCTTCGAACGCGGCTGGGCCTCGCTGGCGAACCGCAATCTCAACATGTTCACCCTGATCGCCATGGGAACAGGCGTCGCCTGGGTTTACAGCGTCGTCGCGACCCTGGCGCCGCACCTCTTCCCCCGGGCCTTCCGCACCGCCGACGGCGCGGTCCCGGTCTATTTCGAGGCGGCCGCCGTCATCACGGTTCTGGTGCTGCTCGGCCAGGTGTTGGAGTTGCGCGCCCGCGAACAGACCTCCGGCGCGATCCGCGCTTTGCTCGACCTCGCACCGAAGACCGCGCGGAGGATCGGACGGGACGGTCGGGAGGAGGATGTGCCGATCGACGCCGTCGCCATCGGCGACAGGCTCAGGATCCGGCCCGGCGAAACCGTGCCGGTCGACGGGGTGGTCGAGGAGGGGCGCTCGTCGATCGACGAATCCATGGTGACCGGAGAATCCATGCCGGTCACCCGCACGGCCGGCCAGGCCGTGACCGGAGGCACGTTGAACCAGACGGGAGCGCTCATCATCCGCGCGGAAAAGGTCGGGCGCGACACCATGCTGGCCCGGATCGTCCAGATGGTGGCCGATGCGCAGCGGTCGCGTGCGCCGATCCAGCGCATGGCGGACAGGGTTTCGGGATGGTTCGTCCCGATCGTCATCGCCATCGCCCTGTCGGCGTTCACGGCATGGGCGATCTGGGGGCCGGAACCTCGCCTCGCCCATGGTCTGATCGCCGCCGTCTCCGTCCTGATCATCGCCTGTCCATGCGCCCTCGGGCTCGCGACGCCGATGTCGATCATGGTCGGCGTCGGCAAGGGCGCGGCCAGCGGCGTTCTGATCCGAAACGCCGAGGCGCTCGAACGGATGGAGACGGTCGACACCCTGGTGGTGGACAAGACCGGCACCCTGACCGAAGGCCGGCCGTCAGTGGTCCGGATCGTCGCCGCGCCCGGCTTCGGCGAGGAGCCCCTCCTGCGCTTCGCCGCCGGGGTGGAAAAGGCGTCGGAGCACCCGCTCGCCCGGGCGATCGTCGCCGCGGCCGAACAACGCCGCATTCCGATACCCGAGGTGTCCGACTTCGATTCGCCGATCGGCCAGGGGGCGACCGGTCTTGTGGACGGGCAGTTCGTCCTTCTCGGCGGCGCGGCCTTCCTTGCGGAACACGGCGTCGATACGGCCGCGCTCGCGCGGGAGGCGGACGCTCTGAGACGCGACGGCGCCAGCGCCATCTACATCGCCATCGACCGCGCGCTCGGCGGGGTCTTCGCCATCGCCGATCCGATCAAGGCCACGACGCCGGCGGCGCTGAAGGCCTTGCACGGCGAGGGCATCCGCATCGTCATGCTGACCGGCGACAATCGCACGACCGCCGAGGCGGTCGCCCGCGAGCTCGGCATCGACGACGTCGAGGCCGATGTGCTGCCCGACCAGAAGGCGGCGGTCGTCGCACGGTTGAGGGCTCAAGGCAGGGTGGTCGCCATGGCGGGCGACGGCGTCAACGACGCGCCCGCGCTCGCCGCCGCCGATGTCGGAATCGCCATGGGCTCGGGCACGGACGTGGCGATCGAAAGCGCCGGCGTGACACTGTTGAGGGGCGATCTGACCGGCATCGTCCGGGCGCGGCGCCTGTCGCGGGCGACCATGGCCAACATCCGGCAGAACCTGGCTTTCGCCTTCCTCTACAACGCCGCCGGCGTGCCGATCGCGGCGGGGGCGCTCTATCCGGTGTTCGGCCTGCTGCTGTCGCCGGTCATCGCCGCCGCGGCCATGGCTCTCTCGTCGGTCAGCGTGATCGGCAATGCGCTTCGGCTGCGGACCACGAGGATATGACGGACGCGGCTCTCGCCGGAGTGGAACGGCGAGGACCAAACACCTATCGTCAGCCAGACCGGTCGAAACGGTGCGGCGCTTGAGGATGGCAATGGACGTGTCGATGCAGATCATCCGGTCCGAACTGGCGCCCCTGGGACGGTTGCGCGTGGCGATCAATCTCGGCAATCCAGTCTTGGCGCAGAGGGCGGCGGACGGGGCTCTCGCCGGCGTGTCTGTCGATCTCGCCTGGGAGATCGCTGTGCGCCTCGGCGTGGAGATGGAGCTGTCGAACTTCGCCACGGCGGGGGCGGCGGTGGCGGCGCTTCAGGATCAGGCCTGCGATCTCGCCTTCCTCGCAATCGATCCGGATCGTCGCGCCGTCCTGGACTATACCGCGCCCTACGTCCGGATCGAAGCCTCCTATCTGGTTCCCTCCGAGTCCCGCTTCCGCTCCGTCCGCGACGTGGACGTCGCGGATGTGACGATCGCGTCGGGCCTGAACACCGCCTACGATCTCTTTCTCAACCGCTCGCTGAAACAGGCCCGACGGATTCATACGCCCTCCTCCCAGGCGGCCGTCGCCCTCTTCCTGGAGGGCGGCGCAGACGTCTGCGCCGGTGTGCGCCAGACGCTCGAGGCGGCGGCGCACGACCGGGCCGGCGTCCGCCTGCTCCCGGACAGTTTCCAGGCCATCGAGCAGGCCGTCGCCCTCCCCCGCGAGCGGCCTCACGGGCGCGGTTTCCTGGAGGCGCTTCTCAAAGATCTGGTCGCCTCCGGCTTCGTCGCCCGAAGGCTGGTCGCCAGCGGACAGGACGCCGCCCTCGCGATCGGTCCGGGACGCCCGGCGCCGGTCTAGGCGGCGGCGGGCGATCATTCCCCGCCGTGGCTCACGCTCCGGTCGAGGGCGCTCCGGACGGCCGGGTGAAGCGCCACCACGCCACGCCGCCGTAAAGGAGGATGAGGCCCAGGAGGTTGAGAACCTCCCGCCCCTGTTCGACGAGGCCGGCCCCCATCTGGTTCACCCCGACCATGAGATGGATTCCGGGCGTCGTGGGCAGCAGTCGGGCGAGGAAGGCGAGCCAGGTCGGCGTCGCCTCCGCGGGCCAGGACAGTCCAGCGAGAAAGAAGATGACCAGGGAGGTGCCCATGAGCAGTTGCAGGGGCCGCTCGCGGGTGCGGAAGACGCTCGCAAGGGCGAGCGCCGCTGCAACCGTCGCCGCCACGAAGAGGCTGCCGGCCACGATCAGCGTTCCGGGCGCGGCGGCGGCCCGTGGATAGTCTTGGAACCAGAAGACGAAGCCGGCGTAGTAGGCGACGTCGATCCAGCCGATGACGAAGAAGGCGAGCGCGACGCCGAGGAGACGACGGGACGCAAACCGAAGCCGGCCCCCCTCGCCACGCAGGGTGGCCGCCAGCATCGCCAGTCCCATCAGCAGCGTCTGATGAATGATGAGGAAGCCGACGCCCGGAAAGACGGTGCTGCCGTATCCTTCGCGGGTGTTGAACAGCGGGCGCGCGATCACCGACAGGGCCGGCGGCGCCGGCGCGCCCTGCGCCCATCGCCTGATCGACGGCGGCCTCGCCCGCCTCGGCCGTGATCGCCGCGCCTATGCCGGCCAGCGCCGTGCTGCTGCGCAGCAGATAGGCGCCGTTGCCATAGAGGGCCACCGTCCCTTGCCCGCCGGTCAGGATGCGACGTTCGAACCCCGCAGGCACGACGACGATCGCCCCCGCCCCTCTCGTCCGCAACCAGTCGTCCGCCGCCTCGGGCGACGGCAGGCGGGCGACGAGATCCGCCTGCTGCAGACCCGAGAGCTTGTGCACCAGCGAACGGCTGGCCCCGGTGTTGTCCAGATCCACCACGGCGACCGGGATCCGGACGGCGACCTCGCCGGAATAGGCGGAAGGGTAGAAGAAGGAATAGAGGATCGTCGACACCACGATCAGCATGAAGGCCGACCGGTCGGCGAGGACCGCGCGAAACGTCGCGATGAAGGCCCGGCCGATCAACGTCGCCCCCAGACATCGGGTTTGCGGGAGGCGGCCAGATATTGCGGCAGGCCCAGCCCGAACCCCACGACCGCGAAGGTCATCAGGATCAGCAGCAGGTTGACCGACATCGCCGCGGGCGCGCCCATCATCCATTGTTCGGCGACGAGACGGGCGAAGGTGGTGTAGGGCAGAAGCGCGCTCCAGACGCGCGCGAAGGCCGAAGCGGATTCGATTGGAAAGACGGCCCCGGCGAAGGCGAAGGAGGCGCCCGCATAGAGGGCGGTCATGGACAGCGCCTGCCCCATGGACAGCGTCAGGCCGACGATCAGCGTGGCCATACCCGCATAAGCGAGATAGAGGCCGACATAGCCCGCCAGGAGCAGGCCGACGCTGCCTTCAACCGGCCAGCCGCGAAACGCCGCGAGATAGATGGTCGCCAGGGCGCCCCAGACGAGAAAGATCGCCACATAGGGCGCGATCTTGCCCACGACCGCCGCAGCGGCCTCGCGCGGCGGCCCGGCCAGCCAGCCGCCGATCGTCCCGTCTCGCAGTTCGCGTCCCAGGGCGCTGACGACCGCCACCATGAACAGCAGATGCAGCAAGGCCGGGTGGATCAGGGCGACCAGTTGCAGCTCGTAGCTGGCCTGGGGATTGTAGAGGATGCGGCTCTGGACCTGGATCGGCGCCGGCCGCACCCGGCCCGGGCCGAGGATCGCCGCGCTCTGTTGCGCGGCCAGGGTCCGGGCCTGGCTCTGGATCACGGCGCCGACCTCGCGCAGCACTGACCCCGAGGGCGTGGAGTAGCTGGCGTTGTAGAAGACCAGCACCCTGCCCGCCTCGCCGCGCAGCACCGCGCGTTCGAGCCCTTGCGGCAGCATGACGATCGCATAGGCGCGGTTGGACCGCACCACGCTCTCGGCCTCGGCCATATCCTTGGGGCGGGCCGCCACGTGCAGGCCGGGCGAGGCGTCCAGACGACGAACCAGATCGCGAGCGACGCTTCCGCCGTCGGCGTCGACGACGGCGACCGGCAGATCGCGCATAACCCCCGCCGACATCTGCACGGCGACGAGGGCGAGAAGCGCCAGCGGTAGCCAGACGACGAGGAACAGATCCCAGAAGCTCCCGCGCAGAAAGGCGATCTCGCGTCGGGCGCCGGCGAGAAACGCCGCGATCATTGCGGCCAGTCGAACAGGACGGTCATGCCCGGCCGCAGCCCGTCGACGCGCGAGACCGGTGCGACGCGCACCTCGAAACTCTTGACGTCGAAGCCGCTCGACTGCCGGGTCGCACGCCAGGTCGCGAAATCTCCGGCGGGAGCGATGAAGGTCACCCGGAACCGGGCCGTGCGGTTCTCCAGAGCGGGGAATACGACCCGTCAGAGTCTGTCCGCGTCGAATCCCGCTGAACTGATCCTCGCGCAGGGTGAGCGTCACCCAGGGATGCTCTATGTCCGTGAGCATGAAGACCGGGAACCCCTGCGGGACCAGTTCGCCGGGCTGGGCGAGCCGCCGGCCGACCTCGCCGGACGACGGCGCCAGCACCCGGGTTTCGCGCTCCGCCGCCTCGACCTCAGCCACGGCGCCGCGCGCCTGCCGCACCTGTCCCCCGGCCGCCTGGCGATCCTGTCGGCGCGCCCCGGCCAGCGCCAGGTCATACTGGGCGCGAGCGGCGCGGGCGGCCTCCGTCGAGGCCACCGCATTGGCCCGGCTCTCGTCGCGCTTCTGCCCCGCGATCACGCCCTGGTCGTACATCTCCTGGGTGCGGGCATAGGTCGTCTGGGCCAGATCCGCCGCCGCCTGCGCGCGCCGCCATTGCGCTTCCGCGGCCCGGATATCCTCCGGACGCGCGCCTTCGTCGGCCTTGTCGGCCGTGGCCTCGGCGGCGACGAGGGCGCCGCCCGCCTGTTCCGAGCGGGCCGCGACCTCGGGACTGTCGAGGGTGTAGAGCAGTTGGCCGGCCCGGACCGGCTGCCCCTCCTCCACATGGAAGTCGGCGATCCGGCCCGTCACCTTGCTGGTGATCCGAAGCTCCCGCGCATCCACCATCCCCTGAAGCTGATCGGGAACGGGCCGATAGCTGAGCCAGAGGCCGACGCCGAGCCCCGCCACGATCAGCGCCCCGATGCCGAGGGGCAGCAGTTTTCGGCGCCGTCGAGACGGTCCGGCGTCGCCCCGTTCCCCGCCCGGCTCCGTGTTCGGCGTCGGCGTGTCCTGGGTGTCGGTCATGGCGCGATCCTTTCGCCCTGGTCGATATAGTCGGGCATGTCCTCGATCCGGCCGCTGACATGAAGAAGGCGGGCGAGCGCGACCACGAAGTCATGGGCGGCCTGGGCGCGCTGGATCCGCGCGCGTCCGACGCCGAGTTGGGCGTCGATGACGTCGAGCGAGGTGGTTTGCTGCACCTGGTAGCCGACCATCTGGACGCGCAGGTTCTCCTCGGCGGCGACGATGGCGCTGTCGGTTCTCTGGAACCGCCGCCGGGCCGCTTCCGCGTCGTTCCAGGATCGGGTCACGCCGATCTCGATCTGGCTTTGCGCCTCGCGCAGCCCCGCCTGGGCCTGAGCGACCTTCTCGCGCGCGGCGCGGACGTTCTGCGAGCGATCGACGCCGGAGAAGAGGGTGTAACGGAGACCGACCCCCACGGACCAGTCCGGATCGGTCAACAAGGTGTCCCGACGATCAAAGTTGTACTGGGCGAAGCCATAGACCGTCGGCAGAAGCTCGGCGCGCTGGGCGGTAACACCGGCTTCCGCCTGGTCTTCCAGGGCCTGGAGCCGCTCCAGCTGCGGGTGGGCGCGATAGGCGGCTTGCAGATAGGTTTCCAGCGGCTCGAGCGGCCGGAGAAGCACGAAGAGAGACGTAGCCGGATCGATCCCCGACGGCGCCCTCAAGGTCCCAGAGAGCGCCGTGTCCGCGCTGGCCAGATTGGCTTCGGCCGTCTCCAGTTCGCGCGCCGCGTCGTCACGCGCCACCTCCACCTGCAGGCGCTGGGCGCGACTGATGAACCCTCCGCGCTCCAGAATCGTCGCATCGGCCAGGTGGCGTTCGAGGCCCGCCAGGACGTCGCGGCGGACGTCCCGAACCCGGGTGAGCAACTGTTGCCCGAAATAGAGTTCGGTCATCTGCAACAGGGCGTTATCGACGACGATCTGGCGCTCAGCCCGGGACTGGCCGAGTTGAGCCTCAGCGGCCGCTTGGGCGGCCGGAATCCGGCCGCCGGAATAAAGCGGGACGGTGGCGGTGACGATCGGCCGCGTGCTGTCGCGTTCCATCTGGAACTGCAACGGATCGCTGATGGCGTAGTCCTGAGCGACATCCGCCAAGGGCCCCAGCGGCAGATAGAGGGTCTTTTGATACCGCATCATCTGGCCCTCGAACTCCACCGTGGGCAGCCGCAGCGTCCTTACGGCGTTTTCCTGGGCTTCCCGGCTGCGGACATCGGCGTCCGACGCCTCGATGGCGTCCGAGCGTTGCAGGAGCCTGGCCTGCGCGTCGCGATAGGTCAGGGGCAAAGGACCAACGGTCTGGAGGCCGGAGGTTTTGGCGTCAGAGATCTGGGCCTTGGATGCGGGAGCGTAGGCGGCCGCACAGGTCGACGAGATCAGCAGGACCAGCAGGATGGAAGGTCGCAAGGTCATGAGCGAGGTTCTCCTTGGCCGACCGTAGCGTTGACATCGATCCACCTCAATACATACCTGTATCGAATGATTCAGAAGACTGCTCTCTTGAGCCCAAGGCCTGTCCGGAGCCGTCCCACGCGTGCCCAGACGCGCGAGCGTATCCTCAACGGCGCCCTGGAAGCCTTCGCCGAACGCGGTTTCCAGGGGGCGACACAGGAGGACATTTGCGATCGGGTCGGATTGAGCCGGGGCGCGTACAACTCCAATTTCCGGTCCCAGGAGGAGCTGTTTTTCGCCATCTACGATCGGACGATCGAACGGCTGGAACGGCATCTCGAGATCTCGATTGCGTCGGCCCTGTCCAGACCGGGACCCGCGGCGGAGAACTTCGTCAGGGCGTTCATCGCCGACTACGCCTTCGACCGCAGTTGGTATCTGCTGCAGGCGGATTTCGGTCTGCACGCCCTACGAAACCCTGCGGTGGCGAGCCATTACGCCGCGCGGCAGAATCGCATCCTCTCGGTTATCGAAGAGGCTGTCGGCCGTGTCTGGAGGGGAATCGAGCCGAGCCGCCCCCACGCGTCTTCCCGCGTCGCTCGCCTCATTCTGGCGGTCCACGAAGGCGCCATGTTCCAGCGCCTACTGGAACCGTCCACAATAAAGGACGGCGAATTGTTGACCCTCCTCGCCGATCTTCTGTTCTCGAAATCCGCGATCAACTCATGAACAGTCCCGGCGACCGGTCCTCAGGGACGTGAGCCGATCACGCACAATGCCGGCCTATTCTAAAGAACCTGAGAGTTCACCTACACCACGCTCGCTGCGGTGCGCCCGGCGTTGACGTCGATTGTGGCGCCGGTGATATAGCGTCCACCCGGCCCGACTAGGTGTTTGGTCCCAGGCTTTGATGGTGTGATCCTTTCGTTGGAATGGAAGGAAGCCATATGGGCCAGGTTCGTCACGGGAGCGCCACGACCACGCACGCCGTCCGAGCAGCAATACAGCGATCGCAGGCTTCGCTCGCGACGCTGAGCCGGGAGTTGGGGATCAACCCCAAGACGGTGGCGAAGTGGCGTAAGCGGACCTCGGTCGAGGATCGCAAGACCGGGCCGAAGGAGCCGCGCTCGACGGTTCTGACGGAAGCCGAGGAAGCGATGGTCGTCGCGTTCCGGCGGCACACGCTGCTGCCGCTGGACGACTGCCTCTACGCCCTGCAGCCGTCCATCCCGCACCTGACGCGCTCAGCGTTGCACCGCTGCTTGCAGCGACACGGCATCTCACGCCTGCCGGATGTCGAAGGCGACAAGCCGAAGCGGCAGCGTTTCAAGCGTTACCCGATCGGCTTCTTTCATGTTGATATCGCCGAGCTGCAGACGGCCGAGGGCAGGCTCTATCTGTTCGTCGCCATTGATCGCACCAGCAAGTTCGCTGTCACCCAGCTGGTCGACAAGGCCGACAGACGAACCGCCTGGGAGTTCCTCGAACAGTTGTTGGAGGCCGTGCCGTACAAGATCCACACGATCCTGACCGACAACGGCATCCAGTTCGCCGAGCAGCCTCGCAACCGCAACACCGCCTTCTCGCGACAGATGCGCTTCGACATGATCTGCGAAGCCAACGACATCGAGCACCGGCTGACCAAGCCGAACCATCCGTGGACCAATGGCCAGGTCGAGCGGATGAACCGCACCATCAAGGACGCCACCGTCAAACGCTTCCACTACGACAGCCACGACGAACTGCGTACGCACCTCGCCGACTTTATGGCCGCCTACAACTTCGCCCGAAGGCTCAAGACCCTCAACGGTCTCACGCCTTACGAATACATCGCCAGAATCTGGACGTCAGAGCCTGACCGGTTCATCGTCAATCCGATCCACCAGATGCCTGGACTGAACACCTAGTGCCGCTACACGTCATCGACGAGGTGGTGGAGCGGATCACCAACCAGACTATCACCGCCTATGAGTATGACCCGGCGACCGCATCCTTGGTCCAGCACGCGGATGGAGTCGGTCAGTCCTGAGGGTCTTCGGGCATAGCCAGGCGTCGACCGAGGTCGCGCATAGTTTTACGCGACGGACGCGGAAGCTTGGCCTTCAAAGCCTCCAGTTCCTTCGCCTCATCCCGCGTCAGCGGGTGATCGTGATCCACCAAGATTCTGCGGATCGCACGCGCGACGTCAGCGGCGACCGCATCGTCGTCTTCGTCCAAAGGAGGACGGCTCACGAGGGTTCTCGGGTTGGTGACAGCATCTGGCGCAAGTTTAGCACGAGAGGACTAGTAGGGCACGTTCGACGCCGCGCGCCGCAGCAGCGCCTGCACAGCGGCCTCCTTGGTGGGCCAGGTGCCGCAGTCGATGCCGTTCAGGGAACCGACGAACTGGAGGCGGTCTCCGGCCGTCACGCGCCGGACGCCGAAAAGCTGACGGCCACGACGGAAGTGGATATAATGGGGGCGGCTGCGCATGGGCGAACTCCGTTGATCACCCCCCAGCGCTGAAGGCCGCCCAGCGCCTTATCAACCGCCCGAAAACATCTACGTCACCACCTGGGCTTTGTCCGGCTCGACTCTGCGGCTCGTTCTGGTGATGATCGGCGTGATGATGCTGTGGCAGACCGTCGGCCTGGAACTGGCCCTGTTCGCCGCCGGTGACGTGCTGGCCTATCTCGAAGTTCTGACGGCGGTCAGCCTGATGACCGCCCAGGCGCGGCTGGCGCCGGTCAGGACGGCGATGGCGCGGCGCGTGACGGCGCTCATGCAGCCGTTGCGTCGCTTGAAACTCAGAAGTCGGGCGCGCCGTATCCGGCCGAAGACGCCGCCGTCTTCCAGCGACGCCGACGGACCGGCGGGCGTCTGGGCCTTCGCCTGAGGCTTTAGCTCTCCGCCTTCTCGGCGATGGCCATCAGGTCGTCGTGCAGCGACTTGCCCTTGTCGTCGATGATGTCGGCGATGCGCCACATCGGGCCTTCTTTCACCAGCTTCAGCGTCTGGCGGCGCTCGCGGCCGTGGTTGGTGAAGACGATCTCGGCGGTCGCGGCCTGGGGGCCGTCGGGCGTCATCGTCACCGTCTTCAGGGCGAAGCCGTCGGCGTCCTGGCAGGCGCAGACGGGATCGTAGTTCAGATAGGGGACTTCGTCGCGGGACTGAGCCTCGCGGAAGTCGACGCCGATCAGGGCGTTCAGGGTGCGTGAATAGAGGGGGTCGCGGCCAGGGGTGATCGCCGCCTCGGCCGGGTCGGGCGCATCACGAGGTTCCGCCGCGCGGGCGTAGAGGGCGCGCACGAAGGCCTCGGCGTCTTTTTCGCCTGCCGCATAGACGGCGGCGCGGCCGGTCAGGGCCGACGCGGCGGCCTCAGCCGGAGCGGGCGCCTCCTTTTCCGCCGAGCAGGCCGCCGCCGTCAGGGCCAGCACCGCCGCCGTCGCCAAGGCCTGAAGTCGCATCCGATCCGTCTCCCGTCTGTTCGCCTGGACTATGGCGCAGGGGGCGTGCGGTCTGCTAGAGCTTTCCCATCATGACCGTTCGCGTGATCCGTCCGATTTCGATTAGCCGCCCGGCGTAGCGCTGCAGGGCTGACAGCCCCGCGCACGTCGGGATTTCTCGAAACATTTCGCCGAGACGACGCCGCCTTGAGACATCAGGGCATGGGCCGTCCGGCGCCTTCACGCTAGACTGACGCTCGACGCCGTTTCCAAACGGCCGCGCGCGCAAAGACGAAAAGACATTCCATGGCCGACGCCGACACCCAGACCCCTTCCGGCCGCGACTATCGCGACACCGTCTTCCTGCCCGAGACGCCGTTCCCGATGCGCGGCGGCCTGCCCAAGAAGGAGCCGGAAATCCTGGCCCAGTGGGGCGACCTGTACGGAACCCTGCGCGCCCTGCGTCAGTCGCAGAAGGCGCCGCTCTATGTGCTGCACGACGGCCCGCCCTACGCCAACGGCGACATCCACATCGGCCACGCCCTGAACAAGACGCTGAAGGACTTCGTGGTCCGCTCGCGCTTCCTGCTGGGCTATGACGTCGACTACGTCCCGGCTGGGACTGCCACGGCCTGCCGATCGAATGGAAGATCGAGGAGCAGTTCCGCGCCAAGGGCCGCCGCAAGGACGAGGTGTCGAAGGAAGAGTTCCGCACCGCCTGCCGCGAATATGCCGGCAAATACATCGACCTGCAGCGCGACCAGTTCCTGCGTCTGGGCATCACCGGCGACTTCGCCAACCGCTACGCCACCATGGACTTCACGTCCGAGGCGGCCATTGTCGCCGAGTTCCACAAGTTCAAGAATTCGGGCCAGCTGTATCGCGGCTCCAAGCCGGTGATGTGGTCGCCGGTCGAGCGCACGGCCCTGGCCGACGCCGAGGTCGAGTATCACGACCACGTCTCGCCCACGATCTGGGTCAAGTTCCCGGTGGTCGGCGCGACCGACAGCCACCCGGACGACCTGCTGACCTTCCGTGCGGCGACGCCCTCGATCGTGATCTGGACGACCACGCCGTGGACCATCCCGGCCAACCGGGCGATCAGCTACGGCCCCGAGATCAACTACGGCCTGTATGAGGTCACGGCCCTTGAGGAAGGGCTGGACTATGAGCCCTGGGCCAAGCCGGGCGACCGCTTCATCCTCGCTGACAAGCTGGCGGAAGAGGTGTTCAAGGCCGCGAAGATCGCCGCCTGGACGCGCGTCTACGACATCGACCCGTCGGGCCTGGAGTGCGCCCATCCGCTGGCCGCGCTGGACAGCGGCTACGGCTTCTCGGTCCCGCTGCTGGCGGGCGATCACGTCACCGACGACGCGGGCACGGGTTTCGTCCACACGGCGCCGGGCCACGGCGCGGACGACTTCGCCGTCTGGCTGGCCCACGGTCATCGCGAGGTGCCGGACACGGTCGATCCCGACGGCGCCTATTATGAGCACGTGCCCCTGTTCGCGGGCCTGAAGGTGCTGGAGACCGAGGGAAAGAAGACCGGCAAGTTCGGCCCCGCCAACGGCGCGGTGATGGAGAAGCTGATCGAGGCGGGCAACCTGCTGGCGCGCGGCCGGATGGAGCACTCCTATCCGCACAGCTGGCGCTCCAAGGCGCCGATCATCTTCCGCAACACGCCCCAGTGGTTCATCCGCATGGATGAAGAGCTGGAAGACGGCGCGACCCTGCGCGACCGCGCCCTGAACGCCATCGACGCCACCGCCTTCCACCCGGCGCAGGGCAAGAACCGCATCCGTTCGATGGTCGAGGGTCGCCCCGACTGGCTGATCAGCCGTCAGCGCGCCTGGGGCACGCCCCTGGCCATGTTCGTGGACAAGCAGACGGGCCAGCCCCTGCACGACCCCGAGGTCGACGCCCGCATCGTCAAGGCCGTGGCCGAGGGCGGCGCCGATGTCTGGTTCTCGGCGCCCGACGCCGACTTCCTGGGCGCGCACGACCCGGAGCGGTTCGAGAAGGTCACCGACATCCTCGACGTCTGGTTCGACTCCGGCTCGACCCACGCCTTCACGCTGGACCCGCGCACGGCCGAGAGCGGCTACACGGGCGACCGCTCGTCGCACTGGCCTGCCGACCTCTATCTGGAAGGTTCGGACCAACATCGCGGCTGGTTCCAGTCGTCGCTGCTGGAGGGCTGCGGCACGCGCGGCCGGGCGCCGTTCAAGGCCGTCCTGACCCACGGCTTCACCCTGGACGAGAACGGGGAGAAGATGTCGAAGTCGCGGGGCAACACCACCGACCCCCTGACCATCATCAAGGAGTCGGGCGCCGACATCCTGCGTCTGTGGGTGGCCCTGGTCGACTATTCGGACGACCAGCGCATCGGCAAGCAGATCCTGCAGACCACGGTCGACGCCTATCGCAAGCTGAGGAACACCGTCCGCTATCTGCTGGGCGCGCTGAACGGCTTCGACGAGGCCGAGCGCCTGACCGACTACGACCAGTTCCCGCCGCTGGAGAAGTTCATCCTGCACCGCCTGTGGGAGCTGGATGGCCAGGTGCGTCAGGCCTACGCCGAATACCGTTTTCAGGACGTGGTGCGGCCGGTGCTGGAGTTCTGCTCGGGCGATCTGTCGGCGCTGTATTTCGACGTGCGCAAGGACAGCCTCTATTGCGACCGTCCCGACAGCATCAAGCGCCGAGCCGTCCGCACGGTGATGGACGAGGTGTTCAGCCGCCTGACCGCCTGGCTGGCCCCGCTGACCCCCTTCACCATGGACGAGGCCTGGACCACGCGTTTCCCCGAAGCCGGCACCAACTGCGCGCGGGTGATCCCCGAGACGCCGGGTCAGTGGCGCAACACGGCCGAGGCCGAACGCTGGACCAATGTCGAGACGGTGCTGGAAGTGGTCAACGAGGCGCTGGAAGCCGCGCGTCGCGACAAGGTCATCGGCGGGGCGCTGGACGCCTGGCCGGTGGTGACGGCCCCGGCCGAACTGCTGGCGCCGTTCGAAGGGCTGGACGCCGCTGAGGTGTTCCGCACCTCGGGCGCCGAGCTCAAGGCCGGCGGCGAGGCGGTGACGGTCGAGGTGAAGACGGCGGACTATCCCAAATGCGCCCGCTCCTGGCGACGCGTGCCGGACGTCGGCTCCGACGCCGACTATCCCGACCTGTCGGCTCGCGACGCCGACGCGGTGCGGTGGCTGGACGCGCAGAAAGCCTAAAGGATCAGGCCCCTCCGTTCCGACGGAGGGGCCTTTTTCTTCCTTCTCCCACAAGGGGAGAAGGTGGCAGGCGGAGCCTGACGGATGAGGGGTGTGTGCGCCTCCGCTTGAACGGCTGCCACGGCGCACGAACCGCCAGAACGTCAAAGGCTGCGCCGACACCCCTCATCCGAGCGCTTTGGGCGCCCACCTTCTCCCACAAGGGGAGAAGGGATCAGGCGGCGTCGTGGAAGATCAGGCCCAGCGTCATCCGCTTGCCCGCGCGCACCGTGCTGACGCCGTGGCGCATCTGGACGCGATAGTCGCCGCGCGTGCCGGCGACCGGACGTTCGCGCACGGCGAAGATGACCGCCTGTCCCTGTTTCAACGGCGCGACATGGGCCTGTGACTGCGACCGGGGCTTCTGCTCGACCAGAACGAACTCGCCGCCTTCGAATTCGGCCGGATCGCTCAGCAGGATGGCCGCCTGTAGCGGGAAGACCAGTTCGCCGTACAGATCCTGATGCAGTCGATTGTAGTCGCCGGGGCCGTAGCGCAGCATCAGCGAGGTCGGCCGCGTCTGGCCCGCCGCGCGGCAGCGGGCGGTCAGTTCATCCAGTCGCGCCGGAAAGCCCGGTCGTCCCATCCGCCTCGCCCAGTCGTCGGCGATCGGCGCCAGACCTTCGTAGAGATGAGCTCGCAGTCGCGGCAGTGGATCGGGCAGGGGATCGGCGAAATACTGATACTCGCCCTGACCGAAGCCGTGGCGCTGCATGACGATGCGGCTGCGGAACCGCTCGGGCTGGTCATAGAGGGCTTGCAGGGCCTTACAGGTCGCGGGCGTCAGCAGGGGGCCGGTCATGGCCCAGCCCTGAGCGTTCAGGTCGGCGGCGATGCGGGGCCAGTCGAGGGCGGCGTCGGTCATGGGCGCATTTGCGCGGGCCGCGTGCGTCGTGTCTGGCGGTTTTCGGTCGTATCTCTCCTCCCCATGAAATGGGGAGGTGGATCGGCGGCGAGGCCGACGAGACGGAGGGGCGGCTTGTTCCGCCGTCGTAGCCCCTCCACCGCTACGCGGTCCCCCTCCCCACAAGGTGGGGAGGAAAGCAGGATCAGAACCGCACCCTCTGCTCGGCCGATTTCAGCGTCGAGCGGACGAAGTCGGCGGGCGGGTCGGTCTCAGCCAGGACGGCTTCCTTGATGGCGCGCGGCTCGCCGAACAGATGGCCCTGGCCCATGGCGACATCCAGTTCGAGGATGTCGACGACCTGTTTCTCGCTCTCGACCTTTTCGGCGATCAGTTCGAGGCCGTGGCGGCGGGTCAGGGGGGCGAAGTCCCCGGCGCGGATGTCCGGCTGGCTGGGCAGGGGGGCGGCGCCGTCCAGATCGAGCAGCTGTTCGATCAGCAGGTCGGCCGCCACCTTGATGAAGCGCACGTCCGAGCGTTGCAGGTCGGCGAAGTCCAGATCCAGCGTCTGCACCTTGTCGATGGAGAAGCGGAAGCCCAGGTCGGCCAGCTTGGCCATGTTGCGCGCCTCGATGGCGCCGCGCGCGTCGAACGTCGCCTGGCCCAGTTCGAAGATCAGGGCGTCCTTCAGGTCGCGGTTCTGGCTCAGGAAGTCGAGGAACTGCGGGAAGAAGGTCTCGTCCCCCAGCGACGCCAGCGAGATGTTGCAGAAGACCCCGACCTTGCGATCCTGCCCGGCCAGACGGCGCACGATCTGGGCGCAGCGGAACAGCAGCAGATTGTCGATGGCGGGCAGCAGGCCCTCGCCCTCGGCCACCGACAGGTATTCGGCGGGCATCATCACCCGGTTCGACGGGTCGCGCAGGCGGGTGAAGCTCTCATAGTAGACCGTCCGCCGCTGGGGCAGGGTCACGACCGGCTGAAGATACAGGTCGACGCGGTTCTCGCTGAGGGCGTCGTGGACGGTCTTCAGCAGGGTGTTCGACTGGACCTGACGGCGCCCCTCGAAGGTGTCGGCGGTCAGGGTGGAGGCGGCCAGCCGCTCCTCGATCGAGGCGCTCATCTGCTGGACAAGGCCTTCCAGCATCCGCACCTCGCCGGTCAGGGCGTCGGTGCGCGACAGGGCGCCGGTCTCGATGGCCTGCGCCAGTTCGGTCAGGGCGCCCTGGGTCGACTCCATCGCATCGGCCAGCAGGCGGTGGGCCTCGCGCACCTTGCCGATCTCCAGACGCAGGGCGCGACGGTCGGCCATGCCGGTGACGAGGGCGTGGAGGCCGGCCATGATCCCCAGCGCGCCCAGCACCCCGGCCGCGCCCGCGCCGCCGCCCAGACCGGCGCGCCAGATCGCCGCCCCGATGGTCAGGGCGAGGAACAGGTAGCCGAAGAACAGGAAGCCGCCGGTGATCTTTCGCATGGGGCCGGTCAGAACCGCCTTTCCCTATAGAATCGATCAAGTATCACGTTAACGAAGGCTAACGGCTAGGGTCCGCGCGGATAAACGGGCGGTAAAAGGAGGTTAACGCATGGAATTGTTCGATCTGAGCGGCAAGGTCGCCGTCATCACCGGCTCCTCCAAGGGCATCGGCAAGGCCATCGCCGAGCGTCTGGCCGAACACGGCGCGCGCGTCGTCATCTCCTCACGCAAGGCCGGGCCGTGCGAAGAGGTCGCCGTCGCCATCAATGAGAAGCACGGCGAAGGCCGCGCCATCGCCATTCCCGCCAACATCGCCTCCAAGGAAGACCTGCAGCGGCTGGTGGACGATACGCGCACCGCCTTCGGCCGGATCGACATTCTGGTGTGCAATGCAGCGACCAATCCCTACGCCGGGCCGATGGCGGGCATCAGCGACGAGCAGTTCGAAAAGATCCTTCAGAACAACGTCATCTCCAACCACTGGCTGATCCAGATGGTCGCGCCGGAGATGGTCGAGCGCAAGGATGGGGCGATCCTGCTGATCTCCTCCATCGGGGGCCTGCGCGGCAACGCCCTGATCGGCGCCTACAACATCTCCAAGGCGGCGGACATGCAGCTGGCGCGCAATCTGGCGGTCGAATACGGGCCGTCGAACGTGCGGGTGAATTGCATCGCGCCGGGCCTGGTTCAGACCGATTTCGCCAAATACCTGTGGGAGAACCCGGAACTGCTGAAGACCGTCACCGACCCCGCGCCGCTGAAAAGGATCGGTCAGCCTGATGAAATCGCGGGCACGGCGGTTTATCTGTGCAGCCCTGCGTCGGCCTATGTGACCGGCCAGACCCTGGTGGTGGACGGCGGACTGACGATTGCCTGGTGAAGATCAAACGCGCTCAAGCAGCCCGAAGGGCGGCGGCGCCGCTAAAATGAGCCAGGATCTGGTCTGGCGGCTGGAGGCGGCGGCGTTTCGCGGGCTGTTCGGCTTCCTGCGTCTGCTCGGCGTCGAGCGGGCCTCGGGCTTTGGCGGCAAGCTGCTGCGGACGCTGGGGCCGTTGACCGGCACGCACAAGACGGTGACGCGAAACCTGCGCATCGCCTTTCCCGACATGGACGCCGCCGAACGCGACCGTTTGGCCGTGGATCAGTGGGAGCAGACGGGCCGCACCTTCGCCGAACTGGCCGTCATGGACAGGCTGACGCCGGAAAGCGGGCGCATCGACATCGTCGGGCTGGAGCGGCTGCACGCCGTGCGTGATAGCGGCAAGCCGGTGGTGCTGATCTCGGGCCACCTGGCCAATTTCGAGGTGATGGCGGCGGTCATCATGGCGGCGGGGGTGCCGTGTCAGGTGACCTATCGCGCGGCCAACAACCCCTATGTCGACGCCCTGATCCGCCAGAGCCGCGAGCGTTACGGCATCAAGCTGTTCGCGCCCAAGGGCGACGGCACGCGCGAGCTGATGGCGGGGATGAAGCGCGGGGAATCCATCGCCCTGCTGGTCGATCAGAAATACAGCCAGGGGCCGGAGGTCGAGTTCTTCGGCCAGCCGGTCAACGCCTCGCCCGGCGCGGCGCGCATGGCGCTGAAGTTCGGCACGGTGATGCAGCCGCTGTCGGTAGTGCGCCTGCCCGGCGTGCGCTTCCGCGTGACCGCGCACGAGCCGATCGACGTGCCCGACACGGGCGACAAGGCGGCTGATGTCCTGGCTGGCGTGCAGGCGGCCAACCGCTTCGTCGAGGATCGGGTGCGCGAGCATCCGGTCGACTGGTTCTGGGTCCACAAGCGCTGGCCGCCCCAGGTCTATGAGGCGCTGCGGGCGTCGGACGCCTAATCCAGCACGCCGTCATCGGCGCGGCGGAAAGGACCGGCATAGTCCTTCGTCCCTGTGCGGCGGCGATCCGGCCCGAAATAGCTGGGCGAACGCACGAAGGGGCGGGGACGCAGGATCACTGCCTCGATCCGCGTCAGCAGGGTCTGGGCCTTGACCGGCTTGGCCACGAACTCGGTCACGCCCGCGTCGCGCGCCTCGGTCACGCGGCTCTTTTCGGAGTGCCCTGTCATCATGATGACCGGCAGATAGGGGTTTGCGCTGTCGCCTTCACTGCGGACAGCGCGGGTGAATGCGGCGCCGTCCATCGGCTTCATGCGGAAATCGACGATGGCGATGTCGATCGCTGCGCGGCGCAACAGCTCCAGCGCCACGACGCCGTCCTCAGCCTCGCTCAGGCGGCCGACGCCGACGGATTTCAGCATGGCGGCGACGATGGCGCGCATATTGGGATTGTCGTCGACCAGCAGGACGTGGACCGAACTCAGGGCGGACATCTCAGGACACCGAGAACAGGGCGACCGGAAACGATCCGGCCATGACATCGGAAAAGGGCTCAGCGCCCGGCGGCCGTCAGATACTCGCGCGGTCCGGCGTAGGCTTCCTGCTTCTCGACCGACCAGTAGCGCAGTGCGGCCAGAGGGATGGCTGCGCCGCTGACGGCGCACCGCACGAAGGCGCCGGCCGACAGGACGGCGAACTCGCCGTCGCCGTAGTGCAGGCAGGCCGCTTCGCTGGGGGCGGAAGAAGGAGGCTGGGTGCTCATGTCGTCATCATAACGCGAAGCTTGTGCGGGACGACAGGCGAATCGCCGTCATCTGAGCGTCTGACGTCACAAAATCGGATGTTCCATGTCTCGATCGCCCGCCGACATCCTGGCCGCCGCCGTTTCCGCGGCCGTTCTGGTCGCCGCGCCTGGCGCGAACGCTCAGGACGGAGCGGCCGAGCGGCCGACCATTCGCGACCTGGACCGGGCGCCGGGCATATTGTCGTCGGGGCCGCTGAACGCCATCACCGACGTGGCGGGGGTCAAGGTGGGGCAGGTGACGCTGCGCTCGGGCGACAGCGTCCGCACCGGCGTCACCGCCATCGTGCCGCACGGCGGCTCCCTGTTCCGCGACAAGGTTCCGGCCGGGCTGTCGGTCGCCAACGGCTTCGGCAAGCTGGCGGGCGCGACCCAGATCATGGAGCTGGGCGAGATCGAGACGCCCATCGTCCTGACCAACACCCTGTCCGTGGCGCGGGGGATCGACGGCGTTCTGGACTGGACGCTGAAACAGCCGGGGCATGAGGACATCCGCTCGGTCAACGCCGTGGTGGGCGAGACCAACGACGGCGGGCTGAACGACATCCGCGCGCGCGTCGTCACGGCCGCCGACGTGGTGCGGGCCATCGAGACGGCGACGCCAGGGCCGGTGGAGCAGGGCGCGGTCGGCGCCGGGACAGGAACCATCGCTTTCGGCTTCAAGGGCGGGATCGGGACGAGTTCGCGCAAACTGCCCGACAGTCTGGGCGGCTTCACCGTCGGGGTGCTGGTCCAGTCGAACTATGGCGGCGTGTTGAGCATCGACGGAGCGCCGGTCGGGGTGCGGCTGGGCCGCTACTACCTGCGCGAAGAGGTGGAGAATGAGCGCGCCGACGGCTCCATCATGATCGTGGTGGCGACGGACGCGCCCTTGTCGGACCGCAATCTGGAGCGGCTGGCGAACCGCGCCTTCGCTGGTCTGGCGCGGACGGGGGCGGCGTTCTCGAACGGGTCGGGGGACTATGCGATCGCCTTTTCGACGGCGGAGGGCGTGCGGCGGACGCCTGAGCGCCGGGCGGGGCAGGCGATGGTCGCGGACTGGCCGAACGACCGCATGTCGCCCCTGTTCGTCGCGGTCGCCGAGGCGACGGAGGAGGCCATCCTCAACTCCCTGCTGAAGGCGCAGACGACGACTTCGGTGATCGACGGCAAGACGGTGACGGTCGAGGCGCTGGACATCGAGGCGGTGAAGGCGGTGCTGGCCGAGACCGCCAGCCGTTAGGGCGCCGCCCCTCTAAACCCGCTCATCCCGGCGGACGCTCGGGATGAGCGGAATTTTCAGGGGTCAGAACAGGTCGCCTTGGCCTGCGGGCGGGGCCTTGGGGCGCGGGGCAGGCTTAGGCGTCGGGCGCGGCGTCGCGCCCTCGCCGTCGATGGTCGCGTCCTTGGCGCCGTCGTTGAAGACGATCCGCACCGCCTGCCCCGGCGACAGGGCGGCGGCCGAGGCGATCATGGCGCCCTCGGCGTCCTCGATGCGGGCGAAGCCGGGTTTGGGCGTCTTGGGGTTCAGCGTCGTCAGGGCGCGGGACAGGGCGGCGAGGCGGTCCTCGGCGCGCTCCAGCCGACGCGGCATGACGCTGTCCAGACGTAAGGTGAGCGCCTCCAGCCGCGCCTGCCGCTGATCGAGGCGGCGGTGCAGGGGCGCAGGGCTGAGGCGGCCCGCGGTCTGCAGCAGGCGACGCTCATTGCGGGCGACGCCCGCCTGAAGCGCAGAGCCCAGACGGTCGGCGGCGCCGCGCAGGCGGTCCTGTCCGCGCTCGACGCGGGCGCGCAGCAGGCCGGGCGTCAGCCGACCCGCCGCGACCGCCAGCTGGCGCTCATGCACGGCGACGTTGCGGTGCAGCCCTGAGCCCAGACGGCTGGCGGCGTGGTCCAGCCGCTGCTGCGGCAGGGCCAGCAGGTCTTCGGGCCGGGCGGGCAGGCCGCGCGCGGCGGCGCGCAGGCGGGTGCGGCGGTCTTCCAGCATCCGCGCCCCGGCGCGCGACAGCCGCCCCTCCAGATCGCTGAGCGCCCAGCGCAGGTCGGCCAGAACCGGCGTGGCGATCTCGGCCGCCCCGGTCGGGGTCGGGGCCCGGCGGTCCGACACGAAGTCGATCAGGGTGGTGTCCGTCTCGTGCCCGACGGCCGAGATGATGGGGATGCGGGCGGCCGCGACCGTGCGCGCCAGAGCCTCGTCGTTGAAGCACCACAGATCCTCGACCGAGCCGCCGCCGCGCGCGACGATCAGCAGGTCGGGGCGGGGGATCGGCCCGCCCGGCGTCATCTGGTCGAAGCCGCGGATGGCGTTGGCGACCTGACCGCTGGCGGCGTCGCCCTGGACCACCACCGGCCAGACGATCACGCGGCAGGGCCAGCGTTCGGCGATCCGGTGCAGGATGTCGCGGATGACGGCGCCGGTCGGGCTGGTGATGACGCCGATGGTCGCGGGGAAGGTCGGCAGGGCCTTCTTCTTCGCCAGGTCGAACAGACCCTCGTCCCGCAGCTTGACCTTCAACCGCTCCAGCTGGGCCAGCAGGGCGCCTGCGCCCGCCGCCTCCATGCTCTCGATCACGATCTGATAGGAGGACCGCGCCGGATAGGAGGTGATCTTGCCGGTGACGATGACCTCCAGCCCCGTCTCGGGTTGGACGCCCAGGCCGCGCGCCACGCCCTTCCAGATCACGCCGTCGATGGCGGATTTGTCGTCCTTCAGCGTCAGATAGACGTGGCCCGAGGCGTGGCGGTTCACCTTGGAGATCTCGCCGCGCAGCCGCACATGGCCGAAGCGTTCCTCCAGGGTGCGCTTGAGGGCGAAGCTCAGCTCCGAGATCGACAGCGGCGGATTGTTGTCGCGCGCGGGCTGCGGGGCCGCGCCCTCGAAGGCGTAGTCGTCGTCGGAGGTCATGGCGCGCACCCTAGCCGCCGTCGCCGCGCCCGCAAAGACATGGCGGGCAAGCGTGGCGGAACGGCCGCGTCCCCGCGCGCGTTCGCCGATCATGGTGCAGTCTTCAGACCCGTTTCCGGAAGAGCCGACGGCCGACGACCTGCCGCCCGACCAGGCGCGCGAGCGCGAACTGGCGCGCCGCAGTCATAATCCGACGCTCAGCCCGTGGCTGGTGCTGGGGCTGATTCTTCTGGCCGGCGCCGGCGTCTATGTGGTCTCGGCCCTGATCTAGAGACAGGAGGGTTCGATGATGAAGACCTTGTTCGCGGCCGCTTCGGCCGCGGCCCTGCTGGCGGCCTGTTCGCAGCCGCCGGCCAAGCCGGACAGAACGCCCGAGGCTTCGCCCGACGCCGCCTCGGCGCCGACCGTTCATGGCGAGCCCGCCGCCCCGGCGGGGGCCATGGCCCTGGGCCTGACCGTGGCCCAGTTGGAGGACGCCGACCTCATCACGCCGGCGGGCGTCGATCTGGGCGACGTTCAGCGGGTCGACGTGGACGCCTCGGGCGCCGTCACCGGCCTGATCATCGAGCCGGCAGGCGAGGGCGGGCCGCACTGGGTGCGCATTCCGCTGGACGGTCTGACGCCCCGGAAGGAGGGCGACGCCTACGACCTGGTGTCGACCATGACGCTGGCGCAGTTGAAGGCCTTGCCTGCCTGGATGCCTTGATTTCAGGAGGCGAGGGGCCGCTAACCCTTTCCGGCGCTTGACCGGGACGGCGCGTGCGGCCATTCCGCCTTCATGAACATTCTGCTCGTCGGATCGGGAGGGCGCGAACACGCCCTGGCCTGGAAGATCGCCCAGTCGCCGCTGGTGACGCGGCTCGTCGTCGCGCCCGGCAACCCGGGCATGGCCAAGCTGGGCGAGATGCGCCCTGACCTGAAGGCGACCGACGCCGAAGGCCTGGCGGCCCTGGCGCGCGAGATGAAGGCGGATCTGGTCGTCGTCGGCCCGGAATCGGCGCTGGCCGAGGGCCTGGCCGACCGGCTGAACGCGGCGGGCATCCCCTGCTTCGGCCCGACGCAGGCGGCGGCGCAGCTGGAGACGTCCAAGGCCTTCTCCAAGGCCTTCCTGCAACGACATGGCGTCCCGACGGCGGGCTATGGCGTCTATGAGGACGTCGCCTCGGCCAAGGCGGCGCTGGATCAGTATTCGGCCCCCTATGTCATCAAGGCCGACGGCTTGGCGGCGGGCAAGGGCGTGGCCATCAGCCCCGATCGCGCCGACGCCGAGGCCGAGATCGAGCGGATGCTGGGCGGCCGGTTCGGCTCGGCCGGGTCGCGCGTGGTGATCGAGGAATTCATGGACGGGGAGGAGGGCTCCCTCTTCGCCCTGTCGGACGGGACGCGGGCCGTGCTGTTCGGCGGCGCTCAGGACCACAAGCGCGCCTTCGACGGCGACCTGGGCCCCAACACCGGCGGCATGGGCGCCTATTCGCCTGCGCCGGTCTTCACGGCTGACTTCACCCAGGCGGCGAACGACCGCGTGGTCGTTCCGACGATTCAGAAGATGGCCGAGGAAGGCGCCCCCTATCGCGGCGTCCTCTATGTCGGGCTGATGGCGACGGCCGAAGGCCCCAAGGTGGTCGAGTTCAACGCCCGTTTCGGCGACCCGGAATGCCAGGTGCTGATGATGCGGTTCGACGGCGATGTCGTGCCGCTGCTGCTGGCCTGCGCGCGCGGCGACCTGACCCAGGCGCCGGCGCCGGCCTTCAAGCCGGGCGTGGTGATCTGCGTGGTGCTGGCGGCCAAGGGTTATCCCGACAGCCCGCTGGAAGGCTCGGTCATCCGGGGCGCGGACCAAGACTTCGGCCCTCACGTCCAGGTCTTCCACGCGGGGACCAAGTTGCGCGACGACGGCGCCCTGGCGGCGGCGGGCGGCCGGGTGCTGAACGTCTGCGCCTATGGCGACGACGTGGCCCAGGCGCGCGAGCGCGCCTATGAGGCCATCGCCAAGATCGACTGGCCGGGCGGTTTCCACCGCACCGACATCGGCTGGCGGGCGCTGGAGCCGCGCTAAGCGGCTCCGCCGTGCTTTAGGTCATGGCGAACAACAGCCGCCCTTCGCCCATGCGTTCGCGCAAGGGGACCAGGTCGGCGTGGGACACCGAGAAGCAGCCGTAGGACCGGCCCAGCTTGCCCTGGCGCGCCAGGAAGGCCGGATCGGCGTAGTCTGCGCCGTGGATGATGATGGCCCGTTCGCGCGCCAGGTTGTTGGAATACTCCAGCCCGTCCAGCAGGACGTTCGGCCCCTGCTGGCTGCCCCAGCTGGCGCCCGCCGTGGCGTAGGCGCCGATGGACGACATATGGCTGTCCGGGCGGTTCGAGAACTGCTGCGCATAGCCTGAATGCGCCGGGTCCGAGCCGCGCCCGTGGCTGGTGCGATAGGCCGTGACCCAGCCGCCTTCCAGATCGACCTCGTAGAAGCGGTCCTCGCCCGAGAACTTCTGGAAATCGACCAGATACATGCGGTCGCGGCGGCTGATCTTGTGGCCGTGCACGTCCATGGCGGCGCGGGCGCGTTCGAGCAGATCCTTGCGGACGACGCCGTGGGGATCGATCGTCGTTCCAGCCTCCGCGACCTGGACATGAGCCGCCGCCGCCCGCTCAGGCAGGGTCGGAAGCGTAGGCGCTACGGCTCCGGCGAGCTGAAGGCTGGTGGTGGTGGAGGCGGCGGAGGAACACCCCGCCAACAGGGCCGAACCGCCCAGGATCAAGCCACGTCTGGAAAGCCGCATGCGACGCCCCTCGCACGTTAAACAACTGTATCGGCTTGTTTCATGAACCATCCGTGCAAGGCAACCTTGGCCTTGGCGCAAAGATTGGAACGGTTATGTTGCGCGCCTCAGTAACGGGAGGGATGAATGAAAAAGCTTGCCCTGATTGTGACCGCGGCCGTTCTGGCCGCGACCGGCGCCGAAGCGCGCCAAACCCCGACGCCGGCGTCGGTTTCGGCCGAACAGCCGACGAAGTTCGTTCAAGTGGGGCGGCTTTTGGCCGATCCGGCCAGCGGCCGGGTGCTGCGCGATAAAACTCTCGTGATCAGAGGGAACCAAATCGTCGAGATCCGCGACGGCTTCGTCGGCGAGGGTGACGTGGTCGACCTGCGCTCGGCCTTCGTCCTGCCGGGACTGATCGACAGCCATGTCCACCTGACCTTTGAATCGAACCCGAATTCGCGCCTCGACGGACTGACGCAATCCAACGCGGCCCAGGCGATGGTCGGCGCGCGGTATGCGCGGCGCACGCTCAATGCGGGCTTCACCACGGTGGCGGACCTAGGCGCGACGAACGAATCCATCTTCGCCCTGCGCGACGCCATCCGCAGCGGCGACGTGCCCGGACCGCGCATCATCGCCGCCGGCTCGGCCGTTTCGGTCCACGGGGGCCACGGCGACGTCAACGGCTACCGCGACGACATCCTGCACCTGATGTCGCCCGAGAGCATCTGTTCGGGGCCGGAAGACTGCCGTCGCGCTGTCCGTATGCAGGTGCGCGCGGGCGCCGACATCATCAAGATCACGGCTACGGGCGGCGTGCTGTCCAATACGGCGGCGGGCCTGGCGCAACAGTTCACCGAGGACGAACTGGCCTCCATCGTCGAGGTCGCCCACCGCATGGGCCGTCAGGTCACCGCCCACGCCCACGGCGGCGACGGCATCAACGCCTTCCTGAAGGCGGGCGGCGACTCCATCGAGCACGGCACCTATCTGGATGATGAATCCATGCGCCAGTTCAAGGCGAACGGCGCCTGGCTGGTGCCGACCCTGATGGCGGGCGACTTCGTGGCCCGCGTCGCCTCCAGCCCGGACAACTTCTTCACCCCGGCCCAGACGGCCAAGGCGCTGGAAGCCGGACCCAAGATGCTGGACATGGCCGCGCGCGCCCATCGCGGCGGGGTCAAGATCGCCTTCGGCACCGACTCGGGCGTCTCGGCCCACGGCGACAACGCCCAGGAGTTCGCCCTGCTGGTCCGCGCCGGTCTGACGCCGCTTCAGGCGATCCAGTCCGCCACGGTCGGCGCCGCCGAACACCTGCGCATCTCCAACGAAGCCGGTCGTCTGGCGCCGGGCATGCCCGCCGATCTGATCGCCGTGGGCGGCGACCCGCTGACGGACGTCACCGAACTGGAGCGCGTGCGCTTCGTGATGAAGGGCGGCCAGGTCTTCCGGGCCGACTGATCCGATCGCCTAGGAAGAGGCCGCCGCTCAGCCCTTGTCGCGGGCGGCGGCCTTGGCGGCGCGCTCGGCCTGGCCGCGCCAGCCGTAGCCGTCGCCATGCTTGCCGACGCTGACGAAGGTGGCTTCTTCCGCCTTGTGGAAATACTGCTCGGACACCATCCAGCCCTTGAAGGGGCGCAACACCGACAGGCACATGGCGGCCAGGATCGGGAAGGTCACGACGAAGTGGACCCAGATCGGCGGGTGCACGGTGAACTCGAAGATCATGAAGGCGACCATGCCGACGACGCCGACCGCGCACATGACGAAGAAGGCCGGGCCGTCCGCCGGATCGGCGAAGCTGTAGTCCAGACCGCACTCCGGGCAGGACTCGCGCAACTGCAGATAGCCCTTGAACACGGGGCCTTCGCCGCACCGCGGGCAGCGGCCCCGCAGGCCGGTCTTGAGCGGGCTCAGCGGAGGATAGACAGGGTCGGACACGGGACTGTTCCTGAAAAGAACGATGGCTGACGGTTTCGGCCTTCGGGCGCCCCGACGCAAGCGGGTGTTTTGTCCTATCCGCGTGGGAAGGTTGTGTTTTTCTGCGATTCAAGCCCCGTTAACCGCGATTAAAGCCCTTCGCGCGAGCATGCGCGCGATATGTCCGGGGCCCCCGCCAAGAAGCGCGTTCTGCAGACGACCGTGGCGGCCGCCGCGGCGGGCGTCGTCGTCTTCGCGCCCCTGGCTCCGGCGCCGTCGCTGGCCCAAGGACAGCGTCAGGCGGGCGCGCCGGTCGAGATCCGGATCGGCGCCAACGCAGGCTTCACCAAGATCGAGTTCGCCGGGGTCGTGGGATCGCGCGCGCGGGTGCGCCAGGACGGCCGCACCGTCGTGGTCCGCATCGGCACGACCGCCGCCCCCGACGTCAGCCGCCTGCGCGTCGATCCGCCCAAGGGGCTGGAGAAGATCGAGACCCGCGCCGCCCAGGGGGCGACCGAACTGGTCTTGACCCTGGCCGAGGGGGCGGGCGCGACCAGCGGGATCGCCGACGGCGCCGTCTGGTTGAACCTCTATGCGCCGGGCGCGCGGGCGGACGGCTCGCGCCCCTCGCCCGTGCCGATCGGCGGGGCGGTGCCGGTGGCGGCCGAGGTCAAGGGCCAGCAGACGGTGATGCGTTTCGCCTGGAACGGGCCGGTCGGCGCCGCCGTCTTCCGGCGCGGCGAGGCGGTCTGGGCCGTCTTCGACCACGCCGCCCGCATGGAGATGAAGGGTGAAGGGCTGAACGGCGCCCGCTGGGCCGCCGGACCCGATTTCACCGCCGTACGCATTCCGGTCGAGCCGGGCCAGGCCGTGGCCGCCCGCGCCGAAGGCTCGACTTGGGTCGTGACCATCGGCGGAACCGCGCCTTCGCCCAGCGGGGTGGACATCGAGCGCGACGACGCGGTCAAGGCGTCGTTGACCGCGCGCATGGCCGGGGCGACCCGCACCGTCTGGCTGACCGACCCGATGATCGGCGACCGCTTCGCCGCCGTCACCGCCCTGGCCCCCGGCAAGGGGTTGAAGACCGCACGCCGCACGGTGGATGCGGGCTTCCTGCCCACCGCCCACGGCCTGGCGATCGAGACGCCGACCGACGATCTGAGCGTCACCGCCGACGGCGACCTGGTCACGGTGACGCGGCCGCGCGGCCTGACCCTGTCTTCGCCCACGGCCGGGTTGGAGGCGGCGACCGAAGGCGGCGACGCGCCGCGCGCCGCGTCGCGCCCGGCCCTGATCCTGGCCGACTGGTCCGCCGATGCGGGCGAGGGCGGCTTCACCGCCCGCCACCGCGCCCTTCAGGACGCCGCCGAGCGCGAGAGCGGCCGCGCCGTCGACGATCCGCGCGCGCCCATTGAGGCGCGGCTGGCTTACGCCCGTTTCCTGGTCGGGCACGGTCTGGGGTTCGAGGCGGTCGGGGTGCTAAACGCCCTGATCAAGCAGACCCCCGCCATGCAGGGCGTGGCCGAGGTGCGCGGCCTGCGCGGCGCCGCCCGCGCCTCCATCGGCCGCTTCGCCGAGGCCGAGGCCGACTTCTCGTCCGGCGCCCTGGCGGGCGATCCCTCGACCAAGGTGTGGCAGGGCTATATCGCCGCCCAGCAGGGCGACTGGGCCAACGCCCGGCGGCTGTTTGCGGCCGGGGCGGGCGTGGTCGACGGCTTCGCCCCCGAATGGCGCGCCCGCTTCGGCGCCGCTCACGCCATGGCGGCGGTAGAGACCGGCGACGCTGACGCCGCACGCGAATTGCTGGCCTATGTCTTCAGCCAACCGAACGTCTCGGCCCCCGACCAGTTGACCGCCCGCCTGGTGCAGGCCCGGCTGTTCGAACTGGATCAGAACCCCGACCGCGCCCTGGCGATCTACAAGGCGGTGGCGCGCGCCCCGCTGGACGGCATCGCCACGCCCGCGCGTCTGGGCGTCATCAAGCTGGAGATGGCCAAGGGGACGCTGAAGGCCGACGCCGCCGCCGCCCAGCTGGAGGCGCTGAAATGGCGCTGGCGCGGGGATGCGACCGAGCTGGCCGTGATCCGCACCCTGGGCGAACTGTATCTGTCGCAGGGCCGCTATCGCGAGGCGCTGACCACGCTGAAGACGGCCGGGTCGAAGATCGTCACTCTGCCGGGCGGCGACCGGCTTCAGGCCGATCTCGACAACGCCTTCCGCGCCCTGTTCCTCGAAGGCGCGGCCGACGGCCTGCAGCCGGTGCAGGCCCTGGCCCTGTTCTTCGACTTCCGCGAACTGACGCCTGTGGGCGCCGACGGCGACGAGATGGTGCGGCGCCTGGCCCGACGCCTGATCGACGTCGACCTGCTGGATCAGGCGGCTGAGCTGCTGAAGTATCAGGCCGAGAACCGACTGGACGGGGTGGCCAAGGCCCAGGTCTCGACCAATCTGGCCGCCGTCTATCTGATGAACCGCCAACCGGAAGAGGCGCTGAAGGCCCTGTGGTCGTCGCGCACGACCCTGCTGCCGACGGCGATGAACCTGGAGCGCCGCGCGCTGGAGGCTCGCGCCCTGATGGAGCTGGGTCGCTACGATCACGCGCTGGAGGTGCTGGGCAAGGACGCCTCGCCCGCCGCGCGGGACGTGCGCGCCGACATCCTGTGGAAGCAGCAACAGTGGGGGGCGGCCGCCACCCTCTATGAACAGCGCCTCGGCGATCGCTGGAAGGAGACGGCCGTGCCGCTCAGCGAGGTCGAGGAGACGCGCCTGATCCGTGCAGGCGCGGGCTATTCCCTGGCGCGCGACGCGGCCGCGCTGAACCGACTGTCGAAGAACTACGCCCGCTTCGCCGAGGGCGCGCGCTCGCCCGGCGCGATTCGGGTGGCTTTGGCGGGGCTGGACGGCGCCGACGGCTCGGGCCGCCCGCAGGACTTCGCCGCCCTCAGCGCCGGGGCCGACGCCTACGCCGGCTGGATCGCTCAGACCAAGGCCGAGTTCCGGGCTAAGAGCGGCGCCGCCCAATAAAAAACCCCCCTCCCGACGGGAGAGGGGTCTTTTGCGTCTATCCCCGCAAGGAGGATCGAACGCGCCTTAAAGGCTTAGCCGTTGACGGCGTCCTTCAGCGGCTTCGACACGCGGAAGCGCACGGCCTTCGAGGCCGGGATCTTGATCGTGGCGCCGGTGGCCGGGTTGCGGCCTTCGCGCTCGGCGCGCTCGGCGGTGTCGAACACGCCCAGGTTCGAGATGCGGACGTCGCCGCCCGACTTCAGCGACTTGTGGATGTTTTCGACAATGGCGGTCAGCACCTTGCCGGCGTCAGCTTGCGAAACGCCCGCGTCCTTGGCGACGGCGGCGATCAGTTCAGCTTGAGTGGTCATGAGGGTATTTTCCCAATGGTGGTCGCCCGGAAAGAAGCGCCGGACGAGGACCGGGGGATCAACGACGGTTTTGGGGAGCTTGGCAAGTGCGCATCGGCGCGCAGGCCTTGCAGGCTGGGGATTTATCCGGTTCCGGAGGCTCTCTGGAAGCTCTCGACCAGGCTTCCGGCGACCAGTCGCCACCCGTCCACCAGCACGAAGAAGATCAGCTTGAAGGGCAGGCTGACCACCACCGGCGGCAGCATCATCATACCCATGGACATGAGCACGCTGGCGACCACCAGATCGATCACAAGGAACGGAACAAAAAGAAGAAATCCGATCGTGAAGGCGGTCTTCAACTCACTGATCATGAAGGCCGGAGTGACCACGCGCAGGGGCAGATCCTGCACGTCGGCCGGGGCCTCCACACGCGACAGGCGAGTGAACAACGCCAGGTCGTCCGGCTTCACCTGGGCCAGCATGAAGGTTTTTACCGGTTCGGACGCCGCATCGAAGGCCTGAGGCAGCTCCATCTGCTGATCCATGAGGGGGCGGATGCCCGAATCATAGGCGTCCTGCCACGTCGGACCCATGACGATGGCGCTCAGAAACAGGGCCAGGGACACCAGGACGGCGTTCGGCGGCGACTGCTGAATCCCCAGCGCGGTGCGCAGCAGGGACAGCACCACGACGATTCGCACGAAGCTGGTGGTCATGATGACGATGGACGGCGCCAGCGACAGCACCGTCATCAGCCCGACCAGCTGCACCACGCGCTGCGTCAGGCCGGCGCCGCTGCCCAGGTCGATGTTGATGGCCGATCCGCCCTGCGCCGCCTCCTGCGCCAGGGCGCCGAGCGGCCAGATCAGGCACAGGGCGGTGGTGATCAGGGACAGCAGGGCCGCGCGCTTCAGCTCGTCGCGGGTCGGCATGCCGAACAGGGCGGGGCGTTTCATTTCACGCCTCCCGGCTGGCGGGGCTCGATCAGTTCGCGGCCTTCGCCCAGCAGGATCAGGCGTTCTTCGTCATCGACGCGGATCAGCACCAGGCGGCGCGACGGGTCCAGCACCAGGGTCTCGACCACCTTCATGCGCCGCACCTGGCCCTGCGGCCCCTGGAAACGGGCCAGGATCTCGGGCGCATAGCGCCGCGCCGCCCAGGCGGCCAGGCCGATGATGCCCAGGGTGATGGCCAGGCCGAAGATCGCCCGGAACAGATCGAGGAAGTTCATGCGGATGCAGCCCCAGACGCATACGGCGGCGGCGCGCGGACGCGGCGCTTCGGGGGCATGTTTCAACGGACGTGGTTAACGGCGCGTTTAGGGATACGAGATATTAACCATGCAGGCGGCAAATTCTGCCGATCACCGTCCGAGGGATTCGCGTGTCCGTCACCGACCTGCCGCTGCTGAATCAGATCAAGGGCCGCCTGGGCTGGCTGGACGACCGCCAGCGGGTGATCGCCCAGAACGTCGCCAACTCCGACACTCCCGGCTATGTCGCCCGCGACCTGAAGACGCCGACCGACTTCGCCGAGGCGATGCGGACGGGCGGCGGCCTGCGCATGACGACGACCAACGCCCGGCACATCTCGCCGCCCGGCCAGGCGGCGCGGTTCGAGGCGACCCGCGCCCCGGATTCCGAGACCACGCTGGACGGCAACTCGGTCGTGGTCGAGGAGCAGATGCTCAAGATGGCCGAGAGCCGCATGGCCTATGACGCCGCCATCGGCTTCTACCAGAAGTCGATGCAGATGATCCGCTTGGCGGCCAAGAAGCCCGCGGCCTGAGGGAGAGTGAGCCATGCCTGATCCGATCAACGGCCGTCCCGTCACCCCGCGCAACACCGCCATGGCCGTCGCCTCCAGCGCGCTGAAGGCGCAGCAGTCGCGGATGCGCATCATCGCCGAAAACATCGCCAACGCGGAATCCACGGCCAACGTCGCGGGCGGCCAGCCCTATCGCCGCCAGACCCCGGTGTTTCAGGCCCGCAACGTCGACGGTGCGACCGGCGTGGTCCTCGCCGAGGTGCGGCCGGACCAGAGCGACTTCCGTATGGACTACGACCCCTCGCACCCGGCGGCGAACGCCGAGGGCTATGTCCAGCGGCCCAACGTCGACACTCTGGTCGAGGCCATGGACATGCGCGAGGCGCAGCGCGCCTATGAGGCCAACCTGAACGTCATCGAGACGGCGCGGAACATGGACTCCCGCACTCTCGACATCATCAAGAAGTAAGAGGGTCTAGGGCATGAACCCCATCATGGCCGCCCGCGCCTACGCCGCCGTTCAGGGCGGGGGCGGCGTCAATGTCGCCACCTCGGCCAATGCGGCTGCAAGCACCGGCCCGAACGCGGCCGGAGGCTTCGCCGACCTGCTGCAGAACGTCATGACCCAGACGACGCAGCAGACCCGCGCCGCCGAGACGCAGATGGCTCAGTCGGTCCAGGGGCAGGGCAATCTGATCGACGTCGTCACGGCCATTTCCTCGGCCGAGGCCTCGCTGGAGACGGTCATGGCGGTGCGCGATCAGGTGATCTCCGCCTATCAGGAAATCATGCGGATGCCGATCTGACGGCGCTTTGCGGTCAGAACCCCAGTTCCGCCCTCAGCGCCTCGGGCGTCAGGCCGCCCTCCCTCAGTTCCGCCAGCGTGACCGAGCGGTCGCGCTTGGCGTAGCGGCGGCCGTCGGGCCCGGCCAGCAGGCGGTGGTGGCGATAGACGGGCGCAGGCCAGTCCATCAGCGCCTGGATCAGCCGCTGGATATGCGTCGCCTCGAACAGATCCTGCCCCCGGATGACGTGGCTGATCCCCTGCAGGGCGTCGTCGGTGCGTCACGGCCAGATGGTAGGCGGTCCCGGCGTCCTTGCGCGCCAGCACCACGTCGCCCGCCGTTTCGGGCCGCGCCTTGACCCGGCCGGTCTCGCCATCGGGGCCTGAGCCTTCCTCGATGAAGCTGAGTGCGTCCAGACCGCGCCGCCCAGCGCCTCCTTCGCCCGCTCCAGCGACAGTCGCCAGGCGAAAGGGCGTCCCTCGGCCAGCAGGCGGGCTTCTTCCTCGGCCGGATGCGGACCGGGGCGCGCCGCCTCGGCGGGGCCGTGGGGGGCGTCGCCGATGGCGTCCAATATCTCCTTGCGGGTGCGGAAGCAGCGATAGAGCAGGCCGCGCCGGTCCAGCGCCTCGACCACGGCGGCGTAGTCGGCCAGGTGATCGGACTGGCGCCGCACCGGCGTCTCCCAGTCCAGCACCAACCAGGCCAGGTCTTCATAGATGCCTGCCTCGAATTCCGGTCGGCACCGCGTTGGGTCGATATCCTCGATCCGCAGCACGAAGCGCCCGCCCGCCTCCTTCGCCGGCCCGCCACGCCGTCAGGGCCGAAAAGGCGTGCCCCTTATGCAGGCGGCCGGTGGGGGAAGGGGCGAAGCGGGTGACGAACGTCATTGCGCGTCGCCTAGCAGCGACGCCCAGTCGCGGGCGGCGTGCAGCACGCGGATGATCTCGACCCGATCCGTCACGCGATAGAAAATCACATAGTCGCCGAAGGGGCGTTTGCGCAGATCGGCGAAACCGATGCGCGGATAGCGCTCGGCGTTGGCGGACAGGCTTTCACATTCCGTCAGCGCGCTCTCGATCCAGCGGCCTGCGGCGCGCGGATTGTCGCGCGCGATCCAGTCGCCGCTCTGAGCCAGATCCGACTCGGCCAGGCGGGTCAGAACGACCTTCATTCCGGGGCGGAAGGCTCGAAGCGTTGACGCAGCCTCTCGGCCGCCGTGTTCAGCGAGACGACGTCGCCGCGCTCTGCTTCGGTCACGCCCGCTTCAAGCTTGCCGAGCAGTTCGGCCAGGCGCGCTTCATGTTCCTGAACCAGGCGGACGCCCGTGCGCAGCACCTCGCTCTTGGAGCCGTAGCGCCCCTGCTTCACCAGATTGTCGACGACCTGCTCCAGGGCGCCGAGTTCGACGGTCATGGTCATGGCGATCTCCTGCTCTAATAATAGATGTTAGAGGGCCGGTGCGCCAGAGCTCCATGAGTGGCGGTTTCCGGCCGTGGTCAGAACCGGGCGGCGAACGTCTCTTTTCGAGGGATGAGGCGGAAGGCTAGCATGGCCTCATGGCCCTTGCTCCGTCTCCCGCTTCCGTCGCCGCCGCCCGTGAGGCCCTGGCCGCCGCCGATCCGGCGCTGGCGCGCGCGCACGCCTCGACGCCCGTGTTCGAATGGCGGCTGCGGACCGGCGGCTATGAGGGCCTGTTCCGCATGATCGTCGAGCAGCAGGTGTCGGTGGCGGCCGCGGCCTCGATCTGGAAGCGGGTGGTCGAGGGGCTGGACGGGCAGGTGACGCCCGAGGCCGTGCTGGCGCGCGATGTGGAGACGCTGCGCACCTTCGGCTTGTCGGGGCAGAAGGCGAAATACGGCCATGAGATCGCCCGCGCCCATGCGGAGGGTCACATCGACTTCGATCATCTGGAGCGGCTGGACGACGCCGAGGCTATCGCCGCCCTGGTCGCCATCAAGGGGTGGGCAAGTGGACGGCCGAGACCTTCCTGATGTTCTGCGAGGGGCGAGGGGACGTTTTTCCCGGCGGCGACGTGGCGCTTCAGGAAGCCATGCGTTGGGCCGACCGCGCCGAGGCCCGTCCGAACGAGAAACAGGCCTATGCCCGCGCCGAGATCTGGCGCCCGCATCGCGCGGTGGCGGCGCATTTGCTCTGGGGGTGGTATGGTGGCGTTCGGCGCGGCGAGATCACGCTGGACGAAGGCCTCTAGCCTTCGGCATTGATGAAGGTTGGGGGCGACCCCGAAGACGGCGCCGCGCGGCGCCCTGGGGATGATGACGATGTTGGAGCCGATCGCGGGCGCAGACCTGGTTCGTCCGGCTGCGGTTCTGCCGTTGCTGGATTTCGCGGGCGTGGCCGTGTTCGCCGCCACCGGCGCCCTGGCCGCCGCGCGCGAGAAGCATGACGTCCTGACCTTCGCCTTCTTCGCCGCCGTCACAGGCATGGGCGGCGGCACCCTGCGCGACCTGCTGATCGGAGCGCCGGTCTTCTGGGTGCAGGATTGGCGCTATGTCGCCGTCTGCATGGTGGCGGCCGTCGGCTTCTGGATGCTGGGCGCGCGGTCGTGGCGTTTCCGCGCCCTGCTGTGGCTGGATGCGGTCGGGCTGCGGCCTATGGCGTCATGGGGGCGGCCAAGGCGGCCTCCTATGGCGTGACGCCCGCTGATCTGCATCGTCATGGGCGTGCTGACGGCCTGCTTCGGCGGCATCGTGCGCGACGTGCTGGCGCACCAGCCCTCCATCCTGCTGCGGCGCGAACTGAACATCACCGCCGCCCTGGTGTCGGCGGCCCTGTTCGTCGGGCTGAAGGCCGTGAGCCTGCCCACATGGCCCGCCGTGGCGGTGGCCGTCGTGGCCGGGTTCGGCGTGCGCGCCGGCGCCCTGAAGTGGGGCTGGAGCCTGCCCGCCTTCCCGACCGCCGCTTCGCGATATTGAAATCAACCGACGAGAACGCAGATGAACGATATTCCCCCCGCCTATGCGGCCGCGCCCCGTTGGCCCTTTGGCGACAGCCCCGAACTGGCCGATGGAATTGCTGGCCCTGGTGCTGGCGGGCGGCAAGCGCGCGACCTGTTCGTCGCTGGCGTCATGCGAGGCCGACATCATGCCGACCGTGGGAGAGATCAGCGTCATTCTGGACGGCGCCGGCGCTCCTCGCTGTGCGATCCGCACGACCGAGGTCGAGATCATGCCTTTCGAGCAGGTCAGCGAGGACTTCGCCCGCGCCGAGGGAGAGGGCGACCTGACCTACGAATGGTGGCGCGACGCGCATGAGGCCTATTACCGTCGCGAAGGCACCTGGGCGCCGGGCATGAAGGTGGTCTGCGAACGCTTCGAGCTGGTCGAGGTCTTCTGACGGAGGCGTCAAGAACGACGGCGTCACGAAAACGCGTCGTATCCGTCATGGCGATGCGGGGGGAATCAGGCGTAGGGTTTTCGCATCAGACCAAGGAAGGAGACGTGTCTTCAGTCCTGTCGCGTCGATAACCCCCCGTATGAGCGGGAGGGCCTGATGCAGGTCCTGTCCCGCCCGCCGTCCGGCTTTCCAGCCCTGGTGCTGAACGCCGATTTCAGGCCCTTGTCCTATTTCCCCTTGTCGCTGTGGCCGTGGGAAGAGGTGGTCAAGGCCGTGTGGCAGGATCGCGTCGACGTGGTCGCCACCTATGACAAGGTCGTGCGCAGTCCTTCGCTGGAGATGCCAGCTGCCCAGCGTGGTCTGCCTGAAGTCCTATGTGGATCAGGACGCAAGCCGGCCTTCACCCGCTTCAACGTCTTCCTGCGCGACGGTTTCGCCTGCCAGTATTGCGGCGAGCCGGGCACGTCCCAGGATCTGACCTTCGATCATGTCATCCCCCGCTCGCGCGGCGGGGCGCACGACGTGGCAGAACATCGTCGCCGCCTGCGGTCCCTGCAACCTGCGCAAGGGCGGCCGCACGCCCGGTCAGGCCCAGATGCCTCTGCGCCGCACCGCCCACCAGCCCAGCGCCTGGCAGCTTCAGCAGGCGGGGCGGCGTTTCCCGCCCCACTTCCTGCACCAGAGCTGGCTCGACTACCTCTACTGGGACATCGAGCTGGAGCCTTAGGGTTTATCGGTCTTTCCGTTGGGTGCCTAAGTAACTGTTTTTGTAGCGCAAAGATGCAGGAAGTGATTGCTTGAGGTGAGCGCCCGGCGCTCCTCGGAAGGTCCGGTTCTCGTCGTCGCGCCAATGTCCGCTGCTGACGCCTCGAAGTCTTCCATCATAGGGGGCACGGTGTTTTAAGAAGCTACGCCTCGTCTCTGGAAAGAAGCGCTAGCGGCGACGGAACGTCGCTGGTTTCAGGCCGTGCCGTTTGAGCTTGTCATAGAGAGTCTTGCGCGGAATTTTTAGGTGCAGGAGGGCTTCGGCGATGTCCCCGCCGAAGGTTTCCAGAGTGTCCTGAAGAATGCGGCGTTCGAAGCGGGCGAGGCGCTCGGCAAGTCCGTTCTCTGGTTCGTCGTCTCTCTGGGCATGGTGTTCCAGGCCTAGGGCGAAGCGCTGCGCAAAGTGGGATAGTTCGCGAATATTGCCGGGCCAGGGGGCTTCCAGAAGCCTTGAGCGAATCTGGTCCGTGATGACGGGGGGGACGCCGTCAGGGCCGACCTGGGCGCGCGCCAGCAAGCTGGCGAAGAGCAGTGGAATGTCTTCCCGGCGCTCCCTTAACGGCGGCATGCGCAGGCGCACGGCGTTGAGGCGGTAATAGAGGTCTTCACGCACTCGTCCTTGGGCGACCGCCTCGCTCAAATCGCCGGAGGAAGACGCGAGAACGCGAAGGTCGACGACCCGGGGGGCGGCGGCGCCGACAGGGTGGATTTCGCGCTCCTCAAGTACGCGCAGCAGCTTGACCTGAACGGACAAGGGCATGGTGTCGACAGCGTCTAGGAAGAGCGTGCCGTTGTGCGCGCGTTCGACGTGTCCGACGCGGCGACGCATAGCCCCAGCGAAGGCGCCGAGCTCATGGCCGAACAGTTCGCTCTCGATCAGGCCTTCGGGCAGGGCGCCGCAGTTCACCGCCACGAAGGGCTGGGGACGGCGGCGACCCTTATAATGAAGGGCGCGGGCGACGGCTTCCTTGCCTGAGCCCGTCTCGCCCTCGATTAGGACGTCCAGTCGCGCGTCGGCGATCTGGGCGATGGTGGCGCGCAAGGCGCGGATCGCGCGGCTTTCGCCCAGCAGCGGCAATTCCAGACCCGCCTCGGACGACAAGGCGGTCAGGCGGCGGTTGTCGAGCACGAGCGCGCGCTTTTCCAGCGCCCGTTTCAGACTTTCGTGCAGGCGTTCAAAGGCGAAGGGTTTGGCCACAAAGTCGTAGGCGCCGGCGCTCATGGCGGCGACCGCCTCGGCGATATCGCCGTGGCCGGTGATCAGGATGACGGGGAGGGTGGAATCCAGCGCTTGCAGCCGACTCAGCACCTGGCGGCCGTCCATGCCGGGCATGCGCAGATCGGTGACGACCGCGCCGGCGAAATCGGCGTCGATCTCGGCCAGGGCCGCTTCTGCGGAGCGGAAGGCGCTAACCGTCAGCTCCGCGAGTTCCAGTCGCTCGACCAAGGCGGCGCGAAAGTCGTCGTCGTCCTCGATCAAGGCGACGGCGTCGAGACGCGGAAAGTTCATCACACGCTCCTCAAGGTGATGACGAAGACGGCGCCGACGTCGCTGGGGCGCAGATTCAACTCGCCTTTGAAGGCGGCGATGATGTCGCGGCTGATGACCAGTCCGAGACCGAGTCCATTGGCCTTGCTGGTGACGAAGGGGGTGAAGAGCTGGTCACGGATCGCTTCGGACAGACCGGGGCCGTTGTCGGCCACGATCAATTCCACCTGGCTTCCTATTTGTTTGACGGACAGGGTGACGGCGGGGTTGGGAATGTCCTCCAACGCCTCCAGCGCATTCTGGATCAGGTTGACGATGACCTGTTCCAGTCGGAAGCGGTCCGCCATGACGACGGCGTCCGGGGCCTTGTGCCGGATCAGGCGGACCCCGCCCTGGCGCAAGCGGCCGCCGAGCAGCAACAGGGCGCCGTCGACGGCTTCGTTGACCGAGACTGACGACACCCTGGGCTGGCTTTTGCGGGAGAAGGCGCGCAGTTCCTGGGTGATGGCGCCGATGCGGGTCGTCAGATCGCCGATGCGGCTTAGTGCGCGGCCGCCTTGGGGGCCTGATCACGCTCCAGCCAGGCGGCCGCGGTTTCGGCCTGAGTGAGGATGGCGGCGACGGGTTGGTTGATCTCATGGGCCACGCCGGCGGCGATCTGGCCCAGCGCGGCCAGCTTGGCGGCCTGAACCAATTCGTCGCGTAGAGCCTCGCGGCTGGCCTCGGCGCGCATTCTTTCCTCGATTTGACGATTCAGCGCTTCGTTGGCCTCACTGAGATCGCGGGTGCGCTCGGCGATGCGGTGCTCCAGATCCTGACGAGCGGCTTCGGCCGCGCGATGGCGCGCGGCGGCTTGCTGGCGGCGGCGCAACAGGACGGCCAGCACGCCGAAGACGAGGGTGATGATCAGGGCCGCAATGGCGCGGGCGTTGGCGACGGCCGTCTCGATCGCGCCGCGCGTCGGCGCCAGCAGATGCAGGGTCCAGCCTGCGGTTGCGGTCTGGGACGAGGCGTGCATCCAGTGGCGAACGACGCCGTCGATGGGAGCGTCGACCAATCGGGAGCGTCCGTCCGCCGGCGTCTGGAAGTTCAGGGGCGTCAAGGCGCCGTGCCCCAGGGTCTGATCGGCTAGGGTCAGCCGGCGGCTGGCGGCGTCCATCGGGCGCAGGGTGCGAAAGCGCCAGGCCGGGACGCTGGTGATCAGGATCACGCCGCCGGGGTCGGCCACATAGGCGGGTTCGCCTGAGGCGCGCCATTCGGCCTCGAGGGCGTCGAACTCGACCTTGACCACGACCACGCCCAAGGCGCGTCCGCTCGGATTCGAAACGCGTCGGGCCAGAAAGAGGCCAGGCGTCCGGCTGACGGTGCCCAGTGCGAAGAACTCGGCCGAACCTTCGCGCATGGCTTTGATGAAGTAGGGGCGGAAGCTGTAGTCGGCTCCGACGAAGCTGATCGGCTGACGCCAGTTGCTGGCCGCGCGGGTCACGCCGTCGGCGGCGATGACGTAGATGGCCGAGGCGCGCGTCTGATCCGCCAGCGTTTCGAGCCGCTGGTTCAGCATCGTCGTATCGACGTCGTCAGGCGCGTTCAGCAGACGAGCCACGTCCGGGTCCGTGGCCAGGGCGAGGGGAAGAGATCGATATTTCTCAAGCTCGCTGCGTAGAACCGCTGCATGCAGCGCGGCGGCGTTCTCCGCCTGGCGGGCCAGTGCGGCTTCGGCGCTCCGGCGCGCCGTCTCGCCGGCTGCGTAAGCTCCAGCAAGGCCGGCCATCAGCCAGGCCAACGTCAGCAGCGCCAGGGCCAGGCGGTTTCTTAGATGGAGAGGATTCGTCGTGCGCATAGGGGGCGAGCGGGGCATGAGACTTGTGCGATATTTCGCACAAACAAGACATATTTAGGAGTGGGTTTTCGCACAGTCAGTCCTGAAAATAATCTCAAGATCATAAAAAATATAAATATATCAATGTGCTGACGGCTGTTTGTCAGCTTGTTGGTCGCCCGCGACCCCTGGCGCAGACTAAGGCGCAAGCGTGACGAAGAGCACGCCGAGGAAATCCGCGAGCGTCTTGGCTCGCTGTCAGGAGCGACCTTCGTGATCCCTATCGCGTCAGAGACGGCGGCCGTTGCGCGCCGCCCCTTCTATCGGCATCTCTATTTCCAGGTGCTGGTCGCCATCGTGCTGGGCGGGACCATCGGCCACTTCTGGCCGACCTTCGGCGAGAGCCTGAAGCCGCTGGGCGACGCCTTCATCAAGCTGGTGAAGATGGTCATCGCTCCGGTGATCTTCCTGACCATCGTCACGGGCATCGCAGGGATGCGCGACATCGGCCGTGTCGGCCGGGTGGCGGCCAAGGCGTTCGGCTACTTCCTCGTGTTTTCGACCCTGGCTCTGATCGTGGGCCTGATCGTCGCCAATGTCGTGCGTCCGGGCCACGGATTGAACATTGATCCATCCACTCTGGATGACGGCGCTGTGGCCCAGTACGCCCAGGCCGCCCATGAGAGCACTATCGTCGGCTTCCTGACCGGCATCATCCCCGACACCGTCGTCAGCGCCTTCTCGACGGGCAACATCCTGCAGGTCCTGTTCGTCTCCATCCTGTTCGGCATCGCCCTGGCCATGATCGGCGATCTGGGGCAAGCCGGTGATGACCTTTCTGGAGTCGGTCAGCGCGGCCTTCTTCAAGCTGGTCGCCATCCTGATGAAGGCCGCGCCGATCGGCGCATTCGGGGCCTTCGCCTTCACCATCGGCGCCTATGGCATCGCCTCGGTCGCTAACCTGTTCGCCCTGATCGCCACCTTCTACCTGACGTCCGCGATCTTCGTCGTCGGCGTGCTGGGCCTGGTCGCCATCGCCAACGGCTTCAACATCCTGAAGTTGATCCGCTATCTGAAGGAGGAGCTGCTGCTTGTGCTGGGCACCTCCAGCTCCGAGGCCGCCCTGCCTAGCCTGATCTCCAAGATGGAGCGGGCGGGCGCCGCCAAGTCCGTGGTCGGCCTGGTCGTGCCGACCGGCTACTCCTTCAATCTGGACGGCACCAACATCTATATGACGATGGCGGCCCTGTTCATCGCCCAGGCGCTGAACATCGACCTGAGCCTTCAGGATCAGGTGCTGCTGCTGCTGGTGGCCATGCTGTCGTCCAAGGGGCGGCGGGGATCACCGGCGCGGGTTTCATCACCCTGGCGGCCACCCTGTCGGTGGTGCCTTCGGTGCCCGTGGCGGGCATGGCCCTGATCCTGGGCATCGACCGCTTCATGAGCGAGTGCCGCGCCCTGACCAACTTCATCGGCAACGCCGTGGCCACCATCGTGGTCGCCCGGTGGGAAGGCGAGCTGGACCGTGATGCGCTGAAGGCCGCGCTGGACGGCGGACCGCAGCCGCTGGCCGCGCCCCCGAACCCCGCTGCCGGACCAGGAGACGATCTGGTCCTCGCCGACGACTGATTTCAACGACACGACCGCCGGAACAGGCGGCGCAAGGGAGGGAAACCCATGAGGAAGCAAACCAAGATCGCCTTGATGGCGACGACCGCCACGGCGGTGCTGTTCGCCGGCGCGGCTACGGCCCAGGAAACGCCTGTGGAAGCGACCCAAGTCGATGACATCGTCGTCGTCGGCACCAACATTCGCGGTGCGCGCACCACGGCGGCCCTGCCGGTGGTGGTGGCCGATCGCGAACAGATCGAGGCCACCGGCGCCACGACCGGCGACGAGCTGATGCGGACCATCCCCCAGATGGGCGACGTCCTGTTCGATTCCGCCAACAATCCCCAGACTTCGAACTCGGCGCGCGGCGATGTGAACTCGGTCAACCTGCGCTCTCTGGGCGTGGGCAACACCCTGGTGCTGCTGAACGGTCGTCGTCTGGTCCAGCACCCGACCAGCCAGGGCACGTCGGACACCGGCACGGTGCCGGTGCTGAGCTACAACTCCAACGCCATCCCCGTGTCGGGGCTTGAGCGGCTGGAGGTCCTGCTGGACGGCGCCGCCGCCATCTATGGCGCGGATGCGGTGGCGGGCGTGGTCAACACCGTCCTGCGCGACAACATCGACGGCCTGACGGTCAGCGCCCGCTACGGCGGCGCCGAGGGCACGCAGATGCGCGACACCGAGTTCAATCTGTTCACGGGCAAGAATTTCGATCGCGGCAACGTCTCCCTGTTCGCCAACTACGCCCAGCGCACCGCCCTGTGGGCCTCGGATCAGGACTTCACACGGTCGGACGACCTGCGTCCGCTGTTCGCCGACCATCCCGACTTCGCCGACGTCCAGTCGCTGGACGGCCGCTCCTCGCATACGCCGTGGGCGCGCCTGTCGGTCGGCTCGCGCCCGGTGATCCGCTCGAACGGCGTGGCGGTGACTAACTCCGCCGGGGCCTTCCGCTTCCAGCCGTCCAGCTTCGGCTGCGGGATCGACACGGGCGGCGACATCTGCCTGTCCAGCGGCAACCACAACTTCAACACCACCAACCGCGACATGCGCTACGACACTCGGCATGAGACGACGGTTCGCCCGTCAGTCGAGCGGATGAATCTGTTCCTGACGGGGCGCTACGACCTGACCGACAGCGTCGAGGCTTTCGGCGAGATCGGCTACTACAGCGCCCACAGCCGCGCCGTTCAGCCGCCGGTGGTCAATCTGAACAAGATCTGGATCCCGGCCGCCAACTATTACAATCCGTTCGGTCCGCTGACCTTCGCCGACGGGACCGCTAACCCGAACCGCCTGCCCGGTCTGACCGGCGTGCCGGCGGGTGGGCTGCCGGTGCTGATGACCAACTATCGCTTCGTCGACACCGGCTTCCAGGTGGTGAAGGTCGACAACTACCAGGCGCGTCTGCTGGGCGGCCTGCGAGGCGAGTGGCGGGGCTTCAACTGGGAGACCGCAGTCGTCTATTCCGAGGCCGAGGCCGAGGACGTCTCGCCCAACGTCAATATGACGGCCCTGCAGAAGCAGTTGGCCCTGTCGACGCCCGACGCCTACAACCCCTTCAGCGGCGGTTGTGTGGCGACCACCAGCTATGGCGACTGCTCGCCCAGTTCGCAGGCGGCGATCGACGCCATCGTCTTCGACCTGCGCCGGGTGTCGCGCACGACCCTGACCATGGCGGACTTCAAGCTGTCGCGCGGCGATCTGTTCCAATTGCCGGGCGGGCCGGTCGGCATGGCCTTCGGCGTCGAGGCGCGCCGCGAGACCCAGAAGGACGATCGCGACGCCAATCTGGACGGCACCTACACCTTCACCGACATGGTCAGCGGCGAGACCAGCCTGTCCAACGTCTCGGCCGTTAGCCCCAACCCCGACACCTCGGGCAGCCGCGAGGTCTTCTCGACCTATGTCGAGTTCGCCGTGCCGGTGGTCTCGCCCTGTTCGGCGTCAGCGCCTTTGGCACAGATCTGGGGTTGCGGATAATGGAGGGATTGGGTCTCGTCGCAGTGACGTAAGGAACGCAGATGAGACCCAATCCCTCCAGCCCAAAATTGGCTGCCAAGCCCACCAAGAAGCCCGCCGAGGTGGTGGTGAAAGATATTCGCCGTGCCACACGCCGGCATTTCTCGGCCGAGGATAAAATCCGCATCGTGCTCGAAGGCCTGCGCGGCGAGGAGAGCATCGCTGAACTGTGCCGCCGCGAAGGCATCGCCCAGAGCGTGTATTATTCCTGGTCAAAAGAATTCCTTGAGGCTGGCAAACGCCGTCTGGCCGGGGACACGGCCCGTGCCGCCACCAGTGACGAGGTCAAGGATCTGCGCCGTGAAGCACTGGCTCTCAAGGAATGCGTGGCCGACCTGACGCTCGAGAACCGCCTGCTTAAAAAAAGCATGATCGCGGATGGGGGCGACCAAGAATGAGGTATCCCGCCGCAGAAAAGCTCGAGATCATCCGCCTCGTCGAGCAATCCCATCTGCCCACCCGACAGACGCTGGAGAAACTGGGCATCCCACGCCGCACCTTTGCCCGCTGGTATGCCCGCTACCTTGATGGTGGGCCTGAGGCGCTGGAAGACCGCCCCTCGGCGCCAAGCCGGGTATGGAACCGGCTGCCCGAGAATGTGCGCAAACAGATCATCGACATGGCGCTGGAGGAAAGCGAACTCTCGCCCCGCGAGTTGGCCACCAAATTTACCGATGAGAAGCAGTACTTTGTCTGCGAGGCCACGGTTTATCGCCTGCTCAAGGCACAGGATCTGATCGCCAGCCCAGCCTATATCGTCATCAAGGCCCGCGACGAGTTCCACACCAAGACGATGCGACCAAACGAGATGTGGCAGACCGACTTCACCTATTTCAAGCTGATCGGTTGGGGCTGGGTTTACCTCTCAACCGTGCTCGACGACTATTCCCGCTACATCATCTCGTGGAAGCTGTGCACCACCATGACGGCGGGCGATGTCACCGACACGCTGGACTTGGCGCTGGCCGCATCAGGTTGTGACAGCGCCACCGTGCTGCACATGCCGCGCCTGCTCTCGGACAATGGCCCGAGCTATGTCGCGGGCGAACTGGCCGCCTATATCGAGGCCCAGTCCATGAGCCACGTGCGCGGCGCCCCCTTTCACCCCCAGACACAGGGCAAGATCGAGCGCTGGCACCAGACCTTGAAAAACCGCATCCTACTGGAGAATTATTACCTGCCCGGCGATCTCGAAGCCCAGATCGAAGCCTTCATCGAGCACTACAACCACCAGCGCTATCACGAAAGCCTGGGCAATGTGACGCCCGCAGATGCCTACTTTGGCCGCGATCGGCAGATCCACGCCCAGCGCGCCGCCATCAAGAAACAGACCATCGAACATCGCCGCTTGCAGCACCGCAAGCTCGCCGCCTAAAAGCCAACCCCTGACGAGGCCCGCTCTCCGTTAACGCCACGCCAAACCTGCGCCAAATGTTTCGACGACGGACAGTCTCGCCCGAGATGAACATTCCTCTGGTTCATCAGCTGGATGTGCAGTTGGCGGGCCGATATGAGCACTATTCCGATTTCGGCTCGGTGGCCAAGCCGAAGATCGCCGCGGCCTGGGACGTCGTGCCCGGCGTGCGGGTCCGCGGCTCCTATTCTCAGGGCTTCCGCGCGCCGAACCTGGAGCAGACCCACGCCACGGAATACGCCCGTCTGGCCAGCGGCACGGACTATGTCCGCTGCGAGGCCGATCTGCGCGCCGGCCGCATCAGCAACTTCTCGCAGTGCGCGCAGAACACCTCGGGCGCCTCCCTGCTGGTCGCGGGCAACCCGGACCTGGAGCCGGAAGAGAGCACCAACACCTCCTACGGCCTGGTGCTTCAGCCCTCCTTCATCCCCGAGCGTTTCGGCGCCTTCACCTTCACTGTCGACAAGTGGCGGATCGAGCAGGAGAAGATCGTGGGCCTGCTGGGCGCCCAGACGGCCCTGGCGCTGGACTATCTGAACCGCGTCGAGGGCGGCTCCAATCCGCTCGTCAACCGTCGCGCGCCGACGCCCGAGGACATCCTGCTGTTCCAGGGCACGGGCCTGACGCCGGTGGGCGAGGTGGTCTCGATCAACGACCGCTTCATCAACCTGCAGCCCCAGACCGTCAGCGGGCTGGACCTGGCCGTGAACTGGTCGCTGCGTCGCACGAAGTACGGCACCTTCATCGTCAATGTAAACGCCAGCAAGCTGGACGAATTCACGCGCGATCCGGGCGACATCGTCAATGAGCTGTACGCCGCCCGCGAGGCCGGAACGATCAATGTCGGCACGACCCTGCCGGACTCCTCGCAACTGGTGGGGCAGAACGGGCGTCCAGAATGGCGCCTCAACGCCAGCCTGACCTGGCGCAAGGGCCCCTGGCGCGCAGGGATGACGACCCAGTACATCAGCGACTTTCAGCAGCCCGGCCTGCTGGGCGCCGCGGGCGAGCCGTGGGTCGTCGACGCCCGCCAGACCGTCAACGCCTATGTCGACTATGAATTCCCGGCCGAGACGCGCCTGCGTCTGGGCGTCCGCGACCTGACGGATCAGGGGCCGCCGCTGGCTGACAACGGCTATCGCGGCTCGGTGCACAGCCCGTGGGGCCGCTATTGGTACGTTACGGCCACCAAGTCGTTCTGATCTGAGGAGGCGATAGGGATGCGTCTGTTTTCGATGCTGGCGGCGGCCGCCGCCGTCACGCTGACCGGCGCGCCCTTCGCCGCCGCCCAGGATGCGCCTGCGGCCTCGTCGCCGGCGCCTGCCCTGGCCGTCTGTCCCGATTTCCTTCCTCAGCAGGCGCGCTGCTGGTCGGGGCGGGCGGCCAAGGGCGGCTATTACTGGATCGCCGTGCCCGAGAATTGGAACGGCTCGCTGATCGTCCACGCTCATGGCGGGCCGCGCACGGGCGCTCCCAGGGCTGACGATCCGTTGGAGGACTTGGAGCGCTTCTCCATGACGGTGAAGGAGGGCTTCGCCTGGGCGGGGTCGACCTATCGCCGAGGCGGCTATGGCGTACGCATGGCGGCCGAGGACACCGACGATCTGCGCCAGATATTCTGGGACGCCTTCGGACGACCGCGTCGCACCATTCTTCATGGCCAGTCCTGGGGCGGCAATGTCGCGGCCAAGGCGGCAGAGCTCTATGCGCGCGACGCCGAGGGGCAGGTGGTGTGGGACGGCGTGGTCCTGACCAGCGGCGTCCTGGCGGGCGGGACCGAGGCCTACAGGTTCCGCGCCGATCTGCGTGCGGTCTATCAGTACTATTGCCAGAACCATCCCGCGCCCGACGAGGCGCAGTATCCGGTCTGGCAGGGTCTGCCCGAAGGCGTCCGCCTGACCCGCGCCCAGTTGGCCGAGCGGGTGAAGGCCTGCACGGGCGTCGGCCTGGCTGAGACCGAACGCTCGCCGGAGCAGACGCAGCGCCTGGCCGACATCCTCAACGTCGTGGGCATAGGCGAGGGCCAGCTTGTCTCTCACCTGGCCTGGGGAACCTTCCTGTTTCAGGACCTAGTGCAGAAGCGCCTGGACGGCCTCAATCCGTTCGACAACAGCCGGACCGTCTATCAGGGCTCGCACGATGATGCGGCGCTGAACGCGGGGGTCGAACGGTTCGCGGCGGACCCGATGGCGGTTGCGCGCCTGGCCTACGACGCCGACCTGTCGGGACTGATCGTGGCCCCGACGATCACCATTCACGGCAAGGACGACCCGACGGCTTTCGTCTGGCATCAGGCCGCCTACCGTGATCGGGTGGCCTCGGCGGGACGTTCGGAGCTTCTCGTCCAGACCTTTACCAATGAGGCCGAGCACAGCGCGCTCAGTCCGCCGGAGTATGTCGCAGTCTTTGACGCCTTGATGGCCTGGATCGACCAAGGCGCCACACCCGACGCGGCGTCTGTGGCTGCGTTCTGTGATGCCGCTCGTTTTCGGCATGCGGGGGCGTGCCTGTTCGATGAACAGTATCGGCCGGTTGCTGGCCGTTTGAAGGGCGGCTTCCGGCTGAGGTGAGCAACCTGTAGAGGTGCGGCCCTCGTCTCCAAAGTTAAGCTTCGGCAAGGTTCCTCTTGGTGGTGTAAAGCTGCGCCAAGAACCCATGACGGGTTAGGAAGCCGGCATCACGCGGTCACCCCGCCGAACCTCTACTTTCGGGTGGTGAGCTGATGTCTGTCTGCACCGGTTCTGCACGGCTTCTGCCATGAAGCTGGACTGTTCAATCATCGCGGCTTGATGCTGCGTGGCCACAAGGACGTCTCTGAAAAGGAGGCGCTGTCCGTTTGTGTCCATCTCATCTCTTCGATCCTCCTTCTGGATGAAGGTCGCCTTAGGGGGGCTGCTCATTGCCGCGGCTGACGCCCTGTTCTTCGTGCATCGGCCCGGCGCGACCCTAGGTTTCTTCGCTCTTTCGTGGCTGGGCGCTGCCGCTCTCTTTCGCAAGGGCTGGATCAGGGATCGGCGGGGGCTGGCGGCGGCGGGGGCCGCGACGGCTCTGGCCCTGGTGATGATCGATCGGCCGGGCTTTCTGACCTGGGTGCTGTTCGGTCTGGCCCTGATGGTCGCGATGCAGTCGGCGCGGGTTCGTCGCGGCGAGGAGACCTGGCGCTGGTGCCAGAGGCTGGTCGTTCATGCTGCGGTGGCGCTTGCCGGGCCGTGGATTGATTTTTCTCGCCTGAGCCGGGGCAACCGGAGGCGCGGACGTGGGCCCAACCTGCCGGGGGCGATGCGTCTTCTGTTGTTGCCGGTTCTGGGCGGAACGATCTTCCTGGGCCTGTTCGCCAGCGCCAACCCCCTGATCGGCGAACTGCTGGCGCGGCTGCGGTTGCCGACGCTGGCGGATGAGACTGCAAGCAGGGTCATCTTCTGGCTGGGGGCGTCCATCGCCATCGGAGGTATCCTTCGTCCGCGCTGGCGCCGTCGACTGATGGCCCTGCCGTCGCTGCAGGGACGCGCCGTTCCTGGCGGCGCAGCGGCTTCGATCACTCTGTCATTGGTGGTGTTCAACCTGCTGTTCGCGGTGCAGAACGGTTTGGACTTGGCCTTTCTGTGGAGCGGCGCGACCCTGCCCGAGGGCGTGAGCCTGGCCGAGTACGCTCATCGCGGCGCCTATCCGCTGATCGTTACAGCCCTGCTGGCGGGGATGTTCGTCCTGGTTTTCCTGCGACCGGGGTCGGAGACGGCCACGCGGCCGTTGGTTCGCAGACTGGTCATGCTCTGGGTCGGGCAGAACCTGCTTCTGGTGGCCTCCAGCCTGTTGCGAACGGCGGACTATATCGAGGTCTATTCCCTGACCCGGTTCCGCCTCGCGGCCATGATTTGGATGGTGCTGGTCGGCGTCGGCTTAGGCCTGATCTGCTGGCGTCTGCTGGCGAACAAGAGCGCCAACTGGCTGATCAACGCCAACGCCGGCGTCGCCTTGGTGGTGTTGGGGATCGTCAGCGCCGTCGATCTGGGGGCGGTGGCTGCATACTGGAACGTCCGTCATGCCCGTGAGATCGACGGCCAAGGGGCGCAACTCGACCTCTGCTATCTGGACAGCTTGAACGGCGCGGCTCTGGCTTCTCTGTTCGAGCTGGAACAGCGTGCTTCAGACCCCGTGTTTCGGGATCGCGTCGCCGCTGTCCGCGCCCGTCAGATGGCGACGATGCAAGCCCATCAGGCCGAGTGGCGGAGCTGGCGCTGGCGGGATGCGCGGCGGCTGGAGCGTGTGGCGCGTCTGGCCGCAGATCAGCCCCTGACGACGCCGATCCCGGGACAGCGTGACTGCGACGGCTGGATCGTTCCGGCGGCTGTAGCTGTCCCCACGATGGCGCCGTCCTCGGCGCCTATCGCTTCCCAGTTGACCTCTGAAGCCGGAGCCTGATCATGGCCGTCATGCAGCGTACAGTCCTGGTCGTCGACGATGACCCGCATATCCGCGACCTTCTGACCTTCGCCCTCGGCAAGGCCGGGCTGGCGACGCGCGAGGCCGGGGACGGGGAGGCGGCGCTGGCGGCCATCGCCGAGCGGGCGCCGGACCTGGTGATCCTTGACATCAACATGCCGCGCATGGACGGGATCGAGGTATGCCGTCGTATTCGCGCGCAGGGGCAACTTCCGGTTCTCTTCCTGTCGTCGCGCGACGACGAGATTGACCGGATTCTGGGCATCGAACTGGGCGCTGACGACTATGTGGTCAAACCGTTCAGTCCGCGTGAGGTGGTGGCCCGCGTCGCGGCTATCCTGCGTCGTGTGAATTTGTCGCCTCCGCCGCCGCCGCAGGGCGCCGTGCGCATCGGACGGCTTTCACTGGACACGGAGGGTTGGCGCTCGCGGTGGGACGATCAGGAAGTGACGCTGACTATCACCGAGTTCGGAATCCTCAAGGCTCTGGCGGCGACCCCGCAGATGGTCTTCACGCGCGACGCCATCATCGACCGCATCCACGGACCGGGCTTCGCCCTGACCGATCGGACCATCGACAGTCACGTGCGCAACCTGCGAGCCAAGTTCGCGGCGTTCGGCGCCGCTGATGTGATCGAGACCCGTGCGGGCGTCGGCTATCAGATGGGCCCCTGTCGCGGCCAGGCGGCGTGATCAACCTTGTTGTCCAGAAAGCGCGGGCTTTTGTGCGGGCGCATTGGCCGGCCCTGCGCCTGCGCACCATTCTTCTGTCGGTGCTGTTGTTCGCGGCTGTCCTGCCTGGCGCAGGGGCCGTCTTTTTGCGGGTCTATGAGAACACCCTGGTCCGCCAGACCGAGGCGGAGCTGATCGCCCAGACGGTCGCCCTGTCGGCGGCGGCTGAAACCTTATGGCCCGGCGCGCGCGTCGTCGTCCCAACCGAGGCCCAGCGGGCGACACCCGGATATTTTCGTCCAGAGCCGGCAAGCATTGATCTGCGTTCTGATCCCGTCTTGCCGCCGCGCCCAGTCGCACAAGCGGCGCCGGCGCCGCCAGAGCCCATGGCTCTGGATGCTGCTGCTCGCCTGGCGCCGATCATGGAGGAGACCAGCCGCATCACTCTCGCCTCCATCGTCCTGATGGACCGCAACGGGGTTGTGGTGCGGGGTTTGGATCGAGGCGGAACCTGGCGTGATCTGCCCGAGGTCAAGACAGCTCTGTCCGGCGCGCCCGCGACTGTTCTGCGTCGTAACGCAGCCTACGAGCCCCGATATCAGATGGAGTGGCTCAGCCGCGCCTCGGGACTGCGCATCCATCACGCACGGCCCGTGGTGGTGAACGGTCGGGTCGAGGGCGTCATTCTGACGTCGCGCTCGCCGCGCGCCCTGTTCAAGGGCGTCTATCAGGACCGAGGCAAGATCCTGTTCGGGGTCATCGTCGTCTTCGGTCTGCTAAGCGTCTTGGCGGTCGTGGTTTCGCGGGGGATCGCCCGCCCGATTGAGGCTCTGCGCCGCGTCGCCCGCGACGTCACTCACGGCGGCGGTTCAGTGCCGCCGCCGCCCGCGACGGCGGCGATCGAGATTCGCGATCTGTATGAGGATTTCGGCCGGATGGCCGAAGCTGTGGACCGTCGCTCTCGCTACCTGCGCGATTTCGCCGCCGCCGTCAGTCATGAGTTCAAGACGCCGCTCGCCGGCATCCAGGGAGCCGTCGAGCTCCTTCAGGATCACGGCGACGACATGGAGCCGGATCAGCGCCGTCGCTTCCTCGGCAACATCGATTCCGACGCACGCCGGCTGTCCGATCTGGTGACGCGGTTGCTGGACCTGGCGCGAGCCGACATGGCGCGGCCCGAGGCCGGAGCCGCGGTAGACCTTCGGTCCGTGGCGGCGCGCATCGCCGACGCCCTGAAAGGCGGCCTGACGATCACGGTCGATCTGCCTGCCGGACTGCCCAAGGTCGCCGTGCCTGAAGCCAGTCTCGAGATGGCTCTTTCCATCCTACTGGAGAACAGCCGCCAGGTGGGCGCGGGCGAGGTCTTGATCACCGCTCAGGTTGAGACAGACCAGATCCGCATGTTCGTGGCGGACGACGGGCCAGGCGTGGCCGAAGGCGACGTCGAGCGGATCTTCGAGCCGTTCTTCACAACGCGTCGCAATGAGGGCGGCGCTGGTCTGGGCTTGTCGATCGCGCGTTCTTTGCTGCGGGCAAATCATGCGGATCTTGGGCTGGCTGGATCGAGGACGGGAGCGATGTTCGAGATCGCATTGCCGCGTGTGTCGAGTGTACAAGCTTCACCCTAGGGAGGGGCGTAGGTCGGAGCGTAGCGCGCGACCTGAGCCATGGTGTCGACGCCGAAGGTCGAGAGGTACTCATTGTTCACTTCGCCGCCGATGGAATAGACCCTGTTCCGGCCTGAACGCGCCGTCTCACGCGCGACCTCAAGGGAGTTGGTGATGATCGAGAGGCGGCTGTGTCGGTCGAGATGGCGGGCGGCGTAGTAGGAGCTGGTTCCTGAATCGATCAGGGCCGAGGCGTCCTCGGCCTTCTACAACCTGACCGACCAGGCCATCGAGCAATACTCGGACTCGGCTGACCGTTTTTACAGCCCGACGACGTCGGGCCGCAGCCTGTTCGTCAGCGCCTCCTACACCTTCTCGGCGCGGACGGAACGGGCGACCCGCCCCAGCGCCCGTTCCGTCGAACCTGTGTCGGGGCATTCTCGAAAAGCGGTTCTCCACCATGAAAAGACGAGCCTTCCTCGGCGCCGTGGGCGCCTTGCGTCTTTAGGCCGACCTGGCGGATCGGCTCGCCGACCTCCTTCAGGCGCCGGACCATGTTCGGCAAGTCAGAGGGCGCAGGTCCATGTCGATGGCCTCAACGCGCCCGTCAGTCCCAGAGCGGCAAGGCGCGTCCCGAGACCGGCGGGGTTTGGATGCCGATGACAGTCGCCAGCGTCGGGGCGATGTCGATGGTTCGGATGGGGAGGAAGCGCTCCTGAGCCGGCGCGCTTGGCGTCCAGAAGAGAATGGGCACGCGTCGGTCGTAGTCCCAGGGCGTGCCATGGCCCGCGATATTGCCGCCCACCCGTCCGCCGCCGGTCACGTTCGGGGGCGCGCACCATGATGATATCAGGTGACCGCGCAGCTACCGTCGACAGGCGCATGCGTTCGCGAAGGGAAAGAATTTCAGGCTGCTCGCTGACGGGCAAGGGATCGGTCAGAAGGCGGTCGCGCGCTTCAACGAAGACGATGTCGGGCAAGTCTCGAAGCAAGGGCAAGGCGGCCTCGATGATCTGGCTCCGTAGCGGTTCGGGCAAGCTCATGCGGGCCCGGTCCGCCACGATCAGGCCGCTGCGACCGGACTGAAGCGGAGAGGCGTCTAGGTTGAAGCGCTGACGCAAGGCGGCGTTGACGGCCGCGAGCGGGGCGGAATCGATCCGATGGGCATGGGGATAGCCGCGCTGCGCCAGCCGCTCGACAAAGTCAGAGCCGCCATGGTCCGCCGTCAGGGCCAAGACAACGCCGCCGGGGATGGTCTCCAATCGGGTCAGGAACTGGCCCAAGGCCTGATCAAGGCGGTGCATCTGCTCGCACATTTCCGGCCCCTGAGTGCCGTAGGCGTGGCCGATGCGATCCGTCGCCGAGAGACTGACGCCGAGAAGGTCCGTCGTCTCGCTCTGGCCCAAGCGCTGGCTGTCGATAAGGTAGGCGGCGGCCTTCAGCGTTTCTTCGTCCAGGGCGGGAGAGGAATCGAAGTCGTCCTGGGCTGGCGGGACTTTGGAATGAAACGTTCGCCCGCCGATTTCCCAGTCGGATTCCAACGCGCGGCACTGGGGCTGGCTGTAGGTCCAGGCGTGGGGCGTCGCGGCCTGGCGGCGGCGGAACTCGACGTTGAAGGCGTCGACGACGGCCAGGCGCGCCGGGGCGCTCTGGTCCGGCTCGACATAGGTCGTCAGGCCATAGTCGTCGGTGAACCAATAGGCGCCGTCGGGATGGTGGCCGGCCAGATTGATCGCCCCCCGGTCCTTGCCCGATACGGCGAAGACGCGCGAGGCGGGGCGTTGGTCCTTGAGCCAGTCACCCAGGCTGGAGGCGCGGATATTGTCGGGGCCGACGGGGCCGTTATCGCTGTTGCGGCCATGCGCCAGCGTGTTGCGCGGGGCGGACAGGCAATAGACTTCCTTGCCCGTCGTCGGATCGATCCAGTCATTCGAGGGGATGCCGGTCTGGGCAGGGTGCATGCCGGTCAGGACCGTCGCGTGTCCGGGGCAGGTCTCGGTCAGGCCATGGGTCTGATAGCCGTTGGTCGACACCAGGCTCTCGTCCGACAAGCGTCGCAGGCCGCTGGTCCAGCGGCTGCGATACTGGTTGAACAGGTTGGCGCTGAACTGATCGACAACGACAACGACGACCAGTTTCGGAGGAGGGGATGAGGACGCAGCCGTGTCCTGAGCATGGACGAGGGTCGACGAAGCGCAGAGCAGCGCGGTCAGCGCGATTGCGAAGCGTTTGGACATGACTGATCCTGAAGGAGAGTTGGGCGCGTTGAACGCGGCGGAGATCGGCGACGCTCGCGCGAGCGTCGCCGGACCCGTCGTCGCTTTAGAACTCGACCTGGACGCCCAGGGTGAAGGCGCGGCCGATGACGCCATAGGCTGAGCTGTAGTTGTAGGCGTTTCCGCTTTCGGTGCCGTCCGGCAGGAAGGGGCCGTAGTCGTTGAAGATGTTCTTCACGGTGCCGAAAATCTTCAGGTTCGAATTGTTGATGTTCGGCTTGAAGCTGACGCTCAGGTCGTGGCGCCAGTACTCATCGAGGTAGAGATAGAGCGGGTCCGCCCAGCCGGCGGCGACAGCTTGCTGCTGGCGTTCCAGGCTGTCGACCACCTCGCCGATGAAACGTGAGGACCAGCGCACGCTCCAGGCGTCATCGTACCAGGACAGGCCGAAGCGGGCCTCGTTCTTGGCTGTGCCGACCTCGCCGACCGTTTCCACCAGCTCGACCTTGTCGATGCTGTCGTATTCGGTGCTCAATTCAAGGCGGCGGCTGTAGTTGACGCTGGCGCGGAATGTGCCGGGCACCTTCCACTGCTCCAGATCGAAGCGATAGGAAGCGGCTACGTCCACGCCACGGGCGCGGGTTTCGTTGAGATTTTGCTCCTGGTTGAGGATGCGCGCCAGCTGCCCGTCTTCGTCACGGGTGATGGTGTCGCAGAAGACGTTGTCGGCGCCGGACGCATCGGAATAGCAGCCCAGCAACAGGGCCGAGTTGCTCAGCGACGCGATCACGTCGCTAATCTTGATGTCATAATAGTCGACGCTGGCTTCGAAGCCCGGCAGATAGCTGGGACGATAGACCAAGCCGACCGTCAGGGTGTCTGCGGTTTCCTCGAACAGGTTCGGATTGCCGGCGTTCGGCGCCTTGATCTGCGTGTTCAGCTGGCGGAACGTCCCGTCGGGCGCTGCGGCGATGGCGGCGGCGATGCGGCTGTCGGCGCGGCAGTTCTGGGCGACGACGCCGGCTGTGCCGGCCGTCACCCCGCTGCAGATGTCGGCGACGGTGTCGGCGTCATCGGCGCGGCGGCGAGAAGAGTTCGCTGGTGTCAGGCGCACGTTGGGCGCGGGCGTACTCCGTGCGGAGGCGTAGGTCGGAGATCGGCGACCATTGCAGGCCGGCGCGATAGCTGACGGTCGTGCCGACGGCCTCCAGGTTGTAGTCGGCGACGCGGACGGCCCCGTTGAGCACCAGGCGATGCGCGAACGGCAGGTCAGCCAGCAGCGGAACCGAGGCTTCGGCGAAGACTTCGTTCGCCTTGATGGTCCCCTCGTATTCCGGGAGGAAGGACGAACTGGCCACGCCGCTCTGGATCAGCGGGTCGGTGCGCGTCTGGGTGTGGTCGCGGCGGCTTTCGAAACCGAAGGCGGTTTCGACGGGGCCGGCAGGAAGTTCGAACAGGGCGCCCGAGACGTAGCCTTCGATCGTGTCCTGACGATTGGTCGGGCGATAGAAGGTGTTGGCGCGGATGTAGTTCGCCATCTCAGGCGTGATCGAACCGACCCCGAAGATGTTCAGCGGCACGCAGCCGTCGGCGCGTGCCGCGGCGCTGCGACACTGAACGACGCCGTTGACGCGTTCGGAATCCAGAGCCCACTGAACGCGTTGCAGATTCAAGGTGTTGCCGCGGATCTGCTCGCCCGAGAACTTGCCGTAGCCGTAGGTCAGCTTCCAGTCCCAGTCATTGGGCAGGCTGCCTTCGATGCCGACCCAGCTGCGGATGGTCTCGCGCTCATTGTGGATCAGGTTGGGACCGACCTCGACCACGCGGCGGCGGAAGTCGATGCCGGAGCTGGAGGCCGCAGCCTTGATTTCGGCGGGGGCGAAGGGGTTCAGTGTGCGCGACATGCGTCCGAGCGTGAACTCGTCGTTGACGCCGAACGAGGTCGTGTTGCTGAAGGTCGTTGGGGCGCGCGTCGAATCCGTCACGACGTTCGAATAGAGCAACTGCCCCCAGAGCTTGATGCCGTCGGTTACGGCGTAGTCGAACTTGACGGCGCCGTTCAGATTGTCGCGCGGGGTGATCAGCGTGCCCTCGGGACGGTCTTCATAACCGTCGACGGCGGTGACCATGTTGGGGCGCAGGCCGCTGTCATCGTAGAACCAGCGTCCGCTGACGAAGCGTCCGCCAGCGATGGAGGTCGAGCGATCCGGCGTGACGACCGTATTGCTGGCGGGCATGTACAGAATGGACTGCAGGGCGCGTTGCCGATCGGTCGCCTTCAGCTTGAACTGACGATCATAGGTCGCACCGGCCATCACATAGAGGCGGTCATCCAGAAACCGACCGCCGGCGCCGACCGAGTACTCGATCGAGTCGCCGCCGCCGTCGTGGGTCGTTCCGCCGACGATGCGAGCGCGCACGCCGTTCAGATTGCGCTCGGTGATGATGTTGACCACCCCGGCGATGGCGTCGGAGCCATAGACGGCCGAGCCGCCGCCGGTCGTCACTTCGACGCGGTCGACGAAAAACTCGGGGATGGAGCTGAGGCTGACGGCGTTGCGGTTGCCGGCGTTGGAGACCGTACGGTGGCCGTCGATCAGGGTCAGGGTGCGGTTCTCTCCCAGGTTCCGCAGACTGATGGTCGAAAGGCCGTTGGCCTGGGTCGCGCTCTGGTTGTTGGCGAGAGAACTGCCTTCCTCAACCCCAGGAATGTCCGTCAGCGCCTCGGCCAGATCCATGTAGCCGCCCTCGAGCAGGGCTTCGCGTTCCATGCTGACGACGGGTGTGGCGGCGTCGAAGACGTTCTTCAGGCGCGAACCGGTGACGACCACTTCATCGACCGTCGAGGCGTGGTCGTCGTTCGCCGTTGTCTTCTGAACAGGCTGGCGCACGATGGCTAGGGCGCCGGAGCTGTCGCGTTGAACCGTCAGGCCGGTGCCCTCCAGCAGGCGACGAAGCGCGGTTTCAGCATCAACAGCCTCTCGAACGCCCGCGCGTCCGAACGCCTCGTACGTCCTCGGTCCTGTAGACCAGTTGCACGCTGGCCTGGCGCGCATAGGCGTCTAACGCGCCTTGCAGGTCGCCCGACGGAACATCGAAGTTTCGCGTCTGAGCCGCTGCCGCCCCCGCCAGTATCAACGCGCAAGCACTGCCTGTCAGCATGTGCCGCAAGAACGAGATCTTGGTCATAAACCCCCCTTGTCGTCCGGATTGGACGGCTATGGGATTGTGACAAGACGAAGGCGGAAACCCTCTACAGCTATTCTGATATTTTCACCGTTTCGTCGTCGCGGTCGATCTTCAGTCCATAGGCGCTTTGCAGCAGCCGCACGAAAGCTTCGACGTTGGTGGCCTCAAAACTCCCGCCGATGCGAATGGCGGCGGTCTGAGAGTCGAGCACTTTCAACTGGGTCTGGTTGTAGCGATTAAACTCGACGGCAGCGTCCGCCAGGGTGATCTGATCGAACACCAGAAGGCCGCGACGCCAAGCGAGTTGGTCGTCCACGTGCTGGTCCGACGTCCGGCTTTGCAGGACAGAGGCGCCCATGCCCGTCGCGACGTCGCCGCGATCCAGTACGACGGGCCTGGAAACGGGGTCTGCCTTCGAGCCGCTGAGGCGGACGCGTCCCTCAGCGACGAGAACCTGCACCTTGTCGCCGTCGCGTCGAACGCTGAAGCGTGTGCCCAGGACATGCACGGTCCGGGCGCCCATGTGAACGGTGAAGGGGCGCGATGCGTCGTGGACGACTTCGAAATAGGCCTCGCCCTTGTCCAGCCAGGCTTCGCGGCTGTCGGGCGACATGGTGGTTCGCAGGCGGGTTTCTGTGTTCAGCTCGACGCGCGACCCATCGGACAGGGCCACGAGGCGGCGCTCTCCGGTGTCGGTCGCATAGTGAGCCGGTCGGGGCCAGAGCATGGCGGCCGACGACAGCACAATCACCGCCAGGGCGGCCGCCAGGCCTGCGACCCAGCGAGGCCGGACTCGGCGGGGCATGGCGGGAGGCGGTGTTTCCGTGACGGCTTCAGCCAGTGTGTCGGGACCGCGAAGGGCGACCAGGCGCCCAGTCTTTTCCCAAATATACTCGAGGCGCCAGAAGACGGTTTTGTGTTCGGCGGCGGCGTTCAGCCACGCGTCGAGGCGGGCTTGCTCCTCGCTTGAGAGCCCATCCGCCTGGCGCACCAGCCAGTAGGCTGCGGTATCTTCAATTTCATTGCGGGCGCTCATGGTTGAGACTCGCTTTTGGAGGCGGACGTCTTGGGCGGAGATCGTCGTATTCGTCCTTGACCGCCCATCATGTAGTCGGTGAGGGCTCGAAGACCGTGAACCATCTGCTGTTCAACAGTGCTGACGCTGATGTTCAGATGAGCCGCCACCTCCTTGGTCGATAGGCCTTCGACGCGACGCAGCGTCATCACCTGTCGGCAACGCGCCGGGAGCCGTTCCAGGCCCGCCTGAACGCGCCTCAGTTCGTCTCTCGCCGTCAACTGTCTGTCTAGATCGGCCGACATCGCCTCTGGAAAGGAGGCTTCAAGATCGGCCACTAGATCAAAGGACACGATCTTGGCGCGTTTGGCGGTGTTGATGAGATGGTTCCGAGCCGTGGTGAACAGAAAGGCGCGAGCTTGAATCGGGAGTTGTCGTTGGGCCGCCGTGTAGACCTTGGTGTAGATGTCCTGCCTCAAGTCGGCCACGTCGCTTTCGTTGCGCCAGTTGCGACGGATGAATCGAGTCAGGGCGGCTTCGAGAGGAAACACCTCTCGAAAGAACCAGGCCCTCAACTCTTCATCTTCGACCATCACGTTCCATTCCGCCGCGCTGGGCCGCGCCCAGGGCGATTCATCAGACACTTCAGTTCGATAATCCCCCTACAAGACCAACCCCGAAAACGAGAAGAAATCCGAGATGGTTGAGGATTTCGTCGTGCCCATGGCTTCAGCGCGTAGCAGCACCCGTTGGCTGGCTAGAAGTTCGCTTTGCGCGCCCGAGCCAATCCCGTGCCGGAAATCACTGCGATTTTCGTCGCCATGGCGACCGCATGGTGAGTGTGGGCATCAATCGGATTGGCAGGTGTCAATTTTAATCAATGATTTCAGAATTTTATCTGCACGAGTGAGGCGGTTGCGGTCAGATCCGCTCTAGCGGCAGGCGCATGCCCGCGACGATCAGGCAGGCCGCGTCGGCGACGGCGGCGATGCGCTGGTTCAGACGGCCGGCCTCGTCGCGGAAGCGGCGGCCCAGCGGATTGTCGGGCACCAGCGACCAGCCGACTTCGTTGCTGACCGCCCACAGCGCAGCGGGGCAGGCGGCCAGGGCCTGGGCCAGGTCGTCGACGGCGGCGGCCAGGTCGCGCTCGGCCAGCATCTGATTGCTGAGCCACAGCGTCAGGCAGTCGACCACCGCCACGTCCTCGGCCGACAGGGCGCGCACGGCTTCGGCCAGATCCAGCGGCGCCTCGACCTGGCGCCAGCCCTGGCCGCGCTCGGCCTGATGGCGGGCGATTCGGTCGCGCATCTCGTCGTCGAAGGCCTCGGCGGTGGCGATGAAGACGGGCGGGCGGCCCGCCGCCTCGGCCGCCTGTTCCGCCTGCCGCTGTGCGTAGCCGCTCTTGCCGGAGCGGGCGCCGCCGAGAACCAGCGTCAGGGTCATGCGTCGTCTCTCCGGTTGACCTGAACCGCGCGCGGTCCTACTGCCACGGTCGCGTCAGGTTCCCCGAAAGGGGATTGAAAGGGAACGGAGTGCGAAACTCCGGCTGTTCCCGCAACTGTAAGCGGCTAGCCCGCGCGTCATACGCCACTGGCGGTCCGGAAGGCCACGGCCTGAACGACTTTTGGGAAGGCGACGCGCACCGGCCTTGATCCGCGAGCCAGGAGACCTGCCTGTCGCCGTCGTTCTCCGCGCGGTCGGGATGTGCCGGGCGGTCGAGGCAACTCGCGTGACGACAGTCGTAATCCAGCCGCGTCAGCGGCCGCTTTCGCTCATCCGGGCGACGGGCGGTCTGGCGCGGCGTCGTCATATGGAGAACCGGAATGAACCGGACCGCATTCGCTACCCTGGCCGCCGCCAGCCTTCTGGCCGCCGCGCCCGCCTTCGCCGTTGAAACCGTCGATCAACAGGCCGCCGCCCCGACGTGGCGGGCCGCGCCGGCGCCACCGCCGTCGAGGACGTGGTCGTCACCGCCAACCGCTCGGCCCAGCCGATCGAGCGCGTCGGGGCTTCGGTCACCGTCCTGACCCAGGCCGCCCTCGAGGCGCGCCAGACTCCGGTCGTGGCCGAACTTCTGGCCCAGACGCCGGGCGTCAGCTTCACCCGCAACGGCGGGCCGGGCACCTCGACGGGCGTCAACATCCGCGGCGCCGAGAGCCAGCACACCGTCGTCCTGATCGACGGGGTCAAGCTGAACGACCCGTCATCGACCCAGGGCGGCTTCAACTTCGGCAATCTGCTGGTCGGCGACACCGCGCGCATCGAGGTGCTGCGCGGCGCCCAGTCGACCCTGTGGGGCAGCCAGGCCATCGGCGGCGTGGTCAACATCGTCACCGCCGAACCGACCGAAGCCCTGCAAGGCAGTCTCGACGCCGAGGTCGGCGCGCGCGGCACGACCTATTTCCGGGGCGGCGTCGGCGGCGCCAACGAGCGCCTGAGCTGGCGCCTGGCCGCCAGCCGCTATGACACCGACGGCTTCTCGGCCTTCGCCAAGGGGACCGAGGACGACGGCTACACCAACACCGGCCTGTCCGGCCGCCTGAACGTCAAGGTGACGGACGCGGTGTCCCTGGACTTGCGCTCGGTCTGGTCCAGCGGTCGCAACGATTTCGACGCCTTCAACGGCGACAGCCGCGAATACGGCAAGACCCAGGAGCTGGTCGCCTACGCCGGTCTGAACTTCGACCTGCTGGACGGCCGGTTCCGCAACCGCATCGGCTACGCCCACACCGACACGGACCGTCGCAACTTCAACCCGGACAACAAGGTCCAGACCCTGACCTTCGACGCCGAGGGCCAGAACCGCCGCTGGGAATACCAGGGCGCCTTCGCCTTCACCGAGGCGCTGAACGCGACCTTCGGCCTGGAGCATGAGAAGTCGGAGATGAAGACCCGCTCGCCCGGCGACTGGAACCCGAACCCGGCCTTCGGTCGCGGCGAAGCCGAGCTGAACAGCGCCTATGGCCAGGTGCAGTGGACGGTGCTGGACGGCCTGACCCTGACCGGCGGCCTGCGCTATGACGACCACGCGCAATATGGCGACAACCTGCTGGGCCAGGTCGCGGCGGCCTGGGCCCTGAACGAGGGCGATACGGTGGTGCGCGCCAGCTGGGGCCAGGGCTTCCGCGCGCCGGGCCTGTATGAGCTGTACAGCGAGTACGGCAATCTGAACCTGCAACCGGAAGAGTTCGACAGCTGGGAGATCGGCGTCGAGCAGCGTCTGTTCGACCGCGCCGTCGTCTCGGCGACCTACTTCAACCGCCAGGCGGACAATGAGATCCGTTACAACGGCTGCTCGACGCCCTCGACGGACCCGCTGTGCACCGTCAACGGCGCCGGCCGCTGGGGCTATTATCGCAACGTCCAGAAGACCGAGGCGCAAGGCGTCGAACTGGTCGGCCGCGTGGATGTGACGGAGCGTCTGAACGTCAGCGCCAACTACACCTGGACCGACGCCAAGAGCGCCTCGGGCGCCACGGACGGCAAGCGCCTGACGCGCCGCCCCGAGCATATGGCGAACTTCGCCGCCGACTACGCCTTCGCCTTCGGTCTGAAGACGGGCGTGGCCGTGCGTTACGTCGGCGAGACGTTCAACAACGACACGAACACGGTGAAGGTCGACGCCTACACCCTGGTCGATCTGCGCGCCTCCTATCCGATCAACGACACCCTCGAAGTCTATGGCCGGATCGAGAACGCCTTCGACGAGGACTATCAGACGGTCCTGAACTACGGCGCGCCGGGACGCGGCGTGTTCGGCGGCGTTCGCGTCCGGTTCTGATGCGATGAAGGACGCCGCGTTCCTGACGACGGCGACCCGGCACGGCGGCGGCCTGATGACGGCCGCCGCCGCCTACCCCGACGCGCCGAAGCCCTGGCTGGACCTGTCCACGGGGATCAATCCCGAGCCGTGGCGGGGACCGCGCGCGTCGGAGGAGGCGCTGAACCGCCTGCCCGATCCCGCCGCCCTGGCGGCGTTGGAGGCGGTCGCTGCTGCCGCCTTCGGCGCTTCGCCTGAGCGGACGGCGGCGGTCGCGGGAGCCGAGGCGGCGATCCGTCTTCTGCCCCTGCTGCTGGGCGTGCGGGCGGTCGAGGTCGTCGGCCCGACCTACGGCGCCCATGCCGAGGCCTGGCGGGCGGCGGGCGTGGCGACGCGCCTGATCGCGCCGGATCAGGCGGCGGCCTCGCAGGCGGGCGTGCTGGTCGTCGTCAATCCGAACAATCCCGACGGCCGCCTGACCCGCCGGGCCGATCTGATCGCCATGGCGCGGGCGCGGTCCAAGGCGGGGCGCTGGCTGGTGGCGGACGAGTCCTTCATTGAATGCGCGCCCGGCGACAGCGTGTCGGATCTGGCCGAGCCGGGGCTGATCGTCCTGCGCTCCTTCGGCAAGTTCTACGGTCTGGCCGGGGTGCGGCTGGGCTTCATGCTGGCGGCGCCCGAGCTGATCCGGCGATTGCGCGCGCTTCAGGGCGACTGGCCGGTCGGCGCCGACGCCCTGACGCTGGGGCTGGGCGCCTACGCCGACGAGGCCTGGCGGCGCCGGACCGAGGCGGCCCTGGCCGAGCGGGCCGATCGGTTGGACGATCTGCTGGCGCGGGCGGGGTTCCAGATCATCGGCGGGACCAGTCTGTTCCGCATGACGCGCACGCCCCACGCCGCGCGCTGGTTCCAGCACCTGTGCCGCGCGGGAATCCTGACCCGGCCGTTCGACCATACGCCCGACGCCCTTCGCTTCGGCGTTCCGGCCGAGCGCGACTTCCCTCGACTGCGACGCGCGCTGGAGACCTTCGGATGAGGGCGACCCGGCGACAGGCGTTGGCGGGCGCGGGGCCATGCTGGTCGCCGGACCGGCTGCGGCCAACACTGCGCCGCGTCGCGTGGTGTCGCTGAACGCCTGCCTCGACGCCGTTCTGGTCCACGTCGCCGACCGGGGGCAGATCGTCGCCCTCAGCCACTATGCGCGCGAGCCGGTCGGCTCGACCATTTCCGAGGTGGCCAAGACCCTGCCCTTCACCTGGGAGACGGCGGAGGAGGTCATCGCCCTGCGCCCCGATCTGGTGCTGACCAGCCGCCACAGCGCCCTGGCCACCCGCAATGCCCTGGGCCGCCTGAACATTCAGACCGAGCTGTTCTCGGTGCCCGACAGCGTGGCCGCCAGCCTGGTCCAGGTGCGCGAGGTCGCCCGTCTGGTCGGCCGTCCGGCGCGGGGCCAGGCCCTGATCGCCCGCATCGAGGCGGCCATCGCCGCCGCCGCCCCGCCGCCCGGATCGTCGCCGCTGACGGCCCTGATCTACCAGCCCAACGGTTTCGCCGCCGGGCGCGGCACCTTGATGGACGAGATGATGACCCGCGCTGGGTTTCAGAACGTCGCCGCCCGTTATGGCCTGGGCAAATGGGGCAATGTGCCGGTCGAGCGCCTGCTGGCCGACCCGCCGCAGGTGCTGCTCAGCGGCGTGCCGGTGCGCGGCTCGCGCACATGGGCCGACCGGGTCATGCGACATCCCGGCGCTGAAGTCCCTGTCCGGTCGGATGGTGCAGGCGCAACTGGAAGAGAAGCTGCTCTATTGCGGCGGGCCGGTGCTGATCCAGACCGCCGCCGCCCTGGCGCGCGCGCGCCGTACGGCGCTGGAGGCTCTGACATGACCCTGCCGCGTCCTCTGGTGATGATCGGGCTTCTGCTCCTGATCGTCGCCCTGTCCGTCGCCAGCATGAGCGCCGGCCGCGTCTGGATCCCCTGGAGCGATTGGGCGAGCCAGCGCGGCGATCCCGCCTGGGCCATCCTGTTCGAGCTGCGCCTGCCGCGCACGGTGCTGGCCCTGATGGTCGGGGCGGTGCTGGGCCTGACCGGGGCGGCGCTGCAGGGCTACACCCGCAACCCCTTGGCCGATCCGGCGATCCTGGGCGTGTCGACCATGGCGGCGCTGGGGGCGGTGCTGACCTTCTATCTGGGCGCGGCGGCCAGCGCGCCGTGGGTGCTGCCGGTCGCGGCCATGATCGGGGCGGGGGTCGGCGTGTTGCTGCTGCTGGCCCTGGCGGGGGCGACCAGCAGCGTCGTCACCTTCATCCTGGCCGGGGTGGTGATCCAGACCATGGCGGGGGCGGGGGTCGCCCTGGCGCTGAACCTGGCGCCCAATCCCTGGGCGGTGAACGAGATCGTCAACTGGCTGATGGGGTCGCTGGCTGACCGCAGCGTGGTCGAACTGAGGTTGGCGGCGCCGGGCATGATCCTGGGGTGCCTGCTGCTGTTGACCCAAGGCCGGACGCTGGACGCCCTGACCCTGGGCGAGGCGGGGGCGCGGTCGCTGGGCGTGCGGCTGGATGTCGGGCGCATGATGCTGGCGCTGGGCGCGGCCCTGGCGGTCGGCTCGGCGGTGGCGGTGACGGGATCGATCGGCTTCGTCGGCCTGATCGTGCCGCATCTGTTGCGGCCGCTGATCGGCGCACGGCCCAGCGGCCTGCTGCTGCCCTCGGCCCTGGGCGGCGCGGCGTTGACGCTGGCGGCGGACATCCTGGTGCGGCTGACGCCCGCCTCGACCGAGATCAAGCTGGGCGTGGCCATGGCGGCCCTGGGCGGCCCCTTCTTCCTGGCCCTGCTTATCAGCATGAGAAGGAAGCTGGCATGAGCATCCTGAGCGCGGAAAACCTGTCTGTCCGCCTGGGCGACAAGGCGGTGCTGAACGGCGTCGACGCGGCCTTCGCGCCGGGGCTGGTGACGGCGATCGTCGGACCGAACGGGGCGGGCAAGTCGACGCTGCTGGACTGTCTGGCGGCCCTGCGGACGCCTGACGCGGGCCGCGTGACGCTGGACGGCCGAGCATTGCGCGACCTGCCCGCGCGCGCGCGATCACGGCGCATCGCCTACCTGCCCCAGAACGCCGAGATCGCCTGGGCGGTCGAGGGGCGCACCTTCGTCGGCCTGGGCCGCACGCCCTACGTCGGCGCCTGGGGCTTGAGGGCGGACGACCGCGCCGCCGTGGCCCGCGCCATGGCCCTGGCGGGGGTGGAGGCCTTCGCCGACCGCGTCGTCTCGACCCTGTCGGGCGGCGAGCGGGCGCGTGTCCTGATCGCCCGCGCCCTGGCCGGAGAGCCGCAATGGCTGCTGGCGGACGAGCCGCTGGCGGGCCTCGACCCCGGCCATGTGCTGGACGCCTGCGACCTGTTCCGGCGGCTGGCGGATGAAGAGGGGCGGGGCGTCGTCCTGATCCTGCATGATCTGGACGCCGCCCTGCGCGTGGCGGATCGGGTGATCGTCCTGGCTGAAGGGCGGGTGATCGCCGACGGCGCCCCGGCCGAGGCCCTGTCGCCCGAGGTGCTCAAGGCGGCGTACGGCGTCGAGGCGCACACCCTGGACGGCGCGCGCGGCCCGGTGCTGGAGATGGTCGGCCGTGCCCGTTAGCAGCCTGCCCACGCCCTGGATCGTCGCGGGCGCCCTGCTGGTCGAGGGCGTCGTCGGCTGGCCGCGTCGTTTGAGCCATCCGGTGGCGTGGATCGGCGCCCTGATCGCCCTGCTGGAGCGGCGCTGGAACAGGGCGGAACGGCCGGAGCGGGCGCGCCGCATCCTGGGCGTCGTCACGGTCCTGACCCTGATCGCCGTCGCAGGCGGCGCGGGGTGGGGCGTGCAGGCGCTGGCCGCCGCCTCGTCCTTCTGGCCGGGGGTGGCGCTGCTGCTGGCCTGCGGCGCGACGGGGCTGGCGGCGCGCAGCCTGTTCGACCACGTCCGCGCGGTGGCTCGACCGCTGAAGGCGGGCGATCTGCCCGCCGCGCGTCTGGCGGTCGGCATGATCGTCGGTCGCGACGTCGAGGCGATGGACGAGAACGAGATCGCAACCGCCGCCCTGGAAAGCCTGGCCGAGAGCTTCTGCGACGGCGTGGTCGCGCCGGTCTTCTGGTTCGTGATCGGCGGCCTGCCGGGGCTGTTCATCTATAAGGCGGTCAACACCGCCGACAGCATGATCGGCCATATGGAGCTGCGCTGGCGCGCCTTCGGCTGGGCGGCGGCGCGGACCGACGATGTGATGAACTGGATCCCGGCGCGCATCGCGGGCGCCTTGATCGCTCTAGGCGGCGCGGGCGGCTGGCGCATCATGTGGCGCGATGCGGGCGCGCACGCCTCGCCCAACGCCGGGTGGCCCGAGGCGGCGATGGCGGGCGCGCTGCGGGTTCGACTGGGCGGGCCGGTCCGCTATGACGGCGTCATGACCGACCGACCTGTCTTCGGCGACTGGGCGCCGCCGTCCGCCCATGATCTGAAACGCGGGCTGAAGGTTTACGGCGTCGCCTGCGCCCTGTTGCTGATGCTGCTGATCGGCGGGGGCTTCGCATGGCCGCGCTGATGATCCAGGGCTGCGGCTCGGACGTGGGCAAGTCGGTGCTGGTCGCCGGTCTGTGCCGCGTCTTCGCCAATCGCGGCCTGACAGTGCGGCCGTTCAAACCGCAGAACATGTCCAACAACGCCGCCGTCACCGCGCCTGACGATGAGGGCCGCACCGGCGAGATCGGCCGCGCCCAGGCGCTTCAGGCTCTGGCCTGCCGCACGCCCGCGACCGTCGACATGAACCCCGTCCTGCTGAAGCCGCAGAGCGACACGGGCGCCCAGCTGGTCGTGCGGGGTCAGGTCGAAGGCGTGTGGCAGGCGGCGGGCTATCAGGACCGCAAGGCCGCCCTGCTGGACGTGGTGCTGGACAGTTTCCGCCGTCTTCAGGCCGAGGCGGATCTGGTGATCGTCGAGGGCGCGGGCAGTCCGGCCGAGACGAACCTGCGCGCCGGAGACATCGCCAACATGGGCTTCGCCCGCGCGGCGGACGTGCCGGTGGTGCTGGTCGGCGACATCGACCGGGGCCATGTGATCGCCTCTCTGGTCGGCGCCCATGCCGTGCTGGACGACGAGGACCGGGCCATGATCCGGGGCTTCATCATCAACAAGTTTCGCGGCGACCCGGCCCTGTTTGATCAGGGCCGGGCCGAGATCTCGCGGCGCACAGGCTGGGCGGATCTGGGCATGGCGCCTTGGCTGGCGGACGCACGATCGCTTCCGGCCGAGGACGCCGTGGTGCTGGAGCGGTCGGGAGGGCAGCGTGGCGGAAAGGTGCGGATCGCCGTGCCCATGCTATCGCGCATCGCCAATTTCGACGACTTCGATCCGTTGCGGCATGAACCGGGCGTGGACTTCGGCTTCGTGCCGCCGGGGCAGGCCCTGCCGGGCGATGCGGACCTCATCATCCTGCCGGGAACCAAGGCGACGCTGGCCGATCTGGCCTTTCTGCGGGCCCAGGGCTGGGACGTGGACATCGCCGCCCATGTGCGGCGCGGCGGGCGGGTGCTGGGCGTGTGCGGCGGCTATCAGATGTTGGGCCGCACGATCAGCGACCCGGACGGCGTCGAGGGCGTGGCGGGTTCGGCGCCGGGGCTGGGCCTGCTGGACGTCAAGACGGTGCTGGCGGGGGCCAAGACGCTGCGCCGGGTCGAAGGACAGCTGACGCCCTCGGGGGCGGCGGTTCAGGGCTATGAGATTCACATCGGCCGCACCGACGGGCCCGACACGGCGCGGCCGGTCGCCGTGATCGACGGAACGGCGCACGGCGCGCGCTCATGCGACGGGCGGATCGCGGGCCTCTATGTCCACGGCCTGTTCGACCGGACCGATGCGCGGGCGGCCCTGTTGGCGGAGGTCGGGGCCCCATCTGACGGCGTGGATCAGGGCGCGCGGGTGGATCAGGCGCTGGACCGCATCGCCGCCGTTCTGGAAACCCATTTCGACATTCCGGCGCTGGCCCGGATCGCAGGACTGACATGACCGAACTGACCGAGCTTTTCTCCGTTCCGCCGCTGGATCAGGGGTTACGCGAGCCGCTGCGGCAGGCGCTGGACGGCAAGGCCAAGCCGGTCGGCGCACTGGGCCGGATCGAGGATCTGGCCCTGACGCTGGGTCTGATCCAGCAGACTCTGCGTCCGACCGTGACCCAGCCGGTGCTGCTGGTCTTCGCCGGGGATCACGGGCTGACGCGCTCGGGCGTGGCGGCCTATCCGTCGGGCGTGACCGTGGCCATGGTCGACACCCTGCTGACGGGGCGGGCCAGCGCCAACGCCTTCGCCGGGGTCGTCGGGGCCGAGGTGCAGGTGATCGATGCGGGGCGTCGCCGCCGACCTGTCGGACCGTGCGGGCCTGATCCACGCCAAGGTCGCGTCGGGCACGAAGGACGCCTCGGTCGAGCCCGCCATGACACGCGATCAGGCCGAGGCCGCCCTGCTGGAAGGCGCCGCCATGGCGCGGGCCGCCATCGACGAGGGCGCCGATGTGATCGCCCTGGGCGAAATGGGCATCGGCAACAGCGCTTCGGCCGCCCTGCTGATGCACCGGCTGGCGCCCGCGCCTCTGGCCGACTGCGTGGGGCAGGGGGCGGGACATTCGCCCGAGGGCATGGCGCGCAAGCAGGCCGTGCTGGCCAGGGCCGCCGCCCGGTCGGGCGCGACCGCGCCGCTGGAGGTGTTGACCCAGTTCGGCGGCTTCGAGATCGCCATGATGGCCGGGGCCCTGCTCGGCGCGGCCAAGGCGGGCGCGCCGGTCATCGTCGACGGCTTTATCGGTTCGGCGGCGGCGCTGCTGGCGATCCGGCTGGCGCCGGAGGCGCGCGACTACTGCATCTTCGCCCACGCTTCGGCCGAGGCGGGGCATCGTCGGATGCTGGAGGCGGTGGAGGCGCAACCCCTGCTGGGCCTCGACATGCGTCTGGGCGAGGGGACGGGCGCGCTGCTGGCCGTGCCGCTATTGAAGGCGGCCTGCGCCCTGCTGTCCGACGTGGCCGAGCTGAAGGACATATTGGAGGCCGCGCGATGATCGGGCGTGAGGCGCGGCTGTTCGTCTGCGCCCTGCAGTTCCTGACGCGCCTGCCGACGCCGCCGCTGCGCGATTTCCAGCCGGAGTGGATCCAGCAGAGCGCGCGCTGGTTCCCGCTGGTGGGGCAGGTGGTGGGCCTGATCGCGGCGGCGATCCTGTATGGCGCGGCCCAGGTGTGGAGCCCATGGATCGCGGCCCTGCTGGCCGTGGCGGCGGGCGTGGCGATGACCGGCGGCTTCCACGAGGACGGGCTGGCCGACACCGCCGACGGTCTGGGCGGCGGCCAGACGCGGGCGCGGCGGTTGGAGATCATGAAGGACAGCCGCCTCGGCTCATACGGCGCGCTGACGCTGGGGCTGACGCTGGCGCTGCGGGTTGCGGCGCTGGCGATGTTGGTCGCCGTCTCGCCGTGGATGGCGGCGGCGGCGCTGGTGGCCTCGCATGGCCTGGGCCGGGCGGCGGCGGTCGCGGCGATGGCGCTGATGCCCTATGGCGGCGACCCCGGCATGGCCAAGGAGGGCAGGCCGGACCGGGCCTCGATCGCGGGGCTGGCCGTCGCCGTTCTGGTCGCCCTGTGGCCGCTGGCCCTGCTGCCGGTCGCGGCGGGCGTGGTCGGCGTGGCGGCGGGCCTGGTCGTCGGCGCGGTTCCGGCCTGGCAGGCGCAGCGGCTGATCGGCGGGCGCACCGGCGACGTGCTGGGCGCAGTCGAGCAGATGTTCGAGGTCGGCTTCCTGCTGGCCGTCGCCGGGCTGCTGGCGGCATGAGGCTGATCGTCTCGCCCCTGCCGCAGGTCGAGCGGCTGCTGGTCGAGCATCAGCCGTCGCATCTGGTGACGCTGGCCTCGCCGGGAGCGGAAGCGGCCTTTGACGCCGAGCATCGGCTGGACCTGCGCTTCAACGACATCGCCGCCCCGCGCGAGGGGCTGGTCGCGCCGTCGCTCGAACACGTCGAGGCCCTTTTGGCGTTCGCGCAGGGGTGGAGGGGCGCGCGGCCTCTGCTGATCCATTGCTGGGCAGGGGTCAGCCGCTCGACGGCGGCGGCCTATGTCATCGCCTGCGCTCGCACGGCGCCGGGACGCGAGGATGAGTGGGCCGCGCGTCTGCGAGACGCCGCGCCGACCGCCACGCCCAACCCCCTGATCGTCGCCCTGGCCGACCGCCTGCTGGACCGCGGCGGCGCCATGGTCCGCGCCGTCGAAGCCATCGGCCGGGGCGCTGAGACCGACTGGGGCGAGCCCTTTGAACTGGATCTCACCGCCGAAGGAGACGGCCGCCGATGAACGACCCGCACGACGTCGAACTGAACGCCCGCCACGCCGAGAAGATGAAGCGCATCCAAGCCGCCCGCGCCCGGATGATGCAGTCCAAGACGGTCGAGCGCGGCCTGGTCATCGTCCACACCGGGACGGGCAAGGGCAAGTCGACGGCGGCCATGGGCATGGTCTGCCGCATGATCGGCCACGGGATGAAGACCTCCATCATCCAGTTCATCAAGGGGGCGATGGAGACGGGCGAGCAGACCCTGTTCGACAGCTTTCCCGAGCTGGTCGAGATGCGGCCGATGGGCGAGGGCTTCACCTGGGACACCCAGGACCGCGCCGCCGACATCGCCAACGTCCGCCGCGCCTGGGAGGCCGCCAAGGCGCGCATCATGGACCCGGAATGGAAGATGGTCGTCTGCGACGAGCTGAACATCGCCCTGCGCTACGACTACCTGCCGGTCGAGGAGGTGCTGGAGGTTCTGGCCGCCCGCCCGGCCGACACCCACGTCGTCATCACCGGCCGCAACGCCCCGGACGCCCTGATCGAGGCGGCGGATCTCGTCACCGACATGCAGATGGTCAAGCACCCGTTTCGCAGCGGGGTGAAGGCCCAGGCCGGGGTGGAGTTCTGATGACAGAGGCGACGGCGCGACTGGTCGTCTGCACCACCTGCCGTCTGTCGACGGACGAGCCCGTGGATGCGGACGGCGTCTCGGGCGGGCGGCTGCTGCTTCAGGCCGTGGCGGCGGCGGCTGAACGCGCGCCCGAGCTGCGTGTCGAGGAGCAGGCCTGCCTGTGGGCCTGCCGCAGCCATTGCACCGTCTACCTGGCCCAGGGCGGCAAGCCCGGCTACCTGGCCGGAACCTTCGCCCCGACCGCCGAGGCCGCCGAGGCCATCGTCGACTTCGCACGCCGCTACGCCGCCAGCCCGGACGGCGCCGTGCCCTATCGCGACTGGCCCGAGGGGATGAAGGGCCGCTTCATCGCTCGCCTGCCTCAGGACGCCTGATTTAGCGCGCTTGACCTTCCCTTGATGGGAAGGTTTACAGGTGTCGTCGTCAAGGATCTGCGAGGACGACGTCATGGCCGCCGAAGGCTTGAGAACACTGGATCTGCCCGTGCTGGGCATGACCTGCGCCAGCTGCGTGGGGCGCGTCGAAAAGGCCATCCGCGCCGTGCCGGGCGTGACGGAGGCCCAGGTCAATCTGGCCGCCGAGCGCGCTCACGTCGCTTTGTCGAGCGAGGGTTCCGCCGCCGCCGTCGCCGCCGCCATCAAGAGCGCCGGCTATGAGCCGATGGAGGAAGAGGTCGTCTATCCCGTGCGGGAGATGACCTGCGCCTCCTGCGTGGGCCGCGTCGAAAAGGCGCTTGCCGCCGTGCCGGGCGTGCTGTCGGCCAGCGTCAATCTGGCGACCGAGCGAGCGACGGTGCGCTTCCTGTCGGGAGCGACGACGTTCCAGGATCTGGCCGCCGCCGTCGAACAGGCCGGCTATGTGCTGGAGGCGCCCGAGGACGCCGGGCCGGACGCCGGCGATCGCGAACAGGCCGCCCGCGACGCCGAGATCAAGAAGCTGGGCCGCGCGGTGCTGATCGCGGGCGCGGCGACCCTGCCGCTGTTCGTGCTGGAGATGGGCTCGCACTTCGTGCCGGGGATGCATCACTGGGTCAACGAGACGATCGGCGCCTTCAACTGGAAGGTGATCAGCTTCGTGCTGGCGACCTTCGTGCTGTTCGTGCCGGGGATCATCTTCTATCGCAAGGGCGTGCCCGCCCTGCTGCGCTGGGCGCCGGACATGAACTCCCTCGTGGTGCTGGGCGCGACGGCGGCCTGGGCCTTCTCGACCGTGGCGACCTTCGCGCCGCAGTGGCTGCCTGAAGGCACGGCCAACATCTATTTCGAGGCGGCGGCGGTGATCGTCACCCTGATCCTGGTCGGGCGCTGGATCGAGGCGCGGGCCAAAGGCCGAACCGGTCAGGCGATCCGTCGCCTGATGTCGCTGCAAGCCAAGACCGCGCGCGTGGTGCGCGACGGCGTCGAGCAGGACGTGGCCGTCGATGCGGTCAAGGTCGGCGACGTGGTCGTGGTGCGCCCTGGCGAGCGGGTGCCCGTCGACGGCGTGGTCACGGACGGCGCCTCCTTCGTCGATGAATCCATGCTGACGGGCGAGCCGATCCCGGTCGAGAAGACCGCCGGCGCCGACGTCACGGGCGGCACGCTGAACACCACGGGCGCCTTCCGCTTCGAGGCGCGTCAGGTCGGCTCGCAGACCGTGCTGGCCCAGATCGTCAAGATGGTCGAGGCCGCTCAAGGGGCCAAGCTGCCGATCCAGGCGCTGGTGGACAAGGTGACGGGCTGGTTCGTGCCCGCGGTCATGGGCATCGCGGCCCTGACCTTCGCCGTGTGGTTCCTGTTCGGGCCGGACCCGGCGCTGGGCATGGCCCTGGTCGCGACCGTGGCCGTGCTGATCATCGCCTGCCCGTGCGCCATGGGTCTGGCGACGCCGACCTCCATCATGGTGGGCGTGGGGCGTGCGGCCGAGCTGGGCGTGCTGTTCCGCAAGGGCGAGGCGCTTCAGGCTCTGCAGGGCGTGGACGTCGTCGCCTTCGACAAGACCGGCACCCTGACCGAAGGCAAGCCGACGCTGACCGATCTGGTCACGGCCGAGGGCTTTGACGAGACGACGGTGCTGGCCCAGGTGGCGGCGCTGGAGATCCGCTCCGAGCATCCGGTGGCCCGCGCCCTGGTCGCCGCCGCCGAGGCGCGCGGCGTGACGGTGGTCGAGCCGGAGGACTTCGCCTCTATCCCCGGCAAGGGGGTGACGGGTCTGGTCGAGGGCGCGCGCGTCGCCGTCGGCGCCGACCGTTACATGGCCGAGCTGGGCTGCGACGTGGCCGTGTTCGCCGAGGCGGCGGCCCGTCTGGGCGATGAGGGCAAGACGCCGCTCTACGCCGCCGTGGACGGTCGACTGGCCGCCATCATCGCCGTGGCCGACCCGGTCAAGGCGACGACGGCCGAGGCCATCGCCGCCCTGCACGAGCTGGGGCTGAAGGTGGCGGTCATCAGCGGCGACAACCGCCGCACCGCCGCCGCCGTGGCGCGTCGTCTGGGCATCGACGAAGTCCACGCCGAGGTCATGCCGGACGGCAAGGTGGCGGTGATCGAGGCGCTGAAGGCGGGCGGGCGCAAGGTCGCCTTCGTCGGCGACGGGGTGAACGACGCCCCGGCTCTGGCGGCGGCGGACGTGGGTCTGGCGGTCGGCGGCGGTTCGGACGTGGCGATCGAGAGCGCGGACGTGGTCCTGACCGGCGGCGACCTGCGCGGCGCGGTCAGCGCCATCGGCCTGTCGCGGGCGACGATGAACAACATCCGCCAGAACCTGGCCTGGGCCTTCGGCTACAACGTGCTGCTGATCCCAGTGGCGGCGGGGGTGCTCTATCCGGTCTTCGGCCTGATGCTGTCGCCCATGCTGGCGGCGGGGGCCATGGCCCTGTCCAGCGTCAGCGTGGTCCTGAACGCTTTGCGCCTGCGAGCCTTCAAGCCCCATATCGGTTCGAACAGCGTGAAGGGAGCCGCGTGATGAACATCGGCAAGGCTGCACAGGCGACCGGGGTCACGGCCAAGATGATCCGCTACTATGAGGCGCAAGGGCTGATCCGCCCGGCGGATCGGACCGACGGCAACTATCGTGATTTCAGCGAGCGCGACCTGAACGACCTGCGCTTCATCCGACGGGCGCGTGGGCTGGGCTTCTCGATCGAGGAGATCAGCCGCCTGCTGTCGCTATGGCGCGATAACTCGCGGCCCAGCCGCGAGGTCAAGGCGATGGCGCAGAAACACCTGGTCGATCTGGACGCGCGCATCCTCGATATGCGCGAGATGGCCGACACCCTGCGTCATCTGGCTAATTGCTGCGCCGGGGACGAACGGCCGGACTGCCCGATCCTGTCCGACCTGGCGGGCGATACGTCGCAGGACGCGGCTGGTGCGACTGCTTGACCTTCCTATGACGGCAAGGGGTCCAATGAACCGTCGCGTATCCAGAAAAGGAGCATCGTCATGATCTCGCTCAACATCCCGAAAATCCGCTGCGGCGGTTGCGTCGCCTCGGTCGAGAAGGCCGTCCTGTCCGTCGATCCGGCGGCCAAGATCACGGCCGATATTCCGGCGCGCCGGGTCGAGGTCGAGACGACGGCGTCCTCGCAATCCCTGGCCGACGCCCTGGCGGCGGCCGGCTATCCCGTTCAGGAGAACTGAAGATGAAGATGCCTGTTAAGCTGGCGGCGATCGCTGTCGGGGCGCTGGTCGTCGGCGGCGGCGTGGTCCTGGCCGAGGGCTTCGCCCGGCCCGCCGAGGCGGCCGAGATGACCGTCTACAAGAGCGATTCCTGCGGCTGCTGCGGCGGCTGGGTCGATCACATCCGGCGCTCGGGCATAGAGGTGAATGTGGTCGCGACCGACGACCTGGCGCCGGTCAAGCAGCGGCTGGGCGTCCCGCAGTCGCTGTGGAGCTGCCATACGGCCGTGATCGACGGCAAGGTGATCGAGGGCCACGTCCCGGCGGCGGGCGTGAAGGCTTTCCTGAAAAAGCCCGGCCAGGCGCGCGGCATCGGCGTGGGCGGCATGCCGACCGGCTCGCCCGGCATGGAGGCGCCCGGCTATGCGCCGGACCGTTATGACGTCATGACCTTCGGCGAGGGCGCGCCGGCGCGCTTCATGACTTTCGTGGGCGCTGATCCGGCCTGACGTCGGTTCTGAGCTGAAGACGACGACGGCGGCGCCCCCTGCGGGGCGCCGCCGTTTTTCGTTCCGGCCGGGGCATGAGGCCGGAACGAAAGCCTTCGGCCGTTAGGCCAGCACCATGATGGCGACGCGGCGGTTCTGGGCGCGGCCTTCACGGGTGTTGTTGGGAGCCACCGGCTTAGAGGCGCCGTAGGAGATGGTCGCCATGCGGTTCAAGGCGATGCCCTGATCGCTCAGGAAACGACGCACAGCTTCAGCGCGCTCCTGGCCCAGACGCTCGTTGATCTGGTCGTTGCCGGTCGAGTCGGTGTGGCCCTGGATTTCCAGATAGACGTTGGCGTTCTCGGCGCGCAGGCGCTGGACCAGTTCGGCCAGACGCTGCTCGGCTTCCGGCGACAGCTCGGTGTGGTTGACCGGGAACTTCACCGAGTCGTCCGACAGCACGACCTCGTACAGGAACTTGCCTTGGGCCAGTTTGTGCGCGGCGTTGGCGCGGGCCAGGGCTTCGCCCGCCGTGCCTTCAACCCGGGTGACGTGAGCGTCGACGCCGTCGACACGCTCATTCACGACTTGAACGTTGTCGCGGACGAACCGGTGGCTGGCGCAGCCGCTGACGGCGATGCCGAGAACGGCGACGGCGCCGATGACAGCGGTCCTAGATGCCAATTTGATCAAATTCAGTCTCCTTCGTGCCCGGCCCAACTCCGGGGGATGTTACGCGCCGCACCGGTGTCGGTTGCAAAACGGCGGAGCAAAGACGCGCGAAGAAGTGAAAAGGTTCAGCTTGACTGTAAAAAAATTTCAACAATCGGCGTTTTGCTGTTCTGCACCGATTTATGGTCTGGCTTGTTGGCGCCATTTTCCTGACGTGCTGGGATGGTCATTGTCGAATATCAAAGGGCGAGGAGAATCTATTGAAAGCTTTGGTGTTTGCGGCCGCTGAGAACTATAAGGCCCATGACGGCAAGGCTTGGGGAGCCTTTAGGTGAAAGCGGGGCCTCGTCGCCGTCGGAACAAGGTCGGCCCGATCCTGGGCAGCCTGATCGCGCACGGTTTGATCCTGGCGCTGATCATTGCTGCGCCGGTTGAACGGCCGCCGCTGGCTCCGGTTCCGCCGGTGGTCGAGGTGATGCTGGTCGAGCCGCCTGCTCCTCCGCCGCCGCCGCCTTCAGAACCTGCGCCGGGGGACGCGCCTGCGGGCGGCTCGGAGCCTGCGCCCGCGCCCAAGCCGGAACCGGCGCCCGCCGCGCCCGCGCCCGTTCCCGCCCAGACGCCCGAGAAGGCGCGGCGCACCGCGCCGACGCCGCCGACCCCGCGGCCCAGCCGTCCGACGCCGCGCCCGGCGCCGATCGAGCCTCTGCCCATCTCGGCGCCCGCGCCCAGCGTCTCCTTCGTCCTGCTGGGCGAGGGGGCTCTGAGCGGCGCCCTGACCGCAGGACAAGGCTCAGGCGGGGGCGTCGGCGGCGGCAGCGGCGGCGGGTCCGGTTCGGGCGTGGGCGGCGGCTCGGGTCAGGGATGCGATATGGTCAAGCGCATCCAGGACGCCCTGCGCAACGACGCGCGGATCAACGCCGCCATCGGCCAGGCCTATCGCACCTCCGGCGCCTCGGGCCGCGCCATCCTGATGTGGAACGGCGACTGGCTGCAAAGCCCCGGCGAAGAGGGCAAGGGTCTGGCCGGGGTGCGTCAGGCCATCGCCGTGACGGTCGGTTTCTCGTCGCGCGCCTGCAAGGCCGAGACGGTCAACGGCTATGTGCTGCTGACGCTCAGCGACCAGCCGGGCGCGCCGCGCGTGGCGCTGGGCGGCGGGCGCTGGCGCTGGTCGGACCTGCTGTCGCTCTAGGCGCCGAAGCCCAGGCCCAAGGGACCGTAGAGCCAGGTCAGCCAGGCTCCGACGGCCAGGAAGACGCCGAACGGCAGGCGGTCGGTGGAGGCGACGGGGCGACGCAGCACGAGCTTGGCCGCCACAAGGCTGAGGCCGGTCAGCGACGCCCACAGCAGCACGCTGGGCAGGCCCATCCACCCGACCCAGGCGCCGATCGCGCCCAGAAGGAAGGGGTCGCCCCCGCCCAGACCGTCACGTCCGCGCAGTCGCTTGTAGAGGAAGGCCAGCAGCCACAGTCCGCCGAAACCGGCGGCCGCCCCGATCAGGGGCGTCTTCAGCGGCCCGATCAGCGACCACTTCAGTCCGCTCTGGATGTTCGCCGGATCCAGGGCCACGGCGGCGAACAGGCCGCTGAGAAACAGGGGCAGGGTCAGGGCGTCAGGCAGCCAGAAATGCTCAGCGTCTATCACGGCGATCAGCAGAAGCTGCCAACCCAGAACGGCCCCAGCCAGGGCCCAGGCCGGATCGGGAAAGCACAGAGCCGCCCAGACGCCGACGGCGCCGGAGGCCAACTCGATCAGGGGATAGCGCAGGGGAATGACGGCGCCGCAGTCGCTGCACTTGCCGCGCGACAACGCCCAACTGACCACCGGGATCATCCGCCAAGGCTTGAGCGGGCGCCCGCAGCCGTCGCACCGCGAGCGGCTAACCACGATATCCTCGCCGCGCGGCAGGCGCAGGCTGACCAGACCCAGGAAGCTGCCGACGATCAACCCCAGCCCGCCCATCAGAAGCGCCAGCAACATAGAAGTCGGTTCCCCCATTTGAATGATCCTCCTAATGCGACGCCGGACCGAAGGGACGCAATCAAAATGCCGACTCGCGCGCCAGTTGTGTCGCGTCGCGGTGACACCCGGGCCCGATCGGCGCGCGCCGGGGACGGGGGACTGGACGCCAGGCGCGTGTCGTAGATAGTCGACTGTTGTGAAAAGCCCTTCGCCCATCGACAGCCTGACGCCGCGCGAGCTTGAAATCCTGCGCCTCGCCGCCAGCCGTCTGGGCGACAAGGAGATCGCGCAGCAGCTGAACCTCTCGCCCCGGACGGTTCAGAACCACCTGCACCGAGCCTATGAAAAGCTGGGCGTCTCCAACCGGATTCAGGCTGCGCGGCTCCTGAGTGATCATTACTCAGGGGGATCAATCCCACTGTCGCCGCCCCCCGTCTCATCGGCAGAAAGGGGCGTCCTTGCAGGTTCCGCGGAACATGTCGGGGACGGGAAAACGCCGTGGCCGACACCCTTCTTTCGGTCATATGCGAGTCTCAGAGCTTGGCGACGGCCCCGAAAGATCGGAGGCTCGGTCTTGTGGCTGATCTTGGGGTGGGCTTTCGCCTGGATCCTGATCGCTGTGGTCGCCGCCTCTTTGGTGCTTCCCGTCCTGGAGATGATCCACAGCCTGCGCTGACGCTTCAAATAAGGCGAAGGAGCGCGTGAATGATGGGAAATAGCGGCTAGGCGGCCTGGATAGGCCGGCCTGCGGGAGGCGTTGATGGACTTGGTTCAGTTGGCTTTGCTGTTCCTCGGTTTCGCGGGGCTGGGCCTGCTGTTGTGGCGAGGCGGTCCTGGCGACCGTGCGGCCGCCGCCGTCATGCTGATGACCGTAGCCGCCTCCTATGCCGTCGAGGATCTGACATGGAACGGGCTCTACTTCGGTCTGATGCTCGTCGACAGCCTGGCCTTCGTGGCGCTGTGGCTGATCGCAGAGCGTGCGGGTCGCTGGTGGATCGTTCTGGCGTCTGCGTTTCAGCTTGTGGGTGTTCTGGCCTACTGCGCCCCGCTCCTGTCGTCGGAGCCTCTGGCATGGGCGCTGTTCACGCTGATCTGGGGGCTGTGGTTCCTGATCGTGCTCACATTATTTTTTGGCGTCTGGGAGGTCGAGGCCGACCGGCGCTACGCCCTGGGGGGGCGAGATGGCTCGACACTGGACGATGGAGGCCGCGCGCGCGCTGCTCCGTCAATGGAATGACAATCGGCTGGAGGCCTCCGTTCGTGAAGGAGGGCTGACGGTTGAATTGGGCGCGCTTGAGGTCTGGCTTCTGGAGCAGCGGCCGGAGACCTTGGCCGAAGCCGAGCGTCTTCTGGATCTGATCACGTCGCATCAGAGCGGCGGCGGCCGGGGCCTGGAGCAGCTCTGCCGGGTCGGCGGCGCGGTCCGCAACGACGTCGATTTCCACCGCAGCCGGGTGGAGCACAGCTTCGCTCCGCGCGCTTCGGGACCGCTGGCCGGGCGGGCCTGAAAGTCATCGTTTGATGATCGTCGGCCGGGGTTCCGCCCCGCCGACGGGGCTGTTACATCCGCTGGCAGTCCGCGACGAAGCCTTGCGCCGTCGCTCCGCAAAGCGGTTTTTCCTCCCATGATTTCTGCTGTTCGCGCCGCGTCTCTCGCGTCCGCCTCCTTGTCCGTGCTCGCTTTCGCCGCGCCCGTCATGGCCGAGGCGGCCATTGACGAAGGACCGACCCAGGTGTCCGAGATCGTGGTGACGGCCGAGCGGCGCGAGGCGCCTCTGGCGGCGACGCCGCTGTCGCTGACGGTGGCGAGCCAGCCCCTGCTGGACGGCGTCGGCGTGCGCGACATCAAGGATCTGCAGATCCTGGCGCCGGGCCTGATCGTGGCCTCGACCTCGAACCAGACCTTCACCACCGCCCGCATCCGCGGCGTCGGCACGGTGGGCGACAATCCGGGCGTCGAAAGCTCGGTCGGCGTCATGATCGACGGCGTCTATCGCCCCCGCAACGGCGCCGCCCTGGGCGATCTGGGCGAGGTCGAGCGCGTCGAGGTGCTGAAGGGCCCGCAGGCGACCCTGTTCGGCAAGAACACCTCGGCGGGCGTCATCAACGTCGTCACCGCCGCGCCGTCGTTCGACGCGCGCATGGCGGGCGAGGCGACCTTCGGCGACTATGGAACGCACGGCGGCTCGGTCTCCCTGACCGGCCCGATCGTGGACGAGGTTCTGGCCGGGCGGCTGTATGTCGCCGCGCGTCGCCGCGACGGCCTCTATGACGTGAAGACGGGCGCCAAGAAAACGGGGGAGGGCCCGCGCACCTCGACCGACGATCAGACCGAACACTATGACACCGTGCGCGGCCAGCTGCTGTGGCGCGCCACGCCGAACCTGACCGCCCGCCTGACCGCCGACTGGACCGAGCGGGACGAACGCTGCTGCGTCGGCGTGCAACTGGTCACGGGCGCCACGGCGCCCCTGCTGGCGACCTTTGCGCCCGACGGCGGCGTGGCGGCGACGCCGAAGCCGTGGGATCGCACAGCCTATTCCAACCGCGACACCAACACCCGCATCCGCGACAAGGGCCTGGCCCTGCATCTGAGCGCCGATCTGGGCTGGGCGAGGCTGGACAGCACCTCGGCGGTGCGCGACTGGCGCGGCGTCATCAGCCAGGACTGGGACTTCACCTCGGCCGACCTGGCCTATCGCCCGGACGACGGCAGCTGGTCGAACCGCTTCCGCACCCTGACGCAGGAGTTCCGCCTGTCGGGCCAGCGCGGAAAGCTGGACTGGTCGGCGGGCGCCTTCTTCGCCGATGAGAAGCTGACCCGTCGCGACAGTCTGTTCTACGGCGCCGATTACGAAGGCTATGTCAGCCGCCTGCTGTCGCGTTCGGCGTCGAACCCGCTGGGCGATCCGGCCTTCGTGTCGAGCATCACGGGGCTTCCCGTCGGCCAGAGCTTCGTCGAGGGCGAGGGCCAGTTGGATCGCTACTGGCAGACCGCTCGCAGCGCCGCCCTGTTCGGTCAGGTGTCTTACGCCGTGACCGACCGCCTGACCCTGACCGGGGGCCTGCGCCGCACCCATGAGAAGAAGGAGATGACGGCCGCCTATCACAACACCGACGGCGGCCGGGCCTGCGCGGCGGCGCTGGCCAACGGCGTCAGCAACGCCATCCTGTGCCTGCCGTGGTCGAACCCGGCCTTCAACGGCCTGAGCCAGTCCGAGACGGTCAAGGACGAGGCCTGGACCGGCATGGCCCGCGCCGAGTTCAAGGCGACCGAAGGAACGCGTCTCTACGCCTCCTGGTCGCGAGGGCGTAAGAACGGCGGCTTCAACCTGGACCGCGGGCAGACCAATCTGGTCCCCGACGCCTCGCGCGCCTTCCCGGCCGAGAGCGCCGACGCCTTCGAGGCGGGGATCAAGAGCGTGATGCTGGACCGGCGCCTGCTGGTCTCGGCCGCCGCCTTCCGCCAGACCTATGACAACTTCCAGCTGAACACCTTCCTGGGCACGACCTTCCTGGTCCGCTCCATCCCCGAGGTGCGGGCCAAGGGCGTCGAGGCGGACTTCATGTTCCTGCCGTTCGAGGGTCTGTCGCTACAGGGCGGCCTGACCTACGCCCAGACGGAATACGGCGACGACGCCGTGCCGGGCCTGCCGCTGCTGGCGGGCAGGCGGATGAATTTCGCGCCGTTGTGGAGCGGGTCTCTGGCTGGAACCTATGAGCGGCCGGTGGCGGCGGGGCTGACCGGGCGGGTGACGCTGGCGGCCAAATATTCGTCGGAATACAACACCGGCTCGGACCTGGACCCGGCCAAGAGCCAGCCGGGCTTCTGGCTGGTCGACGGCCGCGTCGCGCTAGCCCGCGATGACGCCTGGAGCGTGGAGTTGTGGGGCCGCAACCTGTTCGATCAGGACTATCGCCAGGTGGCCTTCGGCGCGCCGTTCCAGACGGGGACGCTGGGCGCCTTCCTGGGGGCGCCGCGCACGGTGGGCGTGACCCTGCGGATCATGCACTGATGATGGGCGAGGGGAGCAGGCGGGAGACCGCCCGCTCCCCCCTCCCACTGATGCAAAATGGCCTCCACCTGACGGCATATTGCGTCTGCGAAAGCCCCCGAGGGCGGCAAGCCTTGACTTGAGACCCGCGTGTCCCAGATAGGCGGGATCAGAGGACGACCTCTCCCATCTTGGGCATGACGCTGGGACGACCCGGCACGCCATGCAAGGGAGCAAGTCATGGCCTGGATCTTCCTTCTTCTCGCCGGCCTGTTCGAGATCGTCTGGGCCTTCCTGATGAAGGCCTCCGAGGGCTTCACCAAGCCCTGGCCGACGATCGGCACCATCGGCTTCATGATCGTCAGCTTCGGCCTGTTGTCGATCTCGATGAAGACCCTGCCGCTGGGCACCGCCTATGTGATCTGGACCGGCGTCGGCGCCGTCGGGGCCTTCGTGGTCGGCATCGCCGTGCTGGGCGAGCCGGTCACGCCGATGCGCGTCATCGGCGCCGTCCTGATCGTCAGCGGCCTGGTTGTGCTGAAGCTCGCCTCCAGCCATTAATCACGGTGACAGCCTCGGAGCTTCGCCATGGAATTGATCGTCGGACCGCGCCTCTTCTCCACCTGGTCCTTGCGGCCGTGGCTGGTGTTGAGGCGCGCGGGCGCCGTCTTCGACACGCGCGAGGTCTGGTATCGCTCCGAGGCTGAAAAGGCTGAACTGCGGCGCCTGTCGCCCTCGGGCTTCGTGCCGCTGCTGAAGGTCGAGGGCGAGACGATCTGGGACACCCTGTCCATCAGCGAATGGGCGGCCGAACGCTATCCCGAGGCGCATCTATGGCCGGTCGATCCGATCGCGCGCGCCCTGGCCCGTTCGGCGACGGCCGAGATGCACTCCGGCTTCCACGCCCTGCGCGACCTGTGCGGCATGGGGCCGGATCATCCGATCGCGGGCGAGGCGCGCAGCCCGGCGCCGTCCGATCCGGGGCTGGACCGAGAGCTGGCGCGGCTGGCCGAACTGTGGACGCAGATGCGCGGCCGCTTCGGCGCAGGCGGGCCGTGGCTGTTCGGCGACTGGTCGATCGCCGACGCCTTCTTCACCCCCGTGGCGGCGCGGGTGCGCCACTATCAGATCGACCTGTCGGCCCACGGCGACGACGGGACGGCCGCCGCCTATGTCGCCGCGCTTCTGGCCCAGCCGCACTTCCGCGAGTGGGAGGCGGCGGCGCTGTCATCTAACGTTGATTAACCGATCCTGAGAACGCGGGTTTAAGAGAGCGTCCCTATAGTCCAGCTTGTTCTCGGAGGGGCGGAGCCATGCGTACGATCAGCAGGAACACCGACTGGGGCCGCACGGCCAGAGCCTACGCCCTGGCGGCGGTGGTCATGGCCCTGGTGTGGACGTCGCTTCTGACCTTGATGGTCTGAGGCGTCTTAATCGCGCTTCAGCGCGAGCCGCCGCCCAGCACGGCCTCTGCCACCTGCAAGGGGGCGGGGGGCGGCGCGACGTAATCCAGGCGGATCGGCACGGCGCGCGCGCCCGATGCCACGGCGTCCAGCGTCTTCACCGGCCCGCCCATCATGCGCTGATAGATCCAGTAGGCGGCGACGACCTTCTCGACGTATTCGCGCGCCTGAGGCACGTCGATGGTCTCGATGAGCAGCAGGGGATCGGCGTCGGCGCCCAGCTTGCGGATCGCCGCCAGCATCGGCCCCGGCCCGGCGTTGTAGGAGGCCACCGCCTTCAGTAGGTCGCCCTGGAAGGACTCGATCTGGAACAGGCGGTTCACATAGTCCTGGCCCAGCTTCATGTTCACCGCCGGGTCCAGCAGGCGCTGGGGCGTGCGGACATAGCCCTGGTCGCCGGTCATGTGCGCGGCCGTGGTCGGCATGACCTGCATCAGTCCATAGGCGCCGGCGCCGGAACGGGCGTTGGCGTTGAAGTCCGTCTCCTTGCGCGCGATGGCGTAGACGAGGGCCTTCTCGATGGTGAAGCCGCCCATGGGCTGCAGGTCCGGCATCGGATAGCGGACGGCGTCGATGCGGCTGGCCTCGGACTGGGCGGCGCGGCCGGGCGCGACCAGGCGATACAGGCCGACCCACATCTGGCGCGCGGCGCTGTCGCCGCTGGCGGCGCGCAGGCCGTTGCGGGCGGCCAGTTCGGCGTCGTTGCGGCGGCCGACCTCGTACAGGGCGACGGTGCGGCGGGCGTCCTCGTCCGAGCGGATGAAGGCGTTGAGCGCGCGCGCATCCACGCCGATCGGCTCGGGCGTGAATGAGGCGCGTTGCAGCGTCGCCTCATAGGGGCGGGGCCCCTGGTTCTCGATCACCGGCTCCTCGCCCAGCTGACGCAGGGCGATCTGGCCGTAGAAGGTGGCCGGCCAGCGCGCGGCCTGACGCAGGTATTCGTTCACGCGGTCCTGTCGGCCCGACTGGCCCGCCGCCCGCGCCGCCCAGAAGGCGCCGCCCGAGCGCACCCACGGATCCTCGGTCGGATCCTGGGCGACGTGCTCAAAGGCCTGGAAGGCGTCGGCGTGCTGCTCCATGCGCCACGCGGCCAGACCCGCCGTCCACCAGTCGCCGATCTGCTGGCCCATCGTGTAGGCGCCGGACAGGTCGTCGTTGTTCAGGGCCACGCGCGCGGCCTTGGCTGGATCGTTGACGCCGCCGTCGCCGGGATTGGTCAGGCTGGCCCAGGTGCGGGTCAGCAGGCCGCCGGGGCGCTTGGGCTCGGCCGCGCCGTCGGGCAGGCGTCGCATCGCCAGGGTATAGACCCGCTCGGCCATCGGCAGGTCGGAATAGGTCTCGAGCCAGGCCGCGAGTTCGTCATAGGTGGCGACGTGGCTGGGGTGGAACAGGCGCTCGAACTCGACCTGACCCAGCAGGACGCGGTCCTTGGCCTGACGCGCCGAGTTGCGGGCCAGCTCCAGGTCGCCGCGCCGCAGGGCGTCGAAGGCGGTGGTGTAGCTGAGCCGGTCCTCGCTGCTCAGCGCCGTGGGCGACGGCGAGGCGTCTGCGCCAGAATCTGCGCCGGAATCTGCGCCAGCGGCGGCATAGGGGCGGGAGGTATCGACATCTTCAGCCTGGGCTGCGGTCGCAGCAAGGGCGCAAAGCGCGAAGGCGAACAGAGACGCACGACGCGTCCGGCGGAAAGAATACATGACGCGGCGGCCCCCTTCGTCGGCGTCGGTCCCGTCTCGATTCGGGATTCTACGACGCTCTGCGGACTGGTCTCCAAGAGTTCAGGATGCCTGAATCAGGCGCCCGGCTCAACCACTTCGCCGCGCAGGCGAGCGGACAAATCTAGAATGTCTTTCCAAACCAAACCCTTGGCCTGCGGCTGTCGCAGCAGGAAGGCGGGGTGAAGGGTGGCCATGACGGGGGCGGCGATTCCGTCTTCGGACAATCGCCATTCGCGCCACTGGCCGCGCGTCCGCATGATGCCGTCGTCGGTCTTCAGCACGGCCTTGGCCGCCGCCGCGCCGACCAGCAGCACAGCTTTGGGCTTCAGCAGGGCCAGGGCGCGCTCAAGGAAGGGGGCGCAGACCGCCTGTTCCTGCGGCGTCGGGGTGCGGTTGCCGGGCGTCTTCCAAAAGACGGTGTTGGTGATGAAGGCCTCGTCCAGCAGGCCCGCCGCCGTCAGGATGCGGTCCAGCAGCTGACCCGCCTGGCCGACGAAGGGCTGGCCGCGCACGTCTTCCTCGGCGCCGGGGCCTTCGCCGACGATCATCAGCGAACCTTGCGGATTGCCGCGCGCGAAGACGGATTGCCGGGCGCCCATGGCGCGCAGGGGGCAGCCCTCGAAGGCGGCGACGGCCTCGGCCAGTTCGTCCAGGGTGGTCGCGCCGGCGGCCAGGCGACGCGCCTCGACGGCCGCCTCATCGACAGACGGCGGGGCGCCAGGGGCGCGCAAGGGGGTGATCGTGGCCGGACCCTTGGCCGCGACGGGGGCGACGAAGACGGTGCGGTCGACCGGTTCCGCCTCGAAACAGGCGTCCACGCCTGCGTCGCGCCAGAAGGCGAACAGGGCCTCTGCGGCAGCCATGTCGAGGGAAGGGGCGTTCATCTGACTATAGGCAATAGGCCTTGACCGCCCCCGCGTCACCTCCCGATAAGGCGGATAACCACGACGACAACGAGGATTCAGGGGACATGGCCGAGGAAATGATCGAAGGCGGCGCCAAGAACGCATGGCAGGAAGCCGTCATCGACAACCTGCCGCCGCTGGAGGCCCTGGCGGGCGTCGAGCGCGAGGTCATGGAATATGACGTCGTCATCGTCGGCGGCGGCCCCGCCGGCCTGTCCGCCGCCATCCGCCTGAAGCAGCGGGCCGAGAAGGACGGCAAGGAGATTTCCGTCGCCGTGCTGGAGAAGTCGGCCGAGATCGGCGGCCACGTCCTGTCGGGCGCCGTGATCGACCCGAAGGCGCTGAACGAGCTCTTCCCCGACTGGAAGGAACGCGGCGCGCCGCTGGAGACGCCGGTGACCAAGGACAAGTTCCTGGTGCTGGGCCCGCAGGGGCAGGCCTCCCTGCCGATGTTCGCCATGCCGCCCTTCATGCACAATGACGGCTGCTACATCGCCTCGCTGGGCAATGTCGCGCGCTGGCTGGCCGAACAGGCGGAAGCCTTGGGCGTCGAGGTCTATCCCGGCATGGCCGCCAGCCATGTGGTCTGGGAAGAAGAAACCGGCCGGGTGAAGGGCGTCGTCGCCGGCGTCTTCGGCATCGACCGCGAGGGCAAGCCGACCGGCGAGTTCCAGCCGGGCCTCGAACTGCACGGCAAATACGTCTTCATCGCCGAGGGCGTGCGCGGCTCGCTGGCCAAGACCATCATGGCCCGCCACAACCTGTGTGACGCCGCCGATCCGCAGAAGTTCGGCATCGGCCTGAAGGAGCTGTGGCAGATCCCGGCCGAGAAGCACCAGCCCGGCCTGGTCCAGCACACCACAGGCTGGCCGCTGGACGACAAGACGGGCGGCGGCTCGTTCCTGTACCACTTCGGCGATCGCTATGTGTCCGTCGGCTTCGTCGTCCACCTGAACTACAAGAACCCCTTCCTGTCGCCGTTCGACGAGTTCCAGCAGTTCAAGCACCACCCGGCCATCGCCGAGCATCTGGAGGGCGGCACGCGCGTCTCCTACGGCGCCCGCGCCATCACCGAGGGCGGCTTCCAGTCGGTGCCCAAGCTGGCCTTCCCCGGCGGCGCCCTGATCGGCTGTTCGGCGGGCTTCGTGAACGTGCCGCGCATCAAGGGCAGCCACAACGCCATGAAGACCGGCATGCTGGCCGCCGACGCCGCCTATGACGCCGTCATGGAGGGCCGCGAGGGCGACGTGCTGAGCGCCTATCAGGCGGCATACCTGCGCTCGTGGGTCTATAAGGAGCTGAAGGTCGTCCGCAACGCCAAGCCCCTGCTGTCCAAGCTGGGCACGATGATGGGCGGGGCGGTCGGCATGTTCGACCTGTGGGTCAACCACCTGACGGGCGGCTTCTCCTTCTTCGGCACCATGCGCCACGGCAAGACCGACGCAGCCTCGACCGAGCCCGCCTCGCAGCACAAGCCGATCGTCTATCCCAAGCCGGACGGGAAGCTGTCGTTCGACAAGCTGTCGAGCGTCTTCATCTCCAACACCAACCACGCCGAGGACCAGCCTGCGCACCTGAAGCTGCTGGACCCGTCCGTGCCGATCAACGTCAACCTGCCGAAATACGGCGAGCCGGCGCGGCTGTATTGCCCGGCCGGGGTGTACGAAGTCGTCTATGCGGACGAGGCGAACCGCGCCGATCCGCGCTTCGTCATCAACGCCCAGAACTGCGTCCACTGCAAAACCTGCGACATCAAGGATCCGTCGCAGAACATCGTCTGGACGACGCCCGAAGGCGGCGGCGGCCCGAACTATCCGAACATGTAAGCCAGAGATTCTCCCTCCCCTTCATGGGGAGGCAGAAGTGTTGTGCGGCTTTTCCCGCACATGATCTTGCGGGCGAAAGGGAAAGCGTGAAGGGTCCGGCCATGCGTTTCGTCTCTTCTCGTCCTGTCCTGTTCCTGGCGGCTTCCGCCCTTGCGCTGTCGCTGGCCGCGCCGTCCCTGGCGCAGCAGGCGCCCGAGCCTGCGCCGGAAACGCCGGCCGAAGCTCCGGCGGGGCAGGACGCCGAGCCGAACGGCGATCCCGTCCCGCACATCATCATCGCGGATGAGCCGGAAACGCCCGAAGAACCCGAGGTCGCGCCCATTCCCGCCGTCTGGGCGCCGATCCCGCTCGACGCCCATAGGAACAGCGCCTTCGGCCTCTACCTGGCGGGCCGCAACGCCCTGACCAGCGGCGAGAGCGCGGTCGGGGCCGATTATCTCAGCCGCGTCTACGCCTTGACGCCGGAACAGCCGCGCGTGCGCGAACAGGCCTTCACCGCCGCCCTTCTGGCCGGTGATCTGGACGAGGCGGGGCGCATCGCCCCGACTGATCCCGAGGTGTCGCCGGTCATCGTCCAGGCCGGGCGCCTGGTTCAGGCGGTGCAGGCCTATGCCGGCGGCGACGCCCGGCGCGCCGACGCCCTGCTGATGGACGCCCCGGTCGGCGAGCCGCATGACCGGGCGGGCTTCTACGTCCAGGGCTGGATCGCCGCCGCCGCCAAGGACTGGGATCGCGCCCTGGCCCTGCCGCCCGCCGATTTCGATCCGGTCAGCGCCATGGTGGCCCGGGCCAACCGCGCCCGCCTGCTGGAGCAGCGCCGCCGCTATGACGAGGCCGACGCCGAATGGCGCGACCTGACCAGCCACGCCATCACCGGCGCCTTGTTCCGCCAACCGTACGGCGAGTTCCTGGAGCGGCGCGGTCGGCGCGACGACGCCCTGGTCCAGTATGACGCCGCCATCACCGCCGGAACGGCCGACCGGCGCGTGATCCAGGGGCGCGAGCGGGTGCTGGCCAAGGGCCGCCCGCCCGCCTTGCCCAGCTTCCGCCAGGGCGCCGCCCAGGCGCTGCGCACCGCTGCGGACCAGATGATCGCCCAGCGCGCCCATGAGTTCGGCGTCGTCTATCTGCGCCTGGCCCAGAATCTGGACCCCAACGACAACACCCAGCTTCTGATCGGCCAGACCCTGATCCAGGGCGGGATCGAACCGGCGGGCCGGGCGGCCCTGGCCGAGGTCAGCGAGGCCTCGCCCGCCCTCTACGCCGCCGCTCGCATCCAGACGGCCATCAGCCTGGGCAAGGCGGGGCGGGATGAAGAGGCCCTGGTCGAACTGCGCCGCGCCGCCGCCGCCCGCCCCGACGAGGCGGGCGTGGCCTATATGCTGGCCGGCCAGTTGATGCAGATGGAACGACACGAAGCGGCGCTGGAGCTGCTGAACGGCCCGCTGCTGAATACGGCGGATCAGGGTTTCGAGGTCCATTTCCTGCGCGGCGCGGCCTATGAATCCCTCGACCGGGACACCGAGGCCGAGGCCGAGCTGTGGGCCGCCCTCCAGATGCAGCCCGACAATCCGACCTTGCTGAACTATCTCGGCTATCTGTGGGTAGACACCGGGACGCGGGTGCAGGAGGGCGCCGCCATGATCGCCCGCGCCCACGCCGCCGAGCCCAAGGACGGCAACATTCAGGACTCCCTCGGCTGGGCCCAGTACCGCCAAGGGCAGTATGAGGCGGCGGTGGTCAATCTGGAGGGCGCCGTCGACAAGGAGCCCGCCAACGCCGAGATCAACGACCACCTGGGCGACGCCTACTGGGCCGTGGGCCGTCAGCGCGAGGCGGGCTTCCAGTGGAACCGCGTCCTGACGCTGGAGGTCGACGACAAGCGCCGCGGCGAGGTCGAGGCCAAGCTGCGCGACCGCCTGGGCCAGGATCCGACCGGGGACAAGGGGCTGGGGTCTGCGGGCGGCGCGGCCGACTGACGCCGCCATGTCCGTTTCCGACGCTCTGCGCGGCCTGGCGCCGGCCAAGATCAACCTGCTGCTGCACGTCGGGCCGGTGCAGGGCGACGGTTATCATCTCCTGGTCAGCCTGGCCGCCTTCGCTGATGTCGGCGACCGGGTGACGGTGCGCCGCGCCGAGGCGCTGTCGCTGACGGTCGAGGGGCCGTTCGCGGCGGGTCTGGACGGGCAGGGCGACAACCTGATCCTCAAGGCCCTGCGCGCCCTGGGCGCGGCGGTCGGGATCGGCGAACCGCCCGTGGCCGTGACCCTGGACAAGAGCCTGCCGATCGCCGCCGGGCTGGGCGGCGGCTCGGCTGACGCAGGCGCGGCGCTGCGGCTGACGACGCGCCTGCTGGACCTCGACATGGCTGAGGCGGAACTGGAGCGACTCGCCCTGGCCGCCGGAGCGGACGGCCCCATGTGTCTGCGCGCCCGCCCGGCCTGGGCTTCGGGGATCGGCGAGGCGCTGGAAGACGAGCCGCGCCTGCCCACGCTGCACGGCGTGCTGTTGAACCCCGGCCTTCCGTCGCCGACGGGCGCGGTCTATCGCGCCTATGACGCCGCGCCCGCCGGGGACGCGGATCGGCCGCAATCGCCGGCTGACTGGAATGTCGCCTCCGTCATCGACTGGTTGGCGGCACAGCGGAATGATCTGGAGGCGCCCGCCCTGGCCGTCACGCCGGGCATTGAAGAGGCGCTGGCCGCCATGCGCGCCGCGCCGGGCTGTCGCCTGACGCGGATGTCGGGATCGGGCGCGACGGTCTTCGGCCTGTTCGACGACCGCGCGGCGGCGATCGAGGCGGCCTTCGCCCTGGATCGGCCGGGCTGGTGGGCGCGGCCGGTGGTGCTGGGCGCGCCGGACATCGAACCGCGTGCGGTTATTTAACCGGATTTACAGCCCCTGCGGTCAAGCTGGCGGTCATGACCCAACTGACGCCCGAACAGGCCGCCGCCTTTGAACGCGCCCTGTCGCGCCTGTCGTCCGCCGACCGCGCCCGCGTGAACGAGCTCAAGGACGCCGCCGCCCGCGCCGCCGCCGAGGTCGCCCCGCACTGGGACTTCGAACTGGCCGCCCGCACCGTGGACGGCCTGCTGGGCGAGGGCGCGAACGACGACCAGAGGCGCGGCCTGATCGCCGCCTGGGCGCTGGAGTTGCCCGGCCGCATCGCCGCCGAGCGCCTGCCGCAGGCCGTGCTGGCGGGCTATCCGACCTATATCGACCGGCTCGCCGCCTATCTGGACAGCGGGGCGGATCCGTATGATCCTGACTTCTGGGCCAAGGACGTGCGGGTGTCCCTGGCGCTCAGCGTGCCGGGAAGCAACACCCAGATGCTGGACCTGTCCTCGCCCGTCGGGCCGGGGCTGGTGGTGCGGCACATGCTGGGCGGGCGCGGTCCCGGTCCGCTGATCGCCTGGGTCCAGGCGGGCGGCTGGCGTCCGTGGCTGGAGACGCACACCGAGGCGCGCGACCTGTCGGACTTCAACGAAGCGGGCTGGGAGCGGAACTGGGTCGCCGCCGCCGCCCTGTTGAAAACGCGGCCGGAACTGGCGGGCGTCATCGGCTCCAGCTGGTTCTTCGATCCGCCGCTGGAGACCATCAGCCCGCGCCTGACCTATCTGCGCACCACGCCCGTGAACAACGGCGCCTTCATGATCCATCAGGGCGGCGGCGAGATCCACGACGAGCGCGCCTCCGCCTCATCGCCCACCCGCCGCGCCATGATTGAGGCGGGCGAATACAGCGCCTGCTCCTGGCTGCTGTGCTGGCCTCGCAAACCGCTGATTCGCTGGGCCGAGGCGAGAGGGCTGCTTCAACCCTAAGGCGAGAAGTGCGGCGGAGTGACGCGGCTGTGGCTCAATTTGGGCGAAGAAAGGCCCGATTGAGGCGGCGCCCAAACCCCTGGGAGTCATGAAGGGCGGGGGTTGGAGGGAAATTCTAATTTCGAGACACTCAAGCGTGACCATTTTGGCGGATGGGCGTTTTGGTGAATGATCTTCGTTCCATGATTGACAGTAGGCGGAGGTTTCCGTCTCAAATGGTGCGGAGAGGGGCGCGTGGAGCGGCGGTCAAGGGGCTGTCGAGACGGAGGCGGCCTCTCTTCGAATAGCCATTGTCGCTCTTGTGGGGATCTATGATTAACGCGTTCAAGGCTGGCCTCTTGGTTGCAGCCGCTGGTTCCGCCCTGGTTTGGGCGAGTGATGTTTCCGCTCAGACGAGTGTTACGCCGCCGCCGGGCGGGTTCTACATGGCGGACGGGTCGCGCACTGCGGATTACGACGCGGCGCTGACGTCCTGGCGCGAAGACGCTCAATTCTCGGTCGACTACTCCAAGGCCTATCTGGGGCTGGAGCACGCCTACGCCTTGGGCCTGACGGGCAAGGGGCTGACGATCGGCGTCAATGACGCAGGCGTCTACATGGATCACCCGCTGTTCGGCGGGGAAGGCAAGATCAAGGGTCTGAACACGGTCGTTTCGAGCGACTACGGCAACGACGGCCGCATCAACCCCCGTCGCGGCTGGGAAGGCCACGGCACCCACGTCGCCGGCACCATCGGCGGCGCCCGCATCGAGGGCGAGGCCATGTTCGGCAACGCCTTCGGCGCCAACATCTATTCGGCCACGACCAACTTCGCCGCCGGCGACTTCCTGTGGTTCCGCGACGTCTACATCAACGGCGACATCGTCAGCACGGCCCAGACCAACATCGTCGACCTGGCCGCGACGGGCGAGGTGCGGATCATCAACAACAGCTGGGGTTCAAGCAACAGCCTGGCCTATAATGCGTCCGCAGCGCTGGTGCGTCAGACCTTCGGCCCGCGCAGCAACTACGGCGACTTCTACAAGCCGGTGCTCGACAATGACGTTCTGGTCGTCTTTTCGGCGGGCAACGGCTACGGCGCTCACGCGGGCATTGACGCCGCTGCGCCGATGTTCGATCCGCGCCTGCGCGACAACTGGCTGTCGGTCGCCAACTACAAGGCCGATCTGACGCCCAGCGCCTCGACCAGCTTCTGCGGTCAGACCGCGACCTGGTGCGTCGCGGGTCCGGGCCATCAGATCGTGTCGGCCGTGCCCGGCTTCGAATTCGATTTCAACGCCATCGTGGCCCAGTACCGTCCGGCGGACTACCGCCCGCTCTATGCGGCGACGACCGTCGCGGCGCTGCAGAGCGCTTCGGTGAACCGCTTCCTGGGCGCGCTGAACGCCTATCTGGACGCCAAATACGCCGCCGAGGACGCCGGTCTTCCGTTCGACGAGGCCGCCGCACGCCGCCGCGTGGCCGAGGAGGCCGTGGCCATCACCCTGATCTCGGGCGGGCGTCTCGGCGACCCGGACGGCTTCACCTCGCAACTGGCGAGTCTGCTGGTGTCGCCCGGTAATATGGCGATCCTGACGCCGGAGTTCTCGTCTGACGTGCTGACCCAGGCCAATGCTCTGCTGGTGGAGCGTCTGAAGACGCTGGTCGCCTACACGGGGCCGGACTACGCCGCCTATACGGGCACGTCGATGGCCGGGCCCAACGTCGCGGGCTTCGCCGCTTTGTTGATGGAGCATTTCGCCGAGTACGACACGGCCCTGATCGGCGACATCCTGGTGTCCAGCTCGCTGGATCTGGACACGCCGGGCGTGGATCTGAAGTCCGGCTGGGGCGCGCCGCAGATGGAGGTCGCGCTGAAGGGCCCGACGGCCCTGCGCGACGTGCGCGACGTCAATGTCCGCGTCGGCACGGTCGATGTGTGGAGCAACGATATCGGCGATGCGCGCGACCGCTATTCGGCCGAGGTTCTGGCCGAATACCAGGACGACATCGGCGGCATCGTCAAGAAGGGCGGCGGCGAGCTGATCCTGACGGGCGCTAACGACTACACCGGCGCGACCCGCGTCGAGGGCGGCCTGCTGACCGTCAACGGCAGCCTGATCAACTCGACCTCGACCGTGGCCGATCTGGGCATGCTGGGCGGGGTGGGCCGTCTGGCCGACGTGACCGTCGACAAGGGCGGCGTCCTGGCGCCGGGCGACAAGGCCAATCCGTTCGGCACGCTGACCATCGCCGACAATCTGGTGTTCAAGGAAGGCTCCTATCTGTGGATCCGCTCCAGCGTGAACGGCGCCCAGCACTCGCGCGTCGCCGTGGAAGGCGCGACGACGCTGGAAGGCGGCAAGGTCATCCTGAAGGCCGACCAGGGCGAGTGGAACCTGCGCACGCGGATGAACATCCTGCAGTCCGAGGGCGGCGTCACCGGCGTCTTTGCGGGGGCCGAAAGCGACCTGGCCTTCCTGAAGCCGATCCTGACCTACAGCGCCAAGGCCGTGCAGCTGACGCTGGCGCGCAATGACGTGACCATCGCCTCGGTCGGCGTGACGCCGAACCAGAAGTCGGTCGGCGCGGCGCTCGACGTCATGACCGCTTCGGCCATGACGCCGTCAGCGGGCCGTAACACAGCGCTGGAAGACGCCATTCTGGACGGCAGCGTCGCCAACGTCCGCGGCGCTCTGAACAGCCTGACGGGCGAGGTTCACGCCACCCTGGCGGGCGTCGCCACGGGCGATTCGCGCTTCATCCGCGACGCCATGCTGACACGCGGCCGTAATGGCGCGACGGAAGCGACCGACGGCCGCGGCGTCGCCGTCTGGGCCTCGGGCGTCTTCGGCAGCGGGCGTCAGGACAACGGCGAACTGGCCGGCTTCCGCAGCGAGGCCACCGGCTATCTGGCCGGCGTCGAGAAGACGCTGAACGGCCGCGCCCACATCGGCGTCGCCGTCGGTGAGAGCCAGTCGGAAATCCGCGCCAGCCGTCTGCTGTCGACGGGCGAGGTCAAGACCCAGCACATCGGCGTCTACGGCGCCGCGACGCTGGGCGGCTTCGACTTCCGTCTGGGCGGCGCCTGGATGGACTCGCGCACCCGCACCGATCGTTCGGCCTCGCTGAATCGCTTCAACGAGCAGCTGACCGGCCGCTACGACGGCGAAGCCTGGCAGGCCTACGGCGAAGTGTCGTGGCGCAAGCCGGTCATGGCCTCGACCGTGCTGGAGCCGTACCTGAACTACACCCGCGTCGAATATGATGCGGACGTGGTCGAGCGCGGCGGCGACGCGGCCCTGTCGGGCGACGTCTCCCAGACCTCGGACCTGCTGACGGCGGGTCTGCGCTCCGAGACGCATCTGGCGGGCGGCAACGGCCGTCCGGCGCTGTCGGCGATCGGACACCTGGCCTGGACCGAAGACCTGAGCGGCGACGGCCCCGTGTTCAACGCGGCCTTCTCGGACGGTCCGGTGTTCCGCGTCGAGGGCGCCGACCTGAACTCGGGCGCGCTGCAGGCGGGCCTGGGCTTCAACATCGAGGCGTCCAAGTCGACCAACATCGAGGTCGGCTACTCGGGCGTCTTCAACGGCGACTACAAGGACCACCGCCTGACCGGCCGCGTCAGCTTCCGGTTCTGATAAGGCGGGCGCTGGGGCTTCGGACCCGGCGATCCTGACGGACAGACGCCGTCGCCCTCAGCGGGCGGCGGCGTTTTTCTTTGGGCGGGATGAGCGGGAACTAGGCGCCGCCCAATCGCTCCCACGCCTCGCCGACCGGCAGGATCTCCAGCCCCGCCGCCTTGGCCAGGCGGATCAGGCGGTCCAGGTCTTCGGGCGTACAGCCGTAGGGGGTGGGGTCGCTCTCGACATCATGGCCATAGGCGATCAGCCAGCCGGGCGCCTCGGCCGCGCGGGCGATTAGGGCCTCCAGATCGTAGTGGGGCAGGCGGCGGGACTCCAGGCCGATGGCCTGAAGGTTGGCCCGGTCGGCGCGCCCGGCGTTGACCCCGTCGCGCACCCCGCGTCCCAGCAGGAACCGCTCGTCGATCACCGTCTTGGCGCCCAGGGCTACGTCGCCGAAGGGCCAGGCGAAGGTGGTCATGACGTGGCCGTCCAGCCGCTCGGCGACCCACTCGGCGTTCCTCGCCAACTGGTCCGTCAGCTGGGCGGGGCTCAGGCGCAGGGCGCTGACATGGTCGAAGGTGTGACAGCCGACTTCATGCCCGGCCTCATGGGCGGCCTGAAGGTGTTCGACCTCGAACTGGGCCTTGCCGATGTTCTCGCCGCCGCACAGGCCGCCCGCGACGTAATAGGTCGCCCTGATCCCGTGCTCGGCCAGGATCGGCCCCGCTTCGGTCCAGGCGCTGGCCGGGAAGTCGTCGAAGCTGAGGCTGAGAATCCCGCGCGCAGGCGCGACTGTCGTTGGCCTGACGCCAAGGTAGCGCGCCGCCCGGCGGCGCATCTGATCGATCCGTTGCTGCATCATGGGCGCCTTCTAGCGCAACGGCGCTTGCAGAAGGATGAAGGTTTCGGTCCGCTCGCCTTGCTGGCGAAGCGTGGCGGCCCTATGGTCCGCGCCTCCCGAAATCGGACCGAAATGTCGACCGTGGCCGCTGCTGAACCTCTCTCGTTTCAGGACTTGATCCTGACCCTGCACCACTATTGGAGCGAGCAGGGCTGCGCCATTTTGCAGCCCTATGACATCGAGGTCGGCGCCGGCACCCTGCACCCCGCCACCGTGCTGCGGGCGCTGGGCAAGAAGCCGTGGAAGGCCGCCTATGTCCAGCCGTCGCGCCGCCCGGGCGACGGCCGCTATGGCGAGAACCCCAACCGGCTGCAGCACTATTACCAGTATCAGGTCATCCTGAAGCCGAACCCCGACAACCTGCAGGAGCTGTATCTCAACAGCCTGCGCGCCATCGGCATCGACCCCAGCCTGCACGACATCCGCTTCGTCGAGGACGACTGGGAAAACCCGACCGTCGGCGCCTGGGGGCTGGGCTGGGAGGTCTGGTGCGACGGCATGGAGGTGACGCAGTTCACCTATTTCCAGGGCGTCGGCGGCATCGAGGTCGACGTCGTCTCGGGCGAGCTGACCTACGGGCTGGAGCGCCTGGCCATGTATGTTCAGGGCGTCGACAACGTCTATGACCTGAAGTTCAACAAGGAGGGCCTGACCTACGGCGAAGTCTTCCTCGAGAACGAGCGCCAGCAGTCGGAAGCCAACTTCCACGGCTATGACGTCGCCGCGCTGAAACGCCGCTTCGAGGACATGGAGCGCGAGGCCGCCCACTTCCTGACCATGAAGGGGCCGCAAGGCCAGCCGCTGGTGCTGGCCGCCTATGACCAGGTGCTGAAGGCCTCGCACCTGTTCAACCTGATGGACGCCCGCGGCGCCATCGCCGTCGCCGAACGCCAGAGCTACATCGGCCGCATCCGCGACCTGTGCAAAGCCTGCGCCCTCGCTCAAGTCGAACACGAACGGGCGACCGCCTGATGTCCCAGCTTCTCCTCGAAATCTTCTCCGAAGAAATCCCCGCCCGCATGCAGCCCGGCGCCGCGCGCGATCTGGAGCGCATGGCGTCGGACCGCCTGAAGGCTGCGGGCCTGACCTGGGACGCGCTGACGACCTACGCCGGGCCGCGCCGTCTGACGCTGGTGATCGACGGCCTGCCCGCCGCCACGCCCGACCGCAATGAAGAGCTGAAGGGCCCGAAGACCTCGGCTCCCGCTCAGGCGCTGGAAGGCTTCCTGCGCAAGACCGGCCTGACGCAAGATCAGTTGGTCGAGCGCGACGGCGTCTGGTTCGCCGAAATCAGCAGCAAGGGCCGCGCGACCACCGAGGTCGTGGCCGAGAGCGTCGACGACATCATCCGCCACTTCCCCTGGCCCAAGTCGATGCGCTGGGGCGCGGGAACCCTGCGCTGGGTGCGGCCGATCAAGCGCATTCTGGCCCTGTACGACGGGGCGGTGATCCCGTTTGAAGTCGACGGCATCCAATCGGGCGACGTGACCGAGGGCCACCGCTTCATGGGCGCGGGCCAGCCGTTCGCGGTCAAGGACTTCGCCGACTATCGCCAGAAGCTGGAGCGCAACTTCGTCCTGCTGGACGCCGCCGACCGCAAGCTGCGCATCCTCGAGGGCGCCAAGGCCGTCTGCGCGACCAAGGGGCTGGCCCTGGTCGATGACGACGGCCTGCTGGACGAGGTGTCGGGCCTGGCCGAATGGCCGACGCCGATCCTGGGCGACATGGACCCGCAGTTCCTGGCCCTGCCGCCGGAAGTGGTCCAGCTGTCGATGAAGGTGCACCAGAAGTATTTCGCCGTGCGCGAACCGGGCAAGGAAGGCCTGGCCCCCCACTTCGTCGTCGTGGCCAACGTCGAGGCGACAGACGGCGGTCAGGCTCTGGCGGCGGGCAACGCCAAGGTGCTGTCGGCGCGTCTGAGCGACGCCGAGTTCTTCTGGACCGAGGATCAGAAGGTCGGCTTCGACGCCTGGAACGCCAAGCTGAAGGACGTCACCTTCCACGCCAAGCTGGGCACGCTGGCCGAGCGGGTGGACCGCATCGCCGCCTTGGCGCGCGAGATCGCCCCGCTGGTCGGCGCCGATCCGGCTCAGGCGGAACAGGCCGCGCGCCTGTCCAAGGCCGACCTGGCCTCGGGCATGGTGGGCGAGTTCCCGGAACTGCAGGGAATCATGGGCGGCTACTACGCCCGTCTGGCCGGTCAGCCCGACGCCGTGGCCGACGCCATCCGCGACCACTACAAGCCGCAGGGACCGGGCGACACCGTCCCGACCGCCCCGGTCACGGTCGCCGTCGCCATGGCCGAAAAGCTGGACACCCTGGTCGGCTTCTTCGCCATCGACGAAAAGCCCACGGGGTCGAAGGATCCCTATGCGCTGCGCCGTGCAGCGCTGGGCGTGATCCGGCTGGTGCTGGAGAATGGGGTGAGAGCATCGCTGACCAAACTCACTCACCCTGCTGTCGTGATGATCGTCAGTGGCCGTAACCTGAGCATGGATAAGGCGAATTCGACCAGCCTTCTCGCCTTCTTCGCCGACCGCCTGACCGTCCTGCTACGCGACAAGGGCCAGCGTCACGATCTCGTGGCCGCCGTCTTTGCGCTGGGCGACGACGATCTGGTGCGGATCGTGCGTCGGGTGGAGGCGCTAGCCGCCTTCCTGGCGACGGACGACGGGGCGAACCTGCTGGCGGGCTACAAGCGCGCCGCCCAACTGCTCAAGGCCGAGGAGAAGAAGGGGCCGCTGCCGGAGGGCGCCGTCGCTACCGGCCTGCCGAACCAGCCGGCGGAAGAGACCGCCCTGGCCTTCGCCGCCGCCGCCGCCGCCTCGGCCGTGGACGCGGCGCTGGAGGCCGAGGACTTCGCCGCCGCCATGACTGCCCTGGCCGCCCTGCGCGGTCCGGTGGACGCCTTCTTCACCGCCGTCATGGTCAATTCCGACGTGGCCGAAGAGCGCGAAAACCGTCTGAAGCTGCTGGTCCAGGTGCGCGGCGTCATGAACCGCGTCGCCGATTTCGGCCAGATCGCGGGCTGATCCATCGTCCTTCTCCCCTTGCGGGAGAAGGTGGCTCGCGAAGCGAGACGGATGAGGGGTTGCGGGACATTCGCCTCGCCCCCTGATTCACCGTCGCAAGACCCCTCATCCGGCCCTGACGGGCCACCTTCTCCCACAAGGGGAGAAGGGAGGTTTAGGCCGTGAACGGTCCCAGCATCTCGGCGGGAATGCGGGCGGGGCGCAGGGTCTGGGCGTCGACCAGGCACCATTCGGACAGGCCTTGCGCGCACAGGCGGCCCTCGGCGTCCTCGATGCGGACATAGCGGTTGAAGCGTGGGCCTTGCGGATCGCCGACCCAGGTGCGGGCGACGACGCCGGTCGCGTCGGGCGCGATGGCGCGCAGATAGTCGATCTCGTGTCTCAGGGCGATCCACGACCAGCGGGCGCGCGTCTCGTCGTCGAAGCGCGCGTTCCAGTGGGCCGTGCCCACGTCCTGCAGCCAGCCGACATAGACGACGTTGTTGACGTGATTGTTCTCGTCGATGTGTTCCGGCCGCACGTCCAGCGGGACGACGAAGACCTCGCGGTCCTCACGCTGTTGCAGCTGCGGCCGGGCCATCGAGCTTAGGCTTCGCCGAGGGCGACGCCCTTTTCAGACATCAGGGCGGCCAGTTCGCCGGACTGGAACATCTCGCGCACGATGTCCGAGCCGCCGACGAATTCGCCCTTCACATAAAGCTGGGGGATGGTCGGCCAGTCGGTGAAGGCCTTGATGCCTTCGCGCAGGGCTTCGTCCTGCAGCACGTCGACGCCGACGAAGGGGGCGCCCACGTGGTCCAGGATCTGGACCGTGACCGAGGAGAAGCCGCAGCGCGGCGAATCCGGCGTGCCCTTCATGAAGAGCACCACGTCATGCTCGGCCACCGTCTGGGCGATGAAGGCGTGGACGGGATCGGCGGCGGTTTGTTCGGTCACTGTGTCGGAACCCTTCTGCGAAGCCCGTGAGCTAGGCGCCCAATGGGGCCGGGTCAAGGCCGGTCGGCGTCTCGGCCGCGTTCGATCAGACGGTTTGCGGGCGCGGCGTCAGGCGTTCGGCGCGTTCGGCCAGGCCGGCGGCGCCGTGCTCGCGCGCGGTCTGGGCCGCCTCGGCCAGCATCAGGCCGACGGCGCGGGGCGTTTCGCCGGTCCAGCGGGCGCGGGCCAGGGCGATGCGCGCCAGGCCGATCTGCTCGGCCGCCCAGTCCAGCGGCGTGGCCGAGACCGAAGGCCGCACCAGGCGACGCCGCAGGGCGCCCTCGATCTCCAGCAGGGCGGTCAGGTCGCCTGCAGCGCCCGCGCGCGCAGCCTCCTGGGCCACCCGCTGTTCGTGGGCCAGGGCGCCCAGGATCAGGCCGCCGCCCTCGGTCAGGGCCTCGGCCTGGACCAGCACCAGCGGCGGCAGGGTCTCGCGCTCGGCGCGCATCACCTGAATGGCGGCCCAGTCCAGCGGGCTGTGGTCGGGGGTGAACAGCTGGGCGGCGGCGTCGAACAGGGCCTGGGCCTGGTCGCGGGCGGCGGCGTCCTCGGCCACGGCGGCCAGGGCGGCCATGCCCGCGCCGCACAGGGCCAGGGCGCGGGCGCGGCTCAGCGGGCGCTGCTCCGGCGAGGCGGCCTCGACCAGGGCGCGCAGGTCACGGCCCGCCTGGTCCATCAGGCGCGGGTCGCGCGCGATCAGCCCGGCTTCCAGCGTCACGACGGCGCGATCCATGCGCAGCTCGTCCTCGGCCGCGCGCCCGGTCTTCATTCGCGCCAGGGCGGCGTCCAGCAGGGCCGTCGCCTCGGTCAGTTCAGGCAGGCGGCCGGACAGAAGGGCCTGGCGCGCGCGCAGGCGGGCGTGCAAGGCGGCCATGGCGGCGGCGGTGTCGGCGCGCCGCGCGGCGGGCAGGTCGCCCAGCAGGCCCAGCGCCGCCGTCAGGCGTTCAGGGCCGCCGCGCAGATCGAACGCCAGCATCCCGGTTTGAGCCAGGTCCAGGGCGGCGCGCACGGCCTGATCGTCGTTGGCGGCGATCTTGGCGGCGTCGCGTCCGGCGGCCTCGGCGCGGTCGATGCTGGCGGCGGCGCCGCAGCGGCGGGCGTGCTCGCGCCACAGGGCGGCGGCGCGCAGGGCGGCTTCGAAGGGGCGGGCGCAGGAGACGCGGCCTGCATCCGTGGCCTGCTGACGGGCCTCGACCTCCACAAGCCCTGCGCCGATCAGCTCCAGCCAGCCGAGATCGTCGCTGTCGCGCGCCTTCTCGAACAGCCGTCTCAGATCTCTGCCGAATTCGAACATGGCGCTCCGTCGTCCCGCTTCGGGATCACGAAGGTGATCCGGGGGTCGTCCAAGCAAACGCAGCGCCGTTCGAAGGGTTCGGCTTAACCATATGATGAGAAAAACGGGGGGCGGCCGGTTTTTCGTCTCTAGCCCAGGCGAGGCGCGGCCTTGCGGCAGCGTTGCAGGGCGGAGCGCGCCTCGGCGTCGCCTGCCGACAGGCGGCGCACGGACTGAAGTCGGGCGCGGGTCTGGTCGTTCTCGGCCGCCGTAGGGTTACGCCCGGCGGTCGTCGCCGCCTGCATGGCCGCCAGCGACCAATAGAGGGCGGCGTCGTAAAGCTCGCGGCCGTAACGGCTTTCGCCGCCTTCCAGCTCGGACGCGGCCTGGGTCAGTCCAGCGCACCGCACCGCCTCGTCATAGGAGACGAGCCGAGGGGCCGGAGCAGGGGGTTGGGCCTGAGCCTGACCTTGAACCAGCGCCAGAACGGCGGTGAAGGCGACGAGCAGCATCTGAACTCCACAGGGGCCGCGAACGGCGACGGCCCGGATCATGACGGCGCGGCGCGGCCGATTTGCGTCCTCTTAGAGAACCACGTCCCCGCGGCGGATGAAAGCCGTGTTCAGCAAAGCTTCAGGTTGCATCCGGCGCCGCGGGCATGGCGCGGCCCTGACCTCAGACAAAGGCCGGGCCTTTAAATCCCCCGCCGATCGGGCAGAAGGGGTCTATGTTCATGCGTCGTTTCATCCAGCTTCAGTTGGGCCTGTGCCTGTATGGCGTGGCCGCCGCCATGATGGTGCGCTCCAACCTCGGGCTGGACCCGTGGAACGTCTTTCACCAGGGCCTGTCGCTGAAGACGGGCATGAGCCTGGGGACCGCCTCGATCATCATGGGCGTTCTGGTGATGCTGGCCTGGATTCCGCTGCGTCAGAAGCCGGGGCTGGGCACGCTGTTCAACATCTTCGTCATCGGCCTGTCGATGGACGCGGCCCTGGCCGTCCTGCCCGAGATCACGGGCCTGCCGCTGCGGCTGGCCTTCATGACGGCGGGGGTGACGCTGACCGCCATGGGCGGGGCGGCCTATATCGGCGCGGGCATGGGCACGGGGCCGCGCGACGGCCTGATGATCGGCCTCAATCAACGCCTGGGCTGGTCGATCCGCGTGTCGCGGATGCTGATCGAAGTCAGCGTCCTTGTCGGAGGCTGGCTGCTGGGCGGTTCGGTCGGCCTGGGCACGGTGGTCTTCGCCGTGGGCATCGGTCCGTTGATCCAGGTCTTCCTGCCGTGGTTCCAGGCGTTGGGGCGCGGCGAGCGGCGGGCGGCGCCCTCGACCTGAACGCCGAGTCCGAACCTCGCCAGACCGCGGCCTGAGGGCGTGAAAGGAAGGCGGCCTCTTTCACGCACGAGGTCGTCATGCCTGCACTCATCGACAAGGTCGCCGTCATCACCGGAGCCAGCTCCGGCATCGGCGCCGCCGCCGCCCGCCTGTTCGCGCGCGAAGGCGCGGCGGTGGTCGTCACCGCCCGCCGCGAGGCCGAGCTTCTGGCCCTGGTCGCCGCCATCGAGGCCGAGGGCGGGCGCGCCGTCGCCGTGCCGGGCGACGTCCGCGACGAGGCCCTGGCCGAGCGGCTGGTGAGCACGGCGGTCGAGCGGTTCGGCGGGCTGGATATCGCCCTGAACAACGCCGGGGCCATCGGCGCCAATGAGCCGACGCATGAGATCGCGCCAGAGCGCTGGCGGGACACGCTGGACCTGAACCTGACGGCCGCCTTCCTGGGCGCCAAGCATCAGATTCCGGCCCTGTTGGCGCGCGGCGGCGGCTCGCTGATCTTCACCTCGACCTTTGTCGGCCACGCCATCGGCATGCCGGGCATGGCGGCCTATGCGGCGGCCAAGGCGGGGCTGGTCGGCCTGACGCGGGTCATCGCCGCCGAATACGGAGCGAAAGGCGTCCGCAGCAACTGCCTGCTGCCCGGCGGCACGGACACCGAAGCCGGTCGCGAGTTCGCCCACACGCCCGAGATCATCGCCTTCGTCGAGGGGATGCACGCCCTGAAGCGGATGGCGAGCCCGGACGAGATCGCCCGCGCCGCCCTGTTCCTGGCATCCGATGCTTCCAGTTTCATGACCGGGACGGCCATGTTGGTCGACGGCGGGGTGTCGATCACCAAGACCTGAGGATCAGCCCCGTTCCTTGGTCTTGGTGAAGGTCACCTTGGGGAAGCGTTCGGAGACATAGCCTGTCTCCCACGCCGACTTGGCCAGGAAGACCGGGTTTTGGTCGATGTCGGCGGCCATCTGGGGCCGGTATTTTCCGGCGAAGTCCTCAAGGTCGGCCTTGGCGCCCCCCGACGCTGGAGTGACCCAGCGGGCCTCGGCGTAAGGCGACGGCTCGAAGACGACGTCCAGGCCGTATTCCTCGCCCAGGCGGTCGGCCATGACCTCGAACTGCAGCTGGCCTACGGCGCCGACGATGAAGTCCGCGCCCAGTTCCGGGCGGAACAGCTGGGTCACGCCTTCCTCGGCCAGACCGACCAGCGCCTTCTGCAGGTGCTTGGCCTTCAGCGGATCCTTGACGCGGACGCGCTGCAGGATTTCCGGCGCGAAGTTGGGCAGGCCCGCAAAGCGCACCAGGCCGCTCTCCGACAGGCTGTCGCCGACGCGCAGCACGCCATGGTTTGGAATGCCGATGACGTCGCCCGCATAGGCCTCTTCGGCCAGTTCGCGGTCCGAGGCGAAGAACATGATGGGGGCGTTCACCGACAACTGCTTGCCGGTGTTCTGGACCTTCAGCTTCATGCCGCGCTTGAAGCTGCCCGAGGCCATGCGGAACATGGCGATGCGGTCGCGGTGGTTGGGGTCCATATTGGCCTGAACCTTGAAGACGAAGCCGGTGACTTCGTCGGTGCTCGGCTCGACGGTGATGTCTTCGGGCGCGGGGGCGTTGCGGGTTTCGGGCGGCGCCTCCTTGCGGGCGGTCATGGTCTTGGGCGACGGGGCCCATTCGCCGATGGCCTTCAGCAGTTCCTCGATGCCGAAGTGGCGCAGGGCCGAGCCCCACAGCACGGGCGTCATATGGCCTTCCAGAAACGCCTGACGGTCGAACGGCTTATAGCCCGCCTCGACCAGCTCCAGTGCATCGACCATGTCAGCCTGCTCCGTGCCTTCGAAGAAGGCGGCGGCGTCTGCGAAGGGCAGGGGCGCGGGGTGTTCGCCGTCGTTGTCGGAGGTCTTGCGGGTGTAGGGCTGGAACCGGCCCTGGCCGCCGACCTCGGCCAGGCCGCGCAGGCGGTTGCCGCTCTCGGCCGGCCACCAGATGGGGGCGGGGTCCAACTGCAGGCGGGACGCGATCTCGTCCAGCAGGGCCATCGGATCCTGGGCTTCGCGGTCCAGCTTGTTGATGAAGGTGATGATCGGAATGTCGCGCAGGCGACAGACCTCGAACAGCTTCAGCGTCTGCGGCTCGATGCCCTTGGCGGCGTCCAGCACCATGATGGCGCAGTCGGCGGCGGTCAGGGTGCGATAGGTGTCTTCCGAGAAGTCTTCGTGGCCCGGCGTGTCCAGCAGGTTGAACATCTTGCCGTCGTGCTCGAACGTCATGACCGAGGCGGTGACCGAAATGCCCCGCTCCTTCTCGATCTTCATCCAGTCCGAGCGCGCCCGGCGGTTCTCGCCGCGCGCCTTGACCGCCCCGGCCGCGCGCACGGCGCCGCCCGCCAGCAGGATGTGCTCGGTCAGGGTCGTCTTACCGGCGTCCGGGTGGGCGATGATGGCGAAGGTCCGACGGCGGTCGGCCTCCTGGGCGAGGGTCAGTTTGGACATGGAGCTTCCTTTAGGACGCGCGACCTACCGCGCCGGGGCTCAATTGTCGACGTTCACGATGCCGTGAGAGACCCTTCGCGTATAAGGGTTATTCGAGGCATGCTCGTTTTCGGGAGACGGCGGGCCATGAGTCCGCTGCACGAGGGAAGGGAAACGTCATGGCTCTGGCCCATCCAGGCAAGGTCGCGCCCGTACAGAACGAGCGCAAGATTCATCCGCTGGTCTGCTTTCTGGCCGGGTTCGCCCTGATCGTCCTGGCGGCGGCGTTGGTGCACACGGTGTTCGGCATCCTGCTCTAAACGCGCCGAAGTCTTTAATCGTCGCCTGCGGGCTCCGACTGCGCCTGATCGCCATCGTCAATGAACGTTTCTTCGTCCTCGTCGGCTTCGGCGCGACCTTCGATCTCTCGTAGCAGGGCGCGCGCTGAGGCATTGGGCGCGTGGGGATTGTTCACCAGCGGTTGCAGCAAGGTCGCCGCCTCGGCCTTGCGGTCATGCTCCAACAGAGCCTGAGCCAGATTGAAGCGAACCGTGCCCAACTGCGGCGCCAGGACAAAGGCCTGCTCCAGCACGGCCACGTCGTTGTCATTTGGGTAGCTGTGGGCGTCGGCGCGGTTCTCGGCGATCAGGAGCAGGCTGGCGAAGTTGGCGTCGTCTGCAGCGTAGGCGCGTGACAGATAGTGTTGCGCTTCGATTTTAAGCTTCAGGGCGGCTTCCGCGTCGTCTTCCTCGGCGGCGGCGTCCATTCTAGCGCGTGCGAGGTATTGCAGGCCTTCAACGTGGTCCGGCTGGATCGTGAGCAGCCTTTGTAGCGGCGCCTCTGCGGCGGCGGCGTCGCCGAAATGCAACTCGGCGTGGCCCAGCGCCAGCAAGGCCAGCGGATCGTCCGGGTGACGGGCGGCGACGCGGCGCACGTCTTCGGCGGTGGCCGCGCGTCGCTCCTCTGGCACGCCGACCTTCAGTCTCTGGTTCAGCAGCAAGATGTCGTCGGCGGATTTGGGCATTGGGGTGACGGCGATCTCGACCTGATCGAAGGAGGTCTTCATCACCACATAGGTCATGCGATCACGCATGTAGCGGCGGAGAGTGCGTTGCAACTCCGTCGTCGTCATCCCCGTGGCGTCCTGCATGGCCTGGACCGGATCCGCGCCGTCGCCTACCGCCGCCAGATAGACGCCCAGGGTCTTGCGTCTTTCGGTGTCGCTCATGAACCAGTGGGTCAGCAGCCAGGCCAGCGGATAATAGGTCTCGCGATGGCGCAGCGAGGCGCCGGGCCGTTCGGCCAGAAGCTGCTCCATCGAGACCCAGGTTCCGTTGATCAGCCAATAGGCCTGGTTCTGGTTGTAACGTCCGACGTGAATCTCGTCGCGTTTGAAGTCGGCTGTGGCGAAGTATTCGGCGAACCCCTCGATGAACCACGATGGATAGGCGTGGGAGAAATTCTGCATCATGAAGTGATGCGCGTATTCATGCTTGAGGGTGTGCATCTCCTCGTCGCGGCGAGCGACGCCGAAGATGTCTTCATCCGTCGCCATGTAGAATCCCGCGAGTTCTTCGGGCGCGTCCGGTTTGATCTGCAGCATCGCCGATCGCGAGCCCAATAGGTAGACGGGCAGTTTGCGATAAGTCGGCTGATCGAGATTGACGCCCAAGCGTATCCGCAACAGCCGGTCGAAGGACTCCAATTCCTGGGTGAAGCGACGCAACTGGTTCGCATTGCCGTCGCTGTAGACGATGAAGCGTTCGCTCTCGGCCTTCAGCCACCCGGCCTGGGCGGGGTTTGCTGCGGCCAGGGTCGCAAACACAAGCGCGCCGAAGCCGAGAGCGCCTTGCGCCAGCCGTTGTCTGAATGCCTGCAACATCGATCTCCTCCCCTGAAGCGGTAAGGAATACCGAACGACGTTCGCTTTTGGAAGGGATCAGGCCGCCAGTCGGCCCCAGACCGCCTTGTCCGCCGTGGCGGCGTTCAGGGCGCCGCGACGGGCGCGTTGTTGCAGATGGCGCAGGACGACTTCCGGCAGGGCGCAGAAGCGCGGCTCGACCAGCTCGGGCGCGCAACCGGCTTCGGGCGCGGCGAACAGGGCGGCGTTGACGCCCTGCGCCTTGTGCGCGATCAGCCAGGCTAGGCGGCGCGCGCGGGCCGGGTCCGTGCGGTGCAGCAGCGGGTCTTCGGCGAACAGCTCGCAACCCATCTCCAACACATAGTCGCAGGACAAGGTCTCGAAGCGGCGCACGTCATGGCTCGGGGCCGGGCAGGCCTCGTCCAGATCAAAGACGACATCGTTCAAGAGAAACAGCATGGACCGCGCCCGCTCGCAGGACCGTTCTGGCCCCATGCGACGGGTTGTAGGGCGCCTGCGCTTGCGGTCCGGTTCACGAACGCGGTGAATGGGCCGGTTACCATTTTGGGTGGCCCTAACGCGCTTTGCGCTGCTTGAGGGCGGTTTGAGCAGCCCTGTCTGCCGTCAGCCTGCTTGAAGGCCGATGAACCCTCTCCCATCGGGTGAGGGTCAGGCCTGCGTCTTTTCGGTCAGGAAGTGTCGTCCCTGCCGGTCCTCGATCTCGATGATCCAGAGGTCGGGGTCATAGCGGCGCTGGCGGTCCAGATAGGCGTCTAGTTCGCTTTCGAACTCGCTGGCGACGGGCTGGATCCACAGGGGTTCGCCGTCTTGGCCGGTCGCCTCGGTCCACAGGCGGGCGGTGCGGGCGGCGGTGTCATAGGCCTTGACGATGACGGCTCCGGCGCGGGCGTCGCCCTTCTTCACCACCACGGCGTTGGCGCCCTCCAGCTCGGCGCGGCGGATCAGGGCGCCGACCCAGACGTCAGTGGAAAGAAGCAATTGGTTCACCCTGTTTGGACACGGACCCGGAACCGGCGGCGGCTAGGGTGGCGGCATGAAGATAGCGCTGTCGCCCCGCATAGTCAGCAGAACGCTGGCCGCGATCGTCGCCCTGACCCTCGCGGCCGGGACGGCGACTGCTGGCCAGAACCTTGGGGGCGACGTCTATTATGAGCGGGCCTTCGTGCGGGCGGCGCAGGACAAGTGCCGCCTGTTCGAGCCGCGCCTGACCCAGGCGCTGGAGGCGGCGACCCTGCAGGCGCGCGGGGCGGCCCTGCGCGCGGGGCGCCCCGCGACCGAACTGGCCGCCACAGCCGCGCGGGCCACGGCGCGGGCCGAGGCCACCCCTGCAACGACGCCGAGCTGGGCCGGGTCAAGACGCGGGTGCGCCACGCCTTCGCCGGATGGTCGCGCGCGGCGCGGATCAACTTCCCCGGCGACAAGGCCGTGTGGAGCGCCGACCGTTTCGAGAGCAGCCGCGACGGCTGGCGCCTGTTTCAGGACGGGGCGACCGGCGCCTCGCCCGTGCGGTTCGGCCTGACCGGCAAGGCGCCGCAGGACGCGCGCCCGGCGGCGGTCGTCTCCTTCGTCGGCAAGCCCCGGCCCTATGCCGCGCGCATCGTCATGCGCGACGCAGCGCGCTCGCCCCGGCCGTGGCTGGCGGGGGACGGCCTGCCGCCCGAGGCTGCGCGCCGCGCTGTCTTCGCCGCCGGGTCCGATCTGGCGCCGCGCGACCTGCTGGCGTCCGGGGCGCGGGCGGGCGAGGTCTGGCGCTTTCCCGACAGCGCGGCCGAGGCTCTGGCGGCGCTGGACCCGCGTGAGCCCTTTCTGATCGAGTTCCTGTTCCGCGACGACAGCGTGGCGACGGCCCGGTTCGAGGCGGGCGACTTCGCCGCCGCCCGCGCCTTCCTGGCCATGGGGCCGGTCTAGGGCTCCACCCGACGCGGGGCGGCGGAGCCGTAATCCTCGTCGCCATAGATCATGACGGGCACGGGCGCCCGCCCGGCGCGGGGCCACAGGGCCTCGATCCAGTCGGCGGCCGTATCGACGATGGCGTCCTGAACGCTGAAGCCCGGATTGCGTCCGAACATCGGCAGGTCGGGCTCGAAGCCTTCCTCGCCGTGGATGACCTCGAACAGGGTGCGGTGCGGCTCGATCGCCCGGTTCAGGACATAGAGGTCGGGGCCGTCCAGACTGACGTGGACGCTGAAGGCGCCTTCGCCGTCCTGATCGGGAAAGACGACGACGTGGATCTCGCGCGCCGCCTCGGGCAGGGCGGCCAGCAGGGCGCGGATGCGCTCCAGCGCCGGACCGTCGTGGGCGTCGAGGGTGGCGCGCAGGGCGGCGCGATAGGCGGTTTCGTCCATGGGCGTCCTCGTTGGGCCGGAGGCGTCTTTCCTATGCCGGGCGCGGCGGCGCCGTCCAGTTTGGCGGTTGCGGCGGGGCGATACGGCGTGTTCCAGTACGCGTCATGTTCGATCCCGCCCTGTTCGCCGCCTTCCTGGTCGCCATCACCATTCTGACGATCACGCCGGGGGTGGACACGGCGATGGTGCTGCGCTCGGCGGCGGCCGAGGGCGGGCGTTCGGCCGTCTTCGCCGGGGCGGGCATCCTGCTGGGCTGTCTGATCTGGGGCGCGGCGGTGTCGCTGGGGTTCGGGGCGCTGCTGCGGGTGTCGGAGCTGGCCTATACGGTGGTGAAGTGGGCGGGCGCGGCCTATCTGGTCTGGCTAGGCGCGCAGATGCTGTTCAAGCCGCGCAGGAGCCTGGGCGAGCCGGGCGCCGCCCTGCCGCCCAGCGGTCCGGTCGCCTTTCGGCGCGGCCTGCTGACCAATCTGCTGAACCCCAAGGTGGGCGTCTTCTACGTGACCTTCCTGCCCCAGTTTGTGCCGCAGGGGGCCAATGTGGCGGCCTTCACCTTCTTTCTGGTCGGGGTGCATGTGGCGCTGACCATCGTCTGGTTCGCCGGGCTGATTTTGGCGACGGCGCCGCTGGGCCGGTTCCTGCGCCGTCCGGCCGTGGTGCGGACGATGGACCGGGTGGTCGGCGTGGTCTTCATCGGCTTCGGGTTGAAGCTGGCCGCCTCGAAGGTCTGAGGCTCAGGCGTCCGGCGTCTCAAGCGGCAGGCGCACCGTCGCCGCCGTGCCGACGCCGAGCGCGCTGTCCAGCGCCAGCGTCCCGCCGTGCAGCCCGGCCAGGGCGCGCACCAGCGCCAGCCCCAGGCCGGAACCCTGCGCGCGCTGTTCGGCGTCGCCCGCCTGTTCATAGGGGCGGCCCAGACGCGCCAGATCTTCAGCCGAAATGCCGACGCCGGTATCGGCCACCGTCACCTCCAGCGCGTCGTCGGCCGCCTGCACCGACACGGTGACGGTTCCGCCGGGCGGCGTGAACTTCACCGCATTGGCCAGCAGGTTCAGCGCCATCTGCTTCAGCGCGCGGCGGTCGGCGCGGACGCTCAGCGCCTCGGGCGGCAGGACGGCGGCCAGTTCGACGCCCTTGTCGTCGGCCTGAATGCGGACCAGGGCCAGCGCCGCCAGCACCGGCTCGCGCGCGTCGAAACGCTCCAGCGACAGTTGATAGCGGTCGGCCTCGATGCGGCTGACGTCCAGCACGTCGTTGATCAGGTCCAGCAGGTGGCCGCCCGCCTCATGGATCGAGGCGGCGTAGTCCGCGTAGCGCGGCGGGACGGGGCCGAACAGCTCCTGCCGCATGGCGTCGGAGAAGCCGACCACGGCGTTCAGCGGCGTGCGCAGTTCGTGGCTCATGTGAGCCAGGAAACGGGTCTTGCCGAGATTCTGCGCCTCAGCCTCGGCGCGGGCGGCGTCCAGTTCGGCCTCGCGCGCGTGCTGCAAGGTGGCGTCCAGCGCCTGGACGATCAGACGCGGCCCCTTATCGAGCCGTCGCGCGACCAGCAGGATGCGGCGGTCCAGCGCCAGGCGCGGGGTGAAGCGGACCTGCGCCTCGGCCCCGTTACGCGCGCGGGCCAGGGCGGTCAGGACGGCGGCGCGGTCGGCCTCGTCCACGGCGGCCAGCAGCCCGTCCTCGAACAGCAGATCGACGGGCAGGGCGGCGGGCGCCGCGCCATAGGCGGACAGGGCGCGATAGCGGCCGTCGGCGTCCAGCGTCAGGGTCAGGCCCGGCTGGCCCGACAGGACGGCCTCGACTCGCGCCACGGCGTCTTCAGCGGCGGTCAGGCGGCGCGACTGGCGACGCAGGCCCAGGGCCAGACCCAGCAGGGCGGCGCTCGTCGTGATCAGGGCCGAGGCGCCGGCCAGGCCGCCGCCCGGCGTCGCCGGTCCGACGACAGCGGTGGAGATGACGCCGACCAGGGCCGCGCCGACCGAGGCCAGGGCGCCGAGGCCCGCCCGGCGACGCCCGCCCAGCGCCAGCCCCGCCGCCAGGGGGGCGAAGACGAAGCCGGCCAGCGGTCCGGCCGCGCCGCCCGCCAGGGCCGCCGCCGTCAGGGCCGCCAGGGCCCACAGCGTCGTCAGGGCGGTTCTCAACGCCGTCGTGTCGCGCGCCAGCAGGGCCAGGCCCGCCACGCCCGGCGCAGCCATGACGGCCAGAGCCAGCGCCTCGGGCGCGGCCAGGGGGCGCCCCAGCCAGGCGGCGCCCAGCGCGCTCAGCCCGACCACCGCCGTCCACCCGGCGTGCCAGGCGGCCACGGCGGCGCCGTCCCCGGCCTCGGCGGCTTCGGGGCGGCGGATGGGATCGAGAAGGGCGGTCCTAGACGTCACGGCCATCCGGGCGCAGGGATTGAATCAGCCTTATAGATTAGACTGCGCCCCAAGCGCCCCCTAGCGCGCTCGCCTGTCGGGGGAGCGAAGAGCCGGGTGTGAGAGGGGCGGTTGTGGCGAGGGCGCGCGCGGCCTATGTCGCGCCCATGACCTCCACCGCTGCTCCCGCCCGCTCCATCGACGAGACCCTGGCCGAACTGGTCGAGGAGTTCGACCTGCTGGGCGATTGGGAGGGACGCATCGAATACGTCATCGATCTGGGCAAGGACTTGCCGCCCCTGCCCGAAGAGGCGCGGATCGAGGCGAACAAGGTGCCGGGCTGCGCCGCCCAGGTCTGGCTGTCGACGCGGGCCGAGGGCGATCGCCTGTTCTTCGACGCCGACAGCGACAGCGCCCTGTCGAAGGGCAACATCGCCCTGCTGCTGCGGCTCTATTCGGGACGGCTCCCGGCCGAGATTCTGGATTTTGACGCCAGGGCGGCGCTGGACCGTCTGGGCCTGCCTTCGGCCCTGACGCGGCAACGCGCCAACGGCCTGAACAGCATGGTCGGCCGCATCCGCGAAGCGGCGCTGGCGGCGGGCTGACCGCGCTTCTCGCTTCCGGTCGAACGCGATCGGGCGCATGATGGGGCGTTCTATTCTGTGCGGAGCGGTCCGATGTCGGTCCTGACGAAACGCGCGCCTTCCTTCTTCAATCCGATCCGAACGGCCGGCTGGAGCGCGGTCGGGCTGATCCTGCTGACGCCGCTGGCGGCCATGCAGTTCACCTCCGAGGTCGCCTGGGACGCGCAGGATTTCCTGTTCGCCGCCGTGCTGCTGATCGGCGCGGGGCTGCTGCTGGAGCTGCTGTTGTGGAAGGCGCGGACGCCGTTGGTACGGCTGGCGCTGGCCGGGGCGGTGGTCCTGGCCGTGCTGGTGATCTGGGCCGAGGCGGCGGTCGGGATTTTCTGAGCCCCGACCGCCTTGTCGCGGCCTACTGTTGCGGGCCCAGGAAGGGAAAGGCCCGCGCGTTGCTGAACTTGGCGGTGGCGTCGCCCGCGTGTGTGTTGATCTGGTTCTCGCCCAGCTCCAGCCGCTTGACCGGGGCGCGCGCAGAGAAGTCGATCTTCTTCAGGTCCACCCAGAAGGTGTTCGGCGTCAGGGCCGACTCGAAGAAGTAGAGCTGACGCTTGTGATCCACGACCGTGCGCCAGCGCGTCGAGGAGATGTTCGGCTGGTCCGGCGTCGAAATGCCGAACGGCACCGAGACGTTGCGGATCACGCTGAACACGCTGGCCACGGCCATGTTCTGGTCTTCGAACTTGGGAATGGCGTTGGCGTAGAAGGAGGCGCGCGCATAACGGTCGGCCGCTCGGTTGGTGCCCGGCAGCATGACCGTGCCGCCGATGCCTTCCCAATAGGTGTTCAGCGCCAGCTGCTGGTCGAAGGTCGGCGAGTTGGTCATCACCTGGTAGTCGCGGCTGTGGTGGATCACCAGCTTGCCGGCGATGTATTCGAAGATGGCGCTGTCGCCGGTCGAGTCCGACAGGGACAGGTGCAGGGTGGTCAGGCGTTCCTGCCCCGGCACATTGTCGCTGACCAGAACGAAGGGCTCGTCGCGCAGGCCTTCGACGGCCTCGGCCACGGTGGCGTAGTTGTCGAGGGCGTATTGCGCCCAGGCGGCGATGCTGAGGGCGGGCTTGTTCGGATCGTGGGCCGGGTATTGCGACTCGACCAGCCACAGGACGTTGGCGACCAGACCCATTTCGTTCACGCCGTCGACGGTCGAGATGTCATAGCCGCTGGCGATGACGCTGCCGTATTTGGACGTCCAGGTCAGGGAGTTGGGGCCGCCGGACCCGTCCCGCGCCATGCCGCGCGGGAAGATCCAGAGGTTGGTCATGATCTCGTCCTTCCAGTCCATCGACCGGGCGGTGATCACCGCGCCGTCGTGACCATGGTAGACAAGGCGGGTGCAGGCCTCGGCCGCCGGAACGGCCAGCATGAAGGCGGCGGCCAGGGCGGCGACGCCCTTCTTCATTCCATTACGCATGTCGTCTCCTGAGGTGAGAGGATCATCGGGGTAGGGAGGATCAGTAGGTCAGAGACAGGCCCAGCACCGGGCCGTGGCGGGTCACCTTCCAGTCGAAGCGCTGGCCGGTGAAATCGTCCTGCTCATAGTTCTGGTGCAGCATCCGATAGCCGGCGTTGACCGAGACGGCGCCGCCCGCCAGCGGCGTGCGGTAGGAGGCCAGGGCCTGCCAGGCCAGGCTGTGACGGTCGTCGTCGCCCAGGCCGCCGGCGTCGACCTGGGTGCGCAGGGTCCAGCGTTCGGACACGTCGCTCTCGACCCGCAGGCCCAGCAGCAGGTCGGTCCACTCGGCGCCCTTCTGCGTGGCGCCCAGCGGCGTGTTCAGCTCCGCCCGGAGCTTGCTCCAGCGAGCGCCGATCAGCGGCTCGACGCGGAAGCTGCGCGCGTCGCCGAAGGCGGTGCGGCCGCCCACGGGATCGTCGATCAGGCGGAACAGCACCCCGCCCGAGACGGTGGTCGAGCGGGTGCCCAACTCGGCCGGAACGCCCATCAGGGACACGCCCTCATGGGTCTTGGCGTACTGATAGTCGACGAAGGCGCCCCAGCGGCCCTTGCGCACCTCGACGTCGCCCATGACGACGCTCTCCAACTGGTCGAAGGCGTCCGAGGCGGACACGTCCACCGGCGCCTTGTGCCCGGCCAGGGTGACGTTGCCGTCCAGCGAAGTCGCCCAGACATAGGGGCTGACGGTGACGCGCCACTGGTCGTCGGCGCCGGCCTGGGCGCTGGCGGACCCGGCGACGGCGAGGCCCGCCAGTCCGAGAAAGAGCGAGGCGGGGCGGAGGAACGTCATGGGGAGTCTACTCACTGCGACCGAGAGGATCGCCCTTGGGTAGAACGGCCATGCTTAAGTAATCGTAGATCAGCAATCTTTGATTGTGCGTCCCGCATGACGGCGGCGCGCCGTCATGCGAGGCCGTAGTGCTCGGCCAGAGCCTGCAAACCCTGTTTCAGCAGGGTCTTGCCCTGTCGGCGGCGCAGGGACAGGGCTTGCTCCGCCAGTTGCAGCGACGTGCCGTGGATGCAGACCTGTTCGACCATGGCGCGCAGGCGCGGGCCGCAGGCGTCCAACGCCGCCTGCACCCGCGCCGAGGCCGACAGGGCGCGGTCGCCCGGCTCGATCCGCACGCCCCCGCCGCCCGAACGCGAGGTCGGCAAGGCGTCCCAGCGCATGGTCAGGGACGGACCGGCCGCCGCGATCTCGGCCTCGGCGCGCAGGCGCTCGCCCGCCGCCACCTCGGCCGGCGTCAGCCACGGACGGCCCGACTGATCCTTGCGCCGGGCCAGCCACAGGATCGGGCTCTCGCCCAGATTGGCGCGGCGCATCGTCAGGCGGCCGTCGCCCTCCATCACCGCGCGCTCGCCCTCGATGACGCCGGGACGGCCGGGCGGGGCCGAGGCGGGAGCGTGGTCGTTGGCCGCGCGGGGCAGCCAGCCGCCGCCTTCGCGCAGGCGCAGGCCCGGCTGCTCGATCACGGCGCGGAAGACGGCCTCGTCCAGGGTCAGCACCACCCGGCTGCGCCGGTCGCCGCCGAGGCGCAGGGGATAGGCGCCGTTCGCCTGATCCAGCCAGGCGCCGGGGCGTTGCAGCAGGCTGCGGGCGCGTTCCAGTTGACGGTTCATCGACGGCCTCCGATCTCGGGCGCCAGATCGACCAGCGGCAGCTCCATCACGGCCCGCAGCGCCCCCTCCAGCCCGTCCATCAGGACGTCGTAGTCGGGCCGGTCGCGCTCATCCTCGGCCCAGCGGCAGGCGGCGCCGGCTGTCGCCCGGTTCAGGCCGAAGGCGTGGGCCACCCGTTCCAGCGGCCAGCCATAGGAGACGTGCGCCACATACATGGCCGACCAGCGCGCCCGACAGGCCCGCGGCCGCACCCGCTCGCGCCGGGTCATTTCGGCGACAGGCACGCCCAGCGCCAGGGCCGCCAGCGACAGGGCCGCGTCCGCCCGGATGCGGTCGCCCTCCGTCACCGGCACGCGATAGGGTTCCATGATCTGCGCTTCCTCCCGCCATTCCTGTGGATGTCGCCATTATGAGTGCGTTCGGCGACCGAGATAGGAATGTTGTCCTATCAAGCGTCAGAAACGGTCGCTTCCCCAGGCGGGGTCCGGCATCGGCGGGGGCGGTTGTGCACGTCCCCTGTGGAAGACGCGCCAGACGTCAACAGGGGAATGAGGGGGCGGCGCCAAATAAATTAACGAATCCTTGACTCAGGACTCTGGACGGCGATTCGCAAATCACCTTAGGCGTTTCATATCGGGATGCGTTAACCCTTCTTAAGGTTTTGGCCCGTTAACGTTGGAACAAGGTTACCTGGCCGCCGCTCCCGCGCGGCTATCCCAAGCTTTGCCTGGAGGGGCAAGAATGCGCGTCCTGCTGATCGAAGACGACCACGCGACAGCCCAAAGCATTGAGCTGATGCTCAAGTCGGAAGGCTTTAACGTCTATACGACCGACCTGGGTGAGGAAGGCATCGATCTGGGCAAGATCTATGACTACGACCTCATTCTGCTGGACCTGAACCTGCCGGACATGAGCGGGCTTGAGGTTCTGCGCCAGCTGCGCAACGGCAAGATCAATACGCCGGTGATGATCCTCTCGGGCAGCCATGAGATCGACACCAAGGTCAAGACCTTCGGCGGCGGCGCCGACGACTATCTGACCAAGCCCTTCCACAAGGACGAGCTGATCGCGCGCACCCACGCCGTGGTCCGCCGCTCCAAGGGCCACGCCCAGGCCATCATCCACACCGGCGAGATCGCGGTGAACCTGGACGCCAAGACCGTCGAGGTGAACGGCCACCGCGTGCATCTGACCGGCAAGGAATATCAGATGCTGGAGCTGCTCTCCCTGCGCAAGGGCACGACCCTGACCAAGGAAATGTTCCTGAACCACCTGTACGGCGGCATGGACGAGCCGGAACTGAAGATCATCGACGTCTTCATCTGCAAGCTGCGCAAGAAGCTGGCGACGGCCGCCGGCGGCAAGCACTACATCGAGACCGTCTGGGGCCGCGGCTATGTCCTGCGCGACCCGGCCGAAGGCGCGATCACCGTCGCCGCCTGAACGGATCCGGCCTGAGCCTCCACTCAGGATTGAACGAATGCAAACGCCCGTCGGGAAACCGGCGGGCGTTTTCCTTTGTCCGCTCCATAGTTTGGGGCTGAAGACGATGGCGAGCGGATACATCCTCTCACGGATTGTTACGCCTACGGCCTCGCCTTCGCAGGTGCAGCGCGCTAGTGAAACCCCGCATAAGGCGGGACTCAGTCTCGCGAGACCACGGTTCAGGAACTACGAAATGACCAAGTGGGTGTATGGCTTCGGCGGCGGCTCCGCCGATGGCGACGCGTCGATGAAGAACCTTCTCGGCGGCAAGGGCGCGAACCTGGCCGAGATGTCGTCCCTCGGCCTGCCGGTGCCGCCCGGCTTCACCATCACCACCGAGGTCTGCACCTGGTATTACGCCAATCAGGAAACCTATCCGTCCGACCTGACCGATCAGGTCAAGGCCGCCCTGGCCCACGTCGAGGGCGTGGTGGGCAAGACCTTCGGCGACGCCGCCAACCCCCTGCTGGTGTCGGTGCGCTCGGGCGCCCGCGCCTCCATGCCGGGCATGATGGACACCGTCCTGAACCTGGGCCTGAACGATGAGACGGTCGAGGGCCTGGCCAAGCTGTCGGGCGACCGTCGCTTCGCCTTCGATTCCTATCGCCGCTTCATCACCATGTACTCCAACGTGGTGCTGGGTCTGGGTCACGACTATTTCGAAGAGGTGCTGGACGACCACAAGGATCGTCTGGGCGTCTCGGTCGACACCGAACTGACCGCCGAGAACTGGGAGAAGGTGGTCGGGGACTACAAGGCCCTGGTCGAGCGGGAACTGGGCAAGCCCTTCCCGCAGGATCCGCAGGCCCAGCTGTGGGGCGCCGTCGGCGCCGTTTTCGAAAGTTGGATGAACGACCGGGCGAAATTCTATCGCCGCATGCACGACATCCCCGAAAGCTGGGGCACGGCCGTCAACGTCCAGTCGATGGTGTTCGGCAACATGGGCGAGACGAGCGCCACGGGCGTCGCCTTCACCCGCAATCCCTCGACCGGCGAGAACAAGCTGTACGGCGAGTTCCTGATCAACGCCCAGGGCGAGGACGTGGTGGCGGGCATCCGCACGCCGCAGTCCCTGACCAAGGCGGGCCGCGAGGAGATGGGCGAGACGGCGCTGTCGATGGAAGAGGCGATGCCGCAGGTCTTCGCCCAGTTCGTCGACGTGGTGGGGCGGCTGGAAAGCCATTACCGCGACATGCAGGACATCGAGTTCACGGTCGAGCAGGGCCGCCTGTGGATGCTGCAGACCCGCAACGGCAAGCGTACGGCCAAGTCGGCGCTGAAGATCGCCGTGGACCTGGCCTCCGAAGGCGTCATCTCTCAGGACGAGGCCGTCAGCCGCGTCGAACCGGCGGCGCTGGACCAGCTGCTGCACCCGACGCTGGACCCCAAGGCGGCGCGTACTGTCGTCGCGGCGGGCCTGCCCGCCTCGCCGGGCGCGGCGACCGGCAAGATCGTCTTTGACGCCGACGAAGCCGAGCGTCTGGGCCAGAACGGCGACGCCGTCATCCTGGTCCGCGACGAGACCTCGCCGGAAGACATTCACGGCATGCACGCGGCGCGCGGCATCGTCACGGCGCGCGGCGGCATGACCAGCCACGCGGCGGTCGTGGCGCGGGGCATGGGGCGCCCCTGTGTCTCGGGCGCGGGCGAGATCTCGATCAATGAGAAGGCCGGAACCTTCACCGCGCGCGGCCGCACCTTCAAGGCGGGCGAGGTCATCACCATCGACGGCGGCAAGGGCGAGGTGCTGGACGGCGCCGTGCCCATGATCGAGCCGGAGCTGACGGGCGACTTCCAGACCCTGATGGGCTGGGCCGACGGCATCCGCCGCCTGAAGGTCCGCGCCAACGCCGAGACGCCGCTGGACGCCAAGACGGCGCGCGGCTTCGGGGCCGAGGGCATCGGCCTGTCGCGCACCGAGCACATGTTCTTCGACGAGGCCCGCATCGCCGCCGTCCGCGAGATGATCCTGGCCGACGACGAGGCGGGCCGCCGCGTGGCCCTGGCCAAGATCGCCCCGTTCCAGAAGGCCGATTTCGTCGAGCTGTTCACCATCATGAGCGGCCTGCCGGTGACGGTGCGTCTGCTGGACCCGCCGCTGCACGAGTTTATCCCGCACACCGACGCCGACATCGACGCCCTGGCGGCGACGCAAGGCCTGGACGCGGCCAAGCTGAAGCGCCGCGCCCGCGAACTGCATGAGACCAACCCCATGCTGGGCCACCGCGGCTGCCGTCTGGGCGTGGCCTATCCGGAAATCTACGAGATGCAGGTCCGCGCCATCCTGGAGGCGGCGCTGCAGGTGAAGGCGTCGGGCGTCGCCCCCATCCCGGAGATCATGCACCCGCTGGTCGCCCTGGGTCTGGAGATGAAGTATCTGCGCGAACTGACCGACCGCACGGCCAAGGCCGTCTTCGCGGACGCCGGCGACAGTGTGGACTACCTGGTCGGCACCATGGTCGAGCTGCCCCGCGCGGCCCTGCGCGCCGCCGATCTGGCCGAGCACGCCGAGTTCTTCAGCTTCGGCACCAACGACCTGACGCAGACGACCTTCGGCATCAGTCGCGACGATTCCGGCCACTTCCTGCAGGCCTATCTGGACAAGGGCATCTTCGAAACCGATCCCTTCGTCCGTCTGGACCAGAACGGCGTGGGCGACCTGATCCGCATCGCCGAGGAGCGGGGCCGTTCGGTCAAGCCCGGCATGAAGATGGGCATCTGCGGCGAACACGGCGGCGACCCGTCGTCGATCGCCTTCTGCGAGACGGTCGGCCTCGACTACGTTTCCTGCTCGCCCTACCGGGTGCCGATCGCCCGCCTGGCGGCGGCGCAGGCCGCGCTGAGCGCACGCTCGGGCGAGGAGCGTGAAAAGGACCGCTGAGGCCCTTTCAATCGACGACAAGAGAAGGGCGATCCGAAAGGGTCGCCTTTTTCATGTCGTAAAATAGTCATCCTTGGCGGAACGCGGTATGTGCTTCTGTTCGCACAGTCATAGACTGCTGTTTCAAGCACAGGGAACGGCGCTGTGCGCTTGAGCTTTGTTTCTCCGCAAGATGGTCAGGCCCGGCCTGTTCATCACAATAAGGAGTGATTGAAGCTCATGCGTAACGTTATTCTCGCCGCCGCCGCCCTTTCTGTATTCGCCCTGCCGGCCGCGGCCCAGGTCGTGCAGCCGGGCGGCCCCACCTACTATGGCACGCTCGGCTATTCGCAGCTGGACCATTCGGATGGGAACCTGGGCGCCGTCACCGGCCGTCTGGGCGCCAAGTTCAACCCCTATTTCGGCGTCGAGGGCGAAGGCTCGATCGGGGTGAAGGACGACGACTTCACCATCGCCGGCGCCAAGGGCAAGATCGAGCACGACTATGATCTGGCCGCCTATGCGGTCGGCACCCTGCCGGTCACGCCGAACTTCGAACTGTTCGCGCGCGGCGGCTACGGCACCACGCAGATGAAGGCCGAACTGGCCGGCGTCGAGCGCAAGGCCGACGGCGAAAGCTGGAACTACGGCGTCGGCGCCAACTACTACTTCGACGGCCAGAACGGCCTGCGCGGCGACTGGACCCGTCGCGACTTCACCGACGACGGCGGCGAAGTGGACGTCTACTCGGTCAACTACGTCCGTCGTTTCTGATCCGATTCCCGGCGGATCGGGTGGGCGCGCTCCCCGGCGGAGCGCGCCCTTTCTTTTGCGTTATTTGGGTAACGATGTGTGTGTTTTTTGCGCAACTCGTGTCGTGTTTGGTCGATTAACCTATGGAACGAGTGTGGCGACGCAACCATTTAAGCTTCGTTGGATGGGGCATGTGATCACAGAAGTCACATCATCTAAGGAGTATGAAATAATGCGTAACGTTCTTCTCGTTGCCGCTGCTGTGTCTGTTCTCGCCGCTCCGGCGTTTGCTCAATCGAACCCTGAGCCGCGTGGCTATGGTTCGCTGGGTTACACGCACATGGAAGGCGATGCGGCCCAGACCGGCGCCGTGTCCGGCCGCCTGGGCGTCAACCTGAACCGCTACCTGGCCGTGGAGACCGAGGTCGGCGTAGGGGTCAAGGACAAGGACATCACGGTCGCCGGCGTCGACGGTCAGATCAAGCACGAGTGGGACGCGGCCGGCTATGTCGTGGGCAAGTATCCCGTCGGCGACAAGCTGGAGCTGTTCGCCCGCGGCGGCTACGGCCACACGGAGCTGAAGCAGGAGCTGGCCGGCTCTGAGAGCAAGGTCGGCGGCGACAGCTGGAACTACGGCGTCGGCGCCAACTACTACCTGGACGGCGTCAACGGCGTCCGCGCCGACTGGACCCGCCGCGACTTCCGCGACGATCGCGGCGAGGCTGACGCCTATTCGGTCAGCTACATCCGACGCTTCTAAGCGCGGATGGTCTGAAACGACGAAGGCCCGCTCCAATCGGAGCGGGCCTTTTTCGTTGGTCGATTTTTCAGGCGGTCAGGCGACGCCCGGCGCCAGGGCCCAGCGCAGCGACCCCTCGCCGAAGGGGCGGATGAAGAAGTCGCGATAGCGTTCGAACACCTCGATGATCTTCATCTTGAGGTCTTGAGTCACCGACTCGCCGCGTTGGCGTTTCAGCGCCGCGACGCAGTTGATCACCATATCCTGATGGGCCGAACCGCCCATGCGTTGCAACACCGTGGCCACATCGTGCGCCAGCGGATCACTGAGTTTTTCAGCCCAAGGCGAAGCTGTCTGAGTCATTCGGGCGCCGTCCCCCCTGCTTCTCGACGCGTTACGGTTTGCAAAAATTTCCGAACAGTGCAAGCGGCGCCGGAAATATTGATTCCTGATCGGGGCGATCAGGGGCGCTTTTGCACAAAAACCGTGCCCGCAGAATAGCCTGCGCCGAAGCTGCAGATCAGGCCCGTCTCGCCCGGCGCGAAGCCGTCGTTGTGCAGGTGGAAGGCGATGATCGACCCGGCCGAAGAGGTGTTGGCGTAGTCGTCCAGGATGATGACGTTCTCGCTCGGCTCGGGCTCGCGACCCAGCACCTTCTTGCCGATCAGGGTGTTCATGTTGATGTTGGCCTGGTGCAGCCAAAGGCGCTTCAGCCCGTGCGTGTCCAGGTCCAGCTCGGCGGCGTGGTCCAGGATCATCTCCGAGACCATCGGCACCACCTCCTTGAAGACTTTGCGGCCCTGCTGGACGAACATCTTGTCGGTCAGGCCGTCGGACGAGACCGGCTCATGCCCGTCGGTCGGCAGGGCGGCGCGGTTCAGGAAGCCGAAGTTGTTGCGGATGTTGTTCGAGAAGCTGGTCTGCAGCTTGGTGCCCAGAATGTCCCAGCCGCCCGGTCCGGCCTGATCCTCGGCCTCGATGATGACGGCGGTGGCGACGTCGCCGAAGATGAAGTGGCTGTCGCGATCCCTTGAAGTTCAGGTGCGCCGAGCAGATTTCCGGGTTCACCATCAGCACGGCCTTGACCGAGCCGGAGGCCACGGAGTCCGCCGCCGTCTTGATGCCGAAGGTGGCGGAACTGCACGCCACGTTCATGTCGAAGGCGAAGCCCTCGATCCCCAGAGCCTGCTGCACCTCGATGGCCATGGCGGGGTAGGGGCGCTGCATGTTCGACGCGGCGCAGATGACGGCGCCGATCTCGCTGACCGGCTTGCCCCAGGCCTTGATGGCGTCCTCAGCGGCCTTCACCGCCATTTCGGCCAGGATGGACAATTCGTCGTCGCCGCGCGCGGGCAGGCTGGGCAGCATCCGCTCGGGGTCGAGGACGCCCGACTTGTCCATGACATAGCGCGCCTTGATGCCCGAGGCCTTCTCGATGAAGGCTTCGGACGAAGGCGTCTTGGCCTCGATCTCTCCGGCGGCGATGGCCTCGGCGTTGGCGGCGTTCCAGCCTTCGGCCCAGGCGTTGTAGGCGCCGACCAGTTCCTCGTTCGAGATCGACTGTTCCGGGGTGAACAGGCCGGTGGCGGAGATGACGGCTTTTTGCACTGTGTAGTTCCCTGACGCTCGGCGCGCGGCGCCTCGCTGCATGAGGGAACATGGAGTCCCCCGGCGCTCGACAAGCCTTATGTCGGCGCCTCGCGGCGAAGTTCGGGCGCCTCGCGGGCCGGACTCAGTCCGTTGCGATGACGAACGTCCTCAATAGGCCGGGGGAGGGCTGCGGTCGAGACTGGCCTTTATGCCGCGCCACCAGCGATTGATGCGGCCGCGCGGCGGGGCGGGCAGGGGATGGTCGCGGGCGGCGATCAGGGCCTCGACCAGATCCTCGGCCTCGCATGGCCAGCCCTCCGGCGTGACGTAGACCGGATAGCCGATCAGGGCGGCGTGGATGAGGCTTTGCAGGCTGGCGCGGCGCGTGCGGCGCTCAAACGCCAGCCGGTCGTCGGTCAGACCCCATCCGGCATAGAAGGGGCGGCCGTAGACGCTGACCGGCTTGCCCCGCATCAGGGCCTCGAACCCGGTCAGGGAGGTTAGGGTCGCCAGCCGGTTGCAGGCGTTCAGGCAGTCCACGATGTCCAGATCGTCGGCCGAGGCGTCGACCTCCTCCATCGCCGCATGGTCCAGCAGGCCCGGCCGGTTGCCCGCCGTCACGTCCGGGTGGTTGCGATAGATCAGGAAGGCGTCCGGATGATCCGCCCGCGCCGCCTTCACCAGGCCGGAGTTGGTGCGCAGGTCCGGCCCGCAGCCCATCATGATCGAGCGGTCGTTCTCGACCTGTCCCACGACCAGCAGGATCGGCCTGTCTTTCGGCCAGTGGGCCGGGACGCCCGCGCCCTTTAGATTGTATTTCGACAGGCCCGCCTCGACCACCCGAACACGAAGCGCCTCGGCGCGCGCGGCCTGATCCGGCGAGGGTTCGCCCGCCTCGATCAGGCTTTCCAGACGGCTGGGCCGGGTCGGGTCGTAATAGACGCCCTGATCGTCCAGGGCGACCGACAGGGCGCCGAAGAAGTCGGACCCCAGCCCGCGCGAGCGGATGAAGCCGTCCTCCATCCGCACGACCGGCCCCTCGAAGGCGTCGGCGGCGGCGCGGATCTGCGGCGTCTCCTTGCCGGCCCACCAGATCAGCCTGCCGCCCGTCGCCCGCGCATGGGCGACGGCGGCGGAGGAGCGCCAGAAATAGCGGACGCGGCCCTTGGGCGAGTTCAGCAGGCGCCGCACCGGCGGCCGCTTGGCCGGGGCGAAGCCGACGGCGGCCCAGTCCCCCGCCAGCCGATCGGCCCGGTCGCGCAGGGCGATCAGCCGCTCCAGCGCCTGTTCGGCCTCGCACCGCTGGCCGGTGACGGGATCGACATAGCGGGTGTAGGCGATCAGGGCCGCCGCCGCGATCTGCTCCAGATCGCGCGGGGCGCCGCGCCGTCCGGTCTGCACCGCATCGGTCGTCAGCCCCCAGCCTGAATAGAAGGGCGCGCCGAAGCAGCGCACCGGCAGACTGCGCAACAGGGCCTCGAACCCCAGCGCCGAGGTCACGACATAGACCGCATCCACCGCCGCCAGCAGATCGGCGGGCCGCACATCGGTGTCGATCAGGGTGACGCCCTGAAGCTGATCCGCCGGGATGCAGCCCGACTTGCGCCCCGCCGCCACCGCCGGATGGCGCTTGACGATCAACTGGGCGTCCGGCTCGTCGCGCCGGGCGGTCGCCAGCATGTCGGAGAAGCTGGCCTCGGTCGCCAGCCCATAGCCGATGGAGGCGTCGCCGAACGTCTGATCCACGATCAGCACCCGGCGGCCGGGTTTCAGCAGGCCAGGGTCCAGCGGCCCGCCCATATTGGTCTTGGACACGCCGGAGGCGACGATGCGGTCGATCAGGCCCCGCGCGCGGGTCTTCATGGCGGCGTCGCACCAGTCGGGCGCGGTCTGGATCAGATGCTCCAGCCGACTGGGCCGGGTGGCGTCGTAATAGACGCCCAGATCATCGACGATCAGGCTCAGGCTGGTCGCCCCGCTCTCGCCGATGCCGACCGAGCGCAGGAAGCCGTCCTCCAGCGCGATGTAGGGTTTGCCGTGCTTCGCCGCCCAGCGTCGGCCCGCCTCCGCTGTCGGCTTCATGCCCCAGCCGAGCACGGCCTCGATCGACGAACCCGGCAGGGCGGACAGGTCGTAATCGGGCAGGAGGGCGGATAGGAACGGCACCTTCAACACCCCCGGCGCACAGACCCAGGCGCGGGTTTTCGACGGGGGCGGAAGCGGTGCGGTCATGGGATGGTGTCTACGGTTTGTAGAGTCAGGGCGCCACCCCATGCTTCCTTCTCCCCTTGTGGGAGAAGGTGGGCGAGCGGAGCGAGGTCGGATGAGGGGTCTCTCAACCGACGGTGAAACCCCTCATCCGTCGGCCTTCGGCCGCCACCTTCTCCCACAAGGGGAGAAGGGATTACAGCGCCGCCAGCAGCGCCTGCGCCTGTTGTAGATGCAGCCGCTCCACCATCTCGCCTTCGACGCGGATGACGCCCAACCCGGCGGCTTCGGGCGCGGTGAAGGCGGCGACGACCTTGCGCGCCCACTCGATTTCATCGGGCGACGGGCCGAACGCCGCGTTCGCCCCCTCAATTTGCGACGGATGGATCAGGCTCTTGCCGTCGAAACCATACAGCCTGCCTTGCACACACTCCGCCGCGAAGCCCGTCTCGTCCTTGATGCGGTTGAACACGCCGTCGATGACGCTCAGGCCGTTGGCGCGGGCGTGGGCCACGATCGCCGCCAGCCACGGTTTCAGCGGCTCCCGATCCGGCGCAGGGCCGGTCTTCAGATCCTTGGCCAGATCGTTGACGCCCAGCATCAGGCCGCTCAAGGCCCCGTCCGCTTCGGCGATGTCGCGCAACTCCACCAACGCGCGCGGCGTCTCGATCATGGCCCACAGGTCTACGCCGGGACGCAGCGCCGCCGACAGGGCGTGGACCATGGCCGCGCTGTCGACCTTGGGCGCGACGATCAGGTCGACCGGCGCGCCCTGCAGGGCCTTCAGGTCGTCGGCGCCCCACGGCGTGTCCAGACCGTTGATGCGCACGCCCAGGCGCGGGCCGAAGCCGCCTTCATGCGCCGCCGCGACGGCCGCCGCGCGGGCCTCAAGCTTCATCTCGGGCGCGACCGCGTCCTCCAGATCCAACACCGCCACGTCGCACGGCAGGGCGCGGGCCTTCTCGACCGCTCTCGCATTCGAGGCGGGCAGGTATAGGACGCTGCGCGCGCGCATCAGACCTTGCCCGTGACGGGGATCAGGGCGCCCGTCACGGCCCGCGCCTCGGGCGAGGCCAGGAACAGGATGACGGCGGCCAGATCGGCGGGCGCGACCCATTTGGCCGGATCGGCGTCGGGCATGTCGGCGCGGTTGGCCGCGGTGTCGATGATGGAGGGCAGGACGGCGTTGACCGTCACCGAGGTCGACTTCAGCTCTTCGGCCAGCGCCTCGGTCAGGCGGTGGACCCCGGCCTTGGAGGCGGCGTAGGCGCCCATGCCGTGCCCGGCCTTGATCGCGCCGTTGGCGCCGACGTTGACGATGCGGCCTTCGCTTGAGGCCTTCAGATGGGGCAGGGCGGCGCGGCTGGCGTTCAGCGTCGTCTTGACGTTGAGGGCGTGCATCCGGTCCCACTCCTCGCCGGCGCCCTCGACCGGGCTCCAGACGAAGCCGCCGGCGATGTTCAGCAGGGCGTCCAGACGGCCGAGGCGGGCGACGACGGCTTCGATCGCCGCCTTGGCCTGAGCAGGGTCGGTCAGGTCGACGCCGCCGACCTCCAGCACGCCGTCAGGGACGACGTGGCCGCTGGCGTGATCGATGACGGCGACGGTCCAGCCGGCGGCCAACGCGGCCTCGACCACGGCCCGCCCCAGGGCGCCGTGCCCGCCGGTGATTGCTGCAATCCGTTCGCCCATCGTCTCGCTCCTGAATGGTTCGGCGCGGACCATAGCGGCGCGCGTCGCGGGATCAATCGGCGATCAGGCGTCCCACAGCCGCGCGGCGCCGCGCACGCCCGAGGAATCGCCCCATCTGGCCGGAACGATCCGCCCCTCCCAGCTGTCGGAGAAGACGTAGCGCGCCACGATGTCGGGCAGGCGGTCGTAAAGCTCGGCCACGTTCGACATCCCGCCGCCCAGCACGAAGACCTCCGGGTCGGCCAGGTTGACGATCATGGCCAGGCCTCGTCCCAGCCGGTCGATGTAGCGGTCCAGCGCCGCAGCGGCCTGGGCGTCGCCTGCACGCGCCGCGTCCACGATCGCCTGCGCCGTCCATGCCCGCCCGGCCGCGGCTTCATGATCGCGCTGGAAGCCCGTGCCGGAAATCCAGGTCTCGAGACAGCCGCTCAGGCCGCACCAGCAGGCGGGGCCGGGCGCCTCCTCCGCCGAGGGCCACGGCAGGGAGATGTGGCCGACCTCGGCGGCGACGCCATGCGCCCCCTCGACTAGCTTGCCGTCGATGACCAGCCCGCCGCCGCAGCCGGTGCCCAGGATGACGCCGAACAGGCTGGCGGCGCCTGCGCCTGCGCCGTCGGCCGCCTCGGACAAGGCCAGGCAGTTGGCGTCGTTCGCGAGCCGCACCGGGCGGCCCAGAGCGGCCTCCAGATCGTCGCCGAAGCGACGACCGTTCAGATAGGTGGAGTTGGCGTTGCGGATCAGCCCCGTGCGCGGCGAGGGCGAGCCGGGAATGGCCAGGCCGACCGATCGCGCCGGACCGGCCTCGGCCTCGACCCGCGCGATCAGGTCGGCGACGAGGTTGAGGGCGGCGTCATAGGTTCCGGGATTCGGCTCGCGGATTCGCGCGGCGAAGGCCCCGGACGCATCCAGCGCCGCCGCCTCGATCTTGGTGCCGCCGAAGTCGACGCCGATCCGCATCAGGCGCCGAACACCTTGGCCATCAGCCGTTCCAGCGCCGCCGCATCCACGGCGTCGAAGGCGGCCGTCTCGGTCGCGTCCACGTCCAGCACGGCGATCAGGTCGCCCGCCGCGTCCAGCACCGGAACCACGATCTCGCTGGCCGAGCGGCTGTCGCAGGCGATGTGGCCGGGGAAGGCGTGGACGTCTTCGACCACCTGGGTTTCGCGCGTCCTGGCCGCCGCGCCGCAGACGCCGCGCCCGAACGGAATGCGCAGGCAGCCCAGAGTGCCCTGATAGGGGCCGACGACCAGTTCATCGCCCTTGGCCGCGTCCACGACGTAGAAGCCGGTCCAGAAGAAGACGGGGAAGGCGTCCGCCAGCATCGACGCCACCGTCGCCATGCGCGCCGTCAGGTTCGGTTCGCCGTCCAGAACGGCCAGGATCTCGGCCTCGACCTCGGCGTAGCGTTCAGCCTTGTCGGCGGGGCGGTCGTCACGGGCGACGTAGGACATCAGGTGGGGCTCAACGCAGTCTAGGGAACGGTATAGTCGCCGCAGTCAGGCAGGGGCGCGTCGGGAACATAGGCGTTCGCTGCCGGATCGAAAGTGAAGACGCGGCGCACGGAGCATTTGGCGTCGACGGCCTTGACCAGATCCTTCGGCTTCAGCGGCGGCTTAGCGAGGGAGTCCTCGTTGCGCGACACCGGGCCGGGGAAGGTGGTTGCGGTGGAGGCGTAGGTCAGACGCGGCGGAAAGGCGTCGCCCTCGGCCTTCAGCTCGGCGGCGAACTCATATTCGTCGTGGCAGGCGCCGGCGCGTTGCTTCATGTCCTCTTCGCCGAAGCAGGCGCGGATCATCAGCGACCCGGACATGGGAACGGTCAGAATCTCCTGCGGCGTCTCGCCGGGAATGAAGCGGATCAAGGTCCGATAGGAGGACATGCCTCCGCCGCCCGAATACATGGCCTGCAACTCCATGTCGGCGCCGAGGATGATCTCGTCGTTTCCGGCGCGGCGCAGGATGGCGCCGGGCTTCCAGAAGCCTTCGGAGAGTTCGCTTTCAATGCTGTGGGACGCCACGGGCGTCCGGCCGCTGGGCGGGCCGTCATAGAGGCGCAGCACCTGACGCTCCTGGGTCTCGTCCGTCTCGATCAGGGCGCACCAGCGGCGATCGACGGTGCAGGCGGGGATGGCCTCGCCCTGAGCGGCGGCCGGAATCGGCTCCAGAGCCTCGAAGGCGGACTCCGGGGAAACGGAGGCCAGAAGGGCGGCGAGGAGAAGGGCGGTCATGACGCGTCCTTGAATGGAGATGAAGGCGTTCGGATTTGGTAGGCCCGGAGGGACTCGAACCCCCAACCAGACCGTTATGAGCGGTCGGCTCTAACCATTGAGCTACGGGCCCCCGAAGCACAGCAAGGGGTGCCTAGCAGGCGGGGCGTCGGCTGCAAAGCCGCCTTGGACCTGTCACGCTTTTCACGCCGATGAACGGAACCTGCACAGGGGTCTTTTGCGTTCGTTCAGCTTGAAACGGTCAAGTTAGGCCGTGGCTGGCGAACACGCCCGCCCAAATGAATTCGACGGAGACCTCGTAATGACCCGCACCGCACGCGCCCTGATGCTGGGCACGGCCCTGATGACCTTGGCGGCGCCGGCCGTCGCGTCTGCTCAATCCCAGCCCGGCGGCTCTTCCCCCATGCAGGTGCACGCCATGGCTCAACAACCCGCCCTGAACCTGTCGGCCTATGGCGAGGTCAAGGTCGCGCCGGATCAGGCCACGATCAACTTCGGCGTGGTGACCGAGGCCCCGACGGCTCAGGAGGCCATGGCCCAGAACGCCCAGCAGATGACCCGCGTCGTCGCCGCCCTGCGCCGCGCCGGGATCGCCGAGCGCGACATTCAGACCTCGGGCCTGAACCTGTCGGCCCAATACGACTATCAGCAGAACGAACCGCCCCGCTTGCGCGGCTATCAGGCCGCGAACCGCGTCACGGTGACGATCAACGACCTGAGCAAGGTCGGGACGACCGCTGACGCCGTGGTCACGGCAGGCGTCAATCAGATCGACGGCATCAGCTTCGGCCTGAAGGATCCGAAGGCGGCCGAGGACCAGGCCCGCGTCCTGGCCGTGCGCGCCCTGCAGGACAAGGCGCGTCTGTACGCCCAGGCCCTGGGCGTCGACCTGGGGCCGGTGCGCTCCCTGACCGAGGGCGGGGGCTATGCGCCGCAGCCGCGTCCTGAGGTCATGTACGCCCGCGTCGCCATGGACGCGGGCGGCGCCTCGACCCCGGTTTCAGCAGGCGAGCTGACGGTTCGCATCGACATCAGCGGAACCTACGACATCGGCCGCTGATCGCGACCTTGCGATGAAGGAGGGGGCTCGCCGGCGACGGCGGGCCCCTTTTTCATGAGTTTATTACCGTCCGTTCATTTGACGCGCCGGGCTCGGCCTCTATCCTCACGCTTGGCCGCCTCTGGCCGCGATCCTGGACGTCCGCCTTTCCATGAAGCAGTTCTTCCTCACCATGCTGGGCGTCTTCGCCGGGCTTGTGGCCTTCTTCGTCGTTCTGCCCGTGGTGGCGCTGATCTTCTTCGCCATGGCGGCCGGGGCCTCCAAGCCGACCACGCCCGCCCATACGGTGCTGGAGCTGGATCTGCGCAGCGGCCTGACGGATCAGACGCCGGTCAATCCCTTTGCGTCCTTCGGCGGCTCCAGCCTGTCGGTGGTTCAGGTCGTGGACGTGCTGGCTCAGGCGGCGGCCGACGACAACGTCAAGGTGTTGTTGGTGCGCGCGCCGGAAGTCGGGATGACGCCCGCCTCGGCCGACGAAGTGCGCCAGGCGATCGCCCGCTTCCGCGCCTCGGGCAAGACGGTGATCGCACACAGCCAGGGCTTTGCGCCGATCGGCGCCGTGACGTCCAGCTATATGGTCGCCGCCAGCGCGGATCAGCTGTGGCTGCAGAACACGGCGAACTTCCAGGCGACGGGTCTGGCTGTCGACAGCGTCTTCCTGGGCCGCGCCTTCCAGAAGTACGGCGTTAAGGCCGACTTCGAGCAGCGGTATGAGTACAAGAACGCCGTCAACGAATTCACGCAGAGCGACTTCACCGCTCCGCACCGCGAGGCCATGGTCGCCTGGATGGGCTCCATCTACGACAGCGCCATCGCCAATATCGCCCGCGACCGCAAGACCACGCCCGAGGCCCTGAAGGCCGTGATCGAGGCCGGCCCCTATCCGGCGGAACAGGCCCTGTCGCTGAAGCTGGTCGACAAGATCGGCCAGGTCGAAGAAGCCGAGGCCGCCGCCAAGACCAAGGCGGGCAAGAACGCCAAGATCGTCAAATTCGGCGAATACGCCTCGCTGAAGGGAACGCGTAGCACCTCAGGCTCCGGCTCGGCCAAGTCGGCCATCGCCATCGTGGGCGGCGAGGGCGCCATCATGACCGGCCGCGGCGACAACGACTCGCCCTTCGGCGGCGGGACCAGCATCCGCTCGGACGACACGGCCAAGGCCATCTATGAGGCCATCGAGGACAAGGACGTGAAGGCCATCGTCTTCCGCGTCTCCTCGCCGGGCGGTTCTCCGGAAGCGTCTGAACAGGTGCTGGCCGCCGTGCGCGCGGCCAAGGCGGCGGGCAAGCCGGTGGTGGTGTCGATGGGCGCCTACGCCGCGTCCGGCGGTTACTGGATCAGCTCGGAAGCCGACTGGATCGTGGCCCAACCCTCGACCCTGACCGGTTCGATCGGCGTCTTCGGCGGCAAGTTCGTCCTGGCCGACGCCCTGGGCCGCTTCGGCGTCGACATGCGCGGCCTGTCGGTCGGCGGCGACTACGCCGACGCCTTCTCCACGACGCAGAGCTTCGATCAGGGGCAGCGCGCCGCCTTCGCCGCCTCGATGGACCGCATCTACGAAGAGTTCGTGGCCCGTGTGGCCAAGGGCCGCAGGATGCCGGTCGAGCGCGTGCGTGAGATCGCCAAGGGCCGTGTCTGGACCGGCGCTCAGGCGCACGGCCTGGGTCTGGTCGACCAGCTGGGCGGTCTGGAAGAGGCTGTCGCCAAGGCGCGCCAGCTGGCCAAGATCCCGTCGTCCGAGACGGTCCGCTTCAAGCGCTTCCCGCAGCCGCAGACGCCGTGGGAGGCCCTGGCGACCGCCTTCGGCGCCTCGGGTCAGGCCGCCGAGGCCATGGTCAAGGTCGGTCAGGTGATGGGCGATCCCGCCGCCCAGGCCGTGCTGACCCGCGTCGAGGCCGATCGCATGCGCAGCCGCGGCGCGGTGGTCCTGGCGGACCAGCCGGCCTTCTGAGGCTTGGCCGGGACAACAAATGTGACTGGCGCGTGATGTCGCAGTGCATTGACCGTTCAGGTCGATGGACCGACATTGCGCTTCAGGCGTTCATCAGGACGCTGAGAGAGGCTTTGAGTTCATGATCAACTCCGACCCGATGGGCCAGCTGGGTTTCAACGCGCGCCGTCGGCCCGGTTCCGGCCTGCTGGCGCCCTTCGTCTGGGTCGCGGGCCTGATCGCCACCGCCCTAGCCGTGACGGTCGGCGCCCTGCTGGCCGTCTTCACCGCCGCCGCCGTGGCCATGATCGCCGTCGTCGGCGGGGTGCTGGTTTTCTTCGCCGGTTTCGCCCTGCGCGCCCGCCGCACCATGAGCGCCCGCCGTCGTCGCGACGACGGCGTCATCGACGCCAAGAAGGTCGGCGACACCTGGGTGGCCTACGGCTGGGAAAAGGAAGGGCGCTGATCGGCCCCTCATGATCGCCTTCACCGACGCGCCGTCCCCGAACTTCGACGCCCGGCGCGGCCCGCCGGACATTCTGGTGCTGCACTACACCGGCATGGAGACCGCCGAGGAGGCGATCGCCCGCCTGCGCGACTCAGAGGCCAAGGTCTCGGCCCACTATGTCGTCGACGAGGACGGCTCCATCCTGCGTCTGGTGCCGGAAGAGCGCCGGGCCTGGCACGCCGGGCGCGGCGCCTGGCAGGGCGAGACCGACGTCAACGCCGCCTCCATCGGCATCGAGATCGTCAATCCGGGCCATGAGTTCGGCTATCGCCCCTTCCCCGAGCCGCAGATCGAGGCGGTGATCGCCCTGGTCGGCGACATCCGCACCCGCTGGTCCATCCCTGACGCCCGCATCATCGCCCACTCCGACCTGGCGCCCGAGCGCAAGCAGGATCCCGGCGAGCTGTTCCCGTGGAAGCGTCTGGCCGAGGCGGGGCACGGCCTGTGGTTCGACCCGGCGCCCGAACGCATCGGCGCCCTGGGCGCGCCCCTGTCGCCCGGCGACGAAGGGCTGGGCGTCATCGTCCTGCGCTCTGGCCTGCACCGGCTGGGCTATGGGGTGCAGCCGGGCGGGGCCTATGACGAGGAAACCCGCCTGACGGTCGAGGCCTTCCAGCGCCACTGGCGGCCCGATCGCGTCGATGGGATCGCCGACGGCGAGACGCGAGCGCGGCTGGTGGGATTGCTCCAGCTGGCTTCGGTCGAGAGCGTCACCGGCGTGCTGGATTAAAAACATGACCCTCTCCCATCGAGAGAGGGGCTGTTCATCCGCATTGACCTTCCGCCCATTCGCGCGCATCTAGCGCTCGCCAGACGGCCGGGCGGTCGCGGCGGGGGCTTGCTCCTGTCGAGGAAAGTCCGGGCTCCACGGTGAAAAGGCGGCGGGTAACGCCCGCCCGGGGTGACCCGAGGGATAGCGCCACAGAAAGCAAACCGCCTGGGCTTCGGCTCAGGGAAGGGTGAAAGGGTGGGGTAAGAGCCCACCGCGTCGGCGGCAACGTCGACGGCACGGCAAGCCCCGCCTGGAGCAAGACCAAATAGGGACGTCGCGCGGGGCTCGCTCCGCAGGGCTCACCGCCCCAGGCGTCCGGGTAGGTCGCGAGAGCCGTCCAGCAATGGGCGGCCCAGAGGAATGATCGTCGCCGCTTTCGGGCGGAACAGAACCCGGCTTACAGGCCGTCTGGCTCTATATTCGCTCTAACGCCCATTCGCGCTCCGTGAGGGCGCGGGTATCCCTCTCCCGGCGGGAGAGGGGGCTCATTAACCATTCCGTTGAAATCAAGGCGTTAGAACCCGTCCACAGGCTGTGAATACTCATTTTGTTCTGTGTATGTTCTGATTTTACAGTCCCGGCGACACTGATCAAACCGCAAATTAGGTTAAAGGGCGTCAACTAATCCCATTGAGGCCCATTCAGTCCCATGCTATCCCAATGGCTCATGAGTAGGGGCTGAAAGCCCGACGCGTGGGCTTTCTTCAACGGATTTCAGGGACGGGCCGCAGGGTTCGATAGGGCAGGGCGTGTTTCTCTCGACCTACGAGAAGCAGCTGGACGGCAAACGCCGTCTCCTGATCCCTCAGGAATTCCGCACGGCCGAGAACGGCGCTGAGCACGGCGTCTTCTGCTTTCCCTCCATCGAAGCCGATTGCCTGGAAGCGGGCGGCGACAAGCTGTTCGCCGAATATCGCGCGGTGATCGAAAGCCTGCCCTTCGGCGATCCGTACCGCTCGGCGCTGGAAGCCTCGATCTTCGGCGAGCAGAAACCGCTGGCCTATGACTCGGGCGGGCGCATCACCCTGCCGGAACATCTGTGCGCCGAGGTCGACCTGTCGGACACGGTCGTCATCTACGGCGTCGGCGAGCGCTTCCAGATCTGGAACAAGGACAAGTGGGCCGCGCACCGCGCCGAGCAGCGCCGCATGGCGCGCGAGGGCTTGAAGCAGTTCGGCGAGATGCGGCGTCAGGCGATGGCGGCGAAGACCGGAGGGGCGGCATGACCTCTCCGCACGCCCCCGTCCTGCTGGCCGAGGTGATCGAGGCGCTGGCGCCCAAGGCGGGCGATGTGATCATCGACGCCACCTTCGGCGCGGGCGGCTATACGCGCGCCATTCTGGAGCGTGGGGCCGAGGTGGTGGCGCTGGACCGCGACCCGACGGTGCAGCCGTTCGCGGACGCCGTGGCGCGCGATTTTCCCGGGCAGTTCCAGCTGATCCGCACGCCCTTCTCGGGGCTGGCCGAGGCGTTTGAGGAGAGCGGCAAGGCCAAGCTGGACGGCGCCGTCTTCGACATCGGCGTTTCGTCCATGCAGCTGGATCAGGCTGAGCGCGGCTTTTCCTTCATGCGCGACGGGCCGCTGGACATGCGGATGAGCGATGAGGGCGCGACCGCCGCCGATATCGTCAACACCTGGGACCACGGGCCGCTGGCCCATATCTTCAAGCTGTACGGCGACGAGCGCCAGTCGGGCCGGGTCGCCACCGCCATCCTGCGTCGCCGGGTCGAGCAGCCCTTCACCCGCACCCTCGATCTGGCCGAGGTGGTGGAGAAGGCCCTGGGCGGGCGCCGCGGCGCCGCCATCCATCCGGCCACACGGGTGTTTCAGGCCCTGCGCATCGCCGTTAACGACGAGTTGGGCGAGCTGGAGCGCGGGCTGGAGGCGGCCGAGGCGACGCTGGCGCCGGGCGGACGGCTGGTGGTCGTCACCTTCCATTCGCTGGAAGATCGCATGGTCAAAGCCTTCCTGACCGAGCGCACGGGCAATGCGCCGGGCGGATCGCGCCATGCGCCGGTCGCGGTCGAGACGCGCAAGCCCAGCTTCGACCTGTTGTTCAAGGGCGCGCGCGAAGCGGGCGAGCCCGAACTGGCCTCCAACCCTCGCGCCCGCTCGGCCAAGATCCGCGCGGCCGTGCGGACGGACGCCCCGGCCTGGGGCGCGATGAAGGGGAGGGCCGCATGATCGCCATGCCCGCCCCCATCAAGCGCCTGTTCGAGTGGAAGGTGCGCGGCGTGCGCTGCGTCGAGATCATCGGCGTGGCCTGCGTCCTGGCGCTGGTCTTCTCGGTCTATATCGCCAAGGCGGCCGCCGCCCGTGAAAGCGCCGAGATCAGCAGCCTGGAGCGCGACATTCGCGAGAACCGCGAGCGGGTGCGTCTGCTGCGCGCCGAGGTCACGCGCCTGGAGCAGCCCGCGCGGCTGGAGGCCCTGTCGCGCGAGATCGGCCTGGGTCCGGTCGATGTGAAGAAGCAGGCGGGCGAGGCGGCCCTGCCCGCGATCGCGCCCCCGCCGGCTGAAAAGCTCGCCGCCGCGCCCGTCGCTGCATCTGCGGCGTCTGCTGCGGGGGCCGTGCAATGAGCGTGCATGACCATCACGGCATGGGCTATCGCGGCCGCCCGCAGGCGACCTTCGGCGGCGCCGTTTCGGCCTGGGGGCGCTGGGTCGCCTCGATCGTCTGGAATCTGGAGCATTCGTTCGAGCGCGCCCGCGCCGACGCCCGCCCGGAAGAAGACACCCGCGTCCGCATCTTCCTGATCATGGCGGCCTTCTGCGCCGTCTTCGCCTGCCTGGCCCTGGGCGCGGCGCACGCGGCCCTGCTGGCGCCTGCGCGCGGGGCGGGGGCGGGCTTCCATCCCGGCGCCCTGACGCGCGCCGATCTGGTGGATCGCAACGGTCAGCTGCTGGCGACCAACATCACCCACTACGGCCTCTACATCGACCCGCGCGAGGTCTGGGACATTCCGGCGGCCAAGGCCCAGCTGCGCCGCGCCCTGCCGCGCATTTCGGCTGCGCGTCTGGACCGGGTGATGAGCGGCGAGCGCCGTCTGATCGCCCTGAACGGCCTGACGCCGTCCGAGCGTCGGGCGGTCCACGCCCTGGCCCTGGGCGGAGTGACGTTCGAGCCGGAAGACCGTCGCGTCTATCCGCTGGGAAGCTCGGCCGTGCACCTGATCGGTCGTTCGGACACGGGCGGCCAGGGCGTCGCGGGCGCCGAGTTGGCCTTCGACCAGGAGATTCGCGCGGCGGGCGCCGCCAGCGAGGACTTCCCCCTGTCCATCGACCTGCGGGTTCAGGGCGTGGTCGAGAACGAGCTGGCCATCGCAGCCGAGGAGCACAAGGCCAAGGGCGCCGTTGCCGTGGTCGCCGACGTGCAGACGGGCGAGATCCTGGCCATGGCCTCGTGGCCGACCTATGACGCCAACCGCCGCAACGCCGCGCCGGAAGAGGCCACGCTGAACCGCGTCGTCTCGGCCCACTATGAGATGGGCTCGGTGTTCAAGAGCTTCACCGTCGCCGCCGGCATCGACACCGGCCGGGCCGACATGAACACCCTGTTCGACGCCTCCCAGGCGCTGCAGATCGGCAAGCGACGCATCACCGACTTCCACGCCACCAACAAGGTGCTGACGCTGGAGGAGGTCTATCTGCATTCGTCCAACATCGGCACCTCGCGACTGGCGGTCGAGATGGGCGGCGATGTGATGCGCGACTATTTCCGCCGTCTGGGCCTGCTGGACGCCGCCCCGATCGAGCTGAAGGAATCGGCCGCCCCGCCCAAGGTCAGGAAGTGGGACGACAGCACCCTGGCATCGCTGTCGTTCGGCTACGGCATCATGGTCACGCCGATCCAGTATGTGTCGGCCTATGGCGCGCTGGTGAACGGCGGGCGCTATGTGCCGCCGACCCTGCGCAAGGGCGGGCGTCCGAACGCCCAGACGCATCAGGTCGTCTCGCCCGAGACGTCTGCCGTCATGCTGGACCTGATGCGCCGCAACGTCACGCGCGGCTCGGGCCGGTTCGCCGACGCGCCGGGTCTGCGCATGGGCGGCAAGACGGGTTCGGCCAACAAGCTGGTCAACGGCCGCTATAATCCGGCGGTGGCCGTCGGCTCCTTCGCCGGGGTCTTCCCCGCCGACGGGCCGGTGGACGCCAAGCGCTACACCGTCTTCGTTCTGATGGACGAGCCGGGCGTCTATCCGCGCACCGGCGGCTATGTCGCCGCGCCCGCCGTGGGCCGCATCGCCGACCGCATCGCGGGCTTCCTGGGCGTCGAGCGTAAGGCCGACCGCTGGTCCACCGCCCTGGGCGAAAAGATCCCCGAGTTCCAGGACGTGGAGGGCGACGGCCGATGAGCCAGCTGCGCCTTTCCGAACTGCTGCGCCGCGACGTGGCCTCGGACCCGGAGATCACCGCCGTCACCGCCGACAGCCGCCAGGTCGTGCCCGGCGCCCTGTTCGTCGCCCTGCCGGGGACGCAGGCCGACGGCCGCGCCTTCATTCCGCAGGCCCTGGCGAAAGGGGCCGCCGCCGTGCTGGCGCCGTCGGACACGCCCGCGGGCGCGGCGCCGGTTCTGGTCGGATCGGGCGACGTGCACCGGGCCTACGCCATCGCCGCGCGAGCCTTCTACGGCGCCCAGCCGCGCACTTGCGTCGCGATCACCGGCACCAACGGCAAGACCTCGGTCGCCAACTTCTGCCGCCAGATCTGGGCAGGGCTCGGCCTGAAGTCGGCCAGCATGGGCACCCTGGGCGTCGTCGGCCAGAAGGGCGACAAGACCTACGCCCTGACCGGCCCCGGCCTGACCAGCCCCGACGCCGCCGAGGCCGCGCGCCTGCTGGCCGAACTGGCCCGCAAGGAGGTGACGCACCTGGCGCTCGAGGCTTCGTCCCACGGCATCGACCAGCGGCGTCTGGACGGGGTGGCGATCAAGGCGGCGGGCTTCACCAATCTGACGCAGGACCACCTCGACTATCACGGCACGATGGAGGGCTACCGCGCCGCCAAGATGCGTCTGTTCGAGGCCTTGCTGCCGCGCGGGCGCACGGCGGTGCTGAACGCGGATTCCGACGTCTATTCGGCCTTCGCCTCGGCATCGATCATGGCCGGGCTGGGCGTGATGGGCGTGGGCGAGCGCGGGCGCGACCTGACCCTGCTGGCGCGCCGGGCGACGCCGGAAGGCCAGCGCCTGACCCTCGATGTGCGCGGCCGGGTGCATGACGTCCTGCTGCCGCTGGCGGGGGCGTTTCAGGCGTCGAACGCCCTGGTGGCGGCGGGCCTGTGCATCGCCGGCGGCGAAGACCCCGACCGCGTGATCCCGGCGCTGGAGCTGATCCAGGGCGCGCAGGGCCGCCTGCAACGCATTCCCGGCGGCGCGCGCGGTGGCGAGGTCTATGTCGACTACGCCCACACCCCCGACGGGCTGGAGACGGTGCTGAACGCCCTGCGTCCCCACGCGACCGGCCGTCTGATCGTCGTCTTCGGCGCGGGCGGCGACCGCGACCGGGCCAAGCGTCCCCTGATGGGCGAGATCGCCGGGCGTCTGGCCGATACGGCCATCGTCACCGACGATAATCCGCGTTCCGAAGACCCCGCCGCCATCCGCGCCCAGGTCCGCGCAGGCTGCCCCGACGCGCTGGAGATCGGCGACCGCCGCGAGGCCATCCGCCACGCCGTATCCCTGATGCGCGAAGGAGATGTGGTCGTGATCGCCGGAAAAGGGCATGAACAGGGACAGATCGTCGGCGGGGTCGTGCATCCCTTCGACGACGCCGCCGAAGCGACCGAAGCCCTGAAAGACCATGCCTGACGCTCACACGCCGCTCTGGACCGCCGAAGCCATCGCCTCGGCGACCGGAGGTCGGCTTCATGGACCCGACGCATCAGTCTCGGGCCTGACCTACAACAGCCGCGAGATCGCGCCGGGCGACCTGTTCCTGGCCCTGCACGGCGCGCGCGACGGGCATGAGTTCGCCGAGGCCGCCTTCGCTGCGGGCGCGGCGGTTGCGCTGGTCGACCGGCCGGTCGAGGGCGGGCCTTATGTGCTGGTGCCCGACACCCTGAAGGGGCTGGAGGCGCTGGGCGTCGCCGCGCGCGATCGCGCCCGTCTGCGCGGCGCCGTCACCGGCAGCGTCGGCAAGACCAGCGTGACCCAGGCGATCAAGGCGGGCCTCGATCTGGCGGGATCAAGCCACGCCTCGATCAAGAGCTACAACAACCATATCGGCGTGCCGTTGACGCTGGCGCGGATGCCGCAGGGCACGGACCGCGCCGTGTTCGAGATCGGCATGAACCATCCGGGCGAGATCGGGCCGCTGTCGGCCTTCGTGCGCCCGCACGCAGCCTGCGTCACCACGGTCGGGCCGGTGCACATCGAGGCCTTCGCCGACGGCGAGGCGGGCGTGGCGCGCGAAAAGGCCGCCATCTTCGAGGGGCTGGCGCCGGGCGGGATCGCCGTGGTCAACGCCGCTGACGCCCATGCCGACATCGTGCGTCAGGGCGCGGAAAAGGCCGGGGCCGTGGTGCGGACCTTCGGCCATGATGCGGGCTGCGACGCGCGCCTGCTGGACTTCGTCGCCGATAGCGAGGGCGCGACCGTCACGGCCGAGCTGGACGGACAGCGCATCGAATATCGGCTGGCTCAATCGGGCGTGCACTGGGGGCTGAACAGCCTGTGCGTCATTCTGATGCTGCAGGCGCTGGACGTGTCGCTGGATACGGCGTTGCAGGCGCTGGCCGGGTTCCAGCCGCTGGCCGGGCGCGGGCAGGAGCGGACGGTGGCCGTCCCCGGCGGCGCCTTCACCCTGATCGACGAGAGCTACAACGCCAATCCGCTGTCGATGAAGGCGGGCTTCGTCAGCCTGGGCGCCAAGCCGGTGGGGCCGGGCGGCCGCCGCGTCGTCGTCCTGAGCGACATGCTGGAGCTGGGCGAACACAGCCGCGCCCTGCACGAAGGGCTGGCCCCCGCCATCGTCGCCGCCGGGTTGGACGTGGTGCATACGGCCGGGCCGCAGATGCGCCTGCTGCATGACGCCCTGCCGCCGTCGCTGCGCGGCGAGTGGCGCGCGACCGCCGCCGAACTGGCCGCCGAGGCCGCCCTGCTGGTGCAGCCGGGCGATGTGGTCATGGTCAAGGGCTCGAACGGGTCGAAGGCCTCGCTGGTCGCGGCCGCGCTTGCAAATCTCGGCGTGGCCGAACAAGAGGCGCGCGTCGCCGCCGAGGCCCAAGGGAAGTCCGCCTGATGTTCTATCTGCTCTATCTCTACTACGCGGACATCGCCCAGGAATATCCGCTGCTGCACCTGATCCAGTATCAGACGGTGCGCGTGGCCCTGGCCATGGCCACGGCCATGATCGTGGCGGTCGCCATGGGCAGCCGCTTCATCAACTGGATCCGCGCCAAGCAGGGCCGGGGCCAGCCGATCCGCGACGACGGCCCGGTCTCGCACCTATCCAAGGTCGGCACCCCCACCATGGGCGGGCTGATGATCCTGGCGGGCATCGGCGTGGCCGTGCTGCTGTGGGGCGACCTGACCAACCCCTATATCTGGATCGTCTCGGGCGTGACGGCGGCCTTCGGCGTGCTGGGCTTCATCGACGACTACGCCAAGGTGACGAAGCAGACCTCGGCCGGGCTGACGTCCAAGCAGAAGTTGTTGGCCCAGACGGTCGTGGCCGTGATCGCCGGCGTCCTGACCGTGCTGTGGATGACCCATTCCCCGACCTCGCCGGGGCTTGAGACCTCGATCGCCTTCCCCTTCCTGAAGGCGGTGCTGCTGAACATCGGCTGGTTCTATGTGGCCTTTGCGGCCTTCACCATCATCGGTTTCTCGAACGCGGTGAACCTGACGGACGGGCTGGACGGCCTGGCCATCGTGCCGGTGATGATGGCGGCGGGCGCCTTCGGCATCATCAGCTATCTGGTCGGCAACTTCCTGTTCGCGGACTATCTGCAGGTCCACCACGTGCCCGGCGCGGGCGAGCTGGCCATCTTCTGCGCCGCCATCATCGGCGGGGGCATGGGCTTCCTGTGGTATAACGCCCCGCCGGCCAAGATCTTCATGGGCGACACCGGTTCGCTGGCTCTGGGCGGCGCCCTGGGCTCGATGGCCGTGGCGACCAAGCACGAGCTGGTGCTGGGCATCGTCGGCGGCCTGTTCGTGGTCGAGGCGGCCTCGGTGATGATCCAGGTCGGCTACTTCAAGCTGACGGGCAAGCGCATCTTCCTGATGGCGCCGATCCACCACCATTTTGAGAAGATGGGCTGGCCGGAATCGACCGTCGTCATCCGTTTCTGGATCGTCGCCGCCATGCTGGCGCTGCTCGGTCTGGCCACGCTGAAGCTGCGTTGAGCCGATGATCCCCGTTCCCGGCTTCGAGGGGCGTCGCGTTGCGGTCTTCGGCCTGGGGCGGTCGGGGATCACGGCGGCGCGCGCGCTGCAGGCGGGCGGGGCCATCCCCGTGCTGTGGGACGACGGCGTCTCGGGTCGGATGCAGGCCGAGGCGGAAGGCTTCCTGGTCGAGGATCTGACGCGGGCCGACTGGTCCGGGTTCGCCGCCCTGGTGCTGTCGCCGGGCGCGCCGCTGACCCATCCCAAGCCGCACTGGAGCGTCGAGCGCGCTCATGAGGCGGGCGTGCCGGTCATCGGCGATGTGGAGCTGTTCGCGCGGGCGCTGGCCGCCTTGCCGCAAGGTGAGCGGCCGCGCGTGGTCGCCATCACCGGCACCAACGGCAAGTCGACGACCACGGCCCTGATCGGTTGGGTGCTGAAGCAGGCGGGCCTCAGCGTCCACATCGGCGGCAATATCGGCATCGGGGTGCTGGCCCTGCCGGAGCCGACGGCGGATGCGGTCTATGTGATCGAGGTGTCGTCCTATCAGCTGGATCTGACGACGGGCTTCGCGCCGGATGTGGCCATCCTGACCAATGTGTCGCCGGACCATCTGGACCGCCACGGCGGGATGGAGGGCTATGTCGCCGCCAAGCGCCGGATTTTTCAGGCGCAGGATGGTGAGGCGCTGGGGTTGATCGGGGTGGATGAAGAATGGGGCCGGAAGGCTGCCGCGGACCTGCGCGCGCAGGGGCGGCGAGTGGAGACGGTCGCCAGTCTTCCTTCTCCCCTTGTGGGAGAAGGTGGCTCGCGCAGCGAGACGGATGAGGGGTTGCTCTCCGTGTCCGACGGCGCTGCTGTTTCCTCTGTCGGCGAAACCCCTCATCCGAGCCCTTCGGGCCCACCTTCTCCCGCAAGGGGAGAAGGGTATGGGGCGGCGGCGGGCGTGTTGACGGCGGGCGGCGACGTGCTGGCCGATCTGACCGCCGCGCGGTCCTTGCCCGGTCGGCACAACGCCCAGAACGCAGCCTTCGCCTATGCGACCGCGCGGGCGCTGGGCGTGTCGCATGAGGCGGCGGTGGAGGGCCTGCTGACCTTCCCCGGCCTGTCGCACCGGATGGAGGCTGTAGGGCGGCTTGGTTCTGTCCGCTTCATCAATGACTCCAAGGCCACCAACGCCGATGCGGCGCGGCAGGCGCTGGCGTCCTACCCTGCCGTCTTCTGGATCGCGGGGGGCAGGGCCAAGGACGGCGGCATCGACAGCTTGCACGACCTCTTCCCGCGCGTGACCAAGGCCTATCTGATCGGAGAGGCGGCGGACGCCTTCGCCGTCACTCTGGCCGACACGCCGCACGTCGTGGCGCACACGATGGAGCGGGCCGTCGAACTGGCCGCCGCCGACGCGGCCGCAGCCGGGGGCGAGCAGGTGGTGCTGCTGTCGCCCGCCTGCGCCAGCTTCGATCAGTTCCCCGATTTCGAGGTCCGGGGCGAGGCGTTCCGCGCCGCCGTCCTGAGCCTGGGCGCACGGCCGGAGCCCGCCGCATGACCCACAACAGCTACAGCCATCCCTTTTCGCGCAACGACCAGAGCCTGATCGCGCGCTGGTTCTGGACGGTGGATCGCGGCCTGCTGGGCGCGGCGCTGACGCTGGTGGGGCTGGGCGTGGCGCTGAGCTTCGCCTCCAGCCCGGCGGCGATCCTGGCTGATGAATCGATCAGCGATCCCTTCCACTATTCGTGGCGGATGATGGTCTTCTCGACCATGGGGCTGATCGCCATGCTGAGCGCCTCGCTGCTGTCGCCGCGCGGGGTGCGGCGGATCGCGGTGCTGGCGCTGTTCTGCGCCATCGTGGTCATGGCGGCCCTGCCCTTTATCGGCGATACGGTGAAGGGGGCGGCGCGCTGGATCAATCTGGGGCCGTTCAGCCTGCAGCCGTCCGAGTTCGCCAAGCCGGGCCTGATCGTCTTCGCCGCCTGGATGTTCGCCGAGGCCCAGAAGGGCGAGGGCGTGCCCGGCGTCAGCATCGCGTTTGGCCTGTGGGCGCTGACGGTCGGCCTGTTGCTGATCCAGCCGGATATCGGCCAGACCTTGCTGATCACCACCACCTTCATGGCCGTCTTCTTCATGGCCGGGGTGCCGCTGAAGTGGGTGGCGGCGCTGGCGGCGGTCGGCGCGGGCGGGGTGGTGTCGCTGTATTTCATGTTCAGCCACATGCGCGACCGTCTGAGCCGCTTCCTGTCGCCCGAGACGACCGACACCCACCAGATCGACCGCGCGTCCGAGGCGATCCGCGCCGGGGGCCTGGTCGGGCGCGGCATCGGCGAGGGGGTGATGAAGCGCCACGTCCCCGACCTGCACACCGACTTCATCTATTCCGTCGGGGCCGAGGAGTTCGGCCTGGTGCTGTCGCTGATCATGATCGGGCTTTACGCCTTCATCGTCATTCGCGGGATGAGGAAGGCGATGAAGCTGAACGACTCCTTCGAACAGACGGCGGCGGCGGGGCTGTTCATGCTGATCGGGCTGCAGGCCTGCATCAACATCGCGGTGAACCTGAACCTGATCCCGACCAAGGGGATGACCCTGCCCTTCATCAGCTATGGCGGGTCGTCCATGATGGCCATGGGGCTGACGATGGGGTTCGCCCTTGCCCTGACCCGGCGCCGTCCGGGCGCCTATGAACTGGGGTCGAACGTCAACCCGCGTCGCCGCCTGCTGCCGTAAGAGAGCACTATCTATGACCAAGGTCTGCGTCGTCGCCGCCGGGGGCACCGGCGGCCATATGTTCCCCGCCGAGGCGCTGGCCCGCGAGATGGCGGCGCGCGGCTGGCGCGTGGTGCTGGCCACCGACAGGCGCGGCGAGCAGTACGCCCACGCCTTCCCCGCCGAAGAGCGGCTGGCGCTGGATGCGGCGACCGGGCGCGGTCCCATCGGCCTGATGAAGGCCGGGCTGGCGATCCTGAAGGGCGTGGGGCAGGCCAAGGCGGCGTTCCAGCGCACGGGCGCGGACGTGGTGGTGGGCTTCGGCGGCTATCCGTCGGCGCCGGCCCTGCTGGCGGCGGTGACGACGCGCCGTCCGACCGTGATCCATGAACAGAACGCCGTGCTGGGCCGCACCAACCGCTATCTGGCGCCCAGCGTGGGCGTGATCGCGGCGGCCTTCCCGACGCTGGGCCGGGCGCCGAACAAGGTGAGGGATCGCGTCCAGCTGGTCGGCAATCCGGTGCGGCCGGACATCCGCGCCCTGTTCGACCGGGCCTATGCCGCGCCGACGGACGGCGGGCCGATCCATGTGCTGGTGACGGGCGGCAGCCAGGGCGCCCGCATCCTGTCCGAGACGACGCCGCGCGCGCTGGCGGCCCTGCCGGAAGCTATCCGCAATCGGCTGAAGGTGCAGCAGCAGTCGCGGCCTGAGACGCTGGAGACCGCGCGCCAGATCTACCTCGACGCCGGGATCGAGGCCGAGGTCGCCCCCTTCTTCCGCGACATGGCGGATCGGCTGTCGAAGGCGCATCTGGTGATCGGGCGGGCCGGGGCCACGACCTGTTCTGAGCTGGCGGTGGCGGCCCTGCCTTCGGTGCTGATCCCGCTGAAGATCGCCATGGACGACCATCAGACCCTGAACGCGCGGGCCCTGTCCGAGGCGGGCGCGGCGACGGTGATCGCCGAGGACGACCTGACGGTCGAGAGCCTGACGGCGGCGCTGACCGCCATTCTGTCCGATCCGGCGGGGTTGGCGGCCATGTCGGCGGCGGCGCGATCCGTGGCGATCCCGGATGCGGCGCAGCGGCTGGCGGATCTGGTGGAGGCGGCGGCGTCCTGAACCCTCTCCCGGCGGGAGAGGGCTTGAGCTTCGGAGAGCCGAAGGCGATCCGCCAAGCGAAAGGGTGAGGGGCTTGTCCTGTCAGTCGGCGTAAGCCGTCGCTTGACCGGCCAGTTGCGGCCTTCGGCCGACTTCACCCGCGAACCCTCACCCTTTCGCGCAAAAACGATCGCTAACGCTCTCGTGCGCTCAAGCCCTCTCCCATCGGGAGAGGGATGCGGGATGACGTGGCTGTTTGGGCCGTCTAACCTCCCCCCATGCCTCAGTTCGTCACCAATCTGACCAACACCATCTTCGCGCTCTGGCGTCAGTTTCACTGGCTGCCGGAATGGGCGGTGATCTCAATCATCACCGTGGTCTTCGTCTTCATCGGCTGGGCGGCCAATCAGGTGGTCTTCGCCCTGCTGAAGCTGGCGGTGCGCAACCGCGACGAGTTCTGGAAGGGGATGCTGAAGCGCGCCCGGCTGAAGGTGCGGATCGCGGTGATGATCATCGCCCTGGCCCTGGCCGTCACCGTGTCGCCGCTGGACCCCGAACCGTCGCTGTTCATCCGGCGCAGCCTGTTGTTCGGCTTCATCCTGGTGTGCGGCTGGATGCTGGCGGGCGCGGTGGACATGGGCGCCATCGTCCACCTGAAGAAGTTCAACATGGAGGCGGAGGACAACCTCTACGCCCGTAAGCACGTCACCCAGACGCGCATCCTGCAACGGGTCGCGGCCATCCTGATCGGCCTGATCACCCTGGGGCTGGCGCTGCTGACCATTCCCGGCGTCAAGCAGTGGGGCCTGTCGCTGCTGGCCTCGGCCGGGGTGGTCGGCATCGTCGCCGGTCTGGCGCTGCAGCCCTTCCTGACCAATCTGATCGCGGGCATCCAGATCGCCACCGCCCAGCCGATCCGCCTGGACGACGCCGTCATCGTCGAGGGCGAGTGGGGCCGGGTGGAGGAGATCACCTCGACCTATGTAGTGGTCAAGCTGTGGGACTGGCGACGCATGGTGCTGCCGCTGACCTACTTCATCCAGAAGCCGTTTCAGAACTGGACGCGCGAGGATTCGCGCCTGATCGGCGTGTCCTTCCTCTATGTGGATTACGAGGCGCCCATCGATCGGCTGCGGATCAAGCTGGAGCAGATCGCTCACGCCTCGCCGCACTGGGACGGCGACGTGGTGGCCCTGCAGGTCACGGACGTCACCGAGCGGACGGCCCAGGTGCGCTGCCTGACCAGCGCGCGCAACGCCTCGGTCGCCTTCGACCTGAGGGCCGAGGTGCGCGAGAAGATGCTGGCCTTCATGCGCGACGAATGCCCCGAGGCCCTGCCGCGCGACCGGATGGATTTCGACCGCGAGCGCCGTCGCCCGGCGCCGCGCCCGACCGGCTACGAAGAATAGGCTAGGCCGCCTGCATGGCCTTGCGGGCGCGCCAGAAGCGCAGGGTCCGCAGGGCCGCCTCGCGCGTCAGCTCGTTGTACATCCCGGCATAGGCGCGGGCCTTGCCCATGGCGTTGTCGTCGGTGTTCAGCAGCACCACGGCGTAGGTCAGGAACAGGGCGCGATCCAGGTCCGCCGCCTTGCAGATGACGGCCAGGGCGTCCAGCTCGCGGCGCTCGATGATCTGGCGGGCGGTGTGGAAGTCGACGTCGGCCAGTTGCGACAGGGCGATCAGGAAGGCGGTCTGGCCGCCCGAACGCAGGAAGCGGGCCAGCACCTGGGGCGTCAGCTGGTTGGCGGCGCGCAGTTCCTCGACATAGGCCAGGCTCTCGGCGTAGTCGGCGGGCAGGGCGCCGTCCTCGGCGGCGACGCGCGTGCGGCCCGCGGCCAGGGCGCTTTCCAGCAGGGCCGGGTCCATGCGGGCGTTCTGCTCCAGGATGCGCTGACGCAGCCGGGCCTCGACGTCGAAATAGAGGTCGTTCAGCAGGTCGGGCGGCAGGCTGGCGCGCTCGACCGTGACGGCGTGCAGGGCCGGGTTGGCGCGGGCGCGCTCGACGGCGGTTTCGGTCGCGGCGCGCGACAGGGCGGCGCCTTCGTTGCCCAGAAGCACGCCCAGGGTCTCGTCGTCGCCGCGCTCGACGATGGCGTCGGACACGGCTTCGGACACGGCGGCGCGGCGGCTGACGGCGCGCATATGGCCCTGACCGCGCGAGCGCACCACGCCGATCAGATCGGCCTCGGTCAGCACCGGCGAGGTGCTGAGGACGGGGGCGGCGACGGTCTCGGTCTCGTCATTGGCCAGGCGGCGGATCAGCTGATGCGGGGCGTCCGGCGACTGGGCGAACCGTTCGGCCAGTTCGGCGCGCACGGCCGTCTCCATGGCGTCGGTCAGGTCGGACAGGACGGCGCCGTAGAGGGCGGTCTCGGTCTCCGTACGCTCGGCGGCGCCGAAGAAGCAGTCGGTCAGCTCACGCAGCAGGGCGCGGCGCTTGGGGCTGGACTCCTCCTGCGCCAGGGCGATCAGGTCAGGCAGGCGCGAGCCGGTCTCGGCCGGGCAAGCGACGGAGGGGGAGGGGGCGGCGCCGTCGCTCATGGCAGCATCGGGTCGTCGGCCAGCGGGGCGGCGCGCAGGCGGCCCTGGGCGTCGCGCATCACGGCGGGCGGCTCGGGCGGCTGGGCCAGGTCGTCGGAGGACGGCGTCTCGTTCAGCTCGACCGGCATGGCGTCCAGATAGTTGGGCGCAGGCAGGGGCGTGGCGTCGGGCTGGCGGCCCGCCTGGCGGTGGACGGAATAGTAGCGGGCGCTGCCCTGGGACGGGGCGTCATTGGACCCGGGCGGAGGCGTCGGGGCTGCGGGCGTTGCGGGCGCCTGACCCTGAGCCGGAGCGGGGGCGGGCGTCGCAGCGGGCGGCTGGGGCGTGTTCCGCTGCAACTGGAAGATCGGCGCGTCGCGGCGGGGGGCCATCGGATCGAAGGCCGGGTCGGCCGGAACGGGAGCCGGAGTCGGTGTCGGGGCGGGCGCAGGCTGGACGGGCGGCGCGGGGACGCGCTCAGGAATGCGTTCGGGAACAGGCGCGGGCTGCCGGACGGGCTCAGGAGCGGGTTGCTGGGCCGGTTGGGGCGCGACGGCGCGCGGGGCGGGCTGGACCGGGATGGGCTGGGCTGGCGCGGGCGGCGTCGGCCGCACAGGCTCGGGCATAGGCATCGGCGCCGGTTCGGGCAGCGGCGTGCGCTGGACGGGCGGCGGGGGCGCGGGTTGCATCTGGGGCTGGGCGTGCGTCCAGGGAACGTGGCCAGGCGCCGGAGCGCGCTCTATCGGCTGAGGCTGAGGCTGAGGCTGAGGCTGAGGCTGAGGCTGGGCCTCGGGGACGTAGGGCGCGGGGGCCTCGCCCGAAGGCGGCGGCGCGACGGGCTGGGGCGGGACCGAGAGAGGCTGACGCGTCCAGGGCGCCGGCTGATAGGTCGGCTGATACGGCGCCGGGGGCGTGTAGGCCGGCGCGGGCTGCTGGGCCGGGGGCGAGACGTAGGGGCCCCAGGTCGCGTCGGGATGGCTGGTCACGGGCCGGAAGTCGGGCGCAGGCGTCAGGGCGTTGGCCGACGACGGCGGAGCCGGGATCGGCGACGGCGCGCCCCAGGCCTGGGCGGGCGTCAGCTGACGGTTGTAGCCCGGCGCGCCGGCGCGCCACGGATAGCCGCCGTGCGGGATGACGGCCGGACGGGCGATGGTCTGAGCCGCGGGCGGCGCGAAGTAGGCAGCTTCCTGCGGCGGGGCGAAACCGTCGGCGGGCGCGGCCGGATAGGCGGGGGCCGTCTGGCTGGACGGATGGGCCTGGGCGCGGCCCGGCCAGGACAGCTGGCGATCATAGGCGGCGGGCGGGTAGGGCGTCTGAGCCTGGGGCGGCGCCCACGGCGCGGCCTGCGCCAGGGCGGCCGTCGAGGCGCCGAGCGCGGGCAGAAGGACGGCAATGGTGAGGATGCGCGGCACCGGCGCCTCGTGCAAGGTGAAGACGTTCAGCCAGACAGCCTAGGCGGTGCGGCTTAATCCGCGCCTAACGCCGGACAGGCTTAGCCGCGCGAGGGCAGATACTGGCTGGTGAAGGCCTCGCGCCAGTCGGGGGCGGCGGGATAGGCGTCCTGGGTCTGTTCGGCGAAGGCCTGCCAGCGTTCGGGGTCATGGCCCCAAGGCCGTAGAGGGCCGCGTCGCCGCCGTCGACCATGGCCTGGGCGCGCAGCGAGGCGCGGGCGGCGTCCAGCACGCGCTGGGGCAGGTCAGGATGGGCGCGGCGGATCAGGGCGTCGCCCTTGGCGCCGTCGCCGTGGACATAGTCGCGCCAGCCCTCGACCGAGGCGGCGATGAAGTCGCGCAGGGCCTGGGCGTTGTCGCGGGCGAAGGCGTTGGGCGCCAGCACCAGGCCGGAATAGGAGGGGTAGCCGTCCTCGGCCGGGGTCAGGACCAGGGGCTGGAAGCCGACCTCGCGCGCGATCAGGCTGGGCGCGCCGTCGGTCAGGCGGGCGATCAGCACGCTTTGGCGATCCTCGCGGAAGGCCTTCAGATTGTCCTCGGGGGCGCCGGTCTGCGCCTGGTCGGGCGTCAGGTCGAAGCGGGCGCGCAGCCAGGTCCAGAAGCCGGTCTGGTCGCCCGGCTCCATCAGGATGCGGCGGCCGCGCAGGACGGTCAGATCCTCCAGCTCCTGGCCGGGATGGGCCAGCAGGACGACGGGGTCTTTCTGCAGGAAGGCGGCCACGGCCTTGACCGGCGCCCGGTCGGCGATCAGCCGCAGGGGCAGGAAGCTGTCGCGGCCGACGGCCAGTTCGACCGCGCTGGCGGCCAGCAGGGCGGGGATGTCGGCGCCTGACGGCCCGGCCAGAATCTCGACGTTGAGGCCGCGCCGTTCATAGGCCCCGGTCGCGACGGCCTGGTAGAAGCCGCCGTGCAGGGCGCCGGCTGGGCCGCCCGCCGCGACCCGCAGGCGCACCCGGCCGGATTCGTCGGTCTGGGCCGGGCGTCGGCCGCACGCGGACAGGACGCCCAGGGCGGTCAAGCCGAGGGCGCCGGCCATCAGGCCGCGTCGGTGCAGGCGGGCGCGAGTCATCACGTCTAGGGTGTAGGGGGACGGGCCGCGCTTGGAAAGGCGGCGGGGCGTCGCCGGGCGGGATTTCAGCCCGGAAATCATGCGCCGGAATTGAGCGAGGGGACGTAACCCTTTGAGCCAGACCGTCGCCGGTCGGATCGCGGATCGCGTCCCCTCGCCAAGTCCGGGTTGGACTTGGCCGCTATCGGGTCGGAAGTCGGTCTTTAGCGTCGGCGGGCGGACCCGGCGTCGTTCGACTGTCATTCCATCGGCCCCTGGTCTTCGGCGTTCCGCAAGGCGAACCTCGCGCCGTCCGTCGATCCCGGCCTGGTTCTCCGTGATCCCGGCGCCGAAGCGCTAGAGGATCGGGAGCCTGGGCCCTGCTTCGGTGTTTCCGCGTCCTCCGAAGAGGCTTGGAACCCTGGGTCAGAGAGCCGGACCGGTCCGCTTGATCTCCGGGTCTCCCCGGATTTCCGCGCCGCCGTGTCCCCTCGGCCTGTTGACGTTCCCGCGAAATCCGTTATTGGGCAAGCGCCCAAATTGGACCGTCTGTGCGGAATTCTCCCGGACCCGGTGGGCAAGTCTGTGGATATCTGTGGACGGACGAAATTCGCGGAAGCGGATCAGCGTCTTGCGTTGTCCACAGGAAAGCGACCGCCACCCGCTCGCAGGAGCGGATGGCGGCGGATCATCAGCGTGCGCGGATGAAGGTGCGGATGTCGTTCGACAGCTTCTTCAGGTCGTCGTCGCGGACGTACATCATGTGGCCCGAGTGGTAGTAGTGCCACTCGATGCGGCCGTCGGTCGGGAAGCCCGGACGGTTCAGCGAGTATTCGGCGCCGAAGAAGGGCGTGGCGAAGTCGTAGTAGCCCTGGCCCACCCAGACGCGCAGGCCGCTGTTCTCACGCAGGGCGCGGCCGATGTAGGGGGCCACGTTCAGATATTCCGCGCCGCCGCGCCCGGCGGTCGGCAGGTTCCAGTCCCAGTTCCGGGTGCCGCCGATCGAGGAATAGACCACGTCGGGCGAATACTTCAGGCCTTCGCGCGCCCAGGCGTTCATGGCGGCGGTATAGGCGCCGTCGATGCCGTAGAAGCTGGGGTCGTTGTCCGGGCGGTCGCTGGCGTTGTCGTAGTCGACGCCGGTGTAGCGGGCGTCCAGACGGCCGATGGTCAGGCCGCGATCCCGCAGCAGCTCCTTGTAGAAGCGGCCGGGCGACAGGCGCAGGTTGGCGTTGCTCAGATAGGTCTGCGAGATGCCGGTGTAGCGCGACAGCTGCTGCAGGATCGTCGCCCGTTCGTCGGCCGGCAGGGCGTTGCCCTTCAGCAGGGCTGAGGCGTAGGGGCCGATGGCCCAGGCGCGGGCCTCGGCGACGAATTCCTCGACCGTGGCGGGCTTGTTCGGCACCTTGTCGTGGTACCAGGCGGCGGCCGCCATCGAGGGCAGGGTGGTGACGAAGCCCAGCTCATTGCCCTGGGCGTCGGCGGCCAGGCTGAAGTCGAGGATCGACGAGATCAGCAGGATGCCGTTGATCGATACGTCGGTGTAACTGCCTTCCAGCTCGTTGATCACCGCCGCCGAACGGGTGGTGCCGTAGCTCTCGCCGCCGATGAATTTCGGCGCGTTCCAGCGGCCATGCTCGTTCAGCCACAGGCGGATGAACTCGGCGATCGACTTGGCGTCCTTGGTCACGCCCCCAGTAGTCGGCCGGGTCGGTCTTGCCCAGGGCGCGGCTGAAGCCGGTGCCGATCGGGTCGATGAAGACGATGTCGGTGACGTCCAGCAGGGAGTCGACGTTGTCGATGATGGGGAAGGGCGCAGCGCCGTCGTCACGGGCGTCCGACGGCACGACCACGCGCTTGGGCCCGAAGGCGCCCATGTGCAGCCACAGGGAGCCCGAGCCGGGGCCGCCGTTCCACAGGAAGGTCACGGGACGGTTCGGGTCCGTCGGGCCTTCCTTGATGTAGCTGTAGGAGACCATGGCCGCGAGCGGCTTGCCTTCCTTGTCCTTCAGATAGGTCTCGCCGGCGATGGCGCGGTAGGCGATGCGCTGGCCGCCGAAGACGCCGGTGTGGCGGGTCTCGGACATGACGGGCGGCGGGATGGCGGCTTCGGTGCGGTTCGCGGCGGCGGCGACATCGACGCGCGGCGCGCCTTGAGGCCCGCTCTGGCCCCCGCTTTGCGCCATGGCCGGCCCGGCCAGGGCCAGCGCCGAGGCGGCGACGACAAGCAGTCTCTTCATGGATAAACCCCCAGTTTGTCTACGCGGCTCCCCCTCGAGAGCCGGGCGCGCGAACGACGCCGCCCAGCTTGGAATGAGGCGGCAAGCGGGGGCGAATGTAAACCGTGGGTTCCGCCCTTATCGCGGAAGGGTTGGCTGGATACGGAGGGATTTGGCGAAGAATGTGCGGCGTGTCGCAGCGTGTTTCTCAGCCCGCCAGATCGGCCTTCTTCTCTTCCAGCTCCAGCCAGTCCAGTTCGGCGGCCTCCAGCTCAGCGCGGGCCTTTTCGGCGGCCTTCATGGCGCGGTCGAAGGCGGCCGGGTCGCGCGCATAGAGGTCGGGGTCGGCCAGGACGGCGTCCTGTCGGGCGATCTCGACCGGCAGGGTCTCCATCAGCTTTTCGACCTCTTCCAGACGGCGGGCGTCCTTGTAGGAGAGCTTGGCCTGTTTCTTCGGGGCGCGGTCAGAAGGCTCCGCCTTCTCGATCCGACGCGTCCCGGAGGGGGCGGCCTCGGCGTGGGTCGGGGGCGGGGCGAGGAAGCCGGGGTTCTGGCGCAGGAAGTCCTGCCAGCCGCCGGGAGTCTCGACCACGTCGCCGCGGCCGTTCAGGGCGATGGTCGAGGTGGCCAGACGGTCGACGAAATCGCGGTCGTGCGACACCAGGATCAGGGTGCCGTCGTAAGATTCGAGCAGCTCCTCCAGCTTCTCCAGCGTGTCCATGTCGAGATCGTTGGTCGGCTCGTCGAGGATCAGCAGGTTGGCGGGTTGGGCCAGGGCGCGCGCCAGCAGCAGCCGGTTGCGCTCGCCGCCCGAGAGGGTGGAGATGGGCTGCTTCAGCTGGGCCTCCTGGAACAGGAAGTCCTTGGCGTAGGCGGCGACGTGCATGGAGCGGCCGCGCACCAGAATGCTGTCGCCGCCGCCCGGCGTCAGGGCGTCCCACAGGGTCATGTCCGACTTCAGCCCCTCGCGCGACTGATCGAGGTAGAGGGGTTCGAGGTTGGCGCCCATGCGGACGGCGCCCTCGTCCGGGGCCAGTTCGCCCAGCAGCACCTTGACCAGGGTGGTCTTGCCCGCGCCGTTGGGGCCGACGATGGCCAGCCGGTCGCCGCGGATGATGCGGGTCGTCAGGTTCTTGAAGATGGTCCGGTCGCCGAACGCCTTGCTGACGCCCTTGATGTCGGCGACCAGCTTGCCCGAGACGGCGCCGGAATCGACGCCGAGGTTCAGTTCGCGCGGCAGATCCTTGACCCGTTCGGCCCGGTCCAGACGCATCTGCTGCAGGGCGCGGGCGCGGCCCTCGTTGCGAGTGCGCTGGGCGGTGATGGAGCGGTAGAAGGTGTAGGTCTCGGCCTCGATGCGCTTGGTCAGGCGGCGCAGGGACTCGGCCTCTTCCTCCATGACCTTGGCGGCCCAGTCGTCGAACTCGACGAAGCCCTTGTTGAGGGTGCGCACCCTTCGGCCTTCCAGCCAGTGGACGGTGTCGGTGACGCGGTTCAGGAAGGCGCGGTCGTGGCTGACGACCAGCAGGGCGAAACGGGCCTGGATCAGCTCGTTCTCCAGCAGTTCGATGGCCAGGATGTCGAGGTGGTTGGTCGGCTCGTCCAGCAGCAGCAGGTCGGGCTCTTCGGCGAAGGCCTTGGCGAGGGCGGCGCGGCGGATCTCGCCGCCGGACAGGCCTTGCGTCGACTTGGTTGGGTTGAGGCCGAAGGTCTCCAGCCAGCTTTCGGCGGTCCAGCGTTCGGCCTCGCCCGAGGCGGCGTAGTCGGCCAGGGTCTCGCCGGTGATGACCGGCTCCTGCGGGACATAGGCGAAGCGGGTGCCGGCCTGGACCGAGCGGTCGCCCCGAGTCCGGCTCGATCAGGCCCATGACCACCTTCATCAGGGTGGACTTGCCCGCCCCGTTGCGGCCGACCAGGGCGGCGCGGCTGCGCGGCTCCATCGCCATGTCGACGCCGTCGAACAGCGGGCGGGGGCCGTCCTGAAGGCGGACGTCCTTGAGGGCGACGAGAGGGGGGCGAGCGGCCATGAACACCAGTCCGAAAAGGGAGGCGACGCCTATAGCGCGGACCGGGGGGCAAGGGCCAATGTTTCAGGATTTACATGAAACCGTCCAGACGGTATGCCGCTTTGCATGGACGCTCAATCGACCCGCCGCAAGCCTGAAGACACCCGCCGCCAGATCATCGACATGGCCATCGAGATCGCCGCAGACCAGGGGGCCATGGGGGTGACGCTGGATGCGGTGGTGGCGCGCCTACCGTTCAGCAAGGGGGCCTTGCTGCATCACTTCCCCAACAAGCTGGCCCTGCTGGAGGGGGTGATCGACCATCTGGCGTCCGAAATGACGGCGGCGGTGCTGGCCGAGGCGGCGCGCGATCCCAACCCCTATGGCCGCAACGCCCGGGCCTATCTGCGGACGATCGTCAGCGAACCCGCGACGGAGCGCGACTTCAGCATCGGCCGCGCCGCCCTGGCCGCCTGCGCCATCGAGCCGCTCCTGATCCCGCGCTGGCGGGCGGCGATGCGGACGCTGGCGGCGGACGACCCCGAAGACCTTGCCGGCAAGGACGACGCCCTGATGCTGGCGTCTGATCGCCGACGGTCTGTGGATGAGCGACCTGTTCGGAACGCATGAGGTGTCGCCGGAGCAGAGAAAGGCCCTGCTGTCGCTGCTGACGCCGGGCAGTCTGCTGACGGACGCCTATGGCGAGGGCGCTGAATGAGCCCGACGACCTGGCTGGCCCTGCTGGGGGCGATCGGTTTCGAAGTGATGGGGACGACCCTGCTGCAGCAGTCGCCAGCAGTTCACCAAACCCTGGCCGACGGCGGGGCTGGCGGTCTGTTACGGCATCGCCTTCTACCTGCTGACCCTGGCGCTGAAGCAGATGCCGGTGGGGCTGGCCTATGCGATCTGGAGCGGGCTGGGGGTGGTGCTGGATTTCGGTGATCGGCCTGTTCCTGTTCAAGCAGAAGCTGGACCTTCCGGCGATCATCGGCCTGGCGCTGATCATCGGCGGGGTGGTGGTGATCAACCTCTTCTCCAAGAGCGTCAGTCACTGAAACCGCGACAGATGGGGATTTGGGGCGTATAGCCGCGCCCATGAATTCCACCTCGCCCAAGCCTTTCTGGGAAACCAAGACCCTGGCGGAGATGTCTCCGTCCGAGTGGGAGAGCCTGTGCGACGGCTGCGGCCTGTGCTGCGTCATCCGTTTCGAGGACGAGGATACGGGGCAGATCATCCCGACACGGGTGCACTGCAAGCTGTTCGACCCGGACCGTTGCACCTGCACCGACTACGCCCAGCGCCAGGCCGAGGTGCCGGACTGCGTGCAGCTGACGCCGGACAACATCGAGCGGCTGAAGTGGATGCCTCTGTCGTGCGCCTATCGTCGGCTGCATGAAGGGCGGACGCTGGCCTGGTGGCACCCGCTGGTGTCCGGCGACCCGGAGACGGTGCACGCGGCCGGGGTCTCGGTGCGGCGCCAGACGGTTTCGGAGCTGGCGTTGAAGGAGCCGGAGGACGCGCTGGAGTTCGAGGCTCCGGAGTGGATGGGCGAACGCGGCTCTGCTAACGAATAATTCGTCCGCAGGGGGGTAGGATGGGGGCAGATGGGCTTTGTCGCAGCACAAAAGAGGGCGAAGACCGGCGCGCGGGATGCGTTTGACCGGCTGACGGCGATCGCCTGCGCGGCGTTCCGCGCGCCTCACGCCATGATCACCGTGCTGGACGAGGACCGCGCCGTCTTTCTGTCCGGCGTGGGGCTGGATGAGATCAGCATTCCGCGCATGAGCAGCGTCAGCCACGCCCTGGCGAGCCTGGGGCCCGAAGCGGTGGTGGCGGTCGAGGACGCGCTGGAGCATCCGGTCTATCGCGATCATCCGATGGTGACGGGCGAACCGCGGGTGCGCTTCTTCCTGGGGGCCATGGTGTGCGCGGGCGACGGCCGCCCGGCGGGCGCCATCGGCGTGATGGACGTCAACCCGCGTCCTGCGCCGACGGAGACGGAGCTGCGGCTGATCCGCGAACTGGCCGGCCTGGCGGGCGAACTGATGGAGCACGCCGAGGCCATGCGCCAGGAGGCGGCGCGTCTGGAGACGCTGCGGCTGGCTGAGGACATGGTCGGGGTCGGGCGCTGGCGCTATGAGATCACGACGGGGGCCGTGACCTGGTCGGACGAGATCTATCGCATCCATGCGATCGCGCCGGGCGCCTTCTCGCCCAAGCTGGAGGACGTGTTCAGCCACTATCACGAAGACGACCGCGCGGAGATTCAGCGCCTGGTCGAGCGGGCGCTGAAGACGGGCGAGGGCTATACCTTCAAGTTGAGGCTGGTCGGGGCCGACGGCGTCGAGCGCGTCGTGGCGGCCGAGGGGGCGACCGAGAAGGACACTACCGGCCGGGTGATCGCCCTGTTCGGCGTGCTGCAGGACGTGACCGAGCGCGAGCGGCTCCTGCGGGCGGCGCAGACCAATGAGCGGCGCTATCGCCTGCTGGCCGAGAACACCGGCGACGTCATCACCCGGGTCAAGATGGACGGGTCGAGCAAATACATCTCGCCGGCGATCCAGCAGCTTCTGGGCTGGACGTACGAGGAGATGAGCGGCCAGTCGACCGACTATGTCCACCCCGAGGACCGCCATCTGGTGCTGGGCGCCATCGGCAAGGCGGTGAAGACCGGCGAGCCGACCCGCCTGGAGCACCGGGCGGTGCACAAGAACGGCGAGACCGTCTGGGTCGAATGCACCTTCAAGGCCCTGAAGGACGAGCACGGCCAGGTCGATGACGTGGTGGTGGTGATCCGCGACATGACCCAGCGCAAGACGCTGGAGGCCGAGGTGCTGGAGGCCAAGGAGACCGCCGAGGCGGCGGTGCAGGCCAAGAGCGAGTTCCTGGCCAATATGAGCCATGAACTGCGGACGCCGCTGACCAGCGTCATCGGTTTTTCCGGCCTGTTGCAGGGATCGGAGCATCTGCCGCCGGAAGAGCGCATCTATGTCGAGCGCATCGCCACGGCGTCGGAGGCCCTGCTGGGCGTCATCAACGACATCCTCGACTATTCCAAGCTGGAAGCCGACGCCATCGAGATGGACCCCGAGCCGTTCGACACGCGGGCCCTGGTGGACGGCGCTGCCGCCATCATCGAGAGCCAGTGCTCGCTCAAGGGGCTGATCCTGCGGGTGGTGGTGGCCGCCGATACGCCTGCGCGCCTGACCGGCGACAAGGGGCGGTTGCGCCAGGTGATGCTGAACTTCCTGTCCAATGCGGTGAAGTTCACGGCGCGGGGCGAGGTGACGCTGACGCTGGACGGACGGTTCGACGAGAGCGGCCTGTGGCGGATGCGGGCGGCGGTCAGCGACACCGGCATCGGCATACCGCCGGAAAAAATCAGCGAACTGTTCCATCGCTTCACCCAGGCCGACGCCTCGACGACGCGGGTCTATGGCGGGACGGGGCTGGGGCTGGCGATCTCGCGCCGTCTGGTCGAACTGATGGGCGGGGAGATCGGGGTGGACAGCACGCCGGGACAGGGCTCGACCTTCTGGTTCGAGGCGCCGCTGGCCGTGGCCGAGGCCGAGAACGATGCGGTCGAGACGCGTCAGGGACAGGCGGCCGACTCTGCGATCGGCGGGCGGGTGCTGATGGCCGACGACGCGGCGGCGAACCGTGAACTGGTCAGCGCCATCCTGAGAAATCTGGGGCTGGAGGTCGAGGCCGTCGCCGACGGCGCCGAAGCGGTCCATGCGGTGCATTCGGGCGCCTATGACCTGGTGCTGATGGATGTGCACATGCCGGTCATGGACGGGCTGCAGGCCACGCGCGAAATCCGCCGGATGCAGGCGGGGACCGGGCGACGGACGCCGATCCTGGCGCTGACGGCCAACGTCCAGTCGGAGCAGGTGGTGCGCTGTCTGGAGGCGGGGATGGACGGCCACCTGGCCAAGCCGATCCAGATCGCCGAACTGGCCGCCGCCCTGACGCGGTGGCTGTCCTGCGACCAGCCGCCTGCGATGGCGGTATAGGCGAAGGCCATCTCGTCCCGGCTATCGCAGCCGGGGGCGCCGATCCCTGTAAATTCCCGGCTTTGCGAGGTTCTGGAGGCTGTTCGCCAGCCTGAGGACGCTGGTCCGCTATGGTTCGGTCATGGCGGGAAAAGGGGACGAGGCGGGGCGGGCGGCGGCAGTGGCCGAATGGCTGGACGACGCGCTGGGGCGGCTGATGCAGCTGACCGACGAAGCGATCGCCGTGGTGGCCGCCGCGGAGCCGCCGGCCGATGTGGCCGAGGCCGAGAAGCGGGGGCGCGCTATCGGCGTGCTGGCCCGCACGGCCAAGGCTGTGGCGGCCTTGGCGGCCTCGTCCCCTCGAAAGCCTCGCGACCCTGAAGAGGACGGAATGAGCGAAGACGATCGTGACATCAGCGACGACGAAGAACGGACCGTGCGGGCAGAGCTGCAGTCTCGTCTCGATCATCTTCTCGGGGTCGCAGAGCGCAAGGGGTTTGGCGCAGCGGCGGCTGGATCAGGCGACGCGCGGGGAGCTGCTGCGGCTGCTGAAGGCGACGCCGAGGCTGAACGACGATCAGGTCTGGCCGCCGCCTGATACGGATTGGCGGACCTGGGTGCTGCTGGGCGGGCGCGGGTCGGGCAAGACCTTCGCGGGCGGGTTCTGGATGAATGAGCTGGCCAAGACGGAGGATCGCACCTTCGCCCTGGTGGGTCCGGCGCTGCACGACGTGCGCGAGGTGATGGTCGAGGGGCCGTCGGGGCTGAAGGCGCAGGCGCCGGGCGACAACCGGCCGCGCTGGGAGGCGGGGCGGCGCCGGCTGGTCTGGCCCTCGGGCGCGGCGGCCTATGCGTTTTCGGCGGAAGACCCGGACAGCCTGCGCGGGCCGCAGTTTCACGCGGCCTGGGCGGATGAGTTCTGCGCCTGGAGGAACATCGAGACGACGTTGTCGAACCTGAGGTTCGGGCTGCGGCTGGGGGCGGATCCCAAGCTGGCGATCACGACGACGCCTCGGCCGATTCCGGCGTTGCGGCGGTTGCTGGCCGAGCCGGGAGTGGTGAAGGCGCGGCTGGCGACGAAGGACAATGCGGACAATCTGGCGCCGGGGTTTCTGGGGCATCTGCAGGCGCTCTACGCCGGGACGCGGCTGGAGGCGCAGGAGATGGAGGGGCTGGTGGTCGAGGCCGACGGCGCCCTGTTCCGGGCCGAGGACCTGGCGCGGGCGCGAGGCGGGCGTCCGGCGAAGTTCGAGCGGGTGGTGGTGGCGGTCGATCCGCCCGCCAGCGCCCACGGCGACGCCTGCGGGATCGTGGTCGCGGGGCGCAAAGATAAGACGGGCTATGTGCTGGCGGATCGCTCGGCGCGGGGGCTGTCGCCTGCGGGCTGGGCGCGGCGCGCAGCCGAGACGGCGCGGGAGTTCGAGGCCGATCTGGTGCTGGCGGAGGCCAATCAGGGCGGGGAGATGGTGCGCACCCTGCTGGGGCAGGCGGACTGTCCGGCGCAGGTGAGGCTGGTCCACGCCAGCAGGAGCAAGAAGGCGCGGGCGGAGCCGGTGGCGGCCTTGTATGAGCAAGGGCGGGTGGTCCACTGCGGCGCGTTTCCGGCGCTGGAGGAAGAGATGATGGCGCTGGGGAGCGAGACGCCGGGGGGCAAGAGCCCGGATCGGGCGGATGCGCTGGTCTGGGCGCTGACGCATCTGCTGCTGGCCGGGAAGACGCAGCCGAGGTTGCGGGCGTTGTGATCTGATCCTTCTCCCCTTGTGGGAGAAGGTGGACGGCGAAGCCGGACGGATGAGGGGTGCGAGGAAGCAGGCTGGGGGCTTCCGGGCGGACCTCGCGTCGACACCCCTCATCCGGCCCTGACGGGCCACCTTCTCCCACAAGGGGAGAAGGAAGACAGACATGGAGATTTCGATGGATTGGCGACGACCGTTCGGTCGGCGGCGCATGGCTGCGCCCGAGATCAAGGATAGCCGCGCGGGGCCGCTGATCGCCCTGACTTCGGCTGGCCGTCCCCGGTGGACGCCGCGCGATTACGCCCATCTGGCCGATGAGGGGTTCGGCAAGAACGCCGTGGCCTATCGCTGCGTGCGGATGATCGCGGAGGCGGCGGCCTCGACGCCGTTGATGGTCATGGTCGGGGGCGTGCGGAGCGCGGAGCATCCGCTGGCGCGGCTGATCGACAAACCCAATCCCGAGCAGTCGGGCGGGGAGTTGATGGAGGCGCTGTACGGCGCGCTCCAGACGGCGGGCAACGCCTATGTCGAGGCGACGGGCGACGCTGACGGGGACGGGGCGCCGGACGAGCTGTGGGCGCTGAGGCCGGACCGGGTGAAGGTGGTCCCCGGAAGGGCGGGGTGGCCGGAAGCCTATGAGTATGCGGTCGGCGGGCGCGCGGTGCGGATCGCGCGGCATGGCGACGGCTGGTCGCCGGTCATGCATCTGAAACTGTTTCATCCGACGGATGATCACTACGGGTTCTCGCCGCTGGAGGCGGCGGCCTTCGCCATCGACGTGCACAATGCGTCGGGGGCCTGGAACAAGGCGTTGCTGGACAATGCGGCGCGGCCGTCGGGGGCGCTGGTCTATGGCGCCAAGGACGGGGAGCGGCTGACGGCGGATCAGTTCGAGGCGCTGAAGGCGGAACTGGGCGAGGCTCATGCCGGGGGCGCGCAACGCCGGGCGGCCGCTGCTGCTGGAAGGCGGGCTGGACTGGAAGCCGATGAGCCTGACGCCGCACGACATGGACTTCATCGCCGGGAAACACGCGGCGGCGCGGGAGATCGCCCTGGCGTTCGGGGTGCCGCCGCAGCTGCTGGGGATACCGGGGGATGCGACCTACGCCAACTATCGCGAAGCGAACGCGGCCTTCTGGCGCGGGACGGTGATCCCGCTGGTGAGGAAGGCGGCGGGGGCGATGACGGGCTGGCTGGGGAGCCGCTTCGTCGATTGCCGGATCGAGCCGGATCTGGATGCGGTTCCGGCCCTGCAGGTCGAGCGCGACGCGCTGTGGGCGCGGTTGAATGCGGCGAGCTTCCTGACCGAGGACGAGCGGCGCCGGATGGCCGGGGTGGAGGCGTGATGGAGGCGATGAAGAAGATGCCCGTCGCCCTGATTGCGGCCTTGCTGGTGCAGACGGTGGGCGGCCTGGTGTGGGCGGGCGGGGCGGCGGCGCGGATCGCGACGCTGGAACAGCGCGTAGGCGAGCAGAGGCTGGTCGCCGAGCGGCTGGCGCGGCTGGAGGCGCAGGGCGAGGCCACGCGCGCGGCTGTCGAGCGCATCGAGCGGCGACTGGAGGGGAAGTGATGGGGAAGCGCTCGTCCTTCTCCCCTTGTGGGAGAAGGTGGCCCGAAGGGCCGGATGAGGGGTTGCGCGACCCCTCACCCGACCGCGCGAGGACGACGGCTGCGCCGCCGTGCGCGGTCTCCCTCTCCCGCAAGGGGAGAGGGACGCTATTCATCGCTGGCTACGCTTCGTTGTGGGGCGTGGCCGATCTGAACGGCGACGTGACGGCGCGCGGGGTGTTTGCGGACAGTCTGGCCAAGACCGGCGCGGGCGGGGTGCGGATGCTGCATCAGCACGAGAGCCGCGCGGTGGTCGGCGTCTGGGACCGGATGGTCGAGGACGAGCGCGGCCTGTGGGTCGAGGGACGGATCGAGGACTGGTCCGCCGAGGCCCGCTATGCGGCCGCCCTGGCGCGGGCTGGGGCGCTGGACGGGCTGTCGATCGGCTTTCGGGCGATGAAGGCGCGGCGCGACGGGCGCTTGAGGGTGCTGAGCCGGGCGGAGTTGTGGGAGGTGTCGCTGGTGACGTTCCCGATGCTGCCGGGGGCGCGGTTCAGAGCGAAAACAGATTGACGACTCCCGCCCTGCGAAGGCTGATGCGGCCTTCGCAAGGCGGGAGCGGGCGATGGACAAGAAGAGCGGCGGAACCTTTGTTCTGGGCGTGTGCGGAGGCATCATCCTGGGCGCGCTGATCGACAACATGGCCATAGGCCTGCTGTTGGGCTTCGCCGTGGGGTTCGGCCTGGTGAAGCTGAACCGCAGGAAGTCGTAGCGGACCTATCGGTCGGCCAGATGGACGGCGATGCGCTCGGCGGCCTGGGACGGCGAGCAGGCCTCGGTGTCGATGGTCAGGTCGGCGGGCGGCATGGCGGCCAGGCTGGCGTCGAAGTCGGCGCGGAGACGACGCAGCAGATCGACCGACTGAAGCTTGCCGAAGGCGGCGCGGCTGGGCTGGACGATCCGGCGTTCCTGTTCCTCGGGCGAGACGGCCAGGGCGATGAAGGTCACGACGCCGCCGAACGGTTCGATCACCGCCTGAACGCGTACGGGGAAGCCGGGGTCCACCGTGGCCTCGGGCGCGAAGGTGAAGATGAGCGAGCGCTCGGCGCGGGCCGCCTCGGCGAAGGTCTGGAGCCAGAAGGCTTCGCGCAGGCGGATGAATGGCTCGGAGCCGAAGTCGAACACGGCGCCGACGGCGTCGACGACGAAGTGGTTGTGGAACAGCGGCAGGCCGGTCAGGCGCGCCAGTTCGCGGCCGACGGTCAGCTTTCCCGCGCCGACGGGGCCGTAGAGGAAGACGATCTGCATGGCTCAGAGCTTGGGCGAGGCGAGGGGGCGATCGTCGCGGCGGCCGTGCAGTTCGGGTGTTTCCTGGTCGTAGCCGCGCAGGGCGATGGCGCAGGTTTCGGGCGTCTGGCGCGAGGCGACGGCGGGGCTGCGGCCTCTGTCATAGGCTTCGCGGAGGGCGCGGCGTTCGGCCTGGTCCGCGGTCGGGACGTGGCGATGGAGGTGCGCCGCGAAAGCCTGATCGCCGGCGCTGTCGCGATTGAGATGCTCGCAGGCGCCCAGGGTCTCGAACATCCGCAGATTGATCGAGGTGTAGGCCGAAAGGCGTCCCTGGCCCGGCGAGAGGCGCGGCGTCTCTGACGACGAGGCGGCGGAGGGGCGTTGAGCCGAAGCGTCATGCGCCGTGCATGACATGAGCCCAGCCGCAGACACGGCGGCGACGGCGATCTTGAACATTGATCCATCCCTTGATCCGAGGACGGCGTAGCACGGTTCCCCGGATGCACGAAGGATCGCACGGGTTCCGGGCCTGGCCCGGTTGACGGCGCGCCGCAGGACGGTCGCGCATTTTTCTGGAGAGACCATGAAAGAGATCAAGACCGTCTCGGGCCATCCCGAGGCGCGCGCCGCCATGCATGAGATGATGGCCGCGTTCGAGGCTTTCAAAGGGGCCAATGACGCCCGTCTGGACGAGATCGAGAAGAAGGCTTCGGCCGATGCGCTGCTGGAGGAGAAGGTGGCGCGCATCGATCAGGCCGTGGCCAGCGCGCAGGCGCGCATGGACCGTGTGTTGAGCGAGAGCCGCCGTCCGATGTTGGGCGCCGAGCCGCCCGCCGTGGTCGCGGCGCCGGAGGCGAAAGCGGCGTGGGACGGCTATATGAAGTCGGGCGCCTCGCATGGGCTGGAGCTGAAGGCGGGGCTGTCGTCGGCGTCGAACTCGGCGGGCTATGTCGTGCCTCCGGAGACGGAGCGCGCCATCGAGCGTCGCCTGATGGCGGGCAGTCCGATGCGTGAGATCGCCACGGTGCGCACGGTCGGCTCGGGCGTGTTCAGGAAGCCGGTGTCGACGGCTGGGGTACAGGCGGGCTGGGTCGCCGAGACGGCGGCGCGGCCCGAGACGGACCCGGCGACGCTGGCGTTGCTGGAGTTCTCTTCGGCCGATCTTTACGCCTGTCCGGCGGCGACGCAGAGCCTGCTGGACGACGCCCTGATCGACCTGGACGAATGGCTGGCGGCCGAGGTCGAGGACGCCTTTGCGGCGCAGGAGACGGCGGCCTTCGTCAGCGGCGACGGGGTCAACAAGCCCAAGGGCTTCCTGGCCTATGCGACGGCGACCGAGGGGACGCAGACCTGGGGCCAAATCGGCACGGTGGCGTCGGGCGCGGCGGGCGCCTTCGCCAGCGCCAGTCCGGTCGATAAGCTGATCGACCTGATCTATGCGCCCAAGGCCCAGTATCGGCCGAACGGGCGTTTTGTGATGAACCGGCGCACGGTCTCGGCGGTGAGGAAGTTCAAGGACGCGGACGGGAACTATGTCTGGTCGCCGGCGACGCGGCCGGGCGAGACGGCCAGTCTGCTGGGCTATCCGGTCACCGAGATCGAGACGATGCCGGATGTGGCGGCGAACAGTCTGTCGATCGCGTTCGGGGACTTTGCGCGCGGCTATCTGATCGTGGATCGCGCGGGGGTGCGGGTGCTGCGCGATCCCTATTCGGCCAAGCCCTATGTGCTGTTCTACACGACCAAGCGTGTCGGCGGCGGGGTGCAGAACTTCGACGCGATCAAGCTGATGAAGTTCGCGGCTTCGTAAGGGCGGCGAACGAGAGCCCTCTCCCCTTGTGGGAGGGTGAGGGGTGTCGCGGGCGCAAGACCCCTCATCCGTCCGCCTTCGGCGGCCACCTTCTCCCACAAGGGGAGAAGGAAAAGGAACATAGGAGATTTGAATGAGCGCACCCGTGAGCCTCACGGAGGCGAAGCTGTTCCTGCGCGTCGAGCATGAGGCGGAGGATGGGCTGATCCAGACCCTGATCGACGCAGCCAGGACGCGGGTGGAGGGGGAGGTGGGTTTGAGCCTGACCTCGACCTCGCCGGCGCCGCTGAGGCTGGCGGTGATGATGCTGGTGATGCGCGCCTATGAGCGCGGCGACGGCGAGATGAGCGCGGCGCCGGTCGAGGGATGGATCGCGCCCTATCGCGTGGTGCGGCTGTGAGCGCGGGGGCGATGAAGGTGGTGGCGTCGCTGGTGCGGCCGGTGGCGGCGCAGACGCCCTATGGCGGGCAGGTGGTCAGCTATGAGCCGGTCGGGTCGTTGTGGCTGGCGCTGGGAACGCGCAGGCGGCGCGAGCGAACGGAAGCGGGCGTGACGCGCGGCGTGGAGACGCTGAGCGCCACGGTGCGGGCCGATCCGAGGCTGGAGGAAGGGCTGGTCGTGCGCTTCGGCGGGGCGGACTGGGGCGTGGTCGGGATCGAGGCCGATCCGAAGGCGGCGGGCCGGGTGCGGCTGAACCTGGAGCGGATGCGATGAAGGATCATGAAGGGGCGCTGGTGAAGGCGCTGATCGCGCATCTGGGCGGTGATGGGGCGCTGAAGGCGCTGCTGGGCGATCCGGTGCGGGTGTGGGACGAAGCGCCGTCCGGGGTGGGGTTTCCGCATCTGGTGCTCGGGCGGTGCGAGAGCCGGCCGCTGAACGCTGACGGCGGCGGGGTGGAGCAGCGGCTGACCCTGACCTGCGCCAGTCGGTTCAGGGGGCTGGAGGAGGCGCGGGCCGTCGCGGCGGCGGTGCGGGCGCGGCTCGCCGATGCGCCGCTGGAGGCGGACGGAGTGAGGGCGGTCAGCGTGGCGGTGACGTTTACGGACTTGTTCCGCAGCGCGGATCTGAAGCGGGCGTGGGCGGTGATGCGGTTGAGAGCCGTGACGGAGGAAATCTGAGATGAGCGCACAACGAGGCAAGGACATCCTGCTGAAGATCGAGGGCGTGGGCGGCGTCTTCACCACGGTGGCGGGGCTGAGGGCGAGGACGATCTCGCTGAACGCCAAGACGGTGGACGCGACCGACAGCGACAGCGCCGGGCGGTGGCGCGAACTGCTGGCGGGGGCGGGCGTGAAGTCGGCGGCGGTGTCGGGGCAGGGGATTTTTCGCGACGCGGCGTCGGACGCTCTGATCCGCGAGGCCTTCTTCGAGCAGGCGGCGAAGACGTGGCGTCTGATCGTGCCGGACTTCGGCGTGCTGGAGGGGCCGTTCCTGGTGGCGGCGCTGGAATACGCCGGGGAGCATGAGGGCGAGGCGAGTTTTGCGCTGAGCCTGGCCAGCGCAGGCGAAGTGACGTTCTCGGCGCTGTGATGGTGAACGGCGTGCGGGGCGAGGTCGTGGCGAGGCTGGCGGGGGCGGAGCGGAAGCTGTGTCTGACGCTGGGGGCGCTGGCCGAGATCGAGACGGGGCTGGGCGTCGCCGGGATGGCGGCGCTGGTCGAGCGGATGAAGGCGCTGTCGGCGCGCGATCTGATGGTGGTGCTGGCGGCCTTGCTGCGCGGCGGGGGCGAGGCGGTGTTGGCGGACGGGCTGGCGACGGCGCCGGTCGATCCGCGCGAGGCGGCGGAGGCGGTGGCGAAGGCTTTTGCGGCGGCCGCCTGATGACGCCCCAAGACCGTCAATGGGCGGAGATGATGCAGGCGTCGGCGCGGATGGGCGTGGGGCCGGAGGGCTTCTGGCGGCTGTCGCTGAAGGAATGGCGGATGCTGACGGCGGGGCCGGCTCAGGCCGCGCCGCTGGGGCGCGGCGAACTGGAGCGGATGCAGGAGAGATGGCCGGATGACTGATGGTTTCAGGCCGGACGGGATCGACGCCGTGCCGGTGAAGGCGGCGGAGGCCGCGGCGGCGCTGGAGGCGCTGAAAGAGCCGGCGGAGCGGGCGGCGGCCTCGATCGAGGACGCCTTCGGGCGCGCGGGGGCCAGCCTGACGCGGTCGCTGACGCGGGCGGCGGCGGACGGAGAGGTGACGCTGGCCGAACTGGCGCGTGCGGTGCTCAACGCGGTCAATGCGGCGGCGGGCGCGCGCGGCGGCGGCGGGCTGGCGGGGGCGATAGCGGCGGCGCTGGGCGGTTTCGGCGGGGCGCGGGCGGATGGCGGGCCGGTGATGGGCGGGGGCGCCTATCTGGTCGGCGAGCGCGGGCCGGAGGTATTCCGTCCGTCGGGCGCGGGGACGATCGAGCCGTTGGGCGGCGCGACCGGAGTGACGGTCAACGTCACGGTGGACGGCGGGGCCGAGGGGTTGCTGCGGTCAGAGACGCAGATCGCACGGATGCTGGCGCGGGCGACGGCGCTGGGCGCGCGCGGCTAGCGGCGCTTAAGCAGGGAGGGGCTGTGAACGACAGCGCCAACAAAAAAAGGGACGCCCGGAGGCGTCCCTTTGCAGACCGATGGGTCGATTACTCGCCCTTGGGATTGGGGCCGAACTTGTTGTCGCCCTTCTGGCTGTCGGAGATGCCGATCCAGAGGAGGAAGCCCAGGCCGACGAGCAGCATGATGCTGAGGCCGCCCATCATGGAGCCCAGCATGGACAGGGCCACGGAGGGATCTTCGCTCTCGAAGGCCTGCGGGTTGGTGATGACGGCCGTGCCGACGGCGCCGATGATCATGATGAAGCCGACGATGTTGGCGACCCAGGGGATGACGGCGAACCAGCCTGATTTGCCCATGTCGTGCAGACGCTTCACCGTGATGGCCAGGTTCGGCCAGATCATGGCGATGGACAGCAGGGCGCCGAGGATCGGAATCCAGCCCAGCACCACGCCGGCGCCGAGCAGGATCAGCCAGCTGATCCAGAAGTGCTGGCGACGCAGGCGGCCGTTGAAGGACAGCATGGCCGTGGCGAAGTCATAGGCGCCGAGCGGGGCGCCGCCCGTCGAAGAGGCGGCGGCCTGACCGAAGGCGGCGGCGGGAGCGGTGGAGGCCAGGATCATGATCTGGGTCGCCTCCATGCCTTCCGGCACGAAGTCGACGCGAGCGCCGACGGCGACGGTTCCGCCAGCCTGGACGTCCGCGCGGGTGAAGCCGTAGCGGATGCTGTCGTCGCCGCTGATCAGGCCCGTGCCCGAAGTGTCGTCATAGCTGAGAATTTCGCCGCGCACGCGGATCTCCTGTTGTTGAACGGCTTCGCCGTGGTGTGGCGAAAGCATGGCTGAGCCTGGCCGTTCGGACAACCCGAAGACTGCCGTCAGGTGAAGTTTTTCGCGAAACGTTCGCAATCTGTCCCGCGACGGGACGCAATCCACATCAAAGTAAGCGAGGACGCATGGCTTTCCATGAGGTGCGCCTGCCTGCGCGGCTGGCGTTCGGTTCGACCGGCGGGGTCGAGCGCAGGACGGAGATCACGACGCTGGCCTCAGGGTTCGAGCGGCGCTCGACGCCGTGGGCGGACGGGCGCAGGCGTTATCTGATCGGAGCGGGCCTGCGGTCGCTGGACGACATGGCGGCGCTGACGGCGTTTTTCGAGGCGCGGCGCGGGCGACTGCACGGGTTTCGGTTTCGCGACTTCGCGGACTTCAGGAGCGGAGCGCCGGGGGCGGCCGTGACGCCGCTGGATCAGGCGATCGGGACGGGGGACGGGCAGGCGCGCGTCTTTCAGTTGAGCAAGGCTTACGGGGATCATCGACGCCTCATCGCCAAGCCGGTCGAGGGATCGGTGCGGGTGGCCGTGGCGGGCGTGGAGACGGCGGCCTTCAATCTGGAGACAACGACGGGGCGGGTGACGCTGGCGACGGCGCCGCTGCAGGGCGCGGCGGTGACGGCGGGCTTCGCCTTCGACGTGCCGGTGCGGTTCGACGCGGACCGGATGGAGGTGACGCTGGAGAGTTTCGGCGCCGGGCGGATGGTGGCCATGCCTCTGATCGAGGTGCGGGTCTGAGCCATGCGCAATGTTCCGGACGAACTGGCCGTCCGCATCGAGAGCGGGGCGGCGACGCTGTGTCATGTCTGGCTGCTGAGGCGGGCCGACGGGCGGGCGATGGGCTTCACCGACCATGACCGCGATCTGGAGGTCGAGGGCGCAGCGTGCCGGGCGGCCAGCGGCTGGACCGGCGGGGCGGGCGACGGCGAGGTCGGGCTGGCGGCGGGTGCGCTGTCGGCGTCCGGCGGGCTGGATGATGCGGCGATCACCGAAGAGGACATAGCGGCGGGGCGGTATGACGCCGCCGAGGTCGAGCTGTGGCGCGTGGACTGGATGCGGCCGGACCTGAGGGTGCGGCTGTGGAAGGGGCGGCTGGCGCGGATACGGCGCGAGAACGGGCGCTTCGTCGCCGATCTGGACGGGCCGATGGCGGCGCTGGAGCGGGTGGTCGGGCGGACCTATGGCCGGGGCTGCGATGCGGTGTTGGGCGATGGACGGTGCGGGCTGGATGCGGCGGCGGTCGCGGGGCGCAACTGCGACAAGCGGTGGGCGACCTGTACGGGGGTGTTCGGGAACGGGGTCAATTTCCAGGGCTTTCCGGACATTCCGGGCGAAGATTTCCTGACGGCGCGACCTGCGGCGGGACGCAATGACGGCCGGAGCCGCAGGCGATGAGGGATGCCGAACGGCGCGCGCGGGTCGTGGCGGCGGCGCGGGGGTGGCTGGGGACGCCCTATCGACATCAGGCCAGCGTGAAGGGCGAGGGGGCGGACTGCCTGGGGCTGGTGCGCGGGGTGTGGCGCGAGGCAGTCGGCGAGGAGCCGGAGGCGCCGCCGCCCTATCGTCCCGACTGGGCCGAGGTCGGGGGCGAGGAGACGCTGTGGGCCGCGGCGCGGCGGCGGCTGGTGGAGATCGCGCCGGAGCAGGCGGGGCTGGGCGATGTGCTGCTGTTCCGCATGGCGGCGGGCTGTCCGGCTAAGCATTGCGCCGTGTTGAGCGCGGTCGAAGGGCCGGAACGGCGGATGATCCACGCCTATTGGGGGCGGTCAGTGGTCGAAAGCTGGATGGGGGCGTGGTGGCGCAGGCGTTTGGTCGCGGCGTTTCGCTGGCCGAATTTCTAAGAAGGAGCAGGCATGGCGCAGGTCGTTCTGGGCGGGATCGGGTCGGCGCTGGGCGGACCGATCGGGGGCTTTATCGGCGGGGTTCTGGGGCGGGCGGCGGATAACTGGCTGGTCGCCGGCCTGTCGCCCGCGCGGCAGGTCGGGCCGAGGCTGGAGGGGCTGAAGCTGCAATCCTCAGCCGAGGGGGCGTCGATGGCCTGCGTCTTCGGCCGGGCGCGGGTGGTCGGGCAGGTGATCTGGGCCGCGCGCTTTCTAGAAAGGAAGGAGAAGCGGTCGGGCGGCAAGGGCGGTCAGAAGACGGTCGACTACGCCTATTCGCTGAGCTTCGCCGTGGCCCTGTGCGAGGGGCCGATCGACGGGATCGGGCGGGTCTGGGCCGACGGCCAGCCGATGGATATGGCGGGCGTGACGATGCGGCTGCATCGCGGGACGGAGGATCAGACGCCCGACCCGCTGATCGAGGCGGTGGAGGGGCGGGCGCCCGCCTATCGCGGTACGGCCTATGTGGTGTTCGAGGATCTGCCGCTGGACGCCTATGGCGACCGGCCGCCGCAGCTGGCGTTCGAGGTGTTCCGGCGGCCGCAGGGGGCGGCGCCGCAGCTGGAAGACCGGCTGGAGGGCGTGTGCCTGATCCCCGGCGCGGGAGAGTTCTGCCTGGCGACCGAGCCGGTGATGCGGCGCGAGGGGCTGGCGAAGTCCACGCCGGAGAACGTGCATCTGACGGCGGGTCAGACGGACCTGGAGGCCTCGTTGGATCAGCTGATGGCCCAGGCTCCGCGGTTGAAGCGGGTCAGTCTGGTGCTCGGCTGGTTCGGCGATGACGTGCGGATGGGGCATTGCCGTATCCGGCCAGGGGTGGAGCGGAGGGACAAGCCGACCCAGCCGCTGGTCTGGGGCGTGGCGGGGGTGACGCGCGCGGACGCGCATCTGATCAGCCGGGTCGACGACGGAGAGGGCGGCGAAGGCCCGGCCTATGGCGGGACGCCGTCGGACGAGAGCGTGCGGCAGGCGATCCGGGCGCTGAAGGCGCGCGGGCTAGAGGTGACGCTGTATCCCTTCGTCTTCATGGACTGCGCCGGCTATCCGTGGCGAGGGCGGATCACGGGAACGGATGGGGCCGGGGCGACGGCTGAGGTCGCGGCCCTGTTCGGGACGGCGGGCGGCTGGGGGTTGAGGCGGCTGGCGCTGCACTATGCCCGCATGGCGGCGGATGAAGGGGCGGACGGCCTGCTGATCGGCTCGGAGATGCGGGGGCTGACCTGGACGCGGGATGCGAACGGGGGCTTTCCGGCGGTGGCGCAGTTTCGGGCGCTGGCGGCGGAGTGCCGGGCGGTGGTCGGGTCGCGGGTCAAGCTGAGCTACGCCGCCGACTGGTCGGAGTATTTCGGCTGGCAGAGGGACGGAGAGGTTCGGTTTCACCTCGATCCTTTGTGGGCGGACCCGAATATCGATTACGTCGGCATCGATTGGTATCCGCCGATGGGCGACTGGCGCGGCGGCGACGGCGGGCGGGACGCCGAAGATTTCAAAGGGCCGTCGGACCCGGCCTATCTGGCGGCGCAGGTCGCGGGCGGCGAGGGGTATGACTGGTTCTACGCCGGCGCGGCGGATCGGGCGGCGCAGCGGCGCACGGCGATCACGGACGGCGCCCACGGCGAAGACTGGATCTGGCGTTATAAGGATCTGAAGGGCTGGTGGTCGAACCGGCATCATGAGCGCGTGGGCGGCGCAAGGCAGGCGGCGCCGACGGCCTGGGTTCCGGGGATGAAGCCGATCCGGCTGACCGAGTTCGGCTGTGCGGCGGTGGATCGCGGGGGCAATGCGCCGAACCTGTTCCAAGATCCGAAGAGCAGCGAGAACGCTCTGCCGCCGTACTCTACGGGCGCCCGCGACGACCGGATGCAGCGGCGGCTGATCGAGGCGGTGCTGGGGCACTATGCGCAGCCGGTGAACAACCCGGTCTCGGGCGTCTATGGCGGGCCGATGCTGCAGGGTGCGCATGTCTGGTGCTGGGACGCGCGGCCCTATCCGGCGTTTCCGGCGCTGCATGAGGTGTGGGCTGACGCGGGCGCCTGGCGCACAGGGCACTGGCTGAACGGGCGGATGGGCGGCGATGCGCGCGGGCTGATTGAAGCGATCCTGAAGCGGGGCGGGCTGAGCGAGACGGACTATACGGTCGGGGCGGTGGACGGCGGGGTGACGGGCTATGTCATCGACCGGCCGATGGCGACGAAGGATGCGCTGGCGCCGCTGGTGCAGGCGCTGGGGGCGACGACGGCCGAGCGGGATGGTCGGGTGGCCGTGCTGGGCGAGACGGCGCGGGAGATGACGCTGCATCAGGCGGCGCTGGCCCTGCCCGACAAGGGCGGGAGCGCGGCGGCGGATCGACGGCTGACGCCTCGGCCGGGCGCGGCGCGGCTGCGCTTCATCGACGAGGCGGCGGACTATCAGCTGGGCGCGGTGACGGTGCGCGGCGACGGCGAGGGCGGCGGCGTGGACGCGGCGCTGCCCGCCGTGGTCGGGACCGGGCTGGCGACGGCGGCGGCGCAGCGGCTGTTGCAGGGCGAGGCGGCCGAGCGGTTGACGCTGAAGCTGGGGCCGCTGGAGGCGCTGAGGCTGGAGCCGGGCGATGTGACGGCGGTGGAGGGCCGTGCGGGCGACTGGCGCGTCGAGCGGCTGGACTGGGACGAGACGCCCAGCGCGACCTTGACCCCGATGGTTGAGGTGGTCGTTGTGGACGCGCCCGAGGATTGGCGTGGAGACGGCGGCGGCGCGGGAACGCCTGGGGCCCCGTTCCTGATGCTGTTGGACCTGCCGCCGCTGCCGGGCGAGGAGGCGGACGGGCGGCCGGTGGTCGCAGCGGCGGCGGAGCCGTGGACGCCGATGGCGCTGCATGGCGGGGTCTCGGTCGACAGTCTGACGCAGAGGGCGGTGGTGGAGACGCCCGCGACGGTGGGAACGCTGACGGCGCCGCTGCGGCCGGGCGTGGTCGGGCGTTGGGACGAGACGGGCGTGCTGAACGTGCGGATCGAGGGGCAGGCGCCGCAGAGCCGGGCGGTCGAGGCGGTGCTGTCGGGCGCCAATCTGCTGGCGGTGCGCAGTGCGGACGGGTGGGAGCTGGCGCAGTTCCGCCGGGCCGAACTGATCGGCGGCGACGTGTGGCGGCTGAGCGGCCTGTTGCGCGGGCAGCAGGGGACGGAAGAGGCGGCGGCGCGCGGGGCGGAGCCGGGGGCGTTGGTCGTCGTGCTGGAGCGCGGCATGGCGCGGGCCCAGGTCGATGCGGTCGAGCGCGGATTGCCGCGGGTCTGGCGAGCGGGGCCTGTGGGTTCGCCGCCGGGCGGGACGGGGACGACGGAGGTGAGCTTCGCCTGGAGCAACCGGAACGCGGCGCCGTGGCGACCGGCGCATCTGAAGGCGAGCCCAGAAGGCGGCGGATGGCGGTTGAACTGGCGGCCGCGCGTGCGGCAGGGCGGCGACGGCTGGGGGGGCGAGCCGGTCGAGGTCGATCCGAGACGGTTCCGAGTGCGGGTGCTGGACGGGGATGTCGAGCGCCGGGTTTGGGAGGTCGAGGGGCTGGCGGCCGTCTATGGCGCGGTCGAGGTCGCGGCGGACTTTCCAGGCGGCGTCGGCTCCATAGCCAAGGTCGCCGTGGCCCAGTGGGGCGACGGGTACGGCTGGGGCGCGGAGGCGATGGTTCCGCTGGTCCTGCCGATCTAAACCATGTCGGCCCCTTTCGGCGGGCGGGCGCATGGCTTAACTGACGCTCTGGTCTGTATTGATCCGGAGTGGAGCGAAAATTGGCTGGCGATCCCTATCAGGAACTGGGCGTTTCCAAGGGCGCGAGCGCGGACGAGATCAAAAAGGCGTTCCGCAAGCTGGCCAAGGAACTGCACCCCGACAAGAATCCCGGCGACAAGGCCGCCGAGGAACGGTTCAAACGCATCACCGCCGCTTTCGACCTGTTGGGCGACGCCGAGAAACGCGCCAAATATGATCGCGGCGAGATCGACGCCGATGGACGCGAGCAGTTCCGCGGCTTCGGCGGGGGGGCGCAGGGCGGACGGCCGGGCGGCGGCGGTTTCGGGGGCTTCGGCTTCGGCGGGCGCGGCGAGGGCGGTCCCGGCGGCCGGGCCAGCTTCGACGACATCGATCTGGAAGAGATTTTCGGCGCTTTCGGCGGCGGCGGGCGTGGGGCTGGGCGTGGGTTCGGCGGCGGGCGCGGCCAGGACGTGCGGGCGACACTGGACATCAGCCTTGAAGACGCCATCGCCGGGACGACGCGGCGCATCCAGTTCTCGGACGGGCGGATGCTGGATGTGGCCATTCCCAAGGGCGCTTCCGAAGGCCAGGTGATCCGGCTGAAGGGGCAGGGCGCGCCAGGGCGGGGCGGTCAGGCGGGCGACGCCCTGATCGAACTGCGTATCCAGCCGCATCCGGTGTTCAAGCGCGACGGCGCCGATCTGACGATGGATCTGGCGGTGTCGGTCCCCGATGCGGTGCTGGGCGGGAAGATTCAGGTGCCGACGCCCGAGGGCGCGGTGATGATGACCATCCCCAAGGGCTCGAACTCGGGCAAGGTGCTGCGGCTGAAGGGGCGCGGCGCCTATGCGAACGGCAAGCGCGGCGATCTGCTGGCGAAACTGGTGGTGACGCTGCCGGAGACGCCGGACGACGAACTGGTCCGGTTTGCGACCGAATGGCGTGAGCGCCGGCCCTATAAGCCCGGCCGTTGATGGCCTAAGGGCTTAGCTTCCTTCTTCTCCTCCCCGAGACTGTAGAGACCGTGATGACGCCCAAGCCCGCCGCCAAGCCCGCTCGCCCCTGGTTCTCGTCCGGGCCGACGGCCAAGCGTCCGGGCTGGTCGCTGGCGGGGCTGCCGACCAATCTGATGGGCCGGGGCATCCGCGCGCCGGAGGTGGCCGAGCGGTTTGCGCATGGGCTGAATCTGACGCGCGAAGTGCTGAGTCCGCCGGACGACTATGTGCTGCTCTATACGCCGGGGTCGGACACGGGCGCGGTCGAGGCGGCGCTGTGGTGCATGCTGGGCGAGCGGCCGGTGCAGGTCGTCGCCTATGAAAATTTCGGCCAGGTCTGGGCGACGGACGTGCGCGATCACTTGAAGTTGGAGCCGGAAGTGCTGACGGCGCCGTGGGGCGAACTGCCTGACCTGTCGAAGGTCGATCCGAAGAAGGACGTGGTGTTTCCGTGGAACGGCACGACCTCGGGCGTGCGCGTGCCGGACGGGGATTGGATCGCCGATGATCGCGAGGGGCTGACCATCTGCGACGCGACCTCGGCGGCGTTTGCGATGGACCTGCCGTGGGACAAGCTGGATGTGACGACCTTCAGCTTCCAGAAGGCGCTGGGCGGCGAGGCGGGCATCGGCCTGATGGTGCTGTCGCCGCGCGCCGTGGCAAGGCTGGATACGTATCGTCCCGATCGGGCCGTGCCCAAGGTGCTGCGGATCGTCGACAAGAAGGGTTTTGACCGGACCCTGGCGGACGGGGTGGTGATGAACACCTTCTCGGTCCTGACCATCGAGGACTGGATCGACGCGCTGGACTGGGCGAAGGGCGCGGGCGGCCTGCCCGCGTTGATCGCGCGCACCGACGCCAACTATGCGGCCCTGGCCGAGTGGGTGGAGCGGACCGACTGGATCGACTTCCTGCCGGAGCGCCCGGAAATCCGCTCGACCACGTCGGTCTGTCTGAAGTTCGTCGATCCGCGTATCGCGGCGATGGACGAGGCGGGACAGAAGGCCTTCGTGAAGCGGTTCAAGGGGCTGCTGGAAGGCGAGGGGGCGGTCTATGACATGGAGCCGCATCGTTATGCGCCTCCGGGTCTGCGCCTGTGGTGCGGCTGCACGGTCGAGACGGCGGACGTCGTGGCCGCGACGCCGTGGTTGGAGTGGGCGTTCCAGGCGGCGGTCGACGAACTGGCCGGATAATTCTGTCGCCCATTCTACGCCCTTTGGGGGGCGACTCCGGACGATTCAGGGGTTATAGGCTCCCACCGCATTCTGGATTGCGGAGAAAACGGTCTTGGCTAACGTCGCAGTGGTCGGCGCCCAATGGGGCGACGAGGGCAAGGGCAAGATTGTCGACTGGCTGTCGAACCGGGCCGACATGGTCGTGCGGTTCCAGGGCGGCCATAACGCCGGGCATACGCTGGTCGTTGACGGCAAGGTCTACAAGCTGGCGCTGCTGCCGTCGGGCGTGGTTCAGGGCAAGCCCTCGATCATCGGCAACGGCGTGGTCGTGGACCCGTGGCACCTGGTCGGCGAGATCGAGAAGATCCAGGCTCAGGGCGTGGCCATCACGCCGGACATTCTGACTATCGCCGACAACGCCTGCCTGATCCTGCCGATCCATCCGGCCCTGGACGTGGCGCGCGAGGCCGCCGCCAGCGCGCCGGGCGCCAAGATCGGCACGACCGGCCGCGGCATCGGCCCGGCCTATGAGGACAAGGTGGGGCGTCGGGCCATCCGCGTCTGCGACCTGGCCAATGAAGACGACCTGAAGATCAAGATCGACCGCCTGCGCTCGCACCATGATCCGCTGCGCGCGGGCCTGGGGCTGGAGCCGATCGATCCGGCGGCTCTGCTGGCGCAACTGCTGGAGATCGCGCCGAAGATCCTGCCCTACGTCAAGCCGGCGTGGCGGGTGCTGGACGCCGCGCAGAAGGCGGGCAAGCGCGTGCTGTTCGAAGGGGCCCAGGGCGCCTTCCTGGACGTGGATCACGGCACCTATCCCTATGTGACCAGTTCGAACACCATCGCCGGTCAGGCGGCGGCGGGGTCGGGCGTCGGTCCGCGCGGCGTCGGCTATGTGCTGGGCATCGTGAAGGCCTATACGACCCGCGTCGGCGAAGGCCCCTTCGCCTGCGAACTGAACGATGAGGTCGGCGAACATCTGGCCGTGGTCGGTCGCGAGGTCGGCGTGAACACCGGCCGGGCGCGTCGCTGCGGCTGGTTCGACGCGGTGCTGGTGCGCCAGTCGGTGGCGATCAACGGCATCGACGGCATCGCCCTGACCAAGCTGGACGTGCTGGACGGGTTGAAGACGCTGAAGATTTGCGTCGGCTATCGCATCAACGGCGAGGTGCTGGATTATCTGCCGTCCAGCCTGAAGGATCAGGCCTCGGCTGAGCCGGTGTTCGAGGAGCTGGAAGGCTGGAACGAGAGCACGGCTGGCGTCTGCAGCTTCAAGGATCTGAACGCCCACGCGCTGAAGTATGTGCGGCGGATCGAGGAACTGATCGGCGCGCCGGTGGCCCTGCTGTCGACCAGCCCCGAGCGGGACGACACCATTCTGATGCGCGATCCTTTCCAAGGTTGAGTTTACGTTTTTGGGCTGAGGCAACATCGCCTTAACCCGTGGGGCATAGGGTCGGGCTCTGGAATGGAGCTCGCCCCGTGTTCGCCCTAGACGCCAAGACGATGCAGAGGATCGCGCCGGTGGTTCGGCGTGTGCTGATCGTCGACCCCAATCCCGCCGCTGCGCGCCTGTTGATGGACCTGCTGAAGGGGTTCGGATCGCGCGAGATCGTGGTCGAGGGCGACGAGGCGCGCGTGCTGGACCTGGCGCGCGAGATGGAGCCGGGCCTGATCTGCACCGAGCGGGCAGGGCCGAAGCTGGACGGCGAGGCTCTCGTGCGGCGTATCCGTCGCTCCAGCCTGTCGTGCCGACGCGCGCCGATCATCATGGTGACGGCCGAGGCGACCGCCAGCGCCATCAAGGGCGCACGGGATTCCGGCGTGCACGAGTTCCTGAGAAAACCCTTCACCAGCGGCGATCTGCAACGTCGGATCGAGAACCTGGCGACCAAGCCGCGCGACTGGGTCGAGGCGGTGGGCTATGTCGGCCCGGATCGGCGGCGCTTCAACTCGGACGACTACGCCGGACCGCAGAAGCGCAAGGCGGACAAGCCGCGTTCCGGCGCCGAGGCCGCGGTGGCGGTCAAGGATCAGGCGATGCGGATTCTGTTCTCCGCCCTGACGCAGTTCGACAGCGATCCGATGCAGGCCGTGCGGGCCATCAAGCAGCAAGCCGAGACGTTGAAGGCGCTGGCCATCAAGACCGGCGACGCGCCGTTGGCGATCGCCGCAGCGGGTCTGGATACGGTGCTGGCTGCCGGGGCGCCGACGAAGGCCGCGCTGACGGCGCCGGTTCAGGCGGTGCTGAAGCTGGCGCCGCCCGAGACGCTGGCGCGGGCGGGGTAGTGAGCCCTGGTCGACGTCAGGCGTCGACCAGGTTCCGTTCCTCGGCCGCAGCGCGCATGGCCTTTTGCAGCTTTTCGAAGGCGCGCACCTCGATCTGACGCACGCGCTCGCGGCTGACGCCGTATTGGCCGGCGAGTTCTTCCAGCGTGACCGGGTCGTCCTTGAGGCGACGTTCGGTCAGGATGTGCTTCTCGCGGTCGGTCAGTTCCTCCATGGCCTCTTGCAGCAGGCTCATGCGGATCGACTTTTCCTCGTTTTCGGCGAGTTGGGTCTCCTGGCTGACGGCGTCGTCGTCGGCCAGCCAGTCCTGCCACTCGCTTTCGCCGTCCGCGCGCAGCGGAGCGTTCAGCGAGGCGTCGCCGCCGAGGCGGCGGTTCATGTTGGTGACTTCTTCTTCCGACACGCCCAGCTTGGTGGCGATGGCCTTCAGATGTTCAGGGTGCAGGTCGCCTTCCTCGAAAGCCGAGATCTGGCTCTTGGCCTTGCGCAGGTTGAAGAAGAGCTTCTTCTGCGCCGCGGTGGTGCCCATCTTCACCAGGGACCAGGAGCGCAGGATGTATTCCTGGATCGAGGCGCGAATCCACCACATGGCGTAGGTCGCCAGGCGGAAGCCCTTGTCGGGATCGAATTTCTTGACGGCCTGCATCAGGCCGACGTTGCCCTCGGAGATCACCTCGCCGATCGGCAGGCCGTAGCCGCGATAACCCATGGCGATCTTGGCCACGAGGCGCAGGTGAGAGGTCACGAGACGGTGGGCGGCCTCAGGATCCTGGTGTTCGCTCCACCGCTTGGCGAGCATGAACTCCTCATCCTTGGTCAGCATGGGAAACTTACGGATTTCCGTAAGATAACGGGACAGTCCCTGTTCAGGCGACATCACCGTCAGCGTATTGTTGGCCATATGGTCCCTCCGGCTACATGAGCTGGCGTTGCGGCTCCGACCACATGACGTGCGTCATCACCTCGCCCCTCAACTGACAAGATGGGAATCCGTTGCCCGAAGCGAAAGGGGCGGATTGTCCCAATTCGGCGGCGATGCTCAGTCCTTCGCCGTCGTCGTCATTATCTAGCACAGATGTTGTTGCTAATAAAGCGGGCAGTTTGGCGCAGTCGGACGCCGGTCCGGAGCGTCAGAGTTCGGACAGCAGGGCTTCGAGGCGTTGCATGTCGTCCGGCGGGGCGGTTTCGAAGCGGAGGGCTTCGCCGGTGACAGGGTGGATGAAGCCGAGGACGGCGGCGTGCAGGGCCTGGCGTTTCAAGCCGGACGCCTCGACGGCGGCGCGGACGGGGGCGGCGGGGCTGCCCGAGCCGTAGACGGGATCGCCGAGCAGGGGTGCGCCCTTGGACGCCATGTGGACGCGGATCTGGTGGGTGCGGCCGGTGTGCAGGGTGCAGGCGACGCGAGCCGCCAGCGGGGCGTTCGACGCCTTGGCCGGGCGGCCGAAGGTTTGCTGGACCACATAGTCGGTGATCGCCTCGCGTCCGCCGGAGCGCAGCACGGCCATCTTCTTGCGGTCGCCGCTGGAGCGACCGATCTGGGTCTGGATGCGGCCTTTCTCGGGCGAGGGCGCGCCGCGCGTCAGGGCCACATAGGTGCGCTCGATGTCGTGGGCGGCGAACAGGGCGGACAGTCCTGCGTGGGCGCGGTCGGACTTGGCGGCGACCATGACGCCCGAGGTGTCCTTGTCCAGACGGTGGACGATGCCGGGGCGGGCGACGCCGCCGATGCCGGAGAGACTGTCGCCGCAGTGGGCCAGAAGGGCGTTGACCAGGGTGCCGGTCTCGCAGCCCGGCGCCGGGTGGGCGGCCATGCCGGGCGCCTTGTCTATGACGATCAGGTCGGCGTCCTCGAACAGCACCGTCAGGGGGATGGCTTCCGGCTGGGGCGTCGCCGGGGCGACGGGCGGCAGGGCGACCACATAGAGACCGGGTTGGGCCTTGGCCGAACCGTTGGAGACCGTCTGGCCGTCGCGGGTGACGGCGCCGTCGGCCAGCAGGGCCTGGAGCCGGGCGCGGGACAGGGTCGGGAAGGCCTCGGCCAGAGCCTTGTCCAGACGCACGCCCGGCGCGTCGATGCGCGCCTGAAGTCGTTCTGCGGCGCGCGGCGCATCCTCGAGCGTTTCGTCGTCTTCCGTCAGCAAAGGTTCATCGGCCATAAGGCGAAATAGCATGGCTTGCGTGCAGAGGCGTCATCAGACCTCAAACGCGAAAACGCCCCTGGAGAGGCCGAAGATGAAGTCGCTGATCGCCGCCGTTGTCGCTGTTTCGGGCCTGACGCTGTTGTCGGGCTGCGCCACCATGAACGAGGATCAGTGCCTGGTCGGCGACTGGGGCGGTCAGGGCTGGCGCGACGGCGCGGCCGGACGCCAGGTCAGCCGCCTGGACGAGCACGCCAAGGCCTGCGCCAAATACGGGGTGGCGCCGAACATGAGCGCCTATCTCGCCTCGCGTGAAGACGGGCTGCGGACCTATTGCACCTGGGAGAACGGCTTCCGGCAGGGGCGCGAAGGGAACAGCTATGGCGGGGTCTGCGCCCCGGCCGAGGAGCGAGACTTCCTGCCTGCCTATGAGGACGGGCGGCGCATCCATGCGGTCGAGCAGGCGGTGGCCTCTGCCGAGAGCGCGTTGAACTCGGCGATCAGCCGCATCGACAATCGCGAGGACAAGCTGGAGGCCAAGCAGCGCGAACTGCGCCAGGACGGCCTGACCGACGAGGAGCGCCGCCGCATCCGCGACCGTATCCGTGAAGTGCGTGATGAAATTCGCGACGCCCGTCGCGATGCGCGCCAGGCCGAAGAGGCGCTTCACTACGCAGAGATCGAGGCGCGGGCGGTGCGCGGGGCGATCGGCGGCCGCTACGGCGTCTGGTGAACATGAAAACGCCCGCCTCCGGTCGACGAAGGCGGGCGTTTCAGTCTGATCAGGACGCGACCGGCGATCAGCCGATGCGCGGGTCCAGTTCGCCCGAAGCGTAGCGCTTTGCCATCTGGGCGGTGGACAGGGGCTTGATCTTGGAGGCCATGCCTTCGCAGCCGAACTGCAGATAGCGCTCCTGGCACAGCTTGCGCATGGCTTCCTTGGCGGGCTTCAGATAGGCGCGCGGGTCGAACTCGCCCGGCTTCTCGGCCAGCAGCTTGCGGATGGCGCCGGTCATGGCCATGCGGTTGTCGGTGTCGATGTTCACCTTGCGCACGCCGTTCTTGATGCCGCGCTGGATCTCTTCGACCGGCACGCCCCAGGTCTGGGGCATCTGGCCGCCATAGGCGTTGATGATGTCCTGCAGATCCTGCGGCACCGAGCTTGATCCGTGCATCACCAGGTGGGTGTTGGGCAGGCGACGGTGGATTTCCTCGATCACGTTCATGGCCAGGACTTCGCCGTCCGGCTGGCGCGTGAACTTATAGGCGCCGTGCGAGGTGCCCATGGCGATGGCCAGGGCGTCGACCTTGGTGGCCTTGACGAAGTCGACCGCCTGATCCGGGTCGGTCAGCAGGGCCGAGTGGTCCAGCTTGCCTTCGAAGCCGTGGCCGTCCTCGGCCTCGCCCATGCCAGTCTCCAGCGAGCCCAGAACGCCCAGTTCGCCCTCGACCGAGACGCCGCAGCTGTGGGCCATCTCGGTGACGCGGCGCGTCACGTCGACGTTGTATTCGTAGGAGGCGGGGGTCTTGGCGTCTTCTTCCAGCGAGCCGTCCATCATCACCGAGGTGAAGCCGTACTGGATGGCGGTGGCGCAGGTGGCCGGGCCGTTGCCGTGGTCCTGGTGCATGCAGACCGGGATGTGCGGATACAGTTCAGCCAGGGCGTCGATCAGTTTGGCCAGGACGACGTCGTTGGCGTAGGAGCGGGCGCCGCGCGAGGCCTGGATGATGACCGGCGCATTGACGGCGTCGGCGGCCTCCATGATGGCCAGGCCCTGCTCCATGTTGTTGATGTTGTAGGCGGGCAGGCCGTAGTCGTGCTCCGCCGCGTGGTCGAGCAGTTGTCGCAGCGTGATGCGCGCCATGGATAGTCTCCTGAACCAGATATGATTTTGCCCGAGGTCTTAGCCGGTCGGGCGGGGGAAGTCACGCCGATGTGACAGGGCGCAAGCCGGGTGGACTTTGGGCGCGCAGCCTCTAAGTGGACGCGACGCCTCGGCGTATCTGACCAAGGAGCGGCGATGAGCCAGAACGATGATGCGCTGGATGAGGACGGCGGCGGTTTCGACGTCGACGACTGGGCGCGGCTGACGCCCTTCAACGGGGCCGTGGCGACGCTGGACGATGTTCAGGCGGGCAAGGCCGTGTTCGCTCTGGGCGACACCGAAGAGGCGCGCGTCATCGACATGGAGCTGCCTCAGCCGGTCATCTGGTGGGAAGACGACGGCGAACAGGCGGCGGTGATCGTTCAGGCCGAGGCCCATGTCGGGCCCGACGGCGATCTGATGGAGGTGCTGGGTCTGATCCTGCCCGACGGCGGCGGGGCGGTGGCCCTGCTGGATGACGTCGATCTGGTGGACGACACCGATCCGACGTGGCGCGATCTGGTCGCGCGCGCCGTCGACATGGACGGCGAAGACTAAAGCTTCAGACATCAGGGGCGAGGGCCGCGAACAGCCCTCGCCTTGACGTTTTTAGGCGGCGCGCAGCGCCTCGACGCCCGGCAGAACCTTGCCCTCCATCCATTCCAGGAAGGCGCCGCCCGCGGTGGAGACGAAGGTCATGTCGTCGGCCGTGCCCGCGTGGTTCAGGGCCGCGACCGTGTCGCCGCCGCCGGCCACGGCGACCAGCTTGCCGGCCTTGGCCAGTTCGGCGGCGTGCTTGGCGGCCTCGACCGTGGCCTTGTCGAAGGGCGGAACCTCGAACACGCCTAGCGGGCCGTTCCAGATCAGCGTCTTCGACAGGTCCATGGCGCGGTTCAGGCGGGCGACCGTCTCAGGCCCAGCGTCCAGGATCAGGTCGTCGGCGGCGATGCGGTCCAGAGCGCGGACGCCCGATTCGATGCCCGGCTTGACGCCCTTGGCCACCACGACGTCGACCGGCAGCAGCAGTTCACAGCCCTGACGGCGGGCTTCCTCGATGATCTCGCGGGCGGTGTCGGCCAGATCCTTCTCGCACAGCGAACCGCCGACATCGACGCCCTGGGCGAACAGGAAGGTGTTGGCCATGCCGCCGCCGATGGCCAGGTAGTCCAGCTTGGCGACCAGGTTCTTCAGCAGGTCCAGCTTGGTCGAGACCTTGGCGCCGCCGACGATGCCGATGACCGGCTTCTGCGGCTTGCCGAGCGCCGCGTCCAGCGCCTCAAGCTCGCGCGCCATGGCGCAACCGGCATAGGCGGGCAGCAGCCGGGCCAGCCCCTCGGTCGAGGCATGGGCGCGGTGCGCGGCCGAGAAGGCGTCGTTGACGTAGAGGTCGCCCAGTTCCGCCAGCTGCCGGGCGAAGGCCGGATCGTTCTTTTCCTCGCCCTTGTGGAAGCGGACGTTCTCCAGCAGCAGCACGCCGCCGGCGTCCAGATCTGCCACGGCGGCCTTGGCCTCATCGCCCACGCAGTCGTCGGCGAAGCGCACGGGGCCGTGCAGCAGCAGCTCCAGCGGCTGGACGACGGGCTTCAGGCTCATCGACGGCACGCGCTCGCCCTTGGGACGATCGAAGTGGGCCAGCAGCACCACCTTGGCGCCCGCTTCGCGCAGGCGGTGGATGGTCGGCAGGGCGGCCTTCAGACGGGTGTCGTCGGTGACGTTCCCGTCCTCCATCGGCACGTTGAAATCCACGCGGACCAGGGCGGCCTTGCCCGAAAGGTCGGAAACGTCGTCGAGGGTGCGGAAGGTCATCGGTGGTCCGTCTTTTGATCTGGGCGGCGGGCCCGTCGTCTTGAAACAAGGGGCTCTCAGCCGTTCGGCGAGAGCCCCTCATAGGTCAGCAGTCTGTCAGGCGCGAGGCCGGATCAGAGGAACTTCGCCATCACCAGGGCGGTGTCGGCCATGCGGGTCGCGAAGCCCCACTCGTTGTCGTACCAGGTCAGGACGCGGGCCAGCTTGCCGTCGACGACCTGCGTCTGGGGCAGGGCGGCGGTCGAAGAGGCGGCCACGTGGTTCAGGTCGACCGAGACCAGCGGGTCGGTGGTCGTGGCCAGGACGCCGTTCATCGGGCCGTTTGCGGCGGCCAGCAGGGCGGCGTTGATTTCCTCGACGGTGACTTCGCGACCGGCGACGACCTTCAGGTCGACGACCGAGACGTTCGGGGTCGGGACGCGGATCGACGAGCCGTCCAGCTTGCCCTTCAGTTCCGGCAGGACCAGGCCCAGGGCCTTGGCGGCGCCGGTCGAGGTCGGGATCATCGACAGGGCGGCGGCGCGGCCGCGGTACAGATCCTTGTGCATCGTATCCAGCGTCGGCTGGTCGCCGGTGTAGGCGTGGATGGTGGTCATATAGCCGCGCTCGATGCCGAACAGGTCGTGCAGCACCTTGGCCACCGGGGCCAGGGCGTTGGTCGTGCACGAGCCGTTGGAGACGACGATGTCGTCGGCCGTCAGGGTCTCATGGTTGACCTTGAAGACGATGGTCTTGTCGGCGCCGTCGGCCGGGGCGGAGACCAGCACGCGCTTGGCGCCCGCCTTCAGGTGAGCCGAGGCCTTGTCCTTGGAGGTGAAGATGCCCGTGCATTCCAGGGCGATGTCCACCTTCAGCTCGGCGTGCGGCAGGTTGGCCGGGTCGCGCTCGGCCGTGACCTTGATCTTGCCGGTGCCGACGTCGATCCAGTCCTCGCCCGTCGTGACCGTGCCGGGGAAGCGGCCGTGCACCGAGTCATAGCGGAACAGGTGGGCGTTGGTCTCGACCGGGCCCAGGTCGTTGATCGCCACGACCTCGATGTCCTTGCGGCCGTGCTCGACGATCGAGCGAAGGACGAGGCGGCCGATGCGGCCGAAGCCGTTGATGGCGACGCGAACGGTCATGGGGAGCAGTCTCCTGAACAGGGGGCGGTTATGATTGGCGCCTTAGTGGGACGGAGCGCGCGCGGTTGCAACCCCGTCGCCGTAACAAGGCCCGTAACAAGATATGATCGCCTGTAACCGTCCGGGTGCGGTCAAGCCGCCTCAGCAGCAGCGGAAGCCGCCGCCTTCGCCGAACCGCCGCGCTTCATGCAGGCGGAAGAAGGCGGTGCGGTCCAGCGGCGCCTGATCCGGGTGGGTGACGGCGGCATGGGCGACATAGGCGTCATAATCCGGCTGGCCGATCATCAGCCCGGCGGTGCGGCGGGCGTCCTTGCCCCACCGCACCAACGTGTCCCGGCAGGCGCAGAGCAGGTCCGCGCCGCCGGTCGTCGTCGAGGATGAAGAGGACTTAAGCACGGGCGATGTCCATCGCTTCGTCGCTCAGGTTCAGCTCATGCTCGGCGGGCGTCTCGACCACGGTCGGCCGGTCGGACTTCAGCGCCTTGAGGCAGGCCCCGACGCCATAGACCACGACCGTCAGCACCACGAACAGGAAGCCCGCCGTCAGCGCCGAGTTGACGTAGTCGTTGACGATGACCCGGTGCATGTCGCCGATGGTCTTGGCCGGGGCCAGGATGTCGCCGGCGGCCATGGCGTCCTGATACTTCCGGGCGTGGGCCAGGAAGCCGATCTTCACGTCGGGGTGGAACAGCTTCTGCAGCCCTGCCGTGACCGTGCAGATCAGCAGCCACACCGCCGGGACCGCCGTGGCCCAGGCGAACCTGTGCCGCTTCATCTTGAACAGGACGACCGTGCCCAGGATCAGGGCGACCGCCGCCAGCATCTGGTTGGCGATGCCGAACAGGGGCCACAGGCTGTTGATCCCGCCCAGCGGATCGACCACGCCGGTATAGAGGAAATAGCCCCACAGCCCGACCGTCAGGGCCGTGGCCACGACGTTGCCGGTCCAGGACTGGGTCTGACGCATCTTGGGCACGGCCATGCCCAGCAGATCCTGGATCATGAAGCGGCAGACGCGGGTGCCCGCATCGACCGTGGTCAGGATGAACAGGGCCTCGAACAGGATGGCGAAGTGGTACCAGAAGGCCATCATGGCCTTGCCGCCGATGACGCCCGACAGGATGTGCGCCATGCCGACCGCTAGGGTCGGGGCGCCGCCTGCACGCGACAGGATGGAGTGTTCGCCCACGTCCTTGGCCAGTTGCTCCAGCTCGGCCGGAGTGATGTGGAAGCCCCACTGGGCCACGGCGGCGGCGGCCGAGGCGGCGTTGTCGCCGATGACGGCGACCGGGCTGTTCATGGCGAAATAGACGGCCGGGTCCAGCACGGTGGCGGCGATCAGGGCCATGATCGCCACGAAGCTTTCGCACAGCATGGCGCCGTAGCCGATCAGCGGAATCTGGTTCTCGTTCTCCAGCAGCTTGGGCGTGGTGCCGGACGAGATCAGGGCGTGGAAACCGGACACGGCCCCGCAGGCGATGGTGATGAACAGGAAGGGGAACAGGGCGCCCGAGAAGACCGGCCCGGTCCCGTCGATGAAGGGGGTGATGGCGGGCATCTGCACATGCGGCCGCACGATCAATATGCCGACGGCCAGGGCGACGATGGCGCCGATCTTCAGGAAGGTGGACAGGTAGTCGCGCGGGGCCAGCAGCAGCCACACTGGAATGACCGAGGCGATGAAGCCATAGGCCATCATGGCGATGGCCAGCGTCGTGCCCGACAGGGTGAAGGCCGGACCCCAGAAGGGATCAGCCGCAATATGGCCGCCGCCGATGATGGCCAGAACCAGCAGCACCACGCCGATCACAGACACCTCGCCCACGCGGCCGGGGCGCAGAAAGCGAGTGTACAGCCCCATGAAGACGGCGATGGGAATGGTGGCGGCGACGGTGAAGGTGCCCCAGGGGCTCTCGGCCAGCGCCTTGACCACCACCAGGGCCAGCACGGCCAGGATGATGACCATGATCATCAGCACCCCGACCTGGGCGATGACGCCGGGGATGGGGCCCATCTCGGTGCGGACCATGTCGCCCAGCGACCGGCCGTCGCGGCGGGTCGACATGAACAGGACGATCATGTCCTGCACCGCCCCCGCCAGCACGGCGCCGACCAGAATCCACAGCACGCCGGGCAGATAGCCCATCTGCGCCGCCAGCACCGGCCCGACCAGCGGCCCTGCGCCCGCGATGGCCGCGAAATGGTGGCCGAACAGGACGTTGCGTGGCGTCGGAACGTAATCCAACCCGTCATTGTGCCGGACGGCCGGTGTGGGCCGCCTTGCGTTCAGCCCCAGCACCTTCCCGGCCAGATAGCGGGCGTAGAAGCGGTAGGCGATGGCGTAGACGCACAGCGCCGCGACCACGATCCAGACGGCGCTGATGCTCTCGCCCTGGTGCAGGGCGATGACGGCGAGGGACACAGCCCCCAGGATAGCGATGGCGCCGAATATCAGCGCCGTCTTGAGCTTGCCCATGACGAACGGTCCTCCGGGTCGACTGGGTGCGACCTTTCGTCTTTTTTGGACCCTAATCGCGTCCGGCGCCAATCGACAAAAGTCGAAGAAGCTTGGCCGGTCCTTCTCCCGTTGTGGGAGAAGGACTACGGAGCGACTACCCGCACCTTGCCCGCCGCCTCGGCCGCGCGCGCACGCGCTTCGTCCGTGTCGGCGCCGCGCGCCAGGGCCACGCCCATGCGGCGGCGCTCAAACGCCTCGGGCTTGCCGAACAGGCGCAGGTCGGCGGTCGGGACCGACAGGGCCTCGACCACGCCTTCGAACACCACGCCCTCGGCCTCCATGCCGCCGTAGATGACGGCGCTGGCGCCGGGTTCGCGCAAGGTCACGTCCACGGGCAAGCCCAGAATGGCGCGGGCGTGCAGGGCGAACTCGCTCATGACCTGCGTCGCCAGCGTCACCAGCCCGGTGTCATGCGGACGCGGCGACACCTCCGAGAACCAGACCTCGTCGCCCTTCACGAACAGTTCGACGCCGAACACGCCGAGACCGCCCAGCGCCTCCGTCACCTTGGCCGCAATGGCCTGCGCCGTCTTCAGGGCGGCGGGGCTCATGATCTGCGGCTGCCAGCTTTCGACATAGTCGCCCTTCTGCTGGCGATGACCGATGGGGGCGCAGAAGTCCGTGCGGACGGCGCCGTCGCGCAACGACCGCACCGTCAGCAGGGTGATCTCATAGTCGAAGTCGATGCGCCCCTCGACGATGACGACGCCGCCCGCGACCCGCCCCGACGCTTCGGCATAGGCCCAGGCCTCGGCCACGCCCTCAGGCCCCTCGACATAGGACTGGCCCTTGCCCGAGGACGACATGACCGGCTTGACGAAGCAGGGGAAGCCCACCGCCTGCGCCCCCGCCGCCAGTTCCTCGGCCGAGGCGGCGAAGGCGTAGGGACTGGTCGGCAGGCTCAGCTCTTCGGCGGCCAGACGGCGGATGCCTTCGCGGTTCATGGTCAGCTGGGTGGCGCGGGCGGTGGGGATGACGCGGGCCAGCCCCGCCGCCTCGATAGCCGCCAGGGCGTCGGTGGCGATGGCCTCGATTTCCGGCACGATGATGTGCGGGGCCTCGGCCATGATGATCCCGTTCAGCACCTGGGGATCGGTCATGGGGATGACGTGGCTGCGGTGCGCCACCTGCATGGCGGGGGCGTTGGCGTAGCGGTCGACCGCGATCACCTCGGCGCCGAGGCGTTGCAGCTCGATGGCCACCTCCTTGCCCAGCTCGCCCGAGCCCAGCAGCATGACGCGCGTGGCGTGGTCAGTAAGCGGCGTGCCGATCTTCATGGCGTCAGGCTCCGAAAAGTCGTTCAGGTTCCCGGCTCGGCCGGAACCGCATAGAGGCGGCGGAAGGCGTCCAGCGCGGCGCCGTGATAGATGGTGGCGTGGCTCTCGTTCGGGCGCGGGGTGAAGTCCCAGGTGACGCCGGGCAGGGCGTGATCGCGCAGGTTGGCGGTCAGCACGTCCATCGGCGCCTGCATCATCTCGCCCTCGTCGCCCAGCGTCAGGATCAGGGTGCGCGGATCGTTGGAGTGGTCGCGCAGATGCGCTCCTGACTGCCGCGCCAGCTGGCCGCCGTCCCACCACAGGCTGGGGCTGACGGCGACATAGGCGTCGAACATCTGCGGCTCTTTCAGGAAGGTCTCGACCACGAATAGGCCCGCCAGGGACTCGCCCATCAGGGCCGTCTCGCCGCTGGTGCGATAGCGGACTTCGATGAAGGGCATGACCTCTTCGCCGACGAAACGGCGGAAGCGGTCGGATTGCCCTTGCGTCGGATAGCGGGAGATCAGTTCGGCGTCGTCGGTCGGCAGGGCAAGCTCGTTGCGGCGGTCCATCGAGGCGACGCCCACGACGATGACGTCGCGCGTCGTGCCGACGATGGTCCCCAACTGGGCGATGCCCGAGATGTGGTGAAAGTCCTGATCCTGTCCGCCGTCGAGGACGTAGAGGACGGGATAGGTCTGGCTGCCCTTGGCATAGCCGGGCGGCAGCCAGACGTTGATCTCGCGCGTCTGGTTCATGACGGCGGAGGGCAGGGCGTAGGACTGGCCGATGACAACGGGCGTCTCGACCGCCATGGGGGCGGTTGTCTCGGCGAAGGCAGGCGCGCCGCCCGCCATCGATAAGCCGAAGCTCAGGACGAGGGCGAGGCGGCGCATGGAGCTTACAGCCGGGCCTTGGCGGCTTCGACCACGGCTTCGGCGGTGATGCCGAACTCGCGGTAGAGGACTTCGGCCGGGGCCGAGGCGCCGAAGCCGGCCATGCCGACGAAGCCTCCGTCTTCGCCGATGAAGCGTTCCCAGCCCTGCTTGATGGCGGCCTCGACGGCGACGCGCACCGTGCCGCGGCCGATGACGGCGTCCTGATAGGCCTTGGGCTGCTGCTCGAACAGGGCGAAGCAGGGGACCGACACCACGCGGGTGGGCACGCCTTCGGCCTCCAGCGTCTCGGCGGCCTTCAGGGCCAGGGCGACCTCGGTGCCGGTGCCGAACAGGGTGACCTTCGCCTCGCCGTTGGCGGCCTTCAGCTCATAGGCGCCCTTGCGCGACAGGTTCTCGCCCGCGTCGGTCACGCGCACGGCCGGGGTTTTCTGACGCGACAGGCACATGGCGGTCGGCGTGGTCTTGTGCTGCAGGGCGACCTGCCAGCACTCCAGCGCCTCGACCGTGTCCGCCGGGCGCATGGTCAGCAGGTTGGGGATGGCGCGCAGGGCCGCCAGATGCTCGACCGGCTGGTGCGTCGGGCCGTCTTCGCCCAGGCCGATGCTGTCGTGCGTCAGGACGTGGATCGCGCGTACGCCCATCAGGGCGCCCAGACGGATCGCCGGACGGCTGTAGTCCGCAAACGCCATGAAGGTGCCGCCGTAGGGGATGACCCCGCCGTGCAGCGCCAGACCGTTCATCGCCGCGGCCATGCCGAACTCGCGGATGCCGTAGTTCAGGTAACGGCCGGCGTAATCCGGCGCGTCCATGATCTGGGTGTTCTTGACGAAGGTGTTGTTCGAGCCCGTCAGGTCGGCCGAGCCGCCGACCATTTCGGGGATGGCGTTGAACACCGTCTCCAGCGCCTCGCCCGACGACTGGCGCGTGGCCAGGGCGGGCTTGTCAACGACCAGTTGCTTCAGCTTGGCGTCCAGCGCCTCGAAGGCGCCGGTGGGCAGGTCGCCGGCCATGGCGCGGGTGAAGTCGTCGCGCTGGGCGTGGTTCAGCAGACGGCCTTCCCAGGCCTTGCGGGCCTTGCCGCCCTGCTTGCCGACCTTGGCCCAGGCCTTCTGCACGCCTTCGGGCAGTTCGAACGGCGCGAAGGGCCAGTTCAGCGCCTGACGGGTCGCCGCGATCTCGGTGGCGCCTAGGGCCGCGCCATGGGTCTTGTGGCTGCCTTCCATGGTGGCGGCGCCCTTGCCGATCTTGGTCTTGCAGGCGATCAGCGTCGGCTTGTCCTGCTTGGTCGCCCAGGCCAGGGCCTTCTGGATCTGCCTATAGTCGTGACCGTCGATGGCCTTGACCGCCCAGCCCGAGGCCTTGAAGCGCGTCAGTTGGTCCGTGGCGTCCGACAGCGACACCTTACCGTCGATGGTGATTTCGTTGTCGTCCCACAGGACGCACAGCTTGTTCAGCTTCAGGCGGCCGGCCAGGGCGATGGCTTCCTGCGACACGCCTTCCATCAGGCAGCCGTCGCCGGCGACGACCCAGGTGCGGTGGTCGACCAGATCCTTGCCGAAGCGCGCGGCCAGATGGCGCTCCGCCAGGGCGAAGCCGACCGAGGTGGCAAGGCCCTGACCCAGCGGGCCGGTGGTCGTCTCGATCCCGGCCATGTGGCCGTATTCGGGGTGGCCGGCGGTCTTGAAGCCCCACTGGCGGAAGTTTTCCAGCTGCTCCCGCGTCGCGTCCTTATAGCCCGTCAGGTGCAGCAGGCTGTAAATCAGCATCGAGCCGTGACCGGCCGACAGGATGAAGCGGTCGCGGTCGGCCCAGTCGGGACGGCTGGCGTCGAACTTCAGGAATTTCGAATAAAGGACGGTGGCGACGTCGGCCATGCCCATCGGCATGCCGGGGTGGCCGCTCTTGGCCTTTTCCACCGCATCCATGGACAGCACCCGGATGGCGTCGGCCATCTGCTTGGGCGAAGGCTTGGCGAATGCAGCTTGGGCGTCGGTCACGGCGAGACCTTTCCTCAGGAACAGGATAAAGCGGGGGCGGCGCCGCTTTACCCCGGCGCGCCGGCAGGTTCTACACGGAATCTGGAAGAAAGGACCATCATGGACGCCGTTACGGCTGCAAAGGCGCGGATTGATCGAGCGTTGGCTGATCTGGAGCGCAAGGTGCTTGAGCTGAAAGCCCGGCCCGCCTCGGCGCCGCCCATCGCGGACGACGACCTGTTCGCGCCGCGCGCCTCGAACGCGGCCGACCTGGCGCGCATCGCCGAGCTGGAGACGGCCGGTCAGGAAACCGCCCAGGCGCTGGCCCGCGCGGCCGACGCCGTGCGCGAGGTGCTGGCGCAGCAGCAGGCGGCTTCACAGCAAGCCGCTGGGCAAGAGGAGGCGAACTGATGGCGACGGTGACGGTAGAGGTTCACGGCCGCCCCTATGCAGTGGGCTGCGCTGACGGTCAGGAGGCGCGGGTGCGCGACCTGGCGGCCCAATTCAACGAACGGGTGCAGGGCGTGGCCGATCAGGTCGGCCAGGTCGGCGACGTGCGGCTGTTCCTGATGGCCGCCCTGATGCTGGCTGACGAGCTTGGAGAAGCGAAACGCCAGGCGGCGGTCCAGAACTCGGGTCGCGCCAAGGCGGCGACGGCGGCCGTCGCGACGCCCGCCCCGGCCAGCGACGGCGTGGCCGAGGCCCTGAACGCCGTGGCCGCCCGCATCGAGAAGATCGTTCAGACGATGTAGGGCGTCGCCTCTATAAACCGCATTCGGACACCGACATGCTCCAAGACTTCGGAACGGACATATGGATTGCCGATGGCCCGGTGGTGGTCGGCGGCGGGGGATTTCGCTACCCGACCCGGATGGCGGTGATGCGGCTTGCGGATGGGGAGCTGGTCGTTTGGTCGCCAGTGTCGCTTAGCCTGGAAATGCGTCAGGCGGTCGGCCGACTTGGACCGGTCGGATTCATCGTTCCGCCCAACGCCCTCCATCACAGCTTTGTCGGGGAATGGCAGGAGGCCTATCCGCACGCCAAAACTCTGGCGCCGCCTACATTGGCGGAAAAGCGTGCCGATCTGAGGTTCGATGGGGCGTTAGCGGCGACAGCGCCGAGCAGCTGGGAGGGGCAGATCGACCTGATCATCTTCGAGAACGCCATCGCCAGCGAGGCCGTACTGTTTCATCGCCCGAGCGGCACGGCCATTTTCACCGATCTACTGCAGAACCTGCCGGAGGACTGGTATCATGGCTGGCGGGCGCTGGTGGCTCGCCTCGACCTGATGACGGGGCCGGTTGCGGAAGTTCCGCGCAAATTCCGACTGGCCACAAGGGACCGCACCGCGGCGCGTGCGAGCCTTGCGAAAGTGCTCGAATGGCCAACCGAACGTATCCTGATGGCGCATGGCCGACCCATCCTGACGGATGCGCGTCAGCATCTGCGACGGGCTTTTTCCTGGCTGACCCGTTAGGCGGGTTCGATACGGAGCAGCGTTAGTAAAACAGGAGTTCGCGCTTTCGTGGGAATGAGCTGGCGTCGCGTCGTCTCCATCCGACTTCGTCTTGACGGGCTCTGTCACCCCTCCCTTCTATGAGGAGGGAGAAACGCGCGCTTCGCCATTGTTGAAACCTGTCCGAACGCCTATCTTGCGCGACGGCGGGTCATGCTGCGGCTCACGTCGAAGACAACATATCCTTCTGACCTTAATTCACTCATAGGGATCTGTCCCTGTCCGGGCTTGAGGGCCTGGGCATACGGAGCCCACCTGGCTACCCAGGTCGAGAGGATTTAAACGTTCTTCACGGCTCACGCGGCGCCGCCAACCCATCTTTATTTAGTGCGCTATCGCTCGCGACGCGGTCGCTTGCTGCTTGAGCGCGTTTTGGTGCGCTACGCTGGAGACGCGGTCGCTGGCCCCTTGCGCAGTTGGCGAGCATTTCTCCAATCGTTCTTTCTCCCGCCGTCATCCTCGGGCTTGACCCGAGGATCGAGTTGGGCGACGCGCTCGGCCTGTCGGCGTTCAGTGCGCCGTTAGGCTGGATCCTCGGGTCAAGCCCGAGGATGACGGTGGAATTTGGCGAAGGGCCGAGCGGCGATGACCCCCAAGCACGAACTCCGGGCCGCCATGCGCGCGCTTCGCAAGCGCTTGGGCGAGGCCGATCCCGAAGTCGCCGAGCGCGCCGCGAGCCATGCCGACGCCTTGCCGTCTTCTGAAATCGTCGCCCTCTATCGCGCCATGGGGTCGGAGCTGGACACCGACGCCCTGGCCAACACCCTGCACCAGGCGGGCCGTCGCCTGTGCCTGCCGGTGGTGCTGGAGCGCGACGCGGCCATGATCTTCCGCGCCTGGGCGCCGGGCGAGCCGTTGGAGCTGGACGCCGCCGGATGTCCCGCGCCTCTGCCGCTGAGCGAGGTGGTGCGGCCGGACCTGATCGTGACGCCCCTGTTGGCCTTCGATGCCCACGGCGGACGGCTGGGCCAGGGGGGCGGCTATTACGACCGGACCTTCGCGATGCTGCCCGATGCGCGCCGGGTCGGCTTCGCCTATGCCGGGCAGGCGGTCGATCGTCTCGATCTGGAGCCGCACGACATCCGCCTGCATGGCGTTTTGACCGAGACCGGCTATAGAGCCTTCCCATGAGATTGGCGTTTTTCGGTGACGTGGTCGGCAAGTCCGGGCGCGATGGACTTTCGGACCATCTTCCGGGGCTGAGGCGCGACCTCAGGCTCGATTTCGTGGTGGTCAACGCCGAGAACGCGGCGGGCGGTTTCGGCATCACCGAGAACACCGCCAACGACATCTTCAACGCTGGGGCCGACGTCCTGACGCTGGGCAACCACAGCTGGGATCAGCGCGAGGCCCTGACCTATATCGTGCGCGAGCCGCGCCTGATCCGTCCGGCCAACTATCCGCGCCTGATGGATGCGCCGGGGCGCGGCGCCGACGTCTTCGTCACGTCGGACGGCCGCCGGGTGCTGGTCATCAATGTGCTGGGCCGCGTCCACATGGACCCGATGGATGACCCCTTCAGCGCCGTGGAGCGCGAGTTGGAGGCCGCGCCTCTGGGCGTCGTCGCGGACGCCGTCATTGTCGACATGCACGCCGAGGCCACCAGCGAGAAGATGGGCATGGGCCACTTCTGCGACGGCCGCGCCAGTCTGGTGGTCGGCACCCACACCCACGTCCCGACCGCCGACGCGCAGATCCTGCCCCACGGTACGGCCTATCAGACCGATGCGGGCGGCTGCTGCGATTACGACTCCGTCATCGGTAACGACAAGGAAGAGCCGCTGCGCCGTTTCACCACCCGTCTGTCGGGCGGACGCTATGTCCCCGCCAGCGGCCCGGCGACCATTTGCGGCGTCTTCGTCGAGACCGACGACCGCACGGGCCTGGCCAAGCGCGTCGAGCCGATCCGCGTCGGCGGCCGTCTCAGCCAGGCGGTCCCGCAGATCTGACGCCGGCCTGCCGCTCTCGGCGATCCGAGGCCGCAACGGGCTCAGCCGCCGCGTTATCGTCCAAGACTTTTGGCGTGGACCAGACGTTCGCGTAGATCGTGCAACTGCGCCGCGCGGTGCCCTGGGGTGTGCGTGTGCGCCACATAGGCCTGAGCCGCACGGGCCAACTCCAGGCGTCGCGCGGGGTCGCGGATCAGGTCGTCCATCGCGGCGCCCAGTCCATCGGCGGTCAGATCATCGACATAGACGGCGTGCGGGCCGCTGGCTTCGCGCAGGCCGCCGCGCCCGGACGAGATCAGGGCCGCGCCCGCCGCATGGGCCTCCAGCGCGGTCAGGCCTAAGGGTTCTGCCCAGACCGAAGGAGTCAGGGCGATGGCCGCACGCTGCATGACCGCGCGAACCTCGCTCAGCGGCGCCGACTTCAACACCGTCACCCGGTCGCCGAACCGTTCCAGAGGGGCGACATGAGGTTCGGCCCAGGCGGCGTGCTTGTCCCAGTCGTTCAGCATCAGCACGGCGCGCCAGTCGGGATGACGCTCCAGCACGGCGGGCAGGGCGGCGCAGATCAGGTCCACGCCTTTTTCCTGCATGGCGCGGCCGGCGAAGGTGATCAGCGGTTCGCGACCGTCGATCGGCGCGCGCCACAGATCGACGTTGATGGGGTTGGGAACGGCGAAAGCCTTCGGCTCCTGCCTTGGATAATCCTGAAGGAATTCTCGACGTCCCGCGTCGCTGACGAAGATCAGGCCGTCGATCTGGCGGAACCGTCGTTCATAGCGCCAACGGTCAAACAGGCCTCGCGGCGACTTCAGCGCATTGTGCCGATAGAGCACGCGCGTGGCGCGAGGAAAGCGCCGGGAGATTTGAAGCGCCTGACGCAGCTGTTGGTGGAATTCAATGACGTCCGGATCGAAGTCGTCCAGGGCCTTCTCAAGCGCCGAAAGCCGCTTCTTATTTCTGGGCAGGCGATAGGCCGGAAGATTTCCGTGATCCTCGGCGCCTTCACAGCAGAAGATGCGCAATTCCGCATTCTGGTCGCCATGAGCCAGAGTGCGGACGACGGTCTCCATCGAGTTGGGTTGGGATAGGGAGAAGCAGCAACCTAAAGGCAGGACGACAGCGACTTTCAGCGGACGGCTCCCGTATAGGATGTATCAAGGCCACTGCTCGGCCTCCTACACCACGAATATGAACCTAGGCTGACATTTTTTTCATGGTCTCGCGGCGGCGCGGGCCTCCAGCGCGCGCAGACGGCCTTCCTCGGCCTTCAAGTCGCCGGTCAGCTGCCCTTTCAGCGCCGGATCTGTCGTGGCGGCCAGCAGCGCGCGCGTTTCCTCCACCGCCTGACGACGGGCGGCGATCAGTCGCGACAGTTCGTCCGGCTCATGCAGGGCCGGGCCGGAGGCGGTTGGACGACGGATCGCCTGCGCCTCTTCTTCCTCGGTGGTCTTCAGCGCGGCGGCCTGTCGGGCGGCGGCCGCGTCGCGCAGGGCGTGCTGGACGGGATCGCCGCCCTCGAACTCGCAGGCCGACAGCAGGGCGGCGCCCGCGACGACGAGGATGAGGGCGGCGGCTCGCATCAGCCTTCGATCCAGTTCGGCATCCAGCCTTCGTGGAATTCGCGCACATGGGCGACGGGGATGCGGAACAGCTCGCCCTTCGGACCCGAGGAGGCGAAATCCGTCCCCTTGACCAGACCCACGACCGAGGCGTGCAGCCCCGCGTCCTTGGCCTTGGCGATCAGGGCGTCGGCGTCCGACACGGCGACCAGATAACGGGCCTGGTCCTCGCCGAACAGGAAGGCGTGGGCGTGGGCGGCGCTGGAGGCGTTCAGTTCGATCCCGACGTCCGAGGCCAGGGCGATGTCCGCCGCCGCCCCGACCAGACCGCCGTCCGACAGGTCGTGGACCAGGGTCAGTTCGCCCGCCTCGATCAGGCCGCGCACGAAGTCGCCGGTCTTGCGTTCCAGCTTCAGGTCGACCGGCGGCGGGGCGCCGTCCTCGCGGCCCAGCACCTCGCGCAGATAGATGGAAGCGCCCAGTTCGCCGTGCGTCTGGCCGATCAGCACCAGCTGGTCGCCCTCGGCCGCGCCGCCGAATCCGGTGGTCACGTCGTAGTTGGTCAGCAGGCCCACGGCGCCGACGGTCGGCGTCGGCGGAATGGCGACGCCGTTGGTCTCGTTATACAGGCTGACGTTGCCGCTCACGACCGGGAAGTCCAGTTCGCGGCAGGCCTCGGCCATGCCGTCGGTGGCGCGCACGATCTGGCCCATGATCTCGGGCCGCTGCGGGTTGCCGAAGTTCAGGTTGTCGGTGATGGCGATGGGACGCGAACCGACGGCGGTCAGGTTGCGCCAAGCCTCGGCCACGGCCTGCTTGCCGCCTTCATAGGGGTCGGCCTGGACATAGCGCGGGGTGCAGTCCGAGGTGACGGCCAGACCCTTTTCCGTGCCGTGGACACGGATCACGCCCGCATCGGCGCCGGTGGAGGAATCCTGCAGCGTGTCGGCCATGACGTGGCGGTCGTACTGTTCCCAGATCCAGCGCTTGGACGCCATGTCGGGGCAGGCGACGACCTTCAGCACGGCGTCGTTCCAGCTTTCGGGCGCGGGACTTCGGCCGGGTCGAGGCGCGGCTGAAGCTCGGGCTGGACCCACGGGCGGTCATACAGCGGCGCATCGTCAAACAGCGGGGCCAGCGGCACGTCGCAGACGACATCGCCGTGATGCTTCAGCACCAGATGGCCGGTGTTGGTGGTCTTGCCGATGATGGCGAAGTCCAGCCCCCACTTCTGGAAGATGCGATAGCCGACGTCCTCAAAGCCGGGCTTCAGCACGGCCAGCATCCGCTCCTGGCTTTCCGACAGCATCATTTCATAGGCGGTCATGCCGGTTTCGCGCTGGGGCACCTTGTCCAGATCCAGCTCGACGCCGACGCCGCCCTTGCCGGCCATTTCGACCGAGGAGGACGTCAGACCCGCCGCGCCCATGTCCTGAATGGCGGCCACGGCGCCCGAGGCCATCAGCTCCAGCGTGGCTTCGATCAGCAGCTTCTCGGCGAAGGGGTCGCCGACCTGCACCGTGGGGCGCTTGGCGTCCGACTCGTCGTCGAACTCGGCCGAGGACATGGTGGCGCCGTGGATGCCGTCGCGGCCGGTCTTGGAGCCGAAATAGACCACGTCGTGGCCCGCTTCCGGCGCGGCCGAATAATAGATCTCATCGGCGCGGGCCAGGCCGACGCACATGGCGTTGACCAGGATGTTGCCGTTGTAGCCCTTGTGGAAGTTCGTCTCGCCCGAGACTGTCGGCACGCCGACGCAGTTGCCGTAGCCGCCGATGCCGCTGACCACGCCCTTGACCAGACGCTTGGACTTCTCGTGCGACGGGTCGCCGAAACGCAGGGCGTTCAGCAGGGCCACCGGGCGCGCGCCCATGGTGAAGACGTCGCGCATGATGCCGCCCACGCCCGTCGCCGCGCCCTGATAGGGCTCGATGTAGGAGGGGTGGTTGTGGCTCTCCATCTTGAAGATGCAGGCGTCGCCGTCGTCGATGTCGATCACGCCCGCGTTCTCGCCGGGGCCGCAGATGACGCGCTCGCCCGTGACCGGGAACTTCATCAGCTGCTTCTTGGACGACTTGTAGGAGCAGTGCTCGGACCACATGACCGAGAACACGCCCAGCTCGACCTGGTTGGGCTCGCGGCCCAGCCGGTCCAGCAGGACCTGATATTCATTGGGGGCGAGGCCGTACTCTTCGGCCAGCTGGGCGATGGTCTTTTGGGGCGCGCTCATGGGCGGGCCTTCTAGCCGTCTCTGGGGCGTCTGTCAGCCCGTCACCGGCGTTCGACGCCGCGTCTCAAACCGAAGACGATGATGACCCCCGCCACCACCAGCGCAAAGGCCGCCGCCAGAGCCGTGAAGGCCAGCACCGGCTTGACCTCCTGCTCGGCCACGAAGGCCCCCACCAGACCCCAGGCGATGGGCAGGGGATAGGCCAGGGTCCGCACGGCCCAGGTCACGCTGATCCCGACCAGGGTGGTCGCGACCACGGCCAGCACGGCCCAGCCGGTCGGCGACAGGGCGGCGGGCAGGGCCTCGAACGCCGTCGCCACGGTGATCAGGTTCAGCGGCGCCGCCACGGTCAGCCACCCGGCCAGCGCCGCCAGCGGCCAGATCAGGAACCAGCGGTCGCGCTCCATCGTCCCTGTGGCGCGGATGGTGCGCGCACTGGCCAGCATCGGCAGAAGCAGGGCCAGGAGCGAAGCGAAGATGACGACGACGCTGGCCGCCTTCAGGTTCAGCGCCGCCATGACGATCCAGAAGCCGATGCCGAAGAAGGCGACGACCGACGGCCAGCCCATGCGGTTGATCAGGACGCTTTCGCCCGTCTGAGGAAGGGCCTGGCGCCCGGCATAGATCAGTATGCCCAGATACAGCAGGCTCCAGATCGAAAAGGCGTATCCCGCCACCCGCAGCGTCTGGTTCCCGTCGGCGGCGAACTCCGCCTGGCTCAGGCCGAAGCCGCCCAAGGCCTGCACGATGGGAACGACGACGGCGAAGACGGCCGCAGCCAGAACGGCCAGACGGCGCGTCTGCTGGGCGGGGGTGGGGCGTTCGATGGCGGTCATGCGTCTCTCCGGCTCAGCTTCGCCGTATCTACGCGCTGGGTCGAAGAAGGTTCATCGACGGCGCATGGAACCGCGACCGGGCTTCCAGCCTTGCTTTCAGGCCATTGAGAAGGAGGCCGTCATGACCGACCCGAACAAACCGGACACAGGCAAACCGGACCCCATCGAACAGACGTTCGAGGAGGAGGTCGAGACCAATCGCGCCCTGGAGCAGGGCCTGGGCGTCGGCGCTCGCGAACTGGCCGCCATCCACGAATCCGGCGCCGAAGGCACCCTGGAGCGCGCGACGGATGAGGACGGCGAGCCGGTCGAGGAGGACGTCGAGCTCGGCGATTCCGGCCGCAGCGCCAGCGTTCTGGATCGCAAGGACAGCTGAACGCTTGACCGTCACCGCAGGGAGCGGTTCCATCTGGTCATGACCGATGTCCGCTCTACGGATCCGCAGCTTCAGGCCGACGCGCTCATCCGTCAGGCTCGACAGGCGCGCGAACGGTCGGATGCAGCAGCGCTGACGGCGGCGGCCGAGGCCCTGTTGGCGATCAACCCGCGCGAGCCGCGCGCCCTGGTGTTCAAGGGCGACGCCCTCAGCGCCCAGGGGGATCATCGTTCGGCCATGAGCTTCTACGGCGCCGCCCTGGCTCAGGGGCGGGCGATCGCCACGCCGCCGTCCGACCTGCGCGCCGAGCTTCAGCACGCCGCCGCGGCTCAGGCCGAGGGCGCGCGCCGTTTCGAGCAGGGGCTGCGCGAGGGCCTGAGCCAACGCGGCTTTGACCCCGCGACGTCCAGCGCCCGCTTCGCGGCTTCTCTGGACCTGATGACGGGGCGTCGGCGGCTCTACTATCAGCAGCCGAAATTCTACATGTTTCCGGGCCTGCCGCAGATCGAGTTTCAGCCGCGCGAGACCGTCGCCTGGCTGGCGGAGGTCGAGGCGGCGGCGCCCGCCATCCGCGCCGAACTGGACGCCATCCTGGCCGAACCGGCCCTGTTCGCGCCCTATATCGAGGATCGGGCCAATCGCCCCCGGCACGATCAGGCGGGGCTGCTGGGCAATGACGCCTGGAGCGCGGTCTTCCTGTGGAAGGACGGGGCCGAGGTTCCCGAAATCGCTGAACGCTGTCCGCAGACGATGCAGGCGCTGGCGGCGGCGCCCCTGTGCCGCATCCCCGGCCGCTCGCCTTCGATTCTGTTCTCCAGGCTTCAGGCGGGGGCGAAGATTCCGCCGCACCACGGGCTGATCAATACGCGCCTGATCTGCCACCTGCCGTTGGTCGTGCCGCCGGACTGCTGGTTCCGCGTCGGCGGCGAAGAGCGTCAGTGGAAGGCGGGCGAGGCCTGGGCCTTCGACGACACGATCGAGCACGAGGCCGCGAACGACAGCGATCAGGATCGCACCATCCTGATCTTCGATGTCTGGAAGCCTGAGATCACCGCTGAGGAGCAGGCGTTGATCCGCGCCTTGTTCGCAACGATCGACGCCAGCGGCGCGGCTGCGCCCAAGCTGGGCGTTTAGGCGGCCGCGTAGATGCTCTGGAACAGGATCGCGCCGTCGGCGCTGCCCAGTTCGGCTTCGAACGCGCGATCCGGGTGGGGCATCATGCCCAGGACGTTGCCGCGCTTATTTTGCAGGCCGGCGATGTCGCCGACCGAGCCGTTGGGGTTGTCGACGTAGCGGAAGACCACCTGGCCCTCGCCCTCGATGCGCTTCAGGGTCTCTTCGTCGGCGAAGTAGTTCCCGTCGGCGTTGCCCTGGGTCATGATGATCTCGCGCTGGCCCTGATAGCCCGAGGTGAAGCGCGTCTGGCCGTTGGCGACGGTGATGCTGATCGGCTTGCAGATGTATTTCAGGCTGCTGTTGCGCATCAGGGCGCCCGGCAGCATTCCGGCTTCGCACAGCACCTGGAAGCCGTTGCAGATGCCGACCACGGTGACGCCGTCGTCAGCGGCCTTCTTGACCGCCTGCATGATCGGGGCCTGCGCCGCCATCGCGCCGCAGCGCAGATAGTCGCCGTAGGAGAAACCGCCCGGCAGCACGATCAGGTCGAGGCCCTTGGGCAGTTCGGTCTCGGCGTGCCAGACCATCTGGACCTGCTCGCCAGTGGAACGTTCGACGGCGACCTTGCAGTCGCGATCGCAGTTGGAACCGGGGAATACAATGACAGCTGCGCTCATGGCCGGGCCTCCTAGCACCCTTCGGGACGAATGTCAGGCGTCGCTTTGCTGCGCCTTGCGCCCCGTCGCCCAGGCGACGACCCAGATCGCGAAACCGCCCAGCGACAGGGCGACGCCGACCCAGCCGGTCGAGGTCCAGCCCCAGCCCGCCGCCACGGCCATGCCCGCCAGCAGGGGGCCTATGGCGTTGGCCGTGTTGAAGGCCGAGTGATTGAGGGCCGCCGCCAGGGTCTGCGCGTCGCCGGCCACGTCCATCAGCCGGGTCTGCAGCACCGAGCCCAGCCCGCCGCCGCCGCCGATCAGCACCACCACGACCATCACCGCCCACAGATGCGGCGCGGCGAAGGGGTAGAGGGCCAGGGCCGCCGCGCTCCACAGCAACAGGCCGCCCGCCGCGATCATGCCGAAGCGGTCGGCGGCCCATGCGCCCAGCAGATTGCCCGCCACCATCCCTAAGCCGAACAGGGCGAAGACCCAGGGCAGGACTTCCGGCCCCACGCCCGTCACCGCCTTCAGCGTCGAGGCCAGATAGGCGTAGACGGCGAACATCCCGCCGAAGCCGATCGCGCCGACGCCCAGCGTCAGCCACACCTGGCCGCGCTTCAGGGCGCCCAGTTCGCGCCAGGGACTGGCGTCTGGATGGGCGGGATCACGCGGCGCGAAGACGGCGACCAGCGCCATGGTCAGCACCGCCAGTACGCTGACGATGGCGAAGGTCCAGCGCCAGCCGAAGGAGTGGCTGACGGCATTAGCGACCGGCACCCCCGATCACCGTTGCGACGGTCAGGCCCAGCAGGATAGTCGAGACCGCGCGGGTTCGGAGCCTGAGCGGCACCAGCGACGCCGCCACCAGGGCCGCCACGCCGAAATAGGCGCCGTGCGGCACGCCGCTGAGGAAGCGGAAGACCAGCATCCACTCATAGGTGGGGGCGATGGCGCTCAGCGCATTGCCGACGGCGAACAGGGCCATGAAGCCGATCAGCAGCAGCCAGCGCGGCAGGCGCGCGCCCAGCACGGCCAGGATCGGCGCCCCGACGACCACGCCTGCGGCATAGGCGCTGATGACATGACCGGCCTTGGGTTCGCTGACGCCCAGGCCCGCCGCGAAGTCGGGCAGGACGCTCATGGCGGCGAACTCGGTCCACGCCGATGGCGAAACCGCCCATGGCCAGCGCCAGCAGCACCAGCGCCGCCTTGCCCGGTTCGGCCACGCGCTCGTCGCTGCTGGACGCGGCGCAGCGCGGATCGTCGAGGCAGGGAGCGTCGGCAGGGGCCATGGATTGTCGCGATGCAGCAAGGGGAGGTTGCGCTGCAAAATAAGGACGCCGCACACGGCATCAACCGGGGCGGCGTCGAAGCGGTCATCACGCTTTGTGTCGGCTGGTCAGCCCCGGTTCTCGTAGGTCGCCGTGATCGACGCCTTGGCCAGGGTGTGGAAGTGCAGATTGAAGCCGAAGATCGCGCCCGAGTTGTCTTCCGTCACATCCAGTCGATCCACGTCCACGGCGAAGACGGTGAAGATGTAGCGGTGCGGGCCGTGGCCGGGCGGCGGGCGGCGCCGCCGAAACCGGCCTCGCCATAGTCGGTGCGTCCCTGGACGGCGCCCTTGGGCAGGTTCGCCCCGCCTACGGCGCCCGCGCCGGCGGCCAGGGCGTTCACGTCCGCCGGGATGTTCGCGACCGTCCAGTGCCAGAAACCCGAGCCGGTCGGAGCGTCGGGATCATAGCAGGTGACGGCGAAGCTCTTGGTTCCTTCGGGCGCGCCCGACCAGGACAGTTGCGGCGAGGCGTCTCCCAGCGCCTTGACCTGGGCGTCGGGCAGGACGCCTCCGTCGGAAAAGTCGGTCGAGGTGACGGTGAAGCTCATGGCGCGCTCTTCCTTGGATGGCGGATTCGGATGCTCAAACTAACGGAAGACTCGCCACGGGCGTTGCGTCGCGACATTCTGTCCCTAGCTAAGGTCAAGCTGTCTTGATGAGCGGAGGAACGGGATGCTGCAAGCCCTGTTGGACCGAACCTTTCAGACGCGGTCGATCCGGGTGCGGCTTCCGGACGGTCGAGAACTGACGGCGGGGCCGGGCGAACCGGAACTGACGGCTGTGCTGTCGGACATGAAGACCGCCGTCGCCATCGCCGCCAATCCTGATCTGGCCCTGGGCGAAGCCTTCATGGACGGGACGTTCCGGATCGAGGGCGGAAGCATCTATGACTTCCTGCAACTGACGACTTCGCAGCTGGCGCTTCGGCCGCGCTCGCCCAAGCTGACCTGGATGCAGCGGATCAGGCGCGGCGCCGAGCAGGCCAACGACCGGCTTCATGCGCGCAGCAACGTCCATCACCATTACGATCTGACGGTCGACTTCTACCGCCTGTTCCTGGACGACGACCTGCAATACTCCTGCGCCTTCTTCGAGACGTCGGACGCCAGCCTGGAAGAGGCCCAGGTCGCCAAGAAGCGCCGCCTGATCGACAAGCTTCTGCTGGAGCCGGGTCACAGCGCCCTGGACATCGGCGCGGGTTGGGGCGGGCTGGGCCTGTCGATGGTCGAGCGCGGGGCGCGTGTGACCGGCGTCACCCTGTCGACGGAACAGCACCGCACGGCCAATGAGCGGGCGACGGCGCTGGGCGTCGCGGACCGGGCCGACTTCCGGCTTCAGGACTATCGCGACCTGAACCAGACCTTCGACCGCATCATCTCGGTGGGAATGTTCGAGCACGTCGGCGTGCCGAACTATCAGGAGTATTTCGACACCGTCGCTCGCCTGCTGGATGAGGACGGCGTGGCCGTGATCCATTCCATCGGGCGCAACTCGCCGCCCAACCGCACCCAGCCGTGGGTGCGCAAATACATCTTCCCCGGCGGCTATATCCCGGCTCTGTCCGAGGTGCTGCCCGCCATCGAACGCGCGGGCCTGTGGGTCACGGACATGGAGGTGCTGCGCCTGCACTACGCCGAGACGCTGCGGCATTGGCGCGAGCGGTTTCTGGCGAGGCGCGGGGAGGCGCTGGCCATGTATGATGAGCGCTTCTGCCGGATGTGGGAGTTCTATCTCGTCGCCAGCGAGGTCGCTTTCCGCGAGCTGGGCCACATGGTGTTCCAGCTGCAGCTGACGAAGAAGCAGACGGCCGCGCCGCTGAGCCGAGATTACCTGTGCGGCTAGGCCGGAGGGCATAGAAAAAGGCCGCTCTTTCGAGCGGCCCTGATCGTCTGATCCGTCATCGCCATCAGGCGATTTCGATCCGGTAGCTTTCGATGACCGTGTTGGCCAGCAGGGTCTCGCACATGCGCTTCACCTCGGTCTCCTTGTCGGCGACAGCGTCGTCGAGGTCGAACTCGATCAGCTTGCCGACGCGGGCGTTCGCGACACCGTTCCAGCCCAGACCCTGCAGGGCGCCTTCGACGGCCTTGCCCTGGACGTCCAGAACGCCGGGCTTGAGGAAGACGTGAACTTTAACCTTGGCCATTAATGCAGCCCTCCCTGAATCACGGTCGGCATGTCCTTCATGATGCCGAGGCGGCGGGCCACCTCGGTGTAGCTTTCGATGACGTCGCCCATGTCGCGGCGGAAGCGGTCCTTGTCCAGCTTCTCGCCCGTGGTCGAATCCCACAGGCGGCACGAGTCGGGGCTGATTTCGTCGGCCAGGATGACGCGGGCGAAGTCGTTCTCCCACACGCGGCCGAACTCGATCTTGAAGTCCACCAGGGTGATGCCGACGGCGCCGAACATGCCGCACAGGTAGTCGTTGACGCGGACCGTCATGGCCAGGATGTCGTCCAGCTCCTGGGTCGTGGCCCAGTTGAACGCCGTGATGTGCTCTTCCGTCACCATCGGGTCGTTCAGCTCATCCTTCTTGTAGTAGAATTCGATGATCGAACGGGGCAGGGGCGTGCCCTCTTCCTGGCCCAGGCGCGTGGCCAGCGAGCCGGCGACGACGTTGCGGCAGACGACTTCCAGCGGAATGATCTCGACTTCGCGGATCAACTGCTCGCGCAGGTTCAGGCGCTTGATGAAGTGATTGGTCACGCCGATCGAGTTCAGGCGCGACATGATGAATTCGCTGATGCGGTTGTTGATGACGCCCTTGCCTTCCAGGGTCGCCTTCTTCTGCGCGTTGAAGGCGGTCGCGTCGTCCTTGAAATACTGGATCAGCGTGCCCGGCTCAGGCCCCTCGTACAGGATCTTGGCCTTGCCCTCGTAGAGCTTCTTGCGCTTGGTGTTCATCTTCGGGTCCCGGACGGGAAGGAAACGGACGGCCTCAAAACGAAAAACGCGCGGCCCGAAGGTCGGGGCGGCGCGGTCCTTGAATCGACGGCGGCTATATAGAACCACGCGCCCTTTAGCCGAAGGGCGTCTGTGACACAAATATCCTGAAGCGACCCTGCGTCAGCATACGCGACCGAAGTCTGGTTGCGTTCGGTCGCGCCGGGGGCCATAGAGCCGTTTGCGGACGAGACTGGTCCGTGACTGGAGTTACGACGCGCATGACGACCTTCGACGATCGGGAACAGGCCTATGAGGCCAAATACGCCCTCGATCAGGAACAGGAATTCAAGGCCATCGCGCGTCGCAACAAGATGCTGGGCCTGTGGGCTGCCGAGAAGATGGGCCTGTCGACCGAGAGCGCCGAGCAATACGCCGCCGCCGTGGTCCGCGCCGACTTCGAACAGCCGGGCGAGGAAGACGTCTTCCGCAAGGTGGCCGGCGACTTCAAGGCGTCGGGCATGACGGTGTCTGAGGGCGAGCTGCGCTCCAAGATGGACGAACTGGCTTCGATCGCCCGCGAACAGATCCGCGCCGGCGAGTGATCCGCGTCGCAAACTGATCCCAGAAGGGCCGCAACCGTCGCCGGTTGCGGCCCTTCTTCGATCTGCCTCCCGCCGGGGAAACGGGAGCGACCGGAGGCGCCGGGGCGCATCGGATCAACGCGCCCGCGGCCGGTCGGTTCGATCCGACGCCTATTTCGGCATCAACACCGTGTCGACGACGTGAACCACGCCGTTCGACTGGGCCACGTCGGCCTGGGTGATGGTCGAGGTTCCGCCCTTGGCGTCGGTGATCTGCCACTTGCCGCCGCCGGCGTCCTTGACCGTCAGCTTCTCGCCCTGAACCGTGGTCAGGGTGGCGGTTCCGCCGTTGGCTTGGGCCTGGGCGGCGATGTCGGCGGCGGTCAGACGGCCGGGAACGACGTGATAGGTCAGCAGCTTGGTCAGCGCCGCCTTCTGGGCCGGCTGCATCCAGCCCTCGCGCGTGGCGGCGGGGATCTTGTCGAAGGCCGCATTGTCGGGCGCGAAGACGGTGAAGGGGCCGGCGCCCTGCAGTCGTTCCGTCAGGCCGGCGGTCTGCAGCGCGCTGACCAGGGTGGTCAGGTTCGGGGCCTTGGAGGCGTTGGCGACCAGATTGTCGGACGGGTTCATCGCTACGCCGCCGACCATGGGCTCGGTGGTGGCGGGGGCCATGGCGGGCGGGGCGGTCTCGACCGGCGCCGGCTCCTTCTTCGTCTCGTTCTGGCCGCAGGCTGCCACGGCCAGCAGGGCGGCGGACGATACGGCGAGGGCAGTGATGCGGGTGAATGTCATGAGAGTCCTCCATCGACGCCGGCTTGCAAACGGGGGGAGGCCGCGTCGGGAAGGAATACGGCTGCCCGCGCAAAAGGATGCGTTCGCGATCAATTTTTCGGGCGCGGCGCGTGATGTGCGGCCAAGCTCGGCTCAGCCCAGATAGGGCCCAAGGGCGGTCCAGCGCGACAGCTTCTCGGCGAACGGCCGGGCGTAGGCTGCGCTGGATGAGGGCAGGTCAATGAGCGCGACGCCGGACGCTTCCGCCAGGGCGCGTCGACCCAGCCGCGCCGCCGTCCCGCCGTTGAAGGCCACCGCGCGCAGATCGGGCAGGCGCGTCATCAGGGCGGTCAGGTCGGCGCCTTCCGGGTTGCGGATGGCGGCGTCCAGGCTGCCCTGTCGCTCAGCCGAGGCGATCACGTCCCACAGCCCGATCCGCGCCGCCCGCACGCGCTCCAGCCTCGCCTCATAGGGCTGGGCGGCCAGGTCCGGTTGGGCGATCACGGCCCCGATCAGCCGCCAGAAGCCGTTCTGCGGATGGGCGTAATACTGCGCCGCCTTCAGCGAGGCGTCGCCCGGCAGGCTGCCGAGGATCAGGACGCGAGTGCGTGCGTCGACGACGGGGGCGAAGCCGACGCTACGCGCCGGGGGCGTGCTCAATGCGCCTCACGTTCTCTCTTCCGGCGCTCATTGCGATGCCGAGCGTATTCGCCTTCACCCAGAACGGTCTGACCGCCGAGACGAAACTCCACCCACTCACCCTCGGCTGGCGTGCCGTCGGTGTAGTGGAAGCGCATCTTGGAGGCCATGCACTGGAAGGTGCGGTCGTTGCGACGTGAGGCGGCCGTGGGATTTTGAACTTCGCAGCCTTGGGCGCGTCCTTCGGCGTCTACGCGACACTGCATGGTCAGGCTGAAGCCCGCGATGCCTTGCAGGCACCGTTCCATGCCGTCGTGATCGACCGTCTGCACGATCTCAAGAGGCTGCTCTTCAGCTTCCTGGGCCGAATAGCCGTTGATCATCCAGAACAGGGCGAGGCTGACCAGCGAAGGCATCTCAGTTTTTCCCGAACACCCGCTCGAAGATCACGTCCAAGTTCTTGGTGTGGTAGCCGAGGTCGAACAGGGCCTCCAGCTCGTCGTGGGGCAGGGTGACGCGGGCGTCGGCCTTCAGGAAGTCGATGAAGGCGCCTTCGCCGCGCCAGACCTTCATGGCGTTCTCCTGAACCGCCGCATAGGCGTCCTCGCGCGACACGCCCGCCTGGGTCAGGGCCAGCATGACCCGTTGCGAGAAGACCAGGCCGCCCAGACGGTCGAGGTTCTTCTGCATGTTCTCAGGGTAGACGTTCAGGCGCTCGATCACGCCCGCCAGACGGTGCAGGGCGAAGTCCAGGTGGATGGTGGCGTCCGGGCCGATGCCGCGCTCGACCGAGGAATGGCTGATGTCGCGCTCGTGCCACAGGGCGACGTTCTCCATCGCCGGGGTCACGGCCGAGCGGACCAGACGGGCGAGGCCCGTCAGGTTCTCGGTCAGGATCGGGTTGCGCTTGTGCGGCATGGCCGACGAGCCCTTCTGGCCCTTGTCGAAGAACTCCTCGGCTTCGAGGACTTCGGTGCGCTGCAGGTGGCGGATCTCGACGGCCAGACGCTCGACCGAGGAGGCGACGACGCCGAGGGCGGCGAAATAGGCGGCGTGACGGTCGCGCGGGATGACCTGGGTCGAGACCGGCTCGACGGCCAGACCCATCTGGTCGGCGACGTATTGCTCGACGGCCGGATCGACGTTGGCGAAGGTGCCGACGGCGCCCGAGATGGCGCAGGTGGCGATCTCTTCACGGGCTGTGATCAGGCGGCGTTTGGCGCGCTGGAACTCGGCGTGATAACCGGCCAGCTTGAGGCCGAAGGTCACCGGCTCGGCGTGGATGCCGTGCGAGCGGCCGACGGTCGGGGTGTATTTATGCTCCTTGGCGCGGGTCTCCAGCGCGGCCAGAACCCGGTCGACGCCGCCCAGCAGCAGGTCGGTCGAGCGCGCCAGCTGCACCGCGAAACAGGTGTCCAGCACGTCCGAAGAGGTCATGCCCTGGTGCAGGAAGCGGGCTTCCTCGCCGACGATTTCGGCGACGTGGGTCAGGAAGGCGATGACGTCGTGCTTGGTGGTGCGCTCGATCTCGTCGATGCGGTCGGCGTCGAAGGTCGCGTCCTTGCCGTTGGCCCAGATGGCTTCGGCCGATTCCTTCGGGATCACGCCCAGCTCGGCCATTTTCGTGGCGGCGTGGGCCTCGATCTCGAACCAGATCTTGTACTTGGTCTCTTGCGACCAGATGGCGACGGCGTCGGGGCGGGAATAGCGCGTGATCATGGTTGGGTCGTGTCGGTCTAGAGGGGCGGGGAGTCAAGACGGCGGGCGGCGATGTCGGTGTTAAAGCCCTTCTCCCCTTGTGGGAGAAGGTGGGCGCCGGAGGCGCTCGGATGAGGGGTGTCGACGCGGCGTTGCGAAAAAGAGGCGCGGGCTGAGGGGGCTGAAAATTTCAGCTGTGACGCAAACACCCCTCATCCGTCAGGCTCCGCCTGCCACCTTCTCCCTCAAGGGGAGAAGGAAAAAAGAGAGTCCAATTCGTCTGAATCGTCTGAAATCCCCTGGGGCTGACAGGGCAGTCTGGCACAGGCGCAGGGGGAGGCTGGCCGATTGTCGGAAAAATTCAGAGGGCGCGCATCAGGAAGGCGGTGAAGCCCGCCTCGTCCTCGAACCGGGCGGCGACGGGCCAGGCGGTGACGGCGGCGCGCTGGTCGGGCGTCAGGCGCACCCAGTCCTTTTCGGTGGTGACGAGGCCCGCGTCATAGACGGCGGCGCGGTCGTTCAGGAAGGCGAAGTCGTGGTCGGACAGGGCGGCGTGGTCGGGGAAGGGGACGAAATCCTTCAGGTCGCAGCCGGCGGCGATCAGCGACCGCTCGACCTTCCATGGCTTGGCGATACCGGCGAAGCCGACCTGCGGGCCGGGCGGCGGCGGGGCGGCGGGCTGCAACCGGGCGATGAAGACGGGCAGGTCGCCGAAGACCTCCAGCAGTTCGGGATTGGCGGCGTCCATGTCGGTCGGCAGCATGACGATCACGCCGTCGGCGCGGGCCAGGCCGGCCTTCAGAGGCTCGCGCATCGGGCCGGAGGGGAAGACCGAGCCGTCGCCGAAGGGCCATTCGTCGCCGCGCGTCTCGCCGTCGACCACGATCAGGCTGAGGGTCTTCTTCAGCGCCGGGTTCTGATGGCCGTCGTCCAGAACGAGGGCGGAGGCGCCGTCAGCCGCGGCGGCGCGGGCGCCCGCAACGCGGTCCCGCGCGATCCAGGCGGGGGCGTCTTGCGCCAGCATCAGGGGTTCGTCGCCGACGTCTTCGGCTGAGTGTTGGGTCAGGTCGACGCGAACAGCGCCTTCCAGCCTGCCGCCATAGCCGCGCGACAGGGCGGCGGCCTTAATCCCTTGAGCGCGCAGCAGGCGCAATGTCTCGCGTGCGACGGGTGTTTTGCCCGATCCGCCGACCGTCAGATTGCCGATGGAGATGACGGCTGCGCCGGGATCGACCGGCGTGGCGCGGGCGATTTTGCGCGCCGTGACGCCCGCCCACAGCCATGAGGCGGGCTTGAGCAGCATCCGCGTCACCGGGGCGTGGCGGCGATCGCGGCTGTACCACCAGCGGGGGGTGTTCAGCTTCACGGGCGTCTCCGCGAGGGGGCGGCGGGCAGGTGGGTCTGAAGCGCCAGCCACAGGCGGTCCAGTCCGGCGGCCGCTGCTTCTGCAGAGCGACGGGCGCGCTCGCCCATGTCGCGGGCGGCCTCGGGATCGGCCAGCATCGGGCCGACGACCGAGGGCAGTTCGGCGGGCGACAGGACGGAGACGAGGCCGCCTGCCTGTTTCAACATCCGGGTCACGGCCTGCCAGTTGCTGGCGTCCGGGCCGGTGACGATGGGCTTGGCGAGCCGCGCGGGCTCCAGCGGGTTGTGGCCGCCGACCGAACCGCCGCCCAGCGCCGGGGCGAAGGAGCCGCCCATGACCACCACATCGGCCAGCCGCAGGAACAGGCCCAGTTCGCCCAGGGTGTCGGCCAGGTAGATGTCGGTCTGGTCGCAGATCGGCTGGCCTTGGCTGCGGCGCGCGAAGCCGTAGCCGTCGTGGGCCAAGGCCTCGGCGATGGCGTCGCCGCGTTCGGGGTGGCGCGGCACGACGATCAGGAACAGGCGGTCGGCCAGGTGATCCAGCGCGCCGACGATGGCCATTTCCTCATGCTCATGGGTGCTGGCGGCGACGACGACGGGGCGGTCGTCGATCAGAGCCGACAGGCGGGCGAACTCGCCCTTGTCATAGGGCAGGGGCTCGCCGGACAGCTTCAGGTTCACCTGACCGTCGACGCGGGCGCCCAGCGCGCTCAGCCGGTCGGCGCTGTCCTGATCCTGAGGCCAGACGTGCTGGAACCCGTTCATCAGGGCGCGGGCCATGCCGGGGGCTTTTTTCCACCCCTGCGCCGTCTTGTCGGTGATGCGGGCGCTGACCAAGGCGAGAGGCACGCCGCGTTTGCGGGCGGTGGTCAGAAGGTTGGGCCACAGCTCGCTCTCGACGAAGACGCCGACATTGGGCCGCCAGTGGTCGAGGAAGGCCGCGACGGACGAGGGGGCGTCCACCGGGGCGAACTGATGGATGACGCCGCGCGGCAGGCGCGTCGCCAGCACCTGGGCCGAGGTCAGGGTGCCGGTGGTGACAAGAACCGTCACGTCGGGGCGGTCCTTGCGGATGCGCTCGGCCAGCGGAAGGATGGACAGGGCCTCGCCGACGCTGACGCCGTGGATCCAGACCAGAGGTCCGTCGGGCCGCGCCATGCCGGGCAGGCCCAGACGTTCGTCGACGCGGGCGGGGTCTTCCTTGCCTTTCTTGACGCGGGCGTCCAGCAGGCGCGGGGCCAGCGGCTCCAGCAGGCGGGTCAACAGCTGATAGGCGATCAGGGCGGGGCTGAAGGACACGCTCAGACGCGCTCCAGCCCGGTGATGGCGTCGGCGCGGGCCTCGACGGCGGTCAGGCGGGCGGTCCAGTCGGCTGTGACCTCGGCCAGGTCGGCGCCTGCAGGATACCAGGCCTTGTCCCAGACGACGGCGCCCTTGCCGAACGGCAGGGGCAGGATCGCTCTGTCCCAGCTGTTCAATCGGATCGCCGGCCTGCACGACAGGCCGATGAACAGAACCGGCGCGCCGGACATCTTCGCCATCAGCGGCAGGCCCTCGGCCATCTGGCGGGCCGGGCCGCGCGGACCGTCCGGCGTGATGGCCAGACCGCCGACCTTCAACTGTTTCAGCCCGTCGCGCAGGGCCTGGGCGCCGCCCTTGGACTGTTTGGCCTTGTCCTTGTTGGAGGAAGAGCCGCGCACGGCGGGAATGCCCAGGCGGCCCACGGCCTTGGTGAAGAACTCGCCGTCAGGGCTGAGGGAGACCAGGCCCTTGACCGGCTGCGCCCGCTTCATGGGCCAGGAGGCGGGGCCCAGGGCGAGGCGCGAGTGCCAGAAGGCGCACAGCACGCCGCCGCCGTCGGCCCAGACCTCTTCGGCGACCTGTTCGTTCTCGTGCGTCCAGCGGATGGTGGCGTAGCAAAAGCGCATCCACTCGGACAAAAGCCAGGCGGCGGCGTTCTGGATGATCGGATTGCGAAGCGGCCTCATGCGCCGGTCTCGTCGGGCAGTTCAGCCAGCGGGGGGCAAGGCGATCGGATCGCTGTCCAGCGACTGCTGCCGGGCTAGACGGGCGTAGAGGCCGCCGCGCGCGACCAGGGCGTCGTGGGTTCCTTCCTCGACCACGCGGCCGCCCTCGATGACGTAGATGCGGTCGGCGTTCTTCACCGTCGACAGGCGGTGGGCGATCATCAGGGTGGCGCGGCCGTCCATCAGCCGCTCCAGCGCGGCCTGAACCAGGGCCTCGCTCGCGGTGTCGAGGGCGCTGGTGGCTTCGTCCAGCAGCAGGATGGGCGCATCCTTCAGGAAGGCGCGGGCGATGGCGATGCGCTGGCGCTGGCCGCCGGACAGGCGGGCGCCGGCCTCGCCCACGCGGGTGGCGTAACCGTCGGGCAGGGCGGCGATGAAGTCGTGGGCGGCGGCGGCGCGGGCGGCGGTCACGATGTCTTCGGCCGTGGCGCCAAGGCGGCCATAGGCGATGTTGGCGGCGATGGTGTCGTCGAACAGGAAGGGCTCCTGCGTCACCAGGGCGATGTGGTCGCGCAGGGACGACAGGCTCAGCTCGCGGATGTCGCGGCCGTTCAGCGTCACCCGCCCCGCCGTCACGTCATAGAAGCGCGGCAGCAGGCTGAGGATGGTCGATTTGCCGCCGCCGGAAGGGCCGACTAGGGCGATAGTCTCGCCCGGCGCGACGTGCAGGCTGACGTCCGACAGGGTCGGGGCGGACCCGTCCTCGTCGGCGCGATAGGCGAAGGAGACCTGCTCCAGGGCGACGGTGACGGGACCGGGCGCGACCTGGGCGGCGTCGCTGGCCTCGCGGATCTCGGGCTCGATGTCCAGGGCGGCGAACAGGCGGCGGGCGGCGGTGAAGCCTTCGCTCAGCACGGTCGTCAGGTTCGTCACCTGACGCAGGGCCTGACCGGCCAACAGCAGCATGCCGATGAAGGAGGCGAAGGCGCCCACCGTCATATGACCCCGGCTGGCGCTCCATCCGGCATAGGCCATGACGGCGGCGACGACGCCGTAGGCGACGATGTCGCTGGCCGAACCCGCGAAGGCGCGGCTGTCGGCGCCCTTGATGACGTGGCGCTGGCGGCGGTCGATGACGGTGGAGACGCGGGTTTCTTCTGCCGCCTCGCGGTTTTCGATCTTGATGACGCGAACGCCGTCCAGGTTCTCCATCAGGGCGCTGGACAGGGCCTCGGTCTCGACCATGGCGCCGTGGGCGGCCTTCCTCGACTTCTTGCCGAAGCGGCCGATGATCCAGCTGACCAGCGGCACGCCCAGCAGGACGATCAGCGTCAGCGGCAGGTCGATGAAGCCCATGGCGACGATGACACCCAGCAGCATCAGGGCGTTCTGGGTGTAGTTGACCACGCCCGAGGTGAAGGCCTCGCGCACCAGATTGGCGTCGAACAGGACGGAGGAGACGAACGTCCCCGAATGCTGGCTGCGCAGGCGCGACAGGTCGGCCCGGATCATGCCCGAGAACAGCTGTTTCTGGATGTCGCCGACGATGCCGTGGCCCAGCCGGTTCACCAGGGCCGCCTGACCCGCCATAGCCAGCGAGCGGATCACCGCCACGGCGATGATGAACAGGGGGATGGCGATCAGCACCTTGTCCGCCGGGATGGTGACGGTGTTCCAGATGGTCACGGGGCCTGCGTGCTTGCCGAACAGCAGGTCGATGGCCGGTTCCAGGAACTTCAGCAGCAGGGCCGTCAGCCCGCCCGACACGCCCGCCAGCAGCATGGAGGCGAAGAAGGCCGGCTTGTGCCGCGACAGATACTCGCGCCAGATGCGGGCGAGCAGAGGCCGCAGCGGCTCGCGGGCGTCGGCATGGGGGACGGGAACGGTCATCGGCCTTCGGTCGAACGGCTGAGGCGTCAAGTCAAGCGGCCGCGCGCGAGAGAGACGGCCTTGGACGGGTGACGCCGGGTGCAAACGGCGCTATCTCGCCGTCATGGGGCGCTACGATCTGACTACGCCGTTCGGCCGTTTCAAGGCGCATTGGTCCTATTTCTGGAAGGATCACGCCTTCCTGCGCACGGCGTTCACCAACGCCCACTGGCTGGGACCGGATCTGGTGCGGACCAATCAGCCGTCGCCGCGCCAGCTGGCCTGGTGGAAGCGGCAGGGAATCCGCACCGTCGTCAATCTGCGCGGTCAAAGGGACGAGGCCTATTACTGGCTGGAGAAGGACGCCTGCGAACGGCTGGGCCTGACGCTGATCGACGCGCCGCTGGATTCGCGCGATCCGCCGGGCAAGGACCGGGTGCGCCGGGCCAAGGCCCTGTTCCAGACGATGGAGTATCCGGCCCTGATCCACTGCAAGTCGGGCGCGGACCGGGCGGGAATGATGGCGGTCTTCTATCGCCACTTCCACCTAGGCGAACCGATCTCGGCGGCGATGGAGGAACTGGGCAAGCGCACCCTGCACAGCCGCGAGGGGCTGACCGGCGTGCTGGACTATACGCTGGAGAAATACGTCGCCGAGGTCGAACCCACGGGCGTCAGCTTCGAGGACTGGGTCGAAAGCGACGCCTATGACCCCAAGGCGATCCGCGCCGAGTTCAAGGCCGGCTGGTGGGGCAAGCTGGTCGTCGACCGCCTGTTGAAACGCGAATAGGCCTCAGCCCCAGGGGCCGCGTCCGGCGGCGGGCGGCGGGGCGTTGCGCGCCGCCTGTTCCTTCTTCCAGCGCTTGATCTGACGGACGTGATCGCGTTGGCGGGCTAGGACGATCAGCCATAGCGCCAGGACGGCGATCAGGGAGACCACGCCAAAGATCTGCTGGCCGTCCAGCGTCTGGCCGAATAGCGTCAAGGTCTGCGGTCCCGATCCGAAGGGGTGAAGGGGTCGTTCCAGGCGGTGTCCTGATCCTCGCCGGGGCGGGCGACGTGCGGCGGCCCCTTGCGCACGACCCACACGATCGCCGCCACGGCGACGACCACCAGAAGCAGGACGATGAGGGTCGGCAGCATGGCGAATCCTGTTCATGACAAAGGCGACTGATGAGAAAGCGCATCAGCCGCCCCTGCGGTTCCTGAACAGCGGCGTGATGACGCCGTGAATGCTCGATCAGGCGTCGGTGCGTGGATCGATCAGCTTGTGCGCGTGCAGGATGAAGTAGCGCATGTGGGCGTTGTCGACGGTCGCCTGGGCGCGGGCCTTCCAGGCCTTCTTGGCTTCTTCGTAGTTGCCGAAGGCGCCGACGAACTCGACCTGCGACAGGTCGCGGAAGACGGGCTCGGCCGGGTGGCGCATCTCGCCGCCGATGACGAGGTGAAGCAGTTGGGGATCGTGAGAGTCGGCCATGGAGAGGGGGTCCATTGCGGGAGGAATGTCAGATGGCCAGCGGGATAGGCGCTGTGCGCCTCACGATCAACGGGTGAAGGGCCGGCGCGGCGCATATCAGGCTGGTTTGACGCGGATCGGGGCGATTAAAGCGCCACGGACGGCCCATATGATCGCTGACCTTGGCCCCGGCCTCTTCGGCGATCAGGGCGCCGGCGCAGACATCCCAGTCCCATTTGGGGCTGATGGCGATGGCCGCATCGAAGGCCCCCGCCGCTACAAGCGCCATGCGATAGGCCAGGGCGTTGCGCTTGGAGAAGCGCATCGAGGGCCAGGGTTCGTCCCATTCGCGCGCCTCCATCAGCCGGGCGTCGGCCAGAAGCTCGGCGTCTTCCAGGTCGTCGGTGTCGGAGGCGCTGATGGGCCGTCCCTGCAGGCGGGCGCCGCCGCCCAGCGTGGCCTCGAACATCTCGTCCATCATCGGGGCGTGGATGACGGCGGCGACGGGACGGCCGTCCTCGACCACGGCGATGGGCACGCACCACCACGGCTTGTTCTTCATGAAGGCGACGGTGCCGTCGATCGGATCGACGACGAAGATGCGTTTCTTCGACAGGCGCTCCGTGCTGTCGGCCGTCTCCTCGGACAGCCAGCCGTAGTCGGGGCGGGCGGTCAGAAGCGCATCGCGCAGCAGCTGGTCCACCGCCAGATCGGCGCTGGTGACGGGCGAGCCGCCGTCCTTGGACCAGACCTTCAGCCCGGCTGCGCGGTGTTCGAGCGCCAGCCGACCGGCGGCCAGGGCCGCGTCGCGGATCAGGGCGAGGTCGGCGCTGAAATCGCTCATTTGCCCGCGATCGCCACCTTGTCGAATAGCAGGGAGGGGCTGTTGAACGAGCCCCGGAACTCCAGATCACCCGCGCGTTGCAGGCGGGCGTAGAGCTCGATCAGATTGCCCGCCACGGTGACTTCGCTGACCGGATAGGCGCGCTGGCCGTTTTCGAACCAGAAGCCGGACACGCCCGCCGACCAGTCGCCGGTGTTGCCGTTCAGCGAGGGGCCGAACATGGAGGTGATCAGCAGGCCCGTCCCGGCTTGCGCCATCAGGGCGTCCAGATCGCCTTCGCCCGGCGTCAGGTGCAGGTTGTGGGGCGAGACGCCCGACGGTCCCGCCAGCCCGCGCGAGGCGTGGCCGGTAGTCTGAAGACTCAGCTGCGCCGCCGAGGCCGTGTTCAGCAGCCAGGTGGTCAGGACGCCGTCCCTGACGATTTCGCGCCGCTCGACCGCCACGCCTTCATCGTCGAAGGGGGTGGAGCCCAGGCCGCGCGGACGGAACGGGTCGTCGATTAGATCGACGCCGGTCGGCAGGACGCTCTGGTTCAGCTTGTCCTTCAGGAAGGAGCTGCCGCGCGCGATCGACGGGCCGGAAATGGCGCCCAGCAGCGGCGACAGCACCTGGGTCGCCACGCGGTTCTCGAAGATGACGGGGGCGGTGGTCGAGGCGATCTTGCGTGGGCCGACGCGGGCGACGGCGCGCTCGCCTGCCTTCAGGCCGATGGAGGCGGCGTCGGGCAGGTCGGACAGGTGGCGCACGGCGCGGCTTTCGCCGCCGCGCTCCATGGCGCCGTCCTTCTCGGCGATGACGCCAACGCCCAGAGAAAAGGCGCTGCCGCGATGGCGGCCGTCGAAGCCGTGCGAGGTGACGAGGCGCCACTCGCTGGCCGACCAGGAGGCGTGGCCGCCCTCGGATTTGGACACGCCCGATACGGCGAGGGCGGCGGCCTCGGCTTCGGCGGCGGCGGCTTCCAGCGCCTCGGCCGAACGTTCGGCGGGGTCATAGAGGTCGAGGTCCGCGTGCGGGGCGGCGGCCAGACGGTCCTGCGGCGCGAGGGCGGCGTAGGGGTCTTCCGGCGCCAGCTTCGCCATCGCCACGGCGCGCTCGACCAGACGGGCGCGGGTCGCGTCGGACAGGTCGGAGGCGGACACCGTCGCCTGACGCCGCCCGATGAAGACGCGCAGGCCCAGGTCGCGGGCTTCTTCACGCTCGACGTCTTCCAGCGCGCCGTTGCGCACGCCGACGGACAGGGAGGCGCGATGGGCGGACACGGCCTCGGCCGCATCAGCGCCGGCCTTCAGCGCGGCGGAGATCAGATCGTTCAGGATGTCGGGGGAGGGCGTCTTATCGGACATGCCCCGATATGGCGGAGGGAAACAGGGCGCGCAACCGTTGTCACCCTCTCCTGATGGGAGAGGGCTTGAGCCTCCAAGAGCGTAGCGATTGGCTAAGGCGAAAGGGTGAGGGTTCGCGGGTGAGGTCGGCCGCAAGGCCGTGGCGCGGCGGCTTACGCCGACTGACGGGACAAGCCCCTCACCCTTTCGCGCCAGAACGACGGCTGCGCCGCCGTGCGCTCAAGCCCTCTCCCGCCGGGAGAGGGTCGGCTTCTTTGGTCGCCTCTCTTACAGGATCGACCAGGCGATCAGGCTGACGGCCGCGACCAGCAGCGCCAGCCAGGTCAGGATCATGCCGACCGAACGGCCCAGCGACGGCCCTTCCTGGAACAGCAGGCCCAGGGCGTGGATCACCCGCCCGGCGAACAGCATCCCGCCGACCGCATGGATCAGCATGGCCGGGGCGCCGAGGAAGGCCAGCAGGATCAGGCCGCACATTCCGGCCGGGATATACTCGGCCGCATTGGAGAAGGCGCGGGTGGCGCAGACCAGCTCGCGCACGCCGCCGTCGCCGAACTCGACCAGATGCTGACGACGGCGCCGCACCACGACGCCCGACAGGACGAACAGCAGCAGGATCAGCAGGCCGCCCCACAGGGCGGCGGCCTGAATGGTCGGGATCAGGCTCAATTTTCACGCCCCACGGGATAGAGGCGATAGCGCTGGTCGTAGAAGGGCGTGCGCTCATAGAACCAGGCCAGACGCGCGTCGCCGTCGGCGGCGAAGGCGGGGTCGGCCGCCAGCTTGGCTTCGAATTCGGCCTTCAGCGCCGGATCGACGGCCAGCATCTTCTCGGCCAGCGGGGCGATGGCGTAGGCCTCGATGTATTCGACGCGGTTCAGCACCTCGGGGAACATTCCCCAGGCGAAGAAGCTCTCGTTCGACTGCGGCTCCAGCAGCAGGATGGCGACGTCGCCCATCGGCTGATCGGTGGGCACGCGCACCGATCCGATGGGGAAGGTCCAGTCGTGGGCCTCGGGCCGGACCTCGCTGACCGAGATCGGCACATGGCCTTCGTTGGTGTGGGCCGACACCTTGGGATCGACAAGGCGCAGCATGTCGACGGCGACGGTGCGCGGGGCGTCCAGCGTCTCCATCTGCACGCCGTGGACGCGCAGGCGCTCGATCACGTCCTGACGATAGGACGGCACCCAATAGGCGCTCGGCCGCTTCAGCGTCAGCGTCGGGTGCGAGCCGTAGAAGGGCATGGGCCACAGTTCGGCGTCCGGCTGGCCCAGCCAGCGGATTTCGGGGCGGCCCGAGGCGATGCTGTCGAAGGTCTCATAGCGGATGCCCTTGAAGGGGCGGGTGTGCGAGGGCGTGTCGTCGCTGTCGAAATTGGCGGGCAGTTCGGCGGGACGCAGGGCGCGGTCGGCGGCGATGGCGGCGCGCAGGTCGACGGACTTTTCGGCCAGCAGCTTCAACGCCTGTTCGAGGAAGACATAGGTTCCGAGCACCCGCTGTTCATGCGGTTTCAGGCTGTGGTTCTCGATCAGGATGGTCGGGACGTGGGCCGCCGAACCCCAGCCGTTGGAGAAGCGCTCGCCCAGACCGCCGTCGTTCAGCCCCTTCTTCGGGTCGCGGTCGTCGATGGCGAAGACCAGTTCGCCGGGGATGTGGCCTTGAGCCTCCAGCGCCGCATACATGGCGGGCTTGAAGGCGGCGTCCAGCCACTTCGCGATGGCCGGGCTGCGGCTCCAGACGCCGTCCTCGCCGTTGTAGCCGAAGGTGACGTCGTATTGATAATCGATGCCGTCGGTGACGTGGATGTCGACGTAGAGGTTCGGCTTGTATTTGTGGATCAGGCCCATGACGGCCTGCATCTCGGCCTGATCCAGCTTCATGAAGTCGCGGTTCAGATTCTGGTTGGTCGCCGTGTGGCGCCAGCCCTGGATGCGCGGCCCGCGCTGGTTGGGGCGCGAATAGGCGCCCGCGCGCTCGTGCCCGTCGACGCTGAGGATCGGGATCAGGATCAGGTTGGCGCGGTCCAGCAGGCCGTCCTTGCCGTAGAAGGCGATGTCGCGCAGCAACATCATGCCCGCGTCCTTGCCGTCGATCTCGCCCGGGTGGATGCCCGCTTGAGCCAGCAGGACCGGCTTGGACGGATCGAAGGCCGCGCCGTCCTTGGACGCGATCACGGCGTAGATCGGCCGGCCTTCCGGCGAGGTTCCGAACTGTTCGATGCGGATCAGGTCGCTGGCCGCGTCCAGCCGGTCGAACCAGGCGCGGGTGTCGGCGTAGTTGGGCGAGAAGTCATGCGCCGCGTCGGCCTCGAACGCCGTGACCCAGGGATCGGCGGCGCCCCGCAGCAGGGCGCGGCTGGGGCCGTTCCAGGCGGGAGCGGGCGGCAGGAAGGCCTGGTCCCACGGGGCTTCGTTGGGAACGGAAGCGGACGGGGTCTGGGACATGGCGGGGCTCGCGAGACAAACTAGGGCGGCGACGGCCGCTGTGACGAAACGGTCTAGGCGCATAGGCCCTTCGTGATCCGATCACAGCCGTCTGGCAACCCCGGCGCAGTTCGCGAGAAGCGCGTCCGGCCGCGCGTGACGGCCGGACGCAGGGTCGTTAAGCGGGCAGTTCCACACGGTTCATGTTGCCGATCGCGCTGTTGTAGCTGTCCACGACCTGCTCGCGGTAGCCGTCGGCCCCGGTCTGCTTGAAGTCGCGATACTCGCCGATCATGCCGCTGAGGTTGTCGGCGATGCTGTTCAGGGTGGACCGGTTGCGGCTGTCCGAGGGCATCTTGGCCTGTTCCTCGCGCAGCTTGGCGACGGAGGCCTCCAGGTCGGGCAAGAGGCGGTCGGCTTCGGCCTTGTTGTTCTCCATCACCGCATTGGTGAAGAAGTCGGCCTTCTGCATGGCGTCCAGGACGCTGGCCTCGGCGGCGTGGCCGGCCTTGCGCATGGCTTCCATCTTCGCGGCGTTGCTGGCGCGTTGATATTCGGAAAGGGCGGCGTCGAGCGCCTCGATCCCGCTGACGCTGCCCTGATAGGCCTGCATCAGTGCGGGGTGCGCGCCCTTGGCCTTGGCCAGATTGTCTTCGCGATAGGCGCGGGACTCGAAGTAGGGGTCCAACGTGCGCCACTGGGCGAGAAGCGCCTCCAGTTGCGGGATCAGCTTGTCGACCGTCTCATCCGCCTTCTTGCCCTGATTGCCGCCGTTCAGGGCGCGGCCCTGCTTGAGCTTCTCGATCGCCCGTTCCAAATGGGAGATGTTCTCGGGGAAGTGCAGGGTCGCCGAAGCCGAGGCGTTGGGAATATCCAGCTTCTGATACTCGCCGTAGTATTTGGTCACGCCCCAGGGGTCGTCGATCAGCGCGTTGAAGGCGTCGATGTAGAGGCTCATCTTCTCTTGCGTGGCCTCGTTGCCCGCCGCTTGGGCGACCGATTTGGGCGCCGGATTCTCGGCGTTGCCCTTGCTGTCGCCGCACGCCGAAAGGCTGAGCGCGGCGGCGAGTGCGAGCGTGGCGACGCCGGCGCTGGTGCGTGAAATCATATGGATTCCCCTAAGCCGATCAGCGCGCCCCGAGCGTCGCCGTTCCTTCGGTCGGGAAACTGAACGCCGATCAGCCATTTGGGTTCTCTGGCGAGACGAGTTTTTGGTTCCTAAAGACCGGTTCTGCGCTTCCAGATCGGCGCACCGTCGCCGGGCAGGCCGAGGCTGTCCCAGATGTCATTGACCCGCTCGACCACGGCCTCGTCCATGCGGATCTCCTCGCCCCATTCGCGCTTGGTCTCGGGCTCCCACTTGTCGGTGGCGTCCAGACCGATCTTGGAGCCCAGGCCGCTGTCGGGGCTGGCGAAGTCCAGATAGTCGATCGGGGTGTTCTCGATGACGGTGATGTCGCGCGCCGGGTCCATCTTGGTCGAGACGGCCCACATGACGTCCTTCCAGTCGCGAGCGTTGATGTCGTCATCCACGACGATGATCCACTTGGTGTACATGAACTGCCGCAGATAGCTCCAGCAGCCCATCATCACCCGCTTGGCGTGGCCGGGATAGGCCTTCTTCATCGACACCACGGCGATGCGGTAGCTGCACCCCTCGGGCGGCAGCCAGAAGTCGGTGATCTCGGGGAACTGCTGGCGGATCAGGGGGATGAAGACCTCGTTCAGCGCCTCGCCCAGCACGGACGGCTCGTCCGGCGGGCGGCCGGTGAAGGTGGTCAGATAGATGGGGTCTTTGCGCATGGTGATGGCCGTCACCTGGAAGACCGGGAACTTCTCGACCGAGTTGTAGTAGCCGGTGTGGTCGCCGTAGGGGCCTTCGTCCTCGAATTCGTCCAGCAGGACGTGGCCTTCCAGCACGATCTCGGCCTGGGCCGGCACCATCAGCGGCACGGTCTTGCATGGGACCAGTTCGGCCTTGGAGCCGCGCATCAGGCCGGCGAACTGATATTCCGACAGGGTTTCCGGCACCGGGGTCACGGCGGCGAGGATGGTTCCCGGATCGGCGCCGAGCACGACGGCGCAGGGCAGGGGCTCGCGCTTGCCCGCCTTCTTGTGCCGGGCGTAGTGCTGGGCGCCGCCGCGATGGGCCAGCCAGCGCATGATGGCCTTGTCCTTGCCCAGCACCTGCATCCGATAGATGCCCAGGTTGAAGTCGTCCTCGCGGTCGTCGGACGGCCCCTTGGTCACGACCAGGCCCCAGGTGATCAGGGGCGCGGGCTCGCCCGGCCAGCAGCCCTGGATGGGCAGAGCGGTCAGGTCGATCTGATCGCCCTTCAGCACCACCTCCTGCACCGGGGCCTTCTTCACCGTCTTGGGCCGCATGGACATGACGGTCTGGGCCAGCGGCAGCATCTCCATCGCGTCGCCGAGGCCGCGCGGCGGCGTCGGATTGCGCAGGAAGGCCAGCAGTTCGCCGACCTCGCGCAGTTCGCCCGCCGTGGTGCGTTGCTTGCCCTCCAGCGTCACGCCCATGGCGACCCGCTTCACCGTGCCGAACAGATTGGCCAGGCAGGGAATGGGGCTGATCGTGCCGTCGGGCATGACCGGCTTTTCGAACAGGACGGCTGGACCGCCGTTGCGAAGAAGGCGGGTCTGGATCTCGGTCATCTCCAGATGGGTGGAGACGGGTTCGGACACGCGGACCAGTTCGCCGTCGGCTTCGAGGGTCGCAAGAAAATCGCGCAGGGACTTGTAGGCCATGCGCTGACGCTTAGGCGGACATGCGCCGTCTGTCACGCGTCGGCGATCAATAGGCCGGGGCGTCGGACACTAGCGCCCACACCGGCAGACGCAGGGCGCGGGTGGCAGCGTCTAATTGCGCGGAATCCAGATGCTCGCGGCCCGCCTCGACCCGGCGCAGGGCCTCGGGCGTCAGGTCGATGGCGGCGGCCAGGTCGGCGAAGGCCACGCCGCGCCGGTCGCGCCAGCGGCGGATGCGCGCGCCGACGACGGCGTCCATCGGATCAATCCCCGGAAAGCCCAGAACCGAACCCATGACGTCCTCCTCGGCGCATGCGCCCCAGAACCGTGTCTGATCAGGCATCCTGATCCCATTGGAAGGCCTCGTCCAGCCAGTCGCCGATGCGGCCGTCGGGGCGGGCCAGGGCGCTGACCCTCGCCATTTCGTCGGTCGACAGCTCAAAGTCGAAGACGCCGAAGTTCTCGGCCGCGCGGCTTTCCTTGGCCGTGCGCGGAATGGCGATGACGCCCTGCTGGATGATCCAGCGCAGGGTGATCTGGCCGCTGGTCTTGCCGTGCGCCCTGGCGATTTCGCCGATCACGGCGTCGTCGGCGATCTTGCCCTGGGCCAGCGGCGACCAGGCGGTGATGGACGACCCTAGATCGCGCGCCGTCTCGATCAGCGTCTTCTGCGACAGATAGGGGTGGTATTCGACCTGATTGGTGATCAGCGGCGCGCTCGACAGGGCGGCGGCCTCGCGGAACAGGGCTGAGGGGAAGTTGGACAGGCCGATGTTCCTGGTGAAGCCTTTTTCCTTCGCCTCGTTCAGGGCGCCGATGGTTTCCGCCAGCGCGGGCGTCGGCTTGGGCCAGTGCAGCAGCAGCAGGTCCGGCGTCAGGCCCAGGCTGAGGGCGGATTCCTCGGCCTGACGCAGCAGGGCGTCGTGCTGGAAATGCTCGACCCAGATTTTGGTGGTGACGAAGATGTCGTCGCGCGTGACGATCCCTTCAGCCATGGCGTCGGCGATGCCGTCGCCGACCGCCTTCTCGTTCTTGTAGATCCAGGCGGTGTCGATGTGGCGATAGCCGATGCGCAGGGCCTCGCGCACCATGCGGCGGGCGTCGTCGGCTTCCAGCTGCCAGGTGCCGAAGCCAAGCAGCGGAATCTCCACGCCCGAGGCGGTCACGGTCGGCTGATCGGAATAGGGCATGGGGAGGCTCCGGTGGGAAGATGAGCCTGGGATATAGGCGCCGGCTCAGGCGTCGCCATTGTCGAGCCAGTGGAAAATCCGATCCCACAACGGCTCCATCCTCTTGCGGAAGGCGCCTTCGTGGCCGATGCGCCGCGCGCCGAAGTCGCCGGGCGCATGGACGCTCATGTCCGAGCGGGCTTTGGGATAGACGCTCAACAGATCGCGCGCGGTGCTGGGCGTGGCGATGGGGTCGTCGGTGAAGATCCATGAGCGGATCGGCGCGGTCACGGCCTCATAATGATGCGGCCGCAGGCTGGTCTCCAGCTCCTTGGAGAAATACGCGCGCTTCAGGCACCAGCGCCGCCAGGTGGTGAAGACGCCGCGCGGCAGATCGGTCCCGGCCCACAGGCCTCCACCCTTGATGTAGCCGTGGCGCATCAGGCTGAACGGGCCGAAGCCCAGCCAGAAGAACAACTCCATCGGATTGTAGCTGCGGTGGTGCCCGCCCCACCAACCTGTCCCGACCGAGACGAAGGCGTGCCGCTCGATCCGGTGGTGATTGGGCATGAAGCCGAGGAAATGGCCGCCGACGCTGTGGCCGACATGGACGATGCGCAGGCCCGGCGCCGCCTCGATCAGGGCGTCCAGAGCGGCGGGCATGTCCAGACGGCCCCAGTCCGGATAGTCGATGGTCGAGCTCTTCAGATCATCCGGCCGCGACCCGGCGATGCCCCGGAAATCATAGGTCAGCACTGCCGCGCCCCGCTCGGCCAGATAGCGGGCGAACCGCTCGTAAAAGCCCTTGGGGAATCCGGTGCCGGACGAAACCAGCACGGCGATCCGAGGCTGGACGGCCGACACCAGCCGCATCGACAGCGGATAACCGTCGGCGGCCGGGGCGATGAAGTCGCGCGTGACGAGATCGGTCATAGGTCCGTCCTGTTTAGAAACGAACTCTAGTCGATTGACGTGGCGTCAGGTCAAGGGCTTGCGGGGACGGTCAGAGGGGGGATTCACACCAGAGGTTGGTCGCTTCCCTCACCCCCGCTCATCCCGGCGGACGCCGGGATGGGCGGGGGTTAACGGTGTGCGCTGGCACTGAAGGTGAGTTCAGCCGCTGTAAACGCCGGTCCATCGACCTGTGGGATCGGCATTTCAAGCGGCTGAAGGCCGGATCAATAGGCCAGGGCGTTGCCGTCCTTGCGCATTTCGGTGGCGGCGCCGTAGGTCCAGCGGCCCTGTTCGTTGATCTGCTTCATCACGTTCTGATAGCCGCCGAAGCCGCCGTCGGGCGGGCCGAGATCCCAGCCCATGGCCGTCAGCTGTTGCTTGGTCGCCTCGGGCACGCCGGATTCGAGGTGCAGCTTGCCGACGCCCTCGGCCGGTTGGCCGGTCGGCTCGGACGAGCCGTAGTGCTGCCAGCGCGGGCTGTCGCCGGCTTCCTGCGGGTCGAGGCCGTAGTCGACCATGTTGATGATGATCTGGGCCTGTCCCTGCGGCTGCATGCCGCCGCCCATGACGCCATAGGCCATCCACGGCTCTCCGTCCTTGCAGGCGAAGCCGGGGATGATGGTGTGGAAGGGGCGCTTGCCGGGGGCGTAGACGTTGGGGTGGCCGTCGGTCAGGGCGAACAGTTCGCCGCGGTTCTGGAACATGAAGCCCAGCGTCCGGCCGTCCGGGCCGTCGGGCGTCAGGCCGCCGCCCATGCCGCGATAGTTGGACTGGATCCAGCTGACCATCATGCCGTCGCTGTCGGCGACGCTGAAATAGGTGGTGTCGCCCTGCGTCGGCGCATCGCCGGGGAAGACGCGGTCCATGACGCGGTCGGGGCGGATCAGTTTCGCCCGTTCGGCGGCGTAGGCCTTGGAGTTCAGCCAAGCGGTCGGGGCCTTGGCGAAGCGCTCGTCGGCGAAGTAGCGGGCGCGGTCCTCGAAGGCCAGACGCTTGGCCTCGGCCTGGACGTGGATCGAGGCGGCGGACTGGAAGCCCATGGCCTTCAGATCGAACTGCTCGCAGATGTTCAGGATCTGGTTGGTCGACAGGCCCTGGGTGTTCGGCCCCAGGGAATAGACCTCGACCCCGCGATAGGTGGTCATCAGCGGCTCGACCCATTCGGTGCGGTGGGCGGCCAGGTCGGCGCGGGTCATCCAGCCGCCGATGCGCTTGAAATAGCGCTCGATGTGGTCGGCGATCACCCCGTCATAGAAGGCGTCGCGGCCGTCCTCGGCGATCATGCGGTAGGTGCGGCCGAGGTCCGGGTTGGCGAAGATTTCCCCCGTTTTCGGCGTGCGGCCGCCGGTCAGCCAGACCTTCTTGCGGTTGTCGTTCTCTTCGATCGTCCCGGCGCTCTTGTCGAAGTTGGCCATGCCGCGTTCGAGATAGTAGGCCACGACCTGCGGTACCGGCACGCCTTGTTCGCACAGTTCGGCGACGGGCAGCAGGACGTCCTTCCACGGCAGCTTGCCGTAGCGCTGGTGGGCGCTCCACCAGGCGTCGACCGTGCCGGGCACATTGACCGTGACGGCGCCGTAGCGGGGCAGGTAGCCGTCGGCTCCGGCCTTGGATCGCGCGGTCGCCAGCGACAGGCCGCGCGGGCTGGCGCCTGAGCCGTTGAAGCCGACGACCTTCTTCTGCGCCGGATCCCACATCAGGCAGAAGGCGTCGCCGCCGATGCCGTTGGCGGTCGGCTCCAGGAAGCCCAGGGCGGCGTTGATGGCGATGGCCGCGTCGATGGCCGAGCCGCCGCGTCGCAGGGTGTCCAGGCCGATCAGGGTGGCGGCCGGATGAGCCGTGGCCGCGGCGCCGTTCGCGCCCCAGACGGTCGAGCGGCCGACGAAGCGCGGCCCGGTGATGCGGTCGCCGATGCCGACGCCGGCGTAGGGGTCTGGCGCAGGGGCGGGCTGGACGGAAGCCGGATTGGCGGAAGGCGTGGCGGCGTTTGGCGCCTGCTGGGCGCTGGCGGCCCCCGCCATCAGGGCTCCGGCGGGCAGGGCGGACAGGAAGGTACGGCGACGCATGATGATTTACTCCCCCTCATTCGAGGCGCGCATTGAGGCTGGAACAGGGGGAGGGCGCAAGCGGTCGATGGCTGACGGGCAAAGAAAAAGGGCCGCCGAAGCGACCCTTTTCCAGACTGTCGATGACCGACCGTCTCAGGTGATGTCTTCGTTCAGGAGGCCGACCTTGTAGAAGCCGTTTTCCTGAAGCTTGTTCATGACTTCCATGAACTGGTTGTACTTCACTTCCGGCTGAGCGCGGACGAAGACGCGTTCTTCACGGCAGTCCGTCGTCACGGCCTGGGCGGCGCACACGTCAGCCGTCAGCTTGGCGATCGTGGTTTCCGTCTCGGCGATGTAGAGCGAGCCGTTTTCCTGAATGGTGATGTAGACCGGCTCTTTCGGCTTCTCGGCGTCCGGCGCCGGCGGCGTCGCGGGCGGCAGGTCCAGCTTGATCGACACGGTAGCCATCGGCGCCGCGACCATGAAGATGATCAGCAGCACGAGCATGATGTCAACGAACGGCGTGACGTTGATGTCCGCGTTCTGTTGCGCCAGCTTGCCGCCGCCACCGCCTGAGGAAAGTTTCGCGCCCATTACGCCCTCGTCTCCATCAAGATCCGCACCCTCCGGCGGACCACACTGAAAGTCTGGCTCGTCTCTTGGCGTCCTGAAGCAGGCTTGTAAAGCCGTCGAATGCGAGGAAATGACGCCGCAGGGGAATAAGATTGCGAATTCGGCGCAGGGCCGCCCTGGCCGCGATCAATTCAGCCCCGGATTCCCGTCTCTGACTCTCAGCCTCGAGCCAGCTTGAGGAATCGCTCGGCCAGGGCCGGGTCGTTCTTGAAGGCGCCGGTGAAGCGGGTGGTGATGGTCGAGACGTGGCGGTGATGCACGCCGCGCGTCGTCATGCACTGGTGCGCCGCATCGACCAGCACGGCCACGCCCTTGGGCTGCAGGTGCGATTCGATGGCGTCGATGATGTCGTTGGTCAGGGTCTCCTGGTTCTGGAGACGGCGGGCGAAGATCTCGACCACGCGCGCCAGCTTGGAGATGCCCACCACCTTCTCGCCCGGCAGATAGGCGACGTAGGCCTTGCCCAGGAAGGGGGCCAGGTGGTGCTCGCAGTGGCTCTCGACCTCGATGTCGCGCAGGATGACCATGTCGTCATAGCCGGTCACGTCCTCGAAGGTGCGGCTCAGCTCCTTGCCCGCATCGGCGTCATAGCCGTCGAACCACTCGCCATAGGCGTCGACCACGCGCTTGGGCGTGTCCAGCAGGCCGGGGCGGTCGGGGTTGTCGCCGGCCCAGGCGATCAGGGTGCGCACGGCCTCCAGAGCCTGTTCGCGGCTGGGACGCTGGGGCGCCTCATTGGCGACGAGGACGGGCTTGGCGGGGGTGCTGCTCATGAAACGATCCGGCGGCGGCGAGAGCGCCTGTTCAGAATACAAATATATATGGACTTGGGCGCGCGGCCCTGACTGTCTATCAGGCCGCTATATGGGACACCTCCTCAGTCCCGCAAGAAAACTCGCAAAAGACCTGACCCATGGCCCTGCACATCCACGACACCCTGCGCCGTGAAAAGCGCCTGTTCGCGCCGCGTGATCCGAACCGGGTGAGCCTCTATGTCTGCGGCCCGACGGTCTATGACTACGCCCATATCGGCAACGCGCGTCCGCCGGTGGTGTTCGACGTGCTGGTGCGCCTGCTGCGCCGCACCTATGGGGCGGACAAGGTGGTCTACGCCCGCAACGTCACTGACGTGGATGACAAGATCAACGCCAAGGCCGCCAAGGAAGGCGTCGCCATCGGCGAGATCACGGCGCGCTATGAGGCCGCCTATCTGGCCGACATGGGCCTGCTGAACGTGTCGCCGCCCGACATCGCCCCGCACGTCACCGACTACATCGAGGCGATCACCAAACAGATCCAGGCCATCATCGACGCCGGCTGCGCCTATGCCGCCGAGGGCCATGTGCTGTTCGACGTGTCGTCCTATCCGTCCTACGGCGCGCTGTCGGGGCGCAATCTGGACGACATGATCGCCGGCGCCCGCGTCGAGGTCGCGCCCTACAAGAAGAACCCGCACGACTTCGTGCTGTGGAAGCCGTCCAAGGCGGACGAGCCGTCCTGGCCCTCGCCGTGGGGCGAGGGGCGCCCCGGCTGGCACATCGAATGCTCGGCCATGATCGAGGAGACGCTGGGCCTGCCCATCGACATCCACGGCGGCGGCATCGACCTGGTCTTCCCGCACCACGAGAACGAGATCGCGCAAGGGGTCTGCGCCCACGGCCACGCCCACGGCGAGGAGGCGCACGACGAATACGCCCGCTACTGGATGCACAACGGCTTCTTGACCGTGGACGCCGAGAAGATGTCCAAGTCGATCGGCAACGTCCTGCTGCTGCACGATCTGGTGCAGGCCATGCCGGGCGAGGTGGTGCGCTGGGCCCTGCTGAGCGCCCACTATCGTCAGCCGCTGGACTGGAACCAGACCTTGCTGGAGCAGAGCCGCAAGAACCTGGATCGCCTCTACGGCGCCCTGCACCGCGCGGCCGGGGTCGAGGCGGCGGAGGTCGAGCCGCCGGTCGAGTTCATGAAGTCCATCGAGGACGACCTGAACACGCCGGGCGCCATGGCGGCCCTGTTCGCCCTGTCCAGCGATATCGAGCGGGGCATGACGGCGGGCGACGAAGGCGCGGTGGCCGAGGCCAAGGGGCGGCTGATCGCGGCGGCCTCGATCCTGGGCGTGCTTCAGGCTGATCCGGCGGAGTGGTTCTCGGGCATCGACGAAGGGTTGAAGGCTGAGGTCGAGGGCCTGCTGGAACAACGCGCCGCCGCCCGCACGGCCAAGAACTGGGCCGAGGCCGACCGCATCCGCGACCGGCTGAACGAACTGAACGTGGTGGTCATGGACGGCCCACAGGGCGCGACCTGGCGGATGAAGGGCTGAGGCTTCCTTCTTCCCTTGTGGGAGAAGGTGGCGGACGAAGCCTGACGGATGAGGGGTTGCGGGACGTTAGCCTCGCAATCCTTGCATCTGATTTCGGAGAGACCCCTCATCCGGCCCTGACGGGCCACCTTCTCCCACAAGGGGAGAAGGACGCTATCGCGCCCGGCGGATGAGTTCATCCGCCAGCACGTCGGTCAGATAGCCGTCCGCCGTCCGCCCATTGGCCTGTTGCCAGCGGCGCAGGGCGGCGCGGGTGTTTGAGCCGATGACGCCGTCGACCCCTTGCGTGTCGAAGCCCATGCGGGTCAGGGCCTGCTGGGCGCCGATTCTCTGGTCCCGCGTCAGGGGGCCGTCGTTGGGCCAGGAGGCCTTCAGCGCAGGCTTGCCCGCCACCCCGTCAGCGATCATGCCGATGGCCAGGGCGTAGCTGACCGAGTTGTTGTAGCGGCGGATGACGTAGTGGTTGGGCAGGGCCAGGAAGGCCGGGCCCTTGGCTCCCTGCGGCAGCAGGATGGCCGCGCCCTCGGCCGCCTCGGCGCTGTTGGGGGAGGAGCCGTCGGCCAGACGCACGCCGCGCGCGGCCCACCAGGACCAGGGGTGTTTCGGCCCCTCGGCCTGGCTGTAGTCGAAGTTGGAGGGCAGGGTGACTTCATAGGCCCAGCCCTGACCGCGCTTCCAGCCCGCCTGGGCCAGCAGATTCGCCGCCGAGGCCAGGGCGTCGGCGTCCGAGCCCCAGATGTCGACCTTGCCGTCGCCGTTCTGATCGACGCCCAGCCGCAGATAGTTGTCCGGCATGAACTGGGTCTGGCCCATGGCTCCGGCCCAGCTGCCTTTCAGCCCCGCGCGGTCGCGCTTGCCCGTCACGACGATGTCGAGGGCGTGTTTCAGCTGATCCTCGGCCCAGGCGCGGCGGCGGCCGTCATAGGCCAGGGTCGCCAGCGAGCGGATGACGTCGAAATCGCCCTGGACCTGGCCGAAGGCGCTTTCCTGAGCCCAGACGCCCAGCAGGATTTCGGTCGGCACGCCGTACTTCTGGGTCACGTCCCACGGCACGCGGTCGACGCGCTGGCGCGCCATGGCGATTCGCGCGGGCGTGGTGGCGTTCTGGATATAGACCCCGGCGGGGCGCGAGAATTCGGGCTGGTTGCGGTCCAGGCGGATGATGCTGGGGTTCGGCGTCACGCTCTCCAGCTCGCGGGCGTACTCCCATTTGCGGGCGCCGCCGTGGCGCTCCAGGAAGCTCTGCTTCCAGGCGTCGAAGCTGGCGTGGTCATAGGCCTCGCTGAGATCCGTCTGGGCGGGCGGGGGCGTGGGGGCCGGCGTGGCGGGCGCAGGCTCGACCACGGGCGGCGGCGCAGGCTGTGGCTGCGGCGGCGTGGGAACCATGGGGGTGCAGGCGGCGACCGAACCCAACAACAGAAGACGATAAGCGATACGCATAGTCACAGGCTAACGCCCCCGAATTCCACGACCAATCACAAGCGCGCGAAGGTCCGATGAGTTTCCGTGATAAGGGTGAAAGCGCCGTTAACCATTCTTGCAAGCAGGCGGTTAATCAGCCGAATTTACATTGCGGCGTTCCCTGAGCGCGGCCTGGTGGCGGAGGGGCGACGCGCCGGACGTGCAAGTCCGGAGATCCTCCGTTCGACTCGGGGGCCAGGCCTCCAGCGGATTCCCCGCGCGGAATGTTGACGAAAGGCGAAGGCCTCTCTATACGACCGCCTCCGCCGCAGGTTCGCCCGCGGCTCTTTTGTTTTACTCGCCCTCACGGGCCTCCAACCGGGACGTCCGACCATGAAGGTCCGTAGCTCGCTGAAGTCGCTGAAGGGTCGCCACCGCGACTGCAAGATCGTTCGCCGCAAGGGCGTTCTGTACGTCATCAACAAGACCGACCCGCGCTTCAAAGCCAAGCAAGGCTGATCAGGCGCGATCGGCGCGCCCCGCCTTTCGCGGGCGAGGCGCGCGCCGACCGTCGGTGGATGGGATGACTATCCACAGGGCCGCGGGCGTTGTCCGCGGCTTTTTCGCGTCCGGCGTTGAGCGCAGGCTCGCGTCTGACTAGTGATTCTTTTCCAAGTCGTCCCAATGGCCCTCGGCCTGCTTGAGGACGTGCTTTTTTCTTGCCCTAACGGCCCTAGGCCTGCTTGAGGGCGCAGCTTGATTTGAGTTCTGGAGTTCAGTCATGGACGACGCTTCCTTCGACGCCAGCCCCGACGTCCTGACCGCCACGGCCCAGGGCCGTCTTCGCTCGATCATCGAACGCCTGGAGCGCCTCGAAGAGGACAAGCAGGCCGTCATGGTCGACATGAAGGAGGTCTTCGCTGAGGCCAAGGGCGAAGGCTATGACGTCAAGGTGCTGCGCAAGGTTCTGCGCCTACGCAAGCAGGACAAGGCCAAGCGTCAGGAAGAAGAAGCGATTCTGGACCTCTACCTCTTGGCTCTCGGCGAGATCTGAGGGAGGCGGGCCTGAAGCGCACGCCCTTCAAGCCCTCCAGCGACGGCCCTTCACGCTCCAGCAGCCTGAAGGGCGGCGGCGCCAAGCTGCGCTCCAGCGGCCTCTCGCGCTCAAGCAGCCCGAAGGGCGATAGCGCCTCTAAATTGCGCTCAAGCAGCCCGAAGGGCGATAGCGCGTCTAAAACCAAACCTTCTCTGAGCCCTTGGGAGCAGCAGAAGGAGGCGGCGAAACGATCCGCGCTCAACGCCTTGAAACGCGCCCGCCGCTCGGCAGAGAAGGCGGGCGTTTCCCTGTCCGAATGGGAGGGGGAGTTCCTCGATTCGGTGGGCGAGCGAATCCAGACCCATGGCCGCGCCTTCGCCGACCCGGAAAAGGGCGCGCCGGGCCAGGCCCTGTCGGCCATGCAGGGCCGCAAGCTGAAAGAGATCACGGCCAAGGCCAAGGGCGAACCGCGTCGATTCGGGCGACGCCGGAAAGAAAGCCAGTCGACGCCCGATGAGGTTGAATGAAGCCCGCAACCGTTCAGCTTGGCCGTGCGTTGCGTCTGCGGATATCCAAGCCTCTTGAGAGGGAAGACTAATGAAACCCTTCGCCCCCGCCGCCCTGACCGGCGGCCTTCTGAGTTTGAGCCTGGCGCTGGCGGCGTGCGGCGATCGTCCGGGGGCGGCGCCCGAGGCCGCGTCTGAGGCGACGGTCGATCTCAGCGGCGGCCCGGCGGCGGCGCCCCAGGCGGTCAGCCCGACGCCGAACGCCGTCCCGACCCTGCCTGTCGTCGACGAGGCCGCCGCGCGCGCCTTCGTTCGCGAGGAAGGCTCCACGCTGGAGGTGCTGACCTTCGAGCGGGCCGGATCGGTGACGAAGGAAGGAACGGTGAAGGGCTATGCGGCGCCGGTCTACGCCGTACCCATCGCGGCGGGACAGACGCTGAAGGTCGCCTTCAAACCGTCCAACACCAACCTGTATTTCAACATCAGCGACGCGGCGGACCAGAGCGGCGCGGCCGTGTTCCGGGGCGAGGTCGAGGGCGAAACGGCCGAGCTGAAGGCCGCCAAGGACACGACCTATGTCATCACCCCGTTCCAGCCGCGCGCCACGGCGCGCCGGGGATCGGAAGGCGCCTACGCCCTGACGGTCAGCCGGAACTGACTCGGGGACAGCGAAACGATGGCGAAGGGCGGCGGAGGCGAACTCGGCCGCCCTTCCAATCGCATTCAGGGCAGGGCGTTCAGGCGCATGGCCGACAGATAGGGTTGATAGGCCGTGCGGGCGGCCGCCGCGCCGGACAAGGCGTCCTGTTCGATATGGATGGTCAGGCCGTAGCGGCCCTTGAGCGCGCTCATCACCGAGCCGACGCGGCCGCCTGAATCCTTGGGTTCGACGCCGATGACGATGGGCTCGCCGGACGGAGCGTCCATGACCACGGGCAGATAGTCCTCGCCGCCGATCGAAGCCAGGGCGGGCGGGGAGGACAGGGCCGCTTCGCGCAGGCCCTTGGTCATTTCAACGCCCGCGCCGACACTCTTGAAGGCGGTCTCCTGAGCCGCGGCGAGCAGGCCGGACATGGGGCCGCTTTCCTCGGGAACGGGGGCCTTGGAATCGATCAGCAGGATTTCGGCGCTGGTCCCCGGCTCGCCATAGGTCATGGAGATGGAGAAGGGCTGGCACTCGACCTCGGTCAGCGGCTTGCTGGCGATGGTCTGGACCGTCGGCATGGCCGCCAGAAGCGGGTGATCCACGCACTCGGACGGCAGGGCGGCCTTGGAAAGGGCGGAAGCGCCGGCTTCAGCCGAGGGCGGGGCCTCGGCGTTGGAGCAGGCGGTCAGGATGACGACGGACGCCACGGTCAGAACGGCGGCGGTATGACGAAACAAGATGGCGGGCTCCCCCCGGTTGAACTGGAGGGGAGACCTGTGGCCGGAACCGCCGCCGTTTGGAAGCCTCAAGCATCGTGGGTCAGTCCAGTTCCTGAACGCCGCCGCCGGAGACGGTCAGGATCTGGCCGCTGATCCACGACGCGGCGGGCGAGCACAGGAACAGGGCCGCGCGGGCGATGTCCTCGGGCTGCCCCAGGCGGCCCAGCGGCGTGTGCTTGAGCATGGCCTGTTCGATCTCGGGCGTCAGGACGCCGGCCAGGGCGTCGGTCTTGATCGCGCCTGGCGCGATGGCGTTGACGCGAACGCCGCGCGGTCCCAGGTCGAAGGCGACGTTGCGGGTCAGGTGGCTGACCGCCGCCTTGGACGAACCGTAGGAGGCCATGCGGGCGTTCTTGTTGTCCCCGGCCATGGAGGTGATGTTCAGGATCGCCCCGCCGCCTGCGTCCTGCATGTGCGGCGCCGCCAGTTGCATGAAGCGGAAGGGGGCGAAGACGTTGAGCTGATAGGCGCGCTCGAAATCGCTCATGGGCATGTCGAAGGGCTTGGGGCCGCCGCCGCCCGCATTGTTCACCAGCAGGGTCAGCTTGCCGAAGGCCGCGACTACGGCCTCGACAGTCGCGATGCGCTGGGCTTCGTCGGTGACGTCGCAGGCCAGGCCGACCGCGCGTCCGCCGGCCCGGACCACGCCGTCCGCCACGGCCACGGCCTTGGCTGCATCCAGGTCCGTGACGGCCACGGCGGCGCCCGCCGCGGCGAAGGCCTCGGCGATGGCGCGGCCGATTCCGGCCCCGGCGCCCGTCACCAGGGCGACGTGACCGTCCAGTCGGAAATGTGCGTCCATGGTGCAGCCCCTGTGTGAAATCCCACTAGGGAAGCGTCAGGCGCGCGCGAGGGTTCCTGCGCCTGTGGTCTTCGGGCCTCTCAGCCGGCTTCCTTGAGCTGTTCCTCAAGGCCCTGTTCGCGGACCTTGCGATAGAGGGTGGAGCGGCCGATGCCCAGGCGGCGGGCGATTTCGGACATGTGGCCGGAGTAGACCTCGATGGCGTGCTGGATCAGGTCGCGTTCGATCTGCTCCAGTGTGCGGACGTGGCCGCGGTCATCGGTGATGCGGACCGGGCTGTCGTGCTGGGCGTCCTCATCGCTCGAGGCGGACTCGGACGCCGAGGCGGGCGCGTGCTCGCCGCTCCGGGGAGCGGCCACGGCGTCCAGCGGCACGGCGACGCCCGAGATGGCCGGGAAGTCGTGCGGCTGCAGCAGGGGCGAGTCGGCCAGGACCAGGGCGCGATAGACCGCATTCTCCAGCTGGCGGACGTTGCCGGGCCAGTCGTGGCCCTGCAACAGGGCCAGGGTCTCGGGCGAGCAGCCCGCGACGCGCTTGCCTTCCTCGACGTTGAAGCGGGCGATGAAGTGCTCGACCAGGGCCGGGATGTCCTCGCGCCGTTCGCGCAGGGCCGGCGCCTCGATCGGGAAGACGTTCAGACGATAGAAGAGGTCTTCGCGGAAGGCGCCTTCCTTGACCTGCTGGGCCGGGTCGCGATTGGTGGCCGAGACGATGCGGACGTCGACCTTGACCGGGCGCTTGCCGCCGACGGGATCGACCTCGCCTTCCTGAAGCGCGCGCAGCAGCTTGACCTGCATGTCCAGCGGCAATTCGCCGATCTCGTCCAGGAACAGGGTGCCGCCGTTCGCCTCGACGAACTTGCCCGCGTGTTTTTCGTGCGCGCCGGTGAAGGCGCCCTTCTCGTGGCCGAACAGGATGGATTCGACCAGATTGGCGGGCAGGGCGCCGCAGTTGACGGCGACGAAGGGCTTGCCCGCCCGGTCCGAGGCGCCGTGCAGGGCGCGGGCGATGACCTCCTTGCCGACGCCGCTTTCGCCGGTGATCAGCACGGGGATGGAGGACTTGGCCGCGCGCTGGCCGAGGGCCTTGACCATCCGCATGGGTTCGCTGTCGCCGACCATGTCGTCGAAGGAGGAGCGGCCCGTGGCGCGCTTCTTCAGGCGGCCGATCTCGGCGGTCAGCTGGGTCATCTGCAGGGCGTTGCGGACGCCGACCAGCAGGCGGTCGGGGCCGACCGGCTTGACGAAGAAGTCCTGGGCCCCGGCCTGCATGGCCTTGACCACCGTCTCGATGCCGCCGTTGGCCGTCAGCACGATGACCGGCGTGGCCACGCCCGCCGTGCGCATCTCGGCCAGGGCCTCCATGCCCGACAGGCCGGGCATGACGAGATCCAGAAGCACCACGTCGGCGCCGCCGCCCTTGGTCAGACGGTCAATGGCCTCGCCCCCGCTTTCGGCGTGGACGACCGCATAGCCTTCACGGTCGAGCACCGCCTGAATCAGGCGGCGCTGCGTGGGATCATCGTCGACGACCAGAACGGTCTTGGCCATTGGAGCACACCCTTCAACATCACCATCGAACGGCCGTCCTCATTGGGTCGGGACTGGCTCGTTTCGACACAACCCTAGAACGGAGGGAATGAAGATCGGGTTTCGGAGACCTGAGTCAGGGGTTAACGGGGCCGGGCTTCGGGCAGACGGCTTCCGGCTGCAGCCGCCCGGTCACGGCGCCCATGTTCAGATCGGGCCAGGGCGATGCGGCGGTCTTCAGGTCGGGGTGTTTGAGCGACTCGCGCAGATCGCGGCCGCCGGGACCGGGACAATGCGGAACCTGATAGTCGCCTTGATGGACCCAGCGGCCGTCGGCGCCCTGAGCGAACAGGGCGATCCTGTAAGTGGTCGCCAACAGGATTTCGTCGCGGCCGTCGCCGTTCAGGTCGCGCTGTGCGGCGAGACAGTTGTAGTCGCTGTTGCAGGCGTAGCGCGGATCGCCGGACGGCGCCGGGGCCAGGAAGGCGGCGGGCAGGGGCTTGTCCTCCGGCCACGGGGCGATGTTCGGCGCGCGCGGGGGCAGGGCGGCTTCCTCTATGTCATAGCGCGAGGTCACGGCCTGGGCCGCCTTGGCGCGACGGGCGATCTCGGCGTCGGAGGATTTCGCCAGCTCGGCCAGGGCCGCGCGTCCCGTCTTGCCCGCGCCGAAGCGCAGGAAGGCGTAGTCGAACTGGGCCGCGCTGACGGCGCCGCGCTTCAGCCGGGCGGTCTGGTCGTTGACCGACAGGCGGGCCGGATCGGCCAGGGGGCTGAACAGGGCGAGGATGACCAGCACCGTCAGGACGGCGGCCAGGACGTTGGTGCGCTCCAGCGGCTTCATCCAGGCGGTCTTGCGCCACAGGGGCGACAGGGCGGCCCAGCCGTATCCGGCGGCGTACAGGACGCCGACCAGGGCGCAGGCCGAGGCGATGATGCGGTCGGGCGTCAGGCCGTGCTGGCCGATACGCAATGACAGGCCCCAGAGCGCGATCAGGATCAGCGGCGTCAGCAGCACCGAGGCGACCCGCACCGCCAGGCGCAGGGCGGCGGGCGGCAGATTGTCCTCGCGCCCGTCCTGATAGGCGGTGTTGATCAGCACGATCAGGGCGGCGGCGGCCGACAGCACCAGGGCCGTGGCGCTGCCCGTCTTCCACAGCCCGTCCAGGCCGGTGAAGGGCAGGGCGGCCAGGAAGCCCGCCACCAGGACGGTGATGACCAATAGCAGCCAGGACAACAGCATCAGCGCCACCGTCCGCACGCCCCGGATCAGGCCGCCGCGCACGTCGGTCAGCTGCACCGCCACGGCGAAGACCAGGCAGGTGACGGGGATGGAGAACCACTCCTCGCCCAACAGGTCGCTCAGGAAGCTGAGGCCGATGACGCGGAACAGGGCCGCGCCCAGGAACAGCAGCAGCCAGAAGGCGCCGGTGAAGCCCAGCGACAGCACCAACTGCACGCCCGCCTTCCACGCCGTGTCGAAATAGTCGTCGTAGTCGGCGATCCAGCGTCGCCCTTGGACGGCCGGAACGATCAGGTGATGGGCGATGAACAGGGCGGCTGCGGCGAAGGCCACGACCGGGAAGCGCAGATAGGGCGGGCGGAAATAGTCGCTCGCCTGCTGGGCTGCGTCGTGCCAGCCCAGCAGCGCCAGAACCGCCGCCGCGACCGCGCCCCACAGCGCCAGCGTCTTCCATCCCATCCGCCCGACGCCCGCCAGCAGCATGATCGGCGCGAACGCCGCCGCCAGCACCAGGGCGGCGAAGAGCGAAGGCTGGGTTGCGGGCCAGGCCAGGGCCGTGGCGTCCGACGCCGAGCGATACAGCAGATAGAGAACCAGCCCCTGGATCAGACCGATCCCGATGCGGATGGCGGCGAGCCCGCGCGCGCCTTCCAGCGAGGCGCGGCCGGTGGGGTCGAGGGCGGTATGGGTCATATTTGAACAGTGCTCGATTTTGCGGGCGAAGGGAAGACGCTTTTCATCGTCCTGGTTTGAGACTGACCTGCTGAGAGAAGGGCGGCTTGCATCGCGCCCTTCGCCTCCCCACAACCAAGGGCATGAACGCGCCCGTCAAAACGACCGAATTCGCCGACGCCCCGCTGTGGGATCTGTCCGACCTCTACGCCTCGCGCGAGGATGCGCGCATCGCCGCCGATCTGGAGCGGGCCAGGGCGTTGGTCGACCGGATGAACGCCTGGCAGGGGCGGCTGGCCGCGCTGTCGGGCGCCGAACTGGGTCGGGCGCTGGACGAGGCGATCGGGCTTTATGAGCAGGCGGCGGACGTGATGGGGGCCTTGGGCGCCTACGCCTTCCTGGCCGCCTCGACCAACCGCGAGGATGCGGCGGCGCAAGGCTTCGAGGCCGATGTGCGCGAGAAGCTGACGGTCATCGCCACGCCGACCGTCTGGCTGACGCTGGAGATCAATGCGCTGGACGAGGCGGCGGTGGAGGCGGCGCTGACGGCTCATGCGCCCGCCGCGCGCTGGGCGCCGTGGCTGCGCCGGGTGCGGGCGATGAAGCCGCATGAACTGTCGGCCGAGCTGGAGACCTTCATCGCTGAGCGCGGCCCGATTCAGGCGCAGTGGCCGCGCCTGTTCGACGAGACCCTGGCCGTGCTGCGCGCACCCGTGGGGGATGAGGAGCTGACCCTGGCCGAGGGGCTGAACCGTCTCAGCGACGCGGACGGCGCCAAGCGTCAGGCGGCGGGCGAGGGCCTGTCGACGGCCTTTTCCGGCATCGCCCGGACCATGGCCATGGTGCTGAACACCGTCGCCGCCGAAAAGGCGCTGGAGGATCGCAAGCGCGGCTTCAAACGCCCCGCCGACAGCCGCCATCTGGGCAATGAAGTCGACGGCGAGAGCGTGGACGCCATGGCCGAGGCGGTGGCGCAGGCCTATCCGCGTCTGGCGCATCGCTATTATGCGTTGAAGGCCAAGGCGATGGGCAAGGATCGGCTGGCCCACTGGGACCGCAATGCGCCGATCGAGGCGGCGGCGTCGCGCGCCTATGACTGGGCGGGCGGGCGCGCGGTGGTGCTGTCCAGCTTTGCTGATCTGGGCGGAGACTTCGCCGAGCGGGCGGGCTGGTTCTTCGACCGGCCGTGGATCGACGCGCGGGCGCGTGCGGGCAAGCAGTCCGGCGCCTATGCTCACCCGGTGACGGCGGATCGGCACCCCTATGTCTTCTTGAACTGGATGGGCGAGCGGCGCGACGTGCTGACGCTGGCGCATGAACTGGGCCACGGGGTGCACCAGACGCTGGCGGCGGGGCAGGGCAGCCTGCTGGCCGATACGCCGCTGACGCTGGCCGAGACGGCGTCGATCTTCGCCGAGGGCCTGACCTTCGACCGCCTGCTGGCCGAGGCGACGCCGGACGAGCAGCGCGCCCTGCTGGCCGGCCGGATCGAGGACGGGCTGAACACGGTGGTGCGCCAGATCGCCTTTCACCGCTTCGAGACGCGCTTCCATGACGAGCGGGCGGCGGGCGAGGTGCCGGTCGAGCGCATCCGCGAGATCTGGATGGAGGAGCTGGGCGCCAGCCTCGGGCCCGCAGTGGACCTGACCGGCTATGAGGACTGGTGGGCCTATGTCAGCCACTTCGTCCACGCGCCCTTCTATGTCTACGCCTATGCGTTCGGCGACCTGCTGGTCGCGGCGCTGATGGAGACGCGGGCCAAGGATCCGGCGGCCTTTACGCCCCTGTATCGCGACCTGCTGTCGGGCGGCGGGGCGCGGACCTATGTCGAGGCGCTGAAGCCGTTCGGCCTGAACCCGCGCGACCCGGCCTTCTGGACCATCGGCACCAAGCGGCTGGAAGGCCTGATCGATCGGTTCGAGGCGCTCTGACTTCCTTCTCCCCTTGTGGGAGAAGGTGGCCCGTCAGGGCCGGATGAGGGGGTTCTCCGCAGCTTGATGGGGGGCTGACCTTAATGTCCCGCAACCCCTCATCCGTCAGGCTCCGCCTGCCACCTTCTCCCACAAGGGGAGAAGGGAAAGGGCGTTGACAGGCGGAGCGCGGCGTTGAAGCGTGGCCGCATGAAATCTGTGTCCCGTGTGCTTGTTCTCGCCGCCGTCCTCGCCCTGCCGACGACGGGCTTCGCCCAGACGGCTGAACCTTCCGCCAATCACCGCGCCCTGGCGGCGGGCTATAAGGCGTTGACGGTGTGCAGCGCCCTGCATTCGGCGCGCGCGGCGGGAGCCGATCGCACGGTCGCCAGCGTCGAGGCGAACGAGCTGGTCGGCGTCTATCCCGAGCTTCAGCCGCTGGTCGGAAGCATGAAGGCCGAGATGGCCGGGAACGCCGTCACCGTGGCCTGGGATCAGGCCGCTCCGCCGCGCGTCGCGACCTGGACCGACGGGCGCGGCTGCGTCATCGAGCCGATGGGCTATGCGCCGGGCGCCGCGCCTGAGCGGACGCCGCTGGCGCGCCGGGCCTCGGCGCCGGACCTGCCGACCGCGCGGCCCAAGGGGAACGCTCGCGCGCTGGAGGCCGCCGTCGCGCGCGCCTTCGATCAGGGCTTCGGCGCAGGGACCAACACCACAGGCGTTGTGGTCATGCAGGGCGGCAAGCGGGTGGCGGAACGCTATGCCGCCGACTTCGGCCCGAACACGCCCCAGCGCACCTGGTCGGTGGCCAAGAGCCTGGCCGGAACCGTCATCGGCGCGGCGGTTCAGCGCGGCGAACTGGATGTGAAGGCGCCCGCCGCCATCGCCAATTGGAGCCGCCCCGGCGATCCGCGCGCGGCGATCACCGTCGATGCCCTGATGCGGATGTCGTCGGGCCTGACCAGCGACACGGCGGGCAACCGCACCGACGGCCTCTATTTTGGCGGCGTGGCCGTCGATGAGCAGGCGCCGGGCTGGCCGCTGCTGGCGCCGGTCGGGACGGTCTATCGCTACGCCAACAACGACACCCTGCTGGCGACCATGGCCGCCGCCCCGACCTTCACCGCCCATCCGCCCGCCGAACTGTTCGATGCGCTGGGCATGACGCACACCTGGGCCGAGACCGACTGGCGCGGCAACTACATCCTGTCGAGCCAGGTCTGGACCACGGCGCGCGATCTGGCCCGCTTCGGCCAGCTGTATCTGCAGGACGGGGTGTGGGAGGGCGAGCGCCTCCTGCCGGAGGGCTGGCGCGACTATGTCGCCGCCCCGACCGGGCCGCAGCCGCCGACGGGCGACTTCGGCTATGGGGCGACCTTCTGGCTGATGAACCGCTCCGAAGGCGTGCCCGCTGACGCCTTCGCCGCCTTCGGCAACCGGGGGCAGTATGTGGTGATCGTGCCCAGCCGCCAGGTGGTGATCGTGCGGCGCGGCGAAGACCCGGCGGGCAAGCCCTTCGACGTCGCCGCCTTCGCGCGTTCGGTGCTGGAAAGCCTCGACTGAGGCGCCCTTGATCCTGACGGGCTTGAGCCGCGCGCAGGCCTCGCTATAAGAGCCGTCGAAATCTCGACTCTTTTTTTGGATGCCCCATGGCCGACCAGCACGCTGAAGCGACCGCCCCCCACGTCCACGGGGATATGAACATCTCGGAACAGGCCTGGACCTGGAGCCTGTTCATGGGCCTGACCAAGTGGCTGTCGCTGGCCACGGCCGTGCTGATCCTGTTCCTGACTGTGTGGTTCGCCGTCGGCGCCGGCTTCGTGCCCGCCTTCATCAGCGGCGCGGTGCTGTCGGTGGCGGGCTACTTCATGCTGAAGAGCAAGAAGGCGCACTAAGGGCGATCCCTCTATTGGATGCAGCAAGGCCCGTCGGCGTATCCGGCGGGCCTTTTGCTTGTTTGACGATCCTTCGACCTTAGGCCTAACGTCGGTTCGACCCTGGGGAGTGGGAGGGATTCGCTTGGCCGTCGCCATCGCCGTGACCCGCGAACGCCGTGAAGGCGAGACGCGCTGCGCTGTTACGCCTGAAACGGTGAAGAAGCTGATCGCCCTGGGCGCGACGGTGAGCGTCGAGGCCGGGACGGGCCTCGGCTCATCCTTGCCTGACGCCGACTACGCCGAGGCCGGGGCTAGCGTGAAGCCGGACCTGTCGGCGGCGCTGGCGGGGGTGGACGTGCTTCTGAAGGTGCGCGGTCCGACGGCGTCGGAGATCAGCGCCCTGAAACCCGGCGCGGTGGTCGTCAGCCTGCTGGACGCCTGGCGCGACAAGGCCACGCTTGAGGCGTTGAGGGGCGCAGGCGCCACCGCCTTCGCCATGGAGTTCGTGCCGCGCATCACGCGCGCCCAGGTCATGGACGCCCTGTCCTCTCAGGCCAATCTGGCCGGATACCGAGCGGTGATCGAGGCGGCCTACGCCTATGGCAAGGGCTTCCCTATGATGATGACGGCCGCCGGGACGGTGGCCGCCGCCAAGACCTTCGTCATGGGCGCGGGCGTCGCGGGGCTTCAGGCCATCGCCACGGCGCGGCGCCTGGGCGCGGTCGTCACCGCCACCGACGTGCGCCCCGCCGCCAAGGAACAGGTCGAGAGCCTCGGCGCCAAATTCGTCGCCGTCGAGGATGAAGAGTTCAAGGCGGCCGAGACGGCGGGCGGCTACGCCAAGGCCATGTCGGCCGAGTATCAGGCCAAGCAGGCCGAACTGACCGCCGCCCATATCATCAAGCAGGACGTGGTGATCACCACGGCCCTGATTCCCGGCCGCCCGGCGCCGAAGCTGGTGACGGCGGCGCACGTCGCCTCGATGAAGCCGGGCTCGGTCATCATCGACTTGGCGGTCGAGGCGGGCGGCAACGTCGAGGGCTCCAAGCCAAACGAGGTCGTGACCACGGCCAATGGGGTGAAGATCGTCGGCTGGAGCAACATGCCCGGCCGCATCGCGGCGGACGCCAGCGCCCTTTATGCGCGCAACCTGGTCGCCTTCCTGGGGTTGATGATCAAGGACGGCGCCCTGGCGGTCGACCTGGAGGAGGAAATCCTCAAGGCCGCCGTCGTCACCCACGGCGGCGTCGTGGTGCATGAAGGAGTGAGGGGATGATGGAACACGTCGATCCCACCGTCTTCCGCCTGGCGATCTTCGTCCTGTCGATCTTCGTCGGCTACTATGTCGTCTGGAGCGTGACGCCCGCGCTACACACGCCGCTGATGGCCGTGACCAACGCCATTTCCAGCGTCATCATCGTCGGCGGCCTGATCGCGGCGGCGGCGATGAGCGCGCAGGCGGGCGGGCCGAACGCGTGGATCGCCAAGGGCGCGGGCGTGGCCGCCGTGACCCTGGCCAGCGTCAACATCTTCGGCGGCTTCATGGTCACGCGCCGCATGCTGGCCATGTACAAGAAGAAGGAGCGCGCCTGATGTACAATCTTATCAACGGCCTGATCCTGGTTCTTCTGGCCGTCGCCGTGTTGGTGGTTCTGGCGGCCGCTGCGTTAGGCGGCAGGTTGTCGGCTGAGGCGCGTCGTCGCGTCGAGCTGGGCCTGGCTCTGGTCTTCTTTCCGATCGGCGTCGCCCTGTTGATCTGGCGCGCGGCGGGGTTGATGGCGGCTGGAGACCAGTTTGCGGCGCTGGGCGCCGTGGTGTTCACCCTCTTCATCGCCTGGAGCGGCGTTCGTATAATCTGGGCGCGGCGCAAGCGTCTGCCTGAAGGTTCCGCCGCCTCGTGACCCTGTCGCCTATCCTGCTGGCCTTCTATGCCTCCTGGGCCGTCACCGGCTTGGGCGTGGCCCTGTGGATCTGGAGCTGGGTGCGGGTGAAAGACCCCATCGGGCGCCTGCGGTTCCAGGACTGCGGGGTCGTGCTGGTGTTCGCCGCCGTCCTGACGCGCATCATCATTCAGGATCGTCAGATGACGGTCTTCGACTGGGCGATGATCCTGCTGGGGCCTCTGTTCATCGCGGCGGCGCTGTGGCGTCTGTCGCGCACCCAATCCGTCAAACGTTAACCTCGAAGAGTATTGCGTGATGAAAGCTTCCCTGATCTCCGTCCTGGCCCTGTCGGCCGCCGCTATCGCCGGCGCGGCCTCGGCGCAATCCGCGCGTGAAGTGGGCAATGACCCCTATACCGGCCTGCACTGGTCGGTGGCCGCGCCCCAGGGCGCCAGCTGGACGTTGGAGTGCGGCTTCGCCCCGGTGACCATCAGGGGCGTGCACATGAACCGCATCAACCACACCGGCTCGGGCCGGATGGCCGGACGCCTGCCGGGCGATAACGGCAGCTGCCGCGTGACCAAGACGGGCGGCCAGGGTCCGGTCGGCGTGGCTGTGGTCAAGAACGGCCAGGCGACCGCCGCCGGCACCAACGGCGCGGCGCCCGCCGTGGTCAACGTTTTCTGATCTAGGCATGAAACAAGGGGGGAGGGGATGAACGCATCGATCGCGGCGCTGGCCTATCTGGCGGCGGGGGTTCTGTTCATCCTCTCGCTCAGGGGGCTGTCCAGCCCTGTGACCAGCCGACGGGGCAATACCCTCGGCATGGTCGGCATGGCCCTGGCCGTCGGCGTCACCCTGCTGACGCTGGGGACGTCGGGCGCCCTGGACCCCCTGACCCTGGCCCTGATCGCTGGCGGGGTCGTGGTCGGCGGCGGCGCGGGCGCGGTCATCGCCAACCGCGTGCCGATGACGGCCATGCCGCAACTGGTCGCGGCGTTTCACTCGCTGGTCGGCCTGGCGGCCTGTCTGGTGGCGGTGGGGGCGGTCTATGCGCCCGACGCCTTCGGCATCGTCACGGCGACCGGCGGGATCAAGACCCTGTCGATCGTCGAACTGAGCCTGGGCGTGGCCATCGGGGCCATCACCTTCACCGGATCGGTCATCGCCTTCGCCAAGCTGGACGGGCGGATGAGCGGGGCGCCGATCATCCTGCCGGCGCGGCACCTCATCAACATCGCCCTGGCGCTGGCCCTGGTCTTCCTGATCGGCATCCTGATCGGGACGGGCGGGACGGCGATCTGGGCCTTCTGGGGCGTGTTCGCCATCGCCCTGATCCTGGGCGCGACCCTGATCATCCCCATCGGGGGGGCGGACATGCCGGTGGTGGTGTCCATGCTGAACTCCTATTCCGGCTGGGCGGCGGCGGCGCTGGGCTTCACGTTGGAGAACATCGCCCTGATCATCACCGGCGCCTTGGTCGGGTCGTCGGGCGCGATCCTCAGCTACATCATGTGCAAGGGCATGAACCGCAGCTTCATCAGCGTCATCCTGGGCGGCTTCGGCGCCGAGACGGGCGCGGCGGCGGGCGGCGGGGCGGTCGAGACGCGGCCGGTCAAGCAGGGCTCGGCCGAAGACGCCGCCTTCATCATGAAGAACGCCTCCAAGGTCATCATCGTGCCCGGCTATGGCATGGCGGTGGCGCAGGCCCAGCACGCCCTTCGCGAGATGGCCGACACGCTGAAGGAAGAGGGCGTCGAGGTGAAATACGCCATCCACCCCGTTGCGGGCCGGATGCCGGGGCACATGAACGTCCTGCTGGCCGAGGCCAACGTCCCCTATGACGAGGTGTTCGAGCTGGAGGACATCAACAGCGAGTTCGCCTCGGTCGACGTGGCCTTCGTCATCGGCGCCAACGACGTGACCAATCCGGCGGCCAAGACCGATCCGCAGTCGCCCATCTATGGGATGCCGGTGCTGGACGTGGAGAAGGCGGGCACCGTCCTGTTCATCAAGCGGTCGATGGGCAGCGGCTACGCCGGGGTCGAGAACGAACTCTTCTTCCGCGACAACACCATGATGCTGTTCGCCGACGCCAAGAAGATGGTCGAAGGCATCGTGAAGGCCCTTTGACGGTCGTGCGCGAGAACCCTTCGCGCGGCGGTGCGTTGGCTTGCGACGCTCAACCTGAGCCGTGGAGAGATCATGACCGCATTCCAAGGACTGAAAACCGTCGCCGTGCTGGGCGTGCTGGCGGGACTGGCCGCTTGCGGTCAGGCGGAGAAGACGGCCGACAAGGCTGACGCTCCGGCCGAGGCGACCCAGGCGGCGCCTGAAGCCGCGCCTGCAACGGGCGGCGCGCCGACCATCGACCAGATGATGGGCGTGCAGGTGGCCTATCTGGAATCCAAGCTGGGTCCGGCCCGCACGGTTCAGGACAAGGAACGCACCTATGAGATCGGCGGCTGCACGGTCCGCGTCCGCGCCGAGGGCGATGAGGTCGTCGGCTACGCCGTGCCGATGACGCCGGCCTGCTCGACCCAGGCCCTGGCGGCGCTGAAGGACTATGATCTGCCGCAGAAGATCGACCTGACCATGGGCGAGTTCGCCGCCGCGCGCGGCAACGCCGACTTCAAGGCCGACTGCCTGATGCTGTGCGGCAATGCGGCCGACCCGTGGCTCTATCTGGAAAGCGCCGGTCCGCGCGTGTCGCCGGGCATTCGCGCCTCGGCCGTGATGGTCAGCGACGCCACGATCGACGCCTCCTTCCGCATCCGCGACGCCATCAAGGCGGCCAAGGGCGAGGACTACGTCATCGACACCGGCTTCAACTGCAGCGCGGACTTCGACCAGATGGCGGTGCGCGAGCTGAAGGCCGTCCGCATTGACGAGATCGAGGTCGGCTACGTCCCCTACGGCCGCTGCTGAGGACGAGGGCGATGAAACGCGGCGCGGTTTGGCGCGTCGGAGCGGCGCTGGCGACGACGGCCGTCGCCCTGGCCGCGTGCTCGGCGATGATCCCGGTCAACATCAGCGGCGGGCTGGAACGGCCAGTCGCGACCTTCGGCGTCGATCCCGCCAAGCCCGAGAAGGCCTGCCTGGGCGGCATCGCCGTGCATGAGCGGTCGAACGCCATGATGCGCCCGGTCTGGTCGATCGAGGCGCGCGGCCGCGACTGCCGGGGTCTGAGGCAGGTGGTCTATGGCGAGACGCCCGAGGGGTTCGAAACGACGGTGGCGTCGGCGCCGCTGAAACCCGGCGTGCGATACGCGATCGTCGGCTACGGCCTGACCGGCGGGCCGCTGAGCCGCGTGCCCTGGCGCGGCGGGGACGAGGTGGTGTTCGAGAACGGCCGCTGGCGTCCTGTCACGCCGCAGGAGCGCGGTCCGCGCGTGGACGCAGGCGGCGAAGCACCTCACTAGCGGCTGGATGGAAGGCGAGGCGGATTTCACGCTCGAAGAGGTCGTCGAGAACCTGGGGCTGCGGCCGCTGGTCGAGGGCGGTTGGGGGCGGCCGATGGCGGGGGCGGACGCCGCCGCGCGCGGAGAGGCGGTCGGCGCCTATCGCCTGCTGACGCCCGAGGCGTCGCCCGATTGGCGCGTGGTCGAGGCCGAGGAGCTGTGGACCGCCTATATGGGCGCGGCGCTTGAGGTCGAGCTGGCCACGGATACGGGCGTGCGGCGCGAGACCCTGGCGGCGGGATCGGGTCAGTGGGTGACGGTTCCGGCGGGCGGCTGGCTGAGGACGCGGGCGGTCGGCGGATGGTGTCTGGCGGGGCGGATCGGACAGGCGCAAGGTGACGGCCTGTCCTGAGCGGGAGGCCGGAATGAGCGAGCCGAAGACCAAGCCTACCGACGCCTCGGTCGAGGACTTTCTGGCGACGGTCGAACCGGCGCGGCGGCGCGAGGAGGGGCGGACGCTGTGCGCCCTGATGCAGGCGGCGTCGGGCGAGGCGCCGGTGATGTGGGGGCCGTCCATCGTCGGCTTCGGCCGCTACGCCAACGTCACCGCGAACGGCAAGAGCGCCCACTGGCCGCGCATGGGCTTTTTCGCCGCGCAAGGCGGCGCTGACCTTTTATCTCGCCTCGACCCCGCAGATGGAGGCCATGCTGGCGCGGCTGGGGCCGCATACGACCAGCACAGCCTGCCTCTACATCAAGCGGCTGGATCAGGCGGACATGGGCGTGCTGCGCGACCTCTGCGTCGCCAGTTGGGACGAGATGAAACGCCGCTATCCGTGATTGGCTTGCCGACGGCGGCCAACGGACTATAGCGGATTCATGCGCACCTTCCTGATCGCCGCCTCCGCCCTGTTGTCCGCCTGCGCCCTGGCGCCGCTGGCCGCCGCCGAAACGCCGGTCCAGCCGGTCGATCTGCTGCTGACCTCGGCCACGGTGGTCGATGTCGAGAAGGGAACGACGACGCCGGATCAACTGGTCGCCGTGCGCGGCGGCGACATCGTGGCCGTGGGGCCTGAGGGCGAGGCGGGCCGCTATCGGGCCGCGCGGACGTGGGATCTGGGCGACCGCTACGTCATGCCGGGCCTGTGGGACATGCACGTCCACTTCGGCGGCGGCGAGCCCCTGATCGAGGAGAACGCCGAGCTGATGCCGCTGTTCGTGGTCAACGGCGTGGTGGCGGTGCGCGACGCGGCGGGCGACCTGGCGCAGCAGGTGCTGGACTGGCGCGCGTCGCCGCCGACCGCCGATGCGCCGCGCATCTTCACCTCCGGCCCCAAGATCGAGGGCGTCGCCCCCGTCTGGAAGGGCGTGATCGAGACGGGCAGCGAGGCGGAGGTGGACGCAGCCCTGGACCGGCTTCAGGCCCTGCGCGTCGACTTCGTCAAGATCACCGACAACACCCTGACGCCCGAGCTTTTCCTCTACGCCGTGCGCGAGGCGAAGAAACGGGGCATGAAGACCTCGGCCCACATTCCGGCCAGCATCACGGTGCTGACGGCGGCCGAGGCGGGCCTGTCGTCGATCGAGCACCTCGACTACGCCATGAAGGCCGGCTCGCGCGATGAGGCGGCCATCGCGGCCGACTATCTGGCGGGCGAATACACCTACGCCCAGACCATGCGGCGTTACGCCGACACCTTCGACGTGGAGACGGCGCGCCGGGTCTATGCGCGGCTGGCGGAGCTGGGCACGGCGGTATCACCGACCCTCTACGGCTCGACCACCCTGGCCAATCTGGACAAGGACGACCACACGCACGACGACGGCCTGGCCTATGTCGGGCCGGGCATCCGGGCGACCTATGACTGGCGCGTCCAGCGCGCCGCCCAGGCCACGCCGCAGCAGGTCGAGGACCGCCACTTCGTCAAGGACGTCACCGCACGCACCCTGCCCATGCTGCGCGACGCGGGCGTGACGATCCTGACCGGGACGGACGCGGGCTTCCTCAACTCGTTCAATTATCCGGGCTTTTCGCTGCACGACGAGCTGGAGCTCTATGTGTCGCTGGGCCTGACGCCGCGCGAGGCCCTGGCGGGCTCGGTCGTGGACGGGCCGCGCTTCCTGAACCAGGGCGAGCGTTACGGCGCGGTGGCGACGGGCAAGTCGGCCGATCTGCTGGTGCTGGAGGCCGACCCGCTGGCCGACGTCAGCGCCACGCGCGACGCCGAGGCCGTGGTGCTGCGCGGCCGCCTGATCGATGCGGCTGAACTGGAGCGGATGCGCGCCGAAATCCGCGCTCGGGTCGCGGCGCGCAATGCGGTCTTTAAGCCTTCGCCAGCTTCCTGACCTTGAAGGCGACCCAGATCAGCAGCAGGCCGAACAGCACGGCCCAGGCCGCGATCAGCCACAGCAGACCCAGGGCCCCCGCGCCCGGCATGAAGACCAGGATCAGGCCGAAGATCACCGACAGGGCGCCGGCGACGCCCAGCGTCCACTCATTGGCGATCTCGTTGCGCAGACGGATGGCGCCGATGATCTCGAGCACGCCGCGCAGGATCGACCAGAAGCCGATCAGATAGACCAGGACCAGGGCCGTCAGGCCCGGCCAGGCGAAGGCGACGACAGCGGCCAGGATGCTGACCACGCCGCCCAGCGCCAGCCACCAGCGCGGGACGAACCCGCCGCCCCGGATCGCTGCGATCAGGGCTAGAACGCCGTCGATCAGGGCGTAGACGCCGTAGACCATGATCAGGGTCAGCAGGCTGATCTGCGGCCAGACGAAGGTCAGCACGCCGAAGGCCACGGCGGCGATCCCACGCAACAACAGCAGCCACCAGGATCGATGCAAGGCGGATTTGACGAAGCCTTCCAGCGAAGGCGCGGCGTTGGACGAGGACATGGTTTCAGCTCCCCTTGGGCGTGGCGGCATATGGCCACGCTGGCGCAACGTCGGAGCGGGGGCGGGAGTTCCGCAAACTTCTCGGCTCAGGCCGCCGCGCGCCAGTCGGACCGGGCGTTGAACGGCGGGGTGTGGAACTCGTCCCACAGGGCGTCTTCGTTGGTGTAGCGGCTGGTCGAGGCGCTGATGACGTCCACGACCTGTTCCTCCTGACGGTCCCAGATGACGGCCAGGTCGCTCTCGGTCTCGCACGGCACGATCATGTAGCGATCGGAAAAGGTCTTGCGGGCGGGCTTCTGGACGGTGGGGGTGCGGACGAAGGCCATAGGGGAAAACTCCTGGTGCGGAGGCGGTCGCCTCTTGCTGACAGGATGAAGATGCGACAGCATTGCGCCAGTTTCGGACGTATATCTGTGGAGAAGTCATTTGCGGCACGACAAGGCGGCCATGGTCATCGATCTGGCGCGGGGCATGGCGGCCAGCGCCGAGGGGCTGACGCTGAACGAGATGGCGGCACAGCTGAACGTCGGGCGCCGCACGGCCGAGCGGATGCGCGACGCCGTGCTGATGCTGTTCCCGCAGGTCGAGGAGGTGTCGGACCCGCCGACCAAACGCTGGCGCATTCGGGGCGGGCTGTCGGCCTTTGAACAGGCCCCGACGGCCACCGAAATGCTGGAGCTGACCAAGGCGGCGGCCGCCCTGCGCGCGGCGGGCGAACCGGCGCGGGCGGCGGCGCTGGAGAGCCTTGAGCGCAAGGTGAAGGCGGCGATGCGCTCGACCACCCTGAACCGCATGGCGCCCGATCTGGAGGCTCTGGTCCGGGCCGAGACCATCGCCGTTCAGGCCGGGCCGCGCCCCAGCGCCGACGAGACGGTGCTGGCCGAGATTCGCGGGGCGGTGCTGGCCGAGCGGCCGCTGAACTTCATCTACGCGCGGCCGGGGGCGGAGGCGCGCACCCGCACCATGACCCCGTGCGGCCTGATGTTCGGGCGGGCCAACTATCTGGTGGCCGCCGACCGCGAGAGCGGGCGCATCCAGACCTTCCGTCTGGACCGGATGAGCGCGGTCGAGGCGGGCGAGGGCACGGCGCGTCCGCCCGAAGACTTCGACCTGGGCGCCTTCGCCAGCCAGTCCTTCGGCATCTATCAGGACGAGATCGAAGAGGTCGCCGTCCGTATCGCGCCCGAGGGGGCGGACGAGGCGCGCGGCTGGCGCTGGCACCCGACCCAGACGATCGAGGATCGGGCCGACGGATCGGTCGTGGTGCGGTTCCGCGCCTCGGGCATGCGCGAACTGGCCTGGCATCTGTTCACCTGGGGCGAGCAGGCGACCATCCTGGAGCCGGACCGGCTGAAGACGGTGATGGCTGAGGCGCTTGGGGCGGCGGGCCGCGCCCTCGAACGGGCGTAAAGCTGAGGAAACCGTAAGGTGACGGGCGACGTTTGGGAGCCCTAAGCTGCGCCGTTCCTTGTAGGAGACTGCTCTTCGTGCGTCTGAAAGCCCTGTCTGCAACCGCCCTTTCTGTCGTCGCCCTGCTGACCGCCTGCGCCGCCAGCCCTGCGCCCGGCCCCTGGAACGTCGAGGCGGCGCCGCAGGTGACGGTGACGCGCGAGGACGGGCGGCTGACGGTGGATTACGTCTTCAACCGCGACGCCGTGGTCTGGGCTTTCATGGACTCGGCCCTGATCTCGGAGGTGCGCGAGCCGTGGCGGCCGCGCCAGTGGACGGTTGAGACGCCCGGCGTGGTGATGGAGCGACGCGGCCATTACGACATCATCCGAAGCGCGGACGGCGGTCCCGTGCCGCGCCACGTCCGTTTCAGCGTGACGCCCAAGGCGGTCGAGCTGGAGGCGGAATACAAGACCCTGGTCTTCTCGGACGGGGCGGTGGCCCTGCCGACGCGGCAGATGGACGTCTTCGCTCTGGGCTCGCCCGAGGCGGCGGAGGCGATGCCGGCGGACCTCAACGGCGTCAATCTGGACGGCGGGGCGTCGCGCGTGACCTGGCGCGACCTGGACGGGCCGGTGCTGTTCAATGGCGAGCGCCACGCCGAACTGACGACGACGGGCGAGCGCTCCTATGTCCTGCTGGGACAGGCGCGGGTGACGCCGGGCGAGGGGCTGACCACGGTCATGGACCCCAATCTGCCGCCCTGGATCGGCGAGAAGATCCGCGACTTCGCCCCGCGCGTGGGCCAGTTCTACCTGCAACGCTTGGGACGTCCCGGCTCGGGCGGCGACAATCCGGTGGTCATGGTGTCGTGGAACGGCCCGACCGAGCGGATGACCAGCATGGGCGGCAGCGTCTTGCCGGGTCTGATCGTCATGTCGTTCGAGGGGACCGGCGTGACCCGGCCGACGGCGGAGATGGAGCGGGTGTCCCGCTGGTTCATCGGCCATGAGAGCGCCCACTTCTGGCTGGGCCAGACGGTGCGCTACGAGTTCGCGCGCGACGCCTGGATCACCGAGGGCGGCGCCGACCTGATGGCGGTGCGGGCGCTGAAGGCGCTGGACCCGGCCTATGACGACCGCAAGGCCCTGCAGGAAGAGGTCGACGACTGCGTGACCCTGAGCCAGGGGCGCGGCGTGGCCGAGGCGGGCGTGCGGGGCGAACACCGCGCCTATTACGCCTGCGGCGCCGTCTTCGCGATGACGGCCGAGGGGGCGCAGAAGCGGCGCGACGGCGGCGACTGGTTCGGCTTCCTGCGGCCTCTGCTGGACGCCAACCGCCGGGACGGGGTGCTGAGCCGCGCCGAATGGCTGAACGCCCTGACGCGCGTGTCGGGCGATCCGACGCTGGCGGCCGACATCGGGCGGATGCTGGACCAGGGCGCGGCCGATCCCGCCGCCGAGATCGCCAGCCTGTTCCGCCGCGCGGGCGTGCCGCACCGGGTCGAGGGCGGTCGCGTCATTCTGGCGAATTGATCCTGCTCAAGGCGCGGAACGGCGGTTTGTGCGTTGATGGGGCGTATCCTGAAGCAGGAGGCCCCCATGCCCTGGACCAGTCTGATCGTCTATGTCGACGATGAAGCCGACAACCCCGCCCGCCTGACCGAGGCCTGCGCACTGGCCGGCGCTCACGGGGCGCGGCTGATCGGGGTGTCGGCCTGCGCGCCCGAGACGCCGGTGGCCGACGCCTATGGGGCGGGCATTCTTCTGGGCGAGGTGATGGCGGCTCAGCAGGCGCGCAACGAAACCACGCTGAAGTCCGCTGAGCAGCGCTTCCGGGGCGCGATCGAGGCGGCGGGCGTCGAGGGCGAGTGGCGCGGCGACGTCGGCGACCCGACCGGCCTGACCCTGCGCTGCCTGCGGGCGGCGGACGCGGCCCTGGTCGGGCGCGACGCGGGCGGGGCCAGCGCCTGGCGCGCGCCGCATCCGGCGGATCTGGCCATGCGCTCGGGGCGGCCGGTGGTGGTGCTGCCGCCCAATCCGATCCGTTCGATGGTGGATGCCCCGGCGCTGCTGGCCTGGACCGACACGCGCGAGAGCCGACTGGCGGCGCAGGCGGCCCTGCCCCTGCTGAAGCGCGCCGACGGGGTGCGGGTGGTCGAACTGTGCGACCCTGAAGACATGGACGGCGCCCGGTTGCGGACGCAGGATGTCGTACGCTGGCTGGCGGGGCACGGGATTGCGGCTGAACCAGACGCCCGCGCCCATGACGACCGCTCGGGCGGTCGGCGGCTGATCGACTGCGCCGAGGAAATGGGGGCGGGGCTCATGGTCTCCGGCGCCTGGGGGCATGCGCGGATGCGGCAGTGGATCTTCGGCGGGGTGACGCAGACCTTGCTGAACGAAACGCCCGTGGCGCTGATGCTGGCGCACTGACTTTCCTTCTCCCCTTGCGGGAGAAGGTGGTCCGTAAGGACCGGATGAGGGGTTGCACTGTCGGTTGAGAGACCCCTCATCCGACCTCGCTTCGCTCGGCCACCTTCTCCCGCACGGGGAGAAGGGGAGATTAGGCGAACGGATAGGGGCTGACCGACTTGGACCAGTCGTCGACCGTCAGGGCGCGGCCGACCGGCGGGGCGGCGCGTTCGGCGCAGGGGTGGCGTTCGCACAGGCGGCAGGCCGGGCCGATGGGGGTGACCTCGGGCTTCTGCAGGTCCAGACCGCGGGCGTAGATCAGGCGGTGGGCGTGGCGAAGCTCGCAGCCCAGGCCGATGGCGAGGTCATGCCCCTCGGTGAAGGCGTCCTGGCCCTGACGGTCGACGGTGCGGGCCAGGGTGAACCAGCGCGATCCGTCCGGCGTCTCGATGATCTGGGTGACGATGCGGCCCGGCGTGCGGAAGGCCGAGTGCAGCCGCCAGCGCGGACAGGCGCCGCCGAAGCGCGAGAAGGGAAAGGCGCCCGACGCATAGCGCTTGGACACATTGCCCGCCTGATCCACCCGCATCAGGAAGAAGGGCACGCCCCGCGCCGTCGGCCGCGACAGGGTGGTCAGGCGGTGGGCGACCTGTTCGAAGCCGACGCCGAAGCGGGCCTGTAGCCGGGACAGGTCATAGCCGGTTTCCTCGGCCGTGCGCTGGAAGGCGGCGTAGGGCATCAGCACGGCGGCGGCCAGGGTGTTGGCCAGCGAGGCCTTCAGCAGGTTGCGCGTCGGGACGTCGGGGGCGTTCGCCGCCTCGGTCAGGGCCTGAAGCTCAGGCCCGTGCTCCATCAGGGCCAGTTGGTTGGCGACGGCGAAGGCGCGCGAGGACGGCCCGAGCGTGTCGGACAGCAGAAGGCGCCCCCGGTGCGGGTCGAAGCGGCGGGTCCACTCGACCATGACCTCGGCGGGCAGGGTGCGGACGGTCAGGCCGTGGCGGGCGAACAGGCGCGCGCGGGCCAGGGCCTCGAATCCTTCGTCGGGGGCGGGGGCTTCCGCGCGCAGGGCGTCGTGCAGGGCTTCGCCCAGGGCGTCCAGTTCGGGGAAGTGGTTGTGGCGGGCCTGAACGTATTCGCGCACCCATTCCGAAGGGCTGTCGGTCGGCGCCGCGCCGCCGCCCGCCTCGACCTCGGCGCGGTCGCGCACGCGGCGGTCGGTGAAGGCGCGATAGAGGCGCAGCACGGCGTCGGCGGCGGCGGGCTGATCCTCGGCCAGCTGCATGATCTCGTGGCGGGGCACGGCCAGGCCCTGGAACAGCGGGTCGGCGAAGACCTCGGACAGTTCGGCCTCCGACGCCGGGCCGCCGGACTGGCCGAGGTTCCTCAGGTCGACGTCATAGGTTTCGGCCAGACGCAGCAGCAGCTGGGCCGAGACGGGGCGCTGGTTGCGCTCGATATGGTTCAGATAAGAGGGCGAGACGCCCAGGTCGGCCGCCATCGCCGTCTGCGACAGGTCAAGGTCGCGCCGCAGCCGCTTGAGGCGGCCGCCCAGAAACAGCTTGCGATCGGCGGCGGCGTTCATGGCGCGATCATGTCACATCATGACTTCAAGGCAAGTGTCATGATGTGACTGTTTGACTTGAATGATGCGTCTAGCTCTGTGTCATTCGTGACGGATGCATGTTCAGGTCTTCGGGACAGCGGCTGCGGCCGCGCCTTATCGAGACCGAGACGAACATGACGACCTTCGCCGATCTGGTTCCTTCGCCCGCCGGCCGTTTCGACGGCATCGAGCGCCCTTACTCGCCGGAAGACGTTCTGCGTCTGCGCGGCTCGGTGCCGGTCACGCACACCCTGGCCGAGCGCGGCGCCAACCGTCTGTGGGAGCTGCTGCACAGCGAGGCTTACATCAACGCCCTGGGGGCCGTGACCGGCAATCAGGCGATGCAGATGGTCCGCGCGGGCCTGAAGGCCATCTATCTGTCGGGCTGGCAGGTCGCGGCCGACGCCAATACGGCCGGCGCCATGTACCCGGACCAGTCGCTCTATCCGGCCAACGCCGCGCCGGAACTGTGCCGCCGCATCAACCGCACCCTGCAGCGCGCCGACCAGATCGAGCACGCGGAAGGCGGCGCCAAGCGTGACTGGTTCGCCCCCATCGTCGCCGACGCCGAGGCCGGCTTCGGCGGCCCGCTGAACAGCTTCGAGATCATGAAGGCCTTCATCGAGGCGGGCGCCGCGGGCGTCCACTTTGAGGACCAGCTGGCGTCCGAGAAGAAGTGCGGCCACCTGGGCGGCAAGGTGCTGATCCCGACCCAGGCGCATGAGCGCAATCTGATCGCGGCGCGTCTTGCGGCCGACGTCTGCGGCACGCCGACCCTGACGGTGGCGCGCACCGACGCCGAGTCGGCCCAACTGATCACCTCGGACATCGACGAGCGGGACCACCCCTTCATCGACCGCGAGAACCGCACGCCCGAGGGCTTCTATCGTCTGAAGCCGGGCACGGGTCTGGATCACTGCATCGCGCGCGGCCTGTCCTACGCCAAATACGCCGACCTGCTGTGGTGGGAGACCTCGCACCCCGATCTGGACGACGCCAGGAAGTTCGCCGAAGCCGTCCAGAAGGAGCATCCGGGCAAGCTGATGGCCTACAACTGCTCGCCCTCGTTCAACTGGGAAGCCAAGCTGGACAAGGAAACCATCGCCAAGTTCCAGCGCGAGCTGGGGGCCATGGGCTACAAGTTCCAGTTCGTCACCCTGGCCGGCTTCCACAGCCTGAACAATGGCATGTTCGAACTGGCCAGCGGTTATCGCGATCGCGGCATGGCGGCCTATTCCGAGCTGCAACAGCGCGAGTTCGCCAATGAGGCGACCGGCTATACCGCCACGCGCCACCAGCGCGAGGTCGGCACCGGCTACTTCGATGATGTCGCCACGGTCATCTCCTCGGGCCAGTCCTCGACTACGGCTTTGAAGGACTCGACCGAAACCGCCCAGTTCCACGCCGCCTGAGTTCCACGCCTCACAGGAAAGGAAACGACATGGAGCCCATGACCCGTCCGCAAGCCATCATCGACTTCTGCCTGGCGCCCCTGGCGCTGGATGGATCGACCGAGGCCGAGCGCGAGGTGCGCCGCCGTCTGGAGCACGTCCTCAAGACCTTCGAGGCCAAGGCGGTCCGTCCGCTGAGCGTGGACTTCTCGACCATGCCCAGCCAGGTCATCAACGAGGCGGCGCACGGCTACGAGTGAGCCGGCTCGATATTGGAAGAAAGAGACCTCAGGCCGCAGCTTCTGCGGCCTGAGGCGTCTGTGCGGTCAGGTCAGCGACCATGGCCAACAGGTCTTCGACGCTGAAGGGCTTGGCCATATGGCGGTCGGCGCCGGCGGCCAGGGCCTCGTCCAGATGTTGGGGCAGGGCGTTGGCGGTCAGCATGACGACGGGAACGTGCGGCAGGCCCAGGACGGACTCGTGCAGCCGGATTTCGCGCACGGCGGTCAGGCCGTCCATGACCGGCATCTGCATGTCCATCAGCACCAGGTCGAAGGTCTGGGCGCGGTAGGCTTCGACGGCCTGGGCTCCGTTCTCGACCGAGACGAGGTCGAAGACGGCGCCGTCCAGGATCAACTCGACGACGCGGCGATTGGTCGGATGATCGTCGGCGGCCAGGATGCGCAGGCGGCGCGGGGCCTGGTCGACCTCGGCCGCGACGGCTGTGTCGGCGTCCTGCCGGTCGGGACGAAGCGGGACGGGCGGCGCCTGAGCCGGCTTGAGCGGCAGGCTGAGGATGAAGGCGGCGCCCGCGCCCGGCTCGCTTTCGCAGCCCAGGTCGCCGCCCATCATGGCCGCCAGTTCGCGGCAGATCGCCAGGCCCAGGCCAGAGCCGCCGTAATGGCGGGTGATGTCGCCGTCGGCCTGTTCGAAGCGGTTGAACAGCCGCGCCTGCGTCTGGGCGTCAAAGCCGATCCCGGTGTCTTGGACCACGAAACGCAAGGTCTGGGGCGCCTCGGCCGGGACGGCGTCGACGGTCAGGCTGACGAAGCCCGAGGCGGTGAACTTGACGGCGTTGGAGACCAGGTTGGTCAGAACCTGCTTCAGGCGGACGGCGTCGCCATAAATCCAACGCTGCGCCTCAGGCGCGACCTCGACAATGAACTGCAGCCCTTGTCGCGCGCGGCGGCGGCGTAGAGGAGGGCGGCTTCCTCCACTGTCCGGGCGAGGTCGAGCGGTTCCTCCTTCAGCTCCAGTCGCCCGGATTCGACGCGCGCCAGATCCAGTATGTCGCTGAGCAGGGTCTGAAGGGTGCGGCTGGAGGACTGGATCAGCTCAAGCATTTCCTGCTGATGCTGTGACAGTTTCGTGCGGGTCAGCGCCTGGGCCACCCCGATGACGCCGTTCAGGGGCGTGCGGATCTCATGGCTCATATTGGCCAGGAAGCGGCTCTTGGCGCGATTGGCGGCGTTTGCTGTGTCGCGCGCTTCCGCCAGGGCGGCCGCGTCGCGTTTCAGGTCGCTGATGTCCGAGCAGACCGTGACCGCGCCGCCGCCGACGGTCGGGCGATCCTGAACCCGCAGCCAACGGTCGGCGACCTTGATCTCGCGCGGGGCGGTGGCGATGCGGCGGCAGGCCAGCCGCTCTTCGATCCAGGCGTCCTCTCGGCCCACGATGTCGGGATAGACGCCGCTTCTGATCCCGGCCTCCAATACTTCGCGGAAGGTGACGCCGGGCCTGAGCACGCCTTGCAGATGAGGTGCGATCTCGCTGTAGCGCTGGTTCCACAGGATCAGGCGGTCATCGGCGTCATAGACGCTGACGCCGTCGGGCATGGCGTGGACGGCTTCCAGCAACTGACCCAGAACGCTGCGCCGCGACCACCAGATCATGCCGGTGAAGAAGGCCGCCACGACGACGGTCAACGTCACGCCCAGGCCGATCCACAGGGCGACGACGAGGGCGCTCGCCGCGTCGCTGGGCAGGATCACGCCGGGCGCAGGCGTCAGGCTCACGGCGGTCATGGCGATGAAGTGCAGCCAGGCGACGCCGCTGGCGGTCAGGGCGGTCGCTGCGGCCAACTGCTTCCAGCGGCCGAGGGGCGGCAGGAAGACGACCGTGCTGAACAGGACCAGCCCGCCCGCGACGGCCAGGCCGACGCGCGGCGCATTCCACGTCAGCACCGCGCCGGACAAGCGCATGGCGTCCATGCCGACGAAGTGCATGGCCGCGACGCCGGTTGTGACGGCGACTGCGGCGACCAGCCCCCACCGACGCCGCAGCTTCGCATCCGCCGGGCCGATCAGGTGCAACTGCATTCCGATCCAGAAGGCGGCCGCCACGATCACCAGCGACAGGAAGGTCTGCAGGGCGTCGTAACGGACCTCGACGCCTATGTCGTAGGACAGCATGGCGATGAAATGGGTGGTCCATACGCCTAATCCGCCGACCAGGGGCGCGGACAGGGTGTAGGCGCGGCGTGCTCGGGGCGACAGGCGTCGCGCACGCTCGGACAGCAACAAAGCGATGCCGAGGCTGAAAACGCAGGCCAGGATGGCGAAAGCGGCGATTCGCCAGTCGTGGCGTTCAACCAGACAGCTCAGAACACCGTCCAACATGATGCGCCCTCAGCCCCTAAACCGTTCCGCCGTAAATCCGTGAAGAAACCAAGCTACACATCCCGTGCGTCGAACCGGCCGACTCAGCGGGCTGCCGACGGACCAACCTAGGTCGAGCTGCTGAAGAATGAGATAACGTCGGTCGAAATGCCTTACGATCACTCTCCGTCTCCCGTTGCGCCTACAGCGTCGTCCGGTTTGTGGACGGCCGGCGCCAGCGGCGGCGTGGCCATACTGGTGATGGCGGTTCTGGCCGTGATGAAGCCGGAACTGGCCGGATGGCTGGCGGCGGGGGCCGTCGCGGTCGCGCTGGCGACCTGGTTGGTGAACCGCAATCCGCCGCCGGCCGCCGATGAGATGGAATTCGAGCCGGGCGGGGTCGATCTGGGACCGGACGCGGCCCTGCTGGGCGATGTGTTCGAGGCGCTGGACGACCCGCTGCTGATCATCAGCGGAGGCGAGGCGGACGACATCGCCGGGCGCCGCATCGCCCTGGCCAATGCGGCGGCGCGCGAGCTGTTCAAGCTGAACGGGACGGGCGGGGGGCTGCTGGTTTCGGTGCTGCGCGAGCCGCGCGTGCTGGAGGCGGTGGACGAGGCCTGTTCGGCGGCGTCGGAGCCGAGGTCGACTATGTCGGCGGCGGCGTTCAGGAGCGGCATTGGCGCGCCTTCATCCGACCCCTGCCCGCACGCGAGGATTCGGCCTGGGGCGGCGGGATGCTGGCGCTTCTGGCTCTGCGCGACGAGACGGACGTGCGCCGCATGGAGAAGATGCGCGTCGACTTCCTGGCCAACGCCAGCCATGAGCTGCGCACGCCGCTGGCGTCGTTGTCGGGCTTCATCGAGACGCTGAAGGGCCACGCCAAGGACGACCCCAAGGCGCGCGACAAATTCCTCGACATCATGGCGGTGCAGGCCGACCGGATGCGGCGGCTGGTGGCCGATCTGCTGTCGCTGAGCCGGATCGAGCTGAACGAACACATCGCGCCCCTGGGGCGGGTCAATCTGGCGCGGGCGACGGCCGATGTGGTCGATGCGGTCAGCGTCCTCTCGCGCGAGCGTCAGGTGACGATCCATGCTGAGCTGCCGCACGGCGGCGCGGCCGTGACCGGCGATCGGGACGAGATCGCCCAGGTGGTGCAGAACCTGATCGACAACGCCCTGAAATATTCCAGCGCGGGCGGGACCATCGAGGTCGGCATCGAGATCGACCGCACCCTGGACGAGGCCATGGCGGCGCGAATGCCCGAGGGCAACCGCCTGTCTCTGGCGACCCCGGACCGCGAGACGGGTCAGCGCTACGCCGTCGTCACCGTGCGCGACCACGGGCCGGGCATGGCGCGCGAGCACCTGCCGCGCCTGACGGAGCGATTCTATCGCGTCGAGGGTCAGAAGAGCGGCGATCGGCAGGGCACGGGGCTGGGCCTGGCCATCGTGCGCCACATCATCATCCGTCACCGGGGCGGCCTGTCAGTGGACAGCGCGCCGGGGCATGGAGCGATCTTCGCAGCCTGTTTCCCGCTGGCTCCCGCATCCGAGGCGTGAGGTCCGTATTCGGAGCGATCGTCATGCAGCTGCGACATTGCGGCTGGGCGTCGTAACAGAACTGTCATCCAGCCGTCTTAATCCGCTGACGTATCGCAGGCAGTTTCCCGGCCGAAACGCACCGAACCCGGCGCGTTGCTGATTCCTGCGCTGATCGGACCGGATGATCTGGATTTTCCTGCTGCTGCTGATCGCCTTCGCCGTCCTGGCCTATGTGGCCGGGCGGGCCTTGGCCGTTCGTCGGAGCCAGGGTGCGAAGTCGCATTCGCGTCCTGGCCAACACGGGCTTTACGCCCTGATCTGGGTCGGTGTTCCGGCCCTGGCGATGCTGATCGCCGCCTCGATCTTCTCCACGCCCATCGAGCAGCAGATGATGCGGGCGGGCGCGCCTGACAGCGTCACCCAGCTGGAGCCGTTCCGCCGCGAAGCCTTCTTCGCCGACGCCCGTCTGGTCGGGGCGGGGCAGGAGGCGCGCCAGATCTGGCCTGCGCCCTACGCCGAGGAACTGCCGGCCGAGGGCCGCCGCGCCCACCGCATCGCCGCGGCCCTGGACTGGGGCGGGGGCGTCGCCGCCCTGATCGCCGCCGTGTTGGGCGGCCTGTTCGTCTTCACCCGCATTCGCCCGGACCTGCGCGCGCGCAACAAGGTCGAGGGCTGGATCACCGGCGTCCTGTTCGCCTGTTCGGCGGTGGCGGTGCTGACCACGGTCGGCATCATCTTCTCGCTGGTGATCGATTCCTTGCGCTTCTTCAGCATGGTGCCGATCACCGAGTTCCTGTTCGGGACCAAGTGGAGCCCGCAGATCGCCATCCGCGCCGATCAGGTCGGGTCGTCGGGCGCCTTCGGGGCCGTGCCGCTGTTCGCGGGCACCTTCCTGATCATGGCCATCGCCATGGCGGTGGCGGCGCCGATCGGCCTGTTCTCGGCGGTCTATCTGTCGGAATATTCGGGCAAGAAGACCCGCGCCCTGGTCAAGCCCGCGCTGGAGGTTCTGGCCGGGGTGCCGACCGTGGTCTACGGCTTCTTCGCCGCCCTGACCGTTGGGCCGGCTCTGCGCGTCTTCTTCAACGGCATCGGCGAGATGCTGATCGGCGGGCCGTTCAACGATCTGGGCCTCTACCTGTCGCTGGTGCAGAACCAGATGGCTCTGGTCGCGGGCGCGGTCATGGGGATCATGCTCATCCCCTTTGTCAGCTCCCTGTCGGACGACATCCTGAACGCGGTGCCGCAGTCGCTGCGCGACGGCTCCTACGCCATGGGCGCCACCAAGTCCGAGACGATCAAGAAGGTGCTGCTGCCCGCCGCACTGCCGGGCGTGGCCGGGGCCCTGCTGCTGGCCGTGTCGCGCGCCATCGGCGAGACCATGATCGTGACCATGGCCGCCGGTCTGGCCGCCAAGCTGACCTTGAACCCGCTCGAGACGGTCACGACCGTAACCGTCCAGATCGTCACCCTGCTGACCGGCGACCAGGAGTTCAACAGCCCCAAGACCCTGGCCGCCTTCGGTCTGGGGCTGACCCTGTTCGTGGTCACGCTGATGCTGAACATCGTCGCCATGCGCATCGTGCAAGCCTATCGGGAACAGTATGACTGACGCCGCCTCTCCCTCGACCGGCGTCAGCCCGCGCACCCAGCGTCTGAAAAGCCGCCTGCGCGCCCGCTATGCGCGTGAGACCCGCTTCCGCTGGTACGGCCGTGCGGCCATCGGCGTGGCTCTGGCCTTCCTGGTGATCCTGCTGGGCAGCATCGTCACCCAGGGCTACACCGCCTTCTACGCCCATACCGTGACCCTGCCGGTCTACATGGACCCGGCGCGGATCGACCGTTCCTATCCGCAAGGCGCCAATTTTGAGCAGATCGTCGCCGAGCAGCAGATCCGCCGCCTGGGAATCCAGGACGACGCGCAGGGAACCAAGGCCTCGACAATGAAGGCCCTGCTGTCCTCGGAGCTGAAGTTCCAGGCCGCCAAGATGATCGCGCGCCAGCCCAGCCTGCTGGGCCAGACCGTGCCGGTCGCCGCGCCGCTGTCGGACGACGCCGAGATGTATCTGAAGGGCAAGATCACCCGCGATCAGCCCGAGGACCAGCGTCGCGTCACCAATGAGCAGATGGACTGGCTGGACCGGATGAAGGCCTCGGGCGCCGTGCGCGCCCACTTCAACTCCGCCCTGTTCACCAAGGGCGACTCGACCCAGCCGGAGCTGGCGGGCCTGCTGGGCGCCGTGGTCGGTTCGGCCCTGATGCTGATGGTGACCGCCCTGATCGCCATTCCGGTCGGCGTCGGCGCTGCGGTGTGGCTGGAGGAATACTCGCCGCGCAACCGCATCACGGCGATCATCGAGGTCAACATCAACAACCTGGCCGCCGTGCCGTCCATCGTCTACGGCCTGCTGGGTCTGGCGCTGTTCATCAACTTCCTGCACCTGCCGCGCGCCAGTCCGCTGGTCGGGGGTCTGGTGCTGGCGCTGATGGCCCTGCCGACCATCATCATCGCCACCCGCTCGTCGCTGAAGGCGGTGCCGCCGTCGATCCGCGAGGCGGCCCTGGCCATGGGCGCCAGCCGCACCCAGACGGTGTTCGGCCACGTCCTGCCGCTGGCCATGCCCGGCGTGATGACCGGCGCCATCATCTCCATGGCCCATGCGCTGGGCGAGACGGCGCCGCTGCTGCTGATCGGCATGATCAGCTTCGTGCCGGGCGTGCCGCACGCCATCGACGAGCCCGTCGGCGCCCTGCCGTCGCTGATCTACATCTGGGAGAATGCGTCCGAGCGCGCCTTCCACGAACGGACGGCGGCCGCCATCCTTGTCCTTCTCGCCTTCATGATCGTCATGAACGCCGCCGCAGTCCTGCTGCGCCGTCGCTTCGAACGCCGGTGGTAAATCTTATGAAGTCCCGCATCTTCCGCGCTCCCGACGGCTCGTCGACCGGCGCCGCCCCCTCTGAAGCCGCCACCCTGTCGACCGCCCCGGCCGTCGGCGCTCACGCCTCGGCCCCGCTGGGTCCGATCAAGATCGCCGCGCGCGACGTCTGCGTCTTCTATGGCGAGAAGCAGGCCCTGTTCGACGTCTCGTTGGAGATTCCGGACAAGACGGTGACGGCGCTGATCGGCCCGTCGGGTTGCGGCAAGTCGACCTTCCTGCGGACGATGAACCGCATGAACGACACCATCCCCGGCACCCGCGTGACCGGCCGGATCGACATGGACGGCGCGGACATCAACGACAAGAAGATCGACCCGGTTCTGCTGCGCGCCCAGGTCGGCATGGTGTTCCAGAAGCCGAACCCCTTCCCCAAGTCGATCTATGAGAACGTGGCCTATGGGCCCAAGATTCACGGCCTGGCCTCGACCAAGGGCGAGATGGACGAGATCGTCCAGAAGTCGCTGAAGCGCGCCGGTCTGTGGGACGAGGTCGCTGACCGCCTGCACTCGCCGGGCACCGGCCTGTCGGGCGGTCAGCAGCAGCGCCTGGTCATCGCCCGCGCCATCGCGGTCGAACCCGAAGTCATCCTGATGGACGAGCCCTGCTCGGCGCTGGACCCGATCGCCACGGCCAAGATCGAGGAGCTGATCGACGAACTGCGCGAGCGCTACTGCATCGTCATCGTCACCCACTCGATGGCCCAGGCGGCGCGGGTGTCGCAGCGCACGGCCTTCTTCCACATGGGCAAGCTGGTCGAGACCGGCGACACCGAAGAGATCTTCACCAACCCGCGCGAAAAGCGCACGCTCGATTACATCACCGGCCGCTTCGGCTGAGGACGCGACGATGAACCAGCATACGGTCAAGGCTTACGGCGACGAGCTGAACCAGTTGACGGCCGAGGTGGTCCGCATGGGCGGCCTGGCCGAGGCCCAGGTGGCGGACGCCATCGAATCCGTCGCGCGCCGCGACGTGGCTCTGGCCAAGGCGGTGGTCGAGCGCGACAACCGCCTGGACGCCCTGCATCGCGACATCGAGAAGAAGGCGATCCGCCTGATCGCCCTGCGCCAGCCGGTCGCCAGCGACCTGCGCCGGACGCTGGGAGCCATGAAGCTGGCCTCGGACCTGGAGCGGACCGGCGACCTGGCCAAGAACATCGCCAAGCGGGCACTGATCCTGGCCGAGGCCGAGCCGATGCAGCCCCTGACCCGCTCGATCGAGCGGATGGGCGGCTGGTGTCGAACCGCCTGCGCGACGTGCTGGACGCCTATACGGCCTCTGAGATCGAGCGCGCCCTGTCGGTCTGGCAGACCGACGACGAGGTGGACGAGCACTACAACGCCCTGTTCCGCGAACTGCTCACCTATATGATGGGCGACCCGCGCACGATCACGGCCTGCACCCACCTGCTGTTCATGGCCAAGAACCTGGAGCGGATCGGCGACCACGCGACCAACATCGCCGAGACGGTCCACTATGAGATTACGGGCGAGGACATGCTGGGCGAGCGGCCGAAGGCCGTGCCCGGTCCCGGCGAAGAGCCGACGCCGACCCCGCACCTGTCTGCGTCGCCCGACGCGGCGGACGACTGATCCCCCCTACATCGCTGACGACTTCGACGAACCGGAGAGGCTGACGTGCAACCCTATATCCTGGTGATGGAAGACGAGGACGCCCTGGCCACCCTGCTCCAGTACAATCTGGAGAAGGAAGGCTATGACGTGGCCGTCGCCGCCGACGGCGAGGAGGGGATGCTGCAGATCGACGAACGCACCCCCGACCTGATCCTGCTGGACTGGATGCTGCCCAAGCTGTCGGGCATCGAGGTCTGCCGTCGCGTGCGCGGCCGGGCCGAGACCCGCAACCTGCCCATCATCATGCTGACCGCGCGCGGCGAAGAGACGGACCGCGTGCGCGGCCTGGACACCGGCGCCGACGACTACATGACCAAGCCCTTCTCGATGACGGAGCTGACCGCGCGCATCCGCGCCGTGCTGCGCCGCATCCGTCCGGGTCTGGCCGACGACCGGGTCAACCACGCCGACATCATCATGGACCGCGTCGCCCACCGCGTCAGCCGCGCGGGCCGCGAGGTGCATCTGGGGCCGACGGAGTTCCGTCTGCTGGACCACTTCCTCAAGCATCCGGGCCGGGTGTTCAGCCGCGAGCAGCTGTTGGACGCGGTCTGGGGCTCGGACGTCTATGTCGAGGCCCGCACGGTGGACGTCCACGTCGGCCGCCTGCGCAAGGCGCTGAACGTCGAAGGCACGGTCAACCCGATCCGCACCGTGCGCTCGGCGGGCTATTCGCTGGATTTGAACAACTAGGCGGTGACTCCTGCGGCGCGGGCCACGACGCTCCACACCGCTCTACGACGCGCCACGGCGCCCCATCCCCTGCCGTCATCCTCGGGCTTGACCCGAGGATCCAGCCGGCCGCCTGCACGGCGTTGAACGGGTGAGCGCGCCGTCGCCCTGGATCCTCGGGTCAAGCCCGAGGATGACGGCGTGTAGAGGCGGGAAACGGTGCGTATGGGGCGAAGTCCGGGCGTGTGGGGGCGAGGAGCAGGAGCTTAACTTTTCTTCATCTGCATCTGCCCGGCCATGCCGCCGCCTCTGAACGACGACGTCGCATCGGGGGAGGGAAGCCATGCCGGACGCCATTATCGCCATGTCAGGCTGGGTCGGGGCGGTCGCACTGGCGGGCGGGGCGGCGGCCGTGCTGTCGCGCGGCAAGGTGCGCTGGGGCTGGCTGGCCGCAGCTCTGCTGCTGATGGCGGTCTATGACGCCGTGCTGACGCGCGGCTATGGCCATATCCCGCTGGATTTCGGTCCCTCGCGCTGGAACTGGGAGGGCAAGACGCTGGCCGTCCTGCTGTCCTTGGCGGTCGCCAGCCTGCCCATCGTGGGGTGGCGGCGCAGCGGCCTGACCCTGCATCAGGATCGGCAGGGACTGAAGGGGGCGCTGATCCTGTCGGGCCTGCTGGTCCTGCTGTTTCTTGGGCTGGCGATCGCGATGCCGGGCGAGGGGTTCGACGCAGACAGCCTGGCTTTTCAACTGACCATGCCGGGGCTGGACGAGGAGATCTTCTATCGCGGCGTGCTGCTGCTGATGCTGAACGAGGCGTTCGGGCGGCCGGTCCGCGTGCTGGGCGCGCCAATGGGCTGGGGCGCGGCGCTGACGGCGCTGGCGTTCGGCCTGACCCACGCCCTGGGCTATCAGGACGGCGGCTTCACCTTCGACTGGGCGCCGATGGCGACGACGGGGCTGGCGGGCCTGTTGCTGGTCTGGCTGCGTGAGAAGACCGGCAGCGTGCTGCTGCCGGTCCTGCTGCACAACTACGGCAACGCCGTCTTCATGCTGGTCTGAGGGATCAGGCCTCGGCCGTTTCCAGCTCGGCCGGGTCGATCTCATAGTTGGTCGAGCAATACTCGCACGTCACGCGGATCTTGCCGTCGTCCTCGACCATTTCGGCGCGTTCTTCCGCCGGGAAGGATTGCAACACGGTGGCGATGCGGTCCTTCGAGCAGCGGCAGACGGCGGCCAGGGCCTTGGCGCCTTCCAGCCGCACGCCGTCCTCGTGGAACAGACGGTACAGCAGGGTCTCGGCGCTGATGGTCGGGTCGATCAGCTCGTCGTCGCCCAGGGTGGCGAACAGGGCGCGGGTGCGTTCCCACACTTCTTCGGTCGAGCCGCGCGACTCGTCGCCGGCGATGACCTGGATCATCGCCCCGCCCGCGCGCCAGGTGCGGCCCGCGTCGGTTTCGACCTCGCCGACGGCCAGGCGAACCTTGGTCGGCACCTGCTCGGACTGGGTGAAGTAGTGTTCGGCGCACAGCGACAGGCTCTCGCCCTCGATGGGGGTCACGCCCTGAGTGCGTTCGAAGTCGGCGCCGCGGTCCACCGTCATGATGAACACGCCGCCGCCCAGCAGGGTCTTGGCCCCTGGACGGGCGAAGCCTTCCGACGCCTTGGCCACTTCTTCCGGGTCGAACCGGCAGAAGCCGCGCAGATGGCCGTCCGTGCCGTAGTCGGCCACGACATAGCGCACCGGCCCGTCGCCCTGGGCCTGAACGATCAGGCGGCCGTCGAACTTCAGCGCCGAGCCGACGATGGCGGCCAGGACGCAGGCTTCGCCCAGCAGGGCGGCGACCGGCTCGGGATAGGCGTGGGCCGACAGGATCTTGTCGACCGCTTCGCCCAGGCGGACCAGGCGGCCGCGCACCGGCCAGCCTTCGATCTGGAAGGCGGCGGCGAAGTCGTCCGTCGGGGCGGCGATGGGGGCGTCGGGCGCGTGATCGGTCACGGCGTGAAATCCTGAAAACTGTCGGAAGCGGCGCAACATAGGGAGCCGCGGGCGGCTTGGTAAGGGGAGGGCGTGTCGCCTGCGTCACGACCGCGCGCGGCGGCGACAAGCTTGACCGGATGAAGGGAACCCTTTGTGCTGAAGCTCGCTCCCTTAGATGAAACCGTTTCCTTCCCGAGAGGTCTGACATGATGGATCGTGAGTTCAACGTCGTGGATGAAGTCCGCAAGCATCCCGGAATCACGGCGGGGGTGGTGGCTGTGCTGGCGGGCGTGGGTCTGGCGACCATCCTGCTGAGCCAACGCACCGGCCCGACGCGTTATGAGCGGATCAAGACCCGCATCGACCCGCGCGGCTGGTTCGACGCCGAGGCTCTGCGCCACCGCTTTGACGACATCGCGCGCGGCGTGCGCGACGGCGCGGACGACCTGACCCACCGCGCGGCCGATCTGGGCGGCTACGCCCAGGACCGCGCCGGCCGCTTCGGCGCCGAGGCGCGGGATCGAGCTGACGACTGGTATCGCCGCACCAGGAAGAAATCGCGCCGTCCGATGCGCCGCTACACCAAGCAGGCGCGCCGCTATGTCGAGGACGCCGGCGACTTCGCCCGCGATCACGCCAAGGAGGGCGGCGCCCTTCTGGCTGTGGCCACCATCGCCGCCGCCATCGGCGCGGCGGCGCTGGAAAGCCGTCGTCGCGCCGGAAACGGCGGCCGCTGAGCCGGTTTTCCGCCGTAAATGGAAAAAATATGCGGAAAGGGGTGCCGCGGCACCCCTTTTTATTGCTGCGGGTGCGAAGAAGGTCTAGAGCCCGCGCATGATCTCGCCCGTCTTCATCTTCGACTTCGATTCCACCCTGGTTCGCATCGAAACGCTGGAGGCGCTGGCCGATCTGGCGCTGAAGGATGCGCCGGACGCCGCCGAGCGCAAGGCCCGGATCGCGGCCCTGACCGACGACGCCATGAACGGCCGCATAGGCTTCGGCGAGGCGCTGAAGCAGCGGCTGGACCTGCTGGCGCTGCGCCGTGAACACGTCGAGACCCTGACCGATCGCATCCTGGACGAGGCGACGGTCTCCATTCGCCGCAACGTCGACTTCTTCCAGCGCAACGCCGAGCGCATCTACATCCTGTCGGGCGGCTTTCGCGAGGTGATCGCCCCCCTGGCCGAGCGGCTGGGCGTGGCGTCCGATCATGTGCTGGCCAACGACCTGATCTATGACGATGAAGGCCGCGTAACGTGCGTGGACGCGGCCAACCCGCTGTCGCGCGAGAACGGCAAGCCTGAGGTCATCCGGGCGCTGAACCTGGAAGGGCCGGTGGTCATGGTCGGCGACGGCTGGACCGACGCCGAGGTCAAGATTCAGGGCGCGGCCGACCGCTTCTACGCCTTCACCGAGATCGTCAGCCGCGCCAAGGTGATCGAGGCCGCCGACGCCGTCGCCGCCTCTCTGGACGAGGTGCTGTACGCTGAGGGCGTGGCCGGGCGCTGGTCCTATCCGCGCAACCGCATCCGCATGCTGCTGCTGGAGAACGTCCACCCCGCCGCCGTCGAACGGCTGGAGGAGGCGGGCTATACCGTCGAGACCATGAAGGGCGCGCTGGACGAGGACGACCTGATCGAGGCGATCAAGGGCGTGCACGTCCTGGGCATCCGCTCCAAGACCAATGTCACGCGCAGGGTGCTGGACGCCGCGGACCGGCTGATGGCCGTGGCGGCCTTCTGCATAGGCACCAATCAGGTCGATCTGGACGCGGCGGCGGACAAGGGCGTGGCGGTGTTCAACGCCCCCTATTCCAACACCCGCTCGGTGGTCGAACTGGCCATCGGCATGATGATCGTGCTGATGCGCGACGTGGCGGACAAGTCGCGCGAAATGCACAAGGGCGTGTGGAACAAGTCGGCCACGGGATCGCGCGAGGTGCGCGGCAAGACGCTGGGCATCGTCGGCTACGGCGCCATCGGCAGCCAGCTGTCGGTGCTGGCCGAGAACCTGGGCATGAGGGTGCTGTTCTACGACCTGTCCGAGCGGTTGGCGCTGGGCAATGCGCGGCGGATGCGCTCGCTGGACGCCCTGCTGGCCGAGGCGGACGTGGTGACGCTGCACGTCGACGGCCGCAAGGAAAACACCGCCATCATCGGCGCCGACCAGTTCGCCAGGATGAAGCCGGGCGCCCTGTTCCTGAACCTTTCGCGCGGCCATGTGGTCGATGTGGACGCGATGGCGGCGGCGCTGAAGTCCGGCCGTCTGGGCGGGGCGGCGGTCGACGTCTTCCCCGAGGAGCCGCGCACCAACGCCGACCCGTTCGACAGTCCTCTGGTCGGCCTGGACAAGACCATCCTGACCCCGCACATCGGCGGCTCGACCGAAGAGGCGCAGGAAGCCATCGCCGAGTTCGCGGCCGAGCGGCTGCTGGGCTATCTGAACCGGGGCGACACCACCTTCTGCGTCAACCTGCCGAACGTGCAACTCGCCGAGGTGACGCGCGCCCACCGTCTGCTGCATATCCACCGCAACCAGCCGGGCGTGCTGGCCGAGCTGAACCGCGCCCTGTCGGATGCGGGGCTGAACATCCTGGGCCAGCACCTGAAGACGGACGAGCGGACCGGCTATGTCATCACCGACGTGGATCGCGACTATGACCGCGAGGCGCTGACGGCGCTGAAGCAGCTTCCCGGCACGATCCGCTTCCGCCGGCTGCACTGATCGTCGATCACCTTCCGTCACGTCATCTTGCGTCCTGCGAAAAGCGGCGCAGAGTGGCGGAGAACGACCGCATACGGACGGTCGATGGGAGGGAAATCGATGTCTCGTCTTCTTCGCGGAGCGGCGTTGGCTGCTCTGAGCCTGGCCGCCGTATCCGCCGCCGGGGCCGCCTCGGCCCAGAGCTACAACCGTCTGGTGGTGTTCGGCGACAGCCTGTCGGACAACGGCAACCTGTATCTGGCGACGGGCGGAACCACGCCGACCTCGCCGCCCTATGGCGCGGGGCGATTCTCCAACGGGCCGGTGTTCACCGAGCGGCTGGGCTTCACCGCCGCCAACTTCATGGGGCCGGTGACGGGCAGCATCAACTACGCCTTCGGCGGAGCGCGCACCGATAGCCAGGCCCAGCCGCTGGGGATGCGGCTGCAACTGGGTCAGTATCTGCAACGCGGCGGCAAGTTCGGCGCGAACGATCTGGTCAGCGTGCTGGGCGGAGCGAACAACATCTTCCAGGGTCTCCCGGCGGCGGGGGCTTCGCCCAACCCGACCGGCTCCATCGCCCCTGTGGCGCAGAGCGCGGCGGCGGACATCAACTTCATCGTCAACGGCATCGCCGAAGCCGGGGCGGGGACCGTGCTGGTCACCAACCTGCCCAAGCTGAGTCTGACGCCGCAGTTCAGAGGCACGCCCGCCGCGCCGCTGGCCGACTACGCCGTCACGACGTTCAACGGGGCCCTGCTGACCGGGCTGAACACGACGGCGGCGGCGCGGCCGGGGACGAACATCATCCTGATGGACCTGTTCAAGGTCGGGGACGTGATTTCGGCCAACCCCAGCGCCTTCGGCGTGTCGAACGTGACCCAGGCCTGCTTCAACGGCGTGACGCTGTGCGCGAACCCGGACGATTACTTCTATTTCGACGGGGTTCACCCGACGGCGAAGGGCCATGCGGTGATCGCGCGTCTGGCGAACGACTACCTTTACTACGGCGATCTGGGCAGCCAGACGGCGTTGCTGGGCGAGACAGCGTGGCGGCACCGCGAGGACGCGCTGGACGGCTCGACCGCCGCCCTGTCGGGGCGTGAGGCGTGGACGGGCGGAACCTCGATCTCGGTCGAGGGGCTGGCCGACAAGACCGAGACGGATGCGCGCGGCGCCATCGGCAAGGCGACTTCCGACGGCTATGGCGTGCGCATCGCGCTGGAAAGCGGGACGGAAAGCCTGCGCTTCGGCCTGGCCGGCTCCTATCGCAACGCGGACGTGGATGCGGGCGCCCTGCGCGCCGACGTCGACAGCTTCGGGCTGGACGTCTACGGCGGCTGGCGCTCCGGTGATGTCTTCCTCAATGCGGCGGCGGGCGTGGCCCAGGACGACTTCAACGACGTCAACCGCCTGACCAGTCTGGCGCCGATCGTCCACAGCGGCTCGACGCGCGGCGTCTCGACCGGGGCGCGTCTGCAGGGCGGCATGTGGTTCGATCTGGGCGGCTTCGCCCTGTCGCCGCGCGCGGCGGTGGCCTGGATCAACGCCGACGTGGACGGATTCTATGAACAGGGTCCGGCGGCGCAATACGCCTATGCCGACCGTTCGGTGCAGGCGACGACGGCCGAGATCGCCCTGCGCGCCGAGGGCGGGACCGAGCGGATCCGCTTCTACGCCGAGGGCGGCTATCGCGACAGCCTGAGCGACGACAGCGACGCCGTGCGCACCGGCATCCTGGGCAATCCCGCCCAGGTTCTGGCCCGCGACGTGGATCTGCCGTTCGGGGGGCAGGTGCTGGCCGCCGCCGGGATCGAGGGCACTGTCATGGAGCGGCTGAAGGTGTCGATCGGCTACAAGGGCCGCTTCGGCGACCATGCCGACAGCCATATGGCGGCGGTGAAACTGAGCTTGCCGCTGTAGGTCTGGAAAACGAAGGTTTCCGAGGTGCGACCCCGTGTCGCCCTCGGAGCGCCCCATTCATGTCCCGGTGAAATTGCAAAAGACGGTCAATTCCGGCCGTCGGCGACTTTGAGTTTTCGCTGCCTGTGCGCGTGTTTCGCGCCTTTCTGACGGCTCCTCCGCGCTGACGATGCGCTCAAAATGAGTCGTTAGAGTATGCGTTTAGTTCCCCCGGCCGTGCGGCCGCATGTGATCCGTTTCGGTCAGACAGGCGCCCTGGCCGGTCTGGCGATCCTGGCGATGGCGGCCGCCCCTGTCGGCATGATCGCCGCCTCGCCCGAGAAGGTCGTCGAGGTTTCGGCGCCCATCGCTCCGCCGGTGAAGGCGGTGGCGGAGCCTGCCGGTCCCATCACCCGCAAGATCGTCTTTGAAGCCCCGCTGAAGGGGTATCGCATCAATTCGCCCTTCGGCCTGCGCAAGTTGGCGATCGAGGCCAAGGCGCGGGCCCACAAGGGCGTGGACGTCGCCGCCCCGACCGGCGCCGGCGTCTTCGCCACGACCGAGGGCAAGGTGCTGCGCGCGGGTTATCAGGCGGGCGGCTACGGCAACTTCATCGAGCTGCAGCATCCCAACGGCATGACCAGCCTGTACGCCCACCTCAGCCGCATCGACGTTCACTCCGGCAAGACGGTGACGGCGGGCGAGCGCATCGGCCTGGTCGGCTCGACCGGCTATTCGACCGGCCCCCACCTGCATTTCGAGGTGCGTCGCAACGGCGGTCAGGTCGACCCAGCCAAGATCGTCGGCCAGAGCTTCGACATCCGGGTGAAGGCCCCGGTCTGACCCCATCAGACGGCGCGGCATCATGACCAAACCGTAATGTAAAATACCCTTTCCATTGCCTGCGCGCTGCCGTTAGATTCGATCCTTGGGCTTTTTGCAGGGGGACCGAATGGTCGCGGCGCTGACGCTGGATGGAATCAGTAAGAGATACGGAGGCTTCCAGGCGGTCTCCGACCTGAGCTTCCAGGTCGAGAAGGGCTCGATCTGCGGTTTCTTGGGCCCGAACGGGGCGGGCAAGACCTCGACGCTACGGATGATCCTGGGGCTGCAACCGGCCACCAGCGGCCGCATCGACATCTTGGGCGCGGACGACGGCCGCAAGGTGCGCGATCGGATCGGCTTTCTGCCCGAGGAGCGGGGTCTCTATAAAAAGATGACGCCGGTGGACGCCATCGCCTTCTTCGGCGGGCTGAAGGGCCTGCCCCTGCCCGAAGGCCGCCGTCGCGGCCGCGAGATGCTGGAGCAGATGGGTCTGGGCGAGGCCAGCAAGAAGAAGATGAAGGAGCTGTCCAAGGGGATGGCCCAGAAGGTCCAGCTGATCGCTTCAGTGGTGCATCAGCCGGAGTTCGTGATCCTGGACGAGCCGTTCTCGGGCCTCGATCCGATGAACCAGCAGGGACTGGAGGCCATGATCCGCGCTCTGGCCGACAACGGGGCGACGGTTCTGTTCTCGACCCACGTCATGCAGCACGCCGAGCGTCTGTGCGACAAGGTGGTGCTGCTGGCCCGCGGCCGTAAGGCGTTCGAGGGCACGGTGGATGAGGCGCGGGCGACTTCGCCACGCTTTCTGGAGCTGGAAGGGGCGCTGGATCGCAATGCGGTCGCCGCCCTGCCAGGCGTCGGCGGCATCGAGGTGCTGGCCGAGGACGGCCCCGTCAGCACCCTGCGCGTCGGCCTGACGCCGGGAGCGGAGGCGCAAAGCGCCCTGCGCGCCGCCTTCCTGGGCGGACTGGACGTGCGGCGGTTCCAGATGAAGGAGCCGACCCTGCACGACGCCTTCATCGCCCTGACCGGCGACCGCCCGGACGAAGATCAGTCCGTCTCCAAGACCGATAAAGCGGGAGCCGCCTGATGAACCGGATTCTTCTGATCGCGCGCCGCGAGTTCCTGGCCTACGCCAAGACGGTCGGCTTCTGGCTGTCGCTGCTGGCCTTTCCGCTGTTCGCCGTGCTGGGCGGGGCGATCCCCGCCTTGATGAACCACGCCGAGCCGGTGCGCGAGGCCGTCATCATTGACGAGACCCCGGCCGGGTCCGGTCTGGCCGCCGCCGTGCGTCAGGCGCTGGAGATGGAGCGCGGGCGCGCCGACATCGCCGCCCTGCGCATGGCCGCCGTGCCCGAAGCCGGGACGGCGGGCGGCGACCGCGTGCGCGAAGCCGCCGAGAAGGGCGGCTTCGACGCCGGGCTGGAGGCGTTGAAGAAGGAGGCGCCGCGCGCTGGGGCAAGCTTCAAGACGCCCAAGCGCGCGTTCGAACTGGTCGAGGCGCCCGCCGCCCTGACCGCCGCTGCGCCGGGCGAGGCGCGCGACGCTCTGGCCCGCCGCTATGTCGACAAGGACGCGCCCGAGGACGAAAAGCTGAACGCCGTCGTCTTCCTGACCGAGAAGGACGGCAAGCCGGGCGCCCGCGTCTGGACCGGACGCGCCACCGACGACGTGGTCGAGGACGCCGTCCGCGACGCCCTGAAGTCCGCCAACCGCAGCCGCGTCTTCGTCGCCAGCGGCATCGACCCGGCGGTGGTGTCGGATACGGAGATGTTCCGACCGGACGTCTCGGTCTTCTCGCCGCGCGCCGCGTCGGGGGGCGAGGTGTCGTTCCGTGACAAACTGCCGGTGATCGTCGGCCTGGCGGTCGGCTTCATCCTGTGGTCGCTGATCATGACCGGCGCCTCCATCCTGCTGAACAGCGTGATGGAGGAGAAGTCGAACAAGATCCTCGAGGTGCTGCTGTCCTCGGCTTCGGCGACCGAGATCCTGACGGGCAAGGTGCTGGGCGTGGCCCTGCTGACCCTGGCCGTGCTGGGAACCTGGGGCGGCATCGGCGCCGTCGGCCTGATGGCCGCCATGCCTGATGTGGCGCGGGACATCGGCTCGGTGCTGCTGGCCGACGGCCTGTTCGTCTACTTCCTGCTGTTCCTGGTCGGCGGCTATCTGATGTATGCGGTGCTGTTCGCCGCCATCGGCGCCTTCTGCGACACGCCGCGTGACGCCCAGACCCTGATGGGACCGATCATGATGGTGCTGATCGTGCCGATCCTGGTCATGCAGATGGCCATCCGCACCCCGGACGCCATGGTGGTGAAGGTCATCAGCCTGATCCCGCCCTTCACCCCCTTCGTCATGGCCGCGCGCGCGCCCAGCGGGCCGCCCCTGATCGAGATCATCGGCGGCCTGATCGGGATGTTCCTGTTCGCGGCTCTGATGGTCTGGGCGGCGGGGCGCGCCTTCCGCGCGGGCGCCCTGTCGGACGTGAAGCTGAGCTGGAAGAGCTTCATGGGCGCCGTGACGGGGCGATGAGGTCTAGGGGAGGGAGGCCTTGCCTCTCTCCCGTTCATCCCGGCGGAAGCCGGGGCCGTGAGCCGAAACAGACAAAGAAAAAGGCCGCCCCGGCGATCCGGGGCAGCCTTTGATCTTTCAGGCGTCAGCGGGTCTTAGCGACCGCGACCCTTCGGAGCCGGCAGCAGGCCTTCGCGCTGGGCGCGCTTGCGGGCCAGCTTGCGGGCGCGACGGACGGCTTCAGCCTTTTGGCGAGCGCGCTTTTCCGACGGCTTTTCAAAGTGCACGTGACGCTTCATTTCGCGGAAGCTGCCTTCGCGCTGCATCTTCTTCTTCAGGGCCTTGAGCGCCTGATCGACATTGTTGTCGCGGACGAAAATCTGAACCAGGGGTCTCTCTCCTTTGGCCGCCCGCCGCGTCCTTTCCAAGGGAGACGGGCAGACAAAACAAAACCACGCTCGAGAGGAAGGCCTCTCAAGTGAAGGCGCGCTGATACATGATCGGGGGGGGCGTGTCCAGATCGTCGCGCCTAATCGTGATGGGTCGAAACGCCCGCCGGATGGGCGTATCGTGCCGCCCATGACCGAGACAGCCGACACCGCTCCGAAAGGCGATTGGGCCGACCGCACAGAACAAGCCGTTCTGGATGCGGCCATAGAACGCGCGCCCGCGCTGGGCTGGAACGCGCGCCTGACGCGCGCCGCGTGCGAGGCCTGCGGCCTGTCGCTGGGCGACCAGGAATTGCTGCTGCCCAACGGCCCGCGCGATCTGGCGGTCCTGCTGTCGCGTCGCCATGACGCCCGCGCGCTGAAGGCGCTGGAAGCCACGCCCGCGTCCACGATGAAGATTCGCGAACGAATCGCCGCCGCCGTCTCGGCGCGAATGGAAGCGGGGGCGCAGGACATCGAGGCGGCCAAGCGCTGCGCCGGTTTCCTCAGCCTGCCGACCAACGTCGACCTGGGCTTCAAACTGGCGTGGGAGACGGCGGATCACCTGTGGCGCTGGGCCGGGGATACGGCGACGGACCAGAATCACTACTCCAAGCGAGCGATTCTGGGCGGCATCCTGATTCCCGCCTTGACCATGCGCTGGTTCGACGGGCGCGAGGCGGCGGAAGCCTTCGTCGCCCGCCGCATCGACAACGTCATGGCCTTCGAGAAGTGGAAGGCGGGCAAGGACTTCGACGCCCCGGTCCGCACGATCACGGATGTGCTGGGGCGGCTTAGATACGGCGCCAAGGCCTGATGACCCTCTCCCGATGGGAGAGGGCTTGAGCCTCCAAGAGCGCAGCGATTGGCAAGGCGAAAGGGTGAGGGTTCCCGGCTTGCCGTTGTCGTTCGCCGCTCGCATAGTCCCTTCATGGCATCCTCACGAACCGACCGTGCGCGTGGGCTGCGCCAGTCTGCCGGGCGCGCGGAGGAGCGTGTGTGGGCGGCTCTCCGCGGTGGAAGGATCGAAGGCCACAAGTTTCGTCGCCAGCATCCTGTCGGGCCGTATTTTGCGGACTTCGCCTGCGACCGGCTGCGTCTGATCATCGAGATCGACGGCGGGGTGCATCAGTTGGACGACGTGGCGGCGCGTGATGTTCAGCGGCAGCAGGCGCTTGAGGCGCTGGGCTGGACCGTGATCCGGGTGACGAACGATCAGGTCTTTGAGGCGCCGGAGTTCTTGGTTGAAGCGGTGAAGGCGTACGCGCGGCGCATGAACGGCTGATCGCCAACCCTCACCCTTTCGCCTTGACCAATCGCTTTGCTCTTGGAGGCTCAAGCCCTCTCCCATTGGGAGAGGGAAGGCGGTGAAAAGGTGTCAGAGGATGCGGTTGATGTGCGCCATCTTGCGCCCCGGCCGGGCGTCGTGCTTGCCGTAGAGGTGCAGGCGGGCGTCGGGTTGGGCGGCCAGGGCGCGCCAGTCCTCGACCTCGGCGCCCAGCAGATTGGTCATCTCGATGCGGGCGTGGGCCTGTGTGGGGCCCAGGGGCCAGCCGACGACGGCGCGGACGTGCTGCTCGAACTGGTCGCAGACGCAGCCGTCCTGGGTCCAGTGACCGGTGTTGTGGACGCGCGGGGCGACCTCGTTCACCAGCAGTTCGCCGTCGCCCATGTCGAACAGTTCGATGCCCATGACGCCGATGTAGTCGAGGCCGTCCAGCACCGCGGCGGCGATCTGTTCGGCGCGCGCCTGCGTGGCGGGATCGACGGCGGCGGGGGCGATGGTGGTCTTCAGCACCCCGTTCTTGTGGACGTTCTCGCCCAGGGGATAGACGGCGACCGCGCCGTCGTGGCCGCGGGCGGCGATGATCGACAACTCGCGCTGGAAGACGGCGGCGGCTTCCAGCACGGCGGGACGGCGGCCGATGGCGTCGAAGGCGGCCTCGGCCTCGGCGGCGTCGCGAATCCAGACCTGGCCCTTGCCGTCATAGCCCTCGCGTCGGGTCTTCAGCAGGGCGGGCAGGCCTAGGCGTTCGATGGCGTTGGTGAGGTCATCCAGCGTCGTCACGGCGGCGAAGGCCACGGTCGGGGCGTCGACGGCGTTCAGATAGGTCTTCTCGTCCACCCGGTCCTGGCCGACGGCCAGGGCGGTCGGTCCCGGCGCGACCAGGGCGCCCGCTTCGGCCAGGGTCTCGACCGAGGCGGCGGGGACGTTCTCGAACTCGAAGGTGACGACGTCGCACAGACGGCCCAGCGCCTGGAGCGCGTCGGGGTCGTCATAGGGGGCGGTGATCTGGGCGCGCGAGACGCGGGCGGCCGGGCAGTCCGGCTGGGGATCGAGGATCACCACGTCGAAGCCCAGGCGCGAGGCGGCCTGGCTCAGCATCCGGCCCAACTGGCCCCCGCCGAGAATGCCGAGGGTCGATCCGGGGGGCAGGGGCAACTGGGGCATCAGTCCTCGACGGTTTCGGCGACGGATTCGGTCTGGGCGGCGCGGAAGGCCGATAGGCGCTCAGCGACGGACGTATCGGACAGGGCCAGGATCTGCGCCGCGAGAATCCCGGCGTTCGCGGCGCCCGCCTCGCCGATCGCCAGCGTAGCGACGGGCACGCCGCCGGGCATCTGGACGATCGACAGCAGGGAATCGAGGCCCTTCAGCGCCTTGGACTGGACCGGCACGCCCAGCACCGGCAGGTCGGTCATGGAGGCGGCCATGCCCGGCAGGTGGGCCGCGCCCCCGGCGCCCGCGATAATGACCTTGAAGCCCTTGTCCTTGGCCATGGTGGCGAAGTCATAGAGGCGCTGGGGCGTGCGGTGGGCGCTGACGACCTTGGCCTCCCAGGCGACGCCCAGCTGATCCAGACGGTCGGCGGCCAACTTCATCGTGGGCCAGTCGGAGCGGCTGCCCATGATGATGGCGACAGGAGGCGTCGTGGCCGGCGGCGTGGAGGCGGTCATGCGCAAAGGCTCCCCAAGCGGAAAGCGGCCCGTTACAGCACCCGCGTTGCGCCCGCAACCGAGGACGCTAGACTCTGGTGCGTCGCGGGCCTTTGAGTCGGCCGGAAAAGCGACGCCGGAGCCCGCCTTGAATCCACTGGCCGATCAGACCATCGCTCCGGTTTCGGAAGACGAACTGCACGCCGAGCTCGCGCGCCTGCGCGCCGAAGTGGCGGGGCTGATTCAGCGAGCAGAACGGGCCGAGGCCCTGGCGGATCATGACGTGCTGACGCCCGCGCTGAACCGGCGCGGCTTCATGACGGTGCTGGCGCGCAACCTGGCCTATTGCCGCCGTCACGGGGTCGAGGCGGCGCTGCTGTATCTCGACCTGGACGGGTTCAAGGGCATCAACGACGGCCTGGGCCATGCGGCGGGCGACGCGGCGCTGATCGCCGTGGCCGAGCTGTTGCTGGCGAACGTGCGCGAATCCGACGCCGTGGGCCGCATGGGCGGGGACGAGTTCACCGTGTTGCTGATGAACGCCGGCGCCGAGGAAGGGCGCGAGAAGGCGCGGCGGCTGAGCGAGGCGCTGCAGAGCGAAGGCTTCATCTGGGATGAGACGCGGTTGGCGCTGGGCGGTTCGTTCGGCGTGCGGGCCTATGCTGAACAGGCCGACGCGGAGGTCTGGCTGTCCGAGGCGGATGCAGCCATGTGGCTGCGCAAGAAGGCGCGGCCGGAGGCGACGCGCTGACGAATTGAAAAGGGCGCCGAGGTCAGCCTCGGCGCCCTTCTTTTCTTAGCCGTTCAGCAGGCTGTTACGGCGGCTGTACAGCAGATAGACCGCCACCCCGATCACGTTCCAGATGACGAAGTTGATCTGGGTCGAGGCGGGCAGGCTGAAGAACAGGTAGACGCAACCCGCGATGGCCACCGGGCCGACCAGCCACCACACCGGAGCACGGAAGACGCGCGGACGGCCCGGCTCGCGACGACGCAGCACGATCAGGCACAGGCCGACCGAGGCGAAGGCCACCAGCGTTCCGGCGTTGGCCAGGGCGGCCAGGTCGCCCAGCGGAATGAAGCCGGCGATGATCGCCATCAGGACGGCCGTACCCGCCGTCACGCGCACCGGCCCGCCCGAACGCTCGGACACATGGGCCAGGCTGCGCGGCAGCAGGCCGTCGCGCGCCATGACAAAGAAGATGCGGCTCTGGCCGAACATGAAGGCCAGGATGACGGTGGGCAGGGCGACGACCGCCGCGCCCGCGATCAGCGTGGCCCACAGGTCCGATCCGACGGTGCGGATGATGTGGGACAGGGGTTCGGGCGACTTCATGAAGTCGGTGAAGGGCATGGCGCCCAGGGCGGCGATGGCCACGGCCATGTAGATGACGACGCAGGCCACCATCGAACCGATGATGCCGATGGTCAGGTCGCGGGCGGGGTTGCGGGTCTCTTCGGCCGCGGTGGCCACGGCGTCGAAGCCGTAGAAGGCGAAGAAGATGATGGCCGCCGCCGCCATGACGCCCATCTCGGCGCCGATGCCGTGCGAGAACCCGTAGGGCATGAAGGGCTTGAGGTTGGCCGGATTGAAGTGGGGCAGGGCGATCGCCACGAAGGCGATCAGGGCGGCGATCTTGACCACCACCAGCACGGCGTTGATCGAGGCGCTTTCCTTGGTGCCAGCGACCAGCAGGCCCGCCACGGCGGCGACGATGATGACGGCGGGCAGGTTGACGATCCCGCCCTGCGACGGGGCCGAGGTCAGCATGGCGGGCAGGCCCATGCCGATGCCCTCCATCATGCCCGAGAAATAACCCGCCCAGCCCACGGCCACGGCCGAACAGACGACGGTGTACTCTAGGATCAGGCTCCAGCCGACCATCCAGGCCGCGCCCTCGCCCAGGGTGGTGTAGGAATAGGTGTAGGCCGAGCCCGACTCCGGAATCATGGTCGCCAGCTCGGCGTAGGCTAGGGCGGCGCAGACGCAGACGATTCCGGCGATGACGAAGGCCAGCATGACCGCCGGTCCGGCCCGTTCGGCCCCCACGCCGATCAGGGTGTAGATGCCGGTGCCGACAATGGCGCCGACGCCCAGGGCGACCAGATGCGGCCAGGACAGGGTGGGTTTCAGCCCATGAGCCTTGGGCGGCCCTCCCAGCGCAGGCAGAGCCTTGCGGCGTGTCATGAAACTCATGCGTCTTCCCCCAGACGGTTCTTGGCGGCGGATGTGAAAATATTCGGAATAACGGTGTTTTTCCGTAGTATTCTCGGCAAAGGCTTGGGGTGGCCAAGCTATGCCGCAACAGAAAAAACGACCCTGAAAGGCCGCTTCATATCCTGATCATTGGATCATAAATTCAGATTTGCCGCAGAAACAACGTTTCGATCCTGCATTTGGCCTGAAAAAGCGCATTTCGAAGATGGCTCAGTTTTTCGACGATCGTGTGAATTTTATTTCGTCGTACCGGCAATATCCGAAGCTCATGCTTCCTCCGGGGTGCTAGCGATTCAAGGACCGGTCAAACGCCGGACAAGCGCTTGCAGGGGCTTCGGCCCCCAATCTTGGGAGGGATTGCAGCTTGCGGACGACGCTAGGGGTGAAGGCTGTCCTTATGGGGGCGGGGGCTGTCTGCGCGGCGGCGCTGTTGTTGGCGACGGGGGCGCCGAGCACGGCTGTGGCCCAGGCGCAGGCCCAGAGCCAGGCTCAGGCGGCTCAGGCGCGCGCCACGCTCAATCCGGCGCCGCCGCGCCGCGCCGATGAGGGTTTCGGTCCCTATCCGTTGATGGTGGTGCGCGGCGCCATGCTGATCGACGGCACGGGCGCGCCGCCCATGGGGCCGGTCGATATCGTCATCGAGAACGACAAGATCACGGACATCATTCAGGCCGGCTGGCCCGGCCTGCCCGAGCGTGAGGGCCGCCCGCCGCTGAACGCGGCGCATGAGATCGATGCGCGCGGCATGTACGTCATGCCCGGCTTCGTCGACGCCCACGCCCACGGCGGCAGCCCGCAGAAGGCGCCGGACCTGGAGTATGTCTACAAGCTGTGGCTGGCCCACGGCGTGACCACTGTGCGCGGCGTCAGCCTGGCGCCGCATGACATCGCCGTGTCGGAGAAGGCCCGTTCGGCGCGCGGCGAGATCGTCGCCCCGCGCATCTTCAACTATCAGACTATCGGCTCAGGCTGGTCGCGCGGCCGCATCCGCAATCCCGAGATGGCGCGGGAATGGGTGCGCTGGGGCGCGGCCAACGGGGTGGACGGCATCAAATTCTTCCTGCGCGGCGACGAGACGCCCGAGGTGGTCCTGGCCGCCATCGACGAGGCCAAGAAGAACCACATGGGCACGGTGGCCCACATCGCCCAGCCGGGCGTGGCCCAGTTGAACGCCGAACAGTTGGCGGCGGCGGGCCTGGGGAGCATCACCCACTTTTACGGCCACTTCGAGTCGCTGCTGGGCGGGCGGACGATTCAGGACTATCCGACCGACTACAACTTCTACGACGAGCAGAAGCGCTTCGGCGAAGCGGCCGAGATCTGGGACGAGGTCGAGCCGGGTTCGGCGCAATGGTACGCCTATCTGGAGGCGCAGAAGAAGGCGGGCGTCGTCTTCGATCCGACGATGACCATTTATGCGGCGTCGCGCGATCTGATGCGGGCGCGCAACGCGCCCTGGCACCAGACCTATACGCTTCCGGCGCTGGCGGACTATTTCCAGTCCACGCGCGACAATCACGGCAGCTACTTCTTCGACTGGACGACTTCGAACGAGGTGGCGTGGCGCCGCTTCTACGAGCGGTTCATGCGGCTGGTGAACGACTACAAGAAGGTCGGCGGCCGGGTGACGGTGGGATCGGACTCCGGCTTCATCTGGAAGCTGTACGGCTTCGGCTACATCGAGGAGCTGGAGCTGCTGCAGGAGGCGGGCTTCCACCCGCTGGAGATCGTGCGCGCCGCGACGATGGACGGGGCGACGACCCTGGCCGAGCCGACCGGCAAGGCGCCGACCTTCGGTATCGTGCGGCCGGGCATGAGCGCGGATCTGGTCATCACGACCGAGAATCCGCTGGCGAATTTCAAGACCTTGTACGGCACCGGACATGAGCGCCTGAGCCCCGAGAACCGCATCGAGACGGTCGGCGGGGTGCGTTGGACGGTGGCGCGCGGGGTCGCCTACGACGCGCCGGCTCTGCTGGCCGACGTCAAGGCGATGGTCGATCGGCAAAAAGCCGAACGAGGGGAGGCGCAAGGAGGGCGCTGATCCAAAACAGCGACGCAGGCGATGCCGAATGGGGACGGCCCGCCTGGGTTTCAGATCAAAAAACGAGGGGTGATCGAATGAGACTGTCTGCGTATCTGAAGACCGGCACGATAATCGCCGGTCTGGCCGTCACGGCCGCCGCCGCCGCCCAGCCTGCCTGGGCCCAATCCGAAACGCCTGCCGCCGAGCCGGAAGCCAGCGCTGTCGCCGACATCGTCGTGACGGGCTCGCGTATCCGCCGCCCGAACGTCGAGGCCGCGACGCCGGTCAACGTCGTCGACGCCCAGGAGATCGAGAACACTGGCGTCACCAACCTGATCGACGCCATGTCGCGTCAGCCGCAGGTCGGCCTGGGCGCCTCGGCCTCCAGCACCACCAACACCGTCGCCGGCCAGGGGCTGGCCACGCTGAACCTGCGTAATCTGGGGGCCAGCCGCACCCTGGTGCTGGTCAACGGCCGCCGCCATGTCGCCGGCACGGCGGGCACCAGCGCGGTGGACGTGAACTCCATCTCCAAGACGACGATCGCACGCATCGACACGGTGACGGGCGGTTCGTCGGCGGTCTATGGCGCGGACGCCGTGGCCGGGGTGGTCAACTTCATCACCAAGCAGGACTTCGACGGCATCGCCGTTCAGACGCAGTACGGCTCGGCCGACGGTCCGAACACCTACTACGGCTCGGTCGCCGTGGGTCGGAACTTCAATGACGACCGGACCAACATCATGGGCGCTCTGACCTATGACAAGTCCGAGGGGCTGTTCCGCCACGAGCGCGACTACGCCATGAGCTCTCTGGCCGAGATTCCGAACCCGAACAAGAAGAGCGCCAACGACGGCCTGCCGTCCTTCATCATGGCGCGGGACGTCTACACCAACACCCAGAACGACTTCTTCACCCCGGTCATCGTCACGCCGATCGGCGCCAACAAGGCCTTCGCCCTGACCTTCACGCCGGACGGCAAGCTGGTCCCGTTCGACCGCGGCCAAATCCTGTACGACGGCGCCGGGCGCGAGCAGAAGCTGTCGATCGGCGGCGACGGCTTCAAGCTGCGCGACGACATGCTGCGCACCCCGGTCGAGCGTTTCGGCGGCGAGCTGCAGCTGCGCCACCAGTTCCAGCCCTCGGGCGACTTCATCAGCGAACTGAATCTGTTCGCCGAAGCCAAGTATTTCCATATGGAGGCCAGCAGCCAGGCGCGGAACGGCACCTTCGCCGACAGTTCGCCGGGCATGTCGACGGGCAACGCCTATCGTATCAAGGCGGATAACGCCTTCCTGCCTGATGAACTGAAGACCATGCTGGCGCAGGCCAATATGACGTTCTTCGACATCAGCCGGATCGACACCGACTTCGGCATCCGCACCACGCAAAGCGTCTACGACACCACGCGCTTCGTGACCGGGGTGGACGGCGCCTTCAGCAACGGCTGGCGGTTCGAGGCCTACGTCAACTACGGCCAGACCGAGTCGGAGTTCACCAACTTCGACCGTTTGCAGAAGGAGTTTTATGAATCGATCGACGCCTGGCGCGATCCGTCGACGAACCAGATCGTCTGCCGCAGCGCGGATGCGCGGGCGCGGGGTTGCCAGCCGCTGAACCTGTTCGGCGCCTATGTCGGCTCTCAGGAGGCGATCGACTATTCCTACATCTACACGGTTCGCAATGATCGCATCCGTCAGTGGAACGCGGTGGCCAGCGTCAACGGCGAGCTGTTCTCGTATCCGTCGCTGTTCAGCGGAACCAGCCTGCCGGTCGCCTTCGCGGCGGGCGTGGAATGGCGCAAGGAAGCCAGCCGCGCCGTGCCGGACATGCGTTCGCAGAAGGCGCTGATCTTCCAGAACACTCAGGCCAGAACCGAGGGCGCCTATGAGTCCAAGGAAATCTTCGGCGAGGTGAATCTGCCGCTGCTGGCCGACGTGCCCTTCATCCAGTATCTGGACCTCACGGCGGCCTATCGCTTCCAGGACTACACCACCACGGGCGGCGACAGCAGCTATGGCCTGGGCATGGAGTGGACAGTCGACCGCAACATCCGTTTCCGCGCCAACTACGCCAAGGCCGTGCGCGCGCCGAACATCAGCGAACTGTTCGACGGCGGCAGTGAAGGCTTCGCCCTGTTCGACGATCCCTGCGACGCGACGCGGTTGAACCTGGGCAACTATCCCGCCAACCGCAAGGCGAACTGCGCGGCCCTGGGCCTGGCGCCCGACTTCACCCAGTCGATCGCGACCAAGCCGTCCGTCAGCAAGGGCAACCCGGACCTGAACCCGGAAGAAGGCGAAACCCTGACCCTGGGCGTCGTCCTGACGCCGACCTTCCTGCCGGGCCTGGCGGTCACCATCGACCATTACGACATCAAGATCAGCGACGTCATCGCCTCGTTCGGCGCGCGCACGATCATCAACAACTGCGTCGACAGCCCGACCCTGGACAATCCGTTCTGCGGCAACGTCATGCGCGGCGCCGACGGCAACATCAGCCGGGTGATCAACCAGGTGATGAACGTCGCCGAGTACACCAACTCGGGTTGGGACGTGACGGCGTCCTACCGCACGGATCTGGAAGCCTTGGGTCTGCCGCCCTACGGCTCCCTGTCGTTCAACGTGGCGGCGGGCTTCCTGGACGAGCTGACCTATGATCCGGTGCCGGGCGACGCCAGCGTGCGCGACGAACAGGCCGGTGAGGCGCCCAATCCCAAGCGCCGGGTCAACTTCCGCGTGTCGTGGGACTATGACAAGCTGTCGCTGTCCTACGCCAACCGCTACCTGAGCAGCGTCGTGCGCAGCAATCAGGACTCTGTCGGCTCGTACGAAGTGTGGAAGGCTCCGTCGTGGCTGACCCACGACCTGCGCGCCGAGTATCGGTTCGATCGCTTCTCTGTCTTCGGCGGGGTGAACAACTTCACCGATGAAGCGCCGCCGCAGACGCCGTTCACCTGGACTGGAACGTCGTTATATAACGGCTTCAACGCCAGCATCTACAATAACCTTGGCCGTTACGTGTACATTGGCGTGAACGCCCAGTTCTAATCCAGAATGGGAAGCCGTCCGGTCTCGGGCGGCTTCTCACCTTGGAGACGCTGACAAGGCGTCTGTTTCTGTTTTTTGGGGGAAAGACGATGAAGACCCTGACCGCCTATAGCGCCATTGCAGTCGCCGTCGGCCTGCTGGCCTTCGCCGCCGCCCCGACGCCGACCCTGGCTCTTGCGCCCGACGCGGCGCCCGCCGCCGCTGCGCCTTCGGCTCTGGACGCCCAGTTCGAAGCCATCGCCGCCGAGGAGTGGGCCTGGCGCCAGAAGGAGCTGCCGGGCCGTAACGCCAAGCCCAGCACCCTGCCGGACGTCAGCGCCGCCACCCAGCAACGCCGGCTGGCCTACTGGACCGATGTTCAGCGTCGTCTGGACGCCATTTCTCCGGATCAGCTGTCGCCGAACCAGCGCACCAACTACGCCGTCTACAGGCACCAGATCGACAACTTCGTCGATGACGGCCGTCACCGCCTGTATGAGATGCCTTTCAACTCGGACAGCGCCTTCTGGTCGTCGCTGACGGGCATGGGCAATGCGACCTTCACCTCGGTCGAGGACTATGAGCGCTATCTGTCCCAGATACGGGACGTGCCGCGCTACTTCGACCAGCAGATCACCAATATGCGCGCCGGCCTGGCGCGCGGCTTCACCCAACCCAAGGCCTCGCTGGTCGGGCGGGACGTGTCGATCCTGGCGGTGACGGAGCCGACGGACGTCGCCCAGAACCCCTTTTACAAGCCCTTCCTGACCATGCCGGCGAACATTTCCGAGGCGGACAAGGCGCGTCTGCGCGCCGCCGCCGTTCAGGCGATCCAGCAGCAGGTCGTGCCGGCGCATCGCACTCTGCTGAGCTTCATCCGCGACGAATACATGCCGGGCGCGCGCGACACCCTGGGGGCCAACCGCCTGCCGGACGGCGACGACTTCTATCAGACGCAGATTCGCCAATACACCAGCGTCAACCTGACCCCTGACCAGATCCACGCCATCGGCCGCAGCGAGGTCGCGCGCATTCGCGCCGAGATGGAGACGGTGATGCGCAGCACCGGCTGGACCGGCACCTTCGCCGAGTTCCTCCACTTCCTGAAGACCGACCCGCAGTTCCACTATGACAAGCCCGAGCACCTGCTGTGGCACGGCGCCTGGGTCATCAAGAAGGTCGACGGCAAGATCGGTCAGTATTTCAATCTGAAGCCGCGCGACACCTTCAGCCTGATCCCCGTGCCGGACGCCATCGCGCCCTATTACACGGCCGGTCGAGGCGGCAATGGCGTCTGCCTGCTGAACACCTACGACCTGCCGTCGCGACCGCGCTACAACATCCCGGCGCTGACGGTGCACGAGTGCAACCCCGGCCACGCCTGGCAGGGCAATCTGCGACGCGAACATCCGCCCATGCCCGACTATCGCGCCCAGACCTATATCTCGGCCTTCGGCGAGGGCTGGGCCCTGTATACGGAGAAGCTGGCCGTCGAGATGGGCGTCTATGAAGACGCCTATGAGGACTTCGGCCGCCTGACCTATGAGATGTGGCGCGCGGCGCGCCTGGTGATCGACACCGGCGTGCACTCGCAGGGCTGGACGCGTGAACAGGCGGTGGCCTTCCTGAGCGAGAACACCGCCCTGTCCGACCATGAGGTCGGCACCGAGATCGATCGCTACATCACCTGGCCGGGGCAGGCTCTGTCCTACAAGCTGGGCGAGATCGAGATCGTGCGCCTGCGCCGGCTGGCCGAGGCGGAGCTGGGGGCCGATTTCGACATCAAGGCCTTCCACGATCACCTGCTGGCCATCGGCGTGGCCACCATCCCGGCCATGACCGCCGAGATGGAAGCCTTCATCGCTCAGAGCAAGCAAGCCGCCGCGGCGAAGCGATCGGGGCAATAGTCGACACCGGGCCGACGTCGGAGGGCGTCGGCCATCCGTCGCTGACAGACGCGTTGCAGATCGCCTGCGGCTTTGTCAGTGTCGGGAATCTGTAAAGCGTAAGGGGGGAGAGCGCATGAGCGCTGGGGAATACAAGCTGGACGACGCCGACCGCCGCATCCTGAGGGTGCTGCAGCAGGACGGACGGATCACCAATCAGGATCTGGCGGCCGCCTGCAACATGTCGGCGTCATCCTGTTTCGAGCGGGTGCGGCGACTGCGCGAGCGGGGGGTCATCACCGGCTACACCGCCCTCATTGATCCGAAGTTCGCCGAGCGTGAGCTGCTGATCTTCATCGAGGTGCTGCTGGACCGCACGACCTCGGACATCTTCGACCAGTTCGCCGAGCGCATCCGCCGCTCGCCCGAGGTGCTGGAGTGCCACATGGTGGCGGGCGGCTTCGACTATCTGGTCAAGGTGCGGATGAAGGATATGGCGGCCTACCGCATCTTCCTGGCCGACACCCTGATCGTCATGCCGGGCGTGCGCGAAACCCGCACCTACGCCGTGATGGAAGAGGTCAAGGACACCTCGGTCCTGCCGCTGTAGCGGGCACGACCTGGCTCTCCCTCCCTGCCGGAACAGGGAGGGCGATTCAGGCGATGATGTCGGGCAGGATCTGGTCTTGCAGCTTCACGATATCGTCGCGCAGGGCCAGTTTCTTGCGCTTCAGGCGGGCGATCATGAGTTGATCGGGCGCGGGCAGCAGGGCCAGGGCTTCGATGGAGGCGTCCAGGTCTGCGTGCTCCTGCAACAGCAGGGAGAGCTGCGCGCGCAGCTCCTTGTCTTCTTCGGACAGGTAAGGTTCGTCGTCGTTCATGATCAGGCCCCGGACCGGGGGATTATAGCTGAGCTGGCGTCAGGTCGGAAGCAGGTCGGACAGGGTTCTGAGCGCCGGACGCGGCACGACGCGATCCCACAGGCGCGCTGCATCGGCCATGGCGTCGACGGGCGGGCGAGGCGTTTCGGTCGGGGCGGGAGACAGGCCTTCGAGCCCGTTCAGCAGATGGTGCTCGGCGGCTAGTTCGGCGGCCTTCACCTGCTCGCGCACGGCCAGGCGGGCGTCCGTCTCAAGGTCCGGCACGGGCGTCTTCAGCGTGCGGCGTACGGCGCGCAGAGGGGCGATGGTGGTGGTCTGCCAGGCGCGGGCGGTGTCGCAGGCGGCCTCGATCGTCTCTTCGTCCGGGCGGCGGCCTGTGGCGGCGGTCCAGGCGGCCCACAGCAGCAGGGGGACGTTCTGTTCGTGATAGTCCTGCAGCGACAGGCAGGCTTCGGCGACGCCCGGCGCGGCGTAGGCGGCGCAGGCCCAGGTCCACAGATCGTCGCTCATGCTTCGGCTCCGCCCTTTAGTCCTTCCCAGCGGCGCACGGCCGACCAGTCCAGGCCGAAGACGTCCAGCGCCCGGCCGACCGACTGGTCGATCATCTGCCCCAGACTGTCGGGTTTGGCGTAGAAGGCGGGCAGGGGCGGGGCGATGACGGCGCCCATTTCGGCCAGGGCGGTCATGGTGCGCAGGTGGCCCAGGTGCAGCGGCGTCTCGCGCACCATCAGCACCAGGGGGCGGCGCTCCTTCAGAGTCACGTCGGCGGCGCGGGTCAGCAGGGTCGAGGTCACGCCGGTGGCGATCTCGCTCATGGTCCGCACCGAACAGGGGGCGACGATCATGCCGAGCGTGCGGAAGGAGCCGGATGAGATGGTGGCCCCGACATCGTTCAGCCGATGGACCACATCCGCCTTGGCCGTCAGGTCGTCAGGGCTGAGATCCGTCTCCTGCGACAAAGTAAGCAGGGCGGCGCGGGTGACGACCAGATGGCTCTCGACGCCCAATTCGCGCAGGGCGTCCAGCACGCGCGCACCATAGACGACGCCCGAAGCGCCTGAGATTCCAACGACTAGCCGAGGGGGCGCCGGCGCCCGAACGGTCGTGTTCACAACATCGGCCAAATTCGCCTCCAACCTGTCCGTGTCCGGAGCGGCGGGGGTCACTGCAATGTGATTCCACACCTCGCCGAACCGGGCGCTCAGTGTAGTGGTCCCTTAGACATGGAGGCGCAAGCCATGACCATCGAGGCTCGTATTCGCGAACTGGGTAATCGGCATCGGTCGCTGGATGAAACGATCCAGCAGGAGATGCGCCGCCCCACCGCGGACCCGACACACCTCAGGGAGCTGAAGCAGCGAAAGCTGCGACTTAAAGAAGAGATCAGTAGTCTGGAAGCCCGAACCCACTAGCGGGCCTAGCATCCGAAACGACGACGGCCCCGGAAGAGCGATCTTCCGGGGCCGTTTTGTATTTGTCGATCGGTTGGATCAGTCGCGCGAGCCGAACACCGATTCGGCCGTGGGTTCGGCGCCGAGGCCGTATTCTTCTTCGGCCTCTTCCAGGACGACTTCCGGCTCGGCCTCGGGCTCGATGGGTTGCAGGACGCCGTTCTTAGCGTCGTCTTTGGCCTTCTTGTCGGCGGCCTTGCGCACCACTTCGTCCAGTTGCAGCTGGCCGGTCAGGCCCAGCGTCACCGGATCGACCGGCTTGATATTGGCCGAGTTCCAGTGGGTGCGGTTGCGCACGCTCTCGATCGTGGCCTTGGTGGTGCCCAGCAGCTTGGCGATCTGGGCGTCGGTCACTTCGGGGTGGTTGCGGACGAACCACATGATGGCGTCCGGGCGATCCTGACGACGCGAGACCGGCGTGTATTTCGGACCCGACTTGGCGGGCTTCAGCAGTTCGGCGTGGCGGCTGACCACGGCCTTCATGCGGTAGTTTTCGTCGTTCTGGGCCTTGTCCAGCTCTTCGCGGGTCAGCTGGCCGTTGACGATGGGGTCGGCGCCGCGAATGTCGCGCGCCACGTCGCCGTCGGCGATGCCGCGCACCTCAAGCGGGTGCAGGCCGCAGAAGTCGGCGATCTGCTCAAACGAGAGCGAGGTGTTGTCCACCAGCCAGACCGCGGTGGCCTTGGGCATCAGGATGTCGGTCATGGGCATGGATCCCGGCGGTTGCGGCCCGAAAAACGGGCGTTTGAATCGACGGCGCCCGACCTTTTCGGCCGGGCGCGAGAAGGCCTTTATAGGTGATCTTGGCCCAAATGAAAACGTCGTCTGTCGTCTTCATACAGCGAAGGTTCATCTGTCGTGATGAACATTGGGGGCCAGAGCGCGTTGTGCGCCAAGAGAAACCTCGAAGGAGACCGTGTCATGAAGAAGTTCGTGATTGCAGCGGCAGGACTGGTCATGACGGCGGGCGGCTTTTCCGTCGTCAATGTGAGCACGGCGGAGGCGCAGGTGATGCAGCGCGGCGCGCCGCGCGGGTCGTATGCGCAGAGCTGCACTGGGTCGTATGTGAATCAGGGGCGCCTCTACGCCGATTGCCGTGACATGCGGGGCAATATGCGCGAGACCTCGATCGAGTTGGCGCGCTGCTCCAGCGAGGAGATCGTCAACCGCGACGGACGCCTGGTCTGCGGCCGCTTTCAGGGCGATTTCGAGAACGGCGGCCGCCCCGGCCGTCCGGGCGGCGGATGGGATGACGGGCGTCCAGGCCGCCCCGGCGGCGGTTGGGACGACGGTCGCCCCGGCAACGGCGGCTGGGGCCGATCCTCGATCACCGTCTATCGCGACTCTGATTATCGCGGCCAGTCGATGAGCTTCCGTGAGGAAGTCCCGAACCTGCGCAACATGGGCATGAACGACGCGATCAGCTCGATCCGCCTGTCGCGCGGCGCCTGGGAGGTCTGTGAAGACGCCTATTATCGCGGCCGTTGCGAGATCGTCAGCGGCGATATGCGCAACCTGGCCAATACGGGCATGAACGACCGGATTTCGTCGCTGCGTCCGGCGCGCGGCGGCGGTCGCTGGTAAACACCGGCCTGTCTGGAAACAAGGGCGGGAGGCTGCGGCCTCCCGCCCTTTTCTTTTAGGGCAGAAGCACGATCTTGCCGACGTGGGCGCCCGCCTCCAGATGGGCGTGGGCTGCGTCCGCTTCGGCCAGGGGGAAGGTCGCCTCGACCTGAGCGCGAACGGCGCCGGACGCGACCCAAGGCCAGACAGTGGCCTCGACGGCGGCGGCCAGGCGGGCCTTTTCGTCGGCCGGGCGGCTGCGCAGGGTCGAGCCGGTCAGGACAATCCGCTTCAGCATGATCCGCATCAGATCGATCTCGGCCTTGGCGCCGGTCAGGGTGGCGATCACCACCCAGCGCCCGCCGGGCTTCAGGGCGTTGAGGTTCAACTCGGCGTAGGCCGCGCCGACCATGTCCAGCACCACATCGGCGCCGCCCGCCTCCTGGATGGCGGCGGTCAGATCGTGTTCGGTCGCGTCCAGGCTGACGTCGGCGCCCAGGGCGCGGGCGGCCTCGGCTTTGGCGGCGCCGCGAGAGGTGGCGATGACTCGGGCGCCCGCCGCCTTGGCCATCTGTATGGCCATGACGCCGATGCCGCTGGTGGCGCCGTGGATCAGCAGGGTCTCGCCCGCCTTCAGCCCGCCGCCCTCGAAGACGTTGGCGAAGACGGTGAAGGCGGTCTCGGGCAGGGCGGCGGCCTGGGTGAAGTCGAGGCCGTCGGGGATCGGCAAGGCGTGGCGGGCGTCGACCACGGCGCATTCAGCGTATCCTCCGCCGCCCAGCAGGGCGCAGACCCGGTCGCCGACGGCCCAGCGCGCCACGCCATCGCCTACGGCGTCGACCTCGCCCGCGACCTCTAGTCCAAGAATGTCCGAAGCGCCCGGCGGGGGCGGATAGCGACCTTCGCGTTGGACGATGTCGGGACGGTTCACGCCCGCCGCACGTACGCGGATGCGGATTTCACCGGGGCCCGGAGCGGGCAGGGGGCGCGTGGTCAGGCGCAGGGCGTCGGCGGGGCCGCGTCCGTTCTCGATCTCTATGGCCTTCATGGTTGCGGGCACGGCGGCTCCCTTGGCTTGCATTCCGGATCAATGCGGCGTTCACATAGGGGTTCATGCTCGAAATGGCCAAGGAGGCGAGGATGAGTTTCGAAGATCTGGAGCCCCGGCCACAGCGCGGCGAGGCCATCGCCGCCCTGGGACGCGAAGACCTGGACCTCTACGCTGTGGACGAATTGCAGGAGCGGATCGCCGCCCTGGAGGCCGAGATCGCCCGATCCCGCGCGGCTATCGACGGCAAGTCCTCGCAGCGCAGCGCCGCCGACGCGCTGTTCAACTTCCGCTGATGAGCGGGCGGTTGGGGACGGTTTCGACGGCCCTCTCCCGCAGAATCAGCTTCCGTGGCATGACGATTGCACCCAGCGGATGCATGAGATGCATGGATAGACGCCCGTGACAGCCATCGAAGCCGATCTGACCCCGACGCGCCTCGCCGGCGCCGAAGTGCTGGACTTCGCACGCTCGGAGCTGTTCGAGCGCACCTTCCGCGAAGGCATGGAGCTGGTCGAGGAGACCGCCGCCTATCTGGACGGCGACGGACGCCAGGATTCGCGCCTGCTGTCGCGCGCGGCCGCCCTGTCCTATGCGGGCGAGAGCATGAAGCTGACGACGCGGCTGATGCAGATTGCGTCCTGGCTGCTGGTGCAGCGCGCCGTGCGGGAGCAGGACATGAGCGCCGAGGCGGCGGGCGACCCCCGCTATCGCCTCGCCGATCGCCGCATCGAAACGGAGCCGCGTCGCGGCGACCTGCCCATCGCCCTGATCGAATACGCGGTGCGGGCCGAGAAGCTCTACGACCGCGTCTTGCATCTGGACCGCCAGATGTACGTCGAGCCCGCCGAGGCGCCCGCCAATCCCGTCCTGAACCAGATGGACCTGCTGCGCGCCGCCTTCGGATAAGGCTTCTCCTCCCCATGCAACGAGAGGAGAGAGGTGGATGCCTTACGGCGTCACTTCATCCGGATCGATCGGGGCGTCGGCTATGACCTGGGCAGGTTGACGGCGATGCCCAGGGCGTCGGCCAGCTTGGCGTCGCGCTTGTAGACGTCCTCGCGGAAGGCGACGCGGCCCTGACCGTCGACGAAGGCGGTCCAGTACAGCAGGCGCACGCCGATGTTGCGGCCGGTGGTCACGCGCTTGGTCTCGCCGCTGGCCTGGGCCGCGTCGAACAGGGCCAGACGCTCGGGATCGGGCGACAGCAGCAGGCGAGCGAAGCCGATGGCGTCCTGCACCCGCACGCAGCCGTGGCTGCGCTGGCGCACCGACAGGTTGAAGGCGCCCCGCGCCGGGGTGTCGTGCAGGAAGATGGCGTAGCTGTCCTGCAGTTCGAACTTCACATTGCCCAGCGACGACTTCGGACCGGCTCGTTGCACCACCCAGCCGTCGGCGTTGACGTACATGTCGTTGGCGGCCAGGTAGCCGGGGCCCTTGGGCAGGATTTCACGGCGGGCGATGCCCATGGGCACTGTCCACGGCGGATTGGCCACGACCGAGGCGAAGGGCTTCTCCAGGCTGGGGGTCTGGTTGGCGGCCGTGCCGACGACCACGCGGTTGGAGTGAACCGGCTTGCCGTCCTTCCAGTAGACCATGATGGCGGCGGCGGTGTTGACCTCGATCCGCTCCGGATTCAGGTCGCGCTTCAGCCAGCGACGGCGCTCCAGGTTCAAGGCGATCTGGCGGGCGCGATCCTCGGCGGTGGCGGTCAGCGAGCGCTGGGTGGCGCCGCCGATGCGGCCGTCGGACCCCAGGCCGTGCCGGGTCTGGAAGCTGCGGACCGCCTGCTCCAATTCGGGGCCGTAGGCTAGGTTGCCCTTCAACCGTTCGGCGGCGGCGGCGCTCAGGTCGCCCTCGGCGGCCAGGCGGGCGGTCAGGGCCGGGATGCGCGGGTCGCTGGTTCCCGGCTCGATGGTGCCGCCGATACGGAAGGCGGGCCAGCCGCCCTGGCGGGCGATGCGGCGATAGCGGGCGTAACCGGCCGACAGATTGGTGTAGCCCAGGTCCGTCGGGGGCAGGGCGTCGAACCACTGGCTCAGCTTGTTGGCGGCCACGGCGTCGACCAGGCCGCGCGGCAGGTCCACGCTGTTCTTCTGCATCTCCCACAGCTCTTCGACCGTCTCGGGCCGGACGCGGCCCTCGGACAGAACCTTGGCGTAGGCCAGGGCGGCGGCGGTGGTGCGGATCTCGGCGGTCTCGCGGTCGGCGGCCAGGCCGACGAAGTCGAAGAAGTCCCCGGCAGGCAGGCCGTGACGTTCGGCGCCCTGGGCGACTTCCTGCAGGATGCGCAGGCGGTCGGCGGTCCAGATCGGCTTGCCGCCGGTCAGTTGATAGACGGCGCGGACGTCAGCCTGCTGGGCCGCGGGCAGGCGGCCGGCCTGGGCGTCGAAGCCGGCGATGAAGATTTGCGGGTCCGTGGTGCGCGTCTGGGCCAGCGCCCCGTTCGCGGCTGCCAGCGTCAGGCTCGTCGTGGCGACGCCAAGGCCCAATTCCCGTCGGTTCATCGTCTGTAACTCTTGTGGTCCGATATCGGCCCGGACCCAACGTCCACGCCCCGAGTAATCGAACGCGCCCATGTTAACGGTGTTCCGGGCAACAAAAAAGCGCCGGTCCTGGGACCGGCGCTTTTGTGGCGAACTTGTCGCACCAAGCGTGGCTTACTTCTTGATGAAGCCGCCGAACTTGTTGTTGAAGCGCGAGACGCGGCCCCCGCGGTCCATCAGGTGCTGGTTGCCGCCGGTCCAGGCCGGGTGAGACGTCGGGTCGATGTCCAGGTTCAGCGTGGCGCCTTCCTTCCCGTAGGTCGAACGGGTCTGGTAGGTGGTGCCGTCGGTCATCACAACAGTGATGAAGTGGTAGTCGGGGTGCGTGTCCGCTTTCATCGATCTTGTCCGTCTCTGCGCGACGACGATGCCGACCGTCACTGCGCGTAAATAGAGAATCCCGCCGCAGGGCGCGACGGGAGCGAGGGGCGGCGTTTACACCGGGGGGCGTTCCGGGGCAAGAGCGCGACCATGACCCAAGCTGAACCTCAACGTCACGCCCAACCGACCGGCCGCCCCGGCGCCGGCGCCGTTCTGGCCGAACAGATGGACGAGGCGGGCGGCAAGCGCGCCAAGAGCCGCAACATCCGCCCCCTGGGACGGTTGCTGCCCTTCCTGGGGCGGCACAAGATGGACGCGGCCATCGCCACGGTCTGGCTGATCGGGTCGACGGTTGCGTCGCTGGCGCTGACGGCGACGGCGCGCGGCGCCATCGATCAGGGGTTCGAGAACGGCGGCGCCAATATCGACAAGTGGTTCCTGATCCTGGGCCTTAACGCCGTGATCCTGGGGCTGGCGACGGCGATGCGCTATTTCTACGTCACCAAGACGGGCGAGCGGATGATCGCCGACCTGCGCACGGCGCTGTTCCAACGCATCCTGACGCTGGACCCGGTCTTCTTCGCCCACATGCGCACGGGCGAGGTGCTGTCGCGCCTGACCACGGACATCCAACTGGTCGATACGCTGCTGACCACCTCGATCAGCTATGCGCTGAGGAACTTCCTGACGCTGATCGGCGGGGTGATCCTGCTGTTCTTCGTCAGCCCCAAGTTGACGGGCTTTGTCCTGCTGATCGTGCCGGTGCTGATCGTGCCGCTGTTTCTGTTCGGCCGGGTGGTGCGCCGCCTGACGGTGCAGTCGCAGGATACCTTCGCCGGGGCCGTGGGCTTTGCGGGCGAAAGCGTCGACGCCATCGAGACGGTGCAGGCCTTCGGTCGCGAAAAGAGCGCCATCGGCCGCTTCGGCGCGGCGGTGGAGGAGGCGTTCGGCGTCTCCCTGAAGCGGATGCGGGCGCGCGGCGTGATGACCGCCATGATCATCATGGTGATGTTCGGCGGCGTGACCCTGGTGCTGTGGCTGGGCGCGCAGGACGTGATCGCCGGGACCATGACGCCGGGCGCCCTGCTGCAGTTCGTCCTGCTATCGGTGTTCGCGGCGGGCGCGGTCGGGGCGCTAGGCGAAAGCTGGGGCGACGTCCAGAAGGCCGCAGGGGCCATGGAACGGATCGACGAACTGATGCGGGCGACCCCCGCCATCGCTCCGCCCCCCAATCCGGTCGCCCTGCCTCAGCCGCCGCGCGGCGAGGTGTCGATGTCGGCGGTGGATTTCGCCTATCCGGGCCGTCCGGACCTGCCCGCGCTGAAAGGCTTCAGCCTGACCGTGCGGCCGGGCGAGACGGTGGCTCTGGTCGGACCGTCGGGGGCGGGCAAGTCGACGGTCTTCCGCCTGTTGCTGCGCTTCTATGACCCGCAGTCCGGTCTGGTGTCGGTGGACGGGGTGGATGTGCGCGCGGCCGATCCGGTCGACGTGCGCAACCGCTTCGCCTGGGTGTCGCAGGAGGCGCCGCTGTTCTCGGGCTCGGCGCTGGAGAACATCCGCTTCGGCCGTGAGGCCGCCACGCTGGACGAAGCCCGAGCAGTCGCCGCCGAGGCTCAGGCGCTCGGCTTCATCGACGCCCTGCCGGAAGGGTTCGACACCCCGCTGGGCGAGCGCGGCAAGAGCCTGTCGGGCGGCCAGCGTCAGCGTCTGGCCATCGCGCGGGCCTTGGTGCGCGAAGCGCCGATCCTGCTGCTGGACGAGGCGACCAGCGCGCTCGACGCCGAGAACGAGCGTCTGGTTCAGGCCGCGCTGGATCAGGCGATGGAGGCGCGCACCACCCTGGTCATCGCCCACCGCCTGGCGACCGTGCTGCGCGCCGACCGCATCGTGGTGATGGACGGCGGCCAGGTGGTCGAGGAAGGCACGCACGCGGAGCTGTCAGCCAAGGGCGGCCTATATGCGCGTCTGGCCAAGCTGCAGTTTCAGGGAACGTGAGTAAGACCCTCTCCCGGCGGGAGAGGGCTTGAGCGCACGAGAGCGTAGCGATCGTTCTTGCGCGAAAGGGTGAGGGGCTTGTCCTGTCCGTCGGCGTGAGCCGTCGCACTACGGCCTTCGGCCGACTTCACCCGCGAACCCTCACCCTTTCGCCTTAGCCAATCGCTGACGCTCTTGGAGGCTCAAGCCCTCTCCCATCAGGAGAGGGCTAGCGCGCGTTGACGGCGGCGGCGGGAAAGTCGCTGAACACGGCGTCGACGCCCAGCGCGTAGATCATCTTCAGCCAGCCTTCCAGATCGCCGTGATCTGCGGGCGCGTCGCCCACGCGATATTGCGCGGGCAGGAATAGGTTCTCCGCCCGGAAGGTCCAGACCACGACCTCCAGGCCAGCCGCATGGGCGTCGACCGTCAGGGACGAGGCGGCCAGCGCGCGGCCTGCGTCGTCGCGCGGCACGACCATCAAATCTTGCACGCCGACCGCCTCGGCATAGCGGGCGATTTCCGCCAGACCCTGCGGCGTGGCCATCTCGGCATAGGTCGCGCCGGGTCGATCAGCGGGGCCGCCGCCCGCCTGCATCAGTTGCAGCAGCGGCGCGTCGATGCGCGCCTTCAACCGCTCCAGCGTCCCGACCTCGAAGCACTGGATCAGGATGGGGGCGTCGGCGCTGGTCAGGGCATGGCGCTCCAGCGCGGCGACGAAGGCGTCCTCCATCGGCAGGTCCAGAGCGGCGAAGTGGGATGGGTGCTTCAGTTCGGGCGCGACGCCGATGACGCGGCCGGCGCGGGCGCCGGCCTCACGCGCGATCTCGACCACGTCGTCAAAGGTCAGGATCGGCTCCTGACCGTCATAGGCGGCCGAGGCGGGGCGCAGGGCGGGCAGGCGCTCGCGGGCGCGCAGGGTCTTCAGCTCGGCCAGGGTGAAGTCTTCGGTGAACCAGCCGGTGATGGGCACGCCGTCCACGGCGCGGGTGGTGCGGCGGTCGGCGAACTCGGGACGGTCGGCGATGTCGGTGGTCTCGTCGATCTCGTTCTCGTGACGGACGACCAGATGACCGTCGCGGGTCATGACCAGATCGGGCTCGATGAAGTCGGCGCCCTGTTCGATCGCCAGCTCATAGGCGGCGCGGGTGTGTTCGGGCCGTTCGCCAGAGGCGCCCCGGTGGGCGATGACGATGGGCTTGGCGGGAGGAGCGGACATGGCCGGTTGGCTCGACGACAGGAGGACGGCGGTCAGGATGGCGGCGATCATGGCCGAAGGGTAGGGGCCGGACGTGACAGGCGCGTGATCGCGTGACCCTCTCCCGGCGGGAGAGGGTGACGTCAGGCCTCGCGCAGGATCTTGCGCAGCTTGGCCTGGATTTCGGGGTTGCCCGCGACGATCTGCTTGCCGCTCATCGGGTCGCCGTCCTGGTCGATGGCGGTGACGACGCCGCCGGCCTCAGTGACCAGCAGGATGCCCGCCGCCACGTCCCACGGCTGAAGGTTGCGCTCGAAATAGGCGTCGTAACGGCCCGCAGCGACCCAGGCGAAGTCCAGCGAGGCGGCGCCCAGGCGGCGGATGCCCGCGACGCGCTGGCCGACGGCGTGGATGTCCTTGATAGCCTGGCCGTGGCCCGTCTTGCCGATGAAGGGCAGGCCCGTGGCGATCAGGCACTCGGCCATGTCGGCGCGCCCGGCGATGCGGATGCGCGTGTCGTTCAGATAGCAGCCCTTGCCCTTTTCGGCCCAGAACATCTCGTTCATGACCGGGTTGTAGGTGACGCAGGCCACGATCTCGGACGTGCCGTCGGGATGCTTGCGCTCCAGGCCCACCGTGATGGCGAAGTGGGGCATGGCGTGCATGAAGTTGGTGGTGCCGTCGATCGGGTCGACGATCCAGGTGTGGGTCTTGTCGGTGCCCTCGACCATGCCGCGCTCTTCGCCCAGGAAGCCGTAGCCGGGACGGGCCTTCAGCAGCAGTTCGAACAGGGTCTGTTCGGCCTTGACGTCGGCGGCGGTGACGAAGTCGCCGGGGCCCTTGCGGGACACCTGCAACTGGGACACCTCGCCGAAATCCCGGAGCATCGGGCGGGCGGTCTTGCGGACGGCGTCCATCATGACCTGGAGCAGGGCGGAAGCGAGGGCCATAGGCGGTTCTCCTGATCCGTCGATCCTCAAAAGCCAGCGGCCCGGATGGACGGAGAAGCAAAAGGGGCGCGGACCATCCGCGCCCCTGTAGTCTTTACAGCGCCCGGCCTTGGCCGGGAATGACGGCGTTTGTTAGTCCGCGCGGCGGACGTATTCGCCGGTCGAGGTGTCGACGATGATCTTCTCGCCCGTCGACATGAAGGGCGGGATCATGACGCGGATGCCGTTCGAGGCCTTGGCGGGCTTGTAGGACGACGAGGCGGTCTGACCCTTCACGGTCGGCTCGGTCTCGACGACTTCCAGCACGACCTGTTCCGGCAGTTCCAGGCCGATCGGACGCTCTTCGTGCGACTCGATGACGACCTTCATGCCTTCCTGCAGGTAGGGGATGCGGTCTTCGCCGACCCAGCCCTTTTGCAGTTCGATCTGCTCATAGGACTCGTCGTCCATGAAGACGAGAGTTTCGCCGTTGTCGAACAGGTAGGAGTAGTCGCGCTGTTCCAGCGTGACGCGCTCGACCTTGTCTTCCGAGCGGAAGCGTTCGTTCAGCTTGTTGCCGGTTTCGAGGTTCTTGGCCTCGACGTTGGCGAAGGCGCCGCCCTTGCCGGGCTTGACGTGGCTGGCCTTGGTGACGACCCACAGGCCGCCATTGTGTTGCAGGACCATGCCGGGCTTGATGGTGTTGGCGTTGATTTTCATGAGAACCGTAGGGCTCGTTGCTGGGGGGCGGCAGGCGCCGACCGCCAGGGCGTGGCGCGCCAAATCGCGGCGAGCCCTAGAGGATCAAGCGAAAAAGGGCAATGGCGCTGCTCGGCGACCCGCGGATTCAGGCGGCGTCGTCCAGGCCGCGTTCCGCTTGATTGGCCAGGCGCACTCCCATGCCTGTGGGCGCGGCCAGCTTGCCTGCGCCGGGATCCAGCTTGCGCGCCTCATGAGCGAAGGCGGCGGCCAGACCGGCTGAGGACATGGCGGCCAGAATCTGGGTCCAGCGTCCAGTAGGCCGCGCCGCCAGCCAGACGGCGTTGACCGCCTGGGCGACAGCCCACAGACCCATTGCAGTATTGCGGCCGGGACGGGCAGGGGCGTTCCACACGCGCAGGGCCGACAGGGTGGTGGCCGAGAAGACGGCGGGCAGGATCAGGCTGAACGGTCCGCGCGGCCGCTCGGTGATCGGACCCTCGCGTTTTCGGGCGCCGGTCAGGCCGCGTGTCTGCGGGGGAACGGCGCGGGTCGCCACGGCCGTCGCCGCCAGGGCGAAGCCGACAGTCAGCGCGGCGCCCAGGGCGACGTGCCGCCAGTCGCGGCCTTCAGCGTTGAGAAAATCCGCCGCGTGGTCGCGGGCGGCGTCGAGGGCGTCGTCCATGCTGCTCATGCAGCCAAGAACAACCGGGCGCGGCGGACGTTCCCGCCCTCCGACGCCGCGCCCGGCCTTCGGATCAGTTCCCGGTGGCGGCGCCGTCGGTGGTGATTTCCTTCATGGCCGACTGCAGATAGTTCTGCGCGCCCATCAACTTGATCAGGCTGTGTTGGTTCTCGAGGAAGTCGATGTGCTCCTCGGTGTCGGCCAGGATTTTCAGCAGCAGGTCGCGGCTGACGTAGTCGCGGGCTTCCTCGCACTGGGTCAGGGCGTCGCGGGTGGCGGCGCGGCTGTCGATTTCCAGCTGCAGGTCGGCGCCCAGGCATTCGATGGGGTCTTCGCCGACCTTCAGCTTGTGCAGATCCTGCAGGTTGGGTAGGCCGTCCAGGAACAGGATGCGTTTGATCAGCATGTCGGCGTGCTTCATCTCGCCGATCGATTCTTCGTAGATGACGTTGCCCAGGTGCGCGAGGCCCCAGCTTTCGAACATGCGGGCGTGCAGGAAATACTGGTTCACCGCCGTCAGTTCATTGGTCAGCACCGCGTTGAGGGTGCGGATGATCGCGGGATCGCCCTTCATGGTCGTCGTCCTTGTTTCAGCGGCGGCGAAAGCGACGTCGGCGCGACGACAGGGCCTTTCGGCCGCCCGTAAGGACTTCATAACACGGCGGAAACGCCGTGGATTATTTGCGAGTTCTTATCACTGCATTGATAATGCGAGTGAAATCCGCTTTCAAAATCCGCCTCTATTCGGCGGCGATGGCGAAGGCGGCCTGGGTTTCCTGGATCATCTGGCGCATCTCGCAGACGCATTTGGCGCACTGAGGCGCGCACTGGTGGCTGGCGAAGATGTCCTTGGGACGGTTGGCGCCCGCCTCGATGGCGAGGGCGACGTCACGCTGGCGAAGACCGTTACAGTTGCAGACGTACAAGGCGAGGCACCCGGAACACTGAGAATGGCTCGCTATAGCACTTATTAAGGCGGGTGCAAATCATTCGCATGCACGTGCGACATTGACGACGACGGCGGCGACGGGCAGGGCTCGGCCATGGCTCGTCAACCGCAAATTCCCGCCCGCCCGGCCTGCCGGCTGTACCTGATCACGCCGACCGCCATCCCGGACCTGGAGGCGTTCGCCGCAGAGCTGGAGGCCGCTCTGGCGGCAGGCGACTGCGCCGCCCTGCAGATTCGTCTGAAAGCGGCCTCGGACGATGAGATTCGTGCGGCCGTCGCCCGGCTGAAGCCGATCTGCCAGGCGCATGACGTGGCCCTGATCCTGAACGATCGCCCGGACCTGGCGCGCGCCACGGGCTGCGACGGCGTGCACGTGGGGCAGGAGGACGCCTCCCTGGCCGAGGCGCGGCGCATCATGGGCGAGGACGCCATGATCGGCGTCACCTGCCACGACAGCCGCCACCTGGCGATGGAGGCGGCCGAGGGCGGGGCCGACTATGTGGCCTTCGGCGCCTTCTTCCCGACGCAGACCAAGGACGTCGCCCATCACGCCGAACCGGAGATCCTGACCATCTGGCAGGAGACGATGGAGGTTCCCTGTGTCGCCATCGGCGGCGTTACGGTCGAAAACGCCGGGGCCATCGCAGCGGCCGGCGCCGACTTCGTGGCGGTCAGCGCCGGGGTCTGGCGTCATCCTGACGGCCCGGCGGCGGCCGTGCGCGCTTTCGATGAGGCGCTGCGAACCGCGTATTGATCCTAGGGTCACGCTTCAGGGGATGTTTAGGAACGCGCGCGAAGATCAGGGCCTAAGACTCTAGTTCTAGGCCGGATTGATGAGCATGAGCCGCGCGCTCCAAAGAGGAGAAGTCGCATTGGACGCGACGGGCAAGGGGACCGCTCCGGTTGAAACCCTGGCGCCGCCGAACGCCGACTTCTTCCGCCGACCGCTCGCTCCGATGCTGACCGCGCTGGGCGTGGCCGTGCTGGTGGTTCTCGCGATCAGCTTCGCTCGCGCCAACGGTCTGGTCGCCGCCCTGTGGGGCGCCGGCGGCCTGGCTATGGCTGTATGGCTGCGCGGCGGCCGCGGCCTGCAATACGACCTAGGTTTCGGCGTCCTGCTGCTGGCGGGCGTCTTTGCCGGCGAGATACTGGCGGGCAACGGTCCGTCGCTGTCGATCCTCTTCACCCTGACCAATCTGCTGGAGATCGTGCTGGCGGTCGTGCTGACGCGCCGTGTGGTCACGGGGTTGCATGTCGACAGCGTGCAAGGCCTGGCGCGTTTCCTGGCCGTATGCGCGATCGCGCCCTTGCCGTCGGCCCTGATCGCCGCCGTGGCCCTGTTCAATATGGCGGACCAGAACTTCCTGGACGCCTTGCGTATCTGGTGGAGCGGCCATGCCCTGGGCTTCGCCGTGATCGGCGTGTTCGGACTGAGCCTGCGCAAGACGCATCTAAGGATGCTGAAGCAGCCCGCGCGCCTGGCCGAGGCCATCGGGCTGGGCGTGCTGCTCGCCAGCGCCTGCTACGCCATCTTTTCGCATATGAGCCTGCCTTACGGCTTTCTGCTGTTGCCGTTGATCGTGCTCGCGGCGGTGCGCTTTCGCGTGATCGGCGCGGCCTGGGCCTTGCTGGTGGTGTCGGTGGTGGCCATCGGCGGCACCATGGCCGGGCACGGTCCCTATCATCAGTTCGATCCCGAGGATCGCGCCCTGCTGGCGCAGTTGCTGATCCTGCTGGGCTATATGCCGATCCTGATGGTCGCCGCCCTGTTGGAAGAGCGTGACGGGCTGATGCAGCGCGCCAGGGAAGGACGGCTGCGGGCCGAGCGCGCCTCGGCGGCCAAGTCGCGGCTGCTGGCCAATGTGGCCCATGAGATCAAGAGCCCGATCGGCGGCGTCATCGGCATCGGCGAACTGTGGGCCGGAGGGCACCTGGGCGCCGCCACGCCCAACCAGGTCGAGATGGCGCAGATGCTGGTCAAGACGGCCCGCCAGGTCGAGGCCCTGACCCACGATCTGCTTGACGTGGCGCGGGCCGAGGCGGGCGCGGTCAAGGTGGATATTCGCCCGACCGATGTCGCCGGCGTGCTGGAGGACGTCCGCCGCAGCCTGTTGCTGAATCCTGAGGCGGCGGCGGTGAAGATCGACGTCGTGGCCGCCGGCGATCACCTGGTGGCGCGGGCCGATTCCCAGCGTCTGACGCAGGTGGTCGGCAATCTGGCCAACAACGCCGTCAAATACGGCGCCTCGGGCGGGCTGGTCGTCCTGCGCGCGGCCTGGAGCGGCGACCGCGTCCGTATCGAGGTCACGGACCGAGGGCCAGGTCTCTCGGACGAGAAGCAGGCGCAACTGTTCGAGCCCTTCAACCGTCTGGGCCTCGAGCGTTCGGCCATTGAGGGGCATGGCGTCGGCCTGACCCTGGCCAAGCGGCTGGTCGAACTGCAGGGCGGCGAGATCGGCGTGATTTCGGCGCCAGGGCATGGCGCGACCTTCTGGGTGGAGCTGCCGGGCGCCTGATCCGGCGGGCGCGATGGCCGCTTGACCCGGTGCGGCCCCGGCCGTCAATGTCGTTGTCATGAAAGCCGTATTCGTCGCCGCCCTGTCGCTCGCCGCTCCTCTGGCCCTGTCCGCGACGCCCGCCGCCGCGCAGCAGGATTCGGCCGAGCGCGCCCGCATCGAAGAGTTGACGCGCCGCCTGAACGGCGCGCCGCCCGCGCCGCAAAGAGCGACGACGCCCGCTGCGCAGCCGACGCCCCAACCTGCGCGCCAGGCTGCGCCCCAGCCGACGCCTCAGCCGACGCAGCGCGCGGTTGCGCCGCAGGGGCGGGAGCGACCGGCCCCGCCGCCCGCCGCCGCCCGTCAGGATCCTGCAGAACGGGCCCGCATCGAGGAGTTGACGCGTCGTCTGAACGGCGCGCCGCCTTCGGCCGGTTCGACTGCGCCCTCATCCGCCGCGCCGTCTCGGCCGCCGCAGGCTCAGCGTCCTCCGGCCCAGACTCCTCCGGCCCAGACACCTCTGACCCAGATTCCTTTGACCCAGCCGACACAGGCTCAGCAGGCGCCCGTCGCGGCGCCCAGACCGCAACCGGCGCCCCAACCGGCTTCGTCCGCGCCGCAGCGCGCGCCGGCGCCTGTTGCAACGCCGACGCCAGCTCCGGCTCCGGCAGCGCCGATCCGCAGAACTGAGCCCGTTCCGGCGCCGACGCCGCAAGGCTTGAGCGCCGCCGAACGCGCCGCTCTGCCGTTCATCATTGATCTGCCGCCGGGCTTCCAGCTGGTCGAGGGCCGTGCGGCGCCGGGCGCCCAGGTCTATTCGGCGCGAAAGGCGGGCAAGACCTATCTGATGATCTACGCCGGGCCGACGTCGCAGTTTCCCATCTACGACGGGGACCATGTGACGGTCGGCAGCCGCGTTTCGGTGGTGACGACTGAAGGCCAGCGCCGCATCGCCATGGAGCACCTGTTCCAGCGCGCGACTGAACCCGCCGAAATCCACGTCTGGGTGATGGCCCAGGACGGCGCCGACCGTGACGAGGCCGAGCGCATCGCCCAGACCGTCGACCCGAAGTAGAGTCCTATTTCTCGGACCAGACGGCCAGTTCGTTGCCGGATGGGTCGCGGAAGTGGAAGCGCCGCCCGCCGGGGAAGGCGAAGATGGCGTGGGTGATCGCGCCGCCCGCCGCCTCGACCTTGGCCTGCATGGCCTCCAGATCGTTGGCGTACAGGATGGGCAGCGGCTTGGGCGTCATGGCGTCAGGCGTGAAGCCGCCGTCCAGCCCTTCGCTGAACGCCGCATAGGCCGGACCGTAGTCCTGGAAGCTCCAGCCGAACGCCTGGGCTTAGAAGGCCTTGTGCGCCGTCAGGTCTGCCGCGGGCAGTTCGAGATAATCCAGCTTGCCGTCTTCGCGCATGGCGAGTCTCCGAGAGAAATGGAGGCGGACGCTTGCACGAAGGCCGACTCTGCGCAAACCTGCAAATGGTTCGCAAACGCAGGAGTCGGCCCATGATCGTCCTGAGCGCCGGATGCGCCTCACTGGCCTCGCTGATGCAGCGGGAGGCGGATGGAAGGCGCGGGCCTGAAACGAAACGGGCGCCGATCGAATCCGATCGACGCCCGCGTCTGATCTCAAAGAACGGCGCGGATCAGCGCGCGGTCTGGGTCTCGCCCGCACGCCACACGCGATAGCGCACTTCGACGTCCGACGGGGTGTAGACCACCACCGGCAGGCGCGAGTTATAGCGGATCAGCGGCTGCTCCTGCGTCGTCACGAAGGCTTCGCGCTCCGAGCCGGGCGGGCAGCCCATCAGGGTGCTGGCCGCATTCCCCAGCGCGGGCAGGACATAGTAGTCGTAGCCCCAGCCCTGAGCCGTGCGGGTCTCCAGGCTGCCGCCGAAGAACTGGCGATTGCAGTCGACGGTCTTGGTCTTGCCGAGGATCAGTTCGACCTTCAGCGCGTCCTCGTCCGACTGGGCGGGCAGGTTGATGACATGGCGGGTCTGACCTGCCGTCGCGGCCGGGAAGGCCTTGAGGTCGGCGGACCCGGCCTGGCCGGTCGCGGAGTTGTTCTGGGTCATGGCGCCTTCAGCCTGGGCGGTGGCGCAGGCGGTCAGGCTGAGGGCGGCGACGCCGGCGGCGAGCAGGGCGGGGAGTTTCAAGGGGGAGGTCTCCACAGTCAGTAAGCTTGGCCGCCGACAACGCCGCAGGCTCAGACCAGTTCCACCGCCATGGCCACGGCTTCGCCGCCGCCGATGCACAGCGAGGCCACGCCCTTCTTGCCGCCGCGCGCCTGAAGCGCCGCCAGCAGGGTGGACAGGATGCGCGCGCCCGAGGCGCCGATGGGGTGGCCCAGCGCCGTGGCGCCGCCGTTGACGTTCAGCTTGGCGCGGTCGATGCCCAGTTCCTGCTGGGCGATCATGGCGACGACGGCGAAGGCCTCGTTGACCTCCCACAGGTCCACGTCCTCGACCGACCAGCCGGCCTTCTTCAGGGCCTTCTGCATGGCCGGGACCGGGGCGGTGGTGAACAGGGCCGGCTCATGGGCGTGGGCGGCGTGGGCTGACCACGCGGGCGACGATGGGCAGGCCCAAGGCCTTGGCCGTGCTTTCGCGCGTCATGACCATGGCGGCCGCGCCGTCGGAGATGGAGCTGGAGTTGGCGGCGGTGACGGCGCCGTCCTTGACGAAGGCGGGCTTCAGCGTCGGGATCTTGGCGGCGTCTGCCTTGCCGGGCTGTTCGTCTTCGCTGACCGTCACCGGGCCCTTGCGGGTGGCGACCTCGACCGGGACGATCTCGGCCTTGAAGGCGCCCGAAGCGATGGCGTTCTTGGCGCGGGTCAGGCTCTCGATGGCGTATTCGTCCATCGCCTCGCGGGTGAACTGATACTGGGCGGCCGCATCCTCGGCGAAGACGCCCATGGCCTTGCCGGGGGAATAGGCGTCCTCAAGACCGTCCATCATCATGCTGTCGACGATGACGTCGTGGCCGATGCGGGCGCCGCCGCGGTGCTTGTTCATCAGATAGGGGGCGCCGGTCATCGACTCCATGCCGCCCGCGACGATGACCTCGGCCGTGCCTGCCAAGAGGGCGTCGTGCGCCATCATGGCCGACTGCAGGCCCGAGCCGCACATCTTGTTCACCGTCGTCGCCTCGACGTGCTTGCCGAGGCCCGCGCCGATGGCGGCCTGACGGGCCGGAGCCTGGCCCAGACCAGCGGGCAGGACGCAGCCCATGAAGATCTGCTCGATCTTCTCCGGCGCGACGCCCGCGCGTTCGACGGCGGCTTTCACCGCAGCGGCGCCCAGGTCGGTGGCCTTGACCGGCGACAGCGCGCCCTGGAAGCCGCCCATCGGGGTGCGGGCGAAGGAGCAGATGACGACGGGATCAGAAGCGGCGGTCATGGCGAGCGTTTCCGTAAGTGAATCGTTTCGTGGGGGATTAGGGGAGGCGAAGGCCCGCTGGCAAGCGGCGCCTCACAGCAGCTTGCGGCGCTGGCGCGCCAGGGCGAGGGGGCGGCCGTCTGCGCCCCAGGCGATCGCTTCGTCCACCGACCAGCCCAGGCCGTGGTCCAGCAGGCGGTATTCGAAGAAGACCCAGCCGTCGGGGGCGCTGTCCGGCGTCGGATCGGCCAGGAAGTCGCAGCGCAGGTCCACCGTCGTCATCATCGGCGGCGCCTTGAAAGCCGTCCAGGCGGGCGGATAGAGGGCGTCCAGCAGGTAACACATCCGCAGTTCGTCCAGCGGCGCGCCGTCCTTCACCCGCATCCAGACCCGCTCGACGACCGGCTTGCCCTCGTTGCCGCCCAGGATGTTGGGGCCGTTCTCGAAGCGATAGTCGACGTGCTGCGAGAAGCGCGGCGCCATCGGGCCGCTGATGCCCGGCGCGTCCTTCAGGCCGTCCAGCGAGGGCGGCGGCGCCAGCAGAGGCGTCAACGGGACAGGCGTCGCGCCGTCGGCGCCGTAGGTGGCGCTGGCGTGGTGGGTCAGTTTCGAGCCTTGGCCGCCCTCGACCACGGCATAGGCGACGTTGCGGGCCGCCGCGCAGCATCCGGGGCCGGAAGTGCAGGGACTGGCCGTAGCGGGCGGCGGCCAGATACTGGACCGTCAGGCTGCGCAGCGGCGCCTCGATCCCCAGGCCCTGGCGCATGGCCCCGGCGCACAGGGCCGCCAACAGGCCGCCGAAAGGGAAGCCCGCCTCGGGCGGGGCGCTGATCGGGCCGTTCGAGAACTCGCCGGAAAGGTGGGCGGCCAAGGCCCCATCGTCCTCGGGCGTCAGGCGGAAGGCGGCGTGGATCAGCTCGGGTTCGGTCATGGCTCTCATCGAAAAGCGGAGGCGGAACCTGCGACGGCGCCGCCTCCGAGTCGAGGGAAGGAAACGGCCGGGGAGCGGCCATGTCCGTTGCAAATAGAAACTGACTGACTCCGTCGCGATTGGCAACCCTTGTCAAAAGCCTGACGCGAGGTCACTTTCCGCTCATGGGACGCACCGCCGACTATTCGCGCCAGAGCTGCTCGGTCGCCGCCACCCTCGAGGTGATCGGCGACCCGTGGACCATGCTGGTCATCCGCGACGCCTTCAACGGCGTCAGTCGCTTCGAGCAGTGGCAGGAGCGGTTGGGCGTCGCGCGCAACGTCCTGGCCGCGCGCCTGAAATCCCTGGTGCATCACGGGGTGCTGGAGCCGCGCCCCTATTCCGAACGCCCGCCGCGCAACGAATATGTGCTGACGGCCAAGGGTAAGGATCTGTACGGCGTCCTCGTCACCCTGCACGCCTGGGGCGAGAAGCACGTCTATGGCGACGAGCCGTCGGGCATCGTGCTGCGTCACAAGACCTGCGGGCACGACCTGAAGCCCCGCATCGCCTGCGGCTGCTGCAATGAGATGGTCCGCCCGCGCGAGGTGGAGGTCGTCTTCACCGAGAACCGCCCGACCGTCGGCGAGGTCATGCCGGCCAAGGACGAGGCCGCGTAAAACCCTCTGATCGATTCAACCTCCGTCAACTGTCGAAGGTTAACGGTGGGGCATGTTTCAGTCCCTTACGTCCAGGATCGCCGCCGTCAGCGCCCTGGTGGTGGTCGCTTTACTGGTTCTCGTGGCCGCCCTGGCCGACGCTTCGCGGCAGACCCGCGAGAGTTTTCGTTGGGTGACGCACTCCGCCCAGGTCATCCAGGCGATGGAAGAGACCGTGGCCGGGCTGCGCGACGCGGAGTCGGGGCAGCGCGCCTATGTGCTGACGCAGAACGCGGCCTACGCCCAGTCCTTTGACGCACGGATTTCAGACTCCCTGCGGGCGTTCAGCGAGTTGGTGGAACTGACGCGGGACAACCCGTCGCAGCAACTGCGGCTGCAGGCTCTGGGCGCGCAGCTGTCTGGCCGGATCGAACTGATGCGCCAGCCTTTGACCTTGGCGCGAAGCGGGGACTTCGCCAGAGCCGAGGCGCTCATCGCCGAAGGGCGCGGTTTCGATTCCATGAGCGCCTTCGTGCTGGCGGCGCGAGAACTTCTGGACGAAGAGCGGGTGGTGCAGTCGCGCCGCGTCGAGGCGGCCGAGCGGCGGCTGGCGCGAGTGCGAGGGCTGGCCCTGATCGGCGGGCCGTTGATCGCCTTCTTCTCCCTGTCGGTGTCCTTGATGGTCATTCGCGGCATCCGCCAGCCGGTGCGCGTCATCACACGCGCCATGACCGGACTGGGCGCGGGCGACCTGAACCAGAGGATCGACAGCCGTATGGGGTCGCGGGAGTTCGACCGGCTGGCGCGCGGCTATAACGACATGGCGGACCGTCTGGCGACGGCGGCGAAAGATCAGAGCCGCAGCGAGCGCGAACTGAAGCGCGTGCATGAGGAACTGCTGGCCAGCGCCCAGACCCTGCGGGAGCGGGGCGAGGTCATCGAGCTTCTGGGCGGGATGGCCCATCGGATGCAGGCGGCCCGCACGGACGACGAACTGGCCCAGGTCATCCACGCCTTCGTGCCGCGCGTCCTGCCGGGGCTGCCGGGGGCGCTCTACGCCTACAACAACTCACGCAATCTGCTGGTCCCGCTGTCTGGCTGGGGCGGGCATGAGGCGGAGACGGAAGGCTTTGCGCCGGATCAGTGCTGGGCCTTGCGTCGAGGGCAGAGCCATTTCGTGTCCGAACCGGGCGCGGACGTCGTCTGCGGCCATGTGAGCCCTCTGGCGGCGCCCTATCACTGCGAGCCGCTGCTGGCCTCTGGCGAGGTGATCGGCGTCCTGCATCTGGACGGACTGGTCGAGGCCGAGACGCAGTTCCGCCTCAACGTCCTGGCCGAGAACATCGCCTCGGCCATGGTCAATCAGAAGCTGCAACGCGACCTGAAGGAACAGACGATCCGCGACCCGCTGACCGGCCTGTTCAACCGTCGCTACATGGAGGAGGCGCTGGCGCTGGAGGTGGCGCGCGCCGCGCGTTCGGGCGCGCCGTTATGCGTGGTCATGTGCGACGTCGACCACTTCAAGCGCTTCAACGACGAGTTCGGCCATGAAGCGGGCGATGTGGTGCTGCAGGCCGTCGCCGCCGAACTGGGCCACCGTTTCCGCGACGGCGACATCGTCTGCCGCTACGGCGGCGAAGAGTTCATTGTGATCGCGCCCGGCACCAAGGCCGAGACCTTGGCGCCGCGGGTCGAGACCGTGCGACAGGCCATCGCCGCCATCGCCTTGCGCCTGGGCAAGCAGCCGCTGGGCAGCAGCACCATGTCCTTCGGCGTCGCCGAATGGTCCAAGGGCATGAACCGTGACGGCGACGCCCTGGTGCAGGCGGCGGACGCGGCGCTGTATCGCGCCAAGAAGGAAGGCCGCAACCGGGTCGTCCTGCACGTCGAAAGAAACAGCCTGACTGAGCGGTCTCAGTTCGCCTTGCGTACGTAGCGGTTCAGGAAGGCCAGATAGGCCTCCTGTGCGGTGACCCGGTTTTCGCGACGCTGGAAGCCGTGGCCTTCGTCGGGGAAGACGACGTATTCGACCGGCACATTGTTGGCGCGGACCTTCTCGACCAGTTCGTCGCTCTCGACCTGCAGCACGCGCGGGTCGTTGGCGCCCTGGACCACCAGCAGGGGGCGGCGGATCTTGTCGGCGTGGAACAGGGGCGAGATGGCGCGGTGGCGTTCGGCGTCGACCGCCGGATCGCCCATCTCGTCGTACAGAGCCACGCGTTGCGCGCCCCACCAGGCAGGAATGGACTGCAGGGTGCGGACCCAATTGGTCACGCCGAAGATGTCGATGCCGGCCTCGAACTTTTCGGGGTGGAAGGCCAGGGCCGCGGCGGTGATGTAGCCGCCGTAGGAGCCGCCCATGACCGCGACCTGGTCGTCGGCCACCCAGTCCTGCGCCCGCAGCCAGTCGCCGCCGGCGACGATGTCGCGCAGGTCGGCTTCGCCGTGCTTCTTGTCGTCCATGTGGAAGAAGGTCTTGCCGTAGCCGGACGAGCCTCTGTTGTTGGCCCCCAGAACGGCATAGCCGTGGTTGACCAGGTGCTGGACCATGGCCGAATAGCCTCGCCGCGTCTGACCGCCCGGTCCGCCGTGGACGAGGACGACCGCCGGGGCCGGGTGGGCCGCCGAGGCGCCCTTGGGTCGATAGAGGACCGCCGGGACCATCACCCCGCCTTCGCCCGGATAACGGACGATCGTCGCCTCGACCAGGTCGCTCTCCTGGATGGCCGGGTTCAGCGCGTGGGTCAGGCGGCGGGTCTGGCCCGTCGACAGGTCGGCGACGAAGACGTCGGCGGGCGAGGTGTCGGACACCACGGTGAAGGCGGCCAGGCCTGCGCCGGGGTCGAAGCGGACGCCGGTGATGTCGCCCTGGGGCAGGCCGGTCAGGCGCACGGGCGCGCGGTTTTGCGCATCCTCGATGGTCAGCTCGGTCGAAGCGTCGGCGTTGACCGCCGTCACCCGATAGCGGCCGTTGGGCGAATAGGAGACATACATGACGTCCCAGTCGGCCTGGGTCGTGCGGTTGTGGGCCTTGTCGGCGATGTCATAGGCGTAGGCCTGAGCGAACTCGCCGTCCTCATTGCTGGTGTAGATCAGGGTGGCGTTGAAGGGGCCGAAGCCGCTGACGTCATAGGCGACGTCGCCGGTATGCGGGGTGATCAGATAAGGCTCGCCCCCTGCCTGCAGGTCGGCCAGGTAGATATCCGAATTGGCGCTGGTATGGGATTTGGTCAGGGCGACCAGCCGTCCGTCGCCAGAGACGGCGGCGACATCCATGCCCCCGGGGTTCTGGAACATCAGCTTGCGCTCGTAGGTGGCGGCGTCATAGGCGTAGAGGTCGAAGACCTGGGCGTCGCGTTCGTTGCTGGTCAGCCAGAAGGTCTGGCCGTCGTCGCTGAAGCCGACGAAGCCGGCCTTCAGCTTGTCGCCCGGCGTCAGGTCGCGCAGCGTCCCGTCGATTTCGCGCACATAGATGTGGGTCAGTTCGTTGCCGCCCTGGTCCGCCGCCACCAGAACCCGACGGCCGTCGGGAAAATAGCTCTGCGCGAAGGTGGCGTTGGTCGTTGAAGCCGTCAGCGGCACGGGATCGCCGCCCGCGACCGGCAGGGCGTAGGCGTTGAACACCCCCGTCTTGTCCGACGAGATCAGGACGTGGGTGCGTCCCTCTGAGAAAGCCAGGCCGTCAGGGTTGGCCATGGAGAAGCTGGTCGTCTCGAAGAATTGCGCGGCGGTGTAGGGCGTGACCGGGGCCGACGCCGTCGGCGCAGGCGCGGCCGGTTCAGCGACGGCGAGGGCAGGGACGGCGGCGGCAAGCGCCAGGACGGAAACCATGCAGGCGAAGGAGCGCATTCGGAGCCTCATGAGGAGCGTGATGGTCGATAGAGGCTGCACCATGCGCGTACGGATGCGGTCTGTCGAAAATTAAGTGAGCGTCGTTACGTCGTGCGCGGCGGCCCTAATGCAAAGGCGTCTTCGATGCTGCCGTTTTCTGGCAGCAATTCTGCTACGCTCCCGACGTGTCCCGGTCCGAACGCCTTCTCGATCTGCTGAACACCCTGCGGCGGCATCGTCGGCCGGTCAGCGGCCGCGCGCTGGCGGAGGAGACCGGCGTCTCCCTGCGCACCCTTTATCGCGATATCGCCAGCCTACAGGCGCAGGGCGCGACGATCGAGGGCGAGCCGGGCGTGGGCTATGTGCTGAAGCCCGGCTATCTGCTGCCGCCGCTGATGTTCACGCCGGAGGAGATCGAGGCCCTGGCCCTGGGTTCACGCTGGGTGGCCGAGCGGGCGGATGCGCGATTGCGGGATGCGGCGTTGAGCGCACAGGCGCGGATCGCGGCGGTGCTGCCGCCGGATCTGCGCGACGAGATGGAGGCCTCGGCCCTGTTCATCGGGCCGGGCGCGCCGATCCCTGCCGATGCGGTCGATCCGGCCCAGTTGCGCAAGGCGATCCGCATCGAGCGCAAGCTGAGGCTGAACTATCGCGACGAGGCGGGGGCGGCGTCGGATCGGGTTGTCTGGCCCTTCGCCCTGGCCTTCTTCGACCGGGTGCGGCTGCTGATCGTCTGGTGCGAGCTGCGCGGCGACTTCCGCAGTTTCCGCACCGACCGCATCGTCGAGGCCGAGGTGCTTGAGGCCCGCTATCCCACGCGCAAGGCCGTGTTGCTGAAACGATGGCATGAGGCGTGCGAGCGGCACGGGCCGCCGCGTTGATGCTGACAGAAACTGGCGGCAGCTAAGGCTAGGTTCTCCTTCTGTTCAGACAGGCGGAGGGGCCACGATGACGAGCGACGACATTCTGCTGAACGTGGCCGATCCGGGCGCCAGCACGCGATTTTACGCCGGGCTGCTGGGGCGACGGCCGCTGGAGGCGGGGCCGGACCATGCGGTCTTCCTGCTGGCGCCGGGGCGGACGCTCAGCCTGTGGCGCGGGCGAGGCGGGGCGCAGGTGGACGTCCGCATGGCCGCCCCCGCCGTGGTGGACGAACTGCACATCGACTGGTGGGACCGGGGCGCGCGCATCGTCCTGCCGCCCACCGACATGGACTGCGGCCACGGCTTTGTGGCGCGTGATCCCGACGGCAACTGTCTGCGGGTCTATGCGGCGGCGTGAGTCGTTTCAGACCGCCACAGCCTCGGTCGAATGGATGAAGCCGCCGCCCATCACGCGCTCGTCGTCGGCCGGGTCGTAGAGGACGCAGGCCTGGCCGGGGGCGACGCCTTCCTCGCCCTGATCGAAGACCACCTGCACGGCGCCGTCCACAAGAGCGAGGCGGGCGGGCGAGGGCTGGCGGGTCGAGCGGACGCGGGCCAGGACGGGGGCTCCGTCGCGGGCGGCTTCCTCGATCGTGGCCTGGTCGCCCAGCCAGTTGGTTTCCTCCAGCGTCAGGCGCGCGGTCAGCAGGGCTTCGCGCGGGCCGACGATGACGCGGCGATGGTCAGGGTCCAGCTTGACCACGAACAGAGGCTCGCCCACGGCGACGTTCAGTCCCCGGCGCTGGCCGATGGTGTAGTCGGTGATGCCCGAATGGCGGCCCAGCACCCGGCCGTCCATGTGAACGATATCGCCCGCCTCGCGCCCCTGGGGCCGCAGGCGGTCGATCAGGGTGCGATAGTCGCCGGTCGGCACGAAGCAGATGTCCTGGCTGTCCGGCTTGGCGGCGATGCGCAGGCCCAGGGAGGCGGCGACGCCGCGCACCTGCGGCTTTTCCAGATCGGCCAGGGGGAAGCGCAGATAGTCCAGCTGATCCTGCGTCGTGGCGAACAGGAAGTAGGACTGGTCGCGCGAGTGATCGACGGCCTTGCGCATCTGCGAGCGGTTGCCGTGGGTCGCGCGGCGGACGTAGTGGCCAGTGGCCATGGCCTCGGCGCCCAGGTCGCGGGCGACATCCAGCAGGTCGCGGAACTTCACCGTCTGATTGCAGCGGATGCAGGGGACCGGCGTCTGGCCCTTCAGATAGGAATCGGCGAACTGGTCGATCACCGCGTCCTTGAAGCGGTTCTCATAGTCGAGGACGTAGTGCGGAATGCCGATCAGGTCGGCGGCCAGGCGGGCGTCGTGAATGTCCTGACCCGCGCAGCAGGCGCCCTTCTTCTTCAGCGCCTCGCCGTGATCGTAAAGCTGAAGGGTCACGCCCACGACGTCATAGCCCGCCTTGTGCAGCAGGGCGGCGACGACGGTGGAATCCACCCCGCCCGACATGGCGGCGACCACGCGCGCGCCTTGCGGCAGGCCGACGGCCTGTCGCACGCTCTCGATCGCAGCGTCCATGTCAGCTTGCGACATGGGGGCGATGTCGGGAACGGGGCAGAGGATGTCGTCGGTCAGGGCGTCCATGGTCATCGCCGCCATTTAGGCCTTAAGGCGCGCGATTTCGAGGCCTGGCCCGAAACGAAGGCGTGCGCCAATGAAAAAGACCGCCCCCCATCAGGGAGCGGCCCATGATCATGCGTCCAGGCGAAGGCCTAGTCGCGGTAGCTCTGGATGCGCGTCGTGCGCAGCCCCTGCATGCCCCATTTGTCGATGGCCTTCTGCCAGGCCATGAACTCCTCGGCCGTCAGACGGTACTTGGCCAGGGCGTCTTCAAGGCTGATCAGCCCGCCGCGGACGGCGGCCACGACCTCGGCCTTGCGGCGGATGACCCAGCGGTTCGTATCCGACGGCGGAAGGTCGCGCAGGGTCAGGGGCGTGCCCGTCGGGCCGACCACGTACTGTTCGCCGTTACTGTTAAGGCGTCGCTCTTGCAGCATGGGCTTAAGCCTCTCTCACCACCACCATAGACGCGCAGGCTAGGCCCCCGCCCGCTAAGGGGCGTTTAAGCGTCGTGGTGAAGGAATGGCTAAGACGCATCCGGCCGGTCCGGCGCGTTCTGCGCCGGCTAAAGGAAGGATTCATCGAGTCTAACGAGACCTTGCTCATGGATTCCCGTTGGCCGATCAGCGCTTGATGTTGATCAGCTCCGCCAGCATCTCGTCGGCGGTGGTGATGATCTTGGACGAGGCCGAATAGGCGCGCTGGGTGGTGATCAGGCCGGTGAACTCGGTCGACAGGTCGACGGTCGAGGCTTCCAGCTGCTGCGCGCCCAGCAGGCCCGCGCCGCCGGTGCCGGGGGCCTTCAGGTTGAAGGTGCCGGAGTTCTGGCTGACGCGGAAGGCGTTGCCCGACACTTCGGTCAGGCTGTCGGCGCTGGGGAAGGTGGCCAGGGCGACCTGGGCGATCTTGCGCATCACGCCGTTGTCGAAGATGGCGGTGACGAAGCCGGTCTCGTCGATCTTCACCTCGGTCAGGTTCCCGAAGGCCGTGCCGTTCGTATAGGTGGCCTGGACGATGGAGGTGCTGTCGTACTGCGTCAGGCCGCCCGCCGAAGCGTTCAGGTCGAAGGCGATGGTCTGAGCCGCGATGCCTAGCGACGGATCCCAGGCGCCGTCGGCGCCCGGCGTCGCCCCGTCGGACGAACCCAGCGACAGGCTGGCGTTGGTGGGGTCGTCGAACAGGCCGGTGCCCGCGGTCCAGCCCTGCATCTTGGCCACGTCCAGACGCCCGTCCTGGGTGAAGGCGATGCGGCCGGACTTCAGCAAGCCGTCGGTGTTGGTCACCGTGCCTTCGGGAGCGCGGATTTCGGCGTGCCATTCGTTGGCGACGCTGCTCTTCAGGAAGGAGACGGTGATGTTGCGTTGGCCGCCCTTGGAGTCCGACACCGGAATGGTGATCTCGAAGTCGGGCTTCACGCCCGTCGCCGGGTCGTTGGCGTACATCGACATGGAGTGGGTGGCCGGGTCATAGGCCGTGACGCCGGTCGGGGGCGGGGTCTGGGCGGCCTCATTGACCGGCTGGCTGGATTTCAGGTTGGCGTTCAGGCCGACGCGGGTGGTCGGCTCGGCCGCGCCGCCGACGGAGCCGACGTTGATGGTGCGCAGGCGGCTCATGTCGGACGGATCGCTGTTGACCACGCCGTCGGCGTCGACCGGCCAGCCCTGCAGATACAGGCCCGAGGTGTTCTGCAGATAGCCCAGGTCGTCGATCTTGAACGCCCCGGCGCGCGTGAACAGGCGCGCGTCCGACAGGGTCAGGTTCTCGGACTTTTCGGTGACGACGAAGAAGCCCTGGCCGGCGATGGCCAGGTCGGTGCCGGAGGTCGTGCGCTGAAGCTGGCCCGCCTGGCTGATGAAGTGGCGGGCGGCGGCCTGAACGCCGCCGGCGGAATAGTTCACGCCCGCCGTCTGGGCGTTGACCACGGTCGCGAACTCGGTCGACGCGCGCTTGTAGCCGACCGTGTTCACGTTGGCGATGTTCTGCGAGATCGTCGAAAGGGCCGCGGCGTTGGCGGTCAGACCGGACACGCCGGCCATCATGGCGCCGTTGATGCTCATGTCTGGGGTTCCTTACGAGAGAAGATTGAAGGGGTTGAGTTTCGAGGCGAGGGCGCTGGCCGCGCCGGCGTCGTCCTCGGGTTTGGCGGCGGCCTTCTGTTCTTCCAGCGCGATCAGGCTGGACACCGGCATGATCGAGTTGCCGATGATGACGAAGGGCGTGTTGTCGTACATCTCGACGCCGGTGACGCGGCCGCGGATCAGCACCTGGCTGTCGACGGCCTTGCCTGCGCCGTCCTTGGCGACGACCTTCAGCGTATAGACGCCGCCGTCGTCGACCTGGCCGCCTCCGGTGGTCTTTCCGTCCCACTTGAAGTCGTGCATGCCGTTGGTCTTTTCGGGGGCCGGGCCGCTCCAGACCACCTTGCCCGAGGCGTCCAGCACCTGAAGCGTGGCGTCGGTCGCGTCGGCGGCCAGCTCATAGCTCCAGTTGGCCTCGCCATCCTCGAAGCGGGTCGCGGCCCAGACGGCGGTGGCGTCCTTGCCTATATACTGCGCCGCGCCGGTCAGGCCGTCGCCCTGCTGGGCCTTCAGCAGGCCGGTCAGCAGGTCGTTGGTCAGCAACTGCTGCTCGACGCCCGCCATCTGGGTCAGCTGGGCGGTGAATTCGTTGGAATCCACCGGCGACAGCGGATCCTGGTTCTTCAACTGCGTGGTCAGCAGCGACAGGAAGGTCTGGAAGTTGGAGGCCAGCATCTGACCCCCGGCGTTCACCCGGCCCGCGGCGTTGTTGGAAGAGACGGCGTCAACCATCGATCAGACCTTCAGATCGACGCGGTCAGGCGTCAGGGAAAGGGACGTCCAGGCGCTGGGCGGCGAAACGACGGAATCGGCCTCGGCGGCCAGGCGGGCGGCGCCGGAGAAGGCGCGGCGGTCAGGCTGCCGCTCGAACGCGCCGCCGCCGAAGCCGGACGAAGGATCGCGCTCGGCGAACTCCAGGTCATCGCGCGAAAGCTGCAACCCCGCGTCCAGAAGCTGACGCCGCAGTTCGTCGGCGCGGGCGCGCAGGTCGGCGGCCGCCGCCGGATTGTCGAAGGCCAGGCGGGCCGTGACCTGGCCGTCGGACTCGATCTCCAGACTGACGTCGACGCGGCCCAGGCCTTCGGGCGTCAGGGCCATGTCAAAGCGGGTCGAGCGGCCGTCCAGCTTCTTGACGATCTGGGCGGCGATCTGGGCCGTGGTCTCGACCGTGGCGCGCGACAGCTGGGACAGGCCCAGATCGCGTTGAGCGCCGGGCGCCTGAGAGGGGGCTTCGACGGCGCCTTGTTGCGGCGCGGCCGGGGCTTCGCCGTCGACCGGGGGCGCGGCGACGGTCGCCGCCGCAGGCGTTTCGGCCAAGGCGGGCGCAACGGCCGGGCGGGCGGCGGGCGCTGACGCTGCAGCATCAATGGGAGCGTCGGCCTGGGCGGGTCGGTTGGCGGTCGCTTTGGCGTTGCCTGTCGCTGTGGCTGCGGCCTGTATCGCTTCTCGCGCCGAGGCCAGGCGTTCGCCCGCGCCCGACCGGAAGCCGGTCACGCCCAGCAGGGCGGCGTCCTGTGCAGGAAGGGCCGCTCCAGGGCGCGACGGCGGCGGCGCGTCCAACGGCTCGTCGCTCTCGGTTGACGGGGGCTCGGGCGCCGCATCCGGCTCGGCAAGGACGGCGGGGAGCGCCGCCTTGAGGGCGGCGGAAATGGTTGCTGGGGGTGTCGTCGCGGCTGAGACGGGCGCAGCCGTGGCGGTCGTGGCGGCTGCTGGTTCGGCGGTCGGGGCGACGGGAGCCGCCTCTACAGCCTCAGAAACGGCCAACGGAGCGGGAGACGGTGCGGCGGCGACAGCAGGAGTCGCTTCGGTCGTCGGCGCCGTCGGATCGGCAGGGGCTGTCGGAGCTGCAGTCTGTTGCACCGGCGGGGGCGGCGCGAACCAGGCGGGCGGAGCCGGGGCGACGGCGATGTCGTCCTTTGCGGGCTCGACCGGAGCGGCCTCGATCGGGGCGGTGGTTTCGGACGCTTGGGCGACCGGGACGACCGAGACGACGGGCGGCGCGGCCTGCGTCTCTTCCTTCAGCATCAGGTCCGCGAAGACGGCGCTGTCCGTCGCCGCCTCGACGGAGGCGTCGACGCTGGCGCCGCCGGGGGCGGCGGGCGTCAGGACGGACATGAGGCTGACGGCGGACATGCGGGCGGCAGGCGCTTTCGGTCGGTGAGGGGCGGCGCCTGCTGCGCCTGGGTCATTCGGCAGGGCCTTCGCAAGCCTTGGGCCAAGTGTAGGTGTCGAGCTTAATACGTTGAAATGTAATGGTATTGATGTGTTTTGGGTCGCCGTTGCAGGGACGTGACGCCGGGCGCTTCTTGCCGCGCTTGTCGCTTTTTGCCGGGCGCGGGCGGCGCCGTTCGACTTGGCCCGTCGCTTGCCTCTCTTGCTGACGAATGCACAGGGGCTGAACGCCGATGTCGAGGAAAATCAAAGAGATGGTCAGAAGACCTGCTCAATTCGCCGGGCAAGATTTGCTCGCTTGCCTGCAAGGCTTGCCGAGCGGCCGTCCCGTGCGCTCCGGCGTGGGAGACGTCTGATGTCCCTCAACTCGATCATGAACATCGCCACCTCGGGCATGAGCGCGGCCCAGACGCAGCTGCGGGTGGTCTCGGACAATGTCTCCAACGTCAACACGCCCGGCTATGTCCGCAAGATCGCCGACCAGCAGTCCTGGGCCAGTCAGGGCGTCGGCGCGGGGGTGGAGATCGCCCGCATCCGTCTGGCCACCGACCGCTTCCTGCAGGCCGCCAGCCTGAACGCCAGCGCCGACGCCGGCCGTCAGACGGTGCGCTATGAGCTTTACGACCGCATCCAGTCGATGTTCGGCGATCCGGGCTCCAACAGCGGCTTCTTTTCGCAGATCGACAGCGTCTTCGCCGCCTTCGCCGCTTCGGCCGAGAACGCCACCTCCGGCCCCGCTCGCCAGGACGCCATCTGGAAGACGCAGGCCCTGTTCGATGAAGCCGCCCGCATCAACAGCCAGATTCAGTCGGTGCGCGAAGACGCCGACGCCCGCATCAAGAGTGCGGTCGAGACGGCCAACAGCCTGCTGGAGCAGATCGAGAAGCTGAACGTCGAGATCGCCAAGGCCACGGTGATCAATGCGGACTCTTCGGGCGCGCAGACGGCTCAGGCGGCCTTGATCGATCAGTTGTCGGGCCTGATGGACGTTCGCATCACCGGCCGTGCGGTCGGCGGGGTCGAGATCCGCACCGGCGCCGGCATCCTGCTGGCGGGGCAGGGGGCGGCCAAGCTGGACTATGTGCGCGCCGGCGCCGTCTCGGCCGAGACGGTGTTCAACGAGGTCATGGTCATCGAGCCCCCCGCCGGAAAGGCGCGCTCTCTGGCTGAAGGCTTGGGCTCGGGCGAGATCAAGGGGCTGCTGGAGCTGCGCGACGGCGAGGCGCCGGCCACGGCCGAGCGCCTGGCCGAACTGATGTCGCGTCTGGCCGACGAACTGAACCGGGCGCACAACGCCTCATCCGCCGCGCCGCCGCCCAACAGCCTGACGGGCCGCAACATCGGGCAGTCGCTGGAGACCGCCCTGCAGGGCTTCACCGGCCGCACCTCCATCGTCATCACCAATGACCAGGGCGTAGCCCTGCAGAAGATCGACCTGGACCTGGCGACGCTGAATCCGGCGACCTTCCTGGCCGACCTGAACGCCCAGCTGGGGGCCAACGGCAGCGCCAGCTTCGTCGACGGGCGTCTGAAGATAGAAGGCGCGCCCGGCACGGGGGTGGTGGTGGTCGACGATCCGGCCGCGCCCTCGAACAAGGGCGGGCGAGGCTTCTCGCACTTCTTCGGCCTGAACGACCTGATCACCAGCGCGCAGCCGGCGATCTATGAAACGGGCATGACGGGCGCGTCGCAGCACGGCTTCACGCCCGGCGAGACCATCACCTTCCGCTTCAGCGACGCGGCGGGCGCCAAACTGCGCGACATCGAGGTGGCGGTGCCCGCGGGCGGCGACATGACCAGCCTGCTGGCCGCGCTGAACGATCCGATGACGGGCGCCGGGCGGATGGGGACGTTCAGCCTCAGCTCGACGGGCGAAATGACGTTCACGCCGCGACCCGGCTCGGGCGCGAACCTGTCGGTGCTTCAGGACCGCACCACCCAGGTTCCCTCGAACGTGTCGATGAGCGAGCTGTTCGGTCTGGGCGGCGCGCGCGCTTCGCGGGCCGACGCCTTTTCGGTCCGGGCCGACGTCGCCCGCGACCCGTCCCTGATGGCCTTCGCCAAGGCCGACGCGACGGGCGGGGTCGGCGCGGCCGTGGTCAGCAAGAACGACGCGCGCGGCGCGCGCCTGCTGGCCAGCGCGGGCGAGAACGCCGCCACCTTCTCGGCAGCGGGCGGGGCGGCGGGCGGCTCCATGTCGCTGGCGCGCTATGCATCCGAACTGTCGGGCGAGATCGGCAGTCGGGCCGCCATGGCCAAGAACAACGCCGTCAGCGCCACGGCCCTGGCCAAGGAGGCGACGGCGCGCCGCGTCTCGGTCGAAGGGGTCAACCTGGACGAGGAACTGGTGCTGATGACGACCTATCAGCAAGCCTTTAACGCCTCGGCCCGCATGGTTCAGGCGGCCAAGGACATGTACGACATCCTGTTGGGAATGGTGCGATGACCCGCGTTTCGACCTACGGAAACTATCAGTCGGCCCTGCTTGACCTGATGTCGGCCCAGTCGCGCATGGCGGACGCCCAGCAGAAGGTGAACACCAAGAAGAACGCCACGGACCTGGTCGGTTTCGGCCGAGGCTCCGAGACGGTCAGCGCGCTGATGACCAGCCAGACCCGCATCCAGACCTTCATCGACACCAACAAGACCGTCACGGCTCGGCTGGAGACCCAGGATCTGGCGATGGATCGGGTCGCAGACGCCTCGACGGCGGCGCGTCAGGCCATCGCCGACGCCATCGCCGCCGGGCGGATGGACACCCTGATGGGGACGCTGAACAGTCTGTTCATGGAGGCTCAGGACGGGCTGAACATGAAGCATCAGGGCAAGTATCTGTTCGGCGGCGGGGTCACTGATCGCGCGCCGGTGGATCTGCCCGACATTCCCGGTCAGCCTGGGGCCAGCATGATGGCCAAGCTGGCGGCCTTGCCCGATGAGAGCGCGGCTTTCCACAACGACCAGCTGAAGCAGTCGTCCTGGCTGGACGAGAACGTCTCGATGGACACAGGCTTCCTGGCCGACGCCATGGGATCGGAGCTGTTCGCCATCTTCCGCGACATCCAGCTGGAGCATCAGACGACGCCGCTGGACGGCAAGATGACGGACGCTCAGAAGACCTTTCTGACCACTCAGATGGGCCGCTTCGAGGCGGCGGCGAAGGGGATGGTGGAGCTGCAGGCCGCCAACGGCGGATGCAGAACCGCGTCGACCGCCTGCTGGAATCCCAGGAGGCGCGCAAGATTTCGATCGACACCATCCTGTCCGGCAAGACCGACGCCAACATGGCCGAAGCCGTCACCGAACTGGAGCTGGCGCAGATCTCCCTGCAGGCCTCGGCCCAGGTGGTCAGCCAGCTTCGCCAGGTCTCCCTGCTCGACTATCTGCGTTAGGTCGTTCCCGAGGTTGAGTTCGGCGCGGCCCGCTGAACGAAAATGGCTGGTCGACGTTCTGAAAGCTGCGCCGTGACGGGCGGGCCTTGGCGTGTGTCGAGCAGCGCCGGAAGAGATCGGGAGTCATCAGTCGTTGACACAACGCGAAAAGCAGAGCTTTATGCGGCGTATGCGTGCGGACGGGCCTGTGTCAGTGTCGGATTCATGAATCGGGCGGACTTCCAGATTGATGAAAGCCAGGACGGCCAGACGCGCTTGCGGTTGGCCGGCGACTGGTCGACCGTCGCCGTCGGTCGGATGGGTGATCGGCTGAAGGCCGAGCTGGACGGTCGATCCGTGACTGCGCTGGACCTGAACGACCTGGGCCGTTTCGATACCGCCGGCGCCCTGGCCGTGGCCCAGGCCATGAGCCGGCCTATCCCGGAATCCGCCTGGTCCGTACGCCCCGAAGCCGGGCGCCTGTATCGCATGGTGGCCAAGCTGGACTGCATGACGGCCGAGCCGCCGCGCCGCTCGGCTCCCATGACGCGCGGCTTCGCCAAGGTCGGGCGCGGGGTCTATGATTTCGGCGCCGAGGCCATGCTGTCCCTAGCCTTCCTGGGCCGTCTGATGGCGGCGGTGCTGACCACGCTGAAACACCCCGGCCGCATTCGTTGGGCCGCCTGGTTCAGCCAGGCGGAACGCACCGGCCTGGACGCCATCCCGATCGTGGTGGTGACCAACTTCTTCATCGGCGCCGTGGTGGCCTTCATCGGCGTGGACCTGCTGACCCAGTTCGGGGCGGGGGTCTTCACGGTGCAGCTGATCGGCGTCGCCGTCTTCCGTGAGTTCGCCGTGGTCATCACCGCCGTGCTGCTGGCGGGCCGTTCGGCCTCGTCCTTCGCCGCCGAGATCGGCTCGATGCGCATGACGCAGGAGGTGGACGCCATGAAGGTGATGGGCGTCGATCCCTTTCAGGCCCTGGTGATTCCGCGTCTGGCGGCGCTGCTGGTCATGCTGCCGCTGCTGACCTTCCTGGCCATGGTGGGGGGGCTGCTGGGCGGCGTCCTGGTGGCATGGAGCCAGTTGAACCTGGGACCGGCCTTCTTCTTCCAGCGGCTGGTCGAGGACGGCTATATGCCGACCCACATGATGGTCGGTCTGATCAAGGCGCCGGTGTTCGCCCTGGTGGTCGCGGCCATCGGCTGTCGCCAGGGCATGTCGGTGGCGGGCGACGTCGAGAGCCTGGGGCGCCGGGTGACGGCGGCGGTGGTGCAGGCCATCTTCGCCATCATCCTGCTGGACGCCGTCTTCGCCCTGATCTTCATCGAGCTGAAAATATGACGGCCGAGACGCGCAAACCCGACGACCGCGAGGCCGTCATCCAGGTGCGGGGCCTGCTCAGCCAGTTCGGCGAGCGGGTGATCCATCAGGATCTGGATCTGGACGTGATGCGCGGCGAGGTGCTGGGCGTCGTCGGCGGGTCGGGCACCGGCAAGACCGTGCTGCTGAACTCCATCATCGGCCTGAAGGAGCCGGAAGGCGGCGAGGTCAGCCTGTTCGGGCAGGACCGCAGCGCCATGACCAAGCAGGAAGCGGCCGCCGTCGAGCGTCGCACCGGCGTGCTGTTTCAGCAGGGCGCGCTGTTCTCGTCGCTGACGGTGCTGGACAATGTGGCCTCGCCCCTGGTCGAGCACACCGATCTGTCCAGGACGACCATCCGCGAGTTGGCCGAGATGAAGGTGGCCATGGTGGGCCTCAAGCCCGAGGCCCTCTATCTGAAGCCGGCTGAGCTGTCGGGCGGGATGCGCAAGCGCGTGGGCCTTGCCCGCGCCCTGGCTCTGGACCCCGAACTGGTCTTTCTGGACGAGCCGACTGCCGGGCTGGACCCGATCGGGGCGGCGGCGTTCGACGATCTGATCCGCCAGTTGTCGGAGGATCTGGGGCTGACGGTCTTCATGATCACCCACGATCTCGACAGCCTTTACGCCATCTGCGACCAGGTGGCCGTGCTGGCGGACAAGCATGTGGTGGCCAAGGCGCCGGTCGCCGAGCTGGAACGCTCGGACCACCCCTGGATCAAGGAATACTTCCTGGGGCCGCGCGGACGCGCCGCCCATAAGAGCGCGGCCTGAGGAGGACGCGAAACGATGGAAAGAGACGCTCATTACGCCGCCGTCGGCATCGCCACAGTCGCCCTTCTGCTGGCGCTGGCGGTGTTCACCATCTGGTTGGCGCGGCTGCAGTTCAACAAGGATTTCGACGTCTACGACATCGTCTTCTACGGTCCGGTGCGCGGCCTGTCGGAGGGGGGAGAGGTCCACTTCAACGGCATCCGCGTCGGCGAGGTGACCAACCTGAATCTGGATCCGAAGAAGGGCGATCAGGTCATCGCCCGCGTGCGGCTGAACGGCACGACGCCGGTGCGCGTGACCTCGCGCGCCCAGTTGGAGCCGCAGGGCATCACCGGCCTGAACTACATCCAGATCACCGCCGGCGCCCCGGACAGCCCGCTGCTGAAGGACCAGTATCCGGACAACGTCGTGCCGGTGATCCAGAGCCAGCCCAGCCCCATCGCCGAACTGCTGAGCGGATCGGGCACGGTGCTGGCCCAGACGGTGGACGCCTTGAACCGCATCAACCGCGTGATGTCGGACGACAACATCCGCAGCTTCTCGACCAGCGTGAAGAACGTCGAGGCCCTGACCGCCGAACTGGAGGCCCGCAAGGGCATGTTCCAGCAGTTGGAAGAGACCATCACCAAGGCCAACGCCGCTGTCGGCGAATATCAGGCCCTGGGCGCCAGCGCGCGCCAGATGGTCGACACCGACGGCAAGCAGGCCATCGCCAACATCAACCAGGCGACGCGCGAGGCGCAGGCCGCCATCGCCTCGATCAACCGTTCTGCGACCGGACTGGAAGGGCCATTGGGCGAATTCGGCACGCAGACCGTGCCGCAGCTGAACGACACCATTCGCCAGTTGGATCGGGCGACCCGCTCGCTGCAGTCGCTCATTGACAACGTGCGCGACAGTCCGCGTGAGTTCATCGCCAAGGCGCCGTCCAAGGAAATCGAGGTGCAGCCGTGATCCGTTCCACACTGATGATTGCGGGGGCGTCGGTCGCCCTGTCTGGCTGCGCTTTGCTGTCGTCGCCGGACCCGGTTCAGCTGTATCGTTTCGGGGGCGCCTCGGCCTATGCCGGAACGGGCGCGACCTCGGCCTGCCCGGATGTCCATGTCTCCATGCGCCGGGTGGACTTTCCCGAAGCGGCGCGCGGCGACCGCATCCTGGCCGTGACGGGGACCGAGGCGGCCTATATCAAGGGCGCGCGCTGGGTGTCTCCGGCCGAGACCCTGTTTGAGGAAGCCCTGCGCAACGCCTTCCTCGACGGCGGGACGTGCACCGTGCTGAGCAGCGGTCCGCTGACGCGCGACGGCCTGTTGCTGAGCGTGGACGTGCGCCGGTTCGAGGCGTCCTACGTCGCGCCGGGCGCCGTGCCGGATGCGACCATCGTCGTGCTGCTGCGTCTGGTCCGGCCGGGCGATCGTTCGATCGTGGCCGAGGACCGCATCACGGTCAGCGAGAACGCAGGCGTGAACCGCCAGTCGGCCATCGTCGCCGCCTTTGACCGCGCCACGGCCGAGACCAGCCGTCAGATCGTCCTCTGGACCGACCAGCAGGGCTTCCAGGCGACCCGGGACTAAATTCCTTCTCCCTCAAGGGGAGAAGGAAGACATGAAAAACCCCGGCGGCCTCGCGGTCGCCGGGGTTTGTGTTTTTACAGAGGGGCGAGGGCGGTCAGCCACGCCCGCCGCCACCGTGTAGTCGGCCTCGGTCTTGGCCGCGACCTCGTCCAGCGTGACGCCGTCGGCCAGTTCGATTAGCTCCAGCCCCGAACCGTCCGGCTTGACGTCGAAGGTCGCCAGATCGGTGATGATGCGGCTGACCACGCCCCGTGCCGGTCAGCGGCAGGGTGCAGGCCTTCAGCACCTTGGACTGGCCGTGCTTGTTGGCGTGCTCCATGACCACGACCACGCGCTTGACGCCCGCGACCAGGTCCATGGCGCCGCCCATGCCCTTCACCAGCTTGCCGGGGATCATCCAGTTGGCGATGTCGCCGTTCTGGGCCACTTCCATGGCGCCCAGGATCGACAGATTGATGTGGCCGCCGCGGATCATGGCGAAGCTGTCAGCCGAGCTGAAATAGCTGCTCTCGGGAATTTCGGTGATCGTCTGCTTGCCGGCGTTGATCAGGTCGGGGTCTTCCTCGCCCTCATAGGGGAAGGGGCCCATGCCCAGCATGCCGTTTTCCGACTGCAGGGTCACGATCATGCCTTCGGGGATGTAGTTGGCCACCAGGGTCGGGATGCCGATGCCGAGGTTCACATAGAAGCCGTCCTGCAGCTCCTTGGCGGCGCGTTCGGCCAGTTGTTCGCGGGTGCGGGCCATGGTCATTCGTCTCCCGAAGAAGCAGATGCGTTGTCATGCAGCGAAGCCGAACGCTGCTGCTGGGCGATCAGCGTGGCGCCTGCCTGAAGATATCCGGCGACCAGAGCCGGGTTGGAGTAGGCGTAACCGCTCCCGAAGGCGGCATCGACTTCCTTGATGCCTGCGTGCAGCAGGGTCTTCAGGGTGCGGGCTGCGTCGTTGTTCAGTTTTTCCTGATCGGGGGCGGACATCAGACGGCCTCCCGCTGACGGACTGTACGCTGTTCGATGCGCTTTTCGGACACGGTCTGGATCAGGCGGTCGACATAGACGCCCGGCGTGTGGATGTGGTCGGGGTCGATCGAGCCGACGGGGACGATCTCCTCCACCTCGACGACCGTCATCTTGCCGGCGGTGGCCATCATCGGGTTGAAGTTGCGGGCCGTCTTGCGGAACACCAGATTGCCGCGCTCATCAGCCTTCCACGCCTTGACGATGGCCAGGTCGGCGACCAGCCCCGTCTCCATGACGTATTTGCGGCCGTCGAAGTCGCGCACTTCCTTGCCCTCGGCGACCAGGGTGCCGACGCCGGTGGCGGTGAAGAAGGCCGGGATGCCTGCACCGCCCGCGCGGATGCGCTCGGCCAGGGTGCCTTGCGGGTTGAACTCCAGCTGCAGCTCACCCGCTAGGTATTGACGCTCGAACTCCTTGTTCTCGCCGACGTAGGACGAGATCATCTTGGCGATCTGACGCGTCTCCAGCAGCTGACCCAGGCCGAAGCCGTCCACGCCCGCATTGTTGGAGATGACGGTCAGATCCTTCACGCCCGTGTCGCGCAGGCCCGCGATCAGGTTCTCGGGAATGCCGCACAGGCCGAAGCCGCCGGACATGACGGTCATGCCGTCGAATGTCAGCCCCTCCAGCGCGGACTTCACGTCAGCGTAAATCTTGCCCATCGGACTCCCTTTTTCACCAACTGATGAATATCGTGGTCTCCTCCGTCCTTAAAGCGGGCCGGGAAGTGGAGCAAGCGGCAAGCGCGACGCAGGGGAAGGCATGGCGTGACAAGCCTGACGGTTGACCCTGGACCGCAGGGGTCTCACACCTAGCGCCACATAAGACTCGTCTCAGTGGGGAAAATCCATGCGCCATCATCTCTTGCGGGCCGCCTTGCCCGCCCTGGTGCTCGCCGCCGCCGTTCCAGCCCTGGCCCTGCCGGTCGCAGCGGTCGCCCAGGACGCCGCGCCGACCTATCACCAACCGCCGTCGCCGATCGCCCAGATTCTGGACGCCAAGCCCAATCCGGGCGTCAGCGTCAGCCCCGACCGCAAGACCCTGCTGCTGACCGACCGCTCCAACCTGCCGGCCATCGCCGAACTGGCCGAGCCGATGCTGCGGCTGGCGGGCTATCGCATCAATCCCAAGAACAACGGCCCGGCCAACAGCCGCGTCTCCTGGCTGACGGGGCTCAGCTTCCAGGCGGTCGACGGCGGGCCTGCGCGCCCGGTGACGGGCTTGCCCGCCAATGCGCGCCTGACCAATGTCAGCTGGGCGCCGAACGGCCAGGCTGTGGCCTTCCTGGTCAATGCGCCCAACGGGCTGGAGCTTTGGACCGCCGATGTCGCCCAGGCCAAGGCGCGCAAGCTGAACGGGCCGATGGTCAATGCGGCGGCGGGTTCGGGCTTCTCCTGGCTGTCGGACTCCTCGGGCCTGTTGGTCCTGGCGGTTCCGGCCGGGCGCGGCCTGGCGCCCAACGTCGACCATCCGCCGGAAGGCCCGATCATCACCGAGACGGGCGGCCGCGCCGCCCCGGTGCGGACCTATCAGGATCTGCTGTCCAACGTGGGCGACGAGGCCCTGTTCGACTACTACTTCACCAGTCAGCCGACCGTGGTGTCGGTGAACGGCCGCGCGCGCTCGGTGGGCCAGCCGGGCGTGATCCTGGGCGTCTCGACCTCGCCGGACGGGCGCTACATCCTGCAGACGCGGGTGAAGAAGCCCTATTCCTACGTCGTGCCGGCCAGCCTGTTCCCCTCGGACGTCATCGTCACCGACATGAACGGGCGCCAGGTGCACCGCGTGGCCGACCTGCCGTTGCGCGACAATGTGCCGACGCCGTTCGACGCCGTGGCGCCGGGGCCGCGCGCGGTCCAGTGGCGGGCCGACGCCGACGCCACCCTGGTCTGGGCCGAGGCTCAGGACGGCGGCGACCCGCGCAACGCCGCCGAAGTGCGCGACCGCGTCTTCATGCTGCGCGCGCCCTTCAACGACCGGGTGCAGACCCTGGCCGACCTGAAGGAACGCTACGCCGGAACGACCTGGGGCCGGAACGACGCCGCCATCGTCAACAGCCGCTGGTTCAACACCCGGCACGAGACGCGCACCCTGGTCGATCCGTCGAACCCCGGCGCGGGCCGCGTCCTGGTCGATCGCAACTATCAGGATCGCTACAACGATCCGGGCTCGGTCGTGACCGAGCCGAACGCGCGCGGCCGTTCGGTCATGCGCTTCAACGCCGACGGCTCCAAGGTCTTCGTCGAGGGGAATGGGGCGACACGCGAAGGCGCCTATCCCTTCCTCGACCTGATGGACCTGAATACGGGCGAGACGGAGCGCGTCTGGCGCTCGGCCCAAGGCGAGTATGAAAGCGTCGTGGGCGTGCTGGACGAGGCGGGCCGCAAACTGGTCACCTATCGCGAAAGCCGCACCGATCCGGCCAACCTTCGCGTGCGTGATCTGGACGGCGGCGTCACCCAACTGACGAACTTCCCCGATCCGGCGCCGCAACTGGCCGGGGCCACGCGCCAACTGATCACCTACACCCGCGACGACGGGGTGGAGCTGTCGGGGACGCTGTATCTGCCCGCCGGTTACGACAAGGATCGCGACGGCCCGCTGCCGCTGCTGATGTGGGCCTATCCGGCCGAGTTCACCGACGCCGCCGTGGCCGGTCAGGTCGTGGACACCGACAACCGCTTCGTGCGGCCGTCGGGATCGAGCCACCTGTTCCTGCTGACCCAGGGCTACGCCATCCTGGACAACCCGACGATGCCGATCATCGGCCGCGACGGGGCCGAGCCGAACGACACCTACATCGAGCAACTGTCCGCCAGCGCCAAGGCGGCGGTCGACGCCGTGGTGGCTCTGGGCGTGGCGGAACGGGAGCGGATCGCCGTCGGCGGCCACAGCTACGGCGCCTTCATGACGGCGAACCTCTTGGCGCACACCGACCTGTTCAAGACGGGCATCGCGCGCTCGGGCGCCTATAACCGCACCCTGACGCCCTTCGGCTTCCAGGCCGAGCAGCGGTCATACTGGGAGGCGACCGAGACCTATAACGCCATGTCGCCCTTCACCTACGCCAACAAGGTGAATGAGCCGATCCTGCTGATTCACGGCGAGGCGGATGCTAACTCCGGCACCTTCCCGATCCAGACGGAACGCTTCTACGCGGCGCTGAAGGGCAATGGCGCGACGGCGCGCTATGTCGTCCTGCCCAAGGAGGACCACGGCTATCGCGCGCGGGAATCGGTCGGTCACACCCTGTATGAGATGTCGTCCTGGCTGGATCGCTGGATGAAGCCGACGACGGCGGCTTCTCAGGAGTAGTCAGCGATCCCACTCCGGCGTCTCGCCATAGAGGCCGGACAGGAAGTCGATGAAGGCGCGGACGCGGGTTTCGGCCCGCGCCCGGCCTGCCGTCAGGGCGAAGATCGCCACGTCCGACGATCCGGCATACTGCGGCAGCACCACCTTCAGCCGCCCGTCGCGCAGTTCGTCGCCGACGTCCCAGGTCGAGCGCAGGGCCACCCCGCCGCCTGCCAGCGCCAGTTCGCGCGCCACTTCGCTTGAGTTGGTCCGCACCCGGCTGCGGGCGCGGAAGACGACGGGGCCTTCGGGGCCTTCCAGCCGCCAGGTCGACTGGTTCTCGGCCGCCAGCTGGGCGTGGCGGCGCAGGTCGTCCAGACTGTCCGGCGCGCCGTGCTCGGCCAGATAGGCGGGCGAGGCGCACAGCACCCGCCGGTTCGGCGCCAGACGATGCATCAGCGGATTATCCGCCTCATAGCCGCCGATCCGCACCGCCACGTCCACGTCCTCGGCCATCAGGTCGACGAAGGCGTCGCTCAGGTTCAGCTCCAGCGTCAGGCGGGGCTGGGCCGCCAGAAACGGCTGGAGCAGGGGCGCCAGCCGTCGCCGTCCGAACGAGGTCGGCGCCGAGACGCGCAGAAGGCCGCGCGCCTGTGTCGTGCGGCGCGACACCACGGCCTCCAGATCCTCGACCCCCTCCAGCAGCTGCGCCGCGCGGTCATAGACCAGCCGTCCCGCCTCGGTCGGGGCCAGACGGCGCGAGGTGCGCTCGATCAGCCGCACGCCCAGCCGGTCCTCCAGCCGCGCCAACCTGCGCGAGGCCACGGCGGGCGACAGGTCCAGCCGCCGTGCGGCGGCGGACAGGCTGCCTTCCTCCAGCGCACGGACGAAGATTTCATACTCGGCCAGCATGGCGGGGTCTCATCATTGCGTATTATGCAAAGATAGGCGTCTTTCTTCGCCGTGGATAGCGAGGCAGGACGCGACTAGTCTGGGCGATGAAGGAGACCGCCATGTTCGACGCCCCCAAGACTCCCGCCGACGCCTATGTCCGCCACGGCAGCCTGAAGGTCGCCGCCGAACTGGACGCCTTCGTGCGCGATCAGGCGACGCCGGATACGGGCGTGAGCGCCGCAGGCTTCTGGGCCGGGGTCGAGGGGCTGCTGGCTCAGTTCAGCCGCCGCAACCGCGACCTGCTGGAACGCCGCGACCAGCTGCAGAACAAGCTGGACGACTGGCACCGCGCCTATCCGGGCCAGCCGGATCAGACGGCCTATCAGGCCTATCTGCAGGAGATCGGCTATATCGAGCCTGAACGCGACGGCGTGAGGGCCGAGACGGCGAACGTCGACCCCGAGATCGCGACCCTGGCTGGGCCGCAACTGGTCGTGCCCCTGACCAACGCCCGCTACCTGCTGAACGCCGCCAATGCGCGCTGGGGCAGCCTGTATGACGCCCTCTACGGCACGGACGCGCTGGGCGAGGCGCCGAAGGCGGGCGGCTATGACGTCGAACGCGGCGCCCGCGTCATCGCCCGCGCCCGCGCCCTTCTGGATCAGGCGGCGCCGCTGGCGACCGGATCGCACGCTCAGGCCGCGGCCTATCGGGTCGAGCATGGCCGCCTGATCGTGACGCTGGACAGCGGGCTTGAGACCGGGCTGGCGGGCGCGGACGTGTTCGCGGGTTATTCGGGCCAGGCCGATGCGCCGTCGGGCGTTCTGCTGCGCCACAACGGCCTGCATCTGGAGATCGTCATCGACCGCGCACACCGCATCGGTAAGGACGATCCGGCGGGCGTCGCCGATGTGCTGGTCGAGGCGGCCCTGTCGGCCATCGCCGACGCCGAGGACAGCGTCGCCGCCGTCGACGCGGCGGACAAGCGGCTGGTCTACGCCAACTGGCTGGGCCTGATGCGCGGCGATCTTCAGGCCGATTTCCAGAAGGACGGGCGCACGGTCGAGCGCCGGCTGAACCCGGACCGCGTCTATACGGCGCCCGATGGATCGCGGCTGGCGCTGAAGGGACGCAGCCTGATGCTGGTGCGCAACGTCGGCCTGCACCTGACGACCGACGCCGTGCTGGACGCCCACGGGCGCGAGACGCCCGAGCATCTGCTGGACATCGCCATGACCGGCCTGATCGGCCTGCACGACCTGCGCCGTCCGGCAGAGGCGCGCAACAGTCCGGCGGGCTCGGTCTATGTGGTGCGGCCCAAGATGCACGGCGCGGATGAAGTGGCCTTCGCCGACGACCTGTTCGGCGCGGTCGAGACCATGCTGGGCCTGCCCGCCCTGACGCTGAAAATGGGCATCATGGACGAGGAGCGGCGCACCAGCGTCAATCTGATGAACTGCATCGCGGCGGCCAAGGGCCGGGTGGTCTTCATCAACACCGGCTTCCTGGATCGCACGGGCGACGAGATCCACACGGTGATGGAGGGCGGTCCCGTCGTGCGCAAGGAGGCGGTGCGCGAGACCGGCTGGATCAAGGCCTATGAAGATCGCAACGTCGACATCGGCCTGAAGGCGGGCCTGTCGGGCCGGGCCCAGATCGGCAAGGGGATGTGGGCGGCGCCCGACCGCATGGGCGACATGCTGGCGGCCAAGGCGGGCCACCCGCGCGCGGGCGCCTCGACGGCGTGGGTTCCGTCGCCGACGGCGGCGACCCTGCACGCCTTGCACTATCATGAGGTCGACGTCTGGGCGCGTCAGGCCGAGATCGCCAAGCGCGCGCCGACCGGCCTGACGCCCCTGCTGACCCCGCCGTTCGCCACCGGAACGCCCAGCGCCGACGAGATCCGGCAGGAGCTGGATAACAATGCGCAGGGCATCCTCGGCTATGTCGTGCGCTGGGTGGATCAGGGCGTGGGCTGCTCCAAGGTGCCGGACATTCACGATGTGGGCCTGATGGAGGACCGGGCGACGCTGCGCATCTCCAGCCAGCACCTGGCCAACTGGCTGCGTCACGGCCTCACGACCGAGGATGAGGTCATGGAGGCGCTGAAGCGCATGGCCGTTGTGGTGGATCGTCAGAACGCGGGCGATCCGGCCTATCGTCCTCTAGCGCCCGCCTATGACGGCCCGGCGTGGCAGGCGGCCTGCGATCTGGTGTTCAAGGGCAGGGAACAGCCGAACGGCTATACTGAACACCTGCTGACGCACTGGCGTCGCAAGGCCAAGGCGCAGGGCTGAACACACATACGTCAATCTGCGCTCAAGCAGCGAGGCGCTGCGCGCCGAGCGCTAGCGCAACCAAAAAGGGGCGCGACCGGCCGGCCGCGCCCCTTCTCTATTGGACGAAGAGAAAGCCCTAGGCCTTGGCGCCCGCGCGGCCCTTGGCCAGTTCGCGGTTCAGCCATAGGGCCAGCAGGGTGCAGATGGCGCCCGACAGTAGATAGGCGCCGCCCGCAACCAGGCCGAACTTGCCCGACAGCGCCAGGGCCGCCAGCGGGGCGAAGCCCGCGCCGAACAGCCAGGCCAGATCCGAGGTCAGGGCCGAGGCCGTGTAGCGGTTGGTCAGGCTGAAGCTGGAGGCGATCGAACCCGAGGCCTGGCCGAACGACAGGCCCAGCAGGATGAAGCCCAGGATCATATAGGTCAGCTCGCCCGCCGGGCCGCCGTCCAGAAGCTGGGGCGCGAAGCCTGAGAAGGCGGCGATGCCCGCCGCCGTGACGGCCAGCAGGGCGCGTCGACCGTAGCGATCAGCCAGCCAGCCCGACGCCATGATGGCGATCAGGCCGAAGACGGCGCCGATCAGTTCGATCATCAGGAAGCGGCTGGGCGCCTCGTCCGTGTAGAGGAAGACCCACGACAGCGGGAACACCGTCACCATGTGGAACATGGCGAAGCTGGCCAGGGGGGCGAAGGCGCCGATGACGATGCTTCCGCCTTCTTCGCGCACGGCCTTGGTCACGGGCGTGGGATGCAGCTCCAGCGTCTTGAAGGCGGCCTGGAAGGTGGGCGTCACCACGATGCGCAGGCGCGCGAACAGGGCTACCACGTTGATGGCGAAGGCCACGAAGAAGGGATAGCGCCAGCCCCAGTCCATGAAGTCGGCGGCCGACAGCTTGCTGAGGAAATAGGCGAACAGGGCGCTGGCCACGATCAGGCCGAAGGGCGCGCCCAGTTGCGGTACCATGGCGTACCAGCCGCGGCGTTTCTCGGGCGCGGCGACGGCCAGAAGCGAGGCCATGCCGTCCCAGGCGCCGCCCAGGGCCACGCCCTGACCGATCCGCAGCGCGATCAGCATGGCGGCCGACCAGTGACCGACCTGCGCGTGTCCCGGCAAGAAGCCCAGGCAGACCGTCGACAGGCCTAGCAGGAACAGGGCGATGGTCAGCTTGGTCCCGCGCCCGAAGCGTCGGTCGACGGCGATGAACAGGGCGGTGCCGAACGGCCGGGCGATGAAGGCCACGGCGAAGACGGCGAAGGACAACAGCGTCCCGCCCAGCGGTCCCGCATAGGGGAAGACCAGTTGCGGAAACACCACGACCGAGGCGATGGCGTAGACGAAGAAGTCGAAGAATTCCGACGTCCGGCCGATGATGACGCCGATGGCGATTTCGCCCGCGTCGATTTTGCCGTCTCGCGCGTTGATCCGGCTGGCGTCCCGCTCGAGGGGCTCTGAAGAAGGCGCGCCGCTGGCTGCGTTCATGACCGATGAGGCTCCAGGAACCGGGGCGCACACGCGCCCGCGACAATAGAATGTTGAAACAGCCCCTTTGCTCCCGATGGTCGGAACAGGGGATAGGGCAGATTGTCCAATGTCGCCTGTTCGGGGGCGGGGTTACGGGGCCTGCAAGATGACCGTGCCCTTGCCTCGAACCTCGACTGGAGCCGCCGTGCGCCGACTGCGCCCCCTGTTGCTGTTGCCTCTTCTGGCCCTGCTGCCCGGCTGCGAGGCCGTGGTCCTTGCGCCCGCCGGCGATATCGCCGCCCAGCAGCGCGACCTGCTGGTCATGTCCGTGGTGCTGATGTTGATCATCATCATTCCGGTGATGATCCTGACCGTCTTCTTCGCCTGGAAGTATCGGGAATCGAACAAGGAAGCCCGGTATGAGCCGGATTGGGATCACTCGACCCATCTGGAGCTGGTGATCTGGGCCGCGCCGCTGTTGATCATCATCTGCCTGGGCGCCATCACCTGGGCCGGGACGCACCTTCTGGACCCCTATCGCCCGCTGGACCGCATCGCCGAGGGGCAGGCCGTGGCCGAGGATCACCGCCCGCTGCAGGTCGAGGTGGTGGCCATGGACTGGAAGTGGCTGTTCATCTACCCCGAATACGGCATCGCCACGGTGAACGAACTGGCCGCGCCGGTTGATCGGCCGATCCGCTTCCACATCACCTCGACCGGGGTGATGAACTCCTTCTACATCCCCGCCCTGGCCGGTCAGATCTACGCCATGCCGGGCATGGAGACGAAGCTGCACGCCGTCATCAACCGCCCGGGCGAATACGTCGGCTTCTCGGCCAACTATTCCGGCGACGGCTTCTCGAACATGCGCTTCGCCTTCCACGGTCTGGATCAGGCCGGCTTCGACCAGTGGGTCGCGGGCGTGCGCGCCGCCGGTCAGGGGCTGGATCGCGACACCTATCTGGAGCTTGAGAAGCCCAGCGAGAAGGTGCCGGTCATCCACTACGCCTCGGTCGACGACCGCCTGTTCGACGCCGTGGTCAACATGTGCGTCGAGCCGGGCAAGATGTGCATGGGCGAGATGATGGACATCGACCGCAAGGGCGGTCTGGGCCTGGCGGCGGTCAAGAACACCCTGCCGCTGGTCTATGACAAATACGCCCGCCGCGGCGACGCCGTCTTCGGTGCGGGCGAGTCCTATGTGATGACGCTGTGCACCCCGCTGGAGGCCGAGGCCGCCGCCGTCGAGGCCGCCCGCCGCCGTCAGGCCTTCGGCGAGGACGTCGCCCGCGACACCCCGCTGAACCGGGTCATGGGGCAGGGGCTTGAACGCCCCGGCCGGTCCGAACCGAACGAGCGTTTCGCCTCCCTCTTCTCCGCGCCTTCCACGGCGTCCGCGCCCGCCGCGTCGCAATCCTGAGCGCCTGAACGATCATGACTGTCGAACAAACAACATCGCCGCTTCTGGGCCGGTTGAACTGGGACTCGCTTCCGTTCCACGAGCCCATCCTGGTCGCCACCTTCGCCGTCGTCGTCATCGGCGGTCTGGGGATGCTGGCCCTGATCACCCGCTACAGGCTGTGGGGCTATCTCTGGAAGGAGTGGTTCACCACCGTGGACCACAAGAAGATCGGGATCATGTACATGATCCTGGGCCTGGTCATGTTCCTGCGCGGTTTCGCCGACGCCATCATGATGCGGATCCAGCAGGCCATGGCCTTCGGCGGGTCCGAGGGCTATCTGAACGCCCACCACTATGACCAGATCTTCACCGCCCACGGCGTGATCATGATCTTCTTCGTGGCCATGCCCATGATCACCGGCCTGATGAACTATCTGGTGCCGTTGCAGATCGGGGCGCGGGACGTCTCCTTCCCCTTCCTGAACAACTTCAGCTTCTGGATGACGACGATGGGGGCTGTGCTGGTCATGGCCTCGCTGTTCATCGGCGAGTTCGCACGCACCGGCTGGCTGGCCTATCCGCCGCTGTCGGGCATCGGCTACAGCCCCGGGGTCGGGGTCGACTATTATATCTGGGCGCTGCAGATCGCGGGGGTAGGGACCACCCTGTCCGGCATCAACCTGATCGCCACCATCGTGAAGATGCGCGCGCCGGGCATGGGCCTGATGAAGATGCCGGTCTTCACCTGGACGTCGCTGTGCGCCAACGTCCTGATCGTGGCGTCCTTCCCGATCCTGACGGCGACGCTGGTCCTGCTGTCGGCGGACCGCTACATCGGCACCAACTTCTTCACGAACGACTTCGGCGGCAACCCGATGATGTACGTGAACCTGATCTGGATCTGGGGCCACCCTGAGGTCTACATCCTGATCCTGCCGCTGTTCGGCGTGTTTTCCGAAGTCACCTCGACCTTCTCGGGTAAGAAGCTCTTCGGCTACACCTCGATGGTCTATGCGACGGTGGTCATCACCATCCTGTCCTACCTGGTGTGGCTGCACCACTTCTTCACCATGGGCTCGGGCGCGTCCGTGAACTCCTTCTTCGGGATCACGACGATGATCATTTCGATCCCGACAGGGGCGAAGTTGTTCAACTGGCTGTTCACCATGTACCGCGGCCGCATCCGCTTCGAGTTGCCGATGATGTGGACGGTCGCCTTCATGCTGACCTTCGTGATCGGCGGGATGACGGGCGTCATGCTGGCGGTGCCGCCGGCGGACTTCGTGCTGCACAACTCCCTGTTCCTGATCGCCCACTTCCACAACGTCATCATCGGCGGGGTGCTGTTCGGCCTGTTCGCCGCCATCAACTACTGGTGGCCCAAGGCCTTCGGCTTCAAGCTGGAGAAGAAGTGGGGGCTGGTCAGCTTCTGGTGCTGGGTGGTCGGCTTCTGGATGGCCTTCATGCCGCTGTACGTCCTGGGCTTCATGGGCGTGACGCGGCGGATGCGGGTCTTTGACGACCCGGCCTATCAGATCTGGTTCATCATCGCCGCTGTGGGCGTGGCGATCATCGCCGTCGGCATCCTGGCCATGCTGATCCAGTTCGCTGTCAGCATCATCAACCGCGACAAGCTGCGCGACGAGACGGGCGACCCCTGGCACGGCCGCACCCTGGAGTGGGCGACATCCTCTCCGCCGCCGGACTACAACTTCGCCAAGACGCCGATCATTCACGACGGCGACGCCTGGTGGGACATGAAGGCGCGCGGCTATGAGCGCCCGACGGGCGGCTTCAAGCCGATCCACATGCCGTCCAACACCGGAGCGGGGTTCATCCTGTCGGCGCTGTCGCTGATCGTGGGCTTCGCCCTGATCTGGTACATCTGGTGGCTGGCGGCCGCGAGCTTTGCGGCGCTGATCGCCTACGCCATCTTCCACACCTTCAACTACAAGCGCGACTACTACATCCCGGCCGAGACGGTTCAGGCGACCGAGGACGCGCGCACCAAGGCCCTGGCGGCCGCAGCAGCGACGCAAGGGTGATCCGATGAGCCACGCACCTTCCCTCAACCCCGACTATGTCGACGACGCCGGGCGGCCGATCTTCCACCCGGTAGAGGAACCGCATCACCCGGAAGGCCACAGCACCATGCTGGGCTTCTGGATGTATCTGATGAGCGACTGCCTCATCTTTGCGATCCTGTTCGCCGTCTACGCCGTGCTGGGCGGCAACTATGCGGCCGGCCCGGCGCCTAAGGATCTGTTCGACCTGCCGCTGGTGGCGGTGAACACGTCGATGCTGCTGTTTTCGTCGATCACCTACGGCTTCGCCATGCTGGCGATGTACCGGAACAAGGTGGCGCAGACGCAGATCTGGCTGGCGGTCACGGGCCTGTTCGGCCTGTGCTTCCTGGGGATCGAGCTCTATGAGTTCGCCCACATGATCCACCTGGGCGCCACGCCCCAGCGCAGCGGCTTCCTGTCGGCCTTCTTCATCCTGGTGGGCACGCACGGCCTGCACGTCACCTTCGGCGTCATCTGGCTGGTCACCCTGATGATCCAGGTAGGTCAGAAGGGCCTGATCCAGGCCAACAAGCGCCGCCTCATGTGCCTGAGCCTGTTCTGGCACTTCCTCGACGTCATCTGGATCGGCGTCTTCACCTTCGTCTATCTGTTCGGGATGCTGCGATGAGCGCTGAAGCCCACAATGAGCACGCCGTGGATCATCATGACGATCACCACGGCGACGACCACGATCACGGCACCTACAAGGGCTATCTGATCGGGTTCGGCCTGTCGGTCGTGCTGACCGCCATTCCGTTCTGGCTGGTCATGGCCGGGGTGCTGGCGCCGCAGCTGACGGGCCTGATCATCACCGCCTTCGCCGTGGTGCAGATCGTGGTCCACATGATCTTCTTCCTGCACATGAACCATAAGTCCGAGGGCGGGTGGAACATGCTGGCGCTGATCTTCACCCTGGTGATCGTGGTCATCGCCGTCGCCGGTTCGGTCTGGGTCATGTATCACCTGAACACCAACATGATGCCCGTCCACGACATGCAGGGGATGGGCTGAGCCCTCTCGCCCGCGGAGACCGCCGTTTGACGCCATCGTCGGCCCCTGATCCGGTTTCCGGTCCGGTTTCACGTCGTCGACTGGTCGCGGGGCTGGCGGCGTTCGCCGTGCTGATCGCGGGCTTTTCGGCGCTGGGCGTCTGGCAGGTCCAGCGCCTGGCGTGGAAGCAGGAACTGATCCGCCAGGTCGACAGCCGCATCCATGCCGATCCCGTTCCAGCGCCGGGACCGGAAGGGTTCGGCGCCGTGACGCGCGAGGCGGACCAGTACCGCCGCGTCATCGCCAGCGGCCGCTTCGCGCATGACCGCGAGGTGCGGGTGAAGGCGGTGACGGACCTGGGGGCGGGCTTCTGGGTCGTGACGCCGCTGACGGACGCGCGCGGCTTCACCGTCCTGATCAATCGGGGCTTCGTTCCGGCCGAGCGCGCCGCGCCCGAAACCCGCGCCGAAGGTCAGGGCGAGGGGCCGGTGTCCGTCACCGGCCTGTTGCGGATCAGCGAGCCCAAGGGCGGCTTCCTGCGCGACAACGATCCGGCGGGCGACCGCTGGTTCTCGCGCGACGTGGCCGCGATCGCCGAGGCCAAGCAGTTGAGCGGCCCGGTCGCCCCCTATTTCATCGACGCGGATGCGACGCCCAATCCGGGCGGCTGGCCGCGCGGCGGGTTGACGGTGGTGCGGTTCGCCAACAGCCATCTGGTCTACGCCCTGACCTGGTTCGGCCTGGCGCTGATGTCGGCGGGCGGTGCGGTGCTGTGGCTGCGCGAGGAGCGGCGTCGCAGGCTGGGAAGACGTTGATGCAGACCCAGACCCTGAGCCGCTTCGCCCGCACCCTGATGGGCATGGACGCCAACGCCGAGACTCCCGTGTCGCCGGGCGCGGCGGGGCGACGCAACATGCTGCTGCTGATCCAGTTGCGCTGGCTGGCGGTGATCGGGCAGGTGGCGACCATCGTCATCGTCCATTGGGGGCTAGGCATCCATCTGCCGCTAGGGCCGCTGCTGCTGGCGCCGACGGCCCTGGCGGTGATGAACCTGGTCAGCGCGCCCGTCACCCTGCGGCGCAAGGTCGTCACCGACCCGGAGATCCTGCTGGCCCTGTGCGTCGACGTGGCGGCGTTGAGCTGGCTGCTCTACTTTAGCGGCGGGGCGACCAATCCGTTTGCGGCCCTGTACTTGATGCAGGTTGTGCTGGCGGCGGTGCTGCTGCGACCGGCCTACGCCTGGGGCTTCGTGCTGGCGACCGGGGCCTGCCTGGCCTTTCTGGCGATCTGGCGGCAGCCGTTGGACCTGCCCGCCGGGGCCGATGCGCGACTGGGCCTGATCCAGCAGGGCGCCCTGATCAACTTCATCCTGATCGCCGTGCTGCTGGTCGCCTTCGTCACCCGCACCAGCCAGAACGTGCGCGCCCGCGACGCCTATCTGGCCGAGGCCCGGCAGCAGGCGGCGGAACAGGACCACATCGTGCGCATGGGGCTGCTCGCGTCAGGCGCGGCGCATGAACTGGGCACGCCCCTGGCCTCGCTCTCCGTCATTCTCAGCGACTGGCGGCGGATGCCCGCGCTGAACCGCGACGAGGATATGGTGCAAGACATCGAGCAGATGCAGGCCGAGGTCGAGCGATGCAAATCCATCGTCACCAACATCCTGATGTCGGCGGGCGAGGCGCGGGGCGAGGCGCCGACCGTCACCACCTTGAAGGCCTTCCTGCAGGAGATCATCGCCGAATGGTCCGACAAGTCGGGCGAGGCCATGCGCGTGACCCTGGACGGCCCGGCGCCCGGCAATCCGTCCATCATCGTAGACCCCGCCTTGAAGCAGGTGTTCAGCGCCCTTCTGGACAACGCTCATGAAGCCGGAGCGCGAAACCTGGAGGTGCGGGCCGCCGCCGACGCGGGCGGGTTGTTCATCGCCTTCGAGGACGATGGGCCGGGCTTTTCTTCAGCTATTCTGGAAAAGCTAGGCCAGCCCTATCAGTCGACCAAGGCGCGGGCGGGGTCCGGCCTGGGGCTGTTCCTGCTGGTGAATGTGATGCGCAAGCTGGGCGGGACGGTCGTGGCTGTGAATCGGCCCAAAGGGCAGGGCGGCGCTGCCGGCGCCATGGTGCGTCTGACCTTGCCGATCGACGCCCTGGCGCCGAAATGAGGGGCCTGGAAAGAGGGACTGAGATGAACGACGAACCCCGCCAGCTTCTGATCGTCGAGGACGACGAGTCCTTTTCGCGCACCCTGCGTCGGTCGTTCGAGCGGCGCGGCTATCAGGTCGTCTCGGCTCACAGCCACGACCAGATGGTCGAACTGCTGAAGACGCACCATCCCGATTACGCCGTGGTGGATCTGAAGCTGGGAACGGCGTCAGGCCTGACCTGCGTGCAGACGCTGCACGCCTTTGATCCCGACCTGGTGATCGTGGTGCTGACGGGCTTCGCGAGCATCGCCACGGCGGTCGAGGCGATCAAGCTGGGCGCGCGGCACTACCTCGCCAAGCCCGCCGGCACCGACGCCATCGAAGCCGCCTTCGGCCGCGAGGCGGGCGATCCCGATGCGCCCCTGACGGCGCGTTCGACCTCGATCAAGACGCTGGAGTGGGAGCGCATCCACGAAGTCCTGGCCGAGACCGACTTCAACATCTCCGAAACCGCGCGCCGCCTGGGAATGCACCGCCGCACCCTGGCGCGGAAGCTGGAGAAGCGGCAGGTCAGCTGAGCCAAACGCCGCGCTCATGCCTGCCTCGCCGTCATTCTCGGGCTTGAGAGAGGGGGGAGGCGTCACCTCTCCGCCTTCAACGCTCCCAACACCGCTTCCGTATCCTGCCCCAGTTTCGGCGGCGGGGCGTCATAGCGCACCGGCGTCTTCGACAGGCGGATGGGCGAAGCGACGGTGCGGACGGGATCGGCCAGGTCGGGCCGCGTCTGCTCGACGGTCAGGCCGCGATGGATGGCCTGGGGCTCTTCGAACACCTGGTCGATGGTGTTGACCGGGCCGCAGGGCACGCCCGCGGCCTCAAGCGCCTGCATCAGCCCCTGCATGGTGAAGCCTTGCGTCTTCGCGGCGATCAGCGGCCCCAACGCCTCGCGGTTGGCGACGCGCAGGGCGTTGGTGGCGAAGCGATCCTCGATCTCCAGCACCAGGGCGCCGCACAGGGCGCGGAACTGGCCGTCGTTGCCCACGGCGATGATCACCATGCCGTCCGAGCAAGGGAAGGGCTGATAGGGGGCCAGATTGGGATGGGCGTTGCCCATTCGCGTCGGCGCCTTGCCCGACACGAAGTAGTTGGTCGCCTGATTGGCCAGCATGGCCGCCTGGACGTCGAACAGGGCGATGTCGACGTGCTGGCCCTCGCCCGTCGCCCGCGCGTGCCACAAGGCCGCTAGGATGGCGTTGGAGGCGTACAGGCCGGTGAACAGGTCCACGACCGCCACCCCGACCTTCATCGGCTCGGCGCCCGGCGCGCCGTCCGGCTGGCCGGTGATCGACATCAGCCCGCCCATGGCCTGGATCATATAGTCGTAGCCCGCTCGGTGCGCGTCCGGCCCGTCCTGGCCGAAGCCGGTGATGGAGCAATAGACCAGCTTCGGATTGACCGCCGCCAGCGAGGCGTAGTCGAGGCCGTACTTCTTCAGCCCGCCGGTCTTGAAGTTCTCGACCACCACGTCGCAGGTTGCAACCAGGCGGCGCACGGCCTCGGCGCCTTCAAGACTGGCGATGTCCAGCTCGACCGACTTCTTGCCCCGGTTGGCGCACAGGAAATAGGCGGCGTCGCCCGGTTGGCCATCGGCCGTGGTGGTGAAGGGCGGCCCCCAGTGGCGGGTGTCGTCGCCCGCGCCCGGCCGCTCGATCTTGATGACCTCGGCGCCCAGATCGGCCAGGGTCTGCGTCGCCCAGGGCCCGGCCAGCACCCGCGACAGATCCAGCACGCGCACGCCCGTCAGCGGACCGTGGGAGGTAGAGAGTTCTGAAGTCTGACTCATGAGTCGTCTCTAGCAGAAGGCGGCCCCGGCATCAGCGTCAAAGGGGGCGCCTTGCTTTCCTCGACAGGCGCCCTCATCAATAACCGTCGTTATTTTAGTGAGGCCTAAATGCTGCAGCATGCGAACCCCGAGCTTCCCGCGAACATCAATTGGTTTCATTCCATAGATGTCGGAAACGGGGTGATTACGCCCGGCTTCAAGTCCCACGAGATGTGCAACGCCGAGGCGGGGACTATTTTCAGCTATCCGGTGAAGGGGAAAACGGTCCTGGATATCGGCGCCTGGGACGGCTTCTTTTCTTTTGAGGCTGAACGTCGTGGCGCGTCGCGGGTGCTGGCGACGGACCACTTTTGTTGGAGCGGGCCGGGCTGGGGCAATCAGGACGGCTTCAAGTGGGTGCGCGAGGCTACGGGCTCCAAGGTCGAGGACTTGGACATCGACCCCATGCAGATAACGCCCGAAGCGGTCGGAGAGTTTGATGTCGTCCTGCTGTCAGGCGTCATCTACCATGTGCGTGATCCTCTCTCGGTGATTGAGAGAGCGGCGCGTGTGACGAAGGAATGCCTGATCATCGAGAGCTGGCTGATGCCGACGGACGACCCCGATCCGACCATGCTCTTCGTGAACGGCATGGATTTCAACAAGGATCCGACGAACTTCTATCTCCCGAACCGGGCGGCGGTCGTGGCCATGATGAAGTACTGCGGCTTCAAGAATGTTCTGACGGCCGACTACCCGATCAACGGCATGCCGCCGGAGAATCGGCGAGGCTACTTCTTCGGAACGCGATAAAGGGCGTCAGACAGGGGCGGCCAACCTGGCACGGAAAGCTTGGTCGCCTATCCCCGCAAGGGAGTGTGTCTGGATTGTTCGAGAGAGACGATGGTGGGTGATCACAGGTTCGAACTGTGGACCCGCTGATTAAGAGTCAGCTGCTCTACCAACTGAGCTAATCACCCGTACCGTCGTCTGCGCCCTTGGTATGGCGCCGGTCCTTCGCGGCGGCGTTGATGGCCTCGGCGAAGGGCGCTCCTATTACTCAGGACCGGTGTCGGGTGCAAGCGTCAAATGCATCTTTTATCGCGATTGCATCGCGCGCTAAGGTCGCGCCTTGAATCAGCCGCCGGAAAGACGCGGCGAGGGGGAGTAGAGATTATGGCGTTCTGGAACCGTCGGCGCTCGATCGACGCGATGCTGGCCCCGCATTCGGGGCCGGGGCTCAAGAAAACCCTGGGTTGGCCGCACCTTATGGCCCTGGGCGTCGGCGCCATCGTCGGCACCGGCATCCTGACCCTGATCGGGGTCGGGGCGGGACTGGCGGGGCCGGCGGTACTGATCAGCTTCGCCCTGGCCGGTCTGGTGTGCGCCTGCGCGGCCCTGGCATACGCCGAGTTGTCGACCATCATGCCCGCCTCGGGCAGCGCCTATACCTATTCCTACGCCGCGCTGGGCGAGATCTTCGCCTGGGTCGTGGGGTGGAGCCTGATCCTGGAATATTCGCTGGTGGTGTCGACGGTGGCCGTCGGCTGGTCCGGCTACGCCGTGCCCTTCCTGGCGGGGCTGGGCGTCGACCTGCCGTTCGCCCTGACCGTGGGGCCGCACGTCGAGGGCGGGCTGATCAACCTGCCGGCCATCTTCATCATCGCCATCGTGACCGGCCTGCTGCTGCTGGGCACGAAGGAAAGCGCCACGCTGAACGCCATTCTGGTGTTCGTGAAGATCGCCGCCCTGGTGGTGTTCGTGGCCATCGCCATGCCGCACTTCGATACGGCCAACTTCACCCCCTTCATGCCGCACGGCTTCGGGGCGCCCTTCGTGCAGACGGGGGTGATGGCGGCGGCCGCCATCATCTTCTTCGCCTTCTACGGCTTCGACGCCATCGCCACGGCGGCTGAAGAGACCAAGAAACCCGAGCGTGATCTGGCCATCGGCATCGTCGGCTCGATGGTGGTCTGCACCGTCCTCTATATCGCCGTCGCCGCCGCTGCGATCGGCGCCGCCCCGGTCGCCAGCTTCGCCGACAGCCCGGAGCCGCTGGCCCACATCATGCGCGGCCTGGGCCAGGGCGTCGCCGCCCAGTGGATCGCCGCCGCCGCCGTGATCGCCCTGCCGACCGTGCTGCTGGCCTTCCTGTTCGGTCAGAGCCGCATCTTCCTGGGCATGGCGCGCGACGGCCTGCTGCCCAACCGTTTGGCCAAGATCTCCAAGCGCGGCGTTCCGGCCGTGGTGACGGTGTTCACCGCCATCGTCGTGGCCTTCCTGGCCGGCATCATGCGTCTGGACGAACTGGCGTCGCTGGCCAACGCCGGCACCCTGATGGCCTTCATGGCCGTGGGCGTCAGCCTGATCGTGTTGCGCGTGCGCGAGCCGAACCGCGAGCGCAAGTTCAAGGCGCCGCTGTGGTGGCTGGTCGGCGGCATCGCCATCATCGGCTGCATCGTCTTCTTCTTCAGCCTGAAGAGCTCGACGCAGATCTACTTCCTGCTGTGGAACCTGTTCGGCCTGGCCGTCTACCTGATCTGGTCGTCGCGCAACTCGCGCCTGGCCAAGGGTGAAGAGGCTGAGGCCTGATGGCGAGACGCGACCTGTCGGGGGCGGTGGATTTCACCGTCCTCGAAGCCATGACGGCGGGCATGGATGATGTGACGGAGGAGGTGCTGGGCCTGTTCGCCGAACAGGCCCGCATGTGGTCGGCCATGCTGGACGCGTCCAGCGAGGGCTGGCGCGACGCGGTTCACACCATCCGCGGCGCCGGGGCGGGCATCGGGGCCAAGGCCTTGGCCCAGGTCTGCGAAGAGGTGGAGTTCGGCGAGCAGGCGGCCGCGCCCGCCGGGCTGGAACGGGTGAAGACGGCCCTGGATGCGGCCCTGGGCGATGTGGCGGCCTATCGCCATGAACTGGCGTTGAAGAGCCTTAAGGGCTGAATATGTGAGCGTCCTTCTCCCCTTGCGGGAGAAGGTGGCCCGTCAGGGCCGGATGAGGGGTTTCTCGATAGTCGAGTGGAACTGACGGATGCGTGGGCGTGACCCCTCATCCGTCAGGCTTCTCCTGCCACCTTCTCCCGCAAGGGGAGAAGGAAGTTCAGACCCGCGTCTTGTCCCAGGTTCCGAATTCGTGGGCGATGCAGCGGTCGATGAGCAGGCGCCAGACCGGCTCAGCGATGTCGGGCGACAGGCCGGCGGGTTCGGCCGCCTTCAGCACCTTGGCCACCACGTCGTCGATACGGGCCTGATCGAAGACGGCGTCGCGGTTCGGCTTGATGCGGGCGGCGGCGTCCATGTAGCGCTGGCGCTCGGCCAGCAGGGTCACAAGGGCGCGGTCAAGGGCGTCCACGCCCTGACGCACGTCCAGCATGGTGGTGCAGTCTTCCGGGGCCTTGCGGTCGTCGATGGCGACGGTGCGGGGGGCGGTCATCAGGTCAGCCGACAAAGGCGCGCTCCAGAACATAGTCGCCGGGTTCGGCGTTCGAGCCTTCTTTCAGGCCGTAGGATTCCAGCAGTTCGCCGGTCTCCTTGATCATGGCCATCGAGCCGCACAGCATGACGCGGTCGCTGTTGGGCGAGAAGCCGATGGGCAGTTGCAGGTCGGCGAAGACGTCGCCCGACTTGATGCGGTCGGTGATGCGGCCCGGCGTCTCGAACCGCTCGCGGGTCACGGTGGGGTAATAGGTCAGCTGGGCCTTGGCCTCATCGCCGATCAGCGGGTCGTCGTGGATCTCGTGGCTGAAGAAGTCGCGATAGGCCAGGTCGGCGACGTTGCGCACCGTGTGGCAGACGATGACCTGCTTGAAGCGCGAATAGGTCTCCGGGTCGCGCGCGACCGACAGCCAGGGCGCCAGGCCCGTGCCGGTGCCGATCAGCCACAGACGCTCGCCCCCGGTCAGGGCGTCCAGCACCAGGGTGCCGGTCGGCTTCTTGCCCATCAGGACGCTGTCGCCCGCGACGATCTTCTGCAGGCGCGAGGTCAGTGGGCCGTCCTCGACCTTGATGGAGAAGAACTCCAGCTCTTCGGCCCAGAAGGGCGAGGCGATGGAATAGGCGCGCAGCACGGGTTTGGCCCCGTCCAGACCCGGCAGGCCGATCATGACGAATTCGCCCGAACGGAAGCGGAAATCCTCGGGCCGTTTGACGCCGAAGCTGAACAACTGGTCGTTCCAGTGGCGGACCCACAGGACTTCCAACTCATGAAACGGACTGGCCTTGACGGGCGGCGCGGAGAGGGAGGCGTCAGACATGGCGACTACCTAGGCCGTCGCGGGCGGTTGCGAAAGGGCGCTGCGGCGATCCTTCCGTCTCTTCTGCGACAAGGGCGGATCACAATCGGCCAGCCTGCCTGTCCGACTGTGTCATACTGCGTTCCGGCTCATGAAGATGCGGCCGCAAGCCGCAGGGGATTCAGACGATTCAGATGAATTGAACTCTCTTTTTCTCCCTTCTCCCCTTGCGGGAGAAGGTGGCAGGCGAAGCCTGACGGATGAGGGGTTTTTGCGACCTTTCCGACCACGCGGCTTTGGCCTCTGTCGGAGAAACCCCTCATCCGAGCCCTTCGGGCCCACCTTCTCCCACAAGGGGAGAAGGACGAATTGCGGATGACGACGGAAGATTCCGTCTCTAGCTTCACCGCCATGCGCACTTTTCTTCTCGCCTCGACGATCCTGATGGCTGCGACCTCGGCCTTCGCCCAATCCTCGCCGCAGCCCGCGGCTCCGCCCGCCGCCACGGCGCCCGCGTCCTCGATCCTGACGGTCGAGCGGGTGTTTGCCAATCCGTCCCTGGCCGGGCCGGTGGCCAAGGGCGTTAGCCTGTCGCCCGACGGCGAACTGGTCGCCTTCCTGCGCTCGCGCGAGGATGACGTGGACGTGCTGGACCTGTGGGCCGCGCCGGTGAAGGGGGGCGAGCCGTTCAAGCTGATCGACGCCCGCGCCCTGGTCCCCGACGCCGGCGAACTGTCCGAGGCCGAGAAGGCGCGGCGCGAGCGGATGCGGATCTCCCAGCGCGGCGTGGTCGAGTATTCGTGGGACGAACAGGGCGGCTACATCCTGGCACCGCTGGAGGGCGACGTCTTCCTGGGCCAACCGCGCCGACGGCTCGGTGCGACGCCTGACCGAGACGGCAGCCGACGAGATCGACGCCAAGGTGTCGCCCAAGGGCGCCTTCGTCAGCTTCGTGCGCGATCAAAACCTGGTCCTGGTCAATCTGGAGACGGGCGCCGAACAGGCCATCACCACGGACGGCAAGGATCTGATCACCTGGGCCACGGCCGAGTTCATCGCCCAGGAAGAGCTGGACCGCGACACCGGCTATTGGTGGAGCCCGAACGAACGCTACATCGCCCTGCAACGCACGGACGAGAGCACGGTCGACGTCATTCCGCGCCTGGACATCACGGGCGGCGGGGCCTCGGTCATCTCGCAGCGCTATCCACGCGCCGGACGGCCCAACGCCGTGGTCGAGCTGTATGTCCAGGACGTGCAGAGCGGTCAGCGGGTCAAGGTCGACCTGGGCGCCGACACCGACATCTATCTGGGCCGGGTGAACTGGGCGGCGGACGGCTCGGTCGCCTATGTCCAACGCCTGTCGCGCGACCAGAAGCGGCTGGACCTGCTGAGCGTCGATCCGGCCACGGGCGCCAGCCGGGTGATCGCCAGCCAGACCTCGAACGCCTGGGTCAACGTCACCCATGACTTCAAGGCGCTCAAGGACGGGAACTTCATCTGGTCCAGCGAGGAGAGCGGGTGGCGTCACCTGTATCTCTACAACAAGGACGGCCGCCGCCTGCGGGCGATCACGCGCGGCGACTATCCGGTCAAGGCGCTGGACGGCGTCAATCAGGACACGGGCGAGGTCTTCTTCACCGCCTCCATGCGCGACGGCAAGGAATATCCGATCGAGCAGCAACTGTTCCGCGCCAGCTACAAGCGGACGTTGAGCCCCACGGAAGTCACCCGCGCGGCGGCTGGTGGAGCGCATCGGTCAACAACACCGGCACGGCCTATGTCGGCAACTACAGCGACGTGAACACCCCGGCGCAGTCGGCCCTCTATTCGATCAACGGCCAGCGCGTGCGCTGGATCGAGGAGAACCGGCTTCAGCCCGGCCACCCCTTCTGGCCCTATGCCGAGCGTCAGCAGAAGCCGACCTTCGGAACCCTTCAGAGCCACGGCGAGACGCTGATGTGGCAGATGACGACGCCGCCGGGCTTTGATCCGTCGAAGACCTATCCGGTGGTGATGGAAGTCTATGGCGGCCCGTCGGGCGGCGGGGTAAAGAACGCCTGGCAGCCGGCCAAGACCCAGTTGCTGACCGAGGCCGGTTACATCGTCTTCCGCCTGGACAACCGGGGCGAAGGCGATCGCTCGGCGGCCTTCAAACAGGCTCTCTATCTGAAGATGGGCCAGCCGGAGATCGCGGATCAGGTCATCGGCGCGGACTATCTGCGCTCGCTGCCCTATGTCGACGACAGCCGGATCGCCATGATGGGCTGGTCCTACGGCGGGTTCATGAGCCTGATGGCGCTGACCGAGCCGAAGATGGGGCTGGCCGCCGCCCTGGCGGGCGCGCCGCCGACGGAGTGGAGCCTGTACGACACCGCCTATACCGAACGGTACATGTCGACGCCGCAGGCGAACGTGGACGGCTACGCCGCCTCGGACGTGGTGAACCGCCTCGATAATCTGACCGGGCGTCTGCTGCTGATGCACGGCATGGCCGACGACAACGTCATCTTCGAGAACACCACGCGGGTTTTGAACGCCCTTCAGGAAAAGAGCATCCCCTTCGAGACCATGCTCTATCCGGGCCAGCGTCACGGCATCCGGGGCAATGATCGTCAGCTGCATCAGTGGCGGACCTATCTGGACTTCCTGGACCGCACCATCGGAACGCGGGCGCCGCAGAAGGCGGACTGAGGCGAACTCTGATCCGGCGGAACCTGGCCCTGCGGCCGCCGTTCCGCCGGAATGGAAAAGCTGTTCAATCATCTGGCGAACGCGACGGCCAAGCTTGCGGGGCGGCCGTGGACCTTCATCGTCTGCCTGGCGGTGGTGCTGATCTGGGCCGTGACGGGACCGGTGTTCAGGTACAGCGAGACCTGGCAACTGGTGATCAACACCGGCACGACCATCGTCACCTTCCTGATGGTCTTCCTGATCCAGAACACCCAGAACCGCGACGCCGCCGCCATGCACGCCAAGATGGATGAGCTGATCTATGCGGTGAAGAAGGCCGACGCGGCCTTCATCGGCATCGAGCATCTGACCGACAAGGAGCTGGCGGCGATCCTGCGGGAGGTGGAGCGGCGCGGGCGCGACATCCACGCCGGGCAGCCCGCGCGGGCGGTCAGGAGCCGCCCGGCGTCACGCGCGGAGGCCTGATCGGCCTCGCCGAAAAAACAGAGTCCAATTCGTCTGAATCGTCTGAAATCGCTCCGCGCCGTCGGTGGAACGCTCATGATGGCGGACGGACGGGAGGCGGCGGGCTGATCGCGTCCAGCCGCGGTCAATCGCCGTGTTTTACCGGGATTGGAGCGGTGCGATAGGCGGGCTGCGCGACCCCTCTGCAGCAAGACGAGGAGGGATCGCGCAGCGGACGGCTCTAGTCGCGGTAGTTCAGCGCCGGGGCGCGGTCGCCCAGCAGGGCGCGGTATTGGAAGTCAGGGCCGCGGCGGCGCTCGAATTCGGCCTTGGCGGCCTGGATCGTCTCGGGGCTCTGGAACAGTTCGGCGGTGGTCAGGGCCAGGGTCTTGGCCGCCAGATGGGCGCCCTTCAGGCCGATGGTCGAGCCTGCCGCCACCACGTTCTGCCACGAGTGACCGGCCGAACCCGGCACGAAGGTCGCCGTCGACAGGCCGACCGTCGGCGTGACCCAGGACACGTCCGAGACGTCGGTCGAGCCGCCGAAGTCGCCGCCGATCACGGCGTCCTCGATCTGGCCGACTGAGGCCAGGTCGGGCTTGGTGGTCAGGGTCTTCTGGATTTCCGACGCCAGGGCGGTTTCCTCGGCCGTCCAGGTGATGCCGCCGACATGGCGCAGGTTGCGGTCCATGACGTGCATCAGGGCCTCGTTCGGCAGCATGGAGTAGACGCCGCCGATGGCCTCGAACTCGACGCGGGTGCCGGTGCCCAGGGCCGCGCCGTCGGCCGCCAGCTTCACCCGCTCCAGCACGTCTCGGACGATTTCCGGGTTGTTGTGACGGACGTAGTAATAGGCCTCGGCGTAGGCCGGGACGACGTTCGGCGCCTTGCCGCCGTCGGTGATGGCGTAGTGGATGCGCGTGCGGTCGGGCACGTGTTCGCGCATCAGGTTGACCATGGCGTTCATGGCCTCGACGCCGTCCAGGGCGGAGCGGCCCTTGTCCGGCGCGGCGGCGGCGTGGGACGCCGTGCCGTAGAAGCGGAACTTGCCCGAGACGTTGGCCATGGTGTCGCCCTGGCGGGCCGAGTTCACATTGCCGGGGTGCCAGTGCAGCGACACGTCCACGTCGTCGAACAGGCCGTCGCGGACCATGTAGACCTTGCCCGAACCGCCTTCTTCGGCCGGGGTGCCGTAGACGCGCAGCTCGCCCTTGATGTTGTTGGCGACCATCCAGTCCTTCACCGCGATGGCGGCGTGGATGGAGGCGGCGCCGAACAGGTTGTGGCCGCAGCCGTGGCCCGCATGGCCGCCCGCGGATTCCTGGATCGGGCTGAGGGTCTGCGACAGGCCGGGCAGGGCGTCGTATTCGGCCAGGACCGCGATGACCGGACCGGAACCGTTCTTGAAGCTGGCCAGGAAGGCGGTCGGCTCATTGGCGATGCCGGGCGTGACGGTGAAGCCGGCGTCGCGCAGCTGGTCCTGCAGCAGGGCCGAGCTCTGGGTCTCCTGATAGCCCAGCTCGGCGAACTTCCAGATTTCGAGCGCGGCGTGGTCGAGGGCGGCCTGATTGCGGTCGACGGTCGAGACGATCTGCTGCTGGGCCTGGGGCGACAGCTCGCCGGCCAGGGCGGGGACGCCGACGCCGGCCAGGGCGGCGGCGAGGGCGAGGGCGCGCATCGAAACGGGCTTCATGGAGTACTCCGGGAACAAAAAGAAGGGAGGACGGAAGGCGTCGCCGCCTGCCGTCCCCGGACGATCAGAGATCGGTCAGAAGGTCTTGCGGATGCTAGCGTACCAGTAGCGACCGTAGGGCTGATAGACGGTGCCGACATAGCCGCCGCTGGACAGGGGCGGTTGTTCGTCGGTGATGTTGCGCACGCCGACGCGGACCGCCGTGCCGGATAGAAGGCCGCCGTCCTCGAACTGATATTCGCCGTACAGATTACCCGTCAGGGTGGCGTCGACGGTCCAGGGCTCGTTCGCCGCATTGGTGACGGAGTCGTCGTAGAGCGACGAGATGTACTGAGTGAAGGCGCCGACGGTGATGTTCTGATAGCGCCAGGTTCCCGACAGCGACCACTTCCATTCCGGGCGGCCGAAGTCGCGAAGCAGATCGCCTGCGCTGCCCGAGAAGTTGATTGCGGGATCGATGTCCCCGGAGTCCATCGCGTCCATCAGCTCCTGAACGCCCGGTGACGGCTCCAGATAGTATTTCAGGAAGTGCGAGACGTTCAGGTTCAGGTTGAAGTCGCCGTAGCGGGTGCCGCGCAGGCTCCACATGGCGCCCAGGTCCAGTCCTTCGACGGTCTGGGGCTGCTGATTGGTGTAGGCGTCCTTGATGTAGAGAATCTCGCCCGCGGGCGCGAGGCCGGTGCCCGCGAACAGGCGGATGTCCTCGGGCGTCGGGGCGGCGCGCACCACGTTGGGGTTCGAGCCGCCGCTCTTGCGCAGCAGATAGTCCAGGGTGATGGCGTTCTGGCCGCGGAAGATGCCGACCATGCCGGTCTGCTCGACCCGCCACCAGTCGGCGGTGAAGGTAAAGTCGCCGTAGTCCGCCGGGATGAAGCGCGGCTGCACCACCAGGCCGAAGGACAGGGTCTCGGACTCCTCGGGCTGCAGGTCCGGATTGCCCGAGCGTTGCTCGGCGGTCAGGCGCGCGATCCGGGCCGTGCTGACGGCGTCGGCGTCGGGGAAGGTGGAGGGCGGGGTGAAGCTGCCGCCGCACAGGTTCATGTTGCTCAGCGCGCCGCGACGCAGCAGGGCCTCGCAATAGGCCCAGTCGGTGCTGGTGTTGGAGCGGGTGATGATCGTGGCGTTGATCTGTTCCAGGTTCGGGGCGCGGAAACCCTGGGCCCACGAACCGCGAACGCGGAACCCGTCGACGATGTCCCAGGCCGCCGCGAACTTGGGCTTGGCCACGTCGCCGAAGTCGGAATAATTCTCGAAGCGGCCGGCGATCTGGACCTCCAGGTTGTGGACCAGGGGCACGCCCATCTCCGGCGAGACCAGCGGGGCGGCGAACTCGATATAGGCCGACAGCACGTCCCGTTCGCCGTAGGTGTCGGGGTTCATCGATGAGTTGATCAGGTCGCTGTAGGTCGCGCCCGATCGGTCGGTATAGGTGATCGTGCCGTCGATGCGGCTGTCGCGGTCGTCCAGCTGGGTCTCCGTACGGGCCTCGACGCCGGCGGCCATGCCGACCGGGCCGGCGGGCAGCGTGAAGAGGTCAGGCCGCGAGATCTTGAAGTCCCACATGCCCAGTTCGGTCTTGGTCTTGCGGACCATGTCGACGCCGATGGCGTCCAGCGCCGCCTGGCTCGACGGGGTGGAGTCGCCGTAGCGGGGGTGCGTCGGGTCGCCGCCGTTGAAGAAGTTGTAGGCGTCGGGCGTGGACTTGGACGCCCACTCGAACAGGCGCGTGGTCGAGATGTTGTCCGACACGTCCTCGGCCGTCGCTTCGGACCAAACCAGGGCGGTTTCCCAGTTCCAGCCGCGCCATTCGCCGCGCAGTCCGCCCAGGGCGCGGAACTGCTTGTTCGTGACCTCGACGCCGATCGGACCGAAGTCGTTGAAGCGATAGCCGCTGAGCAGCAGATCCTCGCCGGTCGGATTGTAGAAATTCGTGCCCGGAATGGTCATGACCACGGACGACAGGGTGTTGATCGGCGCCTGCCGCGCCTTGGACTTGGCGTAGTAGCCGCCCAGCTCGCCGAAGAATTCGACGTTGTCGTTGATCTCGTAGCGGCCGGTCAGGAACAGGTTGAAACGATCGACCTGGGGAATGACCGTCAGGTCTTCCTGGGCCGTATCGGCGCGCAAGGCAGCGTCAACCGTGGTGCCGTTCTTGATGCACAAGCCGTCGCCCAACTGCCGGATGCAGCCGGACAGGGTGTTGGGCTGGATGGTGAAGGCCGAGCGGTTCGCGCCGCCGATCGAGGTGGCGCCGTCCGCGACGCGGAAATAGCCCCAGGGCGTCAGCGACGAGACGCCGTTCAGCGTGGTGTCGTTCTCGAAGCCCGTTCCGGCGAACAGAGAACGGATGTCCACGGAGGCGGTGTAGTCCTGATCCAGCGTCGAAAGCTCGTCGCGGCGGTCGTAGTTGAAGAACAGGGACAGGTTGCCGCGTCCGTCGGCGATGTCCTTGCCGCCGTAGAAGGAGAAATTGCTCTCCCACATGTCGGTGCCCTCGGCGGCGCCGTACTGGGCGGAGACGGTCCAGTCGTTCATGTCGTCGCGCAGGACCGTGTTGACCACGCCCGCCACCGCATCGGCGCCGTAGATGGCCGCCGCGCCGTCGCGCAGGACTTCAAGCCGCTTCAGGCCCGACACCGGAATGGCGTTGGTGTTGTAGGTCAGGACGGGGACCAGGTGCTCGTTCGCCTGGGACGTCGGGTGCCCCACGACCCTGCGGCCGTTCAGCAGGACCAGGGTGTTGCCGATGCCGAGGTTGCGCAGGTTCACCGAGCCGGTGTCGCCGCGCGCCGAGTTGGACGAGGCCGGGAGATACCCCGAGTTGAACGTCACATCGCCCATCTGGGGGATGGAGCGCAGCAGTTCGTCGCCCGAGGTGGCGGCGGTCGCCTGGATCAATTCCTCGCCCACGACCGTGACGGGCAGGGCGGCGGTGACCTTCGCGCCCCGAATCTGGGAGCCGACGACGACGATGTCTTCGACCTGGGTGGCCTGTTCGTTGGCCGGCGTCTGCTGGGCGTGCGCCGTTCCGGCGGCGAGCAGGGCGGTGGAGGCCAGCATGGCGGCCTTTATGTTTCGACGTGCATGGACTGAACGCATGAGCTTGGCATCCCCGTGTTTGATCATCGCCTCGGCATCCCTTCCGATTGAGCGTCGTTTGATGGCCGGCGACCGTCGCGCAGCGCGCCGTCGCCTGAATTTTTATCGATGGCGGACGATGCGCCGCATTTCAGACTAAAAGACGCCATAGTTGGCGGCGTCAACCTTTTTGGGTTAAATATTGCCGATATTCAAAATAATGAGCGCAATAATCACTAAGAAATGCCCCTTGAAGTCGACTTTTTAGCAATGCTATCGCTCGCTCATCGGATTTGAGGTCAGTCGTCGCGGTCCGCTCGTCGCTGTTCGAGGCGGGGCGGCGATGGATTGTGACGGGGGCTGCATGCACATCACCAAACCCAGAACCCTGGTCGCCTTGACGGCGGCCCTGATGCTGATGGGCGGGCCGGTCCTGGCCAAACAGGCCGCGCCGGTCCGGCCCGCCACGGGCAGCGGCGGCGACATCGTCAACTACGGCCAGATCCACAGCCCCGTGGTGGGGCGCGGCGGCATGGTGGTCAGCCAGAGCGACCCGGCCACCCGCGTGGGCGTCGAAATCCTGCGTCAGGGCGGCAATGCGGTGGATTCGGCCGTCGCCGTGGCTTTCGCGGAAGCCGTGACCCTGCCGCGTGCGGGCAACATCGGCGGGCAGCGGCTACATGATCGTCCATATGGCGGCCACGGCCGAGCGGCCGGCCCAGACCATCGCCGTCAACTACTACGGCACGGCGCCGGCGGCGACGACGCCGGACCTGCTGCTGGACGACAGCGGCCGCTTTGACCGCAGCAAGCCATCGGGCTTCATCAACGTCTCGGTGCCGGGGCACGGTCATGGGCATGTGGGAGGCGCACGCGCGCTCGGCTCCATGCCCTGGGCCGATCTGGTCGCGCCGGCGATCAAGCTGGCCGAGGAAGGCTATGTCCTGTCGGACGGCGAGGCCGACGCCACGGCCGGGCGGGCGCGGGTGCTGGCGACCGATCCGGGCGCGCGCGAAGCCTATCTGAAGGCGGACGGAACCCCCTATCGCGCGGGCGAGATCTTCCGCCAGCCTCTGTTGGCCGAGAGCCTGCGCAAGGTGGCGCGCGGCGGGGCCGATGAGTTCTACAAGGGCGAGTTGGCCCGCCAGATCGTCGCGGGCGTCCAGGCCCAGGGCGGGGTGATCACCATGGCCGACATGGCCGCCTACCGCGCCGACGTGTCAGAGCCGATCTGGGGCAGCTATCGCGACCATCGCATCGCCTATATGCCGCCGACGGCCTCGGGCGTCAGCGTCGCCCAGGCGCTGAACCTGTTGGAGCATTTCGACCTGCGCGCGATGAGGTGGGGCAGCGTCGACAGCCTGCACCTGATCTCCGAGGCGATGAAGATCACCTCGTCGGACCGTCGCCTGATCGGCGGGGCGCCGCAGTGGACCACCCCGGCGCATGGGCTGGCGAGCAAGGAATTCGCCGCCGAACGCGTTCGACTGATCGCCTTGGACCGCACCCTGAAAGCGGCCGATATCCCCGAGGGCAACCCCTATCCCTATGAGAGCCAGGACACGACCCACTATTCGGTCGCGGACGCTTTCGGCAATGCGGTGTCGAACACCTACACCCTGTCCAACTCCTACGGCGCGCACGTCGCCCCGGTGGGGACGGGCATCCTGCTGAACAACCACCTGGACAACTTCTCGTGGGGCACGCGCGGGGAGCCGAACTCGCCCGCGCCGGGCAAGCGCCTGGGTTCGACCATCACGCCGATGGTGGTGTTCAAGGACGACAAGCCCTGGCTGGTCACAGGCACGCCCGGCGGCGGCTACATCATCGCCACCATGGTCCAGCTGATCTCCAACGTGATCGACCACGATCTGAACGTGGCCGAGGCGGCCATGCGTCCGCGTCTGAACCAGGCGGGAGGCGACAGCCCGCTGGAGCTGGAAGGCGGTTTTTCGCCCGACGTCGAGCGCCTGCTGCGCGAGCGGGGGCACGCCGTGCGTCCGTCGATGACCATGGGGAGCACCCAGTCCATCATGGTCGATGGCGACCGTTTCCTGGGCGCGGCCGACACTCGGCGTCCGGATGCTCTGGCCCTGGGCGTACGCTGAGCCGCCGCTTGCTGTTTCGGCCGTTCGATGGTCTGAACGACCGCTGTTGAATCAATCGGAGGGGGAAGCCGATGTTGCGCAAGGTTCTTCTGGCGGGCGCCGCGGGTCTGGTTCTGGCTGGAGCGGCGGCTCCCGTAGCGGCGCAGTCCGCGCCCGCCTCGGCGGCGGCGTCGGCCGCCTGGCGGGACGGCCTGTTCGGCGTGCGACAGGACAGCGACAAGGGCAAGGTCTCGGTGCGCCTGCCCGCGCCGGACGCGGACGGGGTTCTGGGCCGTTATCTGTATCAGCCGGGTCTGTCGGCGGGCCTGGGCATGGACGGAGCGGGGCTGGATCGTTCGGGCCTGGGGCAGACGCAGATCGTGGTCTTCCGCAAGGTCGGGAACCGGGTCTTCGCCGCCTTCGAGAACCATCGCTTCCGCGCCGTGGACGCCGACCCGGATCAGGTCAACGCCGTCGCCGCCTCCTTCGTCTCGCCGGTCGTCTGGTCGGCTGAGGCGACGGACGCCGGGGCCGACGGTTCGGTCACGGTGGACCTTTCGGGCTTTCTCGAGCGCGACGCGGTCAATGTGGTTTCCCGTCTGAAGCGAGCGCGGCTGGGGACGTTCAAGCCGGCCGCCAGCCTCGGCTACGTCGATACGGCCCAGACCCTGGTCTTCCCCGACAATGTGGAGTTCCAGACGGTCCAGACCTTCACCAGCGACGAGCCGGGCGGCGAGCTGTCGCGCGTTTCGCCGGAAACCCGTTCCGTCACCCTGGCGGTGCGCCATTCGTTCATCCGACTGCCGGACGAGGGCTTCCTGCCTGTGCTGCATGATCCACGGTCGGGCACCTCGGCTCAGGTGACGGTGACGGATTTCGCCGCCGACTTGGATCAGCCGGTGGTCAGTCGGCTGGCCCGCCGGTTCCGGCTGGAGAAGACGGATCCGACCGCCGCGCGCTCGACGGTGAAGAAGCCCATCGTCTTCTACGTCGATCGCGCCGCCCCGCCCGCCATCCGCGAGGCCCTGATCGAGGGCGGCAACTGGTGGGCGCAGGCCTTTGAACAGGCGGGCTATCTTAACGCCTTCCGTGTCGAGCTCCTGCCCGAGGGGGCGCATCCGATGGACGCCCGCTACAACATCATCTCCTGGGTTCACCGCGAGACGCGCGGCTGGTCGACCGGGACCAGCGTCAACGACCCCCGCACCGGCGAGATCGTGCGCGGCGTGGTGCAACTGGGCTCCCTGCGCGACCGTCAGGACAAGATGATCATCGAAGGGCTGATCGGCGCCGCCCGCAGCGGCACGGGCGGCGAGGACGACCCGGACCGTCTGGCCTATCACCGCCTGCGCCACCTGTCGGCGCACGAGATCGGCCACGCCCTGGGCATTGCTCACAACTTCGCCGCCTCCACCTTCGAGGGGCGGGCCTCGGTCATGGATTATCCGGCGCCGTGGGTGATCGCGGACGGGGACCGGCTGGACTTCAGCCAGGCCTATACGACCGGCGTCGGCGCCTGGGACCGCTATGTCGTCGACTGGCTCTATGGCGACGCGCCGGGACGTGATCCGATCGCGCGGAGAGCGGCCTTGGCCGCCGAGGCGCAAGCAAAGGGCTACCGCTTCGTCAACGACACCGACACCCGTCCGCTGGGCAGCCTGCAGCCCTACGGCGCCATGTGGGACAACGGAACAGACCCGACCGCCGAGTTCGCCAACACCCTGGCGGTGCGGCGCATCGCCCTGTCGCGCTTCGGCCTGGCCAATCTGCCGGCGGGGGCGCCGGCGGCGGACCTGCGCCGGGTCATCGTGCCGATCTATCTCTATCACCGCTATCAGACGACGGCGGTGGGACGTCAGATCGGCGGCTTGGACTACAGCTACGCCGTCAGCGGCGAAGGGCGTGAGCGGGCCGAGGTCGTGCCTGCGGACAAACAGCGCGCGGCGCTGGAGGCCCTGATGCTGGCCCTGTCTCCGGCCGAACTGGACCTGCGCGACGATCTGATCGACCTGCTGTCCTCGGCCCAGTCGGGCAATTCGGATCGCCAGACCCAGATCGAGCTGTTCGAGGGCAAGACCGACGCCGTGTTCGATCCGTCCTCGGCGGCGGCGGCGGCGACCGAGGTGGTGTTTGAAACCCTGTTGGCGCCGGAGCGGCTGAACCGTCTGGTCGAGCAGGAGCGCCGCGATCCGGGGCAGTTGGGCCTGGTCGAGACGCTGGATCGGGTGGCGGTCGCCGTCGGGCCGGGCGCGGCGTTGAGCCCGCGTCAGGCCGAGCTGCGCCGCGTCGCCCGCGCCCGCTACGCCGCCCATCTGGCCGCGCTGATCCAGGGCAAGGATTTGTCCTCGACGGCGCAGGGCGCGGTGCGTGACAGCGCGCGGCGGTTCGGCGAGCAGCTGAAGCGTTGCCGCGGCGATCGGCTGGAGACGGCGCAGTGCGCCTATCTGGCGGAGGCTCTGACCGGGCCGGTCGAGGGGCTGAAGGCGCTGAGCGAGACGCTGCCGGTCGCGCAGGCGGTGCCGCCGGGGGCGCCGATCTAAAGGCCCTTCTCCCCGCCGGGGGAGAAGGTGTCAGGCGAAGCATGACGGATGAGGGGGCTGTGTCCGCAAAAGCGGGCGTCGAGAGCGTTGAGGCGTCCCCCTCATCCGAGCGCCTCCGACGCCCACCTCCTCCCCCGGTGGGGAGAAGGACGTGGGGTTACAGCTCCCGCCAGGTCTTGCCGGTCATGCCCTCATAGTTGGTCGCGTGATAGACGCCGCGCGCCACGGCGCGGGCCAGGACGTCGGCGGCGACGTTGCCGAGCTGGGCGACCACGACCTGACGCAGGGCCGGGTCAGCGATGACCTTCTTGCCCGTGGACAGGCTGAACAGGGTGTCGCCGTCGAACGGCGCGTGGGCCGGGCGGATGGCGCGCGCCATGCCGTCCTGGGCCATGATGGCCATGCGCTGAAGCTCCACGCGGGTCAGGGCGACGTCGGTGGCGATGCAGGCGATGGTGGTGTTCTCGCGCGGCTGGGGCCGGAACTTGGAGGGGCCCCAGTCCTCGGCCGAGGCGTGCAGGCCCGATGATCCCAGACCGCCGAACTCGTCGCCGATCTCATAGGGGGCGGCCCAGAAGCTCTTGCCGCCCGGCGCCACGACCGAGCCGACGCTGTTGACCGCCACGATGGCGCCGACCGTCCAGCCCGCCGCCATGACCGCCGAGGCCGAGCCGATCCCGCCCTTCAGCGCGCCCGCTTCGGCGCCATAGCCCGCGCCTGCGGTGCCGAGATCGAAGCGGTCGCCTGCGGCCTCCAGCGCCTGAACCGACAGGCGGCGATAGGGGGGCTCCATCTCCCACGCCTTGTCGCCGCCGTTGGCCAGGTCGTAGAGACAGGCGGTCGGGATGATGGGCGAGGGCGGCACGCCCGGCGCCCCGCCCATGCCGTAGCCGCGCCCGCGCATCCCCATCCAGGCGGCGACGCTGTCGGCCGAGCCGAGACCATAGACCGACCCGCCCGACAGGATGATGGCGTCCACCTCCTGCACCAGGTTTTCGGCGCGCAGGACGTCGGTCTCGCGTCCGGCGGGACCGCCGCCGCGCACGTCCACCGCTGCCACAGCGGGCTTTTCGGCCAGGATGACGGTGACGCCGGTGCGGACGCTCGCGTCGTGGGCCTGACCGACCTTGATGCCCTCGACGTCGGTGATCAGGTTCAGCGGCCCGGTGCGGCCGGAAGCGCGGGCGGCGCTCTGGGCGGCGGGCTTGGCGCTGGCGGCTCCTGCTGCGGAGGCTGCGGCGCCGATCAGGGCCGAGCCGAGGACGGTTCTGCGGTTCATCCGGCGGTTTCCTTTTCCAGAGCGTGATTGCGGACCAGATCCGGCGTCGCCGCCAGAAGTTTCTGCGTATAGGGGTGCGAAGGGGCGGCGAAGACGGCGGCCGTATCGCCCTGTTCGACGATCTTTCCGGCCTGCATGACCAGCAGGCGATCCGTCACCGTGCGCACCACGCTGAGGTCGTGGGTGACGAAGAGGTAGGACAGACCCAGCCGGTCCGACAGATCGGCCAGCAGGTCCAGCACCTGCGCCCGCACGGACACGTCCAGCGCCGAGACCGCCTCGTCCAGACAGATGACCGACGGTTCGGTGATCAGGGCGCGGGCGATGGCGATGCGCTGGCGCTGGCCGCCCGAGAACTCGTGCGGATAGCGGTCGGCGGCGTTGCTGGTCAGGCCGACGCGCTCCAGCATTTCATCGACGCGGCGGCGGGCCTCGGCGGGAGAGGGCTTGGCGTCCAGCAGGTGGAAGTTCTCGGCCACCAGATCGCTGACCTTCCAGCGCGGATCGAAGCTGCCGTAGGGGTCTTGGAACACCACCTGGATGTCGCGGCGGATGGACTTCAGCGCGGCGCCGCGCGCGGCGGTGATGTCGCGGCCCTTGACCCGGACACGGCCGCCTTGCGGCGTTTCCAGCGCCAGGATGGCACGCAGCAGGGTGGACTTGCCGCAGCCGCTTTCGCCGACCAGTCCGACGCTCTCGCCCGGCTGGATCGACAGGCTGACCTGATCGACGGCGCGGAAGGTCTTCGATTTGCCGAACAGGGCGGGGGCGCCGCCGTATTCGCGCACCAGACCCTCGACCTGCAGCACAGGGGCGGCGTCGGCCTGCGGGCGGCTGCGGCGCGTGGGGGCGTGGGTCGCATTGGCCAGCAGGCGTTGGGAATAGGCGTGGGCCATGCCTGTGCGGATGCGGTCGACGGGCGCTTCCTCGACCAGTTCGCCATCCTTCATCACCGCTAGCCGGTCGGCGGTTTCGGCCACGACGGCGAGGTCGTGGGTGATGAGGATCAGGCCCATGCCGTCCTCGCGCACCAGCCGCTTCAGCAGGTCCAGCACCTGGGCCTGGGTCGTGACGTCCAGCGCCGTCGTCGCCTCGTCCGCGATCAGCAGTTTCGGCGTCAGGGCGATGGCGATGGCGATGGCGACGCGCTGCCTCTGGCCGCCCGATAGCTCGTGCGGATAGCGGGTCAGGGGGAAGCGTTCGGCGGGCAGGCCGACGCGGTCGAGCACGGCGCGGGCGACGGCGAGGGCTTCCTTGCGCGAGCTCTTCTTGTGCAGGCGCACGGTCTCGGCGACCTGGTCGCCGATGGTCATGACGGGGTTCAGGGCCGTCATCGGCTCCTGAAAGATGATGCCCACGTCGCGGCCGCGCACCTGCTGCATCACGGCGTCAGGCGCGTTCGAGATGAGCTGACCGTTCAGGCGGATCTCGCCGGTCAGGGTCGCGCGCGGCGGCGTCAGGCCCAGCACGGCCAGGGAGGTCATGGACTTGCCCGAGCCGCTCTCGCCGACAAGGCCGAGAATCTCGCCGGGGGCGACGGACAGGCTGACGTTCTTCAGGATCGGCGTCTGGCCGATCGACAGGCTGAGGTCGCGGATGTCGAGGACGGTCATGGTCAACGCTCCCGCCGCACGCGCGGGTCGAACAGGTCGCGCAGGCCGTCGCCGGTCAGGCTGAGGCCCAGCACGGTCACGAAGATGGCGAGGCCCGGCATGATGGCCAGCCACGGCGCGAAGCCGATCATGGTCTGGGCTTCGGCCAGCATCCGGCCCCAGCTGGGCGCGGGCGGCTGGGCGCCCAGGCCGACGTAGGACAGACCGGCCTCGGCGACGATGCCGACGGCGAACTGGATCGCAGCCTGCACGACCAGCAGGCTCATCAGATTGGGCAGGATGTGCTGGACCGAGATCAGGGCCTTGGACTTGCCCGCCGTGCGGGCGGCCAGGACGTATTCGCGGGTCCACAGGCCTTGCGCCGCGCCGCGCGCGACGCGGGTGAAGACGGGAATGTTGAAGACGCCGATGGCGATGACGGCGTTGATCGCGCCCGGTCCCATGACGGCGGTGATCATCACGGCCAGCAGCAGGGCGGGGAAGGCGAAGATCAGGTCGTTGCCGCGCATGACCAGTTCGTCGATCCAGCCGCCGCGCGCCGCCGCCGTCAGGCCCAGAGGCGTGCCGATGGCGACGCCGATGCCGACGGCGACGAAGGCGACGACGAGGGAGTTCTGCGCGCCTGCCATGATCATGGACAACACGTCGCGGCCGAAGTGGTCGGTGCCCATCCAGTGGGCGGCGGAGGGGGCGGTCAGCTTGGCGGCGATGTCGACCGCCTCGACGTCATAGGGCGTCCAGACGAGGGCCAGCAGGGCGGTTAGCAGGACGACGGCCGTCAGCGTCGCGCCGACGATCAGCGACAGGGGCCAGCGCACGCGGGGTTTGGCGGGGGCGATGATGGCGGGGGCGTCGGTCATGCGCGGCGTCCCCTCAGGCGCGGATCGGCGAACAGATAGGCCAGGTCGATCAGGAAGCTGACCAGAACCACGGCGAAGACCAGCACCACCACGACGCTCTGCACGACGATCAGGTCGCGCTGGGTGATGGCCTGGAAGACCAGTCGGCCGAGGCCGGGCAGGGAGAAGACGTTTTCGATGATGATGCCGCCCGCCAGCAGGAAGGGGAACTGAAGGCCGAGGATGGTCAGGACCGGGATCCAGGCGTTGCGCAAGGCGTGGCGCCACAGGGCCTGATTGACCGACAGACCCTTGGCGCGGGCGGTGCGGACATAGTCCTCGTTCATGGTGTCGAGCAGGGCGGTGCGCAGGACGCGGGCGAGGATGGCGGCCTGCGGCGCGGCCAGCGCGACAGCAGGCAGGATCAGGGCCTTGAAGGCGGGCCAGAAGCCCGCGCTCCAGCCGGGGAAGCCGCCCGCCGAGAACCAGCCCAGGTTCACCGAGAACAGCAGGATCAGCAGCATGGCGATCCAGAAATTGGGCAGGGCGACGCCCACTTGCGTGACGCCGATCAGGCCGGTGTCGACGGCGGTGGCCTCGGCGGCTGGCGGCGGTGACGCCGATGGGCAGGGCGACGATCAGCGACAGGACGGTGGCCATCAGGGCCAGTGGCGCGGACACGGCCAGACGTTCCGCGATCAGCCCGCCGACCGGCACCTGATAGGTGTAGCTGGTGCCGAACTTGCCGGTCAGCAGGTCGCCGAGCCAGGCGAAATAACGCTCAAGGCCGGAGCCTTCGAGGCCCATCTGCTGGCGCAGGGCGACGATGGATTCCGGGCTGGCGTTCAGCCCCATCATATAGCTGGCCGGATCGCCGGGCACGACCTGCAGCAACAGGAAGATGACCACGGTCGCCGCCAGCAGGGTCAGGGCGTGGCCGCCCAGCTTCTTCAGCAGCCAGGCCGCGCCGAAGCGCCAGGCGACGAAGGCCAGCAGGGCGGCGCCCGTGATCAGGCTGATCCAGCCCCAGGGCAGGCCGCCGCCGGTACGCTCGGCGTTGGAGGTCGTAGCCGCGCCCGCGCCGGTCCAGTAGGCGCCGGTGACGTCGTTGGCGGCGATGGGGCCGTTGATCCACAGGCCGTTCACGTCCGCCTTCCACACGCCGATGCGCGAGGACTGGAACAGGAAGCCGTTGACCGCGTCATCGGCGATGCGGCGTTGCAGGTCGCCCAGCAGGCGGTTGCGCGTCGGCTCGTCCGGGGCGGCGTTGACCTGCGCCAGCAGGGCGTCGAAGGCCGGGCTGTCGTAGCCGAAATAGTAGTCCTTGCGGCCGTAGATGTCGTAGTCCATCGGCTCGACGTGCTCGACGATGGTCAGGTCGAACTGGCGGCGTTTGAACACCTGGTCCAGCCACTGGGCCCACTCCAGATTCTCGATCTTGGCGCGGATGCCTGCTTCGGCCAGTTGCGAGATCAGCACCTCGCCGCTGCGCCGGGCGTAGGGGCGGGGCGGCAGGCGAAGCGTCACGTCGATGCCGTTGGGATAGCCCGCCTCGGCCAACAGGGCGCGCGCCTTGGCGGGATCGTGCGGATAGAGGCCGGTCAGGTCGACATAGCCCGGCGCCTGACGCGAATAATGGCTGCCGATGGGCTGGCCGAAGCCGAACATGGCCCCCTGGATCAGGGCGTCGCGGTCGATGGCGTAGGACAGGGCGCGGCGCACCCGCACGTCGTTGAACGGCGCCTTGTTGTTGTTGATCCCCAGAATGACCTTGCCTTCGGAGGCGCCGACGACGACGCGGAAGCGCGGGTCGCGCTGGAACTGGGCGACGTTCTCGGGCGCAGGATAGTTGGGGAAGGCGTCCCACGTCGCCCGCGCTGACGGCGGCGAAGGCGGCGGTTGGATCGCTGATGAAGCGGAAGACGACGGTGTTCAGACGGGGCGTCGGACCCCAGTAGCCGTCGCGGCGGATCAGGGTCAGCTGGCTGCCGCGCTGCCAGTTCTGCAGCTTGAACGGGCCGGTGCCGACCGGCGTGACGGCGTTGGTGGCCGCGCTGCTCGGCGAAACCATCACCGCGTCGCCCCAGGCCAGAACATAGGGCAGGGTGGCCATCGGCCGCGACAGGCGGATGCGGATGGTCGCCGGATCGACGACCTCGACGCTCTGGATCGGCGCGAACAGGGCCTTCTGGGCGTTGGTCGAGCCTTCGGCCGTGATGCGGTCCAGGGAGAACTTCGCCACTGATGCGTCGAACGGCGAGCCGTCCGAGAAGGTGACGCCGCGTCTCAGGTGGAAGGTCCAGGTCAGGCCGTCGGGGGCGGCCTCCCATGACTCGGCCAGCGACGGGGCGACGGCGCCGTTCTGGGTCAGACGGGTCAGGCCTTCGAAGACGTTGGCGTAGACGACTTCATCCACCGCCGCCGCCGCGCCCGAGGTCGGATCGAGGTTCGGCGGCTCCAGCGGCAGGCCGAGGATCAGGCGGTCACGCGGCGCCTGCGCCTGAACCTGCGGCGCGGTCAGGCCCCAGACGAGGCACAGGGCCAGCGACAGCACGAGCGTGATCAGGCCGGGCCGAAGCCCGCCGTTCCGGCCGCGCCGTCGGGATGCTGTCGCGACGCATGTCGCCCCTGTCTTCGTCACCTTCCCTCGGTCTCCCCCTTGCGACGTGGCCGATCTTCGTCAGCCTACGTCATGGATTTGCTTTCACGCCATGGATTAAGCGCGCCTCACCACGGCTGGCGCGCCAGCGAGGCGGGGCAGGCGGCCGTAGCCTCGGTCGCGGCGGCGCGGGCGGCGTCGAACTCTTCCTTGGCCTTGGCGAAATCGGCCTGGAACGCCGGATCGGCCTTCAGCCGGGTGACGATGGTCGCGCCGACGATGCGGCCCGCCTCGACGTCGCTGGGATAGTGGACGCCGCACACCGCGCGGCTTTCGCCATAGGCCAGGCCGCGGCGCAGGATGGCGTCGGCGCGGTCGGGCGCCAGTTCGGCCAGCACCAGGCCCCAGGCCCAGCCCAGCGCCGAGTGGCCCGACGGATAGGATCCGCTGGCCGCCAGCCAGGTCTCGGGCGCGATGCAGGTCGGCAGCGGCTCGACCACGAAGGGGCGCTTGCGGAAATAGCCCTTCTTGGCCGGGGTCTGGATCATCTCCAGATCGCCCAGCATCTTGCCCATCAGCAGGGTGAGCGTCGGCATCTGTTTCCGGCTCGAACTTGAAACCGAGGGCGCAGTCGAAGGCGCGCGGGGCGCCGGGCGTTTCGATCTCATTGTCGGCGCGGGCGATGGCCCAGCGTTCGGAGCCTTCCAGCGACCGCATGGCGCGATAGGCGGCGATGTCGGCCTGTTCGCGCAGTGAGCCTTCCTCGGGCGGCGGCGGCAGGAAGTTGGCGGCGTTGGGCGTGTTCTCGGCGGTCAGATAGCCGTGCGGGTGATCGCGGAAGCCTTCCCAGAAGGTCACGGGCGCAGTCGCCGCCGTCTGCGTCGACACCGCCCCGGCGCAGCCGCTCAACGCTCCGCCGAGCGCGAGAGCCAGGCTCATCGCGATGAGGGAAGAAGAGCGGCGCGAGGTGGTCATGGGAAAACTCCGGGTAGAAGGGATCATGCGGCGACGGCGCCGGGGCGGCCCGATTCAACGGTCCAGGATTTCAGGGTCGACAGGCTGGCCTTGGGATCGCGCACATCGCTGATGACCTGATAGCGCGTATCCATGCGGTCGGGGCGCACGTCGATCGACATATAGCCGCGCGGGCGACTGTCGAAGAATTTCACCTGCGGATTATTGGGCATGACGGCCATCAGCCCGTCGTAGCTGGGGCCGGTCGAGGTGATGGAGGTGCCGACGAACTCGGTCGCCACGGTGGCCGACGACGGGTCGCGGCTGTCCAGCTTCACGTCGTTGGTCCAGAACGAATGGTAGTCGCCGCTGAGGACGACGGGGTTGGACGGCTTCAGTTCCGACAGGGCCGAGGTCAGACGGTCGCGGGCGGCGGGGAAGCCGTCCCAGGTGTCGGTCCAGTAGCGGTTTTCATCGGCCGGGCTGCGCGCCAGGCGGAGGCCCGCCATCACCAGGTTCTGGCCCAGGATGTTCCAGCGCGCCTCAGCGCGGGCCAGGCCGTCATACAGCCAGCGCTCCTGCTCGAAGCCGAGGAAGGTGCGCGACGGGTCCAGCCGGTCGGTGCAGGTCGCATCGGTGACGATCTGGCCCTTGCCGCCGTTGGCGCCGTCGCTGCACGGCTGTTTCGAGCGGTACTGGCGGCCGTCCAGCATGAAGAACTCGGCCAGCTTGCCATAGCGGACGCGGCGATAGATCGGCATCTGGAGGCTGGCGCTCAAGCGCGTGCGACGGATCGGCATGGCCTCATAGAAGGCCTGATAGGCGGCGGCGCGGCGTTGCAGGAAGTCATTGGGGGCAACGCCCGAAATCTTGGACCAGACGCCGGAATAGTCGTCCTGAACCTCGTGATCGTCCCAGACGGCGAGGCAGGGGGCGGCGGCGTGCAGACGCTGCAGGTTCGCATCGGTGCGGTGCAGGGCGTAGCGGTTGCGATAGCCCGCCAGCGATGTCGCTTCCTCGAGGTTGTAGGGGCGCACCACCTGGTCGGCGCGGTCCGGCCCCAGGCTGTATTCATAGATGTAGTCGCCCAGGAACAGGGTCAGGTCCGGCGCCTCGTCGGCCATGTGGCCGTAGGCGCTGAAATAGCCGCGCTCCCAGTGCGAGCAGGAGGCGACGGCGAGGCGCAGCCGGTCCGCGCTGGCGTTGGGGGCGGGGGTGGTCAGGGCGCGGCCGATTGGGCTCTGCTGGCCCTGGGCGGTGAAGCGATACCAGTAGGGGCGGTGGGGGCTGAGGCCCGCGACCTCGACGTGCAGGCTGTGTGCAGCGTCGCGGACGGCGGTCACGCTGCCGGAGGCGACGATGCGGCGGAACTGGTCGTCGGCGGCGACCTCCCAGCGCACGGGAATGGCGGCGTCGAGGCCGCCCTGACCGTCGGCGGCCAGAGGATCGGCGGCCAGTCGGGTCCAGATGACGAAGCCGTCCGGCGCGGGATCGCCGCTGGCGACGCCCAGCGGAAACAGATAGGCGCCGCCCGCCTGGGCGCGACCGAAACTCAGCACGGCGGGCGCGACGACCAGACCCGTCAGCAGGGTGCGGCGATCAAGGCGGGAAGCGGAGTAAGCCATCATACCATCAGGAAAAGGCGCAAGGCGGACCGGCCGGAACCGGCCCGCCTCACTCGGGAGGAAGCCTTAGAAGTCCATCGACAGGCGCACGCCGTAGGTGCGGCCCTGGCTGGGCGAGGTGGTCGGGCGCGCCGAGCCGTTGAAGCCGTTGCGGGTCTCTTCGTAGTAGGTGTTGAACATGTTCCGCACCCACAGGCCCGCGCGCCAGTTGGCGCCGGCCGGGCTGACGCTGAAGTTGGCGTTCCAGAGCCAGTAGGCGTCGATGATCGATGAGGAGCTGACGGAATACAGCTCGTCCCGATAGTTGTAGTTGGTCTCGGCGCGCAGCTCCCACCCGGCCGCTTCCCAGTCATAGGCGACCGAGCCGCCGTAGTTCATCTTGGGGAAGGACAGGCGTTCGCCGGAGCGGTCGTTGGTGATGATGACGTCCCAGGGACCGTCCTTGGGATTGGCGGCGTCGGTCTTGGCGCCGTCGATGGCGAAGTACTCGTCATACTCGCCGGTCTTGTAGCCGATGTTCTGGCTGATGGTCAGGCCGTCGACCGGCACCCAGGTCAGCTCGATTTCGCCGCCCCAGATGTGCGACTTGGGCACATTGGTGATCTTGCCCAGGCGGCCGGTGATCCGGTCGTATTCCAGCCCCTGAACCTGCTGGTCCTTGTAGTCATAGTAGAACAGGGCGCCGTTCAGACGCAGGCGACGATCGAACAGGTCCGACTTGATCCCGGCCTCATAGGCGATGACGATTTCCGGCTTGAACGGGGTCGCCGAGGTGGCGTTGTAGGTGGTGAAGCCGCCTGATTTCACCCCGCGCGCCACGCTGGCGTAGAAGAGGGCGTCGTCTGTCAGCTTGTATTCCAGGCCCAGGCGGCCGGAGACCTCGTTGAGATCGGTGTCGTAGCTGGCGGTCGGCGGCGGCGGATTGGGCGCGACCGAGGTGCCGCCGCTGTCCAGGGTCCGCTCTTCCGTCTCCCAACGCAGGCCGGCGATCAAGTTCAGGCGCTCGTTCACCTGATAGGAGTTGTGGGTGAAGACGCCGAAGGCTGACACCGACTGGCCATAGGCGGTGTTGATCAGGTTCGGCTGCCCCCGGAAGTTGGTGTAGAAGCCGCCGTCGATGCTTTCGTCAGCATAGTGGGCGCCGATCATCCAGCTGAGGGGCCCGTCTCCGTTGGAGCTCAGGCGCAGCTCCTGAGCGAAGACGTCGATGTCGTTGTAGAAGAAGACGTTCGACTCGTTGAAGCGGGTGCTGTCCCAGTCGTTGAACTCGCTGCGCGAAAAGGTCTGGTAGGCGGTGATCGAGGTCAGGTCGGCCCAGCCCAGGTCAGCCTTGATGCGGGCGCTGACGTCGAAGCCGTCGTTGTCGCGGAACGGCTTGGCGTTCAGGCCGACCCCGGCCACGGCCGCCATTTCCGGCGATATGCCCCAGCCCGTGATCCTCCAGGCCGTGTCCTTGGGATAGGTCACGGCGCCGCCCGAAACCGTGTACGGCCCCAGCAGGCGGAAGCCGCGGCCGTCCGACTTGTCGATCGAATAGGTGGCGGCCAGGTCGACAGTGACGGCCTCGCTGGCGTCCCAGGTCAGGCGGCCGCGGATGGCGCTCTTGTCGAGGTCGCCCAGCTTTTCGCCGGTGTCGCGGTGGTATTGCCAGGCGCCGCCCTGTTCGGTGACGGCGGCCAGGCGGCCCAGCAGGTTGGGCGCGATCTGACCCGAGACATAGCCCTCGACCTTGAAGCGATCGAACGTGCCGTATTCGGCGTTGAAGCCGGCGCGGAAGTCGGCCGTGGGCGCATTGGTGATGATGTTGATGGCGCCGCCGGTGGTGTTGCGGCCGTAGAGGGTGCCTTGCGGGCCGCGCAGGACTTCCATGCGCGCCACGTCGAACAGGGCGCCCTGGGTCGTCACCGTATAGGGATGGGCCACTTCATCGACATAGATGCCGACCGTCGAGGCGTTGTTCGAGGAGTATTCGCGCGCGCCGATGCCGCGGATGCGGAACTGAGGCTGGCCGCCGCCGAACTGGCTGTCGACCTCCATGTTGGGGACGGCGTTCTCCAGATCGTTGACGACCGATATGCCCTTCTCGTCCAATTGTTCGCCGCCGATGACGCTGAGCGAGACGCCCACGTCCTGGCTGGCCTGCTCGCGACGCTGGGCGGTGACGATGATCTCGTCGACGCGCGTGGCCTGATCCCCCGATCGGGCGTCGCTCTGAGCGTTCGCGTTGGAGAAGGCGGCCAGGGTCAGCAGGCTGACCGACGACGCCAGTAGGTGTTTTCTCATTCTATTCCCCCTCCTCGACACCCCTGATCAGGGTGTTTTTTCTATGATCCCTGACAGGCGGCCGATCAGTTCGTCGATCTGTTCCCGGCTGATAATCAGCGGGGGCGACAGGGCGATGACATCCGCCGTCACCCGGATCAGCAGCCCTTCGTCGAACGCCTGGTGGAAGACCTCGGTCGCGCGGGCGCCGGGCGCGCCGGGACGCGGCTCCAGCTCGATCCCCGCAACCAGACCCAGATCGCGGATATCGATGACGTGGCGCAGCCCCCTCAGACTGTGCACTGCGTCTTGCCAGTAGGGCGTCAGTTCGGTCGCGCGCTGGAACAGGCCTTCGCTCTCATAAACGTCGAGCGTCGCCAGACCGGCCGCCGCCGCCAGCGGGTGGCCGGAATAGGTGTAGCCGTGGAAGAACTCGATGCCCGGCCCGGCCGCGCGCTCGACCACCGCCTGGTAGACGGCGCTGCTGACGCCGACGGCGCCCATCGGCACGGCGCCGTTGGTGAGACCCTTGGCGCAGGTCATCAGATCGGGCGTGACGCCCAGCGCCTCGGCCGCCGTCAGGGCGCCCAGGCGGCCGAAGCCGGTGATGACTTCATCGAAGATCAGCAGGATGCCGTGCCGCGCCGTAATCTCGCGCAGACGCTCCAGATAGCCGACCGGCGGCACGATCACCCCGGCCGACCCGGACATGGGCTCGACGATGACGCCGGCGATGGTCTCGGCGCCGTGGGTCTCGATCAGGGCCTCCAGCTCATCGGCCAGATGCAGGCCCCAGACGGGCTGGCCGCGCGTAAAGGCGGCCTCGTCCAGATTCAGCGTGTGCGACAGGTGGTCGACGTTGGGCAGGGTGGGGAAGCCGCGCTTGTTGTTCTCCAGCCCGCCGACGGAAATGCCGCCGAAGCCGACGCCGTGATAGCCCTTCTGGCGGCCGATCAGGCGGGTGCGGTTCTCGAACCCCCTGGCCGATTGATAGGCGAGGGCGATCTTCAGGGCGGTGTCGACCGCCTCTGACCCCGAACCGGCGAAGAAGACGTGGTTTAGGTCGCCGGGCAGCAGCATGCCCAGACGCGAGGCCAACTCGAACGCCAGCGGATGGCCCAGCTGGAAGGTCGGGGCGTAGTCCAGAATCTCGGCCTGACGCTGGATGGCCTCGACGATCGGCCGGCGGGCGTGACCGGCGTTGACGCACCACAGGCCGGCGGTGCCGTCCAGCACCGCCCGGCCGTCCGGCGTGAAGTAGTGCATGTCCCTGGCCGAGGCGAACAGGCGAGGCTGCGCCTTGAAGGCGCGGTTCGCCGTGAACGGCATCCAGAATGGATTAAGGTCGTTGGCGGCCTTGCCGGCGCTTGCAGCGGTCATGCGGTCATCCTCTGTCTTTCGCCAGTAGCGGACGAACCGCGACGAAAGGGAAGACTGTTACTTGTCAGGCGCAACATGCAGATAAAAAATGACATTTTACCTGCATGCTCGATTTACTGAGCGGGGTGATCGATCAGTAGCGCAGGGTCAGCCGCGCGCCGATGGTGCGCGGCGTTCCGGGTTGGGCGATGTCGGCGCTGGTGAAGAAGTTGCGGGTCAGGTCGTAGTCCTGATCGAACAGGTTTCGCGCCCAGAAGGCCACGGACCAGGCGGCGTCCTCGGGGCCGATGGTGACGCTGGCGTTGGCCAGCCAATAGGCCTCGACATCGTATTTGGCGCCCAGCCAGGACGGGTACTCGTCACGATAGCTGTAGTTGGCCTCGGCCGTGACCGCGAAGCCGCCGACCGTCCAGTCGTAGCTGACCGAGCCGCCGTACGACCAGGCGGGGAAGGGGATCTTTTGGCCTGACTTGTCGATGTAGACGGTGGCGCGGGGAATCTGCTGGCAGGCGCCGATGTCCAGGTCGATGAAGTCGGTGTATTCGCCCTTCTTGTAGCTGAGGTTCTGGCTGATCCGTAGACCGGCTGTGGGACGGAAGACGCCTTCGAGTTCCGCGCCGTAGATCTTGGAATCGGCGTTGGTGAAGCGGCCGACCGGGCCGTTGGCGCCGCAGACGGCCGACAGCACCTGCTGGCCGTTGTAGTCGTAGTAGTAGGCCGCGCCGTTGATCTGGACCGCGCGCGACGGGTCGGCCTTGAAGCCCAGCTCATAGGCCCAGAGTATTTCCGGATCGAAGGGCTCGATGCCGCTGCTGTCGCCGGTGTTGTAGGTGGTGAAGCCGCCCGACTTGGCGCCCCGGCTGGCCGAGCCGTAGATCAGGACGTTGTCGGCGGGCTTGAACTCCAGCGCCGCCTTGCCGGTCAGCGGCGTCATCTTGGTGTCGACGCTGGTCGGGGGCAGGGCGGTGGCGCCGCCGAAGGCCGAGCCGAAGCCTTCAAGCTCGCGCGTTTCTTCTTCGTAGCGCAGGCCCAGGATGGCCTTCCACCGCTCGGCGAAGGCGTACTCGGCCTGACCGAACAGGCTCCAGGACTCGACCTTCTGGTCATAGGTGACCTGGGCGTAGGTGTTGTAGATGTCGATGAAGTCCGAGAAGTAGCGCTCGTTGAGATCCTGTTTGGAATAGTAGAACCCGGCCACCCAGGTCAGGGGGCTGTCGTTGTCCGAGGCCAGGCGCAGTTCCTGCGATAGAACCTTCACGTCGCTGCCGAAGAAGGTGTCGGCCTCGACCGAGGCGCTGGAGTCCCAGTCGCCGTATTCGCTGCGGTCCAGGGTTTCATAGCTGGTGATGCTGGACAGGCTCATGCCCTTCAGCGCCAGATTGGCGTTCAGCGAGGCGCCCCAGGATGAGTTGTCCCGACCGGGCTTGGCGTTCACGTCGCGGCCGATGGCGTCGGCGAAGCGCTGCGACAGGCCCCAGCCGGTCTTGGAGCGGTCCTTGTCGGCGGGGATGACCGGGGCCGGTCCCCAGGCGGGTGTGCAGGTCGCTGATCAGATACAGGCCCTGGTTCTCGGACTTGTCGACGCCCCCGTGGACGTCGAGCAGGGCCGTGAAGGTCTCATTGGGCGTCCATTCCAGCAGGGCGCGGGCGCCGGTGCGGTCGGCGTCGCCCAGGCTTTCCGCCCGTGTCGCGGTTGCGCTGCCAGGCGCCGCCCTGTTCGGTCGAGACGGCCAGACGGCCGCGCAGGGTGTCGGCCAGCGGGCCTGAGACATAGCCCTCGCCCCGGAACAGGTTATGGCTGCCCCATTCGGTCATCAGGCCTGCGGACAGCTCCTCGGTCGGGCGTTTGGTGACGAAGCTGATGGCGCCGCCGGTGGTGTTGCGGCCGTAGAGGGTGCCTTGCGGCCCGCGCAGCACCTCGACCCGGTCGATGTCGAAGATCAGTCCCTGCGTCATGACGGGGACCGGATAGGCGACCTCGTTCACATAGACGCCGACCGTGGGCGAGTTGTTGGAGGCGTAGTCCTGAAAGCCGACGCCGCGCATGCGGAACTGGGCCGCGCCGCCGCCGAAGGCCGGTTCGACCTCCAGGTTGGGCGTGGCGTTCTGAAGCTGGTTGACGTTGGTGACGCCCTGCTGCGTCAGGCTTTCACCGCTGAGGACGCTGAGGGCGATGCCCACGTCCTGGGCCGCCTGTTCACGGCGCTGGGCGGTGACGATGACCTCGTCGACCGTGGTGGCGGCCGGCTCGTCGGGCGCGCGCTGCGCGGCGACGGAGGTGGCGGACAGGGCGAACAGGGCCCCGGCGGAAACGCTGACCATCAGACGATTCATCGTCTTCCTCCCCATGAGGCCGTCGCGGTCTATGGCCGCGTTCAGCCGTCGCGGCCGGGACTGCCCGGTCGCCGAACTATCTCCGTAGTCGACGTCTTGTGCAATGCAGCACATTTGTGCGGCTGCTCTGTCGGCGACGGAAATCTCTCTTCCCTCGGCAATCAGTAGCTGCCCTGGGTCGATTTGGAGCAAGACTGTTTCTTTGGGTGCCTATCTTCCTGTCGCGTAAGGATAAAATAATCCAATGATCGGAATACTGATCATTCGCAACGGCGCCGTTAGAAGGTCGGCGGCGTGCAGGCGCTGATGACCACGCAGGGCGCGTCGCCGATGTTGCGGAAGCGGTGCGGCAGGACGCTGGGAAACAGATAGCCTTCGCCCGCCTTCAGCACCCGCGACTGGCCGTCGACGGTGACTTCCAGGCGGCCGGAGATGATCATGCCGCCTTCCTCTCCCTCGTGGGACAGCATGACCCGGCCGCTATCCGAGCCGGGCTGATAGGTCTCGTGCAGGATCTGCAGGCTGGAATCCTGGCTGGAGCCCAGCTGACGGTAGGAGACTTCGCCGCGTGAAATGTCGGTCAGTTCGTCGTGGCGATAGAAGTATTTGGTCGGGGTCTCGAACTCCGAGCTGAAGAAGTCGCCCAGCGATATGCCCGCCGCGTCCAGAAGGCGTTTCAGCGAGCCGACCGAGGGGCTGGTGCGGCCGCTCTCGACCAGGCTGACGGTGCTGGACGGCACACCGGCCTTGCGCGCCAGGGCGCGCTGCGACAGGCCCAGGCGATCCCGAAGGGCGCGCAGGCGCGGGCCGATGATGTTCTCTTCTTCCATGTCGCCACGCGCCATCCTGTCAGCTCCGCTTGCGGGTCAGCAGATCATAGGCCGCCCTAGCCATGACCTTGGCTGAGTTGGTCATGTCGTCGATGCCCACCCATTCGTCCGGTTGGTGCGCCAGATCCAGCACGCCGGGGCCGTAGGCGATGCAGTCCTTCAGCTTGCCGATACGGTCGATGTGCTTCTGGTCATAGGTGCCGGGCGAACAGACGAACTGGGCCTTCTTGCCCAGCACCGTCTCGATGGCGGCGGCGGTCGTGCTGGCCACGGGGCCGTCGCGGTCGGCCATGCTGGGGGCCACCTGGAACAGGTCGCGCATCTCATAGCGGAAGCCGTGGCGCTGGGCCGCCAGCCCGTCGAGGATGGCCTTCACCTCGCCCTTCACGTCCTCCAGCGTCTCCTCGATCAGGAAGCGGCGGTCGATGACCATACGGCTGGAATCGGCGACGCAGGGCGCGGGCAGGCCGTCGAAGCCCTCGGCCTGACCGCCGTGGATGGAGTTGATGTTCATGGTCGACTGACGCGCGCCTTCAGGGACGACCGGCATGTCGGAATGGCGGGCGGCCATGGCGGGATAGAGCTTGCTCTCGAACTCTTCCATCACCGCGCCCATGTGGCGGATGGCCGAGTCGCCCAGGAATGGCATGGAGCCGTGGGCGATGCGGCCCTTGGTCTCGATCTCGGCCCACCAGACGCCGCGGTGACCGATGCAGACCCGGTCGACGTTCAGCGGCTCGGGGATGATGACGTGGTTGACGCGCGGCTCGGAAAACCAGCCGCGCTCGGCCAGATAGGCGACGCCGCCGTAGCCGCCGGACTCCTCGTCCACCGTGCCGGATATCTCCAGCGCGCCGGGCAGGGGCAGGCCGGAATCGATCAGGGCCTCGACCGCGATGATGGAGGCGGCCAGCCCGCCCTTCATGTCGCAGGCACCGCGACCGTAGACTTTGCCGTCCTTCACCTCGCCGCCGAAGGGATCGACGGTCCAGCCGGCGCCGACCTCGACCACGTCGATGTGGCTGTTGAAGTGGACGCAAGGCCCCGGTTCAGAGCCGGTCCAGCGGGCGATGACGTTGGTGCGCGGGTATTGGTCGCTGTCGCCCGGCGAGCCTTCGCCGCGCACATATTCGACGGTGAAACCGCGCGTCTTCAGCCGCTCGCCGATGTATTCGGCGCAGGGGCGATAGGCCTCGCCCGGCGGGTTGATGGTGGGGAAGCGGATCAGATCCTGGGTCAGGGCGACCAATTCGTCGGTGCGGCCGTCGATCAGGTCCATGACGGTCTGCAGGGTCGGGGCGCTCATCGGTGGAACCTCACTCGGCAGCCAAGGCGGCCAGAACCGCGTCGGTCATCTCAATGGTGGAAACGGCGGCGACGCCGGGGTGGGCGATATCCGGGGTGCGGACGCCGCTGGACACGACGTGCCGAACGGCGCGCTCAAGCCGGTCGGCCAGATCGGCGCGGTCGAACGACCAGCGCAGGCACAGGGCGAAGGACAGGATGGTCGCGATCGGGTTGGCGACGCCCTGTCCGGCGATATCGGGCGCCGAGCCGTGGATCGGTTCATACAGGCCCCGGCTGTTGCCGCCCTGCCCAAGCCCGGACAGGGAGGCCGAGGGCAGCAGGCCCAGCGAGCCGGTCAGGGCCGCCGCCGCGTCCGACAGGATGTCGCCGAACAGGTTGTCGGTGACGATGACGTCGAACTGGGCCGGGCGTCGCACCAACTGCATGGCGCAGTTGTCGGCGTACATGTGGCTCAACTCCACGTCGGGATAGTCGGAGGCGACCTCGCTCGCGACGGCCCGCCACAGGGCGCCGGTTTCCATGACGTTGGCCTTGTCCACCGAGCAGACGCTGCGCTGGCGGGTGCGAGCCAGCTCGAAGGCTGTGCGGCAGACGCGGGCGATCTCGGCCTCGGTATAGGCCTGGGTGTCATAGGCGCGGCGCTGGCCGTCGGGGCCGACCTCATTGGCGCGGGGCAGGCTGAAATAGACGCCTGCCGTCGCTTCGCGCACGATCAGGATGTCGAGGCCCCGGATCAACTCGGGCTTCAGCGCCGAGGCGTCCAGCAGTTCGTCGAAACAGACAGCGGGGCGCAGGTTGGCGTAGAGGTCCAGCGCCTGACGCAGGCGCAGGATGCCCATCTCGGGGCGCTGGGCGCGGGGCAGGTGGTCCCACTTCGGCCCGCCGACCGCGCCGAACAGGACGGCGTCGGAGGCCAGCGCCTGCTCGACCACGTCCTCGGCGATGGGCGCGCCGACGATGTCGATGCTGGCGCCGCCCGCCAATCCCTCGCTCAGTTCAATCCGCAGCCCGGCGTTCCGGGCCCAGTCGACGACGCGTAGGGTCTCGCGGATGATCTCCGGTCCGATGCCGTCGCCGGGCAGGACCAGCAGTTTGAACACACGGTCAGATGCAGCGGCCACCGTCGACCTCCAGCGCCACGCCCGTGATCATCGAGGCGTCGTCCGAACAGAGGAAGGCGGCGGCGGCGCCCATATCCTCGGGCGTCGAGAAGCGGCCGATGGGGATGGAGGCCAGGAACTTGGCCCGCACCTCGGGCGTGTCCTCGCCCATGAAGGTCTTCAGCAGGGGGGTGTCGCCCGCCACCGGGTTCAGCGCGTTCACCCGCACCTGGAAGGGCGCCAGTTCGACCGCCATGGCCCGCGTCGCCGTGATGACCCAGCCCTTTGAGGCGTTGTACCAGGTCAGGTTCGGGCGGGGGCTGACCCCGCCGGTCGAGGCGATGTTCAGAATGGCGCCGGACCCTTGCGCCTTCATCGCGGGGACGAAGGCCTTCGACATCAGATAGATGGAGCGCATGTTGACGGCGGCGATGCGGTCGAAGGCTTCGTCCGACAGTTCGTCCAGCGGTTGGGGCGTGTGGCCGACGCCCGCGTTGTTGACCACGATGTCGACGCCGCCCAGCAGGCGCTCAGCGGTTTCGGCCAGGGCGGCCACGTCAGCGGCGCTGGACACGTCGACCTTTACGCCCAGATCGGCGTCGCCCAGTTCAGCGGCCAGCGTGCGGGCGTCCTCGCCGTTCAGGTCGGCGACGATGACGCGGGCGCCTTCCTCGGCGAAGCGGCGCGCGATTCCGGCGCCGAAGCCGGAGGCCCCGCCCGTGACGATCGCTCGCTTGCCCTCCAGCCGCTTCGATCTGTTCCCCTCCAAGACGCTACTCCCTTGCGCTATCCGTGATGGGCCGCGACGGTCTTGAGGGTGGTGAAGGCGTAGAGCGCCTCGAACCCCTTCTCGCGACCGTGGCCCGATTTGCCGACGCCGCCGAAGGGCAGTTCGACCCCGCCTGCCGCGCCGTAGTTGTTGATGAAGACCTGTCCGGCGCGCAGCCGCTTCGCCAGCCGCATCTGCCGCCCGCCGTCGGCGGTCCAGACGCCCGCGACGAGGCCGTAATCGGTGCCGTTGGCGATGGCGACGGCGTCCTCCTCGGTGTCGAAGGGGATGACGACGACGGCGGGGCCGAAGATTTCCTGCTGCGCCAGCGGGTGGTCGGGCGCGACGTTTGCGAACAGGGTGGGTGCGACATAGGCGCCGCCGGACGGCAGGTCGGCCAGGGTCGCCTGCGCCACGATCAGGCCGTCGGCGCGGCCCTTTTCGATGAAGCTGTCGACCATGGCCTGCTGCTTCTTGGACACCAGCGGGCCGACATCGCGGTCGTCCATTGCGGGGCCGACGGTCAGGGCGGCGAAGCGTTCGGCCATGCGGCGCACGACCTCGTCATAGACGCCGCGCTGGACCAGGACGCGCGATCCGGCTGAGCAGGTCTGGCCTGCGTTCTGGACGCCCGCGTTGACGAGGAAGGGCAGGGCCTTGTCCAGATCGGCGTCGTCGAAGACCAGCTGGGGCGACTTGCCGCCCAGCTCCAGCGTCACCGGAACGGCGTTGAGCGCCGCCGCCTGCTGGATGGCCACGCCCACCCCGGTCGAGCCGGTGAAGGACAGGTGGTTGATCCCCGGATGCGCCGCCAGAGCCGCGCCCGCCTCGGCCCCCGTGCCGGTTACGACATTCAGCGCGCCTGCGGGCAGGCCGCAATCGGCGGCGATATGGGCGAAGGCGAGGGCGGTCAGCGACGCCTGCTCGGCGGGCTTCAGCACCACGGCGTTGCCGACGCACAGGGCCGCCACGACGGAGCGGCCGATGATCTGCATCGGATAGTTCCACGGGATGATGTGGCCCGTCACCCCGTGCGGCTCGCGCAGGGTGTAGACGGTGTAGCCGTCCTGGAAGGGAATGGTCTCGCCGTGCAGCTTGTCCGCCGCGCCCGCGTAGAATTCGAGGTAGCGGGCCAGGGCGATCACGTCGTTGCGGGCCTGCTTCAGCGGCTTGCCGACGTCGAGGGCTTCCAGTTCGGCCAGCATGTCGATGCGGGCTTCGACCTCGCGTCCCATGCGGGCCAGGATGCGGCCGCGCTCGACGGCGGTGGTCCGGCTCCAGTCTCCGCCGAAGGCGGCGCGCGCGGCGTAGACGGCCGCGTCCACGTCGGCGGCGGTTCCGGCGGCAAGCTGGCCCATGACCTCGCCGGTCGATGGGTTCTCGATCGGCAGGGTCGCTTCGCCCCCTGCGGGGCGCCAGACGCCGCCGATGAAGACCTTATCCGTGGAGAAGGGGGCGGCCATATCGTCTGCTCACTGTGAAGGCGATCCCCTCTGGTTCGCCGTCCAGGATAGTGGGCACGATAACGGATCAGGCGCCAAGCCCTTTATGGTTTTGGCCTAAGTCACTGATTTTGTGTTCTGGATGCTCAATAAAATGAGCATTTGACGCTGGGGCAAGCAGGCGGTGCAGCTTTTCACGCGACGGTTGCAGGCTCCAGCAGCAGGGCCATGATCTCGGCGCCCAGCATCATGTCCGCGACGGGGCCGAAGCGGCGCATCCGCATCCGGCCCAGCCGGTCGACCAGCACCAGACTGGGCGTGCCCTGAAGATTGAAGGCGGTCATGGTGCGCGGCGCGGTGGTGTCGGCCGAAGGCGCGTCGACGGCGACGGGGAAACGGCAACCGTGCTCGGCCAGCCATTGGGTCAGGCCCGCGCGGTCCGACTGCTGGTCGTGATGTTCGAACACGCTGTGGACGCCCAGAACGGCGACCTCGCCGGAGGTGAAGGTCTCGGCCACGCGCCGGGCCTGGGGCAGGGCGTAGTGGGAGCAGCCGGGGCAGAGGCGTTGCAGGAAGGCGATGCAGACGACCTTGCCGCGCAGGTCTTCCAGACGCACCGGGTCGAGCGTGTTCAGCCAGTCCACGGCGTCGATCGGGGGCGCGGGGCGATGCATGGGGCGACGCATGGGGGGCGGCTCCTGAACGGCAGGGCGCCCCGATGGAGGCCGGACCTGGAATCGAACCAGGCTGGACGGATATGCACTCCGCCGCGTAACCGCTCCGCCATCCGGCCATCGGGGCGAGGCGTCTGGATAGCAGGCGGCGCCGGGGACCGCCTGGGCCGGTTGCGGATTAGCGGGGGCGCCGGTCGCAGCGCCCCCTGTATGGATCAGTCGGCGACGGCCTGTTCGGCTTCCTTGGCCTCACGACGGGCGACGCTGAAGCGACGGCCGTAGAGCAGATAGGCGCCGACGCCGATGACGTTCCAGATCAGGAACCACGCTTGCGTCTTCTGCGGCAGGCTGGCCAGCAGATAGAGGCAGCCGGCGATGGCGATCGGGCCGATGACCCAGGCCAGCGGCGTGCGGAAGCCGCGCGGCAGGTCCGGCGAGCGACGGCGCAGGATCAGCATGCACAGCGCCACTGAGCTGAAGGCCACCAGCGTCCCGGCGTTGGCCAGGGCGACGATCTCGTCCAGCGGGAAGAACAGGGAGATGGTCCCCACCACGGCGGCGGTGAACAGGGTGATGCGCAGGGGCGCGCCCTTGGCCGAGAGCTGCGACAGGCCGCGCGGCAGCAGGCCGTCGCGCGCCATGACGAAGAAGATGCGGCTCTGGCCGTAGAAGAAGGCCAGGATGACGGTCGGCAGGGTCAGCACCGCCGTCACGGCCAGGAAGTGGGCGGCGCCGGGCTGGCCGATCTCGCGCAGGATCAGGGCCAGCGGTTCGGGGCTGTTGGCGAACAGGGTGAAGGAGGTCGCGCCCAGGGCCGCCGTGGCGATGACGGTGTAGATGGCCGCGCAGACCAGCATGGAGCCGATGATGCCGATGGCCAGGTCGCGCTTGGGATTGCGGGTTTCTTCGGCCGCAGTGGCGATGGCGTCGAAGCCGTAGAAGGCCGAGAAGATGATGGCCGCGGCGGCCATGATGCCGCGCTCGACCCCGTCCTCGCCCATGGTGCGGCCGAAGCCGTAGGGATTGAACGGCTCCAGATTGGCGGCGTTGAAGTGGGGCAGGGCGAACCAGACGAACAGCACCAGGGCCGACAGCTTCACGACCACCAGGGCCAGGTTCAGCGTGGCGCTCTTGCGGGTGCCGATGATCAGCATTCCGGCGATAACCAGGATGATGAACAGGGCCGGGACGTTGGCGACGCCGCCCGCGTGCGGTCCCTGCATCAAGGCCATGGGCAGGCCCAGCCAGTCGTGCAGCAGGGGCGCCGCATAGCCGGACCAACTGACGGCCACGGCGCTGACCACCAGGCTGTATTCCAGGATCAGGCTCCAGCCGATGATCCAGGCGACGACCTCGCCCAGGACCACGTAGTTGTAAGTGTAGGCGCTGCCCGAGGCGGGGATGGTCGAGGCCATTTCGGCATAGGCCAGGGCGGCGCAGGCGCAGACGAAACCCGCGATCAGGAAGGACAGCAGGACGGCCGGGCCGGCCTTGTCCGCGCCGATGCCGATCAGGGTCAGGATGCCGGTGCCGACGATGGCGCCCACGCCCATGGCCATCAGGTGCGGCCAGCTGAGACTGCGGGTCAGGCTGCGTTCCTGCGCGTTGACAGTGATGCGCTTACGCACGTTCCAGCCGCCCATTCGGTGTCTCGTCTTCTTGTGTGTCGGGACCGGCGGGAAGACCGGCGCGCTGTGTTGCGCCAGACGCGTCCTGGATACAAGCGTCACACGGACCTCGGCCGCGGCTTTGAGGCGCGGGAGGGCGAGGCGCTACCTCCGTCACCGGACATTTTGTCACTCAAGCGGCGACAAAACGGCAAGAAACCTAAGCCGATCCGTCATTGAAGCGCGCAAGCTTCGGAAACCGCAGTCGCTATCCATGCCGCCGAGGCAGGAGGGAAGCAGGGCCGTCCGTGACGGACAGGCCGCCCACTGTCGCATCTTTTGACCAGACCGGTGGATGACGATGAACAGCAGCTTCAAGACCATGCTCGCCGTGGCGGCCAGCGCGCTCGCCCTGGCGGCCTGCGGCGGCTCCGCCGAGGTGGCCTCGCCCGGCGAAGGCGACTTCGGCAATGGGAACGGCAACGGCAACGGCAATGGGAACGGCAATGGCGGCAACGGCCAGGCCGCGGCTGACTGCCCGACCGGCTTCGCCAACGTCGGCACCATGGCCAACGGCACGCTGCGCAACTGCCAGCTGCCGCAACAGATCAACGGCGCGCTGACCGTGCCGCTGCGCGCCGGCACCATCTACTCCATCTCGGGCCGCACGGCCGTCGGCACCGACGGCGGCGTCGACGCCTCGGCCAGCACGGGCACGCAGGGCATCCTGACGGTCGAAGCGGGCGTCACCATCTTCGCCTCGGGCGGCGGCGACTACCTGCTGGTGAACCGCGGCTCGCAGATCTACGCCGAAGGCACGGCCTCGCAGCCGATCGTCTTCACCAGCCGCCAGAACGTCGAAGGCGCGACGACCGAGAACTCGCACGGCCAGTGGGGCGGCATCGTCATCGCCGGCCGCGCGCCCCAGGCCAACTGCCAGCTGACCGCGCCGGTCACCTGCACCGGCCAGGTGGAAGGCACCAACGCCTTCTACGGCGGCGGCAACGTCAACGACAACTCGGGCCGTCTGCGCTACGTCCAGATCCGCTACTCGGGCTTTGAGATTTCGACCGGCAACGAGCTGCAGGCCCTGACCCTGGCCGGCGTCGGCGCGGGCACGACCATCGAATACGTCCAGTCCTACAACTCGTCGGACGACGGCATCGAAATCTTCGGCGGCAACGTCAACCTGAAGCGCATCGTCATCAACGGCGCCGACGACGACGCCTTCGACACCGACACCGGCTGGCGCGGCGGCGCCCAGTTCGGCATCGTGACCCAGCGCGCCCCGAACGCGACCAGCCGCTCGGCCGGTTTCGAGTTCTCGGCCGCCCCGGCCTCGACGCCGCTGGCCCAGCGCTACAACTCGCAACCCAAGATCGCCAACTGGACGATGGTGGGCCGCAACTCGCCGACCGACGCCCACACCGTCGCCCACTTCGACACGGGCACCAAGGCGACCGTGGTCAACTCGGTCTTCACCAGCGTGGCCGGCTCCAAGGCCGGTTGCCTGGATATCGCCGACGCCGACACCGCCAGCGTGAACCCGGTGTTCAACTCGGTCTTCATGTCGTGCGGGATTTCCTACCGTCCGAACAATGCGACGCGTTCGGAAACGGTCTTCAAGGCCGGTACGAACAACACGGCCAATGGGACGTCGACCCTGACGGCGCCGACCGCAGGCGTGACCATCGCCAACCAGTCGCTGACCTTCATCAACGGCGCCAACGAAGCCGCCGTGACTCCGTTCAAGGCTTCCAGCGTCCACGCCGCCTTCGTCGACACCGACTACATCGGCGCCGTGAAGAACGCCTCGGACACCTGGTGGCAGGGCTGGACCTGCGGCCTGACCGCCAACGCGAAGTGCTGATGAACCCTCTGGCGAGGCGGCGGTCCGAAAGGGCCGCCGCCGACCCTTTGAGCGTCCAGCCTCTCTCGACCTACGCAAGGCAGCCGAACATGAAGAACAAGACCCTGACCCGTAACGGGCTGCTGCTGGCCAGCAGCGCCCTGGTCGCCGCTTTCGGCGCGCCCAGCCTCGCGCTCGCCCAGGCGTCCGCTCCCGTCGCCGCCGTGGCTCTGAGCAATGAATTGCCCGCCGATCCGGAAAGCCCGGATCAGGTGTCGCAGACCCCGGCCACCCAGCTGGGCGACATCGTCGTCCTGGGCCGCAACATCCCGCAGCCGAACCGTCAGAGCGCCGAGGTGGCCGCTTTCCTGACGTCGGAAGACCTGCAACGCACCGGCGACTCCACCGCCGCCGCCGCCCTGACCCGCGTGACCGGCCTGTCGATCGTCGAAGGCCGCTTCGTCTATGTGCGCGGCCTGGGCGAGCGCTATTCCTCGGCCCTGCTGAACGGTTCGCCGCTGCCCAGCCCCGAGCCGCTGCAGCGCGTGGTGCCGCTGGACCTGTTCCCCTCCAGCATCCTGGCGGGCGTGACGGTTCAGAAGTCCTATTCCCCCAACTATCCGGGCGAGTTCGGCGGCGGGGTCATCGACCTGCGCACCGTGGACGCCCCGGCCGAGCCCTTCCTGACCTTCAAGGCGGGCGTCGGCGGCAACACCGAGACGACGGGCCGCGACAACCTGGTCTATTACGGCTCGGACACCGACTGGACCGGCTTCGACGACGAGACCCGCAAGATTCCGGGGCCGATCGACCTGGCCTTCCGCACCGGCAAGCAGATCAACATGGCCAACTTCTCGGCCGCCGAGCTGCAGCGGATGGGGCGCTCGATGGTCAATGCGCCGCTGCGTCTGATGCAGCGTCAGCAGACGCCGGTCGATGGCAGCCTGGAACTGGCGGGCGGGTTCCGCACCCCGACCGAGATCGGCGACCTGGGCGTCATCGCCGTGGCCGGCTACGATAACTCCTGGCGCACCCGTCAGGCGATCCAGGAAGAGGGCCAGTTCCAGGGCGACGACCTGGTGCCGGTCTCGACCTTCGACGTCGAGTCCAACCAGAACGACGTGCGCCTGAACTTCCTGGGCGGCCTGTCGCTGACGACTGACGATCATGAGGTGAAGTGGACCAACCTCTACGTCCGCACCACGACCAAGCGCGCCCGCACCTCGGCCGGGCCGGACTTCGACGCTGGCGGCAGCGTGATCCGCAACGACTACACCGAGTGGTTCGTGCGTCAGCTGTTCACCAGCCAGCTGGCGGGCGAGCACTACTTCGGCGCGGACGGCGAGTGGAAGCTGGACTGGCGCGCGGCCTACGCCAAGACCTCGCGCGACGCTCCCTATGAATCGCGCTTCCAGTACGGCGTCGACGCCCAGGACCGCTTGATCCACAACGTCCAGGGCAACCAGATCTCGTTCAGCGAGCTGGACGACGAAATCTGGTCCGGCGGCGTGGACCTGGCCTACAAGCTGCCGATGGCGGCGGGCCGCGAGGCGACCATCAGCGTCGGCGCCTCGACCCTGGACAACACCCGCTCGGCCGAACGTCACGACCTGCAGTTCGAGGCCGTCAACGGCCTGACCGACAGCCAGCGCCGGGCGCGGATCGACTATCTGTTCTCGGACTACAACATCAATCCGTGGACCCTGCAGCTGCGCGAGATCGCCGGTTCGAACGGCGCCAACGCCTATGATGCGGAGATGAAGGTCAACGCCGTCTACGCCATGGTCGACGCCGAGTTCGTGCCGACCGTGCGCACCACCTTCGGCGTCCGCTTCGAGGACGGCCAGCAGAGCGTGACCCCGCGCGACCTGTTCGGCGGAACGCCCGCCTATGAGGCGACGGAGATCGAAGAGCAGTACTGGCTGCCGTCGTTCACCGCGACGTGGAACTTCACCGAGGATCAACAACTGCGCTTCGGCGCGTCCAAGACCATCGGCCGTCCGCAGTTCCGCGAACTGGCGCCCCAGGCCTACACCGACCCGGAAAGCGATCGCGTCTTCATCGGCAACCCATATCTGACGGACACCGAGATCCTGAACCTGGACGCGCGCTGGGAATGGTATTTCGGCCGTCAGCAGTTCGTCACGGCGGGCGTCTTCTACAAGAAGCTGGACAAGCCGGTCGAAGCCGTGATCGTCGATGTCGGCAACCAGCGCCAGCAGACCTTCCTGAACGCGCCGGAAGCGACCGTCATGGGCGTCGAGGCCGAGGTGAAGAAATACTTCGAGTTCGCCGATCAGGCGGCCTTCATCTCCAACAAGCGCTGGCTGGTGCAGGCTAACTACACCTGGTCGGACTCCGAGGTTTCGGTCGGCGAGGGCGACACCGTCATCACCCTGGGCGGCGGCGGCCGTCCCGAACAGGCGTCCTTCTTCATCCAGGACGGCAGCCGCATGCAGGGGCAGTCCGAGCACGTCGCCAACCTGCAACTGGGTTGGGAAGACGACACGGCCCGCTCGCAGGCGACCTTCATCCTGAACTATGTCTCGGAGCGGACCACCGCGCGCGGCGCGGGCGTCGGCACGGCGCGCGAGCCGGACTATGTGCAGGAGCCGGGCGCCTTCCTCGACTTCGTCTATCGCAAGGACTTCACCGTGAAGGGCCGCGACCTGGGCTTCGCCCTGGAGCTGCGCAACCTGCTCGGGACGGACTTCGAGGAGTACCAGGAGAAGGGCAACAAGATCCGCATCAACCAGTACGATCTGGGCCAGAGCGCCTCGGTCAGCCTGACGGCGCGTTTCTAAGCGCAGACTGAGCCTGATCTTGAGCCGGGAGGTCTAGCGGCCTCCCGGCTTTTTTATCCCTCTCCTGTTGAGAGAGGGTGAATGTTTCGCGTCATATCGTCTGAACCCGCCGCATCTGTCGTGACAACTTCTCGGCGCTGTCATGGTTCGGAGCGAGCCGGGTACGGAGCATCCGCCTAGGGAGGCGTTGCGGCCGCGAGAGGCCGTTGGGGATGTCTTCCTTGCTCGCTGGCCTTCGCAAACTGAGCGCCGTTTCGTGGGGCAAGGGCGGCCTGTCCCTTGGCCGCCTGTCCCTTCGTCGTCCGCCGTTGCGGCGCGTGGTCGAGGCGGCGCTGATCCTGCTTCTTCTGGTGCAGACCGGGGCGGCTGGTCTGGCTGTTCGCGGCGCCGACGCCGCAAGCGATGCATGCGCGGCCTCTGCCGGCGGTCGACCTGGGCGTGCTGTCGCGCTTCGACGCCTTCTTCCGTAACGGCGGAGGCGGGGCCGAGGCGGCGTCGTCGGACGGCGGCGGCCTGAGCCTGTTCGGCGTGCGCGCGGATGGTGCGGGCGGCGGCTCGGCCATCATCGGTCTGGCGGACGGACGCCAGGTCTCGGTCGGCGCGGGCGAGGAGGTGGAGCCGGGGCTGACCCTGAGCGCCGTCGCCCCCGACCACGTCATGCTGTCGCGTGGCGGCGCGCCGTTCCGTCTCGATTTTCCCGACATGACGTCCGGCGCAGCCTCTGTTGCGCCCGCGACGACGGCGCAACCCGCCGTCTCTGCGCCTGAACCGGCCCCGGCCGAAGGCGTGGTGGTCGATCCTCAACGTCTGATCGCCCAGGCGGGGCTGCGGCCGCGCATTCAGGGCTTGGGGATCAAGGGGCTGACCGTGTCCGCCTCGGGCGACGGGGGCGAGCTGCGCAATGCAGGCCTGCGCTCAGGCGACGTCATCCTGTCGGTCAACGGCACGGCCCTGAACAGCCCGCAGGCGCTTGCCGCCCTGCGCGGCCAGTTGGCCGACGCCCCCTCGGCCCAGATCCAGTTCGAGCGCGACGGTCAGGTCCGCTCCACCACCGTAAGGACGCGCCCATGAAGGCCCGTAACCGCTCTCTGTTGACCGGCGTGCTGGCCGCTGTTCTGGCGGTCCAGCCGCTGGCCGCCGCGCCGGTGATGGCGCAGGAATCGCGCCAGACGCTGAATGTCCAGAACGCCGACATCCGCGCCTTCGTGCAGGATGTGGCGCGCACGACGGGGCGCACCTTCATCGTCGATCCGGCGGTGACGGGCACAGTGACGGTGTCCAGCCCGCGCGCCCTGACCCGGGCTCAGCTGTTCGAGGTCTTCCTGTCGACGCTGCGGGCCAATGGTCTGGTGGTGACGCCGACGTCGTCGGGCGCCTATCGCATCAGTCCGGCGCAGGGCGCGGCGCAGGGCCCGGCCACCGTCGGCGCCGAGCGGTTCTCGACCGAGGTCTTCACCCTTCGCCACATCGACGCCGCCTCGGCAGCCGAGACGATCCGGCCTCTGGTCGGGGCGCAAGGGCAGGTGCTGGCCAACCCCGGCGCCAACAGCGTGGTGGTGGCCGACTTCGCCGACAACCTGTCGCGCATCCGGGCGCTGGTCGGCCGCATCGACGTGGACCGTTCGGCCTATGAGGTGGTGGCGCTGGAGAACGCCTCGGCGCGCGAGATCGCGGGCGTGCTGCAACAGGTGACGGGCGGTCCCGGCGGGCCGGGACTGGTGACGATCACCCCGGTCGAAAGCTCCAATGCGCTGGTGCTGCGCGGGGACGGGCAGGCGCTGTCGCGGGTGCGCGGCCTGATCGCCGATCTGGACGGGCGGGCGCGGGCCAGTCAGGACGTCAACGTCGTCTTCCTGGAGCACGCCGACGCCGAGCAGCTTCTGCCGGTCCTGCAACAGATCGTGGGGCAGCCTGCGGATGCGGCGGCGACCTCGTCCCCGCGCCTGCGCACCGCCCGCACGGGGGGCGACCAATACGACCAGCGGCATGGGGCAGGGCGGCCTGACCACGACGGGCGAGGCCGACAGCGGGTCGATCGGCTCGACCACCGTGACCGCCACCGGCCAGCGCGCCACCATCGCCCGTTTCCCCGGCGCCAACGCCCTGGTCATCTCCGGCCCGGCGGACCTGCAACGCACCCTGACCGAGGTGATCCGCCAGTTGGACGTGCGCCGTCAGCAGGTGCTGATCGAGGCCATCGTCGTCGAGCTGAGCGACAAGGCCGTGCGCGATCTGGGCGTGCAGTGGCTGATGGCGGGCGAGCAGGGCGTCGGCCTGACCAACTATTCCGACCGTGCGGCGCCGCTGGTTCCCATCGCGGGCGGGGCGGCGGCAGGGCAGCTCGACAAGGACGATCCCCTGCGCGAACGGCTGCAGAACCTGGCCTTGAACAGCCTGCTGGGCGCCAACGGCTTCGTCGGCGGGGCGGGCGGCAAATGGGGCGACGGCCTGTTCGGCTTCATCATCAATGCGGCCAAGACGGACGCGGGCTCCAACCTCCTGCAGACCCCGTCGATCATGACGCTGGACAATGAAGAGGCCACCTTCCTGGTCGGGCAGGAGGTGCCGATCACCACTGGCCAGACCATTCTGGACGGCAACTCCAACCCCTTCACCACGACCGAGCGCAAGGACATCGGGGTGCGCCTGACGGTGCGGCCCCAGATCAATGCGGGCGGCTCCATCACCCTGACGCTGAGGCAGGAAGTGTCGAGCATCAACGGCCTGCTGACCAGCGGCGCCAACGACCTGATCCTGGACAAGCGCGAGCTGGAGACGACGCTGGTCGTCGATGACGGCGACATCGCCGTGGCGGGCGGCCTTCTGGATCAGAACGACCGGCTGGAGACGAGCAAGGTGCCCGGCCTGGGCGACATTCCGGGCGTAGGCGTCCTGTTCCGCTCGACCAGCCGCGAGCGGGGACGGACCAATCTGATGGTCTTCCTGCGCCCGACCATCTTGCGCACGACGGCGGACGCGCAGGGTTTGGCGACGGATCGCTGGGGCTATATGCGCGGCGAGCAGCAGAGGGTTCATCCCGATCGCGAGCCGAGCCTGGACGCCCTGCTGCGCGACTATATGCAGGTCCAGCCGCCTGCGGCTCCGGCAGTGGGCGAGCCGTTGGTCATCGCCCCCGTGGCGCCGGTCGCGGCCCAACCGCTGCCGCCTGTGGCGGGGGCCGCCCGGTGATCACCGTCGTCGATCCGCGTCTGCCCTACGGCTTCGCCAAGACCCACGGCGTCCTGCTGCTGGCGGCGGGCGAGGTGATGGCGGTCGGGGTGCGCGAGGGCGCCGACCCTCTGGCCCTGGTCGAGGCGCGCCGCGCGCTGGGCCGTCCGCTGGAGGCGACGCCGCTGAGCGCCGCCGCCTTCGACCGCAAGCTGTCGGAAGTCTATGCGGGCGAGCAACTGACGGCCGCCGACGGCGACGACCTGTCCCTGCCGGTGGGCCTCGACAGTCTGGTGGACGACATCCCGGCGGCGGCGGACCTGCTGGACGCCACGGACGACGCGCCGGTCATCCGTCTGATCAACGGCGTCATCGCCGAGGCCGCCCGCATCGGCGCCTCGGACGTGCATCTGGAAAGCTATGAGACGCGGCTGCTGGTGAGGATGCGGGTGGACGGGGTGCTGCGCGAGGCGCTGAGCCTGAACCCGCGCGTTGCGCCCCTGTTGGTGTCGCGCATCAAGGTCATGGCGCGGCTCGACATCGCCGAGAAGCGCAAGCCCCAGGACGGGCGCATCCCCCTGACGCTGGGCGGCAAGTCGCTGGACGTGCGCGTCTCGACCCTGCCGTCGCGGGCGGGCGAGCGGGTGGTGCTGCGCATTCTGGACAAGGATCAGGCCGGGCTGACGCTGGACCGGCTGGGCATGGACCCGGCCGCGCTGGAGGCCTTCCGCCATGCGCTGGCCGAGCCGAACGGCATCATCCTGGTCACCGGGCCGACCGGCTCGGGCAAGACGACCAGCCTCTATGCCGGGCTGTCGCTGCTGAACGACGGCTCGCGCAACATACTGACGGTCGAAGACCCGGTCGAATACGCCATGGAGGGCGTGGGCCAGACGCAGGTCAACCCCAAGGTCGGCATGACCTTCGCCGCCGGTCTGCGCGCCATCCTGCGTCAGGATCCCGACGTGGTCATGGTCGGCGAAATTCGCGACACGGAGACGGCGGCCATCGCCGTTCAGGCGTCGCTGACCGGCCATCTGGTGCTGTCGACGGTTCACACCAATGACGCGGCCGGGGCGGTGACGCGCCTGCGCGACATGGGGGTCGAGCCCTTCCTGCTGGCCTCGACCCTGCGGCTGGTGGTGGCGCAACGCCTGGTGCGGCGCCTGTGCCCGCACTGCCGGATCGAGGAGACGGCGGACAAGGCGACGGCGCGGCTGATCGGGGCTGAGGAAGGCGCGCGCGTCTGGCGGCCGCACGGCTGCGCCGATTGCGGCTCGACCGGCTATGTCGGCCGCATCGGGCTTTATGAGACGCTGACGGTGGACGAGAAGGTGCGTCGCCTGATCGCCTCGGGCGCCGACGAGGACGTGGTGTTCGACGCCGCCTTCGCGCGCGGCGGGACGCTGGCCGACCGGGCGCGGACGCTGGTGCTGGAAGGCGTCACCTCGGTCGAGGAAGCCTTGCGCGTGGCGCGTCAGGAAACCGCCGCCGAAGAGGTCGCGGCCTGATGGCGGCCTTTGACTACATCGCCGCCGACGCCGCCGGGCGGACGGTCAGCGGCTCCGTGACCGCCGCCGACGAGGCCGCCGCGCGCAAGGCGCTGGCGAAACGACAACTGGCGCCCTTGCAACTGTCGCCGGGTCGTTCGGGCGCGATCGCTGCGACGACATCCGGCAAGGCCGGGCGGTTGTCGCCCAAGGCGCTGGCGCTGACGACGCGGCAACTGGCGACGCTGATTTCCGTCTCTCCGCTGGAAGAGGCGCTGCGCAATTTGATGCTTCAGGCGGATCGGCCGAACGTGCGCCGCGTGCTGGAAGGCGTCCACGCCGGGGTGATCGAGGGGCGGCGCCTGTCCGACGCCATGGGCCAGCAGGGCGCGGCCTTTCCGCCGCTGTATCGCGCCATGACGGCGGCGGGCGAGCAGTCGGGCGCGCTTCAGCCCATTCTCGAACGGCTGGCCGACGGGCTGGAGCGGGACGAGGTCGTGCGCGGCAAGGTGCTGACGGCGCTGGTCTATCCGTGCGTGCTGGCGGTGGTGGCGCTGGGCGTCATCGTCGCCATGATGACCTATATCGTGCCCAAGGTGGTCGATCAGTTCGACAGCATGGGCCAGACCCTGCCGCTGCTGACGCGGCTGGTCATCGGCCTGTCGGACCTGATGCGCGACTGGGGCTGGCTGATGGCGCTGATCCTTGCGGCCGTGGTCGGCGCGGGGCTGATCGCGCGGCGGCGCGAGGCGGTGCGGCTGAAGCTGGACGCCTGGGTGCTGAGGCTGCCTCTAGTCGGGCGGCTGACGCGCGACCTGCACGGCGCGCGCATGGCCCGCACCCTGTCGACCATGATCGCGGCGGGCCTGCCGGTGCTGGAGGGGCTGACCATCACCGCCCGCACCGTCTCCAACCGCGCCCTGCGCCGCGCCACCGAACAGATGGCCGAGGCGGTGCGCGAGGGCGGTGGCCTGTCGGCCGCCATGCGCCGCGCCGAGGTGTTCCCGCCCATCCTCGTCTACATGACCGCATCCGGCGAAAGCAGCGGTCGGCTGGAGCCCATGCTGGAGCGCGCGGCCGATTATCTGGAACGCGAATTCTCCAACTTCACCGCCGTGATGCTCAGCCTGCTGGAGCCGGCGATCATCGTGGTCATGGGCGGGATCGTCGCCGTGATCGTGCTGTCGATCCTGCTTCCCATTCTTCAGATCAACACCCTGGCTCTGGGGTGAGAGAGGCATTGATGTTCAAGACCTTCGCCCGACGTCTGCGCCATGTCGCCCAAACGCGCGCCCAACGCGCTCACGCAGCGAGCCGCCGCGCGGCGAGCGGTAGCGCACGACAAGGGTTCACCCTTGTCGAGTTAATGGTCGTCATCGTCATCATCGGCCTGTTGGCGACGGTGGTGGCGATCAATGTCCTGCCCAGTCAAGACAAGGCCATGGTCGGCAAGGCGCGGGCCGACATCTCGGTGCTGGAGCAGGCGGTGGAGACCTATCGCCTCGACAACCTGGCCTTCCCGACGGACCAGCAGGGGCTGAAGGCCCTGACGGCGCCGCCCGCCGATCTGGCGCGGCCGGAACGCTATCGCCAGGGCGGCTATGTCCGCCGCCTGCCGGAAGACCCGTGGGGCAATCCCTATCAGTACCGCCGCCGCAGCGCCCATGGCGGCCAGTTCGACATCTGGTCCTTCGGCGCCGACGGCCAGGAAGGGGGCGATGGGAATGACGCCGACATCGGCAACTGGCAGGGCTGAAGCGCTCTCTCGCCCGGCCGGTTCGGTAGCCGTGGGAACGCCCAAACGCGCTGAAGCAGCGAGCCGCCGCGCGGCGAGCGTTGGCGCACGACAAGGTTTCACCCTCGTCGAGTTAATGGTGGTCATCGCCATCATCGGCGTGGCGGCGGGGGCGGTGCTGCTGTCCATGCCGGACCCGCGCCCGACGCTGGCGGTCGAGGCCGAGCGGTTCGCCGCGCGCCTGACGCTGGCGCGCGAGGAGGCGGTGATGACCAACCGCCCGGTGGCCCTGCGCGCCGATGCGGCGGGCTATGGCTTCGAGAGCTTCGACGGCGCCGTCTGGACGCCGCTGACGGGCGTTCTGGCGCCGAAGGCATGGGGGGAGGGCGTCGCCGTCGCCGCGCCCGCCCGCGCCGTGTTCGACCCCACCGGCGGCGCCGACGCCGCCAGCGTGCGGCTGGAGCGCGAGGGCCAGGCCGTCACCGTCGCCATCGACGGCGCGGGCGAGGTGACGATCCATGAGTGAGGGAGCGCCCCGCGCGGGCTTCACCCTGATCGAGTGTCTTGTGGCGCTGGCCGTGTTCGGTCTGGCGGCGATGGCGTTGCTGAACCTGTCGGGCGAGAGCACCCGCTCGGCGGCGCGGGTCGAGACGCGGACGCTGGGCGGCGTCGTCGCTGACAATGTGGCCGCCGAGGCGATGATCGCGCGCGATCTGCCCAGCGGCAGCACGTCGGGGCAAGCGTCGCTGGGCGGGCGCGAATGGCGTTGGGTGCGGGTGGTCAGCGCGACCGACATGCCCGGCGTCGGCCGTATCGACGTACGCGTCTTCGCCGATGAAGAACAAGCCGCCGAGCGTGTGCTGTTCCGGGCGGCGGGCGCATGAAGGCGTGGTGCCAACCCGCTCAAGCAGCGAGCCGCTGTGCGGCGAGCGATAGCGTCCTAAAATGTGCTCAAGCAGCGAGCGCCCGTGGCGTGAGCGATAGCGCAACAAATCGACAAGGGTTTACACTGGTCGAGGTCATGATCGCCCTGCTGATCTTCGCCCTTCTGGCGGGGGCAGGCGCGCTGGTGCTGGGCCAGTCGATTGAGACGCGGTTCGCGGTGAAGGCCAACGCGGAGCGGGTGGCGGCGCTGCAACGCACCCGCGCTCTGCTGCGCGCCGATCTGGCGCAGGCGACGGCGCGGCGGGTGCGCGGGCCGACGGGGCGTCCGGTGCCTCAGGCGATCATGGGGCCGCAACGACCGGGCGATCCCCTGCTGGTGCTGGCCCGCAGCGGCTGGAGCAACCCGGACGCCGCGCCGCGCGCCTCGGTTCAAAGGGTTGAATACCGGTTGGTGGAGGATCGGTTGGAGCGCCGCGTGGCGCCCTATCTGGACGGTGCGCGGGCCGGGCCGCCGCAGGTGCTGTATCGCGGGGTGACAGAGGTGCGCGTCGCCTTCATCCAGAACGGGTCCGAGGCGCCTGCCTTTTCCGCCAGCAGCGACCGGCCCCTGCCGGACGCCGTGCGGGTGACGCTGACGCTGGACGGCTTCGGCTCGGTCGAGCAGCTGTTTCTGGTCGCAGCCGCATGAAGGAAGGCGCGCGCGATCGTCGGGGCATGGCCCTGTTGACCGTCCTGTTGCTGGTGGCGGTGATGGCGGCGCTGTGCGTGGTGCTGCTGGACGACGTGCGTTTTTCCGTGCGCCGCACCACCAACGCCGAGAGCCAGGCGCAGGCGCAAGCCTATGCGGCGGGGGCGGAGGCGCTGGCGCGGCGGCGGCTGTCCGATCTGGTGCGCGCCGATCCGGCGCGCACGCCGTTGCAGCCGCAATGGAACGGCCGCGTCTTCGCCCTGCCGCTGGAAGAGGGCGAGGGGCGGGCGGTGATCCGCGACGGTCAGGCCTGTTTCAACCTGAACAGTCTGGCGCTGGGGCAGGGCGAGGATCTGATCGCCCGGCCCGAAGGGGCGGCGCAGTTCATCGCGCTCGGCGCCGCTTTGGGCCTGCCGCGCGGGCGGATGTCGGCGGTCGCGGCGGCCCTGACCGACTGGATGGACGGCGACGACGAGGTTTCGGCGCAGGGGGCGGAGGACGCCGCCTACGCCAGCCGTCCGACGCCGTATCGCACTGGCGGGGTCATGCTGGCCGAGGTCAGCGAACTGCGCGCCGTGGCGGGGGTGGACGACGCCCTCTATCGCCGGTTGAGGCCGCATCTATGCGCCCTGCCGGAGGCGCGATTGTCGCCCCTGAATGTGAATACGCTGGAGCCGCAGGACGCCGTTCTGCTGGTCGCGATCAGCCGGGGCGTGGTCGGGTTGAACGCGGCCAAGGCGGCCATCGCCGCGCGTCCTGCGACGGGTTGGAGCAGCCCCGACGCCTTCTGGGCCCAACCCGCCCTGTCGGGCGTGGTCGTCGACGAAGAGGCCAAGGGCCAGATCACCCTGGCCACCCGTTACTTCGACCTGAGGGTCGAGATCGAGCATGGCGACGCCCGCGCCGTCCGCACCGCCCTGATCCACGTCGCGCCCGACGGCGCGGCGCGCACCGTCATCCGTCGCTGGACGCCTGAAGAATGAGCATGGAAGAATGAGCCACGCCCGCATCCTGTTCATCCCGACCCACGCGACCCTGGCGGCGCGTTTCCTGCTGGTCGATCGCGAGGGCCGTGTCGTCGGACGCGGCGAGTTGGACCCGCATCAGGCCGAAGCGCCGCCGTCGATGCGCACCATCGCCGTGGCCCCCGGCGCGGACGTCATGACGCGCTGGCTGGACCTGCCCCCGGGCAATGCGGCCCAGGCCCGCGCCGCGGCGCGCTGGGCCTTGCGCGATCAGGCGGCGGGCGAGGTCGAGGGGCTGGACGTGGCTCTGGGCGTTGCGCCGGTCGATGGCGGCCCGCGCCTGACGGCGGCGGTGTCGGCCAAGCTGTTGCAGGCCTGGCTGCGCTGGATGGAGACCTTCGACATCCGGCCCGAGGCCGTCGTGCCGGACAATCTGTGCCTGCCCGCACCGCTGGAGGCGGGGACATTGACGGCCGCACAGGCAGGGGCCGACGTGGCGCTGCGCGGCCCGGCCTTCGCCGTGACGGTCCAGCCGGATCTGGCGGAGGCGGTTGCGGCCGGGCGTTCTTTGACCTGGCTGGAAGGCGAGGCGTTGGACGCGGCCCTGGCGGCGGGGGCGATGGCGGCCCCGCTCGACCTGTTGCAGGTCCACGACCGGCGCGAGCGGGGACAGGCGGCCAAAGACTGGCGGCTGGCGGCGGGTCTGGCGGCGGCGCTGTTGGTCTCGCCCCTGATCCTGATAGCGGCCGAAGGGTTGCGCGACCGTGCGGCGGCCGATCGCGCTGAGGCCGGCGCTCGGGCGGGGGCGGTGAAGCTCTATCCTGAACTGGCGACGGCGGACGATCCGGCGCCGGAGGCTCTGCGTCGTCTCGACGCCGGGCCGCCGCCGGGCGGGACCGCGCGCGCGATGGCCGCCGTCTTCGCCGCCGTCGAGCGCGTGCCGGGCGCGGAACTGGACGACGCGACCCTGGGCGGCGAGGGGCTGCGCGTCACCCTGGCCCATCCGACGTTCAATGATCTGGACGCCGTGCGCGCCGATCTGGCCGAGGCCGGTCTGGCGGTGGTCGACGAAACCTCGGCCGAGGAAGGCGGGCGCATGGTCAGCACGCTCACGATCGGAGGCGCCCGATGAAGGCCTTGTTCTCTTCCGTCGCCGCCTGGTGGGACGGTCGGTCGCTGCGCGAGCGGCGGATGCTGGCGGTCATGGGGGCGCTGGTGCTGGGCGTCGTCGGCTGGCTGGGCGTGGTGCGGCCGCTGGACGGCTGGCAGGCCGATCAGGCGCGCGCCCGCGTCGCCGCCGAGCGGCGACTGACGCAGGTCGAGACGGCCGTGATCCAGCGCGGCGCGCGACCGGCTGAGGCGGTCGATCTGCAGGCTCTGGTCGCCTCTACCGCTTCGGCGGCGGGGGTGCAGCCGACGTTGGGCATGTCCGAGGGCGGGCGGCTGGGCGTCCGGCTGGATCGCGTGACGACGGCGCAGGCCTTCGGCTGGCTGGCCGTGCTGGAGCAGGACGGGGCGCGCATCGAGGAACTGGGCGTGGTCGAGAACGCGGACGGGACGCTGGGCGTGACGGGCGCGCTGGCGTCCGGGGGCTAGGCCGGAGCGCTTTTCGGTCCCGTTGGAATCGTCCGTTGTGGACTTGGAGGGCGCGGCGGGGCAGGTATCGCAGCCATGATCTCTCGTCTGGCTCTTCCCCTGGTCAGCGCGGCCGTCCTGGCGGGCTGCGCTTCTACGCCGCGCGTCGAGACGCAGTTGTCGGCCGCCGTGCCCGCGAACGTGACTGATTATCGCCTGCTTGAGGCCGAGGCGCCGAGCGAGGCCGACCGCGCGGCGGCCGAGGCCGTGCGTCAGGCGCTGGCGGCGCGCGGCTGGCGCGAGGTGGACGATAAGTCCGCCTGGCGGGTCGAGACGGCCTATGCGGTGCGGCCTCAGAAGACCGGCGTCTTCACCGACGTCGATGCGCGCCAGGGCGAGTGGACCGATGCGCCGCGCCTGCCGCAATGGTGGAGCCAGGGTCGCCAGACGCACAGCCTGACGGTGATCCTGACCGGGCCGGGGAATGAGGCGGGGGCCTATCGCGCCTCGGCGGTGGCGATCCTGGGACGGCGTCAGGCCGAAACCGCGCCGGGCCTGCTGGCCAAGGCGGCGGTGGCGCAGTTGGACGCGGCGGACTAGGGCCGACCGCCCGCAGCTTCATTCCTCTTCCGCGATCCTGGGCAGGGTCAGGATGAAGGTCGCGCCCGGCGATCCGGGCTGGTGGCGGATGGTTCCGCCGTGGCGTTCGGCGACGGTGCGGACGAAGGCGAGGCCCAGACCCGCGCCGCGATGATCGGCGCCGCCGTGGCCGAAGGGCTGGAACAAACGACGCGCGGCCTCTTCCGACAGACCAGGGCCCTGATCGCTGACGCCGAGGACGCAGACCGGGCGACCGTCTTCCTCGGCCCCGGTCAGGCTGACCTGGATAGCGCCGCCCGCCGGGCCGTATTTCAGGGCGTTGTCGAGAAGGTTGGTGGTCAGGCGGCGCAACAGGGCGGGGTCGCCCTGGACCAGGAACTCTTCCTCGCCGTCGGGCGTCAGGATGCGGACGCCTTTCTTCGACGCCTGGGGCCACAGGATGTCGGCGGCGTCCATGGCGATCTGGCCCAGGTCCAGCAGCTCGGAGCGATAGGGTTGGCTCTCGGCGCGGGCCAGTTGAACATAGCCTTCGGCGAGGTCGAGGGTCTGGCGGGCGTAGTCGGCGATGCGGCGCTCGACCATGGGGTCCAGGCGCGGGGCGGGGCCGTCCAGCAGGGTCAGGATCGACACCTGAGGCGCGCGCATGTCGTGGCTGAGCAGTTGCAGGGCCTCGGCGCGCTGGCGCTCGGCGGCGCGGAAACGGGTCATGTCGGCGAAGCGCACGATATGGCCGACCGGCTGCCCCTCGGCGTCGGTCAGCAGGGCGGCGGCGGCCTTCAGGATGCGGCCGTCGGGCGTGGTGATGTCGCCGGGATCGCCCTCGGGATCGAGGAAGCGGCGCCAGGCCGGTTCGCCCAGGGACCGGAACAGCAGGGGCAGGTCGGCGTCGTCCCTCAGTCGGTCGCCGAACAGGGCCTCGGCCCGGTCGTTGGACAGGATGATGCGGGCGTGCGGGTCGGCCACGACCGTGGCGTCGGGCAGGCTTCGCAGGGCGTCGGAGATGAAGCGCTCCAGATCGCGCACCTGACGCACGGCGGCGCGCAGGGCGTCCACCTGACGGGCCACCACGTCGCCGCCCTGGGCGCGGCCGGTCAGGCGCACGCCGTCGCGCTCGAAGGCCTCGACCTCGCTCTGCATATAGGCCGAGGCTGCGGCCAGGCGGCGCCAGCTCCACAGGGGATAGGCTAGGGCCAAGCCAGCTACGGCGGCCGAGGGCGGGAGCCACAGGCCGCCTGCGAGGAAGGCGGTCGCGGCGGCGATCAACGTCACGACGATCAGCCCGGCGCCCAGGGCCATGTTGGCGGCCGGACGCAGCACCAGGAAGCCGGCGACCAGCAGGCCGAGCGGCAGCAGGGACAGGATCAGCACCCAGGCGGGCGACAGGCTGCGCGGGCCGCCGCCCTCGATCAGGGTCTGGAGCAGGGCGGCCTGCACCTCGACGCCGGGACGCAGTTCGCCGTGGGGCGTGGCCGGGGTGGCGTAACGGTCGCCCAGACCCGGCGCCGTCGCCCCGACCAGCACCAGCCTGTCCTTCAGGAAGGCGGCGGGCGTCTCGCCGCTGAGCACGTCGGCGAAGGACAGGGTGCGGAAGGCGCCGGGCGGGCCGCGATAGATCAGGGCTTCCGGCGACGCGGCGAACAGGTCGCCGCCCTCATGCGGCGCGGGCGGCGCAGGAACGGCGCCCTTGGCGGCGGCCAGGGGCAGGATCAGGTGCGGCCAGGTCCGCTCGCCCGCCTGAAGATAGAGGGGCAGGCGGCGCACGGCGCCGTCGTCGTCGACCGTCAGGTTGACGTGGCCCAGACCCGCCGCCGCCTCGGTCAGGCCGGGCGCGGGGGCGTCTTCGCGATAGGCGGCGCCGTTCAGGCCGGGGGCGTCCAGCACCACGGGCAGGCGGACCTGGCCGTTGCGGGCCAGGGCGGCGGCAAGGGCGTCGTCTTGCTGCGAGGCTTCGGTGAACAGGACGTCGTAGGCGACAGGCCCCGCGCCCGCCTGGGTCAGGCGGTCGATCAGCCGGGCGTGCAGGTCGCGCGGCCAGGGCCATTGGCCCAGGGCTTCCAGGCTGCGGTCGTCGATGGCGATGATGACGATGTCTTCGTCGGCCGGTCCCGCCTCGGCCCGCATCAGGGCGTCATAGATCAGGTGGTCGGCGCCGTCGGCGGCGGGCGTCAGCGCCATCCAGCCGACCAGCAGGGCGGACAGCGTCGCCACCAGCCCCCATTCGACCAGGGCGCGACGGCCGGTCAAGCGGGCGCCGAGCCAGCCTCTCCAGCCGCCTTTCGGCCCTGAGGGCGCGGGCACGGCGCTATCGTCCGATGCGGAGCTGTTGCGGTTCGGACCAGGCTTCCAGCAGACGGCCGAAGCGATGGCGCGCGCCCTGCACCCGCCAGCTGTAGACGCCCGGCGGCAGGTCGCTGAGGGTGAAGGCCTCGTCGGTCAGGCCGGGCTGGTCGACCAGCAGGGGGCCGTCGACGGTTCCGTCCTCGGCCTCGCGCCAAAGCTGGAAGCGGAAGGTCGCCGCGCCGACGCCCTCGGCCTCCCAGCGGAAGCGGTAGAAGCGGCGGCGGTCGCGCTGGTCCAGGGCCGAGGCCAGGCCGCCGACGCCGTTGCGGGCGCGGATGAAGCTGTAGGTGGTGGACTTGCCCTCCAGTCCCTCGGGCGACAGGGCGGTCAGGCGCAGGAAGAAGGCGCCTTCCTCCATCTCGCCGAAGACCAGGGGGCCGCCGGGCGCGCTGTCGGCCTCGGAGAAGGCCTCGATCATGCCGGCGTCCTGGGCGACGCGGCCGCGATAGCGTTCGGCGCCGGGCAGGGGCTGGATGTCGAAAGCGACCTGGGCCTGGGTTTGCGGCGCGTCGGGGCGGGCCAGGGCGGGCGCGGGCAGCAGGGGCAGCAGGCGAACAGCGCCGGCGGCGGCGCTGACGCCCTGATCTGCGGCGGCCAGGGTTTCGGCCTGGCCCGAGGCGATGGCGACGGCGCCTTCCAGCACTTCGGTGCTCGAGCGGTCGGCGTCATCGTCGAAGGAGACGCGGAAGTCGGTGCCGCGCACGGCCGAGACCGAGACGGGGGTGCGGATGGCGAAGCCGCCGGGACGGCGCCGGGGCGTGACGCGCGACTCGGCGCGGCCCGCCTCGACCGTCAGGGCGTGATCGACGGCGCCGTTGATGGCGTAGCGGCGCAGGCGGCTGACCCGCACGCGGCTGTTGGAGGGCACGACCACATGGCTGCCGTCGGACAGGGCTAGGCGGACGAAGGCGTTGGCTCCGGTGGTGAGAACGGCGCCTTCGCGCACGGTCTGGCCGGGTGCGGGGGCGGCGGAGCGGCCGTCCTGGTTCAGGGTCGCCGCGCCGCGAAAGCCGGCGATGCGCGCCTCGTCCGGATCGGCGCGCAGCAGATCGACGGGCAGGGCCAGGGTGCGACCGATGGCGAGGCGACGCGGATTGGCGACCCGGTTCTCGCGCTGAACTCGGCGATAGTCGAGCGGCCGGTGCATGTAGGCGGTCGCCAGGTCGATCAGGGTGTCGCCGCGCTGGACGACATAGTCGAGGGTCTCGACGGAGGCGGCCGTCCGGGCAGCGGGCGGGGCGGCCGAAGTCTGTGCGACGGCGCTTCCTGCGGCCAGCATCGCTGCGATCGCCAGGGCCGCCGCCCAATCCGTCTTCATTTCGCCACCTGCGTCTTCATTCAGGCGTCCTGGCCGGGTTCTGCCCCCGCGACGCGCTCAAGGCGGTATCCGTAGCTGTAAATGGGGGTCAGGCGGAAGCCTCGCTCGGGCCGCAGCTCAAGCTTGTTGCGGATACGCGAGATGTGCATGTCCAGCGAACGGCTGTTCAGGTCCGGCTCATTGCCCCACACCGTCTCCAGAATATAGGTCCGCGACAGCGCCCGGTGCAGGTTGCGGAACAGCAGCAGGGCCAGGGCGTATTCCTTGGCCGTCAGAGCGACTGGCTGGCCGTCGCGGGTCACGGACCCGGCGGACTCGTGGAAGGACAAGCCGTCATAGACCTCGACGCCCGGCGTCGTCGGTTGGGCGTAGGCGCGACGGATCAGAGCGTTGATCCGCGCCGCCAGCACCGGTTTGGACAGGGGCTTGGGCAGGTAGTCGTCGGCCCCGGCGTCCAGGCCTGCGACCACGTCTTCATCCTCGGCGCGGCTGGTGACCAGCAGCATGGGCGGGGCGGGCTTCAGATTGGTGCGCGCCCAAGCCAGCACCTCCAGACCCGAACGGTCCGGCAGGTTCCAGTCGACGATCAGCATGTCGAAGGTGTCCTTGCGCAGGGCGGAGATCAGCGCCTGGCCGCGCGAAAACAGAGTGGCGCGATACCCGGCGTCTTGGACGACCTCGGAGACGAACTCCAATTGGACGGGATCGTCATCTAATATCGCGATCTTCATACTTGTTACGCAGCTCCGAGGAGAACGCTGGAGTCATAGCCCCGGATGCTGGGCTTTAGAGCAATGTAAAATGTAAAATATAGTCACCCTTCGGCGCGTCTCGGCGTGGTCGCGGGCAAGGGGGCGAGGCGGCTGACCTGATCCTGACACAGGGCTTTGATCCAGCGCCGGACCGTTTTCAGCCGCGCCGTGCCGTGGACCTCGCGGTGGGTGCTGAGCCAGAAGCGCCGCTCGATCAGCACAGCGTCCGCAAGAACGCGCGTCAGTCCCTCCGCCAGAAAGCAGGGCAGGACGCCGATGCCGCCGCCCGCCGCCACCATGTCCCGTTGGGCGCGGATGGAGGATGAAGCCAGGCGGGGACGCAGGTGCGGGCGGATCTCGTCCAGATAATGCAACTCGGGCGCATAGATCAGGTCGTCGACGTATCCGACCATGTCGACGCGGTTCAGGTCGTCGATGGTGTCGGGCGCGCCGTGACGTTTCAGGTATTCCGGCGCGGCGTAGAGCGCCAGCTGATAGGTGGTCAGCGGCTCGACGATCAGACGCGGCCCAGCGGCGGGGCTGAGGGTGATGGCCATGTCCACCTCGCGGCGGCTGGGCGACAGGAAGCCGGAGCTGGCCGCCAGTTCGACGTTCAGCCCCGGATGCGCGGCCAGCAGGCCGGGCAGGGCGGGGGCCAGCACCGCCCCGCCGAAGCCTTCCGACGCGCTGATCCGCACGGCGCCGGCGATCAGGTCGGGCTGGGTGACGCGCCCGGCGGCTTCCATCGCGCTTTCGGCGTCCAGCGCCCGCTCCAGCAGCTGGGCGCCCGTGGCCGTCAGGTGCAGTCCGGCGGCCGAGCGCACCAGCAGGGTCGACTTCAGCGCCGTCTCCAGCCGGGCCACGCGCCGCCCGACGGTGGCCGCGTCCACGCCCAGCCGCTGCGCCGCCGTGGCCAGAGACCCGGCGCGCGCGGCCGCCAGAAACACTCTCAGATCATCCCAGTCGAACATGTGCAGATATGCACATCATCACCTGCAAGATTGCAATGGGCCTGACCCGCCCGCTCTGCTAGGGCAGGCTCACGAAGAACCATAATCATCGGGAGAGACGTTCAATGCGCGATATTCGCCACTTCATCGACGGTGCGGCTTTTGATGGGGCATCGGGTCGCTTCGGCGACGTCTTCAACCCCAACACCGGCGAGGTTCAGGCCCGCGTCCAGCTGGCGACGCCGTCGGAACTGGATCGCGCGGTCCAGTCGGCGCAGGCCGCCTTTGAAGGCTGGTCCTCGACCAACCCGCAGCGCCGCGCCCGCGTCATGTTCGAGTTCAAGCGCCTGGTCGAGGCGAACATGAACGAACTGGCAGAACTGCTGTCCAGCGAGCACGGCAAGGTCATCGCCGACTCCAAGGGCGACATCCAGCGCGGTCTGGAAGTGATCGAGTTCGCCTGCGGCATCCCGCACGCCTCGAAGGGCGAATACACCTATGGCGCCGGTCCGGGCATCGACGTCTATTCCATGCGCCAGCCGCTGGGCGTGGTGGCGGGCATCACCCCGTTTAACTTCCCCGGCATGATCCCGATGTGGATGTTCGGCGTGGCCATCGCCGCGGGCAACACCTTCATCCTGAAGCCGTCCGAGCGTGACCCGTCCCTGCCGGTGCGTCTGGGCGAACTGATGATGGAGGCGGGCGCGCCCAAGGGCGTGCTGAACGTCGTCCACGGCGACAAGGTGGCGGTCGACTCCATTCTTGAACATCCGCTGATCCATGCCGTCAGCTTCGTCGGTTCGTCGGACATCGCCCACTATGTGTTCCAGAAGGGCGCGGCCCACGGCAAGCGCGTTCAGGCCATGGGCGGCGCCAAGAACCACGGCATCGTCCTGCCCGACGCCGACATGGATCAGGTCATCAAGGATCTGACCGGCGCGGCCTACGGCTCGGCCGGCGAGCGCTGCATGGCCCTGCCGGTGGTGGTGCCGGTCGGTCAACGCACCGCCGATGAACTGCGCGAGCGTCTGGTCTCGGAAATCCCGAACCTGCGCGTCGGCGTCTCGACCGACGCCGAGGCCCACTACGGCCCCGTCGTCACCCAGACCCACAAGGACAAGGTTCTGGGCTGGATCAACAAGGGCGTGGAAGAAGGCGCCGAACTGGTCGTCGACGGTCGCGAGTTCAGCCTGCAGGGCCACGAGAAGGGCTTCTTCATCGGCCCGTCGCTGTTCGACCACGTCAAGCCCGAGATGGAATCCTACAAGGAAGAGATCTTCGGCCCCGTGTTGCAGATCATGCGCGCCGCCAGCTTCGAGGAGGCGCTGAGCCTGCCGAGCAAGCACCAGTACGGCAACGGCGTCGCCATCTTCACCCAGAACGGCCGCGCGGCCCGCGACTTCGCCGCCCGCGTCAACGTCGGCATGGTCGGCATCAACGTGCCGATCCCGGTGCCGGTGGCCTATCACTCGTTCGGCGGCTGGAAGCGTTCGGCCTTCGGCGACATCAACCAGCACGGCATGGAAGGCGTCCGCTTCTGGACCAAGACCAAGACCGTGACCGCCCGCTGGCCGGACAGCGATCTGGAGCACGCGGACTCGAGCTTCGTCATCCCGACGATGGGCTGACGCTGATTTTCCCTCTCCCTGCCTTGCGTGGGGAGAGGGTCAGCTCAGCGTATACGGGATCACCCCCCGCTCATTCTCCGGCACGGCCAGGGTCCGGTCGATCGGCGGAAACGCCCTTTGCGTGCAGTCCGTCCGTTCGCAGATGCGGCAGTTCACCCCCATGCGCGTCGGCGGGCCGTTCAGGTCCAGCCCGTCCGCATAGACCAACTGGGCCGCGTGCTCGATCTCGCACCCCAGTCCCAGCGCATAGCGGCGATCCGGCTCCAGAAACGACCCGCCCGGCTTGGACACGCTCTTGGCGATGCAGACGTAGCGGGCGCCGTCGGGCATCTCCGACAGATTGACTAGTATGCGGTCCGGCGCGCTGAACGCCTCATGGACGTTCCATAACGGGCAGGCGCCGCCGAAGCGGGCGAACTGGAAGCGCGTGGCGCTGTGCCGCTTGGTGATGTTGCCGGCCATGTCCACTCGCGCGAAGTAGAAGGGCACGCCGCGCCAGCCGGGCCTCTGTAGCGTGCTCAATCGGTGGCAGGCCTGTTCGAAACTGACGTGGAAGCGGTTGCGCAGGCGGTCCACGTCGTGCCGCAGCTCCCGCGCCGCCTCCAGAAACGCGCGATAGGGCAGCAGCAGCGCACCCGCTGCATAGTTGGCCAGACCGACCCGGCACACGTCGCGCGCGGCGGGAATGTCGAAGGCGGCGCGGTCCAGTTCGTGCTCGATCAGGTCTTCGAACCGCAAGCGAACCAGCTGATGCGCCATCTGGAAGGCGCGGGTGGCGCCCGGCAGGCTGGCGTCGACATGGAGGATGCGCGCGCCCGGATCGAAGCGCCGCATGGCGCCGCGCCCCTGACCCGTGGCGACGCGCACGCCGCACAGGTCGTTGAGGGCGGCCTCCAGCTCGCGCTCCGGATGGACGCCGTCGCCCAGGTTCAGCCGCGCGGCCAGATCCTCGGCCGCCCGGTCCAGGGCGTCGATGTAGTTGTCGCGATAGTGGAAGAAGTCGCGCACCGCCTCATAGGGCAGGGCGGGGGCGGCGTCGGCGGCGTGTTCGTCGCGGCCCAGCGTCTCGTTCAGCGTCTTCAGCCGCTCGTCCAGACGGCGATAGTCCTGGTGCAGGGCCAGGAACTGCCGCGCCAGCCGGGGCGCGTTCATGGCCGCCTGTTTGAGCTCGCCCGCCGTGGGCGCCTCGGCGTGGCCCGCGACGTCGGTGGTCGCCTCGCGCAGGTCGGCGATCAGGCGGGCGTCGCCGTCCAGATCAAACAGGCTGGCGTCCACGTCGAAGGCGCGCGTCAGGGCGATCAGCACCCGCGCCGTGGCCGGGCGCTGGTTGGTCTCGATCTGCGACAGATAGGACGGCGACAGCGCCAGCCGCCCGGCGCACTGCTCCAGCGTCCAGCCGCGCGCCTCGCGCAGCTTGCGGACCTTGGTCCCGAGGTAGAGTTTTTCAGCCATGATGGTCGGGCATTGCAACTTTGCAAAAACGCCTGTCTGCCTTGGCAGGCTTACGCACTTGGAGGCCTTTTGCAAAGTTGCGATTGCCTTTTTGCGATGAAGCGGCTTGTTGGACCCTGAACGAAGTCAGGGAGTCGCTCCAACCATGAGCCAGGCCATCCTCGAGGAACTCGAGCGCCGTCGCGCCGCCGCCAAGCTGGGCGGGGGCGAGAAGCGCATCGCCAGCCAGCACGCCAAGGGCAAGCTGACCGCCCGCGAACGCATCGGCGTCCTGCTGGACGAAGGCTCCTTCGAAGAGACCGACATGTTCGTGGAGCATCGCAGCCACGACTTCGGCATGGCCGAGCAGCGCATCCCCGGCGACGGCGTCGTCACCGGACGCGGCACGATCAACGGCCGTCTGGTCTATGTCTTCTCCAAGGACTTCACCGTGTTCGGCGGCTCGCTGTCGGGCGCCCACGCGGCCAAGATCGTCAAGATTCAGAAGATGGCCCTGACGGCCGGCGCGCCGATCATCGGCCTGTTCGACGCAGGCGGCGCGCGCATTCAGGAAGGGGTGGAATCGCTGGCCGGTTACGCCGACATTTTCCTGCAGAACACCCTGGCCTCGGGCGTCATCCCGCAGATTTCGGTCATCATGGGCCCGTGCGCGGGCGGCGACGTCTATTCGCCCGCCATCACCGACTTCATCTTCATGGTGAAGGACACCTCCTACATGTATGTGACCGGCCCCGACGTGGTGAAGACCGTCACCAACGAGGTGGTCAGCCACGAGGACCTGGGCGGCGCCCGCGTCCATGCGGGCAAGTCCGGGGTCGCCGACGGCGCCTTCGAGAACGATCTGGAGGCCCTGTCGGAGGTGCGCCGCCTGATCGGCTTCCTGCCGCTGTCGAACCGCGAGACGCCGCCGGTTCGCGAAACCTATGACGAGCCGGATCGCGATGAGGCCTCGCTGGACACTCTGGTCCCGGCCAATCCGAACCAGCCCTATGACATGAAGGAGCTGATCCTGAAGACGGTCGACGAGGCCGACTTTTTCGAGATCGGCGCCGACTTCGCCAAGAACATCATCTGCGGTTTCGGCCGTCTGGACGGCCAGCCGGTCGGCATCGTCGGCAACCAGCCCCAGACGCTGGCGGGCGTGCTGGACATCGACTCCAGCCGCAAGGCCGCGCGCTTTGTGCGCTTCTGCGACGCCTTCCACATCCCGCTGGTGACCTTCGTCGACGTGCCGGGCTTCATGCCGGGCACGAAGCAGGAGTACGGCGCTCTGATCAAGCACGGCGCCAAGCTGCTGTTCGCCTATGCCGAGGCCACCGTGCCCAAGCTGACGGTCATCACGCGCAAGGCCTATGGCGGCGCCTATGACGTCATGAGCTCCAAACACCTGCGCGGCGACGTCAACTACGCCTGGCCCACCGCCGAGATCGCGGTCATGGGCGCCAAGGGTGCGGTCGAGATCATCTTCCGTAAAGAGGCCGGCGACCCCGAGGCTCTGGCCGCGCGCGAGGCCGAATACAAGGAACGCTTCGCCAACCCCTTCGTGGCGGCTGGGCTCGGCTACATCGACGACGTCATCATGCCCCACGGCACCCGCCGTCGCCTGATCAAGGCGCTGAAGACGCTGAAGAACAAGACCCAGGAAAATCCCTGGAAGAAGCACGACAACATCCCGCTGTAAGGCCCAGAAATGTTCGATAAAATTCTGATCGCCAACCGCGGCGAAATTGCTGTTCGCGTCATCAAGACCTGCCGTCGCATGGGCATCAAGACGGTGGTCGTCTACTCCGACGCCGACGCCGGGTCGCTGGCGTGCGAGATGGCGGACGAGACCGTCCACATCGGCCCGTCGCCCGCCGCCCAGTCCTATCTGATCCAGGACAGGATCGTGGACGCCGTGAAGCAGACGGGGGCGCAGGCCGTGCATCCCGGCTTCGGCTTCCTGTCTGAAAACGCCGGGTTTGCGCGTCGGCTGAAGGCCGAGGGCATCGCCTTCATCGGGCCGAACCCCGAGGCGATCGACGCCATGGGCGACAAGATCACGTCCAAGAAGTTCGCCGCAGAGGCGGGCGTCTCGACCGTGCCGGGCCATATGGGCCTGATCGAAACGCCGGACGAGGCGGTGAAGATCGCGCGTGAGATCGGCTATCCGGTCATGATCAAGGCTTCGGCCGGGGGCGGGGGCAAGGGCATCCGCGTCGCCCATTCGGACGACGACATGGCCGAGGGCTTCGCCGCCGTGAAGGCCGAGGCGCTGAACGCCTTCGGCGACGACCGCGTCTTCCTCGAGAAGTTCATCGTCGATCCGCGCCACATCGAGATTCAGGTGCTGGGCGACAAGCACGGCAACGTCATCCACCTGTTCGAGCGCGAATGCTCGATCCAGCGCCGCAACCAGAAAGTCATCGAGGAGGCGCCGTCGCCCCTGCTGGACGAGGCGACACGCGCCGCCATGGGGGCGCAGGCCGTCGCCCTGGCCAAGGCGGTGAACTATGACTCGGCCGGCACGGTCGAGTTCGTCGCCGGTCAGGACAAGTCCTTCTTCTTCCTGGAGATGAACACCCGTCTGCAGGTCGAGCATCCGGTGACGGAGCTGATCACCGGCGTCGATCTGGTCGAGCAGATGATCCGCTCGGCCTGGGGCGAGCAACTGGCGATCAAGCAGGACGACCTGTCGATCAACGGCTGGGCCATCGAGAGCCGCATCTACGCCGAAGACCCCTATCGCGGCTTCCTGCCGTCGATCGGCCGTCTGGTGCGTTATGAGCAGCCGGAAGAGGGCGATCAGGGCGACTATACGGTTCGCAATGACTCGGGCGTCCGCGAGGGCGACGAGATCAGCATGTTCTACGACCCCATGATCGCCAAGCTGTGCGCCTGGGGCGAGACGCGCGACGACGCCGTGCGCGGCATGGCCCGCGCGCTGGAGGACACCCATCTGGCGGGGCTGGGCCACAATGTGCCCTTCCTGGCGGCGGTCATGGATCAGGAACGCTTCCAGTCCGGCGAGCTGGCCACCAGCTACATCAAGGACGAATTCCCCGACGGCTTCCACGGCTTGGCGCCGACGCCTGAGCAGGTGAAAATCCTGATCGCCTCGGCCGTGGCCATGAATGAGGTCATCGCCGAACAGGACGGCGACCCCAGCGAGCGCACCGACTGGACCGTCCTGATCGACAAGACGGCCTATGAGGTCGAGGTCGGCTATGACGAGGCCGAAGACCTGATCGTCGCCATCGACGGCGAGGACGTCTCCCTGTCCGAGATCGAATGGCGTCCGGGCCTGTCGCTGTTCAAGGCTGTGCTGGACGACGACGCCTTCACCGCCGAGGTGAAGCGCGCCGCCGACGGCTTCGACATCCGTCACCGCGCGGCGCGGGCGCGGGTGCGCGTGCTGCGTCCCGACGTGGCGCATCTCTACGCCCTGCTGCCCGAGAAGCAGGCGGCGGATACGTCCAAGCTTGTGCTGTCGCCGATGCCGGGTCTGGTGGTCGACATCCCCGTGACCCCGGGCCAGGAGGTCAAGTCCGGCGAGACCGTGGCCATCATCGAGGCCATGAAGATGCAGAACATCCTCAAGGCCGAGCGCGACGGCAAGGTGAAGGCGGTCAAGGCCAAGGCCGGCGACCCGGTCGCCGCCGACGACGTGCTGGTGGAGTTCGAGTAAATGAGTGAGTTCGCCGTCCCGACCCCGCTGGAGTGGCGTGAAGCCGCTATCAAGGCGCTGAAGGAGCGTCCGCTGGAGAGCCTCATCCATCTGGATGCGGACCATCTGGCGACGAAGCCTCTGTATGGGGCGGCGAACGGCGGCGAGCCGGTGTTCGCGCCCCGGCCCTCGGATTCCGAAGGCCGGGCGTGGGACGTGCGGGCGCTGAACGAGGGCGAGGACGCCGATGCCCTCAACCGCGCCATCTTGACCGATCTGGAGAACGGGGCGGCCTCCGTCCTGATCGCCGGGCCGGCGGCGTCGGACGCTGCGAAGCTGGCGCGCGCGCTGGACGGGGTGGCGCTGGAACTGGCGCCGGTGGCGCTGGACGCCGGGCTCGAGGGCGTGAAGGCGGCGGAGGCCCTGTCGGCGGCCGCCAAGGGTTCGCCCCGCGCCAAGCTGGCCTTCCACCTCGATCCGATCTCGGCCTATGCCGAGGCGGGCGGGGCGCCGTCGGACTTTGCGGGCATCATGGCCGAGACGGCCAAGGCGGCGGCGACCCACGCCGCGACCTATCCCGAGGCGACGCTGTTCATGGCCTCGGGCCGCGTGGCGCATGAGGCGGGCGGCTCCATCGCCCAGGAACTGGCCTTCGCCGCGTCGTCGGCCGTGGCCTATGTGAAGGCGGCCGTTGAAGCGGGGCTGTCGGTTGAGGCGGCGCTGAAGGGCGTCGTGCTGGGCGTCGCGGTGGATCAGGCCTATTTCGACTCCCTGGCCAAGATCCGTGCGCTGCGCCTGATTTGGGCCAGCGTCTCCAAGGCGTTCGGCGCCGAGGTTCCGGCGATCATCGAGGCGCGCTCGTCGCGGCGGATGCTGTCGGCGCGCGATCCGTGGCCGAACATGCTGCGCCTGACCGCCGCCGGGTTCGCCGGGGCCGTGGGCGGGGCTGATGCGGTGGTGCTGGACGGCTTCACTCGCGCGGCGGGCTTGCCGGACGACTTCGCCAAACGTCAGGCGCGCAACACACAACTGATCCTGATGGAGGAGTCCAATCTGGGCCGTGTCGACGATCCGGCCAGCGGCTCCTGGTATCTGGACGCGCGCACCCGCGAACTGGCCGAGGCCGCGTGGGCCGAGTTCCAGGTTTATGAGGCCGAAGGCGGCGTGATCGCCTGTCTGGAAGGCGGGGTGATCCAGCCTCGCATCGCCCGCGCTCGCGACATGGCCGAGAAGGCGTATCGGGACGGCGCCGCCCAGATCGTCGGCGTCACCAAATTCGTCGACCCGGACGTGCGGACCGCGCCGGTGACGCCCGCGCCCGCCATGGCCGCCATCGGGACGTTTGAGGCGCTGGCGCCCGTGCGCTTCGCCGCCGCCTTCGAGGAGGCCGCCCAATGAGTTTTCCTGACTTCTCCAAGGTCGCCCTTGATCTGGGCGCGACCGGCGCCGGGCCGGAGCGCGCGGCGTGGACGACGCCCGAGGGGCTGACGGTCGAGACGGCCTATGGGCCGGATGCGCTGGACGGGCTGGACTTCATCCACGGCCTGCCGGGCTTCGCCCCTTTCGTGCGCGGGCCCTATCCGACCATGTATGCGGGCGCGCCCTGGACCATCCGCCAGTATGCGGGCTTCTCGACCGCCGAGGAGTCCAACGCCTTCTATCGCCGCAACCTGGCCGCCGGTCAGAAGGGCCTGTCGGTCGCCTTCGACCTGGCCACCCACCGGGGCTATGACAGCGACCACCCGCGGGTGAAGGGCGACGTCGGCATGGCGGGCGTGGCCATCGACAGCATTCTGGACATGCGGACCCTGTTCGACGGCATTCCGCTGGACCAGATGTCGGTGTCCATGACCATGAACGGGGCGGTGCTGCCTATCCTGGCCCTCTACGTCGTGGCGGGCGAGGAGCAGGGCGTCGATCACGCCAAGCTGACCGGGACCATTCAGAACGACATTCTGAAGGAGTTCATGGTCCGCAACACCTACATCTATCCGCCTGCGCCCTCGATGCGGATCATCGCCGACATCTTCGAATGGACGGCGAAGGAAACGCCCAAGTTCAACTCCATCTCCATCTCCGGCTATCACATGCAGGAGGCGGGAGCCTCGGCGGACATCGAGCTGGCCTACACCCTGTCGGACGGCATCGAATACTTACGCGCGGGCAAGGCGGCGGGCATGGAGATCGACCGGTTCGCGCCGCGTCTGAGCTTCTTCTGGGCCATCGGCATGAACTACTTCATGGAGGTGGCCAAGATGCGCGCCGGCCGCCTGCTGTGGGCCGAGGCGGTGAAGCGCGAAGGCGGCGTCAATCCGAAGTCGCTGTCCCTGCGGACCCACTGCCAGACCTCGGGTTGGTCGCTGGCGGCGCAGGACGTGTTCAACAATGTGCCGCGCACCATGGTCGAGTGCATGGCGGCGGCGGGCGGCCAGACGCAGAGCCTGCACACCAACGCCCTGGACGAGGCGCTGGCTCTGCCGACCGACTTCTCGGCCCGGATCGCGCGGAACACCCAGATTCTGGCGCAGGCCGAGACGGGCCTGACGCGCGTCATCGACCCGTGGGGCGGCAGCTTCTACGTCGAGCGCCTGACCCAGGAGCTGGCGACCAAGGCCCGCGCCCTGATGGAGGAGGTCGAGGCCTACGGCGGCATGGCCAAGGCCATCGAGGCGGGCATTCCCAAGCTGCGGATCGAGGAATCCGCCGCCAAGACGCAGGCCCGCATCGACACGGGCCAGCAGACGGTCGTGGGGGTGAACAAATATCTGAACCCCGTGGTCGACGACATTCCGATGCTGAAGGTCGACAACGCCGAGGTGCGCGCCCGCCAGATCGAGAAGCTGCAACGCCTGAAGGCCGAGCGCGACGAGGCGGCGACGCAAGCCGCGCTCGACGCCCTGACCGAGGGTGCGCGCGGCAATGAGAACCTGATGGAGCTGGCCGTGCGGGCGGCTCGCGCCAAGGCCACCGTGGGCGAAATCTCCGACGCGCTGGAGGCCGCCTTCGGCCGCCACATCGCTACGGTGAAGACGGTTTCGGGCGTCTATGCGAAGGAGGCGGGCAACGATCCCAAGGTCGCCCGCGCCCGTGAAATGGTCGCCGCCTTCGTCGAGAACGACGGCGGCCCGCCTCGCATCCTGATCGCCAAGCTGGGGCAGGACGGCCACGACCGGGGCCAGAAGGTGGTCGCCACCGGATACGGCGACATCGGCTTCGACGTGACGGCCGGTTCCCTGTTCCAGACGCCTGCCGAGGCGGCCAAGGACGCGGTGGAGAAGAACGTCCATGCGGTCGGCGCCTCATCGCTGGCGGCGGGGCATCTGACGTTGGCGCCTGAGCTGATCGCCGAACTGGCGAAACTGGGCCGCCCGGACATCATGGTGGTGGTCGGCGGGGTTATTCCGCCGTCGGACGTGCAGCCCCTGCTCGATATGGGCGCGGCGGCCGTCTATCCGCCCGGGTCGGTCATCGCCGAGACGGCGGTTGACCTGATCGAGAAGCTGAACCAGCGCCTGGGCTATGCCCAGCCTGTGCCTGTGGAGACGAAGAAGTGATCGGCAATCTGAACCACGTCGGCGTCGCGACGCCCTCCATCGCCGAGTCGATCAAGCTGTATCGCGATATTCTGGGCGCCACGAAGATCGGCGAGCCGTTCGACCTGCCCGCCCAAGGGGTGAAGGTCTGCTTCATCGACACGCCGACGGCCCAGATCGAGCTGATCGAGCCGTTCGACGAGACCAGCCCGATCACAGGCTTCCTGGCTAAGAACCCGAAGGGCGGCCAGCACCACGTCTGCTTCGAGGTGGCCGACATCCACGCCGCCATCGCAGAGATGCGCGCCAAGGGCGTGACCATTCTGGGCACGGGCGAACCCCGCATCGGGGCGCACGGGACGCCGGTGGTGTTTCTGCATCCCAAAGAGATGGGCGGGGTGCTGATCGAACTGATGGAGACGCCGAAAGGCGATCACTAAAAGACAAAGGCTCGGTCTCGCGACTGGGCCTTTTTCATGATCATGGCTCTTCGTCATCCTCGGACTTGATCCGAGGATCGGGCCATCCGTCTGCGTGACGGCGGACAGGAAGAGCGCGCCGGTCCCCTCGATCCTCGGATCAAGTCCGAGGATGACGGCGGAGGGGGCCGACTAGGCCGCCCTTCCTTCGTTAGCGGCGGTGGTGCGGCCATCAGTACAGGATCTTCCGCAGGCTGATGCGGAACGTGCGGCCCAGCGGGTCGAGGTAGTCGGGCTGATAGGACAGCGGCGTCTCGCCCAGGCCGTCGCGGACCTTCAGGCGCTGGTCGAAGATGTTCTCGACGCCGACGCTGACGCGGGCGCCCTTCAGCCACGGGTAGCGTGACACCAGGCTCTCACGCGACGACAGGTCGGCGAACAGGTTCAGGTTCACCGTCGTCAGGTCCGAGAAGCTCAGGTCGTCGTCCGGCGACGAGCCGCCGTTGATGCGGGTGGATTCCTTCCAGTTGGCGTTCAGGAAGCCGCCCATGCCGCTCTTGAAGGCGCCCATCTGCAGCTGGACTTCATTGCGGGACTGGCCGCCGCGCGCGCCGATGGCGGCGCCGTCCAGCAGGTCGAGCACCGGCAGGCCGTCGCGGATCGTGATCTCATCCTGGATGCGATAGGTGTGATACAGCGAGACGTTGAAGCGCCCCTGGCCAGGCATCATGCCCCCGCCCCGACCGCGTCCGCCGCCAGACTGCATCCGCATTCCGCCGCCAGAGGGCGCGCCGCCCGCGCTGTGACCCCCCGGAGGCGGGCCGCCCTGGACGCGCATGACGGTCGGCGCGCCGCCGCCCGGTCCACGCGAGCCGCCGCCGCTGCGCGCGTTCATGCGGGCCATAGCCGCCGGGTCCGGCTTGCCGAAGGCGGTCGAGAAGTTGAGGCCCCAGCGGATTTCCTGCTGCTCGGCCTTCTGGAAGTTCAGCGGCCGGGCGTCGATCGACACCAGATTGCCGTCCAGGTCGCGCGTGAAGCGCTCGGGTAGTGCGGCTTCCAGTTCAGGCGTGATGGTCGGGAAGGAGGCGATGGAGCCTTCCGTCTCGGTCCGGGTGTAGTTGGCCGTGAAGCGCAGATCCTTGTCCTTCAGCGGGGTCAGGTTGACGCCGAACTTCAGGACGCGCTTGGTCTCTTCGGACAGGTTGGGGTTGCCGCCCTCGATGCGGACGATGTTGACCGACTGGCCGGTGGCGAAGTCATAGACCGGCACGTTCGGGGTCGAGATCGTCGGGTCGTTCAGTTGCGACATCGACGGGGCCTTCTGCTCGTCAGCCCAGCTGGCGGTGAAGTTGACCGGCTCCCACGGCGACCAGTTCAGCCCGACGGTATAGGCCGACAGGCCGCCGAAATCGGACAGGTCTTCGTAGGCCAGGTTTAGGTTGGCCGACAGGTCGCCGAGCGCGCCCAGAACCTCGCGGTCGCGGCTGGCGATGGGCAGGTTGAAGTTGCCCGAGGCGCTGGTGCGGTCGCGCGACAGGGAGCGTTCGGAGAAGACGCTGGCCTGCTGTTCCTCGGAGAAGCGCAGGTTCTCGGAGTCCAGAGACTGGCTGTCGAAGCCGACCTTGAAGGTCGAGGTCAGCGATCCGGCCGGGCCTTCCCAGGCCGTGCCGTTGATGACGCCCTCGACGCTGGTCTTGCTGGAGATGGAGCGTGCGGTGTCGAACGGATTGGTCGGCAACTGGCCCAGGTCGCCGAACGGGTCGATGGTTCCCGCCGTCACGCCCGCCTGAAGGGCGTCGTCGTTGAGGCCTCGGCCGGTGCGGGTCTTGGTCTCGGTGCGGTCGTAGCCGCCGTTCACCGTCCAGCGCCAGTCGCCCAGATAGCCGTCGACCAGGAAGCCCAACTGGCCCGACAGGGTGTCCGTCTGTCGTCCCAGCGCGCCGGGCGCGTCGATATAGCGATGCAGAAGCACGTCGCCGGCGAAGGGCGAATAGGGGCTGGCCGAGGGCAGGGCCAGGCTGAGGCCCGGCAGGCCCAGGTAGGAGAAGCTGGATGCATCCTCCAGTTCGCCGCTGAGCGTCATCGACATGGTCTGGTTCAAGTCGCGCACCAGGGAGCCGGAGATGGAGCTGTTCTCGCGCTTGGGCGACAAGGTGCGATAGGCGGTCAGGTCGTCGGTGCGCGGCCCGACGCCGAAGTCGGACAGGGCGGCGCCGCCCGCTGCGCCCGCCCCGACCGAGGCGGTCGTCACGCCTTGGCCCAGCAGGGCCGACAGGGCGGGGTCGATCTCGCCGCCGCCCGGCGCGGTGACATTGCCCATCAGGTCATAGGGAACGCCCTCGCGGGTGATGTTGCGCTCGGTCTCGAACAGGGGGGTGTCGCGTTCGTATTCCAGGTCCAGCGTCCAGCGCTGCTTGCCCGAGATGCGCAGGATGTTGCTTTCCAGGTCGGTCATGGTGCGGCCGCCCTGGTCGGGACGGCGCGCGCTGGCCTGCATGGTCACGGAGCGGAAGTCGGCCTTCAGCACGAAGTTCACGACCCGCTGATCGGCGCTGTAGCCGTAGGACAGGGCGGTTTCCTCGGGCAGGATCTCGGTGCGCTCGATGGCCTCGGGCGGGATGCCGCGAATCTCGCGAAAGCCCGAGATGCGCCGTCCGTTGACCAGGAAGACCGGCGAGCCGCCGCGCGAACTGCGCGTCACCGGCTCCAGCAGGGTCATCAGCTCTTCGATGCTGCTGGCGCCGTAAGCCTTGATCTGCTCCTCGTCGAGGGTCAGTTCGGGCTCATAGTCGCCCAGGGCCGCGCCGCGCCGGGCGGTAGTGACGGCCGCGAGCGTGCCCAGGTCATAGGCGCCGTCGTCCAGCTCTTCCTGCGGGACCGGGGTGGCGGTCTGGGCAGGCGCGGACTGCGGCGGGGCGGCGGGCGCCGCCGTGTCGGCAGGGGACAGGGAGGCGAGGGCGAACAGCAAGGCGACTGGCGACATGTCGAGTCCTAAAGGCAACCGAAAAACAGGCACGCTCGCGACCGACGCCCTGTCTCGTCGATCGCATCGACTCGATTAAAGAACGATGTGCGCCGAAGGGGGGCGCAATCGCTCTCCTGGATTAAACTCCTGTAATGCGGGGCTTAGTCCTGTTCGAACCGACAGGACTCCAACGGACGAAGGGGCGGAATCCGTCGGATCCCGCCCCTCGTTTTTTGCAATAGCGAAGAAACCTAGACCATTTTCGGTTCAGTCGGATCGACTGAACCCAGAACAATGGTCCAGAATTATCTGGAGCGAATATCTGAGTTTAGTTGGACATGCGTCCAACTAAACCGATTTCGCTCTAGAAGCGGGCGCGCACGCCCACCGTCAGGTTGCGCCCGCGCAGGGGCGCCGTCTCGGCCAGGAAGGAGGCGTGGTTGAAAGCCGTCTCGTCCAGCAGATTGGTCCCGCGCAGGAAGATCTGCGAGCGCACCGGCCCCAGATCGAAGTCATAGGCCACGGTGGCGTTGACCATGTCGTAGCCGGGCGTCTCGGTCTCGAAGGCGGCGATGTCGGTCTGTTTGAAGGTGCGGCTGTACTCCACATCGCCGGACCACGGTCCCTGGAAGGCGGCCAGGCGCACGCCCGCCCGCGCCGCCGGGATGCGAGGCAGGTTCCCGCCGTCGCCCTTCAGCTCGCCCTGGACGTAATCGCCGAACACCGTGCCCGACAGCCACGGGGTGAACTGTTGCGTCAGTTCCCCCTCGATGCCGGTGAAGGTCGCGTCGGCCTGGCTGTAGCGGATCAGGCGGAAGTCCTCATGCTGATCCAGGGTCCGGGCGAAGATGTAGTCGTCATAGACGTAATGATAGGCGCTGACCGAGCCGGTCAGGGCGCCTTCGGTCTTGCGCAGGGTCAGCTCGATCGAATTGGCCGTCTCGACGTCCAGGCTGGAGTCGCCGATCTCATAGGTGTTGGTCGCCAGGTGAACGCCGTCGGCATACAGCTCCTGGGCCGAGGGGGCGCGTTGCGAACGCGACAGCGACACGGCGCCGGACCAGCCGGGGGTGAAGTGCCACACCGCCGCGCCCGAGATGGAGAAAGGCTTGTGCTCGACGTCGGGCAGGCCGACGGCCGAGGCCTCCTGCCATTCCTGGCGCAGGGCGCCTTCCAGGTGCCACAGGCCGATCTCGTATTCCTCCATCACGAACAGGCCGGTGTTCTTGGTCGTGCTGGGGGCCAGGAAGCTTTCCTCGCCGATGGCGGCGAAGTCGCTCTTGCTCAGTTGCAGGCCGACTACGCCGCGGAAGCCGGCGATCTCGCGGTGCTGGGCTTCGATGCGGCCGTCGTAGCCCTTGTTGGTGAAGGTGGTCGAGACGACGCCTTCTTCAAGCTCGCTGTGCTCATAGTCGGTGTAACCGGCGCGCAGACGCACGTTCTCGATGCCCGGCAGCGGGTCGCGCAGTTCGCCGCGCAGGTCGACGCGGCGGCTCTTCAGACGGACCTCGGGGGCGGCGTGGTCGTGGTCGCCCTCATGCTCGTGCCCGTGATCGTCGTCGCCATGATCGTCGTCGTGGCCGTGACCGCCGCAATGCAGATGGTCGCCGTGCGGGTGGCAGTCTTCATATTCATGGCTGTGACCGGCCAGGCCGTAGCGGCTGGTCTGTTCGGTATAGGCCGCGCCCAGATAGCCGCGCGACCCGATCCAGGAGGCGCCCAGCGTCGCCGTTGAGGTTTCGTTGTAGGAGCCGTCCAGACGCGGCTCGTCCCAGCCGGGAACCTTGTAGTCGTCCGACTTGCGCGCGGCCGCCTCGACGCGGACGGCGAAGTTTCCGGCGCCGACCGTCAAGCCGACGACGCCGGCTTCCTCGTCATCGACCGAGCCGCGACGGTATTCGGCCACGCCCTCGCCGCCGTTCGCTGGGACGCGGGTCGGGATCTTCTTGTCCAGCAGGTTGACCGCGCCGCCGATGGCGCCGCCGCCATAGAGCAGGGCCGCCGGGCCGCGCAGGATCTCGACGCCCTCCAGCAGCAGGGGCTCGCCGCTGACCGCGTGGTCGGGCGAAACTTCGGAGGCGTCCATCAGGCCGGCGCCCTCGCTCAGCACCTTGACGCGGGGCGAGGTCTGGCCGCGCACCACCGGGCGGCTGGCGCCGCCGCCGAAGGTGTCGGAGTTGACGCCGGGGATGCTGTTCAGGGTGTCGCCCAGGGTCGACTGACGCCGGTGGACCAGGTCGTCGCCGCTGAGAAGGGCGACGTGCGAGCCGACGTCGTCGCCCGCGCGGCCCAGGGGCAGGGCGCGCACCACGACCTCGTCCACCTCATAGGCCTCGGCGGCGCGGGGGGCGTGATCATGCGGGTCGCCCTGCGACTGACGCTGTACGACGTCTTCGGCGAAAGCGGGCGCAGCCACGCCCAGGCTGGTCAGCGCCGCCGCCCCCGCGGCGGTCAGCAGGAAGGTCCGAAATCGCATGTCACGCATCCCCGTTACAATGATGGGAGGCTTGATATGTTATAGTATATCGTTACGCAACCGCTCCCTGACGATTTGCCGGGGCGGAGCCTTCACAAGCCCTCGACGTTGCAGCAGGGTCGCCGCAGCAAGGGGGCCGCCATGACCAGATCCGCCACGTTCCAGACCATCGCCCTGACCGCCGGATTGGGGCTGCTGGCCGCCGGATGTTCTCGGGAGAAGCCGGCCGAGCCGACCGCGCCGATCGAGCCGCCGACGGACCAGAGCGCAGCCGCCGTCGGCTATGCCTGCGAAAGCGGCAAGACGGTCGTCGTCGCCTATCCCGACGCCCAGACCGCTCGTCTGTCCTACGAAGGAAAGGACTACGCCCTGACCAACGTCGTTGCGGCCAGCGGCGCCCGGTACGCGGGGCAGGGGCTGGAGTGGCATACGGCCAGCCGGGGCGAACTGGAGAGCGGCACGCTGAGCCGCATCGGCCAGACCGGGGGGCGGGGGGATCAGGCGGGCGGCGCCATCATCGAGCGCTGCAGCCGACCGGTCGCCGCCGTGGCGCCGCCGCCGTCGGGCGCGCCGTGCGCCGCCGAGAACCTGCGCCTGGCGGTGGAGGGCGGCGACGCGGGCATGGGTCATCGTCTCACCACCCTGGCGCTGCGGAACACCGGGCCTGACGCCTGCACCATGACGGGCTATCCGTCCGTCAGCCTGCTGGACGGCGAAGGAAAGCTGATGACGGGCGTTCGCGCGGTTCAGGCGCCGGGGAGCTATCTCGCCCAGGGCCGCGCGCCGACGCCGGTGGAAATCCGCCCGCAGCAGGCCGCCTGGTTTGATCTGGCCTGGACCGTCATTCCGCATGAAGACAAGGGCGAGACGACCTGTCCTTCGGCCAAGACGGTGCGCGTGACCGCGCCGGGCGCGGCGACGGCGATCGCCCTGCCGCTGGCCTTTACCCCCTGCGGCGGGCAGGTTGAGGTCAGCCCCCTGCGGCCCGTCGCCGACGCCTCGGCTCAAACTGTTTCAGAGCTCGCAGACTAGGGGTTCAAACCTGCCCGAATTCAGCGTAGCGGAGCAAACATGACCCAAGATATGAACCTGGCCTTCTACGATCGCGTCTCCGCCGAACTGGCTGACATCCACGCCCAGGGGCTGACCAAGCCCGAGCGCGTCATCGCCTCGCGTCAGGGGCCGGTGATCTCCGTCAACGGCCGCGACGTGCTGAACTTCTGCGCCAACAACTATCTGGGGCTGGCGGGCGACGAGCGCGTCACCCAGGCCGGGATCAAGGCGCAGGAAAAATGGGGCGCGGGCACGGCCTCGGTCCGCTTCATCTGCGGTACGCTGGAGATCCACAAGGAGCTGGAACGCGCCATCGCCGACTATCTCGGCTTTGAGGACGCCATCCTGTTCGCCGCCGCCTTTGACGCCAACGGCGGCATCTTCGAGCCCCTGTTTACCGAGGCCGACGCCATCGTCTCGGACAGCCTGAACCACGCCTCCATCATCGACGGGGTGCGCCTGTCGAAGGCCCAGCGTTACCGCTTCGCCAACTCGGACATGGCCGATCTGGAGGCCAAGCTGAAGGAGGCGCGCGCCGGCGGGGCCCGCAACATCATCATCGCCACCGACGGCGCCTTCTCGATGGACGGCTACATCGGCAAGATCGACCAGATCCGCGCCCTGGCTGACCAGTATCAGGCGCTGATCATGGTCGACGACTGCCATGCGACCGGCTTCCTGGGCGACAAGGGCAAGGGCTCGTTTGCGCATTGCGGCGTCGAGGTCGACTTCGTCACCGGCACCTTCGGCAAGGCGCTGGGCGGTGCCATGGGCGGCTTCATCTGCGCCCGGCCGAGCGTGGTGGAACTGCTGAAGCAGCGGGCGCGGCCCTATCTGTTCTCCAACGCCCTGGCGCCCGCCGTCTGCGGCTCGTCGCTGGAGGCCATCCGCATCGCCGCGGGGGATGAGGGCGACAAGTTGCGCGCCCAGCTGTTCGCCAACGCGGCGCGGTTCCGTTCAGCCATGGCCGAGGCGGGCTTCGACCTGCTGCCGGGCGAGCATCCGATCATTCCGGTCATGCTGGGCGACGCCAAGCTGGCGCAGGACATGGCGGCGCGTCTGCTGGAGCTGGGCGTCTACGTCATCGGGTTCAGCTTCCCGTGGTGCCGCGCGGCCAGGCCCGCATCCGCACCCAGATGTCTGCGGCCCACACCTTCGAACAGATCGACGCCGCCGTCGCCGCCTTCACCCAGGCGGGCAAGGAGTTGGGGGTCATCTGATACCCCCAACAGAAGTTACGATTTCAGGCTGTCGTCGGCCATGATGACCGACCGGCCGACGGGGTTGAGCGCCGCCCATAGCACGACCGCAGCGATTAGCGGCGCCACCGACATGCCGATATAGCGGCCGATGATGGCGATCTGAGCCAGGATGGGGTGCAGGGGCGGCTGGTCCAGCGCCTGTCGGGCCCCCGCGCTGGGCGGGGCCAGGGCAGGGTTCAACTGCGCCGCCAGATCGCCCCAGATAAGGGACGCCAGCGACAGGATGAACAGCAGGGTCAGGACCAGGATTGTCACGACTGCCGCCTTGAGCGGACGCGTCGTGCGCGGCGGCGCCGTCAGGAAGGCCAGAGCCAGCGGGAAGCCGAGCAGCAGCCGCCGAATCGACGTCTCCGCCAGGTCATAGTTCACCGGAACGCCGCCGCTGGTCAGGCGCGTGCCGATGATCCAGCCGCCATCGGCGGTCACGCCGATCTCGCCGGATAGGCCGAACATCCGGAAGGCCAGGCCCGCCAGCGGGCGCAGCGCCGCTGCAGCCAGGTCAGCGCCCCAAAGCCACCACGGCGGCAGCAGCAGGACGAACATCCCCAACGACCACAGACCGAAGCGGCGACGCGCGGCCTCTTCCGCCGTTCTGGCGCCCAGGGTTTCGAACCAGGCGGCCATTAGGCGGCGTCCTCAACGATGGTCTTGGGTGCATTGCCGGGCTGTCGGCTCTGCCAGCGGGTCCAGAAGAAGAAAACCAGCAGGCCCTCCAGCCCGATCATCGCGTCCCAGACATAGTGGTGGAAGAACTCGAACAGGGATTCCGACCCGCGCGACAGATACAGCAGGCTGATGATGCGCAGCAGGTTGACCAGTTGCAGGGCGATCACGCCGACGCCGGCGCCGATCAGACCGTCGCGCAGGCGGCCTGGAAACGCCAGGATGGCCGCGATTAGCAGGGCGCAGACCTCGACCGCATTGCAGCCCGCGAGCACCTGAACCGCGCCATGTCCGTCGGAAAAGCGCAGGATGTCGCCTTGCGCCTGAACCCGGGGGTCAAACGGCGCAAGCACGAAGGCGCTGATGTCGACGAGCAACTGGGTAAAGGGCTGAACGAACAGTCGTTCGGCCCAGGGCGTGGCCAGGACGCTGAACAGCGTCACGGCCAGCAGGGCGAACAGGCCCAGATACTGGACGGCAGGCGACTTGAAGAAACGCAGCATGGTGGGGCGCCTGAAGTGCGGGGAGGAAAAGAGCAGGGGCGGACCTGAACGGCCCGCCCCTGCCATTGTCTGATCCGGTCAGACCGTGCGGCGACGCTTGTGAATGGTCAAGGCGGCGAAGCCGCCCAGGGCCGCCGTCAGCAGGATCATCGCCCATTCGGTCAGGGTCGGAACTGGAGCGGGCGGCGTGCCGATGACATAGGTCGGCTGAGTGACCGGGGTGTCTACAACCGGATTATCATTGTCCCGGGTAGTCCTCAGGCCGACGGTGGCATACCTGCCAGCCGTCGCCGTGGTCGTCACCCGCGCCTTGTCGATTGTGATCTCCACGTTGGAGCCGGCAGGAACGATCTCACCGGGGGCAATCCGGAATTGAACCGACTTGCCGCCCCAGAAGGAGCAGATGTCCAACTGGCCTGGCAGCAGAGCGACACCGTCTATCTTGACCGTCGCGTCACCGGCGCAGTCGCCGTTGGTGAAGGTCAGGCCGCCGAACTCGGCCATCAGCAGGTTGGTGTTCTGGCTGGGGGTGTCGAGGTCAGTGGCCGTGGTGTAGCGAATCGTCACGTCGGTCGGTTGGGAGACGCGGCTGTCCGAGAGCGTAACGCTGACATTCGTCAAGGTCCCCGCCATGGCGGCGGTGGCGGCCATCGATAGGGCGGCGACCAACGCGGCTGCGGTGATGGGTTTCTTCATTGCTTGAAAGCCTTGGCAAGGTGGAAAAGGGGCGCAAGCGCCGAGGCGACCCGCGACGGGGCGCCTCAATGATGTGCGGATCAGACGCCCTGACGGCGACGGTGGATGGTCAAGACGGCGAAACCGCCCAAGGCCGCTGTCAGCAGGATCATGGCCCATTCGGTCAGGGTCGGAACCGGGGCGGGCGGCGGCGTGCTGATGAAGTAGGTGGGCTGGGTGGCAGGCGTATCAATCGGGGCGCCGCTGTCCATGGCGGTCCTGAAGGTAGTGGCGCCATAGAGGCCTGACGTCGCCGTGGTGGTGACGCGCGCACTGTCGATAACGATCTCTACATTCGAGCCGGCGGCGACGCTTGCTCCTGCGGCCAGGCGGAACTGGACGTTGTTGCCGCCCCAAACCGAGCATTGGCTCAAAGCGGCCGGCGCCAGGGGCGCCCCATTAACCGTAAAGGTCACATCTGCGCCGCAATCGCCGTCGGTCATCGCCAAGCCGCCGAACGTGGCTATCAGCAGGTTGCGGCGAAGGCTGGGCGCGTCGAGTGTTGTAGCGGTGGTGTAGCGGATGGTCACGTCCGTCGGCCGCGATACGCGGCTGTCCGAAAGGCTAACGGAGACGTTGGTCAGGACGCCAGCCGAGGCTGCGTTGGCCGCGAGGACTACGGTGGCGCCGACTAGGGCGGCGATCGTCTTTTTCATGAGTTTTGCTGGAGGTTAGGTCTGAAACCACGTCGAGACCATCTCGCCGTCGGCTCTGGAATCGCCGCTAGCTGATTCGCGTTCTTATAGCCAAGCTTGTTTGAACCGGATTATCTCATTTCGTTACAGTTGGGGGCCGCGGGCGAACGCATGACGCCGCTGATCCCGCCGCGAGGCGCATGAACCGCTTGCGGTCCAGGCCAAGGCGGCCTAGCGGCTGCATCTAAGTAACGGGAGCACCCACCATGACCGACACCATGAAGGCCCTGGCCAAGACGAAACCGGCCGAGGGGCTGGAGCTGATCGACGCCCCGATCCCCGTGGCGGGCGACGAGGACGTGCTGATCAAGGTGCACCGCACCGCCGTCTGCGGCACCGACATCCACATCTGGAACTGGGACGAGTGGTCCCAGAAGAACGTGCCCGTGCCGATGATCACCGGCCACGAGTTCGCCGGCGAGATCGTCGCCATCGGCAAGGACGTGGATCGCCGCCTCAAGGTCGGCCAGCGCGTCTCGGCCGAGGGGCACGTCATCGACCTGAACTCCGAAGCGGCCCGCGCCGGTCACTTCCACCTGGACCCCGACACGCGCGGCATCGGCGTGAACCGCCAGGGCGCCTTCGCCGAATATGTGGTGGCCCCGGCCTTCAACGTCATCGAGCTGCCGGACGACGTGCCCTATGAGATCGGCTCGATCCTGGACCCGTTCGGCAACGCCGTGCACACGGCGCAGCAGTTCGACCTCCTGGGCGAGGACGTGCTGGTCACGGGCGCCGGTCCCATCGGCATGATGGCCGCCGCCGTGGCGCGCCATGCGGGCGCCCGCACTGTGGTCCTGACCGATATCAACGACTTCCGCCTGGAACTTGCGCAGAAGGTCGCGCCGGGCGTGCGCACGGTGAACACCACCAAGGAAGATCTGCGCGACGTCATGCACGAACTGGGCCTGAAGGTCGGCTTCGATGTGGCGCTGGAGATGTCGGGGTCGCCCGTCGCCTTCAAGCAGTGCGTCGACACCCTGATCATGGGCGGCGGCATGGCCCTTCTGGGCATTCCGTCCAAGCCGATGGAGACGGACTGGGGCGCGATCATCCTGAAGGCCCTGACCATCAAGGGCGTCTATGGGCGTGAGATGTTCACCACCTGGCGCAAGATGCTGGGCCTGCTGAAGGCCGGTCTGGACCTGACGCCGCTGATCACCCACCAGATGCCGTATCAGGACTTCGAGGCGGGCTTCGAGGCCATGAAGTCGGGCAAGTCGGGCAAGGTCGTCCTGAACTGGGCTGACTGATCGAAGTCTGATGCGAGGCCAAGGCCCCCTGTCCGCAAGGCAGGGGGCCTTTTTCGTATCAGAGCGCTGGGGATGCGGGCTTGACCCCGCGCTCGCCGCGAGAGACGAGCGGGCATGAATTATCGTCACAGCTTTCACGCCGGAAACTTCGCCGATCTGGTCAAGCACGCCCTGGTGCTGTGGCTGTTGAAGGAGCGGCAGGCGCGAACCGACGCCTTGGGCCCGGTCGCCGTGCTGGACACCCATGCGGGCGCGGGCCTCTACGACCTGTCGGGCGATGCCGTCCGCTCGCGCGAGGCCGAGGCCGGGGTGGCGCGGCTGATGACCGCCGAGGCGCGGCCGCCGCTGATCGAGGCGCTGGCGGCGGAAGTCGCGGCGCTGAACCCGCAGGGCGGGGTGCGGTTCTATCCCGGCTCGCCGGTGTTGACGGCGCGGGCCTTGCGGCCTGAGGATTCCTATCGCGGCTTCGAGCTGAATCCGCCGGTCGAGGCCCTGTTGCGCGAGGCGCTGGCGCCCTGGCCCAACGCTGTGGGGCAGGCGGGCGACGGCTATGAGGAGGCGGTGCGTGCGGCGCGGGGGCTGAAGGCGCCGCTGGTGATGATCGATCCGCCGTTCGAGCGGCCCGACGACTATGTCCGCTCGGCCGAAACGGCGGCGGCGGTGTTGCGCGCCGATCCGACGGCCTGCGTGGCGATCTGGACGCCGCTGAAGGATCTGGAGACCTTTGACGGCTTCATCCGGCGGCTGGAGCAGGCGGGGCTGTCGCGGGTGCTGGTGGCCGAGGCGCGGCTGCGTCCGCTGAACAATCCGATGAAGATGAACGGCTGCGCCATGACGGTGGTCAACGCCCCCTCGGGCGCAGAGGCGGCGGCGGCTGAAATCTGCGGCTGGACGGTTCAGGCGCTGGGCGACGCGGGCGGTCGGGCCGAGGTCTGGCGGGCGGGCTAGGCCTGGATGACCTCGCCCGGCTCATAGAGGTGCGGCTCGAAGGTCGCGATGGCCAGGATCGGCCCCATGGCCGCGACAATCCGAGGATGGCGGGTCATGGCCTTCCAGGCGTCGGCGTCGGCCCAGACGGCGTGATTGGCCGCCACGCGACCGTTCAATCCGCGATGCAGGGTGCCCGAGACGAAGCCGGGCAGGGCGGTCTGAATACGCACCAGATCCGCCAGACGCTCCATCAGTTCGTCCTGATGGGGCGCATTGCACTTGAAGACATTGATCAGGACGACCAGGTCTTCAAGCGGCGCATCGGCCGGGGCGTCGGCGGAAGAAGGCATGGGCGGTTCGTCTCATTGCTTTGTTCTTTCTTCTACCGCAATCCGGCCGCTGAGGCTTCCTTCACCGCCGTCGATCAAGTGGATTTCATGACCGCCATCGCCATCCTCGAAACCGGTCGCCCGCCTGCCCATTTGGCCGAGGCGTTCGGCGACTACACCGCCCAGTTCCGCGCCATGCTGGGCGAGGGCGCGACCACCCATCGCTTCGACGTTCAGGCGGGCGAACTCCCCGAGGATCCGTCGGCCTTCGCCGGGACGATCGTCACCGGATCGGCGGCGGGCGTCTATGAAGACCTGCCTTGGATCGAGCCGCTGTCCGCCTGGCTGCGCGAGGCGCGAGGCAAGACGCGGTTGGTGGGCGTGTGCTTCGGCCACCAGATCCTGGCTCACGCCTTCGGCGGCCGGGTCGAGAAGTCCGACAAGGGGTGGGGCGTCGGCTTGCACCGCTATGACGTGCTGAGCGACGAGGCCTGGATGACGCCGACGGCGGCGACCATCGCCATTCCCGTGTCGCACCAGGATCAGGTCGTGGCCGCGCCCGCCGATGCGCGGGTGCTGATCTCCAGCGCGTTCACGCCCTATGCGGGCCTGGCCTGGGGGCAGGACGCCATCAGCTTCCAGTGCCACCCCGAGTTCGATCCGGCCTTCGCCGCGCGCCTGACCGAGGGGCGGCGGGGACGCATCGACGACGCCCTGGTCGATCAGGCCCACGCCACCCTGGCCGAGCCGAACGACCGCGCCGTCCTGGCCGACTGGATCCGCGCCTATCTGGGCGTGTCGGCCTGAAGGGCGCTGCTGGCGTGGCGCGCTTCGTCGAACGGCGCTAAGTCTTAGGCAACTTTCGCAGGACTAGGGTCGCGAGGATGTCTTCCATACGCCTCAAGACCTTTGTTCGCGCGCCCTTGATGGCGGTCGCCGTGATGGCGGTCGCCGAGCCCGCCATGGCCAAGGCGGTGCAGAGCGCCGAACTGGCGCGTGCGGTCGAACAGCGCGCCTCCCGTACGGATTTCGCGGCGCTGGAAGCTTTCGGCCTGGCGGCGATGAAACGCCGTGACCGCGAGGGGCTGAACCGGCTGTATCATGTCGCCTGGACGGTTCTGAACCAGGGCGATTTCGAGCGAGCGGCTATTTGGAACAAGCGCCTGGAGACGCAGGCGCGCGCCCAGAACGACCAGCGCTACCTGGCCATTGCGCGACTGAACGCACTGACCATCCGCTATGACCAGGGCGACCTGTCGGTAGAAGAGGAGATGGCGCGCACGGCCCGGACCTCGCGCGATTGGTTCGTCATGGCCCATGCGGCCCGCTTGAGCGCCCTGGCCTTGATGGATCAGGACCGGGTAGGCGAAGGCCTGCGCCTGCTGACGACGGTCGAGGCGGAGATTCCGGCTCACGACCCCTATGCCGCCACCGCTCGCGCCGGCGTGTGGGAAATGACGGGCATGGGCTTGATGAAGCTCAGCGACGTGGCGGGCGCCGCCGCCGCCTTTCGTCGTTTTGAGATCGACGATTCCAACCCCGATTACCCGCGCCCTGATTTCGACAGCCTCTATAATCTGGCGCGCATGGCGATTCAGGTCGGGGATTTGCCGAACGCAGAACTCTATTACGCGGCGCACCACCGCTTAAGCCAGCGCGCCAATCTGGAAAGCCTCAGCGCCTATGACGCCGCTCTATGCGCAGCCGTGGCCGATGCACGACGGGATTCGCGCGGGGTGCTGGACTGTCTGGCTCCGCACGAAGCCCTGATAGACGGCAAGGCCTTTCTGGCGCTGGACATTCTGCCGGCGCGCGGCGTGGCGCGGGCGCGGCTGGGCGATCTGGCGGGCGCGCGTCGCGATCTGGAGCGCCTGCGCGACCTGGCGCCGGAAGGGGCGGTCGATCCGACCGAGCGCCTGCTTGAGGCTGAACTCCTCTTCGGCTCAGGCCGGCCGCGCGAGGGGTTCGAGATCTTGCGCGAGTATCAGCGTGAGCGCGACCTGCACCTGTCCCGCCGCTTCAGCGCGGGCATCCATCAGGTGACGGGCGACATGCAGCAGCAACTGGCCGAGCGGCGTCGTCAGCTCGAGACCGCACGCGCCAACACCCAGCTGCAGCAGGCGGTGATCCGGGGTCAGAACTGGATTCTGGCCATCAGCCTGGTTTTCGTCCTGTCGGTGCTGCTGGTGCTGCTGTGGCAGAGGCGACAGTCGCGGCGTCTGAAGAAGGCGCAGCTTCACGCCGAGGCGGCGAACCGCGCCAAGAGCGAGTTTCTGGCCAATATGAGCCATGAGATCCGCACGCCCCTGAACGGGGTGGTGGCCATGGCCGAGGTTCTGACGACGCGTGATCTGCCGGAGAGGGATCGCGAACTGGTCGACATCATCCGTTCGTCGGGGGTCACTCTGGAGCGGCTGCTGTCGGACATTCTGGACGTCGCCCGCATCGAGTCGGGCCAAGTGGCGATCGAGCCGGCGCCCTTTGACCTGGAGCAGGTGACGCGCGATGTGGTCGCACTGTGGGCGCCGCTGGCTCTGGGCAAGGGCGTCGAGCTGCGGCTGGACTATGATCCGACCTTGCCCCGTCGGGTCATCGGTGATGCGGTGCGGCTGCGTCAGGTGCTGACCAATCTCATCAGCAATGCGTTGAAATTCACCCAGGAAGGCGCGGTGACGCTGGAGGCCGTGCAGGGCGAAGGGGAACGCGTGCGCTTCACGGTCACGGATACGGGCATCGGCTTCGACGCCGAGTTCAAGTCGCGCATCTTTCATCGCTTCCAGCAGGAGGACGGCTCCATCACCCGTCAGTTCGGCGGCAGCGGCCTGGGGCTGGCCATTTCGGATGATCTGGTGCGGCTGATGGGCGGCGAGTTGGACTGCGAGTCTCCGCCGCAGGGCGGCGCGCGCTTCTGGTTCGATCTGCCGTTGCCGCCGGTCGAGGGCGCAGAGGATGAGTTTGAAGCGGCTCCAGTTCCGCCTGCCGCTCTGCCGCGTGCGGATCGCTCAGGCGCGCCGCGCGTGCTGCTGGCGGACGACCACCCGGCCAACCGCAAGGTGGTCGAGGTCATGCTCGAGCCTCTGGGGGTCGCGCTGACGACGGTGGAGGACGGAGCTCAAGCCCTGGCCGCCTTCCGCGAGGGAGGCTTCGACCTGGTGCTGATGGACATGCAGATGCCGGTCATGGACGGCCTGACCGCGACGGCCGAGATGCGCGCCCATGAGCGTTGCACAGGCGCCGAGCCGACGCCGATCCTGATGCTGACCGCGAACGCCATGAGCGAACATGTCGAGGCCAGCCGTCGCGCGGGCGCCGACGGCCATCTGACCAAGCCGCTCAGCGTGGCGGGCCTGACCAGGGCCGTTGCAGAGGCCCTGGACCGGGCGAACGATCAGGTTTCGGCTTGAGCCGTCGCTCTATGGCCACTTCACCACGGGGGGCATGGAGCTGAGGATCGACTCGACGTTGCCGCCGGTCTTCAGCCCGAACATGGTGCCGCGGTCGTAGAGCAGGTTGAACTCGACGTAGCGGCCGCGACGGATCAACTGTTCCTCGCGCTCCGCCTCGGTCCAGGGCTCGTGCATCCGGCGGGCGACAATCTCAGAATAGACCTTGAGGAAGGCCTCGCCGACCGCCTGGGTGAAGGCGAAGTCCTTCTCCCAGTCGCCGCTGTCGTGGTGGTCGTAGAAGATGCCGCCGGTGCCGCGCGGTTCATTGCGGTGGGGCAGGAAGAAATACTCGTCGCACCATTGCTTGTATTTGGCGTGCCATGCCGGGTCGAAGGCGTCGCAGGCGCCCTTCATGGCGGCGTGGAAATCGACGGTGTCGGGGTGATCGTCGCGACGGTCCGCATCCAGCACGGGCGTCAGGTCGCCGCCGCCGCCGAACCAGGTCTTGGTCGTCGAGATCAGGCGGGTGTTCATGTGCACGGCAGGCACGCGCGGGCTGACCGGATGGCAGATCAGGCTGATGCCGGTGGCGTAGAAGCGCGGGTCTTCCTCGGCGCCGGGCACGTTCTTGGCGTAGTCGGCGGGGAAGGTTCCGTGGACGGTCGAGCAGTGGACGCCGACCTTTTCGAACAGGCGGCCGCTCATCATGCCCATGACGCCGCCGCCGCCTTCCTTGCGGTCCCAGGGCGTGCGGACGAAACGGCCGGGCTCTCCGGCGAACAGTTCGGCGGGGGCGGCGTCTTCCAGCGCCTCGAAACCGGCGTGGATATTGTCGCGCAGGGTCTCGAACCAGACGCGGGCGCGCTCGCGGCGCTCAATCATCAGGGCGGGGTCAGCTTGGATCATGAGGGCTTCAACCATGACGCGGCCTTTCTGAACAGTCCGGCGGGGTGCGCGGATGCGAGCCTGATGCCGCAGCGCGGGCGAGGGGGCCTTGATCCAGATCACAAGGCGCGGCGCAAACGATGCCTACGGACGGTTCCCACGGCGTCGCGCATGTGCCAGCGTGCGGCGCCCGTAAAGCGGCGCCGTGGGGCGACCGGGCGGGTCTGTAGCTCAGAGGGGAAATCATGATCCGCATCGCCTTGCGCGCCAGCCTGCTGGCCGCCGCCTCCGTCGCCGTTCTGGCGGGACCGGTTCTGGCTAAAACGTCTCAGCCTCAAGAGGCGCGCGTGATGCAGATTTTGAAGCGCACGCCCCTGATCGACGGGCACAACGATTTGCCGTGGGCGCTGCGTCAGGGCTTCGGGAATGATCCGCACGGCGTTGATCTGAATGCGAATCTGTCGACGTCGACGCGCCTGCATACGGATATTCCGCGTCTGCGCGCCGGGGGCGTGGGCGGTCAGTTCTGGTCGGTCTATGTCCCCGCCAGCATGGCGCCGGTCGACGCCGCCAAGGCCACCTTCGAGCAGATCGACACGGTGAAGCGCATCGTCGCCGCCCATCCCGAGACCTTCGAGATCGCCACCACGGCCGACGACCTGGTCCGCATCCACCGCGCGGGCAAGATCGCCAGCCTGATCGGCATGGAGGGCGGCTATTCGATCGACGACTCTCTGGGCCTGCTGCGCGAGTTCTACGATTCGGGCGCGCGCTACATGACGCTGACCCACTCCAAGAGCACGACCTGGGCCGACAGCGGCACGGACGCGCCCAAGTGGAACGGTCTGAACGCCTTCGGCGAAGACGTGGTCCGCGAGATGAACCGTCTGGGCATGATGGTCGATCTCAGCCACGTATCCGAGGCCACCATGGTCGACGCCATTCGCGTGTCCGAGGCGCCGGTGATCTTCTCCCACTCTTCGGCGCGGGCGGTGACGGCTCATCCGCGCAACGTGCCTGACGCCGTGCTGCGCCAGATGGCGGGCAACGGCGGCATCGTCATGGTGACGTTCGTGCCGGGCTTCGTCAGCGAGGCCGTGCGGGCTGCGGGCGCCGCGCGCGGCGCGGAGACGACGCGGCTGACGGCCCTCAACCCCGGCGATCCCGCTGCGGTCAAGGCGGGCATGGACGCCTGGAACGCCGCCAACCCGGCGCCCAAGGCGACGATGGAGGACGTCATCGCCCACATCCAGCACGTCCGCGACGTGGCGGGGATCGACCACGTGGGCCTGGGCGGCGACTATGACGGCGTGGACAGCCTGCCGGTCGGCCTGGAGGGCGTGGACGGCTATCCGCGCCTGCTGGCCGAACTGATGCGTCGCGGCTGGAGCGAGGCCGACATCCGCAAGATCTCGGGCGAGAACCTGCTGCGCGTCATGCGCGCGGTGGAGCGCGTGGCGGCCTCGAAGAGCGCCGAGCGGCCGAGCCTGGCCAAACTGCCGAACGACGGCGCGCCGGAGTAAGGCTCAGGCTAGGACAAGGCGATCAGGCCGGCTCGTCGGCAGGCGTTCTGCGCCGGACGAGCCGGTCGATTTCGAAGGCCAGTTCTTCGGGAGCATGCCCGGAACGAATTTCCAGGAACTCGATACCGGCACGTCGGAGAGCTTCTCGTTTCACGGCGTCGCGGGCGGCGGCCGTGCCTTGATAGTGGCCTGAGCCCTGGTATTCGACCGCGGCGATCGGCAGACCGTCCCTGGCGATGATCAGCATGTCGACCCGCTTGCTGTTCACGGCCTGAAATGCGTTCGTATCCGTGGAACCCAGAACCTCACCGAGCGAGACTTGGGCCATGACGCGCCAACCGAGCGGGTGCTTGGCCAAGCCGCGCTCCAAGGCGTAGAAGACGCGCGCTTCCTGTCGCGACATCAATCGTTTGGCGTAAAACTCAGCCTTCATGACCGTCGCCAGCTGATCTGTGGCGGGGTTTCGAGGCGTGGGAAAGACCTTGACTGCGGTCGTCGACGGTTTGGTTCGGCGCCGCCCGCGGCGTTTCATGGCGTCAGCCGCGCCCAACCCGATCAGAAAACCTGCGAGAAGGGCGAACGCCAACAATAAAGGCAGTTGGTCCGGCGTGGTAAGCTTAAGCCACAGGGATTGCATCATGGTCTCCGCTATTGCGGATCGACGTTATGCCTGTGCGGGTTGGCGTGAACTGAACGGCTTTAGTTAATCGCTCAACGCCTCGGCAGTTCGTTCATCTGCCGCAACGCCTCATGCAGGCCGATTCCGGCGCTGACCGACAGGTTCAGCGACCGGGTTTCCGGTCGGATGGGGATGTAGATTCGCGCATCCGCCGCCGCATGGACGTAGTCGGGCGAACCGGCGCTCTCCTTGCCGAACAACAGAACGTCATCGGGCCGGAAAACGAAATCCGTCAGGGGTTGGGCCGCGCGCGTGGTGAACAGCACCAGCCGTCCCGGCGCCCGGTCGCGCTGGAAAGCGTCCCAGTCCGCATGGCGCGTCATATGGGACAGCGAGCCGTAATCCAGCGCCGCGCGCTTCATCGCACGATCGTCGAAATTGAAGCTGGTGGGCTCGATGACGTGCAATTCCACGCCGAAACAGGCGCTCAGACGGATGCAGGCGCCGACATTATGGGGGATGTCAGGTTGAAAAAGGGCGAGACGCATTCTAAGGCCCTCATACGCGCGGGGCGGGGCCTTGTCGCGGCTTTTGTTGCGACTGTTTCGCAAATCGCTTTCGCGACTTGTCAGGAACAGCTGAAACCAAGGCCGGACGGGCAGGGGTTTGCCGTCGCATGATAGGGTTCCATTCGGTTGACGTCCCTTCCCGGGGCGGGCGACCGGCGATGCAGAGGTGAAACGCGTGGCCGAATCGGTCGTGAATGCTGACGGGCCTGACGGCCAACACGGGGGTGGCGACGCCACCCGCCGCGACTTCATCCACATTGCGGCGGGCGCGGCTGCGGCCGGCGCCGGCGTGATGGTGGCGTGGCCCCTGATCAACCAGATGAACCCGGCGGCCGACACCCTGGCCCTGGCGTCGATCGAATTCGATCTGACCAAGGTTCAGGAAGGCCAGCAGGTCGTCATCAAGTGGCAGGGCAAGCCGGTGTTCGTGCGCTATCGCACCCCGGCCGAACTGACCAAGGTCATCGACGAGGGCGCCGTGGGCAGCCCGCCGCAGACCGACGCCGAGCGCACCAAGGAAGGCCACGAGAAATATCTCGTCGTCATCGGTTCGTGCACCCACCTGGGCTGCGTGCCGACCTTCAACGCCGGTGAATACGGCGGCTGGTTCTGCCCGTGCCACGGTTCGCACTACGACGCCTCGGGCCGCATCCGTAAGGGACCGGCGCCGCTGAACCTGATCGTGCCGAACTACGAATACGTGTCCGACACCCGCGTGAAGATCGGCTGAGGACGGACAGAGGAACCATGAGCGATCACGAATCCACTTACGTCCCGAAGACCGCCGTTGAGCGGTGGATGGACACCCGCCTGCCGATCATCCGTTTCGGCATGGACTATGCGAACCTGCCGACCCCGAAGAACCTGAACTACTGGTGGACCTTCGGCGGCATCCTGGCGATCTGCCTGATGACCCAGATCATCACCGGCATCGTCCTGGCCATGCACTACACCCCGCACGTCGACATGGCCTTCGCCTCGGTCGAGCGCATCATGCGCGACGTGAACGGCGGCTGGCTGATCCGTTATGTGCACGCCAACGGCGCGTCGATGTTCTTCATCGCCGTCTACCTGCACATGCTGCGGGGCCTCTACTACGGCTCCTATAAGGCGCCGCGCGAGATGATCTGGATCGTCGGCTGCGTCATCTTCTTCCTGATGATCGCCACGGCCTTCCTGGGCTACGTCCTGCCGTGGGGCCAGATGTCCTTCTGGGGCGCTGAGGTCATCACCAACCTGATCGGCGCCATTCCGGTCGTCGGCGAGCCGATCCTGGTCTGGCTGCGCGGCGGCCCGGCGATCGACAACGCGACGCTGAACCGCTTCTTCTCGCTGCACTACCTGCTGCCGTTCGTCATCGCCGGCTGCGTGGTGCTGCACCTGTGGGCCCTGCACGCCGCCGGTCAGAACAACCCGGTCGGCATCCTGATCCCGAAGGACCGTCAGGCCAAGGACACGCTGCCCTTCCACCCGTACTTCACGGTCAAGGACGGCTTTGCGATCATCCTGTTCCTGATCCTGTTCGCGGTGTTCGTCTTCTACAACCCGGGCGCCCTGGGCCACGCCGATAACTACATCCCGGCCAACCCGCTGCAGACCCCGGCGCACATCGTGCCTGAGTGGTACATGCTGCCCTTCTACGCGATCCTGCGCGCCATCCCCGACAAGTTCGGCGGCGTGGTGGCCATGTTCGCCGCGATCGGCGTGCTGTTCGTCCTGCCGTGGCTGGATACGTCCAAGGTGCGCTCCATGCGCTACCGCCCGACGATGAAGACCTTCTTCATCATCTTCCTGTTCGTCTGCTTCGGCCTGGGCTGGTGCGGCGCGCAGCTGCCGGACGCGCCGGTCGTGCCGGGCATGCCCAGCTTCAACCTGATCGACGGCCAGCTGAACTCCTACCTGTGGCTGACCCGCCTGTTCACCGCCTACTACTTCGTCTTCTTCCTGGTGCTGATGCCTCTCATCGGCCTGCGTGAGAAGCCGCTGCCGATCCCGGCGACGATCTCGGAGCCCGTGCTCCCGTCGACCGCAGCCGAGAAGGCCTGAGCGCGATGATGAGCAACGAGAAAAAGACCGTGTCCTTCCGCAAGATCCTCGTCTCCGTGACGGCCGCTGTCGGCCTGGTCGCCATCGCCGCTCCGGCGATGGCCGCCGGGGGCGCCAAGCATCCGCGCGACGGCGGCTTCAGCTTCGCCGGTCCGTTCGGCACCTTCGACCAGGGCCAGCTGCAGCGCGGCTACAAGGTCTATCGTGAAGTCTGCGCCTCCTGCCACGGCATGGATCTGGTGCACTTCCGCAACCTGGGCGACAAGCACGGGCCGTTCTGGAATCCGAAGTATCCGAACCCGAACGACAACCCGGTCGTGAAGGCTCTGGCCAAGGAGATTCAGGTCGCCGACATCGACTCGGAAACGGGTGAAGACCTGCGTCGCGACGCCACCACGGCGGACCGCTTCCCCAACCCCTACCCGAACCCGACGGCGGCCGCTGCGGCCAACGGCGGCGCCATGCCGCCGGACCTGTCGGTCATGGCCAAGGCCCGCCACGACGGCGCCAACTACATCTATTCGCTGCTGTCAGGCTATTCGACCCCGCCGGCGGGCCTGAAGATGGCGCCGGGCCAGCACTACAACCCCTATATGGCGGGCGACATGACCCCGTTCTGGGAAGGCAAGGGCCATGTGCCGCCGGGCGGCTTCATCGCCATGCCGGCGCCGCTGACCGCCGGTCAGGTCACTTATGACGACGGCACCGAGGCGACCGTGGACCAGATGTCCAAGGACGTCGCCGCCTTCATCGCCTGGACGTCCGAGCCGAAGATGGTCGAGCGCAAGCAGATGGGCTTCGGCGTCATCATCTTCCTGCTGGCCTTCGCGGGCGTGACCTACGCCAGCTATCGCCGCATCTGGAAGGGCGTCGCCCACTAAGGCGCTTTCTCCTCGCAGACGAAACGACCCGCCGGAGCGATCCGGCGGGTTTTTTCGTGGGCGGCGTCCTGTGCCGTCAGCGCGCCAGGGTGGTGCAGCGGATCAGGCGCTGGGGCTGCTCATTGGGCCGATCCAGCCAGATCAGGCGCAAGGTGTCGTCGGTGGCTTCGAAGCGGGCGGGCCGTTCGGCCTGGCCGGCGGCCGTCTGGCAGGAGAGGAGGGCGTCGTAGCCTTGGCCGCGCTCATTGATGGTTTCGATCACGCAGAGCAGTCCGCGCCCGTGCAGATCGGTGGTGGTGATCTCGAGCGCGGCCTCATCGTCTGGCTGCGCGCAGGCGCCGGCCGCGGCGGCCCATCGGCCGACGAAGCTGGTCGCGCCGGCGCCGCGCAGCAAGGGCTCCATCCCCGGCGGGCGCTGGGGCGGGGGCGCCGAGGTTCCCGGCCCCTGTATGGGTTGGGCGGGCTCCGTGGGCGGGTTGACCTGTCCCGGCGGGTCGCAGGCCGCCAGCAGGGTCGCCAGCACGACGAAGAAGAGAGGCGAAGGCGCTTCATTTCCGCCTCAACGTGCGGGCGGGCGAGGGCGTTGCCGCCCTTGCCTTTTGATGCGTCAGCGTCGGGCCGCCGCGCTGCGGTCGCGGACCTGGCCGAACTCGGAGGTCGGCTTCCAACTCGGCCATTCGTCGCCGTTGGCCAGGTCCAGGCCCAGGCGATAGAGCAGGGTCAGGTTCTCGACCGCCGAGCGCAGATCCCAGTCGGCCGACCACTCGTCGCTGGGGCGGTGATAGTCGGCGCCGAACTTGGCTTTCCAGGCGGCCAGGCCCGCCTCGCGGCCGCCCTCGACCCAATCCACCCCGTGCCAGGGCATCAGGGCCGGCACGCCCGCGCGGGCGAAGGGGAAGTGGTCGGAGCGGTAGTAGAATTCTGCTCCGGCTGGCCGTCGTCGGAGACGTAGCGGCCTTCCTGTTCGGCCAGGGCCTGAAGGTCGTCTTCGAGGCTGTTCTGGCCCTTGCCGAAGATGGGCACGTCGCGAGTCGGGCCGCTGAGGGGCAGCATGTCGATATTGATGTCGGCCACCGTGGTCTCCAGCGGATAGACCGGATCGGCGACATAGGCGTAGGCGCCCAGCAGGCCCATCTCCTCGGCCGCCATATGGGCGAAGACGAGGGTGCGCTTCGGCGTCGGGGCGGCCTTCAGCTGGCGCGCCATCTCGACCACGCCGATGGTGCCTGAGGCGTTGTCCCAGGCGCCGTTGAACACCTTGTCGTCGCCCGCTGCGTGTTCATTGACGCCGACATGGTCCCAGTGGGCGGAGTAGATGACGACCTCGTTCGGGCGTTCTGTTCCGGTGATGCGCGCCAGAAGGTTGTGAGTGCGCAGGATTTCGACCGATTCCTCGGCCGAGGCGGTGATCCGCGTCTCCAGCGGGAAGGCGCGGAAGTCGCCGGTTTCGAGGCGGGGCTTCAGCGACGCCAGGTCCACGCCCATTTCGACGGCGACCTCGCGGTTGACGGCGCCGCTGAGGGTCAGTTCGGCCGAGCCCGGCGTCAGGGTGTGGGTGCGGTTCGCCCCCGATGTCTCACGTCGCCAGGCGGCCGTCCCTGCGTCGCCGTCGACGACGGTCAGAACCGCCACGGCGCCGCGCCGCTTGGCCTCGTCGGCCTTATAGGCTGCGGACTGGTAGGTGGTGGCGTAGGGCCGTTGAACAGTTCGCCGTCCGGCTCGCCCGCCACGACCAGGACGACCGCCCCGGTCACGTCCAGATCGCCGTAGTCGTCCCAGCCCCGCTCGGGCGCATGGATGCCGTAGCCCGCGAAGACTACGGGGGTGGTCGATCACCTGGCCCACGGCCGCATCGTTCATCGCCCGCAGGGTGAAGTCGGTCCCGGCGATCAGGGCGCGGCCGCCGGACGTGGCGCTGGCCCAGGCCAGGGCCGCTTCGCCCCTGGGCGTCAGGCGCTTCAGGTCGATGACCTGCAGCCATTGGCCGTTCGGTCCGCCAGGCTCCAGCCCCATGGCCTCATACTGGGCTGCAGCCAGTCCAGCGTCTTCTGCTCGCCCTGCGTGCCGGGGTAGCGGCCCTGGAAGTCGTCGGCGCTGATGACGCGGATGTCGTCGGACAGGCGCTGGGCCGAGAAGTCCTGGGCCGAGGCGGCGCCCGCGACGAGGATCAGCGCGGCGGCGGCGACGCCGCGAATGAAGCGATGGTGCATGGCGTTTCCTTCGACCTTCCCCACGAGGCCGTTTCCCATAGTCTTAGGGCGGCCCCTTGCGAGGCCGCCCCTTACATTTTCGTCATGTTCGACCGAAGGGCCGGATCAGCGGCGCTGAGCGGCGCTCTTGGCGCGTTCCGGGCCGAACTCCGAGCCGGACTTCCATTCCGGCCAGGTGCGGCTTGTTGGCCAAATCCTGACCGACCTTGAACATGACATCCAGATCCTGAAGCATGCCCGAATAGTCCCAATCGGCCTCCCACTCGTCCGCCGCCTGGTGATAGCGGTTGGCGCGATAGTCGGCGGCGCGCGCCAGGCGCGGCTCGATCGGCGCGTCGACGAACTCGCCCGTCGAGGACAGATAGGCCATCGGCACGCCCTTCTTGGCGAGCGGGAAGTGGTCGGAGCGGAAGTAGATGCCCGCCGCCGCCCCCGGCGTCGCCGACGAAGCCGCGCCCCTGCGCCGCCGCCGCCGCGATCACCGGCTCGTCCAGTTCTGAATGGCCGTAGCCGGTCACGCCCAGCTTGTTCATCCGACCGAAGACGCGGCCGAGTCGATGTTGAAGCCGCCGACGGTCTTCTCCACCGGATACAGCGGGTTGGCGGCGTAGAATTCCGAACCCAGCAGGCCGCTTTCCTCGCCGGTGAAGCTGATCATGACGATGGTGCGCTCCGGCCGCGGTCCGGCCGACCATTGGCGCGCCATCTCCAGCAGGGCCGCCGTGCCCGAGGCATTGTCGATGGCGCCGTTGAAGATGCGGTCGCCGTTGGCGTCCGGCTCGCCCATGCCGATGTGGTCCCAGTGGCCGGTGTAGAGGATGGTCTCGTCCGGATGGGTCGTGCCCTTCCAGCTTGGCCACGACGTTGTGGGTGACGATGCCCTCGGACTTCACGTCCATGCGGGCGTCGAGGGTGGCGCCCTTCAGTTCGACCGGCTGGAAGTCGCGGCTGCGCGCCTTGATCTTCTCCTGCTCAAAATCGAGGCCCGCGCGGCGGAACAGGTCGACGGCCAGATCGCGCTGGATCCAGCCTTCCATCGCCACGCGCTCGGCCGACGGATCGGCGCGCACGATGTCGAACTGCGGCACGCCCCAGGAGTTGGCGACCGTGGTCCAGCCGTAGGAGGCGGGCTTGGTCTCATGCACGATCAGCACGCCCGCCGCGCCCTGACGTGCGGCTTCCTCGAACTTGTAGGTCCAGCGGCCGTAATAGGTCATGGCCTCGCCGCCGAAGGTGTTCAGCGACGGGTCTTCGAAGTCGGCGTCGTTGACCAGGACGACGATCACCTTGCCGCGCACGTCGGTCTTGAAGTCGTTCCACTGACGCTCGGGCGCGCTGATGCCGTAGCCGACGAAGACCAGCGGCGCGTCCTTCAGGTCGACGCCGTTGCTGGGCAGGCGGGTCGTCATGGTGACTTCCTGGCCCTGCGTCAGCGGCTGGCTCCAGTCGCCCAGCTTCAGCTGGCCCGAGACGTTGGAGACGGTGAAGCGGTTCAGGCCGACCGCCTGGGTCCAGCCGCCGTTCTCGCCGCCCGGCGCGAAGCCGGCGGCCGCATACTGGCGGCTCAGGTAGTCGATGACCTTCTGCTCGGCCGGGGTGGCGATGCCGCGCCCCTCGAAGCTGTCGTCCGACAGGACGCGGATGTCCTCGGAAATGCGCGCGGCGTCGAAGGCGGGCGCGGTCTGGGCCTGAGCAGCGGCGCCGCCGGCCAGGGCCGCGGCGAAAGCCAGGACGGCGACGGAAGATGAAATACGCATACAGTCTCACCCCTCGGAGAATTCGATGGCGGGACCGTAGTGAGCCGGATCAGCGGAGTCGACAGCCAAGCGCCGCGTCGGCGGCGCCTGGCTGGGACAGGTCGAAAAATCAGACGGCGGCCAGCGCCTGGTCCAGATCGGCGATCAGGTCGTCGATGTGTTCGATGCCGACGGACAGGCGCACGGTGTCCTCGGTCACGCCCGCCTTCTTCAGCTCGTCAGGCGACAGCTGGCGGTGGGTGGTCGAGGCTGGGTGGCAGACCAGCGACTTGGCGTCGCCGATGTTGACCAGACGGGTGAAGATCTTCACCGCGTCCTGGAAGCGGGCGCCCGCCTCGCGGGCCGCCCTTCACGCCGAAAGTCAGAAGGCCGGACGCCTTGCCGCCGAAATACTTCTTGATCAGCGGGTTGGACGGATGGTCTTCCAGCCCGGCGTAGTTGACCCATTCCACCTTGGGGTGGGCCTTCAGCCACTGGGCGACGGCGGTCGCGTTCTCGACGTGGCGGTCCATGCGCAGGGCCAGCGTCTCAAGCCCCTGAAGGATCAGGAAGCTGTTGAACGGCGAGATGGCGGCGCCCGTGTTGCGCAGCAGGACGGTGCGCACCCGGCCGATGAAGGCCGCCGGGCCAAGCGCCTCGGTGTAGACGACGCCGTGGTAACTGACTTCCGGCTCGTTCAGGCGGCGGAAGCGCGCCTTGTGCTCGGCCCAGGGGAAGTTGCCGCTGTCCACGATGGCGCCGCCGATGCTGGTGCCGTGGCCGCCGATGTATTTGGTCAGGGAGTGGATGACGATGTCCGCGCCGTGCTCGATCGGGCGGGTCAGGTAGGGGGTCGGCACGGTGTTGTCGACGATCAGCGGCAACCCTTGCGCGTGGGCCGCGTCGGCCAGGGCGCCGAAGTCGACGACATTGCCCAGCGGGTTGCCGATGGATTCGCAGAAGACCGCCTTGGTGCGCTCATCCGTATGGGCGGCGATGGCGGCCGGGTCGGCGGCGTCGATGAAGCGCACCGTGACGCCGTACTGGGGCAGGGTGTGGGCGAACAGATTATAGGTGCCGCCATACAGGGTCGAGGTGGCGATAATGTTGTCGCCCGCCTCCGCGATGGTCAGGATCGCATAGGTGATCGCCGCCTGACCCGAGGCCACGGTCAGCGCCGCAATGCCGCCCTCCAGCGCCGCGATGCGCTGTTCCAGCACGTCGGACGTCGGGTTCATGATGCGGGTGTAGATGTTGCCCGCCACCTTCAGGTCGAACAGATCCGCCCCGTGCTGGGTGTCGTCGAAGGCGTAGCTGGTGGTCTGATAGATAGGCACGGCAACCGATTTGGTGGTCGGATCAGGCGAATAGCCCGCATGCACGGCGAGGGTATCGAACTTCATGGCGTCCCTGGAGAATTTTCAGCGTCAGTCGAGCCGATTCATCCAGGGCTTTGGCGACACCTGCAAGGGTATGGAATTTCAGTAATTCTATCAGGGCGGTCAGATTTTCTAACCGCCCTGAGGAAACGTCCTAGTTGTTGAACAGGAAATGCATCACATCCCCGTCCTTGACGACGTAGGCCTTGCCTTCGGCGCGCATCTTGCCGGCTTCCTTGGCGCCCGCTTCGCCTTTCAGCGCGACATAGTCGTCGAAGGCGATGGTCTCGCCGCGGATGAAGCCTTTTTCGAAGTCGGTGTGGATCACGCCCGCCGCCTGCGGCGCGGTGGCGCCGACGGGGATGGTCCAGGCGCGCGCTTCCTTCGGCCCGACGGTGAAGTAGGTCTGCAGGCCCAGCAGCTTGTAGGCCTCGCGGATCAGGCGGTTCAGGCCGGGCTCTTCCAGACCCAGGGTCTCGAGGAACTCCTTCTGCTCCTCGTCGTCCAGGACGGCGATTTCCGACTCGATCTGGGCCGAGATGACGACTGAGTTGGCGTTGTCCTCGGCGGCGCGCTTGGCGACCAGATCGGACAGCTCATTGCCCTTGTCGGCCGAGCCTTCCTCGACGTTGGCGACATAGAGGGCGGGCAGGGCGGTCAGCAGCTGCAGCATGTCCCAGGCCTTCTTGTCCTCCTTGGACACCTCGGCCAGACGCGCGGGCTTGCCGTCGCGCAGTTTTTCGAGCGCGGCGTCGATCAGCTTCAGGTTCAGCTGGGATTCCTTGTCGCCGCCCTTGGCGCGCTTCTCGATCTGGACGCGGCGGCGCTCAAGGCTCTCGAGGTCGGCCAGCATCAGCTCGGTCTCGATGATCTCGAGGTCCGAGATCGGGTCGATGCGGTTCTCGACGTGGGTGATGTCGTCATCGACGAAACAGCGGGCGACGAAGGCGATGGCGTCGCAGTCGCGGATGTTGGCCAGGAACTGATTGCCCAGGCCCTCGCCCTTGGATGCGCCGCGCACCAGACCGGCGATGTCCACGAAGGTGATCCGCGAGGGGATGATCTCCTTGGAACCGGCGATGCCGGCCAGGACGTTCAGGCGCGGCTCCGGCACGGCCACGTCGCCGGTGTTCGGCTCGATGGTGCAGAACGGATAGTTGGCCGCTTGGGCCGCCGCCGTCTTGGTCAGGGCGTTGAACAGGGTGGACTTGCCGACGTTGGGCAGGCCGACGATCGCGACTTTCAGGGCCATGGTATTCCTCGTGAGCGCGAGCCTTTAGCCGGTTCGGGCCGGTTTGTCAGGCTCGCGCCGTCAAGAGAGCTTCCTACTCTTCGGAATCCACCACCGGCGGCTGCTTGATGGCCGCGTGGACGCCGATAGGACCGGCCTTCTCGAACGTCAGGGTGAAGGAGGCGACGCCGCCGTCGACCAGAGGATCGCGCAGGCCCATCAGCATGATGTGATTGCCGCCGGGCTTCAGCTCGACCGGGGTTCCGGCGGGCAGGGGCAGGCCGTCGGCCAGGTGGGCCATGCTCATGACCCCGTTCTCCATCTTCATCTCATGCACCTCGGCCGACTGGGCCAGGGCGGTCGAGACGCTGACCAGACGGTCGTCGGAGCCTGCCGTCAGGGTCAGGTAGCAGCCCCCGGCCTTGGCGCCGTTGGGGGTGGGGCGGCACCAGGCGTCGGCGACCTGGACCACGCCGGGGGCGACGGCGGCGTCCTTGGCGGCTTCGGCCGACTTTTCGGCGGGCTGGCCGCAGGCGGCGAGGGTGAGGGCGGCGGCCGACAGGACGGTCAGGGCGAACAGAGGTTTCATGTTGAAGCTCCTTCTCAAGAGGCTGCGACGGGCTTGGACCTGGCGAACGCCCGCGCCGCTCGGTCGAGCAGCAGGGCGGCCACGAGGCTCAGTCCCGTCAAGGGATAGAGGATGGACAGGGGGATGACGATGCACAGCACGGCGATTCTCGCGCGGGGGCCGGGCGGCGCGGGCGGGGCGCCGGCAAGGCGGCGCGACAGGCTGGGCGGGCGGCGCTTCCACCACATGATCAACCCGCTGATCGCCAGCAGCCAGACGGCGATGCAGCCGATCAGCATGACGATGCGGTTGATCCAGCCGTATTGCGTTCCCTGATGGACGGCGATGCCCCATTCGAAGCCCTTGGCCATGACGCCGAACTGGCTCCAGCGCAGGTCGGCCTTCACCGCCCCGGTGGCGCCATCGACATAGAGGCTGCGGGCGTCCTCGGCCTTGCGGGTCTGGCGGGAGACGGTCCAGGCCAGGTCGGAGGATCGGGGGATGCTGACGGTGAAGGGGCGGGGCAGGCCCTGTTCACGCGCGGTTTCAAGAACGCGCGACAGACTGGCGACGCCGTGCCCATGCCCGTGGTCATGGACGGGCAGGACGGCGTTCTCCAGCGTCCAGCCCACGCCCGCCGGGGTGTCGTGGGGTTGGGCGTGGCTCCACGGGCTGGCGGCGGCGGGCGCGGGCGGGCGGCCCAGACCCGTGCCGCGCATGACGCCCATGAACCGATCGCCCCAGACGGCCGACCAAGGCATCCCGGTGACGGCGAGGAAGATGATCACCCCGCCGACATAGAAGCCGGTCAGGGCGTGAACGTCGCGCCAAAAGGGGCGGCGTCCCGCGTCCGTCTCACGCGGCCTCAGCACGGCGCCGGTGCGGCGGCGCGGCCACCACAGGTAGAGGCCGGTGGCGCACAGGATGATGGCCCAGCCCGCGACGATCTCGACCAGAATGTTCAGCGCCGTGCCGATGGGGCCGCCGAACAGGCTGAGGGAGTGCAGCGTCTTGATCGTCTCGGTCACGCCGCCATAGGCGGTGACGCCGGTGACCGTGGCGGTGTGCGGATCGACGAAGACGGTGCGCTGGGCGCCGTCGGGCCTGTCGACGCGGACGCGCACGGCCTGATCGGCGCGGTCAGGCACCAGCACATTTGCCGCCCGGCCTTCGCCTGCGCGGGCGGCGGCGGCCAGCCACTGATCAGGATCGGCTTGCTGGGCGCTGGCCGGAACCTGGATCATGGAGCGATAGACGGCGTGGTCGATCTCGTCCTTGAACAGATACAGGCCGCCCGTCAGCGTCAGCAGCATCAGGAACGGCATCACCAGCACCCCGGCGTAGAAGTGCCAGCGCCAGACGGCCCGATAGGCGCCGGACATCATGTCCGGCGCCTTGGTCTTGAGAGAGGCGGTCATCAGTAGGCCAGCCGCAGGCCGACGAAGACCGAACGGCCCTCGCCGGGGAAGAAGACGGCCGTCTGCGACGAGCGAGCGTCGGTCACGGCCGAGAACTCGCCGACGTAACGCTTGTCGGTCAGGTTACGCGCGTCGATGTAGATCGAGGCGTTTGGGCCGATGTTGAAGCCGCCGGTCAGTCCCAGCACGGCGTAGTCCGGCGCCTTCATGGTGTTGGCGTAGTCGACATAGGGGCTGGACAGCCGCCACTCGACCGACGGCGTGACGAAGACGCCCGTCGGATGGCGCCAGGCCAGCTCGGCCCGGTACTGGTGCTCAGGCACGACCGGCAGGCGGTTGTCGCCCCAGCGCGCATCGCCGTCGAAGCGGAAGTCGCTCCAGTTATAGACCTGACGCAGCATCAGCGACCCGTCCGCCAGTTCGACCGGCAGGGTCCAGTCCAGCCCGGCCTCGATTCCCTGATGGATCGTCTTCTTGGCGTTGAAGGTGGCGGCGGGGATGTCGGGGCCGGTGATGAAGTTCAGCATCTCGCCCTCGATCCGGCTGCGATAGGCGACCAGATCCCAGGCCAGAGGGCCATGACGGCCGCGCGTGCCGATCTCGCCGGTCCAGGCGTCCTGAACCTCGACCGGGGTGAAGCCGGTCAGCGGCGCCTGCACCAGGGCGCCGAAGGTCGGCGGTTCGACCGAGCGGGTGACGTTGGCGAAGACCTGGGCGCCGTTTTCGGCTTCCCACAACAGGCCCATGCGCGGCGAGAACCACTCGTAGTCGCGGCTGGCGTCATTGGCCGGGGTCATGCGGTTCAGATAGTCGCGGGTGGCGCGTCCCCATGAGCCGCCCGCGACCAGCGCCAGTTGGTCGGTTACGAACAGCCGCCCCTCGGCGAAGACGTCCAGCCCAGAGGCGTCCTGACGCGCATCGGCGGTCTTGGCGCCGCGCTGACCCGCCAGGTTCACATAGCGCAGGGCCTCGACCTCTCCCTCGCGCCACGAGAAGCCGTAGAAGGCGTCGGCGCGCAGGCCGCCGATCTGGCCGGTCCAGTCGATGCGGGCGAAGGCGCCGCGCGTGGCGCTGTCCTGATCCATCACCTGGAAGATCGGGTGATACAGCGACTTCTCCCAGCCCCAGACGGCGCCCTCGAACAGGGTGGACTCATTGAAGCGCCAGCGGGTCTGGAGCGTCAGCCGCTTGACCGTCAGGTCGCGCGCCTGATCGCCGGACAGGGCGTTGGCGGCGGCCTTGCGCGGCGTGTTCAGCGCCTCTTCCAATGTCAGAGAGCCGGGCATGTCCTGCTTGATGTCGGCGGCCTGGGCGATCAGGCGCACTTCGCGGTCCTCGCCGAAGGAACGGCCCGCATTGACGGTCAGGCGCCCCTGCGATTGCTGGCTGTGGTCGCGCCAGCCGTCGCCCTGCATGGCGGTGGCTGCGGCGAAGACGTCCCAGTCGCCATAGGTCTCGGCGACGGCGGCATGAGCGCGCACGAAGCCGTAGCTGCCGCCCTCGACCTGCATCAGGGCGCGCTGGCGGGCCGTGCGGCCGGTCGGGGTGACGAGGTTGATCGCCCCGCCCAACTGGGCCCCGCCGAAGCGCAGGGTGTTGGCGCCCTTCCACACCTCGACATAGCGGGCGCTGAGGGAATCGACGCTCTGGAAGTCGGAAAAGCCGTCGGCGTCGGCGAAGGGCACGCCGTCCTGGGCGAACAGGACGCCGCGCTGGTGGAAGCCCTGGGCGATGCCCGAGCCGCGAATGGACAGGCGGCTTTCCTCGCCGAACCGCTTCTGCGCCAGCACGCCGGGGACGTTGCGCAGGGTGTCTGCGAACCCCTGAACGAAGCGGTCGGAGTAGCTTTCGGCCGACACCACGGCGACGGCGCCGGGGGTGCGGCTGAGCCGGTCGCGGGCCTCGGCCACGACGGTCGGGTCTTCGGCGTTGCGCCGGCCGGTGACGATGATGCTGTCGACGACGGTTGGGCTGTCAGCCTCCGACAGGTCGTAGGCATGGGCGAGGGACGGCGCCAGGCAGGCGCCGATCAGCAGGGCGCACGGCGCCGCAGCGGTCTTGAGAGACATGGAATTCGTATCCTGAAAACAGATGTGCGGCCGCGCAGGCCTTCAGCAGGCGCGCGGCGTCGATGGGGCTGGTTTTCAGGCGTGAGGCGGGGCGCGCGACGGCGGGCGCGGCGGAGCGCGGGCCGGGGGCGGGGGGCTGGCGATGAAGGGGGCGTAGACGACGGCCTGCGTCAGGCGCACGACCGGCGCCGGTTCCGGCGCGGCGGGCGCGGGCAGGGCCGCCAGCAGCGGCATGACGCAGGCGGCGCATTTGGCGCCCATCTCGGCCTTGATCGGGCCGTCGACGCCGCCGGACTGGATGGTCTGGGGACCATCGGCCGAGCAGATGACGATGGGCTGGCCGGGCGTGGACGCCGCTAGCGCCGCGAACGGCATCAGGCTGCCGATCACGATGGCGAACGTCGCGGCCAGGAAGGCCAGCGAGCGCCAGGTCGACCAGTTTTCAGCCTGAGAGCGGGTCACGCGGCAGGGCTTAAACCTTCCCAGGCGGGGAAGCTAGACCGGCGAGGGACGACACGGCGTCGCGTGCGGCCTCGACAAGATCGCCTTCGCAGTGCAGCGTGACGCTTGGACAGTCATCGAGGACACGCATGATCCGCGCCATCGGACCCTTCGCTCTAGCCCTGCTTCTTGCCGCGCCTGCGGCCGCGCAACAGGTGGAGGAGGGGCCGGGCGGTCCCGATCGCGTCTCCCTGACGGTCTACAACCAGAACATCGCCCTGGTGGAGGACGTGCGGAACCTGAACGTGCCCGCCGGGCGCTCGCGTCAGGTGTTTCCGGGCGTTTCGGCCAGCATCCGGCCCGAGACGGTCGGCCTGTCGGGGCGCGGCCTGTCGGTGGTCGAGCAGAACTTCGACTATGACCTGCTGACACCGGGCAAGCTGATGGAAAGCGCCGTCGGCAATGAGATCGGCATCGTCCGCACCAACCCCGGATCGGGCGCGCAATCGACCGAGCGCGCCCGCGTGCTGGCGGCGAATCAGGGCGTGGTGCTGCAGATCGGCGACCGCATCGAGGTGCTGCGCGACGACGGCGTGCCGACGCGCGTCATCTTCGACCGGGTGCCGCAGAACCTGCGCCCGCGCCCGACGCTCAGCGTCACCCTAGACGCCGAGGGGGCTGGTCGCCGTGAGACGACCCTGTCCTATCTGACCAGCGGCCTGACGTGGAAGGCGGACTATGTCGCCCGTTTTGATGAAAAGGCGGGCAAGCTCGACCTGACCGGCTGGGTGACGCTGACCAACAACTCAGGCGCGACCTTCAGCAACGCCCAGACGCGCGTGGTGGCGGGCGACGTCAATCTGATCAATCAGGGCGGCTATAATCCGCGCCCGCCGGTCCGTGCCAATACGCGCGGCAATGGAACCCAGTCGGGCGGTGAGGGCGCGCTGGCCGACGTCTATGTCTATCCGCTGCCCGAGGCCGTGACGGTCGCCAACAACCAGACCAAGCAGGTCGGTCTGATCGACGCGGCGGGCGTTCCCGCGACCAAGCGCTATCTGCGGGTGGTCGACGGTTTCTACAGCGCCGAGGAGCCGGCGGCGGCCGAGGTCGGGGTCATCTTCGCCAACGGATCGGGTGATGCGGCGCGCGCCCTGCCTGCGGGCGTGATCCGCGTCTATGTGAAGGATGAGGCGGGCGAGCCGCGCTTCATCGGCGAAAGCCAGGTCGACCACTCGCCTGCCGGGTCCGAGATCGTGGTGACGACGGGCGACGCCTTTGATGTGACGGTGCAGCCGCGTCTGGTCTCGTCCGAGCGGGTGTCGAAGCGCCTGGTCGACTATTTCCGCACCCGTTATGCGATGGAATACACCGTCCGCAACGCTCGGCCTGAGCCGGTGACGGTCGAAGTGCGCCAGCGCGGTCTGGGCCGCGACACCGAACTGACGGATCAGAGCATCACGGGCGAGATGCGCGACGCACGCACCGTCGTCTGGCGCGTGCCCGTGCCCGCCAACGGCGAGACCAAGCTGACCGCGACCATCACCACGGGCGGTTGATCTCATGCGCCGCCTTCTGGCGATCACCACTGCGCTGAGCCTTCTGGGGCCCACGGCCTGGGCCCAGACGGAGAGCGTGTCTGCGCGTCCTGACGGGGCGACGGTGGTGATCTATCGCGACCGGCCGGTCGATACGGTCGCCCTGATGGAACAGTCGCGCCAGCCGTGGAGCCGGCTGGACCGTCAGGGGCTGGCCCTGATCGTCGAGACGCGCACGGTCGATCTTCCGGCGGGCGAGGGGATCATCCGTTTTCGCGGACTGGCCACCGGCGTGGTGCCGCAGAGCGCGGTGCTGGAGGGCCTGCCCGCCCATGTGGTCGAGCGCAACGCCGACTTCGACCTGCTGTCGCCGGCCAGTCTGATGGAGAAGTCGGTGGGCGAGGTGGTGCGCGTCGTTCGCACCAATCCGGCGACTGGCGAACAGGTCGAGAAGGCCGCGGTCATCCGTGCGGGCGCTCAAGGCACTGTGCTGGAGATCGACGGCCGGTTCGAGGCGCTGGACTGCTCGGGCCAGACCGAGCGGGTCGTGTTCGACCGCGTGCCAGAGGGGCTGGGCGACCAGCCGACCCTGTCGGTGCGCACGCGCGCCGAGCGAGCGGGACGGCATACGGTGACGCTGGCCTATCTGACCACGGGGCTGCAGTGGTCGGCGGACTATGTGGCCCAGCTTAACCCGACGGACGGGACGCTGGACCTGACCGGATGGGTGACGCTGGCCAACTTCGGCGGCACGGGGTTCCCCGACGCCCCGGTTCAGGTGGTGGCGGGCACGCTGAGGAAGGACGCAGGCACCGTGCCGGTCGAGCCGTTGGTCCGCTATCAGCAGAACCAGTGCTGGCCGCAGGGGACGACGACGCTGGGCAGTGGTCTGCAGCCCACTTACAAGCAGGATCGCGTCGAATACACAGGGCCTCCTGTTATTTTACCTGGTCCGCCTCCGCCCCCTGTGCCTATGGCCGCGCGAGAGGTCACTGTAACCGCCATGGCGCGTCAGGGCGAACTGGGCGACTACAAGATCTACACCCTGCCCGAGCCGACCACGGTAGCGGCGCGCCAGACCAAGCAGGTGCGCTTTCTGGAGCGCGAGGCCGTGGCCTATGAGCGGGTCTATCGCGCCGGGGTGCTGAACCCGGACGAGGAGACGCAGCCCACGGCCATCGTCATGAAGCTGCGCAATGAGGAGGGCGCCGGGCTGGGCGTGGCCCTGCCGGGCGGTTCGGTGGCGGTGATGCAGCCGGACGGAGCGGGCGGAGTGCTGCTGGCCGGTCAGGACCGGTTCGAGGACAAGGGCGTAGGCCTGCCGGTGCGGCTGACCTTCGGCGAATCGCCGGATGTGCGAGTTCAGACGCGGCTGGTGAAGTCCGGGCGCTCGACGCGCGGCGCCGTCACGACCGAGCGCACCGAAGTCGAGACCACCGTCACCAACGCCCGCTCTGAACAAGTGACGGTCGAACTGGTCGCCTCGGCCGCTATGCAGCGCGGTTTCCGTATCCGCAGCCAGTCGGTGCGCAGTCGGGTGGACGACACCGGCTATCCGGTCTGGACGCTGAGCGTGCCGGCGAATGGCGCGGCGACTCTGAAGGCGGCGTGGACGACGACGGATTGATCGACCCTCTCCCAGCGGGAGAGGGTTACTCCCCCTTCGCCGCCTGCCTCGGACTGAACTTGGGAGCAGGAGCCAGGCGCATCACTTCGCCTTGATAGCGTTCGTCGTCGCCGTTCACCGCGAAGGGCAGGGCGTCGGCGCAGGCCTGCAGCATGGCGTCCAGCCACGGCTTGTCGGCCTTGTGGAAGTCGCCCAGGACGTGGGCGTGGACCAACTGAGGCTCGCCAGGGTGGCCGATGCCCATGCGGGCGCGGCGGAAGTCGGCGCCCAGGTGGCTGATCAGGCTGCGGATCCCGTTCTGACCCGCCGCGCCGCCGCCCTTCTTCATGCGGAAGCGGCCGGGGGCCAGGTCGATCTCGTCGTGGAAGACGATGACGTGCTCGGGCTTCACCTTGTAGAAGCGCGCCGCCTCGCCCACGGCCCGGCCGCTCTCGTTCATATAGGTCTGGGGCTTCATCAGCAGAACTTTGGTCCCCTCGACCTCGCCGTCGGCGACGATCGACTGGAACTTGGCGCGGGCGGGGCCGAAGCGCCAGCGGCTGGCGATCTCGTCCACGGCCATGAAGCCGATGTTGTGGCGGTTCTTTTCGTATTTGGGGCCGGGATTGCCCAGGCCGGCGATGATGATCATGCGATCCTCATGCCTCGTGCTTCGGGCAAAGAAAAGCCCCGCCAGGCGAACCGGGCGGGGCTGATTTCTGATCCCCTCAGGCAGCCCTGCGCCGCGCGCAGGGCGATAGGGGAAGAAACCTTAGGCTTCTTCGGCTTCGCCTTCGGCGGTGGTGTCGCCGGCGTCCGACTGAGCGGCGGCCGAGTTCTTGATCGCGGCGATCATGAAGTCACGGTCGGTGATGGTCGGCGCAGCGCCTTCCGGCAGTTGGATGTCCGAGATGCGGATGTTCTCGCCGATCTCGCGGCCCTTCAGGTCGACGACCAGTTCAGCCGGGATACGGTCGGCGCGGACCATGATCTCGACGGTGTGGCGAACCACTTCCAGCATGCCGCCCTGACGGGTGTAGGGAGCTTCGTCGGCGTTGACGAAGGCGACCGGGATTTCGATCTTGATCTCTTCCTTGGCGCCGACGCGCATCAGGTCGAAGTGCAGCGGACGGTCGGAAACCGGATCGAACTGGATGTCCTTGGCGATGACCGGCTGGGTTTCCTTGCCGTACTTCAGGGTCACCAGGTGACCGATCAGCTTGCCGGTGTACAGCGACTTGCGGAACTCACGCTCGTTCACGGAGATGGCCACCGGGGCCTTGTCGCCGCCGTACAGCACGCCGGGGACGGCGCCTTCGCGGCGCGCGGCGCGGGCGCCGCCGGTGCCCACGTTTTCGCGGACATCAACGTTCAGAATGATCTCAGCCATCGGGCTCGCCTTCAATACAAGTAAACGCCTGCGCAGAACCGTGTCCCGCGCGGCGGGGTCATGAACCCTTCGAATTCAAGAGCGCGGGCTATTACACGGAACACGGGGAGGACGCAACCGCCCCGGCTCAGCCCACTGCGATAATCAGCCTCAGCCGTGCGGGGACGCGGTCGGCGAAGACTGGTTCTGCGCCTGGGCCATCGGCGTGGGCGCGCCTGTAGGCGGCACGGCCACGGTGATGGTCGGCATCGGTCCCGTATACTGCGAGGTGCACTGGGCCAGGTCGCGAACGACGTGACGACCGGCGCAGAAGATGTCTTCATAGTTCGGCTTGGCCGCCGCAAGGCACTGGAACAGCATCAGCTTCGACATGCTGAGGCAGAACTCATTGTTCGATTCGGTCGTCAGGGCGTCTGTGTTCGCCTTGGCGTCCTCGCCCGCCGCGCCCAGGGCCGCCAGGGCCGCGATGGCCAGGGAGTTGACGATGGCGGGCGTGAACGGCGCGCCGCGCTGGGCGGCGGTCAGGTTCAGGCCCGAGCCGCTGTGGGCGGCGGCGAAAAGACGGGCGCTGTCCTCGGCCGAGGGCAGACGCGGCACGGCCGACAGGGACTTGGCGCCTTCCAGGCGGCCGTTGCGGTCGGCGACGGGCTGGGTGGCCCAGCGGCGGCGCGGGTCGCTGCGTCCCTGGATGGTGTAGGCGTCCGTCTCCACCGCCTCGGCGATGGCGGTCATGGTCGCCGCGTCTTGGCCCATGGTGCTGGCGATCAGGCCGGCGGCGGCTTCCGCGCCGGGCAGGGTGGCGGCGTAGGCCGGGTCGGCGACGATTCGCGACACCATCTGCTGGCGCTGGGCCGGGTCGGAGGCGAACTGGCGCACGCCGGCGACGTATTCAGGCGATTGCAGGGCCAGGATGGCGCCGTAGGCGATCATGCCGCGCGACAGCTGGCCGGCCTCGACGGCGGCGCCCTTGCGGACGGCGGCCTGGATGGATTCGGCGTCAGGGAAGCCGGCCTGGATCGACCCGACTTCGCGCACGAAGGCGACATAGACCGAGGCGGCCTCGGCCACGCTCTGGTTCAGCGCCAGGGCAGGGGGCGGCGGCGGGGGCGGCGCAGGGGGCGGCGCTTCCGGCTCAGGCGTCGAACAGCTGGCCAGGACGGCGGCGGCGGCGACAGCGGCGACGGAGAGGCCGCGACGCAAGAAGGCCTGGGGCATCGGCGATCTTCCCTTGCTTTTAAGCGATACGCACTTGGACGGGCGTCGGAGGCGCGAGGCGCCTACCGAACTACAAGCCCTTATATCGCGGAGGGAATGGTTAGCCGAACCTTAATCGAACAGCTTTGAGACCGACTCTTCGTTGGCGATGCGCCGAATCGCCTCGCCCATCAGCGGAGCCACGGGCACGCGACGGATCTTCGAGCAGTTCAAAACTTCGTCAGGTTGTTCGATGGAGTCGGTGATCACCAGCTCCTTCAGAGGGCCGTTGGCGACGCGGTCGACCGCCGGCCCCGACAGGACGCCGTGGCTGATGTAGGCCGAGACCTCGGTCGCGCCGCGGGTCGATCAGCGCCTTGGCGGCGTTCACCAGGGTGCCGCCCGAATCGACGATGTCGTCGAACAGGATGCAGCGGCGGCCTTCGACGTCGCCGATGATGTTCATGACTTCGCTCTCGCCCGCCTTGGGACGGCGCTTGTCGACGATGGCGAGGTCGGCGTTCAGGCGGCTGGCCAGCGAGCGCGCGCGCACCACGCCGCCGACGTCGGGCGAGACGATCATCAGGTCGTCGCCCTTCGGATAGTTGTCCTTGATGTCCTGGGCCAGGACGGGCGTCGCCACCAGATTATCGGTCGGGATGTCGAAGAAGCCCTGAATCTGGCCGGCGTGCAGGTCCATGGTCAGCACGCGGTCGGCGCCAGCGCGGGTGATCAGATTGGCGACCAGCTTGGCCGAGATCGGCGTACGGCCGCCGGTCTTACGGTCCTGACGGGCGTAGCCGAAGTAGGGCATGACGGCCGTGATCCGCTTGGCCGAGGCGCGCACCAGCGCGTCGGTCATGATCAGCAGCTCCATCAGATTGTCGTTGGCCGGATACGAGGTCGACTGGATGATGAAGACATCCTCGCCGCGCACGTTCTCCTCGACGACGGCGAACACTTCATTATCCGCGAAACGCTTCACCTGGGCCTTGGTCAGCGGCATGTCCAGGTGGGCAGCGATGGCCTGGGCCAAGCTCCGGTTCGAATTGCCTGCGAGCAGCTTCATTGACCGGTCATCCTTTCGCCGTCATCGCTCCGCCAATAGTCGCGGATGCGTTTCTGGACGCGCTCTCTAGGCGGCGAACGGTGCGGCGTCCAGCCGTGTTCCGGTCGGATCTTCGATTTCAGCCGATTGGCTTGGGCGCGGGCGCTGTTATAGAGGACGCATCCTGCTAACGAGGGCGCGTGTCGCGTGTCCGCGTCCCGAAGGCATCTTGATGAGGTCGCCCTTGCTCGCTTCGAAGTCTCGTACCGGCCTGACCCTGTTGACGGTCGCCGTCGCGGCCCTGTCGCTTTCCGCCTGCGCCGGCAACAAGCCGCGCCAGAAGCTGGCCTATGAGGAGCGTCCGGTCGAGGCCCTCTACAACACCGGCTATCAGCGCCTGCAGTCCAAGCGCTGGATGGACGCCGTCGACTACTTCCAGGAGGTGGAGCGTCAGCACCCCTATTCGGAATGGGCGCGTCGGGCGATCCTGATGCAGGTCTACGCCTATTATCAGAACAACAACTATCAGGACGCGATCGCGGCGGCTGACCGCTTCATCGCCCTGTTCCCCGGCAATCCGTCGGCTAGCTACGCCTTCTACATGAAGGCTGTCTGCAACTTCGAGCAGATCGTCGACGTGGGCCGGGACCAGGGCTACGCCGAGGCCGCCCTGGCGGGTCTGCGCGACGTGGTGCGTCGCTATCCCGGTTCGTCCTACGCCACCGATGCGCGGGTCAAGATCGACATGGTCAACGACCAGCTGGCCGGCAAGGAAATGACCGTCGGCCGCTATTACCAGCGCGCCAACCAGCCGCTGGGCGCGTTGAATCGCTACAAGGCCGTCATCAACAACCCCGACTTCCAGCGCACCTCGCACACGCCTGAGGCCCTGTATCGTCTGGTCGAGGTCAATCTGAGCCTAGGTCTGACGGAGGAGGCGACCCGCAACGCCGCCGTCCTGGGCCACAACTATCCGGGCAGCCCCTGGTACGCCGAGGCCTTCGCCCTGCTGCGCGAGCGCGGCGAGAACCCGACGGTCCAGCTTGAAGGCAAGCGCGAATCCTGGCTGCAACGCCTGATCCCCGGCGGCGCCTGATCCGGTCGCAGGGCAGTGACGCAGCGTGATTAAGGCGCTGCGTTCCTGTTCTGTTTCCGGCTAGGATGCGGCGAAACATCGAATCAGATCGCCCATGCTGACCACCCTCTCGATCCGTGACGTCGTCCTCGTCGACGCCCTTGACCTGGAGGTCGAGGACGGTCTGACCGTGCTGACCGGCGAGACGGGGGCGGGCAAGTCCATCATCCTCGACGCGCTGGGCCTGGCGCTGGGCGCGCGTTCCGACGCGGGGCTGGTGCGCAACGGCGCCAAGCAGGCCTCGGCTACGGCCGTCTTCACCGCGCTGATGATGAGGCGCTGATCGCCCTGTTGTCCGAACGCGGCTTCGAGGTCGCGCCGGGCGAAGAGCTGATACTGCGCCGGGTGGTCTCGGCCGACGGCCGCAGCCGCGCCTATGTCAACGATCAGCCCGCCGGGGTGACGGCCCTGCGCGAGATCGGCGCCCTGCTGGTCGAGGTGCACGGCCAGCATGAAACCGTCGGCCTGCTGGACTGGAAGACGCACCGGGCGCTGCTGGACAACTACGGCGGGCTGCAGCCGCAACTGGCGGGCGTAGCGGGGGCGGCCGAGCGTCTGAAGGCGGCGCAGGCCCATCTGGATGATCTGGAAGCCTCGGCCGCCGAGGCTGCGGCCAAGGCCGAGGAAATCGCGCAGAATCTGGCCGATCTCGACGCCCTTGATCCCAAGGCCGGACGAAGAGACGGAGCTTGCGGGTGAACGCGCCATCCTGGGCGCGGCGGAAAAGGCGGTGGCCGATCTGGCCGACGCGCGCAATCTGCTGGGCGGCGACAAGCTGAGCCAGCGTCTGGCCTCGGCCCTGCGCGCGGTGGAGCACGCGCGCCAGCGGGCGGTGCAGGCGGGCGCAGAGGGCGATAATCCCATCATCGTCAAACTGGCCTCGGCCGCCGAGGCGGTGGACCGCGCCCTGGTCGAAGCGACCGAAGCGGTGGCTTGTGTCGACGCTGCGGCTGACGCCTTCGACTTCGAGCCGGGCCGTCTGGACAAGGCGGAGGAGCGGCTGTTCGCCCTGCGCGCCGCCGCTCGCAAGCTGAACACCACGGTCGAGGCGTTGCCGGGGCTACGACTGCGCCTGCGCGAACAGCTGCGCCTGATCGAGGACGGTGAAGAGGCGCTGACCAAGGCCCGCCGCGACGTCGCCGTGGCGATGGGAGGCCTATGACGTGGCGGCCATGCTGCTGACCTCGGCGCGCGAGGCGGCGGGGACCGGCTGGTCGCCGCCGTCATGGACGAACTTGGCCCGTTGAAGCTGGAGCGCGCCCGCTTCCGCGTGACGCTGGAGCCGGTCGAAGGGCGTCGCGGTCCGCTGGGCGTCGAGACGGTGCGGTTCGAGGTGGCGACCAACGCCGGAACCGCCTTCGGGCCGCTGGACACGGTGGCGTCGGGCGGGGAGCTGGCGCGTTTCGCGCTGGCGATGAAGGCGGCGCTGGCCAGCCGCGAGGATCAGCGCCAGCCGGTCATGATCTTCGACGAGGTGGATCAGGGCGTCGGCGGCGCCGTGGCCGAGGCCGTGGGCGGGCGCCTGCAACGCCTGTCGCGCGGGGCGCAGGTGCTGGTCGTGACGCACAGCCCGCAGGTCGCCGCGCGCGGCCACGCTCACTGGAAGGTGCGCAAGGCGGACGTGGAGGGCCATACGCGGACCTCCATCGACGTGTTGGAGGAAGGTCCGCGCCAGGAAGAGATCGCGCGGATGCTGTCGGGCGCCGAGATCACCGATGAAGCGCGCGCGGCGGCGCGGGTGCTGATCGGCTAACCTCTTCCTTCTCCCCTTGTGGGAGAAGGTGGCAGGCGGAGCCTGACGGATGAGGGGTGTCGACTCCCCATTTTCTCGGAATTCGATGAGCGGGCGTCAGTACGGCGTTCACAACCGATGCGCTGACACCCCTCATCCGAGCGCCTCCGGCGCCCGCCTTCTCCCTCAAGGGGAGAAGGAAGATTTAGACACCTAGGATCCAGCCTTCTTCACCCTCGACCTGGGCGATCAGGGCTTCGTCTGCGCTGGCGGGCGGGGCGAAGGCTTTCTGCAGGTCGCCGGCGTCGTCCATGCGGGCGAAGGCTTCGGCGGCGGCGCGGACCTGGGCCTGGGTCTTGTATTCCTTGACGCCTTCGGCGTTCACGCCGCGCTTGGCCTCGAACATCAGGGGCCAGACTTCGACGACGACGGCCGACAGGGGCTCGATGTCGGCCTCGGTCAGTTCGCGCCAGCCGGTGCCGAAGGGCCAGACGGCGGCCGAGGCGCCTAGCGCATCCAGCAGGCGGCGCAGCATGGGCACGCCGACCAGGGTCAGGCCGCCGATCGCGCCCGCGCCGTGCATCTGCCAGACGCTCTTGGGGGGCAGCTTGTCCTTGCGCGCGGCCAGTTCGGTGGCGCGGAACTCGGGAATGTCGGCGCCGGCGCCTTCGGGCGGCTTGGTCGTGGTCAGCCAGCGTTGAGCCTGGCTGGCGGGCGCGCCCCAGAAGGGCCAGGGCTCGTCCGTCATCAGGCGGTTCATCTTGGCCGCGACCTGATAGCGGTTGTTCGTATTGTCGGCTTTGTCGACGATGTTGGCGGCCAGGAACTTGCCCATGGCGTCCCACGGGCGGCCGTCCAGCTTCAGCCGCGCAGCCGTTCCGGTCGGGAAGCCGAAATCGAAGTCGAAGCCCACCAGCACGCGGTCGCCGCGCTTGCGGTGCTCGGTCAGCAGGTCGGCGATCAGCTTCTCGCCCTCGGCGCGCGTGGCGACGTTGTGCGTCTCGGCGTACAGGCGGAAGCGCACGTCGCGCTTGGCGACGCCGACCCACAGGGTCTGCTCGCCCAGCTTCTTGCCCTCGGCGGCGGTCCAGTTGGCGATGATGTAGGCGTCGAAAAGGCGGGCCACGGGGGCTCCTGAAGAAAGAAGCGAAGAACAGGAACGGGGGCTTCTAGCCGCCCTGACTCAAGCCGTGAAGGGCGATCAGCGTTGCATCAAGGCTTCGACGTGCGACAACCAGCGGCGCCCCAGTCGCAGGCCCTCGCCGGGAGAGCGGGTTCCGGTGGCGGTCTCGGCCTCGGAGGCGGGGGCGGTGCGCGAGCCGCTCCACAGGGCCAGCTCGAACTCGGCGTTGTGCGGATCGCTGAAGATCAAGCGCAGCACGACCAGTTCGGCGTCGGGCGCGTCGAGGTCGATCTCCTTGCGGTGCTGGCCGCGTAGGACGCGGGCGACGACGTGGCCGTCGACGATGATCTCGGCCCCCAGCACTTCTTCGAAGGCGTAGACGAGGCCCATCGCGCCGCGATTCCACAGGACCGCCAACTGGCCGCCTTCAAGGTCCAGTCCGGCGGCGCGGCCTTCATGGGCGGACAGGGCCAGGGTGTCGGCCGGGGCACCCAGCGCCTTCTTCATCGCCCGCCGCAGTCGCCGCTCGGACTCCATCCACCAGGAAAACAGCAAGACGCCGGTGGTCAGGAAGGCGGCGATCAGGGCGATCAGCAGAATGGCCCTGAACGTCTCGCCCATGGATCAGGCCTCCAGGTCCAGATCGACCACGACGGGAACGTGATCGCTCGGCTTTTCCATGTCGCGGGCCTCGCGGTGCGTCTCGATGGCGCGGAAGCGATCGGCGGCGTGGGGCGACAGCAGGGCGAAGTCGATGCGGATGCCGTGGTTCCTCTGCCAGGCCCCCGCCTGATAGTCCCAGAAGGTGAAGGTTCCGGCGGGTTCGCGGCCCAGTTCGTGGGAATCGGCCAGGCCCAGCCATTTCAGCGCGCGGAAGGCCTCGCGGCTTTCCGGCTGGAACAGGGCGTCTTCGGCCCAGGCGGCGGGGTTCTTGGCGTCCTCAGCCTCGGGGATGACGTTGTAGTCGCCGCACAGGGCCAGCGGCTCTTCCAGAGCCAGCAGTTCGCGGGCGTGGTTCTGAAGCCGTTGGAACCAGGCCAGCTTATAGGCGAATTTTTCCGTGCCGAGCGGATTGCCGTTGGGCAGGTAGATGGAGGCGACCCGGATCGGGCGGGGCGCCTCGATCAGGGCCTCCAGATAGCGGGCCTGTTCGTCGCGGTCGTCGCCGGGCAGGCCGCGCCGCACGTCCGACAGCGGGTATTTCGACAGCAGGGCGACGCCGTTGTAGCTCTTCTGGCCGTGCGTCTCGACGTTGTAGCCGAGGTCTTCGAAGGCCTCGCGCGGGAACTTCTCGTCCATGCACTTGATCTCCTGGAAGCAGGCGACGTCGGGATTGGCGGCCTGAATCCACTCCAGCACCGTGGGCAGGCGGGCGTTGACCGAGTTCACGTTCCAGGTGGCGATGCGCATGGGACGCAAGGCTAAGGTGAGCCGCTGCGTTCGGGAAGAGGGGCGGGCAAAACAAAGACGCCGCCGGATCGCTCCGGCGGCGTCTGATTTTCAGCCTGAAATGAGGATCAGCTGTTCGGCGCGGCGGCCGGAGCCGTGGTCGTCAGCTTGCAGCCGCCGCCGATCTGCTGGGCGGTGGCGCAGGGGTAGACCTGCTGCACGGCCTTGGCCGTGTCGAAGCGGACGATGACGCCGTCTGCGCCGTTGCAGGCGGCTTCATAGAAGGAGCCGTTGGCGTTCTTGCCCATGTAGCGGGCCTGGCTGATGTCGCAGGCGGCGGCTTCGGAACCGGCCAGCCAGCCCTTCAGCGTGGCGACCTGTTCGGCCGGCGTGGTGAAGCGGCACGAGGCGTTGGCCGAGACCAGCTCCATGCAGGATGCAACTTCCCAACCCGAGGCGGCCTTGTTGATCTGGGCGCCCTCGACGCCGGCGCAGCCGATTTCATAGACAATGGCGCCGCCGGGCTTGGCGCCGATGATGGCGCCTTGGTCGACGGTGCAGGGCAGGCCGGCCTCCTTGGCGAAGGCGGTGAAGACGGCCATGGCGTTGTCGTTGGCGGGCAGGGAGCACTGCGAGCCGACGTCGGCGTTGGGATCGCGAGCGCGCGCCTGTTCAGCCGAAGAGGCCAGCACCATGCAGTCGGTGGCTTGCGGCGGCGTCGAGGTCAGCAGCAGGTAGCCGGGGCCGGTCGCGCAGGCGACTTCATACAGCGACTCTTTGTTCGCTGATTGGCCCAGCAGTTTGGACTCGGTGATCTGGCAGTTGGTGTTGGTCGCGGTCAGCACGCCCTGGGCGGCGGCCTGGATTTCCTCGGCGCTGGGCGGCTGAGGCGGGCGGGGCTGACGTTGACGACCACGCGAGGCGCGGCCTCCGTTGCTCTCGGTCACCTGAGGCCCGTCGGGGTTTTGCGACGTGCGCTGGGCGAAAGAAGGGGTGGCGAGACCGGAGATGAGGACCGCCGCGCTCAGGGCGACGAAGGTGCGGGCATTGCGAGACACGGGGACGCTCCAAATGAACAGAGCGCTATCCCTGACCGCGCGGGCGACCTCGGTCAAGAATGGACGCCGTCGAAAAGCCGCTCTAAAAGGACGGTTGCAATTGGAGACGGACTTGGCTGACGGCGACACTCTGACAAGTTCCCGGACGGAACGCGGGCTGCATTATCCGTTTGAGGCAGCGCCTGCGGCGGGCGAAGCCATAGCGGTTGCGCCCGGCGTGCTGTGGTTGCGGCTGCCCCTGCCGATGGCGCTGAACCACATCAACCTCTACGCCATCGAAGACGGCGAGGGCTGGGCCGTCGTCGACGCCGGACTGGCGACGGATGTATCGCGCGAAGGCTGGACCAAGGCGCTGGCGGGCGTGCTGGGCGGGCGGCCGGTCACGCGCGTCATCTGCACCCATATGCACCCGGATCACATCGGCCTGGCGGGCTGGTTGTGCGAGCGGTTCGGCGCGCCGCTGCTGATGTCGCGGACAGAGTATGTGACGGCGCGGATGTTGATCGGCGATGACCCTTTGGGGCCGCCGGCGGCGGCCGAGGCCTTCTATCGTGCGGCGGGCTGGTCGGATGAGCAACTGGCGCGCTGGCGCGACGGCTACGGCGGCTTCGGCCGCATGGTTCAGGATTTTCCGCGCGACTATCGTCGGGTGCAGGACGGCGATGTCCTGAGCGTCGGCGGCGATGACTGGCGCGTGGTGGTCGGCGAGGGGCACAGCCCCGAACACGTCTGTCTGTGGCGCGAGAAGGACGGCGTCTTCATCGCGGGCGATCAGATCTTGCCGCGCATTTCCTCTAACATCTCGATCTGGCCGACGGAGCCGCAGGCCGATCCGCTGGGCGACTGGCTGCGGTCGCTGGCGGCGCTGAAGGAACGGCTGCCGGGCGATTTGCTGGTGCTGCCGTCGCACGGGGAGCCGTTCTACGGCGTGACCTTGCGGCTGGAGGCGCTGATGCGCGGGCATGAGGTGGCGCTGAAACGGCTGGAGAAGACGCTGCGCACGCCGTGCCGCGCCGTGGACGTGTTCGGCGCCCTGTTCGCGCGGCCGGTCGGCGACGCCGTGCTGGGCATGGCGACCGGCGAGGCGCTGGCGCACCTCAACTATCTTGAACGCCAGGGACGGGGCCGCCGCGTGCGGGACGAAGGCGGCGTCGACTGGTGGAGCCTTTTGGAGACAGGCCAATGAGCGAACATATCCGGACTCATCTGGAAGGCGGCGTCCTGACGGTCGTCTTCGACCGCGCGGACAAGAAGAACGCGATCACCCAGGCCATGTATGCGGCCCTGGCCGACGCGACGGAGCAGGCGAAGGCCGACGACGCCGTGCGGGTCATCCTGTTCCGCAGCGAGGGGGATTCCTTCTCGGCGGGCAATGACATCGCCGACTTCATCGCCCTGGGACAGACGCCCGGCGACCTGGTCGAGATGGGGGTGTTCCGCTTTCTGAAGGCGCTGGCGGACCTGGACAAGCCCGCCGTCGCGGCGGTGCGCGGCCGGGCGGTGGGCATCGGGCTGACGCTGCTGCTGCACTGCGACATGGTGGTGGTGGCCGAGGACGCCCTGCTGTCCGTGCCCTTCGTCAATCTGGCGCTGGCGCCGGAGGCGGCGTCGTCGCTGCTGCTGCCGCGCGTTCTCGGCCATCAGCGGGCGTTTGAGCTGTTCGCCCTGGGCGAGGCGATCGACGGCAGGACGGCCCTGGCCTGGGGCCTGGCCAACCGCGCGGTTCCGGCCGATCAGGTCGAGGCGACGGCGGTGGATCTGGCGGCCAAGCTGGCGGCGCGCGCGCCCAACTCCATCCGCAAGACCAAGGCCCTGATGCGCGACGCCGAGGCACTGTGGGCCGTGATGCAGTTGGAAGCCCAGGCCTTCGGCGCGCAGATGCGCAGCCCTGAGGCGATGGAGGCTTTCATGGCCTTCAGCCAGAAGCGGGCGCCGGACTTTTCCAAACTGGGCTGATGTCGCGAAATCGCGATTGATTCGAGGGGCGAGGGGGACTACGGGCCGCGCATGAACGCCGCGCCTGCCTCCGCCCCTGAAAACGACCCGCATTTCGTACGCGGAATCGTGCGTGAAACGCTCGAGGACGCCGCCGCGATCGACGCCCTGGTCATCGCCGCCTTCGGCCCCGGTCGCTTCGCCAAGACGGCCGAGCGTCTGCGCGAGCGGTCGCCGCTGGCGGCTGGGTTCTGCCTGTATGAAGGCGAGCGTCTGATCGGGTCGGTGCGGCTGTGGTCGATCCTGACGGGCGAGGCGCGGTCGGTCTTTCTGGGCCCCATCGCCGTGGACAGGGCCAGCCGCAGCACCGGCTTGGGCGGCGAACTGGTGCGGGCCTGTATCGCAGAGGCGAAGGCGCTGGGGCTGGACGGCGTCCTGCTGGTCGGCGATCCGCCCTATTTCTCGCGTTTCGGGTTCGTGCCTGCGCCGGACGCCGTCCTGCCGGGGCCGGTGGATCAGCGCCGGGTGATGTGGCTGCCCTTCACCGCAGCGGCGCCGGTCGGAGCGGTTCGCCCCGACGTCTGAGCCGGACGCGGCCTTCCTTTGCGAGGCGACGCATCCCATAGTTTGCCTATGACGAACCCACCGACATCCTCGGGTCTGACAGGCGTGGCCGAGGCTGCGCGGCAGGCGCCGGGGCGTGGCCTGCCGCCCGTTCATCTGTGGCGCCCCGAACATTGCGGCGAGATCGACATCCTGATCCGCGCCGACGGGGTGTGGATGCATGAAGGCTCGCCCATCGGGCGGGCGGAGCTGGTGCGGCTGTTCTCGACGGTGCTGAGGAAAGACCCGGACGGCTATCATCTGGTCACGCCGGTCGAGAAGCTGAAGATCACGGTCGAGGATCTGCCGTTCCGCGCCGTGGCGGTGCGTGCGGAGGACGACGCCCTGGTCTTCATTACGGATCAGGGCGATGAAGCTGTCGCCGGGCCTGACCACGCCATCGTCGTCGAGACGGACCCGGCGACTGGCGAGCCTGCACCGCGCGTCCATGTGCGGGGTGATCTGTGGGCGCGGATCGCGCGGCCGGTCTTCTATGAGCTGGTCGAACGGGCGCAGGAGGCGGACGGGCGGCTGGCCGTGCGTTCGGGCGGTGTGATGTACCCGCTGGGGCCGGAAGGAGCGGGGCTTTGACCTGTTCCGGCTTGAAGACGCGGCTTCAACAGAGGCTGGACCCTGTGTCCGCATGGTCGCCGGAGCGTGTGGCGGTGCGGTCCGACTATGACCTGAACCCCGACTACAGTCGCCCGAAGGCCAAGTTGAGACCCGCGGCGGTGCTGATCCCCATCATCGCGCGTGAGGATGGGCCCAGCGTCCTTTTGACCCGCCGATCCGACAGTCTGGCCAGCCATACGGGGCAGATCGCCTTTGCGGGCGGGCGGCTTGATCCCGGCGAGACGGCGCTGGACGCGGCCCTGCGCGAGGCGTGGGAGGAGATCGCGCTGGACCCCGCCGTGGTCGAGCCGCTGGGGCTGGGCGACCCTTATGAGACGGGCACCGGCTTTTTGGTGACGCCGGTGGTGGGCTGGCTGACGGCGCCGCCGGTCGTCACCGCCTCGCCCGCCGAGGTGGCCGAGGTGTTCGAGGCGCCGTGGGACTTCCTGATGGACCCGGTGAACCATCGCCGGGACTATTATGATCAGGAGAACGGGCCGCGCCGCTGGTTCTGGGCCATGCCCTATCGCGAGCGCTACATCTGGGGCGCGACGGCCGGCATTCTGAAGGGGCTGTTCAACCGGCTGTACGGCGAAGAGGCTGCGCCGCAGCAGGCCGCCGAGGCTGACGCCAGCGAGCGCGTGGGATGAGCCGCGTCCTTGAGGGACAGGACTGGTTGACGGCCGACGCCACCCGCGCGGTGATGGCGGCGCTGGCGGCGGCGGGCGGGGCGGACTGCGCCCGCTTCGTCGGCGGCTGCGTGCGCAACGCTGTGCTGGGCGCGCCGATCGACGACGTAGACGTCGCCACTGTCCTGACGCCCGAGGCGGTGGTGCAGGCGCTGAAGGCGGCGGGCCTGAAGAGCGTGCCGACCGGCATGGAGCACGGCACGGTGACGGCCATATCGGAACGCCAGCCGTTCGAGATCACCACCTTGCGTCGGGATGTGTCGACCGACGGGCGGCGCGCCACGGTCGCCTTCACCGACGACTGGGCCGAGGATGCGGCGCGGCGGGATTTCCGTCTGAACGCGCTCTATGCCGATGCGGACGGGCTGATCCTCGATCCGACGGGCGCGGGGTATGAGGACGCCCTGGCCGGACGGATCGTCTTCGTCGGCGAGCCGGAACAGCGCATTCGCGAGGACTATCTGCGCATCCTGCGTTTCTATCGTTTCTTCGCCTGGTATGGGCGCGGCGCGCCGGATGCGGCGGCGGTGTCGGCCTGCGCGGCTCTGGCCGAGGGCGTGGAGCAACTATCGGCCGAGCGGGTGTCGAAGGAGCTGCTCAAGTTGCTGGCCGCGCCTGATCCGCGCGCGGCGGTGCGGTTGATGGATCAGGCGGGCGTGTTGGGGCGGGTGGCGCCGCAGCCGGAAAGTCTGACGCTGTTCGAGGCGATGGTCGGGGTCAGCGCGGACCCGGTGCTGCGCCTGTCGGCGTTGTTGCCGGATGAAGCGGAGGCCGTGCGCGCAGCGGCGCTGAAGCTTCGGCTTTCGAACGCCCAGCGGGACCGACTGGTCGAGGCCGTCGCCGAACGGATCGACCCGGCGATGAGCGAGGCCGAGACGCGCGCCGCTATCTGGCGCGCCGGGCGTCAGGCGGTGGAGGACCGGCTTTATCGCGCCTGGGCGTCGGGCGCGGACGCCGGGGTGGTGCAGCGTCTGCTGGCGCTGGCGACGGCTTGGACGCCGCCGAAACTGCCGGTCGGAGGCAAGGATCTGGCGCGGCTGGGTTTACAGCCGGGCCCGGAGACGGGGCGGCTGCTCAAGGCCTTTGAAGACGGCTGGATCGCCGACGACTTCCCCGACCACGGGCACGAGGCGCGGCTGAAGGCCCTTATGGCTCGGCCCGGCTGAGGCGCACGATCACCGGGCGGTGGTCCGATCCCGTCTTCTGACCCAGCCGTCGCTCGACCAGCGCCAGATCGGGCGAGCGCCAGACGTGGTCGATGGTGATGCCGAGGAAGGCGGGCAGGGCCGAGGGCCAGGTGCCGGGCCGCGCGGGGGCTGGGATCAGGCCCGTCTCGGCCTTGATCTGACGGCCGATGCGGCCGCTGGAGACGCTGTTGAAATCGCCCGCCACGACGACCGGACCCTCCAGCCCGGCGCGCAGTCCGGCCAGCCGCTGCGCCTGGCTGATCTGGCCGTAGGGGTGCTGGAAGGGCCAGGGCCGCGTCATATGGACGGCGATCAGGCTGACCGGCCCCAGCGACGTCTCGGCCTGGGCGACCAGGGCGGCCAGGCCCTGACCGTCGGCGTCGCGCACTTGATGGAGAGGCAGGCGCGAGGCGATCACCGAACGGGCGGCTCCGCTGGGCCGGTCCTTGCGCGGGGTGCTGACCCGGTGCGGGTAGGCGCGCAGGATCGTGTCCAGTTGCGCGGCCGGGGCGTCGCCCAACTCGATCAGCATGACCACATCGGCGTCGGCTTGTTCGATGGAGCGGGCGATGGCCGCCACGTCCTGATTTCGGGCCCACAGGTTTGCGGAATAGATGGTCAGGGTTTCCGGTCCGGCGGCGCGGCCTTTCTCAGGCGTCCACTGGGGCCAGACGGCCAGAAGCAGCAGCCCCGCCACGCCCGCGCCCAGCGCCGCCATGTCCCACAGACGAAGCAGCAGGAAGAGGCCGCACAGCACGACGGTCGCGACCAGGGCGGGCGCGGTGAACTGGGTCAGTAGGTCGGGCAGGCGGTGGCCGATGCGGCTGAGGGCCGAGACGGCGACGAGGCCGGAGGGCGCCAGCAGGGCCAGGGCGGCCAGCCGCATCAGGGCCTGGGTCAGGGTCATGCTGCGACCTTTGGTGAAAATGGGCGGAAGCGTCGGTTAGCGCGCCGGCGCCGGGCCTGTCGAGCGTGGCCTCATGCGGCCGAATGCGCTGGCGCGGCGCGTGTCGATAGCGCGTTCGACGCCGCCAATCCCTGAAAATTCCCGGCTTTGGCGCAGGTTGGAGCGGATCGGCGCGCCGGGGCCCGGCGCCTGAGCAGACTGCGGTCTCAACCTTTGGAGACCGCCATGAGCGATGACGCCAGCGCGCGACTGGGCCTGCCTTATCTGGCGGCCGGACAGCTGCAGAAACACGTGACCCTGAACGAGGCCTTGACCCGTCTGGACGCCCTGATCCAGACGGCGGCGGTCAGTCGCACCACGACAGTACAGCCTGCCGACCCGGCCGAGGGCGCGCTCTATATCCTGCCGGAGGCGGCGACGGGCGCGGACTGGGCGACGCATCCGGCGGGCAGCCTGCTGCGACATGAGCGGGGCGACTGGCTGCCGGTTCCGGCGCCGAACGGCCTGTTGGCCGTGGTGCTGGATAGCGAGGAGATGCTGGTCCGCCGCGAAGGCGTCTGGACGCCCCTGTCCTTCGGCCTGCCGGAGGAGATCCAGCAGATCACCCGCCTGGGCGTGAACGCCACGGCGGACGCGACGAACGTCGTCGCCGTGCGGGCCAACAAGGCGCTGTGGACCGCGCTGGAGAGCGAGAGCGGCGGCGACGGCGATCTGCGTTTCACCTTCAACAAACAGGCGGCGGGCGACGTCCTGTCCCTGCTGTTCCAGAGCGGCTGGGGCGGGCGGGCCGAGCTGGGTCTGGTCGGCGACGACGACCTGCGGCTGAAAGTCAGTCCCGACGGCGGGGCCTGGCATGAGGCGCTGAGGGTCGACCGCAGCACGGGCCGCGCCTGGTTCGGCCAGGGCGCGACGCGGCGCGAGACGACGGTATTGACGACCTCTGGAAGCTGGACGCCGCCGTCGTGGGCGCGCTGGGTCGAGGCGGTCTGCGTCGGCGCAGGCGGCGGGGGCGGGGCCGGTCTGGCGGGAGCCTCCGGCACGGCTCGGCATGGCGGCGGCGGCGGCGGCGGCGGTGGCGTGATGTCGGCGTGCTGGCCTGCCGTGAATCTGTCGGCGGGGCTGAACATTACTGTGGGCGCGGGCGGCGCAGGCGGCGCCGCATCAGGCGCGGCGGGCGGTCAGGGCGCGGCCAGCCTGGTGAAGACCGGCGCTCAAATCCTGCTGACCGGGGAGGGCGGGCGCGGCGGCGCGGGCGGATCTGCGGCGTCGGGAGCCGGCGGCGCCGGAGGCGGCGGCCTGCCGCCTTCCAACGCAGGCGGGGCCTCTTCCGTTTCGACGGCCGGGGGCGCCGGGCAGGCGGCGGCGCGGCCCGATGGGCCTGGCGCGGGCGGCGCGGGCGGCGGCCTCAGCACGGCCAATGCGGCGCAGACGTCCGGCGCAGGCGGCGACGGCGCCATGCTGCTTCTGAAGGCGGCGGGCGGAACGACGGAGGGGGCGGCCGGGCAAACGGCGCCCTGGCTTGATTTGCACTGGGCCGGAGGCGGCGGCGCGGGCGGCGGCGCCAGGACGTCCGGGGCCGGTCAGGCAGGCGGCGCGGGCGGACTTCATGGCGGCGGCGGCGGCGGCGGCGGCGCGGGCGTGACGGCGGCGGGCGCAGGCGGCGCAGGCGCGGCCGGCGTGGTCTGGCTGACGGCGGTGGGGTGAGCGCCATGATCCGACGCCTGCATCGCATCATCGACGCCGAGGACGCCCTGTCGCTCGGCGAACTGGAGCCGCTGTTGGACGAGGAGGCCTGGGCCGCGCCCGATCGCCTCTCGGCCGACGACTGTTTCGACCACCTGGGCGGCGACTGGCGAAGCTCGGCCGCGCCTCATGACCCGGAGGATGGGCAATGACGTCTGAGCATCACGACAAACCGGCCGCGCGTCCGCAGGAGCTGGCCGAGGGCCGCTGGCTGTGGCGGCGTCTCTATGTCTATGCCGCCAGCCTGGCGCTGTGGCTGCTGTTGCGGCTGGCGGTGACGCGGGCGGCGGCGAACGACCTGCCGCGCATCGCCGAGGGGCTGATGGGGCTGATGGCCCTGATGCTGCTGCTCTATCTGGTGGCGCCCAGCGCCCAGCAGATCGTCAATCTGGCGCGACTGCGCGCGGGCGGGAAGCCATGAGCTTTCGTCTGTCGCAACGCTCGCGCGAGCGGTTGAAGGGCGTCCATCCCGATCTGGTCGCCGTGGTCGAGGGGGCCATCCTGCTGACGCCGGTGGACTTCATGGTCACGGAGGGGCTGCGGACGCCTGCGCGTCAGGCGGAGCTGGTCCGGGCCGGGGCCAGCCGGACGTTGAACTCGCGGCACCTGACCGGCCATGCGGTCGACGTGGCCGCCTGGGTCGACGGCGGGGTGCGCTGGGACTGGCCGCTGTATCCGCGCATCGCCGGGGCGTTCAAGGAAGCGGCTGCGGCTGCGAGCGCGCCCCTGATCTGGGGCGGAGACTGGCCGCGCCTGCGTGACGGACCGCATTTCGAACTGGATCGGAGGGCCTATCCATGATGGGCCGTTTCCTGCGGATTCTGACGCCGCTCGGCTGGTGGGCGACGATGCTGGCGACGGGCGTGTTGTTGCTGATCGTCGGGCGGGGGTTGGGCTTGCGCTGGGATCCGCTGCACCTCCAGGCGCGTCGGCTGGAGGCGGCCCAGCAACGCCTCGATCGGGCGCAGACCGAGGCGTCCGCCCGAAGTCTGGAGGCCGCCGCACGCGCTCGCCAGCTCGAGGATCTCGACGCCTTTCACCGCAACGCCCAGGCCGTGACGCAGGCGACCGTCGCGGCTGAAACCCGAGCGAGGACCGCTGATGATGCTGATACGCCCCTGGACCCTGATCGCGCTCGGCGTCTGCGCGATCACGACCGCGAACTGTGCCGCCTCGCGCCCGTCGTCGCCGGTTGCGCCGCCCCGGCTGATCCTGGCTGAGGCGGCGACGCGGCCCTGTGAACTGGCCATGCTGCCCGAGCGCCCGACGGCGGCGGATCTGGAGGCGGCCTATGTGCGGCGCGGCGCGCAGGTGGCGGCGTGCGACGCCGCCAGGCGCCTGGCTGTGGAGACGCTGAAGGCCGAACGCGATTTGATCGACGCCTGGGCGCAGGGGCGAAAGGGAGCTGGGCCGATATTGCCGGGTGGCTAGGCAAAAAACGCCGAGCTGCCGGGTGAATGGGCAAATATTGCCGGGCTCGGCGGCGTGGTTGCCAAAATCTAACGCTGAAAAATCAAGGCTGTGCGTTCGAGATGGGGCTGGCCTCGCCTGGCCCGCTCCTTGCGGTCATGGCCTGCGAGCAGAAAGCTCCCGGCAGCCAAAACGGCGTCGGACATCGTCGAAGACAAAGGACAGCCAAAATGGCTAACAGCATCAACACCAATGCTGGCGCTCTCATCGCCCTGCAGAATCTGAACGCGACGAATCGTGACCTGAACGTCGCGCAAAACCGCGTGAACACGGGTCTGAAGGTCTCCACGGCCAAGGACAACGGCGCGATCTTCGCCATCGCCACCGCACAGCGCGCTGAAATGGGCGCTCTGGACTCGGTGAAGCAGTCCATCCAGCGCGGTCAATCGATCGTCGACGTGGCCCTGGCCGCCGGCGAGACCATCACCAAGGCCCTGGAAGAACAAAAGAGCCTGGCGGTCGCCATCGCCTCTTCGACCGGCGCGGCTCAAACGGCCTACCTGGCCGACTACAACGCCCTGGGCGGTGAAATCACCAAGGCCCTGGCCGGCGCGACCTTCGACGGCGTGAACCTGTTCTCCAACACCACGCAGCAGTCGGTTCTGACCAGCACCTCGGGCGCGACCCAGAACATCGGCACGGGCGCGGCGATCACCGTCGCCACCACGGCTACGCTGACGGCTCCGGCCGACGCCACGGCCGCGCAAGCCGCGATCACGGCCGTCGACACCGCCATCAGCGGCTTCACCGCCGAACTCGGCAAGCTGGGCACCCAGTCGAAGTCGATGGAGCGTCAACTGACCTTCGTCAGCAAGATGCAGGACTCGCTTGAAGTCGGCATCGGCAACCTGGTCGACGCCGACCTTGCCAAGGAAAGCGCCCGCCTGACGGCTCTGCAGACCAAGCAGCAGCTGGGCGTGCAGGCGCTGTCGATCGCGAACCAGTCCAGCTCGATCCTGCTGGGCCTGTTCCGCTAACGCTGAAGGCGGCGGTTGAAGCCGCCGCCTGACCACCTCTCGCTACCGAGCAGAATGCTCACCGACGCCAAAAAGGCGTCGGCCATCGTCTGAAGACAAAGGACAGCCAAAATGGCTAACAGCATCAACACCAATGCGGGCGCGCTCATCGCCCTGCAAAACCTGAACGCGACGAACCGCGACCTCAACGTCACGCAAAACCGCGTCAACACCGGCCTGAAGGTCTCTACGGCCAAGGACAACGGCGCGATCTTCGCCATCGCCACGTCGCAGCGCGCTGAAATGGGCGCTCTGGACTCGGTGAAGCAGTCGATCCAGCGCGGTCAGTCGATCGTCGACGTGGCTCTGGCCGCGGGCGAGATCGTCACCAAGGCTCTGGAAGAACAGAAGGGTCTGGCGGTCGCCATCGCTTCGTCGACCGGCGACGCCCAAACGGCCTATCTGGCTGACTTCAACGCCCTGGGCAATGAAATCACCAAGGCTCTGGGCGGCGCCAGCTTCGACGGCGTGAACCTGTTCAAGGCCAACGCCGCGGCTGTCGACGTCCGCACCGGCACGGGCGCGGGCGACACCTTCACCGTGAAGGCGATCGCCGGCGCTGACACCGCCGTGGCCACCGCCGGCGGCGCGGCGACCGTGGCCACCGCCACGACCGCTGCGGTCGAGGGCGCCATCACGGCCTTCACCGCCGTGTTGGGCGACCTGGGCACCAAGTCCAAGTCGATGGATCGCCAGCTGACCTTCGTCAGCAAGATGCAGGACTCGCTTGAAGTCGGCATCGGCAACCTGGTCGACGCCGACCTGGCCAAGGAAAGCGCCCGCCTGACGGCTCTGCAGACCAAGCAGCAGCTGGGCGTGCAGGCGCTGTCGATCGCGAACCAGTCCAGCTCGATCCTGCTGGGTCTGTTCCGCTAATCCGACGCGGTTAGGGAAGGGGCGGGCCGCTGGGTTCGCCCCTTTCTCGCGTCGTTGAGACGGGAGGCGCGGCAGGTCCGCGCAGAGGGATATGGCTGACAATGTCGCAGGAGTTTCCAGCGTAACCTATCTGGACCGCGAGCCGCAGGGCGCCGTGCTCGAGGCGAAACCCGCTGTTCAGGCGTCGCAGGGCGCAGCCGATGACGCCGGCCGCTACCGGCTGACGATCGAGCGCGAGTCGACGGGCTATGTCTACAAGACCCTGGATCGCGTGACGGGAGAGGTGATCCGCCAGTTTCCCCGCGAGGAAGTGCTGAAACTGCGCCAGAGCCCAGCCTACGACGTCGGGAAGATCATCAAGACCGAAGCCTGATCCGCGCGTCCCAAGCAATGAAACGCCCCTCGGCATGGCCGGGCGGCGTTAACAGGCGTTGCGACGGCGTTAACCATACGCTCAGGAATCAGCGTCATTAATGCTCGCCAGAATCGGATCTGAGGCGAGAAAGCCATGAGCAACAGCGTAATCACCAATGCGTCGGCGCTTGTCGCGCTTCAGAACCTGAACGCCACCAACTCCAAGCTGGCGGCGACTCAGAGCCGGGTGAACACGGGCCTGAAGGTGCAGGGCGCCAAGGACAACGCCGCGACCTGGGCCATCGCCCAGAACCAGCGCGCCGACATGAGCGCGCTCGAATCGGTCAAGACCAGCCTCAACCGCGCCACCTCCTTGGCGGACGTCGCCCTGGCCGCAGGGCAGCAGATTTCCGATATCCTGGTCGAGTTGCGCCAGAAGGCGACCGCCGCGGCCGATCCTTCGGCGTCGGCGGCGACGCGCAAGGCCTATGACGATGAGTTTCAGGCTCTGCTGACATCGCTGGGATCGTTTGCGGCCAACGCTTCTTTTGACGGCGAGAACATTCTCGACGGCAGCTCGACCACGGCGCTGGATTTCCTCGCCAACGCCGACGCCTCTGAAACGATTTCGATGAATCGTCAGAATCTGACTCTGGCCGGGCTCTCGTTGACCGGGCTGGATCTGACGACCGAAACCAATGCAACCGCTGGCCTGACGGCCATCGAGGCGGCCTTGACCGACGCCAACGCCAAGCTCGCCGAACTGGGCGCTCAATCCAAGCAGATCGAGAAGCACACCCAGTTCGTCACCAAGCTGATGGACTCGCTGGAAGTCGGCGTCGGCAACCTGGTCGATGCGGACATGGCGCGTGAAAGCGCGCGACTGCAGGCTCTGCAGGTTCAGCAGCAACTGGGCGCTCAGGCGCTGTCGATCGCCAACCAGGCGCCGCAGATCATCCTGTCGCTGTTCAAGGGCTGATCGCGGCCTAGCCCAGCCGTCGCTGCGCGCCGTGTCCTAGCGACAAGGGGGGCGGCCGACGGCGGGTCGGTCGAGGGATCAGGCCGTAGAGGCTCATCAGCCTCATCAATATCCAGCGCACGCGTGACATGGGCAGTCTCACCTCGGCTGTGGCGAGGCGAAAAACGGCGGTGTTCGGCGCGCGGTTCCTGGCGACTGTTAAACAGTTCGTTACCGTGGCGGGCGATGCTGACGGGCGGAGGTTTGCTTGGCGGCCATCAACAACAGTTATCTGCTGGGTCTTTTCGGCGCCGGAGCGGGTCTCGGCGGCCTGCCTTCTGCCGCGCCTGCGGCCAAGCCCAAGACCCAGCCGACGGCGCCCTGGAGCCTGGACGCCAAGGAGAAGCCGAGCCAATCGGAGCTGCTGCGCTCGGCGCTGAGCGGACGCAAGCTCGTCAACGAAGAAAACGCGGTGCTCGACGTCAAGGGCGCCTCTTCGAGCGACTATCGCAAGATATTCGCCCTGTATCAGGGGCTGACGATGCTGGAGGCCCTGACCACGCGGGCGGGCGAGCGCAACGTGGGACGACTGGAGTCCGATCAGTTGTCTCGGCGCTTCACCTCGGGCATGGCGGAAGTGACGGACTTTCTGGCCTCGGCCCAGTTCGACGGCGTGCGGATCGTTCAGGGCGTTTCGGCTTCGCAGAGCCAGTCGACGGCGGCCGTGGCCCGCGACAGCTCCAAATATCTGACCGGCCCGATTCATGACGGCGCCCTGACCGACGAGGTCGCCGCCTTCCAGGGCGATGTGCGTTTCGGCGTGACGGCGAAGACGATCGCGGGCAGTCAGACGGTCGCCATCGACCTGGCCGAGATGGGGTCGACGCCGCGCACGATGGATGCGGTGCTGGAGCACATCAACGGCAAGCTGGAGGCGGCGGGCGTGCAGACCCGCATTCACCGCCAGATGATCGAGGCCGAGCCGCGGACCGTGAAGGTCGGCGACAAGACCATCACCTTGCCCGCCGGGCCGACGCGCTGGGGACTGACGGTCAGCGGAACCTCGGCGGAGACGATCAGCTTCGTTCCCGCAGAGGCGCGGGATTCGATCCAGGTGGTGCAGGGCGTCGGGACCAAGGGCGGTCACGAAGTGCTGAAGTTCGACCCGGACGGCAATCCGGTCGCCGGCGCGGGCGGCGAGAGCTTCTGGGTCGAGGGCCGCAGCGGCGTCTCCAACCTGCCGGACGGCGTAGAGACGGTGCGCGCCAGCGCTGCGGGGCCGGACGGCTCCATGTGGATCGTGGCCGACGTCAGCGCCGGCTCTTCCACGCAGCCGATCAAGGGCCAGGCCGACGTCGTCCTGATGAAGCTGGATTCGGCGGGCAATGTGGTGGTCAGCCGGGCTTTGGGCGCGGCCTCCAAGGCCAGCGGCTACGCCATCGCCGTGGATGCGGACGGACGGGTGGCGGTCGCCGGCTCAGTGGTCGGCGCCTTGGTTCCTGGCGAGGCCGGAGCTTCGGCCACGACGGCGGACAGCTTCGTCACCGTTTTCGACGCCGACGGCCGCGAGCAGTGGACCCAGAGGCGCGGCGCCAGGGCCGAGGATGAGGCCACGGCCGTCTCCTTCGGCGCGGACGGCCGGGTCTATGTGGCGGGACGGGCCAAGTCGGCCATGCCGGGCGCGCTGGCCGTGGGCGGCTGGGACGGCTACGTCCAGGCCTTCAGCGAAAGCCAGATCCACAGCCTGGCGCCGATCAAGGCGACCGCGACGGGCGCGGCCCAGTTCGGCACGGCGGGAGACGACAACGTCCAGGCCATGACCGTCGACGGCGACAATCTCTATACGGCGGGGGTCGAGAACGGCGCCTTCGTGCTGCGTCACTTCCGCGTCGGTCCGACCGGGGCGCCGGAGTTGCTGAGCGTGCGGAACCTCGGCGCGTCCTCGGGCGGCGAGATCGCCGGTCTGGCGGTGGCGAACGGGCGGCTGATCGTGTCGGGGGCGACGGGCAACGGCGCCCTGAACGCGGGTCAGGTCGCCAACGCCCACGCGGGCGGGCAGGACGCCTTCGTCGCCAGCTTGTCCACGGACCTGACCGCCTCGGGCGCCGATCGGCTGACCTATTACGGCGGCGAGGGCGACGACACGGCCGCCGACGTCAAGGTGCACGACGGCAAGGTCTGGCTCACGGGCGTTTCGGACCGCCCTGTCGGCGCCAAGAAGGACGACCCCACGCGCGGTTATCTGGCGCGGCTGGACGCTCAGACCGGCCAGGTGGAATGGAGCCAGAGCTGGACGGCGGCCGAAGGACAGGCCAAGCCGCTGGCCCTGACGGTTTCGTCCGGAGGCGCCAGCGTTCTGGACCGGCTGGGCCTGCCGCAGGGCGAGATCGATCAGAGCGATTCCAAGGCCCTGGTCGACGCCACCGCCGTGCGCGCCGGCGACCGCTTCTATGTGCAGAATCCCGCGACTGGGCGGCAGACGGCCGTGACCATCGAGGCGAAGGACACGCTACAGTCCCTGGCGCGCAAGATCGAACTGGCCTCGGGCCGCCATCTCAAGGTCACGATCAAGACGGACCGGGACTATCTGACGGGCATGGACGGCGACACGCGCGTGACCAGCGGCGGCGTCCAGCGTCTGTCGATCACCAGCGCCGACGGGCGGGCCGGCGCCGTGCTGATCCCCGGCGAAGGGGGGCGCGACGCCCTGGCGGGGCTGGGCCTGACGCCCGGCTTCATCGGCAAGTCGGCGGACGACAAGAAGAAGACCTTCGGGGTCAACCTGTCGCCGTTGCTCAACCTGTCCGGCGCCGAGGCCATCGCCAAGTCCAAGGATCAGGTGCAACTGGCGATCAAGGCCATGCGCGACGCCTATCGCGCCCTGTCGCCCGAAGCGTCCAAGCCGCCGGTCACGGGGCAGGCGCCGGCCTATCTGCAGGCTCAACTGGCCAACTATCAGGCTGCACTGGCGCGACTCACAGGCTAAGCCGGGGTGAACGGCGCTTTCGGTTGACGGCCGTGGGGCGGACGGGGTTAGTGGGGCCTTCGTTAGCGTTGAGAGCTGCATGGCCCTTTCCAAAGACAATCGCACGGTCCTGATCGTCGGCGCCGGCCTGGCCGTCGTCGGCGCGGTGGCGGCCGCCCTGGTGTTCAGCGGCGGGCGCGACGGACCTGTCGAGGCGCCGCCGGCGTCCAAGGGCGGACTGACCATCGATGTCGCCGAAGCCCCGACCCTGGAGCCGACGCGCGAACTGCGTTGCTTCGTCAACGGACAGTTCGTCGGCCTGGCCACCCTGGCCGATTGCGCCCAGAAGAACGGCGTGGCCACCAGCGCCCTGGATGTCGGCCTGGATTCGACCGGCTCCCTGGTCGCGGCGCCGACCGCCTCCTTCGCGCCCCCGCCTGAAGCGCCCGTCGTGACGATGGCCGACGCCGCGCCTGTGGGGCAGCCCAGCGCCGCCGACGCCGCACGCCCTGCGGCCGCCGCATCGGGCACGGCCTGTCTGCGCCACACGGGCTCTGAATGGCGGCAGGTGTCGGGCAATATGAGCCTGGGCGCCTGCGTTCAGGCCCTCTACGCCGGAACCTGCGTGCGACCGGGCGACGCCCAGTACGGCCGCTGGGGCGACACCACCCTGCGTCTGGTGCCGCGCCGCGTCGAGCAGTCCAGCGACAACAACCGCTTCCGCACCCTGGCCCAGCAGGACCGCAACTGTCAGTTCCCGGAGCTGTGACGAAGGTGCGTGTTCTGACCTCTGGATTGGCCGTCGTGCTCGGCTCGGCCGCCCTGGCGGCCTGCGGCGCGCCTCAGCTCAAGGCGCCGACCGACAAGGGCGTCTGCTATCACGTCGGCGAACTGGCCAGCGACGCGCCCCGCTTCAACGTGGTGGCGCGCGATCAGCCGCAGATCGAGTTCTGCGCCGCGCGACTGGAAGAGATGCGCCTGAAATTCCTGAGCTTGGGCGGCAGCAACAATGAGATGGTCGGCGCCTATCAGGGCCAGTTCATCTTCATCGACCGCACGGGCGTCAAATTCAGCAAGAGCCTGGACGGCGCGCGGTTCTTCGCCCTGGCGCGGACCGGCGACGGCCGTCTGGCCATTCCGGGGGCCATCCAGCGCCGGATCGACGGGCGCCCCGTGGCGGTGGCGCCCAACTAACCCACCCTGAATGGGGTGAACAAAACTAGAACATCTCGTCCGTTTCGGTTAAGGAGCGGACGACAAGACGAATAAAAGGACATCGGTCATGGCGGGCAGCGTCAACAAGGTCATTCTGGTCGGCAACCTGGGTCGCGACCCGGAAATCCGCTCGCTGAACAACGGCGATCGCGTCGCCAACCTGCGTATCGCCACCTCGGAAACCTGGCGCGACAAGGCCACGGGCGAGCGCAAGGAAAAGACCGAGTGGCACTCGGTCGTCATCTTCAACGACAACATCGTCAAGGTGGCCGAGAACTATTTGAAGAAGGGCTCGACCGTTTACGTCGAAGGCTCGCTGCAGACCCGCAAATGGACCGATCAGCAGGGCGTCGAGAAGTACTCGACCGAGATCGTCATTCAGCGTTTCAACGGCCAGCTGACCATGCTGGGCGGCCGCGGCGACAGCCAGGGCGGCGGCGGTGATCGCGGCGGCTACGGCGGCGGCGGTCGCGACGACGACTATTCCTCGGGCTTCTCGACGGGCGGCGCCAACAAGCCCTCGGGTCCGAAGGAAAGCTACGACCTGAACGACGACATTCCGTTCTAAGGTTCGTTCAGCGGAATATGAAGGCCGCGCCTCTGCTGGGGGCGCGGCCTTTTTCAATGAAGGATCAGGGCACGAAGCGGCCCTTCTCGGCGGCTTCGGTCAGGGCCTGGCGGACGGCGGCGGTCAGTTCGTTCATGGTCTGGACCTGACGCACGCCATAGGCGCGGGCGGTGATGTCGACGTTGCCCTTGCGCCAGAAGCCCTCGGGGGCCAGCACGATCAGCTTTCCGCCGCGCGCGTGCAGGCCCATTTCCAGCAGGCTGATCGGGCTTTGCGTGCCGGGCGCGAAATACATGACGATGACGTCGGCGCTTTCCAGGGCGGCCAGCTCCCACTCGACCTGACGGCGGAACTCGGGCTCGTCCGCCTCGGGGCGCCAGGCGGGGTTCCAGTCGGGGCGGCGGGGGTTCAGCACGGTGACGTCCATGTCGCCCAGAGCCTGCGTCAGCGCCGCCTGCCAGTCCGGCGCGCCGCTCATGTCGATGCTGCCGCCCAGGAAGACGCGCGGCCGAGCGTCGTCGATCGGCAGAGGCTGGGGCGAGACGACGACCGTCGGCTCGGCTACGGCGGGCGCGGCGGCGACGCAGGCGGTCAGGACGGCGAGGGCGGACAGCAGCGCAGAGGTCTTCATCGCGTCTCTATAGCCGGTTCGCACGGGCGGAGCAGGGGGCGCGGACGGGTAACCTGCGGTCATGCTTCGTGAGAGGCCAATCGTCGCGCCCTGTGGCAAGCATGGGGGCGTGTCCAGTTCCTCCTCCTCCCCGCACGCGCTGACGCCGCTCGAGATCGCCGCCATCGTGGCCGTTCTGGTCATCTGGGGGGTGAACAACGCCGCCGCCAAGGTCGCCACCGAGGTGCTGCCGCCGCTGATGACGGGGGCGCTGCGCTTCGCCATCGCCGCCGCCTGCCTGGTCTGGTTCGTGCGGCCGCCGTTTCCGAACTGGAAGAGCCTGCTCATCATCGCCGTGGTGGGCGGGCCGATCCACTACGGTCTGATCTACCTGGCCTTCTGGCTGGCCCATGACGTCAGCCCGGTGACGGTGGCGACCCAGCTGTGGATTCCGCTGACGTCCCTGTTCGCCTTCCTGTTGCTGGGCGAGCGGATCAGTCGGATGGCGACCGTCGGCCTGGTGATCGCCTTCATGGGCGTGGCCTGGATGACGCTGGACCCCCACGCCTTGCAGGACTGGAAGGCTATTCTGGTCGGGGCGCTGGGCGCCTCGGCCTGGGCGCTGACGACGGTGATCGCGCGCCGCACCACCTCTATTCCGCCGCTGAAGATGCAGGGGCTGCTGGCGCTGATGGCCTTGCCGGCTCTGACGCTGGGGTCGGCCCTGTTCGAGACGGGGCAGTGGGAGGCGGCGAAGGCGGCGACGCCGCTGGTGTGGGGCACCCTGATCTGGGCGGGGGTGATTTCGTCCGTGTTCGCGACCAGTCTGATGTTCTGGCTGGTGCAGAGGCGCGAGGCCGGGCGGGTGACGCCCTATCTGCTGGGCTCGCCCCTGGTGTCGATCCTGATCGGCGGCCTGTTCATGGGCGACGTGCTGACGCCGCAGATCCTGACCGGCGTGGCGATCGCCCTGGCGGGGGTGGTCACGGTGGCCCTGGGGGAGCGCGGCTTGCGCGCCGGCGCTCCCGCCAAGGTTTAGGCGGCTTACTGCGCCTTGATGACCGCGCAGGCCACGCGGTCGCCCGCGCCGCCGATGGGCTGGCTGGAGTGATCGTCGGCGTTGGCGTGGATCACCAGGGCCGAGCCGTCGGCGTCCAGCAGCCACTGGCCGGGGCCGTTCTGCGACAGGCGGGCGTGGCTGGTGAAGACCTCGGCGTTCACGGCGCCGCTGGCGTCGGCGAAGACGTTGGGCAGGTCGCCGTCATCGGGGCCTTCAGCGTTCAGCAGGCCGTGGGGCTTCTTGGGATCGCCGTGGTTGATGTGAGCGCCGGCCGAGGTGAAGGGCGCCTCGCACTGGCCCGTGGCGTGGATGTGGATGCCGTGCCAGCCGGGCGTCAGGCCCGTGGCCTCGACCTTGATCAGCAGGCCGGTCGCGCCCTGCGTCAGGGTGGCCTTGCCGATGTCGGCGCCCTGGCCGTTGATGATGGCGACCTGAGAGGTTTGACCCGGCGTAGCGCGCATCATGGCCATGTGGGCGGCGTGCTGATCCGGCGTATGGCCTGCATGGCCCGCATGTTGTTGAGCCGACGCGGCGCCTGCGGCGAGGGCGATCGCCAGAACGCCGGGCGCGATGAAGGCGGTTGGTGTCAAGCGCATGAATTTCCTGTCCTTTTACACGCGGGGATTTCAGCGGCGTTTCTTTGCCACCACGGCCCCCTGATGATAGAAACCTGAATAGCGGATCACGTTCCGATTCCGGCCATCTAAAGCCTGATTTCCTTGACCGACGACAGCTACCAAAACGCCGCCCCCATGGCGCCGGGCGATATTTCGACCATCACCATCGAGGATGAGCTGAAACGCTCCTATCTCGACTACGCCATGAGCGTGATCGTCAGCCGGGCCCTGCCGGACGCGCGCGACGGTCTGAAGCCGGTGCATCGTCGCATCCTCTATTCGATGCACGATCTGAACATGACGCCGGAGCGCGCCTATTCGAAGTGCGCCCGCGTGGTCGGCGACGTGCTGGGCCGGTTCCACCCGCACGGCGACGCTTCGGTCTACATGGCCCTGGTCCGCATGGCCCAGGACTTCTCCATGGGCCTGATGCTGGTCGACGGCCAGGGCAACTTCGGCTCGGTCGACGGCGATATGCCGGCCTCCATGCGTTACACCGAGGCCAAGATGGCCCCGGCCGCCGTGGCCCTGCTGACCGACATCGACAAGGACACCGTCGATTTCCAGCCGAACTACGACGAGAAGGAGCTGGAGCCTGTCGTCCTGCCGGCGCGGATTCCGAACCTGCTGGTCAACGGCGCGGGCGGCATCGCCGTCGGCATGGCGACCAACATCCCGCCGCACAACCTGCGTGAAGTGATCGACGCCGCGGTCGCCCTGCTGGACGACCCGGACGTGTCGGACGACGCCCTGCTGGATATCGTGCCGGGACCGGACTTCCCCACGGGCGGCGAGATCATGGGCCGCACGGCCCCGCGCAACGCCCTGCGCGACGGGCGCGGCTCGGTCATCGTGCGCGGCAAGGCGTCGATCGAAGAGATCCGCAAGGATCGCGACGCCATCATCATCACCGAACTGCCGTTCCAGGTGAACAAGCAGACCCTGATCGAGCGCATCGCCGAAATGGTGCGCGAGAAGCGTCTGGAAGGCATCGCCGACGTTCGCGACGAGTCCGACCGCCTGGGCATGCGCATCGTCATCGAGTTGAAGCGCGACGCTTCGGGCGATGTGATCCTGAACCAGCTGTATCGCTATACGGCGCTGCAATCCTCGTTCGGCGTCAACATGCTGGCGCTGAACCACGGCCGTCCCGAGCAGATGGGCCTGCGCAAGCTGCTGGAGCTCTTCCTCGACTTCCGCGAGGAGGTGGTGGTCCGCCGGGTCAAGTTCGAACTGGCCAAGGCCCGCGATCGCGGCCACGTCCTGGTCGGTCTGGCCGTCGCCGTCGCCAACATCGACGAGGTGATCCACATCATCCGCAGCTCGGCCGACCCGGCCGAGGCGCGCGAGCGGCTGCAGGCCAAGGCCTGGCCGGTCGGGGACATGATGGCCCTGGTCGAGCTGATCGCCGACCCGCGCACCGTCCTGGTCGAGGGCGACAAGATTCGCCTGACCGATGAACAGGCCCGCGCCATTCTGGCCTTGACGCTGTCGCGTCTGACGGGCCTGGGCCGCGACGACATCTTCGGCGAGGCGCGCACGCTGGCCGACACCATTCAGGGCCACCTGACCATCCTGTCGGATCGCAAGAACGTCCTGGCCATCATCCGCGAAGACCTGCTGCTGGTGAAGGATCAGTTCGGCGTCGATCGCCGCACCCTCATCGGCGAAGGCGACGCCGAGATGGAGGACGAAGACCTGATCCCGCGCGAGGACATGGTCGTGACCGTGACCCACTCGGGCTACGTCAAGCGCGTGGCGCTGAACGCCTATCGGACCCAGCATCGCGGCGGCAAGGGCCGCAGCGGCATGGCGATGAAGGATGAGGACGTCGTCACCAGCGTCTTCAGCGCCTCGACCCACACGCCGGTCCTGTTCTTCGCCACCAACGGCAAGGCCTATAAGCTGAAGACCTGGCGCCTGCCGCTGGGCAATCCGCAGTCGCGCGGCAAGGCCTTCGTCAACCTGCTGCCGATCGAGCCGGGCGACAGCATCATGAACGTGCTGCCCCTGCCGGAAGACGAAACGACCTGGGGCGACTACGACATCATGTTCGCCACCCAGTCGGGCGACGTGCGACGCAACAAGCTCAGCGACTTCGCCACGGTGAACCGCGCGGGCAAGATCGCCATGAAGCTGGAAGACGGCGACGGCATGGTCGGCGTCGGCCTGTGCACGGCCGAGGACGACGTGCTGCTGACGACCGCCCTGGGCCGGGCCATCCGCTTCAAGGCCGACGACGTGCGCGTGTTCAAGGGCCGCGACTCTACCGGCGTGCGGGGCATCCGCCTGCAGCACGGCGACACGGTCATCTCCATGGCCATCCTGGGCCGCGTGGACGCGACGCCGGAAGAGCGCGCCGCCTATGTCAAACACGCCAACGCCATGCGTAAGGCGCTGGCCGGGGCCGATGCGGAAGAGGATGTCGTCACGGTCGAGGCCGATGACGAAGAGGCCGGCGACACCGCCCTGTCCGTCGAGCGCATTGCGGAACTGGGTGCGGCCGAGCAGTTCATCCTGACGGTCACGGAAACCGGCTTCGGCAAGCGGTCCTCAGCCTATGAGTATCGCCGCACGGGTCGCGGCGGGCAGGGGCTGACGGCGCACGGCCTGGGCGGTCGCGCGGGCACGCGCCTGGCCGCCGCCTTCCCGGTCGAGGAGTCGGACGATCTGATGCTGGTCACGGACGGCGGCCAGATGATCCGCACCCCGGTCAGCCAGGTCCGCATCGTCGGCCGCTCCAGCCAGGGCGTGACCATCTTCCGCACCGGCAAGGACGAGAAGGTCGTCTCGGTCGAGCGTCTGGCCGATTCCGGCGGCGACGATGAAGACGGCGACGTCAACGAGACGTCGACCGACGAGGGCGGCGAGGTCTGATCCTGCATGGCCGTCGCTCCTGAACTCTGGATCGACGGCCGACCTGCCGGGGTTGAGGATCTGGGCCGCCAGGCCTTGTTCAACTACGGCGCCCTGACCTCTTTCCGCGTGGAGGGGGGCGGGGTGCGCGGTCTGGATCGGCACCTGGGCCGTCTCAACCGTTCGGCGGTCGAACTGTTCGGCGAGGCTGTCGCCGAAGACCGCCTGCGCGATCAGATGCGGACGGCGCTGGCCGGGCGGGACGAGGCCTGGCTGCGCGTCAGCCTGTTTTCAAACGAGCTTTCCCTGCGTCAGCCGGACTGGATCGGCGCGCCGCAGGTGATGATCAGCGTCTCGGCGCCGCCGTCGCCTCTGCCGCACGGGGTGCGTCTGCAAAGCCAGGCCTATGCCCGCGAGGCGCCGCATCTGAAGCACGTCGCCACGATGGGCCTGTTGCGGGCGCGGCGCATGGCGCGGCTGGCGGGTTTCGACGACGCCCTGTTCACCGACGCCGAGGGTCGGATTTCCGAGGGCTCGCTGTGGAATGTCGGCTTCATCGAGGGCGAGACGGTGGTCTGGCCCGAGGCGCGCATGCTGGACGGGGTGGCGCAGGCCCTGATCCGCGAGGCGCTGGAGCGCGCCGGATCGCCGCAGCGGACCGAGGTCGTGCGCCTGTCGGACCTGCCCCGGTTTGACGGCGCCTTCCTGTGCAACAGCGCCACGCCCGCGGCGGAAATCGCGGCTGTCGACGACCATGTCTTCACCGGCGCGACGGATGCGGTGCAGCAGATAGGCGCCCTTTGGCGATCACAGCCGCGTCAGAAAATCTAGGCCGTTCATTTCGCACCTGCTAAACGGGCCCAAACGATGGGGAGGCCGCCGGCCATGCGTATCGGACTTTATCCGGGCACCTTCGATCCGGTCACCAACGGTCATCTCGATATCATCGGGCGGGCGGTCAAGCTGGTGGACCGGCTGGTCATCGGCGTCGCCAAGAACGACGACAAGGGCCCGTTGTTCTCGACCGCTGAGCGGGTCGAGATGCTCAAGGCCGAGGTGGCGCGTTTCAACGCCGACATCGAGGTGCGGCCGTTTTCCAGCCTGCTGATGCATTTCGCCGAGGAACTGGACGCCAGCGTCATCATACGCGGTCTGCGCGCCGTCGCCGATTTCGAGTATGAGTTCCAGATGACGGCGATGAATCAGCGCCTCAACAGCGACATAGAGACGGTGTTCCTGATGGCCGATCCGCGGCATCAGGCCATCGCCTCGCGACTGGTGAAGGAAATCGCCCGGCTGGACGGTCGGATCGACAGCTTCGTCAGCCCGGCGGTCGCCGCGAGCGTGTTGGCCAAGGTCAAGAAGGGTTGAGGTCGGGTTTGAAGATCAAGTCTGTGATGGCGCTGGCGGCGGGCATGGCCCTGCTGGCCGGTGGAGCGATGGCCCAGTCGGGCGGCCAGTCGGGCGATTGGCGCACTGTGGCGCCCGAGAACCTGTGGGTGATCGACACGGCCAAGGGCCGCATCCTGGTGGAGCTGGAGCCGCGCGCGGCGCCGAACCATGTTGAGCGCATCCGCACCCTGACCAATCAGGGCTTCTATGACGGGCTGAAATTCCACCGCGTCATTCCGAACTTCATGGCCCAGACCGGCGACCCTCAGGGCACCGGCGCGGGCGGCAGCGAACTTCCGGACCTGAAGGGCGAGTTCACCTTCCGTCGCGGCCGCGACAGCGGCTTCGTCCCGGTCGAGAACAGCGGGCCGGGCCTGCGCGGCATCATGGGCTCCATCCCGGTGGTGACGCAGCCCGACGCCCAGATGTTCGTCACGGCGGACTTCAAGACCTCGGCCCAGGGGCTGTTCTGCCCCGGCGTGGCGGGCATGGCGCGCGCCGGCTCGCCTGACAGCGCCAACAGCCAATTCTATCTGATGATGGGCCAGAACGACAATCTGAACGGCGCCTACACGGTCTTCGGCCGGGTGGTGCAGGGCCTGGACGTGGTCAAGGCGCTCAAGGCGGGCAACGACGCCAACGACGGGGCCGTCGGTCCCGACGCCGACGTCATGACGCGGGCGCGTCTGGCCTCGTCCATGCCGGAGGCCGAGCGGCCGACGATCCGCGTGGCTGTGCCCGGCTCTGCGCCGTTCAACGCCGCCGTCGAGGCGGCGCGGGCCGCCAAGGGCGCGTCCTTCGGCATCTGCGACGTCCAGCCGCCGGTTCAAGGCGGCTGACGGCGATCATCCACGCCAGGGGAGGGGCGCGGAACATGAGGCACCAACTTCCGACGATCGGGGCGGCGCTGCTGGCCGCCCTGATGGCGAGCGCGGCGACGGCTCAGGACGCGGCGCCGGCGCCCAGCGACGCTGCGCCGCGTGAGGCGGCCCCGGCGATCGCCGCCGGCGACTGGCGCGTGGTGGCGCCGGATAATCTGCTGGTCATCGACACCAGCAAGGGCCGCATCCTGGTGGAGATGACGCCCGAGGCCGCGCCCGGCCATGTCGCGCGCATGCGTCTGCTGGCCAAGGCGGGCTTTTATGACGGTTTGAACTGGCATCGGGTCATCGACGCCTTCATGGCCCAGACGGGCGATCCCCTGGGCACAGGCGAGGGCCAGAGCTGGCATCCCGACCTGAAGGCCGAGTTCACCTTCCGCCGTGACGCACAGACGCCCTTCGCCGCCGTGGCTGCGCCTGCGGGCGCCCTGATGGGCTTCGTCCAGTCGCTTCCGGTGCAGACCCAGCCTGACGCTGTGATGAGGACGACGGCGGACGGCAAGGTCCACGCCTGGGGCCTGTATTGTCCCGGCGTCGCGGGTATGGCGCGCGACGATGCGCCCGACAGCGCTAACAGCCAGTTCTTCCTGATGCGCCAGCCCTATCCGGCGTTGGACAAGCGTTACACCGTCTGGGGACGGGTGGTGTCGGGCCTGGACGTCGTGCGCGCGTTGAAGTTCAGCCCGAATCCCGACGGCATCGTGAGCGATCCCGACCGCATGATGCGTGTGCGCGTAGCGGGCGATCTGGCCGAAGCCGAGCGGCCCACGGTGCGCGTCCTGAGCACGAGCAGCGCCCCGTTCCGCGCCCTGGTCGAAACCACGCGGACGGCGAGGGGCGCCGACTTCTCAGTCTGCGACATCGACTTGCCGGTCCAGGTGGATTAGCCGCTTCAAAGTCCTTCTCCCCTTGTGGGAGAAGGTGGCAGGCGTCAGCCTGACGGATGAGGGGTTGCTGGACGCTCAACCCATTGTCCGCATAAGGCGTGGCGAGACCCCTCATCCGGCCCTGTCGGGCCATCTTCTCCCGCAAGGGGAGAAGGGCGATTATTGGCCGCCGCCAGCGCCAGCGCCAGCACCACCGCCGCCCCTGCGACGCCGGCGACGACGCGGTTTAGGCTGCCGGTCTTCGCGCATCTTCTGCAGCAGCAGGCCTTCACGCAGGCCGCGGTCGGCCACGCGCACCCGCTCGCACGGCCAGGCGCGCTGTACGGCTTCCAGGATCGCCGCGCCCCGCCAACACCAGGTCGGCGCGGTCCGGCCCGATGCAGTTCTCAGCCGCGCGCCCGATGGGACCGAGGGCGATCAGGCGGTTGGCCGCCTTTTCGCAGTCGCCGCGCGTCATCCAGAGGCCGTCGACCAGATCGCGCTGATAGCGTTTCAGCTCCAGATGAATGCCCGCCAGGCTGGTGATGGCGCCGGAGGTGCCGACCATATGTCCGCGCCCGGCGCCCACGCGGGTCAGGAAGTCCGGGCCTTCTGGACCGCCCGTAGCGATGGCGGCGCCGAAGTCGGCGACCATGGCCTCATACCATTCGGGCGGGCTGCCATCCGGCTCGGGGTGGCGTTCGGCCAGGCTGACCACGCCCAGCGGCGCTGACATCCACGCCGCGGTTTCGAAGCCGCGCGGTCCCTTCATCAGCCAGGACAGTTCGGTCGAGCCGCCGCCCACGTCGATCACCAGCACCGCCTCGGCGCGCGGATCGAACAGGTTGAGACAGCCCGCGACCGACAGGGCGGCTTCCTCGGAGGGATCGATGATCCGAAGCCGCAGGCCGGTGCCGCGCCGCACCCGCTCGACGAAGGCGGGGCCGTTTTCGGCCATGCGGCAGGCCTGGGTGGCGACGGCGGTCAGGCGGTTGGGATCGACGCCCTTGCGCACCAGGCGCTCGGCGCACAGGGCCAGGGCGTCATAGGCCCGGTCCATCGCCCGATCGTCCAGGCGGCCGGTGCGCGACAGGCTCTCGCCAAGGCGTACGATGCGGCTGAAAGAATCCACCACGCGAAAGCCGTCACGCGCTGGGCGCGCGATCAGCAGGCGGCAATTGTTGGTCCCCAGGTCGAGCGCGCCGTAGAGGGGCGCGTCTCGATCGAAAGCACCGCTGTTGCGGGGCCTCCGAGGCAGGGACCGCGTGTCGCGCCGTCCGGGCGCGCCAGGGGTCTCCGGCATGGGCCGAGTTCTCATGTGGGCGGTCCGAAGCGGCGCCCGTCCCTGACAGGTTAAACCGCCCCGGCCGGTCGCGCCAAGCCGTGATCTGCTCGGCGCGCCTTTAGACCCTTAGCGACGGCGCGGGCTGAGGATGTCGCCCAACCGATCCGGCGTGCCGGGAATCCGCTCCAGGCGCGGGTAGCGCAGGCCCTCGTGATAGTCGAAATCGACGGTGCGGTAGCGGTCGCCGTTCTTGAGCAGCAGGCGGATCGGGGCGTCGGTTCCCTTGGCGGCGGTGACGGCGTCGCGCAGCTTTTCGGCCGAGGCGGCGATGTCGTTGACGGCGACCAGCTCCCAGCCCGGCCCGATGTCGGCCTCGAAGGCGCGGCCGCCCCAGCGAATGCCGGTCAGCTTGTTCGACGAGGACAGGGTGAAGCCTAGGGAATACTGGAAGTCGTTGGCCCAGCCCGACTGGATGCGCTTCTCGTCGGCCGTCAGGGTGTCGGTGTAGGTCAGGCGGTAGCCGCCGCGCGCCAGACCGTCCAGCGGGGCCCTGGCGTCCGGCCCGCTGGCGTCCAGGCGCGTGCGCAGGAAGGTCGCCCAGTCGTGCGGATGGACCGCGTTCAGCGCCGCGACCACGTCGTCGAACGTATAGCCGCGCGGCGCCCAGGAGCCGTCGTCGCCGCCGAAGAAGCCCTTGGCGAAGTCGTCCAGCGATTTCTTCCCGCCCGTCGCTTCGCGGATCAGGGTGTCGGCGTCCAGCCAGATCAGCAGTGCCTCGCGGTAGTAGTCGCCCGTGCCGCGCATCCATGACGAATAGGGGTTCGAGGTGCGATAGCCGAGCAGGTTGTGGTTGTTGGCATCCTGCAGCGGGCGCCATTCGCGGCCCGGCTGGTTGTCATAGAAGGCGGCGTTCTCGGCCACGGTGACCAGAATGTCTTCCTTGGAGGCCAGGCCCGAGCGGGCGGTCAGCACATCGCCCCAGTATTCCGTCTGACCCTCATAGACCCACAGAAGGGTGTTCTGGGTCGGGATGTTGTGGTTGGCGGTCAGTTCGTCGACCGGGCGCTGGCGCTTGCCGTTCCAGGCGTGGACGAACTCGTGCGGCAAGAGGCCGACGGCCCCCATGCTCTTGCCCCAGTTGGTGAAGAAGTCGGTCGGGACCGAGTTCTCGGACGAGCGATGATGCTCCAGGCCGATGCCGCCCATCTTCGACGTGGCGGCCACCAGGAAATCGTAGCGGTCATAGGGGCGGGCGCCGAACAGGCGGTCGGTCTGGGTGACCAGGTTCTCGAACCAGCCGAGCTGCTCGGTCGTGGGGGCCAGATCCTTGGCCGCATCGGCGACGATGTTCAGGTGGACGGCGCCTTCGCCGTTTCCGCGGCGCGGGTCGATGGCGATGCGCTGGAAGTTGGCGCCGCCGAACAGGGGGCTGTCGATCAGGGTGTAGAGGTCGGTCGGCGCAAACGTCGCCAGGCCGTCGACGAAGCTTTGGGTGTCCAGCGCCACGCCGTATTTCCAGCCCTGCGGCAGACGGATCGACGGGGCGAAGGTGATGCCGGTGGAGCGATAGCCCGCCGGATAGAGCAGGGCCTTCTCCCACTGCAGATTGACCATCTCGGGCGTCATGACCACGCGCCAGGTCGAGCTGTCCGGCTGGGTCAGCCACTGGAAGTCGACCGTGATCTCGCTGACGCCCTGCGGCACCTCGATGTGGAAGGCGTAGGGGTCGATGGTGTCGCGCAGCCAGTCGATGCGGGCGCCGCCCCCCTGGACGGTCACGCCGGACACCAGCTGGATCGGGCCGGTCGCCGCGTGGTTGCCGGGCAGGAATTTCGGATAGAGCAGGACCAGATGGCCGGGCGTGACCGGGATGGTCTGGCGCACGCGGACGATCTTCTTCTCGACGTCGGTGGCGTCGACCTCATAGCGGATGACGCCGGGATAGGCCTCTGCCGTCGGCGCCGGGATCGGCGGCAGAGCGCGGGGCAGGGCCAGCGGCGTGTTCTGCGGCGTCGGCGCGGCGGGGGCCTGCGGGCCGGTCCATTGCTGAGCGAGCGCGGTCGAGGCGGCCGAGGTCAGCAGCAGGGCGAGGGCGGCGGCGGGCAGGCGTCGGGTCATCGGGTATCCAGAACTCTGAAAGCGGTCGGTATTAGGCTTGGCAGGAGGCGTTATCGGCGGCGAGGCGACAGGATGTCGCCCAGGCGGTCGGGCGTTCCCTCGATCCGCTCAAGATGCGGATAGCGCAGGCCGTCGTGGTAGTCGAAGCGCACCGTCCGGAAGCGGTCGCCGTTCTTGAGGATCAGCTCGATCGGTTCGGACGTCCCCTTGGCGGCGGTGACGGCTTCTTTCAGCGCGTCGGCCGATGCGGCGCGCCCGCCGACGGCGACGACTTCCCAGCCTGAGGTCAGGCCTTGTTCGAAGGCCGGGCCGCCCCACAGGACGGAGGTGATCTTGTTCGCACCATTCATCATGAAGCCGAGCGAATAGGTGAAGTCGTTGCGCCCCAGCTCCTTGTAGAGGGCGCCCATGTAGCCGGACGGCTCCTCCTTGAAGACCAGGCGGTAGCCGCCGCGCTCAATGCCGTCCAGCGGTCCGCGCGAGTCGGGGCCGACCGCGTCTAGACGTTCGCGCAGGAAGGCGGCCCAGTCGTTCGCCTGCACTCCGTTCAGCGTCGAGGTTACATCGGCGAAGGTGTAGGGGGCCGGATCCCAGTCGCCGTCCTCGACGCCGAAGAAGGCCTTGGCGAAGTCGTCCAGCGACTTCTTCCCGCCGGTCCGCTCGCGGATCAGGGTGTCGGCGTCTAGCCAGATCAGCGCGCCTTCGCGGTAATAGTCCTCGCTGCGCTGATAGCTGCTCCAAGGTTGGGGGCGGCGCTGGCTGATGATGGGGTCGTTGGTGGTGTCCTGCATGGCGCGCCACTGGCGGCCGGGGATGTGCTGGAAGCTGGCGGCGCTCATGGCCAGGACGTCCAGCGCCTGCTGCTTGGACATCAGGCCCGCGCGGGCGGTCAGGACCAGGCCCCAGTACTGCGTCTGGCCTTCATAGACCCACATCAGGGAGTTCTGCAGCGGCTCGTTCAGATTGGGCGTCAACTGGTCGGCCGGGCGGCGCCACTTGCCGTTCCAGCTGTGGGTGTATTCGTGACCCAGCAGGTCGCGGTCGGCCAGGGTCGCCTCTCGATCGGTGAAATACTTCACATCGACGCTGTTCTCGGACGAGCGGTGGTGCTCCAGCCCGATGCCGCCCAGCTTGTCCGTCACGGCCAGCAGGAAGTCGTAGTGGTTGAAGTGGCGCGCGCCGAACAGGCGGTCGGCCTGCTGGACCAGGTTGCGGTGCAGTTGGACGTGCTCGTCCGTCGCTTCCAGCATCTTGGCGTCATCGGCCACGACGTTCAGGCGCACCGGCGAGCGGCCGCCCGGATCCAGGTCGATCTGGCGATAGTGGGCGCCGGCGAAGACGGGGCTGTCAGCCAGATGCTCCAGCGTGATGGGGGCGAAGGTCGCCAGGCCGTTCTCGAAGCTGACGGTGTCCAGGGCGACGCCGTAGTTCCAGCCCTGAGGCAGCTTCAGCGTCGGCTGGAAGGTGATCTGACGCGAATAATAGCCCGCCGGATAGAGCAGGGCCTTTTCCCACTGGATGTTCAGCATCTCGGGCGTGACGACGACGCGGCCCTGATTGCCTTCAATGGGCGTCAGCCACTGGAAGGCGGCCTCGACCTCGGTCACGCCGGCCGGAACCTCGATCTGATAGGCCCAGGGCTGGACGGTGTTGCGCACCCACTCCAGCCGCCGCCCCTCGGCGGTGAAGGTCAATCCGCCGACGTTGGCGACGGGGCCGACCGGGCCGTGGTTGCCGGGAATCCATTGCGGATAGAAGAGGATCAGCGGGCCGGGGCCGCTGACGGGGATGGTCTGGCGCACCTGGATCAGGCGGCGGTCGATGTCGGTGGCGTCGACGTCCAGCTTAATGACGCCGGGATAGGCCTCGTCCTTGGCCGCTGGAATCGGCGCCAGGGCGACGGGCAGGGCGGGCGTTCCCACCTGGGCCAGGGCCGAACCGGCGCTGAACAGCAAGGCGGAGGCGCAGGCGGTGACAAGCAGGCGGGCGGCGGGACGCATCATCAGAGGGACTTTCCGGCAAGGCGGCGAGGACGCAGCAGATCACTGTGCGTTGCGGCTATGGTCAAGCCCGACGTGGGCGGATGAATTCGCCGTCATGTTTGGGTCGCCTGCGCGGAGGCGGATTTCACCGGCTCCGATTGCGTACTAGCGTGACAGCGGTGTCACAAGGCGATGGAGATCACATGAACGGGAAGCGGATTCTGGCGAGCGTCGCCGCCGTGCTGGCGCTTTTGGCGTCGTCGCCGACGTTCGCGGCCCAGATGGCGGCGCCGGATCGCACCAGCCCCGAACCCGTGATCGAGACCGGCGACGTCGACCGCTTCTATGCGCTTTACGACAGCACCGCCGGACGGCCGAGCGCTGAGCAGCTTCAGGCCTATCTGGATGGCGGCTCCACCGGCCTGACGCACCTGGCGAAGGTGCGCAGGGTGACGGGCGCGAGGATGGCGGACGCCATGGCTGCTCGACCCGAAATCTATGTCGAGGCGCGGGCCTGCGCTGACCACCTGCCGCGCGTCCGTGCGCGGGTCGCCGAGGGGCTGGCCCGCTTCATCGATCAGTATCCCGGGGCGCAGTTTCCGTCGGCGACCTTTGTGATCGGTCGCGGCCGCCCGGTCGCGGTCGGCAGTCCGGTAGACGGAATTCAGGTGGGCTTGGAGGCGCTCTGCGCCACCGACTTCATCAATCCCGACATCGAGGACCGCTTCGTGGGCGTTCTGATCCACGAGTATGTCCACACCCAGCAGGCGCCGGAGCTTACTGAAAAAGAGCAGTTCACGGTGCTGGAGGTGTCGATGGCCGAGGGCGTCGCGGAGTTCGTCACTGAACTGATGATCGGCGCGCCGGCCTATGCCTATCTCGCGCCGCAGACTCGTGGACGTGAACTCGAGATCGAGACCGCCTTCATCGCTGATCAGGACAAGACCGACCTGTCGGCCTGGGTCTATAATTCAACGCCTGAGAAGCCTGGCGACCTCGGCTACTGGGTCGGCTACCGGATCGCCAAGGCCTATTACAGGAACGCTCCGGACAAAAGCGAAGCCCTGCGACAGATATTGCAGATGACGGACGCCAAGACCTTCCTCGTCGAGAGCGGTTGGAAGCCGGGCATGAACCTGGACTAGCGCTCCGGGTTCACCTCAAGCAGCTCGACCGTGAAGCGCAGGGCCGAGTTGGCGGGGATCTCCGTGCCCATCCAGCGCGGGCCGTAAGCCAGCTCGGCGGGGATGACGAACTCATAGGTCTCGCCTTCGCGCATCAGGGCCACGCCCTCGGTCCACCCCTTGATGACGCGGTTGAGCGGGAAGCTGGTCGGTTCGTTGCGCGAGTAGGAGCTGTCGAACTCGCGCCCATCGATGAAGGTGCCGCGATAGTGGACCTTGACCGTGTCGGTCGCCGTCGGCTGCTCGCCCTTGGGGTTGGCCTTGCCGACGCGACGATACTGCAGACCGGAGGGCGTGACGGTCCAGCCGCGCTGCTGGCTGTTCCACATCAGATAGGCGGCCTGGCCGACCTCCCAGTTCTCCTGGGTAGCGGGGCCGACGGGCGTGCGCGGTTCGGCGAGACGAGCGTCTTGCGTCGAAGCGCAGGCGGCAAGCGACAGGGCGGCGAGAACGGGCAGGGCGATGTGCTTCATAAGGCTAGGCTTATCACGCTGATTGAAACTGTCGACTGCTCGCGTGAGGGGCCTTTATTTCGCCGAAGAAGGGCGTATATATGCGCGTTCGCAGATTCCCTGAATCCCGCGCGAAAGCGCCGAGGCCCGGTTTGTCGCCCTCCGACCGGTGCGAAGGCGTCGCCCCTCCCCAAGGGGGCGGATACATCCAGGCGTCCTGATCCGCTCGCGGATCGAGGGTGGGCGCCGAGAGACATTTACGGTCACGGATCGCCGGTCGGCGCGCCGTGGCTGCTGCATTGAGAGCGGGCCTCGCAAGGGGCCGCGATTGGGAAAACAGAATGGCCAAGTCCACCGACGGTCTCGCCTTGGGTAAGATCGCTGCCGCCACGTCGTTTACCGGCAAGAAGCGCATTCGCTACAGCTTCGGGCGCATCCCCGAAGCCGTGCAGATGCCGAACCTGATCGAGGTTCAGCGCGCTTCCTATGAGCAGTTCCTGCAGCGCGAGTCGCGCCCCGGTCTGCGCAACGACGAGGGCATTGAAGCGGTCTTCAAGTCGGTCTTCCCGATCAAGGACTTCAACGAGCGCGCCGTCCTGGAATACGTCTCCTACGAGTTTGAAGACCCGAAGTACGACGTCGAGGAATGCATCCAGCGCGACATGACCTATGCCGCGCCGCTGAAGGTCAAGCTGCGCCTGATCGTCTTTGAGACCGAGGAAGAAACGGGCGCCCGTTCGGTCAAGGACATCAAGGAGCAGGACGTCTACATGGGCGACATTCCGCTCATGACGGGCAAGGGCACATTCATCGTCAACGGCACCGAGCGCGTGATCGTCTCGCAGATGCACCGCTCGCCGGGCGTCTTCTTCGACCACGACAAGGGCAAGACCCACTCGTCGGGCAAGCTGCTGTTCGCCGCCCGCGTCATCCCGTATCGCGGCTCGTGGCTGGACTTCGAGTTCGACGCCAAGGACATCGTCTACGTCCGCATCGACCGCCGTCGTAAACTGCCGGCCTCGACCTTCCTCTATGCCCTGGGCATGGACGGGGAAGAGATCCTCAAAACCTTCTACGAGACCGTTCCGTACGAGAAGCGCGGCGAAGGCTGGGTCACGCCCTACAAGCCGGAACGCTGGCGCGGCGTGAAGCCGGAGTTCGATCTGGTCGACGCCGACACTGGCGAAGTGGTCGCCCCGGCTGGTCAGAAGATCAGCGCCCGCGCCGCCAAGAAGCTGGCCGACGGCGGTCTGAAGTCGCTGTCGCTGGCGGCTGACGCCCTGCTGACCAAGTATCTGGCCGCTGACGCCGTCAACTACCAGACCGGCGAAATCTACGCCGAGGCGGGTGACGAGCTGGACGCCGCCGCGATCGAACTGCTGGAAGCCAACGGCTTCACCACCATCGACGTGCTGGACATCGACCACGTCACGGTCGGCGCCTACATGCGCAACACCCTGCGTGTGGACAAGAACACGGGCCGCGAGGACGCCCTGTTCGACGTCTATCGCGTCATGCGCCCGGGCGAGCCGCCGACGCCGGAAGCGGCCGAGGCCATGTTCAACTCCCTGTTCTTCGACGCCGAGCGCTACGACCTGTCGGCCGTGGGCCGCGTCAAGATGAACATGCGTCTGGAAACCCCTGAGGTTTCGGACGAAATCCGCGTCCTGCAGAAGGACGACGTGCTGAAGGTGCTGCAGATCCTGGTTGGCCTGAAGGACGGCCGCGGCGAGATCGACGACATCGACAACCTGGGCAACCGCCGGGTCCGTTCGGTCGGCGAGTTGCTGGAAAACCAGTACCGCGTCGGTCTGCTGCGCATGGAGCGCGCCATCAAGGAGCGTATGTCCTCGGTCGATATCGACACGGTCATGCCGCACGACCTGATCAACGCCAAGCCGGCCGCTGCGGCTGTGCGTGAATTCTTCGGCTCGTCGCAGCTGTCGCAGTTCATGGACCAGACCAACCCGCTGTCGGAAATCACCCACAAGCGTCGCCTTTCGGCGCTTGGCCCGGGCGGTCTGACGCGCGAGCGCGCCGGCTTTGAAGTCCGCGACGTTCACCCGACGCACTACGGCCGCATCTGCCCGATCGAAACGCCGGAAGGCCCGAACATCGGTCTGATCAACTCCCTGGCCACGCACGCTCGCGTGAACAAGTACGGCTTCATCGAAAGCCCGTACCGTCGCGTGGTCGAAGGCAAGGCGACGGACGAGGTGGTCTACATCTCGGCCATGGAAGAGGCGAAGCACGTCATCGCCCAGGCCAACATCGACCTGAAGGACGGCGAGATCGTCGAGGAGCTGGTGCCGGGCCGTATCAACGGCGACTCGCAGCTGCTGACCAAGGAAACGGTCGACATGATGGACGTGTCGCCGAAACAGGTCGTTTCGGTCGCCGCCGCCCTGATCCCCTTCCTGGAAAACGACGACGCCAACCGCGCGCTGATGGGCGCCAACATGCAACGTCAGGCCGTGCCGCTGGTGCAGTCGGACGCGCCGCTGGTCGGCACCGGCATGGAAGCGGTCGTGGCCGTGGACTCCGGCGCGGTCGTGATCGCCCGTCGTGACGGCGTGGTCGAACAGATCGACGGCACCCGCATCGTGGTTCGCGCCACGGGCGACGTGGACGCCGGTCGTTCGGGCGTCGACATCTATCGCCTGTCGAAGTTCCAGCGCTCGAACCAGTCGACCTGCATCAACCAGCGCCCGATCGTGCGCGTGGGCGACGAAGTGAAGACCGGCGACGTGATCGCCGACGGTCCGTCGACGGATCTGGGCGAACTGGCTCTGGGCCGCAACGTCCTGGTCGCCTACATGCCCTGGAACGGCTACAACTTCGAAGACTCCATCCTGATCTCCGAGCGCATCGTGCGCGACGACATCTTCACCTCCATCCACCTCGAAGAGTTCGAAGTGATGGCGCGTGATACCAAGCTGGGTCCGGAAGAAATCACCCGCGACATCCCGAACGTCGGCGAGGAGGCCCTGCGCAACCTCGACGAGGCGGGCATCGTGGCCATCGGCGCCGAGGTCCAGCCGGGCGACATCCTGGTCGGCAAGGTGACGCCGAAGGGCGAAAGCCCGATGACCCCGGAAGAGAAGCTGCTGCGCGCCATCTTCGGCGAGAAGGCTTCGGACGTGCGCGACACCTCGCTGCGTCTGCCGCCGGGCGTCGCCGGCACCATCGTCGACGTGCGCGTGTTCAACCGTCACGGCATCGACAAGGACGAGCGCGCCGTGGCCATCGAACGCGCCGAGATCGAGCGTCTGGGCAAGGACCGCGACGACGAGCTCAAGATCCTTGAGCGCAACGTCTACGGCCGCGTGAAGCCGCTGCTGCTCGGCAAGACCGCCGTGTCCGGCCCGAAGGGCATGGGCCGCGGCGAGGTCACCGAAGAGAAGCTGGCCGAAGTGTCCAAGGGCCTGTGGTGGCAGGTCGCCCTCGACGACGAGAAGGCGATGGGCGAGCTGGAGGCCATGAAGAAGCAGTTCGAGGACGCCCGTAAGGCCCTCGACCGCCGCTTCGAAGACAAGGTTGAGAAGCTGCAGCGCGGCGACGAGATGCCGCCCGGCGTCATGAAGATGGTCAAGGTCTTCGTGGCCGTGAAGCGCAAACTGCAGCCGGGCGACAAGATGGCCGGCCGTCACGGCAACAAGGGCGTCATCTCCAAGATCCTGCCGATCGAGGACATGCCGCACCTGGACGACGGCACCCACGTCGACATCGTTCTGAACCCGCTGGGCGTGCCGTCGCGCATGAACATCGGCCAGATCTTCGAAACCCACCTGGGTTGGGCAGCCGCTGGCCTGGGCAAGCAGATCAAGGGCTTGCTCGAGCAGTGGATGGACGGCGGCATGCGCGACGCCCTGGTGTCGCGTCTGACTCAGATCTACGGCGCCGACACCCCGCTGCCGCAGAGCGACGAAGAGCTGATCGAACTGGCCCAGAACCTGTCCAAGGGCGTTCCGTTCGCGACTCCGGTCTTCGACGGCGCGCGCATCTCGGACATCGAGGATCTGCTGGAATCGGCGGACCTGGATCGTTCGGGTCAGTCGATCCTGTTCGACGGCCAGACGGGCGAGCAGTTCAAGCGTCCGGTCACGGTCGGCTATGTGTACATGCTGAAGCTGCACCACCTGGTCGACGACAAGATCCACGCCCGCTCGATCGGCCCGTACTCGCTCGTCACCCAGCAGCCGCTGGGCGGTAAGGCGCAGTTCGGCGGTCAGCGCTTCGGGGAAATGGAGGTCTGGGCTCTGGAAGCTTACGGCGCCGCCTACACCCTGCAGGAAATGCTGACGGTGAAGTCGGACGACGTAGCCGGCCGGACCAAGGTCTACGAGGCCATTGTCCGCGGCGACGACAGCTTCGAGGCCGGCATCCCCGAGTCCTTCAACGTGCTGGTGAAGGAAATGCGCTCGCTGGGTCTGAACGTGGAGCTGGAAAACAGCTGACCGGATCAAGCGCCCTTCCTCGCCTCGGCGGGGGAGGGCGGTCCGCCTGTTCTCCTCTCTGAATGATTTTCGCGGGGCATTCCCGCAGAAGGAATAAAGATGAACCAGGAAGTCCTGAACATCTTCAACCCGGTCCCGGTCACCCCGACCTTCGACCAGATCAAGATCGCCCTGGCCTCGCCGGAGAAGATCCGTTCGTGGTCGTTCGGCGAGATCAAGAAGCCGGAAACCATCAATTACCGCACGTTCAAGCCCGAGCGTGACGGCCTGTTCTGCGCCCGTATCTTTGGCCCGACCAAGGACTACGAATGCCTGTGCGGCAAGTACAAGCGCATGAAGTACAAGGGCATCATCTGCGAGAAGTGCGGCGTTGAAGTCACGCTGGCTCGCGTTCGCCGCGAGCGCATGGGTCACATCGACCTGGCCGCCCCGGTCGCCCACATCTGGTTCCTGAAGTCGCTGCCGTCGCGCATCTCGCTGATGCTGGACATGGCGCTGAAGGACGTCGAGCGCGTCCTGTACTTCGAGAACTACATCGTCACCGAGCCGGGCCTGACCCCGCTGAAGCAGAACCAGCTGCTGACGGAAGACGAATTCTATCACTATCAGGAAGAGTTCGGCGACGACGGCTTCACGGCCGAGATCGGCGCTGAAGCCGTCCGCAACCTGCTGATGGCGATCGACCTGAACGCCGAGGCCGAGAAGCACCGCGCCGAACTGGCCGACAACCCGTCGGAGCTGAAGGCCAAGAAGGCGTCCAAGCGACTGAAGCTGCTGGAAGCCTTCATCGAGTCGGGCAACAAGCCCGAGTGGATGATCCTGACCATCGTCCCGGTCATCCCGCCGGAACTGCGTCCGCTGGTGCCGCTGGACGGCGGCCGCTTCGCGACGTCGGACCTGAACGACCTGTATCGCCGGGTCATCAACCGGAACAACCGCCTGAAGCGCCTGATCGAGCTGCGCGCGCCGGACATCATCATCCGCAACGAAAAGCGGATGCTGCAGGAATCCGTCGACGCCCTGTTCGACAACGGCCGTCGCGGTCGCGTCATCACCGGCGCGAACAAGCGTCCGCTGAAGTCGCTGGCCGACATGCTGAAGGGCAAGCAGGGTCGCTTCCGTCAGAACCTGCTGGGCAAGCGCGTCGACTACTCGGGCCGTTCGGTCATCACCGTGGGCCCCGAGCTGAAGCTGCACGAGTGCGGCCTGCCCAAGAAGATGGCGCTGGAGCTGTTCAAGCCGTTCATCTACGCGCGTCTGGACGCCAAGGGCCTGTCGGGCACCGTCAAGCAGTCCAAGCGCATGGTCGAGCGCGAACAGCCCGCCGTCTGGGACATCCTGGACGAGGTCATCCGCGAGCACCCGGTCCTGCTGAACCGCGCGCCGACGCTGCACCGTCTGGGCATCCAGGCGTTCGAGCCCAAGCTGATCGAGGGCAAGGCCATCCGCCTGCACCCGCTGGTCTGTACGGCGTTCAACGCTGACTTCGACGGCGACCAGATGGCCGTGCACGTCCCGCTGAGCCTCGAGGCCCAGCTGGAAGCGCGCGTGCTGATGATGTCGACGAACAACATTCTGTCGCCCGCCAACGGCAAGCCGATCATCGTGCCGTCGCAGGACATCGTCCTGGGCCTATACTACCTGTCGCTGGTCAAGGAGAACCAGCCGGGCGAGGGCAAGCTGTTCGCCAACATGGGCGAGATCGACGCGGCCCTGGACGCCCAGGTCGTCAAGCTGCACACCAAGATCAAGGCGCGCTGGACCGAGATGAACTCGGACGGCGAAGTCGTGACCAAGGTGATCGACACCACGCCGGGCCGGATGAAGCTGGGCGCTCTGCTGCCGCTGAACCCGAACATCGGCTACAAGCTTCTTGAGAAGAACCTGACCAAGAAGGAAATCGGCAACCTGATCGATCAGGTCTACCGTCACTGCGGTCAGAAGGCGACGGTCATCTTCGCCGACCAGATGATGCAGATGGGCTTCCGTGAAGCGGCCAAGGCCGGCATCTCGGTGGGCAAGGACGACATCGTCATCCCGGCCAAGAAGGAACAGCTGGTCAACGAGACCCGCACCCAGGTGGAAGAGTACGAGCAGCAATATGCTGACGGCCTGATCACCAAGGGCGAGAAGTACAACAAGGTCGTCGACGCCTGGGCCAAGGCCACGGACAAGATCGCCGATGAGATGATGGGCGAGATCGCTCAGCCGCGCGTCCTGATCAAGGGTCAGGAGCCGGACATCAACTCGGTCTTCATGATGGCCAACTCGGGCGCTCGTGGCTCGCAGGCTCAGATGAAGCAGCTGGGCGGCATGCGCGGCCTGATGGCCAAGCCCTCGGGCGAGATCATCGAGACGCCGATCATCTCGAACTTCAAGGAAGGCCTGACCGTCCTTGAATACTTCAACTCCACCCACGGCGCCCGTAAGGGTCTGGCCGACACCGCGCTGAAGACCGCCAACTCGGGTTACCTGACCCGCCGTCTGGTGGACGTGGCGCAGGACTCCATCGTCACCGAGGAAGACTGCGGCTCGACGCGCGGCATCACCCTGCGCGCCGTGGTCGAAGGCGGCGACGTGCTCGTCTCGCTGGGCCAGCGCGTCCTGGGCCGTTACGCGGCCGAGGACATCAAGGAGCCGGGCGGCGAAGTCCTGTTCCCTGCGGACACCTATCTGCAGGAAGAGGAAGTCGAGCTGATCGACAAGGTCGGCGTCCAGTCCATCAAGGTCCGTTCGGCCCTGACGTGTGAAGCCGACGCCGGCATCTGCGGCATGTGCTACGGCCGTGACCTGGCGCGCGGCACCAACGTCAACATCGGCGAAGCGGTCGGCGTCATCGCCGCCCAGTCGATCGGCGAGCCGGGCACCCAGCTGACGATGCGTACCTTCCACATCGGCGGTACGGCTCAGGTTGCGGAAACCTCGTTCTTCGAGGCGACCAACGCGGGCGTCATCAAGGTCGTCGGCCCGACCGTTATCGCCGCTCACGGCGATCCGGTGGCCATGAGCCGCAACGTCGTGGTCACCGTGACCGTCGACGGCAAGGACCGCGAATCCTACAAGGTGCCGTACGGCGCGCGCCTGCGCGTCAAGGACGGCGGCGAGGTGGTCAAGAACCAACGCCTGGCCGAGTGGGATCCCTACACCACTCCGATCCTGACGGAAGTCGGCGGCGTGGTGCGCTTCGAGGATCTGGTCGAGGGCCTGTCGGTCAAGGAAGAGACGGACGAGGCCACGGGCATCGCCCAACGCGTCGTCTCCGACTGGCGCGCCAGCCCGCGCGGCGCGGACCTGCGTCCGGCCATGGGCGTCACCCAGGGCGACAGCTACGCCAAGCTGTCGAGCGGTTCTGACGCGCGTTACCTGCTGCCCGTGGGGGCCATCCTGTCGGTGGCCAACGGCGACGAGGTCAAGCCGGGCGACATCATCGCCCGTATCCCGACCGAAGGCGCCAAGACCCGCGACATCACCGGCGGTCTGCCGCGCGTGGCCGAACTGTTCGAAGCTCGTCGTCCGAAGGACTGCGCGGTCATCGCCGAGATGGACGGCCGTGTCGAATTCGGTCGCGACTACAAGAACAAGCGCCGCATCAAGATCACCCCGGAGCCGGATGCCGACGGCAACCAGGCCGAGGCGGTCGAGTTCCTGATCCCGAAGGGCAAGCACATCTCCGTCCACGACGGCGATCTGATCCAGAAGGGCGACTACATCATCGACGGCAACCCGGATCCGCACGACCTGCTGCGTATCCAGGGCGTCGAGGCGTTGGCCGAGTATCTGGTGAACGAAGTGCAGGAGGTCTACCGACTGCAGGGCGTGCCGATCAACGACAAGCACATCGAAGTCATCGTCCGTCAGATGCTGCAGAAGGTCGAGGTCATCGACTCCGCCGAGACGACGCTCATCAAGGGCGACCACGTCGATCGGGTCGAAGTCGACATCGAGAACGCCAAGGTCGAGAAGCGCGGCGGCCGCATCGCCACCGTGCAGCCGGTCCTGCTGGGCATCACCAAGGCGTCGCTGCAGACCCGCAGCTTCATCTCGGCGGCCTCGTTCCAGGAGACCACCCGCGTCCTCACCGAGGCTTCGGTCCACGGCAAGAAGGACACGCTGGAAGGACTGAAGGAAAACGTGATCGTGGGTCGCCTGATCCCGGCGGGCACGGGCTCCTACCTGCGCAGCCTGCAGAAGATCGCCAACGAGCGTGACGCTGAGCTGACCCAGGCCCGCGAAGACGCGGTCGAGCCGCTTCCCGCGGACCTGGCCCTGGAGCTGGAGCAGTCGGCCGACTGATCCGGGTTCAGACCTGAAAGACAGAAGAGGGCGGCGTCGAAAGGCGCCGCTCTTTTTGTTTGGCCTACCGCGCATTGCGCTGCTTGAGGCCGAGGGAAGGGGCACCGCTGCGTTTTTCGCTTCCTTCCCCCCTTGTGGGAGAAGGTGTCATGCGCAGCATGACGGATGACGGATGACGGATGACGGATGAGGGGTGGCGCAGAGTCTGGCCCAGCCTCCTTCTCTGGCGGCAGAGAGACCCCTCATCCGACCGCCTGCGGCGCCCACCTTCTCCCACAAGGGGAGAAGGAACTGCTTCTACTGCGGCCGCATCGGCTCGCGCGGACCGGCGGCGCCGGGCGTCATCGGGCGGCCCGAGGCAGGGGCGCCGTCGCGGCGGGTCTGGACGTTGCGGTTGGAGTCCATCTGCATCGAGGAATCCAGGTGCGCGCCCGCGCAGCCCGTGCCGAAGTTGGAGCCGGGGCAGTCCTGCGGCGCCAGCACGCCGACGCCGCCGCTGAGCGGGCGTCGTTGGGCCTCGTATCGTTGCATCTCGCGCGCGCCTTCGCGGGCGAAACGGGCGTCGCGCTCGGCGTTGCCGGTGCCGGTGATGCGGCCGTTCTCTGCGCCCTGCGCCGCGCGGGCGTTGAAGCGCTCGTCGCAGATGATCTCTTCCCCGCGCCGCAACAGTCGGCCGGCGGGGCAGCCGGCGGGCGAGGTGCGCAGCGCCCGGGCGTTGCGGCCGGACTGGCCTTCCGGCGTCACCCGCCAGGCGTCCGACACGCCGTCTACTCCTGAGGCGGCGGCCGAAGGCGCGCCCGGCGCCGGATTGGCCAGGCGCGGCGCCGGCGGAGCGGGCAGGCCGTCACGGCCGTCCTCTTCGTCCTTCTTGCGCGGGCGGATGGGGGCGATCACGGCGGGGGCGGCCGGCGCCCGCTCCAGCGCGGCGGCGGGCGGCGCGGGGGCCGCCTTGGGCGCAGGGGTCGGCAGGGGCGCGGCTTGCGGCGCAGTTCGAGGGGGCGGCGTCGCCTGAACCGCGGCGGGCGCCGGAGCAGGAGCCGGCAAAGGTTGGGCTGCTGTTCTCTGAGGCGGTTGCGATTCCATCGGCGTGGGCGGAGGCGTCGGGACGCGCGTCGGCGCAGGCAGGGGCGGCGACGGCTGCGGCGGAACGAACGGACGTTCGAGTTCAAGCTGGATGATCGGCGGCGCCGGCGGCGGAGGGAGAGCCTCACGCCGGTCGTCCGCCGCATAGCGAGCCATGCTGCCCAGCACGATCACGTGCATCAGCAGGGAGGCCCCCGCCGTCAGGGACCGCTTGAGGCGCGGCCTGGCCCGCTTCGCGGGGCCGTCGGGCAGAACGGCGATGCTCATGAAGCCTCCCCCATCGTCTGAACGAATGATGCCTAGGCAAGCATGGCGATATGTAGGCGCAATATCATTGATCCCTGAACAGGATGCGAACGCGGGGCTGCAGGCGTCGGCCTGAGCGAATCCCTTGACCTGTTAACGGATCGCGCGTAGAAGCCGCGCACTTTCGAGACGTGGGCGGTTCGCCGTCCGCTGAGATCGTGACAATTGAACGGACGGGCTGTGTCCCGCCGGAACGCCCGAAGCGCGCGTTCCGGTTTTTCTGTTTGGGCGTCGTGACCTCGGCTCGATAACACCCGGGCGGGGCTTCGGTCCCGTTCAAAAGAAGGCTCATGAGGCGCTCCGGTCGAAAGACACACGCCTCCACATCGAAAAGAGACGAATTCGAATGCCCACGATCAACCAGCTGATCCGCAAGCCCCGCAAGCCGAAGCCGGTTCGCAACAAGGTTCCGGCCCTGGAGGGTTCGCCCCAGCGTCGCGGCGTCTGCACCCGCGTGTACACCACGACTCCGAAGAAGCCGAACTCGGCTCTGCGTAAGGTCGCCAAGGTCCGCCTGGCCAAGAACGGCGTCGAAGCCGTGTGCTACATCCCCGGCGAAGGCCACAACCTGCAGGAGCACTCGGTCGTGCTGATCCGCGGCGGCCGCGTGAAGGACTTGCCCGGCGTTCGCTACCACATCCTGCGCGGCGTGCTCGATACGCAAGGCGTCAAGGACCGCAAGCAGCGTCGTTCGCACTACGGCGCCAAGCGTCCGAAGTAATCGGCCCCGGCCTACGTTTCAGAGATTTTCCCGACGTTAGTCGGGCCCGAGAAGGAATAACCCATGTCGCGTCGTCACCGCGCCCAGAAGCGTGAAGTTCTGCCGGATCCCAAGTTCGGAGACCTGGTGGTCACCAAGTTCATGAACTACGTCATGTACGAAGGTAAGAAGGCCGTCGCCGAAAACATCGTTTACGGCGCCTTCGACATCCTGGCGGACAAGAAGAAGGAGCAGACTGCGGTCGAGACCTTCCACGCCGCCCTGGAAAACGTCGCCCCGTCGGTCGAAGTCCGTTCGCGTCGCGTCGGCGGCGCCACCTACCAGGTGCCGGTCGAGGTCCGTCCGGACCGTCGTCGCGCCTTGGCCATCCGCTGGCTGGTCAACGCCGCGCGCAACCGCGGCGAAAACACCATGACGGAAAAGCTGGCCGCCGAGCTGCTGGACGCCTCGAACAACCGCGGCACCGCGGTCAAGAAGCGCGAAGACACCCACAAGATGGCCGAAGCCAACCGCGCCTTCAGCCACTACCGCTGGTAAGCGTCTTAAAACCGCCAATGGCGGCGACTATTTAAGACGATCCGGCGCGGGCGTTCAGGTTGAACCGCCCGCGCCGTCATATCCGACACCCCAGGGCGCTCGCCGCGTCCGCGAAGCTCCCGGAAGGCAACTTCAATGCCCCGCACACATAAAATCGAAGACTACCGCAACTTCGGCATCATGGCCCACATTGACGCGGGCAAGACGACGACGACCGAGCGGATCCTGTTCTACACCGGCAAGAACCACAAAATGGGCGAGACGCACGACGGCGCGTCCACCATGGACTGGATGGATCAGGAGCAGGAACGCGGCATCACCATCACGTCGGCCGCGACGACCGCTTTCTGGCGCGAAAAGCGCCTGAACATCATCGACACCCCCGGCCACGTGGACTTCACCATTGAAGTCGAGCGTTCGCTGCGCGTGCTCGACGGCGCCGTCACGGTGCTGGACGGCAACGCCGGCGTCGAGCCGCAGACGGAAACCGTCTGGCGCCAGGCTGACAAGTACAACGTTCCGCGCATCGTCTTCGTCAACAAGATGGACAAGATCGGCGCCGACTTCGAAAAGTCGGTCGAGTCGATCCGCGACCGTCTGGGCGCCAAGGCCGTGCCGATCCAACTGCCGATCGGTTCGGAATCGAACCTGAAGGGCGTGGTCGACCTGGTCGAGATGAAGGCGCTGGTCTGGGAAACCGACCAAGTCGGCGCCTCGGCCGACGTGCGCGACATCCCGGCCGACATGGCTGACGCCGTGGCCGCCGCTCGCCAGTACCTGGTGGACAACGCCGTCGAGATCGACGACGAGGCGATGGAAGCCTATCTGGAAGGCAACGAGCCCTCGGTTGAAGTGCTGAAGCGCTGCATCCGTAAGGCCGTCATCACCGGCGCCTTCTACCCGATCCTGGCCGGCTCGGCCTTCAAGAACAAGGGCGTCCAGCCCCTGCTCGACGCCGTCGTCGACTACCTGCCGTCGCCGGTGGACATCCCGCCGACGCCGGGCATCGACTTCAAGACCGAAGAGCCGATCACCCGCAAGGCTTCGGACGAAGAGCCCCTGTCGGTTCTGGCGTTCAAGATCATGGACGACCCCTTCGTCGGTTCGATCACCTTCTGCCGCCTGTACTCGGGCAAGATGGAGACCGGCCAGTCGCTGCTGAACTCGTCGCGCGACAAGCGTGAGCGTGTCGGCCGCATGCTGCTGATGCACTCGAACAACCGCGAGGACATCAAGGAAGCCTACGCCGGCGACATCGTCGCCCTGGCCGGCCTGAAGGAAACCCGCACGGGCGACACCCTGTGCGATCCGCTGAAGTCGCCGGTCATCCTCGAGAAGATGGAATTCCCGGCGCCGGTTATCGAGATCGCCGTCGAGCCCAAGACCAAGGCCGACCAGGAGAAGCTGGGCGTCGCCCTGGCCAAGCTGGCTTCGGAAGATCCGTCCTTCACCGTCTCGACCGACCACGAGTCGGGCCAGACGATCCTGAAGGGCATGGGCGAGCTGCACCTGGACATCAAGATCGACATCCTGAAGCGCACCTACAAGGTCGAAGCGACCATCGGCGCGCCGCAGGTGGCCTATCGCGAGTCCATCAGCCGCAAGGCCGAGATCGACTACACCCACAAGAAGCAGACCGGCGGTACGGGCCAGTTCGCCCGCGTCAAGCTGGTGTTCGAGCCGGGCGAGCCGGGGTCGGACTTCGTCTTCGAGTCGGCCATCGTCGGCGGCGCGGTGCCCAAGGAATACATTCCGGGCGTCGAAAAGGGCCTGAAGTCGGCCAAGGACAACGGCCTGCTGGCCGGCTTCCCGGTGATCGACGTCAAGGCCACCCTGGTGGACGGCGCTTTCCACGACGTCGACTCCTCGGTCCTGGCCTTCGAAATCGCGTCGCGCGCTGCGTTCCGCGAGCTGAAGGAAAAGGGCGGACCGAAGCTGCTCGAGCCGATCATGGCGGTCGAGGTCGTGACCCCGGAAGAGTACCTGGGTTCGATCATCGGCGACCTGAACGGCCGTCGCGGCATGATCCAGGGGCAGGACATGCGCGGCAACGCCGTCGTCGTGAACGCCTTCGTGCCGCTGGCCAACATGTTCGGCTACGTGAACACGCTGCGCGGCATGTCGCAGGGCCGCGCCCAGTTCACCATGCAGTACGACCACTACGAAGCGGTGCCGCAACACGTCGCCGACGAAGTGATCAAGAAGTACGCCTAAGTCCGTCTTTTCGACGGACTCACTTGAAAACGGGGCGGTTTGACCACAAATCGCCCCACCTATCCCCAAACCCATTTGGACCCCCGTTTTGGGGATGCCAGGAGCTAGAGAATGGCCAAGGAAAAGTTCGAACGCACGAAGCCGCACGTGAACATCGGCACGATCGGTCACGTTGACCACGGCAAGACGACGCTGACGGCGGCGATCTCGATGACGCTGGCGAAGGCCGGCGGCGGCAAGGCGATGAACTACGCCGACATCGACAACGCGCCGGAAGAAAAAGCGCGCGGCATCACGATCAACACGTCGCACGTCGAGTATGAGACGGCCAACCGTCACTATGCGCACGTCGACTGCCCGGGCCACGCCGACTACGTGAAGAACATGATCACGGGCGCGGCTCAGATGGACGGCGCGATCCTGGTGTGCTCGGCCGCTGACGGCCCGATGCCGCAGACCCGCGAGCACATCCTGCTGTCGCGTCAGGTCGGCGTTCCGGCGCTGGTGGTGTTCCTGAACAAGGTCGACATGGTCGACGACGAGGAGCTGCTGGAGCTGGTCGAGATGGAAGTGCGCGAGCTGCTGAGCTCGTACCAGTTCCCGGGCGACGACATCCCGGTGGTCAAGGGCTCGGCCCTGGCCGCGGTGGAAGATCGCGACCCGCACATCGGCGCCGAGCGCGTTCTGGAGCTGATGGCGGCGGTCGACAGCTACATCCCGCAGCCGGAACGTCCGATCGACATGCCGTTCCTGATGCCGGTGGAAGACGTGTTCTCGATCTCGGGCCGCGGCACCGTGGTGACGGGTCGCGTCGAGCGCGGCGTCGTCAAGGTCGGTGAAGAAGTCGAAATCGTCGGCATCCGTCCGGTTCAGAAGACGACCTGCACGGGCGTCGAAATGTTCCGCAAGCTGCTGGACCAGGGCCAGGCCGGCGACAACGTGGGCGTGCTGCTGCGCGGCACCAAGCGTGAAGACGTCGAGCGCGGCCAGGTGCTGTGCAAGCCGGGTTCGATCACCCCGCACACCAAGTTCGTGGCTGAAGCCTACATCCTGAACAAGGAAGAAGGCGGCCGTCACACGCCGTTCTTCACGAACTACCGCCCGCAGTTCTACTTCCGCACGACGGACGTGACCGGCATCGTGCGCCTGAAGGAAGGCGTCGAGATGATCATGCCGGGCGACAACGCCGAGCTGGACGTCGAGCTGATCACGCCGATCGCGATGGAAGAGAAGCTGCGCTTCGCCATCCGTGAAGGCGGCCGCACCGTCGGCGCCGGCGTCGTGGCCAAGATCGTCGAGTAATCGACGATCCTCGCCACGCGGGACTAAAGCCTAGGCGGGAGCTCGCTCCCGCCGGGGCCAAGATCGTCGAGTAATATCGACGGGCGGCTTTCGAGCCGCACAGTACGAGTAAGCGTAAGCGTACCGGCCTCAAGCAGCCCGCAAGGGCGGTAGGCCGTAGTAAAGCGTAACAGAGCGGCCCCCGGAGAAATCCGGGGGCCGTTTTGCTTTCTGACGATGCATTGAATCAGAGCGGGCGCCCGACTTTGGTCGAATGGGACGGTTAAGCTTTTCTCAGCCAGGCGTGGGCCATCAGGCGCCGCTGAAAGGAGCATCTATGACTGACGTTGACTGGCCCCGCCGCGCCGGCCTCTCCGCCGCGCTCGACGAGGCCGCCATCGTGGCGATCACGGATCGCGCCGGCCGTATTCTGTACTGCAATGACAAGTTCGAGGCGGTCAGCGGCTACTCGCGCGAGGAACTGATCGGTCAGACGCACAGGGTGGTGAACTCGGGCGTCCACCCGCGCGACTATTTCCGCAATCTGTATCGCACCATCGCGGGGGGCGAGGTGTGGCGCGGCACCATCCAGAACCGCACCAAGTCGGGCGAGCCTTATTGGGTCGATACGACCATCGTGCCGAACCTGGGGTCTGACGGGCGGCCCGAGACCTACACCGCCATCCGCTTTGAGGTGTCGGACCACGTCCGCGCGCTCAAGGCCCTGGAACTGGCGCAGGCCGAGGCGCGACAGGCCGCCGAGGTGCGGGACCGTTTCTTCGCCAACATCAGCCATGAGGTGCGCACCCCGCTGAACGCCGTGCTGGGCCTGGCTTCGGCCCTGGCGCACACGACGTTGACGTCGCGCCAGACCGAGATGCTGAAGTTGATCACCGGAGCAGGGGACGCCCTGCGTCGCGTGCTGGACGACATGCTGGACCTGTCGAAGATGCAGGCGGGTCAGTTCAGCCTGTCGCTGACGCCGTTTGATCTCAGAACCGACATCGAGGCCGTCGTTGAGATGCGCCGCGCGGTCGCTGAGGACAAGGGGCTGACGCTGGACGTGGCGTTTGCGCCGAGCGCGCAGGGGCAGGTGATCGGCGACGGCGTCCGCATCACCCAGATCGTATCCAACTTGGTGTCCAATGCGGTGAAATTCACGGCTGAGGGGCGTGTATCTGTTCGTGTCGACGTGCGCGCCGAGGACAACCGGGAACATCTGATTATTGAGGTCGAGGACACGGGCATGGGCTTTGACGCCGAAGCGGCGCGACGCCTGTTTGATCCCTTCGTTCAGGCCGATGACGCCATATCGCGCCAGTTCGGCGGTACAGGTCTGGGCTTGTCCATTTGCAAGTCGTTGGCCGAGTTGATGGGCGGAGAGATTGCCGCAGAGTCGGCGCTGGGCGAGGGCAGTCTGTTCCGTGTGGTCCTGCCCGTCGAGCGTGTGGCGGCGGTCGTGGCCGAACCGGCGGCGACATCGGTTGAAGCGGCGCATGCGTCGGATGAGGGCGCGCAGATTCGCGTCCTGGCGGTCGAGGACAACCCGGCCAATCAGATGGTGGTGCGCTGCTTGCTGGAGCCGCTGGGCTTCGAGATCGTCACTGCCGACAACGGTCTGGAAGGCGTGCGGCGTTTCGAGCAGGAGCATTTCGACATGGTGTTGATGGATATGCAGATGCCGGTCATGGACGGGCTGGACGCCATGCGCCGCATCCGCGCCGACGAAGCGCGACTGGGCGCCGAACGCACGCCTATCGTCATGCTGACGGCCAATACGACCGAAGTTCACCATCTGAAGGCGGTGCAGGCGGGCGCCGATCATCTGGTATCCAAGCCTGTCACCCTGGACATCCTGTTGCAGGGGATGGAGCAGGGCGCCGCCGCCGCCGCTGAATGGTCGGGCGAGCCGGTTCTTTCGGCCGCCTGACCGCAGGAACCGGGCCGCACGGCTCGGCGTTCAGAAGCGGTCGTCAATGATCGGTTAACCACGATGAAACGCGCCGCGCGTCTGGGCTTGATGATTGGTCTGGTGATCGGACTCAGCGCTTGCGCCGCCGGGCATATGAGGCAAGGGGACGTCGATACGGGCTTCTACGGCGGCGTCGAAGCGGCTCGAACGGGCTGAACGCCGCAGTTTCGACAACAGTGCTGGCGCAGACGAGGCTTCGCCTTTACTATCGGCTGCGCGGACGCCGTTAGTCGCGCCGCGTCAGGGCTTCTCCCTTTTCGATGTTGACCATCGCTATCGTCGTCGTGCTGCTGCTTGTGGTGCTGAACGGCCTTTTCGCCATGACCGAACTCGCGGTCGTGTCCTCCCGCAAATCCAAGCTTCAGAGCCGCGCCGAACGAGGCGACCGCGGCGCCCGCGCCGCGTTGAAGCTGGCCGAGGAGCCGACCCAGTTTCTTTCGGCGGTTCAGGTGGGCATCACCCTGATCGGCATTCTGGCGGGCGCCTACGGTCAGGCCGCCATCGCAGGCGAGTTGGATGACATCCTGACGGCGAACCTGCCGGCCCTGGCCCCCTATTCGCAGATCATCGCCACCGGCGTGGTCGTGGTGCTGATCACCTATGTCTCGCTGATCGTCGGCGAACTGGTGCCCAAGCGGCTGGCCCTGATCTTCCCCGAGACCATCGCCTCCAAGATGGCCGGTCCGATCTCGACCCTGGCCCTGGTGATGAAGCCGTTCGTGCTGCTGCTGACGGCCTCGACCTCGGGCATCCTCAAACTGTTGGGCGTCAAGGACCGCGACGGTTCGGACGTCACCCAGGAAGAGGTGGAGAGCATCCTGGCCGAGGGCACTTCTGCGGGCCTGATCGAGCCGGAAGAGCAGGAGATGATCGAAGAGATCCTGCGCCTGGGCGACCGGGCCGTGCGCGTGGCCATGACGCCGCGTCACGAGGTCTATTGGATCGCCCTGGACGATTCGGAAGAGGTGCTGCGCGAGGAAATCCGCACCTGCCCTTATTCGCGCATCGTAGTGGCGCGCGACAACGACATCGATAATCCGTTGGGGGTGGTCCACAAGAAGGATCTGCTGGACAGCTTGCTCGACAACGGCGAGTTCAATGTCGAGAAGCTGGTGGCCGAGCCGGCCTTCATCCCGCAGTCGACCTCGGTGCTGAAGGCGCTGGAGATCCTGAAGGGCTCCAAGGTTCACATGGCCTTCGTGGTCGATGAATACGGCGCCTTCGAAGGCGTGGTCACGGCGACGGATCTGCTGGAGATGATCGCCGGCGATTTCAACGAGAGCCATGACGAGGCCGAGACGGCCGTGCGCAAGCGCGCTGACGGCACTTGGGCTGTCGACGGTCAGATCGATCTGGATGAACTGGGCGAGGCCCTGGGCGAAGACTTCGGCGAGCATGAAGGCTTCCACACGGTGGCGGGCCTGGTGCTGCACCATCTGTCGCGGGTGCCGAACGAGGGCGACGTCCTGCAACTGGGGCGTTTCGAGGTCGAGGTCATCGACATGGACGATCGACGCATCGACAAGCTGTTGTTCCGCCCGGTCATCAAGGGCGAAGAAACCGACGCCGCCTGATCCAGGCGGCGTCGATCATGACGGTTCAGTCGCGATCCAGCGGCTGGACCAGGGCGACCCGATAGGGACGCATGGGGCCGCCCGGCTCGGCCAGGGAGACGTATTCCCCCGGCACGAAGCGTTCGCTTTCGAGGCGGAAGCCGACGGCGTCGGACTCTTCGCCGGGGAAGTCCAGCACCCAACGGCCGTCGGCGCCCTGAGACAGTTGGCCGACCGCCAGGGTTTCGCCGTCGCGGAAACGGCGGACGCGCGTGCGCTCGGGCGCAGCGAGCAGGGCCGCCGCGTCCAGCCGTGATTGCTGGTCCAGCGTCATGACCAGATCATAGCCGTCGCGCGGATCGCCGTGCGGCGCATCGGCCTCGCGGGCCAACTCCAGCCGGATATGGTGCAGCGTCATGGTCAGCGCGCCTTGCGGTCGGCCAGGTTGCTGCTGATCACGCCATAGGCCATGGCGGCCATGAAGGTGAGGAAGAAGGCGCCCATGGCGGCGACGGGGGCGACGATTTCTGAAGGCATGACAGTTCTCCTATGCCGACAGCAGAGCCTATCTCGGCCCTCTTCGCCTTGATGGAGATCAAAGGTCTCGCAGATCAGGCGGCGGCCCGAAGCGGTCCGACGTGGGCCTGGATATGGCCGTTCTGGGTGATGCCGCTGACCGTCAGAGCCTGATCGCAAAGGGTCAGGGGGGCCGGGCGGTGGCTGACCAGGATCAGGCCCTGGCCCGTGCGTTGGAGGCGTTGCGACAGCCGGTCCAGCACCTTGGCTTCAGTGGCGGCGTCCAGGCCTTCGGTCGGCTCGTCCAGCACCAGCCAGGGGGCGGGGCGCAGATAGGCGCGGGCCAGGCCCAGGCGCCGCCGCTCGCCGCCTGACAGCCGTGCGCCGTTTTCGCCCAGAGGCGCGTCCAGGCCGCCGGGCGCGGCGCGGATGCGATCAGCCAGTCCGGCGTCTTCGAGCACGGCCCAGAGCTGGTCGTCATCTGCCGTGGGGGCGGCTAGGCGCAGGTTCTCGCGCACCGTTCCGGCCATCAGCACCGCCTGCTGCGGCGCATAGGCGAACAGCGGCCGCACCGCATCCGGGCACAGGGCGGCGCCGTCCATATCGGCGAAGGCGACCTCGCCTGGAATGGGCGCGCGCAGATGCATCATCCGCTCGATCAGGGTGGTCTTGCCCGCGCCTGAGCGGCCCACGATGGCCAGGCGTTGAGGCGGCGTGAGGCGCAGATCGGCGGATGACAGGCGAAGCGTCGGCGCTGCGGCGGCAGGCGCCGCGACGGGCGCTTCCCCATCCAACAGTTCGCCCAGACGCTGGACGGCGACCGCGACGGCGCCGTTCTGGCGCAGGGCGTTGAGCAGATTTCCGGCGCTCTCGACCGTGGCGACGGCGGCCAGCATGGCCAGCGCCGTCAGGGCGGGAGAGGCGGCGCCTGCGGCCAGCGCCGCGCCCGTGACGCCTAGCGCCATGGCCAGGGTCTGGCCTGCCATCAGCCAGCCTCCGGCGCGGGCCAGGGCCTCTGCGGCGGCCTCGACGGCGCCGCCCTGACGGGCCAGGCGGTCCACGGCCCAGTCCTTCATGCCATAGGCCTGAAGTTCAGGCGCGGCGGCGGCCATGGCGGCGAAGTCGGTCTTGAAGTCGCCCATGGCCTCCTGCAAGCGGCGGCCCGCAGGTTCGGCCAGACGACGGCCCATGAGGACGCCCAGCGCCACGCTGACTACGGCGGCCAGCGCCACCGCAACGGCCGCCCGCCATCCGGCCAGCGAGGCCATCACCATGCCGGTCAGCAGGCCAGCGCCCGCGCTCCACGGGGCGGACAGGCGCACGAAACGGTCCTGAACGGCGTCGACGTCCTGCACCAGACGGGCCGAGGCTTCGCCGCCCGCCAGCGACAGGGCGCGGGTCGCGGGGCCGCGCGCCAGGCCGTCGAACAGCTGGGGGCGCAGGGCGGCCAGCGCCTTCAGCGCCGCCTCGTGTCCGGTGACGCGCTCGCCATAGCGGGACGCGGTGCGCACGATGGCCAGAAAGCGGATGACCGCGCTGGGCACCAGATAGTTGAACGCCTGGGCCGCGGCCGGTCCGACGGCGCCCGCCAGGGCGGATGCGGTGATGAACCAGCCTGACACCCCCAGCAGGGCCACGGCCCCGGCCGAGACCAACGCCCCCGTGACCGAAGCGGCCAGCAGGCGTGGAAACTGGGCGCGCTCCTGGGCGCGGATCATGGCCTTGAGTCGGGCGACGCCGGGAGAGGACTGAGGCTTCACAGGCGCACCACCACATCGGCCAGTTCGGCCACGGCGTCGGAATGGGTCGCGATCAGGGTCGTGCGCCCGCGCGCCGCCTCGCGGATGAGCGGCAGCAGGGCGGCCTCGGCGGCGGCGTCCAGATTGGCGGTCGGCTCGTCCAGCAGAAGCAGGGGCGAGGGCTTGAGGAAGGCGCGGGCCAGGCTCAGACGCCGCCGCTCGCCGCCCGACAGACCGCCGCCGCGCTCGTCGATCCGGCGGTCCAGCGCGCCGTCGAGCCCCGCCTTGCGTGCGGCCTGTTCGATCTCTTCGGGCGTAGCCCCGCGCCGGGCCAGGGCGATGTTCTCGGCCAGGGTTCCGCGGATCACGACCGGGGCCTGACCGGCCCAGGCGATCCAGGCGGCCAGGTCGGGATGGTCCGACAGGCGCGCGTCGCCGACTTCGACATCGCCTGCAGACAGGGGCGCCAGGCCCAGGAAGAGGTTCAGCAGGCTGGTCTTGCCCGCCCCGCTGAGGCCGGTCAGGGCCACGATGGAGCCGGGCGCGACCGTCAGATCGAAGCCGCTGATCACCGGCGCGCCGTCATAGGCGATCGCCACGTCCTTGAAACGCACGGCGGGCGCTGCGACGGGCGGGGAGGGGCGGGCGCGGGGCGTCTCGTCAGTTTGATGCAGGCGGCTGAGGCTGGGGACGGCGGACTCGGCGGCCTGACGGTCGTGATAGGCGGCGGCGAGACGGCGCATGGGCTGATAGACCTCGGGCGCCAGGGCCAGGACGAAGAAGGCCTGCGTCAGGCTCAGCTCGTCCGGCGCGGGGAAGGGCAGCAGCTTCAGCAGGTTGAAGCCGCAGTAGACGGCGACCAGGGCCACAGCCAGGGCCGAGAAGAACTCCAGCACCGCCGAGGACAGGAAGGCGACCTTCAACACCTTGCCGGTGCGGCGGGCCAGGTCGTCCGAGGCGCGGGCGATGACGCGGGTCTGTTGGGCTTCTGCCTGGAAGGACAGGATGGCCGGCAGGGGCGCGCACCCGGTCCAGGAACAATCCCGACAGCCGTTCCAGCGCCTGGAACTGACGACGGCTCTCGGCGCCCGCCGCCATGCCGGTCAGGGCCATGCCCAGAACGAAGGGCAGCAAGGTGAAGATCAGGATGCCTGCGGTGAAGGGGCTGACGATGCCCGCCGCCAGGATCAGGATCAGGGGCGAGACGGCCGCCCGCCGTTCGGGCGGGGGCGAAGCGGGCGACGTGGCCGTCCAGGGCCTCTACGCCCTCGGCGGCGGCGGTCATGGCGGCGGCGTCCGACAGGCGGCCGCTGAGGGCGCCCTTCAAACGCACGACGTCGCAGGCCGTTTCTTGGCGGCGCGTGCGGCGCGGGTGTTGACGAAGACCGCCGCCCTGGTTGAGCGCGGCGCGCGCGATCAGGGCGACAGTCGCCAGAATCAGGCCGGGAACGGCTTCGGCCAGACCCTGCGGCAGGGCGCCGACGGCCAGGGCCAGTCCGGCGGCGAAACCGATGGCGGGGAGAGTGTCGGCGATCACCAGGGCGCCGCCCAGGCTCATCAGGCGACGCCAGGGGGACAGGGCGGATTTCAACCAGGCCGCAGGCGCCGTCGTCTCTGCGATTCGTCGCGAATCCGCCTGTTGAGGGTCGACCGGCTGGGCCGTCATTACGTCTCCTGGTGCGCCATTCTGGGAATGTGGGCCTGATCCGGCTTCATCCAATGCAACCGGCCACGATAGAGGATGGGGCAAAAAAGCCTATGTGGCGAAAGGTCTTTGGGCGAAACGCCCTCTAGTTCAAGTCGCTGTCGCCAGCTTTGATCAGGATCAAGGCGCGCCAAACGGCGCGGCTTTAGGTTATAGTAGAACGCCGGTCGATGGGGGCTGGCGGTCAGGAGCCTGAACCCATGATCGACCTGGCGGTCGTAGACCTGTCACGCCTTCAGTTCGCACTGACGGCGCTATACCACTTTCTATTCGTGCCCCTCACATTGGGCCTCTCCTTCATGCTGGTCATCATGGAGAGCATCTATGTGATGACCCGCAGGCCCATCTGGCGGACGATCACCCGCTTCTGGGCCACGCTGTTCGGCATTAACTTCGTGCTGGGCGTCGCCACCGGCATCACCATGGAGTTCCAGTTCGGCATGAACTGGAGCTACTACTCGCACTACGTCGGGGACATCTTCGGGGCGCCGCTGGCGATCGAGGGCCTGATGGCCTTCTTCCTGGAAGCGACCTTCGTGGGCCTCATGTTCTTCGGCTGGGACAAGCTGAAGCCGGTGACTCACCTGTTCGTCACCTTCCTGACGGCGCTGGGCACCAACCTGTCGGCCCTGTGGATCCTGATCGCGAACGGCTGGATGCAGAACCCGGTCGGCGCGGCCTTCAATCCGGACACCATGCGTATGGAGGTCACGGACTTCATGGCCGTGCTGTTCAACCCGGTGGCCCAGGCCAAGTTCGTCCATACCGTTTCGGCCGGTTATGTCTGCGCCTCGGTCTTCGTGCTGGGCGTGTCGGCCTTCTATCTGCTGAAGGGCAAGCACAAGGGCTTCGCCAAGCGGTCGATGACGGTGGCCGCAGCCTTCGGTCTGGCCTCGTCGCTGTCGGTCGTGGTTCTGGGCGATGAGTCGGGCTACGCCCTGACCGACAACCAGAAGATGAAGCTCGCCGCTCTGGAGGCTATGTGGCACACCGAAGAGGCCCCGGCGGGCCTGACGGCCATCGGCTTCCCCAGCCTGGAAGACCGCAAAACGCACTATGAGGTGAAGATTCCCTATGTTCTGGGTCTGATCGCCACGCGCAGCGTCGACAAGCCCGTCGAAGGCATTCTGAACCTGGTGGCTATCGCCGAGGACCGCATCGAGCGCGGCGTCGTGGCCTATGACGCCCTGGAGAAGATCAAGGCTGATCCGACCGACATGGCTGCGCGCGGCCAGTTCGAGACGGTCCGCAACGACCTGGGCTACGGTCTGCTGCTGAGACGCTATGTCGAGGATCCGCGTCTGGCCACGCCCGAACAGATCCAACTGGCGGCCTGGAGCACGGTGCCGAACGTGCCGGTGATGTTCTGGACCTTCCGCGTCATGGCGGGGATCGGTTTCCTGATGATCGGCCTGTTCGCCACGGCCTTCATTCTGTGCACCCTGCGCAAGCACGAAACCCGGTGGTTCCTGCGTCTGGCCGTTCTGGCCATTCCGCTGCCGTGGATCGCGATCGAGTTCGGCTGGATTCTGGCCGAGGTCGGCCGCCAGCCCTGGGCCGTGGAAGGCGTCCTGCCGACCTTCCTGGGCGCATCCAGCCTGACGGTGACGCAGTTGTGGACGACGATCATCGGCTTCACCGTGCTTTACGGCGCCCTGGCCGTGATTGAAGTGGGCCTGATCCTCAAGGCCATCAAGAAGGGCCCCTTCCACGAACAGGAAGCCCAGGACGAGTCGGCGGCAGACGCCGAACCGGCCGTGGCCTGACGCTTCAGATCAAGGATAATCGAAGATGGAACTTCCTCTCGACTTCGCCACGCTTCGCCTGATCTGGTGGGGACTGGTCGGCATTCTGCTGATCGCCTTCGCCCTGACGGACGGATTCGACCTGGGCGTCGGCGCCCTTCTGCCCTTCGTCGCCAAGACGGACGAAGAGCGCCGCATGGTGATCAACACCGTCGGCGCCACCTGGGAAGGCAACCAGGTGTGGTTCATCCTGGGCGGCGGCGCGATCTTCGCCGCCTGGCCCTTCGTCTACGCCGTCAGCTTCTCCGGCTTCTATCTGGCGATGTTCCTGGTGCTGTCGGCGCTCATACTGCGCCCGGTCGCGTTCAAGTATCGCTCCAAGCGGCCCGAAGCGAAGTGGCGCTCGATGTGGGACTGGGCGCTGTTCATCGGCGGCTTTGTGCCGGCACTGGTGTTCGGCGTGGCCATGGGCAACGTCCTGCTGGGCGCGCCCTTCCGCCTGACCAGCGAACTGCGCGCCTTCTATGACGGTTCGCTGCTGGGCCTGTTCACGCCGTTCACTCTGATCGCGGGTCTGCTGTCCGTGGCCATGTTGGTGTTGCACGGCGCCGCCTGGCTGGGGCTGAAGGCCGAACGGGGGCCCGTGGCCGACCGCGCACGCATGATCGGCACCGTCGCCGGCGTGCTGAGCATCGCCCTGTTTGCGATCGGCGGCCTGATGGTGGCCTATGGCGACATGGGCTTCCGCATCACCGGAGCCCTGGACGTCAACGGCCCGTCGAACCCGCTGCGCACCACGGTCGAGGCGGTCTCAGGCGCCTGGATGGACAACTACGGACGCTATCCGTGGATGATGATCGCTCCGGCGCTCGGTTTCCTCGGCGCGGCGGCGGCGGTCCTGGGCCTGTGGCGCCGCAGCGAGCCCCTGGCCTTCGGCGGTTCGTCGCTGTCGGCGGTGGGCATCATCTCGACCGTCGGCCTGTCGATGTTCCCCTTCATCCTGCCCAGCACGGTCGACCCGCAGTCCAGCCTGACGGTGTGGAACGCATCGTCCAGCCACTTGACGCTGTTCATCATGCTGCTGGTGACGCTGATCTTCCTGCCGCTGATCCTTCTCTACACGGCCTGGGTCTACAAGGTGCTGTGGGGTCGTTCCACGACCCAGGCGCTGCGCAGCAACCCCGACCTCTACTGATCCCGCGAAAGGAGATCATTCCATGTGGTATTTCGCCTGGATCCTGGGCTTGGGCCTTGCGGTGCTCTTCGGGGTGCTGAACGGCCTGTGGCATGAGTTCCAACTGTCGGACGCCGGAGACGAGGGCCATTCAGAGCCCTGACGCTTCGGCCGCTGATGCCGACTGAAAGATCCCCTTCGGCGCTTGTCGGAGGGGATTTTTCTTGGCCGAAACCGAAGAAATATCCATGGCTTGCGATGGATCAAGGCTGTGCGGCGGTTGCAGGCGCATGATCGGCAAGACATCGAAGCCGGGCGTTTTTCGATCCGGCGAATGTCGGGGATTAAACTAATGAAAACCGCCGCCGCATTGATCGCCTCCGTCAGCCTGCTGACCGTCGCAGGCGCCGCCTCGGCCCAGAACGCCGCGCCTGAACAGGTAGGCAAGGGCTCGTTGATCGTCACGGCCCGCATGACGGGCGTCCTGCCGCAGGCCGATGACGCCATCGTCACCGCCGCCGGGGCCGACAGCGGCCTGAAGGTCGATGTGGGCGACGACTGGATGCCGACGCTGGGCTTCACCTATTTCGTCGCCGACCACTGGGCCGTCGAGGCCATCCTGGGCGCGACTCAGCACGAAGTCCGGGCCAAGGGCGGCGCGACCGACGTGGCCGTGCATGAGACCTGGGTGCTGCCGCCGGTTGTGACGCTGCAATACCGACCGACGCCGAACGCGACGGTCAGCCCCTATGTCGGGGCGGGCGTGAGCTACATGGCCTTCTTCAGCGGCAAGGATAAGAACGGCTTCGAGGTCGATCTGGACGACGGCTTCGGCGTCGCGCTTCAGGCCGGGGCGGACTGGAACCTCTCCGGCCCGTGGACGCTGAACCTGGACGCCAAGAAGGTGTGGTTCGACACGGACGCCAAGATCAACGGCGGCGCGTTGAAGAGCAGCGTCAGCCTGGATCCCTGGGTCGTGTCGGTGGGCGTCGGCCGCAAGTTCTAAAGCCGATGCAGGGAGGGGCGCGGAACGTCAGGCCGCGTCCCCTTCACCTTTTTTCTGAAATGAGATCAGGCGGCGCCTTCGCCCAGGGCCTTGAGGGCGGCCGGATCGGGCAGGGCGACGTCATTGCCCGGCAGCAGCTGGATCAGGCCCGAGGTCTTGAACTGGGTGAAGACCCGGCTGACCGTCTCGATCGTCAGGCCCAGATAGTCGGCGATGTCCAGCCGCGTCATCGGCAGGTGGACGTGGCCCACGGCGCCGCCCAGCTGCACCTGTCGCTCGGACAGGCGGGTCAGGAAGCTGGCCAGCCGCTCGCGCGCCGTCTTGCGGCCCAGCAGGACGATCTGCTCCTGCGCGGCCATCAGTTCGTCCCCGGCCAGGGCCACCAGGCGGTGCTCCAGCGCGGGCAGGGCGTTCAGCAGTTGATCGAAGTCGCCGCGCCGGAAACGGCAGGCGTTCAGCGGCGTCAGCGCCTCGGCGGTGAAGCTGGACGGACCGCGTCCGCCCAGGCCCAGGAAGTCGCCCTGGAACAGGAAGCCGGTGATCTGGCGTCGTCCGTCGGGCAGCAGGCGATACAGCTTCACCGCGCCGTCTACGACGTTGAAGACATAGGGGTTCGGGTCGCCCTCGTGGAACAGGGCCTGGCCGGGCTGGGCCGAGACGCTTTCGCTGGCGCAGGCCATGCTTTGAAGTTCATGGCCCTTCAGGTCCGCGCAGACGCCCAGCGGGCGGGCGCCGCAGGTGGAGCACGGATGGACGTCTTCCAGACGCACCTCTTCGATTTCGGCCTGGGCCGCAGCGGTGTTCACGAACGTCGTCTCCCGGATAGCGCGGCAGTCTAGGCGATAAGCGGCCGATTCCGAATAGGTCAGCCTGTCCTAGCCGTCAGTTCGGCGGCGCAGTCCGGTGCGGCGGCTTCCTCCGCGTAGCGTAGCCGAGCGCCCAACTGACAGGCCAGGGCGGTCAGTTCGACGGCCAGGCTCTGCCGCACCAGGGGCCGCACCCCCATTTCGCGCACCACGAAGGGACCGGCCCACAGGGTCTCGCCGTACTCCAGGTCGGGCTGGCGCCACCAACTGACGAAGCCCAGCACCCCGCCGCGCTGATTGCGGGCGCTGAGGATGCCCCGGCTTTCCGGTGCGGCGCGCCAGGCGGACAGGAAGGCGTTCCACTGCGCCGGCTCCAGATTGGGCCGCCACAACCGCGCCAGGGCGAAGGCGGCCGGCGCCTCGGCTTCGCTGAGGGGGGCCACCTCCAGGCGAGGCGCATCGGACGCGAAGCGGGACTCTGTCATAGGGGCATTGGAACCGAAGCGGCGTCCAGTCGCCTTGATCTGCGTCAAGGCTGCATCGAAGCTGTTCAGTCAATCTGTCTCGTCATCTTCTGGAGAAACGCCATGAGCTCGACCTCGCGCATCACCCCGATCCACGGCGGCGCGGTGGCCGCCATTCTCAAGCTGCTGGACAGCCAGAAGCTGATGACCCTGGCCGTGAACCGGGCCGACGGACGGCCGCAGGCGGCGACGCTGGGCTATCTGAACGACGGGCTGAACCTCTATTTCGTCACCGCTCGCGACAGCGAGAAGCTGAAGAACATGACCGCCGACCCGCGCGTCGGCGTGGCCGTGCGCGGCGTGGGCGAGGAAGGGGAGGCGGTCGGCGTCTCCATCGACGGCCGCGCCGAGGAGGTTACGGACGGCGACGAGGTGAAGCGGCTGAACGACCTGATCATCGCCCGCTCGCCCGACCTCAGCCCCTGGGCGCCCGGCGGCGACGCCGTGGCGGTGGTCAAGGTGATTCCCGAAGAGATCGAGGCGGTGGCGGTGGTTGAAGGCCGCAGCCGGGCCCAGACCTTTTCGATCGGCGATTCCGACGCCCTGGTGAAAGGGCTGAGCTATGAGCCCAGCGCCGTGGCGCGTCTGTTCTGAGGAAAATCCGCGACTTCGCGCGTCTGCGGCGCAGATGGCCCTTGAAATGACCGTGGGGCTCGGGCATACGCCCCCCTCTGGCGAGGGTCGCGCCGCTGGGTGGTTATCCACGGCGCGCTGATCTTTGTCCGGGACACTAGGAGTGTAGCTCAGCTGGTAGAGCATCGGTCTCCAAAACCGAGGGCCGGGGGTTCGAGTCCCTCCACTCCTGCCATTCCCCCTGTTGTGATCGCCTGGGACTTCCCATGTGGAGCAGCAGGATCCAGAGGTTGAAGAGACGTCAAATGGCCAAGGCGAAGACCCCGGGCGGCCGCCGCACCACGGGGACCAAGACCGCAGCAGCCGCGCAAGGCGCAGCGACCGTGGCCGTCGACGCGCCCGCGCCGAAGAAGAAGACGTCCATCCCGCAGTTCATCAGCGAAGTTCGCGCTGAAGCCCGCAAGATCGTGTGGCCCAGCCGCAAGGAGACCTGGATCACCTCGGTGATGGTCTTCATCATGGTGCTGATCGCGGCCGCCTTCTTCTGGATCGTCGACACGGGTCTCGGCTTCGCGTCCCGCATCATCCTCAGCCTTGGCCAATAAAGGAGACGCGCATATGACCGATGCAGCGCCCAAGCCGGCGGCCAACCCCCGCCACAAGTGGTACATCGTCCACGCCTATTCGAACTTCGAGAAGAAGGTCGCCGAGCAATTGCGCGACCAGGCCAAGCAACAGGGCCTGGAAGACGCCTTCTCTGAAATCCTGGTTCCGACCGAGGACGTCATCGAGATCCGCCGCGGCAAGAAGGTCAACGCCGAGCGCAAATTCTTCCCCGGCTATGTGCTGGTGAAGATGGAGATGACGGACGAGGCCTACCACCTGGTCAAGAACACGCCGAAGGTCACGGGCTTCCTGGGCGCCGCGGGCGGCACCAAGCCCCTGCCGGTCTCGGAGCGTGAAGTTCAGAACATCATCGGCCAGGTGGAAGAGGGCGTCGAGCGTCCGAAGCCCACCATCCGCTTCGACATCGGCGAGAACGTCAAGGTCATCGACGGCCCGTTCGCCAGCTTCGACGGTCAGGTCGAAAGCGTCGACGAAGAGAACGCCCGCCTGCGCGTGGCCGTCTCGATCTTCGGCCGCCCGACCCCGGTCGAGCTGGAGTACAATCAGGTGGAGAAGGTCAGCGCCTGATCGGCTGCTGACGCCACGCAGAGATCGGGACCGTCTTCGGGCGGTCCCGTTTGCGTTTTCAGGGTCTGCCTGCTAAACGCGCGCCTTCGCTGGACGGCCTTCGAGTCGCCCGGCGTCAAATCCGTGGAAGGCAGCCATGCCGCACCACGGCTCACCGGCCGGGCGCATCGTCGCCGGGTCATTCATAGGAGAGACCAATGGCCAAGAAGATTCTCGGCTATATCAAGCTGCAAGTGCCGGCCGGTTCGGCCACGCCTTCGCCCCCGATCGGCCCGGCTCTGGGTCAGCGCGGCGTGAACATCATGGGCTTCTGCAAGGAGTTCAACGCGCGGACCGAGAAGGAAGCCAAGGGCACCCCGCTTCCGACCGTCATCACCGTCTATCAGGACAAGTCGTTCACCTTCATCACCAAGACGCCGCCGGCGACCTGGTATCTGAAGCAAGCCGCTGGCATCAAGTCGGGCGCCAAGCTCGTCGGCCGCGAGTTCGCCGGCAAGATCACGCAGACGCAACTGCGCGAAATCGCCGAGAAGAAGATGAAAGACCTGAACGCGAACGACCTGGACGCCGCGTCGCGCATCATCGAGGGCTCGGCCCGCGCCATCGGCATTCAAGTGGTGGAGGGCTAAGACATGGCTAAGCTGACCAAAGCCCATAAGGCCCGCACGGGCGTCACCGAAGACCTGCTGGCCTTCTCGGACGCCATCAAGCTGGTGAAAGACAACGCCAAGGCCAAGTTCGACGAGTCGATCGAAATCGCCATCAACCTGGGCGTCGACCCGCGTCACGCCGACCAACAGGTCCGCGGCGTGGTGAACCTGCCCTCGGGCACCGGCCGTGACGTCCGCGTCGCCGTCTTCGCCAAGGACGCCAAGGCTGATGAAGCCAAGGCGGCCGGCGCCGAGCACGTCGGCGCTGAAGACCTGTACGAGAAGATCGCCGGCGGCTTCATGGACTTCGACCGCGTGATCGCGTCGCCGGACATGATGGCCCTGGTCGGTCGTCTGGGTAAGGTGCTGGGCCCGCGCGGCCTGATGCCGAACCCGAAGGTCGGCACCGTGACCCCGAACGTCGCTCAGGCCGTCAAGGACGCCAAGGGCGGCGCTGTCGAGTTCCGCGTCGAGAAGGCGGGCATCGTCCACGCCGGCATCGGCAAGGCCTCCTTCACCCAGGACGCCCTGGAAGCCAACGTCAAGGCCATCGTGGACGCCCTCGTCCGCGCCAAGCCGTCGGGCGCCAAGGGCACCTATGTGAAGCGCATCGCCCTGTCCTCGACGATGGGCCCGGGCTTCAAGATCGACCCGGCTTCGCTGGGCGCCTGATCCGGCTTCACGGCTAAGAATGACGACGGCCCCGGAAGAGCGATCTTCCGGGGCCGTTTTCTGTTGGGCGGGCTTGAGAGGCCAGTCGGGGTTTCAACCTCCCGTGAACTCTCGCTGCGCCTTCATCATCTCGGTGATCAGCCGTTTCTCGCCGTCGTCGAGGTAGGGGTTCCAGACGTCGAAGATCAGGATGACGCGCATGGCCTCCGCCTCATTCCACGCTTCATGCTCGATGGTGTCGTCAAAGACCCAGGCGCGGCCCATCTCCCATTCGCGCACTGTATTGCCCACGCGGAAGCGCGCCGGTCCCGGCAGGATCAGCGGCAGGTGCGTCAGCAGGCGCACGTTCGACGAGCCGGTATGCGGCGGAATATGCGTCTTGGGCTGAAGCGCCGAGAACATGGCGGTGGGCGCGAAACCGTCCTGATCGGCCATGGGCAGGCTTTCCAGCAAGGCGGCGGTCCGGGGCGCGCGGGCGCAGACTTCATCCTGACGGAGACCGTCCTTCCATAGGAAGAGGGAGCTCCATTTGCGCGAGTGGTTCAGTTCGCCCCATTGATTGACCGGCGCGCCCTTGGGATAGGCGATGTAGGGCGAGAACTCGTCGAAGGCGGTTTCGAGCAGGGTCGCCAACTCGGCCTGGATGACGGGGGTCGCCTCTTCCAACTGCGCCAGCCAGGGAAACAGGGTGCGGTCATAGAAGGGGATGACCGGCAGGCGCGGGTAGTTGAGCAGGAGCGGCTGCTGCTTGGGCGGCTGTTTCAGACCAGCGTAGATCTCCAGGCCTTCTTCAAAGCGATCCCGGCTGGCTTCGCCCAGGTCGGTCTTCAGCGGCGCGATGCGATCTTTCATGAACTCGGCCAGCGCCTTGGCGTGTCGGTCGATCAGGTTGCTGGCGTAGTCCATCTGGCTGACGACGCCGGGCGGGCAGGAGGCGCGCGGCGGGGCGATCTTCAGGGCGTTGCGATAGACTTCGACCGCCGTCTTGGTCTGGTTGATCTTCTCCAGCATGGCGCCCTTGGCCAGCAGCGCCATGAAGTCGTAGGGCCGCATGTCGAGCGCTTCGTCCAGGACGTGCAGGGAGGCGTGGTAGTCCCCCATAAGGCGCAGGGCGACGGCGCGGTTCAGGGTGGCGTTGTGCGTTTTACCGAACTGATCCGCCTGATCCAGCAACCGCAAGGCGGACTGGGGGTCGCGACGCGCTAGAGCCTGGCCGGCTTCGACAAGCAGGCGCTCCTGCTCCGCAGGGTAGGTCATGACATTTTCAGACGCTATTTGAACACAAAGATGACATTTTCTTCATGCGCCTCGGCTGGAACGGCGTCAATGGCTGGGGGAGAAATCCGAGAATCCGTATGCGGATGACTTGACGAAGAGGCCGGAAGCCGGGACTTGGGGCGCCGGCTCGGTCCTCGGTATGCGCGAGGCGGCCTTGCGGAGACGACCCATGCTCAACTGGTTCCAGGCGCTGTTGCCGAAGGAAGACAACTTCTTCCGGCTGTTCGACGCCCACGCTCAGTCGCTGGTTCATGGCGCGGGCGCCCTGCGTCAGATGATGAACGGCGGACCCGCGACCGGCGAATGGTGCGCCAAGGTGGTCGCCCACGAGGAAGAAGCCGACGAGATCGCGCGCGAGGTGCTGTTCGCCGTGCGTCGCAGCTTCATCACTCCGTTTGACCGTTCGGACATCCGCGGCCTGACCAACTCGCTGGACGACACCATCGACCAGATGCAGAAGGCGGCCAAGATCGTCACCCTGTACGAGATGCGCGATTTCTCGCCCAAGATGCGGGAGTTGGCCGACATCGCGGTCGAATGCGCGGCCCTGACGCAGGAGGCCTTCGGCCTGCTGCCGGCGATGCGCAAGAACCATGAGCGGCTGGCGATCCTGACGGAGCAGATCACCAACCTGGAAGCCCGCAGCGACGACCTCTATGATGCGGGCATGAAGACGCTTTATGAGGCGCACCGTCACGACATGACGGGCGGCAACACCCTGGGCTTCATCATCGGCAGCCAGCTGCTGGATCACCTGGAGAAGGTGATCGATCGCTTCGAGGACGTGGCCAATCGCATCAACGGCGTCTTGGTCGAGCACCTGTAGGGCGCCATGGATCACGCCCTTCTGATCCTGGTCTTCCTGATCGGCGTCGCCCTGCTGTTCGACTTCCTGAACGGCCTGCACGACGCCGCCAACTCGATCGCCACCATCGTCGCCACGCGCGTCCTGCCGCCGATCTATGCGGTGGGGTGGGCGGCCTTTTTCAACTTCATCGCCTTTCTGTTCTTCGGCCTGCAAGTCGCCGACACCATCGGGCGGGGCATCATCTCGCCGGACGTGATCTCGGATCAGGTGATCTTCGGCGCCCTGATGGGGGCCATCAGCTGGAACGTCATCACCTGGCTGGGCGGCATTCCGTCGTCCAGTTCGCACGCTCTGATCGGCGGCCTGCTGGGAGCGGGCATCGCCAAGGCGGGGACCAGCGCCGTGGTCATCGCCGGGGTGCTGAAGACGGTGGGCGCCATCTTCATGTCGCCGGCCATCGGCTTCCTGCTGGCCCTGCTGCTGGTGCTGATCGTGTCCTGGCTGTTCGCCAAGGCCAATCCCAACTTCGCTGACCGGGTCTTCCGGGGTTTGCAGTTCGTGTCAGCCTCGGCCTATTCCCTGGGCCACGGGGGCAATGACGCCCAGAAGACGATGGGGATCATCGCCATCCTGCTTTATTCGCGCGGCATGCTGGGCGGCGAGTTTCACGTGCCGTTCTGGGTGGTCATCACCTGTCAGGCGGCCATCGCTCTGGGCACTCTGTTCGGCGGCTGGAAGATCGTTCACACCATGGGATCGCGCATTACGCGGCTTAGCCCCCAGCAGGGTTTCTGCGCTGAGACGGGCGGGGCCATCACCCTGTTCGCGGCGACCAGCATGGGCATTCCGGTGTCGACCACCCACACCATCACCGGCGCCATCGTCGGCGTGGGCGCGGCCAAGCGCGTTTCGGCCGTACGCTGGAGCGTGGCGCGCAGCATCGTCACCGCCTGGTTCATCACCATGCCGGCCGCCGCGGCCATCGGCGCCCTGTTCTACGTCCTGGGCGGGCTGTTCCTGACCTGATGTCCAGCAAGCCCCGCACCTTGTCTTCGGAAACGCGCCAGATCGCGGCCTTGCCTTGGCGGCATGGCTCGAACGGCGTGGAGATCATGATGATCACCTCGCGCGAGACGCGGCGCTGGGTCATCCCCAAGGGCAACCGCATGGCCGGCAAGACCGACGCCGAGGCCGCCGTGATCGAGGCCTATGAGGAGGCGGGCGTCCAGGGCGACGTCATGGGCGCGCCGATCGGCTGGTTCCGGTACGGCAAGCGGCTGAAGTCCGGGCGGGTCCAGGCCACCATCGCCAGCGTCTATCCGCTGGAGGTCTTCATCCAGCTGGGGGCCTGGCCCGAAGACGCCCAACGCGAGCGCCGCTGGATGTCGACCGAAGACGCCGCCGCAGTGGTGGACGAGGACGAACTGGCCGAACTGATCCGCGACTTCGATCCGGGGCGCGGGACGGAGTAGGGCGCGCGCTTTCAATGGCGAACGGTGTTCGTTATGGGTGTGGCCTCGCTATGGAGAATCCGATGTCGTCCGTTCTGTCCGCCGTCTGTTTCACCCTTGTCGTGACGGGAGCGACCTTTGCGGCGCCCGTCCATGCTCATGCGTCGCTTGAGGAACAGGCCAAGGCCTCTGTGCAGGCTCCGGACAATCGCGCGGCCTTGACCCGTCGCTATCTGGAGTTGACCACGGGCGGCATCGACAAGCTCGTACAGCAACTGGTCAGCGATGAACTCATGGGCATGGCCGACGAGATGCCGGCCGAACAGTTGGAGTGGTTCCGCGCCAATACCGTCATCATCCTGCGGCCTCATATGGATGGACTGATCCAGAGCTTGAGCGACGACATCCAGACGCGCTTCACCGAGGCCGAACTGGAGGCTTTGGTCGGTTTCTACGACACGCCGCAGGGGCGCGCGATCGCCGCCAAGCAGATGGAGATGGGCGGCGCCTTGAACCAAGCCATGCAGAGCTTCCAGATGGCCTATCTGCAAGATTTGATGACCAAGTTTTGCGGCGCCTTTGACTGTGAGGCCGCCACCCGACAGGCGGCGGGCGGAGCCAAGCCCCCCAAGCGTTGATTTTCTCGCCGGGCCGTGTATAGAGCCCGCATCTCGTCAGGGCCTCGGTTCTGACGATGCCTGTCCGAGAACTTCGGGATGCGGGGGTCGCCCGCGTCGTAAACGTCCAGAGAGCCCTCTGGCGCCGTGGGGAGATGGGGATGCAAAGACCTTTTGCCTGCCGGCATCCGGCGGGCGGGCTACGCTTCCTTCGGACAATAAGACCGGCCTGAACGCTGTGCAGCGATGCATGGCGCTTAAGCCAAATCCGTCGTCGGGAATAAGCCCGGCGGCGAATACCAAAACTGGAGACCACAATGGACCGCGCACAAAAAGCCGAGTCGATCGAATCGCTGAAGAGCGTGTTCGCCGACGCGGGCGCCGTGGTCGTGACCCACAACCTGGGTCTGACCGTTGTGGAGATGGAAGACCTGCGTGGTCGCCTTCGTAAAGAAGGCGGCGCGTTCAAGGTGGTGAAGAACCGTCTGGCGCTCAAGGCGCTGGGCGTCGAGGAAGGCAGCGAGTACCACAGCCTGTTCAAGGGCCCCGTGGGCATCGCATACGCCGCCGATCCCGTCACTGCCGCCAAGGTCACGGCCGAATTCGCCAAGGGCAACGACAAGTTCGTCATCCAGGGCGGTTTCATGGGCGACAAGGTTCTGGACGCCAAGGGCGTCGAGGCCCTGTCCAAGCTGCCGTCGCTGGACCAACTGCGCGGCAAGCTCATCGGCCTGCTGCAAGCCCCGGCGACCAAGGTCGCTGGCGTCCTGCAGGCGCCGGCCGGCCAACTGGCGCGCGTCTTCAACGCGTACGCGACCAAAGACGCCGCCTAAGCCCGTCATCTCTGCATATCTCTCTGAACCTCATCCTACCGAAGGAAGACTAAAATGGCTGATCTCGCCAAAATCGTTGAAGAACTGTCGGCTCTGACCGTCCTGGAAGCCGCTGAACTGTCGAAGCTGCTGGAAGAGAAGTGGGGCGTTTCGGCCGCCGCTCCGGTCGCCGTCGCCGCCGTCGCCGGCGCTGCTGAAGCCGCTCCGGCTGGCGAAGAGCAAACCGAGTTCACCGTTGTCCTGGTTGACGGCGGCGACAAGAAGATCAACGTCATCAAGGAAGTCCGCGGCGTCCGCACCGACCTGGGTCTGAAGGAAGCCAAGGACCTGGTCGAAGGCGCTCCGCAGCCGGTCGTCGAGAACGTCTCGAAGCAAGCTGCTGAAGAGCTGAAGAAGAAGCTGGAAGAAGCCGGCGCCAAGGTCGAAATCAAGTAAGATTTCGGAACTGGCCTCTGGTTCGCCAGAGACAGCTTTCAAAGCGAAGCGGGTCGGAGGGAAACCTCCGGCCCGTTTTCTTTTGCGCCGCGCCGCGCCACGAAAGCGCTGCAACAGCCGTGCGTGACGTGGACGAAAACGCGCGCTAATCTGCCCCGAAAGGCCATCAGAGCCGTGAGGAGCGTCCCCATGTCCGACTTCGAGCACGTTTTCGAGCAGCCGCCGGAAGGCGCCGCCGCCGACTGGACCATTCCTCAGAACTGGTCGGCCTATACCGAGGTCGAACACCAGACCTGGAACACCCTGTACGAGCGGCAGATGAAGATCCTGCCTGGCCGGGCATGCGAGGCCTTCATGCGCGGCCTGGACGCGTTGGACCTGAACGCGGGCGGCATTCCCGACTTCGAGATCATCAACCCCAAGCTTCAGGCCCTGACCGGTTGGACCGTGGTTTGCGTGCCGGGACTGGTGCCGGACGAGGTCTTCTTCGACCACCTGGCCAACCGCCGCTTCGTCTCGGGCCAGTTCATCCGCAAGCCGGACCAACTGGATTACCTGCAGGAGCCGGACATCTTCCACGATGTGTTCGGCCATGTGCCGATGCTCACCGACCCCGACTTCGCCGCCTATATGGAGGCCTACGGCAAGGGCGGGCAGCGGGCGGCGTCGCTGGGCATGCTGCCGAACCTGGCGCGCCTGTACTGGTACACGGTCGAGTTCGGCCTGATGCAGGAAGCGGGCGAGCTTCGCATCTATGGCGCGGGCATCGTGTCGTCGGCGACCGAGAGCGTCTTCAGCCTGGAAGACCCCTCGCCGAACCGTCTGGGCTTCGACCTGGAGCGGGTGATGAAGACCCTCTATCGGATCGACGACTTCCAGCAGGTCTATTTCGTCATCGACAGCATCGAACAGCTGAAGCGAGAGACGCTTCAGGACTTCGGCCCGATCTACGACCGTCTGCAAGGCGCCGAGGCTCTGCCGATCGAGGCCGTGCTGCCGACCGACAAGGTGTTCACGCACGGCACCCAGGCCTACGCCGCCAAAGGCGGGCGGTTCGCGGCATAGGCGGCGCATCTTCTCCCTCCCCCTGAAGGGGAGGAAGAAAAACAGAGTCCAATTCGTCTGAAACGTCTGAATCTCTCCTCTGCGGCGGCGCGGGGGAGAAATCATCGCATGGGCGCAGGCGACAGTGTGAAAGCGCGGGTCTACGCGCGGCGACGCCGGAATTTGTCTGCGTTTGGACGGTGAGGATGCGCTGACAGCCCTCTGTCCGTCCCCCTCGGGACAGGCCCGAGGGGGACGGTATGGGGGAAGGGCCTCAGACCCTGAACCGCTCCCACGGGCCGGTGACGGCCAGCGTCATGCCGGGGGAATACAGGTTCACGAACATGGTCCGGCCGTCCGGCGCCCAGCAGACGCCGGCGAACTCGGTGTTCGATTCATCGGCGTCGTGGCGCATGGCGTTGCGGGCGATGGCGTAGACGCGGCCGTCGGGGGTGACGCCCTTCACATGCTGGGTGCCGACCTGCTTGTCCTCGCAGCCGATGACGTGGCCGTTCGGGGCGATGGCGATGTTGTCGACATAGTCCAGCACGGCGCGGTCGCCCGCCTCGACGAACAGCTCCAGCATGCCCGGCTGGCCGGCCTCGTCCGACTGGCCCTCGCGCGGGCTGGGGACGTAGCGCATGATCTGGCCGTGACGGCCGACGCCGCCGGAGGTGCAGGTGAAATAGAGGTGGTCGCCCGCCCAGTGGACGCCTTCGCCGCGCGCGAATAGGGCCGCGCCCGAGGCGTGGCCGCGTAGGGACAGGTCGCCGTCGGGGCTTTCGACGTGATCCAGATCGACCCAGCGCACGGCCAGGCGCTGGCCCTGGCGCCACAGGACGTCGTTCCAGTTGCGGGTGTCGCCGCGCGCCTGATCGACCAGGGCCAGGGCCTGAAGGCGGCCGCCCGCCTGCAGACGGCGCGGGTCGGTCGGCAGGTAGCGGTAGAAGAGGCTCTCGGCCGTGTCCTCGGTCATGTAGACGACGCCGGTGCGCGGATCGATGCAGGCGGCCTCGTGCTTGAAGCGGCCCATGGCGCGGATCGGGGTCGGATCGACCAGGCCGGTGGCGCGCGAGGGCACCTCGAACACCCAGCCGTGGTCCTGGGGCAGGCCGTCCTTGGTCCCGGCGACGATCTCTTCGCAGCTCAGCCACGAGCCCCAGGGCGTGACGCCCCCGGCGCAGTTGACCGCCGTGCCGCCCAGGCTGAGGTGCTGGCGCTCGGTGCGGCCGGTCCTGAGGTTGTAGACGACGGTGGTGGTGCCGCCGCCCAGCGGAGCGACCGCGCCGTTCTCATCGGGATAGACGCCGTAGACGCGGGCGCGGTCCAGGTCGCCGACCAGCCGATGGTTGGCGCCCCAGGCGCTGGCGTTGAACTCCAGCGGATTGACCTCGTGGTTGCGGACCAGGATCACCCGGTCCTCGTCCAGCCCGAAGCAGCCCATGCCGTCGAACTTGTCGGGGGTCAGCAGGCCGTCGGCCATGGTCTCGCCCGCCTGGGACGCCACGCGGTAGGAGAAGCCCTCGGGCAGGTCCAGCAGGCCATAGGGATCGGCCTTCATCGGGCCGTAGCCGAACACCTCGTTGCGCGAGGGGCCGTCGACGAAGCCGCCCGGTTCGGCGGCGACGGCGTGGGCGCGTTTGGCGTAGCCCGACAGGGCGAGGGCGGCGGCGGAGGCCATGAAGGCGCGGCGTGAAGCGATCATGCGCCGTGCTTACGAGCGGTGCATTACGGTCCGATGACGGCGGCTTGACCGCAGCGTGACGAGGGCTGCGGCCGATGGTCCTGTCTGAGGGTCAGATCCGCTGGAACGGATAGAAGCCGCCGCCGAGGTTCAGGATCTGCGTCAGCTCGTCCAGCGCGCCGCGCGTCTCGTCCAGCAGGGCGGGATCGGCCAGGTCGTGCGCCGTCAGGCTGTCGCGATACCAGCGACGGCCCCAGTCCGACAGGCGGGCGTGAAGGGCGTCGGTCAGGCGCATGGCCGGATTGGTCGCCGCCAGCTCGGCCTCGGTCAGGACGACGCGTAGGCGCAGGCAGGCCGGGCCGCCGCCGTTGCGCATCGACTGGCGCACGTCGACGTATTCGACATGGCCGATCGGGCCGTTGGAGGCGGCGAGCCCTTGCGCGACCGCATGGCTGCGCGGGTTGTCGCGCGTCTCGGTCGGGCAGATCAGGGTCAGGCGATCCTGCCCCGGAACCCGGATCAGCATGGAGTTGAACAGATAGGAGCTGATGGCGTCGGCCAGCGGCAGGTCGGCGGCCGAGACCTCGACGAACTGCGGCTCGAACCCGTCGGCGGCGGCGCGGATGGCGGCCTTGGTCGCGTCCGTGTCCTCGAAGGCCAGCTCATGGAAGAAGAGGGTGTCCAGGGCCCCGACGCAGACCACGTCGTTGTGGAAGGTGCCGCCGGCGATGGCGGCCTTGCCCTGACGCGCCAGGACGGCGCCGGACGCTTCGTGGCGGCGCATGATCGCCTCGGACGCCTCGCGCGTCTGACGGGCGGGATAGGGACCGTCCCAATGCTCCCAGGCCTCGCGGCCCCAGACCATCAGATTGACGCCCGCCTCGCCGTGATCGCGGCACAGGCGGACGTGGTTGGCCGCCCCTTCGTCCGCCAGGTGGGCGACCGAGGGCAGGGCGTCGTGAACGGCGAAACGGCTGGCGTCGGGGAAGAGGGCGTCCAGCGCGCGTTTCGTCTGATCGTGCTCCAGACTGCGGTGCAGGTTGGTGATCAGATTAGCGGGGGTGAAGTGGACGCGGCCGTCGCGGCTGTCGGCGCTGGGCGTCACCGTGGCGGCGTTGGCGGCCCACATGGGCGAGGCCGAACAGGCGGCGGCGGCGAAGGAGGGCGCATCCTTCCATGCGCGCTTCAGCACCTGGGCGTCGGAGCCCGAGAAGCCGAGGTCGCGCAGGAAGGGGATGTTCGGCCGCTCATGCGGAGGCAGGACGAACTGGGGCAGGCCCAGGTCGGCCAGGGTCTTCATCTTGTCGAGGCCCTGCAGCACGGCCGCGCGCGGGTTCGACGCCTCGCCCTTGTTCAGGCTGGACGCCAGATTGCCCGGCGACAGTCCGGCGTAGGAGTGGGTCGGCCCGATCAGGCCGTCGGCATTGGCCTCGACAGCGGAAGTCATGCGCGCAAGCCCTTGATCTCGTTTTCGATGTTCTTGACCGACCCCGCCTCGAAGCTGGCGACCGGATAGGCGCAGTAGTCGGCGGCGTAGTAGGCGCTGGGGCGGTGGTTGCCGCTGGCGCCCAGGCCGCCGAAGGGCATGTCGCCCGCCGCGCCCGTGGTCGGACGGTTGAAGTTCACCACGCCCGCGCGGATGCGGTTGATGAAGCGGTCCCAGTTCTTCGCATCGTCGCTGACCAGACCGGCGGACAGGCCGTATTTGGTGGCGTTGGCGGCGGCGATGGCGGCGTCGAAGGTCGGGACGCGGATGACCTGCAGGAAGGGAGCGAACATCTCCTCATCCTCGACCGCGACGCCGGTGACGTCGATGATCGCAGGCTTGACGAAGGCGCCCGGCAGGTTGTCGACCGGACCCGAGGCGCGGATCACGCGCGCGCCCGCGTCGATGCGCTGTTGCAGTGCGGCCAGCGCGTTGCCGGCGGCCTTCTCGGAGATCAGCGGCCCGGCGTAGGGTTCGGGGTCGCTGTCCCACGGGGCGAAGTTCAGGCGGTCCGACATGGCCGCCACGGCCTCGACGATGGCGTCGCCCTGGGCGCCTTCCGGCACAATCAGGCGGCGCGCGCACGAGCAGCGCTGACCCGTGGTGACGAAGGCGGACTGGACCACGATGCCGGCGACAGCTTCAGCGTCTGCGGCGTCCCAGACGACCAGCGGATTGTTGCCGCCCAGCTCCAGCGCCAGGATGACGTGGGGATCGTCGGCGAACTTGCGCCGGAAGTGCGCGCCCGCCGCGCCCGAGCCGGTGAACATCAGGGCGTCGATGGGCTGGTCCAGCAGGGCCGCGCCGGTTTCGCGCCCGCCTTGCACCATGTTGAACACGCCCTTGGGCAGGTCGGCGGCGTCCAGGCACTCGGCCATCAGCTGGCCGGTCAGGGGCGTTTCCTCGGACGGCTTGAACACGACGGTGTCGCCCGCCAGCAGAGCCGGGACGATGTGCCCGTTGGGCAGGTGGCCGGGGAAGTTGAACGGGCCGAGCACCGCCGAGACGCCGTGCGGGCGGTGACGCAGGGTCGCGCGGCCGAAGGCGGTCTCGTTGCTGCGCTCGCCGGTGCGCTCGTCATAGGCGCGGATCGAGATGTCGACCTTGCCCGCCATCGAGGCCAGTTCGGTCTTGGTCTCCCACAGGGCCTTGCCAGTCTCGCGACTGATGGCCTCGGCCATTTCGGGGGCGCGGTCTTTCAGGATGGCCTGATAGCGCTTCACCGCGTCGATGCGGTCCTGGCGCGGGCGGTCGGCCCAGTCGGGGAAGGCGGCGCGGGCGGCCTCGACGGCGGCGCCGACCTGTTCGGTCGTGGCGGCTTCGCCTTCCCAGACGGTTTCGCCGGTGGCGGGGTTGGTGGAGATGAAACGGGTCATTTGAGTTCTCCCCTTCTCCCCTTGCGGGAGAAGGTGGTCGCGGCAGCGACCGGATGAGGGGTTGCGGCGACGTCTGACGGGGCGGTGCTGTAGTTAAGATAAGAGGCGGACGTCGCGGCGACACCCCTCATCCGACCTGCTTCGCAGGCTGCCTTCTCCCACAAGGAGAGAAGGGCGTTTTTGTGCGCTACCGCCTTCGGCTGCTTGAGCGCGGGTATCACGACTTCACCCGCACCGTGGCGCCGTCCTTGATCTTCAGGGCGGCGGCGACGTCGGGGGTCATGTGAACGGTTTCGCCGTCCACCAGGACGCGGGCGCGAACGGCGCGGAAGGCCGAGACGCTGTCGGTCGAGACGAGGCTGGGCAGTTCGACCTCGACCTCCTTCTCGATGCGGGCGCTCAGGACGCGGGCGTCGCGGACGGTGCGGATGTTGTCGCGGCCGCAGGCCACCGTCGGACCGGCGTCGAAGATGTCGACCAGGCCGTTGGGGCGGAAGCCTTCGGATTCCAGCAGGGCCATGGCGGGCACGCCCTGCGGGTGGACCTTGCCGATCACGGCGCGGGCCGGTTCGGGCAGCAGGTCGATGTAGATCGGGTGGCGCGGGGCCAGGTCGAGGATGAACTGCTTGTCGGTCGAGCCGCTCATGCGGTCGGCGTCGTCGAAGTCCATGGGGAAGAATTTGTGCGCCACATGATCCCAGAAGGGGCAGTAGCCGTCGGGCGTGAAGACGCCGCGCAATTCGGCCAGCACGTTGTCCGCGAACAGGTCCGGCTGGGCCCCGATCAGCATGTAGCGCGACTGGCTGAGCAAGCGCCCGGCGCCGCCCTTGCGACGATCGGCTTTGAGGAACAGGGAGCCGACCTCGGTCCAGCCGGTGCATTCATTGACCAGCACCAGGGTCTGATGGTTCAGCTTGATGCTCAGCGAAGGCGACTGGACCGTGTTGTTGACCACGCGGAAGCTGAAGAAGGGGCGCTTCAGCCCCACCGTCGCCTTGACTGAACCGACGCCGTCGATGTCGCCCGTGTCGCCGTCTTCCAGCATCAGGGTGTACCAGGCTTCCTGCGGCGGGATGCGGCCTTCGAAGCTGGCCTGGCTCAGTTCCAGGCGCTCGCTGAGGACGTCGGCGTCCTCGGGCAGGCTGGTGAAGCCGGGGCCGGACAGGATGGCCAGTTCGAGCAGGTGGTGAAGGTCGGCGGGGCCGGCGGGGCGAACAACGAGCATGCGGTTACATCGTCTCCAGTCGGAGCTGTTTCAGTTTGAGGGCGTCGATCTCGCCCGAGGCGATCTTGCACAGGATCAGGGCGGACAACTGCGCCCGTTCGACGAAGCTGGCGGGCCAAGCGAACTCCTGGTCCGAGTGAATCTCGCCGCCGACGACGCCCAGAGTGTCGACGTTGGGCAGGCCCGCGGCGTGCAGGTTGTTGCCCTCGCAGACGCCGCCGGACGGCTTCCAGGCGATGGTCTGGCCCAGCAGGTCGCCGGCGTCGCGGACGGCGTGGAACAGGGCGGTCTGGCTGGCGTCCATAGGCTTGGGCGCGCGGGTCATGCCGCCGTGCAGGTCCAGCGTCAGGCCGGGGAAGGGCGGCTCGGCGGCGAGGGCGCGCACCGTCTCGTCGATCCAGGCGGCGCTCTGCGCGTCCGGCACGCGGACGTTGAAGCGGACCACGGCGTTGTCGGCCACGACGTTCAGGGGGCCGCCGCCCGCGATCTTGGCCACATTGACGGTGACGCCCTCGCGCTGGCCGTTCAGGCCGTGCAGGCGGGCGGCGATGATGGCGGCGCCCGCGACGGCGTTGGCGCCCTCATGGAAGGCGCGGCCCGCGTGGGCGGCCTTGCCGGTGACGATCAGGTGGAAGTTGCCGCTGCCCTTGCGTTCGCCCGCGAGCGTCCCATCGGACAGGGCGGGTTCATAGGTCAGGCCGACGTGGCCGCGCGCGCCCAGCTCCGCCAGCAGGGGGGCCGAGGCGGGCGAGCCGATCTCTTCATCGGGAGACAGCAGCACGGTCCAGCCGACGCGGGCCTTGTCGGGGTGCGTCTCGAAGGCTTCCAGCGCGGCCAGCATGACGCTGATTCCGCCTTTCATGTCGGCGATGCCGGGGCCGTTCAGGGCGCCGTCGTCGCGGGTGACGACGCGTTGGAAGGCGCTGTCGGCGGGGAAGACGGTGTCGTAATGGCCGGTCAGCACGACCTGAAGCGGGGCTTCGGGCCGGGCGACGATCTTCAGGCAGTCGGCGTAGCTCTCGGCTATGACCGCGCCGCTGTCGGCGACGGTGGTGGAGCCTTGCGTCGGCACGCGCTCGACCGTGGCCTGGGCGAAGGCGGCGCGCGCCGTGGCGTCCAGAACGTCGAGAATCCGCGCCAGCCCTTCGGCGTGGCGGCTGCCTGAGTTGATGTTGGACCAGTCGACGGCGCGCTGGACAATGGCGTCGCCTTGGGCCGCGACGTGATCGAGCACGGCCTGATCTTGAGGTTCGATCCGCATGGCGGCGACCCTAGACGGGCGGGCGCCAAAGGTGAAGGTGGGGCGATATCTCTTTCACGCACTTGGGATTTCGGCGCGGAGCGGGATAGTTTCGCCGCCTCAGTCAGGGAGTCGCGCATGAACCGACGGATCGCACCGCCCCAACCGTTCGCCCCGGTCGATTCGACCGAGACGGCGAGGGCGCTGGCGCGCGGCAGCGCCTGGGCCTTCTGGATCTGGGCGGGCGTGGGCCTGATGCAGGCCGGGCTGGTCTGGTTCCTGAGCGCGCCCGAACAGGCGGAGTTCCGCGGGGCGACAACGGGTTTCGCGGTGGTCTTCTCGGCCGTCGCCGCCGTGCTGGGCCTGGTGCAGTGGCGCCGTCCCAACCGCATCCTGCCGGTCTTCGGCCTGGCCTGGGCGCTTTATGAACTGAGCGCGATGTCGGTCAGCCTGATGGTCGGGGCGTCGCCGGCCGCGCCGGGGCTGCCGGGCTGGAGCGTCGGCGTGGCGGGAGCCGGCATGGTGCTGTGCCTGTTGCTGCACATCGGCGGCCTGCGCGGGGCGGGGAAGCTGGCGCAAGACGGCCTCAAGGCCTAGGTGAGGGCGCAGACAGGAGCCTGACCATGACCGTCACCCTTTACCACAACCCGAAATGCTCGACGTCGCGCAAGGCGCTGGAGCTGCTGCGCGAACGCGGGATCGAGCCGACGGTGGTCGAGTATCTGAAGACCGGCTGGGACGCCGAGACCCTGAACCGCCTGGCGCGCGAGACGGGCGGCGGGCTGAAGGGCCTGCTGCGCAAGAAGGAGACGAAGGCCGCCGAGCTGTTGGCCGCCGACGCGGATGACGCGACGGTCCTGGCCGCGATGATCGAGAGCCCGGTCCTGGTCGAGCGCCCAATTGTCGAGACGCCCAAGGGCGCGGCGATCGGTCGGCCGGTCGAGGCGGTGTTGGGGGTGCTTTAGGGGCTCTTGGTTTTCCGAGCTTCAGCCTCCTGCGCTCGAATATGGGCTTCAACGGCCTCTGCCGCCTCTGCGGGGACTTCGACGCGGGCTTCAACAGATTGTTGGACGCCTGCGATCTTGCCCGTCTCAACAGGCGTCGTCACCTTTGCACTGACTTCATGACGGGGCTCGGAGCAGGCTGATATGAGCGCCAGGGTCGTTAAGGCTGCTGCACGCTTCATGTTCGCCTCCGTTTGATAACGTGACTCTTTCAAGTGAAGGTTGGTTCGTCGAGTGAAGATTTCTTCATGCGACGAGAAAATTGACCCCTCCGCGCTTCGATGTCAGACCCCGGCTGTCTGTCACGCTTGGAGTTCGCCCATGACCCGCACCCTGTATGGCATCAAGGCCTGCGACACGATGAAGAAGGCGCGCGTCTGGTTGGATCAGAACGGCGTCGCCTATGACTTTCATGACTACAAGGCCGCAGGCGCGGATCGCGCCGAGGTGGAGCGCTGGGTCGCCGAGCATGGCTGGGAGAAGGTGCTGAACCGGGCGGGCACGACCTTCCGCAAGCTGTCGGACGCCGACAAGGCCGACATCGACGCCGCCAAGGCGGTGGACCTGATGCTGGCCCAGCCGTCTATGATCAAGCGGCCGGTGCTGGACCTGGGCGACGGGCGCACCCTGTTGGGCTTCAAGCCAGACATCTACGCCGCCGCCCTGAAGGGCTGAGGTTCAGTCCTCGACGGCGGTGGTCGGGCGGTCGTGGCCGTCGGCGCGCTCTGTGACCCACTGGCCTGAGGCGTCTTCATATTCGATCCAGAACGTGCGGTCCGGCACGCGCTGTTCGCGCGCCGCGGCCGTGGCCGCCGCCAGCGCCGCTGCGTGGCTGGGGAAGGTCTCGGAATAGCTGTCGCCCAGTTGGTAGGCCCAGCCGCCGTCGTGCTGGACGATGCGATAGGTGATGGTCATGCGCCGCTCCGAAGGGGTCGGCGACAGCGTTGAACGCCGTTTCGGGCGTGTCGAGTCACGCTGTGGTGACGCATTACGAAGAGTTCATGCGCGCAACTGCATCCATAGGCGATCATCGCCGCCTCTTGTGATCAGAAGGCCGCCGCATCAGGCTTGGCCGAACAGGGGTCAAACTCATGGATGACGTTTTCATTCCGCTGGCGTTCTTTGCGATGATCGCGGCCATCGTTCTTGTGCCGTCGTGGCTCAAGAGCCGCGAACGGCGCGAGATGCAGGCCACGCTGCGGGCTTCCATCGAGAAGGGACAGTCCCTTCCGCCGGAAGTGATCGAAGCCATCAGCAAGGACAATGCGAAGGCGGTCCCGACGGCCGCGCGCGATCTGCGGGCGGGCGTGATCCTGCTGTCGGTCGCGATCGGCATCGCCCTGTTGGGCTATGCGGTCAGCTTCGCCGACTTCGACGCCTTCTATCCCATCGTCGGGGGCGCCGCGATCCCCGGCATGATCGGTCTGGCCTTCATCATTCTGAGCTTCTTCAACAAGAACAAGGGCTGAGGCGGGTCGGAACAGGGAAAGCCGTCATGGCCCGAGACTTACGCGATCTGCACGACGTCGAGCTGGCCGGGCTTGCGGCCGGCGGCGGCCGCCGAGAGTTCGGCGAGCTGGTCCGTCGGCACGGCTCGGCGGTGCGGGGGCTGCTGCGCCGCATGGGCGCCCAGCCGGCCCTGGCCGACGACGTGGCCCAGGACGCCTTTTTGCTGGCGTTCGAGAAATGCGCCGAGTTCCGGGGCGAGGGCACCTTCGCCGCCTGGATCAAGCGTATCGCCGCCCGCATGTATCTGAAGCGCATCTCGAAGGAGGCGCGCTATGTGGCGGAAAGCGAAACGGAAAACGTCGCGCCCGCCGTCGACAGCATCGGCCGCGTGGACCTGGACGAGGCCTTGAAGGGGCTCAGCGAGGTCGAACGTCTGTGCGTCTCCCTGTGTCATGGCGCGGGGCTGTCGCACCCGGAAATCGCCGCGGCCATGAATTTGCCGCTTGGAACGGTGAAATCTCATGTCAAGCGTGGTCTGGATAAACTTCGGGCCCGGCTCCAGCCGGGGCCGGTTGCAATCGGGAGCGCATCCCATGTCGGCTGACGAATTCGACCCCACGATTGAGCGCCTGTTCGCGCAGGCGCCGCACTTTCCCGATTCGGTCTTCTTTGAAGCGGATGTGGCCGCGCGGCTGAACAAGGCCTCGCGCGTGCGGTCCATCGCCCTGTCGGCGGCGGGGCTGATCGGCGGGCTGATCGCGGTGCGTGAACTGCTGGGCGTCAACTTTCATCTGGGGCCGGACGGCTTCACCGCCCAGGCGGGCGGGGGCGGGCTTGATTCGGCCGGATCCCAGGCTGGGATGCAGGGCGGACTGGCGGTTCAATCCCTGCTGGAGCGGAGCGGACTGGGCGATGCGGCCCTCAGCGCCATGGGCTCCATGGGCGGCATGCAGATGTTCTGGGCCACGGCCGGGGTGCTGGTCGCCCTGCTGGCGGCGGGCGTGGTGAAGCTGTCGCAACAGATCTGAGCGCCGTTTTCCCGCCCCAGTCCCGGCTTAGGGCTGGAAAAAGCCGTTTCGCGCCCAACGCCTGCGTTGCGGCCGTGACGCCGAACCTCTAGGGTCGCGGCGTTTTTATGATCGGCCTTGGCTGCATTTTTGGGGCGACGTTTCGTGGTTGATGTCTTCGAGCAGGTCGAGGAGGAGCTTCGCTCCGAACGCTATAAGCGTATGGCCCGTACCTGGCTGCCCGTTCTGGGCGGTCTGCTGGCGGTCGCCCTGGTCGCTGCGCTGGCCTGGTGGGGCTGGCAATCCTATGTGAGTTCGCAGGCTGACAAGGCCTCGGCCGCCTATGAGCAAGGCGTTCAGGCGCTGCAGGCGGGCAAGCCCGCCGAGGCCAAGACCGCCTTCGCCGAGTCGGCCAAGGCCGGCGGCGGCTACAAGGCCCTGGCCCTGATGCAGCAGGCGGGTCTGGCCCAGGCCGAGAACAAGACGACCGAGGCCGTGGCTCTGCTGGATGAAGCCGCCAAGGCCGCCAAGGATCCGATTCTGTCCGACATCGCCGCCCTGAAGGCGGTCTTCCTGGTCATGGACACGGCCTCGCTGGAAGACGTGCAGAAGCGTCTGGAGCCGCTGACCGGCGACAAGCGCCCGATGCAGGCCTTCGCCCAGGAAGCCCTGGCCATGGCCCAGCTGCAGCACGGCAAGACCGCCGAGGCGCGTCAGACCTTCGTGCAGCTGCAACTCGGTCAGGACGTGCCGGACCCGGTGCGCCAGCGCGCCCAGGCCGCCGTTCAGGCCGTCGACACCGGCACGGCCGCCAATCTGGCCGCCATCGTTAAGGCCGCCGCTGCGCTGCCGACGCCGGCTCCGGGCCAGGCGGCTCCGGCTGAGGCTGCTGCCCCGGCTCAAGCGCCCGCCGCGACGCCTGCCCCCTGATTTGACTCCCTCGGGACGCCAACCATGACCAAAACCCTTAAAGTCGCCCTGTTGAGCGGTCTGGCCCTGACCGTCGCGTCGTGCGGCACGGTTCGCAACGCCCTGCCGTTCGGCCTGGGCGGAGACAAGGAGCCGGTTGCGACGGCGACCGAGGGACAGCGTGTCTCCATCCTGGAGTTCGAGCAGCAGCTCGCGCCCTCGGCGGCCCTGTCGGGGCGTGACTTCTTCCTGCCGGGCCCGCAGGCCGTGACGACCTGGAGCCAGCCCGGCGGCAACGCCGAGAATGCGGTCGAGCATGTGATCGCCGCGCCTGAGTTCACCGTCGCCTGGCGACGCGACATCGGCGCAGGCTCGGCGAACGATCGCCAGGTCATGTCCCCGGTGGTGGCCGAGGACGGCAAGCTCTTCGTGCTGGACGGCGAAGCGGGCGTGACCGCCGTGGACGCCGGCACCGGCGCCGTCCTGTGGAAGGCCAGCGTCAAGGTCGAGGAGGCTGATCGCGGCCGCCGCTTCATGGGCATCGGCCTGGGCGGCGGATCGGGCGGCGGCGGCTTCGGCGGCGGCGTGGCCGTCAGCGGCGGTAAGGTCTTCGTCTCGTCGGGCTATCGCGTCATGACGGCGTTTGACGCCAATACGGGCGCCGAGCTGTGGCGCACCGCAGTCGACCTGCCGATCCACGGCGCGCCGACGGTGGCGGGCCAGCGGGTCTATGTCGTCGACGTCGACAACCAGTTGATGGCCTTCAACGTGGCCAACGGCCAGCAGGACTGGTCCTATCGCGGCATCACCGAGCCGGCCCGCATCATGCGCGCCTCCAGCCCGGCGGTCAGCGGCGGCACGGTGGTGGCGCCCTTCTCCTCGGGGCAGATCGTGGCCCTGCAGGCGACCAACGGCCAGCCGGTGTGGGAGCAGGTGCTGTCGCGCACCAGCCGCACCAGCGCTCTGTCGGAACTGCGCGACATCGCCGGTCGTCCGGTCGTCAGCCGCGGTCAGGTCTACGCCATCAGCCAGTCGGGCGTGATGCAGGTGATGGACCTGCGCAGCGGCCAGCCGAAATGGTCCCTGCCTATCGTCGGGGTGAACCAGCCCCTGCCGGTCGGCGACGTGGTCTATGTCGTGTCCCAGGCGGGCGAACTGACCGTGGTCAACCGCGAGACGGGCCAGGTCTATTGGTCGCGCGATCTGAACGAGGGCCGCGTCCGCAAGGAAGGCGGCTTCCTGGGCTTCGGCAAGCGCACCGTGCGTCCGGTCTGGTCGGGCCCGATCCTGGCGTCGAACCGTCTGGTGCTGGTCAACTCGGACGGCGAGGCCGTGGCCTTTGATCCGAAGACGGGCGCGCAGACCGGCAGTCTGAAGCTGGGTTCGGCCGCCTATATCGCCCCGGCCGCCTATAACGGCGCCCTCTATGTCCTGACCGACAAGGGCCAGCTGGTCAGCATCCGCTGACCTTTTCACCGATTTAAGCTAGAAGGCCGACATGGCTCTGAAGGTCGCCATCGTCGGCCGCCCCAATGTGGGCAAGTCGACACTGTTCAATCGTCTCGTCGGCAAGCGCCTTGCGCTGGTCGATGATCGCCCCGGCGTGACCCGCGACCGCCGCTACGCCGACGGCGTGATCGGCGACATGGATCTGACCCTGATCGACACCGCGGGGTATGAGGACGTCACCGACGAAAGCCTGGAAGCCCGGATGCGCGAGCAGACCGAGGCGGCGATCGAGGACGCGGATCTGATCCTGTTCATGATGGACGCGCGCGAAGGCGTGACCTCGCTGGACCGCATCTTCGCCGATCGCCTGCGCAAGGTGCACAAGCCCGTCGTCCTGCTGGCCAACAAGTCGGAAAGCCGCGAAAGCGGCGGCGGCGTGGGCGAGGCGCACGGCCTGGGCTTCGGCGAGCCGGTGCCGATCTCGGCCGAGCACGGCGAGGGCATGGCCGACCTGTATCAGGCGATCCTGGCCGCGTCGGAAGACATCTTCATCGAGGAAGTCGACGAGCCGGAAAAGCCGATCCGCATCGCCGTCATCGGCCGTCCGAACGCGGGCAAGTCGACCCTGATCAACCGCCTGATCGGCGACGACCGCCTGCTGACCGGCCCGGAAGCCGGCATCACGCGCGACTCCATCTCGGTGGACTGGGTCTGGGAAGGCAAGAACATCCGCCTGATCGACACCGCCGGGATGCGCCGCAAGGCCCGCGTCCAGGAGAAGCTGGAAAAGCTGTCGGTCGCCGACACCATTCGCGCCATCACCTTCGCCGAGGTGGTGATCATGGTGATGGACAAGGACGACGCCTTCGACACTCAAGACCTGCAACTGGCCGATCTGGTCGAGCGGGAAGGGCGGGCGCTGGTCTATGTCGCGTCCAAGTGGGATCTGGAAGAAGAGCCGCAGTCACGCCTGGCCGAGCTGAAGCGCCTGGCCGACGACAAGCTGCCGCAGCTGCGCGGTTCGCCCTTCGTGGCTCTGTCGTCGTTCAACGGGCGCGGCGTCGAGCGCCTGATGCCCGCCGTGCTTCAGGCCTATGACACCTGGTCGGTCAAGGTGAAGACCAAGGATCTGAACGACTGGCTGTCCCTGGCGACCCAGAGACACCCGCCACCCGCCGTGGACGGCAAGCGCATCAAGCCGAAATACATGGCCCAGACCAAGGCGCGTCCTCCGACGTTCGTGCTGATGGCCAGCCGCGCCGCGTCCATGCCGGAACACTACAAGCGCTATCTGATCAACTCGATCCGAGAGAGCTTCGACCTGCACGGCACGCCGATCCGGCTGAACGTCAAGTCGGGTTCGGCCAACCCCTACGCCGAGGGCGGCGCCAAGTCCGGCCCGGAACGCTTCAAGGGCGACGCCAAGACCGCCCCGCGCCGGGTGATCAAGGCCGAGAAGGCCGAGAAGCTGTCCAACCTGCCCGGCAAGGCGCTGGAGCAGAAGGCCAAGGCCGGCATCAAGCCCAAGGTGAAGCCCCTGGGCGGATTGAAGGCCAGCGCGTCCAAGAAGGCGGGCTCCAACGCCTTCATCGGCAAGGGCGCGCGCGGCGGCGCACGCCAGGTGTCCCGCTCGGGCCGCGTCCGTACGGGCCAGAAGGGCGGCGCCAAACGCTGACGATGTCGTCCCGGCCAACGGGACGTCTTTCGCCTATTGCTCGGGTTTGCGCTGATCGCTCCGCCTTGCGCGGCGATCAGCGTGGGCGACTGGGCTGTTCGGGTTCGTCGCCCAGCGCGAGCTTCAGGGCCAGGGCGACCATGACGACCCAGCGCAGCTCATGCCAGTTCATGGCGATGCTCTCGCTGAGCATGGTGAAGGTGAAGGAGGCCATCATCGGCAGGGCCACCCAGCCGCCGGGACTGGTGTAGGCCGCCCATAGCGATTGCGCCCATATCTGCACCAGCCACAGTGCGAACAGGATGACGCCGCCCAGTCCCAGGGCGATGTAGATCTCCAGCCAGCCGCTGTGGGCGTTGGCCGGGATGAAGTGGGCCTGGTGGCCGATCCAGGCCTTGGGGCCGGTGAAGCCGGGGTCGTCCCATACCGCGCCGTAGCCGAAGCCGCGCCAGGGGTGCTCGGACATCTGCTGCATGATGCCGGACCAGATTTCTGTGCGGCCGGTCAGGGTGGCGTCCTTGCCCAACAGCCCCAGCACGACGTCGGTTTCGGCGGAGATCAGCAGAGCGCCGCCGATGACGACCACGACGGCTAGCCAGGTGGCGACGACGGCGCGCAGGGGGCCGGACTTCACCACGGCGACGAAGCCCATGGCGCTGAGCGACAGCAGCAGCACCAGCAGGGCCGTCTTCGAGGTCGACAGGATGACCAGCGCCACAGAGACGACCGCCAGGCCGAACCACAACTTGCGCCGCTCGGGAGCCATGACGCCCGCGGCCAGCAGGAAGATGGTGGTCTTCACCATGACATGGCCCAGGCCGTTCTTCTCAAGCCACAGGCCGCGCCAGGCGCCGGGGAAGAGCTCCTGCATCCGGCCGAAGTCGGGCAGCAGCGCGCCCAGCAGGAAGGAGAGGACGGCCAGGGCGCCGAGGGTTCCCGCTATGATCTCGGTCAGGCTGCGCCAGCTCCACCGCGAGGCCAGTGCCACGCCCGCCAGGGTGGTGAACAGCAGGGCCGGAATCCGCCGAGCCGTCAGATCGGGCATGATGGACCAGAAGTAGGTGGCCGCCGTCAGCAGCAGCAGGGCGATCAGCAGCGGCGATCGGACCATGCCCCTGATCGCGCGCTCGGGCCTCATGCAGACCAGCACCACAGCCAGCAGATAAGCCGGATAGTAGAAGTTGCGAAGGAAGTCGGCCGAGCGCGCGCCGTAGTCGGTCAGCGGCGCGCTCCAGAAGCCGACATAGGTGAGGATCAGGCCGACTGAAGCGATCAGCGCCACGACGTCGGCCAACGGGGCGGCGCGGACCAGCGGCAGGGGCGAACGACGCAGCGTTGAGCTTGTCGCGGTTCGCTCGTCCGTCGCCGGTCTTGTCGGCATGAAGACTTTAAACCAGGGCGTCCGCCGACAGGCCTTGCTTCCATTCCTTGAAGCTGACCGTCAGAGGCGGAGTGAGATCAGGGCGGGCCAGTTCGACGATCAGGGGACCGATCTCCGAAGGATGCGGCAGAACGCTGGGATCTTCGCCCGGGAACGCCTGGGCGCGCAACTGCGTCCGCATCCGACCCGGATCGACGATGCTGGCGCGCACCGGCGTGCTCTCGATCTCGTCGGCCCAGCATTTGACCAGGGCCTCGGCGCCCGCCTTGGTCGCGGCGTACATGCCCCAGAAGGCGCGCGGCTGGCTGGCGACGCTGCTGGTCAGATGGATGGCGCGTCCGGCGTCCGAGGCGCGCAGCAGCGGCTCCAGCGAGCGGATCAGGCGATAGACGCCGGTGAAGTTGATCTTCTCGACCTTGGCGAATTCGCGCGGTTCGGCGTGGGCGACCGGGGTCAGGCCGGACGGGCCCATGGTGGCCGCCGCCTGAACCCAGATGTCCAGCTTGCCGAAGCGTTGGAACAGGGCGCCGCCCAGGCGGTCGATGGCGCCGCCGTCCACTAGGTCGAACGGGACCAGGCTGGCGTGCTGGCCGGTGGCGGCGAAGATCTCGTCGTCCAGCTCCTCCAGGGCGCCCTGGGTGCGCCCGGCGGCGATGACGTGGGCGCCGGCCTTGGCCAGGGCCAGGGCGGATTCGCGGCCGATGCCGCGCGAGGCGCCGACGACCAGGGCGACGCGGTTGGCGAGAGGGAGGGAAGCGTGTTCGGACATGGGGCCGCTGATAGCGCGGCCGGACGCCCGGCGAAAGGCTCAGTAGCCCGGCGCGGGCTGCCACAGGCTGAAGCTGACGCCCTGATCGTCGCTGACCACGACCGACAGGCCGGACGGGCTCTCGGCCGGCACGGCCGCGCGGCCGCCCAGCTCGGTCACGCGGGCGCAGGCGGCGTGGATGTCGTCCACGCGGAAATAGAGATTGGGGAAGGTCTTGTGCTCGCCCTTGGTGAGGCCGAAGGCGGGGTCGGACCCGGCCACATGGGCGTAGGTCGGGCTGGACGAAGCCTCATCGAAGCGCCAGCCGAACAGGCCCGCGTAGAAGGCGCGGGCCTTGTCGACGTCAGGGGTGTCGAGCGTGAAGTAGCCGAGCTGGATCATCCAGCCTTAAGCGGTCACCAGCAGAGAAAGTTGCTTCCCGCGCGGATCACGGCCGCCTTCCTCGATCTCACGGTCCAACAGGCGGGTCGGATAGTCGCCGGTGAAGTAGTGGTCGGTGTACTGCGGATTGGCGGCGTTACGCGGCCCGGCGCCCAGGGCGTCGTACAGGCCGTCGATGGACAGGAAGCCTAGGGAGTCGACCTCCAGCACGGCGCGCATTTCGTCCATGCTGTGGGTGGCGGCCATCAGTTGCGACCGCTCGGGCATGTCGATGCCGTAGAAGTCGGGATAGAGGATCTGCGGGCTGGCCGAGCGCAGGTGAACCTCCTTCGCGCCCGCCGCGCGCACGGCGCGGACCAGCTTCAGCGAGGTGGTGCCGCGCACGATGGAATCGTCGATCAGCACGACGCGCTTGCCTTCCAGGGCGGCGCGGTTGGGGCTGTGCTTCATCCGCACGCCCTTCTGACGAGCGCCCTGGCTGGGCTGGATGAAGGTGCGGCCGAGGTAGTGGCTGCGGATGATGCCCATTTCATAGGGCAGGCCGCTTTCCTGGGCGTAGCCGAGGGCGGCGGGGACGCCCGAGTCGGGCACCGGCACCACGATGTCGGCCTCGACCTTGTGCTCGCGCGCCAGGCGACGGCCCATCTCCTTGCGGACGTCATAGACCGACAGGCCGTTCACGACGGAATCGGGACGGGCGAAGTAGACGTATTCGAACAGGCAGGGGCGAGCGGCGCGTGCGGCGAAGGGCTTGATCGAGGTCAGGCCCTCCTCGTCGATGACCACGACCTCGCCGTGTTCGACGTCGCGCACGAAGGTGGCGCCGATGGTGTCCAGGGCGCAGGTCTCGGACGCCAGCACCCAGGCTTCGCCGACCTTGCCCAGCACCAGCGGGCGGATGCCCAACGGGTCGCGCGCGCCGATCATCTTGTAGCGGGTCTGGGCCACCAGGGCGTAGCCGCCCTCGATCCGGCTCAGGGCGTCGATGAAGCGGTCGACGATCTTGGCCTTACGGCTGCGGGCGATCAGGTGGAGGATGGCCTCGGAGTCCGAAGTGGACTGGAAGATCGCGCCTTCCGAGACAAGTTGCGCGTGCAGGTATTTGAAATTGGTCAGGTTGCCGTTGTGGGCGATGGCGATGCCGCCTTGGTCCAGATCGGCGAACATCGGCTGGATGTTGCGCAGGAAGCTGCCGCCGGCGGTGGAGTAGCGGGTGTGGCCGATGGAGGCCTGGCCCGGCAGGCGCTTGGTCAGTTCGGCGTTGCCGAAGGCGTCGCCGACAAGGCCCTGGTGCCGTTCGGTGTAGAAGCGATCGTCGTGGACGCTGGCGATGCCGCAGGCTTCCTGGCCGCGATGCTGCAGGGCGTGCAGGCCCAGGGCGACGATGGAGGACGCCTCGTTCTCGGGCGCGCCCCAGACGCCGCAGACGCCGCATTCGAGACGCAGTTGGTCGTCTTCCGGCTCACGCCAATGCTCACGGTGAACGACGGGTTCGGCGATATGGTGGCGCATCGTCAGGCTCCGATGACCGGGGAAGGATAACTCAAAGGGCGGCGCCGCGCACGTAAGCCGCCCAGGCGTCCGGGGCAAGCCTCATTGGTCGGAAAACCCTTCGCGAACGGAAGAACCGACCACGGGGGTCAGGGCGTCGGCGCCCTTTCCAAGCGTGGGCAGCACGATCTGGATGGCGCGGGCGGCGCCTTCGCTGACCGGGGCGGTGGCGGCTTCGGACAGCCAGCGCGGCGGGTTGTCCTGCATGGCGCCCATGATGACCAGATGCACCGCGCCGATCAGGCCCAGAGCGCGGACGAGGCCGACCGCCAGGCCCAGCGTCTGGTCCAGCACGCCGAGGGCATGGCCGCGCGCGCCCTGCGAAATGGCCGAGCCGAGGAAACGCAGGCCGAAATAGAGAAGAACGAAGACCAGCCCGACGGCCAGCACCGACCCGGCCCAGTCGGGATCGACCAGATCGCGCCCGATCGGCGCCGTCCACGGCAGGGTGATCAGCGCCAGCAGCGCCGCCAGCAGGAAGCTGAACAGGGCCGTGAGCTCGCGCATGCCGCCCCGGAACCATCCGGCGGCGCCCGAGGCCAGCAGGGCCAGGATCACGAAGACGTCGTAGCCGGTCACGCGCTCTGCGGCCTCAAGGGATGGGAACGCGCCTTAGTAGCGGTTCTGGGAGATTCGCTCGACCGCGTCGGTCAGGCGAGTGACGACGGTCAGGGCGACATCGTCCTTCTTCACCTTGCCATTGGCTTGTGGCGGCGCGAGGGCGCGCTCGAAGCCTAGCTTCTTGGCCTCGCGCAGGCGGGCCTCGGCGCGGCCGACGGCGCGGACCTCGCCCGACAGGCCGATCTCGCCGAAGACGACGCATCCCTGGGGCAGGGGCATGTCCAGCGCCGAGGAGATCAGGGCGGCGGCGGCAGCCAGGTCGGCGGCGGGCTCGTTGATCCGCATGCCGCCCGCGACGTTCAGATAGACGTCCTTGTCGCCGAACCCCAGACCGCAGCGCGCCTCCAGAACGGCCAGCAGCATGGCCAGACGGCCGGAGTCCCAGCCGACGACAGCTCGCCTTGGCGTGCCGTATGCAGAAGGCGCGACAAGAGCCTGAATTTCCACCAGAACAGGGCGCGATCCCTCGATCCCGGCAAAAACGGCGGCGCCGGGCGCCCGGTCCTTGCCTTCGCCCAGGAACAAGGCCGAGGGGTTGGGCACTTCGCGCAGACCGGAATCGCCCATTTCGAACACGCCGATCTCGTCGGTGGCGCCGAAACGGTTCTTGCCCGCGCGCAGGATGCGGAAGGGATAGCCGCGCTCGCCTTCGAAGCTGAGGACGGCGTCGACCATGTGCTCGACCACGCGCGGCCCGGCGATCTGGCCGTCCTTGGTGACGTGGCCGACCAGGACGATGGCGGGGCCGCCGTTCTTGGCCAGCCGCACCAGCTCGGCGGCGCAGGCGCGCACCTGGGTGATGGAGCCCGGCCCGGCGTCGTGCGCGTCGCTCCACAGGGTCTGGATGGAATCGATGATGACGATGTCGAACGGATCGCGCTTCAGCGTCGTCAGGATGTCGCGCAGGGCGGTGGCGGAGGCCAGCGACACATCGGCGTCGGCCACGCCCATGCGTTTGGCGCGGGCGCGAATCTGCTCGATCGCCTCTTCGCCCGAGATATAGGCGACCCTGGCGCCGTTGCGGGCGGCCTTGGCCGTGACTTCCAGCAGCAGGGTCGACTTGCCGACGCCGGGGTCGCCGCCCAGCAGGATTGCCGAGCCGGGCACCACGCCGCCGCCGCAGACGCGGTCGAACTCGGTCACGCCGGTGACGATGCGCGGCGGCTCGGGCGTGTCGGACTGAAGCGTCTCGAACTGGACCCCGCGCCCGCGCGCGGTCGAGGCGGGCTTCATGGCGCCGGGCGGGGCCGCCTTGGATTCCTCGACCAGGGCGTTCCACTCGCCGCAGGACGAGCATTGCCCGGCCCATTTGGAATGAACCGCCCCGCAGGATTTGCAGACGAAGAGAAGAGAGTCGCGCGCCATGTGAGCAGACCTAGCAGATCAGACGGGCGAGGGCAGGCGGGTCGGAACGGCTTACGTCCGAAACTGTCACAGGGAGAGTGCGGGGTTGCGTCGGCATCCACACAGCCGTCATTCTGACATGATAAGGCCGTGATCCGACTCAACCGCCCAGAAGGCTAACGAATGACCCTGGAAAATCCCCCCGCCGTCGATCCCTCGCTCGTCTCGCGGGTCAAATACATCCTGACACGGCCCAAGTTCGAATGGCCGGTCATCGACGCCGAAAGCGCCAGCATCAAGGGGCTGTTCACCAGCTACGCCGTCATCCTGGCGGCCATTCCGGCGGTGGCGACCATCGTGGGCCAGATCGCCTTCGGTCATCGCGGTCTGGTCGGGCCGGTGCTGGCGGGCGCGCTCAGCTATGTGCTGAGCCTGCTGAGCGTCTACATCCTGGGCCTGATCATCGACGCCCTGGCGCCGACCTTCGGCGGGACCAAGAACCCGGTGAAGGCGATGCAGGTCGCCGTCTATTCCATGACCGCCGCCTGGGTGGCGGGCGTGCTGAATGTCCTGCCGATGCTGGGCTGGCTGGCGGGTCTGTTGGGCCTGTACGGCTTCTACCTGATGTATCTGGGCCTGCCGACGCTGATGAAGACCGCCGCGGACAAGGCGCTGGGCTACACCATCGTGGTGGTGGTCGCGGCCATCATCCTGAACGTCATCGTCTTCGCCATTGTCGGCGCGGTGATCGCCAGCTTCGTCATCGTCGGCGCGGGCGCCACGGCGTTCGCGCTAAGCTAAGTCTGAAGAAGGGCTGGGGCCTTGCGCCTCAGCCCTTTGCTGTTCAGCCCTGATAGACGCGCGGCACGCGCGGCGTGATCGAGGTCAGCAGCTCATAGCTGATGGTGCCCGCCGCCGTCGCCGCGTCGTCGATCAGGCGGTTGGCGCCGAAGATCTCCACCGGATCGCCCGCCTTGACGTCCAGGCCGGTCACGTCGACCGCCAGCACGTCCATCGACACCCGGCCGATGATCGGCCGCATCCCGCCCGCGATGAAGACCTGCCCCTTGGGGCTGTAAGAGCGCAGCACGCCGTCGGCGTAGCCCGCGCCAACGGTCGCCACGCGCATCGGCCGCTCCGCCCTATACCCTTGCGAATAGCCGACGGTTTCGCCTGCCGGAACGTCGCGCACCTGCACCGCTTGGGCGATCAGGCTGGCGACGGGAGCGATTTTCTCGTGCGGGCGGCCTTCCGGCCCGCCGCCGTAGAGGCAGATGCCCGGCCGCACCACGTCGAAGGCGAAGTCCGGCCCCAGGAAGCAGCCGCCCGAGTTGGCGAAGGAGCGCGTCACGCCCGGATAGCGGGCCGCCGCCGCCGCATAGGCGTCGCGCTGGGCGCGGTTCAGCGGGTTCGACGGTTCGTCCGCGCAGGCCAGGTGGGTCATCACCAGTTCGAGACCCTCGAACGGTTCGGGCGCGTCCTCGACGCGAAAGCCCAGGCGGTTCATGCCGGTGTCGATCTGAAGCCCGCAGGCGCCGCCGCCCGCCGCCTGCCAGGTCTGAAGCTGGGTCGGGTGGTTGATGACGGGCCGCAGGTTGGACGCCTTGAGCATGGCGGCGCCATCGCCGTGGCAGCCGTCCAGAATGTAGATGACCGGCTCAGGCCCGATCGCCTCGCGCAGGCGCACGCCCTCGGCCGCGCGGGCGACGAAGAAGGTGCGCGCCCCCTCGGCCATCAGGCGCTGGGTCACGGCGGCGGCGCCGAGGCCGTAGCCGTCGGCCTTCACGACCGGATTGACCGGCGCGCCGCTGACGGCGCCCAGGGTGCGATAGTTGCGGGCGAGCGCGTCCAGATCGACGTTGAGGACGGCGGGAGCGAGGACGGGGGAGGTCATGGCGACGGTTATAGGCCGCTGTTCGGGCGGCGCCACCGCTTTGACGGCCTACTCCGGAATATCCGCATAGGCGCCGCCGTAGCGGCCGTCGTGGGCCAGGTTGCCGAAGCGGGTGGTGTTGGAATCGAACGCCAGCTTGACGATGCCGATGGGGCCGTGACGCTGCTTGCCGATGACCACCTCGGCCTGGTGCTGCAGGCGGTCCATGTCTTCCTGCCACTTCAGGTGTTCTTCGGTGCCTTCGCGCGGCTCGGCGCGGCCCAGGTAGTAGCTTTCGCGATAGACGAACATGACGCAGTCGGCGTCCTGTTCGATCGAGCCGGATTCCCGCAGGTCGGACAGTTGCGGCCGCTTGTCCTCGCGCTGCTCGACCTGACGCGACAACTGCGACAGGGCGATGATGGGGACGTTCAGCTCCTTGGCCAGCGCCTTCAGGCCGCCGGTGATTTCGGACACTTCCTGCACCCGGTTCTTCTGGCTGTTCTCGCCGGTCGTCACGAGTTGCAGGTAGTCGACCACGATCAGGTCGAGGCCGTGCTCCATCCGCTTCAGCCGTCGCGCGCGCGCCGCCAGCTTGGAGATGGACAGGCCGCCGGTAGCGTCGATGTAGAGGGGGCTTTCGCCGATCTCGATGGCGGCGTCGCGGATCTTGCCGAAGTCCGAGGCGTCGATCTCGCCCTTGCGCAGCTTGTCCGAGGACACGCCCGAGGCGTCGGCCAGGATACGCATGGCCAGCTGTTCGGCGCTCATTTCCAGCGAGTAGAAGGCGACGACGCCGCCGTCGACGGTCTTGCGTCCGCCGTCCGGCGTCGGCTCCCAGCGATAGTTCCGCGCGACGTTGAAGGCGATGTTGGTCGCCAGCGCCGTCTTGCCCATCGAGGGACGGCCCGCGAGGATCAGAAGGTCGGACGGGTGCAGGCCGCCCAGCTTCTGGTCCAGGTCGTCCAGGCGGGTGGCCAGACCGGCCAGCTTGCCCTCGCGCTGATAGGCCTCGCCCGCCATCTCCACGGCGCCGGACAGGGCGTGGGAGAAGCTGACGAAGCCCGACGAAGGCTTGCCCGTCTCGGCCAGTGAATACAGGGTCTGTTCGGCCTGTTCGATCTGTTCGTCGGCGGGCGTCTCGGGGTTGGGCGCCTCCTTGATGATCTCGCCGCCGATGCGGATCAGGTCGCGGCGCAGGGCCAGATCATAGACGACGCGGGCGTAGTCGGGGGCGTTGGCGGCGGGCGGCGCCCGGTCCACCAGATCGGCGAGGTAACGCAGGCCGCCGAACTCCTGGAACGCCGGATCCTGCTTGAACCGCTCCATCAGAATGGTCGGCTCGGCCAGCAGGCCCTGGCGGATGTGGTCCTCGACCGCATCGAACAGGCGCTGGTGGAAGGGCTCGTAGAAATGGCTGCCGCGCAGCCGGTCCGACAGGCGCTCGAACACGGCGTTGTCGAACATCAGCGAACCCAGCAGGGCCTGCTCCGCCTCAAGGTTGTGGGGCATGGACGACACCTGCACGGCGTCGGGGGCGTCATAGGGCATCGGAGCGAAGGCGGCGTTCATCGGCATCATCAATACGCATAGGCGCGCCCTGCGTCAGACGCGGGCGGGGTCGTGGTCGTGGACAGTCGCCGACGCCTGTGGACGGGCGCGGAAAACCGCTGTCGGATCAGTAGGAGGTCGTCAGGCGCGGCAGGGGTAGCGCTCGGCCATCCAATCGCGCACGGCCTGGGTCACGGTGATGCGACGGCGCGATTCCGGCATGGCCTCGAAGCGTGCGACCAGAGCCTCGGGCGTGATGCCGGTGCCGGAGGCGGGGATGCAGTGCGCCGGCGTGCGGCCCGCCGAGACGGCCGAGGCCTGCTCGGCCTTGACCGTGCTGACGGCGCCGGTGACGACGCGGATCAGGCGGCGGGTGTCCGGGCGCATTATGGCCACGGCGCGGTTGCGCGGGATGTCATGACCGATCGTCAGGAACTGCTGGACGGTCATGTCAGACGACTGGGCCTGGGTCAGGGGCGCGGAGGCGAGCAGAGTCAGGGCGCCTAGCGACGCGGCGAAGAGGACGGGAACGGAACGCGGCATGGAGGGCTAGATGCGCTCGCCTGCGCCGCTGTGCAAGGGTTCGGGAGCCGATCAGGCGGGGCAGGGGTATTCCTCGGCCATCCACTCGCGCACGGCCTGATTGACGCTGATGCTGCGCCGCTGGGCCGGGATGGCGTTGAAACGGTTCAGGATCATGTCGGGCGACAGGCTGATCTTGGCGCCTTCGGGAATGCAGGTGGCGGAGCGCCGTCCCGCAGCCTTGGCGGCGACCTGATCGTCGCGCACCGCCTTGAAGGCTCCGTTTATCTCATTCATCAGCCGCCGCGTGTCCGACCGCAGCAGCGCCGTGGGATTGCGAGGGATGCGGTTGGCGGAGGTCAGGAACTCCTGCACCGTCATTGCGGCGGCGGCGGCGCTGGGCAGGGCGGACAGCGCCAGGGCGGCGACGGCGGCGAATGTGGCGGCTTTCATGGGCTTCCCTCCCGCGAGACGGTGAAGCCTAGCGCGCGGTTCGCGACCGAACCATGACCGACGAACGTTGGCCCACATTAAGTTTTCGTCAGACGCGGCGGCTCCCCGCGGGCCGCCGCGTCTGACGAGGGAGGCGCGCTCAAAGGACAGGGAGGAAGCCCCGAAGCGCGCGCTCCAAGTCCATCACCACTTCACGTTCAACCGGGCGTAGCCGTAGCGGCCGTTGAACCCGAACGGCGAGTAGTAAGGGAAGCCCAGCACCCCGTTGTTGTTCAGGTTGGCGGGCACGAAGTCCGGGTATTCGTCGAAGACGTTGTCCACGCCGATCGCCAGGCCGACCCGGTCGGTGATCTGGAAGCGGCCTTCCAGGTCGATGGTGGTCTTGTCGCCGGTCGAATAGTCGTTGGCGGACGTCGAGCCGGGTTGCAGCACGCTGGCGTAATAGGTCGCTCGCGCCGTGGCGCCCCAGCGGCCCTGGCTCCAGTCGGCCGAGGCGGAGACCTTGGTGTCCGGCGTGCCCTCCTCGATGGTCAGGATGCGCTGGCGCGCGAACAGGGTCGGGACCGGGTTCAGCACCGAGGAAGAGGTCGGGGTCTTGGTCACGCTGACGTCGTTGACGTTGGCGGCGACGGTGAAGTCCCAATCGCCCGCCGTCTCGGTGCGCAGGCGATAGCGGCCGACGATGTCGACGCCTTCGGTTTCGGTCGACACCCCGTTGAGGAAGAAGCGCGCGGCCTGGACGCCCAGCGGGTCCAGCAGACCGGCGACCTGAGACGAGAAGCTGCGGTTGATCAGCTCCGACAGGACGATCTGGTTCTCGATCTCGATGCGGTAGGCGTCGACGGTCAGGTCGAAATTACCCAGCCGGATCACGGCGCCCAGGGTGTAGTTGGTCGAGGTCTCGGCCTTCAGCGGACGGGCGCCCAGAACCGAGGCGACTTCGCTGGTGGCGGGGAAGGTGCCGGTTTCGACGAAGCCGCCGTTCTGCACGACCGAGGAGGTCGAGGTGAAGAAGCTCTGCTGCAGCGATGGGGCGCGGAAGCCGGTCGACGCCGAGCCGCGCAGGGCGAAGTTCGGGGTGAAGTCGTAGCGGGCGGCGAACTTGCCCGTCTGGGCGTCGCCGAAGTCGGAATAGTCCTCGACGCGCAGCGCGCCCTCGACCGTCAGTTTTTCAGTCAGCGGGATTTCGACGTCGGCGTACAGGGCCACGGCGTCGCGGTCTTCATCGACCGCGTTCGAGGGCTGGAAGCCGGGGAAGCCCTGGGCGCCGCCGGCCAGGGCGGTGTTCGATCCCAGCGGGCCGCGGTTCCACGATTCCGGCTGACCGGCGTCGATCTTGTAGTTCTCCTTGCGGGCCTCCAGACCCCAGGCGAAGTTCAACGGGCCGCCGTCCAGGCCGATCTCGAACTGGCGGGTGAAGTCGGCGCCGAAGACCAACTGGTCATAGGTCAGGCCGCCGGAATCGAAGCTGGTCGGGGAGGCGGCGCCATAGGTGGCGTTCAGCGAGTCCTCGGTGCGGAATTCCAGGGCGTTGCGGCCGTAGACCAGGCTGAAGTCCGCGTCCCATCCGGCCAGAGCCCCGCGCACGCCGCCGGCGGCTGAAACGTCTTGGGAGTTGATGGCGATCTTGGGCAGGAAGCCGTTCGGATAGATGGACGGCACGTTGTTGGGGTTGTTCGACAGGCGCGGGAAGGCGGCGGATGAGCTGTCGCGTTCCTGATAGCCGGCCCAGCCATAGGCTTCCCAGTCGGCGTTCAGCGGCTTGCCTGCATTGGCGAAGACGCTCCACTGCTCGACCTTGGGGTCGCCGAAGCGGGCGGTGATCGCGCCGTTGGCGGCGGGGCGCGGATCGTAGTCCGAACGGTTGGTCGGGTCGCGGTCGGAATACTCCGCCGACAGGGTCAGGAAGCCGTCCGAGCCCAGGCCGAAGCCCTGCCAGGCCGAGACGGTGACGGCGCGGCCGTCCTGCTCGTCCCGCTTGCCGCGCGCGGTCTCCACATTGGTGAAATACTGGCCGTAGGTGACGCTGGCGCCGCCGCCCTCGCGGGCTTCCTTGAGGCGCAGGTTGACCACGCCGGCGATGGCGTCCGAGCCGTATTGCGCCGAGGCGCCGTCGCGCAGCACCTCGACCCGGTCCAGAGCGCCGCTGGGGATGGCGTTCAGGTCGACGGCGGCCGAGCCGCGGCCGACCGTGCCGTTGACGTTGACCAGGGCCGAGGCGTGGCGGCGCGTGCCGTTGACCAGCACCAGGGTCTGATCCGGCGACAGGCCGCGCAGGGTGGCGGGACGGATCGAGTCCGTGCCGTCGTTGGCCGAGGGCCGCTGGAAGGTCAGGGACGGCACCGTCTGGGCCAGGGCGGCGGCGAACTCGGTCGTGCCGCGGTTCTGCAGGGTCTCGGCCGTCACCACGTCGACGGGGGCCAGGGTGTCCAGGCGCGAGCGGGCCGGGGCGCGGGTGCCCGTCACCACGATGTCGTCGACCGAGGTCGCGTCGTCAGGCACAGTTTGGGCGCTGGCGGCGCCTGCGATCAGCAGGGCGACGCCGGATACGGCGGCCAGAAGGGCGGGGCGGCGGGGAAAGCGGGAGGTCATCTCGAGAGGTCGTCTTTTCTGATTGGACGCACGTCAGGGATCGCCGCCGCGGAAGGGCGGACGTCAGGCGCGTCGGGAAGCGAAATTCTTAAAGCGGACGGAAACCGCGGACCGGCGGCGGGCTGGTCAGGGAGGGCGGTTTCAGGGTCGCTGGAACGGACATCGCGCCGGTCGCACAACCGGGCGATGCAGTCGGGCGTAAAGACCGGGGTGCATCGTCATCTCCTGCCCGTCAACGGCGACGAGCCATGGCGATATTGCGGTGCGAAAACGGCGACGCCTATCGAGATTATGTGCGAGGATGTTTAGGGAAACTAAAGTGTGAGCGATATGCTCAATACCCGCCCGCCCCGGCGTCCGCCGAGCGAGCGGAACAGGGGGCGTTCAGCCCAAGAAAAAGGGGCGCTTCCTTGCGGAAACGCCCCTCGATCATCTCGCCGAAGCGACAGGATCAGGCTTCGTCGCCGAAGCCTTCCTGTTGGCCGGCGCCGCCTTCCAGCAGCTCCTGAGCGGCCTGGTCGGCGGCGTTACGCTCGTCGTCGAACTGAGCGCGGATCACGTCCTCGCCCTTCGCTTGACGCTCGGCTTCGTCGGCCGAACGGGCGATGTTGATCTTGACGGTGGCCGAGACCTCGGGGTGCAGGCGAACCAGCACTTCGTGAACGCCCAGCGTCTTGATCGCCGTGTTCAGGACGACCTGCGAGCGCTCGACCTTGCCGCCTTCGGCGCGAACGACCTCAGCGACGTCGCGGCCGGCGACCGAGCCGTACAGCTGGCCGGTTTCGCCGGCCTGACGGATCATGACGTAGCTCTGACCGTCGATCTTGTCGGCGATCTTCTGAGCTTCGGCCTTGTTCTTGTCGTTGCGGGCCTCAATGGCGGCGCGCTCGATTTCGAAGGCCTTCAGGTTGGCTTCCGTGGCCCGACGCGCCTTGTCGCGCGGCAGGAGGAAGTTGCGGGCGAAGCCGTCCTTGACAGTGACGACGTCGCCGATGGCGCCGAGGTTCTCGACGCGTTCCAGCAGAACGACCTTCATCTTACTTCACCACGTACGGCAGCAGGGCCAGGTAGCGGGCGCGCTTGATGGCCTTGGCCAGCTCGCGTTGCTTCTTGGCGGAAACGGCGGTGATGCGCGAGGGCACGATCTTGCCGCGTTCGGAGACGTAACGCTGCAGCAGCTTCACGTCCTTGTAGTCGATCTTCGGCGCGTTGGCGCCCGAGAACGGGCACACCTTGCGACGACGATAGAAGGGGCGACGGGCCGGGCCGGAGCCGGCCGGAGCGCCCGGGATGGGGGCAGTCGTATCGGTCATGATCCGGTTCCTTATTCCGAAGCCGCGGCGTCGTCGCCGCGCGGGGCGCTGCGGTCACGCTCGCGTTCACGGCGGGCCAGCAGGGGCGACAGCTCCAGGTCGAGTTCCTCGACGCGGATGGTCAGCCAGCGCAGCACGTCTTCGTTGATCGACAGCTGGCGCTCGACTTCGGCCATGGCGGCCGGCGGGCAGTCGACGGCCATCAGCGAATAGTGAGCCTTGCGGTTCTTCTTGACCCGGTAGGTCAGGTTGCGCAGACCCCAGTACTCGATCTTGGCGACGGAGCCGCCGTTTTCTTCGATCAGAGCCTTGATGGTGTCGTTCAGCGCTTCGGCCTGTTGCGCCGAGATATCCTGGCGCGTCATGACCGTGTGCTCGTAAAGAGCCATGCGGCATTCTCCCTTGGCGGACATCGGCGCGGGCGAACCGGGGAGTTCGTCCACGATGGCTCCTGACGCGGCGGACGGGAGTTTCCCGACCCTTTGACGTTCCGCAGCAGGACCGAAGCCCTGGAAAGGGCGCGCCTATACGGGAAAAACCCCGACAGGGCAAGGCGCGGCGGCCCTTGCGCCGGCGATTGGCATGGGCGGCGAAGCGCGGCACGGTTATGGTTCACGCAACCGGAGCCTTCAGGATGACGCAAACGCCGACGCCGAGGAACCGCTGGTCGCTGATCGGGCCGGGAATCGTGGTGGCGGCGACAGGGGTGGGGGCGGGCGATCTGGTCGCCACCCTGATCGCCGGATCGCGCTTCGGCTACGCCCTGCTGTGGGCCGCCGTCGTCGGGACCGTGCTGAAGATCGCCCTGGCCGAGGCCGTGGGCCGGTGGACCCTGTCCAGCGAGCGGACGATGTTCGAGGGCTGGTCCAGTCTGGGCGGCGGCTGGCTGGACGGGCGGCTGAACTGGGCCGGGCTCTATTTCGGCGTCTATGTAGTGGTGTGGGGCTTCGTCTATGGGGCGGCGGCCATGACTTCGACGGCTCTGCCGCTGGCGGCGCTGTTCCCCGTGCTGGATCTCAAGGCCTGGGGGATGCTGAGCGGGGTCGCCGGGCTGATCTTCGTCTGGTTCGGCGGCTATGGCCTGTTCGAAAAGGTGATGACGGCCTGCGTCGGGGTGATGTTCGTCACCGTCGTCGGCCTGGCCGTGATCGTCACGCCGAACCTGCCTGAACTGCTGACCGGCCTGTGGCCGAGCCTGCCGGAAGGGTCGGCCTTCTACACCCTGGGCCTGATCGGCGGGGTAGGGGGCACCATCACCATGGCGGCCTATGGCTACTGGCTGAACGCCAAGGGCTGGAAGGGGCCGGGCTGGATGGCGGTCATGCGCCTGGACAACCGGGTGGCCTATGTCGTCACCGGCGTCTTCGTGGTCGCCATGCTGATCGTCGGGGCCGAGCTGCTCTACAGCGCGGGCATCGCCCTGCAGGGCGGGGACCGGGGGCTGCTGGATCTGGACCAGGTGCTGCGCGAGCGGTTCGGGCGGCCGATCTCCATCCTGTTCCTGGTCGGCTTCTGGGCCACCAGCTTCTCCAGCCTGCTGGGCGTGTGGCAGGGCGTCAGCCTGATGTTCGCCGACTTCACCGCCCATGTGCGCGGCCGCTCCGACAATCCGAAGGCGCGCGGCGACAAGAGCCGGGCGTTCCGCGCCTACGCCCAGTGGCTGACGTTCCCGCCGATGCTGCTGCTGTTCATGGATCGGCCGTTCGGGCTGATTGTCGCATATGGGGTGCTGGGCAGCCTGTTCATGCCCTTCCTGGCGGGGACGCTTCTGTGGCTGCTGAACAGCGCCCGGACGCCGCAGGAATGGCGCAGCGGCTGGATTTCCAACCTGATGTTGGGAGCGGCGGCCCTGCTGTTCGCCGTGCTGGCGGGCAAGGAGCTGCTGGGCCTGATCCCGTCGTAGGCGGCATATTCCTCGCAGGAGTTTCACAAAAGCCCCGGCGAACCGTCGCATTGGGCCGCTAGGCGTCGCCCTCGACCACGTGAGGTTCGGGGAAACATCGTCATGAAGCTGTCCGTCGCCTGTTTGGCCGCGTCTGTTCTGCTGGCCGCCGCGCCCTCCATGGCCCAGGTCGTCGCGCCGCCGGACCCCGATCCGCTGCCGCCGCCGCTGCACGCGCCCAACGGCCGCTGGGCCGCCAAGGGTTGGGCCGACCGCATCGTGCTGAGCCCCGCCGCAGACGCCGCGCGCGGCGCCGCCGTCGCCTGGCGCACCGATGCGCGCCAGACCGCCGCTGAGGCCCAGATCGCCGAGGAGATCGACGGCCCCCTGCTGGGCTTCGCCGCCCGCACCGTGGCCGGGACCACGGCGCCGATCAAGAACGAGAACGGCCGCGCCTTCTATCATCAGGCGCGCTTTGACGGGCTGAAGCCGGACACGCGCTATGTCTATCGCGTGCGCGCCGCCGACGGCTGGAGCGAGTGGCTGCCGTTCCGCACGGCGAAGGCCGAGTTCGCGCCCTTCCTCTTCATCTATCTGGGCGACACGCAGAACGACATTCTGGAGATCGGCTCGCGCGTGATCCGCTCGGCCTTCAAGGAGGCGGGACCGGCGGCCCTGGTCGTCCATGCGGGCGATCTGGTGGCCCAGCGCGAGGTCAAGGTTCACGACGACGAGTGGGGCGAATGGACCGAGGCGGGCGGTCGCGCCTTCGCCATGACGCCGCAACTGCCCGCCAGCGGCAACCACGAATACGTCGATCATATCCTGCCCAATGGCGAGGAATCGCGCCTTCTGGGCCCCGCACTGGCCGCTGCAGTTCGCCCTGCCGGACAACGGCGCCGAGGGGGCGAAGGCGACCAGTTACTACGTCGATTATCAGGGCGTGCGCTTCATCGTGCTGGACGGCACGGCGGCCATCGACCTGGGCGCCGGGGAAAGCCAGACGCGCTGGCTGGACAAGGTGCTGGCCGAAAGCCCGGCGCGCTGGAATGTCGCCCTGTTCCACCAGCCGATCTACACCTGCGCCCGGCCCGAGGACACCGAGGAGCTGAAGGCCGCCTGGAAGCCGATCTTCGACGCCCGCAACATCGATCTGGTGCTGCAGGGGCATGACCATTGCTACGGCCGCGTCTCCAACCCGGCCGGGGCCGAGGCGTCGCGCGCCGACAGCGCGGCGGGCCGTCCGCAGGGGCCCGTCTATGTCGTCTCCGTCACCGGCTCCAAGATGTATGGACTGAACGACCGGGCGGACACGCAGCCGGTGCGCGCGGCCGAGAACACCGAACTGTATCAGCTGATTGACGTCGAGGCGGACCGCCTGTCGTTCCGCGCCTTTACGGCGACGGGCGGGCTGTACGACGCCTTCACGCTGGAGCGGCAGGCCGATGGGACGAAGCGGCTGATCGAGACTGAGGACACCCTGCTGGCTCTGCGTCGTTGTGACGGCGCGGCGGGGCCGGACGACCGTCCCTGCACGGCGGAAATCAAGGACTGAGGACGGGCGCGAGGCCTGTCCGCTGTCGCGTTCTTCTTGCCGTAGGGGAGGGATTCGCCTACCCCTCGCGGCTTGATTCAACGGATGACGGACGATCCCGGATGAGCCTCGCGCTTCTCTTTCCCGGTCAGGGCAGCCAGTCGGTCGGCATGGGCGTCGCCCTGTCGGACGCCTTCGCCAGCGCGCGCGAAGTCTTCGCCGAGGTGGACGACGCCCTGAACCAGAAGCTGTTCGAGCTGATGCGCGAAGGGCCGGAAGATCAACTGACCCTGACCGAGAACGCCCAGCCGGCCCTGATGGCCGTGTCGGTCGCCACGGCGCGGGTGCTGAAGGTCGAGTTCGGCGTCGACGTGGCGCGCGCCGCCTTCGTCGCCGGTCACTCCCTGGGCGAATATTCGGCCCTGGCGGCGGCGGGCGCGATCAGCCTGTCGGACACCGCCCGCCTGCTGAAGCTGCGCGGTCAGGCCATGCAGCGCGCCGTGCCGGTGGGGAAGGGCGCGATGGCCTCGCTGATCGGCCCCAAGACCGATCTGGCGCTGGCTGAAGAGGCGGCCAAGGCCGGTTCGGCGGCGGGCGTCTGCGTCGTCGCCAACGACAACAACAAGGGCAACGTCGTCATCTCGGGCGACAAGGCCGCCGTGGATATGGCCATCGAGAAGGCCAAGGAACTGGGCGCGCGCGCCATTCCGCTGAACGTTTCAGCGCCCTTCCACTGCCCGCTGATGCAGCCTGCCGCGGACGAGATGGCCGCCGCGCTCGCCGACGCGAAGATCGTCGCGCCCGTCGTGCCGGTGGTCGCCAACGTCACCGCCCGTCCGGAAACCGACGCCGAGGTCATCCGCCGCCTGCTGGTCGAGCAGGTCACGGGGCGCGTGCGCTGGCGCGAGAGCATGGAGTGGATGGCCTCTGAAGGCGGCGTGACCCGCTTTGTCGAGGTCGGCTCGGGCAAGGTGCTGACCGGCATGGCCAAGCGTATCGCGCCCGACGCCGAGGCTCTGGCGCTGAACACGGCCGAAGAGCTGGAAGCCTTCGCGAAAAGCCTTTGATCCTTCTCCCCTTGCGGGAGAAGGTGGCTGGCGCAGCCAGACGGATGAGGGGTTTCGCGGACGGGTCCGACAGAGCCTCTCAAGATTGAAAACACGGCAGGGGTCGGCACGACCCCTCATCCGGCCCTGACGGGCCACCTTCTCCCGCAAGGGGAGAAGGAAGAGGAGAGACAGAGATGTTCGACCTTACCGGCAAGACCGCCCTCGTGACCGGCGCCACCGGCGGCATCGGCGGGGCCATCGCCCGCGCCCTGCACGCGCAAGGGGCCACTGTCGTCCTGTCCGGCACGCGCGAAGCCGTGCTGGCCGATCTGGCCAAGGAACTGGGCGAGCGGGCCCACTTCGCCACGGCGAACCTTTCGGATCCGGAGTCGGTCGACAATCTGGTGAACGCGGCCGAGACGGCGGCGGGCGCGCCGCTGGACATCCTGGTCGCCAATGCGGGCATCACCAAGGACGGCCTGCTGATGCGGATGAAGGACGAGGACTTCCAGTCGGTCATTCAGATCAACCTCGAGAGCTATTTCCGCCTGACCCGCGCGGCGGTGAAGGGGATGATGAAGCGCCGTTCGGGCCGCATCATCGGCATCACCTCGGTGGTCGGCGTCACCGGCAACCCCGGCCAGACCAACTATTCCGCCTCCAAGGCTGGGATGATCGGCTTCTCCAAGTCGCTGGCCCAGGAAGTCGGTTCGCGCGGGATCACGGTCAACTGCATCGCGCCGGGCTTCATCGCCTCGCCGATGACCGACGTGCTGAACGATCAGCAGCGCGAGGCCATCCTGTCGAAGATTCCGGCCGGACGTCTGGGCGCCGGCGACGAAATCGCCTCGGCCGCCGTCTATCTGTCGTCGGATGAAGCAGCCTACGTCACCGGCCAGACGCTGCACGTCAACGGCGGCATGGCGATGATCTGAACCCGTTGCGCGGCGCCATCACGACGCGCAACAGACTATTTCCACGCCGTCACCCTGTGCTAAAGGGCTCGGACGTCTTTCGGGGGTGAGTCTCATTGAGGCTTGATCCCGACAGGCAGCCGTGACACGGCGAAACAACCCAAGACCCGCCTTCACGGCGATTTCAAACAGGCAGAGAGACACTCATGTCCGACACCCTCGAACGCGTCCGCAAGATCGTGATCGACCACCTGGACGCCGATCCGGACAAGGTCACCGAGAAGGCTTCCTTCATCGACGACCTGGGCGCCGACTCGCTCGACAACGTCGAACTGGTCATGGCCTTCGAAGAAGAATTCGACGTCGAAATCCCGGATGACGCCGCCGAGCACATCCAGACCGTCGGCGACGCGGTGAAGTTCATCGACGAGAAGCTGGCCGCCTGATCCGGCTGCGATTCGTCGCACTTACCAGCTGATGGCCGCCGTGACGGACCCCTAGCGGGACCGTCCGGCGGCCATTAGTGTTTCTGGCTACGATTCTGACCAAGAAGGAGCGCGAACCATGCGCCGCGTCGTCATCACGGGCCTTGGCCTGGTCACGCCTCTGGGCACGGGCGTCGAGCACGTCTGGAAGGGCATTCTGGACGGTCGTTCGGGCATCCGTCCGATCACCGCCTTCGACACCGAAGGCTACGGCTGCACCATCGCGGGCGAAGTCCCCAGCGTCGACGGACGCGGCGGCGGCGAGGCCGGTCAGCCCGGCGTCTTCGATCCCGATCAGGTGATGTCGGCCAAGGACCGCAAGCGCGTCGACGACTTCATCCTGTACGCCATCGCGGCGGCGGACGAGGCGCTGGCCGACGCGAACTGGAAGCCGGAATCGGAAGACGACAAGGAAGCCACCGGCGTCATGGTCGGCTCCGGCATCGGCGGCCTGGGCCCCATCGCCGACACGGCCATCGTGCTGAAGGAACAGGGCGTCCGCCGGGTCAGCCCCTTTTTCATTCCCTCGGCCCTGATCAATTTGGCGTCGGGCCAGATCTCGATCCGTCACGGCCTGAAGGGGCCGAACCACTCGGTCGTCACCGCCTGCGCCACCGGCGCCCACGCCATCGGCGACGCGGCCCGGATGATCGCCCTGGGCGACGCTGACGTCATGGTGGCGGGCGGCGCCGAAAGCTCGGTCGTGCCGATCGGCATCGCGGGCTTCCTGGCCTGCAAGGCGCTGTGCACCGCCTATAACGACACGCCGGAGAAGGCCTCGCGCCCCTATGACCGCGGCCATGCGGGCTTCGTCATGGGCGAGGGCGCGGGCGTCATGGTTTTGGAAGAATACGAACACGCCAAGGCGCGCGGCGCCAAGATCTACGCCGAGGTCGTCGGCTACGGCATGAGCGGCGACGCCTATCACATCACCGCCCCGTCGGAAGACGGCGACGGCGGTCTGCGGGCCATGAAGGCGGCGCTGAAGCGCGCCGGAATGCAGCCGTCGGATCTCGACTACGTCAACACCCACGGCACCTCGACCATGGCCGACTGGATCGAGCTGAAGGCGGTCGAACGCCTGGTCGGCGACCACGCCAAGGATCTGGCCGTGTCGTCCACCAAGTCGATGACGGGCCACCTGCTGGGCGCCGCCGGGGCGATCGAAAGCATCTTCTCGGTCCTGGCCATCCGCGACCAGATGGCGCCGCCGACCATCAATCTGGACGATCCGGAGATGGAGACGCCGATCGACCTGATCCCGCGCAAGGGCAAGGCCAAGAAGATCGACGTGGCGATGTCCAACAGCTTCGGCTTCGGCGGCACCAATGCGGCCGTGATCTTCAAGAAGGTCGACTGACTTGGCCAAGGCTCCGCCCCCCCGCACCCCCAAGGTTCGCATTCCCAAGTCGCGCGTTCCGAAAAAGGGCGGCGGAGGCGGAGGCTCTCGTTTCGGCCTCGGCGTCGGCCTGATCACCGCCGCCGGGACGCTGGGCCTGTTCCTCGTCGCGGCGCTGGTGGCGTTCTGGGCCATCTACTGGGGGCCGGGGCCGAAGGCGGCGGAAGGGGAGGCGACCATCGTCACCCTGCCGTCCGGGGCGGGCGTTCCGGCCATCGCGGCCAATCTGAAATCGGCGGGGGTGATCCGCTCGACCGACCTGTTCCGGGCTGCGATCAGCCTGACGGGCGCCGACCGCAAGATCCGCGCGGGCGAATATGAGGTGCCGTCGGGCGCCTCTCTGGCGACGGTGGTGGGCCTGCTGGTCGACGGCAAGGCGGTACGCCACTATGTGACCCTGCCCGAGGGCTGGTCCAGCGCCCAGGCGGTCGACATCCTGATGAAACAGCCGGTCCTGACCGGCGAGGTCGAGGTTCCGCCCGAGGGCAGCCTGTGGCCCGAAACCTATGAGGTCACGCGCGGCGAGACTCGCGCGGCCGTCGTCGCCCGGATGCAGCGCGCCGCCAAGACCAAGCTGGAGACCCTGTGGGCCGCCCGCTCGCCTTCCACGGTCGTCACGACGCCGGAAGAGGCCGTCATCCTGGCCTCCATCGTCGAGAAGGAGACGGGCATCGCCTCCGAACGGCCCGAGGTGGCGGCCGTCTTCACCAACCGCCTGCGCCTGGGGATGCGGCTGGAGAGCGACCCGACCATCGTCTACGGCGTGACCAAGGGGCGGCCGCTGGGGCGCGGCATCCTGTTGTCCGAGCTGCGCAATCCGACGCCGTGGAACACCTATCTGATCGACGGCCTGCCGCCGACGCCCATCGCCAATCCGGGCGAGGAGGCGATCAAGGCCGTGCTGAACCCGCCGCGCTCGGAATACGTCTTCTTCGTCGCCGACGGCACGGGCGGCCACGTCTTCGCCCGCACCTATCAGGAGCATCTGCTGAACGTGGCCCGCTGGCGCGAGATCGAACGCCGCAAGGCCGGTCTGGCGGCGGGAGAGAGCGCGCCTGAGACCTCGCCGGCGCCGATGACGGACGAGGCCGCGTCGCCTCTCGCCATTCCGCCGGGCGCCAAGGTCATTCGCGTGCCGACGGAGGTCGGACGATGAGTCAGATTTCAGGCCAAATCTCGGGCATGACCGGCTTTGGCCGGGCCGATGGGGCGCTGGACGGCTGGACCTGGACGGTCGAGGCGCGCTCGGTCAACGGGCGCTCGCTGGAGACACGCTATCGCGGCCCGCACGGCTTCGACAATCTGGAGCGGTTGGCCAAGGCGGCGGCTCAGGCGCGGCTGAACCGGGGGCAGGTGACGCTGGGCCTGCAGGCCAAGCGCGCCGAGGGGACGGAACCCGCGCCGCGCGTCAATGAGGCTGTGCTGGCGACCTATCTGCGGCTGGCGAACCAGTTGGCGGAGGAGGGGGCGACCCCGCCCTCGGCCGACGGTCTGCTGGCCCTGCGCGGCGTCATCGAGGTCGCCGAAGAGGACGAGGACGCTGAAGCACGCGCCGCCCTTGAGGCCGCCATGGTCGCCACGGTCGAACAGGCGCTGGATGCGCTGAAGGCCTCACGCCAGCGCGAAGGCGAACAACTGACGCCCGTCATTCATGATTTCGTCGGGACCATCGAGGCCCTGGTCGCGCGCGCCGAGCTTGAGGCGTCGGCTCAGGTCGAGGCCATCCGCGAACGCTTTACTCGCCGCATCAGCGAACTGGCGCCCGATGCGCCCGGTCTGGACGAGCGCGTCTTCCTCGAGGCGGCGGCGCTGGCGACCAAGGCCGACGTGCGCGAGGAGTTGGACCGACTGACGGCCCACGTCGCCTCGGCCCGTGCACTGTTGCAGCAACCCCCCGCCGGTCGAAAACTCGACTTCCTGATGCAGGAATTCATGCGCGAGGCGAACACCCTCTGCTCGAAATCCGCTACGACCGCGCTCACCGGAATCGGCCTGGAGTTGAAGGCCGTCATCGAGCAGCTTCGAGAACAAGTTCAGAATGTCGAATAACCGCACCCCCCGCCGTGGCGTCCTGCTGATCGTGGCCAGTCCGTCGGGGGCCGGAAAGACCTCGCTGTGCCGCCGCCTGATGGCCGACCATAAGGGGCTGGAGCTGTCGGTCTCCATGACCACCCGCGACATCCGTCCGGGCGAGGTGGACGGGCGCGACTACAACTTCGTCAGCAAGGAGCAATTCCAGCGCCTGGTCGACGCCGACGCCTTCCTGGAATGGGCCGATGTGCACGGCAACCGCTACGGCAGCCCGGCCGCTCCGGTCGAGCGCGCTCTGGCCGAAGGGCGCGACGTCCTGTTCGACATCGACTGGCAGGGCGCCCGCGACGTGGCCGCCAAATGCCCCGGCGACGCCGTGCGGGTCTTCATCCTGCCGCCCAGCCTTGAGGAGCTTCGCCGCCGTCTGGTGACGCGCTCTCAGGACGCCGAGGACGTGATCGAGCGCCGCGTCGCCAACGCCAAGGGCGAGATCGAGCACTGCGACGACTTCGACTATGTGCTGGTCAACGAGGACTTCGACCGGTCCTACGCCGAACTGGCCCACATCTATCACGCCGAGCGCAGCCGCCGTCACCGCAACCTGTGGGTCGACGGCTACAAGCAGGCGCTGCTGAAGGAAGTGGTCTGACGCCCATGTCCGAGGCTGAACACCGCCGCTGGCTGGCCCAGGCCGTCGATCTGGCGCTGGAGAACGTCAAGGCGGGCGGTCGGCCGTTCGGCGCGGTCCTGGTCAAGGACGGGGCGCTGGTCGCCAGCGGCGTCAACCGCATGCTGGCGACGAACGATCCCAGCTCCCACGCCGAGATGGAGGCCCTGCGTCAAGCCGGGCCGGCGCTGGGCGGCGTCGACCTGTCGGGCGCGGTGCTCTACGCCAGCGGGCACCCGTGCCCCATGTGCCTGGCGGCGGCGGTGATGACGCGCGTCAGCGCCGTCTACTACGCCTTCAGCAATGCGGACGCAGAGCCTTACGGCTTCTCCAGCGCGGCGACCTATCAGGCGCTGGGCGTGACGCTGGACCCGCCGCCGCTGCCGCTGACGCAACTGGACGCGCCCGGTCGGACGGCGGCTGATCTCTACGGCGACTAGCGGAAGGTCACGCGCACGCCCGGCTTGACCTTGGAGGCCAGTTGCTCGGCGTCCCAGTTGGTCAGGCGCACGCAGCCGCTGGAAAAGGTCTTGCCGACCTTGGACGGGTCCGGCGTGCCGTGGATGCCGTAGGTGTCGCGCGACAGGTCGATCCACACGGAGCCGACCGGATTGTTCGGTCCCGGCGGCACGATGACCTTGCGGTCGCCCCGATCATAGCTGACCCGGTCCGGGTCGTAGGTGTAGTTGGGCTCGGGCGCGACGCCGACGACGGTCAGCTCGCCCGAGGGCGCCGGGCGCGCCGAACTGCCGATGGTGGCCGGATAGAAGGCCAGCAGCTTGTCCGCCGCATCATAGACCCGCACCGACCGCTCGGCCTTGTCGACGACGATATGGGCCACGTCGCCCGTCAGCTCGGTCTGGGCCACGGCGGCGACGACGATGGTCTGGCCCGCCTTGCCGAAGTCAACGCCGGGGTTGAGCGCCTGCAGCAGGCCCTCGGTCATGTGGAACTTCTCGGCCAGCATCTCCAGCGGCGTGGCGTAGCCGACGGTCTGGAGCTTGGCCATGTCGGTCAGATCGGCCGGAACCTGGCCGATGAAGGGACCGGCCAAGTCGGCGGCGGTGATCGTGTAGTCGGTCAGTACGCGGCCGTCGTCGCCCGAGGTCAGGCGGCGGAACACCTCGGCGTCCAGCACCCCCGTCCTGAGGCAGACCGGCGGCCTTTTCGAAGGCGGCGATGGCCTGGCGGGTGTTGTCGCCGCCCAGGCCGTCGATCACGCCCGGCGAGAAGTTGGCGCGGTCCAGCAGGATCTGGGCGCGCGCGGTCGCCGCGTCGGGCCGCGCGGGTTGACCCTCGACGGGGGCGGCGACGGTCTCAAATACGGCGGCCTCGACCGCCTCGCGATTCAGAGCGGAGGCGGCGGTTTCGGCGACCGGGGCCTGTTCGGGCCTCGGCGTCTCAGCGGGCGATCCGCAGGCCGCGAGCACGGCCAGGGTGAAGGGCAGGACTGAGACGGCGAGACGCGATTTCGACATGAAAGCTCCGAAGGTTCCGGGGCTTGTCGAACGCGCCTAGGCTGTCCGCTGTTCCTGCATTTCCTCGGTGCGGGCGGCGAAGAAGGTCTTCATGCGGGCCAGGGCGTCCTCGATCTCGGGCGTCGAGACGGCGAAGCTGAAGCGGATGAAGCGGTGGCCGTTCACGGGGTCGAAGTCGACGCCCGGCGCCGTGGCCACGCCCGTCTCGCGCACCAGCTTCTCACAGAAGGCCATGCTGTCGTTCGTCAGGTGGCCGATGTCGGCATAGATGTAGAAGGCGCCGTCCGGCGGGGCGATCGAGCGCAGGCCCATGGCGGGCAGGGCTTCCAGCATCCGCTCGCGGTTGGCGCGATAGACGTCGATGTTGGCTTCCAGCTCTTCTTCGCAGTCCATGGCGGCCAGGCCGGCGAACTGGCTGAGCGTCGGCGGCGTCAGGAACATGTTGCCCATGCGCGCGCGGGCCTGCTGGACCTCTTCTTCCGGCAGGATCAGCCAGCCCAGACGCCAGCCCGCCATGCTCCAGTATTTGGAGAAGCTGTTGACGATCATGGCCTTGTCGTCGAACTGCAGCATGCAGGGCGTGTCATGGCCGTAGGTGATGCCGTGATAGATCTCGTCCGAGATGATGCTGATGTTGCGCTCGCGGCAGACCTCGACGATGGCCTTCAGCTCGTCCTCGGCGATGACGGTGCCAGTCGGATTGGCGGGGCTGGCGATGATGACGCCCTGGGGCGCCGGGTCCAGGTCGCGCAGCGCCTTGGCCGTCAGCTGGAAGCGCACGTCGGGGCCGCAGTCGATCTCCTGCGGGACGATGTGCAGGGCCTTCATCGTGTTGCGATAGGCGACATAGCCGGGGCGAGCGATAGCCACGCGGTCGCCGGGAGCAAAGCGCATGTTCAGCGCCACCACCAGGGCGGGAGAGGCGCCGGCGGTCATGATGACGCGCTCAGGGTCGATGACGACGCCGTAGCGGTCCTTGTACAGCTTGGCCACGCGGGCACGCAGGTTGGGGCTTTCCCAATAGCCGCCGGCCTCGGCGTCGATCACGCGGTGGGCCTCGGCGATGGCGCGGCTGGGGGCGCCGGTCGAGGGCTGGCCGAACTCCATGTGGATGACCGACTGGCCCTCAGCCTTCATCTCATGGGCGATGCGGCTGATGGCGATGGCGCGGAAGGGTTCGATTTCTACTGTCATGTCAAAGCGTCGGCCAATCTGAGGAAGCCCGCCACGTCGATGGTCTCGGCGCGGGCGTCGGGTTCGATTCCAGCGGCTTCGCACAGGGCGGCGCCGCCAAGTTGTTTCAGGCTGGAGCGCAGCATCTTGCGACGCTGGCCGAAGGCGGCCGCCGTGACCCGTTCCAGCCGCTTCAGGCGGTCGGGGGCGGGGCGCTCGGCCAAGGGTATCAGATGCACCACGGCCGAGGCCACCTTGGGCGGCGGGGTGAAGGCGGCGGCGGGCAGATGCATGACAATGCGCGCTTCGGCCACGGCCTGACTGATGACGGCCAGACGGCCATAGGCGTCCTCGCCCGGCTGGGCCACCACGCGCTCGGCGACTTCCTTCTGGAACATCAGGGTCAGGGCGCACGGCGTCCACGGCCCCGTCAGCCATTTGATCAGCAACGGCGTGCCGACGTTGTAGGGCAGGTTGGAGACGAGGTGCGCCGGTCCCTCGACGAGTTCGGCTTCCTTCACCTTCAGGGCGTCGGCCTCGACGATGGTCAGGCGGCCCGAGCCGTCGTCCAGTTCGGACAGCAGGGGGATGAAGCGCGGATCCTTCTCGACCAGCACCACCTTGCCCGCGTCGCTCTCCAGCAGGGCGCGGGTCAGGCCGCCGGGACCGGGGCCGACCTCGATGACGGCGCGGCCGTCGAACGGTCCGGCGTAGCGGACGATCTTCCGCGTGACGTTCAGGTCCAGCAGAAAGTGCTGGCCGAAGCTCTTCTTGGCCGACAGGCCGTGGGCGTCGAGCGTTTCACGCAGGGAGGGCAAGGTCATTCGCCCTTCTCCCCTCGGGGGAGAAGGTGGGCGGCGGAGCCGCTCGGATGAGGGGGCTGCAGCCGCATCTGCACGGCGCGTGCGCGGATCGCGCCCAACAGGCCGTTGGGGTCGGACAGAAAGGCTTCATTGCCCGATCTCAGCACCATGAATCCCGCCTGCTCCAGTCTGGCGTCACGTTCAGCATCCTGCGCCTCATGAAGCTTATGGACGCCGCCGTCCAGTTCTACGACGAGTCGAATTTCCGTGCAGACGAAGTCACAGATCACGCCGCCGACGGGCGTCTGGCGACGAAACTTGAGATTATCGAAGCGGCGGTCGCGGACAAGACGCCAAAATATTTCCTCGGCGGGGGTGAGGGTTCGCCGTTGTCGGCGGGCGCGCTTCGTCCTGTCCGGCGTTTGCCACATGGCTGGCCGCCCCCTCATCCGTCAGGCTGCGCCTGCCACCTTCTCCCCCGAGGGGAGAAGGCTATCGGTTGGCGCGGGCGGACGCCATCTCCGAAGCCAGGCGGACGGCGGCGATGAAGCTGTCGGCGCGGGCGATCCCCTTGCCGGCGATGTCGAAGCCGGTGCCGTGGTCGGGCGAGGTGCGGACGATGGGCAGGCCCAGAGTGGCGTTCACCCCGCCCCAGAAGTCCAGCGTCTTCACCGGGATAAGCGCCTGATCGTGATAAAGGCAGACTACGGCGTCATACCGCGCCCGCGCCTCTTCGTGGAACAGGGTGTCGGCGGGCAGGGGATCGGTGATGTTCAATCCCTCGGCGCGCAGGGCCTCGGCGGCGGGCCGCAGCACCGTCACCTCCTGCAGGCCGATGGCGCCGCCTTCGCCCGCGTGGGGGTTCAGGGCGGCCAGGGCCAGGCGCGGGGCGTTGATGCTGAAATCGCGCTTCATCGATTCGTGGACGACGCGGGCGACGCGGGCGACGCGCTCGCCCGTCACCAGTTCGGGCAGTTGGTCGATCGGCACGTGGATGGTGACGAGGCAGGCCCGCAGATTCTGCGCCGTCAGCATCATCACCGGGCCGCGCGTGCCGCTGAAGGGGACGTCGGCGGTCAGTTCGGCGATGAACTCAGTGTGGCCGGGAAAGCGAAAACCGGAGGCGTACATGGGCGCCTTGGCGATTGGCGCCGTCACCAGGCCGCAGCCTTCGCCCGACAGCACCAGATCGACGCCTCGCTCGATCCAGTCGGCGACGGCGACGGCGTTGGCGGGCTCAGGCTGACCCGCCGTTACGGGGGCGGGCGCCGGATGGTGCAGTACGGGGATGGCGCGGCCGAAGACGCCGGCGGCGTCCGCGGGGCTGAGGACGGCCTCGACCGGCTGGCCCTGCGCCTTCAGAACATCGGCGTCGCCGACCACGACGAAGGGCGCGACCGGCGCCAGGGGGCCGGGCGCGGAGCCCAGCACCGACCAGGCGCGCGCGATGATCTCCGGCCCCACCCCTGCGGGGTCGCCCATCGTGACGATGAGCGGCCGGAGCGTCGTCATTGCTTGATTTCGATCAGGGCGTCGGCCCGCAGGTCGCGCAGATAGCGGCGGCCCAGCATGGCGTAGTTCTGGTTCTGCAAACGGGCTTCGACCTGTTGCGCCGAGGGGGCGTCGGGACCGCCCAGGCGGCGATCGCAGACGGCCAGCAGGTGCACGCCCAGCGGGGTGCGGACCGCCGTGCTGACTGAGCCGACCTCGGCCGAGCGGGCGACCTGCTGGAACTGCGGCAACAGGTCCGCGACGTCGCTCTCGCCCAGATCGGCGCCCAGCAAGCCCGGTTCCGAACGCGCGCGGGTCAGGATGTTGTCGCAGGTCAGCTGGCCGCGCAGGGCCTCGAGGCGCTGGGTCGCGGCGGCGACCTGGGCCTCATCGGCGTTTTCCGGCAGCTCGACCATGACCTGCTTCATCTTGACCATGCTGGTCGAGGCGCCCGAGCGCTTGTCGCGCATGTAGAGGATGTAGACGCCGCCATCGACGGGGATGGGGTTCGACAGCTGGCCGGGCTCCAGCGTGTCCATGACGGACTGCAGGGCGGGCTGGACTGTGCCTTGGACCACCCAGCCGGCGTCGCCGCCGCGGGCGGCCGAGGGGGCGGCCGAGAACTGGCGCGCCACGGCCATGAAGGGCGCGCCCTGGATCATCTGCTGCACCAGTTGGCGCGCGCCGTTCATGGCTTCCTGCATGCCGCCGACGCGGGCGGCTTCCAGGTAGATTTCACCGATCAGATACTGAGGCTTGGTCGCCGATTCGGTCATCTGGCGCATGGTTTGCTCGACCTGGCTCTTGCCGACGCGGGCGCGGTCGCGGAAACGGCCGCCGACCAGTTCGCGCCAGCCGATCTCGGTGCGCATCTGCTCGCGGAAGGCGGGGATGCTGATCCCGCCCTGTTCCAAGAAGTTGATGTAGCTGGCCGGCGTCGTGCCCGCCTGGCGGGCCATGTCGGCGATTTCCTGATCGATTTCGGCGTCGCCGATCTTGAGCTGTTCGAACTTGGCCAGTTCGGCGGCCTGGAGGTGCTGGTCGATCAGGTCGTTCAGCGCCTGCTGCTGGATGGCGCCGATGTTTTCTTCGGTCGGCTGGACCTGGGTCATGGCCATCAGAACCAGCATCCGCTGACGCAGGTCGAAGCCGGTGATGATGCGGTCGTTGACCGTCGCGATGATGCCGTCGGACAGGCGGAACTGCGGCGCAGGCGCCGTGCGCTGGGGCGCTTCCTCGGCGGCGGGGTTCAGCGCGCCGGCGGCCGGCGTTTGAGGCGCGGCCTGCGCAGGAGCGGGAGACGCCGGAGTCTGAGCCGAGGAAGGCTCCACGGCCGCCACGACCATAAGGGCGGCCAGGGCGGCTCCCGTAGAGTAACGCATCAAACCCATCGTCAGTCCTGATTCCCTAAAGCGGTCCCGAGCCGGTCGGCGGCGATCGCCACGCCGCAGCGCCGGGGCGCAAGCTCCCCTACGCCGCAATGCGCGCCCTGCCTACCGCATATCATTGCGATCATAGCCTGAAGCCCCAAAAGTGGCGAGGTTAAGACGGATATAAACGCCTTCCGCCGGGCCGGTCGGCCGGACGCGCGTGTTGTCGCGCCGCCAGCCCAGCTCAATGCGGAAGCAGTCGTCGTCGTACAGCAGGCCGACCTCCGACCGGGTGACGATGTCGCGTTGCATGTCGGCGATCCCCGTCACCGCCACGCCCCAGTTGCCGTAGATGAACTGGTGACCGGAGAGCTGCACGAACTCGTAGTTGCGGTTCTCGGGGCCGTCCAAGGGGTTCGAGCTGTCCACGATGTAGCTTACGCTGGCCAGGTTTCGGCGTCCCCAGCGGCCGTCGACGGTCGCCTCGGCCCGACGAACTTGGCCATTGCCGTCGATGGTGGCGTGGAACCAGCCGCGCATGCGATCCGAGGGATTGAATGACCCCTGAACCACCCAGTCCGAGGTCCGGCTGGCCAGACCCGAGGGGTCATAAAGGCGCGTCGGATCGTCCGGGATCGGCGTCAGGTATTCGTCCTGGTCGTCTGCGCGCATGCTGCGGCCGATGAACAGGCTGGCCGAGCGCACCTCGTCCCAGTGCAAGGTCGCGCGCGCGCCCGCCGTGAAGCGCAAGCCGCCCTCCAGCAGGTCGTAGCCGGGGAATCGATCCATGCGGAACAGGGACAGGTGGTCCAGCTCCGTGATCTGGCTGTCCTCGTTCGGAATGCGTCGATCCAGGTCCGCCTTGTTGGAGATCGACAACTGGGCCATCGGCTCCAGGATCAGATCGGACGAGGCGCTGAGGCGGCGGTACAGGGGGTAGCTGACGTCGACCCCGGCGCTGGCGCGCGCGCGCGCGTAGGTCTCGTTTTCGACGCCCATGGCGGGCGGCAGGTCGGCCACCGAATAGACGTCGGCGCGCAGGTCGACGAACGGCTCCCAGCGCACGCCGATGGGCGAGATCATCGCGCGGCGCCATTCCGCCTGGCCGGTGACGCGGCGGCTGTCGACGCCGGGCAGGCCGTCGGTCGGGCCGCCGGGAATCAGTTCGGGCGCCAGTGTGGGGAAGCCGACATAGGCGTCGCGGGTCAGGGCGACGGCGGAGCCGCGCAGACGCAGGCGGCCGCCGAAGACGGGGCCTTCCGGCTCCCATCGCGCCTCGATCAGGGGCGCCACCAGCGGCAGGGTGTTGTCGTCCTCGAAGACGTTCAGGGCCGGGGTGACGGGGTCGAACTGCGCCACCCGCAGGCTTTGCATGGTGAAGGCGGCGACCGACAGATAGGAGCGCTGGGTCTGACGCTCGGCGTAGATCTGGCTGATCAGACGGCGGCTGTCGCCGTAATACAGGCCGTTGTCCTGATAGGCGTCGCGCACGTCATAGCGGTCGAACAGCGTCTTGTCCGAGACGCGCTCGGCCGTGAAGCCCCAGCGCCACGGGCCGTCAGGGTCGAAGGCGCCGTGGGCCAGCAGATAGCTGCGCGCCGTCTTGTCGCCGAAGCGGACGTTGCTCTCCGCGTCGCCGTCGCCGTCCAGGTCGAAGTCGCCGAAGCTGCGGCCGTAGGTGGCGCCGCCGCGCGCCACGATCATGCCGTCCGTGAATCGCTTGCGCCATTGCAGGTTCAGCAGAGGCTCGACCCTGGTGTTGAACTGCGGGCTGATCAGAACGTCCTCGGACGGCGAGATGACGTGCAGATAGGGAAGTTCGAGCGAGACGCCCCGTCCGGCCTGATAGTCGCCCCAGGGGACCAGAAAGCCCGACGCCCGATCTACGCTGGGGTCGGGGTGCGAGAAGGCGGGCAGGTAGAAGATCGGCACGCCGCCCAGGCGGAACACCACGTCGCGATACAGGATCGCGCGCAGCTCTTCGTTCTGCACCGCCTTGGAGGCCTGGATGGAGACGCTGGGCGTCTTGGCCGCGCCGTCCACGGTGCAGATGGGGCAGGGAGTGAAGATGACGTTGTTCAGCTCGCTGACCGTTTCGGAACGGCGCACGGCGGTGGCGGCCATCAGGCTGGAGCCGTTCGACAGGCGCGTGGCCAGGTCGACGGCCACGCCCGTCTTGAAATCAGAATCCAGTTCGATGCGTTCGGCGTGAACGACCGAGCCGTCCGGCGCCGTCAGTTCAGCGTCGCCCGAGGCCGTGGCGACCTGGCTTTGCAGGTCATAGGTGACGTCCTTGGCGCGCAGGCTGTGATCCTGGAAACGCGCCATGACCCGATCTTCGGCCGAACCCTGGGCCGAGACGAGGTCGCCCTCACGTTGGGCGGAATCGGCGTCCATGTAGACGGCGTCAGGCGTCAGACCGTCTGCGCCCGGCGTCTGAGCGGCCGTTTGCGGCGCCGCCTGAACGGCGGGGGCCGGAGCCGGCGCCTGGGCCTGGGCGGCGTGGGCCAGTCCTGGCGCAGACAGGGGCGCGCCTATGACCAACGCCGCGCCGGTCAACAGCCGAAGGCGCAGGGCTCCCATGCGGGGGAGACGGCGATGGGTCATGCGGTGTCCACTCATTACCGGCCGGGCGGAAACCGCTCGATTAGCCGTCTTCGGTATAGAACAGCAAGGTAAAGGCGGCGAGAGCCGTCAATATAGGCGGCAGCCAGGCGGCGATGATCGGCGGTACGACCTCGGCCGAACCCATGGCTGAGGAGAACTGATTCAGGAAGAAGAAGGCGAAGCCCAGCACCACGGCCGCCACCGTCATCCGCGCCAGATCGCCCAGGCGCATCAGCCGCAGCGAGAAGGCCGCCGCCAGAATGGACATGGCGCCGAAGATCAGCGGCGTGGCCAGAAGCTGTTGCAGCCGCAGCTGGTAGGCGGTCGAGGCGAAGCCGGCGTCCTCGATCCTGCGAATCTGATTGGGCAGGGACCAGAAGGGCGTCGACTGCGGCCTGGCGAAGCGCTGGAAGGCCTCTTCGTCGGCCAGGTTGGACGGCAGGTCCAAGGTGGCGTAGCGCACCGCCCGCTGGCCCGTCTGCGCGCCCGAGGCGTCGGTCAGGCGCCAGCGCCCGGCGTTGAGGGTCGCCGTGGCGGCGTCCACCCGCTCGGTGAAGACGCGACGGCCGCTTGAAGTCGTGGTGTAGATGAAGAAGGTCGCGTCCAGCAGTCGCCCGCTGGCCTGCTCCTGGCGGCCTCCGCGAATGATCATCTGACGGTTGGCGTCGCCTTCGCGCAGCCAGACCGCCTGGCCCGATTCGCTGCCGGGAACCGAGCCGGAGATGCGCGCGCGCTCGCGCTGCCAGACGGCGTCGCCCGCCGCCGCCATCGGGCCCAGCACCGTGACCGTCAGCACGCCCAGCGCCACCGCCGCGCCTGCCGCCGGCAAGACGAAGCGCCAGGCCGAAACGCCCGCCGCCCGCATGGCGATCAGCTCGCTGCGCCGGTTCAGGCTGACGAAGGCGCCCAGCGTGCCGAACAGGAAGACGAAGGGCAGAAGCTGCACGATCACCGACGGCGACTTGACCATGACCAGGCCCAGGATGCGCCCGCCCGACAGTTCGCCGGACGAATTCAGCCCGCGCGAGACCTCGACGAAGTCGATCAGCATGACCAGGGCGGCGATGACGGCCAGCGCCACGCCCAGCGACTTCATCTGCTGGATCAGCACATAGCGTTCGATGCGGCCAAGACGGAGCCTCATGCGAACCTCGCCTTCAGGCGTTCCAGCGGCGCCCAGGTGCGGCGACGGCGCGGCTTCAGCGCGCGGAACAGGATGCGCAGGGCCAGGAAGGTGGCGGCCAGCGGCACGACGTATTGCAGGATGTTGAGCGCGCCGTTCCAGGCGCTGCCGGCCACCAGGCCGTAGCCGATGACGCGCAGGATCAGGAAGGCGCCCGCGGCCCTGGCGATGCGTCCGGCGTAGCCGCTGCGGCTGAAGGCGCCGCCCAGGATGGCCGCCAACGCAAAGGCCATCGCCGCCAGGGCGTAGAGAGGCGAAGCCAAGCGCGAATGGCCCTCGGCCGCCAGCTCGCCGCGCGTTCCGGCGGTCTCCAGCAGGGCGGGTGTCGGGTCGAACAGGTCCGTCAGCCACAGGTCCGACGGCTTGAAGCGGATGCGCTCGCTGGTCTTGGCGTAGGGCGACAGGTCGAACACCTGCTGGTCGAACGAGAGCTGGTTCAGCACCTCGCGCGAGGAATAGCGCTGCATCGAGCCGTTCTGCATGGTCAGCACCGGCAGGCCGTCGACGCGGCCGAAGCGGGCCGTCTCGGCGTCCCAGGTCGTGACCGTCTTGCCGTTGTCCAGGTAGACGAAGAGGTTCTTCATCAGGCCGTTCTGCTCGATCTGCTGGACGTAGACGGTCAGGCCGTCCGGACCCTGGACGAAGCGGCCTTCCTCGACCAGCAGGGCGGCCAGGTCGGTGCGGATGGCGAAGGCCTGGCGGCGACCCTCGCGCTGGGCCCAGGGCTGGACGAAGACGTTCACCAGCAGGGAGATGACCGTGACGATCAGGGCGATCTGCAGGGCGGGCCGGATCAGGGCCCAGCGGCTGACCCCGGCGGCGTAGGCGGCGGTCAGCTCCTGCTCGCGCTGCAGCCGCGTCAGGGCGATCAGGGCGCCGACGAACAGGCCGATGGGCAGGATGACGGCGATCAGCTGCGGCAGGGCCAGCAAGGTCAATTTGACCATGACCCAGACGCTCTGGCCGCGCTCGACGATGACCTCCAATTGATCAAGGCTCTGACTCAGCAGGCCTATCCCGGCCAGCGCCGCGACCGCCGCCACGATGGGCAGGCCGATCTGGCGGAAAAGATACCTCTGAATCAGGGTCATGCGGCGGGTAAGGTCGTATAATCGGCTGCGAGCGTGTTGCAGCCCAGGGCGATGCGAGCCATGTAATACACATCCGGCCGCCCCGACGAAACCGTCGCCGCGACCATGGCAAATTCAAGCGTGACCGGGGCATGATTTCTCGGTCTGGAGTCAGTTTATGAAAATCGAATTCGTCGCTTCGTCGGGTGCAGCCGAAATTCTCGCCTTGCTGGTTCATGAAGGGCGGGCGCTGGCTGGGACCGGACCGGCGCTGGATCAGGCCGCCTCGGGCGCCCTGGTCAAGGCGATGAAGAACAGCCGCTTCAACGGCGCCGCCAGCAGCAGCCTGAACGTCGCTGCTCCGGCCGGGATCGACGCGAACGCCGTCCTGCTGGTTGGCGCGGGCGCGGCGGACAAGCTGGACGATCTGGCGGTCGAAACCGCGGCTGCGGCCGCTTATCAGGCGACCAAGCTGTCGGGCGCCGAAGTCCTGACCATCGACGTGTCGCACCTGTCGCCGGAACTGGCCGCCCGCGCCGGATTCGCCGTGCGCCTGGCCGCCTATCGCTTCGCCAAATACCTGACCAAGCAGAAGGCCGATAAGATCCCGTCGGTGACGACCGTGCGCGTCGTGACCTCGGACGTGAAGGCCGCAGAGGCCGCCTTCCAGCCGTTGTCGGCTGTGGCCGACGCCGTGCTGTTCGCGCGCGACCTGGTGTCGGAGCCCGCCAACATCCTGTACCCGGCCGAGTTCGTGCGCCGCGTGAAGGAGCTGGAGGCCCTGGGCGCCAAGGTCGAGATCCTGGGCGAAGCCGAGATGCAGAAGCTGGGCATGGGCTCGCTGCTCGGCGTCGGGCAGGGCTCGGTGCGTGAAAGCCAGCTGGCCGTCATCCAGTGGAACGGCGGCAAGGAAGGCGAGGCCCCCATCGCCTTTGTCGGCAAGGGCGTCTGCTTCGATACCGGCGGCATCAGCCTGAAGCCCGCCGACGGCATGGAAGAGATGAAGTGGGACATGGGCGGCGCCGCCGCCGTGGCCGGCCTCATGCACGCCCTGGTCGGCCGCAAGGCCAAGGTGAACGTCGTCGGCGTTCTGGGCCTGGTCGAGAACATGCCGGACGGAAACGCCCAGCGTCCGGGCGACGTGGTCACCTCCATGTCGGGCCAGACCATCGAGGTGCTGAACACCGACGCCGAAGGCCGCCTCGTGCTGGCCGACGCGCTCTGGTACACGCAGGACCGTTTCAAGCCGAAGTTCATGATCGACCTGGCCACCCTGACGGGCGCCATCATCATCTCGCTGGGCCTGGAATACGCGGGCGTCTTCACCAACAGCGACGAACTGGCCGCCAACATCGCCGACGCCGGTCCGAAGGTGGGCGAGAAGTCCTGGCGCATGCCTATCCCGGCGGAATACGACCGCCACATCGACAGCCCGATCGCCGATGTGAAGAACATGGGCAATGGCCGCGCGGGCGGCTCGATCACCGCGGCCCTGTTCCTGCAACGCTTCACCAACGGCGTGCCGTGGGCGCACATCGACATCGCCTCGACCGCCTGGGTGAAGGACTCCAAGAACCCGACCGTGCCGGACGGCGCCGTGGGCTATGGCGTGCGCCTGCTCGACCGCATGGTCGCCGACCACTACGAAGGCTGACCTCAGTTCAGGAAGGTAGGGCCGGGTGTCTGACGCCAAGCCGGAAATCTGGTTCTACCACCTGGAGCGGTCGACGCTGGATCAGGTGCTGCCGACCCTGCTGGAGCGCACGCTTCAGCGGGGATGGCGCGCCCTGATCCGGGGCGCGACCTCGCACCGGCTCGACGATATCGACGAGCTGTTGTGGACCTATCGCGACGACAGTTTCCTGCCGCACGGACGGGCTGACGGCGGACACGCTGCGCGCCAGCCTGTGCTCCTGTCCGAATCGGGCGAAAATCTGAATGGCGCTCAGGCGCTGTTCATCGTCGATGATTCAGAGCTTGGGGCCACGCAGGAGTTCGCACGTTGCTTCATCATTTTCGACGGCCGGGACGAGCAGGCGCTGAACCATGCGCGCGGGCGCTGGCGGACGCTGAAGGCGGACGGCGCCGACCTGGCCTACTGGAAACAATCGGACGAGGGCCGCTGGGAAAAAGCGGCCTGATCCTGGGCGTCGGCCTGGTCGCCCTGTCGGCCTGCGCCTCGCCGCCGCCTGCGCGACACGCCGGCCAGCCGACGGCGCCGGTGCGGACGCCGGTTTCTTCCACTGAACGGCCCTATCTGTCCGAACCGGGCGTCCGCAGCATCGACGGCGATATGTGCAAGGCCGGCGAGCTTCAGTGGCTGGTCGGGAAACCGCGCAGCCAGATTCCCGTTCCGGTGGATGTGGTGAACCGTCGCGTCGCCTGCACGACCTGTCCCGTAACCGAAGACTATTCGCCTTACCGCTTGAATATTTTCTATAATCAGCAGACGGGCCTGGTCGAACAGGTTCGCTGCGGCTGATCGAAAAGGACGCCGCCATGAAGACGATTCTGACCCTGAGCGCCGCTGCGGGCTTCCTCGCCCTGGCCGCCTGCGCCCCGACCCAGGGCGGCGGCGCGACGCCTGCGCCCGGCGGCGAGGCGACCCCCGTCGCCTGCAAGGCCAGCGACTATCAGGAGTATGTGGGCCGCAATCGCTCGACCATTCCGACCGCGCCGCAAGGCCGCATCTTCCGCGTCCTGTGCAGCAGCTGCGCGGCGACCATGGACTATCGCGAGAACCGCGTGACCTTCACCTACGACGACAAGACCAACCTGGTGACGCGCGTCAGCTGCGGCTGAGTTCAAACAATATCCGCTCATCCCGGCGAAGGCCGGGTGAGCGGGGGGCTTATCGCTCCAGGCCGTAGAGGGCGTCGGCGACGTCCTCTACCTTCTGGCGCACCACGGTCTCCGCGTCGCGCAGGCCCCGGTTGTAGAACAGGCGGCCGATGTCGCGGCCGATGAACTCCACCAGCATTTCGGCGGGCAACTGGCCGACCTCCACCTCCATCTCGTCGCGCAGGTAGGCGCGCAGACGGGCGGACGCCTCCTGCATCTCGTCCTTGGTCAGCAGGGGCGGCGTCTTGCTCATCAGGAGACCTCGGCCAGGGCTTCTTCGGCGGCGATCCAGTCGACCTCGGCCTGATCCAGATCGGTCTGGGCTTTGGTGCGAGCGCGGGTCAGGCCTTCCAGCTTCTTCGGATCATTGACGGCGGCGTTGGCCAGATCGTCGTCCAGCCGCGCCAGGTCGGCGGTCAATTGGGCCATCTTCTCTTCCGCCTTCTTCACCGCATGGCGGAGCGTGGACGGAGACGGCCCCTTCTTCTTTTCGGCCTTGGGCGTGGGCGCGGGAGCCTCGGCCACAGCTTCCTCATGCTTGACCTGGCTGGGCTTCATCCCCGCCTGCTTGGCGCGGTCCAGGACGAACTTCTGATAGTCGTCCATGTCGCCGTCGAACGGCTTCACCGACCCGTCTGCGGCCAGCCACAGCCGGTCGGCCACCAGCTCCATCAGCGAACGGTCGTGGGTGATCAGGATGACCGCGCCGGTATATTCGTTCAGCGCGTCCAGCAGGGCGCGGCGGCTGTCGATGTCCAGGTGGTTAGTCGGTTCGTCCAGGATCAGGATGTGCGGCGCATCCATCGCCACCAGGTTCAGCAGCAGGCGCGCCCGCTCGCCGCCCGACAGGGACGCGACGGTGGTCTCCTGCTTCTCGAACGGCAGGCCGAACTGGGCCAGACGGCTGCGGCGGCTGCTCTCCGAGGCGTCCGGCATGGCTCGGCGGATGATCTCCAGCGGCGTGTCGGTCGGGTCCATCGCCTCGATCTGGTGCTGGTGGAACCAGCCCACGCGCATCTTGCCGTCGCGGTGGAACTCGCCCGTCTCGACGGTCAGGGCCTTGGCGATCAGCTTGGCGAAGGTCGACTTGCCCGCCCCGTTGACGCCCAGCAGGCCGATACGGTCGTCCAGATCCATCCGCAGGTTCAGGTTCTTCAGGATCGGCTTGCCCGGCTCATAGCCGACGTTGGCCTTCTCCAGCCGGATCAGCGGCGGGGGCAGGGGGCGCTCCGGCGAGGGCAGGGTGAAGGGGGCGACGCGCTCTTCGGGCGGCAGTTCGATGCGCTGCATCTTCTCCAGCCGCTTGACGCGCGACTGTGCCTGCGTCGCCTTGGACGCCTTGGCCTTGAAGCGGTCGATGAACTTCTGCAGGTGGGCGCGCTCGGCGTCCTGCTTGGACTTGTTGGCCTCCATCAGACGCAGCTTCTCGGCTCGCGTCTTTTCAAAGGTGTCGTAGTTGCCGGTGTAGAGGTCCAGCTTGCGGTTCGACAGTTGCAGGATGTGGGTGCAGACGCCGTTCAGCAGCTCGCGGTCGTGGCTGATGATCAGGGCCGTATGCGGATAGCGCTTCAGTCGCTGCTCCAGCCACAGGGCGCCTTCCAGGTCGAGGTAGTTGGTCGGTTCGTCCAGCAGGAGCATGTCCGGTTCGGCGAACAGGGCGGCGGCCAGGGCGACGCGCATCCGCCAACCGCCCGAGAACTCGGCCATCGGGCGCAGAATGTCGTCATGGCTGAAGCCCAGACCGGCCAGGATTTCGGACGCGCGGGCGGGGGCGCTGTCGGCGTCGATCTCGATCAGACGGCCCCAGATCTCGCCCATCTCTTCCGGTTCGGCGGTTTCCAGCCGGGTCAGCAGGTCGTGACGCTCGACGTCGGCTTCCAGAATGGTGTCCAGAACGCTGACGGGCGTGGCGGGGTGTTCCTGATCGACCGAGCCGATGCGCGCGGTTTTGGGCAGGGAGATTTCGTCGCCGTTGGCGGCCAGTTCGCCCAGGATCAGTTTGAACAGGGTCGACTTGCCGATGCCGTTGCGGCCGACCAGGCCGACCTTGGAACCCGGCGGCAGGCTGACGGAGGCGTCGTCCAGGAACTCGCGGCCCCAGGCGTTGTAGGTCAGGTTTTTGATCTGCAGCATGGCAACCGGAAAGAAAAAGGCTTACGCGCGGGGATATTGGAAAGATGTGCGGCGCTCGCTATAAGCCGCCGACCCTCAAACTCCCAAACAAGAAGTCAATCCCATGACCGAACGTACGTTCTCGATCATCAAGCCGGACGCCACCCGCCGTAACCTGACGGGCGCCATCAACGCCGTGATCGAAGGCGCCGGCCTGCGCATCGTCGGCCAACGCCGCGTCAAGCTGACCGAAGCCCAAGCCAAGAAGTTCTACGAAGTGCACGCCGAGCGTCCCTTCTACGGCGAACTGGTCTCGCAGATGATCGCCGAGCCGGTCGTCGTCCAGGTGCTGGAAGGCGACAACGCCGTCGCCAAGTACCGCGAAGTCATGGGCGCCACCAACCCGAACGACGCCGCTGAAGGCACCATCCGTAAGCTGTTCGCCCTGTCGATCGGCGAGAACTCGGTCCACGGTTCGGACTCGCTGGAGAACGCCGGCATCGAAATCGCCCAGTTCTTCACGGACGCCGACATCGTCGGCTAAGGGTTGAAACAGGCCTCTCTGTGAGGCTTGGCACAGCGATAAAGCGGCCCGCCCTCGGAACCGGGGGCGGGCCGTTTCGTTCTCATGGTCACGCTGTCTCTCGAAGAAGAACAAGGATGACCGCCATGAAGACGATGCTGAAACTCGCCCCGGTGATCGGCCTGACGGCTCTGCTGGCCGCCTGCGGCACGACCACGGAACAACGCGCCGCCACGGGCGCCCTGGGCGGCGCGGTCGCCGGTCAGGCGATCGGCGGCAACACCGGCGCGACCGTCGCCGGCGGCGTCATCGGCGCCGTCGCAGGCGCCGCCACCACGCCGAAGAAGCCGCACGAGTAAGGCTTTCTCCGCAAGGGGAAACAAAAAGGGCGTCGGCCGCGAAGCCGACGCCCTTTCCTTTTGTCCGTCGCCGGACGCGCCGCTTACCAGATGCGGGCGCGCTTTTCGGGCGCTATGTATTCGGCCTGATCCGGGGTGACGCCGAATGCGGCGTACCAGGCGTCGATGTTGCGCGGCGGGGTGGCGGCGCGCGCCATGCCGGGCGAGTGCGGGTCGGTGGTCAGCTGCTCTTTCAGAGCCTCTTCGCGCGACTTCTCGCGCCACACCTGGGCCCAGCCCAGGAAGACGCGCTGTTCGCCGGTCAGACCGTCGATCACCGGGGCCGGCTGGCCGTTCAGGCTGCGCTTATAGGCGTCCAGCGCCATCAGCAGGCCGCCTAGGTCGGCGATGTTCTCGCCCATGGTCAGGTCGCCGTTGATGTGCGTGCCCGGCACCGGCTCCTCGGCGGCGTAGATGGCGCCCAGTGTCTTGGCGCGCTCCTCGAAGCGGGCGGCGTCTTCGGGCGTCCACCAGTCGCGCAGCACGCCGTTGGCGTCGGTCTTGCGGCCCTGATCGTCGAAGCCGTGGGTGATCTCGTGGCCGATCACGGCGCCGATGCCGCCGTAGTTGACCGCCGGATCGGCGTTCGGATCGAAGAAGGGCGCCTGCAGGATGGCGGCCGGGAAGACGATCTCGTTGCGCGGCGGGTTGTAATAGGCGTTCACCGTCTGGGGCGTCATGCCCCATTCCAGCGGATCGACCGGCTGGCCGATCTTGCTGCGGTTCCAGGCCCAGTCGAAGGCGGAGGCGCGCTCGACGTTGCCGTAGAGGTCGCCCGCCGTCAGCTCCAGCCCGTCATAGCTGCGCCACTTCTCGGGATAGCCGATCTTCACGCCGAACTTGGACATCTTCAGCAGGGCCTGCTCGCGCGTGGCCTCGCTCATCCAGTCCAGGGCCTTCAGACGCTCGGTCATGGCGGCGCTGAGGTTGGCGACCAGCGTCTCCATCTGCGTCTTGGACGAAGCCGGGAAGTGCAGGCGGACGTATTCCTGACCCAGAACCTCGCCCAGCTGGCCGTCGACCAGGGCGACGCCGCGGTTCCAGCGCGGACGATTCTCGGGCTGGCCGCGCAGGGTCTTGCCGCGGAATTCGAAGCGCGAGTCGACGAAGGCGTCGGACAGATAGGGGCTGGCCTGATCGACGGTCTGGAAGGCCTGCCAGGCCTTCAGCGTCTCGATCGGGGTGTCGGCGAACACCTGGGCGATGCCGGGGATGGCGGTGTTCTCCATCAGCACCAGGGTCGGCACGCTTTCGACCTTGGAGGCCTGCAGGAAGGCGGCCCAGTCGAAGCCCGGCGCGAAGGTCGACAGCTGCGCGGCCGGGGTCGGGTTGTAGATCTTGTCGATCTGGCGGCGCTCGACCGTGGTCCAGTGCTTCTCGGCCACCTTGGTCTCGAAGGCCAGGATGTCGGCGGCGGCCTGGGCCGGGTTGCTCCAGCCGGCGGCGGTCAGGGCGCGCGTGACATACCCGACATAGGCCTCGCGCTGGGTGGCGAAGTCGGGCTTCAGATAATAGTCGCGGTCCGGCAGGCCCAGGCCGCCCTGGCCCAGATAGGCCGAGTTGACGTTGGGGTCTTGCAAGTCCTCGAACACGGCCACCCCGAACAGGGAGCCGCCGAAGCCTTCGTGGCTAGCGCCCATCAGGCGGGCCATGTCGCTGTGGTTCGCGACGGCGCGGATGGCGGCCAGGTCGGCGGCCAGGGGCTGGGCGCCCAGCTGGTTCACGCGGGCCTCGTCCATGAAGCTGGCGTACAGGGCGCCGACCTTGCGGGCGTTGTCGTTGACCGGGTTGGCGGCGCTGGCTTCGATGATGGCGCGAAGCTGGGCCTGCGAGTTCTCATACAGGACGTCGAACGGGCCGAAGCGGGCCTTGTCGGCCGGAATCTCGGTATCGCGCAGATAGACGCCGTTGGCGTAGGCGTTGAAGTCGTCGCCCGGCTTCACCGTCAGGTCGCGGCCGTCCAGGTCGAAGCCCCAGGGCTTGATTTCGGGCGTGGTCGAGGCGGTCGCCGAGGCGTGGGCGTGTTGGGCTAAGGTCGGCTGAGCCGAGAAGGCGAGGGCGAGGGCCATGGCGGCGGCGCCCATCAGGCGGGTTTTCATCATCGGGTCTTTCCCAGTGGTGCAGACGTGCGCGATTACGCCATCAGGACGGCGCATTCGTGCTTGCGGGCAACCTGCGCTCGCCTGCGACCGGCTGTCGCATTAAAAATCGTTAAGGATTACGAGCGGCGGACGAAATCGGCGAGCGCCTGGGGATAAAGGCCGTGCTCCGCCGCCTTGACCCGTTCCGCCAGAATGTCGGGCGTGTCGCCGGGCTGGATCGGCACGCGCGCCTGGCCCAGGATCGGGCCTTCGTCGACGCCCTCGGTGACGATGTGGACGGTGCAGCCCGCCTCAAGGTCTCCGGCCTCGATGGCGCGGGCGTGGGTGTTCAGGCCGGGATAGAGCGGCAACAGCGACGGGTGGATGTTCAGCATTCGATCCGCCCATTTCCCGACCAGCCACGGAGTCAGCAGGCGCATGTATCCGGCCAGGGCCACCACCTGGACGCCGCGCTCTACCAGCAGGGCGTCGATGGCGCGCTCGTGCGCCTCGCGGTCCTTGCCGAAGGGCTTGTGCTCGACGGTCAACGCCTCGACGCCCGCTGCCTCGGCCTTGGCCAGACCGCCCGCGCCCGCGATGTTGGAGACGACGACCACGACTTCATACGGCGCGTCCGCCGCCTGACCCGCCGCGATCAGGCTGGCCATGTTCGAGCCGGTTCCCGAGATCAGGACGGCGACGCGGGTTTTGGCGACGGACATGGGCGGCTCACGCGTTGAAAAAAGGCGCGACTGCCATGCGGCCCCGACGGCGACTTAGCAAGAGGGACTTCAAGGCGAAGGGGAGGGCGCAGCGCCGCCGAACGAATATCGACCAACTGACGCAAACTCCGTTGCTTCTTCGGAAACGGCGGCGCTAGCGTCGATCCGCCGGAGAGTCCGGCATCCTAGGGGGAGTATCCTATATGCGTCGTCTGTTGACCGCCGCCTGCGCTGCGGCCCTGTTGGCCGCGCCGGCCGTTTCCATGGCTCAGGAAGCCGCGTCCAGCGGCGGTTCGGGTCCGATCCGCTCGGCGGCCGAACGTCTGCGCAACGCCAACGCCGAACAGATCGAGAAGAACTGGGCCCGCGCCAGCGCCGATGAGCAGACGGTGACGACCAGCCACTCGATCACCGCCCACGGCCGCGCCATGCGCTACAAGGCCACGGCCGGCACCCTGACGGTTCGCAACGACGCGGGAATGCCGACGGCCAGCCTCTTCTATGTGGCCTATACGCTGGACGGCCAGCCGGTCGGTCGTCGCCCGATCACCTATATGTTCAACGGCGGTCCGGGTTCGCCGACGGTGTGGCTGCACATGGGCGCCTTCGGCCCGATGCGGGTCCAGACCGACGCCCCGGTGGTCGAGCGCCCGGGGCCGTTCAACCTGGCGCCCAACGACATGACCCTGCTGGACAAGACCGACCTGGTCTTCATCGACATGGTCGGCGCCGGCTATTCGCGCCCGCTGGGCGAGACGCCGGGTTCGGCCTTCTGGGGCGTGGATCAGGACGCGGACACCTTCGCCCGCGCCATCATGCGCTACACGACCAAGTTCGACCGCTGGTCCAGCCCGAAATACGTTCTGGGCGAAAGCTACGGCACCTTGCGCGCGGGCGCCCTGGTGCATCAGTTGGAAAGCCGCGGCATGTCGCTGAACGGCGTGGTGCTGCTGTCGTCGATCATGAACTACGGCGTGCGCCAGCCGGGCTATCCGCAGAACTTCGTCACCCTGCTGCCGACCTATGCGGCGACGGCCTGGTATCACAACAAGATCCCGAACAAGCCCAGCCTGGAGGAGCACGTCCAGCGCGCCCGCGAATTCGCCATCGGCCCGTACTCGGCCGCCCTGTCGAAGGGGCATCTGATCTCGGACGCCGAGCGCGCCCAGATCTCCCAGCAGATGAGCGCCCTGATCGGCATTTCGCCCGAGGTTCTGGATCAGGCCAATCTGCGCCTTGAGCTGAGCCCCTTCCGCAAGGAGCTGCTGCGCGACCGTCGCCAGACGGTCGGCCGTCTGGACACCCGCTACCTGGGCATTGACGCCAATGCGGTCGGCGGCTCGCCCGAGGAAGACCCCTCCAGCAGCGCCATCACCGGCGCCTATTTCAGCATCTTCCGCGACTATGTGGCCACGACGCTGAACTACCGCACCGACATGGACTATCGCCAGTCGGCGCGCGGCCTGCCGGGCTTCGACTGGGACTGGAGCCACCGCCCGCCGGTCGGCGGCCCGCAGACGACGCCGAACACGGCGGTGGACCTGGCCACGACCATCCGCCGCAATCCGCACCTGAAGGTGCTGGCGCTGAACGGCTATTACGACGCCGCCACGCCCTTCTTCAGCACGGAGTACGACCTGGCCCAGATGATGCTGGAGCCGCACCTGCGCGGGAATCTGGAGTTCACCTACTATGAAGGCGGCCACATGATGTACACGGCCCGCCCGGCGCTGGAGCAGCTCTACACCGACATGGCCAAGTTCTACGACGAGACGCAGAACGGCGGCCTGCGCTGATCTCGGCGACAGTCTGAACAAGGAAGGCCCCTGTCAGCGTGACCGGGGCCTTTTTGTTGGCTGAAACCCTTCATGCCCGCTCATCCCGGCGGACGCCGGGATCCAGTGCTTTGGCTAAGGACGCGGCGCTTGCGGTTCTCACTGGGCCCCGGCGTCCGCCGGGGTGAGCGGAAGACGTGTGGACGCAAAAAAGCCCCCGGTCGCGTTGGCCGGGGGCTTTGGTCTTGTAGTAGGGGCGACGCCTTACGCCGCCTGCAGTTGTCCGCAGACAAACGCCGTCTCGCCCGCGTTCAGCAGGGCGGCCAGCACCGGCTCGACGTTTTCGGGCGCGACGATCAGGATGAAGCCCACGCCGCAGTTGAAGGTGCGGCGCATCTCGTGATCCGAAATGCCGCCCGTCTCGCCCAGCCACTGGAAGACGGCGGGCATCGGCCAGGAGTCCCAGTCGAAGCTGGCTTCCAGGCCCTCGGCGATGCAGCGCGGCGGGTTTTCGATCAGGCCGCCGCCCGTGATGTGGGCCGCGCCCTTGACCAGGTCCGCCTTCATCAGCGGCAGGACCGGCTTCACATAGATGCGGGTCGGCTCCATCAGGGCCTGGGCCAGGGTCTGGTCCTTGGCGAAGGGGGCGTCGTCGCCCCAGGCCAGGCCGGACTTCTCGACCACCTTGCGGATCAGCGAATAGCCGTTCGAGTGCGGACCCGAGGAGGCCAGGCCGATGATGACGTCGCCGGCCTTCTGCTGACCCAGATAGGGCAGAACCTTGCCGCGCTCGACCGCGCCGACCGAGAAGCCGGCCAGGTCGTAGTCGCCGCCCGAATACATGCCCGGCATTTCGGCCGTCTCGCCGCCGACCAGGGCGCTGCCCGACTGGCGGCAGCCCTCGGCGATGCCGGCGACGACGCGGCGCGCGGCGTCCACGTCCAGCTTGCCCGTGGCGTAGTAGTCCAGGAACATCAGCGGCTCGGCGCCCTGGGCCAGCAGGTCGTTGACGCACATGGCGACCAGATCGACGCCCACGCCGTCATGGCGGCCGGTTTCGATGGCGATCTTCAGCTTGGTGCCGACGCCGTCCGTGGTGGTGACGATCAGCGGGTCTTCAAAACCGGCGGCCTTCAGGTCGAACAGGGCGCCGAAACCGCCCAGCGAGGCCTCTGCGCCGGGGCGGCGCGTGGATTTGGCCAGGGGCTTGATCGCGTCGACCAGCTGTTCTCCGGCGTCGATGTCTACGCCTGCATCGGCGTAGGTCAGACCGTTTTTCAGGGCCTCGGGGGTGTCGCTCATCGGTCACGGCTCGAAATCGGGGGCGAAAATTTGTCGCGGCGCTCTTGCCACGACGGCGTCGCGCGGGGCTATAGCATCGGAATGACGCCAATCACCACCAATGACGCGCTGATCGCCTTCTGCGAGCGTTTGGCCAAGGCCCCGTACATCACCGTTGATACGGAATTCATGCGGGAAACGACCTACTGGCCCAAGCTGTGCCTGATTCAGGCGGCGGCTTCGCCAACGGACGCCGCCATCATCGATCCGATGGCGGAGGGGCTGGATCTGGAGCCTTTCCTCGACATCCTGCGGGACGAATCGATTCTGAAGGTCTTCCACGCGGCCCGGCAGGACGTGGAGATTTTCAACAAGCTGGGCGCCATGCCGCGCCCGCTGTTCGACACCCAGGTCGCCGCCATGGCCGCCGGCTTCGGCGATCAGGTCAGCTATGAGGCTCTGGTCCGTCAGATGCTGCGTCAGGAGCTGGACAAGGGCAGCCGCTTCACCGACTGGGCGCGTCGCCCGCTGTCGGACGCGCAGCTGACCTATGCCCTGGGCGACGTGACGCACCTGTCGGCCCTCTATCCCAAGCTGCGCGATCGGCTGCAGAAGGAGGGCCGTCTGGACTGGGTCATGTCGGAAATGGGCGCGGTCACGGACCCGGCCCTCTACGACACCTCGCCCGAGAACGCCTGGAAGCGGCTGAAGCCCAAGAAGTTCAACGCCAAATATCTGGCCGCCTTCGTCGCTGTCGCCGTCTGGCGCGAGCGCGCGGCCCAGGAGCGCGATCAACCGCGCGGCCGCATCCTGAAGGACGAGGCCATCGACGAGATCGCCGTCCAGGCGCCGACCGACCCCGACGCCTTCAACCGCCTGCGTTCGGTGCCCAAGGGCTTCGGCGGCTCGCGCCTGGGGCTGGAGCTGGCGGCCGAGCTGAAGCGCGTTTTGGCCGACCCGGAAGCCCACGCGCCCAAGCTGGAGCGCCCGGCGCACAACCAGCCGGCGCCGCCTTCGGTGGTGGAACTGCTGAAGGTGCTGCTGAAGGCCAAGAGCGACAACGCGGGCGTGGCGTCAAAGCTGATCGCCACCGTGTCGGACCTGGAGAAGATCGCTCTGAACGACAACGCCGACGTCGAAGCCATGAAGGGCTGGCGCCGTCAGCTGTTCGGCGAGGACGCGCTGAAGCTCAAGAAAGGCGAGATCGCCCTGGTGCTGAACGGCGCCCGCGTCGAAGTGGTCGAGATCGAGGGCTGATCAACCCTCTCCCGGCGGGAGAGGGTTTTTAGATTTTCAGCGCCAGATCCATCGCTTCGGCCAGGGCCTTGGCCCGACGTTTGGTCTGTTCGCCCAGCAGCATGTCGGCGTAGCCCGTGGCGGCGGTGACGCGCAGGGCGCCTTTCTCGACCGTGGCCGTGGCGTTGGCCAAAAGCTGCGGCGAGCGGCCCGACAGGTCGCAGGCCAGCCGCATGGCCAGCCCCAGGGCGCGGGCGCGCTTCTGGCCCTTTTCCGACAGCAGGCGGTTGACCGTTTCCGGCGCGGGCGTGCGCGCCTCGCCGCCATAGCGGGCGTTCATCGCCACGGCCATGAAGGCGCGCTCGGCGTGGGTCTGGCCCGGAATGGGCGACCACAGCACCTGATCGAACACGAGGTTGGTGCGGTGGTCCGGGTGCAGCCGCGCGCCCAGATCGGCCAGGCGGCAGACCGAAGACGTCAGCAGGGCGTCGCGTTCCTCGCCGAACACCTCGGGCAGGGCTGAGGCGACCGATTGCAGCCAGCCGTCCAGCGCGCGGGGCAGGGCGGGGTCCACGCCCTGGCGGCCGCCCCAGGCCGAACATCCGGCCAGCAGGGGATCGACCGCCCGCATGGCCGGCTCCATGCCGTGATACAGCAGCCCCTCGCGCACGCCCCAGGCCGAGAAGTTGACGGAGGCCAGCCCCAGCCGTTCGATCAGCCCCTCCAGCACCAGGGCGGCGTAGGGCAGGGTCTCGGCGCGGCGCTTGGAAAGGCCGGGCAGCTTTTCGAGCGAGGCGCGGGACTGACGCGCGACCAGTCGGGCCATGTCGCGGGCGTCGGCGGCGCTCATGGCGTATTGGTGGACGATGCGGATCGGGTGATCGGCCATGGCCATGTGCATCTGGGCCAGGCTGCGCCAGGCGCCGCCGACGGCGTAGAGGGTCGGGGTCGCGTAATCGTCTTCGATCGGCTCCAGCCGCTTGGCGATACGGCCGCGCAGGCGATCGGCGTCGAAGCCCTTGGCGTCCAGCAGGGCGAAGGGCCCCAGCGGCAGGGTCACGCCCTTGCCGCGCGGACCGTCGCCGATCCGCGTCAGCTCCAGACTGGCGCCGCCCATGTCGGCGGCCACGCCGCGCGCGCCGGGATCGCCCGCCAGCACGCCCAGCGCTGAATATTTCGCCTCTTCCTCGCCGCTCAGGACGCGGATTCGCAGCCCCGTCTCGGCGGCCACGCGCTCGCAGAACAGGGGGCCGTCCTCGGCCTCGCGCACGGCGGCGGTGGCGGCGACCAGCACCTGGTCCGGCTGGACGCCCTCGATCACGGCGGCGAAGCGGCGCAGCGCCGTCATGGCCATCACCACGCCCGGTTCAGACAGGCGTCGGGTCGCGGCCAGATCGCGGCCCAGACCCGCCAGAACCTTTTCGTTGAACATGGTCCAGACGGCGCGGCCTTCCAGCCGATACAGCACCAGGCGCACCGAGTTGGAGCCGATGTCGATGACGGCGATCTGTTTCGACTCGTATTCGCGCTCGGGGCTCATCAGCGGCGCTTCCGCGGCTTGAGGCCCGGATAGGACAGGGCGCCGGGCAGGGTCTTCACCTTGCGGCCGCGTCCTGACAGGCTGGGGTTGGTCATGAAGTATTTGTGCGCCGAGAAGGGCCGCTCCGACCCGCTGGGTGTCACCCGGCGATAGGAGCCGTCGGGCTCCAGCACCCAGCTCTGGGCGTCGTCCTTCAGATTGGCGACCATGATCTGGTCCAGCACCTGATCGTGGACGGTGGCGTTCAGGATTGGCGTCATCAACTCGACCCGGCGGTCCAGGTTGCGCGGCATCCAGTCGGCCGAGGAAATGTAGAGCCGCGCCCGGTTGCTGGGCAGGTCGTGCCCGTTGGCGAAGGCGACGATGCGGCTGTGCTCCAGGAATCGGCCGACGATCGACTTGACCCGGATGTTCTCAGACAGGCCCGGCACGCCGGGGCGCAGGCAGCAGATGCCCCGGATGACCAGTTCGATGCGCACGCCCTGCTGGCTGGCGCGATACAGGGCGTCGATGATCTCCGGGTCGACCAGGGCGTTCATCTTGGCCCAGATGGCGGCGGACTTGCCCTTGGCGGCGGCGGCCATCTCCTTGCCGATCATCTCGATCAGGCTGGACTTCATGTTCAGCGGCGAGACGACCAGAGCTTCCAGTTCATCCGGCGTCGCGTAGCCGGTGATGTAGTTGAACACCCGCGTCGCATCGCGACCCAGCGCCGGGTCGCAGGTGAACAGACTCAGGTCCGTGTAGATCTTGGCCGTGACCGGGTGATAGTTGCCGGTGCCGAAGTGGCAGTAGGTGCGAAGGCTGTCGCCCTCGCGCCGGACGACGACGCTCATCTTGGCGTGGGTCTTGTACTCGACGAAGCCGAAGACGACGTGGACGCCCGCCCGTTCCATCTGGCGCGCCCAACGCAGGTTGGCTTCTTCGTCGAAGCGGGCCTTCAGCTCCACCAGGGCGGTGACGTTCTTGCCGTTCTCGGCCGCCTCGATCAGGGCGGCGACGATAGGGCTGTCCTTGGAGGTGCGATAGAGCGTCTGCTTGATGGCGATGACGTTGGGATCGCGCGCGGCTTGACGCAGGAACTGGACCACCACGTCGAAGCTCTCGAACGGGTGGTGGATCAGCATGTCCTTCTCGCGCACGGCCGCGAAGATGTCGCCGCCGTTGTCGCGCACCCGCTCGGGGTAGCGCGGTTCATAGCCCTTGAACTTCAGGTCTGGGTGGCCGCCGGGGATCAGTTCCGACAGTTGCGCCAGACCCAGCATGCCGTCGACCAGCACCACGTCCTGCGGCTGGGCGTGAAGCTGGCCGATGATGAAGTCGCGCAGGTCGTCGGGCATGTCCGCCTGGATCTTGATGCGGACGACCGAACCCATGCGGCGCTGCTTCAGAGCCTCTTCGAACTCCATCACCAGGTCTTCGGCCTCTTCCTCGATCTCGATGTCGGAATCGCGGATCAGGCGGAACAGGCCCTTTTCCAGGATCTCACAGCCCGGGAACATGTGGTCGATGAACAGCAGCAGCAGGTTTTCCAGCGAGACGTAGCGCGTCCGTCCCGGCGTCGAGCGCCCGTCTGTCGCCAGCGCCCAGAAACGCCGCACCTGGGTCGGCACCGGCACCAGGGCGTAGAGGACGCGGTTGTCGCTGTTGCGCCGCAGCTTCAGCGCCAGCGAGAAGCCCAGGTTCGGCAGGAAGGGGAAGGGATGCGCCGGGTCGATGGCCATCGGCGTCAACACGGCGAACAGCTGATTCAGGAACTCCGGCTCCAGCCGCTCGCGCTCTGTCTTGGTGATGCGGGCGCGTTCGACGATCTCGATGCCGGCGGCGGCCATCTCCTTGCGCAGGACGCGCCACTGACGCTGCTGTTCGGCCATCAGGCCGCCCGCCGCCGCATTGACCTGTTCGAGCTGCTGGGCCGGCGTCAGGCCGTCAGGCGAGACGACGCGCACCCGCTCGCGCACCTGACCCTTCAGACCGGCGACGCGGGTCATGAAGAACTCGTCCAGGTTGTTGGCCGAGATGGACAGGAAGCGCACTCGCTCCAGCAAGGGGTGGCCCTCGTTCGCGGCCTCTTCCAGCACCCGGCCGTTGAAGGCCAGCCAGGACAGCTCGCGGTTGATGAACCGCTCGGGCGAGGCCATCAGCGCCTCGGACAGCTCCAGCTGCGGGGCGCGCGAGGAAGGGACTTCCTCGCCGGTGGTGTCGACGGCGATAGGCGCGAGATCAGTCATGATTCCGTTGTCGCTCGCGCCTGTGACGGCTGCAACCGTGATGTTCTGAGACAGGCTCATTGACGCAGGGACAGTACAGCCGAACCTTGTTAGGCAAGGAACATGAGAACGCCTGTCCGTTTCGGAACATGTCCATCTTGCAGTCGGCGCTTACCGCTGAGCCGCGCCCTATCGCAATTTCGTCCGAGACCCTTTGATTGCCGAGGTTGCGGGGCTCGCATTATCCGGTCGTCGAGCATGAGCTGGCTGGGCGTCAGTCTGTTTGTGGCGCTGTTCGTCGCCCGGATGGTCGTAGACCGAAGCAGTGCAGCTTTCGGCTTTTTGGTTTTGGGTGCGGCGGCGCTGTTGGTGTTGATACCAATCCTCTTCACCCCAGTGGCTTTAGCTGCAGAAGAGGTTGCGCCTCAAAATTCTGCGATATCACCGCCGTCCAGCACCTGACGGGCCAGCACGCGCGTCACCGGGCGGTGCAGGGCGTCCAGGCGGTCGACCACGGCCTCGGCGGCGTCGGCCGAGCGGTCGATGCGGCGGACCAGATAGTCGATCAGTTCGTCGGCCGGGGTGATGTTCCGGCTGGCGAAGGCGCGGCGCAGCATGGCGGCGAAGACCACGTCGTCGGGCGCCTCTATCCCCACGGTGCGGATGGCGTTCAGGCGCGAACGCAGGTCGGGCAGGTCCGTGGCCCAGGCGCCCGGCGGATCGCGCGACACCAGCAGCAGGGCGCCGCCGCCTGACTGGGTCAGGTTGATCAGGTGGAACAGGCTCTCGTCGTCCGCGTCCTGGGCCCGGTCCAGCAGGACGGGGCGGCCCTCAAGCTCCAGCGGGTCGACCAGGGCGGCCTCGGCGCCGTGCAGGGCGATGGCGCCGGTGCGCTCGACCCAGGCGGCGGCCAGGTGGCTCTTGCCGCAGCCCGCCGGGCCGAACAGGGCCAGGATGGCGCCGGGCGTTTCCGGCCAGGCGGCCAGGGCGGCCACGCCCGCCGCATTCGCTTCCGAGATCGCCAGGTCGGAGGCGCGTTGCGGCGTCTCCTGCTGCAGCGGCAGGCGCAGTTGACGGATTTCGGCGGCCGAGGCGTTCATGATGACCGGACCCTAGCCGGGCCGGGACGCGGGCGTCTCTGTTGATAGGGCGGGATCACGGGGACAACCTGCGCGCCGCTGTGGATGGCGCATCCTGTTCGATTCAGGCGTCAGCCTTGACTTTCGGGGGCGATGATGGGCCTTTCCCCGCTCCTAATTCACGCTGTTCGACAGCCGTTTTCAGACGAAATCCGATCATGCACGCCTATCGCACCCACACCTGCGGCGCCCTCCGTTCGACGGATGCCGGCGCGAATGTTCGTCTGTCGGGCTGGATTCACCGCAAGCGCGACCACGGCGGCCTGCTGTTCATCGACCTGCGCGACCACTACGGCCTGACTCAGCTGGTCCTGCACCCCGAAACGCCGGGCTTTGAGGTGGTCGAGCGCCTGCGCGCCGAGAGCGTGATCAAGGTCGACGGCGAAGTCGTCCTGCGCGAAGGCTCGACCGTCAACGCCAACCTGCCGACCGGCGAGGTCGAGGTGCGCGTCCTGTCGGTGGAGGTGCTGTCGGAAGCCGCCGAACTGCCGATGCCGGTCTTCGGCGAGCAGGAATATCCGGAAGAGATTCGCCTGAGCAACCGCTTCCTCGACCTGCGTCGCGAGCGTCTGCACAAGAACATCGTCCTGCGTTCGCGCGTGATCCAGTCGATCCGCAACCGCATGTGCGCCCAGGGCTTCCTCGAGTATCAGACGCCGATCCTGACGGCCTCGTCGCCGGAAGGCGCGCGCGACTTCCTGGTGCCGAGCCGGATGCACCCGGGCAAGTTCTACGCCCTGCCGCAGGCCCCGCAGCAGTTCAAGCAGCTGCTGATGGTCTCGGGCTTCGACCGCTACTTCCAGATCGCGCCCTGCTTCCGCGATGAAGACCTGCGCGCCGACCGTTCGCTGGAGTTCTACCAGCTCGACGTGGAAATGAGCTTCGTCACGCAGGAAGACGTCTTCCAGGCGATCGAGCCGCTGATGCACGGCCTGTTCACCGAGTTCGGCGAAGGCAAGCCGGTGTCGCCGATCGACGGGACGCACGTCTTCACCAACGACTTCGGCCAGACGATGGAGCACAAGGGCTTCGAGCGTCTGACGTTCGAACAATCGATGAAGTGGTACGGTTCGGACAAGCCGGACCTGCGCAACCCGATCAAGATGCAGGACGTGTCTGACCACTTCCGCGAGGGCGGTTTCGGCCTGTTCGCCAAGATCCTGGGCGCCGACGAGAAGAACGCCGTCTGGGCCATCCCGGCGCCGACGGGCGGGTCGCGCGCCTTCTGCGACCGCATGAACTCCTGGGCGCAGGGCGAGGGCCAGCCGGGCCTGGGCTACATCTTCTGGTCGGACGATCAGCAGTCGTGGGGCGGCCCCATCGCCAAGAACCTGGGTCAGGAGCCGACGCAGGCCCTGATGACCTCGCTGGGTCTGGGCAAGGGCGACGCCGCCTTCTTCACCGCCGGTCTGCCGTCGGTCTTCGCCAAGTTCGCCGGTCTGGCCCGCACCCGCGTCGGCACGGAGCTGAAGCTGGTCGACGAGGACCAGTTCAAGTTCTGCTGGATCGTCGACTTCCCCATGTTCGAATGGTCGGAAGAAGAGAAGAAGGTCGACTTCAGCCACAACCCCTTCTCGATGCCGCAGGGCGGCATGGAGGCGCTGGAGACGCAGGATCCGCTGACCATTCGCGCCTATCAGTACGACATCGTCTGCAACGGCTATGAGCTGTGCTCGGGCGCGATCCGGAACCACAAGGCCGAGATCATGCTGAAGGCCTTCGAGATCGCCGGCTATGACGCCTCGGTGGTCGAAGAGCAGTTCGGCGGCATGCTGAACGCCTTCCGCTTCGGCGCGCCGCCGCACGGCGGTCTGGCGCCGGGCATCGACCGCATCGTCATGCTGCTGGCGGGTGAACAGGCCATCCGCGAGGTCATCGCCTTCCCGCTGAACCAGCAGGGCCAGGATTTGCTGATGAGCGCCCCGGCCGAGGTCGAGGAGCGTCAGCTGAAGGAGCTGTCGATCCGCACCCAGCTGCCGATCAAGGTCTGATCGGAGCCATAGGGCTGAATTGGAAAAGGGAGGGGGCGACCCTCCCTTTTTTGCGTCCGGTCCTCAGTTGCCCGAGGTGATGACCAGGTTGCGCTGGCGCGGCGGAATCGGGGGGACGGGCGGCGTCGGCGGTGCGGGCGGCGTACGGATGACGCGGACGCCGCCGCGGCAGTTGCGGGCCGTCAGGCCGCCCGGCAGGCGGGTCGAGGCGTCGCCGCAGGCCTCTTCGACCTGATCGGCCGTCAGGCCGCGTGCCCGGGAGAGGTCCAGTCCGCGAATGTCGGTGCGGCGCAGGGAGGCGTCGCGGAAGTCGGTGCGATTGAAGCTGCCGCCGGACAGGCGCGCGTTGTCCAGGTCCGCGTTGCGGAAGGAGGCGTTGTCGAAATTGCCGCCTGACAGGTTGGAGGCCTTGACGTCGGCGCTCGTGAAGTCTGCGCCGCTGGCGTTCACATTGGCCAGGGTGGCGCCGAAGATCTCGGCGTCGTTCAGGCGGGCGCGGACCAGGACGGCGCTGTTCATATTGACGCCCTGAAGCTCGGCGCCGGTCAGATTGGCGCCGGTTAGATTGGCCCGGATCAGGACCGCGCCGGTGGCCTCTGCGCCCATCAACTGGGCGCCGCTCATATTGGCGTTGGTGAAGGTGGAGCCGACCATTTCGATGCCGCGCATGTCGGCTCGGCTGAAGTCGGCGCCGACGAAGTTCGAACCGACCAGTTCGGCGCCGCGCAGATTGGCTCCGACCAGGGTGGCGTAGGCGAAGTTGGCGCCGGTCAGCGTCGCGCCGGACAGGTCGCGGCCCGACAACTCGCAACGGGTGCAACTTCCCCCCAGGGAGACCATGCGCGCGACGTCGCGGTCCTGGGTCCAAGTCGTGTCCACGGCGCCGGCCAGGGCTGGGGCGGCCGTCGTCAGTCCCATAAGGGCTGAGGCGGCGAGGGCCAGACGGCGCAGGGGTGAAATGGAGCGTTTCATCACCCCTCCTGAATGCGCCTTAGTGCGTAAATACCCTACTTAAATCGTGGTAACGAAGGCGACGCTCAACAGGCGGGAATGCGCAGGCCTGAAGGCAAAACCGTGTTCTGATCGCCGCAGGCCTGATTGAGCTGCGACTGGCTCAGGCCGCGTGCGCGCGACATCTCGGCGCCCGACAGATTGGTCCCGTTCAGCTTGGCTCCGGTGAAGGTCGCGCCTTCCAGATAGGTTCCGACGAAGCTGGCGTTGGTCAGGTCCGCCCCGGTGAAGTTCGAGCTGGACAGCACCGCGCCATAAGCCTCGACGTCGCGCAGGTCCGAGCGGCTGAAGTTGGTGCGGTTCATCACCGACAGGCTGATGTCCGCCTGACGGACGCGGGCGCCCGACAGGTTCAGGCCCGTGCGCTCCAGGCCCGAGAAGTCGCCCTGGAACAGGTTGCAGCCGGGGCAGGAGGCGCCGCGACGCACCTGGCTGATCTGAGAGGCGTTCTGCGCCGAGGCGGGCAGGGCCGTCAGCGTCAGGCCGACGGCGGCGAGAAGGGCGATTGCGGGACGGATCATGCGGATGGCTCCAGGCTTTGCGCCTGTTGCAGCAAGAAGCGGGCCGCCGTTTCGGGACAGTGCGTCCCGTTTCAACCTTGAACTTGGGGCGCCGCGCCGCAGGCGCCGCACACCGGCGTCCCGTTCCGGTCCGTCAGCATCAGGTCGCCGCACTCGGGACAGGGGCCGGCCTGCACGGGCGGCGTGGTGCGCGGCGACGGCTCCTTACGGCCGAAGGGGGCGACGATCAGATTGTCAGGCGCGGCGCCCCGCGCGAAGCCCTTGGAGATGAAGCGGGCGGCGGGCACGGGCTGGGGCGCGTCGGTCGGGGCGCCGTCCATACCGTCCAGATTGGCGGCCTCGGGCGTGACCTGCGCCAGTTCGCGACGGTCCAGATAGGAGACGCCCAGCTCGCGGAACACATAGTCGAGGATGGAGGTCGCCGAACGAATGGAATCGTTCCCCGTGACCCGCCCGGACGGCTCGAACCGGGTGAAGACGAAGGCGTCCACGAACTCGTCCAGCGGCACGCCGTATTGCAGGCCGATGGAGATGGCGATGGCGAAGTTGTTCATCATCGAGCGGAAGGCGGCGCCTTCCTTGTGCATGTCGATGAAGATCTCGCCCAGTTCGCCGTCTTCGTATTCGCCGGTATGGATATAGACCTTGTGGCCGCCGACCGAGGCCTTCTGGATATAGCCCTTGCGGCGGTCGGGCAGGCGGCGGCGGGTGCGGTCGCGCTCGACCACCTTCTCGACCACGCGCTCGACGGTCTGGGGCGCGGCTTGCGGCGGCGTCTCGGCGCGGCGGGGGGCCTCCACCTCGGGCAGGGTCAGGCGGAAGCTGAGCGGGGCTTCTGCGCGACGCAAGGCCACGGCGCGGCGATCGTCACGCGCGCCGTCGGCGATGGCGCGGCCGATCTGCATGGCGTCGGCGCGCCAGTCCAGCAGGCGGGGGCGGGCGTCGGGCGCGTCGCTGTACGGCTCGATCGTCTGGCGCAGGGCCGCTTCCAGATCGGCGCCCGACGTCGCCAGCAGGGCCGTCAGCGACGGCGGCGCCTGATCCCAGTCCGACAGGTCCGGTCGACCGAAGACATAGGCGGTCGCGGCTTCGATCTCTTCGGCCGTGAAGCCCAGGCGGGGCAGCAGGGCGCCTTCGTCCGGCGTCAGTCCCAGCACGTCGCCGATGAAGCCCGCGTCCAGCACCGGCGGAGCAAAGGCGGGGCCGAAGTCCTCGACCAGAGCCAGGGCGCGCTCGATGGCCTCCAGCTCCAGATCGGTGAAGCCCAGTTCGCGCAGGCGTCCGTGGCTGACGCCCGGCGCCTCGGCCAGGGTGCGGCGGCCGAACAGGTGGCGCTCCGCCGCCTCGACCTCGCCGCCCGCCGCGACGATGGCGGCGGCCAGGGCGGGCCTCAGTCGCCGGGCGATTTCGTCGTCGGCGGTCTGGAACACATCCGTCGCGCTGAACGGCGACAGGCCCAGCCGCAGGCCCAGCTCAGCCTCGTCGACGAACAGGCTGATCACGGCGTTGCGCCGCCCGCTCTGCTTCAGCGGGGCGGCGTCGCGTCCTTGCGCGTGAAGCGCGGCGATGATGTCATCCTTGGCGGTCGCCCATTCAGGGCAGGGCGCCAGTCGGGCCGCCAGATCGCGGGAGGCCTGACACGCCATGTCAGCGACGCGGCGTCCGAGGGCGGACGCCTGCGCGGCGGGGTCGGTTCCGTCCTGGCTGACCGCCCAATCCGCCAGATCGCCGAGGCCCAGGGCGATGGGCCGCGCAGCCTGCGCCTCGGCCTGGCTCGTCTGGTCCAGTTCGATGTCCAGCGCCGTGGTCCATAGGGCGACCAGGGCGTCCAGGGATGCGTCGAAGTTCGCTCCGGCCAGCGCCGCCAGGGCGGGCAGGTTCAGGATCGCTCGCGCGCCCGTCTGGGCGGCGGCCATGGCCTCGGCGTCGGAGGGCGAGAAGACGACCACGACCGGGCCTTCCTGCACGGCCTCGGCCACGGCGGCGGTTCGGGGATCGCCCGACGCGGTGGTGTCGCGCGCCGCCAGAACGGGCAGGGCGGCGGGATGTTCGGCGGCCTCGATCGTGAGATCGGCGGGCTCGCCCTGAATGGCGCGCAGGATGTCGGCGTCGGCGGCGCCACAGCGGCGCGCCGCCACGGCCGCGCGGGCCAGGGCCGGGTTGGCGGCGGGATCGGCGCAGGCTTCGCGCGGGCCTTCGCAACGGGAGACGGCGTCGGCGACCTCGCCCAGCGCCTTGGCCAGGGCTTCGGTCGCGCGCGAGGACAGGCGACGCCCGCGCCAGGCGGCCGCCTGGGCCGACAGGGCCTGCGTCGCATCCGGTTCGGACAGGTCGATCAGCGGCAGGAAGCCGTTCATCGTCGGCAAGGCGGGGGCGGCGAGGCCCAGCAGCACGGACGCTGCGAGTTCAGCGGCGAATCGCTCGGCCTCGGCCGTCGTAGCCAGGGCGCAGCTTTCACTCCCCTCGGACGCCAGTCGCGCGGCCCAGCCGTGGATGGCGTCGTCGAGGGCATGGGGGGACGACGGCGCCTGGCTTTCAGCCCAGTCCAGCCAGGCTTCGACGCGGACGTCGGTCCACCCGGCGGGCGCCGAGACCGGCGTCAGGGCGCGACCGCGCTCGATCTCGCGGAGCTCGAAAGCGAGCGTCGCGGCGAGAGGAGCAAAGCGAGCCTTGAAGCGCATTCCACGTCTCCACGCATGTCGTCTGAACCAGCTTACCGACAGATCCGACGGGCGTTCAACGTATGTTGTGGTTCGTGCAGGGGTTGCCCACAAGATGTTGAGGCGTTTCGCGTGCGCTCCATGCTGGACGTAGGGCGTCGCGGTTTCTATGATCGGCCTGCGCCGCCGGACCTTCCCTGGGCGGTGGATTCGAGTGAGTTCGACGACGTGCTGAGCAAGATCTTCACCTGGTGGAACGGCGCCACGATCGGCACCCTGTTCACCGTCGGCAAACGCGGCCAACTGGTCGGCACGGACGAGTTCGGCAACCGCTATTACGAATCCCGCGACGCCGTCAGCTATGACGGCCGCAAGCGCCGCTGGGTCATCTATGACGGTTACGCCGAGGCGACCAAGGTGCCGCCGGAATGGCAGGGCTGGCTGCGCTACACCTATGACGAGACCCCGGCCGAGCGCCCGCTGCCGCGTCAGGCGTGGGAAAAGGATCACCTGCCGAACCTGACGGGCACGCCGATGGCGCGCCGTCCGCAAGGCTCGCTGGCCGCTTTGGGCCAACGCCCGGCCGCCACCGGCGACTATCAGGCCTGGAGCCCGGAATGACCCTTCGCCATGTCCTGCTGGCCGGGGTGGTCGTCGCGGGACTGGCGATCTCGGGCGCCGGCGTGGCCAGCGCCCTGATGGACCTGCCGCAGGACGCGACGCCGGCTCCGGCCGATCCGATCGGCGACCTGCTGCGCGACACCGGCCGCACGCCGCTGCAACCGACCCAGCCGCAGACTCCGCCCGCCAACGGCGGCCAGTCCCCGGCGACGAACCCGGCGGCGCCGACCGCGCCCGCGCAACCGGGCGTCCCGACCGTCGCGGTCCAGGGACAGGAAGTCGCCGTTCAGGAAGAAGTCCCGGAAGACCTGACCGCCGAAGAGGAAGAGGCCGCGCCTGCGCCCGCCGCTCCGACCACGCCGCCGGGCGTGCGTCAGCGCCGTCGCATCGCCGTCATCCAGGCGGTCGACAAGACCACGGCCGAGACCATGCGGTTCGAGGTCGAGGTCGGCGGTCGCCCTGTGCGCTTCGGCAAGACCCTGCTGTTCAAGGCCCGCGCCTGCGAGGTCTCCGCTTCGGATGAAATGACCGAGGACGCCATCGCCTATATGGAGGTCGGGGTTCAGCCGCGCGGCCTGGCGGCGCCGACCGAGGCGCGTCAGGTGTTCAAGGGCTGGATGTTCGCCTCGTCGCCCAGCGTCAGCGGGCTGCAGCATCCGGTCTACGACGCCTGGGTGGTCGGCTGTAAGGCGTAGGCCACGGCTTCGACGCCGCTTATCGGCGCCAGGAGGGCGGCGTCGTCCGGCGTCGCCTGCAAGGCCCAGGGCAGCATCCGCAGATAGGCTTCCTGCGGCGTCTCCACGGCGCCGAACTGGCTGAGGTGGTCGGTCAGGAACTGCGCGTCCAGCAGGCGCCAGCCGCCCTTTCTGAGCCGCGCGACCAGATGGACCAGGGCGACCTTGGAGGCGTCCGTGGCCCGGCTGAACATGCTCTCGCCGAAGAAGGCGCCGCCCAGCGTCACGCCGTAAAGGCCGCCGACCAGCGTCTCGTCTCGCCAGCACTCGATGTTGTGGGCGAAGCCGCGCTGATGCAGTTCGATGTAGAGACGACGGATCGGGGCGTTGATCCAGGTGTCCTCGCGTCCCGGCGCGGGCGCGGCGCAGGCGTCCAGCACGGCGGCGAAGGCCGTGTTCACCCGCACCTGAAACGGCTCGCCTCGCACGGTGCGGCGCAGGCGTGACGGAATGTGGAAGCGATCCAGCGGTATGACGCCCCGCTGGTCCGGCTCGACCAGGAAGACGCGCGGATCATCGTGCGCCTCGGCCATGGGGAAGACCCCCCGCGCGTAGCAGGCGAGCAGCGCTTCCGGTCCGAAGACGTCGGAAGGGCCGCTCGCGCTGAAGCCCGGCTCGTCCAAGAGAGGCGCCTTAGGCCTTGGCCTTTTGCGCCGCCGCCCATTTCTCCAGCCAGTGGATGTCGTAGTCGCCCGACAGGATGTCCGGCTCCTGCAACAGCTTCTGGAACAGGGGGATGGTGGTGTCGACGCCGCTGATGACCGTCTCGCCCAACGAACGCTTCAGACGGGCCAGCGCCTCTTCGCGGTCGCGGCCGTGAACGATCAGCTTGCCGATCAGGCTGTCGTAATAGGGCGGGATCGAATAGCCGGCGTAGATGGCGCTATCCAGACGCACGCCCAGGCCGCCCGGCGCGTGGAACTCGGTGATCGCGCCCGGCGACGGGGTGAAGGTCTCCGAGTTCTCGGCGTTGATCCGCACCTCGATGGCGTGGCCCTTGAACTCGATGTCGTCCTGCGTGAACGACAGCGGCAGGCCCGCGGCGATGCGGATTTGTTCGCGCACCAGATCGACGCCCGTGATCATCTCCGTGACCGGGTGTTCGACCTGCAGGCGGGTGTTCATCTCGATGAAGAAGAACTCGCCGTCCTCCCACAGGAACTCGATGGTCCCGGCGCCCAGATAGCCGATGGCGGCGATGGCCTTGTTGACCGTCTCGCCGATCTTGGCGCGACCCTCGGCCGACAGGGCGGGCGAGGGGGCCTCTTCCAGCACCTTCTGGTGGCGGCGTTGCAGCGAACAGTCTCGTTCGCCCAGGTGGACGACGTTGCCGTGGCTGTCGGCGATGACCTGGATCTCGATGTGGCGCGGCTTCTGGAGGTAGCGCTCCATGTAGACGGCGCCGTTGCCGAAGGCGGCCAGGGCCTCGGACTGGGCGGTCTGCACGGCCTCGACCAGGTTGTCGGCCGTCATCGCCACCTTCATGCCGCGGCCGCCGCCGCCGGCGGCCGCCTTGACGATCAGGGGGAAGCCGATGGTCTTGGACGCCTCGATGGCCTGTTCGACCGTCTCGACTTCGCCGTCAGAGCCGGGAACGACGGGGATGCCTGCGTCCTTGACGGTCTGCTTGGCGGTGATCTTGTCGCCCATGACCCGGATATGCTCGGGCTTGGGGCCGATGAAGGCCAGGCCGTGGGCCTCGACGATCTCGGCGAAGCGGGCGTTCTCCGACAGGAAGCCGTAGCCGGGGTGGATCGCCTGGGCGCCGGTGATTTCCGCCGCCGCGATGATCGAGGGGATGTTCAGATAGGACTTGGCCGCCGGCGCGGGGCCGATGCAGACGCTCTCGTCGGCCAGGCGCACCCACATGGCGCCGCGGTCGGCTTCGGAATGCACGGCGACGGTGGAGATGCCCATCTCCTTGCACGCGCGGTGGATGCGAAGCGCGATCTCGCCGCGGTTGGCGATCAAAACCTTGGTGAACATGGGGCTCAGGCTTCCAGCACGACCAGGGCTTCGCCGAACTCGACCGGCTGGGCGTCGCCCACCAGGATTTCAGCCACCACGCCGTCGCGCGGCGACTGGATCGGGTTCATGGTCTTCATGGCTTCGACGATGACCAGGGTCTGGCCCTTCTTCACCTTGTCGCCGACCTTGATGAAGGGATCGGCGCCCGGCGCGGGCTGCAGATAGGCGGTGCCGACCATCGGCGACTTCACCTCTTCGCCGGCGCGGGCGACGATGGTGGCCGGGTCCGACGGCATGGAGAGCGGCGCTGCGGCGGCCGGCGCGGCGTGGGCGACCGGGGCCGGGGCGGCGGCGTACTGGATCGGAGCGGCGGCGACGGTGACTTCGCGCTTGACCTTGATCTTCAGGTCGCCGCGCTCGACTTCGATCTCGGTCAGGTCGGTGTCGTTCAGGATGTCGGCCAGGCTGCGAACCAGATCGGCGTCGATGTTCTTGTTCTTGTCGTCGGACATGAGGGTCTCTTCTACTTGATCTTCAGACGGCGCGCGGCGGTCAGCCCTTGGCCCCGGCGCGGCGCGCCAGGTCCAGAGCGGCCCGGACGGCCAATTCATAGCTGCGGGGGCCGAAGCCGGCGATCACGCCGGTCGCGGCCAGGGACACATAGGAGTAATGCCGAAACGCCTCGCGCGCGGCGGGGTTCGACAGGTGGCACTCGACCACGGGGATGCTCAGCGTCTTCAGCGCGTCCAGCAGGGCCACCGAGGTGTGGGTGAAGGCGGCCGGATTGATGACCAGGGCGTCGGCCTCAAGGCGGGCCTCCTGGATCCAGTCGACCAGCTGGCCTTCATGATTCGACTGACGGAACACCACGCGGGCGCCCTCGGCCGCCGCCTCGCACATGGCCTGAACGTCGGCCAGCGTCTCGCGGCCATAGATATCCGGCTCCCGAACCCCCAGCAGGTTCAGGTTCGGCCCGTTCAGGACATACAGGGTGAGAGTTTCGGGCATTCGCTCGCAAAACAGGCGCGCCGCCGCGCGGAATCGAGCGCGCGTTGTAGCCTAGGTGGCGCGCGGCGCAAAGCGGGCGGGCAAAAAGGGTGACGTAGGGGGAGGTTGGGGCCGCTGGCTGGGGACGGCTGCGGGAGATGACCCGCGCGGGGCTCGTGCAGCAACCCGTGATGAGAGGTTGACGGCAAGATTAATTACAACATATTGCGCAATATATTACATTGTGAGGTCTGGAAGTGATTTATCGAGTTTTCCTCTCGCTGCTGAGCGTCGCTGTCCTGGCGCCGGTTTCGGTTGATGCGCAGACCCTGGATCATAAGGCGCAGCGCGAAGTCGTGGCTCGCCTTGAGACGGCGTTGCAGCAGAACTATGTTTTCCCTGACCGAATTCCGGTCATATCCGCTGAGCTGGACAGGCGGATTCAATCGGAGCCGATGGAAGCCGATCGCTTCGCCGCGAGCCTTGCTCAAGGTCTAGTCAAGGCGAGCGAGGATCTGCACTTTTCGGTGGCCTTCGATCCCGACGAGGTTGCGGCTGACCGTCGGGCCAAGGCGAGCGGCGAGACGACGACACAGGCCCAACGCGACAGAGAACGTGCAGCGAATTTCGGGTTTCGCGAGGCGCGGCGGCTGGACGGCGATCTGGCCTATGTGCGGTTCGATTTCTTCGCCGACCCGCAATATGCTCAGGAGACGGCGTCGGCGGCCATGCGTTTCGCCGACGGGGCCAAGGGGCTGATCTTCGACCTGCGTTATAACAACGGCGGCGTCCTGGAGATGGCGCAGTTCCTGATGAGCTACCTCTATCCGGCGGGCAAGGACCAGGAATTCTTCGACTACAACTACAATGACAAGGGGGCGCAGGTGGTGCGGAGCCAGTGGAGTCTGCCCGCCGTGCCCGGCTGGCGGTCGGGGGGTATCCCCGTGGTGGTTCTGACCGGTTCGACGTCCTTCTCTGCGGCCGAATGGATGGCGTTTTCGCTGCAGCGCCTGGGCCGGGCGACTGTCATCGGCGAACAGACCTCTGGGGGCGCGCATCCGGTCACCCGTGTGCCGATTGATGATCGCTTCATGCTGCAGGTTCCGTTCGGCCTGATCCGGGATCCGGTCGACGGTAAGGATTTCGAGGGCGTCGGCGTGACCCCTGACCTGGCGGTTCCGGCTCCGGAGGCCCTGTTGGCGGCGCAGAAGTTCCTGCTGCAGAGCCGGGCTGATGCTGGCGATGCAGAGGCCAAATGGGCCTTGGTTCCGATTGAAACTGCGCTAACCGGCCAAGCTGCAAGCGCGACGGAGATGGATGCCGCAGTCGGAGCCTATGAGGGTCGAACCCTGGCGCGCACCGCCACCGGTCTGGCCTATCATTGGCGGGATCGCTTTGTTCTGGCTCTTGAGCCGATCGGGAAAGATCTGTTTGCGGTCCAGGGAACGGATGACTACCGCTTCCGTCTGGTGCACGAGAATGGCCGTGTGAGCGGTTTGGAGCGAGTGTGGAAGTCCGGCGAGCGGGAAACCTATCGTCGCCTGGACTGAGGAAGCGTTGGACGAATGATCGAGTTGGATCGCACCTTTCTGGGCCGGCTGAGCGAGCAGCTCAGCGAACTGATCGAGCAGCAGTCGGCCGAGGTGTTCAAGCGCGCGGGCATTGTCATCCCGGTGAAGTCCTCGTCCTTGCTGGGCGCCATTGCGACGCTCGGCCCGGTCTCTGTCGCCGATCTGGTGCGGGCGTTGGACCGTTCGCACCAGCTCATTCAGCAGAAGATACCCAAGCTTCTGGCCCTGGATCTGGTCAGCCGCCGTCCCGATCCCAACGACCTGCGCATCAACTTGATCGAGATCACCGACAGGGGGCGCGAACAATTGGCCTTGCTGGACCGGCTGACGCCCGAGTTTGAACGCGCCTATGCCGAAATGGAGCAGGAGGCCGGCCCGGTGTTCGACACAGTAGCGCGCGCGATCCGCTCGCTTAAGGCCCGCTCCTTGAACGATCGCATAATCGTCTGAAAGGCGTTCTGCGCTGATTGATGCTCGTCGTGCGCAAACGCGCTATAGCTCCGGCGTAAGCGGCGGGCCCGAAAGAAGGGCGCGCTTGCGATCGGTGCTTATGCTGCTCGGAAAGATGTGATGCGTATCGAAGTCAACGGCGAGGCGCGGGACACCGCCGCCACGACCATTCTGGGACTGGTTCAGGAACTGTCGCTGGATCCGAAGAAGGTGGCGGTCGAGCGCAATCTGGAGATCGTGCCGCGCTCGCTGCACGGCGAGACGGCGCTGGCTGAGGGCGACAAGATCGAACTGGTGCAGTTCGTCGGCGGGGGCTGAGCAGTAGAAGCGTGGGGCCGATCAAATCCCGCAACGCCGCTTCCCCCCGGCGGCGGGCGGCGCTAGGTCAGGAGCATGACTGACACCCGCTCCCCGCACCGACAGCTGGACCGTCGCCGGCCGCACCTTCAACTCGCGCCTGATCGTGGGCACCGGCAAGTATCGCGACTACGCCCAGAACGCGGCGGCGGCCGAGGCTTCGGGCGCCGAGATGGTCACCGTGGCCGTGCGCCGGGTGAACCTGACCGATCCGAACCAGCCGGTGCTGACGGACTTCATCGACCCGAAGAAATACACCTATCTGCCCAATACGGCGGGCTGCTTCACCGGTGAGGACGCCGTGCGGACCCTGCGTCTGGCGCGCGAGGCGGGCGGCTGGACCCTGGTCAAGCTGGAGGTTCTGGCGGACCCCAAGACCCTGTTCCCCGACATGGAGGAGACCCTGCGGTCGCTGAAGCTGCTGACCGCCGAGGGCTTCGAGGTCATGGTCTATTGCACCGACGATCCCGTCTATGCGCGCAAGCTGGAGGACGCGGGCGCCGTGGCCATCATGCCGCTGGGCGCGCCGATCGGCTCGGGGCTGGGGGTGCAGAACCCGATCAACATCCGCCTGATCGTCGAGCAGTCCAAGGTGCCGGTGCTGGTCGACGCGGGCGTGGGCACGGCCTCCGACGCCGCCATCGCCATGGAGCTGGGCTGCGACGGCGTGCTGATGAACACCGCCATCGCCGAGGCGCGCGATCCCCTGCTGATGGCCAGCGCCATGAAGCACGCGGTCATCGCAGGGCGTGAATCCTACCTGGCGGGACGGATGAAGAAGCGGTTCTACGCCGACCCGTCCTCGCCGTTGGCGGGGCTGATCTGAGAAGGCTCAGGGGCTGACCGAAAGGTCAGCCCTTTTTCTTGGCCGCTTCGATCAGGGCGCCGACCTCGCGCGGGTCGATGCCGGGGCTGGCGACGCCGTTGATGAAGAAGGTCGGCGTGCCCTGCAGGCCGAGCGCAGCGGCGGCGGCATGAATGTCGGTGACGTGGCGCGTCATTTCGGGGGCCGAGATGGCGGCGTTGGCCCTGGCCATGTCGACGCCGTTGTCGGCCAGGATGCGATCGATGGAGGCGCGGTCCAGCGCGCGTTCGGCCATCAGGGCGTCATAGACGGCTAGATACTTGCCTTGTTGATGCGCGGCCAGGGCGGCGCGGGCGGCGTATTGCGAGGAGACGTCCTCTCCCCCGGTCCAGAATCGGCCAGTCCTTGAAGACGAAGCGCACGTCAGGGTGGGCGGCCATCAGGGCGCGATACTCCGGCGCCACGGCCTTGCAGCCGGGGCAGCGGAAGTCGAAGAATTCGATCACCGTCACCTTGGCGTTCGCCGGGCCGAAAGCCGGATCGCGCGCATCGGCGGCCAGCAGGGCCGGGTTGGCGGCGGCGGCGGCGTTGATGGTCTGGACGCGCGATTGGGATTCCATCGTCTCGCGCGCGGCCAGGACTTCATCCAGCACCTGAGGGTTGCTGATCAGATAGTCGCGCACCTTGCCGCCGAAACCGCCGCTCAGATAGGGCGCGGCCGACAGCGCCAGGGCGACCGCCGACATGGCCACGGCGGCGCCGCCCAAAACGGTTCCCGACAGGGCGAAGCGGCTCTTGGCGGCGGGCGGCGTCACGGCGGGCTGGTCGTTTTCAGGGCCGGGTTCGCGGGCGTCGTCGGTCATCAAGGTCTCGTCAGGCGTAGTGGGAAGGCGGAGTCGGCGTCAGGCGCCGGGCGGAATGACGCCGGAGCGGCTGCGCTGTTCATTGCGGCGCTCGGCGTCGGTGATGTCTTTTTCGGTCGCGCCCGAGGCCAGGACGATGTCGGTGGCCCGGCGCCATTCGATGGAGCTGCGGTCCAGCATGTCGCGGGCGCGCATGGCGAACTGGGCGGCCTGATCCGGGCGACGCAGGGCGAACCAGTATTCGGCCGAGGCCAGGCGGGCCTCGCCCTCCTTGCCCTGACTGGCGTAGGCCTGGGACAGCAGGCGCCAGCCCATGGTGTTCTCCGGCTCCAGCGCCAGGGCGCGCTTCAACTGGTTCTCGGCTTCGGTCAGTTTGGAGGCGTCGCTGGTCTCGATCAGGGCGTGAGCCAGGTTGATGCGCAGCAGGGGGGCGTCCGGCTTCAGCTCAACCGATTTCTCATGCGCGCCCAGGGCCTCGGCCGGACGGCCTTCCTCGAACAGGATCTGGCCCTTCAGCTCCCAGAAATAGGGGTTCTCGGGCTGTTCGGCCAACAGGACGTCGACCGCGTCCAGCGCCTTCTGCGTCTGGCCGTCGCGATACCAGGCGATGGCGCGGGCGTAGCGGGCGGGCAGGGTGACGTCGCTGGACGGATAGTCGCGCAAGGTGGCGTTGGGCGCGTCCATGAAGGCGCGGATCTTGGCCACGACCAGGGCGTGCTGGGCCATGCGCGCGTCGCTGTCGCGCTTGTCGTAGTGGGAGGCGGCCTCGACGGGACGGCGCAGGGCTTCGATCCGCTGCGAGGACAGAGGGTGGCTGCGGAAATAGGGATAGCGGCGCTGATCCGAGAAGATTTCCTGGGCGCGGAAATTCTCAAAGAACTCGACCATGCCGCGTCCGGATTCCCCGGCGCGTTCCAGGGCGCGGGCGCCGGTGATGTCGGCCTCGCCCTCCTGGCTCTGCATGTAACGCAGGGCGCCGAGCGTGCCGAAATACTGGCTGGAGGCCAGCAGGGCCGCGCCCGCGTCCGGCGCGCCGGCGATCGCGGCCAGAGCGCCCAGCGCCATGGTCATGATCATCGGCTGCATCCCGGCGTTCTGGGCGCCGTCGCGCAGGGTGTGGCGGTTCTTGATGTGGCCCGCCTCGTGGGCGATCACGCCCAGGAGCTGATTGGGGCTCTTGGTCCGCAGGATCAGGCCGGTGTTCAACCCCATGATCCGCCCGCGCGTGGCGAAGGCGTTCAGGTCGTTGTCGTTGACCAGCAGGATCTCGACCTCGTTCGGGTCCAGCCCCATGGCGTCGAGCACCGGCTCGGACCACTCATGGATGATGCCCTCGATCTCGGTGTCCCGGATCAGGCTCTGCGCCTGGGCCGCGGCGGCCGAGGCCAGCACCGCGAGGGCGCCGACGCCGGCGGCCAGATAGCGCCGAAAGCGGGTTGCGGCGGGGGGCGTCCTGGTCATGACGATCTCCAGAGCGATAGTCTCCCCCGCAGCTTCCAGCTTAATCGTGTCCGATCAACGGCGCCACCAGCCCCGCTTGGGCTTGGCGGGCGGCGCGCCGATCTGGTTCGGATCGTCGGCGATGATGGCCGCGATGTCGACCTCGGCCGTCGGCGCCGGGACCGGATCGGCCAGGACGACAGCCTCTTCGACCACGCTCTCGGCGACGGCCGGGATCTCGCCCAGAGCCTCTTCGAGGGCTTCTTCGATCGCCTGTTCGACGCGGGCGGCCACGGCGGGCGGCACGTCCAGTTCGGCGGGGACGGGCTGGTCGGCTTCGACCGGCGCGGCCTCGGCCTCAACCGCGGCCGCTGCCGTCGCGTCTTCCGCGGCGGCGGCGCTGACCTTGCGGCGCACGCGGCGGCGCTTGGGCGCTTCGGCCTGTTCGACGGCCGGAGCGGCCTCGGCGGCGGGCGCCTCGGTCGCTTCGCCTTCGATCACCACGGCGATCGGCGTGTCGGGCGAGCCGACGGGCGGCAGGCCTTCATTGGCGGCGCGGTCTTCGACCTTGGTTTCGTGGGTCAGTTCGCCCTGACCGCGACCCCGGCCGCGGCCGCGACGACGGCGCGAGCGGCCGTTGCGGCCTTCTTCCGAAGCGGCGACCTGGTCCAGGCCGACGTCCTGAGCCGTATCCTCGCCGGCGGCCTCCGGCCTGCGCTCGTCCTTGCGTTCGGGACGAGGGGCGACCGGGTTGATCGGGTCGAACCAGACGTAAGGATCCTGCAGCGACGGCGTGCGGCCGCGCACCCAGGCGTAGACGTCGCGTTCGCCTTCCTCGCGCATCCGGCGACCGCCGCGACGGCCCCGGCGGCGGCGGCCGCCCCGGCTGTCGTCGTCATCGTCGGAAGCGGCGGCTTCGGTTTCTTCGTCACGGCGACCGCCGCGACGGCGACGGCGGCGTCCGCCGCGGCTGTCGTCGTCCTGTTCGGAGCGGGCGCGGGCCTCGTCGTCGTCCTCGTCCTCGCGGTCGAGATCGGCCTCGTCTTCGTCGTCGCCGAAATCGTCTTCGTCCTCGGCGTCTTCGTCCTCGTCGTCATAGGCGCTGTCGTCGAAGCCGTCGTCCAGGTCGGCCAGATCGATGTGGCTTTCGGGGGCGACGAAGTCCTCGTTCGTCTCGGTGCGCTCGATCGAGTGCTCGCCCTGAGCCAGGCTGTCGTCGATCTGGATGATGACGTTCAGGCCGCGCTCTTCCAGCAGGAACTGCAGGTAGGCCCGCTTGTGGTTCAGGATGTACAGCGCCACGGCGGTCGAGACGCGCAGGTTCACCGAACCCGCGCCGTTCTTGCCGGCCTCGATGTCGACGGCGCGCAGGGTGGTCAGAGCCGCCGATTCGGCCGAGCGGACGCGCCCGGCGCCCTGGCAGCATTCGCAGACCTCGGTCGCGCCCTCGATCACGCCCAGGCGGCGACGCTGACGGCTGATCTCCATCAGGCCGAAGCCCGATATGCGGCCCATTTGGATGCGGGCGCGGTCCTTGGCCAGGGCGTCCTTGAGGGCCTTCTCAACCGCGCGGTTGTTCTTGCCCTCGTCCATGTCGATGAAGTCGATGACGATCAGACCGGCCAGGTCGCGCAGGCGCAGCTGGCGGGCGGCCTCGACGGCGGCTTCCAGGTTGGTCTTGGTGGCCGTGGCCTCGACGTTGCGCTCCTTGGTGGCGCGGCCGGAGTTCACGTCGATGGCGACCAGGGCTTCGGTTTGGTTGATGACCAGATAGCCGCCCGACTTCAGCGGCACGACCGGCTGGTGAATCTGGGTCAGCACCTCTTCGATGCCGTTCGCCGCGAACAGCGGGCGCGAGCCCTGGTAGAGGTGGATCTTCTTGGCCTGCGACGGCATCAACACGCGCATGAAGTCGCGGGCCTGCTTGAAGCCTTCGACGCCCTCGACCTGAATGCCGTCGAAGTCCTTGTCGTACATGTCGCGCACGGCGCGGCGGACCAGGTTCTCTTCCTCGTGGATCATCGCCGGCGCGTTGGAGCGCAGGGTCAGTTCGCGGATCGTCTCCCACAGGCGCAGCAGATATTCATAGTCGCGCTTGATCTCGGCCCGCGTGCGCTTGGCGCCCGCCGTGCGGATGATCAGGCCCATGCCCTGCGGCACCTTCAGCGCGGCGGCGGCGGACTTCAGCCGGCGACGGTCCGAGGTGTTGGTGATCTTGCGCGAAATGCCCCCGCCCTTGCCGGTGTTCGGCATCAGCACGCAGTAACGGCCGGCCAGCGACAGCCAGGTGGTCAGGGCCGCGCCCTTGGCGCCGCGCTCGTCCTTCACGACCTGCACCAGCAGGATCTGGCGGCGCTTGATGACGTCCTGGATCTTGTAGCGACGCATCAGGCGACGCTTCAGGCGTTCCTCGTCGGCCAGCTTGCCGTCGGAATCGGCGTCGTCGGATTCACGGCCCAGGTCGTCTTCGTCCGCGTCGTCGTGCGCTTCGGCCATGATGGCTTCGCGGTCGGCGACGGGGATCTGATAATAATCCGGGTGGATTTCGTTGAAGGCCAGGAAGCCGTGGCGGTTTCCGCCGTACTCGACGAAGGCCGCCTGCAGGCTGGGCTCTACGCGGGTGACCTTGGCGAGATAGATGTTCCCCCGAAGCTGACGGCGGGCGCGGGATTCGAAATCGAATTCCTCAACCTGGCGGCCGTCCACGATCGCGACGCGGGTTTCTTCCGCGTGCGCCGCGTCTATCAACATGGTTTTTGACATTGAAGGTCTCTCTCAGGCGCGCCAGGCCGTGCGCCGCGAACGCAGTCGCGGGAATAGGGGCGGCTCGCCGAATGGAAATGGGGGCCAGGGCGCGCGTCATCCCCTCGCTAAAAGCGAGAGCGGCATGGTCTTGCCGTTCGGGAGCGCAGGCGGGTCGGCCCATAAGGTTGTCGGTCCTGGGCCCGGACGCGCCGATCAAGGCCGCATCCCGAACCCGTATCTTCGGATCGACGGCCAGGCCGCGCGATCCTCGGAATTGGTGAAAAGTTCAACGCCGCGAGGAGGGCGCGCCTGATCCCGACACAGTGCCGGGCGGCGCGATCGTTCGCATGCGGAACCGATAATAGGCAGATGTTGCGGAAAATAAAAGAACCGCGCGCCGGTAAGAGGTCTTAACGAAATCCTTAAACCCTGGGCCCATCCTGACGTCTAAACTGCAGGGCGATTTCCCTCTGATGTTGGGTTGGTGGCGTGACAATCTGAGCCGTTGGGGCGTGCGCGAGTGGTCGATGACCGGCCTTGCGTTCGTCGTCATCTGCCTTGTCGCGTTCACGGCGACGCGCGGTCTGGCCTTCGGTCCGGATGGCGAAATCGTGCGTCTGCGTTTCGGCGGCGACGCCCAGCGGACCCGCGTGGTGCTGGATCTGGGCCGCTCGACGCGCGGTCAGGTGATCGAGGACGGTTCGGCCGGGCGGGTCATCCTGTCCCTGGCGGGCGTCAATCCTGCGCGCGGTCTGGAAGGCAGCGGCTCAGGCCTGGTGCGCGGCTACGAGGTCAGCGCGGCCTCGGGCGCATCGCGCGTGCGGCTGGACCTGGCGCGCGGCGCCGAGATCGAGCGCCGCTTCCTGCTGCCGCCCGGCGACGGGGTGGACCACTATCGCTACGTCATCGACCTGAAGGCCACGGGCGCCGCCGCTGCGGTTCCGGTCGCCGCGCCGCGCCGAGAACAGGCTCGCGCCGAAAAGCCCCTGATCGTCATCGACGCCGGCCACGGCGGCCGCGATCCCGGCGCCCAGGGCCAGCATGTTCAGGAAAAGGCCGTCACCCTGGCCGCCGCCCGCGAACTCAAGACGGCGCTGGAGCGCACCGGCCGCTATCGCGTGCGCCTGACCCGCGACGGCGACGTCTATGTGGTGCACGGCCGCCGGGTGCAGATCGCCCGTGACGCGGGCGCCGACCTGTTCATCTCCCTGCACGCCGACGCCGGTTCGGACCCGGCCCTGCGCGGCGCCAGCGTCTATACCCTGTCGGAACAGGGCGCCGGTCGCGCCGTGCGCGAGTTCACCAAGGGCGACGACTGGCAGCGCGACCTGCGCCTGCCGGGGCGCGACCCCTCGGTCGACCGCATCCTGCTGGACATGACCCAGCGCGCCACACAGAACCGCTCGGCCCAGTTCGCGCGGGTGCTGCTGACTCACCTGGAAGGCGCGGACCATCCGCTGCTGCGCCGCAGTCACCGCGATGCGGGTCTGGCCGTGCTGCTGGCGCCGGACGTTCCCGCCATCCTGCTGGAGATGGGCTTCATCACCAATCCGGAGGATGAGCGCGTCCTGAGCGATGAACGCGCTCGCCGCCGCCTGATGCGCTCGGTCGCCGAGGGCATCGACCGCTATTTCCGCGAGCCGGCCGCTCCGATGATGGTCGCCGGGGATATCGCCGGCGGCTGAGGTTTCAAGCTTCCAGGGCCGCCTTCGCGCGCTTGAAGATGTCCTCGAACATTTCCGCCGTCAGTCGGCCCGTGTTCGTGTTCAGCCGTGAGCAGTGGTAGCTGTTGATCAGCGTATAGGGGCCGACCTGGCCCTCGACGCCATGCCCGGCGGGAATGGCTGAGCCGGGATAGCCCAGCGTCCGCAGGATGCTGCGCCGGGACACGTCGCCCAGGGTCACGATCACCTTCAGCCGGGGCAGGGCGGTCAGCCGATCCACCAGGAAGGGGCGGCAGGTGTTCTCTTCCGTCGCCGTCGGCTTGTTCTGCGGCGGGGCGCAGCGCACGGCGTTGGTGATCATGCAGTCGACCAGCGTCAGGTCGTCGTGGCCATCAGGATCGTAAGACCCCTTTGCGAACCCCGTCTTTTTCAGCGTGTCGTACAGCAGCCAGCCCGCGTGGTCTCCGGTGAAGGGGCGGCCCGTGCGGTTGGCGCCGGTGCGGCCCGGCGCCAGGCCTGCGATCAGCAGGCGCGCGTTCGGATCGCCGAACGAGGGCGCCGGACCGTTCCACCAGTCCGGGTTCTGACGCGCGTTTTCGGCGCGATAGGCGACCAGGCGCGGGCACAGGGGGCAGTCGCGCGCCGGTTCCGGGGTCAACGCTGCGCTCACGCGCGATCGCTCCGGTCCAGGGTGCGGGTCACGCCCTGATTCATCGCGGCCTTGGGCTTGCCGACCTGGTTCATGATGTCGGCCAGATCGACGAAGGCGTCGGCCTGACGACGCAGGTCGTCGGCGATCTGGGGCGGCTGGCTCTTGACGGTCGAGACGACGGTGACGCGCACGCCCTTGGCCTGCAGGGCCTGCACCACGCGGCGGAAGTCGCCGTCGCCCGAGAACAGCACCGCCTGATCCAGGCGCGGCGCCAGCTCCAGCATGTCGACGGCGATCTCCATGTCCATATTGCCCTTGGTGCGGCTGTGGCCCTGGGCGTCGGTGAAGCGCTTGACCGGCTTGGTCACGACGGTGAAGCCGTTGTAGTCGAGCCAGTCGACCAGCGGCCGCACGGGCGAGAATTCTTCGCCCTCGACGATGGCCGTGTAATAATAGGCGCGGATCAACCGGCCTTCGCCGACGAACCAGGTGGACAGCTTCTTGAAGTCGAGATCGCAGTTCAAGGCGCGTGCGGCCGAATAGAGGTTGGCGCCGTCGATGAACAGGGCGATGCGGTCATCGGGATGGTCGGTCATGAACGAAAATGAGTCCGTCGATATGGTCGAGAAAATGAACGCCCCGACCGACGCCGCAGGAGAATCCTGGGGCGAAACCGATCTGGACGCGGCAGTCATCGTCGCACTGGGCTGCAATGACAAGGGCGATTGGTCGTCCTGTGTCGAGGCGCTGGAGGCGGCGCTGGCCCGGTTCCGCGCCGAGGGGGTGGATGTGCTGGCCCGTTCGTCCTGGTGGTCGTCCCAGGCCTGGCCTGACCCCAGCGACCCGCCCTTCCTGAACGGGGTGGCCGTGGTCAGCACCGCCCAGGACGCCTCAACCCTGATGCGGACCCTGGGGCGGGTCGAGGATCTGTTCGGCCGGGTGCGGACGGCGCGCAATGCGCCGCGCACGCTGGATCTGGATCTGATCGCCTATGGGCGGCTCAGCGGCGATCTGAACGGGCTGATTCTGCCGCATCCGCGCGCGGCCGACCGGCTGTTCGTCATGGGGCCGCTGGCTGAGGTGGCGCCGGAGTGGACGCATCCGGTTTGCGGTCGTCGTGCGCGCGATCTGGCGGCGGCGGCCACGGTCGGCGAGGATGCTCGACCCCTGCCGAGGGGTTGACGCCGGGCGGTCTGTCGGGCGAGGGGAGGCGCAACTGACGCCGATCCGCCCCAATGCCGCCTTCGCGGCGTTGCACAATCGGCTTTCAACCTATATTTTGTGCGGTTCTCCCTGCCGCCAGAGGAAATTCATGGCCCGCGTCACTGTCGAAGACTGCATCGAAAAGGTGCCGAACCGCTTTGGTCTGGTTCTGCTGGCCGGTCACCGCGCCCGCAACATCGCCAACGGCGCGCCGCTGACGCTGGACCGCGACAACGACAAGAACCCGGTCGTCGCCCTGCGCGAACTGGCCGAGGACACCGTCACCCCGGACGAACTGCGCGAGAACATCATCACCACCCTGCAACGGGTCGATGAGCGGACCGAGGCCGAGGATGAAGCCGAAGTCGTGGCCCTGCTGGCCGAGCCGCAGCACATGAACATGGCCGAAGCCGAACTGATCCGCGCGCTGCAGAGCGACCGCGACGGGGGCCAGGAGGAACGCTACTGACGGCAGAGCCTGTCACCGGCGTCACCTCCTCAACGGCGCGGCCCCTGGCGGACACGCCGATGGACCAACCCGCGAATCTGCAAGACAAGTCGGCGTCGCCCTCTGCCGGGGCGGCGCCGAAGTCGTCTGAAGGCCCTGCATTGTCTGATACCAAGCGCGCACCGATCATGCGCCAGTTCGAACTGATCGAGGCGGTCAAGGCCTATGACCCGACCGCCGACGAGGCGCTGCTGAACCGCGCCTATGTCTATGCGATGAAGATGCACGGCTCGCAGCTGCGGGCCTCGGGCGATCCCTATTTCGCCCATCCGATCCAGGTCGCGGGCATCCTGACCGACTATCGGCTGGACACGGCGACCATCGTCACGGCCCTGCTGCACGATGTGGTCGAGGACACCTCGGCCACGCGCGAGGACATCGCCGAGATGTTCGGCGAAGAGGTCGCCGTCCTGGTCGAGGGCGTGACCAAGCTGTCGCGGCTGGAGCTTCAGGCCGAGCACACGCGTCAGGCCGAGAACCTGCGCAAGTTCATCCTGGCCATTTCGCGCGACGTGCGGGTGCTGCTGGTCAAGCTGGCGGACCGCCTGCACAACATGCGCACACTTCACTTCGTGAAGCCGGAGAAGCGCGAGCGCATCAGCCGCGAGACGCTGGAAGTCTACGCCCCCCTGGGTCGGTCGATCGGCATTCACTCCATCGCCGCCGAGCTGGAGGAGCTGGCGTTCGAGCATCTGAACGCCACGGCGCGCGTCGCCATCCAGCGCCGCCTGGAGGCGCTGAAGCTGGAGAACGGCAGCGCCATCGAGGCCGTCTCGCCCGAGATCGAACGGGTGCTGTCCGAGGCGGGGCTGACCGCGCGGGTCAAGGGGCGCGAGAAGACGCCCTATTCCATCTGGCGCAAGCTGCAGCGCAAGACGGTCGGCTTTTCATCCCTGTCGGACATCTACGGCTTCCGCGTCATCGTCGAGAGCGAGGACGACTGTTACCGCGCCCTGGGCGTCATCCATCGCGCCTGGCCGATGGTGCCGGAGCGGTTCAAGGATTTCATCTCGACGCCGAAGTCGAACAACTACCGCTCGCTGCACACCACGGTCGTCGGGCCGGGCGGGCTGCGCATCGAGATGCAGATCCGCACCGAGATCATGGACCGTGTGGCCGAAGACGGGGTGGCGGCGCACTGGGCCTATAAGAACCAGTCCTACGGCTTCGACCGCGAGGCGATGGAGGCCGACGGCGGCCGCGATCCCCTGCTGAACCTGCGCCATCTGGTTCAGGTGATCGAGCACGGGGAGGGGGGCGAGGACTGGGTCGAGCACGCCAAGCTCGAAATGTATCTGGATCAGGTCTTCGTCTTCACGCCCAAGGGGACGCTGATCACCCTGCCGCGCGGCGGGATGCCGCTGGATTTCGCCTACGCCGTCCACACCGAGGTCGGGGACACCGCCGTCGGGGTCAAGATCAACGGCGAGCTGAAGCCCATGCGCACCGCGCTTCAGAACGGCGACGTGGTCGAGATCATCCGCGGGACCAAGCGCGAGGTGCCGACCGACTGGCGCAGCCTGACGGTCACGGGCCGCGCCCGCTCGGCCATCCGCCGCCACATCCGCACCTCGGAACGCGAAGAGTTCGTGCGCCTGGGCAAGACGACGCTGGAGCAGACGCTGGAGCGGGCGGGCAAGTCGCTGGCCGACGTCAAGCTGACCGAGGTGCTGAAGACCTTCGCCATGCCGTCGGAGGAGGACATGTTCGACGCCATCGGCCGGGGCCGCTTGACGGCCACGCGCGTGGCCGAGACCCTGTTCCCGGCGCTGAAGGGCCAGCTGAAGGCCGGGCCGGAGCGCAAGCGCATCGGCGAGGAATCGCCGCGTCTGTTCGTGCGCGGCGGCGGTCTGACGCCGGGCGTCAGCATCCATTTCGGCCAGTGTTGTTCGCCGGTGCCGGGCGACCGCATCGTCGGCATTCTTGAGCCGGACAAGGGACTGACCGTCCACACCATCGACTGTCAGACCCTGGCCGATTTCGCCGATGACGACTCCGTCTGGCAGGATCTGCAATGGACGCCGCAGGCCGAGCGCAGCGCCGTCGGCGCGGTGAAACTGCACGCCACCCTGACCAATGCGCGCGGCGTGCTGGGGCAGGTGGCCTCCATCATCGGCGAGGCGGGCGGCAACATCCTGAATCTGTCGATGGCGCACCGGCAGCACGACTTCTACGACGTCGACATCGACGTGGAGGTCGAGGACGCCCGCCACGCCACCATGATCATTGCGGCGCTGAGGGCCAATCCCTACGTCGATACGGTTGATCGCGCGCGCGGCTGAGCCGACGCTGACGCCATCAGTTTTCTCAAAGGTCGAAATGTCCCCCGAACAACAGAAGCTCGCCAATGAGGCCCAGATGGCCTCGCCTTCCTATCGTCTGGCCGCCCTGGATCAGGACTTCCTGCTGGGCGAGTCGATGCGCGGCGTGCGCTTCCTGATGGAGTATGAAAAGGCCGAGCAGGCGTTGAAGGCGTGGGGCGTGCGCTCGACCATCGTGGTCTTCGGCAGCGCCCGCGTCGGCGTGAACGGCGACGGCCGCCACGCCTATTGGTACGAGCAGGCGCGTCAGTTCGGCCGCATCGCCTCCGAACGCGGCGGCGCCTTCCGCGGCGAGCCGGGCGAGGTGCGCGACAACGTCATCGCCACGGGCGGCGGGCCGGGCATCATGCAGGCCGCCAACCAGGGCGCGCACGAGGCCGGGGCGCCCTCGATCGGCTTCAATGTCACCCTGCCGCACGAGCAGTTCCCGAACCCGTGGTCGACGCCTGAACTGACGTTCCAGTTCCACTACTTCGCCATGCGCAAGATGCACCTGGCCATGCGGGCCAACGCCCTGGTGGTCTTCCCCGGCGGTTTCGGCACTCTGGACGAATTGTTCGAGATCCTGACCCTGCGCCAGACGGACAAGGCCCCGCCGATCCCCATCGTCCTGTTCGACGAGGCCTATTGGCGTTCGGTCATCAACTTCGACACCCTGATCGAGCACGGCATGGTCAAGGCGTCGGACATGAAGCTGTTCGCCTTCGCCGATGACGCCGAGACGGTGTGGACCAAGCTGCTGGAAGGCGGCCTGAAGCCCAACTGCGACATCAAATAGGGCGCGGGTTGAGGGCGGCCGCTGCAGGGTCTAAGGACGGCCTTCATGAACACTGAAGACGTCCTCAACGAATTCCGCGACGCCGGCGCCCTGCGCGAAGGCCATTTCGTCCTCTCGTCCGGCCTGCACAGCCCGGTCTTCCTGCAAAAGAACCTGGTCTTCATGGACGGCGCCCGCTGCGAGCGCCTGTGCAAGGCGCTGGCGGAAAAGATCGTCGCTGCGGTCGGCCCGGTCGATGCGGCGATCTCGCCCGCCGTCGGCGGGATCATCCCCGGCTATGAAACGGCCAAGCACCTGAACGTCCGCTCCATGTACGTCGAGCGCGAGGACGGCGAGTTCAAACTCCGTCGCGGCTTCTCGGTCGAGCCGGGCGAGAAGATCGTCATGGTCGAGGACATCGTCACCACGGGTCTGTCGTCGCGCGAATGCATCGCCGCGATCCAGAAGGCGGGCGGTCATGTCGTCGCCGCCGCCTGCATCGTCGACCGTTCGGGCGGAAAGGTCGATGTGGGCGTGCCCCTGATCGCCCTGGCCTCGATGGAGGTGCCGGCCTATCCGGCCGACGCCCTGCCGCCGGAACTGGCTGCCCTGCCGGTCGAGGATCCGGGCAGCCGCCGGTTGTCCAAGTAGAGAAAGAGAACGGGATGAAGCGTCAGCGGGTTCGTCTGGGCGTCAATATCGACCACGTCGCCACGGTCCGTAACGCACGCGGCGGCGCTCATCCCGATCCGGCTCGCGCGGCCGAGGCGGCGCTGGCGGCGGGGGCTGACGGCATCACCGCCCATCTACGCGAGGATCGCCGTCACATCACCGACGCCGACATCGACGTGCTGACGGCCCTGTGCCGCCGCGCGGACAAGCCGCTGAACTTCGAGATGGCGGTGACGGAGGAGATGCTGGCCATCGCCCTGCGTCACCGGCCGCACGCCGCCTGCCTGGTGCCCGAGCGGCGCGAGGAGGTGACGACCGAGGGCGGTCTGGCCGTCGCCGGTCATGAGGCCCGCATCGCCCCGGTGGTGAAGTCCCTGTCGGATGCCGGCATCCGCGTCAGCCTGTTCATCGAACCGTCCGAGGAGCAGGTCGAGGCCGCCGCCGCGGTCGGCGCCCAGGTGGTCGAGTTTCACACCGGCCGCTATTGCCACCTGACCGACTCGGCTCAGCGCGCGGTCGAGTTCGACCGCCTGGCCGCCGCCGCCGCCCAGGCCGACATTCTGGGGCTGGAGGTCCATGCGGGCCACGGCCTCGACTACGCTACGGCAGGCGATGTGCTGGCCGTTCGCGAGATCGTCGAGCTGAACATCGGCCACTTCCTGATCGGCGAGGCGGTCTTCGTCGGCCTGGACGCCGCCATCCGCCGGATGCGCGCGGCGATGGACGAGGCGATTTCAGGATCGGGGTCATGATTATCGGCGTCGGCGCCGACCTGTCGGACATCCGCCGCATCCAGGCGTCGCTGGACCGCTTCGGCGACCGTTTCAAGCAGCGCGTCTTCACCGAACTGGAGCGCACCCGCTCGGACCGCAAGGCCGATCCGGCCTGGAGCTACGCCAAGCGGTTTGCGGCGAAAGAGGCCTGCGCCAAGGCCCTGGGCACCGGGATGCGCTCCGACGTCTACTGGCGCGACATGGGCGTGGTGAACCTGCCGTCCGGCCAGCCGACCCTGGCCCTGACCGGTCACGCGGCCGAGCATCTGGCTCGCCTGACCCCGCCGGGACATGAGGCGCGCATCCACCTGACCCTCAGCGACGAACACCCCTACGCCCTGGCCTTCGTGGTGATCGAAGCCCTACCCAAGGCCTGACGCCGCCGCGAAGGTTGCGGTTCCTTCATCATCCAGAGTCTTGCTCGCGGCGGGTTCAGCGACTACGCCTCGACCTTCAAACCCCGCGTTCGGCGGGGGATTCGAGCAGACGATGAGCGACGACCCCAAGGCGAACGGCGGAGCAGCCGACCCAGCCCTCGATCCGGCTGACCAACGGCCGATCTGGAGCGACGACGGCGACGCCCCCTTCGACATGGGGGACGACCCCGAAGCCCTCGACAGCGAGACCCCGATCTATGCGCCCCGGCGCGCCAGGAAGGCCAAGCGAGTGAAGAAAGAAAAGTCCGCGAGCAACGAAACGGTCGAGATCATCAAGACCGTCGTTTTCGCCCTGCTGATCGCGCTGGTGCTGCGTGTGCTGCTGTTCCAGCCCTTCACCATCCCGTCGGCCTCGATGGAGCCGAACCTGTACGAAGGCGACTACATCGTCGTGTCGAAGTGGTCGTACGGCTATTCCAAGCACTCGATCCCGTTCAGCCCGCCGGTGTTCAACGGCCGTATCTTGGGCAAGGCGCCGGAGCGCGGCGACATCGCCGTGTTCAAGCTGCCGCGCGACAACAAGACGGACTACATCAAGCGCGTGATCGGCCTGCCGGGCGACAAGGTGCAGATGATCGCCAACAAACTCTACATCAACGGCGCGCCGGTTCAGGACGTGGTGGTCAGCCGCGCCCAGATGGCCGACATGTTCGGCCCGCGCGCCGTGACCCAGCTGCGCGAGACCCTGCCGGGCGGCCGCACCTTCATGACGCAGGACTTCGGCCCTGGCGGCGATCTGGACGACACCCCCGCTGTATGAGGTTCCGGCCGGTCACTACTTCATGATGGGCGACAACCGCGACAACTCGATCGACAGCCGCGTCGAGATGTCGGCCGGCGTGGGCATGGTCCCGGCCGAGAATCTGGTCGGCAAGGCCGAGATCATCATGTTCTCGTGGACGCCGGGCGCCTCGCTGTTCAACCCGGTCAGCTGGTTCGCCAACGTGCGTTTCAGCCGGTTCTTCAAGATCCTCGACTGATGGCCGGCGGACGCACGAATGTGCGCGCCGAGGCCGTGGCGGCCCTGCGCCAGCGCCTGGGGCATGACTTTGAGGACGCCTCCCTGCTGGAGCGCGCCCTGACGCACTCCAGCGTGGGCGAGGGGGCGGGGCCGCATACGCCCGCCGACAATGAGCGGCTGGAGTTCCTGGGCGACCGGGTGCTGGGCCTGCTGGTCGCGGATCGACTGGTGCGCGACTATCCGTCAGCGGACGAGGGGCAGCTGTCCGCTCGCCTGCACGCCTTGGTGGACAAGAGCGCCTGCGCCCGCGTGGGCGAGCGGCTGGGCGTGGGCGACGCGCTTCGCCTGTCGCCCGGCGAGACCAAGACGGGCGGCCGCAGAAAGGCCCGGAGTCATCGCCGATGCTGTGGAAGCGATCCTGGCGGCCGTCTATCGCGACGGCGGTCTGATCGCCGCTCAGACCGTGTTCGAACGCGCCTGGGCCGAAGAATTGGCCGCGCCTCCGAGTGCGGCGGTGACCAACCCCAAGTCCGCCCTGCAGGAATGGGCGCAAGGCCAGGGCCGACCGCTGCCGACCTATGAAGTGGTCCAGCGCACCGGCTCGGATCACGCGCCGACCTTCACGGTCGAGGCGACGGTGGCTGGCTATGAACCGGCCCGCGCCCAGGGACGTTCGCGACAGGAGGCGGAAAAGGCCGCCGCCATCGCCCTACTGAAACGAGAAGACGTAATTTGACCGAGACCACCGAAACCACCGAGATCACCGGCCAGCGTGCGGGGCTTCGCCGCCATCATCGGCGCGCCCCAATGCGGGCAAATCGACGCTGGTGAACCGGTTGACCGGCTCCAAGGTCTCCATCGTCACCCAGAAGGTCCAGACCACGCGCTTCCCCGTGCGCGGCATCGCCATCAAGGGCGACGCCCAGATCGTGCTGGTGGACACGCCCGGCATCTTCACGCCGCGCCGCCGTCTGGATCGCGCCATGGTCGCCTCGGCCTGGGGCGGGGCGCAGGACGCGGACGTGGTCGTCCATCTGATCGACGCCCAGTCGCACATCGACGCTGAAGGTCGCGAAGGCACCGCCGCCGACCGCCGCTCGGCCGAGGACACCGAGACCATCATCGCCAATCTGAAGGCGACCGACACCAAGTCATCCTGGCGCTGAACAAGATCGACGGCATGCGCCGCGACACCCTGTTGGCCCTGTCGCAGCGCCTGTTCGAGACGGGCGTCTATTCCGAGGTCTTCATGATCTCGGCGCTCAGCGGCGACGGCGTGGAGGATCTGAAGACGCGCCTGGCCCTGGCCATGCCCGAGGGCCGTGGCTCTACCCCGAGGACCAGTCCGGCGGACGTGCCGCTGCGCGTCCTGGCCGCCGAGATCACGCGCGAGAAGGTCTATCTGCGCGTGCACGAGGAACTGCCCTATTCGGCGGCGGTCGAGACGACCGCGTTCGAGGACAGGCCGGATGGTTCGGCCCGCATTGAACAGACCATCTATGTCGAGCGCGAAAGCCAGCGCCCGATCGTTCTGGGCAAGGGCGGCCAGACCCTGAAATGGATCGGCCAGAAGGCGCGTGAAGAGCTGATCGAGATCCTGGATCGGCCCGTTCACCTGTTTTTGACCGTCAAAGTCGATCCCAAATGGCAAGACTCAAAGGCATTGTACGCCCAGTTCGGCCTGGAGTTTGACGTCTAGTCTCGTGTTCATCGTTCCCAAGACCGCGGGCGGAAGGCCCTGGTTCCTCGGTTCCCTCGTCGCCGCCGGCCTGATCTCGGCCGGGGCGGGCGCGTGTTCGTGAAGGCCGTCGCGCCGGAAACCCAGGCGGCGGCCGTCTATCGGACAGACCTGCCCAAGCGCCCGCCGGTCGAGGTGGTCGAGGCCCTGCCGCAGTTGAAGGAACGTCTGGACCACCTGGCGGCCAGCAAGCAGTTCACCGGCGCCGTCCTGGTGGCCAGGGGCGATCAGGTTCTGTTCCGCCAGGTTTATGGCAAGGCGAACTATGAGCAGGACACGCCCTTCGCCCTGGACACCCGTTTCCGTCTGGCCTCGGTGTCCAAGCAGTTCACCGCCGTCGCCGTTCTGAAGCTTCAGGACGAGGGCAAGCTGTCGGTCGACGATCCCGTCTGCAAATGGATCGAACCGTGCCCCGACGCCTGGCGACCGCTGCGTATCCATCACCTGCTGTCGCACACCTCGGGCATTCCGGACGTGATGGCCCAGGCCGAGTGGGGCCGTATCCGCGTCACCCACCGCACGTCGCAGGAACTGACCGAGACCTCGGCCCGCTATGGCCTGCAGTTCGAGCCGGGGACGAAGGTCCGCTACAACAACGCCGCCTTCAACCTGGCGGCCGAGATCGTGTCAAAGGCCAGCGGCCAGCCGTTCGAGACCTATATGGAGCAGGCGATCCTCAAGCCCCTGGGCATGAAGGACACTGGCTCGGACGTGAATGACGACGCCCAGGGGCTGGCCATGGGCTACGGCCTGTTTCCGGCCGGCCTGACGCCGCAGCCCATCGCCAACGTCAGCGTCGTGGCAGGCGCCGGGGCGCTGTATTCGACGCTGGACGATATGCTGGCCTGGAACCGGTCTCTGCATCAGGGCCACGTCCTGAGCGACAAGGCCTATGCTGACCTGATCGCCGACCATGCGCCGGACGACATGCCGGAGCGACGCGGGCCGCATCGGGCCTATGGGTACGGCATTTACGTCAGCGCCCTGGGCGAGCGGACCTCATCGCCGTTCAGCGATCGCCAAATCTACCACACCGGCAGCTGGGCGGGTTTCCGCAACCTGGTGTCCTATCAGCCCGATCAGGACGTGACGGTGGTGGTGCTGTCGAACAACTATCACCTGCGCGACTTGGTGCTGCTCATCAACCAGCAGGCCATGGCCGAGGCTCTCGGCCGCCCGTTCCCCGCCGCGCTCAGCCGCTGAGGCTTAGGCGCAGGAAGCTCATCAGGCGCGGGTCGTCGCAGTGGGTCACGTTGACCCGCATGAAGCGGCTGGCCGTCTGTGAGGGACTGAACACGTCGCCGGGCGCCAGGACGACGCCCTCTTTCAGCGCGGCGCGAGCCAATTCGGCGGAATCGATCTCGCCTGGCAGTCGGCACCAAAGATTGAAGCCGCCGCGCGGCTCGATCCAGGGTTCGACGCCGATGGATCTCAGGCGGGCGATCACCTCGCGGCGCTTGCGCGCCAGGCGTCGATGAACCTCGTCCAGATGCTTGCGATAGCCGCCCCCGGCCAGGACGTGGGCGATGGCTTCGGCCGCAACGGGACTGGCGCCGACAAAACCCGTCGCCACCTGAAGATCGGCCAGATCCGAAATCCGGTCGACGCGCGCCGCGATGTAGCCGCAGCGCAGGGAGGCCGACAGCGTCTTGGAGAAGCTGCCGATGCGGATGACCCGGTTCAGCCCGTCCAGCGCCGCCAGACGGGTGGTGGGCTCGGGCTCCAGATCGGCGAAAAGATCGTCCTCGATGATGGTGAGGTCATGCGCGGCGGCCAGATTCAGCAGGCGGTGCGCCGTCTGGGGCGCGATGCCGGCGCCGGTCGGGTTCTGAAGCCCCGCGTTGGTCAGATAGAGCCGGGGCGACGCCTGTTTCAGTACGGCTTCGAACCGTTCGACGTCAGGGCCCGTGGGCGTGTAGGGGACGCCGACGACCTGGACCTGATGCGCGCGCAGCAGGGCGCGAAAGTTGAAGTAGCAGGGATCGTCCACCACCACCGTATCGCCGGGCCGCAGCAGATAGCGGCACGTCAGATCGACCGCATGGGTGCCCGATCCGGTCAGCAGCACCTGATCCTGGCCGAGTTGCAGCCCCTCGGTCGCCAGCCGGCCCAGAAGGATGCGGCGCAGCGCCCTCGAGCCGAGCACGCCGCCATAGTCGGTCAGGAGGGCGTCGTCCGCCCGCGCGACCGCGCGCAGGGCCTTGCGCAGCGCCTCGGTCGGCATCCAGTCGGCAGGCAGCCAGCCGCAGCCGGGCTTGAGGGCCTCCGGCGGCGCCTCCAGCGACTGGCGCGACACCCAGAAGGGGTCGACGGCGCGGTCGTGCAGGCTGGGATCGACTGCAAAACTGAGCGGAGGCAGGGCGGCGCCCGAGACGTAGAAGCCTGATCCCGGCCGAGCGCGGATCAACCCCTCGGCGGCCAGCCGGTCATACGCCTCGACGACGGTCGAAGGCGAAACCGCCATGGTCTCGGCGAAACGCCGGATCGACGGCAAGCGGTCGCCGGGCGCCAGGCTGCGCCCCGCGATCCGCGCGCGGATGGCCTCCATGACCTTTGTGGTGCGTGTGCTGCGGGACAACCGTGCCGGCTCCATAACCCATACAGTTTGGCAGAAGCGTATCGATCTGTGGCTGCCTTCGCCAGCGCCGCGCGTCCAATCAGGCGGCGAAGAGGGAGACGGAATGGACACGGCGAAACAGAAACGCATCGACGGCCTGATCTGCGGGCTTCTGGGGGTCGTGATCTTCAGCGGTTCGCTGCCCGCGACGCGGGTGGCGGTAGCCGACCTGTCGCCGCTGTTCCTGACGGGCGCGCGGGCCGTCATCGCGGCGGCGCTGGCGGGGCTGGTGCTGTCGGCCACGCGGCAGGCGCGGCCGGATCGACGCGATCTGATGTCGCTGGCGGTGATCGCGGTCGGGGTGGTGGTCGGTTTTCCCCTGCTGTCGGCCCTGGCGCTGCAGCACATGACCTCGGCCCGGTCGATCGTCTTCATCGGCCTGTTGCCGCTGTCCACGGCCATCTTCGGCGTCATGAGAGGCGGGGAGCGGCCGCGCCCGCTGTTCTGGCTGTTCTCGGGTCTGGGCAGCGCCACAGTGATCGGCTTCGCCTTCAGCAGCCACGGCGACGGATCATGGACCAGCGACCTGCTGATGCTGGCCTCCATCATCATCTGCGGCCTGGGCTATGCCGAGGGCGGCATACTGGCGCGGCGTTTGGGCGGCTGGCAGGTCATCTGCTGGGCGCTGGTGCTGTCGGCGCCGATCATGCTGATGGTGGCGGCGTTGGACCTGCCCGCCGACTGGAGCGCCATCGGGGCGCCTGCGTGGACCGGTCTGGCCTATGTCTCGGTCTTCTCGATGCTGGTCGGCTTCATCTTCTGGTATCGCGGCCTGGCGATGGGCGGCATCGCCAGCGTGGGGCAGCTTCAACTGCTCCAGCCCTTCTTCGCCCTGGCGCTGGCGGGGCTGGTGCTGCACGAGGCCGTGCCGTGGACCATGGTGGCGGCCGCCGCCCTGACCGTGGTCAGCGTCGCCGTTGCCCGCCGCTATGCCTGAGACGGGCGGGTCAGGCCTTCATCGACCCCGTTTCGATGAAGCGTTGGTGCCACGACAGCGCCTCGGTCAGCAGGTGGGGCGATTGCAGGCCGTAGGAGCCTTTCAGCGCGCGAGCGTAATAGTCCTTCAGCGCGTCGCGATAGTCGGGGTGGGCGCAGTTGGCGATGATGACCTGGGCGCGCTGCTTGGGTGACAGGCCGCGCAGGTCGGCCAGGCCCTGTTCGGTCACGATGACCTGCACGTCCTGGGTGATGTGGTCGACGTGGCTGGCCATGGGGACAATGGCCGAGATCTTGCCGCCCTTGGCCGTAGAGGGCGTAACGAAGCAGGAGATGTAGGCGTTGCGGGCGAAGTCGCCCGAGCCGCCGATGCCGTTCTGGATGCGCGAGCCCATGACGTGGGTCGAGTTGACGTTGCCGTAGATGTCGGCCTCGATCAGGCCGTTCATGGCGATGCAGCCCAGGCGGCGGATGATCTCCGGGTGGTTCGAGATCTCCTGCGGGCGCAGGATGATCTTGCCGCGGAACTGCTCCATCCGGCTGTTCAGATCGGCGGCGGCCTCGGGGCTGAGCGAGAAGGCGGTGGCCGAGGCGACCGTCAGCTTGCCGCTGTCGAGCAGGTCCAGCATCCCGTCCTGCAGCACCTCGGTATAGGCGGTCAGGTTCTCGAACGGGCTGTTCTGAAGGCCCGCCAGCACGGCGTTGGCGACATTGCCCACGCCCGATTGCAGCGGCAGCAGATGGGCGGGCAGGCGGCCCAGCTTCACTTCGTGCTGCAGGAACTCGATCAGATGCCCGGCGATGGCCGTGGCGCTGGCGTCCGGCGCGGCGAAGGGCAGGTTGCGGTCGGGGCTGTCGGTCTCGACGATGGCGGCGATCTTGGACGGATCGACGCGGAAGACCGTCTCGCCGATCAGGTCGGTCGGCTTGGTCAGCGGGATGGGCACGCGCGCAGGCGGCAGGGCCGTGCCGTAATAGATGTCGTGCATCCCCTCCAGCGCCGCGTTTTGCCAGCTGTTGACCTCAAGGATGATCCGGTCGGCGCGGTCCAGCCAGGTCTTGTTGTTGCCGATGGAGGACGAGGGGATCAGCGCCCCGTCCTCACGGATGCCCGAAACCTCGACCACCGCCGTCTCCAGCGGGCCGAGGAAACCCTGCCAGGCGACCGGCGCCACCTGAGACAGGTGCATGTCGAGGTATTCCATCTCGCCCTTGTTGATCTTCTCGCGGGCGATGGGGTCGGAGTTGTAGGGCAGGCGGAACTCGATGCCATCCGCCTTGGCCAGGGCGCCGTCCAGCTCAGGCCCGGTCGAGGCCCCGGTCCAGACCTTCAGCTTGAACGGATTGCCAGCTGCGTGCTCGGCCTCGATCCGCTCGGCCAGGGCTATGGGCACGACCTTGGGATAGCCAGAGCCGGTGAAGCCGCTCATGCCCACGGTCGAGTTGGCCGGGATCAGGGCGGCGGCGTCCTGTGCGGACATGATCTTCGACTTGAGGGCGGCGTTACGGACGCGGGACATCGCTAACCTGACGACTGGAGCCGGGGAGGGCTCATGGAACGACGCGGACATAGGCGCCGCATCATCCTGATTCCAATACGGCTTTGGTCGTAACAGTTCGTGATCACAATGGCGTTAGCCGCCGGGTTTCCAGTCCGCCGTCGGGTTGGTGTTGACCATCCAAGGGATGCCGAACCGGTCGGTGAAGCTGCCGAAACCAGGAGACCAGAAGGTTTCGGCGAAGGGCATCGACACCTTGCCGCCCTCGGACAGGGCGGCAAAGACCTGCCTCGCCTTGGCGAGGTCGTCGGTGTGATACGACACGTCGAAGCCGTTCTTGGGCTTGTCGATGTTCGGCGCGAACTCGGGCGGCATGTCGGCCCCCATGATCGCCTGATCCCCGACCTCCAACCAGCCGTGCATCAGCCAGTCCTTGTATTTGGAATCGACCGGCATGTCGGGCGGGCCATCGCCGTACGGAAAGGCGGCCGTGACCTTGCCGCCCAGCACGCGGCCGTAGAACTCCAGTGCCTCGCGGCACTGGCCCTGAAAGCTGAGGCTGGTGACGATCTTCATGGGATCCTCCTTCGGATGGAGGCGAAACGCGCCAGGCGGACGTCGTTTCCCGGCGCTTCCCCCATTGACGGAACAGGACTAGAACAAAGCCATGATCACCGCTGCCCTGATGATGCTTCAACTGTCCGCCGCGCCCGCAGAGACCGCGCCGATAGAGCGCACGCTGGACGCCATGCACGCCGCCGCCTCGGTGGCGGACGGCGAGGCCTATTTCGCGACCTTCACGCCGGACGCCCGCTTCATCGGCACCGATGCGGGCGAGCGGTGGAGCCTGCCGGAGTTCCGCGCCTACGCCATGCCCTACTTCTCGCAAGGCAAGGGCTGGACCTATCGGCCGACGGCGCGGACCGTGACGATCGCCCCGATCGACTGCCGCTGCGTCGCCTGGTTCGACGAGGTGCTGGACAACGACGCCTATGGGACCACGCGCGGCTCGGGCGTGTTGCGCCTGACCGAGGACGGCTGGAAGATCGAGCAATACGTCCTCAGCTTCGCCGTACCGAACGACAAGGCGCGCGCTGTCGTCGACGCCATCAAGGCCGACTGATGGAGGTTCAGGACGACGCCTTCGTGCTGTCGGCGCGGGCGCATGGCGATACGGGGGCGGTGGTGGATCTGCTGACCGAGCGGCACGGTCGCCGCGCCGCCTATGTCGCGGGCGGGGCGTCGCGGCGGATGCGGCCCTTTCTCCAGCCCGGAGCACGGGTCGTGGCCGACCTGCGGTCGCGGACCTCGGATCAGCTGGGTTCAGCGCGGCTGGAACCGGTGGGCGAGGGGCCGGCCGCCCTGTTCGACGACCCGCTGGCCCTGACCGGGTTGAGCGCCGCCGCAGCGGTGGCGCAGGGCGCCCTGCCGGAGCGGGAGCCGCATCCCGGCGCCTTCTACGCCTTCGAGGCGTTGATGGGGGCGTTCGCCGTGCCCGAGGTCTGGCCCGCCATCTTCGTGCGGTTCGAGGCTGGGTTGCTGGAGGATTTGGGCTTCGGTCTCGACCTGTCGCGGTGCGCCTCAACGGGGTCGATGGACGATCTGGTCTGGGTCAGCCCCCGCACCGGCCGCGCCGTCAGCCGCGAGGCGGGCGCGCCCTATGCCGACAAGCTGCTGGCCCTGCCGCCCTTCATGCTGGGCGCGCAGGCCGGGCTGGGCGAGGGCGACGTGAAGGCGGGGCTGGAACTGACGGGGCACTTCCTTGAGCAGTTCGTCTTCCACGCCCTGAACCGGCCTCTGCCGCCCGCGCGGGTCTGGATGATCGACAAGCTGGGCGAGGCGGGGCGGCTGTAACTGCCTCACGCCCGCTCATCCTGGCGGTGGGCTAGAGGCGGGACAGCCCCGCAATCGCCTCGCGCGTTTCCCTTTCCAACATCGCGACCAGTTCAGCGGCAGGCAGGGCGCGGCCCAGCGGCGCGCCTTGTCCGGCCCAGTGCGGCGCATAGCCGTTGTCGCCCTTGGCCCTTGCCGCCGCGTTCAGCGCCTTGCCGAGGTTGTAGGCATACGGATAGGCGGCGATCTTCGTCTCATCGGCGCGGCGCATGAAGGCGTTCTCCACCCCGCGCGACGGGCGGCCGGAGATGGCGGCGCTGACCCGCGTGCGCCCGGCCTCAACACCAGACAGAACTGCCCGATAGGCCGCATCCGCCGCCGACTCCGGGCACGAGGCGAAGGCCGTGCCCATCTGCGCCCCGGCCGCGCCCAGCGCCAGCGCCGCCGCGATCCCGGCGCCGTCCATGATCCCGCCCGCCGCGATGACCGGAACCGGCAGGTCGCGCGCCAGCAGGCGCGTCAGCGGCAGGGTGGCGAAGCGCGGATCTTCGGCCGGGTCGAAGACGCCGCGATGGCCGCCCGCCTCGACCCCTTGGGCGATCACCATGTCGAACCCGGCGGCGACGGCGGCGCGGCCTTCCTCGGGCGTGGTGGCGCTGGCGATCAGGACGCAGCCCGCCGCCTTCAGCGCCGCGATCTGATCGGCGCGCGGCAGGCCGAAGTGGACGCTGACCACGGCGGGCTTCTCCTCGACCAGCACCGCCAGCTTGGCGTCGTCGGTCAGGAAGCTCTGATAGATGTCGTTGAGGCGTTCGGGAGGCGCGGCGTCGAACTCGCTGAAGATCGGGCGCAGGCTGTCGATCCATGCCGCATCGCGCGCCGGATCAGCCGCAACCGGCGCATGGCAGAACAGATTGACGTTGAACGGCCGGTCGGTCAGCGCCTTCGTCGCGCGGATGGCCTTGCGGCTCGCCTCGGCGTCGATGGCGCCCAGGGCGATGGAGCCCAGCGCCCCCGTGTTCGACACGGCGGCGGCCAGTTCGGCGGTCGAGGTTCCGGCCATCGGCGCCTGAATCAGGGGGAAGAACAGGCCGAGGCGGTCGGTCAAGGCGGTCTTCATCGAGGCTCCTTCACGCGTTTCTGCACAGATAGGCGCTGACAATCCCGGCGTCAGGCCCCGGCTGCGCTAGACTTTCCTCGTCCGATCATTGATTCGAAGCCGTATGACCATCCACACCCCGACGCCCGAAGGCGGCCGCATCGTTGAAGAACCGATGGGCGATGCGCTGTCGCGCCGCTATCTGGCCTACGCTCTGTCGACCATCACCAACCGGGCGCTGCCCGACGTGCGTGACGGCTTCAAGCCCGTGCACCGGCGTATCATGTACGCCATGCATCAGATGCGGCTGAACCCGCAGGCGGCCGCACGCAAATGCGCCAAGGTCGTCGGCGAGGTCATGGGCGGCTATCACCCGCACGGCGACGCCTCGATTTATGAGGCGCTGGTCCGTCTGGCCCAGGATTTCGCCCAGCGTTATCCGCTGGTCGACGGTCAGGGGAATTTCGGCAACATCGACGGCGATAGCGCGGCCGCCATGCGCTATACGGAGTGCAAGCTGACACCCGCCGCCGTCCTGCTGCTGGACGGCATCGATCAGGACGCGGTCGACTTCCGTCCCACCTATGACGATCAGGACGAGGAGCCGGTGGTCCTGCCGGCGGGCTTCCCCAATCTTCTGGCCAACGGGTCGTCGGGCATCGCCGTGGGCATGGCGACCTCGATCCCGCCGCACAACGTCGGCGAACTGATCGACGCCTGTCACCTGCTGCTGGAGCAGCCGGACGCCACGACCGAAGACCTGGTCAAGATCGTGCCGGGGCCGGATTTCCCCACGGGCGGCGTCTCGGTCGAGGGCCATGCGTCCATGCTGGATGCCTATGAGACGGGCCGGGGCGGGGTGCGCCTGCGCGCCGCCTGGGACACCGAGGATCTGGGCCGAGGCGTCTGGCGCATCGTCGTCACCGAGATTCCCTATCAGGTGCAGAAGTCCAAGCTGATCGAACAGCTGGCCGACCTGATCGAGAACAAGAAGGCGCCGCTGCTGGCCGACGTCCGCGACGAGTCGGCCGAGGACATCCGCCTGATCCTGGAGCCGAAGTCCCGGACGGTAGAACCTGAAGTCCTTATGGAAAGCCTGTTCAAGCTTTCCGATCTGGAGACGCGCTTCCCCATCAACATGAACGTGCTGGACGCCACCGGCACGCCGCGCGTCATGGGGCTGAAGGACTGCCTGCGGGCCTTCCTGGATCACCGCCGCGTGGTGCTGAACCGCCGCAGCCAGTGGCGCATCGCCCGCGTCGAAAAGCGCCTGCACCTGTTGGAAGGCCTGCGCATCGTCTTCCTGAATCTGGACGAGGTCATCCGCATCGTCCGCGAGGAAGAACAGCCCAAGGCGGCGCTGATCGCGACCTTCGGACTGAGCGAGCTTCAGGCCGACTTCATTCTCGACACCCGTCTGCGTCAGCTGGCCCGTCTCGAAGAGATGACGATCGAGAAGGAATTCAAGGAGCTGTCGGAAGAACTTGCGGCGTTGCAGGCGCTGACGTCTTCGGAGACCAAACAGTGGAAGGCCATCGGCAAGGAACTGGAGGCCGTGCGCAAGGCCCTGGTCTCGCCGCGCCGGACCGTGATCGGCGACGCTGTCGACGCCTCGGCCTTCGTGGCGCCGGAAGCCTTCATTCCGCGCGAAGCGATCACCGTCATCCTGTCGGATCGCGGCTGGATCCGCGCCGCCAAGGGCAAGGTCGACGACCCCTCCGAGCTGAAGTTCAAGGAAGGCGACAAGCTGGGCTTCCTGGTCCCCGCCTATACGACGGACAAGCTGCTGGTCGGGGCGTCGGACGGGCGCATCTTCACCATCGGCGCCGACAAGCTGGCCTCCGGGCGCGGCCACGGCGAACCGTTGCGCCTGATGATCGATCTGGACGAGAAGGCTGAGATCATCAATGTCGTGGCGCATGAACCCGATGCGAAGCTGCTGATCGCGTCCAAGGCCGGTTACGGCTTCGTCGCGCCCGAAAACGACCTTCTGGCCCAGAAGCGCGGCGGCAAGCAGGTGTTGAACGGCGAGATGCTGGCCATGTTGCGCATCCCCAGTCAGCCGCAGGCCGACCACGTCGCCGTCATCGGCGAGAACATCAAGACGCTGATCTTCCCCCTGGCCGAGCTGCCCCGAAATGGGCCGGGGCAAGGGCGTGAAGCTGCAGAACTACAAGCAGGGCGGTCTGGCCGATGTGACGGTGTTCAACGCCGAGGCGGGGCCGGAATGGGCCGACGGCGGCGGTCGTCGCCGCAACTGGCCCGATTGGAAGGACTGGCTGGGCAAGCGCGCCGGGGCTGGTCGCCAAGGCCCGCGCGGTCTACGCAAGTTCCGCTAGGACCGCCTTTCTCCCAGAGGGAGAAGGGTGACGGCGAATTCATTGGGTGTGAAGACGGGGCTCCCTCATATTCACGCCTGATCTTTCGGAGGAGGCTCAATGATCACCTGGATCATCATCGGCGTCATCGTCGTCATTCTGCTGTTCGTCGTGGTCGGCGCGTACAACAGGCTGGTGAAGCTGGATCAGACGGCGAACCAGTCGTTCGCGGACATCGACGTGCAGCTGAAGCAGCGCCAGGATCTGATCCCCAATCTGGTCGAGACGGTGAAGGGCTACGCCACGCATGAGCGCGGCACCCTGGACGCTGTGACCCAGGCGCGCGCCGCCGCTGCGGGCGCTCGCACCATTGATGAGAAGGTGCAGGCCGAGAACATGCTGACCGCGACCCTGGGCCGCCTTTTCGCCGTGTCCGAGGCCTATCCGGACCTGAAGGCCAACGCCAACTTCCAGCAGCTGCAGATGGACCTATCGGACATCGAGAACAAGCTGGCGGCCGCGCGCCGCTTCTTCAACAACGCGGTCAGCGAGTTCAACGCCGTGCGCCGCCAGTTCCCGACCGTCCTGTTCGCCGGGATATTCGGCTTCGGCGCGGACAAGCCCTTCTTCGACGTGGGCGAGGGCGAACGCGCCGCCCTGAACGCCGCCCCGCCGACGGTGAAGTTCTAAGCCCCAATGGCGGTTTTCGGTCAGGCCGTCGGCCTCAAGACCCACATCTGGCGAAACAACACCCGGTCAGCGATCCTGCTGGCCGGGTTCCCGGTGCTGTTGGTCGGCATATTGTACAGCGTCCAGGTGCTGATGATGGGCTTCGGCCTGCTGCCCAACTCAGGCGGCGACCTGGGGCAGGATCTGGCGCTGGGCGGCGTCCATGCTGGGCTGGACCGTGCCCTTCGCCGCTATCGCGGCGGCGATCTGGTTCGTCATCGCCTATTTCGGCAATCAGATGATGATCGACGTCATGACCGGCGCGCGAAAGGTCGAGCGCCGGGTCGAACCGGAACTCTATAATCTGCTGGAGAACCTGGCGATCTCGCGCGGGATGAAGACGCCGACCCTGCGCATCATCGAAAGTCCGTCGCTGAACGCCTATGCGTCCGGCCTGCACGAGGGGAACTACAGCGTCACCGTCACGCGCGGTCTGATGCAGACCCTGAACCGCGACGAGATGGAGTGTGTCCTGGCGCACGAACTGACCCACGTCATCAACAAGGACGTGCGGACCATGGTGATCGCCTCGATCTTCGCGGGGATCATCAGCGTGGTGGCCGAACTGGTGTTCCGCAGCCTGTTCTACATGCGCGGCGGGCGAGGGCGGGACAACAAGAACGCCATGCCCCTGATCCTGATCGGCCTGGCCATCGGCGTGATCGGCTTCGGCCTGGCCGCCGTCATCCGCATGACCCTGTCGCGGACGCGGGAATATGTGGCCGACGCGGGGGCGGTGGAGCTGACCAAGAACCCCGACGCCATGATCTCGGCCCTGCGTAAGGTGTCGGGCCAGTCGAAGCTTGAGGCGCCGGACGAACTGCGCGGCATGTTCCTGGACAATACGGCGGAGAAGACGGGGTTCTCGGGCCTGTTCGCCACCCATCCGCCGATCGAGAAGCGGATCGCGGCGCTGGTGCAGTTCGCCGGCGGCCGGGACGACGGGCCGTGGGGCGGAGCGCCGCAAGCGGCGGGCACGGCGGTCCCGACGACGTAGCTCCTTCTCCCACAAGGGGAGAAGGGTTTTAAAGCCGCTCCCAGCCCCATGGCCGCAGGGCCTCCAGCGGGCGGAACTCGGCCTTGTAGTCCATCTTGGGCGAGCCCTGGACCCAGTAGCCGAGGTAGACATAGGGCAGGCCCACCGTCTCGGCCTGTTGCAGGTGATCGAGGATGGCGAACCGGCCCAGACTCCGGCGCTCCATATCCGGGTCAAAGAAGCTGTAGACCATCGACAGGCCGTCATGCAGCAGGTCGGTCAGGCAGACGCCGACCAGACGGCCGGGGCCGTCGTCCTCGCTGGGCAGGCGGTATTCGATCAGATGGGTGCGGACGGCCGTGTCCTCGACCATCGACACATAGTCCAGCCAGCCCATGTCGGTCATGCCGCCGCCGGGATGGCGGGCGCTCAGATAGCGGCGCAGAAGGTCGAACTGCTCCATCGTCGCCTCGGCCTCGACCAGATCGCGCGACAGGTCCGCATTGCGCGCCAGGATGCGGCGGCGCGAGCGCGAGAGTTTGAAATCCGCCACCGGAATCCGCACCGAGACGCAAGCGATGCAGGCCTCGCAGGCCGGACGGTAGGCGATGTTCTGGCTGCGGCGGAACCCGGCCTGGGTCAGGGCGTCGTTGACGTCGGCGCCGTCGCTGAACGGCAGGTTGGCGAAGACCTTGCGCTCGAACTGACCCGGCAGATAGGGGCAGGGCGCGCTGGCGGTCATGAAGAAGCGGAGCTGGCGCGAGAAGAAGTGCTGGGTCACGGCTGTCGCTCCGTGACGGCGTCAGCGCCCGCACAGGGGCCGGATGAATAGACGCGGCTCATGTCCTGATTTGGCGCGCAACCGGCCGTTTTCGCAAGTCTTCTTCGCGTCCTACAGGCTGGTGTCCGTGGGCAGGACCGGCGCTTCGCGCAGCAAGACGATGGCGATGCGGCGGTTTCCGGCCAGCGACGGGTCGTCGGGATACAGCGGGTCGGACCCCGCCTTGCCCGCGACGGAATAGACCCGGTCGCTGCTCACGCCCGCGCTTTGCAACGTCAGGCGCGACGCATCGGCGCGCGCCGACGACAGGGGCCAGTCGCCGGGGCTGCTGGCGCGGCTGGAGCCGGCGACGGCGCTGGTGTGGCCGGTGATGGTGATGCGGTTGGGCAGTTGGTTGATCACCTTGGCCACGGCGCGCAGCAGCAGTTGGGCCCGCGGGTTGGGACGCGAGGATCCGTTCTCGAACATCGAGCGGCCTTCCTGGTCGACCAGCTGGATGCGTAGACCCTCGGGCGTCTGGTCGATGATCAACTGTTTCGACAGTTCGGCCAGTTCCGGCATGGACTGCATGGCCTGACGCAGGGATTCGGCGGCGCTGGCGAAGTCGGCGGCCTCGCGCCGGGCGATCTCGGCGCGCAGGGCGGCTTCGCTGGCCGAGGCCAGGTTGGAGTTCTGACCCGCTTCCTGCGGGGCGTCGGGGGCCTCGGGCGCCAGTTGTTCGATGACGGCGTTGGAGCCGGCGCCCTTGGCCCCTTCGGAATCGCCTAGCGAGGTGCCGCCCAGGATGCCGCCGGAGCCCGAGGTCGAGGCCGAGACGTTGGCGGGGGCGAAATATTCGGCGATGCCGCGCTTCTGCTCCGGATCGGTCGTGTTGATCAGCCACATCAGCAGGAAGAAGGCCATCATGGCCGTGACGAAGTCGGCGTAGGCCACCTTCCACGCGCCGCCGTGGTGGCCGTGTCCGGCAACCTTCTTCACCTTCTTGATCAGGATCGGGCGATCGTTCAGCGCCATGGGGCGGATCCGTCTTAACCGTGTTCGTTCGCCCTAAATCCCATGCGGGGCTTAAGAAGCGGTTGCGGTGAGATGCGACGGCGCGCCGCGCCCTTGCCGATGCGGGCTTCACGGCCTAGCTGAGGGCCATGTCCGACGCGTCCGCTTCCCCTGCCGCCGATTTCGACCCTCGCGCCTATCGCCGGGCGCTGGGCGGGTTTGCGACCGGGGTATGCGTGGTCACGGCCCATACGGTCGACGGGCCTCTGGGGATCACGGTGAACAGCTTCACCTCAGTGTCGCTGGATCCGCCGCTGGTGCTGTGGTGCATGGACGTCAAGTCCGACCGCCATGACGCCTTCGCCGGGGCGGATCGCTTCGCCGTCCATATGCTGCCGGTCGAGGACCAGGCCATGTCCGACCGCTTCGCCTGGGGCGTTTGCCGCCTGTCGGACGACGAGTTCGCGGTCGATGATCCCGAGCCGCCGCGCCTTCTGAACGCGGTGACGCGCCTGACCTGCCGGACGCACGACCGCATCGTCATGGGCGATCACCTGGTCATCGTGGGCCGGGTCGAGGCGTTCGACACCCGGCCGGGCGATGCGCTGACCTATTTCCGGGGGAAGTACGGCAAGGCCGCCGATCCAACGGCCTGAGCCTTCTCCCCTTGTGAGAGAAGGTGGGCCTGAAGGGCTCGGATGAGGGGTCTCTCCGAAATCTGAAATGAAAGGGGGCTGGCGTCGGCCGATGTCCAGCAACCCCTCATCCGTCTCGCTACGCGAGCCACCTTCTCCCACAAGGGGAGAAGGGCAAGATCAGCCCATCATCCGCGCGGCTTGCGGCGCGAAGTAGCTGATGACGCCGGACGCCCCCGCGCGCTTGAAGGCGTGCAGGCTTTCCAGGATGGCGCGGTCCGGGTCCAGCCAACCGTTGGCGAAGGCGGCCTGCATCATCGCGTATTCGCCGGACACCTGATAGGCGAAGGTGGGCACCTTGAACGTCTGCGACACCAGTCGGACGATATCCAGATAGGGCAGGCCCGGCTTGACGATCAGGGCGTCGGCGCCTTCCGACAGGTCCATCGCCACCTCGCGCAGGGCCTCCTCGGCGTTGGCGAAGTCCATCTGATAGGTCTTCTTGTCGCCGGTCAGCGACTTGGACGAGCCGACCGCGTCGCGATAGGGGCCATAGAAGGCCGAGGCGTATTTGGCCGCATAGCTGATGATCAGGGTGTCGCTGAGGGCGTTGGCCTCCAGCGCCTCGCGGATAGCCTGGACGCGGCCGTCCATCATGTCGGACGGCGCTACGGCGTCGGCGCCCGCGTGGGCGTGGATGAAGGCCTGTTCGGCCAGCCGTTCCAGCGTCGGATCGTTGACGATGCGGCCGTCTTCCAGAACCCCGTCGTGGCCGTGGTCGGTGTAGCAGTCCAGCGCCACATCGGTCATGACGCCGATCTCGGGCGCGGCGTCCTTGATGGCGCGGATGCAGTCGGGGATCAGGCCGTCCGGGTCGGTGGCGGCGGTGGCGACATTGTCCTTCAGCCCGTCGTTCACATTGGGGAACAGGGCGACCATCGGGATGCCCAGATCGCGCGCCTCGACGGCGGCCTTGGCTGCCTCCTTGGGCGACAGGCGAAAGACGCCCGGCATGGAGGCGACCGGCTGGCGGTCCTCGGCGCCGTCATGGACGATCAACGGCCAGATCAGGTCGGCCGGCGTCAGGGTCGTCTCGGCGACCAGACGACGCACCCAGGGCTGCGAACGCAGGCGACGCGGGCGGGCGTAGGGGAAGGCGGCGGGCTGGAAGGGCATGGTCATGCGCGCGGCTTAAAACAAAGCGCGGGGAGAGGCAAAAGGCGAACTGTCCACCCGTGCCATCCCTCGGCGGGGACGGGGTGACGCGCGCGCCGCCAGCCGTTAGAAGCGCCCCGAACGCCCCGTCAGAGGGCAGGCTGTAATGCGGGAGCTTTCATGGACTTCGCCCTCACCGACGATCAACGCGCCATTCAGGACGCGGCCCGCGCCTTCGCCGAGGCCGAACTGGCTCCGCACTCGGCCCGCTGGGACGAAGACAAGCATTTCCCGGTCGACGTGCTGAAGGCCGCCGCTGAGATGGGCTTCGCCGGCATCTATACGGGCGAGGAACACGGCGGCATGGGGCTGGGCCGGGTCGAGGCGGCGGTGATCTTTGAAGAGCTGTCGCGCGGCGACGTGGCGACGGCGGCCTTCATCTCGATCCACAACATGGCGACGTGGATGATCGATAAGTTCGGCTCGGACGAACTGCGGGCGCGCTTCGTGCCGTCGCTGGTCGGGATGGAGAAGATCGCCAGCTACTGCCTGACCGAGCCGGGCTCGGGCTCGGACGCGGCGGCGCTGCGGACGACGGCGGTGCGTGACGGCGACCATTATGTGCTGAACGGCGCCAAGGCCTTTATTTCCGGCGCCGGGACGTCGGACATCTATGTCGTCATGGTCCGCACGGGCGGCGAGGGGCCGAAGGGCATCTCGACCATCGTGGTCGAGGCGGGGACGCCCGGCCTGTCGTTCGGCGCCAATGAGAAGAAGATGGGCTGGAACGCCCAGCCGACCGCCGTGGTCAGCTTCGACGACTGCCGGGTGCCGGTCGCCAATCTGGTGGGCGAGGAGGGCGCGGGCTTCAAATACGCCATGGCCGGTCTGGACGGCGGGCGCCTGAACATCGCCGCCTGCTCGCTGGGCGGGGCGCGTCTGGCGCTGGAGACGGCCCAGGAATACGTCGCCGGCCGCAAGCAGTTCGGCCAGGCCATCGGCCAGTTCCAGAACACCCAGTTCGAGCTGGCGGACATGGCGACGGACCTTGAGGCCGCCCGCCTGATGGTGCTGCGCGGCGCCTGGGCCATCGATACCGGCCACCCGGAAAAGACCAAATGGTGCGCCATGGCCAAGCGCCTGACGACCGACGCCTGTTTCCAGATCGCCGATCAGGCGCTGCAACTGCACGGCGGCTACGGCTATCTGAAGGACTATCCGCTGGAGCGGATCGTGCGCGATTTGCGCGTACACCGCATCCTGGAAGGCACGAACGAGATCATGCGCGTGATCGTGGCGCGCGAGCTGGCGCGGGGATGACGGCCGAGCCCGCCATGGCGGTGGCTCCGACCAATGCAGCGGCGGCTGGCCGCGATCGCGAGGCGCTATGGGCCGTCTGGCGGCGTTTAACGACGGAGTTCCGCTTCGTGCGTCTGGTCCGCCATCTCGTCGGCTCCCGGTCGGGCTGGGGCCTGTATGAGGTAGATGTCGTCTCGACGCTGAAGGCCACGCCGATGGGCGTCAGCGCGGGAGCGATACTGGCTGATCTGGATGCGCCCCAGCTGACGGCTCTGGCGGGGATCGCTCGGATCAATGCGGCGCGGAATGACGCCCTGTGGAAGATGGCGGCGCTGTTCTATGTCTCGGGTCCGGTGACGGCGATCTTGGCTGGTTTCCAGGTCGCGCCAGAGTTCACGCGCATGATCATGGTCGGGGGCGGGTTCGGCTTTGCCTTGATCATCGTCGGCGTGTCGGCCAGCCTGCTTGGCTATTATACGATCAACTGGCGGGCGGGGCAGGTGGCGGCCCTGATCGAGCTGGAGTTGATCGAACGCGGACAGGCCCTCGCCGTCCCGGATCATTCAACCGCTGAATAGTCGCTCGTCGCGGCGCTCCGCCCTGGAGGAAGTCTTGTCTGAATCTGAAGTCATCACCCGCATCGAAAATGGTGTCGGCCGCATCACCCTGAACCGGCCCAAGGCGATCCACGCTCTGAACCGGCCCATGTGCGAGGCGATGATCGAGGCCCTGCTGGCCTGGCGCGGGGACGACGCGGTTCAGTCGGTGTTGATCGACCATGCGGGCGAGCGCGGCTTCTGCGCGGGCGGCGACATCCGCATGATCGCCGAGAGCGGGGCAGGGGACGCGTCCGAGGCCAAGGCCTTCTTCCGAACCGAGTATCAGCTGAACCATCTGCTGTTCGTCTATCCCAAGCCGATCACGGCGGTGGTGGACGGCATCGTCATGGGCGGCGGCGTGGGCATCAGCGAGCCTGCCGACGTCCGCATCGCCACCGAGCGCACCACCTACGCCATGCCGGAGACGGGCATCGGCCTGTTCCCCGATGTGGGCGGCGGCTGGTTCCTGCCGCGCCTGCCGGGGCAGACGGGCGTCTGGCTCGCCCTGACCGGCGCGCGGCTGAAGGCGGCGGATACGGTGGCGCTGGGCATTCATACCCATTTCGTCGCGTCCGAGGCTGTTGAGAGCCTGAAGACTGAACTGCTGGCCGCGTCCGCCGATCCGAAGGCGGTCGCCGATCGCGCCGCCGGGGACGCCGGACCGTCGCCGCTGGCTCCGCACCGTGAGGCCATCGACCGCCTGTTCGCCTTCGATACGGTGGAAGAGATCGTCGCCGCCCTTCAAGCCGACGGTTCGGAGTGGGCGCAGAAGCAGCTCGACATCCTGAAGACCAAGTCGCCGCAGTCGCTGAAGGTGTCGTTGCGCCAGATCCGCACCGGGGCGACGCTGACCGACTTCGCCGACAACATGGCGATGGAATACGCCCTGGGCGGGCGAGTGGTTCAGACGCATGACTTCCAGGAAGGCGTACGCGCCGTCATCATCGACAAGGACAACGCCCCTCAGTGGTCGCCTGCCGAGCTTTCTTTGGTTTCGGGCGCCCAGATCGAGGCCCTGTTCGCACCCTTACCCGCCGATGAGGCATGGAAAACGCTGACCGGCTGATTTCGCGCAAGCTTCATTGTTCCGGACGGGGGAAAAGCCTATCTTGCCGGCATGAGTAAGCGCTGGACTCCCGAATCCTGGAGAAACAAGCCCGTCCTGCACATGCCGACGGACTATCCGGACGCCGCCGAATTGGCGCGCGTCGAAGACGAGCTGCGCGCGATGCCGCCCCTCGTCTTTGCGGGCGAGGCGCGCAAGCTTACAGATCACCTTGCTCAGGTCGAGGCGGGCAACGCCTTCCTGCTGCAAGGCGGCGACTGCGCCGAGAGCTTCAAGGAGTTCTCGACGGACAACATCCGCGACACCTTCCGCCTGATCCTGCAGATGGCGGTGGTGCTGACCTTCGCCGGCCGCAAGCCGGTGGTGAAGGTCGGCCGTATCGCCGGTCAGTTCGCCAAGCCGCGCTCGTCCCCGGTCGAGGAGATCGGCGGGGTCGAACTGCCGTCCTATCGCGGCGACATCATCAACGGCATGGGCTTCACGCCGGAAGAGCGCACGCCCGATCCGCAGCGCCTGATCCGCGCCTATAATCAGTCGGCCTCGACGCTGAACCTGCTGCGCGCCTTCGCGGGCGGGGGGTACGCCGACCTGTACAACATCCACCGCTGGACGCTGGGCTTCGCCGACGACGGCGCGGGCGCGGCCTACCGCGAGCTAGCCGACAAGATCACCGAGGCCCTGGCCTTCATGGAGGCGGTCGGCGTCACGCCCGAGACGCACCCCGACCTGTCGCGCGTCGAGGTCTTCACCAGCCACGAAGCCCTGCTGCTGAACGTCGAGAGCGCCCTGACGCGCCTGGACGGCTCGACCGGCGAATGGTTCGACACCTCGGCCCACATGCTGTGGATCGGCGAGCGCACCCGCCAGCTGGACGGCGCCCACATCGAGTTCATGCGCGGCATCTCCAACCCTATCGGGGTCAAGTGCGGGCCGACCATGACGGCGGACGACCTGCTGCCGCTGATCGACGCCCTGAACCCGAACAATATTCCGGGCCGCCTGACGCTGATCGGCCGCTTCGGCCACGACAAGGTGGGCGACCGCCTGCCGGGTCTGATGCGGGCGGTGAAGGCGGCGGGCAAGCGCGTCATCTGGTCGATCGACCCGATGCACGGCAATACGCTGAAAGCCGGCAACGGCTACAAGACCCGGCCCTTCGATCGCGTCATGGGCGAGGTCCGCAGCTTCATCGACGTGGCCGAGGCCGAGGGCGTCCACCCCGGCGGCGTCCACCTGGAGATGACCGGCCAGAACGTCACCGAATGCATCGGCGGCGCCCAGGCGGTCACAGAAGACGACCTGTCGAGCCGTTACCACACCCACTGCGACCCGCGCCTCAACGCGGATCAGGCGCTGGAACTGGCCTTCCTGGTCGCCGAGCGCCTCAAGGCCGGGCGGCAGGCCCGGTCCGAGGCCGCATGACGGCAGAAGACGAAACGCCCGGCCGCGTCGCCTATCAGGGCGCGCCGGGCGCCTTCAGCCATGAAGCCTGCCTGGACCTGCGCCCGTGGGACGAGGCCGTCGGCTTCGAGACCTTTCAAGGCGCCATTGACGCTGTCCTGAGCGGCGACTGCCAGTGCGCTCTGATCCCCGTCGAGAACTCGACCGTGGGCGTAGTCGAGCCTGCCGCCACCCTGGTGCGGCAGGCGGGACTGGTCGCGGTCAGCGACGCCTGGCGGCCGATCCGTCTGGCCCTGCTGGGCGTGCCCGAAGCGCGCCTGTCGGACGTGAAGACGGCCGAGAGCCATCCTGTCGCCCTGCAGCAGTGCTCCAAGGCCCTGAACGAGATGAAGATCGCGGCGGTCGAGGCGTTCGACACCGGGGGCGCCGCCGCCGCCGTGGCCGAGGCGGACGACGTGACCCGCGCCGCCGTGGCGCCGGCCCGCGCGGCCGAGGTCTATGGGTTGGTGGTTCTGCGCAACGATTTGCAGGATTTCAGCGACAACCGGACCCGTTTTGTCCTGTTCACGGCCCCTCAGGCTTGACCGCGCATAAAGTTTGCGGCTTTAAGGTCCGGTCGGATCGACCCTGATCCAGAAACCGGACCGGATTCATGTCCTCGCTGCGCGCACAAATGACCCTTGAAACCACCTCGCGCGCGGTGGCCGGCTTTTATTTTGGCTACGGCTATTACGGCTTTCGATACGCCGGCTGAGGCGTCGGGCTTCTAACCAACCCTGACTGTCTCACTGGCGACCGCTTCTCCCCAAGCGGCCATACCGCGCGTCCCTGCCTGATCTTCATCGGCGGACGCGGCTTCCCTATCGAAAATCCTATGCCGAAAGCCATCTCCCATGTCGCAATCCGCCATCCAGCAAGTCTGGCCCGCTGAAACCGTTGAATTGAGCGCCGAACAGAAGGCGCTGGCCGCCCTGCGCGCCGAAATCGACAGCCTGGACGATCAGATCCTCGAACTGTTCGAGCGCCGCCTGGCCGTCGCCGCCCAGGTGGGCAAGGCCAAGGACGCCCCCACCGGCCCCCACACCAAGCTGCGCCCTGACCGCGAAAAGGCCGTCCAGGCGCGCCTGCTGAAGCAGTGCGACCCTGAGAACCGCGAGGCGGTCGAGCATCTGTGGCGCGAGATCGTCGGCTGGGGCCTGGCGCGCCAGGGGCGTCTGCAGGTCCAGGTCTGGGCCCCCATCGACCCGGCCAAGGCCGTGGACGGCGCCCGCCTGCGTTTCGGCGCCGCCGCCGACATCAAGCTGGTCCTCGACCCGCAGGCGGCCCTGGCCCACGCGGCCGAGGGCAAGGGCGTGGCCGTCCTGTCGATCAGCGGCGACGATCCCTGGTGGATCGGTCTGCGCCGCGAATGGTCGATGCTCAGCGTATTCGACGGCTACGGCGGCGAGACGCCGACGTCTCTGGCCGTGGGCAAGATCGATCCGCCGGCCCTGCCGACCGGCCGCCGCGTCGTGGTGACGGCGGGCGGCGATGCGGGCGACGGCTCGGGCGCGCGGCGCTGGGGCCTGAACACCCACCACGGTTGGACCCTGGCCCTGACCGACGCCGACGTGGCACCGGGCGACGTCGAGGGCGGCGTCGGCTCCATCGGCTGACAGGTTCGGCTGAGGAACAGGGTGAATCGACGTTAAGCCTGTTCCTCAACCCTGTCTCAAAATCCGTCGTTCAATGTAGGGGCATGAACCCTTCCGTCCTCCTGCGTCTTGCGCCGATCTGCGTCCTTGCCGGGCTGCTGGTCGGCTGCGGCGTGGTGGAAAGCGACCCCAGCCGGTTCGAGAGCGCGGCCGAACGGATCGCGGCCATTCCCTTGTCCGCCGAGGATGCGGGCGGGGCGCCGGTCGCTGCGCCGGATCGTCCGCGCGAGCGGGCCGCGCCGCTGAAGGTCGAGCTGATGACGCCGCATGAGCTGTGGGATGCGCGCGAGGGCCTGACCGCCAGGGTCCGCCTGGCTTCGGCGTCTGCACCGGCGCCGACGGCCTATCCCGATCCCGAGGCTCCGCCGCAGACCGTGACGGCGTCCAAGCCCGCCGGGGTCGCTGCACATCATGTGCAACTGGGCGCCTATTCCAGCGAGGGCGGCGCTCGGGCGGCCTGGAGGCGACTGAACGGCGGGCCGGGCGGGGCGGTGCTGTCGGGACTTCAGCCCGTCTATGAGGCGGTCGAGGTCGGCGGGCGTCGCCTGGTGCGGTTGAAGGTCGCCGCCTCCGCCGGACAGGCTCAGGCCCTGTGCCGCGACCTGGCGGCTTCGGACCCGTGGTGCGCCCGATCCGGCGCCGCTGCGGCCTGATCGTCCACAGGCTCAGCTTAAGGTTTCGTTGACGATTGGCCCTCGGAGGCTGATCTTGCGGCTCATGGGCGGGCGGCGGACGAAGATGAGTCGCGCCTGCTGATCACAGTGGGATTTCACATGGCGCAGCCTCAGGTCATCGTCATCGGCAATGAAAAGGGCGGGGCGGGCAAGTCCACCCTGGCCATTCACATCGTCACCGGCCTTCTGCACGCCGGACGCAAGGTCGCCATTATCGATCTGGACCTGCGCCAGCGGTCGATGGAGCGGTTCTTCGCCAACCGCGCCGCCTGGACCAAGGCCAACGGCCATGACTTGCCCCAGCCGATCGTGCCGGACATGGGCGATGGCAAGGCTCTTCATAAGGCCGATGAGACGGAGCAGTTGGCCCGTTTCGAGGCCGCCTACGCCGAGGCGAAAGGCGTCGCCGACGTCATCGTCATCGACACCCCGGGCGGTGACACGGCCCTGTCGCGCGCCGCGCACGGCCGCGCCGATCAGATCGTCACGCCGATGAACGACAGCTTCGTCGACTTCGACCTGCTGGGCGAGGTCGACCCTGTGACCTTGGATCTGGTCAAGCCGTCCATCTATTCCGAAAGCGTCTGGGAGGCGCGCAAGCATCGCGCCATCACCGAGGGCCGTCAGGTGACGATCGACTGGATCGTCGTCACCAACCGTCTGGCCGTCGCCGAGGCGCGCAACCGTCGTCGTCTGGCCTCGCGCATGGCCAAGCTGGCCAAACGGGTCGGTTTCCGCGTCGGGCCGGGCCTGCGCGACCGGGTCATCTATCGCGAACTCTTCCCCTTCGGCCTGACGGTGGCGGACCTGTCGAACGACATCCGCCCGGTGTCGGTGTCCCTGGCCCACGTCGCCGCGCGTCAGGAGATGCGCAACCTGATGCAGGCCCTGGGTCTGGACGACGCCATCGCCGCCATGGACGCGGCGGCCTGATCGCTTCATGGGCCTGATCTGGTTGGGTCTGGCCGCCGTGGCCCTGTGGGCCATGGTGCGTCTGGGCCGCCAGACTGAACGCGCCCGGCGCGGCCACTGGCGCATCTCCGCCACTATATTGAGCGCCGCCCTGCTGGCCGGGGCGGTGTTCGCCGCCGCGCGCGGAGCTTGGCTGATCGCGGGCGGCATGGCTTCGGCGGGCGTCTGGCTGGCCGTGCAGTCGCGCATCCGGCCCGTGGCGGGCAGGGCGGCCCAACCCGCCGAACCCATGAGCAAGGCCGAGGCGCGCTCCATTCTGGGCGTCGCGGCCGATGCGGACGCCCAGATGATCCACGCCGCCTGGCGCCGCTTGATGGCCCGCGCCCACCCCGATCAGGGCGGAACCGAGGGGCTGGCCGCCCGCGTCAACGCCGCGCGCGACCGCCTGCTGAAAGGTTAGTGCGCTTTCCTTCTCCCCTTGTGGGAGAAGGTGGCCCGTGAGGGCCGGATGAGGGGTGTCGGCGCGACATGCAGCGCTTTCCCTCCGTCAGACTATTCGGCAGACGAGGCGCTCCCACCCCTCATCCGTCTGCTTGCGGCAGCCGCCTTCTCCTACAAGGGGAGAAGGGAGCGGAGTAGGTATTTTAATACCGTATTTAAAATATTGAACAAAATCAGCTATCTATAACAAAATCGCCATCGCAACCGTCATTGACCTTCGGCGCGTGACCCTCTATCACCCCGGCCTCCGTCCGATCCATCTGGTTCGGGCCGCGTTTTTCGTCTTCCAGGACCCTCATCATGCTGAAGAGCACCACGGCTTCGCTGAAGCCGGCCGAGGTCGAGAAGAAGTGGATCCACATCGACGCCGAAGGCGTCGTCGTGGGCCGCCTCGCGACCTTCATCGCCAACCGTCTGCGCGGCAAGCACCTGCCGACCTACACCCCGCACGTTGACTGCGGCGACTACGTCGTCGTCACCAACGTCGACAAGGTGGTGTTCACCGGCAAGAAGACCACGGACAAGGTCTACTATCGCCACACCGGCCACCCCGGCGGCATCAAGGAAACCACCCCGGAGAAGGTTCTGGGCGGTCGTTTCCCCGAGCGCGTCCTCGAGAAGGCCGTTGAGCGCATGCTGCCCAAGGAGTCCCCGCTGGCTCGCAAGCAGATGACCCACCTGCGCCTGTTCGCCGGCGCGGCTCACGAACACGAAGCCCAACAGCCCACGACCATCGACTTCAAGTCGATGTCGTCCAAGAACACCCGGAGCGCCTGAGCATGACCGACGTGACTCAAGACACCGCCGCCGGCTTTGACGCCCTGAAGGGCCTGGGCACCGCCGCCGCCGAGGAAATCGTCCGCGAGCCGAAGATCGACGCCCTGGGCCGTTCGTACTCGACCGGCAAGCGCAAGAACGCCATCGCCCGCGTGTGGGTGAAGCGCGGCACCGGCAAGATCACCGTCAACGGCAAGGACGTGGCCGCCTACTTCGCCCGTCCGGTGCTGCAGATGATGGTCGCCCAGCCGCTGACCGTCTCGGACCGCGCCACGCAATACGACGTGATCTGCACCGTCGAAGGTTCGGGCCTGTCGGGCCAGGCCGGCGCCATCCGCCACGGCCTGTCGCACGCCCTGACCCACTACGAGCCGGAACTGCGCAAGGTTCTGAAGCCGCACGGCTTCCTGACCCGCGACAGCCGCGTCGTCGAGCGTAAGAAGTACGGCCGCGCCAAGGCTCGCCGCAGCTTCCAGTTCTCGAAGCGCTAAGTCGGTCGCGAACCCGCGACTGGGAGTACAAAGGGCGCTTCGGGGAAACCCGAGGCGCCTTTTCTTTTGTCCTTCTCCCCTTGTGGGAGAAGGTGGCGGCCGAAGGCCGACGGATGAGGGGTTTCTCCCTCGTCGCCCGTCATGTCGTCGCCCGATTTCCGGGGTTTGTCAGACCCCTCATCCGGCCCTGACGGGCCACCTTCTCCCACAAGGGGAGAAGGGCAGGAGATGCGCATGACCCACACCATCTTCATCGACGGCGAGGCCGGAACCACGGGGCTGGAAATTCGCGAGCGTCTGGAGGCGCGCGGCGATCTGGAGCTGATGCTGCTGGGCGACCGTCGTCGCGATGTCGAGGCGCGGCGCGAGGCGCTGAACAGCGCCGATGCGGTCATCCTGTGCCTGCCTGACGATGCGGCCCGTGAGGCGGTGTCGATGATCGAGACTCCGTCGGTGCGGGTCATCGACGCCTCGACCGCCTATCGCGTGGCGGACGGCTGGGCCTATGGCTTCGCCGAGATGGACGCGGCTCAGCGCGCGGCCATCGCCGCCTCGACGCGGGTGTCAAACCCTGGCTGCTATCCGACCGGCTTCATCGGCCTGATGCGGCCGCTGGTGAAGGCGGGGCTGGTGCCGGCTGACTGGCCCGTTACCATCAATGCGGTGTCCGGCTATTCCGGCGGCGGCAAGGCCATGATCGCCGAGTTCGAGGCCGAAGGGGCTGCGACCGCCTTCCGCGCCTATGGCCTGACGTTGAAGCACAAGCATGTGCCGGAAATGACGAAGCACGCGGGGCTGTCGCGCCCGGTGCTGTTCTCGCCCGCCGTGGGGAACTATCGTCAGGGAATGCTGGTCGAGGTGCCGCTGCACCTGTCGGCTCTGCCTGAAACGCCCTCGGTCGAGCGGCTGCACGGCGCCCTGGTCGAGGCCTATGAGGGCCAGCATTTCGTCGAGGTGGCCGAGATCGACGAGACCGAGGCCATGACCGGAATCGAGCCTGAGGGCTTGAACGGCACCAACCGTATGCGCCTGCACGTCTTCGGCGATCGCGGAGGAGAGCAGGCGCGTCTGGTCGCCCTGCTGGACAACCTGGGCAAGGGCGCCTCGGGCGCGGCGGTCCAGAACCTCAACATCATGCTGGGTCTGGACGAGGCGACCGGCCTCAAGTGAGGTCGATCCGGGCGCGCGATCAGCGCGCCCGTGCGGCCTTGATCGCCGACTCTACCGTTCCGCCGAAGAAGATGGCGGCGATGATGATCAGCAGGCCGTAGTCGTGGCCGGGAAAAACCACCGGCACGCCCGCCGCCAGAATGATCAGCGCCGGAAACAGGCTGGCCCAGACGGCGGTCGAGGCGGCCTCTGGGTGGATCATCGGCGAGCGTTGAGAGCCCATTCGCTTGGCCATCATGCTGTTAAGCGGCACGAAGGCGGCCGGCACGAGCACTGCGATCACCAGGTACTTCACCAACTGTCCCGGCGCGCCGAACAGGGTCGCGGTGGCGATCAGCAGGACCAGGGGAAAGGCCGTGGTGATCGCCAGCAGCAGGTTGGGCTCGATACGCTTCAAGACTTCACTTTCACATAGGCGCCGGGCGCCGGTTCGATGGGTTTCAGCGGCCCGGCCTTGGGATCGCGCGCGGCGATCTTCTCGCCGGACTTCGCGCCCAGCCAATCGGCCCAGTGCGCCCACCAGCTGCCCGGATGCTGTTCCGCTTTCGCTTGCCATTCCTGGAGCGTTTCGGGAAGGGCGGCGTTGACCCAGTGCTGATATTTCTGGGCGGAGGGCGGATTGATGACCCCGGCGATGTGGCCCGATCCGGCCAGCGTATAGGTCACCGGCCCGCCGAACAGCCGCGCCGAGCGATAGACCGAATTCATCGGCGCGATGTGGTCCTCGCGGCTGGCTTGGAAATAGAGCGGGATGCGGACCTTGGACAGGTCGATGCGCTCGCCGTCGATCTCCAGCTCGCCCTTGGCCAGGGCGTTCTGGCCGTACATCAGGCGCAGGTATTGCAGGTGCAGCCGCTTGGGCATCCGCGTCTGGTCGGCGTTCCACGCCAACAGGTCGAAGGCGGGCGGCGCCTTGCCCATCAGATAGTTGGACACGAAGAAGGACCAGATCAGGTCATTGGCGCGCAGGGCGTTGAAGGTGTCGGCCATCGCCGTGCCGGGCAGGACGCCGCCCGCCTCGTCCATCAGCCGCTCGATCTCGGCCAGCCAGTGCTCGTCGGTGAACAGCAGCAGATCGCCCGCCTCGGCGAAGTCGTGCTGGGCGGCGAAGAAGGTGGCGGAGGCGACGCGATCATCGCTCTTGGCCGCCATATGCGCCAGGCTGGCGCCCAGCATGGTGCCGCCGATGCAGTAGCCGACGGTGTTCACATGCGTCTGGCCGGTCTGCTCCAACGTCTTTTCGACAGCGCGATAGACGCCCTTCTTCATGTAGTCGTCGAGGCCGAACTCCGCCTTGTCGCGGTCCGGATTGACCCATGAGCAGACGAAGACGGTGAAGCCCTGCGCGCTCAGCCAGCGGATCAGCGAGTTCGCCGGCTGCAGGTCCATGATGTAGAATTTGTTGATCCACGGCGGGAAGATCAGCAGCGGGACGGCATGCTGCTGTTCCGTCGCGGCGTCATACTGGATCAGCTCGAACAGCTCGTCGCGCCAGACCACCTGACCCGGCGCCGTGGCGACGTTCTCGCCCAGAACAAAGCGGCCATAGTCGGCCTGGCTGATCTTCAGCGACCCGGCGCCGCGCTCCAGATCGGCGGCGAAGTTCTGCATCCCGCGCACTAGGGATTCGCCGCTGGTCTCGGCCAGCGCCTTCAGCGCCACGGGGTTCGACGCCAGGAAGTTGGCGGGCGAGAAGGCGTCGGTCAGCAGGCGGGTGAAGAACTCGGCCCGGCGTTTCACGCGCGGGTCCACGTCCTCGACGCTGGAGACCAGACTGTTCATCCAGTCCGAGGTGGCCAGATAGGACTGGCGCATCATGTCGAACATGGGGTTTTCGGACCAGGCGGGGTCGCGGAACCGCTTATCGGCCGGGGCGGGGCTGTCGACGGTCTCGCCCATCGCCCGGCGCGTGGTGGTCGACCACAGCTCCATGTAGCGGCCGAACAGGTCGGCCTGGGCCTGGAACAGCTTTTCGGGGCGGGCGGCCAGGCTGGTCATGACCGAGGACATGGCCGGTGCCACGTTGAACGGATCCGGCGACAGGGCGACGGGGCGGTCGGCCTGCGACAGGGCCGCTTCGGCCACCGCCGTCTGGGCCATCATCGCCGCCTTGGCCAGGTTCAGCGACAGGGTCTCGAGCTGCTGGCGCTGTTCGGCGCTGAAGGCCATGAAGTCGGGCGCGGCGTTCGGCGTTTCGGGCGGCGGGGCAGGGGCCTCGGCTGCGGGTTTTTCAGGCGCGGCGGCCTTCATTCCTTCCACAGGGGCGGGCTTCTTGGCGGCGCGCGGCTTGGCCGAGGTGGGGCGTCCGGACTTGCGCGGCGCGGCGGGCGCATCCGGCGTGGCGGACGGGGTCTTGGTCGGGCGCTTGGCCATGGGCGCGGAACCTCCGATGGGGGCGCGCGACGCGCACGCCTTCCTCCCGGCGCGATGATGGCATATGTCGTTGCAGGAAATGAACGTGCTGATGCTGAAAAAGACAGGTCTGGCGGCAATGCTGGGCGGAGCCGCGCTGCTGAGCGGCTGCGTCAGCGCCTTCGCGCCTCAAACCGACCCGACCTCGCCCCTGGCGCCGCGCGTGCAGCAACTGGTGGACGAGAACCGCCAGTATCCGCGCTGGGCGGACTTTCCGCGCTCCAGTCAGCCCTTGCCGGGGCCGGAACAGATCGCCGGCCGCGTCGCCGCCCTGCAGGGGCGCAGCGCGGCCCTGGGCGCCGAGGTCGCGCGCATCGAGTGGACGTTGAACGAAGACCCGGCCGTCTTCGCCGAATCGATCAACCGCCGCATTGACGCCAGCCAGATGTCGCCTGAAACGGCGCGCACGGCGGAAGAGGTCGAGGCCTACGCCGAGGCGTTGCGTCAGCGCGCCAAGGCGCCGCCTCCCATCGACCGGCCGCGTCCGCAATAGTCGTGGCGGCGGCCCAAGGTCGCCGTTTGGCTTTCGTCGCCCGTCTGGGCGAATCCGGCGATCCTGCCGCTCCGGCCGCGTTTCGCCGACCTGAGTGCGAGGAGCCGTCATGGCCCATGTCCCGTCTGAACCCTTTTGCCGTCTCGGCGGCGCGCGCTGATGGCTGACGGCGCCGTCTCGCCCGCCTTCCTCGACGTATCCCGATCCCTGTCGGGCCGAGCCTGGCGGCTGCGCCCGGCCGAGGCGGGCGTGACGCGGGCGCATATCCAGGCGTTGGGTCTGGACGAGCCGCTGGCGCGTGCGCTGGCGTCGCGCGGAGTGGCGGCGGAACAGGGCGCCGACTTCCTGAAACCCACGCTCAAGGCGCTGTTCCCCAATCCGTCCAGCTTCATGGACATGGACGCCGCCGCCGCCGCCATCGTCGACGCGCTTCAGGCGCAGGCCAGCATCCACGTCTTCGCCGACTACGACGTGGACGGGGCGTCCAGCGCGGCCCTGCTGGTGCGGTGGTTCCGCACCCTGGGCGCGGACCTGCCCATCTATGTCCCCGACCGCCTGACCGAGGGCTACGGCCCCAGCGCGCGGGCCTTCGATACGCTGAAGGCGCGCGGCGCCGATCTGGTCATCACCGTCGACTGCGGCGCGGCGGCCAATGAGGCGGTGGCCCACGCAGCGGCCATCGGCCTGAGGGTCGTCGTCATCGACCACCATATGATGCGTGAAGAGCCGCCCGCCTGCCTCGCCGTAGTCAATCCCAACCGGCCGGGCTGCGGCTCGGGGCAGGGCAATCTGGCGGCGGCGGGGGTGGTCTTCGTCCTGCTGGCCGCCCTGAACCGCGAGGCCCGCGGGCGCGGCCTGTTCGAGGGCAAGGCCGAGCCGGACATTCGCCAGTGGCTGGATCTGGCCGCCATGGGCGCCATCTGCGACGTGACGGGCCTGACCGGCTTCAACCGCGCCCTGACCAGTCTGGGGCTGGGGGTCATGTCGCACTGGCGCAATCCGGGCCTGCGCGCCCTGCTGGCGGCGGCGGGCGCCGAGCCGGGACCGGCCAAGACCAATCATGCGGGCTTCATCCTCGGCCCGCGCATCAATGCGGGCGGCCGTATCGGCAAGTCCGACCTGGGCGCGCGCCTGCTGTCCACCGACGACCCTGATGAAGCGCGGATGCTGGCGCAGGAACTGGACGCCCTGAACCTCGCCCGGCGCGAGGTCGAGGCTGAAGTCACCGAACAGGCCGTCCGTCGCGTCGAGGCGACCGGCGCCCACGCCGACGACAGCGCCGTCGTGGTCGTCAGCGGCGAGGACTGGCACCCCGGCGTGGTCGGCATCGTCGCCGGACGCCTGCGCGAACGCTGTAGAAAACCCGTCATCGTCATCGGCGTCGACGCCGTCAACGGCGTCGGTAAGGGCTCAGGCCGTTCGCAGCCCGGCATGAATCTGGGCCGGGCGGTGCAGGCGGCGTGGAATGAGGGCCTGTTGATCGCGGGCGGCGGACACGCCATGGCTGCGGGGTTGACTGTGGCGGCGGATCGCATCGACGAACTGCGCGCCTTCCTCAACGAGCGCCTGTCGACCGAGCGCGTCGAGGCCGTGGCCCAGGATTGGGTCGAGGTCGACGCCCTGATCGACCCGCGCGCCGCCACCCGCGATCTGTTCGAGGCGTTCGAGCAACTGGCCCCCTACGGCCCCGCCAACCCGGAGCCTCTGTTCGCGCTGGAAGGGGTTCAGGCGCGCGAGCCGGTCGCCATGAACGGCGGCCATGTGCGGTGCCGCCTGGTGGGCCCTGACGGCGCCTCGGTGCGGGCCATCGCCTGGCGCTGCGCCGACCTGCCGACGGGCAAGGCGCTGCTGGCGGGGCAGGGGGGATTGAACGTGGTCGGGCGGCTTCGGGCGGATGACTGGAACGGCCGTCGCGGCGTGCAGTTCGAGATCGAGGACGTCGCCGACCCGCGCATGGCCTGAGGACAGTCAGCCTTGGCCGTGAAACGACGCAGGTCTTTGAAAAAGTCGCACAAATCCGCTTCGCCGCGCTTGCCATAAGCGGAATCGGCGGCTATCTACACGGTCCTCCGCGCAGCGGTCCCTTCGTCTATCGGTTAGGACGTCAGGTTTTCAACCTGAAAAGAGGGGTTCGATTCCCCTAGGGACTGCCACGCGGAGTTATCCTTCCCCCGACAGTCGAAGACGTTTCCAGCGGTGTTTTCGCGCGCCTGGATGCTGCTGTCTGGATGCTGATCGGCGCCGTGATCGGGCGCTGAAACGGCGTCTCTGTCGTTTTTTTGAAAAAGCGCGCGACGCCCTCTTGCGTCGCCGAAAAGGGACGGCTATCAGGCCGCTCCTCCGCGCAGCGGTCCCTTCGTCTATCGGTTAGGACGTCAGGTTTTCAACCTGAAAAGAGGGGTTCGATTCCCCTAGGGACTGCCACGCGGAGCGAATAACTCCTTCTCCCGTCGTTGTTATCTCTTTCACCGAGCCCCTTCGCGCGGCCTTTTCGCGTGCGCGACATTTGCTTGTCGACAATATGGCGCAAAAAGGGCAACTTGTCTGTCCGAGTTGAAAGAACCGTGTTAGTGTAGCTGACCCGCATTGTCGCGGGCGGGGGTTCAAGGTGGCGAGTATTGACGTGATGGAGCCGATTGAGACCGTAAAGGTCGTCGGAAGGGTCAAGTGGTTCGACGCCGGCAAGGGGTACGGCTTCATCGTGCCGGACCAGCCGGATTTGACCGAGGAACGCGACGTGCTGCTGCACGTCACCAGCCTGCGCGACGCGGGCCATGAGATGGCGGGCGAGGGCGCGGCCATCGTCTGCGAATGCGCTAAGCGGGCCAAGGGCTGGCAGGTGATCAATATCGTGGAGTTGGAAGCCAGCGCCGCGCCGGCTCGGCGGGAGCTGACGCGCAGTTCGGCCCACGCCCGACCCGAAGGCCTGCCTGACGGGCCGCTGGAAGCCGCCGTCGTCAAATGGTTCAATCGCACCAAGGGTTATGGATTCGTCGTGCGCGACGGTCAGGCGGGCGATATCTTCGTCCACGTCGAGACGCTGCGCCGCTGCGGTCTGGACGACCTGTTGCCGGGCGATCCGGTGAACGTGCGTTTCGCGGAAGGCCCCAAGGGGCTGGTCGTGGCCGATATCAGACCGGGCGGGTGAGACTCGTCCGCTAGGGGGACGAAGACATGAACCACAGCCGCCGTCTCATGCTGATCCTGGCGCTTTCGGCCGCAGCCGCGACGACGGCCTGCGCGAAGAAGGGGCCGCTGGATGAGAACGGCCGCCCGCTGGAGCCGCTGGCGATCGTCACGGCCTCTGGCGAGCACAAGTTCATGGTGGAGATCGCCGACGACGATGAGGCGCGGCAGCGAGGCCTGATGTTCCGTCCGCCGCTTCCTGACGACCGGGGGATGCTGTTCCAGTTCCCCGCGGCGGGCGAGCAGAGCTTCTGGATGCGCAACACGCCCAGCTCGCTGGACATCATCTACATCGACCCGCGCGGGCGAATCGTTTCGATCGCCAAACACGCCACGCCCAACTCCGATGCCCCGATTCCCTCGAACGGCGCGGCCAATGGCGTGCTCGAACTGCGGGCCGGCCGCACGGATGAGATCGGCGCCAAGCCCGGCGATCAGGTTAAGCACCCCTTCTTTCGTCCCTGAGCCACAATAGGACGCCTCATCCGTTGCGGAGGCCGCCTGCTCGTGCCATGAGAGCGCTCCGTCGGTCCGGGGTGTAGCGCAGCCTGGTAGCGCATCTGGTTTGGGACCAGAGGGTCGGAGGTTCGAATCCTCTCGCCCCGACCACGGTTTAAGCCTGTTTGGGCTGGATGAGTTTCACTCGTCCATAAGGTGGAAGCGCCGCCGTTCGATCTGTTTCGTTGATCAACGCTCGCTCTTGGTTCCTAAAAACAGACTCTGCGAACGTCCGCAATGGGTGGAAAGCTGCCGTTCAGCGGAAGCGCCGAAAGAACCTGTGTGCCCCATAAAAGAATCCGGCACCGAGGGCAAAGATCGCCGCTGCGGCGATGAACCAGAACGGACTTCCGCTACCTTCGGCACCGGGAAGAAAGCTGGCCAGAAATAAGATTAAGCAGACAATCGCGGCGAACATGGACAGTCCGGCAGGCAGCAAGATAAACGTGCTTGAGCCGCGCGGCGGACGAAAGCGCAGCTTAAGCTTTGACCTAGGGTCGTTGTAATCTGGCGCTGACATCCACCGATAATGCTTTTCCGAATGGATGTCCGCAACGGGTCGAAAGCGGAATTCTGGTGCGCTTCTCAATGCGGACATATCGCCCCGACCGCGGTTTAGGGGAGGCGTCGTATCGTATGGATTTGAGACCGTCAGCGTGCGACTGCTCGAGAGCGCTTCATAAATCCAGCAGTCGAAACAGCGCCAATGGCGTCGAGCCAGTAGGCCCGCATGGCTGGATCGGCGCTCTCTCCGACGCTTGTTTGAAGAGGAAGCGATCCAGCGACCGTCAGGTCGAGGCGTAGCCGCCGTTGATGGCGTAGGAGAAGCCGATCGGCAGGGCGGCGCGGAACTGGGTGAAGAAGGCGGCCAGTTCGCCCAGGGTCGAGCGCGGCACGAAGATGATGTCGCCGCGCCGCATCGGCGTGATCTCGGCGCGAGGGGCGCTCAGGTCGATCACCTTCATCATGCGGACGTCGCCGGGGCCGCGTCGAATCAGGGCGCAGCGCGAGGATCTGGCGGACGGCAGCGCGCCGCCGGCCATGATGACGGCTTGATAGGCGTCGATGTCGCCGGGCATGTCGAACATGCCGGGATTGCGCACCTCGCCGTCGACCCAGACCTTCATCGGGCCGGCCTGGCGCAGCGTCACCTCGACCTCGGGCCGCAGCAGGTGGGGGGCGTAGCCGTAGGAGATGTCAGCCTCCAGCTCGGATAGGCTGCGATCCGCCGCCATGACGTGTCCGAGCAGGGGGAGTGAGACCCGGCCGTCGGGCGCGATCTTCAACTGGCGCGTCAGTTCCGACGCGGTCGGCAAGGCTACCTCGATATCGTCGCCGGGATAGAGCCGGTACTCAGGCTCCACCTCGGTCCAGTCGGCGAAAGGCAGGCCGGGAGGGAAGTCGTCGACCACGGTCGGCCGCGGTCGGACGCCGCCCGCAGGGGCGCCGCTGGCGCATCCGGCCAGTCCGGCGGCCAGCGCCATGAAGATGAGGCGGCGATCAAGATCCATGGTCGGGGACGGTCCAGGCGGAGAATTTTCGTCTTCGGCAAAGCTGACGGCTTATAGGTAACGCGTGGTTAATGCTCCCTGTTACCGCCCGGCTATTTTTTGCCGATGCTGGCTGGGCTGCGTCCGACTTTGGGGGCGGTTTCCGACTTGAACGAAAGTCGGACGTCCGACTTTCGTTCATGGGATGTGCTAGGCGGCGGCGAGGTCGAGGCCGTGTTTGATGGCCCAGGCGCGCAGCTTGTCGGCCGTTTCCAGGGCGCTCTCATCCAGCAGCGACAGGTAGTGTTCGCGCAGGATGTCCTTGGCGGTTTCGACCGACCAGCCGCCCCAGCTGGCGATGCGCTCCAGCGACACGTCGGCGGCGGCCAGGCGGGTGACGCAGGTGTCGCGGGTGTCCTGCAGGCGCTTGCCGGCGAACTCCGGCTCCATCGCCTTGGCCGCCACGGCCGCCGCGCGGGCCTCCCTGTAGCGGGCGCCGATGCTGGGCGAGGTGTGGGCGCGGTTCTTGGACGGCTCCCACAGGAAGGGCGCATCGCCCAGGTGGCGCAGGGACGAATAGGCCAGCTCCTGCGCCCGCCGTTCGACGCGGCGCTTGATCGGCTCCAGCAAGCCCGGCAGGGCCTCCTGGCCCTTGCGCTGGGTCTTCTGCGGGATGAAGCGCCAGGTGGGCTGGCTGAGATCCGCGATCGAGGCCTTGGCTACGTCGATCTGACGCGCGCCGGTCCACAGGCAGACCGTCACCGCATCGGCCACGTCGGCATAGCCGTTGGCGTCGCACCAGGGGATGAAGGCCAGTTCCTCCTGGGCGGTCCAGAAGACGCGGCGGCCCAGCGCCTGATCGCGGCCTATGCCCAGCGTCGGGCTGACGGACAGCCATTGCGGATCCTGCCACATGGCCCACTGGAACATCGCCCCGGCGGCCCCGATGGCGACGTTGGCCGTGGCGATCGACACCTGTTTCTGCAGATCGAGATACCAGGCCCGCATCTGGGGCAGGGTGATTTCGTCCACCCGACTGGCGCCGAAGCGCGCGGCGAACTTCTTGGCCTGGGTCCTGTAGACGCGCTGGGTCTCGGCCGAGATCCGCGCCATGGCGTCGGCGTCGGCGAAGTAGGCCTCGACCATGGCCTGACCGGTGCGGGGCGCGCGCGTCAGGGCGCCGGCCACGCCGGGCTCGCGATCCTCAAGCACGGCGCGGGCGCGTTCGATCAGATCCGCCACCAGTTCGCGCTGGCGCCGGGCCACGGGTTCGCTGGGCATCGGCGGCAGGCGGTCGATGGCGGCGCGCAGCATGGTGCGCGCCTTGCCGCCCTGATCGTCGTCGCGCATGGCGTCGCGCACGAAGCGCGCCCACAGGGTGCGCGCGTCGGCCGCCGTGGTCGCCGCGCCCCGGTCCATCCAGGCCCCGGCATGGTCGCGCAGGTCCACCCCGGCAAAGCCGCAGGCGCGGTTGGCGGGCGACGGCTCCCAGCGCGGGCGGCCGTCGCGCCATTTCAGGCCGTTGCGAAGGCCGGTCGGAGGGGCGGGCTTTCTGGACATGGGCGAAGTGTTAACCGGCGTTAGGCGGGGGCGCCAGCCGTGAGGCCGCGAGCGACTGGCCGTGCTGAAGTTGTAACGCCAGCGCCTCGCCGAGGCCTGCGCCGATCTGGCGACCGACGAGGCGGGCGGCGTCCTGGGTGGTGATCACGTCGAAGCTGGCGGCCAGCTGGGTGTGTTCGACCCGGTCGTCCTTCTGGATGGCGACCGTGATGTCGAGGATGGTGAAGCGGGAGGCCATCACCAAACCCTTCCATTGCTATCGAGGCGGTCCATGAGGGTGAAGCCGTCATGATCGCCGATCTGAGCGTCAAGTGATCGTTCAGACCATGTGCCCATGATGCGGTTGCGCTCGCGCCGGGCTTCCTTGAGCAGCGCGGAGAAAGGCTCGCGTCGGCCGCCCAGACGCATTGTGACCAGATCAGCAATCAGATCGGCCCTTTCATCGGGCGGGACGCCGCGCGGCACCGCCGCCATGGCCTCTCGCATCATGGCTCCGGTGCTTTTCGCTACCGTCTTTTTCGGCCAGGCGCGGGGTTTGTAGAGATTCATGCGCTTGCCCTTGTCGCGAACCTGTGTGCGAGTTCGATCAGGCAGCGCCGCGCAAGCATCAGCCCAGGTCTTGGCGTCCATTAAGGCCTTTTCCTCTTCGGGCGTCCATAGTCGGCCGTGGTGTCGCTTTGGAGCGGCTTCATTCCCAAATGCGGCCCTTAGCGCGCGATCAACCGTGACGGTCGTGCGCCTCACGCCGTTGTCGATGGCGACGTGCATGCGACCGCTGTGGGCCGCGCAGGGCACCAAGATGCGCAAGGTCTTGGCGCTCGCGAGGCTGCCATCTGGGCGCACGTAAACCTCCCATTTTGGAAGATGCACCCACTCTCCTGTCGACAGATCAGCCTTGGGGTAATCGAAAGATGCTCCAAAGGCGCGTTTCACCACGCATCCCCGGCCACGACGATACGCACCGGCCGCCGCCATTGCTCCACAAGCTCTTGAGCCCATGTCAGCGCTTCAGCGTAGGGGCACCAGCCCGAGAAGGGCGACCCGGTTTCTGTTGCTATGCCCATGGCGGCGTCGCCGTGTAGCTCTTGGCGAGCCAGTTGATCTGCGCGGGCAGGCAACAAGATGCGCGCCAGGCCAGGGCGGGCGTTGAGTTCCGCACGAATGATTTGGCCATCCTTAAGCTTGTGTTCGAGGCGCGGTTTCACAGGATGCGCTCCTTGCGGCAGATGAACAGGAAGGCGCGGTGCGCCAGGTGGAGGAGGCGGCCGGCCATCGGGGCGGCCCGGCCGTCAGCCGCCGGCGGCCGCGAGGAGCGCGGCGGCGGGGTCGGCCAGGGGGGCCGGAACGGCGTCGTTCGCCACTGGGCGGGCGGCCGAGGGGGCGACGGGCGCCGTCTCATGCGCGGCCCAGCGGCGGCCGTTGATGAAGTCGGTGACGGCGCGCAGGGCCCAGCGCGGGCGCTGGCCCTTCCCCCCGCCCAGAAAGGGCGGAGGGAAGCCGTCGAGGGTGCGCCAGTTGGACTGGAGCCAGTGGTAGCCGACGCCCAGACGGTCGGCGACGCCGCGCAGGTCGAGAACGTCAGCGGGCAGCATCAGGCGTCCTCGTCGTGCGGCCAGATCATAGTCTTGTCGTCGAGGTAGGAAATGACGCGCTCGACCTTCCAGCCCTCGCCGTTCGTGACCGCCGCTGCGATGGCTTCGTCGCGATCATCGAACCAGTCTTCGGCGCTGTGCGAGCCGGGCGGGATCAGGTGATACTCTGTCTTGTGCTCATACGGCATCAGACGTCTCCCCGCCCGCCGCGCCGACCGTGCCGGGCGCGTAGTGGTTCAGCGTCAGCTGGCCCAGGTGGCGGCGGGCTTCGTGGGTGGGCTTGATCCCGCCGCAGATCCCGGCCGTGGGCACGTTTTCGGCCAGACCGGCGGCGATCCAGCCGTCCACCGTCGCCTGGTCGACATAGGGGGCGCCGTAGGTGGCGCTGTAACCCTCGGCCGATTTGTAGAGGCGGCGGCTCTCGACCAGCAGGCGCAGCTCGCGCGCGCGGACGGCGATCTGGGCCGCCTCGGCGTTGGCGTCGTTGGTCATCTGGGCCAGGCTGTCGCCGTGGTCATCGTCGTCTTCCACGCACAGGGGGCACAGGCCGTCCTCAAGAACGCCGACAGGGTTGGCGTCTCCGCAGTTGCTGCAGGGCGCGTGAGGGTCAGCGGCTTCCATTTCCTCGGCCGTGAAGGTGTCGGCGTCGTCGGCGTGGTCCTCGATCACCTGGGCGACGAGATCCGGCTCGGCCTCAGCGATCGCGGCAAGGGCGTCGCCTCCAGCGGCACGGGCGGCGGCGTTGGCTTCGTCCGTCTCGCGCTCGATGGCTTCCAGCTTCTCGGGGCTGTCGCCGGGCATGGTGCGGGCGTCGGCTAGGTCGTCGGTAGCGTCCGGCGGTGGCGGCGGCGTCTGCTGCGCGTTCGGCGGGCCGTCGTCCGGGCGGTTGGGATCGCCCTCGGCCGTCGCCATGGGCGCGGTCTTGTTGCCCGGCAGGGAGCCGCCGTCGCGGCCGTCGCCGTCGCGGTCCAGGGGGCGGGTGCGGTTGGGTTTGCTGGTCAATGAACCTGCTCCTGAGTGATGAGGGCGACGCCGGGCGCGGCCGTGAGGATGGAGAGGGCTTGGCTGACCCGGTTCAGCCGCTTGGCGCAGGCGTCACAGCAGGCGGCGCCGGGTGCGGCGTTCTCCTGAACGATCGCCAGCAGTTCGATGGCGGCGATTTCGGCCTCGTAGACGCCTGCCTTGAGTGCGAAATCGACGGTGAAACGGCCGGGGTTTTTGGCGTCGGGCTCAATGACCTCGACCAGGTGGCGCTTGGTCGTCCGCGCCTTGGTGTGAGCCAGCAGTTTTTCGGCTGTGTTGCTCAATGCAGGCTTCCTTTCGCGGCTTTGAGGGCGCGCGCGAAGGCGTCGGCCTCGTCGGTGCCGTGGCGGACGACGCTGCGCCCCTTGCCCGTCACGGGGTTGAAGTCGGGGCTGGTCAGGACGCAGACCTTGCGTCCGTTGACTTCGGGGTGGGCGCGGACGGCGGCTTTCCAGCCGGTCAGCCCGGCGTCGCGCACGGCGGCGGTGTGCTGATCGTCGCTCACGACGCGGCGCCCATGACCTGGACAACGGCGAAGGCCACGACGACGGCGGCGATGGCCGCGCGCGTCAGCAGCAGGGCGCGGCCGTGGCGGCGGCGCGGCCGCATCCACACCACGACCGGCAGGGCCGGTTCGCCCAGGCGGTGATACTCGACCGGCGGCGTGGCTTCCGGGTCGGGCGCGTAGGTGAAGAAGGGGGCGGTCAACGGCGCGCCCCCCACGTCAGGGCGCCGAGATAGCCCAGAGCCACAGCCATCAGGGCGTAGGCGAAGGTCGCCAGCATGGCGCCGTCGTAAGCGTGACCGGCGGCGCGCACGCCGCAGTCGACGGCAGAGATCCAGATGACGCCTGCGGCGCAGCTGATGGTGGCCGTCCGGCCGGGGTCAGAAGTCCTATCGGCCATGAGGCCCTCCCGTTAGCTGAGGAGGGCATCAAGATCCTGTTCGGACGTTATGTCAAGACAAGGTGTCTATACGTGACGACTGGCGCCTGTGGGATAGGTCGGATCGCCTAATAATGTTCGACGGAGGGAGCGATGGGGCGGGCGGATTTGTTGCTTGGGTTGGGCGGGGTGCACCTAGTCCTGGCGCTTGCCCTGGGCGGCGCAGCCCTCTGGCTCGGCCGTCGGGACATGGCGATGATGCGCTGCGCGGCCAGGGTTGCGCCGCTGGAGGCCCGCGCCGCCGTGTCCGCCCTGGCCGATTGGCAGCGGGGCGCGCTGGCGCTTCGCCGGTTGCTGCTTCCGGCCGAGCTGGCCCTCTTCTGGCTCGTTCTGGGCTGGGGCGGCTTAGCGGCTGGCGTTGTTGCGGCTCTGGGCCTCTGGGGCTTTAGTTTAGCGCGCGCCCAGCGGGCGCTTTACGAAGACGCGGGGGGCGACGTTCTCGATGACGGGCTTGGTCCCCTTGTGACGCGGGCGCTCATCGAGGCAGGGGCGCTCGCCGTGGCCTATGTCGCCGCGTTCTCGACAAGCGCGTTTGCGGCCCTCGCGGCTTGATCCGCGTCAGCCCCGCCCCACGACGGCGTGCATGGCCGAGATCTCGCCGACGGCGAAGGTCAGCTCCTCGTCCGGGTTGAGTTGGCGGACGGTGACGATCCCTTCGGCGCGGCGAACGAACCGTTTGAGGTATCCGAACCCCTCGTTGGTGACGAGGATGCAGTCCTGCTCGCGGGCGGGCCACTGGTTGGGCGCCACATAGACGGTCTCACCCGGTTCATAGCGCGGCGACATGCTCTCGTCGGACACGCGAAGAGCGAAGGCGCCGCGGACGTTCAACTGGTTCGGATGGCGCGGGACGGCGCCCAGCATGCTCTGTTCCGCGAAGGTGAGGCGCTCGGCGCTGGCCGCGCCCGCCCAGCCGTATAGGGGCACCAGGCCGGGCATGATGGCGACCTCTCCCGCCTCATGGCTTTCCGGGATCTCGCCGCCCAGCCATTCCTCGATCCTGTTCCACTCGTGGCGCTGGATCTGGCGCTGTCCCTTGATGATGCGCGTCACTTGCGAGCCGTCCAGGCCGAGCAGGCGGCCAAGGTCGGCGTTCGTCTTGCCGGCTCCATAGATGCGCTCAAACAGCGTGCGGAGTTCGGCGGTGGCGGGCTCGGCGCGGCGGCGTGTGTCGGACATGCGCACAAGTTTGGACGAAATGTCCAAACGGCGTCCTTGACGCGAATCGCAAATCACCTGAGCTGTCAGTCCAGACATTGTGTCTGGAGAATATGTCAAATGTCGCCCGAGGGCAAATACAGCCCCGCTCAGCGGGAGGTGCTGCGCATCGGCACCACCAAAATCGCCTATTGGACCGGCCGCAGCGAGAGCGCGGTCTACAAATGGCTGACGCGCCGCCCGGCGTCTGCGCCGATCCCGCCCGAGCATCTTCCCGCTGTGGTTGAGGGCGCGCGGGCGGACGGCGAGGAGATTGATCTGTCCTTGCTGTGGCCGGACGGGGTGCGCGTGCTTGGAGCGGCGGCATGACGCCCGTCGATCTGAACCTGCAGCGCTGGTTCCGCCTGATCGCCGAGGCGCACATGGCCGTGGAGAGCGGCGACGTGCGGTCGCTGGAGAAGCGGGCGACGGCCATGCGCGAGGCCCCATCGCCCGCCATCGGCGCAGGTCGGGCGGCGTGCAACACCTTTCGCTGGGCCTGTCTGTGGTTCGTCCATGCCGATGCGAGCCACAGGGCGGGGCTGGCCCCGACCCTGTTGACGATCGCCGAGCAGGTCGAGCGCGAACTGACGCCGCCCGAGCCTGATCCGGTGGCCATGGCGGCCGCCGCAATAGGCGAGGGCGACCTGTTCGACCCGGCGTGGGCGCGGCGCGCAGACATCGGGGGCTGAACAATGGGGGCGTTTGAGCGTGAGGCCGGGATGCAGGCGGCCATCGACGCGGCGGGCGGGGTGCGACCGCTGGCGCGCAGGCTGGGGGTTCACGCCAGCAGCATTTCGCGCATGCGGCGGGCGCCGCGCGACAGCCTGTTCGCGCTGGCGCGGGCCGCCGGGGTCGAGCCCGAGACGGTGCGGCCGGATCTGGCCGACTGGATCGAGGCCGAGCGGCGACGCGGCTGGATGGAGCGGGCGCGGGCGCGCTTCGCGATCAGCAGCGGGCTGGAGGGCGCGTCGGCCAAGGTCAGCCGCAGGAGCGGCGAGGCCGCGGTGATGGACCTGCTGGACCTGGGGCTGGTGGTCGCGGCCGTGCGGTTCGCGGCGGGCGAGCGCGGGCTGACGCCGGCGGCGGTGATGACCGCGCCGCGCGGCGGGGCGGGCGGCGCCCCAACCCCGGAACAGTCGGCGCGGTCGCTGGCCATGGGGCTGGCCGTCGCGGTCGGCCGGGTGTCGTCCGAGACGACGGCGCAGATTTTGGGCGTGACGCGGCAGGCCGTGGACAATGCGGCCGAGCGATACCTGCGCGCCCGCGACGGCGACGAGGATGTGGTGGACGGCCGGGTGATCGAGCGCGGCCGCCTGCGCCGGGCCAAGGGAGCCGACGACAGCCTGTGGGACGCGCAGCGCCGGTTCGCCGCGCAGCTGGCCGGGGAGGACGGGTGATGGCCCTGTCCCTGACCAAGGTGGAGCGCCGTCAGGTGCAGATCGTGCGCGAGGAGCTGACGCCCTGGGGCCTGACGACGGCCGTGGAGATGGGCGGCAAGCACCTGTCGGTGCGGGTCTTCGCCCGCGACGGCGGGGTGCATCGCATCACCCTGAGCTGCACGCCGAAATGCGGCGACAGCGCCGTGAACATGACGCGCCAGAAGGTGCGGTGGCTGCTGCGCCTGATCAACGGGAGGGCGGGGTATTGATGAGCCGTCTGGAGAGGTTGGGGTTCGATGTGGCGGCCGGTCAGTGGCTAGAGCTGCATCGGGGCCATGGTCGGCTGCTGCGCCTGTTGGTCGAGGCCGAGGGCGCCATCGTCACCTATGACGAGCTGCTGCGTGACGACTATCGCCATTCGCGGGTGGAGCCGAGCCGCGAGGGGCTGAAGGTGCGTCTGTGCCGCCTGCGCCAGGCGCTGGAGGATGTCGGCATGACCGGCGCGGTTCAGTGCGTGTGGGGCCTGGGCTATCAGCTGGGCGTCGATCCCGGCCCGATCCGCCAGGCGGTGGAGAAGGCGGCATGAGCGGGGATAACCGGCCGAACGTCGGACGGCCGCTGGAGATCACGGTGCGCGAGATCTCGGCCATGTTGGCGGATCGCATCGACAGCGTGTGCCGGGCGCTGGGCCTGACCGGCGCCATCGTTCAGGGCGCGCTGTTGCCGCGCAACCCGACGCGAAACGACCGCAATCCCGGATCTTTCGTGATCCAGCTGTCGGGGCAGCGTCAGGGGCGATGGGACGAATACGCCACCGGCGACTGGGGCGATGCACTGGATCTGGTGGCCTATATCCAGTTCGGCCGGGTGGACCGGGCGTCCAAGCGCGAGGCCTTGACCTGGGCCAAGCGGTTCCTGGGCGTCGGCGACGCCAGCCATATGGATCCGGCGCATTCGGCCAAGCTGCGCGCCGCGCGCGAGGAGATGGAGCGCAACACCGAACGGGCGCAGGCGCTGGCCCTGAACAACATGGCCAAGGATCGGCGGCGGGCGCAGGCGATGTTCCTGGAAGCCAAGCCGCTGGCGCCGGGCCTGCCGGGGTGGACCTATCTGACCGAGGAACGGGGGATCGACCTGACCCGGCTGGAGCGGTTGCCGTGGGCGGTGCGGTCGCACCACGCCATGCGCCATGTTGAGACGGACCGGACGGTGCCGTGCCTGATTTCGGCGCTGTTGTTCCCCGACGGGTCGTTCGGCGGGGTGCATCGGATCTTTCTGGAGCCGGACGGGCGGTCGAAGCTGAAGGCGGACCCGCATGTGGCGGTCAAGAAGATCTGGCCGCGCGGATGGCACGGCGCCTTCATCCCGATCAGCCGGGGGGCGACGAAGCTGTCGCCGCGCGAGGCGGTGAAAAAGGGGCTGACAGACGAATGCGCCTATGCCGAGGGGGTCGAAGACGCCTTCACCGTGGCGCTGTTGACGCCGGAATGGCGGGTGTCGGCCGTGGGCGCCAGCGCCAACTTCGCCCATGTGGACCCGGCCGACAGCGCACGGGCGGTGATCGCAATCCGCGACAGGGATCCCAGCCGCAGGGTGCGCGACGGGGTGACGCGCAAGGTCGATGAACTGAGGGCCAAGGCCGAGGCGCGGGATCTGCCGTTTTTCGAGAGCTGGCCCGCCCGCGGGTTCAAGGACTTCAACGACATGCTGCGCGGGGTGCGGTCATGAGCCGCCTGATCCCCGGCTCCAATCAGTTCAGGGGGCGAAACCCTTTCTACTGGGCGGAATATGACGCGCTGCCGCCGCCGGTGCGGCGGGTGCTGATGTATGCGCCGACCAATCTGGGATCGCGGCGCGCCCTGAGCAACCTGCGAAGCGGACGGACCGTGGCCGAGGTCTGCGCCATCGAGCGCGGCGTGGCCGCCGGCGTCACGCGACGCGACATTCTTGAGGCCTATGGGCCTGACCACCCCTATCTGAGTAAACAGGCATGACGCCCGATCAAAGAAAGGCGGCGCGCAAGGCCGCCCAGGCCGAGGCCGAACGCAAGCGCAAGCGCGCCCTGGATCGGCTGGACGGGGTGGAGCCGCAGAAGCCTGAGCCGCTGGATCCCGAACCCGATGCGGAGGTGGATCCCGAGGCGGCCGAGGAGGCGTTCGCGCATGGATCCATCGCACCCGTCACGTCCGAAGAGGCGTTCATGGAGGCGCGGGCGGCCCTGCTGGACGTGTCCACGCCCACGGACCGGTCGGAGAAGGCCAAGCGGGCCGAGGCCGCCGCGCGTCTGGTGCAGGGGTTCAGCTGGGCGGCGGATGACCTGGGCCTGCCGCCGCACATGCCGGTGCGGCCGCTGGGCAAGCGCAAGTCGCATATGTATTTCCTCGACCCGAACGACGAGTTCGTGGAGCTGTCGGCCGGAAAGCTGAACCAGCAGGGCGAGATCGACAATCTGTTCGGTCCCGCCATCGGCTATCTGTGGTCCTTCTATGGGAAGCAGTCGTCCAACGGCGAGCTGCGCATCAAATACGAGGACGTGCGGCGCCACCTGACCGGGGCGTGCGGGCGGCTGGTGGCGCGCACGGGGCTGTTCGACCCGATGCGCAAGGTGCGCGGGCGCGGGGCGTGGCGGACGGACGGGGGCGTGCTGGTGCTGCATCTGGGATCGCGGCTGTGGATCGGCGGCGTCGAACAGGATCTGGGCGAGGTCGAAGGCCACGTCTATGCGCGGGACGTGGATCTGTCGCCGCCGGCGTCGGCCGCCATGTCGGACGAGCTGGCCAGCCTGTTCTTTGAGGCGGGGCTGTTGGACGGCGATGATCGGTCCAAGGCGCCCGGCCGATGGATGCTGAAGGCCATGAAGACGTGGAACTGGAAGCGGCCCGAGCTGGATCCGCGCCTGGTGCTGGGATACGTCGTCTGCGTCTTCCTGGGCGCGGCGCTGAGGTGGCGTCCGGCCATCTATCCGATCGGGGACAAGGCGTCGGGGAAGTCGTCGCTGCTGGCGCTGGTCAAGGCGGTGCTGGGCGATCGGCTGATGGATCTGGCCGACCCGTCGGGGCCGGGCATCTATCAGTCGCTGGGGCTGGCGGCCATCGGCGTCTGGGCCGACGAGTTCGAGCAGGAGGGCGAGAGCGCGGCCGACGCGCGGGCGGCGGCGGTGATGCGCCTGGCGCGATACGCCTCGGACGGCAAGAACGTGGTGCGCGGAGGGGCCGAGGGCGTGCCGACCAACTATCAGGCGCGTGGGACGTTCGGGTTCACCGGCATCAACCCGCCGCCCATGAAGCCCGCCGAGCTGAGCCGCATCGCCATGCCCATGCTGTCGCAGCTGACGGACGCCAGCGCGAGGGCGCCCGAGCTGTCGGCCGCGCTGGGCGACGAACTGGGCCGCCATATGCTGAGGCGGATCGTCGATCGCTGGCATGAGTGGCCGGACGTGCTGACGGCGTGGCGGGGCGTGTTGTTGAGCCATGGCCATGATAGCCGGGCGGCCGACACCTTCGGCACCCTGCTGGCGGCGTCGCACCTGGTGCTGGACGATGGGGTGCCGCTGGCGGCGCAGATCGACCCGCTGGCCAAACACCTGCCGCGCGCGACCATGAATGAAACCCAGGACGACCGGGCCAACTGGGAGAAATGCATCGACCGGCTGTTGCAGGCCCAGCCGGACGCCTGGCGCCAGAACAAATATCGCTCGGTCGGGGAATATCTGACGGCCGTGCTGGACGATCGGCCCAAGGACGACGTGATGGAGACGACGCCGATGGCGGCGCGCGACCGGCTGGCGATGGCCGGGCTGGGGCTGTGCACGCCTACGGGCGGGCCGCTGCAGGGCAGGCTGTGCCTGGCCGTGCCGTCAAATCACGTCGAGGTCGCCAAGCTGTTCGAGCGGTCGCTGTGGGCCATGGGCGTGGGCGCCGTGCAGGGCGGCTGGGCGACGGCGCTGAAGTTCGCGCCCGAGGACGTGGTGGATCACCGCAAACAGCGCGTTGACGGGCGGTCGGTGCAGTGTTCGCTGCTGGCGCTGGACAAGGTGATCGACGTGGCCGGGGACGGCGAGGCCCAGACCCAGGTGGCGAGGGCGGCTTAGGGTGGCGGTCGGTGCGAAGTATCCCTACCTAACAGCCTTCACCATATAGGGAGGCCATAATGGCCGCTACACACGACCCGCTGACTGAGAAGCAGTTGGCAATTCTCGACCGCGCGCCGTTCGAGTTCAGTATCGGAGATTTGGAAGCCAGCGGCGACCGCGCTGATGTCCATTTCTTGGCGCAACTGGGCTTGCTGACGAGCGAGCAGACACACATCAGCGCAGACGCGGCCAGTAACCGCTATCGCTGGACGCGGACCTCGAAGCCGGTTCCCGACCAAGGCTAACCCGCCGTTCGGCCTTCATAGGAAGATAAAGGAGGGGCCCGCCAGCGATCAGCTGGCGGGCCTCGACCCGTGCGGCCGACCAGGCCGCACACCCTTTGACCTTCCGTAAGCTGTCGAGCGCAGCGCGCCGCAGGCGCGCGGTGCGCGCTCGACCCCGAACCCCTGACCCTTGCATCGAACAGGACGGCGGCCGCCAGTGGCGCGGGATGCGGCCTTATCCATCCCACCCACCCACACCCCGACCCTTTGGTAGAGAGAAGGCGGGGCGGCAGGCGTAGCGTTAAGAATAACTCGCAAAGCTTAATCCCGAGGCGCGGGCTTGACTTGCCACGGGGTGCGGGGGGAAGGTCGCGGCTCAGGCGATTGCGCTTCGCCTGTTCCGGCTGTTCCGGTTGTTCCGGTCCGTGACGGAACAAGAAAAGCACCATATTCCAACAACTTAGCTTGCTGTTCCGGCTGTTCCGGCTGTTCCGGGCGGTTTCCATATGCGCGCGCTTATTCGCGTGACGCCCTCGCGTGCGCGCGCGCGCGATGATGATTTTGATGGAACATCCGGAACAGGTGGAACAGACCTTTAAAAGAGGCGCGGCGTTTGGGTTTGAGCCTGTTCCGGCCATGCGCAGAGGCGGCGGAACAGCCGGAACAGCGGCGGCGTTGCGCCTCTCCGCCCTGGCCGATGCTGCGCCTGAATAAACAATGAGGGTGATATGTCAGGCGGCGTTCGGGCGGCTCTAGACCAGGCGGTGGAAGGCGAAGCCGACATGGGCGAGATCGTCCAGGCCGGTCTGTTCGAGGAGCTGGAGCCGTGCGAGACCGGCGCCCTGGACGCGCCGTCGCCTCTGTCGGCCGCTCTGCCCTCGGCTGGGCGCAGGCCCGGACGGCCTAAGGGATCGAAGAACAGGCGGACCGAGGCCGTGACGGCTTGGCTGCTCCAGCAGCACCGCCACCCGCTCGCGGTCATGATGGAGGCCTACTCCATGGCCCCGGCCGCCTTCGCCAAGTCGATCGGGATCACCAGTCCCGATGCTGACACCCTGATGGACATCGTGAAGCTGCAGCTGCGCATGGCCGAGGCCGTCGCGCCTTACGTCGCCCAGAAACTTCCCCAGGCGGTGCAGGTCGAGGGCGGCGCGGCGCTGACGCTGAACTTCGGCGGCGTCCACCTGGGTGCTGGAGGGGTCTCAAGTCCCGCGCGCGGGGAGGCTCCGGAGATTTCCGTGGGCGCTGGGATGGCCGTTCGGCTGGGTCAAGTCGGACGGGAAAAGTCGGACGCCGATCTAGCCGACTGATTTCAAACAGGTTTGCCGGTAACGTGACGTTAGCGGAGCGCCCCCTCCAGAGGAGGCCTCCCCCCAAACCCGGCGCGGCAACCCCTTATGTGGGTGCGTTCCCGCACTATTCGGCGTTGCCGATTTGGAGGGTCGCCGAACCTGCAACCTGCCTCAAGGGTCGGGGTGCGGGTTCGGAGAGAGGGCGTGTTCGACGCCAGGACATACATTCCCGGCGGAGCGAAGCTGCAGGCGTTCCACGAGAGCAACGCTTTCATCCGCTTGATGGCAGGCCCGATCGGATCTGGCAAGACCGTGGGTGCGGGCGTCGCCGAGCCGTTCTTCACGGCCATGACGCAGAAGCCCGACAGCAACGGCGTCAGGACCGCCGTGGTCGGGGTGCTGCGCGACAACTATCGCAACCTCTACGCCACGACGATGAAGACGTGGCTGGACTGGGTGCCGAAGGATTTCGGCCACTACACCGGCTCGGACGATCGCCCGGCGGTGCATGAGCTGGAGTTCCCGGCACCGTTCGTGGACGGGACGCCGGGCGGCGGCCTGTGCCGGCTGAGGGTCGAGTGGCGGGCGCTGGGGACGCATACGGTCGAGGCGACCTGTCGCGGCTGGGAACTGCACGGCGCCTATGTCGACGAGGCGGATACGACGCCGTTCGAGGCGATCAGCTTCCTCGCCGGGCGGGTGAAGCGCGGCGGGCGCAAGGAAACCCGCGTGTCGCGCGGCGTCTGGGTGACGTTCAACAAGCCCGACACGGACCATCCGCTGTTCGATCTGTGCGTCGATCAGGCGCCCAGCCATCGTGAGAACGGCACGGAGTTTTTCGACCAGCCCTCGGCGATCCTGCCGGGCGGTCCGCCCTATGTGACCAATCCGCTGGCCGAGAACCTGGCCAACCTGGACGCCGATTATTACGAGGTTTCGGCCCGAGGCCAGCCGGACTGGTATGTGCGGCGGATGATCCGCAACCAGTGGGGCGCGTCGGTCGCGGGCGAGCCCGTGTTCGGCGAGGTGGACCTGGAGCGGCTGTTCTCGCCGGTCGAGCTGGAGCCGGAGCCGGGCTCCGAGCTGTTCCTGGGGATCGACGGCGGCGGGACGCCGGCGGCGGTCATCTGCGGCCGCGACCGGATGGGGCGGCGGATCATCTACGCCGAGGTGGTGCTGACCGATCCGCTGGACCCGCGCGGACGGCGCATCCTGCACGGGGTCGGGCCGAAGCGGTTCGCCCAGGCGCTGGGCGACGTGCTGCATCCCCGGTTCCGCCGGTGCCGGATCAGCATCGGCTGGGGCGACCCGGCGGCCTTCTATGGCGCCGACCGGGAGATGGGCGAGTTCGCCGACATCGAGATCGCCTGCAACCAGCTGAATATCCCGATCCAGCCTGCGCCGTCCAATGAGCTGGGGCTGCGGCATGAGGCGGTGCGGATCCCCATGCTGCGGATCAATCAATACGATCAGCGGCCGGACCTGACCATCAACCCGTCCTGTCGCTGGCTGCGGCGCGGGTTCGGCGGCGATTACCGCTGGGAGGCCCGCGACCCGAAACAGCCGGCCAAGCGGCTGAGGGTCCAGAAGTCCAACTCGTCCCACGCCATGGAGGCGGCGCAATACGCCCTGCTGGGCGATCAAGGGCGCGCCGGGATCGTGGCCGGCCAGGCCTATGATGCGCACCGACCCAAAGCGATGGCGCAGCAGGGCGACGGCTGGAGCCAGTCGCCGGGCGGGGTGTGGACACCGGGCGGGGCCGGGCGGCCGCAGGGCGGCAACGGCGGGTCCTACAGCTCGGATTGGTCGCCATGGTGATGACGGTGGCCGAGGCCTCGGCGTTCGACATGCTGGAGACGCTGACCGACGCCGGGCGGGTCGGGCGGTTCACGCGCCAGAGGTTCGGCGAGATGGCGCGTCAGGTGTCCGAGGGCGCCGCCTTCACCCTGCGCGACGGCGAGGGGCGATTGATCGCCGTGGCCGGGCTGTGGCCCGAGGCGGACCATGCCGAGGCCTGGCTGGCGGTGGGGCCGGCTTTCCGCGCCAACCTGCGCAGGGCGATGGCGCAACTGGGGGCGCTGCTGACGGGGGTGGCGGAAGGATCGGGGACCGAAGAGGTCCGCCTGTATGTCGCCCAAGGGACGTGCGCGAAGCGCGTTGCGGGGGCGCGGCTGGCCACATGGTCGGGCTTCATCCGGTCAGGGGAGGAGGCGACGCCCTTGGGTCCGGTCGAGGTCTATCGCCGCAACTTCGGAGGCCCGCCCCATGGCCAATAGGGTGAAATCGTTTTTCGGCGGCCGGACGCGCGACCAGAAGTGGGCGCAGATCAACGCCGAGAAGGCTCAGGCCGAGCAGCGCCGGGCCGCCGAGGAAGAGAGCCAGCGCGTGCGCGCCGAACGGGCGGCGTCCGGCCGCCTGATGCGCGGCGCGGGACGGCGACAGCTGAGCTGGCAGGGCAATGAGGCCGGTCTGGCCCCGACGCTGGGGGGCTGATCGACCGTGGCCGCCTGGAACGCCAAGACAATCAACGAACGGGCCGAGGCCGCCTTTCAGGCGCGCAAGGCGATGCAGCCCTATATCGAGCGGGCGCTGCAGTACGCCATGCCGTGGCGTCATCCGCGCGCCAAGAGCGGCGCCATTTTCGAGGGGCTGTTCGATAGCTCGGGCCTGACGGGCGCCCACAAGTTCCCCGGCCGCGTCCAGATGGACGTCACCCCGCCGTCGCAGCGCTGGTATCAGCTGGAGGCCGGGCCTCTGGTCGGCGAGGAGCATCGCGAGCGCGTCAACCGCCAGCTGGATCTGGCGACCACGGTGTCGCACCGGATCCTGGACGCCTCGGGCTTCCACAAGGCGTCCAAGGAAAGCTACGCGGATCTGGGCATCGGCACCGGCGCCCTGCTGGCGCTGGAAGGCGACGACAACGAGATCATGCGCTGGCACGCCGTACCGCCGTGGCAGCTGGGGATCGAGGAAGGCCCGTCCGGCCGGATCGACAACGTCTACTGGAAGCGGACGTATCCGGCCTGGCAGCTGCCGCGTCTGTGGAAGGAAGCCCGTTGGCCCGAGGCGATCGCGCGCAAGGTGCGCGAGGAGAGCCGCGATCCGGTGATGATGCTGCAGGCCAGCTATTACGACGTGGAGATCGCCGCCTGGCGCTACGCCGTGGTGTGCTGCGAAAGCGGCGGGTCGGGCGAGATCGTCGCCGAGTTCATCAACCGCACCAATCCGTGGAACGTCTTCCGCTGGTGGACGACGCCGGACAGCCCGTGGGGCGTCGGGCCGCTGATGCTGACGCTGCCGGACATCATGACCGCGAACAAGGCAGTGGAGATGATCCTGAAGGCGGCGGCCTACGCCCTAGCGCCGCCGTTGATGGTGGCGCACGACGGGGTGGTGAACCCCGACACCCTGCGGGTGGCGCCGCACAGCCTGATCCGGGTGGCGCGCACCGGCGGCCCCATGGGATCGTCGATCATGCCTCTGGAGATGAACGGCCGCGTGGATCTGGCCCAGCTGGCTCTGACGGACGTGCGCCAGTCGATCGCCCAGCACACCCTGAGCCGCCAGCTGCCGCCCGAGAGCGCCAGCGTGCGCAGCCCGACCGAGATCGTGGAGCGGATGCGGGACTTCGCCTTCGACACCGGCTCGGCGTTCGGCAGCCTGAACTATGAGTTCGTGCCCAATGTGGTGGCGCGGGTGCTGGACATCGCCGACCGCAAGAAGATCCCCGGCATGGATTTCGAGGAGCTGAAGATCGACCAGCTGGTGCTGCAGGTGAAGATCACCGGCCCGCTGGCCCGGTCGCAGTCGCTGGCCGATGTCGAGAGCGTGGCCCACTATCTGGAGATCCTGAACGCGTTCCTCGGCCGCGAGGGCATGATGGCCGTCGCCAATGTCGAAGAGCTGCACCGGCTGCAGAGCCTGTTGGGCGCGCCGAACTGGATCAACCGCCCCGCCGCCGATCGCGAGAAGATGCTGCAGGCGCTGGGCGAGGCGGCCGCCTCGGGCGCGCCCATGCCCGAGGGCGACCCGGCCGGTCAGCCTTCGCTGCAGCTGGTGGCGTGATGCGCTGGTGGAAACCGAAATGGCTGACCGAGTTCCTGCTGGATCAGGTACTGGAGCCGCGCGCGTCGCACCCGCCCATCGCGCCAGTGCAGGCCGATCGGCGTCTACTGGACGAGGTGTGCGACTGGGTGCGCGGCGGGTCGCGCGTGGACGAGCAGACGCTGGCGGCGATGACGCTGGCGGCCGAGGACGCGCGGCTGATCGCCGAGGCCTTCAGCGGTTCGGACGGCGAGAAGCGGCTGATGATCCTGGCGCGGATGACGGTGCTGCGGCCGCCGGTGGACGTGACCCTGCCGGTCGGATCCCGCGACGCCTACGCCCAGCTGCGCCAGGGGCAGGACAGCATCTTCGCGGGCGTCGTCCGCTACCTGGACATCCACAAGGCTCAGAAGAGGAACGAAGAGAATGAGCGAGCAAGCTCCGAACCCTACGCCCAGCCCGGCGCCTGGGACCCCGGCGGCCTCGTCGCCGGGCGGTGAGCCGCCGGCCGATCCGAACGCGCCGCCGGCAGAGGGCGCGCCTGAGACGCCGCCCGAGACGCCGCCGGAGCCCACGCCGGAAGAGGCGGCGGCGGCCGCGCGGGCGGCGGTGCCGGAGGCGGCTGACGGCTATGCGGTCAACCTGTCGGATGACGCGCGCGAGCGGCTGGGCCTGACCGACGGCGACCCGCTGGTAGCCGAGCTGTCGAAGTTCGCCCACGCCCAAGGCAAGCCCCAGGGCTGGCTGGACGACGTGATGGAGGGCGCGGCCGCCCTGGCCGAGGCGGGGCTGTTCGACGGCGGGTTCGACCCGGCCGCCGAGGCGGCCTCGCTGGGGGAGAACGCCGAGGGTCGCCGTCGCGAGGTCGAGCTGTTCGCCGAGAGCCTGAAAAGCCGCGGCGAGATCGACGACGGCATGTTCGGCGAACTGATGAGCCTGTCGCCCACGGCGAACGGCGTGAAACTGATTGAGAAGATGAGGAGCCTCATGGGCCAGAACGGAATGATCCCGACGCCGAGCGGCGCGGAACCCAATGGCGCGGACGCGCTGAAAGCCAAGGCGCTGGAGATGGCGAAGGACCCGAAATACGGCCGCGACCGCCAGTTCACCGCCGAGGCCAACGCCGCCTGGGCGCAGGCCTACCCGGGCGCACGCTGACCGCGTTGCGCCGTCCGGGGCGGCCCTAGCGTCCTGATGTTCTAACCCCGGCGGCTCGCCGGCTCTTTCAAAGGAATGACCCGCGATGACCGCGAACATCAAGGAATGGTTCGTCCCGCGCTTCGAGACCGAGGTGCATCACGCCTATCAGCAGATGCAGTCCCGCCTCGGCGATACCGTCTCGGGCGGCGCCACCTTCACCGGCGACAAGGCTTATTTCCCGCGCTTGGGCGCGGTCGAGGCCTACGACAGCCCCGACTTCGCCCGCCTGGTGCTGGCCAACGCCGCCCAGGACTTCATTGAAGTCCAGGCGAACCCGAAGTTCATCGCCTTCGGCCTGTGGGATCCGCACAAGCACAAGTATTCGATCGCCACGGCGGTGGAATACGGCAAGGCGGCCGCCGGGGCGATCCGCCGCGCCGAGGACGACTGCATCATCGGCGCCCTGGCCGGCGCCGCCGCCAACGGCGTGAAGCAGATCGGCTCGTCCGCCATGGAAAACATCACCACCATCGGCTCCTATGCCGACGTGGCGACCCTGGACGATGTGGCCGAGGCGATCGCCATCCTGGGCGGCAATGAGGCGTTCGAGGGCGAGGACGTGACCATCGTCACCCCGTTCCGCCAGAAGGTCCAGTTCGCCCTGGATCCCTTCATGGCGTCGAACGACGTCAAGGCCAACATGCCGTGGAACGATCTGAACTGGCGGCGCTCGGAGCGCCTGACCCAGACGGCTGACGGCCAAGGCGTGGATATCTTCGTCTATGCCCGCTCGGCCCTGGTGTCGGCCTACAACGACCAGTTGACCAAGATCGATGAACGCGACGGCGGGTCGCTGACCGACATCAACGGTTACTGGCTGCAGGTCGGCGCGGCGGCGCGCTCGGCCAATGGCATCGTGCGCATCCGTTCGAAGAAGAACTTCAGCCTGTATCGCGCACCCTCGCCGGTCGTCGGCTTGGTCGCGGCTCCCTGATCCCCCGCTCCTCCTGAGCCGACTTGGCCCGCGCTCCTGACCGGGCGCGGGCCGTTCTTTTTCTAGCGGGGCCGCCATGCCATTCACCGATCTGGATATCTGCAATCTGGCCATCGACCGGGTGCCGGGGGATCGCATCGACGCCCTGAACGAGGAGAGCCCCCTGGGCGGCTTCTGCTTCGTCAACTATCCCCACAAGCGCGATTTCATCCTGTCGAAATATCGCTGGACCTTCGCCAACGCCGTGGCGCTGTTGTCGCGCATCGATCCGGCGGCGGATCCGAACGAGCCGCGTCCGTGCGAGCACAAGTTCGCCAAGCCGGGCGATCTGGTCGGGGCCGTGCATGACTGGCGAGTGTCGGCCGATCCGGCGGCGTCGCGTGGGCGGCCTTATGTGATGGAGAGCGGCGGCTTCTTCTGGAGCGACACGGCGCCGCTTTACGTCGAATACACCGCCATGCGCCGCGAAGACACATGGCCGGCCTGGTTCCGTCAGTTGGTGGTGACGGCTTTCGCGGCCGACCTGGCCGACTTCTGCCAACTGTCCACCAAGGCGCGGGATCTGCGCAGCGAGGCATGGGGCACGCCGGGCGAGAACGGCGAGGGCGGGCTATACGCCAGCGCCCGAAACGAGGACGCGCGGCTGGCGCCGCAGCGCCAGCTGATCGCGGGCGTGGACGCCGGGCCGCTGGTTCAGGCGCGCTGGGCGGGCGGGTCGCCCTTCGCCGGGCGCGGCTGGGAGGTTCAGGGCTAAGCCATGCCGCAGGAGATCCTGAGACAATCCAACTTCAACGGCGGCGAACTGTCGCCGCAGGCCGTGGGGCGACGCGACCTGAAAGCCTATGCTTCGTCGCTCGCGCTTTGCTTGAACATGCTGCCGATGGCCGAGGGGCCCATCCGTCGTCGGCCGGGCCTGAAGCACGTCGATCTGATCCGCAACCGGCTGGAGACGGTGGCGGTGACGCCTGAGATGCTGAGCGCGCCCAATGGCGGCGAGGCCGCCCAGGCGCTGACCGGCGGCGGCATGGAGACGACGGCGGGGCTGGGCGCGAACGGCGGTTATGTCGTGGTGGAGATCGACTTCGGCGCGCCGGTCGAGGTCGGCATGGTCGATCTGATCGACTTTCTCATCAAGGCCCCGAGCGGCGGCGGCGGGGGCGAGTTGGACCCGCTGCCGGACCCGATCCCGCCTCAATATCCGTGGGATCCGCCATATCATCAGCAGATCATCGAACAATGAGCGTCCCTGTCACCCTGCCCAAGGAAATGGCGCTGCAGTATCAGGACGGAGCCGGGCAGTGGGTCACGGCGGCCCGTTGTGACGCGGGCTCGGTGTTGCGAACCCGGCGTCTGGCCCTGCCGCCCGGGCGGCAGGTCGCGGCCCGCCGATGGCGGATCGTGCGGCTGCACGCCGACCCGGCCGCGCCTGTCGATCTCGGGGCGGCCGTGATGCGCCTGACGCGATTGGAGGTCCGACGCGAGACGGCGGAGCTGTCGCCGTTCCGGCGTTGGGCGTTTGATTTCGACACCGGCGAGCAGCGCTATGGCCTTGTCGCCACTGACGGCAATGTCGAGGTCTATCAGCGCGGCGTGCGCGTCGCTTCGATCGCCTCGCCCTACACCGCCGATCGCGTGCCGGATGTGAAGCGGGCGCAGATGCTGGACACCCTGCTGACCTTTCATCCCGACGTGCCGCCCTATCGCTTCGCCCGCCAGGGCTCGCACAGCGAATGGGACAGCCGACCGCAGGCGTTCGAGAACATTCCCAGGTTCGACTACGACGGCACTCGGATGGGGGGCGTCAGCGAGGTTCAGCAGCTATCGTTCGCTGACTTCACGGCCGGAGAGACCTTCAATCTGACGCTGGAGGGGCAGACGACCAACGCCATCGCCTATAACACATCCATGTCTGTCCTGGCCGCCTCGGTCGCGTCGGCGATGAACGCCCTGGACAACGTGGGCGCGAACGGCGTCAGCGTGTCCAGCCCGTCGGACAAGGTTCTGCGCATCGCCTATCAGGGGCGCAATCGGAATGAGGATGTGGGTGAGATCGTCGCCCAGGTGCTGATCTCCGAGAAGGGCATCGTGCGCACGGCGACGGTGACGCAGGGCAAGGAGGGCGGCGAGCCGGTCATCAGCGACACGCGCGGATGGCCCTCGGCCGGGGTCTTCTTCGACAGCCGGTTGTGGTTAGCGGCGCCGCGTTCGCGGCCGCAGACCATCATGGCCAGCCGCAGCGGCTTCTTCTTCGACCTGAACATCAAAGGGGCCGAAGCCGACAAGGCGATCAGCGTCGATCTGGCTACCGATCAATCGACACGGATCCTGAGCCTGTTCGCAGGGCGCCATCTGCAGGTGTTCAGCCAATCCGCCGAGTTCTTCTGCGCCAGCCAGCCGATCACCCCGCCCCCCGCCTTTCCGCGCACGTCGAGCGTGGGCCTAGCCCCGGCGACGCCGTTGCTGGAGATGGAGGGCGGCACGCTGTTCATCCAGGCCGGCGGCGACACGGTGTCCCACTACGCTTATGACGATGGGGCTCAGAGCTATGTCGTCACGCCCCTGTCGAGCTATGCGCCGCACCTGACCAAGGGCATCGTCGCGGGCGGCTTCCGGCGTCACCGTTCCACCTCCGAACCTAACCTGGCCTTGTGGATCCGCGCAGACGGCACGGCGGCCGCCATGACCGCGATCCTGTCGCAGGATGTGCTGGGCTTCGCGCCCTGGACGACAGACGGCGCTTTTGTGGAGGCGGGCGGCGAACTGGCCGGAGAACTCTATGTCGGGGTGCGCCGTGCGTCGGACGGGGTGGAGCGGCACAGGCTGGAGGTGTTGGCCGACAGCCATATGCTCGACGCCTCCGTTCGGATTGACGGCCCTGCGACCGAAATCTCCGGTCTGGATCATCTGGAAGGGCGGACGGTGGCGCTGTTCGTTGATGGCGCGGATGAAGGCGACGCCGTGGTTGAGGGCGGCCGGGTGGCTTTGCCTTATCCTGCCGAGCGTTCGGCCGAGGCGGGTCTGCTCTTCGTGCCGCGCGGCCGGCTGTTGCCCATGGTGCTGGAGCAGGATCCGCGTGGCGGGGCGTCGATGAAGGCGCGCGTCGGCGAGGCGGCCTTGCGGTTGGGGCCGACAGCGAACCTGAGGCTGGGCATGACCGGCAAGAAACTGTGGCCGGTCAAGCTGAAGCGGCGGGGCGGCGTCGGCGCGCAGGCGGCGTTGCTGGACTACGGGCCGGGCGAGGATGCGTTCGAGGGCTGGACGCGGGTTTATCCGATCCCAGGCTTTCAGGACGACGCCCAGATCGACTGGGAGCAGCCGCGTCCTGGGCCGCTGGAGATCCGCGAGGTGGTTGTCACCGTCCAGTCCTGACGGCGCCCGGCGAACGGGGCCTGATGGAGGTTCGGCATGAAGGCGGTGATGGCCTTTTCCAGCAAGGCGGCGAGCTTCGCCTCGGCGGCGTTCAGCAAGGGCAAGGCCGCCCTGGCGAGCAAGGGCGGCGGCGACGGCGAAGGGCCGAGCGGCAAGCAGCTGGGCGGAATGAGCCGGGGCGTTTCGGCGGTCGGGTCGCTGATGGAATACGCCGGGGCGCGCCAGCAGGCGGCGTCGATGGACCAGAGCGCGCGCGACGAGGCCATGGCGGCGCGCGGCGAATACATCCAGGCGTCCGAGAAGGTCAGCGCCATCGACAGCGAATATAACGCCCTGGTGGGCCAGCAATTGGTGGCGGCTTCGTCCATGGGGATCGACGCCGGGTCCGGCAGCGTGATCGCGGCGCGCGAGGCGGCTCAGACCGAGGCGGACCGCGAGCGCAACATCATCCGCAACTCGGCTGAAACCAACGCCCGGCTGCGCTATGCCCGGTCCCTGAACCTGCGCGAGGCGGCCAAGAACGCCCGGTTCGGCGCCACGCTGAAGCTGGGGATGGAAGTCGGCCAGGCCATCTTCGGGGGGCGTTGAGCATGGCGCGCAATCCGTTCCCAAGCGGCGACTTCGGGCGTCGCGTCAGCGATGCGCCGATCGGCATGGACATCGGCGCCCCCGCCGCCGGCGCGGCGGCGGGCGTGGCGGAGGCCGCCAAGGGCGTGGCGCGCCAGCTGGGCGCCATGGCCGACCGCAGCCTGAAGCGCGAGGGCGAGCGGGATGCGGCGCGCGCCATCACGGCCGCCGGTCAGTTTGGCCAGGAGGTGCAGCTGCGCCAAGGCTTCGGCGTGGATGATCAGGCCTTCAACGCCATCGCCCGCGAGCATCTGTCCACGCGGCGCATCAGCGCCTATGCCGAGGAAATCGACAAGGCCGAGCTGGCCAGCCCTGAAAGCGAGCCGGGGTTCACCGAAGCGCGCGGGGCGGTGCGGCAGGCGTTTCGCGACAAGGCGACCGGCGATCCGCTGATCGACGCCGAGTTCGAGCGGCAGGCGACGCTGGTCGATCAGGCCGCCCTGCGGCGCGTGCGCGTCGGGCAGGAAAAGGCGCGCGTCAGCATGGCGCGCGGGGCGATGACGGAGGCGGCCTCGGTCGGGGAAACCCTGATCGGGCAGGCCGTGGCGGCCGCTGGTTTCGATGACGCCGGGGCGACGCTGATCGCGGCGAACCTGACGGAATACACGGCCAAGATGGCGCGGTTCGGTCCGCGCGAAGCGTTCAGCATCGGCGGCGTCGAGTTTGCGGCGGATCCGAACCGCTCGGCCGCCATGTCAGTCGAGGAGCTGGCGCGGCATCTGGATCAGGTGCAGGCGCGCACGCGCATCACCTGGCTGACCACGGCGGTCGATCAGACGCCGGACGCCGCCAGCGCGCAGGCCATGGCGGGCCAGATCGAAGAGCAGTGGGCGGCGGGCAATCCGGCGTTCGTCGGCCTGTCGGCAGCGGACTTCGCCCAGGTGGAGGCGCGCAATGAGGCGATCGTCAATCGCAAGGCCAACGGCGAAGGGGCGGCCCAGCGGGCGGCGGGGCAGCAGTTGCGCGATCTGATGACGGCGGCCGAGTACGGCGGGGACTATGACGTCGGCCAGATGCGCGCCCTGGCGCAGGCCTCGGGCGACCCGGGCCTTGTCGCCATGGTGGAGTTCGGGGAGCGGCACGGTTTCGGCGTGACGCCGTCGTCGCTGCGCAGCGGCGGCGGGCCTGTCGGCGGCGGGTTCGACGGCTGGGTGGACTTCCTGTTGGACGACCTTGAAGGGGAGGGCTTCGTCGGCAACGACAACGGCGCAGGGCGGGCCCAATGGGGCATCACGGAGCGCAGCCACCCCGAGGCGTGGGCGGACGGCAAGATCGATCGGAACGAAGCGCGCGCCATCTATCGGCAATATTGGGCGGACGTGGGCGGCGACGGCCTGCCGCCCGCCCTGGCGCACGCCGCCGCCTCGGCCGCCGTGGTGGCGGGGGCCGGTAATGCGCGGCGCTGGCTGCAGGCCAGCGGCGGCGATGTCGAGCGCTTTCATGATCTGCAGCTGGCCCATTTCGAGAAGCTGGCGGCGGACAATCCGGCCAAATACGGGGCCTCCCTGAACGGCTGGCGCCGTCGCGACGGCCTGTCGCGGGCGCAGTCGCGGCGCGTCACGGCCAGCGAGCGTGCGGCGGAGGGATACGCCTCGGACCCGATCGGCTTCGCGCGCGGCAACAGCAAGCGCAACGCCATGGTCGAGCTGCCCGAGTTCGACATCAATCGGATCTTCGGCGGCGACCCGTCGGCCGGCGGCTTCCTGCGCGACCGCCTGGCCGTGGGGCGCCAGCTGAACGCGCGCAGCGGCGTGCCGGTGGCGGTGTTCGATAAGGCGGAGCTGGCCACCATCAAGGATCGGATCGAGGCCGACCCGCTGGCCGTGGTCGGCCTGGTGCAGACGGCGGTGAAGACGCCGGGCGTGGGGTCGGACGGGGTGCGTGTCATCCTGGGCCAGCTGGGCATGGCGGGCACGGCGGCGGCGGACCTGCACCTGGGCTGGCTGGCGACCGACGATCACACCCGCAACATCGCGGCGAAGGTGGTCCAGGGCCGCGCCTTGCGGGCCGACGGCGCCAAGGACGCGGAGTTCGGACGGGGCGAGGAGACGATCGCCCAGGCGGCGCTGCGGTTCGCCCCCGCCTTCGCCATGCAGCCGGATCTGTTCGCCGTGGCGCAGGCGACGGCGCGCGACATGGCCATCGCCGATCAGGCGCGCGGCCAGCTGCAGAGCGCCGAAGCCTATGTGAACAGCGCCCTGGGCGCCACGCGGGCGGGCGGGAAGCTTTACGGCGGCCTGGCGCGGGTGAACGGGGCCGCCACCGTCGCCCCGACCTGGCTGCGGGCTGACTACATGGACGACGCGCTGGAGATCGCCGCAAACCTGTGGGAGGCGCAGGACGTGGGGCCAGTCTATTCCAACGGGCAGCCGATCCCGGCGCGGGTGCTACGGGGCTATCGGCTGAAGGCGACGCCGCGCGGAACCTATCGTCTGGTCAATACGGCAGGCGAGGAGTTGCCTGCCCGCAGCGGCCAGGCGTTCGAGTTCAATATCGAGGCCGACAGCTTCCGCGACGTGCTGCGCCGCCGCTTGCCCGGCGCCGTGCTGGGGAGCCGCTGATGCCGCCCCAGTCCTGGACTCACCAGCGAGATTACGAGGCGTCCGCGCCGCTGAAGGCCCCCACGGCTCCCGTGCCCTTCTGGGATACGGTGAACCGCAACATGATCGACGCCGGCCAGACGCGGAGGGCCGGCGCGCGCGAAGAGGCCTATTTCGCGCGGATGTGGGCGCGGCACCGGGAGGCGGAGCGGCTGTCGGGGCAGAAGCTGCCGCTGTCGGACACCCTGAACGGCGAGCCGACGGATCAGCGCGACGGGCTGAAGCGCCTCATGGACCGGGTGATCCCGGCCGACCGGATCAACGCCGCCATTCTGGGCCGTCCCGGCTCGCTGACCGACGACGACTATGAGGCGCGCCTTGAGCAGCTGAGGGCGCAGAACCCTGAAGCCTTCGCCCGGATCCGCACGCGCGACGAGATCCTGGCGGACCTCGACGCAGATCTGCGCGGGATCCGTCGCCGCGCCGACGAGGCGTCGCAGGGCTTCAGCGGCGCCACGGCGGCGTTTGTCGGCCAGACGGCAGGGATGTTCCTGAGCGATCCCGGCCAGGTCGGGGTGGCCGTGGTGACGGCGGCGCAGGCGTCGGGCGCCCGCTGCTGACGCGGATGGCGGCGCAGGCGGCGGCGGGCGCGGGCGCCGAAGCTCTGGAGATCGGCGGACGGATCGCCGATACGCCGCTATGGCGGCCCGGAATACACGGCGGGCGAGGCGGCGCTGGATCTGACCTTCGCCGGGGCCGCCGGCGCGGTGTTCGAGGGCGCAGCCGCTGGCGGCAAGGCGGCGTGGCGCGCCACGGCGTCGCGTCTGGCGCGGTCGGACGATCCGGCCGAGCGCGGCCTGGCCGATCAGATTGAACGCCTGCTGGCCGATGAGACGGCTTTGGCCCAGGCCGACGACTTCGACGGCGCGCGGGCGGCCCTGGCCAACGGCGAGGCGCGGCCCGTCGTGGAGCCGGAACGCGATCTGGACAGCCTGTTCGCAAATCAGCCGGACGGGCCGGTGTTGCGCAGTGTTGCGGGTTCGCAACCTGAAACCGCGACGGCCGCGCCGGGCGCGCTCCAATCCGCCGACTACATGGGGCGCAACGATCTGGAGCGGGCGGTTCGACCCGATGACGGTCGAGGCGGACGCGGCGCGGTTCCAATACAAGGGGGACGGCGACGTTGAAGGCGTGACCGGACGCCTGCGCGGGGTCGAGCGCTGGGACGCCACGGCCAGCGGCAAGGCCATCCTGTTCGAGGACACGGACGGGCGGACCTTCGTGGCGGACGGCCACCAGCGGCGCGGGCTGGCGCGGCGGCTGGCCGAACAGGGTTGGGACGACGCCCGGCTGGACGGTTATCTGTTCCGGGCCTCGGACGGGTGGAGCGCGCGCGAGGTGCGCGTGGTCGCCGCCCTGAAGAACATCCGCGAAGGGTCCGGCGCCATCATGGACGCGGCCAAGCTGTTCCGCGAAGCGCCCGCCGCGCTGAGGGACCGCAGCCTGCCGGTGACGGGCGAGTTCATCCAGCAGGCGCGCCAGCTGGCCAGCCTGTCGGACGCGGCGTTCCGGGCCGTGGCCAACGGCGTCATCCCCGAACGATACGGGGCGGTGCTGGGCGAGGTGGCGGGCGACCGGCCCGAGCTGCACGGCGATCTGGTCGATCTGATCCGGCGGGGGGAACCCGGCTCGGCGGACGGCGCGCGGGCGCTGGTGCATGAGGCCATGCTGGATGACTTCATCGCCAGCGAAGGCGTGCAGATGGATCTGTTCGGCGGCCTGCCGCGCGAAAGCACGGTCATCGCGCGCGGCCGGATCCGCGAGGCGGTGATGCGGTCGCTGCGCAAGGATGAACGGACGTTCGCGGCCCTGGTGAAGAACGCCGATGCGGTCGAGGCGGGCGGCAATGTGCTGGCCCGGTCCGACAACGAGGCGCGGCTGGCGCTGGACCGGGCGGCGCAGGAGCTGGTGTCGCGGCTGTCGCTGCGATCCGGCGAGATCGGCGAAGCCTTCGCCGAAGCGGCGGCCGCCGTGACCAAGGGGGAGGCGACGCCGGGGGGCGCGGCCAAGGGGCTGACCCAGCGCATCCGAAACGCTGTGAAGGCGGGCGACCTGCTGGAGCTGGAGCGCAAGGCGGTGATCGACCCGGACGCGCCGTCGCCCCAGGCGGTGAAGGCGGCCGAGGCGTTCGACCAGCCGGGCGGGCGCGGGCAGGCCGATCAGATCCCGCCCAAGCCTGAAGACGTCGAGCTGGAAGCCGGCTTGTCGCCCGGCCTGTTCGACGATCTGCCGACCGACATGCCCGAGGAGCGGGCGCTGAACGTGTTGAGGGCCTGCGCGCCCGGAAGGGGCTGAGATGGCCGATTTTCGATCCTGCATCGTGGACCACGCCGCCAAGGGCGAGATCGACGCCGAGACGGCGCAGCTCGCGCAAGACGCCTATGACGACGCTTTCGCCAGCGCCTCGGAGACGCTGGGGCCGGTGGACGCCGATCGGGCTGCGGCGGACGCGGTGATGGCGCGGCTGAAGGCGGAGGCGATCGAGGCGCAGAGACGACGCCAGCTGGCGGTGCGGACGCGCCGCGCGGCGCTGGAGACCATCGCCGGGCTGAAGTCGCGCCGCGGTTATGAGGGCGTAAAGGCCATGGGCGGCGGCGACGGATCGGGCAGGCCGCCGAAGGACGGCTGGGTTCAGGGCGGCACGCCGCCGCCAGAGGGGCCGGGCAGTCGCGGCGCGATGGCGGCCATGGCCCTGAAGCGGATCGTGGAGAACCGGCCCGGGCTGGGCGGCGCGCCGGGGCCGTCGGTCGAGGGGCGGTATCGGGCGGTGCGCGGATCGTTCGACGCCAGCATGGCCGACCTGATCGAGCAGTTCGAGACGCGCACGGGGCTGGATCAGCCGGGCAAGGGCGGGGCGAAGCGCGCCACGCTGGACAACATCGTGCGCGAGGCCTTCGGCCAGGACACCGGCGACGCGGCGGCCAAGGCGCTGGCCGGCGCCTGGAGCGAAACGGCTGAACGGGCGCGGCATATGTTCAACGCCGCCGGCGGGTCGATCGGCAAGGTGGACGGCTGGGGCCTGCCGCAGGCCCATGACGGCGCGCGGGTGCGCGAGGCCGGACGGGAGGCCTGGGTGGCGTCGATCCTGCCGCGTCTGGACCGGGCCAAGATGTTGGACAAGGTGACGGGCCAGCCCTTCACCGAGCGCCGCCTGAAGGCCGTGCTGGGCGAGATTTGGGAGACGATCGGCAGCGGCGGCGCCAGCGCCCGCCAGCCCGGCGCGGGCATGGGCAAGGGCGCCCTGGCCAAGCAGCGCAGCGAGGCGCGGTTCCTGGCCTTCAAGTCGGCTGACGACTGGATGGCCTATCAGGCGGAGTGGGGGGAAGGCGACGCCTTCCAGACCATGATGGGCCACCTGGACGACATGGCCCACGACATCGCCCAGATGCAGATCCTGGGGCCGAACCCGGCGCATCAGTTCGAGTGGCTGAAAAACTTCGCCCAGCGCGAGGCGGCGCTGGAAGAACTGAACGGCGTCAAGGGGGCGGTCGATCGCGCCAAGGGGCAGATCGACCTGGCCGACCGGATGATGGGGCATTTTACGGGCGACCTGAACAGTCCGCTGAACACGGGGCTGTCGACAGCGGGCGGGACGGTGCGCGGGGTGCTGACCGGGACGATGCTGGGCAGCGCCATCCTGGGCGAGGTCGGGTCTGGCTTCATCCTGGGGCGGATGGCGCGGGGGTTCGTCGGCCTGTCGCGCAACGGCGACATGGGCGAGCTGGTCAAGCTGCTGTCGGATCCGGCCGAGCGGGCCATGGCGCGCCGCACAGGCTTCATCATCGAGAGCGCCACAGACGGCTTCGTGCGCGCCAGTCATGACAACCTGCGGCTGATGACCGTCGGGGCCAAGGCCGAAGGCGGGATGAACGCCTTCGCCCGCCGCCTGCCGGCGGCGGTGATGCGCCTGCAGGGGCTGACCGGTATGGTGGCGGCGCGCAAGCGGGCGCTGCGGTTCGAGCTGATGGGGGCGCTGCACGACGTGAAGGGGCGCACCCTGGCCGACCTGAAGGGTGGCGACGCCCGCGACCAGGCGTTGGCGCGCTGGCTGGACGCGCGGGGCTTCGGCGAAAAGGACTGGGCGATCATCCGGGCGGCGCCGACCTATTCGCCGCGCGCCGGGGCGGACTTCCTTTTGCCGCGCGACGTGGCGCATCCTGAGCTGGGTCTGCGCCTGGCCGAGGCGATCGAGATGGAGACGCGGTTCGCCACGCCGGAAAGCACGTTGGAGAGCCGGTCGTGGTGGACGACGCAGCGGGCAGGATCCTTCTGGGGCGAGCTGCAGCGTTCGACCGGAATGTTCAAGGGGTTCACCGCCACCCTGTGGTCGCTCTACAGCCATGAGATCGCGCTGCAGGCGCGGGCGGCTGGCGGGAACGCCTGGCTGTCGGGCGGGTCGATGGCGGCCCAGGCGGTGATCTTCCTGACCCTGGGCGGGGCGGTGAACATCCAACTGCGCGAGATGGCCAAGGGTAACGATCCGCGCCCCATGGACGACGCCAAGTTCTGGGGCGCAGCCCTGGCGCAGGGCGGCGGGCTCGGGATCTTCGGCGACTTCCTCTATGCGGCGCAGGCGCGGAACGGCAAGTCGGCCCCGGTCGCGGCGTTCGGTCCCGTGGGGCAGCTGGCCAGCGATGCGTGGAACCTGACCGGCGGCAATCTGCAGGAGATCGGCGAGGCTCTGTCGGACGGCGACAGCCTGGGCGAGGCGGTCGAGGGCGCCAACGTCGGGCGCGACCTGACGGGGATCCTGCGCAACTATAATCCGCTGTCGAGCCTGTGGTGGAGCCGCGCGGCCTATAACCGGCTGGTGGCGGACAATGTGCAGCGGGCGCTGGATCCCGAGGCGGAGGCCGCGTTCGAGCGGCGCCGTCGCCGGATGGAGCGGGAAACCGGCCAGGGGCAGTGGTGGGAGCAGGGCGAAGCGGCGCCCGGCCGCGCGCCGGATCTGGCCCTGATGGGCGGTCGCGAAGACTGACCGCCCGGCCGCGTTGCGCCGTTCTGGCGCGGCTGATGATGCAGTTATGGCGGCTTTACCTGACAATGATCGCTTGGCCGGGCCTTTCGTGGCCACGGCTGGACAGACGGATTTCCCGGCAGACTTCCCGCTGCTGAAAGCCGCCGGCGTCGTCGCGCGCATCGAGCGCGACGGTGAAGCGCTCGATCTGCGCGGCTCCTCCGTGACGGCGGTGAACCCGTCCGAGACCGGGTTCACCTGTCGTCTGGCCGAACCGGCGAGTGCCGGGGACCGCATCTGGATCTATTCCGAACTGCCGCGTCTGCGAGATCGCCGCCATACGCCGCACGGCGTGGTGCGGACGATGACGCTTGAGGATGATGCCGTAGAAGCCCAGGCGCAGCATCAGGAGGTGCAGCGCGACCTAAACCGCGCCCTGCTGTTTCCGATCGGCGAGCGGCCGGTTGAGTTGCCTTTGTCGGACAGACGCCGCGAGACGGTCCCAGTGTTCGACGGCAATGGCGACCTGATTGTCATGCCGGTTGTGCGGGTGCTGAACGAAATCGGCGTGACCTTTGTGGACGACGGCGCCTGGGGCACCGGGTCCGACCCTCTCACCTATGACGATGGAGCGTTCGCCTAATGGCTCGACGCAGGCTCCCCTACGCCTCGCAGGCGACCCTTTCTAAAGCGGTCCTCTACGATTGTGAGATCGCGGTTGACGCCAGTTCTAAGCGGCTGGTGATCGGCGATGGCGTCACCCCCGGCGGCGTGCCTCAGGCCAAGCTGTCTGAGGTTCTCGCTGCCGCGACCGATATGCAGTCCGACCAAACTTCGGTCGAGACGACGCCTGAGTTGGGCGCGGGCGTTCCGGGCGGCTTCTTTGCCGAGTATATCGGTAAATCTTCGCTCAACCTGACCTTGAACGCTGCTGAGACTAACATCCCCGTCTCGTCCTTCCGCGACGCGTTCAACATCAAGTATTTCGACGCCGATACCACTAATTATCAAACGCTCGGCCGCCAAGTCGTCAATCACGGCCAGCGCACCTATGTCATTGGCCCCAACAATGGATCAAGCGAATGGAGGGCCGGTTACAAGGACTACGTCGGAGCGCTCTTCGTTGCTGACGCGCAATGCGCGTGGCCCGACCGCGGCGCGTCCGGGATCACCACGATGGCGATCCAACGAGGGTTCGCCGTCGCGTCCAACGAGTTCGCGGTAAACAATCCCAGCGCGGCTGGAGGCGGTAGTGCACAAGCCGCCTCAATGGCTGCTGTCCAAGGTATCGTTTACGGATATTGGGGAAACGAGAATAAATCTCTTGGAGGTAACAATCAGTCTTTTGGGTGTTTGATTACTAACGTCGGATATAGAGCCACCGCCGCCTATAAAGTTATATCGAGCCAGGCCCCTACCGCCTCGGCCCTTGGAAATACAGGCCCTGATCCGCTAAGTGATTTTTCTCGTGGACTGGACTTGCTGGACGCCACGATCGCGGACGCGGCAATTTCCTTCGGGCGAACCGACTCTCTCGAAAACTATGGCCGGAACCTCATCAGCTATGATGAGGGCGACTTCACCCGCTTCGTGAACTCCTCCAACACGTTTGAGTGGTACGTCAGCGGCGAACGCGCCCTTGGCCTGACGCTTCTTGGGGCGTCGGGCTCTCGTGTAAGCGTGATGGAGTTCGCGACCAATGATTACCTATCGTACAGCCACAGCATGAACGAGTTTGGGCTGGTGATCGGCGGTCAATCTGCGCTTAAGGTCGGATCAAACTACCTCGATATTCCTGACGCCTCGGGTCAAGTCCTGATCGGCGGAACCAAGGTTGTGGGCCCCCAGGGAGCGTCCATTGCAGACGCCGCGACGGGGACGGAGGTCACCACGATCAACGCCATCCTGGCGCGCCTGAGGGCGCATGGGCTTATCGGTTCCTAATGCGACTGGGGCGCATAGCGCACTGGCCAACTGAACGCCGCATGAGTCGCGAAGGTTGCGCTGCACGAGAGGGCGCGCGCCCGATCTGGCCCTGATGGGTGGGCGCAAAGACTGATCGCTGGGCCGCGTTGCGCCGTTCGGCCGCGGCCGATGATGCAGTCATGGCGGCTTTACCTGACAATGATCGCTTGGCCGGGCCTTTCGTGGCCACGGCTGGACAGACGGATTTCCCGGCAGACTTCCCGCTGCTGAAAGCCGCCGGCGTCGTCGCGCGCATCAGAAATGCGGCCTTCGCCGTGGCTGCTTTCTAACGGAGCCAAGACTGTGACCACAACCATCGTCAAGAATGCTGACTTTTCGGGCGCGCCTCTGGCCGCCTTTGTCGCCGCCTGGCCGTTCGCTCTGTCCGCGGCGCAGCGGGCGCTGAGGTGTCAGAGCGTCAAGAGGCGTATGGCCGCGCTGGGCAGGGCCATCTGATGACCTCGCTGGCCGCCCTGTGGAAGTTGCTGAGCGACAACCTTTTCGTCCACGCCCTGCTTGGCGCCAGTCTGGTGGCCCTGTGGGAGAAGGGGCTGACGTGGCCCCAGCGCCTGTTCCGCGCCCTGCTGGGCACGATGATGGCCGGATACACGGCCTGGGCGCTGGCGGTGCTGATCAACCTGCACGTGGCCGTGGCCAGCGGGATCGCCTTCTGGGGCGGCTTCCTGGCCATCAAGGCCGCGCCCGTGATCGAGAAATCCGTGCTGCTGATGATCGAGGGCGTGTTCGCCGCCCTGCCTGAAGCGGCGCGGACCTGGCTGAAACGACCCGGAGGGAACGGCTGATGCCCCAGTGTGCGACCTGCCGGCACTGGCTCCGTGACTTCGGCGACTTCGGGACTTGCAAACGCTTCCCGCCCACGCCGCACGGGAACGCAAGCCAGAACCTGCCTCAGACCGCCGCGCCGGACTGGTGCGGCGAGCATCGTGAAAAGGAGCAAGGCTGATGCGCCTGTCCGACCATTTCTCACTGGCCGAGCTGACCGTCTCGGCGACCGCTGCGCGCCGGGGGATCAGCAACGTCCCGCCGCCGCTGGTGATCGACACCCTGATCCTGACGGCCGACCGCATGGAGAAGGTGCGCGCCCTGCTGGGCGACAAGCCGATCATCGTCCTGTCGGGCTATCGCAGCCCGGCGGTGAATGCGGCCGTCGGCGGGTCGAAGTCGTCGGCGCACATGACGGGCCACGCGGTGGATTTCATCTGCCCCCGGTTCGGCCCGCCCGCCCAGGTGGCGGCGCATCTGGCCAAGCACCTGACCGGCTTCGATCAGCTGATCGAAGAGTTCGGCGAGTGGGTGCATGTGGGCTTCGGTCCCGGCCGACGCGGCCAGAAGCTGACGGCGCGCAAGGTGAACGGCCGGACGGCCTATTCGCCGGGGATCAAAGCCTGACGCCAGAGATGGGCGGCGGGCCCTTTCCCGCCAGTCGACACTGGAGACCTGACATGGACAGTGAAAGCCTGAAAGCCACCGAAGCCTATAGCGCGTCGAAAGCGACCCACCCTCGCGTGTCGCTTGACGACATGAAGGCTAAGATTGCGGGCCAGTATTACTTCAGCGCCCTTGATGGCGTTGACGGTCATTATCGAGGCGGGCCTGAAGCGCAAGGCTGTATGCACGCGCGAGAGTTGGGCCTGCTGACGATCTGTATCCTGGTCATGCAGAACGGCTTCACCGTCATCGGCAAGTCGGCGCGCGCGAGCCCCGAGAACTTCGACGCCGAGAAGGGGCGTCTGTTCGCCTATGAGGACGCCATCAAGCAGCTGTGGCCGCTGGAAGGCTACGCCCTGCGCGACCGCTTGGCGGGGCAGGCCTGATGAGCGCCGTCGCCACACTGCTGCGTCTGGCCTGGGAGGGGCGCAAGTTCGCCATCCTGCTGATCGTCGGCGGGGTGGCGGCGGTCTTCTATGTGCTGTGGACGCAGGCCCAGGCGGACCGCGACGGGCTGGTCCGCTGGGGCGACCAGACCTGCGAGGCGGCGGGCGCGGCCTTCCGCCCGGATGGGGCGAAGAAGCGCGCTTGGGGCGCGGCCTGCCTGATCGAAGTGCGGCGCCTGGCCAAGGTCGAAAAGGACCTGAACTCGGCCACGGCCGCCGACCTGATCGCCGCCCTGGAGCGGCGCGAGGGCAAGGAAGCAGCGGACGCCGCCCTGGCGGCCGCCATGTCGAAACGCACGGCCGACATGCTGGCCAGGATGGAGGCGGCCGATGCGGCTGTTGAGACCGACAACAAGGTGGGCGCTGGCTGGGCTTGCGCTGTCAATGATCTTGGGGGCCTGCGCTCCTCTGGCTGCTAGGCGGGGCGATCCGCCCCCGGCCGAGCCGCTGGTGGTCGTGCGCACGGTGAAGGAAACGCCGGCCGCCGAGCTGCTGCGCTGTCCCGTCGCCCCGGCCGGCCTGCCCGCCCAGGGCGAAGCCGAGATCCCGCCCGCCTGGCGCGCGGCGATCATCCGCCTGGCCAAGAGCCGCACCGAAGTCGCGGACCAGTTGGTCCGCCTGATCCAGTTCCATACGGGCAGCGCCTGCCCGACCCACGGAGATTGACACGATGGGCCGACCCTATCCGCCCGTAGCGGTGACCATGACAAACGCCGGCGGCCCGACGCCGGTCAAGGCGGTGTCCCTGGCCCCCAAGGGCTATGAGCAGATCCTGTCGGCCGCCCTCGCCGGCGCGAAGGCGCTGACCGTTCCGGCCGGGGCGCAGTATGCGATCGTGCAGAACAACGGCACGGCCGCCGTGCGCTATCGCGACGACGGGACCAACCCGACCGCGACCGTCGGCCAGATGCTGCCGAACGGCCAGGAGCTGTTCTATGAAGGCGACTTGACCAGCCAGGCGATGATGAACAATCCCTATGCGATGACCCGGCCGGTCCCCTACAGCGCGCCGGGGTGGGTTTGATGGGGCGTTGCCGGCTGGCTCCAGCCTTTAGTCTCTCGTCATGATCGCCGTGGTGGCGGTCCTTCAGATGGAGATCGCCCCCATGGCCCTCAACAAGACCCAGCTGTCGAAGGTCGCGAACCTGAACAGCGTCGCCGGCGCGTCCGGCAGCAAGCAGATGTGGCACTATGAAGCCGGGGCCGACGCCGTGGCCGCCGTTACCGCCGCCGGATACTTCAACGACGTGCGCGGCTATCTGAAGGTCGGCGACCGCATCGACGTGGTGGCCGCCAACGGCGCCGCCTTCCGCGTCCTGACCGTCACCGCCGCGCCGAAGTCTGGCAACGTCACGACCTCGGCCGCCGCCTTCAGCTGACCCGGTTGCGGCGCGAGGGCGGAGCGCCGCCCGCCCTTTCGCTGTGAGAGCGCCCCGACGGCCGCCGCCGTCGGGGCGTTCTTCCTTTCCGATGGGCTGGATTGATCCGGCCGCGCGATCGCCCATCACGTCCGACTTGGGCCGACCGTTAAACATAAAGTCGGACGGCCTTAACCCTAGAAGCCTTTGAAATGCGGGGTTTCACGCTGGGGGCTTCGTAACGCGTGGTTAACGCGTGGCCCTCAGTGTGGCGCACAATAGTCATTGACCGAGAAAATCGATCTTCATGCGTTCCTCCCTCGCAGCAGCTCGTCCCCGTTACGGCGTCGTCGACGTCGTGGCCCTGCTGTTCCGCGAGTTGGTGCTGATGATCGTGATCTTTCTGGTGATCGCCGCCATCGGCGCGGCCGTCGTCATGACCATGAAGAAGACCTACACGGCGGGCGCCAGCCTGTTTGTCGGCGTGGGTCAGGAATACGTCTATCAGCCGCGCGTGGGCATGGGCGAACGCGCCATGCCGCCATCGGCCAGCGAGGTGGCTCAGTCCGAGGCCGCCATCCTGAACAGCCTAGAGGTCAAGCGCCGCGTGGTGCGCGCCCTGGGCGTCGAGAGCTTCCAGGGCGGCGTGCCTTCGACCGAAAGCCCGGCGCGTCAGGAAGCTGCGGCGATCCGTTCGGTGGCGTCGGGTCTGGGCGTAGAGGTCACGCCGCTCAGCCCCGTCGTGGGTCTGAGCTACAAGAGCGGCGATCCGGCTCTGTCGGCGCGCGTGCTGAACACGGTGATCGACCAGTATCTGACCTATCGCCGCGAGGTCTTCCAGGACCGCGCGACCTCGGCCATCCGCACCCAGCGTCAGACCTTCGAGCAGGAGTTGGCCGACGCCGATCGCGCCTATGAGGAGTTCCTGCGCACCAACGCCATCGGCGACTTCACCACGGCCAAGTCCACGGTCGCCAACAGCTATCAGTCCGTCTTCACCGAGCGGATGGGCGTCCAGGCCCAGTTGCAGCAGGCCTCGCAGCGGCTGGCGACCCTGGTGGCGCAACTGGCGCGCACCCCGGCCGAGGTGGCCCTGTATCAGGATCTGAACGTCTCGGCTCAAGACCTGATCCTGCAACTGCGCACCGAGCGTGAGAGCCTGCTGGCTCGCTACCAGCCTGACGCCCAGCCGGTGCGCGAGATCGATTCCAAGATCGCCCAGCTTCAGGCCTATGTCGGCTCGGGCACGGCCGTCGGCGCCAAGGAAGTCCGCACGGGGCCGAACCCCGTCTGGGTCGAGCTGGAGACCACCCGCATCAACGCCCAGGCCGAACGGGACGCCCTGGGCGCCCGCCTGGCGGTGCTGGATCGCCAACTGGGCGACCTGCGCGCGCGTCAGGCGCGTCTGACCGAGCTGGAGTCGCGCAACTCGACGCTGGCCGGCAACCGTGAAGTGCTGACGGCCTCGATCCGTGAGTTCCAGCAGCGCGAGACGCAGAGCCGCGCCGACAACGAACTGGTCAAGGCGGGCGCCGACAACGTCACCGTCATCGAACGCGCCCAACCGCCGTCGAAGGGCAAGAGCCTGCGCTTCCCGCTTATGATCGCCGTCCTGGCCTTCGCCGGGTTCACGGCCCTGTGCGTCGGCCTGCTGCGGGTCTTCCTGCAGCGCGGCTTCGTCATGCCGGCGACCCTCAGCCGCACGCTTCAGGCTCCGGTCCTGGCCGTGGCCCCCGCCAAGAGCGCCTGAGCCATGCGCGTGCTAGGCTGAGTCAAAGGGCGCACGTAGCGATTCGCATGGTCGATCTGACGACGGAAATGGCGGGACTGTGGGCGGCGCTGGGACCAGCGCCGGCGCATCGCGGCCGCGTGATCCTGTTCGCCGCCGCCCAGACGGGCGAGGGCGTTTCGACCGTGGCGCGCGAGTTCGCCCGCATGGCCGCCGTGCGGGGCCGTCGCCCGGCGTGGCTGGTCGACGGCGATCTGACGCAGCAGGCGCAGATGGAGCAGGTGGCGGCGCAGCCGGACCGCTTCGGGCGGTTGGGGCCGGCGGTTCAGGCCTCGCCGGACGGATCGGCCTTCTATGCGGTGACGCCGCCGATGCGGGATCGCGAAGGACGGCCTGTGGCGCCGGGGCGGCTGATGACGGCCAAGACCTGCTTGGGCGGGCGCCTTTACGTCACGCGGTTCCACAACGAAATCCTGCGCGCCGGTCAACGCGCCGAGGCGATCAACGACGCCCGCTACTGGACCCGCTTGCGCGCACACGCCGACACCGTGGTCATCGACGCCCCTGCGGCGGATCGCAGCGACATGATCCTGACCCTGGCGCCGCTGGCCGACGCCACCGTCCTGGTGGTCGCGGCCGAGACGACCGACGCGGCCGGGCCCGTCGCCCTACGTGACGAGATCGACGCCCAGGGCGGACGCATCGCCGGGGTGGTGATGAATCGGGCCAGGTGGAAGCCGCCCGCCTTGCTCAAGCGGTTCATCGGCTAAGCCGAACTAGCCCTGCTCGGCTGCGCGTTTCAGTCGGTCTAACTCGCGTTGGCCGTAGAACTGCGGCTCGAAGCCCTTCATCCAGAGAATCTTGCCCAGTCCACGCGCCGTACGGTCGGCCATGTCGGCGCGCCTGGCGTGACGGGTCAGGCTGAGCGCTAGCGTCGCCGCGCCCCAGACCGCCGTCTGGGCCGCGCCCACCGCCATCCAGCGTGCGACGCCAGGCCAGTTCTTCGCCTCTGCGGCGGTCTGGCTGGGCCCCTGGCCATAGGCGAAGGCGCGCGTCAGGGCGTAACGCAGGGTGGCGCGATGGGGCGGGGCGAACTCATCCACCCAGGCGTCGGAGGCCCAGGCGAAACGTCCTCCGCGCGCCTGCAGGGCGGCGAACAGGACGTCGTCCTCGCCGCCGATCTGATCCGACCCGACATGGAAAGGCTGGTCGCCGGGCAGGGCCGTGGCCCGAACCAGCAGGGAGTTGCCGCAACCGTGGGCGTGATCCAGCACGCGGTCCCGGTCCGGTCCGTGACGGCCGAAGAAACGCTCCAGATAGGGCGTGGTCCAGCCTGTGCCCTCGGGCACGCGTCCGCGGATGGGACCGAAGACGGCGTCGGCGCCGGTCGCCGCTTGGGCGCTCAACAGGGCGGCCAGCCAGTCGGTCGAGGCGGCCTCGTCATCATCGAGGAAGGCGATCAGGGGCGCTGAGGTGGCGGCCAGTCCCGTGTTGCGCGCGGTGGCGACGCCGGGGCGCGGCGCATGGGTCCATATGAGCGGGACGGGCGATTCAGGCCGCAGGGCCTCGACCGTTTCGCGCGAACTGGCCTCGGGGTCGTTGTCGACGACGACGATCTCACGCAGCCGACCTGCCACGTCTTTCTGAGCAAACACCGAGCGCAGGGCGCGCGTCAGGCTGTCCAGGCGGCGCATGGTGGGGATGACGACGGCGACGTCGGGCGCGCTCATATCGCCTCCGCATAGAGGGCCGCGCGATACAGGCGCAGGGCGAAGGCCCGCAGGCCGGTCGGCAGGACAGGCGCGCGGGCGGCGCCCTTGATCAGGGGGCGCAGCGCCTTCAGTCCCGGCACGGCCTTCAACGCCTTGGCGACGCGATAGCTGGGGTAGGCCGACACGAAGTCGGGGTGGCGCGCTGCGACGCGGGCGAAGTTCGGCGCCGACTGTTCGTATTTGGCGGCCAGGGCCTCGACCGTGTCCAGACCCATGTGGGTGGCGGGATTGTCCAGATGGACGACCTCGAACCTGCGCGAGACGCGCATGGCCCACTCGACGTCTTCCCAGCCCCAGCCGCTGAAACCGGAGTCGAAGGTCTCCGTATCGAAGACGTCGCGGCGGACCAGCAGGTTTGAGGTGAAGACGTATTTTTCGGGCTGTTCGGCGCGCTGGGCCGCGGGGATGCAGTCGGACCGCGCCGCCATGTGGCGATGGACGGCGAAGCGTGCGTCCTGCGGCGCCTGCAACAGGGAGAAGCCGCCGAAGGCCACCGCCGGGCGCGCGTCGCGGGCCAGATCGACCCACGTCTTCAGGAAGCCCGGATGGTCGGGCCTCATGTCGCTGTCGAGGAACAGGAAGGTCTGACCGCGCGCGGCCTGGGCCAGGCGGTTGCGGCCTTCCGAACGGCCCTGATTGGCGTCGAGCGAGATCAGGCGCACGGGCAGGGCCATGCCGTCGATCAGGGCGCTCAGACGCGCGGTCAGTTCGGCGTCCTTGGTGCCGTCGTCCAGAACGATCAGTTCGGCCTGTCCGGCCAGCGCCGGCGCCTCGGCGTCCAGACGCTGCAACAGGTCGGTCGGATCGTCGCGCAGGAAGGGAATCAGCACCGACAGGATCGGTCGCGCCTCGGCCCACGCTGAGCTGTCGTGATGAATCGCGAGACTCATGCTGTCTGCCTCCGTGCGCGCAGGAAGGCTTTCAGCCGCACGCTCAGGTCGCGCACCCCGGCCGCGTTCAGGGCGTAGGCGACGACGCCGTAGACGATCATGCCGACGCCTGCGTCCAGCATCAGCTCAAGGAAGCCTCCAATCGGCGGCAGCATTATCACGACGCCCGCCATGGCGGCGGCGGCCAGACCGCAGCGCACCAGGGCGTTCCACGGCACGGGCAGGGGCAGGATGCGTCGCCCGATGGTCATGGAGGCGGCCAGACCCAGCGCAAAGCTGATCGCCGTCGCCCACGCCGCCCCCATGACGCCGAAGCGCGGGATCAGCAGGACGTTCAGGATGATGTTGCTGCCCGCCGGAATGCTCATGGCCAGCAGCAGCCAGCCGGTGCGACGGCCCAGGGTGAAGGCCTGTCCGAAATAATAGGTGGTCATGCCCGACAGGAAGGCGCCCAGCGCCACCCACGGCGTGACCGAGGCGGCGACCGTGCGCAGGTCTTCGCCGATCATGAACTCCGCCAGCGGCCGCGCGACCAGGGCCACGCCCACGGCGGCGGGCAGGCCGATCAGCACCAGGGTCGAGGCCTGTTCGCGCGCAGCCACTTGAAGATCCTCGCGTCCGCCGCGCTCCAGCGCCATGACCAGCGCCGGCGCCCCGGCCGCCCCCAGCCAGACGAACATGACGTCCAGCGTTCGGTTGGCGATGCTGTAGGCCGCGTGATAGGCGCCGACCGCCGCCTCGTTCATGAACAGGGCCAGCAGGAAGCGGTCGGTCGAGGCCAGCACCACGGTCAGCCCCAGACCGACGGCGATCGGATAGCCGTAGACGGCGTAGGCCTTCAGTCGCTGGCGATCCAGCCGTCCCCGCTTCGCCTCGCGCAGTTCGGCGGGCAGGACGAAGGGCAGGGCGGCCAACGGCGCCAGCAACATCCCCGCCAGCGGCGCCTCGGCCCCCATCCCCAGCAGGGCCAAGCCGACGCCAAAGGCCAGGCCTGCGACCGCGCTCCAGATGTCGATGGCGGCGGCGGGACCGACCTCGCCCGCTGCGCGGAACCGTTCCTGCGCCAGCTTCAGGAAGCAGCGCACGGGAATCCCCGCCAGCGCCACGGCCAGCGGCAGGCGGAAGCTGTCCGGCATGGGCCACAGCCACACCAACAACCCGGCTACAGGCACGAAGACGGCGGTGATCAGGAAGGCGGCGCGATACAGGCTGGCGAAATGCCCGGCCATCTGCGTTTCGTCGGACTGGGCCGCCCAGAAGCGGGCCATGGAGGCTTCCAGCCAGCTGAACGTGGCCACATGGGCCAGCGTCAGCACCGAATAGGCCAGCGCGTAGCGGCCGAAATCCTCGGGCGACAACAGGCGCGTAAAGATGATGATGGTCAGAAACCCGACCACGCCCTGCACGATATTGGCCGGCAGGTAGCCGAACACCCCCCTCCAGAACATCAGCGCACGGCCATCCGGTCGCCCAGAAGCACGGGAACGGTCACCGCGATGATCCATAGATCCAGCCAGAAGGACTGACGCTCGATGTATTCGATGTCGAGCTGAACCCGGTCGCGCACTTCATCCGCCGTATGCAGCGGCCCGCGCGAACCCTTGATGGCGGCCCAGCCGGTCATGCCGGGCTTGATGCGGTGGCGATGGGCGTATTCAGCGACCAGACGCGCCGACTCGGCGTCGCCGGTCTTCATGCCGATGGCGTGCGGGCGCGGCCCGACCAGCGACATCTCGCCGCGCAGAACATTCACCAACTGCGGCAGTTCGTCCAGGCTGGTGGCGCGCAGGAATTTGCCCAGGCGCGTCACCCGGTCGTCGCCGGCGGTCACCTGACGGCTGGCGGTGGCGTCAGAGGCTTCCTGACGCATGGTGCGGAATTTCCACACCACGATCTCCTCCTGATTGAAGCCGTGGCGGCGCTGGCGGAACAGGGCCGGCCCCTTGCTGTCCATCCGCACGGCCAGGCCGATCAGGAACAGCACAGGGCTGAGCACGACCAAGGCCAGCGCGGACAGGATGATGTCGAGAATGCGCTTGTTGAAGGCGCGGCGCTCTCCGTCCACCGCGCCGCCCAGCAGGGGCAGGGACGCCGAGGCCAGCTTTTCCAGCGCCTCGTTCCGCTGGGCCGCGCCCTTGGGGTCGACCAGCAGGGTCAGGGGGATGGGCAGGACTTCCAGCCGATGCGTCAGGGCGCGGACGCGCGCCTCGGCCTTGGGGTCGATGGCCAGGATGACGCGGTCGATATAGGGCGTCAGCCGATGCTCCAGCAGGGCGTCCGTCCCGCCCAGAACCGGCACCCCGGCCAGGGCGTCGGGCGTGCGGGCCAGCCGATCGTCGAACACGCCAAGGATATTCAGGTCGCGCCGGTCCAGCGCCTCGCGGATCAGGGATTCGGCATGGCGGGTGGCGCCGACCACGACGACGTTGGGCGTCAGATCGCCTCGGCTGCGCCATTGGGCCACCAGCATCCGCCAGATCGTGTGCAGGCCGGTCAGCAGCACTGCGGAGGCGATCGCCCACCAGCCGTATTCCGCCAGCGGAGTTTCGTTATTGGGCAAGGCCAGACCCAGCAGGCAGGCGACCGCGCCGCCCACGCCCGCCACGGCGGCGACCCCTGCCAGATGGCGCGCGGGCGCCCGGCTGTTGTCAAAACGATACAGGCCCAGCGACCGCATCAGGCCCAGGGTCATCAGCGCGCCGATCAGAATGGGCGCGGCTTCGAACAGGGTGACCTGCGCCAGACCGCCGGCGTTCATGCGGCCGATCGCCACAAGGCACAGGAAGCTCGACGCGACGATGTCGACGCCGCGGAAGTAGAAGACGCGCCGCCGCGCGGCCGCGCGCTGTCGGGTGTTCAGCCAGACGTCCGGCCGCAAGGGGCCGCGTCGAGCCCGACCCGCACGCCCCGCCGGGGCGCGCGATTCGACCAGCGCTGCGCGATTCGCGCGTGCGCCTTCTGTCGCAGAGCCCAGAGTGTCAGCAGGAGTGATGGCCAAGTCTTTTTCCCGATATCGAGCAAAATGGGGTGCGAACCCCGTGTCACATGCCACTCTTATGCCGGGTTAACACAAAGGGCGTCAGTTCCGCATTGCGAAGCGTCGCGCGACTCGCTATCCACGCGGCCTGCCGGAGACGTGGCCGAGTGGCTGAAGGCAACGGTTTGCTAAATCGTCGTACCCTGTAAGGGGTACCGAGGGTTCGAATCCCTCCGTCTCCGCCAGATTTCTTTCCGAAAATCAGAAGTCAGCGCCGGCCCTCCTCAGGGGCGGCGGCCTTGGCGTCGCTGGGGCGGCGCACGGCGACGCCGTGCTGTCGCAAGATGCGCCGGGCGACCTCGGGGGCGCCGATCATGGGCAGGGGTTGGCCGAAGTGCTCGCGCCACAACTGGTCCAGGCGAACTTCCTCCGGAGTGAGCAGGCGGGTCATTGGCGAGTCCTTGTTACGCAAACGCGCAACTTTTAGGCCATCTCGTCACGGCCGAACGCAAACTCATGTAAGCTGAGGGAACCGGCGTGATCGGGGACTTCCTGGCATGGCCTTCCCTTGCGTGATCTTGGCGCCGCCCGGCGCGCGGGTTAGGCGTGTGGTTCAACTTCTCAACGGGAGAGACGCACATGGCCGATCTGGCCCTCGCCACCGACAAGATCCGCGCCGCCGTCGGCGAAAACTCGGGTCTGGGCAAGACCGTGAAGCTGGACTTCGGCGATGACGGCAAGATCTTCATCGACGGCGCCTCGGCTCCGAACACCGTCAGCAACGACGACAAGCCGGCTGACGCCACCGTCTCGATCAAGTGGGACGACTTCGTCGCCCTGGCCGAGGGCCGTCTGGACCCGATGATGGCCTTCATGCAGGGCAAGCTGAAGATCGCGGGCGACATGATGATCGCCCAGAAGCTGGCGCCGCTGCTCAAGGGCTGACGGCGGGCTGAGGCTTGATGTTCGACGGCGCGGCTCCGACGGGGCCGCGCCGTTTTCATTTCGGGAGAGGCGTAAGATGGATTTCCGGCTGAGCGAGCGGGGCGAACACTGGCGCGAGCGGGTGCGCCGTTTCATGGAGGCGGAGGTTCTGCCGCGCGAGGCGGAGTATCGCGCCCAGGTCCGCGCCGATCCCAAGCGCCAGCCGCCGGTGATGGAGACGTTGAAGGCCAGGGCCAGGGCCGAGGGCCTGTGGAACATGTTCCTGCCGGGCGAGCATGGGGCGGGGCTTTCGAACCTGGAATACGCCCCCATCGCCGAGCTGATGGGCCGGGCGCTGTGGTCGGCCGAGGCGTTCAACTGCAACGCGCCCGACACGGGCAATATGGAAGTCCTGCATATGTACGGCGACGCCGCCCAGCAGGAGCGGTGGCTCAAGCCCCTGATGGCCGGCGAAATCCGTTCGGCCTTCCTGATGACCGAGCCCGAGGTCGCCTCGTCCGACGCCACCAACATCCAGACCCGGATCGAGCGCGACGGCGACCATTACGTCATCAACGGCCGCAAATGGTGGTCGACCAATATGGCGCACCCGAACGTCGCCGTGACCATCGTCATGGGCAAGACCGATCCCGACGCCGTCGTTCATCAGCAGCAGAGCCAGATCATCGTCCCGGTCGACACGCCCGGCTTCCGCGTCGAGCGGATGCTGTCGGTTTTCGGCTATGACGAGGCGCCGATCGGCCACGCCGAGGTGGTGCTGGAGAACGTCCGCGTTCCCGCCTCCAACCTGATCGCGGGCGAGGGGCGCGGCTTCGAGATCGCCCAGGGCCGCCTGGGGCCGGGCCGCATCCACCACTGCATGCGGACCATCGGCGCGGCCGAAAAGGCGCTGGAGCTGATGGTCGACCGTCTGCTCAGCCGCACCGCCTTCCGCAAGACCATCGCCGAGCATTCGGTGTGGGAGCAGCGGGTGGCCGAGGCGCGCACCAATATCGAGATGTGCCGCCTGCTGGTGCTGAAGGCCGCCTGGATGATGGACGAGGTCGGGGCCAAGGGCGCCAAGTCCGAGATCGCCCAGATCAAGGTCGCCGCGCCGCGCATGGCGTTGAAGGTGATCGACGACGCGATCCAGGCGTTCGGCGGGGCGGGGGTGTCGGGCGACACGCCGCTGGCCGAGCTTTACGCCATGGTGCGGACCCTGCGCATCGCCGACGGCCCGGACGAGGTGCACAACCGCACCATCGCCCGGCTGGAATACGCCGCGCGTGCAGGACGCTAGGCTGTCGCTAGGCTCATAACTCGTCGCTGGGCGGACGCTTGTGGTGATGGTGGACCGAGGGCGAACTGAAGTCGCCGTCTACGATGTCGCCCAGATAGAGGTTGGAGCTGGCCTTGCTGGGCGGCGGCGGGGTGCGGCCGAACAGCCAATCCATGAGGCCGCGCTTGTCTGTGCGCGTGGCTTCGGGGGCGGGGGGGCGTCGCGGAGTCATCATGACGGACTCTCCTGAGATCGGGAATTGAACCCCTTTGCGGGTTCCTCTGTTCCACCCGCCTAGCTGTCGTCGCCCTCATTATTTTCTGCGCCGTCGAGCGGGAGTTCGTGCGCCAGAAGCAGGGCCAGGCGGCGGCGGGCCCGGTTGACCCGACTCTTCACCGTGCCCACGGCGCAGCCGGCGATGTCGGCCGCCTCCTGATAGGAGAGCCCCGCCGCGCCGACCATGATGATGGCCTCGCGGTGTTCAGGCGGCAGAGTGTTCAGCGCCTGTTGCAGCGCCGTCAACTCGGCGGTCCATTCCTGGTTGGCTTCTGAGGTCAGGCTGGCGGCGTGGCGGCCTTCTTCGTCGGCCACTTCGCGTCGACGGCGAGCGGCGCCGGTGTACCAGCTGTTCCTCAGAATGGTGAACAGCCAGGCTCGCAGATTGGTCCCCGTCTCGAACCGCGCCCGGTGGGCCCAGGCCTTGACCAGGGTCTCCTGAACCAGATCGTCGGCGTCCGCGCGGTTGCGCGCCAGTGAAAAGCCGAAGGCCCGCAGCGCCGGTATCTGGCAGGCCAGCATGGCGCGCCAATTGGCCGGATCGGCCAGGTCCGGCGCCCGATCGATCGGGGGCGATGATGGCGGGGGCTCGATGGCGTTCGGCCCCTCGGGCATGCGGAGCTGGGGCATGCGTCGGGATCCTGAAAAACCTGCGCCGTGTCGGCGGTTGGACCGAATCAGAACGCCGCCTGGCTGCGACTGTTCCTGTGGAACGGGACTGTGAAGGCGCGCACAGACGGGTTCTGGCCATGCGGAACCGCCTCGTCTCAGGCCGCATTCCTACGGGGTGACAACAGCGAACACTCACCCAGGGGCAGGCGGAAACATGGCCGGAACGCAGCGCAGACCGGCGCGCGTCGCCGGGGATCTGGAGCGCTATCGCCGCGTGCGCGCGGTGATGCCTGCTCTGGCCGCGCCGCTGTCGGCCGAAGACCTGCAGGCCCAGTCGATGGCCCACGCCAGTCCAGGCAAGTGGCATCTTGGTCATGTCAGCTGGTTCTTCGAGACCATGCTGTTGGATAGGCCGGGCTATGCGCCATTCGATCCTCGGCTGAAGGAGGTCTTCAACTCCTATTATGAGGCGCTCGGCGAACGCATCGGCCGCGATGAGCGAGGTCTGATGACGCGCCCCTCGTTGGCCGAGGTCATGGCCTATCGCGCCGAGGTCGACCGGCGGATGGAGGCGCGCCTGGCCGACGTCTCAGCTCCGCTGGAAGGGTTGGAGCGCTATCTGTTCGAGCTGGGTCTCAACCACGAACAGCAACATCAGGAACTGTTCCTGATGGACCTGCTGCATCTGATGTCCCGCTCGCCGCTGGACCCGGCGGCCTATGATGTCGAGCCGCGCGCGGCGCCCTTGCAACCAGCGCGCGGCGGCTGGCAGGCGTTTGAGGGCGGTCTGATCGAGACGGGGGTCTCGGCCGAAGGGTTCGCCTTCGACAATGAACGGCCCGCGCATCGCGTCTGGCTGGAGCCGTTCGCCCTGGCCGCCGATCTGACGACCAACGGCGACTGGCTGGCCTTCATGGATGACGGCGGCTACGCGCGGCCTGACCTGTGGCTGAGCGACGGCTGGGCCACGGTTCAGTCGCGCGGGTGGACCGCGCCCCTCTACTGGCGTCGAGCGGAACGGCAGGGCTGGACGGTCATGACCCTGACGGGGCGACGGCCGGTCGACCCGGCCGCGCCGGTGCGCCATGTCAGCTTCTACGAGGCCGACGCCTTCGCACGGTGGTCGGGCCGGCGCCTGCCCACCGAGGCGGAATGGGAGCACGCCGCCCGCAGCCGTCCCGACGCCTTCTCCAACCTGGACAATGAGGCGTGGCAGTGGACCGCCAGCGCCTATGGCCCTTACCCCGGCTTTCGTCCGACCGAGGGCGCGGCGGCCGAGTACAACGGCAAGTTCATGGCCAATCAGATGGTGCTGCGCGGCGGCGCCTTCGCCACGGCGCCGGGACATGCGCGGCCGACCTATCGCAACTTCTTCTACCCGGACCAGCGATGGGCCTTTGCGGGCGTCCGTCTCGCCGACGCTGGCGAGTGCGCCAGGTACGACGAGACCGACGACGAACACGAGGCCTTCCGCCGCGACCTGATCGCAGGCCTGGCGTCATCGCCGAAGAGTCTGCCGCCCAAATGGTTCTATGACGCGCGCGGGTCCGAGTTGTTTGAGGCCATCACCCGCCTGCCGGAATACTATCCGACCCGGCAGGAAGCGGCCCTGTTGCGCCGGGTCGCCCCGTACTGGGTCGAACGCTTCGGCGCCGACGCCGTGCTGGTCGAGCTCGGCTCCGGCGCCAGCGAGAAGACGCGCATCGTACTGGACGCCGCTCCCGATCTGGCGGCCTACGTTCCCATCGACATCAGTCCCACGGCGCTGGAAGAAGCGGCGGTCCGCCTAAGGCAGGCCTATCCGGCTCTGAAGGTGCTGCCGATCGTCGGCGACTTCGAGCATCTGGGCGTGCTGCCGTCCGAGGCAGGGCAGGGGCGGCGCGTCGGCTTCTTCCCCGGCTCGACCATCGGCAATCTGGCGCCGGAGACGGCGGAGGCCCTGTTGCGCGGCATGCGCGACATGCTGGGGCCGGACGCCCTGTTCATTCTGGGCGTCGATCTGATCAAGGAGCCCTCGACCCTGATCGCCGCCTATGACGACGCCGAGGAGGTGACGGCCCGTTTCAATCTGAATGTTCTGACGCGCGCCAATCGCGACCTGGGCGCGGACTTCGACCTGGACGCCTTTGCTCATCGCGCCGTCTGGAATGAGGCTGAAGCGCGGATGGAGATGCATCTGGAGGCCCTTCGCCCCATGACGGTGCGGCTGGGCAAGCTGGTCTTCCGTTTGGCGCAGGGCGAGACGATCCACACGGAGAACTCGCGCAAATATGACGAGGCTCGCGTGCGCGCCCTGGCCGAGGCCGCCGGCTGGCGCGTCGAAGCCTTCGAGGTCAGCGACGCTCCGCGCGTGGCCTTGGCCCTTCTGGCCTGCTGAGCGCAACCTTCTGTCAGAAAAAGAAAAACGGCGAGGTTTCCCACGCCGTCGAAGAGTTCTGAAGTCGATCGCGAGGATCAGCGTTTCGGCGGCGCCGTATCCTGCCCGGACTTGTTCCGTGCGCCGTGGGACGCTTCGCCGCCCTTGCGTCCGGCCTGGGCCGCGAGGGAGCGATCCTGAGAGAAGCTGCGCTTCTCGCTGGGGACGCTGGCGCCGCCCTTGCGGGCGATTTCGCGCTGACGTTCCGGGTCCATCGAGGCGAAGCCTCGCTTGGAAACACCGGAGCCGCGGGTGGGCTGACCTTCGGCCATTTCAGATGTTCCTTTCGTAGACGGTGGCGCTTGCGCAAGAGAACCCGGCGCCGGCGCGGAGGTTCCGAGAAAGGATTAAAACCCTGTTCGACAAATGGGGGCTGCGTGCGTCGTCCGGCTGCGGAACCGCGACGATTCCGACGGGTTCATCGAGGCTCTGAGTGCAGAATTCAGGAGTTCAGCTCATGCCGGTTTCCAACGACCCGATCGCCCGCGCCGACAACGCGCCTTCGCCTGAGGACATCACCGAGGGCCGCTCGACGCGCAGCGACACCCTTGAAGGGGCCGCCGATGAGATTCTGGCGGCGGGCGCCCGGCCGCGCCCCCTGCGTCAGGCGGTGCGCGAGGATGCGGCCGAGGTGCGCGACTGGGCGCGCCGTCACGGCTCGGAAGCCTGCGAGGCGATTCGCGACGAGCCGATCCGCATGACGCTCTATGCCCTGGGGATCGGCGTCCTGATCGGCCTTCTGGCTGCGCGTTGAACTAGGCTGGCCCGGAGGCGGGCCGCGCGATGGGCGCCGCCTTCATCGCCTGATCCGAGACGAACGGATTGGTCCTTCGCTCGGCCCCGAAGGTCGAGTGCGGCCCGTGTCCCGGGACGAAGGTGACGTCATCGCCCAGCGGCCACAGCTTGGTGGTGATCGCCGTCAGCAGGGCCTGATGATCGCTGCGCGGGAAGTCGGTGCGCCCGACCGAGCCTTGAAACAGCACGTCGCCGACCTGGGCGAAGCGGGCCTCGCGGTTGAAGAAGATCACATGGCCCGGCGTGTGGCCGGGACAGTGGAAGACCTCCCACCTCGTCTCGCCCAGCGTCAGCACGTCGCCGTCGTCCAGCCAACGCGTGGGGGTGAAGCTGCGGGCCTCGGGCAGGCCGTATTTCTGACCCTGCGTGGGAATCAGATCGATCCAGAACTGGTCCTCAGGGTGCGGCCCCACGATGTCGAGGCCGGTCTTTTCCTGCATCTCGGCGGCGGCGCCGGCATGGTCCAGATGGCCGTGCGTGATCCAGATGGCGTCCAGCGTCAGACCGCGCCGCGCGACCTCGCCCAGAATGGCGTCGACCGAACCGCCGGGATCGATGACGGCGGCCTTCTTCGTCTGCGTGCACCAGACCGTCGTGCAGTTCTGCTGAAGCGGCGTAACGGGCGTGACGAAGACGCCGATGGGGGCTGAAGGCTGGCTCATGGGCCATCAGATAGCGGGCCGATGCCCACAAAGGAACCGCGTTGCGTTGACGTTTCGGCCCCTTCTCGACATAAGGGCGGGCTCCGAGGCGCCGCTCCCGAAAGGGGCGGCCCTGTTGCTTTATCCACCGCGCGCCTTCGTGGCGTCGCCACAGAGCGTCAGATACCCGACCATGCAAGTCGTCGAAAAGTCGAACGAAGGCCTCAGCCGCGTGATCGCGGTGACCATTCCCGCCGCCGAGCTGAATGAGAAGCTCGAAGCCCGCATCAAGGAAATGGCTCCCCAGATGAAGCTGAAGGGCTTCCGTCCGGGCAAGGTGCCGGCCTCGCACGTCAAGAAGACCTTCGGCCGTGACTTCATGGGCGAAATCATCAACGCCTCGCTGAACGAAACCAGCCAGGGCGCCCTGGAAGAGCTGAAAATCCGCCCGGCCGCGCCGGCCGAGATGAAACTGACCTCGGACATGGATAAGGTCATCGCCGGTCAGGAAGACCTGGCCTACGAAATGTCGCTGGAAGTCATGCCGGAATTCACCCCGGTCGACCCCAAGACCCTGAAGCTGACCCGCCCGACCTATGAAGCCTCGGAAGAGGACCTGGACGAGGCGCTGAAGGAACTGGCGTCGCAAGCCAAGTCCTACGAGGACAAGAAGGGCAAGACGGTCAAGGCCGCCGACGGCGACCAGCTGACCATCGACTTCCTGGGCAAGATCGACGGCGAGGCCTTCGACGGCGGCGCCGCCACCGACGCGGACCTGGTGATCGGCTCGGGCCGCTTCATCCCCGGCTTCGAAGAGCAGCTGAAGGGCGCCAAGGTCGGTGAAGAGAAGACCATCGAAGTGACCTTCCCGGAAGAGTACCAGGCCAAGCACCTGGCCGGTAAGGCCGCGACCTTCGACGTCACCGTCAAGGCCATCAAGGCTGAGGTCGAATCGAAGATCGACGACGAGTTCGCCAAGCGCATCGGCCTGGAGTCGCTGGACCAGCTGAAGGAATTGCTGAAGTCCAACCTGAACCAGCAGTACGCCGGCGCCACCCGCTTCAAGCTGAAGCGCGCCCTGCTGGACGTGCTGGACGAAGGCCACGACTTCCCGCTGCCGCCGAAGATGGTCGACGCCGAGTTTGAAGGCATCTGGGCCCAGGTTTCGGCCGACAAGGACGCCGGCCAGCTGCCGGAAGAAGACGCCAAGAAGTCGGAAGACGAACTGAAGGCCGAGTACAAGAAGATCGCCGAGCGCCGCGTACGTCTGGGTCTGGTGCTGGCTGAAATCGGCCGCGCCAACAACGTCGGCGTCTCGGATCAGGAACTGTCGAACGCCATCATGGCCGAAGCCCGCAACTACCCGGGCCAGGAGCGGATGGTGCTGGACTTCTACCGCCAGAACCCGAACGCCGCCGCCCAGCTGCGCGCGCCGATCTATGAAGAGAAGGTCGTCGACCTGATCGTCTCGGTCGCCGAGGTGAAGGACGAAGCCATCTCGAAGGAAGAACTGCTGAAGGAAGAAGACGAGGGCTAAGCTCTCTTCTTCAAGCCATGAGCCTTGCGATCCCCGTCCCGGATTTCCGGGGCGGGGATTTTGCTTTCCGTCGCCGCCTTGCGCCGAGGCCTCATGAACGCGATATCGTAGGGGACAGGCGCGCGCCGTGTGAGTCGCGTGACCTCCCTGAATTCGAGAAGGCCTTCATGCGCGATCCGATCGACTACATCTCCAACAACCTGGTGCCGATGGTGGTGGAGCAATCCAGCCGCGGCGAACGGTCGTTCGACATCTTTTCGCGCCTGCTGCGCGAGCGGATCATCTTCCTGACCGGCCCGTTCGAGGACGGCATGGCCTCGCTGATCTGCGCCCAACTGCTGTTCCTGGAATCGGAGAACCCGAAGAAGGAGATCAGCATGTACATCAACAGCCCCGGCGGTCAGGTGACTTCGGCGCTCGCGATCTACGACACCATGCAATACATCAAGTCGCCGGTCTCGACCGTGGTCATGGGCATGGCCGCCTCGGCCGGGTCGCTGATCCTGACGGCCGGTGAAGCGGGCCAGCGCATCGCCCTGCCGAACGCGCGGGTCATGGTGCACCAGCCCTCGGGCGGCTTCCGCGGCACGGCCTCGGACATCGAGCGTCACGCCGAGGACATCATCGCCACCAAGCGCCGCCTGAACGAGATCTACGTCCAGCACACCGGCCGTACCTATGAAGAGGTCGAGCGCACCCTGGACCGCGACCACTTCATGACGGCCGAGGAAGCAAAGGCCTGGGGCATCGTCGACCACGTCTATGACAAGCGCACCCAGGCCGACGACGACGGCGTTAAGGCTCCCTAAGCTTTAAACGCGCTTCGGCTGCGACAATTTACGAGGCGGGATTCGGCGACGGATTCCGCCTCGAATCGTGTTTGAAATTCGTTTCCAGCGAAGGGGGGCGCTTCATGGCGACGCAGTGGAGAGACGACGGCTTCCGGTATGGCGCCGTCACGCGCGGGCTGCATTGGGTCATGGCCCTGCTGCTGGCGTGGCAGTTCGCCGGCATGGCGGTGAAGGAGATCGTCGGCAAGGCGCCGATCACCGCCTTCTGGGTCGGGACTCACAAGGGGATCGGCGTGATCCTGCTGACCCTGATCGTGGTGCGCGCCCTGTGGGGCCTGTACAACATGAAGACGCGCCCGGCGCCCGGCGGCGGCTTCTGGGGCCTGGCCGCCAAGCTCGGACATCTGGCGCTCTACGCCTTGATGCTGATCGTTCCGGCGTTGGCTCTGCTGCGGCAGTATGGATCGGGCAAGCCGCTGGACGTGTTCGGCGTGCGCCTGATCGAGGGCGGCTGGGCCGAGGTGCCGTGGATGACCGCGCCCGCCAACGCCGCCCACGGCCTGCTGGCCTGGCTGCTGCTGGCGGCCATCGCGGGGCACATCCTGATGGTGCTGGTCCACCGCTTCATCTGGAAGGACGATACTGTCGGTCGGATGGTCGGCTAGGGTGGTTCAGTCCGCCGTCGCCGAGAGGGCGACGGCGGAAGACGTCATCAGACGTCCAGGTCGGCCTGGGCGAAGCGGGCGTTTTCCTGGATGAAGTTGTAGCGAGCCTCAGCCTTGCGGCCCATCAGGCGCTCCACCAGATCCTCGATCTCTTCCTCGCTGGCGGGCAGGGCGATGCGGGCCAGGGTCCGCTTTTTCGGGTCCATGGTGGTCTCTTTCAGCTGAGAGGCCATCATCTCGCCCAGCCCCTTGAACCGGCCGATCTCGGTCTTCTTGCCCTTGAAGGTCGTGGCCAGCAGTTCGTCGCGGTGCGCGTCGTCGCGGGCGTATTCCGACAGCGGACCCGCCGAAATCCGGTAGAGCGGCGGCAGGGCCATGTAGAGCCGCCCTTGACGGATCAGGTCCGGCATGGAGCGGTAGAAGAAGGTGATCAGCAGGGCCGCGATGTGGGCGCCGTCGACGTCGGCGTCGGTCATGATGACCACGCGCTCATAGCGCAGGTCGTCCACGCTGAAGCGGCTGCCCGCCTGCACGCCCAGCGCCAGCATCAGATCGGTCAGTTCGACGTTGGCGCGCAGCTTGTCCGCCGTGGCCGAGGCGACGTTCAGGATCTTGCCGCGCAGGGGCAGGATGGCCTGGGTCGTGCGGTCGCGCGCCTGTTTGGCCGAGCCGCCGGCCGAGTCGCCCTCGACGATGAACAGTTCGGTGCCCTCGGCGGCTTGCCGGCTGCAGTCCGACAGCTTGCCGGGCAGACGCAGCTTGCGGGTGGCGGCGGCGCGCTGGACTTCCTTGTCCTTGCGGCGACGCAGGCGGTCCTCGGCGCGGTCGATGACGAAGCCGAGCAGGGCGTTGGCCTGTTTCGGACTTTCGGTCAGCCAGTGGTCGAAGGGGTCGCGCAGCAACTGTTCCGTCAGGCGCTGTCCCTCGGGCGAGGACAGGCGGTCTTTGGTCTGGCCCTGGAATTCCGGGTTGCGAATGAAGACCGAGATCAGGGCGCCCGCATTGGCGATGACGTCTTCGGCCGTGATCTGGGCGGCGCGCTTCTCGTTGATCAGCTCGCCATAGGCCTTCAGACCCTTGACCAGGGCGGCGCGGAAGCCCGCCTCATGCGTGCCGCCGTCGGGGGTCGAGACGGTGTTGCAGTAGGAGGCGATGAAGCTGTCGGCGTCGCCGAAGCCGATCGGCGACCAGGTGACGGCCCATTCCAGCGCGCCGGCTTCGCCCTTGCGCTCTACACGTCCGGCGAAGACGGGGGTGACGGTCTCCAGTTCGCCCACGCGCTCGGCCAGGGCGTCGGCCAGGCCGCCGGGGAAGTGCAGCGTCGCCTGGGCGGGCGTCTGGTCGGTGATGCGCTCCGGCGCGCAGGTCCAGCGGATCTCGACGCCACGGAACAGATAGGCCTTGGCCCGCGTCATGCGGAACAGGCGCGCGGGCTTGAAGGTCGCGCCAACGCCGAAAATCTGCTCGTCCGGCTTGAACCGGATCAGGGTGCCCTTCTTCTTCGAGGGGCCGACCTGCTGGATCGGCGCCTGCACATGGCCGCGGCTGAAGGACTGGCGCCACTCGAAGCCGTCGCGCCAGACGGTGACGTCCAGGCTTTCCGACAGGGCGTTGACGACCGAGACGCCGACGCCGTGCAGGCCGCCCGAGGTCTCATAGGCCTTGCCCGAGAATTTGCCGCCCGAGTGCAGCACGGTCATGACGACTTCCAGCGCCGACTTGCCGGGGTGCTTGGGGTGGGGGTCGACCGGAATGCCGCGCCCGTCGTCGCGTACCGACAGATACCCCTCGGCGTCCAGATCGACGGTGATCAGCTTGGCGTGCTTGGCGACGGCTTCGTCCATCGCGTTGTCCAGCACTTCGGCGAACAGGTGGTGCAGGGCGCGCTCGTCGGTGCCGCCGATGTACATGCCGGGGCGTTTGCGAACGGGCTCAAGTCCCTCCAGCACCTCGATCGAGGAGGCGGAATAGCCGGTGGCGGCCGCCGTCGCGGCGCTGGCGTGGGACGTCAGCTCGACCTTGGGCTGATGCACGGGGGCCGGCGCCGGCTGGGGCGCGACCGGAGGCGTCGCCGCAGCGGGTGCGGGCGCGGGGGCAGCGGGCTTGGCCGGTTCGGCGTCGTCGAGGTTGGAAAACAGGTCGTCCATCAGGGCATTTTGCGGCGATTCGGGGCAGGGTCTGGTAGGCTTCGAAGACGGCGGGGGCAAGGCCCGCGTCAGTTCGGCGGATCAGGGATCAGGGCGCTCGGTCCGGGATCAGATTACGCGCCATCAGCGCCATGAACAGGGTCCACGGCAAATCCTGGTGCCTCATCAGCACGCTTTCCGACAGGCTCAGCAGCAGGAAGGCCGCCAGCCAGGCCAGGCTCCAGTATCCCTCGCGCCGTCCCAGGCCGGTCAGGCGGATCAGAACGGCCGCCGAGGTCACGGCGACGACGGCGCCGACCAGGCCGACGCCCGCCCAGCCCAACTCAGCGCGCAGGTCCAGCCAGCCTTGGTGGGCCGACGGCACGCGCCAGCCTGTCTCATGCCGGATCCACTCCATCGGCTCCGAGTCCGGCAGCCAGAAGGCGCTGTAGCCATAGCCCAGCCAGGGCCTGCGCTCGGTCATGCGGGCGATGGCGTCCCAGATTTCGGTGCGGCCGGTCAGGCTGGGATCCTTGCCGAACAGGGCCAGGATTTCGACGGAGAACTCGCTCCATGCCCACAGGCCGCCGACCAGGGCCGCGCCCATGCACCATACGGCGACGACGCCGAACACCGGCCCCATGCGTCGGATCAGCCGACACAGCAGAACAAGGCCGCCGCCCAGCATGGCCATGATCAGGGCGGTCTTGGATTGCGACCCCAGCAGGGCCAGGGTGCAGACCGCCAGGGCGGCCAGCGCCAGACGGCGGTCACGCTGGTCCGTCTGCGCGGCCAGCAGGGCCGAAGCGGCGATCAGGCCGAGCGTCATGACCATGCCCAGTTGGTTCTTCTCGTACCAGACGCCCCGCCACAGGCCGGCGTTGGCCGCATGGTGGACGCCGAACCCTGGAAAGACGAAGACGGCGATCAGGCTGCATAGCCCCAACGCCAGAAACGTCGCGGTCAGCATCCGGGGCAGAGCGATCCCGCGAAAGGCCGCGCCCAGATAGACGGCGAAGATCCCGGTCAGCCCGAGGGCCAACACCCGCCGCTCGGTCACATCCGGCGCTTGGGACCACAGGCTGGACGCCAGCGCCAAGACGACCATCAGCAATAGGGGGATGAAGGCGGGCCAGGCCGCCGCCATTCGCCGCGCGCGAAACCCGACCAGCCCTAGGATCACCAGATAGATCGGCGGCCAGACCAGCCGCAGCACTGGGGTCTCTTCCTGGTTCGGCGCGAAGATCGGGCCGAGCAGGGCGCCGGACAACAGGGCCAGGATCAGGCCTGCGGCCGCCTGTTCCCACAGGGTGGGAGCGTCGGGATCATGACGTGAAGGAGCGATCGCCCCCCTCACGCCTTCTCCACGAAGGTGTCGATGACCTTCTTCTCGCCCGCCTTGTCGAAACTGACCACCAGCTTGTTGCCCTCCACCGCGCGCACCTGACCATAGCCGAACTTCTGGTGGAAGACGCGGTCGCCGCGCGACCAGCCGGACGCCGCCTTGGGATCGGCGGTGGCGATCAGGCGGCCTTCGCCTTCGATCACGGCGCGGCGGGCATAGGCGGGCTTGGGAGTCTGGGCGGCGGTATAGGTCTGGGCGCGCTTCCAGCCGGGGCTGGAATAGCTGCCGCCGAAGGAGGGGGCGTCGTCCCAGCGGCTCTTGGCCTCCTTCATCCCGGTCGAGGCGCCGTAATAGCCGGTGTCCGACTGGGGCTCGACGTGGGCGATGGGCAGTTCATCGACGAAGCGGCTGGGCAGCTGAGAGGTCCAGCGGCCGTAGACCATGCGGTTGGCGGCGAAGCTGATGCGCGCATCCTGCTTGGCGCGGGTGACGCCGACGTAGGCCAGGCGGCGTTCCTCCTCGAGGCCCTTCACGCCCTTCTCGTCGATGCTGCGCTGGCTGGGGAAGACGCCTTCCTCCCAGCCCGGCAGGAAGACCAGCGGGAATTCCAGCCCCTTGGCGCCGTGCAGCGTCATGATCTGCACCGAGCCGGATCCGTCGGCGTTCTCGTCGCGGCGCTCCAGATCCATGACCAGCGAAACGTGCTCAAGATAGGCCTGCAGCGTCTCGAACGACTGCATCGACTGGGTCAGTTCCTTCAGGTTGTCCAAGCGCGTCTGGCCGCTGGTGCGGTCGGCCTTCTGCATGGCGGTGTATCCGCTCTCGTCCAGCAGGGTCTCCGTCACCTGCCAGTGGGGCGTGCCCATGGCCATCAGGTCGCGCCAGCGGTCCAGATCGCGCACGAAGTTGGCCAGCGGCGTGCGGGTGCGCGCCTGAAGCTCGTCCGTCGTAATCAGGTGGCGCACCGCCCGCATGGCCGAGACGCCGTTCTCGCGCGCGATGTGCAGGATCTTCTGGACGCTGGTGTCGCCGATGCCGCGTTTGGGAACGTTGACGATGCGCTCGAACGCCAGGTCGTCGTCCTCGGACTGGATCAGCCGCAGATAGGCGTGGGCGTCGCGGATCTCCGCCCGCTCGAAGAAGCGCGGCCCGCCGATGACGACATAGGGAATGGCCAGCATCAGGAAGCGTTCTTCAAACGCCCGCATCTGAAATGACGCGCGAACAAGAACAGCCATGTCCTTGTAATTCATGCCCTGCTTGCGCGCGGTTTCGATTTCGTCGGCGATCAGGCGGGCCTCGGCCTCGCCGTCCCAGACGCCGCGCACCCGCACCTTGTCGCCGCTGTCGTCCTCGGTCCACAGGGTCTTGCCCAGCCGGTCCTGATTGGCCGCGATCAGGGCCGAGGCCGCCCCCAGAATGTGCTTGGTCGAGCGATAGTTGCGCTCCAGCCGGATGACCTTGGCGCCGGGGAAGTCACGCTCGAAGCGCAGGATGTTGTCCACCTCGGCCCCGCGCCAGCCGTAGATCGACTGATCGTCGTCGCCGACGCAGCAGACATTGCCGGTCGAGGAGGTCAGCAGCCGCAGCCACAGATACTGGGCGACGTTGGTGTCCTGATATTCGTCCACCAGGATATAGCGGAACCGGCGGCGATATTCCTCCGCCAGATCAGCATGTTTCGACAGGATGGTGATGTTGTGCAGCAACAGGTCGCCGAAGTCGCAGGCGTTCAGCGTCGCCAGCCGCGCCTGATAGGCGGCGTACAGCGCCGGGCCCTTGCCGTTGGCGAAGTCCTCGCCCGGCGGCAGCTTGTCGGGCGTCCAGCCGCGGTTCTTCCAGTGGTCGATCATATGGGCCAGCGACTTGGGCGTGAATCGCTTGGTGTCGATGTTGGCCGCTTCCAGAAGCTGCTTCAGCAGCCGTTCCTGATCGTCCGTATCCAGGATGGTGAAGCTGGACTTCAGCCCGACCAGTTCCGCATGGCGACGCAGGATCTGCGCCGCGACCGAGTGGAAGGTGCCCAGCCAGCGCAACCCCTCGGACGACGGGCCGATCAGATGGCCGATCCGCTCGAGCATCTCGCGCGCGGCCTTGTTGGTGAAGGTGACGACCAGCAGCTCCCACGGCTTGGCCCGGCCCGTCGCCAGGATATGCGCCAGGCGCGTGGTCAGGACGCGCGTCTTGCCTGTGCCGGCGCCCGCCAGCACCAGCACTGGCCCCTCGGTCGTCTCCACCGCCTCGCGCTGCTCGGGGTTCAGGCCCGACAGATAGTCGGCCGCCGCGCCTTGCGGAGCTTGGGCGCGGGCGAGGTCGGAAATGCGGGGAGCGGGCAGGTCAGTCACAGGGGCGGATACTCAGGCGGCGGGACAGGCGGGCGAGCCGCCGGAATCTGAATGGGAGAACATAAGCAGCACAGCGACCAAAGTCAGGCCTATTCGCACACGGCGCTTCCGGAACCGCGCAGTCAGAGCGTCGTTCTCGCACACGACAGGGTCAGCAAAGGGAAGGGATGCCTTATGGCGGAAAACTCAAGCGGCGGCGGCAACGCCGGTCTCGCCTTCATCGTCGGCGGTTTGGTCGTTGTTGTGGCTGTCCTGGCCTGGTTCCTTCTGGGCCGAGGCGGGGCGTCGGACACCAAGAATGTCGATGTCGAGGTCAAGCTGCCTGAAGTCTCGGCGCCGGATGCGCCGAGCGGTCCTGAGGCCGCGTCATGACCGATCCCAATATCCCGCCTGAGCGCGTCGTCCATCAGACTACCGTCAACAACGCCCCGGCGCCGCGAAAGGGCGGCGGGGCGGGTTTGGCCTTCATCGTCGGGGGCCTTCTCGTCGCCGTGGCGGTGATCGCCTGGTTCGTCTTCGCCGGAGGAAGGGCGCCGGCGCCGTCAACGCCCGAATTGAACGTCGACATCAATGTGCCGACGCCGCGCCTGCCTGAGGTTCCAGACCGCCCGGCTCCGCCCGAATTGCCGCGCCCCTCTGAACCGCCCCAGGTGGCCGCGCCCGAACCACAGGGCGGATGAGGCCGTGAAGGTCGCCTTGAAGCGCGTCTATGAACCGCCGTCCGATGCGGATGGGACGCGCATCCTGGTCGACCGCCTCTGGCCGCGTGGTCTCAGCAAGGACAAGGCCCGCGTGGACCTATGGCTCAAGCAGATCGCGCCGACGACGGAACTGCGGCAGTGGTTCGGCCATGATCCGGCGAAATGGACGGAGTTCCAGCACCGCTATCGCGCGGAGTTGGAAGCCAATGGCGATGTCGTATCCGAACTGAAGGCCGCGCTGGCCGATGGCCCGGCGACCCTGGTCTATGGGGCCAGGGACGAAGAGCACAACGACGCCGTCGTGCTGGCGGCCTATCTGACGGACCCCTGACCAGGCGGGCGGATTGGCGCGGGCCTATTTCAGTCGATAGCTGATCGTCGTGACGACGCGGACCTTCTTGTTCGGCGTGCTGGCTTCGTCGCCCGTGCCGTCGCGCGACAGGATCTCGAACGAGCCCTGTCCCGCCGTCTTGATCGGCCCCAGCGGCGCGCCGGAATCCTTGGCGAACTGCTCGGCGCCGCTGCGGGCGGCGGCCGTGGCCTCGGCGATCATGGCCGGGCGCACGTCGTTCAGCTTGGTGAAGATATAGGACGGGCCGTTGAAGTCCTGCAGCACCACGCCCTGCCGCACCAGATCGTTCAGGTTGCGGGTTGTGGTCTGCACCCGGTCGACGTCCGTGGTGCGCACGATCAGGGTCTGGGTCAGGATGAAGCGCGGCCCGCCGGTCTGGCTGGCGTATTCGCGCGATCGGGTGTCGGCCACGCCCAGCTGACCCAGGTCCACGGCGTCGTCGGGATAGCCCTGCGCCTTCAGAAACTGGCGCACGATGGCCAGGTCGCCGTCGATGCGCGCCTGCACCTCGGACAGTACGTCGCCTGAGGTTGTGAAACGGATCGGCAGGACGGCCAGATCGGCCTTCACGTCCTTTTCCGCCAGGCCGCGCACGGTGACGGAGCGGTCGCCCGCGCGGGCGTTGACCACGCCCTGACCGATCAGGGCGCCGCCGCCGATGAGGCCCACGGCCACCAGTCCGCCGAAGACGGCGGCGGGGATGAGGCGGTTCCTGTCGATGTCAGCGCTCATGAGGTCTTCTCTTCTGCGAAGCTGCGGTCGCCGCCGACCCATTGCAGGGCCAGGATGCGGCAGGCGGAGGCCAGGGGGCGGCGGCCCCGCCAGGCGTCGATGCGGATCAGCAGGCCGGACCGGCTTAACGTCAGTTCGGCCGCGATGGCGTCCAGCACGGCCCAGAACTCAGGCTCCAGCGCCACCGAGGTGGCGTGGCCGGACAGCAGCACCGATCGTTTGGCGAGGCCGCTCAAAGCTTAGCGCACGCCCACCATGACGATGTCGGCGCTGGTCGAAGCGCCGTTGGTCAGCACAGCGTAGTTGGTGTCGGTGGTGAAGCGCAGGGCGCCGGAGGCGTCGCGGATTTCAGCACGTGCGGCATAGCGGTGGCGGGCGTCGATCTTGTCGCTGGGCACCGAAAGGGTGACGGCGTAGGGCGGGGCGCGACCGTTCAGGGGCTGGCGCACCTCGGCCATGGTGCGGGACGGCGCGTCCATCAGGCTGACGTCCTCGACCTTGACCGTCAGGACATGGCCGGGCGGCAGCATGATGCGTTCGCGATAGGTGGCGGTGACCTGGACTTCAGTCATAGAGGCTTCGGGCATGGAGGAGCAGGCGGCGGCCAAAAGGACCGGGGCCAGGGCGAGGGGGGCGAGGAATGAGCGCATCGGCGTCTCCTTTGTGCGCGTCTAGCTTAGCAGAACGCGCCAGCGTCACATAAGGCTGCAACAGTAGAGAGACGGCGGGGACAAAGCGGTGCTATCGGAAGTTCCCGTTTCGTTTCGACCGAGTCGCCGGCGTGTCACAGTCTGAAGCTCCCCAATCCGAAACCGCGTCGTCGCGCCTGTCTTCACCCGCTGTGTTGGCCATCGGCGGCGTCGGGGTCTGCGCCCTGATCTGGGGCACGACCTGGTACGCCATCACCTTCCAGCTGGGCGCCGTCGATCCGGTGATTTCGGTGGTGCTGCGCTTCGGCATCGCTTCGGCCTTGCTGGCCCTGATCGTCAAGGCGACGGGCGGTCGGCTGGCTCTGACGCGCGGCCAGCATCTGGCGGCGCTGGGGCAGGGGCTGTTCTCCTTCGCCATCAGCTACGCCTTCGTCTACGCCTCGGAGGAGAAGATCGCCTCGGCCGTGGTGGCGGTGATCTTTGCGGCGCTGGCCTTCCTGAACCTGATCCTGTTCCGCGTCGCCTCGGGCCAGAAGGCCGCCGCCGCCGCCTGGCTGGGCGCGGGGCTGGGCGTGGTCGGCGTCGGCGTCCTGTCGGCGGGCGAGGTGATGGGCGCAGGCCTGGGCGTCCACGCGGTCGCGGGCGTCAGCTTCGCCGTGATCGCCGTCGTCGCCTCGGCCTTCGGCAACTGGTTCGCCTGGAAGGGGCAGCAGGCGGGTTCGCAGGTGCTGCCGTCCACCGCCTGGGCCATGGCCTACGGTACGGGGACGCTGGCGCTCTACGCCCTGGTCACGGGCGTCTCCTGGTCGGTGGCGTGGAGCCCGGCCTATGTGATCTCGCTGCTGTATCTGGCGGTGTTCGGCTCGGTCATCGCCTTCGGTCTTTATTTCACCATCGCGCGGGCGAGGGGGTATGCCACCGCCAGCTATATCTCGGCCCTGACGCCGCCGATCGCCATGCTGGTGTCGGTGATGTTCGAAGGGGCGCGCTTCGGCGTGCTGGCCTTCGTCGGACTGGCTCTGGTTCTGGCCGGGCAGGTGTTTCTGATCCGCGCGCCCAAACGCTCGGCGGCCTGATCAGGCCTCGCCCGTTACGACCGGCGCGTCGGGACGCGCCCCCCATTCCGCCCACGATCCGTCATAGAGGCGCGACGGACGCCCCAGCACGGCCAGCCCCAGCGTCAGGACGGCCGCCGTCACGCCGGAGCCGCAACTGGTGATGACGGGCCGCTCCAGATCGACGCCCGCCGCGCGGAAGGCGTCCTCCAGCGCCTGAGCCTGCTTCAGCGTCCCGTCCGCATTCAGCAGGCTGGAGAAGGGCAGGTTCAGCGCCCCCGGCATATGGCCGGCTCGCACGCCGGGGCGCGGCTCGGCGGCTTCCCCCCGGAAACGCGGCGCCCCACGTGCATCGACCACCTGAAGACCGTCCGCCAGCGCGGCGCGCACCTGATCGAAGTCCGTCACGGCGTCGGCGTCGAACCGCGCCTCAAACTTCGCGGGGACGGGAGCCTCGGCCGCGCCGCCTTGCAGAGGCCGCCCCTCGGCTTTCCATTTGGGCAGGCCGCCGTCCAGCACGCGCACCCGCTTGGCCCCCATCGTCCGCAGCGTCCACCAGACCCGCGCCGCCGAGAACAGCCCTTGCGCGTCATAGACCACGATGTCGTCGCTCTCCGTGACGCCCAGCGCGCCCATCGTCTCGGCGAAGATGTCCGGCGACGGCAGCATGTGCGGATAGGGGCTTTCCCGATCCGACACGGCGTCCAGATCGAAGAAGACGGCGCCCGACAGCCGCTCGCGCTCGAAATCCGCCCGCGCATCGCGCCCGTCCAGCCACCAACTGGCGTCGATGATTCTCAGGTCCGGCGCGCCCAGCCGCGACGCCAGGGCTGCGGTTGAGATCAGGGGCGTGTCGGTGTGGGTCATTTCGTCAGACTATCATGATCGCGCGGCCGGTGGTCAGGGCCTGAGTCGCCGGATAAGTTGCGAAAACGCATCCGCGACGCCACCTGTCCGCCTGAAAGCCGCGGCATAGGCCCGCGAACCGCCGTTGAAACCAGTCGAAAGCGCCGCCGTGACCTCTCCGAACGCCGTCATCACCCTGTCCGAAGGCCTCAAGAAACCCGTCGTCATCGGCGGCGGCGCCCGCATCGTCTTCATCGCCGGTCCCTGCCAGATGGAAAGCCGCCAGCACGCGCTGGAGACCGCTCATCAGTTGAAAGAGATCGGCGAGCGTCTGAACCTCGGCATCATCTACAAGACCAGCTTCGACAAGGCGAACCGCACCAGCGCCAGCGCCGCGCGCGGCATCGGCCTGAAGGACGCCCTGCCGATCTTCGCCGAGATCCGTGAAGTCACCGGCCTCCCGACCCTGACCGACGTTCACTCTGAAGCCCAGTGCGCGGGCGTGGCCGAGGCCGTGGACGTGCTGCAGATCCCGGCCTTCCTGTCGCGCCAGACCGACCTGCTGCTGGCCGCCGCCGCCACGGGCAAGGCGATCAACATCAAGAAGGGGCAGTTCCTGGCCCCCTGGGACATGAAGAACGTCATCGCCAAGGTGACGGGCGCGGGCAACCCGAACGTCATGGCCTGCGAGCGCGGCGCCAGCTTCGGCTACAACACCCTTGTCAGCGACATGCGCGCCCTGCCGATCCTGCGCGAGATCGGCTGCCCGGTCGTGTTCGACGCGACCCACAGCGTGCAGCAGCCGGGCGGGCAGGGCACCTCCTCGGGCGGTCAGCGCGAGTTCGTGCCGGTGCTGGCCCGCGCCGCCGTCTCGGTCGGCGTCGACGCCGTCTTCATGGAGACGCACGAAGACCCGGACAACGCCCCCTCGGACGGCCCCAACATGGTGCCGCTCAGCCAGTTCGAGGCTCTGGCCGCCGAATTGATCGCTTTCGACGACCTGGCCATCAAGCTGGGTCACAAGGGGCCGATGGCGAAGACGGCGTGAATCCGCTAGTTCGGCGTCATGGCTGAACGTTCTCTTGATCTCGGCGCCCTGCAGTCCCTGCTGGAGCGCGTGCGTGACCTGAAGGTCGCCTGCGTCGGCGATCTGATGCTGGATCGCTATGTCTATGGCGAGGTCAGCCGCATCTCGCCCGAGGCGCCGATCCCCGTCCTGCGCGCGCGACGCACCGTGGCCATGCCTGGCGGGGTGGGCAATGTCGCCCGCAACGTCGCGGCCCTGGGCGGACAGGCCCGCCTGGGCGCCGTCGCGGGCGATGACGCGGCGGGCGCCGAACTGGCCGATCTGATCGCGGCTGAAGACCGGATCGAGGACGCTCTGATCCGGCCCGAGGGCGCCGCCACCATCGTCAAGACGCGCTTCGTCGCCGCCGGCCAGCAGTTGCTGCGTCTGGACGACGAGGCCGCGCTCCATTCCGGCTATGCCGACAAAGGCGTGTTCCAGGGCGCGGGCGCCATCCTGCTGTCCGATTACGCCAAGGGCGTGGTGGACGACGGCGCCATCCAGGCGGCGCTGTGGGCCGGGGCCGAATACGGCGCGCCGGTCATCGTCGATCCCAAGGGCCGCGACTTCGCCCGCTATGGCGCGGTCGACGTCATCAAGCCGAACGCCAGCGAACTAGCGGGCGCCACCGGCCTGCCGACCGAGACCGACGAACAGGTCGAGGCGGCGCTGGCCGCCCTGCTGGCCGCTACCACGGCCAAGGCCGTCATCGTCACCCGCGCGGGCAAGGGCATGACGCTAGCGCGGCGTGGTGGCGGCGTCACCCACTTCCCCGGCCGGGCGCGTGAAGTGTTCGACGTCTCGGGCGCCGGCGACACCTGCCTCGCGGCCCTTGGGCTGGCGCTGGGCGCCGGCGCGACGCTGGAGCAGGCGGTGCAGTTCGCGATCCTCGCGTCGGGCGTGGTGGTCGGCAAGAGCGGCACCGCCGTCGTCACGCCCGCCGAACTGATCGAGGCCGAGATGAGCCAGCACGCGGCTCTCGCCCAGTCCAAGGTCACTCCGCTGGACGAACTGGCCGATCAGGTCGAGGCGTGGAAGCGTCAGGGCCTGAAGGTCGGCTTCACCAACGGCTGCTTCGACATCCTGCACCGCGGCCACGTCGCCTATCTGAGCCAGGCGCGCGGCTGGTGCGACCGGCTGGTCGTGGCGCTGAACACCGACGCCTCGGTGCGCCGCCTGAAGGGCGAGGGGCGCCCGGTCAATGATCTGGACAGTCGCGCCGCCGTCATCGGCGGTCTGGCCAGCGTCGATCGCGTCACCGCCTTCGACGACCCGACCCCCATCGCCCTGATCGAGCGGCTGAAGCCCGATGTGCTGATCAAGGGCTCGGACTACACCAAGGACAAGGTCGTCGGCGCCGCCGAGGTCGAAAGCTGGGGCGGCGAAGTCCGTCTGGCCGACTTCGCCGACGGCTATTCCACGACGAAGACCATCGAGAAGATGACTGGAGAGCAAGCATGACCCCGCGAATGATCGTCGTCACGGGCGGCGCGGGCTTCATCGGCTCCAACATCGTCGCCCGCCTGTGTGAGAGCGGCGCTTGGGACGTGGTCGTCTGCGACCGGCTGGAGACGGCCGACCTCGCCAAGTGGAAGAACATCGCCAAACACCCCATCGCCGACCTGTGGGCGCCCGAAGAGCTGTTCGACCAGCTGGAGCGTCACGCCGAGCGCATCGAGGCGGTGATTCACATGGGCGCCATCTCCTCGACGACCGAGCCGGACGCCGACCTGATCCTGCGCACCAACTTCACCCTGTCGCGCGACATCTGGGATTGGTGCGCGGTGCGCGGCGTGCGGATGATCTACGCCTCTTCGGCCGCCACCTACGGCGACGGCGAGACCGGGTTCGAGGATCGCGACGATCCTGAGAGCCTGAATGCGCTTCGCCCGCTAAACGCTTATGGATATTCGAAATACCTGTTCGACCAATACGCCGTGCGTCAGGCCGATCGCGATGAGGCGCCGCCCCAATGGGCCGGGCTGAAGTTCTTCAACGTCTATGGTCCGAACGAGGGCCACAAGGGCGGCATGAAGTCGGTCGTCGCCCAGATCTGGCCCAAGGTGCAAGCGGGCGAGACGGTCAGCCTGTTCCGTTCGCACAACCCGAACTATCCCGACGGCGGCCAGCTGCGCGACTTCGTCTTCGTCGACGACGTGGTCGGCATCATCCTGTGGCTGCTGGAGAACGAGGCTGTCTCGGGCGTATTCAACGCCGGATCGGGTCAGGCGCGTTCCTTCGCCGATCTGGCGCGCGCCACCTTCGCGGCGGCGGGCAAGGAGCCGTCCATCGCCTATATCGACATGCCCGAGGCGATCCGCGACCGCTATCAGTACTTCACCGAGGCCAGCATGGATCGCATCCGCGCCCTCGGCTACGGCGGCCAGTCGACGCCGCTGGAGGAAGGCGTGCGCCGTTACGTCCAGGACTTCCTGGCCCAGCCGGACCCGTACCGCTGATGCGCTCCAAGCTGACCTTTCGACAGTGGGTCGGCTACACGGGCTTCGCGCTCGTCCTGTTGCTGACGGCGGCGGTGGCCGTGTGGCGCGGCGACATTTTGCGCGCGGGGTTGGACCCTCAGATTCCGTTCCAGACCTATGAGCCCCCGGCCGCGCCCGACTATGACGACAAGAGCGCCTGGGCGCTGCTGAACGCCCGTGCGCCGGGCGCGGGGGCGGCCCATGTCTTCTTCGTCCACTCCACCACCTACGACGGCGGCAGCGACTGGAACGGGGCCATCGACGACCGCCGCGCCCTGACCAAACTGCGGACCGTCGTCCTACCCAACTACGCCGGGCCGTTCGCCTCGGCAGGCGACGTCAGCGCTCCCCTGTATCGCCAGGCCAGCCTCTACAGCCGCCTGACGCTGCGCGAGGACGCGCGCGAAGCGCGGGCTTTCGCCTATGGCGACATCGAGGCCGCCTTCGACCGCTGGCTGGCGCAGCGGCCGGACGGTCCGATCGTTCTGGTCGGGGTGGAGCAGGGCGCTGATCTAGTCGACCGTCTGCTGCATGATCGGGTGGCCAGGGACGCTTCGCTCAAGGCGCGTCTGGTCGCCGCCTATCTGGTCGAGGGTGTGACGCCGGTCAGCCGTTTCACCCACACGCCCTTGTGCCGCACAGACGATGAAACCGGCTGCGCCTTGTCCTGGCGCGCGGTCGAGGAGAACGGCGAGGGCGAGGCCAAGCGGGTCATTCGCCGCGCCCTGACCTGGAACGATCGCGGCGCCCTGGTCGAGGCCGCGGACGCGCCCATCGCATGCGTCAACCCGGTGACAGGATCGGTCGATGCGCCCGTGTCCGAGGCGCGTGAGAGCCGAGGCGCCACCAACGCCACCAATCTGGAATGGGGCGCGCGGCCCGCATTTCAGCGCCGCCTGGTCGCGGCCGAATGCCGGGAGGGCATCCTGTGGCGCTCGCGCCTGAGCTCGGAATCCTTCCGCACGCCGGTGTCCTGGGCCGATCAGCGTCGGATCCCGGCCTACAACCTGTTCTACGCCGACATCGAGGCGGACGTGCTGCGTCGCCTCAAGGCCTGGGAAGACGCTCACGCTGCCGCGGCCGTCTGAAGGAGCTTTGGGCGGCCGCTGTCAGGCCATGCTCATGTTCAAAGCGGCCATCAGGGCGTCGCGGATGGCGGCGTCGGTGAAGGGCTTCTGCACCGTGGGATTGCCGCGCCAGTGCTCGGGCAGTCCGCTTTCGCCATAGCCGGTCGAGAAGACGAAGGGGACGCCCCGCGCCTTCAGCGCCTCGGCGATGGGAAACACCTCCTGGCCCGCCACATTGACGTCCAGCAGGGCGGCGTCGAGATCGGTCTCGCCGGTCACGACGCGCAGGCCGTCGCCGACATTCGATTCCGGGCCGATGACGGTGCATCCCATGTCGCTGAGAATGGTCTCCAGCAGCATGGCGACCAGGGACTCGTCCTCGACGATCAGCACGCGGCGGCCTGAAAGCACGTCGGTCATAGGGTTTCCGTTTCTAGGGGCAGGCTGATCTCGGCGCAGAAGCCTTCGGGCGGATAGGAGAGCTGCACCGTCCCATGCAGGTCATGGCGCACGTTGCGCTCGATCAGGCGGGTGCCGAAGCCGCGCCGTTCCGGCTCGGGGATGGGGTCGCCGCCGGCTTCGCGCCAGGTGATGTGCAGGCGCGGAGACTTCTGGTTGTTGATGGCCCAGTCGACCATGACGCGGCCGTCGCCGCAGGCCAGGGCGCCGTATTTGGCGGCGTTGGTGGCCAGCTCGTGGAAGATCATGCCCAGCGACACCGCGCGCGCCGGCGACAGGGCGACGTGCGGCCCGTTCATGGTCAGTCGCCCGATGCCGTGGGCCTGGGTCTCGTGCTCCAGCACGGCGCGCAGGTCGGCGCCTTCCCAATGGCTCCGGGTCAGCAGGTCGTGGGTGTGCGACAGGGCGAGGATGCGAGACTGGAAGGCGGCGGCGAAGGAGCTGGGATCCTGGTGCGTGCGCGCGGTCTGCATGGCGATGGACTGGACCGTAGCCAGGGTGTTCTTCACCCGGTGGTTCAACTCGTCGATCATCAGCTTCTGGCGCTCGGCGGCCAGCACCACATCGGTCACGTCGTGCCCCTGGACGAAGATGCCGACGATCTTTGCATCGCCGCCGCGAATGGGCTGATAGGCGAAGTCGATGTAGCGGTGGTCCAGCGGACCGTCCTGCGCATGCCGCAGGGCGAAGGCGCGCTGGCGGCCATAAACAGGCTCGCCCGTCTCATAGACGTCGTTGAGAAAATCCAGATGGCCCTGGTCGCTCAGTTCGGGCAGGGCGTCGCGCACCGGCTGGCCCAGAATGTCGCGATGGCTGACCAGTCGATAGCAGGCTTCATTGCAGAACTGGATCATGTGGTCGGGGCCGTTCAGCACCGCCACGAAGCCCGGCGCATTCATCAGCATGTCGGTGAGCTGCTTGCGTTCGGCTTCGAGGCGCTGGTTGTTGGCTTCGATCTTCACGGCCCGTCGGAACACCTCATCGCCGACCATGGCGTCTAGAGCGGATGACTGGCCCGCCCCGTCGACCGTCTTTTGGCGCAGACGTAGAAGCTCGGTCACATCGCTGGTGTGCTGCAGGATGTGCGTGACCTGACCGTCTTCATTTTTGATCGGCGTATGGGTGCAGCTCCAGAACCGATCATCGAAGACCGGCTCTCCGTCGGGGCCGGGCGTCAGAACGGGATAGTGCAGGACCGCCAGATGATCCGGTTCGCCCGTGGCCAACACCTTGTCGAAGGAGGCGCGCAGCCGGCGGCTTTCCTCTTCGCTGTCGGGAGCGTCGCCCGGCGCGAACATTTCCATGACGTGATGGCCGATCAGGTCGTCGCGCCGGCGTTGAGTGACGTCCAGATAGGCCTGGTTCATGCCGGCGAAACGCAAGTCGCGATCCAGCAGCATATAGGGGTTGGGAGAGGAGTCGAACGCCGCCACCAGATCGATTGTTTTGGCGAGCTTCCGCAAATCCAACCCCCTATCACTGCGTCCCTAACGCGGGATAAGCGGAAAGGGTGCCCGTTTCCTGGCCTGAAAATGCAGCAAAAGTAAAGGTTGGGAGCTAGGCGCTCAGGCGCAACGCCTCAGATAGGGCGTGGTACATCGGTTTGGGCTGGTAATCGACGTCATAAGGCAGGCCGCGGTTCGGCGGAGCGTCCGCATACTGACGTTGCGGGGGCTCGGACAGCCAGGAGTGGCGGTCGCTCAGGCCCCAGGTGACGACGCCGCGGACCTGGGTGAAGGCCAGCATGGTCTCCAGATAGCGGCGCGTCTCATCGGCGACCTTCTGATCGCGCGCGGCCGCCGTGCCGTGGAAGCTGGATTCCTTCACGTCCAGTTCGGTGATCGTGATCTCCAGCCCCAGATCGACCAACTGCTGCGTCATGTCGCGCAGGCCGTCGGCCGCCAGCGGTCCCTTGGACAGGTCCAGGTGCGCCTGAACGCCGATGCCGTCCAGCGGCGTGCCTGAGGCGCGCAGCCGTCGCGCCAGGGCGACGATGGCCTTGCGCCGGGCCTGATCCACGGGATTGTCGTATTCAAAACCGTAGTCGTTGACGACCAGATGAGCCTTGGGCGCGAGCGCGCGCGCCTCTTCCAGCACACGCTCGATATAGGTCGGGCCGAAGGCGCGGTGGAAGACGTTGCGTCTCAGGCCGCCCGCGCCGCCCTGGGTGTCGATCGGTTCGTTGATGACGTCCCAGTCGGCGATGCGGTCGCCGTATCGCTTGAGCACGCGCTCCAGGTGCCCGGACATCAGCGACCAGTCTCGACGCCGCAGCATCTCCTGCCTGGCCCAGTCGGGCGTGCCCTGATCCCACAGCAGGGTGTGGCCGCGCACCTGCATGCCGTGGCTTTGCGAGAAGTCGAGCAGATCGTCGACCGGGGCGAAGTTGAACTCGCCCTTGCGCCATTCCAGGGAGTTCCACTTCAGATGGATTTCAGGCGTCAGCACCTGACAGTCGCGCAGGACCGCGCCGCGCAGTTCGGCGTTCTGACGCAGTTGTTCGGCTCGGACGGCGGCGCCGAAATATCGGCCCTGCGCGCTGGCGGCGTCGGCGAGGGTGGCGGTCTTCACAGGCGGAGGATCCAGCGGAAGGCCTTCGCGCACAGGACGCCACGCCGCCAGTCCAAGGGCGGGCGCAAGCGCGGCGGCGCCGATGAAGGCTCGTCTGGTGGGTCGCGGCAGCATTCGGCTGCACCTCCTCAGGAACGCGAGAAGGCTGCCTTACTACGCCTAACTTCTCGTTAAGGCGCAATCTTAAGAGGCGTCAGGGACGGGAAGTTGGGCGCGAAAACGGTGTTTCCATGAGCTGAGCCGGTAATCGTTCGCCCTTCCGGCTCTTCGTTCTAGAAGCTTCGATAGAAACCGAGCCGAACATAGGCCTGCGAACTGCGTTGATCGCCGTCGCTCAGGCCGACAGAAACTTGGATTTCTGACTTGTCGTTCAGCTTGAACCCGGCCACGGGACCGATGTGATAGGCGTTGTAGTTGGTGTCGCCTTCGGCCGCGACCTCCATGCCCAGGCGCACGCGACCGGATGAGCCGACCTGATGGGTCAGGCTGGCCAGGGCGTTGTAATCGTCCAGTTCGAAACCGTAGGAGCCGTACCAGTCGACCCGCCAGGGGCCGGAGACATGGCCGCCGTCCAGGGAGACGATGACGCCGCCCTGGCCGCCGTCGCGCCGATTGCCGGGATCGGCGGGGCTGAGGTCGGTATCGACATAGCGATAGCCGATGCCGACGCTGCCCCAGGTCGGGCCGTTGCCGAAACGATAGATCAGCTCCGCCTGGGCGCCGGTGAAGTCGGCGGCGATCTCATTCGGACCCGAGTTGTAGTCGTAGCTGCCGGTGTAGACCGAGCCGCGCACCGCAAAACCCTTCGAATCGACCGAGCCGGGCAGGCCGATCGTCGCTCCGGCATAGGCGCTGTCGGCGACGTCCAACTGGCCGCCCGCGAACACGGTCACATCGCTTTGCGCCGAGGCCGGCCCGACCCAGGCGACGCCCGCGCAGACGAGGGCCGCCGCCGCTGGTGCGGCCAGGGAAGTCATCGGGCGTCGACGGTGAGGCATGGGTCAGTTCCTTGCGAAGTATCGAACGCGCCAGATGCTGGCGACGCCGGCGGAGACACTACAAAACGCATACAGAACAGGCGGGAATTCTGTCAGACGACCAACCTTCCCCTTGACAGTTGTTCCAGACTTTCTGCGCTTCGGTCAATGGGGGCGCGGGTGTGCGACACCCAGGAAATCAACTCCTCCATGCCCTCGTCCATCGACCGCCGAGGCGTGAAGCCGAAGGTGCGCTCGATCTTGGAGATGTCGCCGAAGCAGTGACGGATGTCCCCGACTCGATAACGGTTCAGCACTTCCGGTGCGATGTTCTTGCCCAGCAGCCGGGCCAGGACGCCTGCGATCTCGTTGATGGAGACAGGCGCGCCGCTGCCGACGTTGAACACGTCCCAGATCTCGCGGTCGTCATCCAGCACGGTGGCGAAGGCCTCGGCCACATCCTGCACATGGACGAAGTCGCGCATTTGCCGTCCGTCCTCGAACACCAGCGGCGGCTGGTCGTTCATCAGCCGCGAGATGAAGATGGCCGCCACGCCCGTATAGGGATTGCTCAGGGCCTGGCGAGAGCCATAGGCGTTGAACAGCCGCAGGGCCACGGTGGGGATGCGCAGGGCCCGGCCGACCGACAGGAACATCTCCTCATGGTCGCGCTTGTTCACCGCATAGATGGAGTTGGGCTGCAGCAGCTTCTCTTCCGGCGTGGGGCAGGGCTCCAGCGGTTCGCCGTCGACCATCAGATCCCAATGACGCGCCTCCAGCTGGGCGTGCGGGCGAATGTCGGTGGTCACATGGGCGCCGGTCGAGGGGCGGACGTAGTCCCCCTCGCCATAGATCGACATGGACGAGGCGACGGCGATCCGCTTGACCGTGTGCGGGCGCTGGGACAGGGTCTCCAGCATGACGGCCGCCGCCATGACGTTGTTGCGGGTGTAGTCGACGATGTTGGTCATGCTCTGACCCACGCCGACCGAGGCGGCGAGGTGGGCCAGGTGGGTCACGCCGTTCAGCGCCGCCTCGAACACCCCGTCTTCCAACAGGTCGCCCTTGATGCGGCGCGCCCGTGCGTCGAGGTAGACGGGCCACCCGTCCGCATCCATTTCGGCGTCGCCGTGAACCTGGGGCGACAGACTGTCCAGGACCGTAACGCGATAGCCGCGCGCCAGCATGGCGTCGACCAGGTGCGAGCCGATGAAGCCCGCCCCGCCGGTGATGAGAATGTGCTTGTCCATGACCGTCTGCTTAGTGCTGGTGATGACGAAGGGCGCCGAACTCATCCAGCTTGGTGCGGACGAGGGTGTTGTTGGCGTCGATCTTCTCGGTTCGCTGCCAGGCCAGGCCGCTGTCCCGCACATACATGACGAAGCCTAGCGTCAGCGGGATGATCCAGACGCACCACCAGACCATGATGAAGATCGGATTGACCATCAGCATGTAGCCGATGCGCGCGCCCGCGCCGTCCAGCACCAGGTCGGTCCGCCGCCACGTCTTGATGTAGAGGCCGATCATCAGGATCGAGAAGGCGACGATGTTGAAGATCGACAGGATCACCAGCCACAGCGGCAGGAAGTCGTCGCCCTGAAAGAACCGCCAGGCGGCCCAGACGCCCAGGGGAATGCCCAGGGTGTTCACCCACATGGACATGCAGGGCAGGAAGTTCATCCACACGCGGACCCGCTCGCCGAAGCTGAAGTCCATCTCCTTCAACGGCGTCGTCAGGCTCTGGAAGAAGCCGGCGACCCAGCGTTTCCTCTGGGTGACGCCCTCGCGGAAGGTCTCGGGCACCTCTTCGATCAGCGAGCCTTCGATGATGCCCAGCGTCCGGCCGTTCTTCCAGAACCGCTGGCCGACCTCGGGGTCTTCGATGGCGATCCACGGGTGGAAGCTGCCCAGTTCGATCAGGTCGTCGACCTTGAAGAACAGGCCCTTGCCCAGCACCCAATAGGGTTGCTTCGGATCGGACAGGTGGCCGTATTTGGCCCCATCCCACGTCATGTGGTCGAAGGCGTGGAAGGCGGCGGCCAGGCTGGCGTTCAGATTGCCCGCCACATTGCGGGCCTGCAGCACGTCGAACCGGCGCAGGCCGATGGCCGCCGCCTTGAAGTGGTCGGCCGGCGGGCAGCTGTCGGCGTCGATGTAGTCGATCGTCAGCCCGCTCTTGTCCTTATAGGTCTCGGCCACATGATAGGTGGCGTAGATCAGCTGGCGCGTCTTCTTGGGCGGCAGATCCTTGACCCCGGCGCGCTTGCCGCTGTGCCACCAATAGGCCTTCGGATTCCGGTCCCAGGCGTTCCACACCATGTCCCAGCTGGCGTCGCTGGTCGGCGGCACCGCCAGGATCTCGACGAAGGGATAGGGCCGGCTCAGCCGCTGCAGGCTGGCGATGGTTTCGGCGTCGTTGCTGTTGGGGATGGCCAGGACGCGATAGCGGTCGGCGGGGTAGTCCAGCTTGGCCAGGGACGTGAACGTCGTCTCCATGGTGCTCTCCAGCTCCCGCAGCACAGGATACAGAAGGACGATGAAGGGATAGTCCGCCTCGCTGGCCGGCAAAGGCTCGCTCATATCCACGCGCTCGACGCGCAGCGAGCGGAAGTACATCTCCAGCAGGAAGCTTCCGAGATAGAGAATCTGGGAAAGAGCGAACAACCAGACCAGCAGGGTCGCCCAGTTCGGATCTTGAGTGTTCATCACGCCGCTCGCCCAGTTATTTTGCCCAATAAGTCGGTGGTGGTTGCTCTGTCCCGTGGTGTCTCGTCGGTCCGCCGTCTCACGACGCGGCGGCGCCGCGCTGGGCGACTCTCTCGCCCTGAAGCTCGGCGGTGAAATAGGCGATGGTCTGTTTTAGCCCGTCCTGCAGCGGCACCTGGGGCGACCAGTGCAGGTGGGTCAGCGCCCTGGAGATGTCGGGCTTGCGACGGCGCGGATCGTCGATCGGCAGCGGGTGATAGACCAATCGCGAACGTGAGCCGGACAGGGCGATGACCTGCTGGGCCAGTTCATTGACCGTGATCTCGCTCGGATTGCCGATGTTGACCGGCCCGTCGATATCCTCGTCCGTGTCCATCAGGCGGACGAACCCTTCGATCAGGTCGTCAACGAAGCAGAAGGAGCGCGTCTGCTCGCCCGTGCCGTAGATGGTGATGTCGTTGCCGACCAGAGCCTGGACGATGAAGTTCGACACCACCCGCCCGTCGTCGGGGTGCATTCGCGGTCCATAGGTGTTGAAGATGCGCACGATCCGCGTGGTCAGGCCGTGCTGCTGGCCGAAGTCCGTCACCAGGGTCTCGGCGAACCGCTTGCCTTCGTCGTAGCAGGAGCGAGGGCCCACTGTGTTGACGTTGCCGCGATAGCTCTCCACCTGCGGGTGGATTTCCGGGTCGCCATAGATTTCCGAAGTCGAGGCCTGAAAGAAGCGTGCGCCGTCCGCCGCCGCACGCTTCAGCAGGTTCAGCGTGCCGATCGAGCAGGTCATGGCCGTCTTCACCCGATCATATTGGTAGTGAACCGGGGAGGCGGGGCAGGCCAGATTGTAGATCTGATCGAAGCGGCCCAGCGCGTCGTCCAGCGGCTCATTGATGTCCTGCGCCACCAGGTGGAAGCGATCCGAACTCATCAGATGAGCGACGTTCGCGTGACGACCCGTATGGAAATTATCAATGCAGGTCACATGATGGCCGGCGTCAACCAGTCGCCCGCATAGATGCGATCCCAGAAAACCGGCGCCGCCTGATACGGCGATCCGCTTGGTGATTTTGGCGTCGTTCTGCGGCGCATAAGAAAAGCGATCGTCTGTCATCGCCTTCAGCCTTGATGGTTGTTTACAATTGCTTGAACAACGCTACCTGCATACTGTATTCGCGTGACAGGGGAGATTTCATGATCCCCGAGTCCGTTGGCATTGGCGTTAACCGTTTGTTAAGAATTGGGTTCCATTTCGGCACTGCATAGGCGCCAAATTTCTGCCCGAATCTATCGGTTCACGCGCCAAAAACGTCGTGGCGCGGGGGGGTGGCAGGCCCGACGAACGCTGTGCAGCGGTTGGGATCGCCGGGCCTGGGGCTTCCCTCTCGTCTTGAGGCGCCGTCATGTAATCATCTCACGCGGCGCGGCGTCATCTTGGCGGAAATACTAGGCCCCTCCCGCATTGTGTTCCCGCACATGCTGACTGGTCCGAAGGGCCGTTTGACGCCTAAGGTGACGCTTCTGATTGCAAGGGAGAGCGATTTGATCGTCAGACGCTTCTATCTGGCTATGGCTGTGATCGGCGCCATCGTCCCTTGGCTGTTCTTCGGCTCGTTCTTTTTCGAGAACGGGCCGGATGTTCCGTTGTTCTTGAAGTCCCTGTTCGCGAACGGCGCCGCCGGCGGCTTTTCCGCGGACGTCCTGATCTCGATAGCGGTCTTCCTGGTGTGGTCCTGGCGGGATGCGTCCAGAAACCATGTCAGCCGCTGGTGGCTTGTGCTCCCAGCGAGCTGCCTGGTCGGGCTCTCGCTTTCCCTGCCGCTGTATCTCTATCTGCGCGAGCGACCTTGAACGGGTTCATGCGAACGGATCGGCTGCCAAGGCGCCCATCGCCGCTGAAGGGCCGCGACGGCGTTGGAGGCGCGGTATTCCTGGACGAAGCCCAGAAGGGCGCCGCCTAGGACGATGGCCAGGATGATCCCGCCTTCCAGCCATTGCTGCACCAGGCCGGAGACCGCCGCCGCTATGACCAGGATGAGGACGAGGGGGCTGCGGAACTGGCGGAGCAGAAGAGTCAGGGCGCCGCGCCCCGCGGCGACGTGGACGGTCGCGCGGCTGTCTTGAGCGCGGTGAAGAGGGCGACCGCCAAGGCGGCGGGGCCCAGGCTGTAGATCAGGCGATAGACCAGAAGGGCGGCGGCGGTCTCGTGGGTCTGCGCCACCAGTGGGGTGAGACTGATCACGATCGCCTCGAACACGCCTATACCTCCCGGCACGCCCGAAGCCGCGCTGATCAGGGAGCCGAGCACGAAGACCACGAGGAAGACCGCCAGGCCCGAGAGCGTGGGGTGGGGCACAAGCACAAACAGTGCGGCGCCTGACGTCAGCCAGTCGCCCAGGCCGACGCCCAGGGCCATGGCTCGGGTTTTGCCGGAAGGGGGCGCGGCGGTCCCGCCGCCGAGCCAGGCCGGGCGACTCCGGCGGAAAGCCAGGAACCAGAGGGCGGCCGGCGTCATGAGCGCCAGAGCGAGGGCGCCGATGATGAGGACGGGACGCCCGAGAGCGTGGGCGAAGACCAGGGGGGCGATCGCCAGCGTCAGCCCTGCCGTGACGATCCCGCTCAGCGTCACAGCCAGGCTGACGACAAGGGTCAGTCGGGCGATCTGTCCGTGAGTGAGGCCGGCAGGCCCATAGCCGCGCAGACGCACGGCGCCCTGGGAGGCGAGGCTGAAGCCCAGGCTGTTGGAAGCGGCGAAGGACGCCGCAGAGGTCAGGGCCGAGCGAAGTCCGGACACCTTAAGGCCCATGGCCCTGACGAGAATGACCTCGGTCGAGGCCAGGCAGGCGTAGCTGGCGGCCGTAAGCGCCAGGGCCGAAAGCAGGCCCCATGCCGGTATGCTGGCCAGGGCCGTCAAGATCTGCGCCGGCGAGGTGTCGCGCACCGCCCGCCAGATGGCCCAGACGGCGACGCCGAGGACGGCGAGGGCGAAGCCGCTTCTGAGGGTGAGCGACGTCAGCCTCTTCCATCGGGAGGCGGCTGCGCCGTCACGGCGCGGCGTGGCCGACGCGGGCGCGTCGACTTTCGGTAGAGGGGGGACTGGGCTCAAGGCGGCTTCTGGTCAACCTCTCCAGACAGCACATCCCCTGCCGGACGCTATTGACGACGGTCAAGGCCGCTTGCCGCTCGATGGCGTCCTGTCTGCGGGGATGCGTCTGAGGTCGTGCGAAGTGAGCGAGGGAAGCGAAAGCGCGATCCGAGCGTGCCAGAGGGCGCGCGTGAGGGCCGCAGGCGTCAATGGACGGTCGTGTTCCCAACGCGCAGGAAAGACTGGAACGAGGGCTCGGCGTATCCTGCGCCTGTCAGCGCGATGGCCTCCCGAATAGCCGCGACAGTTCCTGGCGAAGCGAGACGACCGTGGGGCGTCCACGCTTGGTGCGCGTTCCGGGGATGGTCCACGCGGCCTCTCGCTGCTCTGCGCTGGAACGCGCGCGACTGGATTGGTTTCTGCATGCGTCGGGACCAGGACGCCCTTCTGATGGGCTTCGCTTTGTCCTGCTGTTGGATCCTGCCGATTGATTACGATCAAACGGCTTGATCCCAAGACGGGCTAAGGCCGGGGCATGAGGATCTTCCCATGACACAGGCTGCTACCATCAAAATCGTCTTCTTCGGGCGGCCGGCGGATCGGTTCGGCGGCGAGCGGATGATCGACGGCCCCCAGGGCGGGTTGAGGATGAGCGATCTTCGTCGGCGCATCGCCACAACTGCGGACGGAGGCGATATTCTGCTTGACCCCGCAATCCGGGGCGCGGTCGACGGCGTCGAATGCGATGACGACACCTGGGTGAGCCCGGGTCAGGAGGCCGCCTTCTTTTCTATCTTTTCCGGAGGCTGAAGGTGCCGCTCGACGTCGAACTGGCGCTCGCTCCCTTCAGTCCAGCCGAGCTTCTGGAGGTCTTTGTCAGAGATCGCCCAGCGGACGGCGCCGTGGTCTCCTTCATCGGTTTGGCGCGAGGTCAGGGGAGGGACGGCGATACCGTGTCCCGACTACAGTTGGACTGGTATCCAGGCATGACTGAAAGATCGATGCTCGTGATCGCCCAAGCGGCGCAGGAACGTTTTGAGGTGAGCGATATCCTGGTGCGCCATCGTTGCGGCGAACTGTCGCCTGAGGAACCCATCGTCCTGGTGGCGGTCGCTTCGCCGCATCGTCGGCAAGCCTTTCTCGCTGCGGACTACCTCATGGACCGGCTTAAAACCGAGGCGGCCTTCTGGAAACGAGAACACAAGGCTGGGGGGGCGGCCTGGGTCGAGCCTTCCGCCGCAGACCGGGCCGATCTGGTCCGTTGGAGCTGACATGGCCGGACTAGATCACAATCTTCCCTTCTACGGGCTCAGTATCGCCGTGCTGACGGTTTCCGATACGCGAACGCTTGATACCGACACCTCAGGCGGCACTCTGGTGCAGAGATTGACGTCAGCAGGGCATAGACTGGCGGCACGGGCGATCGTCCGGGATGAGGTGACCGACATCCAAGCGGTGATGCGGGCTTGGATCGCCGATCCCGACGTCGACGTTATCCTCAGCACGGGCGGAACCGGGTTCGCTCCTCGCGATGTGACGCCGGAAGCGGTTCGGCCTCTGCTCGATCGCGTGATGGACGGGTTTTCCGTCGTGTTTCACCAGGCCAGTCAGACCACGGTCGGGGTCTCGACCCTACAGTCGCGCGCCTTGGCGGGGCAGGCTGGCGAGACCTTTGTCTTCTGCGTGCCCGGATCAACCGGCGCCTGCAAGGATGCTTGGGATCTCGTTCTCGCCGAGGAGTTGGACAGCCGGTTCCGACCTTGTTCTCTGGTAGGGCAGATACCCCGCTACCGGGGAATATGCCCATGAGCCTCCTGACCCATCTTGATGCGGAAGGGCGCGCGCGCATGGTCGATGTGTCCCACAAGGCGCTGACGCGCCGGAGGGCCGTCGCCACGGGTCTTCTGAGATGCGCTCCCGAAACGCTGACCCTGGTGCGCGAAGGACGCGCGCCCAAGGGGGCGGTGGTGTCCACGGCGGAGATCGCGGGGGTTATGGGGGCGAAGCGGACCGCCGATCTCCTGCCTCTTTGTCATCCCCTTTCGCTTGCTCGGGTCGCCGTGATCATCACGCTCGACGACTCCCTGCCGGGTTTCCGCATTGAGGCCGAAACAGTCACGGTCGGTCAGACAGGCGTGGAGATGGAAGCCCTGACCGCCGTGTCGGTCTCAGCCCTGACCCTCTACGACATGCTCAAGGCGGTTGATCGCGCCATGCTGATCGAGGGGGTGGGGCTTGTGGCCAAGACCGGCGGTGCAAGCGGCGACTGGATCAGGAATGAAGAATGATGCTGGAGTTCGAGACCGCGCTGAAACTGCTCTTGAGCCAGGCCCAGCCGCTGGAAGCGGAAAGGGTTCCGCTTGATGAGGCTTGCGAGCGAATCCTTGCGTCCGACCTGAAAGCTCTGCGAGCTTCTCCTGCCGCCTCTGTCTCCGCCATGGATGGTTACGCCATTCTGGATCAAGATCTTGGGGCGACCTTGTCTGTGGCGGGCGAGAGCTTCGCAGGGTCGTCGATCCCACCGATGTTAACGGCCGGCACGTGCATGCGAGTGTTCACGGGCGCGCCAGTGCCTCCCAATGCTGACCGCGTGGTGGTTCAGGAGATGGTCGTAAAACGCCCCGAAGGGGCAGCCATGCCGCTGGCCCGCCCGCGGGGCGATCATATCAGGCGAGCGGGCTCGGACTTTACGCCAGGAGAGATTTTGCTGGCTCGAGGCGCTGCGCTCACCCCCCAAGCCATGGTTGCGGCTGCAGCGGCGGATCATGATCGCGTGGAGGTGGTCCGTCGACCTCGAGTGGCCATTCTAGGAACCGGAGACGAACTGCGTCCGCCCGGCGCGCCGGGCGGCGCTTTATCGGTGCCGGACAGCGTGACCTATGGCGTGATGGGGCTGGTCCAGCGCTACGGCGGCGATGTCTGCATGCGATCGCGCCTTCCGGATCGCCCCGACATCCTGCGTCAGGCCGCCATGGAGGCCGCTGCGGCGAGCGACGTCATCGTGGTGACCGGCGGGGCCTCGGTCGGGGAGCGGGATTTCGCGAAGTCGATGTTTGATGACCTCGGCATGGAAATCCTCTTCTCCAAGGTGGCGATCAAGCCGGGCAAGCCGGTGTGGCTGGGTCGAGTTCGCAACACTCTTGTGGTGGGGCTGCCTGGCAATCCCACCTCCGCCATGGTCACTGCTCGCCTCTTCCTGGCCCCCCTCATTACGGGCCTGGCCGGGCGTGATCCTCGGTATGCGCTCGACTGGCAGGCGGCGGTGCTGGATGGCGAGACGCCGGAAAGGGGCGCGCGGGATCTGTTTCTGCGAGCTACACGGCGTAACGGTCGGCTGCAGCTGGCGGGAAACCAGGATTCGGGCGCGCAGAAGACCCTGGGACAGTCGGAGGTTCTGGTCTGGCTGCCGCGCGAGGGGACGCGGCACGGTTGCCGGAGCCTGCGGCTGTAACCTTAGAGGGGCGCCGATCAGGGCTAAGGCAGGAAACGAGGAAACAGGATCTCATTCTCGATGCGCATGTGATCGAGGAGATCCTGATGAAAGACCAGAGCTTCCTCATACAGGCGACGCCAGGTTCCGCAGGCAGAGACGGGAGGCGTGAACCCTCCCGTCAGCAGTCGTAACGACGCCAACTGTTCTTCCACCTCGGCATGTTCCGCCAACATACGGGTGATGGGGCCGCCGATCATCGGTGCTCCTCCCGCCAGCATCATCGGAAAGAGAATGCGCTCTTCCTTCTGTTGATGGGTTTCCAGATCCTCGGCGATGACCATGAGCAGTTCGGATAGACCGGTCGGCGCATCTCTCTGTCCTGCGTGCGTCCGTTCCACTCTTTCGGCCAGGGCGATGAGCACTGGCAGTTGACGGCGATGGGTCTGATGAAAGCGCTCGAGAATATGCTCGATCAATTGGGGGCTCTCCAGAACCCGGAGGCTTTCGTCTGACGGATCATGAGTGACGAAGGGCGAAACGCTCACGAGGGGTTTCCTTTTGCTTTTCGAGAAGGACCGCAGGCAGGGCAGTCGGGGCGGGCGCTCACCGTGACAGGGACGGTCCGCCAGGACAGGAGGTCGAGCATAAGAAGACATCCCGCTCGGTCTTCGCCGGCTTCGGTCAGGGCTTTGACCGCCGCCGCCGCCGCCAGGGCGCCTGCCACGCCGGTCAGGGCGCCCAGCACGCCTTGGGAGGCGCAGGCGAAGGCTTCGGGATCGGGTTCAGGATTGAGGCATCTCCAGCACGGGCGCGACCTGAAAAGTCCGACCTGTAAGACCCAAGGGCCTACGGCGGCCGATACGAGGCTCTTGTCCTGGGTCACGCATGCGTCGGAAACCGCCAGGCGCGTGGCGAGATTGTCGGAACCGTCGATCACCATGTCCCAGGCGCCGAGAATGTCTGCGGCGTTGTTCTCGTCGATACGACGATGGATCGGCATGAGCTCAATGTTGCTGTTCAGCCGGCCGAGCCGTTCGGCGGCGGCTGGCGCCTTGTCGTGTCCGATATCGTCCTCCGTGAAGAGGACTTGCCGTTGGAGGTTGGAAAGGCTCACCTGGTCGAAGTCCAGCAGGCCGAGACGGCCGACGCCGGCCGCAGCGAGATAGAGGGCGGCGGGCGCGCCGACCCCGCCGACACCGACGATCAGCACACGCGCCTTCTTGAGCGCCTGTTGGCCGACGCCTCCTACGTCACGCAGCATGAGGTGGCGGGCGTAGCGTTCGACTTCCTGGTCTGAGAATGAGGGCGCCATGTCGGCACCATAGTCGTGCAGCGGTTCGGCGAGATTGATCGAAGACAAACGACGCATGGGCGCGGCGGGATAGGGAAGGCTCAGGAGAATTGCCTTATGTCCACCGCCAGCGCCATGCGCGCCTACAAGGGTCCGGCCCTTTTCAGCTTCGGTTTCCGTCCCTTCTTCCTGTTCGGGTCTTTGTGGGGCGCCCTGGTCGCGCCTCTCTGGGTCTATGTGCTGGCCCACGGCGGCGATCTCTCCGACCGCATTGGTCTGGATTGGCATATCCACGAGATGCTGTTCGGCTATGTGGCGGCGATCGTCGGCGGCTTCCTGTTGACGGCCGTGCCGAACTGGACCGGGCGCTATCCGGTGATCGGCGCCCGACTTGCTGGACTGTTCGCGCTGTGGGCGGCGGGACGGGCGGCCATGCTGCTGCCTGGATTGGATCGCTTGCTGGTTGCGGCCATCGACGGCGCCTATCTCCTCGCGCTTTCGGCTGTGATCTGGCGCGAGGTCGTCGCAGGCCGGAACTGGCGGAACCTAGTGGTCGCCCTTGCGATCACCGGATTGGCTGCGAGCAACATCGCCTTCCACCTGCGTCCGGAAGCAATAGGGCTGGACGTCGCCGTCAGAACGGGCTTCACTGCTGTTGTTTTGCTGCTCGTTCTCATCGGGGGACGGGTGACGCCGAGTTTCACCCGCAACTGGCTTGCCCGGCAAAAACCAGGACGTCTGCCCGCCGCCGCCTCCAGATTCGACGCACTGGTGATCGGCGTCACTATCCTCGCCCTCGCAGGGTGGATCGTGAAGCCTGATCTGGCAGGCGTCGGCCTCGCCCTGGCGGCCGCCGGAGCGCTGAATCTCTTGCGTCTGGCGCGATGGGCGGGATGGAGAACCGCGACCCAGCCGTTGGTTTGGATTCTTCATCTCGGTTATGCGTGGCTGGGCGTGGGGCTTGTCTTGCTGGGCCTTGCGGTGATGGGGGCGCCCTTCGCCCCGTCCGCCGGTCTGCATGCGCTGACGGTCGGCGCCATGGGGGTGATGATCCTGGCGGTGACGACCCGCGCGGCTCGCGGCCATACAGGACACGAATTGTCGGCGGGCGCGGGAACCCTGCTTCTCTATGTTCTTATTAACGCTGCGGCGCTCGTGCGTGTCGCGGGCGGATTGTGGTCCGATATCTATGGGCTGGCTCTCATCCTCTCAAGCGGGCTCTGGGCGGCCGCACTGCTCGGTTTCGTGGCTATATACGGCCCCATGCTTTCGCAGCCCCGCCTCAGGAATTGAGCGTCGCTTGCTTTTGATCAAGGCGGCCGGCGCGTTTTGCTTTTAGCCTGCCGACTACCGCTCCGAGCCGCGTGACCTAAAGCCCTTCCATGGTTGCGCGGCCGGGCTCCGAAAGGGGCCGAGGGCGGCCGGGGAAACCCGCCCGCCTCCCATGTTCTGGAAAGGAGCTTCTCCAATGGCCGCTTCCGGGCCTCAAGCTATCGACGGTTTCGGCCGCCGCTTCCGATATCTTCGTCTGTCGGTCACCGAGGTCTGCAACTTCCGGTGCGACTACTGCCTGCCCAACGGTTATCGGAAAACCCCCGGGGCTTCCTTCCTGACACTTATGGAGGTGAGGCGGCTGACCCAGGCCTTCGCGCGTCTGGGCCTGACCAAGATCCGCCTGACGGGCGGTGAGCCGACGGTGCGACGGGATTTTACCGAAATCGTCGCCGCCATCGCCGCCCAGGAGGAAATCCGCAAGGTTGCGGTCACGACCAACGGCTGGAATCTCGAGAAGTGCGTGCAGGACTGGCGCGACGCAGGCTTAACTCACCTGAATGTCAGCGTGGATTCGCTGGATCGGGATGTCTTTCAGCGCATCACCGGACATGACCGGCTCCCCGCCGTGCTTCGGGGCCTGGACCTGGCCATGGAGGCGCGGTTCCAGTCGGTGAAGGTAAATGCTGTTCTGCTGCGGGGGTCCATCGAGCAGGAGCTCGAGCGGTGGGCGGACCACGTCGCTGATCGTGCCCTTTCAGTGCGTTTCATCGAACTCATGCGTACGGGAGACAACGCCGACTATTTCGCCCGCAATCACATCGGCGGCCAGGTGGTGCGGGACTGGCTGGCGCAGCACGGATGGACGCCGCGCATCCGGGAGGCCGACGCCGGTCCCGCCACCGAATACGTCAGTCCGGATCATCGCGGCTTGATCGGCCTGATCGCGCCCTACGACGCCGGCTTCTGCGACGGATGCAACCGACTGCGGGTGACAGCCCGGGGAAAGCTGCGTCTGTGTCTCTTCGGAGAGGGGGGGGTGGATCTGCGGCCCTATCTTTCGGAGGAGGTCGAAATGGACGCGCTTGTCGAGCGGGTCGCTTCAGCCCTCGGCGCCAAACCGCGCGCTCACGCGCTGCATCAGGGAAATTTCGGCGATACGCCGAACCTGGCCGCCTTCGGCGGCTGAGCGCCGCCTCCTTCTTCTTCAGTGTCGGTCGACCAGGTTTCGGACGCCGCCTTGCCAGCAGGATGCAAGGCGGCAGGCGCATGATTGTCGATAAGGGCTGACGGGCGCGCAAGGCGTTTCAGCGCCCGCGGACGTTCAAAGGAGATTTGGGCGCCCCGGACGTGCACGCCGTAGTCGGACAGTTGTGCGAAGGCGCGTGAGAGATTTTCGGGCGTCATCCCCAATAGAGAGGCGAGCACGCGCTTTTCGTGAGGAAGGATGATCCGCGCCTCATTCTGCTGGCGCGCGCACTGAGCCAGAAGATAGTTGGCGAGCCGTTCAACCCCGCCGCGCAGCTTCTGGGCCTTCACCGTGCGGACCACGCCGCGATAGCAGCCGGCAAGTTCCTGAATGACCGCGAAACCGAAATCGGCGTCTTGGCGCGCGGTGCGCCTCAAAGCTTCTCCCGACAGCATCAGGATTTGAGAAGGTTCCAGAGTCCGCGCCGACATCAGGGCCTGAGCCTCAAGCATGACGGCTGCGAGGATGAAGGTCGAAACGGGCCGCAGCACGGCCAGGGTTGATTCCTTCTCCTTCCAACTGCCCTGCAGTTCTACTGAACCGCTGAGCAGGACATAGAGAAAGTCGACGGGGTCGCCTTCCATGAGGAGTGTGGTTCCGGCCGGGAAGCGCTGCAGAAAGGCGCCCGCCGTGGCGTCTCTAAAGACGGCTGGCGACGCTCCCATAAACAGGGGCAGGGCGCGAATACGGTCTAGGTCGGCCGGACGGATAGGCATGGCGCAAGAAGACCATGGCGCACGCCGGGTCGGATTGATCAGAATCAAACGCGACGTCGCCTAGGCGTGCGCATTGCGCGTAATGATTGTCAGTCGCGATTACCCGCGACGCCGATGTGGTTTTTTGCGCTGAATCGACACGCGTCTAGGTCCGACTTGATCAAAAGCAAGTCGAGGCCGCCGCTCCTGGCGCACATCACCTGCACGGAGTCCTGCTCCGGTTTCGCAGAGGGCGTGATGGTTCGACCAGTGCAAATGACGAAGTCGGTCGGGGGCGAGGCGCCCGGAGCGTGGCGCACTCTGTGGCTCAGCACCCTGGGCTTCACCACCTGTTTCGCCGTCTGGACGATCTTTTCGATCATCGGCATCCAGATAAAGGCGGACCTGGGCCTGTCCGAGACCCAGTTCGGCCTGCTGGTCGGCGCGCCGATCCTGACCGGATCCCTGAGCCGGGTTCTGCTGGGAGTTTGGGCCGAGCAGTTCGGCGGGCGCAAGGTCAATCTGATCGTCGGCGTCCTGGCGGCGGGGGCGACCTTTCTCCTGGCTCAGGCGAGCACCTATCCGCAGTTCCTGGCTGCGGCCTTGGCGCTGGGCCTCGCGGGGGGCGCCTTCTCGGTCGGCGTGACCTATGTCTCGAAATTCTTCGGACCGTCGCGCCAGGGCATGGCCCTGGGCGTGTTCGGGGCGGGCAATGTAGGCTCGGCCGTCACCAAGTTCGCCGCGCCCTTCGTCATGGTGGCTTTCGGTTGGCAGGCCGTGGCCCAGATTTGGGCTGCTGCCCTGCTGATCATCAGCCTGATCGTATTCCTTCTGACTCGCGACGACCCTGTTACGGTTGCCCGGCGCGCTTCGGGAGAGAAGGCGCCAGCGACCTGGCTGCAGCTTTCGCCGCTCAAGAGCCCGAGAGTTTGGCGCTTCTCACTCTATTACTTCTTCGTCTTTGGCGGCTTCGTCGCCCTGGCCTTGTGGCTGCCGCGCTATCTGACCGGCGCCTACGGTCTGGACATCAAGACCGCCGGCATGGTCGCGGCGGCCTATTCGATCCCAGGATCGCTGTTCCGAATCTTCGGCGGATGGCTGTCGGATCGCGTGGGCGCCCGCAAGGTCATGTATCTGACCTTCGTCATCAGCGTGATCTGCACCTTCATCCTGTCCTACCCGCCGACCCAGTATGAGGTGGCGGGCCTGAACGGGCCGATCCGTTTCAGCCTGGCGCTGAGCCTTCCAGGCTTCATCGCCCTGGTCTTCCTGTTGGGCTTCGCCATGAGCCTCGGCAAGGCTGCGGTCTACAAGCACATCCCCGTCTACTATCCGGACCACATCGGTTCGGTCGGCGGCCTGGTGGGGATGATCGGCGGCCTGGGCGGCTTCGTCCTGCCGATCGCCTTCGGCGCCCTGAACGATTGGACCGCCATCGGCTCAAGCTGCTTCATGCTGCTCTTCCTGCTCGTCGCCGTAGCCCTGGCCTGGATGCATCTGGCGGTGCGGCGAATGGAACACGCCCACAATCCTCAGCTGGCCGGCTTGCCGGCCTTCCCCGAGCTGGACGGCCTCGATGGCCGCTCGGCGCGATAGGAGCATTCCCTCATGTCCCGACGACATGTTCTGACCGACTGGCGCCCGGAAGATCCGGCTTTCTGGGCCGAAAAGGGCAAGCGCATCGCCCGGCGCAACCTCTGGATCTCGATTCCCAACCTCCTGATCGGCTTCGCCGTCTGGATGCTCTGGTCCACTGCCGTGACAAGGCTGCCCCAGGCCGGGTTCGAGTTCTCGACCGAGCAACGTTTCTGGCTGACCGCCTTGCCAGCCCTGTCGGGAGCCACCCTGCGCATCTTCTACAGCTTCATGGTGCCGATTTTCGGCGGGCGGCTGTGGACCACTCTGACGACCTTGAGCTTGCTCGTCCCCGTGGTGGGAATGGGCGTGGCGGTGCAGCACGTCGAAACGCCTTATTGGGTCTTCGTGGCTCTGTCGTTGTCGTGCGGCCTGGGTGGGGCGGTTTTCGCCTCGTCCATGTCCAACATCGCCTTCTTCTTCCCCAAGGCGGAAAAGGGCAACGCCCTGGCGCTGAACGCGGGGCTCGGAAACCTCGGGGTCAGCGCTCTGCAGTTGCTGGCGCCTATCGTGGTCGGCGTGGCCTTTTTCGGTCCGCTCGGCGGCCCGCCCCAGGTCTTCGTCGAGAATGGCGTGGAGCACCGGATCTGGCTGCAGCACGCTCCGCTGATGTGGGCGCCCCTGATCGTGATCGGCGCGGCCCTGGCCTGGTTCGGCATGAACGACGTGGCCTCTGCGCGCGCCTCCTTCCGCGAACAGTCGGTGGTGTTCAAGCGCAAGCACAACTGGTTGATGTGCTACCTCTACATCGGCACCTTCGGCTCCTTCATCGGCTTTTCGGCGGCCTTCCCTCTGCTGGGCAAGACCCTGTTTCCCGATGTGAACATCCTGCAGATCGCCTTCCTGGGGCCGCTGGTCGGCGCCGCGTCCCGCGCCCTGACCGGCTGGATCTCGGATCGCTGGGGCGGCCAGCACGTGACGCAGTGGGTTTTCCTGTCGCTGATCTTGGGGGTCATCGGCTTACTGCACAGCCTTGGAACCTGGGGCGGCGCGCCCAGCTTCCCTGCCTTCTTCGCCAGCTTCCTGTGGCTCTTCTTCTGGACGGGGGTGGGCAACGCCTCGACCTTCCAGATGATCCCAGGCCTCATGCGGCTTGAGATGGCGCGTCTGATGCCGACCGCCGCCGCCAGTGAGCGTTTGAAGGCCGCTGAGCTGGAATCCGCCGCCATCATCGGCTTCGCCTCGGCCATCGGCGCCTATGGCGGATTCTTCATTCCGCTGGGTTTCGCCACCTCCATGGGCGTCTTCGGCGGGCCCACGGTGGCGCTCTATATCTTCATGACCTTCTACGCGACCTGCCTGGTCGTGAACTGGGCCTTCTATGCGAGGCCGAGGTCGATCCTGAACAATCTTGAAAAGAAGGTGGCCTGAGCATGAGCCATACCCTCGATCGTCTCGCTTTCTTCAAGAGAAAGACTGAGCTCTTCTCAGGTCGGCACGGCGTCATGACCGATGACGACCGCAAGTGGGAGGAATCCTATCGGAACCGCTGGCGTCACGACAAGATCGTGCGGTCGACCCATGGCGTGAACTGTACGGGCTCCTGTTCGTGGAAGATTCACGTCAAGAGCGGCATCGTCACATGGGAGACTCAACAAACCGATTATCCCCGCACCCGCGCCGGCCTGCCCAACCATGAGCCGCGGGGCTGCGCGCGGGGCGCCAGCTACAGCTGGTATCTGTATTCAGCCAACCGCGTGAAATATCCGCTGGTCCGTGGTCGCCTGCTGCGCCAATGGCGTGAGGCGCGCCGCACCCTGGCGCCGGTGGCCGCCTGGGCCTCGATCCAGAACGATCCGGCCAAGCGCGCCGACTATGTGAAGATGCGCGGCGCCGGCGGCTTCGTCCGCGCGACCTGGGACGAGGTCAATGAGCTGATCGCGGCGGCCAACGCCCACACCGTCAAGGCCTGGGGCCCTGACCGCGTGTTCGGCTTCTCGCCCATTCCGGCCATGTCCATGCTCTCTTACGCCGCCGGCGCGCGCTATCTGCAGCTTCTGGGCGGAGTCTGCGGCTCCTTCTACGACTGGTATTGCGACCTGCCGCCAGCCTCGCCCCAGACCTGGGGCGAGCAGACTGACGTGCCGGAATCGGCGGACTGGTACAACTCCAGCTTCATGCTGCTGTGGGGCTCCAACGTCCCGCAGACCCGCACGCCCGACGCCCACTTCTACACCGAGGCCCGCTATCGCGGCGCCAAGTCGGTGGTCATCTGCCCCGATTATTCCGAGGCGTCCAAATTCGCCGACCTGTGGCTGGCGGTGAAGCAGGGGACGGACGCGGCTCTGGGCATGGCGTTCGGCCATGTCATCCTCAAGGAGTTCTACGTCGAGCGCGAGACCTCCTACTTCAAGGATTATGTCCGTCAGTATTCGGACCTGCCCATGCTGGTGCGCCTGGTCCCGCAGGACGGCGGCTATGTGGCCGAGCGCATGCTGCGAGCCTCCGACTTCGTCGACGATCTGGGCCAGGCCAACAACCCCGACTGGAAGACGGTGGCTCTCGACGAGATCAGCGGAGACGTGGTCGCGCCGAACGGCTCCATCGGCTTCCGTTGGGGAGAGGATGGGCGCTGGAATCTGGAGGAGCGCGAGGCCGAGGGGCGTGAGACGCGCCTGCGCCTGGGGCTGAAAGGGGTTCATGATGAGGTGGTGGGCGTACGCTTCCCTTATTTCGCCAACACCGCCTCCAACGGCTTCGCCTCGAGCGATCACCCCGACGTCCTGACCCGCAACGTCCCGGTGCGGAAGATGGCGCTGAAGGAGGGGGAGACGCTGGTGGCCAGCGTCTATGACCTGTTCCTCGCCAACTACGGCGTCGATCAGGGCTTCGGCGGCGAGCACATGCCGCGCGACCATGATGATCCGGAACCCTATTCCCCAGCCTGGGCGGAACAGATGACCTCTGTGCCGCGCGACCAGATCCTGGCCGTGGCGAGAGGCTTCGCCGGCAACGCCGAAAAGACCAACGGCAAGTCCATGGTGATCATCGGCGCGGCCATGAACCACTGGTTCCACATGGACATGAACTATCGCGCCGTCATCAACATGCTGGTGATGTGCGGCTGCGTCGGTCAGTCGGGCGGGGGCTGGGCCCACTACGTCGGCCAGGAGAAGCTGCGTCCGCAGAGCGGCTGGGCGCCGGTCGCCTTCGCCCTCGACTGGATCCGGCCGCCGCGCCAGCAGAACGCGACCTCCTTCTTCTACGCCCACACCGGCCAGTACCGCTATGAGACGGTGTCGCCGCAGGAGATCCTGTCGCCCACCGCGCCGGCCGGCGACTGGTCCGGTTCGTTGATCGACTTCAACGTGCGCGCTGAGCGCATGGGCTGGCTGCCTTCGACGCCGGCCTTGAAGACCAATTCTCTGGACGTGGTCCGCGCAGCCGAGAGCGAGGGCGTCGATCCGGTCGCCTATGCGGTTCGGACGCTCAAGGATCGCTCGCTTGAGATGTCCTGCATGGACCCCGAGGATCCGGCCAACTGGCCGCGCAACATGTTCATCTGGCGCTCCAACCTGCTGGGATCGTCAGGCAAGGGCCACGAGTACTTCCTCAAGCACCTGCTGGGCGCCGACCACGGGGTTCAAGGCAAGGATCTGGGCGAGGACGGCAAGGTCAAGCCGCAGGATGTGCGCTGGCGCGACGCCACGACGGAAGGCAAGCTGGACCTGCTGGTGACGCTGGACTTCCGCATGTCCACCACCGCCGTCTATTCCGACATCGTCCTGCCGACCGCTACCTGGTACGAGAAGCACGATCTCAACACGTCGGACATGCACCCCTTCATCCACCCCCTGACGGCGGCGGTGGACCCGGCCTGGGAGGCGCGGTCCGACTGGGACATCTTCCGAGGCCTGGCCAAGACCTTCTCCGAGGTCTGCCCTGAGGTGCTCGGCGTCGAGAAGGATCTGGTCCTCACCCCGATCCAGCACGACAGCCCTGGCGAGCTGGCCCAGGCCTTCGAGGTCAAGGACTGGTGGAAGGGCGAATGTGAACCCGTGCCCGGCCGGACCATGCCCGTCATGACCGTGGTCGAGCGGGATTACCCCAACCTCTACAAGCAGTTCACCTCGGTCGGGCCGCTGATGAATACGGTCGGCAACGGCGGCAAGGGGCTGAAGTGGAACACCGATCATGAGGTGGCGGCGCTCAAGGCCCTGAACGGCGAGGTGCGGGAAGAGGGGGTGTCGCATGGCCTGGCCCGCATGGAGACTGCTATCGAGGCGGCCGAGGCGGTGCTGATGATGGCGCCCGAAACCAACGGCGAGGTGGCGGTGAAGTCGTGGGCGGCGCTCTCGCGCTTCACGGGGCGCGACCACACCCACCTGGCTCTGCCCAAGGAAGACGAGAAGATCCGCTTCCACGACATCGTGGCCCAGCCGCGCAAGATCATCTCCTCGCCCATCTGGTCGGGCCTGGAGTCCGAGCACGTCTGCTACACCGCCAACTACACCAATGTGCACGAGCGCGTGCCGTGGCGAACCCTGTCGGGGCGTCAGCAGCTGTATCAGGACCACCCCTGGATGCGCGCCTTTGGCGAGGCCCTGTGCGTCTATCGTCCGCCGCTGGACCTGAAGACCACCTGGGTCAAGGGCATGAAGCCCAACGGCGAGAATGAGGTCGTGCTGAACTTCATTACGCCGCACCAGAAATGGGGCATCCACTCGACCTATTCCGACAACCTGCTGATGCTGACGCTGAACCGCGGCGGGCCGGTGATCTGGATCTCGGAGGTCGACGCTCAAAAGGCGGGAATCGTCGACAACGACTGGGTCGAGCTGTTCAACGCCAACGGCGCCATCTCGGCGCGGGCGGTGGTGTCTCAGCGCATCCGTGAAGGCACGACCTTCATGTATCACGCTCAGGAAAAGATCGTGAACACGCCGGGGTCTGAGATCACGGGCCGGCGCGGGGGCATCCACAATTCTGTGACGCGGATCGTGCCCAAGCCGACGCACATGATCGGCGGCTACGCCCAGCTTGCCTATGGCTTCAACTATTACGGCACGGTCGGTTCGAACCGCGATGAGTTCGTCGTCCTGCGCAAGATGAGAACGGTGGACTGGCTCGAAGAGCCCCGTTCGGACAAGGAGAACGTCTGATGAAGGTCCGCGCCCAGATCGGCATGGTGCTGAACCTCGACAAATGTATCGGGTGTCACACCTGTTCGGTGACCTGTAAGAACGTCTGGACCAGCCGCGACGGCGTCGAATACGCCTGGTTCAATAACGTCGAGACCAAGCCCGGCGTCGGCTATCCTAAGGACTGGGAGAACCAGGGCCGCTGGAACGGGGGATGGGAGCGCGCCCGCAACGGTCGCATCCGCCCCCGCATGGGCCCCAAGTGGCGAATCCTGGCCAACATCTTCGCCAACCCAGACCTGCCCGAGATCGACGACTACTACGAACCGTTCGACATGGACTACGCCCATCTTCAGGAAGCTCCTGAGATGAAGCACTTCCCCACGGCGCGCCCGCGTTCGAAGATTTCCGGCGAGCGGATGGAGAAGATCGAGTGGGGACCGAACTGGGAAGAAATACTGGGCGGCGAGTTCTCCAAGCGGTCCAAGGACTACAACTTCGCGGGCGTTGAGAAGGAGATCTACGGAGCCTTCGAAAACACCTTCATGATGTATCTGCCCCGGCTGTGCGAGCACTGTCTGAACCCCACCTGCGTGGCCGCCTGTCCCTCGGGCGCCATCTACAAGCGTGAGGAGGACGGGGTCGTCCTGATCGATCAGGAGAAGTGCCGCGGCTGGCGCATGTGCGTCTCGGCCTGCCCCTACAAGAAAATCTATTACAACTGGGAATCCGGAAAGTCGGAGAAGTGCACCTTCTGCTACCCCCGGATCGAGGCGGGCATGCCCACGGTCTGCTCCGAGACCTGCGTGGGGCGCATCCGATATCTGGGCGTGATGCTGTATGACGCCGACCGTATCGAGGCGGCGGCCAGCGTCGATGAGAAGGATCTCTACCAGGCTCAGCTCGATGTCTTCCTGGACCCGAACGACCCGGCGGTGATCGCCCAAGCACGGGCCGACGGCGTTCCCGACGCCTGGCTGGCGGCGGCGCAGCGCAGTCCGGTCTGGAAGATGGCGATGGACTGGAAGGTCGCCTTCCCGCTGCACCCCGAATACCGGACGCTGCCCATGGTCTGGTACGTGCCGCCGCTGTCCCCGATCCAGTCAGCGGCCTCAGCCGGCGCGCTGGAAATCGACCAGGAGATGCCTGACGTCAGATCCTTGAGGATTCCGGTGCGGTATTTGGCGAACATGCTGACCGCCGGCGTCGAGGAACCCGTCGTAACCGCTTTGGAGCGCATGCTGGCGATGCGCGCCTTCATGCGCGGCAAGACCGTCGACGGCCGGATCGACCACGCCCTGGCCGAACGGGTGGGGCTGAGCGCCGCCCAGATCGACGACATGTACCGCATCATGGCCATCGCCGATTACGAGGATCGCTTCGTCATCCCGACCAACCACCGCGAGACGGGTGAGGACGCTTTCGACCTGCGCGGCTCCTGCGGCTTCACCTTCGGCAACGGCTGTTCCGGCGGGACGACGGAATACGGCCTGTTCGGCCGGGTCAAGAAAACACGTCCCCGCAATCCGATGGAGGTGGAATGATGTCCGCGACCTATAGCGCGCTGGGGCGGCTGCTGACCTATCCCGACGCGGACCTGCAGGCGTCCGCCGAGGAGCTGGCGGCCGTGATCCGCGCCGATGGCCGGGTTCCGGTCCGCATCCAGAAGGCCCTGAACCGTCTCGTCGAGGATCTGAAAGGCGGGGACATCTACAGTCTGCAGGAGCAGTACGTTGATCTGTTCGATCGGTCTCGCTCCCTGTCCCTGAACCTCTATGAGCATGTTCACGGCGAGAGCCGGGACCGGGGCGAGGCGATGGCGGGATTGCTGGAGCTCTATCGCAGCGAAGGGCTGGAGCTGGCGACGTCGGAACTGCCGGATCACCTGCCGGTCTTCCTGGAGTTTCTCTCGCTTCTGCCTGCGGATCGCGCGGCTTCCCTCCTGGGTGAAGCGGCCCATGTGCTGGAGGCGATCGGCGAGAGGCTGCACAGGCGCGGCAGCTCCTATCGCTCGGTGTTCGGCGCCCTGGCCGCCCTGGCCGGCGCGGCGGATGCGGCGGCCGTCGCCGCCCTGCTCAGCGAGCCCGATCCCGATCCCGATGATCTCACGGCTCTCGATGAGGCCTGGGAGGACACGCCTGTCACCTTCGGCCCGGACGATGTCGGCTGCCCCAAGGCCGACGCCTTGGTTGCGGCGATGAACACGCCATCCGCCCAACGGCCCAGCGCGGCTTGAAGGAGGCCACGTCATGAATGTGATGAACCAGTTTTTCTTCGGCGTTTATCCCTATATCGCTCTCGCGGTCCTTGCGATCGGGTCGGTCATTCGCTTTGACCGCGAACCCTACACCTGGCGCACCGGCTCTTCGCAGTTGCTGCGCCGCCGGCAACTGGTCGCGGGATCCATCCTGTTCCACCTCGGCGTCCTGATGATCTTCGGCGGGCACCTGGTCGGCCTCCTGACGCCGGTGGCCGTCTGGGACGCCCTCGGCGTGGCCCATTCCGCGAAGCAGTTGCTCGCCATGGTTGCGGGCGGCGTCGCTGGCGTCATGATGCTGATCGGGGGTCTGCTGCTGCTTCACCGACGGCTGTTCGACCCGCGCATCCGCCGGACCTCCAGCTTTGGCGACACGGCGATCCTGATCATCCTCCTGATCCAGCTGTGTCTGGGCCTGTCGACCATCTTCATCTCGGCCCGCCACATGGACGGCGAGGAGATGGTGAAGTTCATGAACTGGGCCCAGGGCGTCTTCACCTTCCGGGCAGGGACGGCCGACTACATCGCGGACGTTCACTGGTTGTTCAAGGCGCATATCGTCTTAGGATTGACCATCTTCCTGGTCTTCCCCTTCACCCGCCTGGTCCACATGTTGTCTGCGCCGGTGTGGTATCTCAATCGCCGGGGCTGGCAACTGGTCCGTAGTCGTCGCCAGATGCCGGTCAGCCGCATCGCTTCGGCGCCCGCTTCGATTCGCGGTCGCAAGGGAGATGGACGATGAGCCGCGAAGCCGCAATCGTCGTCGGCGGCGTGGAGGTGCCCGAGGCTCTGATCGCCCAGGAAATTTCGAACCATCCGGCGCCCAGCATCGAACAGGCTCGCAAGCTGGCGGCCCACGCCCTGGCCATTCGGGCGCTGTTGCTGAACCGCGCCTCGGAGCTTGAGATAGAGGCGACGCCCCTCTTTGACGACGAAGGACGTGAAGAGACGGTCGATGAGGCCAGGATTCGCGTCCTTCTCGAGCAGGAGGTGCGGGCGGATCCGCCCTCGGAGGCCGAATGCCGAAGGGTTTATGATGCGCGGCCGGATGACTTTCGCTCCTCCGCTATGACCGAGGCCTCTCATATTCTTGTGGCGGTGACAGGCGAGGACGAGGCGCTCTGGGAAGCGGCGCGTCTGACCGCCGAGGCGCATCTGACGCTGGCGCGTGCGCGGCCCCAGGCCTTCGCTGAACTGTCCGGTCGCGTTTCGGACTGTCCGTCCAGCAAATCGGGCGGCGCTCTGGGGCAGTTGGTCGAGGGCGATCTTGCGCCCGAGGTGGAGCAGGCGCTCGACAGGCTGGAGCCGGGCGAGATCAGCGAAGCGCCGGTGAGGTCGCGGTTCGGTTGGCATGTGCTGAAGGTTGACCGCCGGGTCGAAGGCGCGCGTCTTCCTTTCGAACATGTGCGACCTTGGATCGAACGCGCCTTGCAGGAAAGAGCCTGGCGCGCCGGGGCTGCGCGCTATGTGGCGGCCTTGGGGGAAGCGGCGCGGGAAGAAGGGGGTAGCGATCAGCCTGACGACGACAGGCCAGGTGAGCGAAGGGCCGCTGTCGCTTGGCGTCTTGCTTGGCGTGGACAGTGAACGTTTCCGCACTTGGCTTGCGGCGTCGGACCCGGACTTGGCCGACCTCGCCTACGCCGCCTGCGAGGCCTCGGGCGAGGATCCGGGAGCCTGGGTCCAGAGCCTGCTGCGCGATCACCTCTCGGCGGCCGACGACGAGGAGTGGACGCGGTTGCTGTCGGCGGCGAAGGACGCCGAGGATTCCGCGCTCGCCTGCGCCCGCGCCGTGCTGCGGCAAAAACTGCAACCGGCGGCCCGCACCTTCACCCTGCTGAAGCGGCGACGCTAGGACGGCCTGCGTCATGACGCCGAAAGCCAGTTCGCCGGGTATGACGCAGGGCGTGCCGATCGAGCCCATGCCGATGGAACTGATCGCCTCGCCGCTCGACTGGCTGTTCGCCGAACACTATCGGCAGCGCCAGCTTTGCCGAACGATCGACGCGGCGGCCGTTATGCCCGAACGGCCGTCGAGGCTGCTGGCTGTGATCATTGACTATCTCAGACATGATCTGCCCTTGCATGTGCTGGACGAGGAGGAAGACCTCTTTCCCCTATTGCGGCGACGTTGCCCGCCCGAGGATGACATCCATGGAGTCCTCGGCATGCTTTCCAGCGATCACCATGCTGAAGCTGCGAGCGCGGCCCGACTCGCCGATCGTCTGGAGGAAGTGCTCAGGGCGTCCGGCGACCGACCGATGACGCCTGATTTGGTGCGGTCCATGGGCAACTTCACCCAGAGGGAAAGGCGACACATCGCTCTAGAGAATGCGGTCGTGCTGCCGATCGCCCGTCTGAGGCTGACGCCGCGCGACCTGTCCGGTCTGTCGCGACGTCTGGCTGCGCGGCGCGGGCGTGGCTGAAATGGAAAAAACCTCATGATCGACAACCTTCTGGACGCGAATCTACGGTGGGCGGCGACGAAGACCCGCATGGACGCCGACTACTTCCGTCGACTGGCCCGCCTGCAGGAGCCTGAGTATCTCTGGGTCGGCTGTTCGGACAGCCGTGTGCCCGCGAACGAGATTGTGGGACTGGATCCCGGCGAACTGTTCGTGCATCGCAACATCGCCAATCTGGCCTCGCCGCAGGACATCAACTTCCTGTCGGTGCTGCAGTACGCCGTCGAAGTGCTGAAGGTTCGCCATATCATCGTTTGCGGCCATTACGGGCTGTGGCGGGGTGCGCGCGGCCCTGACGCGGCGCCGCCAGGGCTTGATCGACCATTGGCTTCAACCTGTGCGGCGGCTGGCCCACGAACGGGCGGGCGAGTTGCGCCTGATTGAAGATCCGGAGATGAGGGCCAACCGTCTTTGCGAGTGCAATGTCGTGGCCCAAGTCGAGGCGGTGGCGGCCAATCCTTTCGTGCGCGACGCCTGGCGCAAGGGCCAGTCGCTGACGGTTCACGGCTGGGTTTATTCCATTCAGGACGGGCTTCTGCGCGATCTTGAGGTAAGCGTCTCGGCGCCGTCTCGCGCGCCCCGCCGAACGCCGTGATGACGCCGGTCGTCATCCTGGCGGGAGGGGAGGGCCGACGCATGGGCGGGCGAAAGCCGGAGCGGCTTCTGGCGGGACGTCCCTTGATCGCCCACGCGGTGGATCAGGCGCGGAAATGGGGCGATCCCGTCGCCGTCGCGTTTGCGCAGCGAGGGCCAATGGCCGAACCCTGAACCGGACGTGCGCCTGATCCAAGACGACCCAGCCCTGGAGGGGCCGTTGGCCGGATTGGCGGCGGCGCTGGAGTGGGCCCTGTCGCTGGGGCGGGATCGCGTTCTGGTCGCAGCCTGCGACACGCCTTTCCTGCCGAACGACCTGGCGCGACGCCTGGAGGAAGAACTGCGGCCGGATGCGGGCGCGGCCCTGGCCGCGACTCCGGGGCGGCTGCATCCCGCCTGCGCCCTCTGGCGTGTGGAAAGCCTGGCCGCGGTCCGGTCCGAGGCTGCGGCGGGGAGGGGTTCTCTTCGCGGCGTCGCCGCGCGAGCAGCGGCCACGATTGTCGAATGGCCGGCTCAGGCGGCGGACGCATTCGCCAATATCAATACGCCGCAAGACCTGTTGCTGGCGCAGGCGCGGCTGAAGGAAATTTCTTCCTGCTGATTTGCCAGAGCGCAAAAGAGACGCACCGACCGAAGCGCATGGTTGCGGGGCAGGAGGTAGAGCGTCATGCCGACCCTTGGGAAGCCAAGCATCCACGTCCGCCGAGAGGCGATGACGGGCGAGATGCGACGTGTGCTGACCGACGCGGTGGGGCTAGCCGACCGGCTCGAACCTAGCCTGGCTTGCCACGAAGCCTGGCCACATGGCCTCGGCGACATACTGGCGGATCTTCTCGACCTGTTTGAGGATCACATGGGCCGTGAAGCGAGATGGTTCGCCGCTCAGGAAGGGAGTGTCGTGCCGGTGCTGACGGCGGATCATCAGGCGCTTGGCGAGGGCTTGCAGGCGGTTCAGAAGGCGACTCGACGTCTCACCGCGCCGCAAGGAGCCTGTGCGGAATGGGAACGGCTCTATGCCCTATGCGGTCGTCTTCACCAATCGCTTCTGACCAGGATTCAGCAAGAAGACGAAGTCCTGGAAAGCCTGCACGCCTGAAGAAACTGCTTTCCGGGCCTGAGGCGAAAGGCGTCGTTTCAGATTCCGTGGCTCAGGACCGTCACGCGAACGAGCTCTGAAAGGCTTCTGACCTGCATCTTGGTCATGACATTAGCGCGATAGACCTCGACCGTTCGCGGACTGATGCCCAGATCATACGCAATGACCTTGTTTCGCATGGCCGGCGACCAGGCCGTCCAGCACCTGTTTCTCACGCGCTGACAGGGTCTCCAGTCTTTCGAGAACGAGCCGGTCCGCCGCTGAGGCGGGCGTGGAGCCGTCGAGGGCTCGGCCCAGGGCGTCCAGCAGCAATTCGTCCGTGAAGGGCTTCTCTATAAAATCCTGCACGCCGGCGCGGATAGCCTCGATGGCGAGCGGCACGTCGGCGTGCCCGGTCATGACCACGACCGGCAGGTTCACGCCCTGAGCACGAAGCTGACGGACTAGTTCTATACCGTTCATGTCCGGCATGCGGACATCGGTCAGTACGCATCCCTCCAGCGTCGTCTTCGCCGCTGCGTCCAGCAAATCTCCGCCGCCGGCGTAGAGACGGGTGGCGATGTCGTTCGTCTCCAGCATGAACGCGAGAGAGTCTCGCAGTGCGGAGTCGTCATCGACCACATGCACCATGGCGTCAGGCGTCGTCGTCATTCAACCTCTCCTGGTCGGCCGCTTTCAGGGTAAAGGCGAACCGGGTGCCGCCGCGGAGGTTGGGTTCTGCCCAGATTCGCCCGCCGTGCGCCTCGATGATGGTGCGGCAGATCGAAAGGCCGATGCCCATTCCGCTACGCTTGGTCGTCATGAAGGGCTGGAACAGCACTCCCGACATGAAGGGATCCAGGCCTGAGCCGGTGTCCGAAACCGTCACGCGCGCCTCTCCCTGCTCCCTTTGAAGCGAGATAGTCAGATGCCGAACCGGCTGGTCCTCCATCGCCTCCATGGCGTTCCGGATCAGGTTGAGAATTACCTGCTGGATCTGGACGCGGTCGGCCAGGACGAGGTCCACCCCCGGATCGAAGACGAAGTCCACGTGGACACCGTGTTCCTTGGCGCCGACGAGAGCGAGGGCTCCTGCCTCCTCGATCAGCTTGGGGAGACTTTCGACCTGTCGCTCGACCTCGCCGCGCGCCACGAAATCACGTAGGCGGCGAATGATCTCTCCAGCGCGGAGCGCCTGATCTCGCGCCTTGCCGAGCGCATCATCCAAGCGGTCGCGCGGCAGGTCCGGCTTGTCTAGCAGGCGGATTGAGCCGTTCAGATAATTGGTCAGGGCGCTCAAGGGCTGATTGAGTTCGTGGGCCAGGGCCGAGGCCATCTCCCCCATGGCGGTGAGCCGCCCGATATGTATCAGCTCGGTCTGAAGATCTTGAAGTCGCGCTTCTGTTGCTTGGCGCTCCGTCAAGTCGCGGATGAACCCTGTGAAGAAGCGCTGATCTCCCGAACGCATTTCGCCGACTGCGAGCTCCATCGGAAAGGTCGATCCGTCCTTGCGTTGTCCCACCACGACGCGGCCCAAGCCTATGATGCGCTTCTCGCCCGTTCGCATGTAGCGTTCGAGATAGCTGTCGTGGGCCGCCTTGTAGGGTTCGGGCATGAGTCGCTTGACGTTTTCGCCCACGACCTCCTCGAGAGACCAACCGAACATGCGTTCCGCTGTGGGGCTGAAGGATCTTATGATCCCGTTCTCGGTAATGACCACCATAGCGTCGGGGACCGTGTCGAGAATGGACTGCAGATGAGCCTCGCGCGCTCGCAGGTGGGCGTTCACCGCCGTAGCCTGCGCGCGCATGCGATGCAGTAGCTCGCCGCCGAAACTGATGAGCCCGCCCAGGACAAGAAAGACCACGGCGGCCAGGAAGTCGCCTTCGGTCTGTTCCCCTCCCTGCCAGGTGACAAGCAGACCGCCGCCCACGCCTAGAAGCGTAGCCAGCAGGCCGGGACCGACCCCGCCGACGGCCGCCGCGGCGGCCACCACAGGCACGAAGAACAGGAAGGCGATGCGATCGCCCAGTTCCGGTTCCATTGCCGTTCGGGCGGCGTAGGCCGCCGCGACGCCCGCCACGGACACGAGGAAGCCCATGACGTATCGTCGCGAAGCTCTGCCTGACGACGGAGCGGCAGAGGGTGCGAGGGGGTGCTTCATCATGTCGACCGTCGCGCCGTCGGCGCCGAGGGACGATCAGTCTGGCGGATTCCGCACCGCAAGACCATGCGATGGAACGGACAATCATCAATGCGCCGTTTGATCAGCGTCAAACAGGGAGCCTTGGGCGGCGATTATATGAAGCGGGACTTCATAACGGATCGTCTTCATGAAACGTCTCCTGCTCGCCACCACTGCTGTCGCCCTTCTATCCGGCGGCGTGGCTCACGCCCGGGTCCAGTCACAAGGCGAGGAGTTTGACGGTTGTCCGGGTGAAAATCTGGGCGAGGCCTATAGACTGGGAGAAGTGGTCGTCACAGCTCGGGATCGGATGGGGCGTCCGGCCGGCGGCGCCGTGATCCGAGCCGACGACATCGAGCGTTTCGGCCGGACCAGCGTGGATCAGGCGCTTGACCTCCTGCCTGGGGTCAGCGCCGTTTCGACGGGCGGATCACGCCAATGAGCGCTACGCCTCGATCCGGGGCTTTGATCGGTTTCAGACGACCCTCTCGATCGACGGGGTCAGGGTATTCCTGCCGGCCGACAATCGTGTCGACCTGGCCCGTTTCCTGACCGCGGACCTGTCGCAGGTGCAGGTCGCCAAGGGCTATGTCTCGGTGCTGGACGGACCGGGCGCGATGGGCGGGGCGATCAATCTGGTGACGCGCCGACCGACCCAGGCCTTCGAGGGAGAGGTCGGCGTCGGCGTGGAATTCGACAATCGCCTGCAGACCGCCCGACATGCCGTGACCGCCCGGGTCGGAGGCGCCTCGCAGCGCGGCTACGCCCAGATCAGCGGCGTCTACGCCGAGCGCGGCCACTGGTCCCTTCCGCGCGGCTTCGAGGCCACGACGCTGGAGGACGGCGGGCGGCGCGATTTTTCGGATACGGTGGACTGGCGCATCAATCTGATTACGGCCGAGGTCGCGCTCACGCCCGCCGTGGATCTGATCTTCGGCGCCAGAAATCTCTTCGACGCGACCTACATGCTGACGGACGGTTATCCGGAGGCGGGCCGAAGCGTCCGTCTCGACCTGAAGGCGCGGTTCTGATGCGCGAGGTCGCGGCGGGACTGGAGGCGAGCGTCTCTCTTTTCAGAGAAGGCCGCTCTCCAGTCAGTACGGACCGGACGGCGCTGCTGCGCGCGGTCGAGGAGACCGGATCGATCAGCGGCGCTGCACGGCGTCTGGGGCTCAGCTATCGGGGCGCCTGGGATCAGGTGCAGGCGCTGAACAACCTGTTTCGAAAGCCCCCTGATCGTCGCGGAGCGTGGCCGATTGGGTAAGGGCAATGCGGTCCTCACGCCGCGCGGTCGGGCCATGATTGACGTGCTGGAGCGGGTGCGGGCGGAACTGACTGCGGCCGTGGCCCGGGTCGGCGACCTCTTCGACGGCGACATCGCCGCGGACCTTTTCTGGAGTTTGGGCATGAAGACCAGCGTGCGCAACGCCCTGCGGGGGCGGGTGACGGAAATCACGCGCGGGGCGGTGAACGGCGAGGTCGTCGTCGCGCTGAGCGACGAGGCGCAAATCGTCTCCATCCTGGCTCATCGCGATATCGACGGACTGGGCCTGACGCCCGGCGCCGCCGTCGTCGTCCTGATCCAGGCCGGCGACATCGTCCTCGTTCAGGGCGACGGGCTGCGAACCTCGGCGCGCAACCGGCTTCCGGGGCGCGTGAGCGGCCGCGAGGACGGCGCGGTCAACAGCGAAATCAGCCTGAACATCGGCGGCGCGAAGACCCTGGTCGCCACAGTGACTCTGGAGAGCGCGCGGGCGCTCGACCTGACCCCCGGCGCCGCCGTGACCGCCCTGGTCAAGGCGCCCCACGTAATCCTCGCGACGGAGACTTGAGATGCGCATCGCCCTTATCCTGACAGCCGTGCTGGCCCTCGCGCCCGACCCGGCCCTGGCGCAATCGCTGGTCCTGCAGGGCGCCGGCGGCGAGACGGTCGCGCTTGAGGCGGCCGATCTTTTGGCCTTCCCCCAGGAGACGGTCGACTTAAACAGCCACGGAGCCGTCGTGACCTATGCCGGTCCCCTCCTGTTCGAGCTTCTGGGTCTGGCAGGCGCGCCGGAGAGCGCGGAGATGCACGGCGCCGCGCTGGCCCAAGCGGTCCGGATCACCGCCTCCGACGGCTATCAGGTCGTTCTGAGTCTTGGCGAGACCGATCCCGGCCTGCGCGCGGCTCGGACGATCATCGCCGCGCCGTCGGCGACGGTCGATGCGGACCGTCCGGCCGGGTTCCGGGTGATCGTCGAGGATGAGATTCGACCTGCCCGGTCGGTCTATGGCGTGACGCGGATCGAGATCCTGAATCTGAGTCAGGGTTTGCCGCACTCGGGATCGCACCATTGACCTGGGCGGATAGGCCCTTTGCGATCGGCCGTCGCGGATTCGTCGGCCTGTTTCTGGCGGCCTCGCTGCTGGCGGGCTGCGGTTCGTCTACTGGCGAGGCTGAAACGGCGCCCGTGGTCTTCGCCGCGGCGAGTTTGCAGGAGGCCATCGGTGACGTGTCGGAGGCCTGGGTGCGACGTGGTCATCGCGCTCCGGTGGTCTCCTTCGCAGGATCTTCGGCCCTGGCTCGCCAGATCGGCGCGGGGGCGCGCGCCGATCTTTTCATCTCGGCGGACGAGGCCTGGATGGACGCGTTGCAGGATCAGGGGCGCGTGGTCGTCGCCTCGCGCGCCGTCCTGGCCCGGAATCGCCTGGTGCTGGTGGCGCCCGCGCCGGCGGCGCCGCTGGACCTGCGCGATCAGGGGGCCTTCGATGCGGCCCTGGGCGAGGGAAGGCTGGCCATCGCCGATCCCGAGGCGGTCCCGGCCGGACGCTACGGCAAGGCCGCCCTCACGGCCTTGGAGCTCTGGCCGCGGGTCGAGGGGCGCTTGGCTCCGGCAGAGAACGTGCGCGCCGCTCTGGCCCTGGTCGAGCGCGGCGCTGCGCCTCTGGGCGTGGTCTATGCGACCGACGCCCGTGCGTCGGAAAGAGCGACCGTGGTCGCGGTCTTCCCCGCTACGACCCATCCGCCGATCGTTTATCCCATCGCCCGGTTGACGAGGTCCGACAACAGGGAGGCCGAGGCCTTCCGGCGCTTCCTGCTCTCGGACGAGGCCGCCGCCATCTTCCGGGCGCGCGGCTTCGCGGCGGGAGCGGAATCATGATCCAGGCCGCCGACTGGAGCATCGTGGCCCTGTCGCTCAAGGTCGCCGTGGTCGCTGTCCTGGGCGCCTTGCCCCCTGCGTGCGCCCTGGCCTGGCTGCTGTCGCGCGTCCGCTTTCCGGGCAAGGTGTTGCTGGACGGCCTGGTTCACCTGCCATTGGTGACGCCGCCCGTGGTGGTCGGCTGGCTCCTGCTCAGCCTGTTCGGGCCCGCCGCGCCGATCGGGCGATGGTTGGAAGAGGTCTTGGGGCTGGAGCTGATGTTCCGCTGGACCGGCGCGGCCCTGGCCGCAGGCGTCATGGCCCTACCGCTCATGGTGCGGTCCATGCGGCTTTCGTTCGACGGCGTGGACCGGCGGCTGGAGGACGCGGCGCGAAGCCTGGGCGCCGGTCCGGTTCGCGTCTTCTGGAGCGTAAGCGCGCCGCTCGCCGCGCCTGGCGTCCTCGCCGCCCTGGTCCTGGGCTTCGCCCGCGCGCTGGGCGAGTTCGGGGCCACGATCGCCTTCGTCTCCAATATTCCCGGCGAGACCCGGACCCTTTCGTTGGCCATCTACAGCGCCCTGCAGACGCCGGGCGGAGAAGGAACGGCGACCCGCCTGGCGGTTTTGTCCATCCTCGTCTCCCTCGCTGCCCTGGTCGCGTCCGAAGCCATGATCCGAAAGGGGCGGCGACATGCGGCTTGAGGCAGACGTCAGCCTGAGAAACGGGGAGGGCGCCCTGACCGCTCGGTTCCGGATCGACGAGCCCCTATGCGTCGTGACCGGCGCCTCCGGCGCGGGCAAGACGACGCTGCTGCACATGATCGCTGGTCTGCGGCGGCCGGACAGGGGGATCATCCGTCTGAACGGGACGACGCTGTTCGACTCGGCCGCAGGGGTGGACCTGGCGCCCGAACGTCGGGCGATCGCCTGCGTCTTTCAGGACGATCGGCTGCTGCCCCACATGGACGTAAGGGCCAATCTCCTGTTCGGCCGCGCGGATCACAGGCGCGAGCGCGGAATGGAGGAGTTCGATCAGGTCGTGGATGCGTTGGGGCTGCGCGGCCTGCTGCGTCGCAAGCCGGCGAGCCTGTCGGGCGGCGAAAAGCGGCGGACGGCGCTGGCGCGAGCCCTACTGCAGCGTCCGGCTCGACTTCTGTTGCTGGACGAGCCCTTGACGGGACTGGACCTAGCTCGCCGCGAGGCGGCCCTGGAATTGATCGAACGCCGACGGGACCGGACCGGAACGGGCGTCCTCTATGTGACGCATCAGGCGACTGAGGCGCGACGGCTGGGCGGGACGCATCTTGGGGTCTGCGTGAACGATCTCGGCGTTGCGCGAGCGCAAGTCCGGCTGACCCCGGGCGTCGTAGAGGCATTCCCGTCGCCGTTTTTCGCGACGTCCTGATCCGAAGGAAGGCAGATGATCACCAGACGCATGGCCATGGGTGGGGCGGGCTTGGTCATGCTGGGCGCAGCGGCCAAGCCGGTCGTCCACGAGGTTCGTATGCTTAATCGCGGGGCGGCCGGCTCCATGGTTTTCGAGCCCGGCCTGATACGGGCCCTCGTCGGCGACGTCGTTCGTTTTCTTCCTACGGATCCTGGTCACAACGCTGAACTGATCCGCGGAATGACGCCGGACGGCGTTCCTCTGGCCCGAGGGTTGATGAACCGAACCCTTGATCTGCCGATCCGACGCCCCGGTCTCTACGGCGTGAAATGCGCGCCGCACCTGGGAATGGGAATGGTGGCCCTGATTGCCGTCGGCAATGTGAAGGCGGATGTCGCAGCGTTCCAGACGGCCGCGGCGCGCCTGCCGACCCTGTCCCGTCGCAGGATGACGGCCATGCTGCAACAGGTGGTCTGACGGGACGCAACTCCGGTGTTTCCCCTAGGCGAGATACCCGAATACCTGCGGGTGAAGACCCCGACTAGCTTCGCGGCATCGAATGATGAGGTTGTCATGAACGCCGCCTTCACCCTACCGCCAGCGGCCGCAACGGCTGGATCGGCTGTCTCGGCGTCCGACGCCTGTTGCCGCCTTTGCAAGGCTTTCGCTGAAAGCCAGACGGCGGCGACGCGGGTCGGCGCAGGCGAGGAAGTCTTCCTCGAGGGCGAGGAAGCCGATTTCGTCTATCGTGTGGAGGAGGGCGTGCTGATGAGTTATCGCATGCTTGGCGACGGCCGACGCCAGGTCGTCGACTTTCACCTTCCGGGCGAGTTCCTGGGCTTGGAGGCGGGGGTGGAGTATTCCCTTACCGCCCAGGCCGTAACGCCGGCCAAGGTGGTCGCCCTGGGACGGCGTCGGCTGGCGACGCTCGCTGCCGACGATGTCCGTCTGACCCGTGACCTGTGGTCGGCGACGGTGGGCGCCTATCAGCGCAGCCAGGATCACGCCGCCATCCTGGCGCGACAGAGCGCCACGGAGCGCGTGGCCGCCTTCCTTCTCAGCTACGCACGGCGCATCGGCGCAGTCAGGGACATGACCTTGCCCATGAGCCGTCAGGATATGGCGGATTTTCTCGGCCTCGCCATCCACACTGTCTCGCGAACGCTTACTCACCTGGAGGCGGACGGTCTGATCGCGGCGCGTTCCAGCCGTCAGGTCCGACTGATGCGCAGAGACCGGCTGATGGCGCTGTGCCCATGACGCCCCTCGAAGAAAAACGAGTGCAGGGGGGTCTGGCTGGCCGTCATGTTCCGCGTACCTTTTCCGACCGGTTGGCGCGGGGTGCGGTCAGGGGATTGCGCACCTGCGCAGGCGGCGTCTTCGCCAGACGGTACGGGCATCGCGCTGTAGTGTTGGAAACCATCGCGGCCGTGCCGGCCATGGTCGCGGCGACTCTGACCCATCTCCGTGCGCTGCGGACCACGACGGATGATCGGGGTCGGGTGCGGATGCTGATGAATGAGGCAGAGAACGAACGGATGCATCTGATGACCTTTGTCGAGGTTCATCGTCCGGGTCTGATCGAACGCCTCGCGATCATGATGGCGCAAGGAGGGGCCTATCTGGTCTTCTGCGTATTGTATCTCTGCTCCGCGCCCACTGCGCACCGGTTGGCCGCCTATCTCGAGGATGAGGCGGTGGCCAGCTACACCCATTATCTGGCCGAGATCGACGAAGGACGCAGCCCGAACCCGGATGCGCCGCAGATGGCCCGCGACTATTGGGGGTTGCCGGAGGATGCGACCCTCTGGGACGTGATCTTTATGGTGCGGGCCGACGAGATGGGGCATCGCGACGTCAACCACGCCATCGCAGACGAATTGACTCGGGCGCGTGAGCGCAAGCCAGTCCCGATCAAGCCACACTGGACGGCTTCCTGATCGCGCGTCCGGCGCTCGTCCCCTATGTCCCGAGCCGTTTCATGATCGATCCGCTTCCTTCTGCCTGGCTTCCCTTCGCGTCCAGATCGCTGCCCCGTTACACCAGCTATCCCACGGCGATCGCTTTTCGGCCGGTGAGAACGGGCGATGTCCCTTGGTCGGAAGACGGATCAGACAACGCTCTTTCGCTCTATGTCCATGTGCCCTTCTGCGAGCGGCTGTGCTGGTATTGCGGATGCAACACCACCATCGTCTCCTCCTACGAACGCATCGCCGCTTTCCATGAGGTGCTCCTGAAGGAGATCAATCTCTGGCGGACGCGGGCCGAGTCCTGGAAGGGGCAAGTCCGTCATCTTCACTTCGGAGGCGGCAGCCCGAACGCCTTGCGGCCGGAGGATTTTGGGGCGGTGGTGCGGGCGCTGCAGGATATCTTTATCTTTGCGCCCGACGCCGAGATCGCCGTCGAACTGGACCCAGCCTTGCTCAATCCCGCCTTTGTGGACGGTTTGGGACAGGCCGGCGTTACGCGCGCCAGCCTGGGAGTCCAGACATTCGACGCCGACGTGCAGGCTCTGATCAACAGGCCGCAGCCCTTCGCACAGGTGGCGGAGGCGGTGAGGCGGCTTCGGCAGGCCGGGATCAGGGGCGTCAACTTCGACCTGATGTACGGTCTGCCGGCCCAGACGCCCGACAATGTGGCCGCTACGGCTCGCTTGGCGGCCTCGTTGGAGCCGGATCGCCTGGCGGTCTTCGGCTACGCCCATGTACCGTGGATGAAGAAACACCAGAAGTTGATCGAGGAGGGCACCTTGGCGGACGTCGCGGGTCGATGGGAGCAGGCGGGCGCGGCAGACGCCGTCCTGACGGAGGGAGGGTATCGCAGGATCGGTCTCGATCACTACGCTCGTCCCTGTGATCCCTTGTCTCGAGCTTTGGACGACCGGCGTCTGCGGCGGAACTTTCAAGGCTATACCGACGACCCTGCCTCAATCCTCATCCCCTTCGGCCCCTCGGCGATCGGCCAGCAGCCTTCGGCAATGGTCCAGAACGCTGTCGATGCGCGAACATGGCGCGAGGCTGTGGGCGCCGGGCGCCTGCCGGTCGCTCGCTTTCTCGTCGTGACGGACGAGGATCGGTTGCGCAGTGAGGTGATCGAAAGCCTGATGACCTATCTGGACGTAGATCTGGAAGAGGTATGCCTACGTCACGGCGTCGGGGCGGGGCGGCTGGACGCCTGTCTCGAGACGCTCCGTCCGCTTGAAGAAGCTGGCCTGTGCGAGGTGATGGGGCGTCGCGTACGCATTCCCGAAGCCGCTCGTCGGCTGGCGCGGGTGACGGCGGCGGCCTTCGACGCCCGCTTGCCGGAGGCTGAGGGACGCCACGCCCGGGCGATCTGAATCGGCGGCTTGAAAACCGTCAAGCCCGTGCTTGACGGTTTTGGCGTGTGCATTTGACGGCGGGGTCGGGCCGCGCCCCTTCGCGCGGATTAGGCCGGGAGCGTGCTCAAGGAGAAGCGGGTATGCCCTTTCATTCGATCAAGACCTATGGCGCCGAGCGGGGCCTGTCGTGCGTGTTTCGTCAGTGGGATGCCCGCACAGACTGTCAGCTCATGCACGGCTATTCTCTCGGATTTCGCTTCACCTTCGCGGCTGAAACCCTGGATCGTCGCGGCTGGGTGCTCGATTTCGGCGAGGGCGGCTTCGGCGCCGTCCGACGCTGGCTCCACGCGACCTTCGATCACACCCTTCTGGTCGCTGCGGACGACCCGGCGCGCGAGAAGTTTGAGGAGCTGGCGCGATGCGGATTGGCCGACATCCGCATGGTGCCGGGAACAAGCTGCGAACGGCTGGCCCAACATGTGTTCGCGATGGTTCAGCCCATGGTCCATGACGCAACACAGGGGCGATGCCGCCTGCGTGCGGTCGAGTGCTTCGAGCACGGAGCCAATAGCGCCGTCTATGAGCAACCGGACGCGCAGCTTCAGCAGACCGTCGACGACGTCATGCGGGCGGTGCTCGAGAGGCTTGAATAGGAGGCGCCCTCTTGATGCCGGTCAATCGTGTCGTCCGGCGGCCTTTTGCCGGTCGGCAAGGCGAGCGCCGAGCCGGGCGCTAGGGTGACGGTCATGCCGACGCTCCGTTCTTATCCCGATCCCGTCCTGAAGCCTGCTGCGGGGGGCCTTGAGGAGGCGCCCGCGTCACCGAATTCGTCTTCGACGCGTCGGCGAAGTCGGCGGCGCGAACGCCTCCGCGACGTAGCCATTGAAAAGACGCTGATCGCGCTTCGCACCGTGCCGGAGCGACTGCTGGCCAGGGGAGTTCGAGATTTACGTCGTCGCCGCCCGGAAGTGTTTGAACGTCTGGGCCCTGTCGCGGATACCTCCATCGACATCGTCCCATCCAACCTGCCGATCAGGTTTCGATTGCGGCTGACCGACACTTGCCGTCCGGTCGCGGTGGTCGGCCGCGATGCCAAGGGGCCGTGCGCAGCCAGCATCGCCGGACCCTTGCCGCTCCTGTTGGAGGTGCTCGACGGTCGGTCTGACGCCGACGCCGCCTTCTTTTCTCGCCGTCTGGTCGTGACCGGAGACACCCAGACTGTCGTCGGTCTGCACAATACGCTCGAAGCCGCCGAGCTCGCTCCCGCCGATCTCGTCGGCGCGCCCCCCGCCTTGCGCGGCGCGGTTAACGCCTTGGCGCGGCGCGGACTGGACTGGCTCAACAGGCGAGGCGCGGGCGCATGAGGGGATCGATCGAACTGGTTTGTCCAGCCGGGTCGCCGGCCATGCTTCGGGCCGCCGTCGAGGCTGGCGCGGACAGCGTCTACTGCGGCCTCAGAGATGAAACGAACGCCCGGAACTTCCCTGGGCTGAACTTTTCTCCAGACGAACTGGCCCAGGCGTGCGCGTGGGCGCACGTGCGAGGTCGGCGGGTGCTGGTCGCGGTCAACACCTTCGCCCGGCCGGGCGAAACTGCGCGGTGGCAGGCCTCGATCGACGCCGCCGCCGTTTCCGGGGCGGATGCGGTGATTGTGGCCGATTTCGGCCTGCTGGCCTATGCCCGGGAGCGATGGCCCGAACTGAGGCTGCACCTTTCCGTCCAGGCGGCGGCCGGCTCGCCGGACGCCATACGCTTTTACGCCAGCGCCTATAATGTCCGGCGCGTCGTCCTGCCGCGCGTGCTCAGCGTGCAGGAGATCGCGTCGCTCATGCGGGAGGTGGAGGTCGAGACTGAAGCCTTTGTTTTCGGCGGACTCTGCGTCATGGCCGAAGGGCGATGCGCCCTATCTTCCTACGCTGCGAAGCGATCTCCCAATCTCTGCGGCGTATGCTCGCCCCCTGAAGCCGTGACCTACACGGAGGAGGATGAAGCGCTTGTCTCGCGCCTCGCCGGGTTTGCGCTTGATCGCTATCCGCTGGGCGAGAAAGCAGGCTATCCGACCCTCTGCAAAGGGCGCTTCGAAACACGGGGCCGGCTGTCTTATCTTTTTGAGGATCCTGTCAGTCTGAACGCCATGGGCCTTCTGTCCGGATTGCGGGCTGCGGGCGTCACAGCGGTGAAGGTCGAGGGACGCCAGCGCGGCAAGGCCTATGTGGCGCGCGTCGCCGGCGCCTTTCGTCAGGCCATAGACGCCCTGGACGCCGGCCGTGATCCGCAGCCGTTCGAAGGCCTGCTCAGCGACCTTGCCGAGGGGGGACGCGAGACGGCCGGCGCCTACAGAAAGACCTGGCGATGAAAGAGACGTCCATGGAGATCGCCCTCGGCCCCGTGTTTTACCACTGGTCATCGGAACGGCTCGCCGCCTTCTATGAGACGATCGCCGCAGAGCCGACGATCGACCGCGTCTATCTGGGAGAGGTGGTGTGCGGAAAGCGTTCGCCGCTGACAGAACATGCGCTGGCGGCGGCGGCCGAGCGGCTCATCGAGGCTGGAAAGACCGTGGTCTGGTCAGGTCTGGCGCTTCCTGCGACCGTCCGGGACCGCAAGGCGATAGCGGCCCTGAGCCAGGTTCCGGATCTGATCGAGGTCAACGACGTGTCGGCCTTGCTGGTGCGCGAGGGGCCGTTTGTCGCCGGGCCGCTGTTGAACGCTTATAATGAAGGGGCGGTCGAGGAGTTGGCTCGTCTGGGCTGCGTGCGGCTCTGTCCGAACGTCGAGTTGTCTCTCGAGGCGATCGGCGAGATCGCGGCGCGCCGGCCGGGCATGGAGATCGAGTTATTCGCCTTCGGCCGTCTGCCGCTCGCCCTGTCGGGCCGCTGCTATCACGCGCGCAGCCATGGTCTTCACAAGGACGCCTGTCAGTTCGTCTGCGATCAAGACCCCGACGGCATGACGTTGCGGACCCTTGAGGGCGAGCCGTTTCTTGCGGTGAACGGCGTCCAGACCCAGTCCTATGGAATCCAGATGCCGGATTTCTCCGTGGCCGAAATGCGGACAGCCGGGGTGAGCGCCCTTCGCCTATCGCCTCACACCGGGGATATGGCAGCCGTCGCGCGGGCCTTTCGCGCCTACGCCGACAATAGTCTGACCGCTCGCGAACTGGCGGAGAACGTGCGAGCGGTCGTTTCATCGACGCCGTTCGTCGGCGGCTATCTGCACGGACAGGCCGGAGTCGCGCCTGCGCGTTTCGCGTGATGGAGATGGAGCGCGCCTTGCTGCGAAACCGGATCGATGTGATCGATGAGCGGATCATCTGGCTCCTGGCCGCCCGGCAGCGGCTGACCGATGCTATGGCGGCCTTCAAGACGGCCGATGCGGTTCGAGATGATCAGCGTATCGCCGCTGTCCTGTCTCACATGCGGAGCCAGGCAGACGTCCTCGGTCTGTGCCCTGAAGCGGTAGAAAGAATCTGGGGCCTGCTTATGGAGGTCAGCGCGGGTCGGCAGGAGCGCCGCCTACAGGCAGGAGAGGGTTAGGCGCCTTGTTGATGACCAGCGACGGAAAACTTCAAGCAGCGACCTGAATGCTGTCCTTCACCAGTACCGCGAACTCTTCAAAGAGCGCGGTCCGGGTTTGGGCGTCGCTCCAGTAGGGATTGGTGAAAACGCATCGGATCACGGTCATGGTCGGGGCGTCCACCACGCCTCGCCAGCGCTTCACGTGGCTATCGATGACCGCGGCGCTGGCTGGGCCGAGCTCCGTCTTCGATACCGAGAAGCCGGGAGCCTGGCTGATGACCTCAAACAGGGCGTGGGTCCGGCGATTGGCCGATGAGAGCCGTTCGCCGGCTGCGGCGATGGAGCAACAGGCGATGTTGGTGTCGGACGGCTCGAGAAAACGCGCTTCCGGGACCAGATCCACCATCTTCGCCTGGAACTGACGTCGGGCGCGGATCGTCTCGGCGAGCACCTCGCCGAGGCCTGTCGGATCGAAACCGAGTGTGCGTCCGGTCAGCCACACGGCAGCGGCGCCGGCGCCCGAACGCGATCCTTCGAGGGTTGAGGCCCATTTAGCGTCGCCCAGTTCCGGCCGCGCCAGATAGGGGGCGTCGAAGGTGGATACGGCGTAGCTTTCCTTGTCGCGGACGAGAAAGGCGCCGCAGGCGTAGGGCGTGTAGCCGAGTTTATGGGGGTCGATGGTGACGGAATCGGCTGCGCCCAGGGCGTCCAGAGCCGCGGCGGCTCTGGTGTCGAACACCTTCTTCGCTATGCGGAAGAAACCGCCGTAGGCGGCGTCCACATGACTCCAGACATGAAATCCGCCTTCTTGGCGGAGACCGTCCAGACGCTGTCGCCAGACGTGCAGGGAGTCGATCTGTCCGGTTTCCGTAGCGCCGGCGACGCCCACTGTCAGCAGGATCGGGCGGCCTTCGTCGCGAGCGCGAGCGACCAGGCCGTCGAAAGCTTTCATGTCCATTCGGCCATCGGCGTCGAGGGCGACGCTCCACAGGGCGTTCTCGCCCAGACCGAATACGCTGGCCGCCTTGCGCCAGGAATAGTGCGCTGTGGCTGGAGCCAGCAGCACCGGACCACGCCAACTGCCGCCCGAGGCGCGATCCAGTCGGCGCCAGATATCGACCGGGTCGCCCGCCGCGGCGCTGCAAAGGCGTAGCGCCTCTTCGGTCGGCTCGTGCGTTTCTCGCAGGCTTCGGTAGCGGTTCCATCCCATATGGGCGTCGGCGAAGACGTCAAGCGGACGCCCTGTCTGCTCGGCGAGCCACAGGGCCAGGCTGAGCCAGTGATCCATCCGGCAGCGCGCGCGCCAGACGGCTTCCATGTTGGCGACGGTGCCGCCGGAGGTGAAATGCCCCTGGGCCGTCTGAGGGTCATAGCCCAGCATGGTCGCCAGCATCTCGATGGCTTCCGTTTCCAGCACGCTTCCGACGCGGCTGGCGTCCCGCGAGGTGTTGTTCGGATTGTGCAGCATGGCGGCGATCCAGCCGAGCAGGGCGGGCGTCGATATGTCCGACTTCATGTGCGCGATGTAGCGCGGGGTGCAGGTCGGAGTTTCGGCGCTCAAGGCCTGACAAAGCCGGTGGAGTTGATCCGTCAGGATCTCATGGTCCTCATCCCGCGAGCAGGCGTTGGCGGAAGCGTCCTGTGGGAAAAGGGCCCGTCGCCACTCGAACCAGTGATCGAGCACGCCGGCCAGGGCTGTCTGAATCCGGACGGCGTTCTCGCCGCGGGCCCCCGGAAAATGGCTGGCGACAAGACTGTTGGCGAGGGAAACGGGCGCCATGATTGATGCTCGCGAATTCTGGAGGATGCGACGCTGCTTGTCGGGGACGGGCGGCGCCTGGATGTCGGCGTGGGGCGCGCGGCCTAGCCGCATTTCGAGTAACCGCAGTCCTCGCAGCTGTCGCAGCCCTCTTTGCGTATGAGGGAGCCGCCGCCGCAGCGTGGGCAGGAGGGGCCGTGGCGAGGGCCTTCCTGGTGCGCGGAGACGGCCGAGATGTGGTCATTCCCGGGCGTTTCGGAGCGCGCTAGGTGCCGCTCGATCACCCCGCCGATCGCGGCCAGGAGGGAAGGGACGTAACGTCCGTGCAGCCAACCTCCGCCGCGAGGATCGAAGACAGCCTTGAGTTCTTCGGCGACGAAGCCGACGTCCCCGCCGCGTCGGAACACGGCCGAGATCATGCGGGTGAGGCCGAGGGTCCAAGCGTAGTGCTCCATGTTCTTGGAGTTGATGAAGATCTCGAACGGCAAGGGGCCGTCCGGACCTTCGATGTCGTTGATGGTGACGTAGACGGCGTGGGGGCTGTCTGGCCATTTGACCTTGTAGGTCTTTCCATCAAGCGACTCGGATCGGGGAAGCAGGACCAACTCCGGGGGGGGGCGCGGCCTGTCGTCGGGAGCTGAGGGAGGGTCTACCGTCAGGACCGAGCCGGTCACCGCATTGGGGCGGTAGGTCGTCAGACCCTTGCACCCCATGCGCCACCCCTGGACATAGACCTCCGAGAAGTCTTCGAAAGAGATGTCTTCGGGGCAGTTGACGGTCTTCGAGATCGAGCTGTCGATGAAGGCCTGAGCCGCCGACTGCATCCGAAGATGGTGAAGCGGCGTAAGGGTCTGAGCGGTGACGAATACGTCCTGCGGGGGCGGAGTCTCTCCATGCAGCCGCTTCCAGACCGTGAGGGCGTAGTCCTCGACCGCCTCTTCGCGCCGTGTCCCGTCGGGTTGCAGCACCTTTCGCGTATAGGAGAAGGCGAAGACGGGCTCGACGCCGGACGAAACGTTTCCGGCCAGCAGCGAGGTCGTGCCCGTGGGGGCCACAGAGGTCAGGCAGCCGTTGCGCAGGCCGTGGCGGGCGATCAGGTCTCGCGTCTCCTCGTCCAAAGCCTTGAGGTTCGGCGTGTCCAGAATGGCGGCATCATAAAGCGGAAAGGCGCCTTTCTCGGCGGCCAGTTCGGCCGAGGCGCGATAGGCTTCGCGCTTGATCACGCCGAGCCACTGCTGGGTCAGGGCCTCGGCATTCGCTTCGCCGTAGCGGGCGCCGCAGAAGACCAGGGCGTCGGCCAGTCCCGTGACCCCGAGGCCGATCCGACGCTTGGCTCGCGCTTCCGCCGCCTGAGCTTCCAGAGGGTAGCGGGAGACGTCGATGACATTGTCGAGAAAACGGACGGCCGTCCGGGTCAGTTGGCCCAGCCGTTCTTCATCCAGCACGGCGCCCTTGTCGAACGGCGTGGAGACAAGTCGCGCCAGGTTGATCGATCCCAGAAGACAGGCGCCGTATGGCGGCAGCATCTGCTCGCCGCAGGGATTGCTGGCGGAAATGGTTTCGCACCAGGCCAGATTGTTTCGGTCGTTGACCTGGTCGATGAAGATGACGCCGGGCTCGGCGACGTCATACGTGGCTTGCATCAGCCGCCGCCAAAGTTCGCGCGCCTGAACCGTGCGATAGGTCTCGCCCGCGAACGTCAGGGGCCATTCCCCATCGCTTTCGAGCACTTGCATGAAGCTGTCCGGCACCAGGACGGAAACATTGAAATTTCTCAGCCGTCCAGGATCGCGCTTAGCGTCGATGAAGGCCTCGATGTCCGGGTGGTCGATCCTGAGGCAGCCCATCATAGCCCCGCGCCTCTGGCCGGCCGACAGGATGGTGCGGCACATGGCGTCCCAGACATCCATGAAACTCAACGGACCGGAGGCGTCTGCGCCCACGCCTTTAACGGCTGCGCCCGACGGCCGAATGGTCGAGAAGTCCATGCCCACGCCGCCGCCCTGCTGCATGGTCACCGCAGCCTCGCGGACAGCGGCGAATATGCCGGGAAGATCGTCGGGCACCTCGCCCATGACGAAGCAGTTGAACAGCGTCACCGATCGCGCTGTCCCGGCCCCCGCCAGGATGCGTCCGGCGGGCAGGAACTGGAAATCCGACAGGGCGTCCGCGAACCTGTCACGCCAGATGCGGCGCGCTTTCGGAGCTTCAGCGTCCGCGACGGCTGCGGCGACCCGCGACCAGGTCTGCTCGACGGTTTCGTCTCCGCCGCCGTCTGATGCATTGAAGCGATATTTGCTGCGCCAGATTTCAGCGGCGAGAGGGTTGTCGAACGCCATGCGGTCCTCCTTCGAGAGGCAGTCAGGCTGACTGATTCAGACGCGCGGGAGTTTGCGTTCAGACAAAGACACGTATGCGGCCGGACTTGATATTTGGCAGGTTCGCATCGCCCCGCCTTCGTTCAGGCGGTTCCTTTTCAGCTCAGTTCGAGAGTGACGTGCGGCGAGCGCGGCAAGGGGCGTCGTTCGCTCGAATGATCAGCGCCGGCCGCAGTAGCGTTTGGCGGTTTCAGGAGCTCGAACGTTGGGCGGGCGCCCTTTGTCGACCATGGCCAGATAGTGCGGATAGCTGATGACATGGCTCCAGGACTTAAAGTTGAGCTTTGAAAAAACGGATCACTTCGTCGTTCAGGGCGTCGTGGAAGACTGCGCGGTCAAACCCTGGCGTCGGCGTGCAGATCAAAGGAGCGGCAGCGGCCAGTTTCGGCGAGCAGGGCGGCAGGAAGTCGAAGTGCGTCGCACCCTCGACGCGATGGTATTCAGGAGGCGTGGGCAAGGCGTCGCGCACCGGTTCGACATAGAAGGGAGCGGGCAGGATCTGGTCGGCGCCGGCCTGCCACAACTGGATCGGCTGGGTGACGTTGCGCAGGCCGTCTTTTGTGAAGGTGAAGCCCAGGGCTGGCGCGGCGACGACCAAGGCCTTGAGGCGGGCGTCATGCGGCAGACGCGGGGCGGCGGCGGCCTCCTTCATCGTTCCAGCGGGCTGGCCGATCAGGCGGCAGTCATAGAAGCCGGGGTTGGCGCGGCAGTGATCGGTCAGTCGCCCCAGGTCGGGATCGCCGCCCGCCGCCGCCAGAACCGTGAATCCCCCTGCGGAAAAGCCGAAGGCTCCGATGCGGCCCGCGTCGATTCCGGCGCGAGCGCTCCAATCCTTGGTCATGTAGTCGATCAGTACTGATAGCTGACGCGTGCGGCCGACGATGTCCGTGGCGCGGCTCTGATCGCGCCAATTGTCGCCCGTGTGGGTCAGGGCGGCGACGACGAATCCCGCTTTCGCCAGGGCCGCAGCGGTGTCGTGATGGCTGCGGAAGTCGCCGCCGTTGCCGTGTGAGATGACGATCAGGGGACGCGGTTCCGCCGCCGCTTCGGTTGGAAGCCACACGCCCGCCTCGATGACTGGCTGGCCGCTGTCGGGAATGGACAGGCGCGCGGAGAGTACGCCGTCGCGGATCATGGGATCGAAGGCTTGCGGCGGGGCGACGGGCGCAGGCGCGGCGGTCGCGGCGCAGGCGCTCAACAAGATGGAGGCGGCGGCGATCAGGGCGGCGGTGTTCATGTGGGTTTGGGCCTCATGGCGAAAGGTGATGAGGCTGTGTGAGGCCGTGAAGCGTCGCTGCGCCAGCCGATATGGGCGAACGGGCGAACGGGTTCGCAGCCCGGCGAATCGCTATCATCGGCGGTGGCGCTTGCTAATCTGCAGCCATGGAATCGAGGTCACTGAAGGGCAGACGATGGCGGGCGGCGGCCATGGGCTTCGCTGTCTCGACCGCCGTGGGGCTGGCGCTGGGGGTCATCGGACCGTTCGGCAGCTATCTGAGCGGAACCCTGCCGGTGCGGACGGTCTATTGGGTGGTCTGCCTGTGGGCCGGGTGGCTGGCTTTCGGCGTCAGCCTGCCGATCCTGGCGCGCTGGGCGTCGAGGCGACGGATTTCAGCCTGGATCTGGACGCCGCCGGCGGTGGCGGTTCTGACCCTTTTACCTGTCGTGCTCAGCCGGACGCTGGCGGTGCGGTTGTGGCCGGTGGTGGGAGAAGTGGGTTGGCTGGAATGGTACGGCCAGGGCCTGGTGATCAGCGCCCTGGCTACGGCGGGCATGATGTGGGCGACCCGGCCACGTGAGGCGACGACGGACAAACCCCAGGCCGAATCCGCCGACCCGCGCGACCGCCTGCCGGCCAGGCTGGGACGGACCGTCCTGTGTCTGCAGATGGAGGATCACTATGTCCGGGTGCATACGCCGGAAGGGTCGGCCTTGGTGTTGATGTCCTTGTCGCAGGCCATGGCGGGATTGAAGGACGTGGATGGAGCGCAGACCCATCGCTCATGGTGGGTGGCGCGTGCGGGCGTGACCGGCGTTGTTGAGGACGGGCGCAACATGCGCCTGCGCCTGGGCGGCGGGCTTGAGGCGCCGGTGTCGCGCGCCCGCGTCGGCGCCTTGCGTGAGGAAGGCTGGCTTTAGGCGACGACGCCGAACAGGCGACCGACGCCTGCCGTTATGCCCATGGCGAGCGCGCCCCAGAAGACCACGCGCGCAACTGAGCGGCCGATGGGCGCGCCTCCGGCCTTTGCGCCCAAGGCTCCTAGCAGAGCCAGGCCTAGCAACGCCGATCCTGCGACCCATAGAGCCAGACCGGCCAAGGGCGCCAAGGCGGCCACGACCAGGGGCAGGGCGGCTCCGGCCGAGAAGGTCACGGCCGAAGTGATCGCCGCCTGGATAGGACGGGCGGTGGTGATTTCGGATATGCCCAGCTCATCGCGGGCGTGGGCGCCGAGAGCGTCGTGCGCCATCATCTGTTTCGCGACCTCTGTCGCTAGATCGGGCGTGACGCCGCGAGCGGCGTAGATCCCGGCCAATTCCCGCACCTCGGCCTCGTGATCCCTGGCCAGTTCGGAAGTTTCGCGTGCGAGATCGGCCTTTTCAGTGTCGGACTGGGAACTGACTGAGACGTATTCGCCTGCGGCCATGGACATGGCGCCGGCGGCCAGACCCGCGACCCCCGCGATCAGAACTGCGCCTTGGCTGGACGCCGCGGCCGCGACCCCTACGATCAGGCTCGCGGTCGAGACCAAGCCGTCATTGGCGCCGAGCACCGCCGCCCTGAGCCAGCCTATACGCTCGACCCGGTGCGTTTCCCTGTGAAGCATGCTCTCTTCTCCCGATGACGGCTGAAGCCAAAGCCTATTTAGGCTCGCGCTCGGCCCAGCGCAGCAGGGGAATGAGCGGCACGCCCCAGCCGATCCCTGCCACAGCGAAGAAGATCAGATCGATCCACCAGGCGTCCGGCAGGTGGTCATGCAGGGTCACGGCGCCCCACACCCAGAAAGCCAGGAAGAAGACGACGGCCAGGGTGGCGACGAAGCGGCGGGCGCGAGGAGGCATCAGCGCTTGCTCCGGAACAGGAAGAAGGCGACCAGGCCCAGGACCACGGCGGCAAAGGCCCAGGGCAGCCATTCCCAGTCGGATAGAGTGGCCACGGCGAACACCCGCACGGCCAGGAAGGCGCCGCATGCGCCGCTGACCAGGGCGACCAGAATGGTCCCGCCCAGGCCGCGCCGCCCGGTCAGCAGGTCGGCGATCCAGGCCAGGCCCAGGGCCCCGGCCAAGGCGATGGCGATCTCGACATATTGCACCGCTTGGCGCTCCCCTTGAATGTTGTGCGACGCTTTGGCGTAGAAACCGACTCGATCTTGCCTCGCGGGAGGGGCATATCCCTCGGTTCCGCCGCCTGTGAAAGAGGCGGCAAGCATATCGGGGCGAACGGCAGGCGTCGAATGAAGCGTTTTGGTGAATTGGACCACAGCCGCGCGGTGGCGCTGTGGCTGTTTTTCTGCGCGACCTTGGTGTTCGCCATGGTGGTGGTCGGGGGCGCGACGCGCCTGACCGGCTCGGGTCTGTCGATCACGGAATGGAAGCCTATCATGGGCGCCCTGCCGCCGATGAACCACGCCGACTGGGTCGAAGCCTTCGACAAGTACAAGGCCATTCCTCAGTACGTCGAGGTCAACGCCGGCATGAGCATGGCGGAGTTCCAGTACATCTTCTGGTGGGAATGGGCGCACCGTTTGCTGGGCCGGCTGATCGGCGTGGTCTTCGCCGTGCCCTTCGTCCTGTTCCTGGCCTTCCGCGCCATGCCGCGTCGTCTGATCGGACGCTGTGCGATCCTGTTGGCCCTGGGCGGCCTGCAGGGGCTGATCGGCTGGTGGATGGTGTCCAGCGGCCTGGCTGAGCGCATCGATGTGGCCCCGGAGCGGCTGACGACCCACCTGGGCCTGGCCTTTCTGATCTTCGCCGGCCTGATCTGGACGGGGCTAGAGGCCTGGTCGGGTTCGGACTTCACGCGCGCGCCGCGCGGCTGGAGCTGGGGCGCGGGCCTGCTGCTGGGCGGCGTCTTCTTCCAGTGCCTGCTCGGCGGTCTGGTGGCCGGGGCCAAGGCGGGCATGATCTACACCGACTGGCCGATGATGAACGGCGCCCTGTTCCCGCCGGTCGAGTGGGGGCAGGGGGCGCTGGCCTTCTTGCACGATCAGGGGCTGGTGCAACTGAACCACCGGATCGGCGCCTATGTGCTGCTGTTCGCGGGCACCTTCTATGCGGTCCAGGCGCTGCGCGGGCGCCTGGGCGAGGGGCTGGGCGCTTCGGCCCTGGTTCTGGCGGGCGCGCTGTGGCTGCAGGCGGGACTGGGCGTCCTGACGCTTATCCATGCCGTGCCGGTGACGCTCGGCGTGCTGCACCAGGCTGTGGCGGCGCTGGTGCTGGCGACGGCCACGGTGAATCTGTGGCTGGTGCGGCGTTCACGTCCGAGGATGTTCGCCTCGGGGCTTCGCTAAGAAAAAGGCCGCCTTCCGGATCGGGAAGGCGGCCTTCTCAATTGCGCGAGAGGGAACCCTTTAGCCGATCTTCACCCGAGTGGCGGATTCCGGCAGGTCTTCGCCGAAGGCGCGCTGATAGAACTCAGCGATGGTCGGCCGTTCCAGTTCGTCGCACTTGTTCAGGAAGGTCAGGCGGAAGCTCAGGGCCACGTCGCCGCCAAAGATGATGGCGTTCTGGGCCCAGGTGATGACCGTGCGGGGCGACATGACGGTCGAGATGTCGCCGTTCATGAAAGCGTTGCGGGTCATGTCGGCGACGCGGACCATGGCGGCGATGCGGCGCTTGCCCTCGGCGTCGTTCCACTCCGGCACCTTGGCGGCGACGATCTCGGCCTCGACGTCGTGGTCGAGATAGTTGAGCGTCGTGACGATGTTCCAGCGGTCCAGCTGCGCCTGGTTGATCTGCTGGGCGCCGTGGTACAGGCCCGTGGTGTCGCCTAGGCCGACCGTGTTCGAGGTGGCGAACAGGCGGAACCACTTGTTCGGACGAATGACGCGGTTCTGGTCCAGCAGGGTCAGGCGGCCTTGAGCCTCCAGTACACGCTGGATCACGAACATGACGTCTGGACGGCCCGCGTCATATTCGTCGAACACCAGGGCGACCGGGCGCTGCAGCGACCACGGCAGGATGCCCTCGCGGAATTCGGTGATCTGCTTGCCTTCCTTCAGGACGATGGCGTCCTTGCCGATCAGGTCGATGCGGCTGACGTGGGCGTCCAGGTTGACGCGAACCATGGGCCAGTTCAGGCGGGCGGCGACCTGCTCGATGTGGGTCGACTTGCCGGTGCCGTGATAGCCCTGAACCATCACGCGGCGGTCGTAGGCGAAGCCCGCGCAGATGGCGAGAGTCGTCTGGGGATCGAAGCGATAGGATTCGTCGATCTCGGGCACGTGGCTGTCGCGCGTTTCGAAGGCGGGCACGACCATGTCGGAGTCGATGCCGAACGCTTCCTTCAGCGTGATCTTGCGGTGCGGTTCAAGGATGACGAGCGGATCGGGGGAGGCGTCGAGCGGAGAGGTCATGGCCATCCACCTAGCGCCCTCGCGCGCGCGGCTCAACACGCGCGAGGGGCCGGATGGATTATTCGCCCTGGGCCGGTCGCTCTATTCCGCCGACAGGTCCACGTCGACGTTGCCGCGCGTGGCGTTGGAATAGGGGCAGACCTGATGCGCCTTCTGGATCAGATCGTTGATCACCGCGCTATCCAGGCCATGGTCCGACACCCGCAGGGTTACGTCGAGATTGAAGCCTTCGCCGCGCGTGTTCTTGCCGAAACCGATCCCGGCCGCGACCTTGGTGTCGGGGCCGACCGGCGTGCCCGCCTTGCCTGAGACCAGCCGCAGGGCGCCGAGGTAGCAAGCGGCGTAACCCGTGGCGAAAAGCTGCTCTGGGTTGGTTCCATCGCCGCCCTTGCCGCCCATTTCGGTGGGAACGGACAGGCGCACGTCGATCTTGCCGTCGTCAGTGGCCGATCGGCCTTCGTCGCGACCTCCGCCAGAGGCTGTGGCGTGGGCGCGGTACAAGACTTCCATCTGTGGACTCCTTATCCCCAGCCTGGGGATCAAATGGGGGATGACACGGAGGCAACGCCCGTCAGAAACAACGGTTCTGTGATTCGGGAAATCGGCAAGAGGGTGTTAATAATTAGGCATCGCTCCCGTCGGGGGAGAGGGACATGGAAACGCACACGCAATATTTTTGCTATGTCTATGATGCGCCCGGAAGGACGCCTCAGATGTTCCCCTTGGAGGCCGACAGCTTCACCGAGGCGATCCAGGAAACACAGCGCATGATGCTGGACGAATCCGGGGCCGAGGTCTTTGCGGAAATCTGGGATTCCTCGGCCGTCGGTCAGGCCATGATCCGCGTTGACGCCTTGCCGGGTGAAGGCGGTCTGTTACGATCGCTCAGGCGTGCCCGGCCTTTTTCAAGGTTTTCCAGGCCTTGATGACGCTCTGAAGCTTGGCTTCCGCGCCACGGTCGCCGCCGTTGGTGTCGGGGTGAAAGCGCTTGAGCATCTCGTGATAGCGAGCCTTGATGGCCGCCTTGTCGGCGCCGGGCTCAAGGCCAAGGTCGGCCAGGGCGGTGCGTTCAAGGCGTCCCATTCCATGATGGGGGTCGTTCTGGACGGGGGCGTCGCCGTTCACCCTGCGACCGAACAGGCCGAAACTGTCGCGCCACGAACCGGCGCCTGAGTTATTGGCCGTGCCGAACTTCGCAGCGAAGGCGGCGGCCTCGCGCGTCTGCGGGCCCGCCTTCATCTGCCAGGTGGGGCGGCCGCCGGTCATGGCCTCGTTTTCCTGAGCGGCGCGAATCTGGCCCTCGTTCATGCCCGCGTAGAAGTTCCAGCTCTTGTTGTACTGGCCCGCGTGCGCCTGGCAGAAGTTGTAGAACTCGTTCAGTTGCTCACGCGACTTCGGCGCGCGCGCCGTGGCCGGACGCGTGCAGTCGGCCCAGTCGCAGGGTTTCTCGCCCGGCTTGAGACGCAGGACATCCTCCGCCGCTTCCTGTTCCTCGTCGGGACGCGGCGGCTTCACCCGAATATCGGTGAAGCGAGGCTTGTATTGAAAAGACGCAGACATCGCCCGAAGTGTAAGGCCGAATTGGACAGCTTCAAGGAGTTCCCATGTCTGACGGCCCGATCGCGACGGTTATGCGCGAAAAACTGACGGCGGCCTTCGCCCCGGTGCGCCTGGATCTGGAAGACGACAGCTGGAAACACGCCGGTCATCACCACGAGGGCGGAATCGACGGCCGTGACAACGGCGAGAGCCATTTTCAGCTGACTATCGTTTCAGAGGCCTTCTCGGGGCAAAATCGCGTGCAGCGCCAACGGGCGGTCAACGCGGTGTTGAAGGCGGAGCTGGCCGGGCCTGTTCACGCGCTTTCGATCCGGGCGCAGACGCCGCAGGAAGCTCAATCTTGATACCCACAGACGTGCAAGAAATTCGGATTACGTAGTTATCCGCATTCATATCGTCTTAGAACCTTTCCCCTTAGCGTCCGCACCCGAAGCATTTTGCAGCGGGCGGGGGCGTCGCGATGGTTGGATCTGACGGGTTCACAAAGGGGATGGAAGGGGCGCAAGCACCGGGCGAAGCGGCCCAGGCCCTGACCGCCATCCTGCAGACTCACTATCTGCGCTATCTCATCATCGTCAGCTGGGCGCTGGGCTTGATCGCGACGGTCGGCCTGGCGCACGGTCTGGTCTGGTTCGTGGCCACCCTGGCGGCGGGCGCCCTGCGCGGGGAAGTCGAAAAGCGAGTCAGCCAGAGAGCGGGCAGCGGCTGGGGCCTGGTGTTCCCGGCTGTGGCCACGGCCACCACGGCGGTCTGGGCCGTGGCTCCGCTGCTGGCCTGGTTCTCGTCGTCGATGTTCGGGCGTGAACTGGCTATCGCCTTTTTGATGTCGGGCTATGTGCTGGTCTTCGCCCAACTGCGCAATTCGCCGCGACAGGCTATTTTGATCTCCTCCCCTTATGGCGCGGCGGCGGCGATCATCGCCGTCAATCTGCTGGGCGATCCGGTCTTCTGGCCCTTTGTGGCCTTGGCGCCGTTCACGGCGGCCAGCCTGTTCGTTCTGGTGACGATGACCATGCTGCGCGAGGAGCGCATCCGCGCCTTTCAGGAACATCAGGCTCATCTGATCGAGGAACTGGAAGCCGCCCGCGACAAGGCCGACGCGGCCAATGAGGCGAAATCCAACTTCCTGGGCGTCATCTCCCACGAGTTGCGCACGCCGATGAACGGGGTGCTGGGCGCGGCGCAATTGCTTAGCGCCACTCGGCTGGAAGGGGCGCAGCGTGAGTATCTGGCCATTATCCGTAACTCCGGCGACAATCTGCTGAGCCTGCTGAACGACATCCTCGACATGACGAAGATCGAGGCGGGGCGCATGAATTTCGAAGCGGTGGACGTGAATCTGGAGGATTTGCATCGCCGCATCGTCGGCCCGTTCGAAGCCCAGGCTGAAGCGAAGGGCCTGAATTTCATCGCGGAATTTGAAGGCGATGTGCCGGCCGTGGTGCGGGGGGATCCTTTGCGCGTCTGTCAGGTCGTGCAGAACCTTCTGTCCAACGCCGTCAAGTTCACGGATCAGGGGGCGGTGCGGTTCGTGACACGCGGGCGTCGTGTCTCGGAACGTCGGGTGGCCTTTGAGTTCGTCGTGATCGACAGCGGCTCGGGTATTTCCGACGACGATATGGATCAACTGTTCCAGCCCTTTACTCAGGTGGACGCGTCCTCGACGCGACGGTTCGGCGGAACGGGTTTGGGGCTGACGATTTCGCGTCGCCTGGCCAACATCATGGGCGGAGAGATTTCCGTGACCTCGAGTCTGGGCGAAGGGTCGACCTTCACCTTTGTCGTCGAAGGCGAAGTGGTGGCCTGGCGCGCCGCCGAGGCCGCGGCCGTCGCAGAAGGCGACGTCGTTGCCGGCGACGGCATGGAAGTGCTGGTGGTCGAGGATCACCCCGTCAACCGTATGATCCTTGAGGCTTGGATGGCGTCCACGGGACGGCGCACCAGCATGGCCGAGAATGGGCGGGAAGCGGTGGACGCCGCCCGCGACCAGCGGTTCGATCTGATCATCATGGACGTCAACATGCCGGTTATGGATGGACTGGCTGCGACGCGCCTGATCCGCGAAGACGGGGGCGTCAACGCTGAGACGCCCATCATCTTCCTGTCGGCCTCTGCGCGGAACGAAGACCATGAGGCGGGTCTGGCGGCGGGTGCTGACGCCTATCTGAACAAGCCGATCGATTTCCGAAGTCTTTCGGCCCTGATGGTTCACGCTCAAGGCGGGCGAGCCGCGTTGCGTCGCCTTGCGGAGCAGGGCAACGAGGCGGCGGCCGCTTGATCCGGCAAGCGGAAGTCTAGGGAAACCTATGGCTTCTAGGCCGTTGTGCGGGGGCGCCTGAAGAGCTGGAGCCCGATTGCGTCCCTTCGCTGAACTGTTGGATCGCCTGTCGCTGACGACTTCGCGCAATGCGAAGCTGATTTTGCTACGCGATTATCTGAAGGCGACGTCCGATCCCGATCGTGGCTGGGCCTTGGCGGCGTTGACCGGCGATCTGAGCTTCGCCACGGCCAAGCCCGCCATGATCCGCAAGGCGGTCGAGGCGCGGGTGGACCCGGTCTTGTTCGGCTGGTCCTATGACTATGTCGGCGACTTGGCGGAGACGACGGCGCTGATCTGGCCGCGCGATCCGATGCACCGCGCCAATCGCGAGCCGGAATTGGGCGAGGTCGTGGACGCCCTTATGCGGGCTGATCGCGCGGAAGCGCCGTCTCTGATTGAAGGTTGGCTGGACGCGCTTGAGCCCAAGGGGCGTTGGGCCTTGCTGAAATTGGTGACGGGCGGGCTGCGGGTCGGTCTGTCGGCGCGGCTGGCGCGTACGGCCGTGGCCATGATGCGTCCGGCGACCGTGATCGACCCGCCCAGCCCGGATGGCCGTGAGGCGACGGAAAGCCTGCCGCCCATCACCGTCGGCGATATTGAGGAAATCTGGCACGCTCTGAGGCCGCCCTATGAGGATCTGTTCGCCTGGGTGGAGGGGCTGGCGGAGCAGCCCAGCGCGGATGCGCCCGGCCGGTTTCGCCCGGTCATGCTGGCGACGGCTCTGGACGAAGGGCTGGACCTGCCGCGCCTGGACCCCGCTGATTTCTTCGCTGAATGGAAGTGGGACGGCATTCGCGTCCAGGCGGTGCGCGAGGGCGGTCAGACGCGCCTCTATTCCCGCACGGGCGACGAGATTTCAGCCGCCTTTCCCGATGTGGCGGCGGGGTTGCGCTTTGAGGGAGCGGTGGACGGCGAGCTGCTGGTGATCCGCGACGGAGTGGTGGCGCCCTTCGGCGACCTGCAACAGCGGCTGAACCGCAAGACGGCGAGCGCCCGACTGATTCAGGACTATCCGGCGGGCATCCTGGCTTATGATTTGTTGGCCGAAGGGGCGGAGGATCTGCGCAGCCTGCCCCTGGCCGAGCGGCGGGGGCGGTTGGAGCGACTGGCGGCTGAGCATGATGGAGAGCGGTTGGGCCTGTCGCCTCTGCTGAAATTCACAGATTGGGACGATCTGGCGGCTCTGCGCGCCGATCCGCCTGTGGGCGCTGCGGCCGAAGGGCTGATGCTGAAGCGTCGTGACAGCCTGTATGTGGCGGGCCGCCCCAAGGGGCCGTGGTTCAAGTGGAAGCGCGATCCGCACGTCATTGACGCCGTACTGATGTACGCCCAGCGCGGCCACGGGAAACGGTCCGGCTATTATTCCGACTACACCTTCGGGGTCTGGACGGAGGAGGGGACGCTGACGCCCGTCGGCAAGGCCTATTTCGGCTTCACCGACGAAGAGTTGAAGCAGATCGACAAGTTCGTCCGCGATCACACGACGGATCGCTTCGGCCCTGTTCGCGCCGTCCGCGCCGAGCGTGATTTCGGCCTGGTGCTGGAGATCGCCTTCGAGGGATTGCAGCGCTCCACGCGGCACAAGTCGGGGGTGGCCATGCGCTTTCCGCGCGTCAGCCGCATCCGCTGGGACAAGCCAGCGCGGGAGGCCGACGCCCTGGACTCCGTTCTGGACCTGCTGGACGCCATCGAACGCGGCGGCGGGCGGGTCAACGCCGGTGAAAAAGCTTGACCGGCGGGGCTTCCAATCGGCTGCATAGGCGTTAGACCCGGCTCATGCTCATGAATTTCCTGCATACCCCTGCCGTCCTCGCCGAGCCCCTGGCTCAGGTGGTGGCCGCTGGCGAGCAGAGGTTGACCGTCGACGCGACCATCCTGGCCAAGGCCATGGATATGCTGGGCGATTTCGCCATCAACCTGACGGTGGCGGCGATCATCTTCGCCCTGACCTTGGTGGCGGCGCGCTGGGCGTCGGGGGCTGCGCGCAAGCTGCTGGGCCGCACCAAGGCCGTTAGGCGCGATCCGACGGTGCTGGCCTTCATGGTTCAGATCGTGCGGGTGGTGGTCATCATCATCGGCATGATCGCCGTGCTGCAGCGGCTGGGCGTGCAGACGACCTCCATCATCGCCGTTCTGGGCGCCGCCTCCCTGGCGGTCGGCCTGGCGTTGCAGGGCACGCTGTCGAACGTGGCGGCGGGGGTGATGCTGCTGGTCCTGCGCCCCTATCGCGTCGGCGAGGTCATCGATGTGGGCGGCGCCTCGGGAACGGTGCAGAAGCTGGACCTGTTCACCACCCAACTGACGAACGCCAACAACCACAAGATCGTCATTCCGAACTCCAAGGTGCTGAGCGACGTCATCATCAACCTGACGGGCCAGCGGACGCGCCGGATCGAGATCAAGTTCACCGTCGGCTACGGCGAGAATCTGAAGGAGGCGCGCGACGTGCTGGCGGCGGTGGCGCGGCTTCACGACAAGGTGCTGAAGGATCCTGCGCCCTGGACCGGGGTGACGGCCCTGCTGGACAGCGCGGTCGAGATCACTCTGCACGCCTGGGTGAACACTAGCGACTGGTGGCAGACCCAGGCCGATCTGATGCAGTCGGGCAAGGAAGCCCTAGACGAAGCCGGCATCGAGATTCCCTTCCCGCACCAAGTCGAGGTGCCGGCGAAGGACGCCAAGTTCGCGCGGGTCGTCATGGCCCCGATCCAGGACAGTGCGGTCCAGGGCGAGGCCTCGGACCAAGGGAGAGAATGAGCCGTGCGTTTTGATTTCGGTTCCGACAATACGACGGGCATGGCGCCCTCGGCGCTTCAGGCCTTGGTCGCCGCCAACGCCGGGTTTGCGCGGGCTTATGGCGCGGACGAAACCTCGGCGCGCGCCGCCGATTTGATCCGCCAGACGCTGGACGCCGACGCCGAGGTGCGTTTCGTCTTCAGCGGCACTGCGGCCAACGCCATCGGCCTGTCGATGTTGGCGCGACCCTACGAGGCGGTGCTGGCGCATCATGCGGCCCACGTCTGTACAGACGAGACGGGGGCGCCTGGATTCTTCGGCCAGGGCGTCGGCTTGATCGGCCTGCCGGGCTATTCGGGCAAGATCGACCTCGCCGCGCTCTACGCCGCGCTGGAAGAGCCGGTGGTCGGGCATCGTCAACCGCCGGCTGCGCTCAGTGTGACGCAAACGACCGAATATGGCGCCGTTTATTCCGAAGAAGAACTTCGCCACTTGATCGAACCGTCAAAGCGGGCGGGCCTGGGCGTGCACATGGATGGCGCGCGGCTGGCTAACGCTGTGGCGGCGGGCTTCGATCCCAAGGACATTCCGCGCCTGGGCGTCGATGTGCTGTCGTTCGGCGGGGCCAAGGCGGGCGCGCACTGCGTCGAGGCCCTGGTGATCTTCGACAAGAGGTTGACGCGCCGGATCGACAACCGGCTGAAGCAGGCGGGGCAGACGGCGTCCAAGGGGCGGTTGCTGGCTGCGCCGATGCTGGGACTTCTGGAATCCGGCGACTGGCTGACGGGCGCCGCCCACGCCAATCTGATGGCGCAGCGCCTGGCCGACGGCATCGAGGGGCGGACGCCCTTCGTACTGGCCCACCCGGTGGAATCGAACACTGTCTTCGTGCGGATGCCGGACGAGGCGCATCAGGCGCTGAACGCTGCGGGTTGGGCCTGCTATCAATTCGACGATGGTTCTGTGCGGTTCGTCTGCTCCTGGGCGACGGATGAAGCGTCGGTGGATGAGTTGATCGCCGTCGTGGCGAGCCTGGATTGACGTGGCGGGCGCGTTCCGCCTCGGAGGCATGATGGCGGCGGGACGTGACGATGCGCGGTGAACGCTCAGGACGGCGCGGCGACCTCGCAAGCAAGGCCGTGAACGCCGGGACGGATCCTGCGCAACAGGAGGCGCCGCCTACGCTGGAGGCGCTGAAGAATTTGATCGGCGTGGTGGCCCGTTCGGGCGCGCCGCAACTGCCGTGGCGCGTGACGGGGGCTATCCTGCTGACCCTGGCGGGCAAGGGGCTGGGCGTGCTGGCGCCGTTGGTCCTGGGCGCGGCGGTCAATCATCTTGCAGCGGATCAGGGGCCGGCGGCGTCAGTGGGGCTGGGCTTCGCCGCCTTCGCCGTGGGCTGGGCCCTGGTGCGCTTTTTGTCGGCGGCGACGCCGCAGTTGTCAGACGTGGTGTTCGCGCCGGTGCGTGCGGCGGCGCAGCGCAAGACGGCGGCCGAAACCTTCGCCCACGCCCTCAGCCTGTCGCTGGACTTCCACCAGACCAAGCGGTCCGGCGCTCTGTCGCGGGTGATGGACCGGGGCTCGCGCGCGGTCGATTTCCTGCTGCGGATCCTGATGTTCAACCTGGGCCCGACGGTGCTGGAGCTGGTGCTGGCGGCGGCGGTTCTGGGCGGCAAATACGACTGGCGCTTCGGCGCCGTGGCGGTGGCCGTGGTGCTGATCTATGCGGTCGCGACCTTCTCCATGGCCAACTGGCGGCTGGAGCACCGGCGCGCCATGAACGCCGCCGACAGCGAGGCGGCGGGCCTGTCGGTCGACGCCCTGCTGAACTACGAAACCGTCAAGTCGTTCGGCGCCGAGGGCCGTGCGGCGCAGGCCTATGATGCGTCCCTTGCGACCTATGCGAAGGCGTCGCTGAAGGCGAACACTTCGCTGGCGACTCTGAACCTGATCCAGGGTCTGATCATGAACGTCGGCCTTGGCGTCATGGCGGTCATGGCCGGGTTCGAGGCCGCGGCCGGGCGCATGGGGCCGGGCGATGTGACGGCGGCGGTGCTGATCATGATCTCCCTCTATGCGCCGCTGAACATTCTGGGCTTTGCGTATCGAGAAATCCGCCAATCCTTCATCGACATGGAGGAGATGCTTAAGGTGACGCGTCAGGCGCCGCAGGTGGCGGACGCGCCCGACGCCATTGATCTGCCGCGTCCTGAAAGCGGGCGAGGCGCCGAAATCGTGTTTGACCATGTCGGTTTCCGGCATGACGCGCGGGCGGCGGGGCTGGACGACGTCAGCTTCGTCACGCCCGCGGGCACCACGACCGCCCTGGTCGGGCCGTCGGGGGCGGGCAAGTCCACCATCGTCAAGCTGGCCTTGCGGCTGCTCGACCCGCAGGAAGGCGCGGTGCTGATCGACGGCTGGGACGCGCGCAGCGTGACACAGGCGTCGCTGCGGGCCGCCGTGGCGCTGGTGCCGCAGGACGTGGCCCTGTTCAACGACACTATCGCCGCCAACATCGCCTTCGCCCGGCCCGATGCGGACGAGGCGGCGATCTGGGCGGCGGCGGAAGCGGCGGAACTGGCCGACTTCATCCGCAACCTGCCCGAAGGCATGGACACGCGCGTCGGCGAGCGGGGTCTGAAGCTGTCGGGCGGCGAGCGTCAGCGGGTCGGCATCGCCCGCGCCCTGCTGGCCGATCCCTGCATCCTGATCTTGGACGAGGCGACCAGCGCGCTGGACAGTCGGACCGAGGCGGCGATCCAGAAGACGCTGCGCAAGGCGCGGACCGGCCGCACGACCCTGGTCGTGGCGCATCGCCTGTCGACCGTGGCCGACGCCGATCAGATTCTGGTGCTGAAGGCGGGCCGCATCGTCGAACGCGGCGCCCATCACGAGTTGGTGGCGCGTCAGGGGGGAGAGTATGCGGCCCTGTGGCGCAAGCAGACGCGCGGCGCGAAGGCCCAGGCCGGTTAGGCTTCAGGCTCTCCGGCGCCGGGAACCTTGGCCTTGAGCACGTCCTTGAGGCTGTCCAGCACCTTGGCGCGGGCGTCGGAGGCTTCGGAAGGCAGCGTCAGCAGCAGGCGCAGGGCTTGAGCGTGGACCGTGACGACGCGCCAGTCAAAGGCTCGGCCCTCGGGCGCGGCGTCGATCAGGTCGCACAGATTGGCCGCGGCTGCGCACAGGTCGTTGAGTTCAAACGGCCCGGCCGCGTCGATCACGGCGCTGGCGTGGCTGTAGGCTTGATCCAGGGCGGTTTCGTCGATGCCGACGGGAGCGGGCAGGGCCGCCAGGGCCGTGACCTGTTCCTGAATGATCTCTCGGCTGCGGGCTTCCAGCCCGGCCAGATTGGCGCGGGCCTGGTTCAGGGCGACGCCGACGCTGACGCCGCCGGGCTGGTCGACCAGGGTCGATAGGCGACTGCGGCGGCGATTGTGCGTGATGACTGTCATAGCTCCACCGCCGCCCTGCGTTCTTTTTCAAAGGCTGTCTTGCGGCGCTCTTCGGCGCGACGCTCAGGGCCGGGCCAGGGCTCGCTGCGGAAGCGGCGGTCGGGGCCGAAATAGTCGCCGACCTCCAGGAAGGGGCGGTTATCCCGCGACACCCAGACGATGCGCTCCAGCAGGACGCCCGCGCTGAACGGCTTGGTGATCAGGAAGTTGGCGCCGCAATCGCGCGCATCCGACACCTTGGAGCGGCGCACGTGGGCGGCGGTCATGATGACGGGCGTATAGGCGTTCGGCTCCAGACCGGAACGGCGCAGCCAGCGCACGAATTCGTATCCGCTCATGCCCGGCATTTCGCAGTCGACCAGGATCAGATCGACTGGATGAGTCTGTAGGATGGAGATGGCCTCGGCCGCGCTCTCGCAGGCGTGACGCACCTTCATGCCGAAACCGAGCAGGGCCTGGGCGGTCAGCTCCAGTGAAAAGGGAGAATCGTCGATGACCATCGTCACCGCGCCGTCGAAGTTGAATACCGCGCTTTCGCGCAGGGATTCGCCGACCCCGTTCATGCCGCGCATGGGAGCCTGCCGATGCGAGCGGGGGGAAACAGAACGAATCGCATGATGTCAGCTTCGGCGGCGTTGCGACGCCGCGCAATCGCGATCAGCCCTTGATCAACCCAGACGGCCGATGGCGTAGAAGCGGTCGGCGCGCTGTTTCTTGAGCTGCTCAGCGGACAGGCCGGACATGGCCTTCAGCTCTTCTTCCAGAACCTGGCCGACATTGCGGATCGCTTTTTCACGGTCGGCGTGGGCGCCGCCCAGGGGCTCGGGGATCACGCGATCGACGATCTTCAGCTCTATCAGGTCGGGCGCGGTGATCTTCATGGCGTTGGCCGCGTCCTTGGCCCGCGCGCCGTCGCGCCACAGGATGCCCGCCGCGCCTTCCGGCGAGATGACCGAATAGATCGAGTGCTCCAGCATCAGCACGCGGCTGGCGGCGGCGATGGCGATGGCGCCGCCCGAGCCGCCTTCGCCTGTCACCGTGGCGATGGAGGGCACGCCCAGGGTCAGGCCGCGCTCGGTCGAGCGGGCGATGGCCTCGGCCTGTCCGCGCTCTTCAGCGCCCAGACCCGGATAGGCGCCGGCGGTGTCGACGAAGGTCAGGACCGGCAGGCCGAACTGCTCGGCCATGTCCATCAGGCGGACGGCCTTGCGATAGCCCTCGGGGCGGGCCATGCCGAAGTTGTGGGTGATGCGGGTCTGGGTGTCGTGACCCTTTTCGTGACCCATGATCACGACCGGCTGGCCGCGGAATCGGGCCAGACCGCCCAGGATGGCCTGGTCGTCGCCGAACTGACGGTCGCCGTGCAGCTCAACGAAGTCGGTGAACAGGCCGTCGACGTAATCGACGAAGTGCGGACGCTGGGGGTGGCGCGCGACCTGGGTTCGCATCCACGGATCGAGGTTGGCGTAGGCCTTGGTGCGCATGGCGTCGGCCTTCTTGCGCAGGGCGGCGATCTCGGTCTCGAACGACCCGCTGGTCGGCGCCAGAAGCGACAGCTCGGCGATCTTGGCGTCCAGTTCGGCGATCGGCTTTTCGAATTCGAGATAGTGCGTGGCCATAAGGCGTCCGTGAGGAAGAAGCGCGCTTGGCGCTACGGAAGGCGGCGGAACCTAGAGCGCGGAACGCCTCGGAGCAAGCGCGGGTTCAGTCGTCCTTCGCCAAGGGGTGGTTGGCGTGGACCACCTGGGAAAGGCGGTCGACAGCGACGTGGGTGTAGATCTGGGTGGTCGAGATGTCGGCATGGCCCAGCAGGGTCTGCACCACGCGCAGGTCAGCGCCGCCTTCCAGCAGGTGGGTGGCGAAGGCGTGGCGCAGGACGTGGGGGCTGACGCGGGCCGGGTCGATACCGGCCGTGATCGCCGCCTGATCCAGAAGCTGGGCGAAGCGGCGCGGCGTCAGATGGCCGCTCTTGCCATGCGAGGGGAACAGCCAGGCGCTGTCGGGCGTGTTCGGCTTTCGGGCGGCGTCGCGGGCGTTCAGCCAGGCCTTGATCGCCTCGCGCGCGGGCATGTTCAGCGGGGCCAGCCGCTCCTTGCCGCCCTTGCCGCGCACGATCAGATAAGCGGGGTCGCGGCGCACGGCCTCGACTTTGAGCGCCAGCAGCTCGGATACACGCAGGCCCGAGGCGTAGGCCATTTCGACCAGGGCGATCAGGCGCAGGCCCGCCGTACTGTCGACGGCGCCGGCGGCGATCAGCAGGGCCTCAATTTCGTCGCGGCTGAGGGTCTTGGGCAGGCTCCGGCCCTGCTTGGGCGCGTCCAGCCGGCGCGAAGGATCATCGGCTCGCCAGCCCTCGCCCAGGGCGAAGCGATAGAACTGGCGCACGGAGGCGCGGCGGCGGGCGGCTGTGGCGGCGGACAGGCCGCGCCGCGACAGGTCGGCGAACCAGGCCTCCAGCGTCTCCTGCGGCGCGTTCACCAGGCCCCCGGCGTCGTTCAGCCAGGTCTCTGCGTCCGCCAGATCGCGGCCATAGGCGGCCAGGGTGTGGGGCGAGGCGTCGCGCTCCACCGCCATCATCTCCAGAAAGGCTTCGATCTGCGGGGTCATGCGGCGCGTCTGGTCATCGCTTCTGGGTGTGGAGCGGGGCGGCGTCTGGTGTAGAGGGTGTACGGACCATGCCTTCTGACGCCTCGCCTGATTCCTTCCCGCTGTCTTCGGTCCGCACCATAGCCCTGGTGGGGCTGATGGGCGTCGGGAAATCGACCGTGGGGCGGCGCCTGGCGGCGCGGCTGGGCCTGCCGTTCGCCGACGGCGATCATGTGATCGAGGAAGCGGCGGGCATGACCGTCAGCGAAATCTTCGCCACGCGCGGCGAGGTCGAGTTCCGGGCGGGCGAAGCGCGGGTCATGAAGCGCCTGCTGGAAGGGCCGCCGATCGTGCTGGCGACCGGAGGCGGGGCGGTGCTCAATCCCGACACCCGCGCCCTGATGAAGCAGCATGCCGTCAGCGTCTGGATGCGTGCGGACCTGAAGGTCATCGCCGAGCGGGTAGGGCGACGCGACACCCGGCCGCTGTTGCGCAATCGCGATCCTCTGACAGCCCTGAACGATTTGGCCAAGGCGCGCTATCCGATCTACGGCGAGGCCGATCTGACGGTCGATGTGGGCGGCGGATCGCACGCCCAGGCCGTTGAGGCCATCTTGAAACAATTGCGCCGCTTCGGACGGCAGGAGACCCAGTCATGACCACGACGATCCCGGTCGCAGGCGGCGCCTTCGCCCCCTATGAGGTCGTCGTCGGGCGCGGTCTGCTGAAGATGGCGGGAGCCGAGGTCGCCGCGTTGAAGCCCACGCGAGCCTTCATCGTCAGCGACGAGACGGTGGCGGCTATCCACGGCGAGACGGTGCGCGCCTCGCTGGAAGGCGCGGGCCTGGCGACCGGAATCGTCACGGTGCCCGCAGGCGAGGCGTCCAAGTCGTTTGAACAGCTTGAGGCGGTGCTGGATCGATTGCTGGCCGAAGGACTGGATCGCAAGAGCCTGGTCGTCGCCCTGGGCGGCGGCGTGGTCGGCGACCTGGCCGGCCTGGCGGCGGCCCTGTTCATGCGCGGGATCGACTTTGTGCAGATTCCAACGACGTTGCTGGCTCAGGTGGATTCCTCGGTCGGCGGCAAGACGGCCATTGACACCCCGCGCGGCAAGAACCTGATCGGCGCCTTCCATCAGCCGCGTCGGGTGCTGGCGGACATCGAAGCCCTGGCCACCCTGCCGGCGCGGCAGGTGCGCTCGGGCTGGGCCGAGGTGTTGAAGCACGGGTTGATCTGCGACGCGGCCTTCTTCGACTGGCTGGGCGGCGAGGGGGCTGCTGGGGCGCAGGGCGATCCCGATGCGCTGGAACGGGCGGTGATCCGCTCGGTCGAGATCAAGGCCCAGATCGTCGGCGAGGATGAGAAGGAGGCGGGCCGTCGCGCCCTGCTGAACCTGGGCCACACCTTCGGTCACGCCCTGGAGGCAGAGCTGGCGTTCGACGAGACCCTGACCCACGGCGAGGCGGTGGCGTTGGGCTGCGCCATGGCCTTCCGTTATTCGGCGCGGCAGGGGCTTTGCCCGGCGGTCGAGGCCGAGCGGGCCGAGGCGGGCATCCGCGCGGCGGGCCTGCCGACGCGACTTTCGGATGTGGCCCACGCCTTTGCGGCCGACGCCCTGATCGCGCGCATGGCGGGGGACAAGAAGGCCGAGGGCGGACGCCTGACCCTGATCCTCGCGCGGGCCGTCGGCGACGCCTTCACCGACAAGGACGTGGACGCCGAGGCGGTGCGCGCCTTCCTGATCGAGGAAGGCGCGGCGTGAAACTGTCGCCCGTCGTCCTTGAAGACGCCTTCGTCCGGCTGGAGCCGTTCACCGAGGCGCTGAAGGATGAGGTTCGGGCGGCGCTGGACTGCGACCCGGACGCCTGGAACGGCATGGTCGCCGCCGCCTATGGCGCGCATTTCGACGGCTGGTGGGATGCGGCGCTGAAGGCGATGGCGGCGGGGCCTCGCATCGCCTATGCCGTGCGGCGTCGCAACGACAACACGGTCGTCGGCACGACCAGCCTCTATGAGATCAAGCCCGAGCATCGGCGCTGCGAGATCGGTTCGACCTTTTATCGGCCCGAGGCGCGGGGCGGGCCGATCAACCCGGCGTGCAAGCGCCTGTTGCTGGACTACGCCTTTTCGAACGGGGCGATCCGGGTCGAGATCATCACCGACGCCCTGAACGCCGCCAGCCAGGCCGCCATCCGTAAGCTGGGCGCGACCCATGAGGGCGTCTTGCGCAAGCACAAGACGACCTGGACCGGCCGGGCGCGGGATACGGCGCAGTTCGCCATCCTGGACGAGGACTGGCCCGAGGTGCGGCGACGGCTGGACGAACGGTTGGCGGCCTTCGCCTAGTCGACGGCCCGGCATTCGGTGGGTTCGCGGTCGGCGGCGGTCCATGTCGCCATGACGCCCTTGCCGCGCAGCTCATAGCCCGAGGCGCGATACCAGATGCCGTCGGCGGCGCGTTCCTGAAACAGATCCACCGCCTCGCCGCTAGAGTTGCGCACGGTCGCCATCTGGCGCGGGTTGTCGAAGTCGACCGACAGGCGCTCGGAGTTGTTGCACAGATAGACAGCGTGGACGACACGGTTCAGGGCGCGGTCCTGAAGCTCGGCGCCGGTGCGGCGACGGGCGGTTTGGGCCTCGACGGCGCGTTCACGCACCTCGTCGCCGTCGGTCGGAGCCTTGCGCGGTTCCTGACCACAGGCGGACAGAAGAACCACGACGGAGACGGCGACGGTCGGCCAGAGGATACGGGTCGGCAAAATGAAGTCCTCTCAAGGTCAAGCTTGGAGGCTCAACGCTCGGCGTCGCCCGGCGTTCCTGATCGTGATTTCCGGCGTGAACGGAAGAAGCTGCGCAGCATTTCAGCGGCCGGATCAGCCATGACGCCGCTCTCGGTTTGGGGCCGCCAGTGACAGGTCGGCTGGTCGAAGAAACGCCCGCCGTGCAGCACGGCGCCCCCCTTGGGGTCATCCGCCCCCCAGACCACGCGGCCGATGCGGGCGTGGCTGATGGCGCCCGCGCACATGGCGCACGGCTCTAGCGTGACATAGAGGGTCAGGTCGGTAAGGCGATAATTCTGCAACTTGGCCGCAGCATCGCGCAGGGCGACGATCTCGGCATGAGCAGTCGGATCATGGGCCGTGATGGGCCCGTTTTGCCCGCGCCCAAGCACTTCGCCGGTGTTTTCGTCCACGATCACGGCCCCGACCGGCACCTCGCCAGCTTCAGCCGCCGCTTGCGCCAGATCGAGCGCCATGCTCATGAACCGCTCATCATGGATCGCCATCCCAAAGACAACGACAAGAAGCCCCGCTCCCGTCAAGACGACGGCGCGCGCGGTCCCCGCAATTTCGCCGATAAAGGCCCGCGAAAGCCCTTCGACAAGGACGGAAAGCCGGGCGGCAAGCCTCGCGACCGCGTCGGGGGCAAGCCGGGCGACAAGTCTGCGTCCGAGGCCAAGGGCCCGGAGCGCACCGAACGAATCGCCAAGGCCATGGCCCGCGCGGGCATCGCCTCGCGTCGTGAGGTCGAACGGCTGATCGGTCTGGGCAAGGTGGCGGTGAACGGCCGCATCCTGGCCACGCCCGCCGTACTGGTGACGCGCGACGACAAGATCACCGTCGACGGCAAGCCGATCGGCGCGGCCCAGGCGACGCGTGTCTGGCGTTATCACAAGCCTGCAGGCCTGATCACCAGCCACAACGACCCGGCGGGCCGCCCCACCGTGTTCGACGCCCTGCCCAGCGGCCTTCCGCGCGTGATTTCGGTCGGCCGCCTCGATCTGGCGACTGAAGGCCTGCTGCTGTTGACCAACGACGGCGAACTCAGCCGGGCGCTGGAACTGCCGGAAACGGCCCTGGTGCGCCAGTATCGCGCCCGTGCGCGCGGCCGCATCACCCAGGAGCAGTTGGACAAGCTGAAGGACGGCGTGGTCGTCGACGGCGTGCGCTACGGCCCCGTGGAAGCCACCATCGACAAGGCCAAGGAAAAGGCTGAGGGTGAAAAGTCGTCGGCCAACCTGTGGCTCAGCGTCTCGATCACCGAGGGCAAGAACCGCGAAGTCCGCAAGGTGCTGGAGAGCATCGGCCTGACGGTCAATCGCCTGATCCGCCTGGCCTATGGTCCGTTCCAACTCGGCACCCTGCCGGTCGGATCGGTCGAGGAAGTCGGCCCGCGCGTGATCCGCGAAATGCTGGCCGAGCATATCCGTCCCGAGAACCTGCCGACCGGCAATACGGTTGCGACTCCGGCGCCGATTCCGGGGCGTCGCACCGGTACGCCGATCGTGCGCGGCAAATCCGGCTCGGCCATGTCGGATCCGTCGCGCAAGCCCAGCCGCGTTCGCGCCGCCGAGACGGCGGCTGAAGACGGCGCCGAGTTTGGCAAGCCCGCTCGCAAGGAAGGCTGGCCAAGGCCAAGCCGAAGTTCGAACACAAGAAGACCTTCAAGCCGCGCGCCCGTCCAGGCGATGACGAAGGGACGGAAGGCGGCGATCGTCCGCGCCGTCCGTTCACGCCGCGCGAACCGCGCGCCGACCAGTTCATCGACGACCGTCGCGGTCCGCCCAAGGGCGGCCGTCCCGGCGGAAAGCCCCGGCGGCAAGCCGTTCGGCCGTCCCGGTGGAGCCGGTGGGCGTCCTGATGCGCGTTCGGACTCTCGTTCGGGCGACCGACCAGGCGGTCCTCGCGGCGGCGGCAAACCGTTCGGAGGCAAACCTTTCGGCGGCAAGCCTTCGGGCGGTGCAGGCGGTCGTGGCGGCCCGCGCGGACGCGGCTGATTATTGAGCAGAGACGAAAGGCATGGCGGACGTTGAAACCCAGTTGAACGGCCGCTGTCTGTGCGGGGCGGTGCGCTTCAGCGCCACGCCCAAGGGCGGAATGCACGCCTGTCATTGCGAATGGTGCCGCCGGACCTCGGGCGGGGTGTCGCTCAGCGTCGACTGCGGCGACACCGTTGAAGTCGAGGGACCGCTGACGACCTATGATTCGTCCGATTGGGCGGAGCGGCAGTTCTGTTCCGCTTGCGGCTCCAACCTGTTCTGGCGATTGAAGGCGGGCGGCATGGCCATGGTCTCGGTCCAGGCGTTCGACGACCCGTCGGCCTTCGCCTTCGACAGCGAGATCTATATCGACGCCAAGCCCGCCAACTACGCCTTCGCCGGCGACCACACCCGTATGACCGGCGCCGAGGTCGAGGCTCTCTACGCCGGGGACTGAGCCTGGCGGTTGCGGGCTAGGCGTTCTGCGGCCGCAAGGACGATGACGAGGCTGACGAACTCCAGCGCCAAGGCGGACACAGGGATCGCTTCGGCGGACAGTCCGGCGCCCGACAGCGGTTCGCCCAACAAGGCTATGGCGAGGTTGTTGGCCCAGTGGGTGCCGATGGCGAATTCAATGCCGCCTAGTCTCAGCGCGGCCCAGGTCCAGACCAGGCCCGACAGAGCGCGGGCGATGAACGCCACTGGATCGGGATCCAGGTGGACGGCGGAGAAGATCAACGCATTGATCAGGCACAACAGGATCAGGCTGCGGGTAAGCCCTCCAGTGACCCTGAGAAGAACGCCTCGAAAGGCGACTTCTTCAGCCGCCGCCGCGATCAACAGGCCGACGCTCGCCGCAAGGATGTAGGTCAGGCGGCTTTCGATCGAATAGGCGGGATTGAAGATCGGCGGAGGGCCGATCGGATCGATCAGGTTGTAGACTAGGACGCTGACGCCGCCGACGACGCTCATGACGGCGAAACCAATTCCCAGTTGTCGCCAGGAGAGACGGCGGCCGGGCCAGAGGAAGGCGGCGACCGGTGCTCGATAAACAATCTTCGCGGCGAGCAGGATGGCTCCGCCCATGAAGCCCAGCATCAAGCCTAGCGCTAGAACCGAGACGTTTTCGTCCCACAGACGGTTCGGGCCTTCAGGTGCGACGGCGAAAAGATCGGAGGGAAGCAGGCCCGCTGACTCAAAAGGAAGAGTCAGCAGGATGGCGGCCACCATGGCCGTGGCCATGAGAAGTGCGGACAGTGCGATGAAGGCGATCAGGCGCTTCCAGGGCGCAGCGGGTTGAACCTCGGCGATCAGGGGACTGTTGCGCGCCTGTTCGATGGCGACGCGAAATTCAAACTGAATAAAGCCGGGAATTCAACGCGAGACATGGGCTGAACGTTGCATTGCGCGCGTGGCCGGTCCAGAGGCGGGGCCATGAGAATCGTCGCTGGACAATATCGCGGTCGGGCCATCGTCACGCCCGAGGGACAGAACACGCGGCCGACGTCGGATCGGGCGCGTCAGGCGATCTTCAACGTGCTGGAGCATGCGCCGTGGGCTGAAGGTCTGCATGAGGCGCGGGTGATCGACCTCTACGCCGGTTCGGGCGCGCTGGGGTTTGAGGCGCTGTCGCGCGGAGCGGCTTTCTGCCTGTTCGTGGACACGGACGACGGCGCGCGCGGCGCCATCCGCGAGAACATGGACGCCTATGGCCTGTTCGGCCGTTGTCGGGTGCATCGGCGCAGCGCGACCGATCTGGGGCCGCGCCCCGGTTCGGCGGGCGAGGCCTTCACCCTGGCGTTTCTGGATCCGCCCTACGCCAAAGGCTTAGGAGAGCAGACGCTGGCGCGGCTGCTGGAGGGCGGTTGGCTGGCGCCGGCGCTATCGTGGTCTTCGAGCGCGGCTCGGACGAGCCCGAGATCGACACCCCCGGCTATGAGCGGTTGGACGCGCGCGACTACGGCGCCGCGCGCGTCCTGTTCCTCAGGGCGTCAGAAACTTCGGCCTGAGGTCCGGTTGTCGGCCCGGCTGCGCAGGCGGCTGAGGCCGTCGCGGTTGACGACGTAGGGGCCGCCGTTTCGGGACTTGATGACGCCCTTGCGCTTCAGGCTGCGCCATTGATCCAGGTTGCAGCCGTCCAGCACCCAGCCTTCGCGGGTGAAGCAGCGGGCGGCCAGGATACGGCCCTGTTCGTCGCGTTCCAGCAGGATGCGACCGCCCTGGGCGAGGGCGTGGAGCGTGCGTTGCTCCGCACGTGACAGATTCATGGGATTGAGATTTCCAAGGCATGAGAAGACACGCGCCCGGCGCAACGGGGCGCGGGGCGGGCTCAGGAGGCCTCGGGACGATCAGCGTCCGGGCCTATGCCGTGGCTACAATCTCAAACATGGTTCCATCCCATTGGGGGAAGGCGCGGCTTATAGCGCGAGGCGTGGTCGGCGGCTAGGCGCTTCAACCTCTGCGGCGCTGAAGCTCGGCGGCCAGGGCGCGGGCGCCAGCCGTGACGTCGGCCCAGGTGACGTCGAAACCGTCGTCTTCGCCGAAATAGGGATCGGCCACGGCCTGACCGGCGCGGCCCTCGACGTGATCCAGCAGCAGGGACAGTTCGGCCGTGGCGTCAGGCGGGGCGAGGCGGCGCAGGTTGGCCAGATTGTCGTGATCCATCGCCACCAGATGGGTGAAGCGGCGGTAGTCGGCGGGCTGCACCTGACGGCCGCGCAGGGCCGAGATGTCGACGCCGTTTTTCAACGCGACCGCCTGGGCGCGCGGGTCGGGCGGAGAGTCGACGTGCCAGCCGCCCGTGCCTGCGGAATCAGTGATGGCGTCCAGATGTATGCGACGCGCTTCTTCGCGAAAGGCCGCTTCGGCCAGCGGCGAGCGACAGATGTTGCCCAGGCAGACGAAGAGGACGGAAGGAGCCATCCCCTCAAGTCGCGAAGCGGTAGGGTGACGAAAAGATCATCGCCGTCCGAACAGCTTTTCCAGGTCGTGCAGCTTCAGCTCCACATAGGTCGGGCGGCCGTGATTGCACTGGCCGGAGTGGGGCGTGGCCTCCATCTGGCGCAGCAGGGCGTTCATCTCTGGCGCCGACAGGACGCGGCCCGAGCGCACCGAGCCGTGGCAGGCCATGGTGCCGCAGACCTCGGCCAGGCGCTCCTTCAGCGACAGGGCGGCGCCGTGTTCGGACAGGTCGTCGGCGATGTCGCGGATCAGGCCCTGAACGTCGGTGTCGCCCAGCAGGGCTGGGGTCTCGCGCACCAGCACGGCGCCCGCGCCGAACGCTTCGACGATCAGACCCATCTCGGCCAGTTCCTCGGCCTTGGCGGCGACTCGCTCGGCCTCGGCGGGATCCAGTTCGACGACTTCGGGCGTCAGCAGGGCCTGACGGGTGACGGCGCCGTCGGCCATCTGGGCCTTCATCCGCTCATAGACCAGCCGTTCGTGGGCGGCGTGCTGATCGACGATCACCAAGCCGTCGCGGGGTCTGGGCCACGATGTAGTTAGCGTGCAACTGCGCCCGCGCGGCGCCCAGCGGGTAGTCGATCAGATCGACTGGAGCCGAAGCGCCGGGCGCGATCTGGCCCGCGTGTTCGGCCTGGATCTCGCTCAGGGTGCGGAAACTTGGGGCGGCTGCTTCCCCGCTCCATGTGTGTTCGACGCGGGCGGAGCGTTCGTTGAGACCCGGCAGGTTCTGGGCGGCGGCGGCCGGTTGCGACCAGCCCTGCCAGCCGCTCCAGCCCGGCGCGGCGTTGCTGAACGTCTGCGGCGCGACCGGGTTGTAGAGCGCCTCGCCCGTATGCGGCCGGAATCCGGACAGTGCGTCGGCTGCGACCGTGGTCGAGGCGCGGTGTCCCGCCGCGTGCAGGGCGTGGCGCAGGGCGCCGACGATCAGGCCGCGCACCAGCGCCGGATCGCGGAAACGGACCTCCGCCTTGGCCGGGTGGACGTTCACGTCGACATAGAGCGGGTCGATGTCGATGAAGAGGGCCGCCGCCGGGTGCCGGTCGCGCGCCAGGAAGTCGGCGTAGGCCCCGCGCAGGGCGCCCTGCAACAGGCGGTCGCGCACCGGACGGCCGTTGACGAATAGGAACTGGTGCGCCGCATTGCCGCGCGAATAGGTCGGCAGGCCCCGCATAGCCGGACAGGCGCACGCCGTCCCGCTCCTGATCGATCAGCAGGGCGTTGGCCTCGAAGTCGCGGCCTAGCAGGGCGCCGAGACGTTTCAGCCGCCCCTCGTCGCCAAGATGTTCGGCGGGCAGGCGCAGGGTCGTCTTGCCATCCAGGCTGAGGGTGAAGGCCACCGCCTCGTGCGCCATGGCTTGTCGCTTGATCTCCTCGGAGATGGCCATGGCCTCGGCCCGCTCGGACTTCATGAACTTCAGCCGAGCAGGGGTGGCGTAGAACAGGTCGCGCACCTCGACCCGCGCCCCGTGCGGGCCGGGGAAGGCGGCGGGCGACAGGGGCCGCTGGGCGCCGCCCTCGACGGAGATGGCCCAGGCGTCGTTCTGAGGCTGGCCGGTTTCGGCGCGCGCACGGGTCGTGATGTTCAGGCGAGCGACCGAGCCGATGGAAGGCAGGGCCTCGCCTCGGAAGCCCAGGGTGAAGATGCGCAGCAGGTCCACGTCGCCCGCATCGTCCGGCTCCAGCTTCGACGTGGCGTGGCGCTCGATGGCGACGGGCAATTCGTCGCGCGGGATGCCCTTGCCGTCGTCGGCGATCAGGATGCGGGTCAGACCGCCGCCGTCCGCCTGAATCTCGATGCTGCGGGCGTCGGCGTCGATGGCGTTCTCGACCAGTTCCTTGATGGCGCTGGCCGGGCGTTCGACCACCTCGCCGGCGGCGATGCGGTTGACGGTTTCGGGGGGAAGGCGACGGATGGTCATGTGAGTCGCGAGGATAGGCGCCGTCGCCCGCAGACGCACCTCAATCCTTTTTTCGTGAGGTCGAAGGCGGTTTTTCGTGATCGGGGGGCTTGAAGCGTGTGAATGGCAACTTATACTGTTGCAGTCCGACGGCGCGGCCGGACGGACACTCGACCTGTTTCCGGACTGTCTGTCCAGTTTTCGTTTCAACCGCCTGATTGAGGTTTCCTCTCCCATGAAGATCAAAGCCGCCCTGATCGCCGTTTCGACCGCCGCCCTGTTGGCCGCCTGCAGCCAGCCCGCTGACACCGCCGGCGCCCCGACGACCGACGCCGCCTCGACCGCTCCGGTCGCGCTCAAGGCCACCTCGGGCGTCTATGTGATGGATCCGACCCACGCCTCGCTGCAGTGGTCGCTGCCGCACAACTCGATCTCGAACTACACGGCGCGCTTCAACAAGTTCGACGCCAAGATCACGCTGGACACCGCCAACCTGGCCAACAGCACGGTCGAGGCGACCATCGATCCGGCTTCGGTCGACGCCAACTATCAGGGCGACTACGTCGGCACCCACGCCGCCACCGGCTTCAAGAGCTGGAGCGAGGACATCGCCAAGAACAAGAACTTCCTGAACGCGACCGCCTTCCCGCAGATCACCTTCAAGTCGACCAAGGTCGAGCTGACCGGCGCGCGCACGGCCAAGGTGACGGGCGATCTGACCTTCCTGGGCGTGACCAAGCCGGTGACCCTGGACGCCACGTTCAACGGCGACCTGGAGAAGCACCCGTTCGTGCCGGCGCCGGCCATCGGCTTCTCGGCTGAGGGCAAGTTCAAGCGCACCGACTTCGGCATGGCGCTGGGCCCGGTCGGGGATGAAGTGACGATCCGCTTCGACGCCGAGTTCATCAAAGAAGTCGCCCCGGCGGCTCCCGCCGTCTGATAGGCTGCGACACGACGAAGGGGCGGGGCCGTTCGGTCCCGCCCTCTTTATGTTCAGACTGACGCGAGAGCTCTCATGACCCGCCGCCGCCCCAGCCGCTACAGCGCCGTCGCCATCGCCCTGCACTGGCTGATCGCCATCGCCATTCTGTCGATGATCCCGATGGGCTGGTGGATGAGCGACGCCATTGTCGAGCCGGACAGCCAGGCGCTGGCCTATCGCGTCTTCCAGCTTCACAAGTCGATCGGCTTCCTGATCCTGGCGCTGACGGTGCTGCGGATCGTGTGGCGGCTGACGCACCCGGTTCCGGCTCTGCCCGGCGCCATGAAGGGGTGGGAGCAGTTCGCCGCGCGGGTGACGCATGCCGCCTTCTACGCCCTGATGCTGGCCCTGCCGCTGACAGGGTGGGCCTATGTCTCGACCGGATGGGCCGTGGTCACGGACACGCCGCTGGCCGTGGCGACCAGCTGGTTCGGCCTGTTCACCATTCCGCATCTGCCCTTCATCGAACACGCTTCCGAAGCCGTTCGCCGCACGACGGCGTGGATGGCCATGGGCGCGCACAGCAAGCTGGCCTGGGGCGTGATCGTCCTGGTCGTCCTGCACGTCGCCGCGGCGCTGAAACACCAGTTCCTGGATCGCGACGGCGTGCTGTCGCACATGATCCCGGTCCTGTCGCATGGCGATGACGCCCATGGCGTAGCGCCCGAACCGACGCCGGCCGTGCGCTGGGCCGAGCGGCTGGCGGGCGTGGCCTTCGTGGTCGTGATCGGCGCCGCCTTCGGCCTTGCCGCCAAGCCTGCGCCCAAGACGGAAGGGCAGGCGGTCGCCTCGGCTCCTGCCGCCGCCCCTGCGGCTGACGCGGCCGTGACGCCGGGCGCGGCCGCCGCCTGGACAGTGGACAAGGCCGCCTCGACCATCCAGTTCACCGGAACCCACACGGCAAGGCCTTCACCGGCCGGTTCGAGCAGTGGGACGCGCAAGTCTGGTTCGACCCGGCTGATCTGGCGGGATCGAAAGCCGTGGTGACGGTCCAGACCGGCACGGCCAAGACCGGCGACGCCACCCAGGAAGGCAGCCTGCCGGGCGCCGAATGGTTCGACACGGCGACCTATCCGACCGCCCGCTTCGAGGCGACGGCGTTCAAGGCGCTGGGCGGGAACCGTTATGAGGCGACGGGAACCCTGCGGATCAAGGCGACGACGGTCCCGGTCGTCCTGCCCTTCACCTTCGACGAGGCGAACGGGACGGGCGACGGTCGAGGGCAAGCTGGAGCTGGACCGCACGGCGCTGAACATGGGCATGATGTCCGACGCGGGCGGCGACTGGGTGTCCAAGGCCATCGGCGTCGAGATCAAGGTCAAGGCGACGCGTCAGGGTTAAGAAATCGGGCGCGGGGTTTGCCCGACTCCGCGCGGGGCGCTACAGCCTTCGGCTCTCCCTTCCTTGAGCGCCGAAAGAGCGACGCCATGCACGATATCCGAGCCATTCGCGACAATCCCGAAGCCTTCGTCGCAGGCTGGTCGTCGCGCGGCGTGGATGACGCCGCCGATGTGGTCGCGCGCATTCTGGCGCTGGATGTCGACCTGCGCGCCGCCCAGACGCGCGGTCAGGACGCCCTGGCCAAGCGCAACGCCGCCTCCAAGGCTATCGGCGCCGCCATGGGCAAGAAGGACATGGCCGAGGCCGACCGCCTGAAGGCCGAGGTCGAGGCCCTCAAGGGCGAAATCGCCGATGCGGGCGACGCCGAGACCGCTAAAGGCGCTGAACTGCGCGACCTGCTGGCCGGATTGAAGAACCTAGCCGCTGCCAATGTGCCGGACGGCGAGGATGAAAACGACAACGTCGAAGTCGTGAAGTGGGGCGTGCCGCGCACGACGGGGCCGGCCAAGGGCCACGCCGATCTGGGCGAGGCGCTGGGCCTGCTGGACTTCGAGGCTGCCGCCAAGATGTCCGGTTCGCGCTTCGCCGTGCTGAAGGGCCATCTGGCGCGTCTGGAACGCGCCATCGGTCAGTTCATGCTGGACCTGCAGACGGACAAGCACGGGTATCAGGAAGTCGCGCCGCCCTACATGGTCAAGGACGACGCCATGTTCGGCACCGGCCAGTTGCCGAAGTTTGAGGAAGACCTATTCCGCGCGGGCGAGCATCTGCTCATCCCCACCGCCGAAGTCTCCCTGACCAACCTCGTGCGCGAGCAGATCCTGTCCGAGGACGAGGTGGCGGAGCCCATGCGCTTGACCGCCCTGACGCCCTGTTTCCGAGCCGAGGCCGGTTCGGCGGGGCGCGATACGCGCGGCCTGATCCGCCAGCATCAGTTCTCCAAGGTCGAGATGGTCTCCATCTGCCGCCCGGAGGATTCCGAGGCCGAGCATGAACGCATGACCGGCTGCGCCGAGGCGGTTCTTCAAGCGCTGGAGCTGCCCTATCGCAAGGTGTTGCTGTGCAAGGGCGACATGGGCTTTGCGGCGCAGAAGACCTATGACCTCGAGGTCTGGCTGCCGTCGCAGAACACCTATCGCGAGATCAGCTCCTGCTCGAACTGCGGCGACTTCCAGGCCCGGCGCATGGACGCCCGGTTCAAGCGCGCGGGCGAGAAGAAGACCGAGTTCCTGCACACTCTGAACGGTTCGGGTCTGGCGGTCGGCCGCACCCTGGTCGCGGTGATGGAAAACTATCAGCAGGAGGACGGGACCATCGCGGTTCCGGCCGCCCTGCAGCCCTATATGGGCGGATTGAAACAGGTGGGCTGATCCTTCTCCCCTTGTGGGAGAAGGTGGGCCGCGCAGCGGCTCGGATGAGGGGTTGCTCAGACAGAAGATGCTAGTGGCGAGTTCAGACGACATGATTACCGGCCGGGGTTCGACCCCTCATCCGTCTGGCTTCGCCAGCCACCTTCTCCCGCAAGGGGGGAAGGAAGCCTGATGCGTATCCTCCTCACCAACGACGACGGCATCGAGGCCGAGGGCCTGGCCTGTCTGGAAAAGATCGCCCGCGCCCTGTCGGACGACGTCTGGGTCGTCGCGCCGCAGACCGAGCAGTCGGCCAAGGGGCGGGGCATCACCCTGACCGAGCCGCTGCGCGTCAATCAACTGGGCGACAAGCGGTTCGCTGTGACCGGCACCCCGACCGACTGCGTCATCCTGGCCGTCAACGACATCATGCCCGAGAAGCCTGATCTGGTGCTGTCGGGCGTCAATCGCGGCCACAACGTGGGCGAGGACGTCAGCTATTCCGGCACGGTGGCGGGGCGCTCTTCAGGGCATGGCCTTCGGCATCCGCTCCATCGCCTTGTCGCAGTCGCTGGAGCGGTTCCACGACGAAGCGATCGCTCATTGGGAAACGGCCGAGGCCTTCGGTCCCGGCATCGTCGCACGCCTGCTGGAGCAGAAATGGGGGGAGGGCGTGGTCATGAACGTCAACTTCCCGCGCCTGCCGCCGGAACTGGTCAAGACGGTCGAGGTGACGCGACAGGGCTTCCGCGACATCGGCGAGATGCACGCCATCCGCCGCACGGACCTGCGCGGCCGCGACTACTACTGGATGGCCTTCCGCGGCGCGCCGCAGGAGCACGCCGACGGCACCGACCTGCGCGCGATGGACGAGGGCCGCATCTCGGTCACGCCGCTGCACATCGATCTGACGCACATGCCGTCGGTCAACGATCTGAAGAAGGTGCTGGGCGGCGCCCCGCCCAAGGGGCCGCAGGAAAAATGAGTCTCAAGGACGACCGCGCGGGCCGATTGATCCTGTCGCTGCGGCGTCAGGGGGTGACGGACGCGCGGGTTCTGAAGGCGATGGAGTCCATCGACCGCGCCGTCTTCGTCCATGAGAAATTCCTCGATCAGGCGTGGGAGGATCAGGCCCTGCCGATCGACTGCGCCCAGACGATCAGCCAGCCCTTCATCGTCGGCCTGATGACCCAGGCGCTGGACGTTCAGCCGCGCCATCGCGTGCTAGAGATCGGCACCGGCAGCGGCTATCAGTGCGCGGTTCTCAGCCGCATGGCGCGCTTCGTCTATTCGGTCGAGCGTTACAAGAGCCTCTTAAATGAGGCTGAGAACCGATTGGAAAATCCTTGGGATCGATAATGTCTTCACTCGCCACGGCGACGGCGGACAGGGTTGGCCGGAGCAGGCGCCGTTCGACCGGATCATGGTCACGGCGGCCTCGCCGCATGAGCCGACGGAACTGCTGAAGCAACTGAAGCCGGGCGGCGTCCTGGTCGCGCCGGTGGGACGCACCTCGGTGCAGATGCTGAACCGCTACACCGGCCAGCCCGACGGCAGTTTCCAGCGGGAAAGCCTGTGCGAGGTCCGCTTCGTTCCCCTGGTCGAAGGGACGGCGAAAGAAGGGTGAGGGGCGAAATCTCACCGCTCCATTAACCTTTTCCGCCCCACTTTCGCGCGGGTTGCCGGGTTGGATTCGGCCACGGGTCGGGGCAAACCGGCTTCTGAATGCTGAACAAGGTTAATACGGAGAGACGCATGAGCGGCTTCACAGGCTGGATCAGGGCGGCGGCGGTCGTCGGCGGGGCGCTGGCGGTGACGGCGTGTTCGACCTATCCGAACGAGCCGCGCTACTCGACCCGGCCGATGGGGGCGGGGGGTTATCCGCAACAGTCGGGGCAACCCCAGGGCCAGCAGCCCGGCGCCTATCCGAACAATCCCTATTACCAAGGGCCGGCGACGCAGCCGCAGCAGCCAGCTCAACCGCCGATCCAGGAAGGACCGCGCGCGCCGGCCGGCAATATCGAAGGCGGCGGCCTGCCCCCTGCGGGCGGTCCTGCCTATCCCTCGACCGGAACGCCGATCACGGTGACGCCGCCGCCCGCTGCGGGTAATCCGGCTATGCCGGGCGCGACCTATGTGATTCAAACGGGCGACACCATCTCGGGCGTGGGGCGTCGTTTCCGTACGCCTGTGCAGATCTTGATCGACCTGAACGGCCTGGGGCCGCGCGGCGCGATCTCTGCGGGACAACGGATCATCCTGCCGGACAGCGCGGTGGACGCGGGCGCCGATCCTTACGCCACGGGGCCGTCGCCCGTCGGGGTGAGGACGCCGAACAACGGCGTCGCGCCGCCGCCGCCGCCGCCGCCCAGCGGCAATGCGCCCCTGCCGCCGCCGTCGCGCACGCCCGCCACGCCGCCTGCCGCGGCTGCGCCGTCGCGCCCGCCGTCGACGGCGGTCGGTCAACCGCTGGCCCTGCAATGGCCGGTGCGGGGGGATATTCTACGCCGTTTCGGCCCGGTGGGCATGGGCGAGCGTAACAACGGCATCAACATCGGCGCTTCGGCCGGAACCGAGGTCAAGGCCTCGGCCGACGGCACGGTGGCCTACGTCGGCGACGATATCGTGGGGCAGGGGCTGACGGTCCTGATCGTCCACCGCGACGGATGGCGCACGGTTTACGGGCATCTGGGCTCGGCCACGGTGCGCGACGGGGCTCAGGTTCGGGCCGGTCAAGCCATCGGCACGGTGGGTCTGACGGCGGGCGATGGGGCGTCCGTCGATCCATTATGAAGTGCGTCAGATGCGCGGCGATGATCCGGTCGCTCTGGATCCGCTGACGGTTCTTCCGCGCTGATTGTGTGAAAAGACGTGTCCGGGCGGCGACGCCCGGATGCTCTTGTCATTGCGTCGCGTTGCAAATCGGCCCGGCGCGCCCTAGGTTCCGCGCCTTGTTTTTCGAAGGGCCCCCGATGAAGGCGCGGCCCGCGTCGGGGAGTTTCCAATGACTGCAACCCAAGACGGCGGCCTGATGGCCCTTGTCATCCAGATCGCGCCGATCGTCGCGATCTTCATCCTGTTCTACTTCCTGATGATCCGCCCGCAGCAAAAGCGGATGAAGGCGCATCAGGCTCTGATCGCCAGCGTCAAGCGCGGCGACGAAGTCGTCTTGTCGAACGGCATGGTCGGCAAGGTCACCCGCGTCGAGGACGCCGAGGCCATGGTCGAGATCTCGCAGGGCGTGAACGTCCGCGTGGTCAAGGCGATGATCGCCGAGGTGCGCAACCGCACCGCCATCGCCGCCAACGACAAGGGCTGATAGCCTCGCCTCGGCGCGGCGCGCGCCGGCCCTGAAGAGAACCGAGACATGATTCAGCTTTCACGCTGGAAAATCACCCTGGTCGCGCTGTCGCTCGTCCTCGGGTTGTTCCTGGCCTATCCGAGCGTGCTGTCGCCGGCGCAGCGCGAAGCTCTGCCGAGCTGGCTGCCCAGCAATGGCTTGAACTTGGGCCTGGACCTTCAGGGGGGCTCCTACCTCCTGCTCGAGGTCGATGTGCCCGAGATGCGCACCAAGCGCATCTCCAACCTGATGGAAGACGTTCGGGTTTCCCTGCGGGAAGACCAGGTCAACATCATGGGCATGCAGCGCGAAGCAGGCGGCGTCGTCGTGACCGTCGCCGAGGGCGCGGCCTATGACACGGCCTTCAACACCCTGCGCACCATGGCCCAGCAGGGCGTCGGCCCGACCGGTCAGCCGGACCGCGTGGCGACCAAGCTGGGCGGCGGCCGTATCCGCTACGCCTTCACCGACGCGGCTCTGGCCAGCATGGGCGCGACCGCCGTCGATCAATCGATTGAAGTCGTGCGCCGTCGTCTGGACAGCTCGGGGACCAAGGAAATTGCCATCACCCGCCAGGGTGCGGACCGCATCGTCATCCAGGCGCCGGGCCAGAGCGATCCGGCGGAGCTGGAGCGTCTGGTGGGTCGTACGGCTCAACTGACCTTCCAGATGGTCGACACCTCGCCGACGGGGCTGAACGACGCCCTGGCCGGCCGCGTGCCGCCCGACGCAGAATTGTTGGTCGACGATCTTGGCACTCCCTATCTGGTCAAGCGCCGCATCCTGGTCTCGGGCGAGAACCTGACCCGCGCCGGCGTCGGCGCCGATCAGAACAACCGCCCGGCCATCGACTTCCAGTTCGACAGCCAGGGCTCGCGTCGTTTCGGCGAGGCGACGGCCCAGAACCTCGGCAAGCCCTTCGCCATCATCCTGGACGGCAAGGTCATTTCGGCCCCGACCATCCAGTCGCCGATCACCGGCGGGCGAGGTCAGATCACTGGCAACTTCACCATCGCTTCGGCGTCTGAGCTGGTGAATCTGCTGAACGGGGGCGCCCTTCCGGCGCCGCTGAAGGTCGAGGAACGTCGTGTCGTCACCGCCGAGCTGGGCGCCGACGCCGTGGCTGCGGGCGCGTTGTCGACCGCCCTGGGCTTCGCGGTCATCGTGATCTTCATGATCCTGGCCTACGGCTTCCTGTTCGGCGGCATTTCCGTGATCGGCCTGATCCTGAACGGCATCCTGATCGTCGCGGCCATGTCGCTGACCCAGGCCACGCTGACGCTGCCGGGGATCGCCGGTCTGATCCTGACCTTCGCCGTGGCCGTTGACGCCAACGTGCTGATCTATGAGCGGATGCGCGACGAGGCGCGTCAGGGACGTTCCGTGGTGGCGTCGATGGACGCGGGCTTCAACCGCGCCATGGGCACCATCATCGACGCCAACCTGACCACCCTGGTGGCCGCGTTGATCATGTTCATGTTCGGTGCCGGTCCCGTGCGCGGCTTCGCCTGGACCCTGACCATCGGCGTCTTCACCTCCGTCTTCTCTTCGGTGCTGACGGCCCAAGTCCTGCTCGGCTATTGGCTCAAGATCGCCAAGCCGAAGAAACTGCCGATCGCGGAGTGATGTCGATGAAGGGTTGGCCTCTTATCAAACTGCTGCCGCACAAGACGAACTTCCAGTTCGTAAAATACGCCAAGGGCTTCGCCGTTCTGTCGGCGATCCTGACGGTGGCGGCGATCATCGGCTGCTTCTATCCTGGCCTGAACCTGGGCATCGACTTCCGGGGCGGCGCCTCGATGGAAGTCGCCAAGCCCGCAGGTCAGACGCTGGAGCTGGACAAGCTTCGCGGCGCCGTCAGTGGTCTGGATCTGGGCGATGTCCAGGTGCAGGGCATTGCGCGACGCGACAACAACCTGGACGACGGTTCGACCGCCATCGTCCGCTTCCAGGTGCCCGATAACGAAGACCAGACGGCCGTCGTTCAGAAGGTCGAGGGCGCGATCAGCGAAGCGGTCGGCGACGTCGCCTATTCGGGCGTCAGCGTCGTGGGCTCCAAGGTTTCGGGCGAACTGCTGGGCAATGGGGTGATGGCCCTGCTGGTGGCCGTGGTGCTGATGTTCCTCTACATCGCCTTCCGCTTCCCCTGGCAGTTCGGCATCGGCGCCGTGGCAGGCCTGCTGCACGACGTGGCGTTGACCTTCGGCCTGATCGTCGCCTTGCGGATGGAGTTCAGCCTGAACCTGGTCGCGGCCCTGCTGACGGTCATCGGCTATTCGATGAACGACACCGTCGTCGTGTTCGACCGCCTGCGGGAGAACCTGCGCAAGTACAAGGTCATGCCTCTGCGTGAGGTGATCGACCTGTCGATCAACGAGACCCTGTCGCGAACCATCATCACCGGCCTGACGACCGTGATCGTGCTGATCGTCCTGGCCGTCTTCGGCGGCGAGGCCCTGCGCGGCTTCTCGATCACCCTGGCCTTCGGCGTCGTGATCGGCACCTTCTCGTCCATCTATGTGGGCGCGCCGATCATCCTGCTGTGGGGCGTGGATCGCAGCGGCGGCGGCAAGGCCGATACGACTCCGGTCAAGCTGGGCATGGCCAGCCGTCCGTAAGGGCGTCGCCGGAAACTGAACCACGGCCCGTCTTCCGCAAGGGAGGCGGGCCGTGTGCGTTCTGGGGCTTGATGCGGGCGCGTCAATGGTCGAAGGGCCTGTCGCCATGACTGTTGATCTTGATGCCCAGGTGCGCGCCGCCGACCTCGACCGCTGGCTGGCCAGCCGCTTCGTCGCAGACGAACAGGCGCGGGCCGATCTGATCGCCCTCTACGCCTTCGAGGCGGAGCTGTTGGCCATTCCGACGCGCGTGACCCAGCCGCTGCTGGCCGAGATGCGCTACGCCTGGTGGGGCGAGCAGATGGAGGGCGTCTTCACCGACACGCCCCGCGTAGGCCATCCGGTGCTGGAGGCCCTGACGGCGACGGTGACGCGTCATGGCCTGGAGCGGGCGCCGTTCGACGCTCTGATCGAGGCGCATATCGGCCGCGTGCATGGCGAGCCACATGATCTGGACGCCTTCTATGTCGGCCCCATGCAGGCGGCGGTGCGTATTCTGGCAGGCGAGGGGCATGAGGCGTCGGCAACCGTCGCCGGACGACTACGGGGCCTGGCCCAGACCGGACGAACAGATGAGGCCCAAGCCGCGCGTGCTGAGGCCAACCAAATGCTCAGGGCGTTGCCCGTCGCGGCTTTCCCTGCCGTGGCCGCCGCGACGTTGATGCGCGCGGATGAACCCGAAGCCTTCAAGCGGTTGCGCCTGTTCTGGGCCGTCTTGCGCGGGCGTGTCTGACGCATTGCGCTAGATCTCAATATATTAGTTATTGCTAATTTAGAAGCATGGCATATATTGGCGCCATGGTTGATCTCGAACGTATGGGACTGGAGCGCTTTCAAGCCAGCGCGGGCGATGCGTCCCGCCTGCTGAAGGCCCTGTCAAACGAACATCGCCTGATGATCCTGTGCCAGATCGGCGAGGGCGAACGGCAAGTGTCCGATCTACAGGTCGGTCTGTCGCAATCGGCGCTGTCGCAGCATCTGGCGCGTCTGCGCGAAGATGGTCTGGTCAGCACGCGCAAGAGCGGCACCGCCGTCTTTTACCGCATAGCCGATCCCGCCGCCCTGAAGGTGATCGGGGTGTTGGCCGAGATTTTCTGCCCGCCCGAGGCGCGTTGAGCGCCGCCTCTCTCCTAAGGAAAAACGATGAATACGCTGATCTCTCTGACGCCCGCCGATGTCGCCGCCCGTCTGAAGGCCGGTCAGGCCGTTCTGATCGATGTTCGTGAGCCGGACGAGCACGCACGCGAACATATTGCCGGCGCCGTCGCCGCGCCGCTGTCGGCTTTTGAGAGCGCCGATCTGGGCCTCAAGCCCGGCGGCGACGTGATCTTCATGTGCCGCAGCGGCAACCGCACGGCGGGGAACTGCGACCGGCTGGCTGCCCGCATCGACGGCCCGGCGCACGTTCTGGCGGGCGGTCTGGATGGATGGAAGAAGGCGGGCCTGCCGGTCGTCGCCGACCGCAAGCAGCCGCTGGAGCTGATGCGTCAGGTGCAGATGGCGGCGGGCGGCCTGATCCTGTTGGGCGGGGCGCTGGGCGTTATGGTCCACCCTGGTTTCTGGGGGATCAGCGCCTTCGTCGGCGCGGGCCTGTTCGTGGCGGGCGCGACCGGCTTCTGCGGCATGGCGCGCTTGCTGGCGGTGATGCCCTGGAACCGCCGGATGAAGCGAGCCTAAGGCTCCAGCGCGCCGATCAATCGGGCGAGCAGGGCGCTCAACGCGGCTTGCTCATCTCGCGACAGGTCGGCCAGCATGGCCTGGCTTTCGGCCATGTGCAGCGGCATCAGCGTGTCGATCAGGTCGAACCCCTTGGCTGTCAGCCTGACCAGGGAGGCGCGGCGGTCGCTGGGGTGGGGCATGCGCTCGATCAGGCCTGACTTCTGCAGCCGGTCCAGCCGCGCCGTCATGCCGCCCGACGACATCATCGTCGCCTCATAAAGCGCCGTCGGCGTCAGGCCATCCGGCGAGGGCGCGCGCCGCAGGGTGGCCAGAACATCGAATTCGCCATGCTGAAGCCCGTGGCGAGCGTAGAGCGGCGCCTGCCGCTCACGCGTCACCAGAATGGAGGCCTCGTGCAGACGCCCAAGCGTCTCCATGGCCAGCAGGTCGAGGTCGGGACGCGCGACCGCCCATTGGGCGGCGGCGCGGGAAGCGCGATCGGTCATTGTCTTGACATCAAGATACTTGATGGCGAGACATTATCGTCTTCCGCAGCCGGAGTCACCTCGGATGGATCAGTCGAACGCCCCGCAACCTTCGCGCGGCGCGGGTCTGGTGTTGATCGCGGCCATCTTCGCCCTGGCGCTGAACCTGCGCCCGGCGATGGCGGCGGTCGGGCCTCTGCTGGATCTGATCGAAGCGGCGACCGGCATGGGTTCGACCACGGCCAGCCTGCTGACCACCTTGCCGGTGGCGATGATCGGCGTCGGCGCCTTGTCGATCCGTCCGCTGCGGCGACGGCTGGGCGAGCGCAAGGGCGTCCTGTTGGGCGCCGTCCTGATCGGCTTGGCCTGCCTGGCGCGTGCGGTCTTTGACGGGACAGCTGGTCTGATCGCCAGCGCCGTGGTGGTCGGCATCGGGGTGGCCCTGATTCAGGCCCTGGCGCCCGTGGTCGTCAAACGGGCTTTTCCGACGCGTTTCGGCACGGTCATGGGCGTCTATACGACCGGCATCATGGGCGGCGCCGCCGTGGCGGCGGCGACGGCGGCGGGACTGGCCGAGGCGGTCGGCTGGGCTGGAGCCCTGGCGTTGTGGGCGGTCCCGGCCTTTCTGGCGGCCGTTGTCTGGATCGTCGCCTCGCGCGTCCCGGCGGCTGAAGAGCCGAACCGCGCGGCCATAGCCGAAGGAACCCACCCCGAGGTTCCGTTCTGGAAGCAGCCCAGGGCCTGGGCGTTGGTCCCGATCCTGGGGCTGGGCACCTCGGCTTATACGCTCGTACTGGCCTGGTTGCCGCCCTACTACGTCGACATGGGGCAGACGCGCGCGACGGCGGGCTTTCTGCTCAGCGGCATGACGGGCGCTGAGGTGTTGGCCGGCGTGCTGGTGTCTCTGTTCATCGCCCGTTTTCCTGACCGGCGCGGGCCGATGCTGATGGCGGTGGCTCTGGCGCTGGTTGGGCTGGCCGGACTGGTGCTGACGCCGGTCAGCCTGGCGGTTCCGGTCATGCTGCTGCTGGGGCTGGGTATCGGGGCGGTGTTTCCGCTGACCCTGATCCTGGCCATGGATCAGATCGACGACCCGGTGCGATCGGGCGATCTTCTCGCCTTCGTCCAGGGCGGAGGGTACATCATCGCCAGCCTGTCGCCGCTGGCGGCCGGGCTGCTGCGCGACCGCCTGTCGGACCTAAGCCAGGCCTGGATGCTGATGGGGCTGGGGCTCGTCGTCATGGCCCTGATGACCTTGGCCTTCAGGCCCGGCGGCGCGAAGCTGCGTTAAGCCGCCGCATCCCGCCAGGCTTTCAGAGCGTCCAGCGCGCGGATGCTCTGCAGCCGCTTCTTGGCGCGGCCGCGCTCCTTGGGGTGAATGCGCTTGCCGTCCTCATCGACCTTGGGCGCCTCCAGCGGCGGCAGCAGGCCGTAGTTGATGTTCATCGGCTGGAACTTGGAGCCTTCCAGATGCCCGCCGGTGATATGTTCGACCAGGGCGCCCATGGCGGTTTCCGGCGGCGGCGGCGTCAGATCGCGGCCCAGCGCCTGGGCGGCGGCCAGACGGCCGGTCAGCAGGCCCATGGCCGCGCTCTCGACATAGCCCTCGACCCCGGTCACCTGGCCGGCGAAGCGCAGGCGCGGAATGGCCTTCAGCCGCATCTGCTTGTCCAGCAGCTTGGGACTGTTCAGGAAGGTGTTGCGGTGCAGCCCCCCCAGGCGCGCGAACTGGGCGTTCTCCAGACCGGGGATCATGCGGAAGACGTCGGTCTGGGCGCCGTACTTCAGCTTGGTCTGGAAGCCGACCATGTTGAACAGGGTGCCCAGCGCATTGTCCTGTCGCAGCTGGACGATGGCGTAGGGCTTGACCGTCGGATTGTGCTGATTGGTCAGGCCGACCGGCTTCATCGGGCCGTGGCGCAGGGTCTCGCGGCCGCGCTCGGCCATGACCTCGATCGGCAGGCAGCCATCAAAATAGGGGACGTTTTCCCATTCCTTGAAGTCGGCCTTGGGGCCGTCCAGCAGGGCGTCGATGAAGGCTTCGTACTGGGCCTTGTCCATCGGGCAGTTGACGTAGGCCGCCTTGTCGCCGCCGGGGCCTTCCTTGTCATAGCGCGACTGGCGCCAGGCGACGTCGAAGTCGATGCTGTCGGCATGCAGGATCGGCGCGATGGCGTCGAAGAAGCTGAGCGATTCTTCGCCCGTGGCCTTCAGGATGGCGTCGGCCAGGGCGGGCGAGGTCAGCGGGCCGGTGGCGACGATGACGTTGTCCCAGTCTTCCGGCGGAATGCCCGCGATCTCTTCTCGCACGATGGTCACGAGGGGATGGGCTTCCAGCTTGGCCGTGACAGCATCCGAAAAGCCGATGCGGTCAACCGCCAGGGCGCCGCCCGCAGGCACCTGATTGGCGTCGCCGGACGCCATGATCAGGCTGTCCAGCGCCCGCATCTCGGCATGCAACAGGCCGACGGCGTTGAACTCCCAGTCGTCCGACCGGAAGGAGTTGGAGCAGACCAGCTCGGCCAGGCCCGTGGTGTGGTGGGCGTCGGTCCGCACCTGCTCCGGCTCGTCCCGGCGCATTTCGTGCAGGATGACGGGCACGCCCGCCTGGGCGATCTGCCAGGTCGCTTCGGATCCGGCGAGGCCTCCGCCGATGACGTGGATGGGGCGGGGAGTGGAAGACGCGTTCGACATGGCGGCCTAATAGCCTCGTGGACGTCGCCTGTCATGCAGCGGCGTGCGGTCAAGGCTGTCGGAGGGCGGCGTTGGTCCTTATAAGCAGCGACGGAGGCTGTTCATGACCCATGGATTCCAGATTGATGAGGCGCTGTCGGACGGTTTTCGCCTGATCCGGCGTCGCCCTGGCGATGTACTGGCCTGGGGCGTCATCCTGGCCTTGCCCGTCATGTTGTCCGTCATTGTCATGATCGACCTGTTCATGACGATCGGTCCCGAAGCGATCGCCGAGGATGCGGACCCCAGCCCGCAGGCGCTCGCAGCCATGATGCGGATGCAGGCCTGGTCCATGCTGATCAATGTGGTGCAACTGATCGGCTATGTGCTGATCATCGCCGCCATTGGCCGCGCCGTGCTGTGGCCCGAGCGCGCGCCGGGTCGCTTCTTCGATCTTCGCGTCGGCATGGATGAGGCGAGGGTGGCCGTGGCCGGCCTGGCCGTCATGGCGGGCTGCTATGGCGTGATGCTGGTCGTTGTTCTGCTGGCTTTCGCCTTTGGGGCGGCCTTCTGGATGGTGTCTGAAACGGCGGCCGTGATCATGGGCGTGGCGGTGGGACTGGCGGGGATCGTGGGCATTGTCTGGGCGGCTCTTCGGACATCCATGATCATGCCGCTGAGCATCGCTTCGCAGGACTTCGCCTTCGTGTCGGGGTGGAAGATGACGAAGGGACGAGTCGGCGTTCTGCTGGGCCTGTTCGCGGCGACCATCGCCATCACCCTCGTAATCCATGTGCTGTTTCTGGTCGTAGCCGGATTGATCGCGCTGGGCGTCAGCATTCCCTTCTGGCCCCAGTTGGCGGCATGGGTCGAGAGCGCACAGGGCGGGGTTCCTGACTTCAACCTCGGCGTGGCCGTGGCTGTGGGCGTTGCGGCCTTTGTGATGATCGCGATCTACTACGGAATCATCGTCGCCATCTGGATCGCGCCCGGCGTGTCGGCCTGCCGGCAGATTCTGGCGACGCAGAAACAGGACGAAACCGGCGCAGCTGCGTTAAGCTGAGCGAGAATCGAGGAGCCAGCATGAGTTTCAACGCCACCGAATCCGCCTTTGAGGGCTTCCGTCTGGCCCGTCGGGCGCCGATGGCCCTTCTGGCCTGGGCCGCGGCCTATATTGTCTTCTTCGCGGTCTTCTTCGCGGTGGCGGGCGGCAGCCTGATCAACATCATCAACCTGGCCGAGCAGATTGAGCGGAGCGCCGAACCGTCGATGAGCGACCTGACCAGCCTGGGGCAGGCCTATGGCGCCATGATGGGGCTGGCTCTGCCGCTGTCGCTTCTGTTCAGCGCCGTGCTGACGGCGGCGGTGGCGCGTTCCGTCATCCGGCCTGAGGAAAAGCGGTTCGGCTATCTGCGCCTGGGCCGCGATGAGTTGCGTATCCTGGGGGCTACGCTGCTTGTGGCGCTGTTGATGTTCGGTGTCGTGATGGGAGGAACGGCGTTGGTCAGCATTTTCGTGGGGCTGGCGGCCAGCATGGGCGCGCCCTTCCTGATCCTGCCGGCGGTGCTGGCGGGGCTCGGGGGCGCGGCGGTCGCCGTCTGGCTGGCCGTGCGCCTCAGCCTGGTCGCGCCGATGACCTTTGCGGAGCAGAAGATCGCCATTAAGGAAAGCTGGGCTATGACCAAGGGCCGCTTCTGGCCGCTGCTCGGCATGGCGGTGCTGGCGGGTGTCATGTCCATGCTGGTGGGGCTTTTGGGCTCCATCGTCATTGCGCCGTTAAACCTGATCTTCGGCGGTCTGGAGAGCCTGGCGGGGGCGGAGACGACCAATATCGCCACGCTGCTCGTGAAGTTCTGGCCGGCCCTGCTGGTGTGGGGCGTGGTCAACGCCCTGCTGTCGGCGGCCCAGGCGGCCATCATCTATGCGCCGTTCTCGGCCGCCTATCTGGGCATCAAGGGCGTGCCGCGTGTCTGATCCGACGGCGTCGGCGGAAATGAAAACGCCGCGCTCCGATAGGGGCGCGGCGTTCTTTTTGGGTCAGGCGCTCTTGCGGGCTTTGGCGCGCTTGGCGGGCGCGGGTTCGGCGGTCAGGGCGGCGATGCGGCCCTTGCGGCGTTCCTCGTGCCGGTCCAGCACTTCCTTGAGGTAGCGGCCGGTCCAGCTGGCGGGGTTGTCGGCTACCTGTTCCGGCGTACCGACGGCGACGATCTCGCCCCCGCCGTCGCCGCCCTCGGGGCCGAAGTCCAGCAGGTGGTCGGCCACCTTGATGACGTCGAGGTTGTGCTCGATCACGACGATAGTGTTGCCGTTCTCGACCAGTTCCTGCAGCACCTCCAGCAGCTTGCGCGTGTCCTCGAAGTGCAGGCCGGTCGTAGGTTCGTCCAGGATGTAGAGCGTCTTGCCGGTCGCCCGCTTCGACAGCTCCTTCGACAGCTTGACTCGCTGGGCCTCGCCGCCGGACAGGGTGGTGGCCGGCTGGCCGACCTTGACGTAGCCCAGACCCACGCGCTCCAGCGTCAGCATCTTGTCGCGGATCGAGGGCACAGCGGTGAAGAAGCGCGCCGCCTCTTCAACCGTCATGTCCAGAACGTCGGATATGCTCTTGCCTTTGAAGACGATTTCCAGCGTTTCGCGGTTGTAGCGCTTGCCCTTGCAGACGTCGCAGGTGACGTAGACGTCGGGCAGGAAGTGCATCTCGATCTTGATGACGCCGTCGCCCTGGCAGGCCTCGCAGCGGCCGCCCTTGACGTTGAAGCTGAAGCGGCCGGGGCCGTAGCCGCGCGCCTTGGCCTCGGGCAGGCCCGCATACCAGTCGCGGATCGGGCCGAAGGCGCCGGTGTAGGTGGCGGGGTTCGAGCGCGGGGTGCGGCCGATGGGCGACTGGTCGATGTCGATGACCTTGTCGAAATGCTCCAGCCCCTCGATCCGGTCGAAAGGGGCGGGGGCGTCAGACGCATTGTTCAGACGCCGTGCAGCGGCCTTGTAGAGCGTCTCGATGGTGAAGGTCGACTTCCCGCCGCCAGAGACGCCGGTGATGCAGGTGAAGACGCCGACCGGGATCTCGCCCGTGACGTTCTTCAGGTTGTTGCCCGTGGCGCCCGAGACTTTCAGCATCCGCTTGCGGTCGATGGGGCGGCGGCCTTCGGGTGGCAGCTCGATCTCTCGCGCGCCGGTCAGGTACTGGCCGGTCAGGGAGTTGGGGTTGGCCATGACCTCGGCGGGGGTGCCCTCGGCGCAGACCGTGCCGCCATGGACCCCGGCGGCGGGGCCCATGTCGATGACATAGTCGGCCGTCAGGATGGCCTCCTCGTCATGCTCGACCACCAGGACGGAGTTGCCGAGGTCACGCAGCCCCTTCAGGCTGTCCAGCAGACGGGTGTTGTCGCGCTGGTGCAGGCCGATGGACGGCTCGTCCAGCACATAGAGGACGCCGGTCAGGCCCGAGCCGATCTGCGAAGCCAGCCGGATGCGCTGGCTTTCGCCGCCCGACAGGGTGCCGGACGAACGCGACAGGTTCAGATAGTCCAGCCCGACGTTGTTCAGGAAACGTAGCCGGTCGGTGATCTCCTTCAGGATGCGTCGGGCGATCTCGATCTGCTTCTCGGTCAGGCCGTCTTCCAGGGTTGAGAACCACAGGAAGGCCTTGGAGATGGACAGATTGGAGATGTCGGCGATGTCCTCGCCCCCGACCTTGACCGCCAGAGCCTCGGGTTTCAGGCGCTTGCCGCCGCAGACCTCGCACGGGGTTTCGGACTGATAGCGGCCCAGCTCTTCGCGCACCCAGGCGCTGTCGGTCTCGCGCCAGCGGCGCTCCAGGTTCGGCAGCACGCCCTCGAACGGCTTGGAGACTTCGTATTTTCGGGCGTTGTCGTCATAGACGAACTTGATCTTCTCGCCGCCCGAGCCGCGCAGGATGACGGATTGCGCCTTCTCCGGCAGGTCGCGCCACGCCTTGTCCATCGAGAAGCCGTAGTGCAGGGCCAACGACTGCAGCGTCTGCGTATAGAGGGGCGACGGGCCGCGCGCCCAAGGCGCCACCGCGCCCTTGTGCAGTGTCTTGTCGCGGTCGGGGATCACTAGGTCGGCGTCGAAGGCCAGCTTGACCCCCAGGCCGTCACAGGTCGGACAGGCGCCGAAGGGGTTGTTGAACGAGAACAGCCGGGGCTCGATCTCGCTGATGGTGAAGCCTGAGACGGGGCAGGCGAACTTCTCGGAAAAGACGATCCGGCGCGGCTCTTCGCCTTCAGGCGCGCTAGCCCATTCCGCCGTGGCTATGCCCTCAGCCAGACCGAGTGCGGTCTGGATGCTGTCGGCGTAGCGGCCTTCAAGACCTTCTTTGGTTACAATGCGATCGACGACAATATCGATGTCGTGCTTGAACTTTTTGTCGAGCGCAGGAGCGTCCTCGATGGCGTAGAATTCGCCGTCGATCTTCAGCCGCTGGAAGCCCTGACGCTGCCACTCGGCCATTTCCTTCTTGTACTCGCCCTTGCGGCCGCGAACGACCGGCGCCAGCAGCAGGATGCGCTCGCCGTCGGGCAGGGCGGTCAGCTTGTCGACCATCTGGCTGACGGTCTGGCTTTCGATCGGCAGGCCGGTGGCGGGCGAATAGGGCACGCCCACGCGCGCCCACAACAGGCGCATGTAGTCGTGAATCTCGGTGACGGTGCCGACGGTCGAGCGCGGGTTCTTTGACGTGGTCTTCTGTTCGATGGAGATGGCCGGGGACAGGCCCTCGATTAGGTCCACGTCCGGCTTGCCCATCAGCTCCAGGAACTGGCGCGCATAGGCCGACAGGCTCTCGACATAGCGGCGCTGACCCTCGGCGTAGATGGTGTCGAACGCCAGCGAGGATTTGCCCGACCCGGACAGGCCGGTCATGACCACCAGCTGCTCGCGCGGAATGTCGAGATCGACGCCCTTGAGGTTGTGCTCGCGGGCGCCGCGAACGCGGATGAAGTTGTGCTTTTCGGTCATGGAATCCGGGAACGCGGAAGGCCCCGGAACGGTCCGGGGCGACGACGCTATATGGGGATCAATTCGCCGGAAACAGCAAGAACAATATGAGAACTTTAGTCTGCTTCAGGCGCCCACGGCGTTTCTGGACGGCGATAGCGTTCGCCGGGGCCGACCAGGGCGCCGTGGGCGTTGGCGACGCCCAGCTCAAGGCTTTCGGCGATGCGGCGGGCGCGGACGATGAAATGTTCGGCGGCGACGGGCGGGCATAGTTCGCGGGCGGTCGCCTCGAACAAGCCTAGCCAGTGATCGAAATGACGCGCGTCGATCGGCAGGGGGAGGTGTTTGGGCATGGGCCGCCCCTGATAGACGCCGGTCGACAGGGCGACGGACGACCAGAACAGCTTCATCTGCTCCAGATGCGGACCCCAGTCGTCGATGCGGGCGGCGAAGATCGGGCCGATGAAATCATCCTCGCGCACCTTGGCGTAGAAGCCTTCGACCAAGGCGTCGATCATGGTCTCGTCGATGCCCGTTTCGGCGCGGATGCGGGCGACGGCGGCTTCTTGGGCCCGGTCCGGCGCGGGACGGTCGATGCGGAAGGCGACGGGGCGGTCGGGCGTGCTCATATCAGCAAGATAGGAAGCGGCGTCGCGGAAGGCCATGACGCCGATTGTCCAAGGCGTCCCGTCGCTGCATTGCGAAAGCTGCGCCGCAAATTGGGGGTTGCGTTACGAAACGTCCGTCCCCATCTTTCACTCAGCCAACGCATCAGTGAGGAGGCGCGACGATCATGATCAGCACCCTGGAAATTGGTTTCGCCCTTTCCGTGCCGCTGCTCGTGTTCGCCTATGTCCTCGCTCAACCCAAGCCCAAACCGGTCCGCATTCGCGCTCGTGACGCTCAACAGCGTCGCGGCCCGCACGCCTGACGGTAGAGGCCTCTTCGACAATCTGACGCTCGCCTTCGGGCGAGAACGCACGGCCGTCGTGGGCCGCAACGGCGTGGGCAAGACCACGCTGCTGAGCCTTGTCGCCGGTCTGGCTGAGCCTGCCGAGGGCGCGGTCGCGCGCGCTGGAACGGTCGGCTGGCTGGCGCAGGCCCAGACTCCGGCTGATGACGAGACTGTGGCGGATACGCTGGGCGTGGCCGAGCCTCTGGCCGTCCTGCATCGCGTGCTGGCGGGGGATGGCTCGCTGGATGACATGGCCGAGGCGGACTGGACGCTGGAAGAGCGGATGCAGGCGGCTCTGACCGAGGTCGGTCTGGCCGATCTGGCGCTGGATCGCCGCACGGCGGACTTGAGCGGCGGCGAACAGACGCGGCTGCGGCTGGCGGGCCTGAAGCTGGCCGCGCCGGACCTGCTGGTGCTGGACGAACCGACCAACCATCTGGACGCCGAGGCCCGCGCCATGATCGCCGATATCGTGGCCGGATGGCCGGGCGGGGTGGTGTTGGTAAGCCACGACCGCGCCCTTCTGCGCCGCGTGGATCGCATCGTGGAGCTGTCCAGTCTGGGCGCGCGGGTGCATGGCGGCGGTTGGGATCTGTATGTCGAGCGCCGCGACGCCGAACGGGCCGCCGCCGAACGCGATCTGGAGCAGGCCGAGCGCGCCATCGGCCGCGTGCAGCGCGAAAATCAGGCGGCGCAGGAGCGTCAGGCTCGGCGCGACCGCGCGGGCAAATCGGCGCGCGCCAACAGCTCTGATCCGAAAATACTGCTCGACGCTCAGGCCCAGCGGGCCGAGGAGAGCGGCGCGCGCGGCCAGCGCCTGGCCGAGCGCAAGCGTCAGGCGGTCGAGGCGGAATTGGCCGAGGCGCGCGAGCGTGTCGAACGCGTACGCCAGATGGCCCTGGCCATGCCGTCGACGGGCCTGCCTGGCGGGCGCACGGTGCTGAACCTGAGTGATGCGGTCGCGACGGCCAATGACGGACGCCGCTTGCTGGGGCCGCTTTCGCTGCGTCTGACCGGGCCTGAGCGTGTCGCTGTGATCGGGCCCAACGGGGCGGGCAAGACGACGCTGCTGAAACTGATAGCCGGCTTGTCAGAGCCTTCGTCGGGGACGGTCGAGCGGCCGGTCCGCGCGGCTCTGCTGGATCAACAGGCGGCCATGCTGAAGTCCGACGAAACCCTGGTGGACGCCTGGCTGAGGTTGAACCCGCAGGGCTCGCCGAACGCCGCGCGGGCGGCTCTGGCGCGCTTTCTGTTCCGCAATGTGCAGGCGGACCGACGTGTGGGCGAACTGTCGGGCGGAGAGCGTCTGCGCGCGGCGCTGGCCTGCATCATGACGGGCGCGGAGCCGCCGCAGCTGCTGGTGCTAGACGAACCCACCAACCACCTGGATATCGATTCCGTCGAGGCGGTCGAGGCCGCCCTGTCAGGCTATGACGGCGCCTTGGTCGTGGTCAGCCACGACGCTGATTTTCTGAAGAATCTGGGCGTCAAACGGACGATCGTGCTGAAGAACGGTCAACTCCAGCCCTCGACCACGCCCTGACGGCGGCCGCGGATCGCCGGGGTGTTCAGCGTGGTGCGCGGCTCGGCCTCTGCCCGGCCGAACAGCCAGCCCTGGCCATGGGTGACGCCCAGATCGTGCAGGGCGTCGGCGACCTGATCCGTCTCGATCATCTCGGCGATGGTCTCCAGCTCCAGCGAGCCGCACAGCTCGACCAGATGGGCGACCAGGGTGCGGGTGCGGGCGTCGATGTCGATATCGCGCACCAGGGCGCCGTCGATCTTCACCGCATCCACCGACAGGCCGCGCAGATAGTCGAATGAGGCCGAACCTGCGCCGAAATCGTCGATGCAGACCTTGATCCCGGCGTTGCGCAGAGCGCCCAGGCGCCGGTCGGCGGCGGCCAGGTCGGCTAGGGCGGCGGTCTCCGTCACCTCGACCATCAGGCGACGTCGGTCGTCGGGCGCCGAGGCGGTCATCTTCAACAGGGCGGCGACATAGGCGTCGTTCGCCAGGGACGCACCCGAGACGTTGACGGCGATCTTCAGCAGGCCGCCGCCCGGCTCGCGCAGGCGGCGCACCGCCTTCTCCGCCACGGCCAGGTCGAAGCCTTCGATCAGGGCCAACTCCTCGGCCATGCGGATGGCGGCGGCGGGGCCTGATCCCTTGCCGAAGCGGGCCAGGGCTTCGAAATGGTGCACGGCCCGCGTCTTCAGGTCGACGATGGGCTGGTAGTAGAGGGCGAACTCGCGGTCGCGCACGATGCTGCGGAAACGGTCGGCGTCCTTCAGCGTGCGTTGCAGGGAATCGGCGAAGGACAATTCGGGCTGATCCAGCCCGCCGTCCTTCAGGCAACCCTCGATGGCGAACCGCATGGCGCGCAGGGCCGAGGCCGCGTCGCCGCCTAGAGCGCTCTGCGTCGCGACGGCGGACAGGGCCAGACCCTCGGCCTGACCGGCCTTCTGCATTTCCGCCGCAAGGTCACGCGTATCGTCCAGGTTGCGGATCAGGGCGTAGCGATCAGACGTCAGCTGACCCGCGCTGGCGCCGTCGTGCGAGGCGGCGTTCAGAGAGGCGCCGATGCGGCTGTGGACGCGTTCCAGCGTGGCGGGATCGACGCCCTGCAGGCCGTTCACGTCGATGAAGGCCAGCGCCAACCGCTGCAGGGCGCCGGCCTCGCCGCCTGCTAAACTGGCGCGGGCATGATTGAGGAAGCCCTCGGCGTCTCTGGTCGGGGCGCCGGCGGGCAGGGGCGCGTCCTCGACGACGAAGGGCTCGCCTTCATAGGACAGGGCGCAGGATTGCGCCGGGGCGATGTCAGGCAGGGCGAAGGCGCGCAGGGTGGCCCGACGCATGCGGCCGTCGCCGCAGTCGACCAGGACTTCGGCAGCCGGGCTGCGCTGGCCTGGACGCAGCTCTGCCAGCAGGTTCTGAAGAACGGTTGCGCTGTTGATCGACAGGCGATCGCTGAGGGGATGGCCGACCCAGGCGGCCGTCTGCTGACCCGCGACGGCGCCGGAACCTAGGGCGAAACGCACCACGCCGTGCTGATCGACTTCGATCAGGGCGTCGGCAGCGGCGAAGGCCAGGCCCAGGAGGCGCGGGGTCAGGTTCATGCCGAAGCCATAAGACGCAGGCTGTTAAGGAATAGCGACGGCTGGGGTCAGGCGGTGCGATTCAAGGCTACGGCCCGCCCGTCGCCCTGCATGGCCTGGCCCGAAGCGCCGTAGCCCACGCCCTGCGCGCGGGCGCCCGCCACCTCGGCCGCGATGGTGCGGACCAGACCTTCGGAAACCTGGCGCGCCGCTTCCACGGTGACGGCGTGTTCAGCCAGCACCGTTTCAAAGGTCTCGGTCGCCTCGATCAGGGCGCGGCGGTCAGCCTCCGGGGCGATGGCGATGGCGGCGGGATTGGCTTTCACCTGCGCCGACTCGCGACGATAGAGGTTGGCCATCTCCTGCGTCTGGGCCATGCCCTCGCTCAGATCCTGAGCGCGATGGGCGCGCAGAGCCTCCATTTCCAACGACAGCCGCTCGGTCAGGTCGCGGGTCAGGCGCGTCAGGTGCTGTACGCGCAGGGCGGCGGTTTCGACATCGGCGGTCATGCGCCTTGCTCCTGCATCTTGATCATCTGGGCCAGAACGCTGTCGGCTAGGCCGACGCCGCCCGCCTTCACCGTCTGCTGGGCCATGGCGTCGACCAGAAAGCCGCGCCAGGCGGCTTCGCCCGCGCCGCCGCCGAAGGGCGCTTCGGTGCTCAGGCCCTCGAACATGGGCTTCATCATCTGCGACAGGAAGCTGGCCTCGAAGGCTTCGGCCGTGCGGCGCATGGCTTCGCGATCCTTTGAAGGAGATGCGTCGGCTGGAAGGTTGGCGCGCAACAGATCGGGAGAGACGGCGAGGGGGCTCATCAGATCACCTCGATTTCGGCCTGCAGGGCGCCGGCGGCCTTGATGGCCTGCAGGATGCTGATCATGTCGCGTGGGCTGACGCCCAGGGCGTTCAGGCCGTTGACCAGGGTGGACAAGGAGGTCGAGCCGCCCACGATCCGCATCTGACGGCCGGTCTCTTCGGAAATACTGATGTCAGACTGGGGCACGACCACCGTCTGGCCGCCGCGGCTGAAGGGCTCGGGCTGGCTCACCAGGGGCGTCTCCTGCACCGAGACGGTCAGATTGCCCTGGGCCACGGCGACGGTGGAGATGCGCACGGCCTCGCCCATGACGATGACGCCGTTGACCTCGTCGATAATGACCTTGGCCGGGGAATCGATCTGGACCGGCAGGTTCTCGACCCGGCTGAGGAAGCCGGCCATGCCGAAGTTCTGGGGCGCGCGGATGGCGACCACGGTGCCGTTCTCGGCGAAGGCGCTCTGGGGGTAGGTCTGGTTGATGGCGGCGGCGATGCGCTGGGCCGTGGTGAAGTCCGGATTGCGCAGGTTCAGGCGCACCACCGGCATGGAGCCGAGGTCGAATCCGGTCTCGCGCTCGACCACGCCGCCCGAGGCGATGCGGCCCGCCGTGGGAACGCCGCGGGTGATCGAGGAGCCGGAGCCGCCCGAGGCCGAAACGGCGCCGGTCTGAACCGAGCCTTGCGACACGGCGTAGATTTCACCGTCAGCGCCCTGCAGAGCCGTGACCAGCAGCGTGCCGCCCAGCAGACTCTTAGCGTCGCCCATGGCCGAGACGCTGACGTCCAGCCGCGAACCCGGCGTGGCGAAGGGCGGCAGCTCGGCCGTGACCATGACGGCGGCCACGTTCTTGGTGTTCAGGTTGGCGCCGCGGATGTTGACGCCCTGGCGCTCCATCATCCCTTCCAGCGACTGGCGGGTGAAGGGCGAGTTGCGGACGCTGTCGCCGGTGCCGTTCAAGCCGACCACCAGGCCGTATCCGACCAGCTGGTTCGAGCGGACGCCCTCGATGGAGACGATGTCCTTGATGCGCGACTGGGCCTCGGCCACGCCCGGCTGGGCGGTGAGAACCAGGGCCGCGATGGCCGGGCCGATAAGGGCGGTAAGCAACTTCTGCATACGACAGACGTCCCTGCGTGAGCGTTCATCATTAACCATGCGAGGATCGTGCCGGATAAAAATGCGAGTGAATTCAACATTGGTCGATTTTCGGCCCGGCGCCTGACGGCAGGTTTTGCCGGGCTGTTAACCAAGACTTCAGCCCCTGAGTGCAGGGTGCGAAACGTAGAAGGAGACGTCTTGCATGAAGGTCACCGGACCCTTGGGCGCCGCTTCGACGCCGGCTGCGCGACCCGCTGTGCGTGGCGCGGGCGGTTTCGCCCTGCCGACGACCGGAGGCGCAATCTCTGCGGCTCAGGCCGGCGCGACCTCATCCGCGTCAGGCGTCGCGAGCGCTGCTGCTCTGATGGCGTTGCAGGGCGTGGAAGACCCGATGGAGCGCCGCCGTCGCGCCATTCGCCGGGGCTCGGGCCTGCTGGATCGACTGGACGAGCTGAAGCTGGCGCTGTTGGGCGGTCAGGACGGAGCGGCAGCCCTTGGGCGTTTGGCCCGCGACCTGCGCGAAGAGCGCGATGAAGAGGCTGAGCCGGGCCTGAAGGCTGTGCTGGATCAGATCGATCTGCGCGCTTCGGTAGAATTGGCGAAAGCGGAAATGAGTCGATCGCGCTCCTGAAGGCGTTGAAACTTCGGCTGAACCCCGGATTTCCGGGGCTTTGTGAGGATAATTCGTCACACTGCCTCTACGGAAGCGCAGCTTAGCCATATCACGGACTCGCGAACGCCATTGCCGCGACTCTTGCGCTTGCCTATACGGCCCATGCGCCGCAGGGGGGCGCGATAGAGAACGAGTGTGAGTGCGATGACCGCATTGGCCTCTGTAGTGTCCGGGGATACGGCTGTTTATCGGCCGACCGACGACGAACCGTTCATGAACGAACGGCAGGTCGCCTATTTCAAGAACAAGCTTTTGTCCTGGAAAGACGACATTCTTCGCGAGTCGAAGGGCACTGTCACCAATCTGAAAGCCGAGACCGAGAACCATCCTGACTTGGTGGATCGGGCCTCATCGGAATCCGATCGCGCGCTGGAGCTTCGGACTCGCGACCGGCAACGCAAGCTGATCTCGAAGATCGATGATGCGCTGCGCCGGATCGAGGACGGCACCTACGGCTACTGTGAGGATACCGGCGAGCCGATCGGGCTGGGTCGTCTGGAGGCTCGCCCGACGGCGACCTTGTCAGTGGAGGCTCAGGAGCGGCATGAACGTCGTGAGCGGGTCCACCGCGACGACTGAAGCGATGCAGACTTTCGTCAAATGACGAAAAGTTCGGGTTTGCTCCAAGCTTGAGCCATTTTGCGCTGCGATAGGCGCTGCGACGGCGTTGATCTGCCGTCGTTGCTCTTAATCTATGCAAGGATGTTTCATGACCCGTACGTTCGCCTCTCTTTCGGCTGTCGCTTTGTTGGCGCTTGGGGCTTGCGCCCAGACATCTGCTGTCGACCCCACGCGTCCTGCGGGCCAGGGCGGCGTCGTAGAGAAGGTTGTCTACGTGGCCTCTGAAGTGCGCCCATGCACGGCGGGCGTGGCGCGGACGACCTGCCTGCAGGTGCGTGAGACCGAGAGCGCGCCCTGGGAGCTGCACTATTTCGGCTACGAAGGCTTCGAGCATAAGCCGGGCGTAGAATACCGCCTGCGCGTTCGCGGTACGCCGGTCGCCAATCCCCCCGCCGACGCGTCTTCGATCCGCTGGTCGCTGATCGAAATCCTAGACCAGAAGCCCGCTCAGTCCTGATCAGGTTTCCGCACGCGCCTCTCTTGACTTCGAGGGGGCCGTGATCGACCTAGACCCTTATCGGAACGGCGTCGCGCCTGCACAGGTGCGACGCCTTTTCGACGTTTTCAGAGACTGGACGCTCTGCCCGGATCATCATGGTTCGCGGCGGGCCGCCCGGCCGCCTTCGCTTTCAGGCTCGCAGGATCCTCATGTCCGTCAAGGTTCGTTTCGCTCCGTCTCCCACGGGTAAGCTGCACGTCGGCAATGTCCGCACGGCTCTGGTGAACTGGCTGTTCGCCAAGGGGCAGGGCGGGGCCTTCGTGCTACGCATCGACGATACCGACCTAGTCCGTTCGACGCAGGAGTCGGAAGACAACATCGAGATCGACCTGAAGTGGCTCGGCCTGACCTGGGACGAACGCTACAATCAGTCCAAGCGGTTCGACCGCTATGAAGAAGCCGCCGCCAAGCTGAAGGCCGATGGCCGCCTCTACCCCTGCTATGAAACGGCGGATGAGCTGGACCGTCGCCGCAAGGTGCAGTTGTCACGCGGTCTGCCGCCCATTTATGACCGCGCCGCCCTGTCGCTGACCGACGCCGAGAAGGCCGCACTGGAGGCCGAGGGCCGCCGCCCGCACTGGCGCTTCAAGCTGGAAGGCAAGCGTGTCGCCTGGGAAGACCTGGCGCGCGGCCACGCCGAGGTGGACACCGCCTCCATGTCCGACCCGGTGCTGATCCGCGAGGACGGGCTGTTCCTCTATACGCTACCGTCGGTTGTCGACGACATCGACATGGAGATCAGCCATATCATCCGGGGCGAGGACCACGTCACCAACACCGGCGCCCAGATCGAGATCTTCGAGGCGCTGGGGGCCAGGGTTCCCGGCTTCGCCCACATGCCGCTTCTGGTCGGCGCCGACGGCACCGCCCTGTCCAAGCGTCTGGGCTCGCTAGCCATCATGGACATGCGCGCCGATGGCTATGAGCCGATCGCCATCACCAGCCATCTGGGCAAGATCGGCACTTCGGACAATCTGGAGGTCGCCGCTTCGCTGCAGGAACTGGGCGAGGCCTTCGCCTTCTCCAAGATGGGGCGTTCGCCCGCCCGCTACGACACGGCCGATCTGGATCGCCTGAACGCCCAGGCGGTGCACGCCATCGACTACGCTGCTGCCCAGCCGCGCCTGGAAGCTCTGGGCGTCGATCTGGGCGAGGCCTTCTGGAACACGGTGAAGGACAACCTCAGCAAGTTCGGCGACGTCGTTGAGATGGCGAAGATCGTCACGGGGCCGGTGACGCCGGTGATCGAGGACGCCGCCTTCGCCGCCGCGGCTCTGGAACTGCTGCCCGAAACCATTGACGCCGACGCCTGGTCGGCCTGGATCTCGGCTGTGAAGGACAAGACCGGCGCCAAGGGCAAGGGCCTGTTCATGCCGCTCCGTCTGATCCTGACGGGCCAGGCGCACGGACCGGACATGGCGGCCATGATCCCGCTGATCGGACGCGAACGCATGATCCAGCGCCTGAAGGGCGAAACCGCCTGACGGTCCGTCCAACGGATACAAGAAAGGCCGCCTTCGTCGTGAAGGCGGCCTTTTTTCGTTCAGCGTTGAAGCTGGATCAGCCCGCGTTGCAGGCGGCGATCTCTTCTGCGCTCAGGGCCTGGCCCTTGTAGGAGAAGCTGGTCACCGGACCCAGCTTGGCGACCACGCGGCGGCACGCGCGCGTCGCGGGCTGGTTGGAGCCGCCAGTGGCGGTGCAGGCGTCGCCTTCGCAGCGCCAGGTGGCGCCGTCGACGATCACACGGCCAGTCGGGGCCTTGGCGGCGTCAGCCAGGGTGGCGCTGGTGGCCGGGGCCTGGGCGAGGGCAGGGGCGGCCGCGAACAGGGCGACGGCGGCGAGAAGAGCACGCATGAACAGTCTCCGATAAGGGTGGGGCGCACGCCCAGCATCGCCATAGGCCGTTTTTTAAGAAAACTGTCAATCCAGCTTCTCGCCTGACGGACCGGCGTTACTGACGCACGTTTACTTACCGACGATCATGTTGCAAGTGGGGCGTGTCCTGAGCTGATTTCATGGCTTCGATCGCGCCCTCGACCGAATCGACGCTGACATAGGCCTCCAGGAAGCTGGCCGGCGTCATGCCCTTTTCGACCGTATGTTCGATCAGGGTGAAGAAGCCGTCCCAGAAACCGTCCAGATTCAGGAAGATGACGGGTTTGGCGTGCAGGTCCAGCCGCTTCCACGACAGCAGCTCCACGACCTCTTCCAGCGTGCCGACGCCGCCGGGCGCGACGACGAAGACGTCGGATTCGTCGTACATCAGCTGCTTGCGCTCGTGCATGGAGGTGACGACGATCGTCTCCACATCGTCGAACAGGCGTTCACGGCTGCGCAGGAAGGCGGGCATGATGCCGACGACGCGGCCGCCGGCTTCATGCGCTGCGCGAGCCGAGGCGCCCATCAGGCCCACGCCGCCGCCGCCATAGACGAAGCGCCAACCCGCCTCGGCTACAGCCTTGCCGAACTCCGCGGCCGCCTGGATGTAGCGCGGGTCGGTCCCGTCGGAAGAGCCACAGAACAGGCAGACGGATTGGCCCTCGAACGGGGCGATGTTGACGGAGGGCAGGGACATGGAACCTTTGGTGACCTCGGGCGGCAAGTGAAGACAGGCGGGGAGCGCCAAGCGGGCCGGGTTGAAGGGGCTGGGCCAAGCGAACGGAGCCGTCTATCTGGACACACAGCCTTATAGCGATGCGGGACAGGATGGAACGAAGGATCGGCCTGCGACTGAGTTTGAGCCTGGCGCTGGGATTGGCGACGGCGCTTTCGGCGTGCGGCGCTCCCAAGAGCGATGCGGAAGCCGATACGGCCGAAGTCCAGGATGGCGACTGGATGGCGACGCCGCGCATCACCAGCGTGTTGCCCCAGACGTCTGGAGGCGTCTTGGTGCGAGGAGAAGCCGCGCCTGGCGCGCGCGTGATCCTCAGCGGCGCTGATGGTTCTGCCGTGGCCGCCGCCGCGGATGCGCAGGGGCGATTCGAGCTGCATGTCGGTCCTGCGGCGGTCGGGCAGATTCTGACGCCTGAGATCCAGATCGGGCAGGCGACGACGCCGGGACCGCAACGTCTGCTGGTGGTCGGGGAAGGCGGGCGTCTGGCCGCCTTGTTGACCGACGGCGGCGCCAGCCTGCGCCTGACGCCAGGACCGACCTTGGACGCTTTGGACGGCGACGGTCGCGGTCTGATCGCCTCGGGCCGCGCTGACCCTGGCCGAAAAGTCGCGGTCCAAGCCGGAGGAGGAACGGCCCAGGGCGTGGCGGATTCGCATGGTCGTTGGAGCGTTGTCGTTCCTGCTGTGGGAGATCGCGCGAGCGATATCGAGGTAGAGGGGCGGATATTCCGCTATCCGGGCCCTGGCGCCCCTGATCGGGTTGAGCGAGCAGGAGAAGGGTGGCGGGTCACACGCCAGTTGTCAGGCGCTGCGCGCCAGACGACTTGGTTTCCTGATCCAGGCGCATGAATTTCAGGCCTGATCGTCGTTAATGCGGCATTAACCAAACCAGTTGATCAAGAGGCGGTCTTCTTTCTTTGAGGACACCCACCATCACCAAACGACTTTCAGCCCGATGCTCATTGCGTCGGGCTTTTTTCTTGCGCCGTGTGCTCCTTGCTCACGGCAAGTAGGGCTCTTCGAACGCGTAACAACCTGAAAGCGGTTCAAAGCTATGTGGGCGAACCTGGGTGCAGGAACGTCCGTCGTAGCGATGGGATGGGAAGCCCTGCGCACTCAGAAACCAAGCCTAGCGGTCTTCTGGGCTTAAGACCCCCGAGTGGCTCCGCGGGTAGGATTCGAACCTACGACCAGCCGATTAACAGTCGGCTGCTCTACCACTGAGCTACCGCGGAACATCCCCTCGGGGGAGGCCGGCGTATAGCAGCGCCTTTTCGATTCACGCAACTGGTAAAAGACAGAAATCGCCAAATTTTTTCGCAAAGCCCTGCGCTACAAGGCTCCGCATGACTCCAATCCATGTGAACGACCCTGATGATCCGCGCATCGCCGCCTTTCGCGATGTGAAGGAGCGCGATCTGACCGGGCGGCACGGTCTGTTCATCGCTGAGGGCGAGGTGGTGTTGCGCGTGCTGGCGTCCGAGGCGTCGCGCTGCACGCCCGTATCCATTCTGATCGCCGAGAAGCGCCTGGAGAAGCTGCGGGAGGTGCTGGAGCGTCTGCCGGGCGACGTGCCGGTTCATGTGGCGTCGCAGGCGGTCCTGAACGCCGTGGCGGGGTTTGATCTGCATCGAGGCGTCCTCGCCCTGGGACGCAAGCCTGAGCTCGTCGAACCGGACGTTCTGCTGGACAACCTGCCGGAGCGGGCCGTGGCGGTCGTGGCGTGTGGAATCGGCAATCACGACAACATGGGCGGGCTGTTCCGCAACGCCGCCGCCTTTGGGGCCGGAGCGGTGCTGCTGGATCGGACCTGCTGCGATCCTTTCTATCGCAAGGCGATCCGGGTCTCGGTCGGCGCCGTGCTGCGGACGCCGATGGCGACGGGGCTGGAGGCCGAAGCCATGATCGACCTGTTGCAGGGCAGGGGGTTCGAGGTGCTGGCCCTGACGCCCTCTGCGGAACAGACGCTGGCGGAGCTGAAGCCGGGCAGGCGCACGGCCCTTCTGTTGGGCAGCGAAGGGCCGGGGCTGCCGCGCGACATCATCGCGCGCTGTCGCCCGGTCGGCATCCGGATGGCGGGGGGATTCGATTCGCTGAACGTGGCTGCGACCAGCGCTGTCGCTCTGCATCATCTGACGACTGCGGGAGCGGATTAGGTCCGAAAACAAGAAAGCCGCCCCGAAGAGCGGCTTTCTCGATGTTCATCGCGATGGAGGCCTGACCGGGAATCGAACCCGGGTGCAAGGATTTGCAGTCCTCTGCGTCACCACTCCGCCATCAGGCCGTGACCCCGTATCGGTGGGGCCCCGCCATCGCGAGGGCCGTCAGCTATCAGATCGGATTGTCCGCTGCAACGCACGGACCTATAAGCGCGTCACATTTCTTCGCCTGAGCCGACCTGAAGGACTTCGGATTATGGATTTCGCCGCCGCCCGCAAGGTGATGCTGGACTCGCAGGTCCGCGTGAACGACGTCACCGACCGCCAACTGCACGCCGCCATCGGCGCTGTGAAGCGCGAGCGATTCTGCGCCGCCGACCGCGCCTTCTCGGCCTATGCCGACGTCGAGCCGGAAATCGCGAGCGACCGTCGTCTGATGTTGCCGCGCGATGTGGCCAAGCTGTTGCAGGGGCTGGACGCCCGCACCGGTGAAAAGGCCCTGGCGATCGCCGCGCCGTACGCCGCCGCCGTTCTGGCGCACATGGGCCTGTCGGTGACGGCTCAGGAATCCGACGCGGCCGTGTTCGATGTGGTCGGCGCCGCCTTGGCCGAGGCTGGGGTCGAGACCGTGGTTGCGCCTCTGAGCCAGCCGCAGGGTGAGGGCTATGACCTGATCGTCAGCGAGGGCGCCGTGATCGAGCGTCCCGAATCCTGGATCGCGGCCCTGCGTCCCGGCGGTCGTCTGGCTGTGGTGGAGCGCGACGGCGCCAGCGGCGCGGCTGTGCTCTATGTGCGCGGTCGTGAAGGCGTTTCGCGGCGCGAGCTGTTCGACGCTGCGCCTGAGTTGCTGGCGGAAATGGTCCCGGCGCCCGCGTTTGCGCTCTAAGGCCATTCGTGGCGACGGAAGGGGCGTCGCGCTGCGTGAAAAAAACTTAACTGGCGTCGGGCGGGCCTAGCCTCCAACTACGCGGATACAAGGCACTACAGGCGCGCCGGATGGGGGCGTCAGGCAGGGACAGGTTCATGTTGAAACGCTCGCGCGCGCTCGCTTCGGTCGCACTGGTCGCATTGACGATGGGGGCGACGCCGGTCTTCGCCGAGTCGTTGCAGGAGGCCATCGGTCTGGCCTATCGCACCAACCCGACCTTGCTGGCGCAGCGGGCGAATCAACGGGCTCTGGATGAGAGCATCGTCCAGGCGCGCGCCGGCCTGCGGCCGACCATCAACGCTTCGGCGGGTGTCGATTACAGCCGCACCCGCACCGATCGTGTGACGACGACGATCCCTGGTCAGACCTTCCCGATCGACACCAACGGCGACGGCGTGCCTGACGCCACCGGCACGCTGCCGGGCAGCAGCAGCACCAGCGGCGGGACGATCGAAAGCGACGGCGCCAGCGCCAGCGTCAGTCTGACGCAGAACATCTGGACGGCCGGACGCGTGTCGCACGGCATTTCTGCGGCCGAAGCCAATGTCCTGGCTGGCCGTGAGAATCTACGTCAGGTCGAGCAGCAGGTCATGGTGACGGTCATTCAGGCCTATGCCGATGTCACCCGCGATCTGGAGATTTTGCGCATCCGCCAGGAGAACCTGAAGGTGTTGCGTCGCCAACTGGATGAATCGAACGCTCGATTCGAGGTCGGCGAAATCACCCGCACTGACGTCGCGCAGTCCGAAGCTCGTCTGGCGCAGTCGGAATCCGATCTGGCCAGCGCTCAGGCGCAACTGTCGGTGTCGCGCGCGGCCTACGCCGCCGTCGTGGGACAGGCGCCGTCCAACCTGCAGACGCTGCCGACGCTGCCGGGCCTGCCGACCGATTTCGACGCAGCAATGGACGTCGGCCTGGCCGAAAACCCCGGCGTGCTCGCCGCCGTTCACGCTCAGCGCGCGGCCGAGGCCAATGTGGCGGCGGCGCGGGCGGAGTATCTGCCTTCGGCGCGCCTGAACGCCTCCTATGGCGGGACGGCCAATGATCTTTCGGGCTTGGACCTGGGCGATCGCACCAGCTTTACGGCCGGCGCAACCGTCTCCGTGCCCTTGTTCACCGGGGGGCTGAACCGTTCGCGCGTCGCCCAGGCCCTGGAGCGCGCCAACGCCGCCCAGATTAACGTCGAGGGTGAACGGCGCACGGTTCTGCAATCGGTCAGTTCGGCGTATGCCCAGAGCGCTTCGGCGCGTTCCAGCGTTCAGGCTGGCGAACAGGCGGTGCGTGCCGCTTCGGTGGCGGCCGAGGGCGTGCGCCAGGAGGCTCAGGTCGGCCTGCGCACCACCCTGGACGTGCTGAACCAGGAGCTTGAACTGCGCAGCGCGGAAGTCGCCCTGACCAGCGCCCGTCGCAATGAGTATGTCGCCCAGGCCCAGCTTCTGGCGGCCATGGGCCGTCTGGGCGGTCCCAACCTGGATCCGACGATTGAGGCCTATGATCCGTCCGACAACTATCGTGCGGTACGCAATCGCGGCGCCCTGCCTTGGGACGGCGTGATCGAGGCCATCGACCGCGTCGCCGCCCCGGCGACGACACCCGCCGTCGATGTGGAAGATGCGCCCGTTGATCGGCAGTTGAAGGGCGAAGTCGTTCGCACTGCTCCCCAGGGCTGAAGGCTGATCGACAAAACGTCCGTTGATTCCGACGGGCGTTGATGCGACGACAGGATTCAAGGGGGAGGCGAGTCTGACGGCTCGGTCCCCATCGTCGCCTGCCTAGTCCGCATCGGTTGGCGAGTGTCCCCGTTCGAGCGCCCAGGTTGAGGTTCCGACATGACCGAACAAGCCGCCCAGGAACCGACGATGGAAGAGATTCTGGCGTCGATCCGCCGGATCATCTCTGAAGACGACGCTCCGGCCGAAACCGCCCCTGTGGCGGAAGCGGCTCCCGAACCCGCGCCGGAACCAGAACCCGTCGTCGCCGCGCCCGAGCCCGCGCCGATCGAAGACGAGGTGCTGGAACTAACCGAGCCCTATGAGGCGCCGGCAACCGAAGCCATCGGCGATCTGGACGTGGCGGACGCTGCGCCGTTCCCGACCGAACCCGCGCCGGCGGCGCCGCAACCCGCGGCCGTTGCGGCGGAGGCCGAAACCCTGGTCGGCGAAACCGCCGCAGCCAGCGCGGCCTCGGCCTTCGCCGGTCTGGCCGCTAGCTTCCAGAAGCCGGAACCTGCGCCGGTCGCTTCAGCCGCCGACATGAACTTCATGAGCGGCAATACGGTCGAGGCCATGGTCCGCGAGATGCTGCGTCCGATGCTGAAGGATTGGCTGGACGCCAATCTGCCGACCATCGTCGAGGCTCAGGTCCGCAAGGAAGTCGAACGCATCGCCCGTAACGCAGGCTGATCGCTTCAAAACCTCGCTGAGTTTTACGACGCCCCTCAGTCCGCTGAGGGGCGTTCGTTTTTCCAGTCGAACAGGGCCTCCAGCAGACGCACGGCCTGACCGCGCTCGCTGGTCAGATTAGGGTCGCGGCCCAGCAGCAGACGCGCATCGTCCGCCGCCGCCAGAAGCAGCGACCGATGCCGGATCGGATCGGCGAAGCGATAGGCCGGGAATCCGCTTTGTTTCAGGCCCAGCGGGTCGCCGCCGCCGCGCAGACGGAAGTCTTCTTCCGCGATGACGAAGCCGTCCTCGGTGCGGCGCAGGGTCTCCAGCCGCTCCTTCGCCGTCTCGCCCAGGGCGCCGTCCTCGCCGCCGTACAGCAGGATGCAGGCACTGGCCTTGGCCCCGCGCCCCACGCGCCCGCGAAGCTGATGAAGCTGCGCCAGACCGAAGCGGTCGGCATGCTCGATCACCATGATGGAGGCGTTGGGCACGTCGACGCCGACCTCGACCACGGTCGTTGCGACCAGGACGGGCAGGCGGCCGTCCGCGAACTCGGCCATCACCGCTTCGCGCTCGGCGCCCGGCATCTGGCCGTGGGCCAGACCGACCTCGGTCCCCAGAAGTTTACGCAGGTCTTCCGCCCGATCCTCGGCGGCGGCTAGGTCAATGGCTTCGGATTCCGCCACCAGAGGACAGATCCAATAGGCCTGGGCGCCCGCCTGAACCGCCGCCTTCAGCCGTTTCGCCACCTCGCCGATGCGCGCCAGCGGCAGGACGGCCGTGGTGACGGGCGTGCGGCCCGGCGGCTTCTCCATCAGGCGGCTGACTTCCAGCTCGCCATATTGGGTCAGTTCCAGCGTGCGCGGAATCGGTGTGGCTGACATGGTTAGCAGGTGGACGCCGCCCAGAGCCGGATCGCCCTTGCCCTGCAACCGCTGGCGCTCGCGCACGCCGAAACGGTGCTGTTCGTCGATGACGGCCAGCGCCAGCCGGTAAAACTGCACCGCGTCCTGGAACAGGGCGTGGGTGCCGATGGCGACCTGGGCCTCGCCCGAGGCCAGGGCCGCCAGCTTGCCGCGTCGCTCGGCCGGGGTGTCGCGTCCGGTCAGAAGCAGGCTGCGGACGCCGGCCTGGTTCAGCAAAGGCGACAGCTTGTCGTAGTGCTGGCGCGCCAGGATTTCGGTCGGCGCCATCAGGGCGGCCTGAAACCCATTGGACGCTGCATCGGCGAGGGCCAGGGCCGCGACGGCGGTCTTGCCCGACCCGACGTCGCCTTGCAGCAGCCGCCCCATCTGCTCGCCGGAGCTCAAGTCGGCGCGGATTTCTGCGACGGCCTGCTCCTGCGCGCCGGTCAGAGTGAAGGGTAGGGCGGCCAGCAACAGGGCGGACGCCTCGCCCGGGATGATGCGGGCGGCGGGCGTGATCTGGCGAGCGCGGCGGCGACGGGCCAAGGCCAGCTGGTGCGCGAACAGTTCGTCATAGGCCAGACGCTGGCGCACGGGCGTATCCGGCGTCAGATCGGCCTCGTTCGTCGGGGCGTGCAGGGCCTCCAGCGCCGCGCGCCAGCCGACCCAGCGCCGCGCCGCCAGCCAGTTCGGCTCCTGCCATTCCGGCAGTTCGGGGGCGAGCGCCAGCGCGCCCTGCGCCAGCTTGCGGATCTGCCGCGAGGTTAGTCCCTGCGTCGCCGGATAGACGGGTTCGGACAGCGGAATCTCATCCGCTTTCTCGACCGGCATGATGTAGTCGGGGTGGGCGATCTGGACTTCGCTGTTGAAGCGCTCGACCTTGCCGGTCACCAGCCGCCGCGCCCCGCGCGGGGCGAGGCTCTCGATATGGCGAGGCGATCCGGCGAACCAGATCAGGTGGATGAAGCCGGTGTCGTCGATGGCGCGCACCTTGATCGGCGCGCCGTGCTTGTGCGGCGGAATCAGGCGGTCGATCGTCACCTCGAAGACGCCGATCTCGCCGTCGACGGCCTCCATCGCCGTGGTGCGGCGGCGCTGGATCACGCCGCTGGGCGACAGAAACAGCACGTCGCGCACGAGCGGACCCGCCACCTTCTGCACCAGAGGCGCGCTGCGCGGCCCCACGCCTTTCAGCGTGGAGACGTCGGCGAACAGGGGAAAGAGAATCTCGGGCCTCATCATTGGACAGCATAGCTGGCGAAGCGGCGTCTGGAACGCTATCTGATCGGCCTCTTACCGAAGTGAACGGACAGGCAAGGAAACCGCGTGGCCGATATCGACGCACGTCCCGAGGACGCCCTGAACTCTGACGACCGCAAGACGCGCCTGGGCCGCATCGCCTTCCGCGCCTGGCGCCGGGGCTTCCGCGAGGCGGACATGGTGCTGGGGCCCTTCGCCGATCAGATCGCGCCGACGCTGGAAGACGACGAACTGACCGAGTTCGAGCGCCTGCTGGATGAAGAGGACCAGTACCTCTACGCCTGGATCATCGAGCGCGAACCGACCCCGCCCGAGTTCGAAGGGCCGATGATGGCCCGCATTCGCGCCTTCATGCGGGCCCATGTCGCCGCCGAAGTGGCCAAGGGCATCGGTTGATGGACGCGGCGCTGGCGCGGACTGACGCAGAACTGGGCGGCGCGCCGGAAGGGCTGGACGCCCTGATCGTCGCCGAGCGGATCAAGGCCCAGGGCGGGACCGCTTTGTTTATCGCGCGCGATTATCAGCGCACAGGAAATTTCATCCAGGCATTCCGCTTCTTCGCCAAGGATATTGAAGTTCTTGAATATCCTTCGTGGGATTGCCTGCCTTACGACCGGCTCAGTCCGACGGCCTCGGTCGCCGCCCAGCGCATGGCGACTCTGACCCGGTTGGCGACCCGCGATCCGTCAGACCGGACCCCGCTGCTGGTGGTCGCCACGGTTGCGGCCGCCGCCCAGCGCACGCCGCCTCGCAGCGCCGTGACCGGCGCGGGTTTCGCGGCCAAGGTCGGCGCAGATCTCGATACGGCCGCCCTCGAGCGCTACGTTGCGGCCAACGGCTATGTACGCGCTTCCACCGTGTCGGAGCGCGGCGAATACGCCATTCGCGGCGGGGTGATCGATGTCTTCCCGCCGGGATTCGAGGAGCCGGTGCGCCTCGACATGTTCGGGTCTGAGCTGGAATCGATCCGCGCCTTCGACCCCGAGACCCAGCGTTCGACGCGCCAGTTGAAGGCCGTCTCTCTATCGCCCGTGTCCGAAGTGCTGATGGATGCAGATTCGATCTCGCGCTTCCGCAGCGGGTATCTGAACCTGTTCGGCGCGCCGGGCGATGAGCCGATGTACGCCGCCGTCAGCGAGGGCGCGCGCCGTCAGGGCGTCGAGCACTGGCTGCCGCTGTTCTACGACCGGCTGGATACGCTGTTCGACTATCTGCCGGATGCGGCGCCGGTCTTTCTCGACAGCCAGACGGAGCAGGCGCGTGCGGAGCGCTGGAACCTGACCGTCGACGCCTATGAGGCGCGCAAGGAAGCTGCGCGCGGCAAGGGCGGAGCGGCCTATCGCGCGCTGCCGCCCGCGCGGCTCTATCTGGATGACGGCGACTGGAACAGCGCCCTGGCCGGCCGCGCCGTGCGCCGCCTGTCGCCCCTGGTTGCCGGTTCCAGCGAAGACGCAGGCGGTCGACTAGGCCGCAGCTTCGCCGCCGAGCGGTCGCAGGATAGCGTCAACCTGTTCGCCGCCGTCGCTCAGCACGCCGAGGCGCTGAAGGGGCAGGGCAAGCGCGTCCTGTTCGCTTCATGGTCCGAAGGCTCGGCCGAACGCCTAACCGCCATGCTGGGCGATCACGGCCTGACGCACGTCGTGGCGGTGCGCGACTGGGATGATGTGCAGGGCGCGCCGGACGGCATCTATCTGCGCGCGGTGCTGCCGGTCGAGCATGGCTTCGTCACTGACGATCTGGCCGTCATCTCCGAGACCGACATTCTGGGCGACCGCCTAGCACGGCCTAAGCGCAAGCGGCGGGCGTCCAACTTCCTGGCCGAGGCTTCGGCCCTGACGGCGGGCGATCTGGTGGTTCACCTGGATCACGGCATCGGCCGCTATGAGGGCCTGCGGACGCTGGAGATCCAGGAGGCGCCGCACGACTGCCTCGAACTCCTCTATGCGGGTGAGAGCAAGCTCTACCTGCCGGTTGAAAACATTGACCTTCTGACCCGCTACGGCACGGACGCCGAAGGGGTTCAGCTGGACCGTCTGGGCGGCGCGGGCTGGCAGGCGCGCAAGGCCAAGGCCAAAGAGCGCCTGCGCGCCATGGCTGAGGGGCTTATCGCCCTGGCCGCCAAGCGGGCGCTGCGCGTGTCCGACGCCATCACGCCGCCCGCCGGCCTGTTCGACGAGTTCTGCGCCCGCTTCCCGTATGAGGAGACGGACGACCAGTTGAACGCCATCGGCGACGTGCTGGAAGATCTGGGCAAGGGCACGCCGATGGATCGCCTGATCTGCGGCGATGTCGGCTTCGGCAAGACCGAAGTGGCCCTGCGCGCCGCCTTCGTGGTGGCCATGACCGGCCAACAGGTCGCCATCGTCTGCCCGACGACCCTGCTGGCGCGTCAGCACTTCAAGACCTTCAGCGAACGCTTCGCCGGCTGGCCGATCAAGGTGCGCCACCTGTCGCGTATGGTCACGGCCAAGGACGCGAACGAGACTCGCGCGGGCCTGAAGGACGGCAGTTTCGAGATCGTCGTCGGCACCCACGCGGTTCTGGCCGATCAGGTCGGCTTCAAGGATCTGGGCCTCGTCATCGTCGACGAGGAGCAGCACTTCGGCGTCAAGCACAAGGAGAAGCTGAAGTCCCTGCGGGCCGATGTTCACCTGCTGACCCTGACAGCCACGCCGATCCCGCGCACGCTGCAGATGGCGCTGTCGGGCATCCGCGAGATGTCGATCATCGCCACCCCGCCGGTCGATCGTCTGGCTGTGCGGACCTATGTCACGCCGTGGGATCCGGTGCTGGTGCGCGAGGCCCTGCTGCGCGAGAAGTATCGCGGCGGTCAGGCCTATTACGTCGCGCCGCGCCTGAAGGATCTGCCCGACATCGAGCGGTTCCTGCGCGAACAGGTGCCCGAGGTGAAGTTCGTCGTCGGCCACGGCCAGATGAGCCCGACCCAACTGGAAGCGGTCATGAGCGCCTTCTATGATGGCGAATATGACGTGCTGGTCTCGACCACCATCGTCGAGAGCGGCATCGACATTCCGACAGCCAATACGCTTGTCGTGCATCGCGCGGACATGTTCGGACTGGCCCAACTTCACCAGATCAGGGGCCGGATCGGCCGGTCCAAGGCGCGGGCCTTCGCCTATCTGACGACCGACCCGACCAAGCCGCTGAGCCTGTCGGCTGAGCGGCGTCTGCAGGTGCTGCAGTCGCTGGACAATCTGGGCGCGGGTTTCCAACTGGCCAGCCACGATCTGGACCAGCGCGGCGGAGGCAACCTGCTGGGCGACGAACAGTCGGGCCATATCCGCGAGGTCGGCGTCGAACTGTATCAGCAGATGCTGGAAGACGCCGTCGCCGAACTGCGCGAGCAGGGCGAGGCGGCGCCGGATCGCGGCTGGTCGCCTTCGATCAATGTCGGCGCGGCCGTATTGATTCCAGAGGATTACGTCCCGGACCTGAACGTCCGCCTGAGCCTGTATCGCCGCCTGTCCGACGCCGAGAAGATGGAGGACCGCGAGGCCATGGCCGCCGAACTGATCGACCGGTTCGGCCCGCTGCCGGACGAGGCGCAGCAGCTTCTGCGGATCGTGGGGATCAAGGCCAACTGCCGCACGGCCATGATCGAGAAGATCGACATCGGGCCCAAGGGCGCGGTGCTGACTCTGCGCAACAACACCTTCCCCAACCCGATGGGACTGGTGGGTCTGATCCAGAAGAACCATGCCTTCTGGAAGATCCGTCCGGATCAGAAGATCGTGGTGAAGGGCGATTGGCCCACGCCGGAGGATCGACTGAAGGTCGCCGAGCGCATCACCGCCGATCTGGCGCGGGTGGCGGGGGCGGCATAGCCCCCGCGCCTCAGCCGACGCGGGCCTTCATGCTGCGTATCAGGGCGTCGAACAGGTTGACGTAGTCGTCTGTCCACGGCCGCACCTTGGTCGGCTCCAGCTTGCGCCAGCGGCCGTCGGCCTTGAAGTCAGCCAGCCCCTCGGCGGTCGGCGAGATGACCAGGGCCTCGGTCGAGGCTTCGGCCATCAGGGCGGCCTCTGGGTTCTCGATATAGACTTGGTGCAGTTCGGCCGCGCCCAGTTCGCGTGCGGCGGCGACGGCGGGCAGGGTGATCTCCAGATTGCGGTTGGACAGGTGCAGCACAACGACGCCTGTGGGCTTCAGCAGCTTCAGATAGCCTTCGATCGCTTCGCGGGTCAGCAGATGGGTCGGCACGGCGTCGGACGAGAAGGCGTCGATGACAAGGAGGTCATACGTGCCGCGAGGCTCCTTGTTCAGCGTCAGCCGCGCATCGCCCAGCACCGTGCGGATCGGTCCGTCAGCGCAGTCCGAGATGAAAGTGAACCAGTTCGGATCGCGCGAAATGCGGTCGACCATGGGGTCGATCTCGAAGAAGGACATCTGATCCGTGGCGCGCTTATAGGCGGCCATGGCGCCGGAGCCCTGGCCCACCACGCCGATGACGGCGGCCGGGCTGCGGGCCTGGATCAGTTCGGCCGCCTGGCCCAGGGGCGTGGTGCGGGCGTAGTACATGGTCGGGGCGCAGGCGAAGTCCGGATGGCGGGCCTGGGCGCCGTGCAGGGTGGTGCCGTGCATCAACACATGGATGTCGCCGCCCAGCTTGGGGTCTGGCGTCACCGCCACGCGCATGACGCCGAAGAAACTGCGCTCGGACAGGCTCCAGTCATAGCCGCGGCCGATGTAGTGGGCGGACAGGGTCATGGCCGCGACGACAGCCGTGAACATGAGCACTCGATCCCGAACCACGAAGGCGAGAATGGCGGCGACGCCCAGAATGATCTGCGCCGTCGTGGTCAGGCCGAAATCGCTGAAGGCCGTTCTCAGAGACGGGTTGTAGCGCAGCATCTCGAACAGCAGGGGGACGAAGACGGCGGTCGCCAAACCGGCGGCCATCAGCCAGATTTCATGCTTGGCGGGGCGATCGCCTAGCCAGGGACGGGCCAGGCAGACCAGCACCATGACCAGCGGATATTCCAGCACCGTCTCGAACACGACTGGCGCGATCAGGGCGGTGAAGGCGCCGCCCAACACGCCGCCCAGCGACAGCAACAGGTAGAATTCCGTCAAGCGGTCCGGCGCTGGACGTCGCGCCGCCATCTGCTGGTGGCACATCAGCGCGGTGAAGAAGAAGCCTAGAAGGTGAAGGCCCAGCAGCGCCAGCCACTGGCCGGTCGCCATCCCGACCAGGGCGGCGATCAGCACCGTGAGGAAGGCCTGCAGCATCAGGGTGATGTGCAGGGGAATCCACGGCTTCGCCTGGAAGGCGATGACGAAGGTCAGCAGATAGAGGGCTAGGGGCGCGACCCAGAGGAAGGGAGCGGAGGCCACGTCCGTTGAAAGGTGAGCGGTGACGCCCAGCATCAGGCTGGATGGAGCGGCCGCGAGCAGGACCAGCACCACCTTCCGGCGCCAGGGAATGGGCGGGCTGCGTTCAGCGGCCTTCTGGGGCTGAGTGATGCTCGCCGCGCGCGGCATGAGGATCGCAAGGCCCACCAGCATGATGGCGAAGACGCCATAGCCCACGGTCCAGCCCCATCTCTGTCCTGACAGGGAGGCCAGTGGCTCGATCAGGGCGGGATAGGCCAACAGGGCCAGGAAGCTTCCCAGATTGGAGGCGGCGTACAGGACATAGGGGTTGGCGCCGTCGGGTCGTCCTGCACGGACGCGCGCATACCAGGCCTGCAACAGGGGCGCCGTGGCTGACAGAACGGCGAACGGGGCGCCGACCGACAGCGCCAGCGCGCCGAGCAGCCAGCCGATCGGGGCAGCCGGATCTGGATCGCCAAGGGTCTGGGTGATGCTGAGGGGCAGGAAGAGGGCCGCGACCGCCAACAGCACCAGGTGGATCACCGCCTGCGCCCGTATCGACGGGATGCGTTGCAGCAGGTGGGCGTAGAGATAGCCCGCCAGCAGGGCCGCCTGGAAGAAGACCATGGCGGTGTTCCACACCGACGGCGACCCGCCCAGCAGCGGCAGCACCAGCTTGGTCGTCATCGGTTGAACGACGAATACCAGGCTGGCCGAGGTGAAGACGGCGACGGCGAAGGCCGCAGGTGTTATCGCATCGACCTTGCGATGCGCCGGCGTCAGAGTTTGATCGGTCATTCGCTGCTTTCGACGTCGGGCGGCTGATTCCGTCCGGTGAGGCTATGACGACTCGTGGACGGAGCGAATTCCTATGTTGCCGCAGGATATCGAGGCGATCGCCGAGGCCGTGGTTCGTCGGGCGGAGGCGAAGGGCCTGATGATCGCCACGGCTGAAAGCTGCACGGGCGGGCTGGTGTCGGGCGCGCTGACGGCGATTGCAGGTTCGTCCGCGGTGCTGGATCGCGGGTTCGTCACCTACAGCAACGAGGCCAAGGTCGAGATGCTGGGCGTGGACAGCGATCTGTTGGCGAGCTTCGGCGCCGTGTCCGAATCGACGGCCCGCGCCATGGCTGAAGGCGCCGTGGCGCGCTCGCGGGCCTCCATCGCCGTGTCTGTGACGGGCATCGCGGGCCCTGGGGGCGGTTCGTCGCAGAAGCCGGTAGGATTGGTGCATTTCGCTGCGCACGGCCCGAACGGCCGCACCGTGCATCTGGAAAAGCGCTTTGGCGACCTCGGACGCGATGCGATCCGGTTGGAAAGCGTGCGGACGGCTCTGGGGCTGCTGATGGACGCCGTGTCGGAATGAGCGAGGCCGTGATGACGGTGGACGCGCGCGGGCATAGATGCCCGGTGCCCAGCCTGCGTCTGCGCAAGGCGCTGGAGGGACGGGCGCCGGGCGTTCAGCTGACCTTGCTGGCCACGGACGCCATGGCGCGGATCGACGTGCCGTTCCTGATGCAGGAACTGGGCGGCCGCGTGGTTCAGATCGACGAGACGGACGGCGTCCTGAGCATCACTGTCGAGACTGGCGCCGCTCTGACAGATTGACGACGGTGTCGGGCAGGGCGGCTGGCTGGGGCGGAACCGCGCGGGTCTCCCATTCGATCTCCAGTTCCGTGGCGAAGGCCCCGCCGTAGAAGACGGCGTTGACGTTCCATGACAGCCAGATCAGCAGCACCACCACGGCGCCGACCGAGCCGTAGGTCGCGCCCAGGTGGACGATCTGCTCGACATAGATGGTGCACAGCCAGGAGAAGAAGGTGGACATGACCGTGGCCACCAGGCCGCCGATGATCGCCGCCTTCCAGGCGACGCGCTTGGCGTGGGCCATGGCGTAGCGGTAGAGCATGGTCAGCCCCAGCCACAGACCCAGGGCCGGCCACAGGCCGTCCAGCGGCAGGGCCAGCCAGCCGACGGGCTGATCGGCATAGGCGTGCTCCATCAGGCGTGACGTCACCACGGCGCCCGACACGATTGTGAACAGCACGAAGGCGGCCAGCGCGACCAGGAAGGCCAGCATATTGAACTTGAAGAAGCCGAGCGGGTTGGTCTCGTCGTGGATCAGGTTCAATCCGGCCAGCAGGGCCTTGAACCCACGGTGCGCCGCATAGGCGCCGATCACCAGGGCGATCGCGCTCTGGGCCGAGACGGTGCGCGCCGAGGCGTTCGCCAGACGGTCGATCTCGTTCAGGAACAGGGTGCGCGCGGCCGAAGGGATGACGTCCGCCAGGGCGGCGGCCTGTTCGCTGACCTGCCCGATGGTCAGAACGGCCTTGTAGAAGCCGATCAGGATGGCGATGGCCGGGAACAACGCCAGCAGGGCGAAGAAGGACACGCCGCCCGTATAGAGCATGACGTCGCGACCCCAACTGCGGCTGAAAGCCCGAGTCATCAGGCGCAGCCAGAGCCGGGGTTGGGCCGTGATCGGCTTGGAAAAGGTCAATCGGCAGTCTCGATCGTCAACGAAGGGGGCGGATTAACCCCATTCGCAGCAAGGTGAGAAGTCCCAATGTCGTCATCGGATGATCAGCCTTGCCCATTGCGGGCCTCGTCGGCGCCGGTATCATGGCGGTTCTGGAGCGGTCGCGGGGGCGAGCCGCCCAGGCCAAGGAGACAGTGTTTGGAATCTGATCCGCGCGTTCTGGTCGTCGCCGACGCTGACGATCAGCTTGGCTCGCTTTGCGAAGGACTGGACCGACTAGGATGGCGCACCGTGACGGCGCGCTCGTTGGATGCAGCGCTTCTGGCGGTATCGGACCTGCCTGTGGATGCGGCCGTGGTCGAGTTGAAGAGCCTGGCCGAAGGCGGGCTGGAGCGCCTGCGCAGCGCCGCCGCCCCGCGCTATCTGTCGATCCTGGGTCTGGGCGCTGCGTCAGATCCTGGAGGCGATGGATGCGATCTGGTTGTGTCGACCCATCCGCATCCTTTGCAGACGGCCTTCCGGTTGGAGCAGTTGACGCGCGCGGCGGTGGCCGAGGAAGAATTCAGGCTGCGTCGTGCGACGTTTGCAGGGCACGGCGTCGACCTGCCTGAGCCGACGATGGGCGACACGCCGTTGCAGGTTCTGACGGCGGGTGCGGCCGACCGCCGTTTCCTGGCCCTGTCCAACGCCCTTGCGGCGGCGGGCGCAGAGGCTGTGGCGGCGCCGACTCCCCTACACGGCCTTCGACTATCTGCATGAGCGAGCGTTCGACGCCGCCGTGCTGTGGGGCGATCGGGACCATGCGCCGGCCTTGTCGATCGCGGCGGGCATGCGTCGCAACACGCGCCTCTATCATATCCCCCTGACCCTCTATCTGCGCGAGAAGGTCGAGCCTGATCTGGCTGCCTTGTTTGAACGAGGCTTCGCAGACGTCGCCGCCGCAGAGACTTCAGAGGAGGAAGCGGCCGACCGGGTGCTGGCCCTGGCGCGCAATCATCGCCGTCGGCAGGGCTTGAGACGGGCTCTGGACGCCGTACGCGGTTGCGACCTGATGGACCCGGAGACCGGACTGTTCAGCCGCGACCTGTTCGCGGCGCATTTGGCGCGCATCGCCAAGGGCGCGCGTGAGCGGAACCCGGCGCCTGTCCGTGTGCGTCCTGCGCGTGCCGAATAGCGAAACCATGGCGGCGGTCCGTGCGGGCGGCTGGCTGGAGCGGGCCATGCCCCAGATCGGCGCCATGGTGTCGCGCCTGGTGCGGGTGGAGGACACGGCCGCCCGTCTGTCGTCGGAAACCTTCGCCCTGGCCTTGCCCGCGACGGATCACGCTGCGGCGCGGCTGACGGCGGAACGGATCGCGGCGGTGATCGCCTGCACCGCCTTCGACGCGGGGCCGAACCGCTCGCCCTTCGTGGTGGAGCTCGACGTCGGCGTCGCCGAGATGCAGCCGGATGAAACGCCGGCCGCCTTGCTGGAACGCGCTTCGGCCCAGGTGTCGTGACGGTCTAGGCGTCGGCGTTGTCGTCCAGTTTGTGACCGTCCAGACGCGTGGCGTCACGGTCGCGTTCAGTCCTGGCCGCATCACGTTCGGCGCGGGTGCGTCCAAGGTCAGGCGGTTGGCTTCGGCCGTCCGCTTGGCGGCGGCCTTGTCGCGGGCCTTTCGCGCCTTGTTCAGGTTGACGATCTCACCCATCAGATATGACCGTCCGGGCTGTCCTTGGCCCAGGCGCGCTTCAGCGCCGGGCGGGCGCCGATGCGCTGGACATAGGCGTCATAAGGCTCGCCCGCAGGCATGGCGGCGCGGAACCACTGCAGCAGGCTGCCGAACAGGATGTCGAGGGCTGAAAACTCTCCCAGGATGTAGTCGCCGCCCTGGATCGCCGTGCGCCAGCGCCGGTCCAGTTCGGCATAGGCGCCTTCTGCGTCTCGTTCCAACCGGCGGGCGGACTGGACGTCAGCACCGTCTCCAGCACATTGTTGTAGAGGCCCAGCCACGACAGATATTCCGCCCGGCGCGGATCGGGCCGGTCCCGGCGCCAGGCCTGCCTCGGGGTGGCGATCGGTCAGGAACAGGAAGAATCAGCACGGATTCGATCAGCACCTGGCCGTCGATCTCGAGCGCCGGGGCCTGCTTCAGCGGATGGGGGTTGGCCGGATCGGTTCGGCCCTGGCCCTCTCGCCGCAGAATGTCGACGTAGTGGATGCGATAATCGGCGCCCAGTTCCTCCAGCAGCCACAGAAGGCGGGTCGAGCGGGACTGCGGCGCGTGGTGAATGATCATCGACATTGTGAACTTCCTCGCCTGGCTTTGCGGTGAACCCTCTAGCGGCCAGGCCGTTCCGAGGCGGTCCCCATAGTAACGGAGAGCGTCAATGATAAACGCCTCGATGATCAAGGAACATCAGGAAGTCGTCGGTTCGGACGGCCGCCATGTCGGCCGCGTCGATCATGTGATGGGCGACCAGATCGAGTTGGCGAAGCTGGACCTCGGTTCAGGCTTCAAGCACCATATGATCCCTGTCAGTTGGGTCACGCACGTGGACGAGCACGTCCATCTAAACATGACCCAGGACGAAGCCAAGGCGCGCTGGACCGAGAAACACTAAGGCGTCGCCTTACCGCGATTTCATCCCGGGCCCCGCTGCAATCAGCGGGGCCTTTCGCCATATGAAGAGGGTGATTGACGCGAAGGAGCGACAGATTTGATCCGACTGATCCTGAACCTGCTGTGGTTCTTCCTGGGCGGGGTTCGCCTCAGGCTTGGCCTGGCTGTTCGGCGGGCTGTTGCTGGCCTTGACGGTCGTGGGCCTGCCGTGGGCGTTTTCGGCGTGGCGGATCGCCAGCTATTCCTTCTGGCCGTTCGGGCGCGAGATCGTCTGGCGCGATCCGAACCCGGCCGATCTGGGTGCAGGCTGCCTGGGCGTCGGGCTGAATGTGATCTGGCTGGTGCTGGCGGGCTGGTACATCGCCTTGGCGCATATTCTGATCGCCGTGCCGCAGTTCGTCAGCCTGATCGGCATTCCCTTCGCTCTGAAGAATGTCGAATTGGCCAAGCTGTCGGTCGCGCCCGTCGGGCGAACGATTCGGGGCAGATAATCACGGTTACTGGGTTAGCCAGACTTCTTTGACTTTACAGTTTCGAACGCCAATGGTGACATGAGCAGTGCCGCCAGGCTTCACTTCATTTGGCGCATAGAAAGCAATCACGACGTCTTGATGCTGCGCGGAAACCAATGGCCCGCGCGGCTGGAACCAAGGATATTTTGCCTTGATCGCTTTTTCAGCGATTTTATCATAATCGCAGCTTTCAAGTATTGGCCACGCCCTCTCACAACTGCTCAGGCCGAGTGCCGTGGCAATGACAAAAAGGGCGTGGCGCTTGTTCATGTTTTTTACTGCGGCGAGATCATCTTCTCGGGACGGACGTATTCGTCGAACTCGGCATCCGTCAGATAACCGCCGCCGACGGCTTCCTGGCGCAGGGTGGTGCCGTTCTTGTGCGCCGTCTTGGCGATCTTGGCGCAGGTGTCATAGCCCAGCTTGGCGTTCAGGGCCGTGACCAGCATCAGGCTGTTTTCCAGGCCGTGCTTGATGTTGTCCTCGCGCGGCTCGATGCCGACGACGCAGTTGTCAGTGAAGCTGATGGCCGCGTCGGCGACCAGGCGCACGGACTGCAGGAAGTTGTAGGCCATCACCGGGTTGTAGACGTTCAGCTCGAAGTGGCCCTGCGAACCGGCGAAGGAGATTGCGGCGTTGTTGCCGAACACCTGGGCGCAGACCTGGGTCAGGGCTTCGCTCTGGGTCGGGTTGACCTTGCCCGGCATGATGGACGAGCCCGGCTCGTTTTCCGGCAGCGACAGTTCGCCCAGACCCGCGCGCGGGCCCGAGCCCAGGAAGCGGATGTCGTTGGCGATCTTGAACAGCGAGGCGGCGACCGTGTTGATCGCGCCGTGGGTGAAGACCATGGCGTCGTGCGCGGCCAGGGCCTCGAACTTGTTCGGCGCCGTGGTGAAGGGCAGGCCGGTGATGCCCGCGATCTGGGCCGCGACCTTTTCAGCGAAGCCGATCGGAGCGTTCAGGCCGGTGCCGACGGCGGTGCCGCCCTGGGCCAGCTCCATCAGGCGCGGCAGGGTCAGTTCGATGCGCTCGATGCCCATGGCGACCTGATGGGCGTAGCCGCCGAACTCCTGGCCCAGCGTCAGCGGCGTGGCGTCCTGGGTGTGGGTGCGGCCGATCTTGATGATGTGGGCCCAGGCCTTGGCCTTGGCGTCCAGGGCGGCGTGCAGATGCTTCAGGGCGGGGATCAGGTCGTTGACCACCTGCTCGGCGCAGGCCACGTGCATGGCCGTCGGATAGGTGTCGTTCGACGACTGGCTCATGTTGACGTGGTCGTTGGGGTGGACCGGCTTCTTGGAGCCCATCTCGCCGCCCAGCATCTCGATGGCGCGGTTCGAGATCACCTCATTGGCGTTCATGTTCGACTGGGTGCCCGAACCTGTCTGCCAGACGACCAGGGGGAAGTGGTCGTTCAGCTTGCCTTCGATCACTTCATTGGCGGCGGCGATGATGGCGTCGGCCAGCTTGGGATCCAGCTTGCCCAGGTCGCGGTTGGTCTCGGCGGCGGCGCGCTTGACGATGCCCAGGGCGCGCACGACCGGCAGGGGCTGCTTTTCCCAGCCGATCTTGAAGTTGCCGAGCGAACGCTGGGCTTGGGCGCCCCAATAGCGATCGGCGGCGACCTCGATGGGGCCGAAGGTGTCGGTTTCGATACGAACGTTGCTCATGTGCGCGGGACTCGTCTCTCAGGCGTGGCGGGAAGATGCCGGGCGGTGTAGCACGCAGGCGCGGCGGGGCAAGGCGAGCCGCACTTCACGAAAGGCGGACGGCGCGTGGACGGCTGGATCGGAACCGGAAAGGTCAGGGCGCGCGAGCAGGGCGAGGCGGTCGAGATCGCCATCGACGGCCTGACCACCCAGGCCAAATACTACAAGCCGCTGGTCTATGAGTTCATGCGCAAGGAATGGACTTCGCGACCATCGTGGGGCGACTATGTCGTCGAGATCGTGATGGAGCACGTCGGCGACCCGCCATGGATGGACCTGGACAACCTGGCCAAGGCCCTTCTGGACGCCATCAAGGGCTATCTGTTCCACGACGACAGCCAGGTCGCCCGCCTGCTGGTCGAGCGCCGCGAAGGCGAGCGCGAGCGCATCACCATTCGAGTCTTTCCCCGCAAATAGAGCCACGAAAATAGGGGCCGCGCCGGGCGCGACCCCTATCTAAGGTCAGTCTAGAAGCGGTTCAGCCTGCCGCGTTCGAGATCAGCGTCTGTACGTCTTTCGGCTTGGCGATGTTCGAGCCGGCGGTCTTGTAGGTGGTCAGCTTGCCGCCTTCCCACAGGCCGACTTCCAGCGCCTTGGTCGCCGGGTCGATCAGCAGATAGGCCGCGTTGACGCCGCCCTCATGCTGCTTGTTGCCCGAAGTGAACAGGACGGCGCCGTCTTTTTGCAGCGGCGCTTGGGTCTGCATATTGGTCGTCAGGACGTCGAACTTGTCGCCCAGCAGCGTCTTCAAATCAGCCGTGATCGCGCTGTCTTCTAGAAGCTTGGTCTCGTTGGGATACTTGCCGATCTGGGTGTTCAGGGCGTTCCAGTCAGCAGCGGCGGTTTCAACGGTTGCGGGCGCGGCCTCGGTCGAGGCGGTCGGGGTTTCCGCCGGCGGCGTCGCTTCAGGCTGGCTGCAGGCGGCCAGCGTCAGGGAGACGGCGGCGGCGGACATGAGAGACAGACGCATGGAAGCGACCTCGCTTAGGTAAGGAAGGGGAGGTTACGGCAACGCTTATCTGCAGCCAAAGGTTGCGCGCCCTTTGGGCGCGAAGACGTTATTTCTTGCGGAACTGGTCCAGCGAAACGACCTTCGGGCCGTCGTCGTCCGAGGGTGGAGGCGGGGCGGCGTCCGGGTCGCGCGCCGGCGGCGACAGGGGCGCGATCTCGGCCTCGACGATTTCCGGCTCGTCGAACTGCAGCAGGAACTGCACGCTGGGGTCGTAGAAGCGGACCACGGCGCTGTAGGGCACGGTCAGCACCTTGGGCGCGCCGCCGAACTTCAGCATCACCGAAAACAGGTCAGGCTCTACCGCCAGATCCAATATTGGTGTTGCAGCACCACCGTCATCTCGTCCGGGTATTTGGCCAGGACGTCCGGCGGGACGCTGACGCCGGCGCCGCGGGTCTTGAAGGTGATGTAGAAGTGGTGGGCGCCGGGAATGCCCTCGGGCTCAGCCGCGCGCTCAAGCGCCAGGCGGATCACGCCGCGCAGGGCGTCCTGGGCGAGTTGCTCATAATGCATCTCGTCGACAGGGGGAGTTTGATCCGTCATCGGCGCCTCAAGAAAGGGGAACGCGCGACTGTTACCCGCCCAAGGCGAGCGACGGAAGACGCAGAGTCGCCTGCGGCAAAGGAATTTCGATGTCGGGACAAGCGCCGGGATTCTGTCGCCAGACTCCTAAGGAAGTGGGGGGCTTCTGTTGCCAGGCGCCCCCCGGGCCCCGCCTAAGGATCTGAACCCCTAGGACTTAAGTGTTCGAAATCAACCGAACCGCATTACGCGGCGAGGCGGACTTCTCCAGCGAAGTTATCGTTCGCAGTTAGATAAAGGCCCGATACGGTGGGCCAGGACGAGCGAAAGCAATCCTCTTTACACGTCCGTCGATGCTAGTCGGCCCCATGCTGCCTCCGCCGATAACGCGGGGAAGAAGTTGGTGGAGCCGCCGGGAATCGCACCCGGGTCCGGTCCGCTTATTACAGGCGCGTTTATCGCCATAGCTCGGGCGAACCCGAGCAGGATCAATATAGTATGGGCGACGCGGCCTTCCAAGGGGCTGGCGAAGAAGTTCAGGCGAAACCGGGGTGGCGGGGCCAATCCCTCTGCTGGTTGCGGAACCAGGTCAACTGACGCTTGGCGTAGTTGCGGGTGGACTGCTTCACGGCGTCGACGGCGTCGCCCAGCGACAGTTCGCCCCTTAGATGCGCCGCCAGTTCGCGCACGCCGACCGCCTTCATGGCGGGTAGGTCCGGGTCCAGATCGCGGGCGACGAGGGCGCGCACCTCGTTCAGCGCGCAGTGCGCCATCATCAGATCCACCCGAGCGTCACATGAGGCGTAAAGACGATCGCGCGACGGCTCCACGACGAGGGTATCGTAGCTGTCGGGAGGCAATAGCGGTCGGGTGTCGGCCTTCCAGGCGCTGAGCGCGCGGCCGCTGGCGCGATGCACGCTGAGGGCGCGAACCAGACGCTGCCGATCGCCGGGAAAGACGGCGGCTTCGGCGACGGGGTCGACTTCGGCCAGGCGGCGACGGAAGGCGGTTTCGCCTTCAGCGTCGAACTCGGCCTGAACGGCGTCGCGAGTTTCGACCGGTATGGGCGGAATATCGGCCAGCCCCTTCGTCAGGGCGTTGAAATAGAGGCCGGTGCCGCCGACCAGCAGGGCGGGGCGACCCTCAGACGCCAGTTCGGCCAGCAGGTCCATGACAGCCCGATTCCACCGACCGACTGACCAGGCGTCGGCGGCGTCAGCGACGCCGTAGAGGCGATGCGAGACCGCAGCTTCATCCTCAGCCGACGGGCGGGCGCTCAGCACGCGCAGGTCGGCGTACAGCTGTTGGCTGTCGGCGTTGATGATGACGGCATTCGTTTCGCGCGCGCGCTCCATCGCCAAGCGCGACTTGCCTGAGGCGGTGGGGCCGGCGATCAGGGTGACGAGGGGCTGGGACAAAGGATCAACTCGCGAACGGACGCTTAGGGCGATAGAACGCCCGTCACCGGCCCGGCAAGTCCGTCGAGCCACAAGGAGTCTCCATCGTGACCGACCGCGCCGCCGTTCTCGCCGCCCTCGACGCCGTGACCGACCCGAAGTCGGGCCAGGGGCTGGCGACGGCCGGGCTGGTGCAGGGGCTGGTTGTGGCCGACGGCCGCGCGGGCTTCGTCATGGAAGTTCCAGCCAAGGAAACGGCGCTGTACGCCCCCGTGCGCGACGCGGCCGAAACGGCGCTGAAGGCGATACCGGGCATGGAGCGCGTGTCGGTCGTCCTGACCGCCGAGGCTGTGGCCGCCGCGCCGCGCCGTACGGCGGGCCTGTCGAAGGCCGCGACCGATCAGGGGCGGCCCAAGGCGCCGGTCCCGACGGATCGCCCTGCCCATGTGAAGCGCGTCCTGGCCGTGGCCAGCGGCAAGGGCGGCGTTGGAAAGTCGACGGTTGCGGTCAACCTGGCGGCGGCGTTGGCGGCGCGCGGCCTGTCGGCCGGGGTGTTGGACGCCGATGTCTATGGCCCGTCCTTGCCGACCATGCTGGGCCTGTCGGGCCAGCCCGCCTATGAGGACGGGGCCATGGTCCCGCATACGGCGTACGGCTTGAAAGCCATGTCGGTCGGCCTGCTGACCAAGGCCGAGGACGCGATGATCTGGCGCGGGCCGATGGCGTCGCAGGCCATTACCCAGATGCTGACCCAGACGCGCTGGGGCACGGAAGAGCAGCCGCTGGACGTCCTGGTCATCGACCTGCCGCCGGGCACCGGCGACGTACAGCTGACCCTGATCCAGAAGACGCCGCTGGATGGGGCGGTGATCGTCTCGACGCCGCAGGAAGTGGCCCTGGCCGATGCGCGCCGGGCGCATACCCTGTTTGCAAAGGTCGGCGTGCCGACCCTGGGTCTGATCGAGAACATGAGCGGCGAAGTATTCGGGACCGGCGGCGCCGAGGCCGAGGCCGCGCGCCTGAATGCGCCCTATCTGGGCGATCTGCCGCTGGACGGGGCGATACGCCGCGCGGGCGATGCGGGGCGGCCATTGGTCGCCGCTGACCCGCAGCATCCGGCGTCCGGCCGTTTCCACCAGATCGCCGCGCAGGTCGCTGCGGCGCTGGGTCTCTGAAGGAGAGGGTGATGGCGGAACAGGAAACGTCCGTCGTCGTCTGCGGCATCGACGGCAGCGCGCACGCCGAAGCGGCCGTGCGTCTGGCGGCGCAACTGGCCAAGGCGAAGGGCGGGAAGCTGGCCTTGGTGGCGGTCAATCCGCTCAGTTCGGCCAGCGGCCACCCCGACATTCGCGCCTGGAAGGTCGAGGAGCAGGAGGCCATCCTAGCCCGCTCGACAGCCGAGGCCCGCCATCACTGCAAATCGGTCGAGGCGGTGACGATCGAGGGGCATGATGTCCCTGACGCCCTGATCGCCGCCGCCGCTCAACTGGGCGCGGACCACATCGTCGTGGGTACGGGCGACCGCAAGGGCCTGGTCAACTGGCTGATGGGTTCGACCGCCAAGGCCGTGGCCGCCCGCGCGCCGGTCAGCGTGACGATCGCCCGCTAGCGTCAGACGGGCTCGACCACCACGGCGGTGCCGTAAGCCAGAACCTCGGTCACGCCGGGCATGATTTCATTGGCGTCGTAGCGCATGGCCAGGATGGCGTTGGCGCCGATCTCCTGCGCGTGGGCGATTAGGTCGTCATAGGCTTCCTGCCGCGCCGCCTCGGCCAGTTTGACGTAGGCGCCGACCTTGCCGCCGATCATCGACTGCACCCCGCCGATGGCGTCGGAGATGACGTTGCGCGAACGCACGGTGATGCCGCGCACCACGCCCAGTTGGCGTACGACGCGATGACCGGCCAGGTCATGGGTGGTGGCGACGATCATTCGGCTCTCCTTGATTCAGCGACGATCCAGAACGGTGAAGGCGAAGGCGTGGTCGTCCTTCTCGCCCGCTTCGTGCGGTTCGAACGCCGTGCGGACGAAGGCGGTTTCGTCGAAGGACGGGAAGGCGGCGTCGCCTTCAGGCTCGGCCTCGACCTCGGTGATGTAAAGACGCTTGGCGCGAGGCAGGGCGGCGGCGAAGATCGCCGTGCCGCCGATAACGCAGACTTCGTCCACGCCGTCCTCCGTCGCCTGTTCGCGCGCGATGGACAGGGCCTCGTCCAGGGTGGCGCAGACCACGGCGCCCTTGGCCAGACCGGCCTCGGCGTAGGATTCATCCTTGGTCAGGACGATGTTCAGGCGACCGGGCAGGGGCTTCAGCGGCAGGCTCTCCCACGTCTTGCGGCCCATGATGCAGGGCTTGCCCACGGTCACGGCCTTGAAACGCTGCAGATCCGAGCGCAGCCGCCAGGGCAGATCGCCGTCGCGACCGATGACGCCGTTCCTGGCGCGGGCGACGACGAGGGCGATTGAGGGAACGGCCAAGCTGGTTTTCCGTTGAGGTTGGAACTTTGCTGTCAAATGCCCCCGGAGCCTCGTGTGAACAAGTACGCCAAGCCGCTGATCGTCGGATTCATTGTCCTGTTGATCGTTTCCTTCGGTATCGGTTTCCTGGGAGGAGCTGTCGGGGCGGATCTGGGCGTGCTGCCGATGATGGCCGGTCTCTTCGCTGGCGCGTTCACCGCCTACATCATGGCCAATCTGGCGGGAAACCGAGCCGGCGTCGCGGCGTCCGAAGCCGATCGCGCGGCGGCGGCCAGCCTGACGCCGCCTCACGGCAAAGCCCTGGTCATCGTCTATCGCGAAGGCTTTGTGGCCATGGCTGCGGGCATGAACCTGGCGCTGGATGGTCGTGAATTCGCCCAGATCAAGGGCGGCAAGTTCACCGCCCTGGCGGTCGATCCGGGCGAGCATGAGCTATCGGCCGGTTTCGGCGGCCTGGCCGGTCCTCAGAACAACGCTGCGGTCGTCAGTTTCGTCGCGCGCGACGGTCAGGCTTTCGCCTATCGGGCCACGGTGTCGATGGGCGCGGTCAAGAACAGCGTCGTGCTGGTGCCCGCGCCCGAAGACAAGGATGCGCTCAGCGCCAGGTTGGCGCGCATGCCGATGACGGCGCCGGACAGCGCCGCCTCGACCTGATCAGGCGTCCGGCTCTAGCAGTTTCGCACGGAACAGCAGGCCGCCGATCACCGCGCCGATCGCCGGGGCGACGAAGAAGACCCAGACCTGGCTTAGCGCCTGGCCCCCGACCAGCAGGGCCGGGCCGAAGCTGCGGGCCGGGTTGACCGACACGCCCGTCACCTGGATGCCGACGATGTGGATGACGGCCAGGGTGATGCCGATGGCGACCCCGGCGAAAGCGCCGTGCCCCTTGGCCCCTGTCACGCCCAGGATGGCGATCAGGAAGATGGCGGTCGCCACCACCTCGAAAACCAGGGCCGCGTGCAGGCCGTACCCGCCCGGCGATCCGGCGTCGAAGCCGTTCTGGCCCAGGCTGGCGAAGCCCGTCTTGGCGATCATGCCCAGGATGGCCGCGCCGATGATCGCGCCGATGAACTGGGCGATCCAGTAGACGACCATGTCCTTGGCGCTCATCCGTCCGGCGACGAAGGCGCCCAGGCTGACAGCCGGATTGACGTGGCAGCCCGACACCGGCCCGATGCCATAGGCCATGGCGACGATGGCGAAGCCGAAGGCCAGGGCGATGCCCAACTGCCCGACGTGATCGAACCCGCCCAGCACGGCGGCCCCGCATCCGAAAAGCACCAGAACCAGCGTGCCGACCAGTTCGGCGGCGAACTTCTTGACCATGGAACCCTCCCGTTTCCAGTCACCGCCTGGTGGCGGATCGTAAAGAGGGTGCGCTTAAAACGCCGAATTCGCCAGTCGCCGTTACGTGAGTTTACGTATCCGCCTTCAACCAGCGCAGCCATTTGCGCTGCATGGCGGCGTTCAGGTCGACGCCGGCGCGGTCGCAATAGATCAGCAGCATGCCCAGAACGTCGGCTGCTTCGTCGGCCAGGGCCTGAGCATCAGCGGCGCCGCGCGCTCGTTGGGTCAGGCGCAGATGCTCGGCGGTCAGTTCGCCCAGCTCTTCCTGCAACTTCAGCAGGGCCCAATCGCGATCGCGGTCGATGGAATGTTCGCGCGCATAGATGTCGGAGATGCGCAGGACATCCGCTTGGAGGTCGGTGAGTTTCATCGGGATCAGGCCGCCTCAGACGGCGACGGCGGCCTTGATGTGCGGCCAGGACTGGTAGTCGTTCAGCACGAAGTCCGACAGCTCGAAGCCGAACAGATCGTTCTTGTCCGCTACGCTCAAGGTCGGCAGGGGCAGGGGAGCGCGGCTCAGTTGCAGCTCGGCCTGCTCCAGATGGTTCAGATACAGGTGGGCGTCGCCGAAGGTGTGGACAAAATCGCCCGGTTCCAGCCCCACGATCTTGGCCAGCATGTGCGTCAACAGGGCATAGGAGGCGATGTTGAACGGCACGCCCAGGAAAACGTCGGCCGAGCGTTGATACAACTGGCAGCTCAGCTTTCCCTCGGCGACGAAGAACTGGAACAGGCAGTGGCAGGGCGGCAGCGCCATGTCGTCCACGTCGGCCGGGTTCCAGGCGCTGACGATGTGACGGCGGCTGTTGGGATTGGTCTTGAGGCCGTGCACCAGCTTCTGGATCTGGTCGATGCTTGCGCCGTTCGGGGCGGCCCAGGAGCGCCACTGCTTGCCATAGACGGGGCCTAGGTCGCCGTCGACGTCGGCCCATTCGTCCCAGATGCTGACGCCGTTGTCCTTCAGCCAGGCGATATTGGTCTCGCCGCGCAGGAACCACAGCAGTTCGATGAAGATCGACCGCGTGTGCAGCTTCTTCGTCGTCAGCAGGGGGAAGCCCTTGGACAGGTCGAAGCGCATCTGGCGCCCGAAGACGCCCAGGGTGCCGGTGCCGGTGCGGTCGTCCCGCCGTACGCCGTTGTCGAGAATGTCCCGCAGCAAGTTCAGATACTGCCACTCAGGATGATCGGCAGGCGCAGCCGCCGTACGAGTTTCGAGATCAGCAAGGGCGACGGCGGCGTTCATGGGAAGAGAGGATGCCGCTGATTCGGCGCCGACGGCAGGCGCCTGATTCGCTTGCTCACAGAAAAGAGAAAGCGTCCGCCGATCGAACCGGCGGACGCTTTGCTAAAGGGCGGCAGCGATGTGGTCAGCGTGCGGGCGCCAAACGCTCGTTCTGCACCCAGCCGATGTTGTCGTCGCTATCCAGCACCTCGATCCAGCCGCCGCGCTCCTTTCCGGTGGGGAACACGACCTCGCGCGCGGCCAGAGGCCGAATTGTCTCGCCGTCGGGTGCGGCGCGCAGGATCGTCGGCAGCGCCAGGCTGCGGCTCGACATAGACGGACGCTCGGCATAGCGACGGCGGTCGTCTTCCTCGCGGCGGATTTCGTCGCGGATGCGGCGACGCTCGGCTTCGCGCTCACGCTCGGCCCGTTCCAGTTCGCGGCGTTCTTCAGCCGCCACGCGACGCGTCTCCGCTTCGCGGTTGGCGGTTTCAGCGGCGATGGCTTCACGGTTGGCGCGGGTGACTTCCGGAATTTGGTCGCCGGCGCCGCCCAGGCTGGTCACCAGGTCGGCATACCCGCGCACCATGGCCAGGGCGATGATCTTGCCTTCGTCTTCACTTTCGTAGCCAGCGCCGACGCGGCCGCCGAAATGATTGTCGCGGATACGCAGGCTGCGCAGGTCGCCTTTGTTCGCCACGGCGCGCGTGTTGCCGACCGTTTCAGCCAGAGGCACGCTGGCCAGGGAGAAGACGACCTGGGCGTCTTCCTTGCCGCGCCCGATGTCCTTCTTGAGATCGCGAATCCGTTCGACCGTATTGGCGTTCAGGGAAGGCGCCGGTCCCCGAGCGACTTGCCCGCCTTGGCCGCCGAGGACATTTCCGGCCATGTTCGTGGCGGCGTTCAGAGCCTGCATCTGCAAGGGGTTGAGGCCGGCGCCGGCGCCCAGGCCGCCAAAACCTCCGAGGCCGCCGCCCATTTCCCCGCCCGTCGCCGCAGCGAGGCCGGCGGTGAGCAGGGCTCGGCCGCCGACCGCCGCCAGGGAACCGAGCAGGCCAGACCCGCGGTCGTTGTCGGTCGGCTCGATCGGATTCGCCAATTCGGCGACCAGAACGAAGTCGGCGGTGCGAACGCGGGCGCCGCCGCCGAGGCTGCGCTCACGCTCCACCAGGTCCATGCCCGGCCCGCGCTCGATCAGGGTAAAACAGCCGGATTCCCGAATTACCGTGCGCAGCAGTTCGGTCGGCGCCCCCAGGCCCATTTGATCAAACAGAACGCCTTGTGTTTCGGCGATCGCCACCGTGCCCAGGTTTTGAGTGCAGCGCGGCGTCTCATTGATGACTTGAGTCGTTTCCGCATTGCCGCGACGGCCGAAGATCTGCGCTTCCGCCGGTGTGGCGAAGGCTGCGATGAGGGCCGATGTCGCCGTGAGGGCGAGAGCGTAGCGATTCATGATGTCTGCGGCTGGCTGTTGAAGAGGCCTGGGCCTTAGCTTCACCATATTCGCAAATCAACCAATGCTCTGCGAATATTATCCCGAAAAACCTCCGGAATTCAAGAATTTCAGCTCCTGCGGCGTGCTGTCCCGACCTAGGCAATTGTTTCTATGCGGAAAGCGGCCGAAGCGGGCGATGATGTCCCGATGGATGACGGCGAACTTGTAGGTCTCGGCTTCTGTTTCCGGACTTAACAGGCGCAGCAGCCGCTCCTGATCTGCCAATGATTCAGAGTGCATCAGCGGCATCAGGATAAAAGAGCGTAGTACCGGGGCGACCTTGCGATCATGTCCGCGATCAATCGCATCTTTTGAGAATTTCAGCGCCAAGGGATCGGTCGCGAACATATGGGCTGTATCGCGAAAGGCGTTTCGCGGCAGCTGATCGAGCAGGATGATCAGAGCCAGGGCGGTGTCGGGCGCTTCGATCCAATGATCTAGTTCGCGGCGCGCTGCAGCGTAGTGCGTATCGCAGCAGCGATCGGAGAAGGCGCGATCAAAGGCGACATCCTTGGCGAACCATTTCTCCGGCCCGGCGTCAGACCAGAAATCCAGCACTTCAGAAGGGGTAAGGCGTTGTGTCATGCTGCAAACCTAGCAGCGACGCGCGAAAAGGCACGGCCTACGCCGTGTCATTCGCTTAACGATGTAAGAAAGATGGTCGGAGTGATAGGATTCGAACCTACGACCCCCGCGTCCCGAACGCGGTGCTCTACCAGACTGAGCCACACTCCGACTTTCGCAAATCAAACGGTCCGTGGGCCGCCATCTGCGTCGAGGAGGGGGCTTATAGCCATGCCGACCGGCCCTCGCAAGCGGGTAAATGAGGCTCTCGAAAAAAGTCTCGGGTCGATGAAAATTCTTTCGTTTTCAGGTGTTGCATCCCCCGGAGCCTTGGCGTAGATGACCGCCCTCGCCGCGACGCACAGCGCTCGGCGGGAAACACCGGACCGCTGGGGAATGGTGTAATGGTAACACTACGGTTTTTGGTACCGTCATTCTAGGTTCGAGTCCTAGTTCCCCAGCCATCGGTTTTTGCTGAAGAAATCGCCCTTCGGGGCGTTTCTCTCGAGCATGAGTTTACAGGCTGGTTTACAGCTTACGTTTTCTTCCTGTTCTTGAATTCCAATTTCGCAAGCATGCCCTCGGCGATCGCGTCAGCGGAAACGTAGCGCTTGGCGATCTCGTGTACGCGCTCAATGTCCCAGCCGAGGAGATCGGCGACTTGTGTCCGTCGTCGAAACATTTGGCGCAGGTTTGGCGTGGCGTTAACGGAGAGCGGGCCTCGTCAGGGGTTGGCTTTTAGGCGGCGAGCTTGCGGTGCTGCAAGCGGCGATGTTCGATGGTCTGTTTCTTGATGGCGGCGCGCTGGGCGTGGATCTGCCGATCGCGGCCAAAGTAGGCATCTGCGGGCGTCACATTGCCCAGGCTTTCGTGATAGCGCTGGTGGTTGTAGTGCTCGATGAAGGCTTCGATCTGGGCTTCGAGATCGCCGGGCAGGTAATAATTCTCCAGTAGGATGCGGTTTTTCAAGGTCTGGTGCCAGCGCTCGATCTTGCCCTGTGTCTGGGGGTGAAAGGGGGCGCCGCGCACGTGGCTCATGGACTGGGCCTCGATATAGGCGGCCAGTTCGCCCGCGACATAGCTCGGGCCATTGTCCGAGAGCAGGCGCGGCATGTGCAGCACGGTGGCGCTGTCACAACCTGATGCGGCCAGCGCCAAGTCCAGCGTGTCGGTGACATCGCCCGCCGTCATGGTGGTGCACAGCTTCCACGAGATGATGTAGCGGGAATAGTCGTCGAGCACGGTTGAGAGGTAAACCCAGCCCCAACCGATCAGCTTGAAATAGGTGAAGTCGGTCTGCCACATCTCGTTTGGTCGCATCGTCTTGGTGTGGAACTCGTCGCGGGCCTTGATGACGATATAGGCTGGGCTGGCGATCAGATCCTGTGCCTTGAGCAGGCGATAAACCGTGGCCTCGCAGACAAAGTACTGCTTCTCATCGGTAAATTTGGTGGCCAACTCGCGGGGCGAGAGTTCGCTTTCCTCCAGCGCCATGTCGATGATCTGTTTGCGCACATTCTCGGGCAGCCGGTTCCATACCCGGCTTGGCGCCGAGGGGCGGTCTTCCAGCGCCTCAGGCCCACCATCAAGGTAGCGGGCATACCAGCGGGCAAAGGTGCGGCGTGGGATGCCCAGTTTCTCCAGCGTCTGTCGGGTGGGCAGATGGGATTGCTCGACGAGGCGGATGATCTCGAGCTTTTCTGCGGCGGGATACCTCATTCTTGGTCGCCCCCATCCGCGATCATGCTTTTTTAAGCAGGCGGTTCTCGAGCGTCAGGTCGGCCACGCATTCCTTGAGAGCCAGTGCTTCACGGCGCAGATCCTTGACCTCGTCACTGGTGGCGGCACGGGCCGTGTCCCCGGCCAGACGGCGTTTGCCAGCCTCAAGGAATTCTTTTGACCAGGAATAATACACGCTCTGGGCGATGCCTTCGCGGCGGCACAGTTCAGCGATGCTCTCCTCGCCGCGCAGGCCTTCGAGCACGATGCGGATTTTATCCTCGGCCGAGAAATGCCGGCGTGTGGCACGGCGAATATCTTTCACCACCACCTCGGCGGGCTTCTTGGTGGGCTTGGCAGCCAATTTTGGGCTGGAGGGATTGGGTCTCATCTGCGTTCCTTACGTCACTGCGACGAGACCCAATCCCTCCATTATCCGCAACCCCAGATCTGTGCCAAAGGCGCTGACGCCGAACACACGGTCGATCTGGGCGAGCTGTCGCTGGTGTCGGTGACTGGCTTCGTCAACGCTCGCCACCGCGACGACGAGAATACGGATTCCGGCCCGAACAATCTGATCAAGGGCTTCTATCGCGTCGATCAGGACCAGTTCACCCAGGAGTTCCGTCTGCAGTCCAATAGCGGCGGCCGCTTCGACTGGGTCGCGGGCGTCTTCTACATGAATGACAGCCTGAAGTCGGGCAGCGCCTTCGAGATCGGCCTGGACCTGCTGGAGATGCTGCCGGACCCGATGGACGGCGTCGCCATGGGCGTGGGCACCGTCTCCTATCCGCACAGCCTGAAAACCGAGAGCTACGCCGTCTTCGGCGAGGTCGACTACAAGCTGACCGAGCGCCTGTCGCTGGTCGCGGGCCTGCGTTGGTCGCGTGACGACAAGACCATGGACTACCACAGCCGCTTCACCGAGGCGGGCGTGACCCTGGTCGACTTCCATGGCTCCAAGTCGTTCGAGAGCATCTCGGGCCGCGCCGTGCTGAACTATGACATCAGCGACAACTCGCGCGCCTATGTCAGCTACAACCGCGGCTATAAGAGCGGCGGCTTTGCGGGCGGCATGATTACGGACGTGCAGGATCTGGGTCCGTATGACGATGAAGTACTGAACGCCTATGAGGTCGGCTTCAAGAGCGAGCTGTTCGGACGTCGCGCGCGCCTGAACGCGGCGGCCTTCTACTACGACTATCAGGATCTGCAGGTTTACAGCTACGTCGTGCGCGGCCCGACCAGCGTGCCGATCCTCGACAACGCCTCCGACGCCGTCATCAAGGGCGCGGAAATCGAGCTGACCGTCGCGCCGATGAAGGGGCTGGATATCTCGCTGGGCGCCGCGGTGCTGGACAGCGAGTACAAGAACTACATCTCGGTAGGCGAGGACTTCTCTGGCAACCGCCTGCCGACGGCGCCGGAGTTCACCTTCAACGGGGCTGTGTCCTATCAGCACAGTCTAGCGGACAAGGGCGATTTGCTGATGACCCTGTCGGGGTCGTATCGTTCGAAGTTCTACTTCAGCTCGGGCAATGTAGAGCGGCTCAGCCAGGACGGATATTGGACCGTAAACGGCGAACTGGGCTGGGCTTTGCCGGACGGCAAGACCGAGGTCGGCCTATGGGCGCGCAACCTGACGGACGAAGTCTATCAGCGCGGCATCGTCAACCTTGAGGCCCTGGGCATGGACCGGGTGTCGATGGGCGAGCCTCGCTCGGCTGGCGTCTATCTGCGTTTGCGTTACTAAGGGACGCTTGGCGGCGTTCGGTCTGGTCGGACGCCGCCGGTTCTTGATCGAAACGGCGGGCTGGGGCGTGATCCGACCTCGTCGCAGACGAGGCGTTGATGCAACTGCAGAGCTATTCCTCCTATCTGGCCGCCGAGCTGCGGGACAATCCGCCGCGTCAGAAGGGCCAGCGCACGCGCGCACGGCTTTTGCTGGCCGCAGCCCAGGTGCTGGAGGAGCGTGGTTTTCACGCCATGCGCGTCGGCGACATCACAGCCCAGGCCGAAGTCGCCGAAGGCTCCTTCTACGTCTACTTCAAGGACAAGACCGAGATTTCCGTCGAGGCGCTGGCGCGCTTCTTCGATGACTATGTCGCCAAGGCGATGACGCCGGCGTCGGGCGATACGCCATTCGCTCGGATCCGTTCGACTAACCGTCTGTGGTTCCGGGTCTGTCGGGCGAATCCCGGCCTCATGAAGTGCGTCTTCCAGGTCGGCGACTATGTTCCCGAATTCCTGCAGATCAGCCAGAAGATCAACCGCCGCTGGGCCGAGGTCGTGGCCGAGAGCATCCAGCGTCGCCGCGCCGAGGACGACCCGGACGCCGTGCGTCTGGCCGGGTACATGCTGGTCGCCATGGCGGACGAAATCGCTCGCAAGATGATCGTTCTGCCGGATGAATCGTTCATCGAGGTCTTGGCGCGCATGGGAGCCGACGCGGACGACACCCTGTCGGACGCTGTCAGCGTGGTCTGGCACCAGTTGGCCTATGGCGACGCTCCGACCAGCGACGACCTGCCGGAAGCGGCCGTCAGACTGGCCGGCTTCCTGTCGCGGTCGCGGCCCGCCGTCTAGAGCGGTTGGCCCTGACGGCGACGCAGGCGATCCAGCTTGAACAGCAGCGGCGCGCTGCACGCCAGCATGAGCGCCGGACCTGTCGCGAACAGCAGGGGAATGGCGGCTAGAGCCGAAGCCGGCTGCGCCTGCCCCCCTGAGACATAGCCCGCGAGGCCCAACAGCACCCCCGCGGCCGCGCCGCCCAGGGCCAGACCCAGCTTTTCACCCGAGACCCAGACGGCCGTCAGCAGACCGAGGTTGGCTTCAGCCTCTTTCTGGTCGCGGGCCGCGACCACGCTGGGCATCAGGGCGAACGGCAGGACATAACACCCCGCCTGACCCAGGCCCGCCAGGGCGGCGACGGCGGTCGCGAGGGCCACATCGCCCGGTCCGCACCAGACATAGCCCAAAGTGGCCAGGGCATAGGCTGCGGCGGCGCCGATCGCCGCGCGTGTCGCGCCCCAACGGTCGGCGATCTTGACCCACAAGGGCATGGCCGCGACCTGAACGACGGCTCCGGCCAGGAACAGTTGCGCCAGCACGCCCGACGACGCCTGGATCTGATAGGTGACGGCATAGGGCATCATCGCCGACTGGGCGCCCATGGCGACCGTCTGGAAGGCGTAGCCGATCCACAGGAAGCGATAGGCCGGATTGCCCAGGGTGGCGCGCACACCAGCCGCCAGCGCCTTGACCGGCTTCAGCGGTGCGTCGAAGTCGCGGCTGCGGTCCTGCAGCTTCCAGACCGCGCGCAACGACCCCAGCAGGGCGCCGCCCGCCATCAGCGCCAGCAACAGACCCATGACCGCATAGCCGGGACGGCCGCCGCCCGCCATTTCGACCAACATGGGCGACATGCCGCCCGCGACCATCAGGCCGAACGCCAGGAAGCCGACGCGCCAGGCCACGACGCGGGTCCGGTCCTGCTGACGTCGCGAAATCTCTCCCGGCATTGCGGCGTAGGGGATCGAGAACAGGGCGTAGGCCGTCGTCGCCCCCATATAGGCCGCCATGACCCAGATCACGGCGCCGAAGCCGGTCAGGTGCGTCGGCGGGGCGAACATGGCCGCGAAACCTAGTGGAAACAGGGCCGCGCCCGCCGCCATCAAGGGCCAGCGTCGCCCCATCCGCCCGCGCAGTCGATCCGACCACAGGCCCACGACAGGGTCGAACACGACTTCCCAGATCTTCGGCAGCAGAAGGACCACGCCCGCCGTCGCCGCCGGCACCGCCAGGGTGTCAGTCAGGAAGTAGAGCAGCAACAACTGCGGCGTGATCAGGAAGCAGGCCAGGCCGATATTGGCCAGGCCATATCCGGCCAGCAGGCGAGGGCGCAGCGGCGTCGCTTGCTCCAGGGCGTTTGGCGTCTTGACGGCGGCGTCCATTAGTCCTCCACGGCCAGACGGCGCAGCGCCATCTTGTCCACCTTGCCGACCGGTAGACGCGGAAGGTCCGGCTCGATCACGAAACGCTTGGGAATCTTGTAGTTGGCCAGTCGCTCGCGGCAATGAGCCTGAAGCTGAGCGGCGTCGACGCCGGCGCGGGCGATCACGAAGGCGACGCCCACCTCGCCCCAGACTGGATCGGGAATTCCCACGACAGCGGCCTCGGTGATGGCGGGGTGGCCTTCCAGCGCGATCTCGATCTCGCGCGGATAGACGTTGTAGCCGCCGGATTTGTACATTTCCTTCAGCCGCCCGGTGATGCGCAGACGGCCGTCGTCTAGCCAGGCGCCGACATCGCCGGTGCGGAACCAGCCGTCCTTGGTGAAGGCGTCGGCCGTGGCGTCAGATCGGTTCCAGTAGCCGAGGAACAGGGGCGCGCCCCTGGCCTCGATCTCGCCGTCGACGCCGGCGTTTTCGACCAGCGAACCGTCTTCGGCGCGCAGGCGGACTTCATAATGACGGGTCGGCCGTCCGACCGAGGCCGTGGCGAAGGCGACGTCCGCATCATCCCGAACCATCATGTCGCCGGTGGCGGCGATGGGGCCGCAGGACTCCGTCAGGCCGTAGTTGGTGCCCATGCAGGTCGCGACGGGGATCAGAGCCTTGATCGTCGGCGCAGGCATGGCCGCTCCGCCCCAAAAGACGCGCCGCACAGCCGACAGGTTGGTCTGGGTGAAGGCGGAATGCGCCACCGTCATCTCGAACACGGACGGAACCGTGCCCCACAGGGTGACGCCCTCCGACGCCATCGTGTTCAGCCCCGTTTCGACGTCGAACTGTTCCAGAAAGGCCAGCTTGCCGCCGTTGACCAGAACCATGGCGGCGATGTCGCCGACGCAGCCGATGTGGTTGATCGGCAGGTAGTTCAACATGCACAGCGGTTCGCCGCGCAAGGGTTCGCCCTGCTCCAGGGCGGGAAGGATCAGTCCTTCATGATGCAGGACCGCGCCCTTCGGCTTGCCCGTGCTGCCTGAGGTGTAGACGATCAGGCAGGGATCGCGCGTCGCGACCGACCGTTTGCGCTCCGCCAGGGCTTCGTCGGACACGGCCTCGCCCTGGGCGACATAGACGCTCAACGGCAGATGGGCGCGGGCGTCCAAGTCGTCTTCGCCGATCAGGACCAGATCAGCCGATACTTCCGCCGCCAAGGCTTCCAGATCCTCGACGTAATCTCGTCCAGCCACACGGCGACGCCCGATGATCAGGCGCGGCGCGCAGTCGCTGACGACATAGGCCAGTTCTTCATAGCGGTAGCGGGGGTTCAATCCGACCCAGATAGCCCCGACCGCAGCCGTGGCCAGGACGACGGTCAGAAAGTCAGGGGAGGGCGGGGCCAGCATGGCGACGCGATCGCCCTTGCCGACGCCGGCGGCGATCATGGCGCGGGCGAGGGCGTCCACGCCGTGCGCCAGCTCCGCATAGGTCTGAACCTGACCGTCCAGCGTCGCCGCCGGCGCATCAGGCGTCTGCTCGCCATACCAGGCGGCGTAGTCGGAAATCAGCGTCAGCAGCGGCGAATCTCCTACCGCCGACGCCGTGCTGGAAGGCATCAACCGCTGCTGAACGCTGGACATCAGGCCCTCGTTTCGACGCTGTCAGGCACCCAGACGCTGAGCCAGGTCGCCACCAGGGCAGGGCGCTCGCCGCCTTCGATCTCGATCACGGCGTCCATGGAGCGGCGCACTCGTCCAGCCTCATCCGTATGCTCCGGTCCCTTGACGAAGCGGCCCCGCACGCGGCTGCCCGTCGGCACCGGCGCGACCAGACGCATACGATCGAATCCATAGTTCAGGAAGTAGCCGCCTTCAGGCTTGAAGTCGCCGCCGGCGCCTTCGATCGCTTTCGCGGCGAGGTGGGTCAGCAGGGACACCGTCAGGAAGCCAAAGGCGATCGTGCCGCCGTAAGGCGTGTTGTTCTTGGCCCATTCGGGATCGTTGTGAAAGGGATCGCTGTCCAGGGTGGCGCGACCGAAATCGTCAATCATGGCCTGCGTCACCTCGACCCACTCCGAGACCATCTCCGAAGCGTGTTCAACCGCCTGAACCATCACTGAACCCTAAAATTGAAGATGACCTCATATTCACAGTTTTGGAGGGTGGTGCAAGGGGTTTAGGCTCAGGACTCATAGCCAAAAGAGCACTGTAGCGGCGAGGGCTATGGCGGAGAGGAAGACGTTCGGGCACCGATCATAACGCGTGGCAACGCGTCGCCAGTCTTTCAGACGACCGAACATGATTTCGATGCGGTTGCGTCGTTTGTATCTGCGCTTGTCATACCGGATGGGCTCGGTGCGGGTTTTACGTCCGGGGATGCAAGGTGTGATCCCCTTGGCTTCCAAGGCGTCCCTGAACCAATCCGCGTCATAGCCCCTATCGCCCAGCAGCCACTGGGCTCGGGGTAGACTATCCAGAAGAGCCGCCGCGCCGGTGTAGTCGCTGACCTGACCAGCCGTCACAAACAGGCTAATGGGGCGTCCATTCGCATCGGTGACGGCGTGCAGCTTGGTATTCATCCCGCCTTTGGTCCGTCCGATCAGTCGCCCGAGGCCCCCTTTTTTACCCGCAGGCTCGAAGCCGTACGGTGCGCCTTTAGATAGGTGGCATCGATCATGACGGTCCGGCGCTCGGCCTGTGCGCCAGACAGGCCCTCCATCATCCGAACGAAGACGCCAGCCTCGCTCCACCGCTTCCAGCGATTGTAGAGCGTCTTGTGAGGCCCGTAGGCTGGCGGCGCATCGCGCCAGCGCAGGCCGTTGCGGTTGACGAAGATGATCCCGCTCAACACCCGTCTATCATCCACCCGAGGTTTGCCGTGGCTCTTAGGGAAATAGGGCTCCAGCCGAGCCATCTGCTCGTCCGTCAGCCAATAAAGATCGCTCATAATCCAGACTCCTCAGGAGCCTGAATCAGATCGCACGCCGCAATTCAATGGGTCCTGAGCCTAGTCGCGGCCGCCGATGATGGAGCGGATCAGGGCAAGTCGCCTGTTCTGAAACCCCTTCGGCCTTGATGCTTTATGCGCGCCTTATGCGGGGAGCGGCTTTCCGAATGGCCCGCTTACGCCCTGAAAGCGTCTCTTCCGGCCCTAACTGAGCTGGAGGTATCGGCATGGCCGATGTGATTTTCGTGGCGATCGGCGTTGGAGCCTTCGTGGCCTTCGCCGCCCTCGCCATTGTGTTGAGGAGGTTGTGACCGTGTGGCTGAACGTCCTTTGGGGCGTCGGCGCCCTGGTCATCGCCGGCTATATGGTCGCAGCCCTGCTGCGGCCCGAGCGGTTCTGAACGGAGCCGCCTTCTCATGAACATTCAAGGATGGGCGGAGATCGCCCTGACCCTCGGCCTCGCCGTCATGCTCGGCTGGCCGATCGGGGTCTATATGTCGCGTGTATGGAACGGCGAACGTACTTGGCTGGACCCTGTGCTGAAGCCGGTAGAGGGTCTGTTTTATCGCGCCGCCGGGGTTGATCCGACGCGCAGTCAGGGCTGGCTGGGCTATGCTGGCGCCTTGCTGGCGTTCAACCTGGCGGGCTTCCTGCTGCTTTACGCCATGTTGCGCCTGCAGGGCGTCCTGCCGATGAACCCGCAGGGGTTCGACGGCGTCAGCCAGCACCTGGCCTTCAACACCGCCGTCAGCTTCGTCACCAACACCAACTGGCAGAGCTATAGCGGTGAAACCACCGTCTCGACCTTCAGCCAGATGGTCGGGCTGACGGTGCAGAACTTCGTCTCGGCCGCCACCGGCGCGACCATCGCGGCGGCGTTGGCGCGGGCCTTCATCGCCAGTCGCGGCGAGGGCGTCGGCAACTTCTGGGCCGACCTGACGCGCACCAGCCTCTATGTCCTGCTGCCCATCGCCTTCATCGTGGCCGTGGCTCTGGCCGGTCTGGGCGTGGTGCAGTCGCTGGCGGCCTCGGCCCAGGCGACGACGCTGGAGGGCGGATCGCAGACGATCAGCCTGTTCCCGACCGCCAGCCAACTGGCCATCAAGCAGTTGGGCATCAACGGCGGCGGCGTGTTCGGCGTCAACTCGGCGCACCCTCTGGAGAACCCGACCCCGCTGACCAATCTGATCACGGCGATCAGCGTGAACGTCCTGGGCTGGGCGGCCTTCTTCGCCTTCGGCCGCAGCGTCATGGCCAAGAAGGAGGTGCGCGCCCTGGTCGTCGCGGCGATCCTGTTGCTGGGGGCGGCGGGTTCGGCCCTCTATGTCATCGAAAGCCAACCTGCGCCCGCTCTGGTCGCGGCTGACGTCGATACGTCCGCCGGAAACATGGAAGGCAAGGAGGTCCGTTTCGGCGTGCCGTCCTCTGTCGCCTGGGCGGCCCAGACGACAGGCGCCTCGAACGGGTCGGTCAACTCCATGCACGCCAGCTATATGCCGCTGGGCGGGGCGGTGACGATGTTCCTGATGCAGTTGGGCGAGATCCTGCCCGGCGGGATCGGCTCGGGCGTCGCGGTCATGGTGCTGATGGCCATGCTGGCGGTTTTCGTGGCGGGCCTGATGGTCGGCCGCACGCCGGAATACCTGGGCAAGAAGATCGAGGCGCGCGAGATCCAGTTCGCCATGCTGGTGGTGCTGGTCGTGCCTTTGTCGGTGCTGGGCTTCTCGGCTGCCGCAGCGGTCCTGCCCGAGGCGTTGGCCAGCCTTTTGAACAAGGGACCGCATGGCCTGTCCGAAATCCTCTACGCCTATACCTCGGCGACGGGGAACAACGGTTCGGCTTTCGGCGGATTGAGCGCCAATACGCCGTGGTGGAACACCACCCTGGGTCTGGCCATGCTGCTGGGGCGGTTCGTGCCCGCCGTCGCGGTTCTGGCCGTGGCTGGGGCGCTGGTCGCCAAGCCCCGCCTGGCGCCGTCGGTCGGCACCCTGCCCACGCATGGCCCGCTGTTCATCGGCCTGTTGATCGGGGTGATCCTGATCCTCGGCGGCCTGCAGTTCTTCCCCGCACTCTCCCTGGGACCGATCGTGGAGCATTTCGACATGCTCCAGGTCACGGCCCGGTTCTGATCGGATATCCGTCATGACCCAAGTCACGCTCGATCCGTCGAGCTCCCGATCTGCTGCGCCCATCGCGGGCGGGCTGAACGGGGCCATGCTCGGCCGGGCGCTCGGCGACGCCGTCGTCAAGCTGAACCCGACCAAGCTTCTCAACAACCCGGTGATCTTCGCCACCTGGATCGTCGCGGCCCTGGCCACCGTCTCAGCGGTCGCCGCCGTGGCGACGGGGCAGGCGGCGGGCTTCGCCGTCCAACTGGCCCTGTGGCTGTGGGCCACGGTGCTGTTCGCCAACGTAGCGGAAAGCATCGCCGAGGGGCGCGGCAAGGCGGCGGCCGACAGCCTTCGCGCCTCCCGCGTCACCACCAAGGCCAAGCTGATCGTCGATCCCACGACGGGCACGGTCGTCCCGACCCCGGCGCATGAGCTGGAGATCGGCGCGATCGTTCTGGTCGAGGCCGGGGACGTCATCCCCTCGGACGGCGAGATCATCGAGGGCGTCGCCTCGGTCAACGAGGCCGCCATCACCGGCGAAAGCGCGCCCGTCATCCGCGAAAGCGGCGGCGACCGCTCGGCCGTCACAGGCGGTACCACGGTCGTCTCCGACTGGATCAAGGTGCGCATCACCTCGGCCCCCGGCGCGACCTTCCTCGACCGCATGATCGCCATGGTCGAGGGGGCGGACCGTCGCAAGACGCCGAACGAACTGGCCCTGTCGGTCCTGCTGGCCGGTCTGAGCCTGATCTTCCTGATCGCGGTCGCGGCCCTGCTGGGTCTGGGCGCCTATTCGGGCATCAAGCTGGACCCCATCGTTCTGGGCGCCCTGTTCATCACCCTGATCCCCACGACCATCGGGGGGCTGCTGTCCGCCGTCGGCATCGCCGGCATGGACCGGTTGCTGAAGGTGAATGTTCTGGCCACCTCGGGCCGCGCGGTGGAGGCGGCAGGCGACGTCGACACCCTGCTGCTCGACAAGACCGGCACCATCACCTTCGGCAACCGCATGGCGACCGAGGTCATCCCCGCGCCGGGCGTCCGTCTCGAAGCGGCTATGCGCGCGGCGGTCATGGCCTCATTGGCCGATGAGACGCCTGAGGGCCGCTCCATCGTCGAGCTGGGCCGCAACGCCGGGGTGACGGGCGACATGCCCGCCGGGGCCAAGACCATTCCGTTCACTGCCGTGACCCGCCAGTCGGGCCTCGAAGCGGACGGGCGCTCGTGGCGCAAGGGGGCGGTGGACGCCGTGCTCAAGGCCCTGGGGCTGGCCGAGGCTGAGGCCCCCGCCGAGTTCCGCGCCGCCGTGGACCGCATCGCCCGCTCGGGCGGCACGCCTCTAGCTGTGGTGGAGAACGAGGCCCTGGTCGGCGTCATCCACCTGAAAGACGTGGTCAAGCCGGGGGTCAAGGCGCGCTTCGCCGATCTACGCCGCATGGGCCTGCGCACCGTCATGATCACCGGCGACAACCCGGTGACGGCGGCCGCCATCGCCTCCGAAGCCGGGGTCGACGACTTCCTGTCCGAGGCCACGCCCGAGGACAAGATGCGCCTGATCAAGGCGGAGCAGGCCAAGGGCCGTCTGGTCGCCATGTGCGGCGATGGGGCCAACGACGCGCCCGCCCTGGCTCAGGCCGACGTCGGCGTGGCCATGCAGACCGGCGCTCAAGCCGCGCGCGAGGCCGGCAACATGGTCGATCTCGACAGCGATCCGACCAAGGTCATCGAGATCGTCGAGGTCGGCAAGCAACTGCTGATCACCCGTGGCGCCCTGACGACCTTCTCAATCGCCAACGACGTGGCCAAGTATTTCGCCATCATCCCGGCGATGTTCGTGGTCGGCCTGCCGTCGCTGGCGGCGCTGAACGTGATGAAGCTGTCAAGCCCGGAAAGCGCCATCCTGTCGGCGGTCATCTTCAACGCCCTGGTCATCGTCGCCCTGATCCCGCTGGCGCTGCGCGGGGTGAAATACCGCGCCGTGGGGGCGGGCAAGCTGCTGGGCCGCAACCTGCTGATCTACGGCCTGGGCGGTCTGATCGCCCCCTTCGTCGGCATCAAGCTTATCGACATCGTCATCTCCGCCCTCGGCCTGGCCTGAAGCCCGCCCTGAGGCGCAAGGAAAACCACTATGCGTAAACGCAAGAAACTCGACGGCTCGGACATCAACAACGCTCTGGTGGGCGGGGCCTGCCTGATCGCCGTCATCACCCTGGGCCTGTGCACGGCGCCCACGGACGCCAAGGCCCAGGACGTTGCGAAGGGCGCCCGCCCCGAGGTCGCCTTCAACGCCGCCATTGGATCTGACTACGTCTTCCGGGGCGTCAGCCAGAATGAAGGCGATCCGGCGATCTCGGCCGGGGTAGATGTGACGCAAGGCGTCTTCTACGCCGGGGCCTGGGCCGGGAACGTCTCCTTCGCCGGAGACGCCGACACCGACGCCGAGATCGACCTCTACGCAGGCGTCCGGCCCGCATTCGGCGGCTTCGACTGGGACTTCGGCGTGGTCGGCTATGTCTACGCCGGCCAGCCGGACGGCGCAGACTATGACTATGTCGAGCTGAAGGCCGCTGCTTCGCGCGCGGTCGGTCCGGCGACGCTGGGCGCTGCGATCTACTATTCGCCGGACTTCTTCGGCGCGTCCGAGGACGAGGCGACCTATGCCGAGATCAATGCGGCGATCAGCCCGGCCGACAAATGGACGCTCTCGGCGGCGTTGGGGCGCCAGTGGGTGTCGTCGGACTTCGACTACACGACCTGGAACCTGGGCGCGGCCTATCAACTGACGGAGCGGCTGGGACTGGACGTCCGCTATTTCGACACCGACGAGCACGGCTTCGGCTCCGCCTATGACAGCCGCGTCGTCGCCAGCCTGAAGGCGAACTTCTGATGCTGAACCATATTCGCCCGGCGATCGTCATGATCGCCCTGTTCACCGGCGTTCTGGGCGTCGGCTATCCACTAGCCGTGACGGGGGTGGCCCAGGCGGCCTTTTCGGATCAGGCGAACGGCAGCCTGGTTCGCGACAAAGCAGGGCAGGTGGTCGGCTCGGCCCTGGTCGGCCAGACGTTCGCCGCGCCGGGGTATCTGCACCCCCGGCCGTCGGCGGCGGGGGACGGTTATGACGCCGCCGCCTCGTCCGGCTCCAACCTCGGCCCGTTGAACCCCGATCTGATCGTGCGGGTGAAGACGGACGCCGACGCCTTGCAAAGCGAGGCGGGCGTAAAGGCCATACCCGCCGACGCCGTGACGGCCTCTGCGTCGGGTCTCGACCCGCATATCTCTCCGGCCTACGCTGAGCTTCAGGCCGCTCGCATCGCCAAGGCGCGCGGCGTAGGGGAGGGGCAGGTGCGCGAAGTGATCCGACAGCATGTCGAGGGCCGCACGTTCGGCGTGCTGGGCCAACCGCGCGTCAATGTGCTGTTGACCAATCAGGCGCTGGACGCTCGCTTCGGCCTACTGACGACTGCGGGCGGATGACGTCGCCGATTCTCTCTACAGATCAGGCCCCGGCCGCCCCGCGAAAGCGTGGGCGGCTGAAGGTCTTTCTGGGCATGTCGCCAGGCGTCGGCAAGACCTATGAGATGCTGCGCGCCGCCCGGAGACGAAAGGCCGAGGGCGAGGACGTCGTCGTCGGCGTGGTCGAGACCCACGGCCGCAAGGAGACGATGAGCCTGCTGCGCGGGCTGGAAGTGATGGCCCGCAGGCCCATCGCCTATCGCGAACGGACCCTGCTGGAGTTCGACATCGACGCGGCCATAGCGCGCCGCCCGGACCTGCTGCTGGTCGACGAGTACGCCCACTCCAACGCGCCGGGTTCGCGCCATCCGAAGCGGTGGCAGGACGTGGAGGAGATCCTGGAGGCCGGGATCGACGTCTGGACCACATTGAACGTCCAGCATCTGGAAAGCCTGTCGGACGTGGTGCTGCGCATCACGGGCGTCCGCCAACGCGAGAGCGTGCCCGACAGCGCCCTGTCACGCGCCGACGACATCGAGCTGGTGGACATCACCCCCGAGGAGCTGCGCAAGCGTCTGGCCGAGGGCAAGGTCTATGTGCCCGAGACGGCGCGGCTGGCCTCGGACAACTTCTTCAAGGTCGAGAATCTGACGGCGCTGCGCGAACTGGCGCTGCGCCGCGCAGCCCAGACGGTGGACGATCAGCTGACCGCCCGTCTGCGCGAACAGGGCGCGGCCGGACCTTGGGCTGCGGGCGAGCGCATCCTGGTCCTGGTGGCGGGCGACGCCATGGCCGGCCCTCTGGTACGGACAGGGCGGCGCATGTCCGACATGATGATGGACGCGCCCTGGACCGTGGCTCATGTCGATCGGCCGTCTGGCGCGCGCCACGGCGTCGGCTCGGCGGGCAAGTTGTCCGATGCGTTGAAACTGGCGGAGCAACTGGGCGGGCGCACCGTGGTTCTCAGCGGCGACGACGTGGTGCGCGCCATCATGGACCACGCTCACAACAACCATGTCACCCAGATCGTCCTGGCCAAGGGGCGCGACAGCCGCCTGTCGGAGTGGCTGGGCCGGTCTCTGGCCGCCGAACTGCTGCGTCAGGCGCGGGGCGTGGCCGTTCACGTCGTCACCGACGAGGTCGAGCCGGAACCGAAAGCGCCGAAAGACGTGCGCCTGAACCTGGCCGGAGGGTGGCGCGGCTACGCCGTCGGCGTAGCTTGCGTCATTGCGGCGACGGGACTGGCTCTCTTGCTGGACCGGACCTTCGAACGTGTGGACCTGGGCGTCATCTATCTGACGGCGGTGCTGGCTGCGGGCGCCCTCTATGGGCTGCGACCCGCGCTGGCGGCGGCGACTGTCGCCTTCCTGACCTACAACTTCCTGTTCCTGCAACCGAAGTTCAGCTTCGCCATCGGGTCGCCGACGGACGTGCTGACCCTGATCGTCTTCTGGGGCGTCGCCTTGACGACCGGCGCCTTGGCGGGCCGGGTGCGCGAGCAGGCCAGGGCGGCCCAGCGCCGCGCCTCGGCGGTGTCCGCCCTGCTCGCCGCCAGCCAGCGTCTGACCGGCATCGGCGACCGGGGCGAGGCGGCGCGCATCCTGGCTGAACAGACGGCCGCCGCCGCCGGCGCCGGGGCTGTGGTGTTGCTGCCTGTCGAGAACGAATTGACCCTGACGGCTGGGGCGCCGGGCAAGCCGGAACTGGACGCGGAGGCCATGGCCGCCGCGCGCTGGGCCTGGGAAAAGGGCGAACCCGCCGGCCACGGCACCGGCACCCTGCCTCAAGCGCGGTGGAGCTTCCGGCCGCTTCAGGGCGTGCGCGACCGCGCAGGGGTGGCGGGGATTGAGGCGGCGGCCCTGTCGCCGGGCTCTGACGAGGAGAAACTGGCCCTAGCTCTGCTGGACCAGGGCGCTGTGGCGGTCGAGCGCGCCGATCTGGCCGGTCAGGCGGTAGAAACCGAGACCCTGCGCCGTACGGACCGCTTCCGCGGCGCGCTGATGAACTCAGTCAGCCATGATCTGAGAACGCCGCTGTCGACGGTGCTGGGGGCCTCGACCACCCTGATCGACCTCGGCGACAAGCTGAAGCCCGCCGTCCGCGCCGACCTTCTGCTGTCGATCCGCGAGGAGGCCGAGCGTCTCAGCCGCTACGTCGGCGACCTGCTGGACATGACCCGGCTGGAGGGCGGCGGTCTCAACATTCGCGCCGACTGGGTCGACGTGCGCGACGTGCTGAACGCAGCAGGCAAGCGCGTGGCGCGACGTCTGGGCGAGCGTAAGCTGGCCCGCGACTTCCCTGCCCAACTCAGCCTGGTCATGGTCGATCAGGGGCTGCTGGAACAGGCGCTGGTCAACATCCTCGAGAACGCCATCGCCTATAGCCCTGACGGCTCGACGGTCGAACTGGCCGCGTATGAAGATCGGGGCGCCGTGGTCATCTCCATCGAGGACGAAGGCAAGGGCATCCCCACCGCCGAACTGGAGCGGGTGTTCGACAAGTTCCGCCGCATGGAGGAGCCGTCGGACCGCACCAAAGGGGCGGGGCTAGGCCTGGCTATCGCCAGGGGCTTCGTCGAAGCGATGAACGGACGCATCGCCGCCGCCAGTCCGATCCAGGACGGAAAAGGCACCCGCATCCTGATCAGCTTGCCCAAGGCCGTCGTCACCCACCCGAGCCTGCTTTAAGGTCTGTCGCATGGCCGCCGTTCGTCCCCAGATTCTCGTCATCGACGACGAGTCCCAGATCCACCGCTTCCTGTCTCCGGCGCTGGACGCTGCCGGTTATGAGCCGCGCCGTGCTGACAGCGGGCAGGAGGGCCTGCGCGGCATCGCCCTATGGAGTCCCGACGCCGTGGTGCTGGACCTGGGTCTGCCCGATATGGACGGCAAGGACGTGCTGGCCCGCGCCCGGGAATTCTACGCCGGCCCCATCATCATCCTGTCGGCGCGGGACAAGGAGGCCGAGAAGATCGCGGCTCTTGATCTGGGCGCCAATGACTATGTCGAAAAGCCCTTCGGCGTCGGCGAACTTCTGGCCCGGCTGCGCGCCAATCTGCGTCAGGCGCCGCGCGCCGAGGCGGCGGGGCCGCTGACGGCGGGCGAGGTGATCATCGACCTGGAACGCCGCAACATCACACGCGCAGGCGAAGCCGTTCGTCTGACGCCCAAGGAGTATGATGTCCTGGCCCATCTGGCGCGCAACGTCGGCAAGGTCGTCGGCCACCGCGACCTGCTGACCGCCGTCTGGGGCAAGGCTCACGCCGAAGACACCCAGTATCTGCGGGTCGTTATCGGACAACTGCGCCAGAAACTTGAGATCGACCCTGGGCAGCCCCGAATGATCGCCACCGAGCCTGGGGTCGGCTATCGGTTGGCGGATTGAAGTCGGCTTCGGTCGTGGTGCTTGTTCTTCGTCAGCCCCACGACCTAGAGGCCTTGTCGAAGCCTTTTAGTGGACCATGAAGCGGGTCGAGCCGTTCATCCGATGGCCGTCCGGCCCTTCGGCTGTCCAGGCCGCCGCATAGTTGCCTGGGGCGAGGCGAGGCAGAGGCGCGCTGACGGTTCGAGCGGCCGGGGCCGACGGCGCTGTGACCGTGATCGGCGCTCGCCCCTGGGGCGTCAGGGTGACGGTCTTGAGCGCCATCGGATGGGGAAAGGTCACGCTGAATCGTTCCGGCGAATCATGCGTCATGGCGCCGTCGGCCGGGCTGGTGACGATGCCCGAAGCCTTCGCTTGCGAGCCGCCATGTCCGGCATGGCCCGCGTGCGGGTCTTGAGCGGCGGCCGCGCCTGCCAGCGAGGCCAGCGCAGCGGTGAGAACCATTGTCTTCAGCATGACCAATCTTCCCTTCAGATCTTAGAACCAGGCCTTGATGCCGACCACGAAGCGCGTGTCTTCGGGATCCTGGCCTCTGGCCTTGGCGTAGTCGGCGGTGTCGCCCAGCGAACGGGTCCACTCGACGCCGACGTAGGGGGCGAACTCCTTGCGGATTTCATAGCGCAGGCGAAGACCGGCGGTGACCGACGTCAGGCCCGAGCCGATCTCGAGCTCGGGGATGTCGCTGGCCGACAGAGCCACTTCGATCGCCGGTTGCAGGATCCACTTCTGGGTGATGCGCTGATCGTATTCGGCCTCGGCGCGGGCGGTCAGGTCGCCCTCGGTCGAGAGGAAGGCGGCCGCGCTCATCTCGAACCAGTAGGGAGCCACGCCCTGAACGCCGACGGTCAGGTGGGTGGTGTCGTCGCCGTCCGGACGGAAGTCCTGGCGCACGCCCGCCTGCACGTCCCAGAAGGGCGCGATGGCGCGGCTGTAGAGAGCCTGAACCTCGGCCTCGTGAAGCTTGCCGTCGATCTCGCCTTCGCCCTCGGTCTTCCACCAGAAGCGGTTGATGTCGCCGCCGGTCCAGCCCTGGGCGCCCCAGCTGTAGCCGTCAGCGCCGTCGCCGAAACTGGCCTCGATGGAGTCGATCAGCACGGCCGTCGTGCGGATGTCGCCGTTCTCGACCAGAAGTTGCTTGCGCGAAGCGGCCATGACCGCCGGGTCGAACAGCAGGTCGGCGGCATGGGCCGGAGCCGAGCGAGCGGCGGCCGGGGGCGAGGTCTCGACCATGCGGCCGCCGACGGCGTCCACGCTGGTCGGGATGTTCGGCCCGCCGCGCGCAGCGCTCATGTCATGACCGGCGTGGGGATCGGCCTGGGCGGCGCCATGACCTGCATGGCCGCTCATGTCGTGACCTGCGTGCGGATCGGCCGGGGTCGCCTGGGCTGGAGCCATGGCGTGGCCCGCATGGGGATCAGCTGCGGGAGCGCCGTGCCCCGTGTGGCCGCTCATATCGTGACCGGCATGCGGATCGGCCGGCGCTGTGTTGTGATCTGCGTTCGGGTCAGCTTGGGCGGCGTGGGCCGGAGCCATGTCGTGACCCGCGTGGGGATTCGCCGGGGCCGCCTGGGCCGGAGCCATGTTGTGGCCGGCATGGGCATCAGCCGGAGCCGCGCCGGGCCCGGCGTGACCGCTCATGTCATGACCAGCGTGCGGGTCAGACTGAGCGCCGGAGACGGCTCCATGCATGGGGCAGTCGTGCGCGGGCTTGGCGGGCGAGGGCGTCGCCTGTGCGGCGGGCGCAGGAGCCGCTGAGGGAGCGTGACCCGCATGACCGGCGTGGCTCTGGGCCAGGGCGGGACCGCCCGCAGCCAGCATCAGGGGCGCGAGGGCCAGGGAGAGGGAAAGAGACTTCACGAGGCGGCTCCAGCCAGCGGGCGAACGGTGACGACGTTGAACATGCCCGCGTGCATGTGCATCAGAAGGTGGCAGTGGAAAGCCCAGTCGCCGGGCGCGTCGGCGGTCAGGTCGAAAGTGACCTTGCCGCCGGGGGCGACATTGACGGTGTGCTTGAGCGGCTGATTGCCGTCGTGGCCGTTGACCAGCTCGAAGAAGTGGCCGTGCAAGTGGATGGGGTGGGCCATCATGGTGTCGTTGACCAGGGTCACGCGCACACGCTCGTTCAGCTCGAAGCGGATCGGCTCGACCACTTCCGAGAATTTGCGACCGTCGAAGCCCCACATGAACCGCTCCATATTGCCGGTTAGGTGGATCTCCATGGTGCGCGAGGGCGTGCGGGTGTCCTTGTTCGGCGTCAGCGAGCGCAGGTCGGCGTAGACCAGCACGCGATGATCGACGTCATCCAAGCCCTGCGGCCGGTCGGCCAGGCGGTTGGACGGGGCCGGGGCGATGGCGTCCACGCCGACGCTGACGGCCATGTCGGCCGGGGCGTTGTTCGGATCGCGCATGCTCATGCCCGAATGGTCCATCGGCGCAGTGGCCGCCGCGCCTGCCGCCCCATGGCCCATGGCCGCGTGGTCGGCGCTCGCAGCGCCGTGCGCGCTGTGATCCATGCCGCCCATGCCCATGTCCTTCATGGTCAGGTTAGGCACCTTGCGCAGCGGCGGGACTTCCGCCGTCATGCCCAGGCGCGGCGCCAGGGTGGCGCGGCCCATGCCCGAGCGGTCGATGGCTTCGGAGACGATGGTATAGGCGCGGTCCTCGGTTGGGCGGACGATCACGTCATAGGTCTCGGCGACCGAGATCTGGAACTCGTCGACTTCGACCGGGCGGACGTTCTCCCCGTCGGCCTGGACTACGGTCATCGGCAGGCCAGGAATGCGGAAATTGAAGATCGACATGGCCGAGGCGTTGATGATGCGCAGACGCACGCGCTCGCCCGGTCGGAACAGGCCGGTCCAGTTCTCTTCCGGACCATGGCCGTTGACCAGATAGGTGTAGGTCGTGCCGTTGACGTCCAGGATGTCGCGCGGGTCCATCCGCATGCCGCCCCACATCCGGCGCTCGGCGGCGTTCATTCCGTCTGAACCGTCCAACAGACCGGCCAGGGTCGTCTTCTGCATGTTGAAGTAGCCGGGGCTCTTCTTCAGCTTGTCGAGGATTTCATGCGGATGCAGGAAACTCCAGTCCGACAGGACCAGGACGTGTTCGCGGTCATAGGCGACCGGATCGGCCCCCGCCGGGTCGATGACGATGGGGCCGTAGTGGCCCATGGCCTCCTGAAGGCCCGAGTGGCTGTGATACCAATAGGTGCCCGACTGCTTGATCGGGAACTCATAGACGAAGGTCTCGCGCGGCTTGATGCCGGGGAAGCTGACGCCGGGCACGCCGTCCATCTGGAACGGCAGCAGCAGGCCGTGCCAATGGATCGAGGTGTCCTCGTCCAGATTGTTGGTCACCGACAGGCGCACGTTCTGACCCTCGCGCATCCGCAGCAGGGGCGCGGGCAGCAGGCCGTTGACCATGAAGGCGTGGCCGGTGCGGCCACCGACGGTGAAGCTGGCGTCGCCTACGCTCAGGTCGATGTTCGGTCCGGTCAGCGTCGGCAGATCGGCCCGAAGGCCCGGCGATCCGGTCTGCGCCCAGGCGGGCAGAAGGCCCTGCAGGCCCAGAATGCCGCCGCCCAGGGCGGCGCCTCGCAACAGGGTTCGACGGTCCAGTGATGTTGTCGCCATGAAGTCCAAGTCTCAAAGAGGCCGTTCGCCCGTAAGGGCGCGCGGGGAGGGGTCTGATCGGGATACGCAGGCGAAACGGCCGCCCCTTGCATCACCGTTGCGGCAGAGCGCCGCAGCATGCCGACGCCTTAGCGCGCCAGGGTCTGGTTCAACTTCTGCCTGGCGCGGGCGATGCGGGTCTCCACCGCCTTGGGCGTGACGCCCAGTACCTCGGCGATCTCGGCGTGAGAACGACCCTCAAGCGAGGCCAGCAGAAGCGGCGCCTTCAGATTGTCGGGCAGGGCGGCCAGGGCGCGATTCATCTCGTCCATGCGACGGCGGTCGTCCAACTGGGTCTCGGCTTCCGGCGCATCCTCGCCCACGGCCATGGCTTCGGGCGTGTCCAGCCCCATGACGCCGCGCACGATGCGCCGCACTGTTCTCTTACGGCCCCAGTCGCGGCACTTGTTGATGGCGATGGAGCGTAGCCAGGTCTCGAAGGGCCGCGTCGGGTCATAGCGCCGGATGGCCAGCCAGGCCGAGACATAGGTTTCCTGCAGCAGGTCGTGCGCCTCGTCTGTGTCGCCGACATATCGGCGGACGAAGCGATAGAGGTCGCCGCTGGTCGCCGCCATCAAGGCGGTGAAGGCTGCGCGGTCGCCGCACGAGGCACGCGCCTCGTCTGTGTCCCCCCCGGCCGTCACTTCGGCCTTACCGGGGCTCTTGCGTAAGGGCGCCGGCGATTTCCTTGTCGAAGATGCGGGCCTGTTCCGGCGTCAACACCGCGCGCATCTCGAACACATGGGCGATGGTGGCCTTCTGCAAGGCGCCCATGGCGTCGTGGAAGTGGTCGACCGCGGCGCGGACCTCGGGGCTGTCGCCCTTGCTGGCGGCGATGGAGTCGGCCAGTTCGCGATTGGCGGCGCGGACATCGGCCTCCAGCGCGTCGCGCTGGACGGCGAAGCTCGCCTCGATCTGGTCCAGGCGGGCGTCCTGGTCCGCGGTCAGGTCCAGCTTCTGGTGCACGATGTCGTGCACGCTGGGGGTCTCGTGCTGCTTCATCATCCAGCCGGCCGCCAGCCAGGCGCCGCCGCCGCTGGCCAGGGCGGCCAAGACGACCGTCAGGGCGATGGACTTCCAATTGGCGCTCATCCGCCGACCTCGAAACGGGTCATCGGCGACAGACCTGCGGAGACGCTGAAAACCTGGATGTCCGACCGACCAGGCTTGAATGCCTGGCCCAGCATGCCGCCGTTGGTCACGCCGACCAGCAGGGCGACAGCCATGACGGCCAGGCGCACCTGGCTCATGCGACGCTGCTCCTGCCGCTCTTCGATCCGGCGCCAGACCCGGTTCTCCAGGCCCGCCAATCGCGAGGTCTCATCGGTTGAAGGCGGCGTCGCCAGCATGCGTTCCATGTCGTTTGTCATTCTGCGCCTTTCGCGGGCTCGATCCTTCATACGCGAGGCGACGCGTCTTCCCTTGGAAAGGAGCGCGTCGAACGGGCATGGTTCCGATAATGGCAACCTACGCCAAGTGGGGGGCGTGGCGAAAGATCGCGTCACGACCCAGGCTCGACGCCTAGAGGGAAGCGGGGGGCGGCTGGACGCCCATCACGGCGACGACAGCCAGGATCGCCAGCGCCATGGCGAACTCGATCGCCAGGCTCTTTTTCAAATGCGGCATGGCCTGGCCCGCATCACGAGCCATCAAGGGCGCCAGACGGAATCGGTTGGCGGCCGCCAAACAGACCATCAGGCCGAACAGCGCCAGCTTGATCATCAGCAGGACGCCATAGGGGCTGGCGGTCAAATTCAGCGCTTTGGAGACGCCGACCAGGTAGGCGCTGTTGATCAGCCCCGTCACGACCAGAACGCCGACCGCCGCCGTACCAACCCCGGCGAATCCGGTCAGGCTGCGCGCCACGCCGGCGTCCCAGGCGGGATCGGCTGACGGTCGCCGCACGATCAGGACGACGAAGGCCGCCAGTGCGCCGACCCAGATGGAGGCCGCTACGGCATGGGTGATGTCCGAGGCCAGGTGGATCAGATGTCCCGGCCCTTGCGTCGCTGCGCCGTGGCCGGTCCAGGCGAAACTGGCCGAGACGACGAAACCCAGCAGCGCCAGCACGCTCCACGCCAGCCGACCGGGACGCAGCAGCAGCGCCAACGCCAGGGCCAGAGCCGCCGCGAGCATCCGCACGACCAACGCCTTGCCTAGCCCCATGCCTGTGACCATGAAGCCCAGGGCTTCCGGCTTGAGCGCTGCGCTTAGGGAGCCCGCCATCATCGCGGTTTGAGCCAGCAGGGCGGCGGGCGCGGCCACCATCAGGACTGCTGCGGCCCAGGCTATGGTCGGACGCGGCCAACGCAAGTTTAGCGGTCCGACCGCCCGCGCGCTGTAAAGCATGAAGGCGGGCAGGCCGAGCAGCAGCGCCCCGGCGGCGTATTGTACGCCGCGCAGGACGACGATCCAGACCTCGACCATATCAGCGGACGGTGAAGTCGTAGCTGCCGGTCATGCGGTGGCCGTCGGTGGAGGCGATGCGCCAGTTGACGACATAGGCCCCGGCCGCAAGCGGACGCGCCAGGGTTCCCGTGATCGTCTTGCCGTCCTGGCTGACCTGGGTGCGAACCGTAGCCTTGGCGCCGGCGGCGTTGACGACGTCAAAGCTGGAGAAGGCCGCAGCCACGCGGTCGCTGAAGGTCAGGGTCACGACACGCGGCGATGCGACGGCCGACTTGGCCGCCGGCGTGGCGCTGACCAGGCGAGCGTGCGCTGCAGCCGGCGCCGCCGACAACAGGACGGCGGCAGAGACGGCGATGAAGGGAAGGGGATTCAAGTTGGACATGATCGTCTCCAGATGGAAGCCGTTGAGGCCCTGAAGACAACTACGGACGAAACGGACGGCGCCCTCAGGCGTCACGTTGCTGGGCGCCAAGTCGCTGAAACAGCCCGACGATGTGGATCGCCGACGTCAGGGCCATGCAGGCGAGTAACGCTGTAACATTTCAGCCACCGAACTAGAAATAAGGCCTGAAAATTTCCAAAGAGTCCATTTTTGGCTGAAATGCGTCTTTTTCGGACCTGCGGTGTGTCGCTATGGTCGGATTCACGTCGACGCACCGTCGTCGTGTGTTTTCGGCCCATGCGCCGTGGGGGTTGCTTCGGCAGTACGGGGCGTTTTTTAGAAGGGGACTCTCTTGAAGAAGAGGTTCATGCGCGAGCACTTGCTCGCAACGACTATCATTGGGGGCGCAGCACTCGGCTTCATGGCCGCGACGCCCGCCATGGCGCAATCGACGGGCGAGGAAGTATCCGAAGTCAGCGCCATCGTCGTCACCGGCTCGCGTATTCGTCAGCCTGGCTATGAGGCGGCTAGCCCGATCTCGTCCGTAGGCGCTGAGGAAATCGCTCTTGAGCAGCCTGTCGCCGTTGAAGAACTGGTCAAGGATCTGCCGGCCGCCGTGCCGGCCGTCGGTTCGGCCACCAACAACGGCTCGGGCGGCGGCGCCACGATCAACCTGCGCGGCCTGGGCACCAACCGCACCCTGGTTCTGATCAATGGCCGTCGCGTCGTGCCGTTCAACCTGCAGGGCGTTGTAGACACCAACACCATTCCGGTGGCCCTGGTCGAGCGTATTGACGTTGTCTCGGGCGGTGCTTCGGCTGTGTACGGCGCAGACGCCGTCGCCGGTGTCGTGAACTTCATCCTGAAGAACAATTTCGAAGGCGTTGAGTTCGCCTCTTCCTATGGCCTTTCAGAAGAAAACGACGCCATTCGCCGCAAGATCGACCTGACCGTTGGCGGCAACTTCGCCGATGACCGCGGCAACGCCGTCGTCAGCTTCGGCTACACCAAGACCGACCCGCTGTATCAGGACCAGCGTCCTTGGGGCCTAGTGGCTCGTTCGTCCAACACCGGCAATCCGCTGGGTTCGGGGACCTCGGTTCCCGGCCGCTTCGGCGTGACACCGGTTGCGGGCGGCACGCCGCTGCCAGCGGGGGCTGAAATTAATCCGGCGACGGGGTCCCTTATTGGCCCGAGCGATCCCGCTTACAATGCCGCCGGCTATAACTACAACCCGTTCAACCTCTATCAGACGCCGCTCAGCCGCTACCAGATCAACGCTCTGGGGTCATACAAGATCAACCCGTCGGCTGAGGTCTACAGCCATCTGACCTACGTCAAGAGCGACGTGTCCCTGGATAACGCTCCGACAGGCACGTTTGGAAACACCTACAGCGTGCCGATCGGCAATCCGTTCATTCCGGAGCCGATGCGTCAGCAACTCTGCGCGGCTCGTGGCATTCCTGCGGCGAGTTGTGTCGCCGGCGCTGGCGGTTCGACCATCATTCCGCTGACAATCAATCGTCGCTTTACCGAGATGGGCAGCCGTCCGGTGGACTACGAAAATAAGACGCTCCAGATCTTGGCGGGCATCCGCGGCGACATAGGCTCCAACTGGAACTATGACGTCTACGCATCGCATGGCGAAACTGAGCAACTGGTTACCCGTAGCGGCTGGGGTTCGCTGTCCAAGTTGCGTAACGCTCTGAACACCGTCTCGTCCTCCGCATGTATCGTTCCAGGCTCCGCCACGCCGGTAGCTGGCTGCGTGCCGATCAATGTCTTTGGTGCTGAAGGTTCGATCACTCAAGCGATGATCGACTATATCAACCTAGCCTCGATCAATAAGACGACGATTGAACAGGATGTGGTGTCTGGCTCGATTTCGGGTATTCTGCCAGATCAATTGAGCAGCCCTTGGGCTGAGCGTCCGATCGCGACGGCTTTCGGCTTGGAATGGCGTCGCTCTAGCGCCGCTACACGTGCTGATGCGCCCTCGCAGATTAACGGTGAAGTCTTGGGCACTGGCGCTCCCGTGCCGGATCGCCAAGGCGAATTCGAAATGCGCGAAGCTTTCGCCGAGCTCTCGATCCCATTGATCGAGAACATGCCGTTCGTTCACAGCCTGAACCTGGAAGCGGGTTATCGTTATACCGAGTTCGAAGCCTCTGGTAAAAAGACAGACTTCGGCAGCTATAAGATCGGCGGCGACTGGTCTCCCATCGAAGATCTGCGTATTCGAGCTATGTTCCAACGCGCTACCCGAGCTCCGAACATCGGTGAATTGTTCAATCCGCAGGTCACCGGCTTGAGCAACCTAGCGGTTGATCCTTGCCAAGGGGCTAGCATCAACGCCGGACAAGCCAATGCAGCCGGTACGCTCAGCAACCTCTGTCGCCTGACCGGCGTGCCGGCGGCCGCTATTGGTTTCGTCGCGGCGCCGAACTCGGGACAAGTCAACGTCCTAACCGGCGGCAACCCAGACCTGGGACCAGAAGAGGCTGACACTTGGACTATTGGCGCTGTCTGGCAGCCGGCTTTCGTGCCGAGCCTGCGCCTGAGCCTCGACTATTACGACATCAAGATCGACAAGACGGTCAGCAGCAATAGTGTCAACGACGTCATCCAAGGCTGCTACAGCACCACGTTGAACCCTAGCTTGACGTTTAACGAGTTCTGTCAACTCATCGGCCGCAATACGGCCAATGGTTCGATCAATGGCGTGGAAGCGCGTGGCGTCTCCTTGCTGCTCTCGAACTTGGGGAATGAGCGCGTGTCGGGCTTCGATCTGTCGGCCAACTATCGTGTTGAGCTGTCGGACTATGGCTTCGGGGACGTCGGGCGTGTTGATCTGAGCGTCAACGGCAACATCGTCACCAAGAACGAAAGCCAGGCGACGCCAGCCTCTATTTTGCGTGATTGCGTCGGCTACTACTCGACCTCGTGCGGCGAGCCGCGCTTGAAGCAACGCTGGACCAGCCGCGCCACTTGGTCGTTGGGCGACTACGCTGCCTCGCTCCAATGGCGTCATCTGGCCGGCGTTGATGTCGAGCCGGGCAGCGGCAACTGGTATGCTCCTTACGCTTCGATCGGGGCCTATAACTACTTCGATCTGACCGCGCGCTGGGACATCACCGATAGCGTGCGCTTCACTGCTACGGTCAACAACCTGCTAGACGAGGCGCCGCCGGAAGTCGGATCCAACATCGGCACTACCGCTTCGAACAATGGGAACACCTTCCCGCAAACGTACGATGCCATTGGTCGTTATTATACCTTTGGCTTGCGCTTAAAGTTCTAATTAAAAATTAGATCTAGCACTAACGGCGGAAGATTTATTTCTTCCGCCGTTCTTTGTCACGACCGAAACAATCCAATTCTTATAAATACAGCTTAAGAGCGAGCCAAAAATCTCTTGTTGGCAGATTGAGTGCGTGAACGGCGACACATCGAGCCGAACAGGCTCGGCCGCTTCATGAAAGAAGTCGACGCTGCTCAGCTCTATATGGCCAAGCTACCGCACTCACGGGCCAGCCTTTTGGCCTGACAAAGCCATCGAAGCGTGTGGCGGACAGGGTGTCGGATTCCGGGCCTTTTCAGCCTTGTTCACCGTTGTTCAGAGGTAGGTTGAACCCAGGTGTGGCTTGAGTTTGGTCGCTTCAGGACGTTGCATATTGTTGCACTCAAGCGCAGATTTTTTGATGGGTGAGTTGATGGGTTTTATGATGGGTTGTTGGATGGGTGGGAAATGCCCCGGAAAGCAGATGAACTAGGACCATTGGCGGTGTCGCGGCTACGCGAACCTGGCCTGCATTTTGTTGGCGGGGTAGCAGGGCTAGCCCTGCAAGTGCTGTCAAGCGGCGGGCGAAGCTGGATCTTGCGCGCGACCATGGGAAAGCGGAGGAGAGACCTGGGTCTCGGGGGCTATCCCGATGTGACGCTGGCGCGAGCGCGAGAGGCCGCCCGCGACGCGCGGGAGCAGATTCGGCGCGGTATTGATCCGGTCGAAGCAGGCCGTGAGGCGCGCCAAGCGGTAAAAACGCCCGCCGTCGTTGCGATCTCGTTCCGCAAGGCCGCAGAGGCCTATATGGCGGCGCATGAGGCTAGCTGGAAGAATCCCAAACACAGGGCGCAGTGGGCAGCCACGCTTGAAACCTATGTCTATCCGGTGATCGGCGACCTGGGCGTGGAGGAAGTCGCCCTCCCGCACGTCATGCGAATTCTGGAGCCCATCTGGACGATCAAGACCGAGACCGCGAGCCGCCTTCGCGGGCGTGTGGAAATGGTGCTCGATTGGGCCGCGGCGCGCGAATACCGATCTGGTCCCAACCCCGCACGTTGGCGGGGGCATCTGGACAAACTCCTCGCCAAGCCATCCCGGGTCGCGAAGGTTGTTCACCACAAGGCCTTGGGCATCGACCAAATGCCTGCCTTCATGGCCAGGCTTGCTGACGAAAAAGGGACAGGCGCGCGGGCGCTTGAGTTCACCATTCTCACCGCAGCGCGCTCGGGCGAGGTGCGGGGCGCCAGATGGTCCGAGATCGATCTTCCGGCCGCCCTGTGGGTCGTGCCGGGTGAGCGGATGAAGGCGGGGCGGCCGCATCGTGTGCCGCTTTCGTCAGGCGCGCTCGCGCTTCTCGCTGCGACGCGGCGGAATCCGGACACTGATCTGGTCTTCGCCAATATCGATGGCGAGGCGCTCTCGAACATGACTCTTGCTTCCGTGCTTCGCCGCATGAAGGTCGAAGCCGTGCCGCACGGCTTCCGGTCGACGTTCAGGGATTGGGTGTCGGAGAAGACCGCGCATCCTCAAGAAGCCGCCGAGATGGCGTTGGCTCACACTGTGAGCAGCAAGGTTGAGGCGGCCTATCGTCGTGGAGACATGATGGCGAAGCGATTTCGGCTGATGGAGGACTGGGCGGAGTTCTGCCTAGGTTAGCCCTGTGGTTAGCATTCGCGCCTGTCTGTTCTTGTTGCTGTTCCGGGCGGATATCAATCGCAGTCGCCTCGGAACTGCCTAGCCGCTGAATGAGGGGGCATCTAGCTTGAGCCGAGCTCTTCGATGACCGGACACCGGACTCGTCTTCCGTCGCCGCAGTCGGAGACCGTCTGTTTCAACAAGGCTTGAAGGCGTTGCAGGTCGGCGATCTTCGCTTCGATGCTGACAAGGTGGTCCTGAGCCATGTCGCGCACTTCGCTGCAGGATTGGACCGTCGGCTCGCTTAGCGCGATCAGCCGACGAATGGCGTCTATGCCGAACCCGAGTTCGCGCGATCGGCGGATGAATCTCAGTCGCTGGGCGTGTTCAGGCTCGTAGCAACGATGTCCGCCCTGGGTTCGGGCCGGCGCAGGCATCAGCCCGATACGTTCATAGTAGCGCACGGTCTCCAGGTTCACCCCGGCGCTGAGCGCCAGGCGCCCGATGGTCAGATCTTGTCTCGACACGCTCTTGATCCCGTAGTGGCTACGGGTTGTAGGCTGTATCAGAAGTCAGACAGGATAGCCCATGGCGACCGACCCAAACCGCGCCCGCATTCCCGAAGTCGCCGTCAGCGCCTCAGCGGTGGTCGGCGGGTTCGCTTCCCTTCTTGCATGGGCGGCCTGCTGCGTCCTGCCGTTGGTGCTGTCGATTGCGGGCGTATCCTTCGCGGGCGTCGCCGTGTTCGCCGGGGCGCGCCATTGGCTGACCCCGATCGCCGCCGTGGTTCTGGCCCTCGGGTGGCTGCTGCACTGGCGCCGCTCTCGCATGTGCCGACGCGATACGGCCTGCGGACGACCTTCACCGCTGGCCTTCAGGCTGCTTGTCTTCGCCACGCTGCTGATCGTGCTTTCCCTTGCCTGGGAGCCCTATGTCGAGCCCTGGCTCCTGCCTCAACTGGCGGCCGTCAAATGAAGGCGCCCGTCCTGCTCCAGTCCACGCTGACCTGTCCGCAATGCGGTCATGTCGCGACCGAGACCATGCCCACCGACGCCTGCATCTGGTTCTACGACTGCCTCGGCTGCGGCGTGAAGCTGAAGCCCTTGCCCGGCGATTGCTGCGTCTTCTGCTCCTACGCCGATGTGCCCTGTCCGCCGATCCAGGAGGATGGCAAGGGCTGCTGCGGCTAGGAATATTGCATCTGACCGAAGCCCCGCGTCGCCAGGCCAGGTGAACGCGGGGCGTCGATCTTTCGTCCATCGTAAGATGGCCGCCGGCGCTAGGCCGACCTGATGGCGATGGCGGACAGGTCGTTGGCCGCATCGATCGGCACGCCCGACGCCTTTCACTCGGAATATAGGGCCGCCATTTGACTGGCATGGGCCCGGGTCAAGGCGGTTGCCTTGGACGGTAGCAAGTAGAGCTTAGTGTCTGTCGTGCAAGCAGCCGCTATGGTCACCTAGAACTTCAATCACTCGGCATTTTTCAGCCGATTCTTGAATGCAGTGCGTCATGCGGGCGACCTCGGCCCGCAAAGCGGTGAGGCGCGCGATCTTGTGGTCGATATCGGCAAGATGGGAGCGGGCAATGCTGTCGGCCGATTGACATGGTCGACTCGGGTCTCCAGCCAGCGCCAAAAGTTCGCGGATCGGTTCGATCTCGAAGCCGAGTTCGCGCGCGTGTCGAATGAACCGCAGGCGTCTCAGATCGTCTGCATCGTAGAGGCGCCGGTTCCCCTCCGAGCGAGGCGGCGACGGCAGGAGCTGAATCTGCTCATAGTAGCGGATCGTCGGCGCCTTGATCCCGCTCGCCTTGGACGCCTGGCCGATTGTCACGCCCTGGCTCATTTTAACGCTTGCTCCTCTAGTCGCTAGAGGAAGTAGCGTCGCCGGGCATTCGTAACAAGGAGCCCCTCGCCACAATGGAAAACCTGGAAAGCCGATATCGCGTGACCGGTATGGATTGCGCAAGCTGCGGCTCCAAGGTCGACGCTGCGGTGCGGAAGCTGCCAGGCGTCACAGATGTCGCTGTGGCGGTCTCCTCGGGTGTTCTGAAGGTTCAGCACGGCGCCGATTTTGCGGGGGAGGGCGTGCTTCGTCAGGTTCGCAACCTGGGCTACGGCGTCGAGGTCCTCGCGCCGCTGCAGCCTTCGGCGGGTTCGACGATGGCCCCTCCCGGTGACGACCACCGGGCGGCCAGCGGTCCATGGTGGTGGACCCGCAAGGCCAAGCTTACAGCGGCTTGCGGCGTCGCCCTGGTCGCGGCCTACATTTTCGGCGCCCTGTTCCCGGCGATGGAGCGTGGAGCCTTCCTGGTCGCCCTGGCGGTAGGCCTTGCCCCAGTTGGCTGGCGTGCGATCACCGCTGCACGGTACGGGACGCCGTTCTCGATCGAGATGCTGATGACGATTGCGGCGGTCGGAGCCGTCTTCATCGGCGCTGCAGAAGAGGCCGCAGCCGTCGTCCTTCTGTTTCTGGTTGGTGAAATGCTGGAGGGCGTCGCTGCGGGGCGGGCCCGCAAGAGCATCCAGGGTTTGACCGACCTGGTGCCCAAGACCGCCTTGGTCGAGATCGATGGCCAGGTCAGCGAAGTACCGGCTGAAAGCCTTGCGCTCGGCGCCGTCATCCTTGTGAGGCCCGGCGACCGTGTGCCGGCCGACGGCGACGTCGTTGAAGGCGAGGGCGAGATCGACGAAGCCCCGGTGACGGGAGAGAGCGTCCCCAAGCGGAAAATGGCGGGCGACCCTGTCTTCGCCGGGACCATCAATGTGGGCGGCGTCCTGCGGGTCCGGGTCACAGCCGCCGCCGCTGACAACACCATAGCGCGGGTCGTGCGCCTGGTGGAGGAGGCGCAGGAATCGAAATCGCCGACTGAACGTTTCATCGACCGCTTCTCGACAATCTACACGCCCCGTGGTTCTTGTCTTCGGCGCCCTGGTCGCGACCGTTCCGCCACTCATGTTCGGCGGTGCGTGGAGCGAGTGGATCTACAAAGGGCTGGCGGTCCTTCTGATCGGCTGTCCCTGCGCCCTCGTGATCTCGACGCCGGCAGCCATAGCGGCTGGTCTGTCCGCCGGCGCGCGGCGAGGCCTGTTGATGAAGGGCGGAGCCGTGCTCGAAACCCTGGGCAAGATCACCGCTGTCGCCTTTGACAAGACCGGGACGCTGACATCCGGCAAGCCGATCGTGACCGACATCGTGGCGGACGCGCGAACCGAGGGGGAGGTGCTTTCGATGGCGGCGGCTCTCGAAACCGGATCGAGCCACCCGCTGGCCCTGGCCATTCTCAACCGTGCGAAGGCTGACGGCGTATCCATCCCGGCGGCGTCGTCAGCCCGGGCGATCCCGGGGGAGGGCGTCGAAGGGACCGTGAGCGGCGCTCAGGTTTTCCTGGGGTCGCCACAGGCCGTCGCTCGGCGGGTCGGGCTTTCGGCGTCTCAGGATGCGGCGATCGCGGGCTTCAACGCCGAGGGCAAAACCGTTTCCGTGGTCGTGATCGACGGCCAATCGGCGGGCTTCCTGGCGATGCGGGACGAGGCGCGGCCGGACGCTACGGCGGGCCTGGCCCGGCTCGAGGCCATGAAGATTCGTGCGATTATGCTGACAGGAGACAACCGGCGCACAGCGGAAGCGGTCGCGAACGGTCTCGGCGTCGAAGTGCGGGCTGAGCTTCTGCCGCAGGACAAGCAGAGAATCGTCAAGGAACTGCAGTCCGAAGGCCTTGTCGTCGCCAAGGTCGGCGACGGCATCAATGATGCGCCGGCGCTCGCCGCCGCCGACATCGGCATCGCCATGGGGGGCGGCGCCGACGTGGCCCTGGAGACGGCTGATGCGGCGGTGCTTCATGGCCGCGTCCAGGACGTTCCCGACATGATCGACCTGTCGCGGGGGGTGATGGGCAACATCCGCCAGAACATCACCATCGCCCTGGGCTTGAAAGCGGTCTTCCTGGTCACGACGGTGATCGGCGTCACCGGCCTATGGCCGGCGATCCTCGCCGACACCGGGGCGACCGTGCTGGTGACGGCAAACGCCATGCGCCTTTTGCGCTGGAGGCCGAAATGAGCCGGGACGTCCTGACCACATCTTCGTCGGGCTGTGAATCCGGGGCGGGCGTGCGGTCTCCGATAGGCGGTGTTTTCGTCAAGCTTGCGACCATGGCGGCGTTGTCGGGCGCTGAAACCTTGGCGGGAACGCGCCATGTTTGAATGGTCGAACAGAACCTTCATGACGGCGGCGCTTTTCGCGCTTGTCATCGTCGTGTTTGGTTTCCTGCCGGCCGTTGACGCAGCGGCCTGTGCGCCAGAAGCGCGGGCTGCTGTCGCGGCTTCATCGCTTTCGAGCCCGCCAGACCAGGACCACGGTAAAGCCAAGGGCGGCGACCAGAACCATAGCGGTTGCGCCCATGGTCATTGTCACCACGGCTCAACGGGCGTGCAGCAGGCGTCGATACCTGTTCCGGCCAGCCTCAAGAAAGCCGACGGCCCAAAAGCGCCGACGACCAACCAGATGGCGTCCCGGACGCCTGCCGGCCCGGATCGCCCTCCCAGAAGCTGACGCCAATGCCGCGCCCTCGTGCGCTCATCCGTCAGAAATCTGGGAAATGAACCATGTCTTCCTCACATCGTCGGCTGTCGCTTCTGACGGCCGGCTGCGCCGTGGTCGCGATAGCGACAGCGGCCGCTGCTCCTGCCTGGGCAAATCCAGCGCCGAGCTATGAAACCCTGCTTGAGCGCATCGGCCAGACGCCCGTCAACGTCGAGGCCGGCGCGTTGCTCGACGCCGCCGAGGCGCGGGTCCGCCAGGCGCGCGTGCGTCCTAATCCCCAACTCGGCCTGACTGCCGACGGCGTCCTGGGGAGCGGTCCTTATGACGGCTACAGCAACGCCGAGACCAGTCTGGCCTTGACCCAGGATCTCGAGCTCTGGGGGCGCAGGGGCGCCAGGGTTGATGTCGCGCGCGGCGAGGCCGGAACTGCCGCTCTTCGTCGCGATCTCACCGGCGTTGACGCGGCAGGCCGTCTGGCGCTGGTCTACGCCGAAGCCGAGGCGGCCGATCGCCGCTTTCAACTGGCCAAGGAGGCCTTGACGATCACCCTGGCGGACGCTCGCGCCGCCCTGTTGCTCGTGGAGGAGGGCCGCGAACCCCTGTTGCGGGGCATCCAGGCTGAAACTGAGGCGGCGTCAGCGCGCGCGTCGCTTGATGAGGCGGGAGCCGAACGCGAGGCCGCCTTCGCCCGGTTGACGGCGACGGCCATGTTGCCGACGGTCGTCACCTCCATCGACCCGGGCGTTCTGGATCGCGCGCCCTCGGCGCCGGATCAGTCCGGAGCGGCTTCGCCGGTCGTGCGCTTGGCGGAAGCGGAGCGCGACACAGCCGAGCGGCGTATCCGGGTGGAGCAGATCAATGCTCGCCCGAACGTCAGCGCCTCTGTCGGCGTCACCCGTTATGAAGCCGAAGACGCCACCGCCTTGACGTTTGGCGTGAGCATGCCCTTGCCGTTGTTCGATCGAAACCGGGGGAAACATCCAGGCGGCGCAGGCCGAGTTCAGGGCGGCGAACGCCCGCCTGGACGGCGCCCGTCTCGATGAAACCGCCGACCGAAGCGCAGCCCAGGCGCGTCTAAACGCTTCCGCCAGCCGTGTGGCGGCGACGGACGCCGGCGTGGCCTCGGCTGAGGAAGCCTATCGCTTGTCCCGATTGGGTTTTGAAGCGGGGCGCATCTCCCAGCTTGAACTGCGCGCGTCCCGCGCCGCCCTGATCTCCGCCCGCAACGCCGCCGTCGACGCCCGCCTCGCGCGGGTCCGGGCGGAAATCGACCTCGCGCGCCTGCAAAGTCGCATCCCGTTTGGAGCCGCACTGTGAAAACCCAGATCAAGACCAGAAAGACCTGGCTGATGGCCGGAGCCGCCGTGGCGGTTGTCGCCATCGGCGGCGGAGCCTTCCTCCTGACCCGCGACGGACCCGCGCCATCGGCGCAGGTTCAGGCGTCGGCTGAAGCGGGCGCTGAGGAGGAGGCTGCGGGTAAGGTCGAAGAGGGCGTCATCGCCCTGACGCCGGCGCAGATCGAGGCGGCGGGCATCACGGTCATGGCGGTCGGACGCGGCGGGGGCGGGGAGATCCGTCTTGCCGGGCGCGTGGAGCCCATGATCGACGCCCGCGCCGTCGTGGCCGCATCCGTCGGCGGTCGGGTCGAGCGCGTCCTGGTCGCGCCGGGCCAGTCGGTGCGCGCCGGCCAGCCTCTGGCGGTGCTGGTGAGTGGTGAGGCCGCGACCTTTCCGCGCGGACGCCGACGCCGCCGCCGCCGCCGCTGACGCCGCGCGAAGCGCCTATCAAAGGAACGACAGCCTTGCGTCCCAGGGGGTGGTGGCGCGTCAGGAGGTTGAAACCTCACGCGCCCAATCGCTCAGCGCGGACGCCGCCGCGAGAGCCGCTCGCGCCAGGGCGTCGGCGGCTGGCGGCCCCAATGCGTCGGGCCGTATCAGCGTATCCAGCCCGATCTCGGGCGTAGTGACGTCGGTTCAGGTCGGTCCAGGCGGATTTGCCCCCCAGGGCGGCGTGATAGCCGAGGTCACCAATCCGACGCGCGTGGAACTGGTGTTCAATGCGCCGCCTGCGCTCGCCGCTCAGGTTCGGACGGGGTCGTCGTTGCGAGTGCAAGGTCCGACCGGTGAATTCGATGCGGTCGTTACGGGCGTCGCCGTGGGCGGCGCCGGCGAGAGCGGTGCGACCCTCATTCGCGCTCGCCCGTCCGGCGGCGCCCTGCCGCCCGCCGGATCGCCTGTCAGCGGCGCTCTGGTGACGGGGGGAGACGCCGACGGCATGACCGTGCCCTCCGAGGCCGTACAGACGTTGGAGGGGGCGACCGTCGTCTTCGTCCAGGTTCAGGGCGGCTTCCGGGCTGTCCCTGTCATGACCGGCCGCCAGGCTGGGGGCCGAACCGAAATTCTTCGCGGCCTGACCGGCGCCGAACGTATCGCCGGCGCCAAGGCCTTTCTGCTCAAGGCGGAGCTCTCCAAGAGCGAAGCCGAGGAAGACGAGTAGGGACGAGAGATCATGTTCAAAGCTCTCATTGAGGCCTCCGTCCGCTTTCGCTGGTTCGTCGTCCTGGCTGTGGCGCTGGTCGCTGCGCTCGGCCTGTTCGAACTGACCAAGCTGCCGATCGACGCCGTTCCCGACATCACGAACCGACAGGTTCAGATCACCACAGTCGCGCCCGCCTTGGCGCCCGAACAGATCGAAAGGCAGGTCACCTATCCGCTCGAGACGGCCATGGCCGGCATACCGGGACTTCAAAGCACACGCTCCCTGTCTCGAAACGGCTTCAGCCAGATCACCGTCGTCTTCACCGATCAGACGGACATCTATTTCGCCCGCCAGCAGGTGGCGGAGCGGATGCGGCAGGCGTCGGATGGTCTGCCCGAAGGCGTCGAACCCAGTCTGTCGCCCATCACCACGGGGCTGGGTGAAGTGCTGATGTGGACGGTTGATTACGTCCCCTTCAGCCCCAAGACCACGGTCGCCACCGGCAAGCCTGGCTGGCAGGCCGACGGCGCCTATCTGACGCCGGAGGGCGAGCGGCTGACCACGCCGCAGGCCCGGGCCACCTATCTGCGGACGGTCCAGGACTGGATCATCGCCCCGCAGATGCGCACAGCCCCCGGCCTGGCCGGGATTGACGTCAACGGCGGCTATGTGAAGGAATACGCCGTCCGACCAGACGCCGCCGCCCTGACACGCTACGGCCTAGGCATGACCGATCTGGTCCAGGCGCTGGAGCGGGCCAATACCCAAGCCGGGGCCGGCTATGTCCAGCGGGCAGGCGAGGCCCTGGTGGTTCGCACCGACGCCCTGGCCGCGACGGTTGAGGATCTGGCTCAGGCGCCGGTCGTCAATCGCGGCGGTCTGGTTGTTCGGGTCGCCGATGTCGCAAAGGTCGAGATCGGCCAGGCGCCACGTCTCGGCGGGGCCAGCCACGACGGCCACGAAGCCGTCCTCGGCACCGCCCTGATGCTGGCTGGGGAAAACAGCCGCACGGTGGCTCAGGCCGCCGCCGAGCGGTTGGAGCTGGTCGGCGCATCTCTCCCGCCGAGCGTGGTGGCCCTGCCGGTTCTGAATCGAAGCGACCTGGTCAACTCGACCATTTCGACGGTGGCGCGCAACCTGATCGAGGGGGGCGCTCTTCGTCATCGTCGTCCTCTTCCTGCTGCTCGGAAACTTCCGGGCCGCGGCGATCACGGCCCTGATGATTCCGCTGTCCTTCCTGTTCGCCGTTATCGGCATGAACCGCTTCGGCATCAGCGGAAACCTGATGAGTCTCGGCGCGCTCGACTTCGGCCTGATGGTCGATGGCGGCGTGGTGGTGATCGAGAACACCCTGCTGATGCTGACGCAGCGACGGGGCGAACTGGGGCGGATGCTGACCCGGCATGAACGCCTCGGGGTGGCGGTGCAATCGGCACGACAGATGGTCAAGCCAGCCGCCTTTGGCCAACTGATCATCCTGCTGGTCTTCACGCCGCTGCTGATGCTGGAAGGGGTCGAGGGCAAGACCTTCGTGCCGATGGGCGCGACCGTCATGCTGGCCCTGGTCGGCGCCTTCATCTTCTCCTTCACCTTCGTGCCGGCGATGACGGCCCTGCTGGTGCGCGATCCCAAGACAGTTCATCTGGGACCGGACGGCAAGGCCGAAGAGCATGAGACCTTCATCCTGCGCTTCGCCCGCCGCTGGATACAGCCGGCCATCGGCGCGGCGGTGGCCCGTCCCAAGGTGGTCCTGATCGCTGCGCTGGCGATGCTTGGCGTGGGGACTGTCTCCTTCATGACCCTCGGGCGGGAATTCATCCCGACCTTGGACGAAGGCGACATCGCCATGCAGGTGTTGCGCGTGCCGTCCGCTTCGCTGGAGCAGTCCTTGTCCATGCAGATGGCGCTGGAACGCGCCATCAAGGCCCAGCCCGAGGTGGAGACCGTCTTCTCGCGCACCGGGACGGCCGAAGTCGCCATCGACCCGATGCCGGCGAACAACTCGGACAGCGTCGTTATCCTCAAGGACCGCAAGGACTGGCCCGATCCGAAGTTGCCGAAGGACGAACTCATCGAGCGGATCGAAGAGGTCGCCAGCCAGCAGATCGGCAACAGCTTCGAGTTCAGCCAGCCCATCGAGCTAAGGTTCAATGAACTGATCTCGGGCGTGCGGTCAGATCTCGCCGTCATGGTCTATGGCGACGATTTCGACACCCTGCAGAAGACGGCTGAAGCGGTCGCCGCCAAGTTGCGGGCCACGCCGGGCTCTGCCGACGTGCGCGTGGAGCAGGCGTCGGGCCTGCCCACCCTGACCATCAGCGTCGATCGCTTCGCGGCGGCCCACTACGGCCTGTCCGCCGCCGATGTCTCGGAAGCGGTCTCGACCGCCATCGGCGGCGCCGAGGCGGGGCGGATCTTCGAGGGCGACCGCCGCTTCGACGTGGTCGTGCGTCTGCCGGATGACGCGCGCAACGATCCATCCACACTGGCTGCCCTGCCCATCGTCTCGAGCACGGGGGTGATCGTGCCTCTGTCTTCCGTCGCCCGCATCGAGACGGCCGAAGGACCGAACCAGATCAGTCGCGAGAACGGCAGCCGGCGCATGGTGGTCCAGGCCAATGTGCGCGGGCGCGATCTCGGCGGCTTCGTGGCCGACGCACAGGCGGCGGTGAGCGAGGTCGCTCTTCCGGTCGGCTACCGGCTGGATTGGGGCGGCCAGTTCGAGAACCTGAAGCGGGCCGAGCAACGGCTGGGACTGGTCATTCCCATCGTCTTCATCCTGATCGGCGTCCTGCTGTTCATGGCGCTCGGGTCATTCGCGGAGGCGGGACTGGTGTTCGCCTGCGTGCCGCTGGCCCTGGTCGGCGGGGCTCTGGCCCTGCTGCTCAGGGGGATGCCGTTCTCGGTATCGGCGGCGGTCGGCTTCATCGCCGTCTCCGGCGTCGCGACCCTGAACGGTCTGGTGCTGATGCAGGCGATCCGGGAGCGGCTCCAGGCCGGCCTGGAGCCTGTAGCGGCGGCCATCGAAGGCGCGTCCAGTCGTCTCCGCGCGGTGCTGACCACGGCCCTGGTCGCCATCGTCGGCTTCATCCCTATGGCGCTGGCTCACGGCGCAGGGGCCGAGGTTCAGAAGCCTCTGGCCACCGTGGTCATCGGCGGCCTTCTGACCGCGACGGTCCTGACGCTGCTGGTCTTGCCGACCTTTGCGGCCAAGGCGGTCAAACATCGCAAATCGGAGGGGATCGAGGACTGAACACACTCCTGCCAGCGGACCGTGGGCGGCGATCACCGCCGCTCACGGTTTTCCTTTCGAAGCTTGGGGCTGTGCCGGGGATGGCGGGAGCCCGAGACCTTGCCCTATGGGGTGTCTGCAGCGACGATGTGAACGGCGCGGTCAATCTGGTCATTGCCGGAGGTCGGGGCGCTGATCAGTTTCGTCGCGGTTCTGGCGGAGATGAACGACGTCCACGACATCGACCACGCTACCGTTCAGGCCGAAACTGGCGCTGACGGCGGTGGGCTGGAGCCGGCCGCGGGCCTGTCCCTCATTGATATCCCGCCTGCCCGATGAGGGCCAGGCAACTCGGCGACTGTCCTTGTCGATGCGGACCGGTAGGGACCTGACCGATACTCTGAGCCTTGATGGGGTTTCGGCCCCGGTCCGGGGCTCGCATTCCGCCCCAGAGTGAAGCCTCCGGCCTGGATGGTTCGGTACAATCGGAGACGACCTGCTAGGCCTTGGCTGAGCCCTGCCGTTTGGAACCAGAGGTACGCGCAAACCCGATTACCAGCACGACGAGCGTTAGAAGCTGGACCCCGACGCCTTCCACGGTGGGGTAGATGCCCAAAATCTCGATACGCGGCGCCCAGGTGATCGGGTGGACATCGAGCCAACCCGCTTCCTGAAGCGCCGCCACGCCTTTCCCGACAAGAACGACCGACAGGACGGCCATGAGGATTGAGCTCAGTGAGAAGAACCGACCGATCGGCAGATGTTTGCTGTAGGCGAGCAGCGCCCAGGCAGCGAACGCCAGGATCGCCACTGCGGTAAGCGCGCCGGCCAGCATGCCGACATGGCCGCCCTGGCTCCAGATCGCCGCATAGAACAGGATCGTCTCGAAGACCTCCCGGTAGACCACGACGAAGGCCAACAGGAAGAGGAACCATGCCGATCGCTTCGAGAGCGCCTTGGAGAGCTTGTCGCGAATATAGGTCTGCCAGGCGTCGGCATGCGACTTGCCGTGCATCCAGATTCCGACGGAAACGAGCACGACCGCCGCCAGAAGCGAGCCAAACCCTTCAGTGAGCTCTCGGCTGGCCCCGCTGATGGAGATGAAGAAGGTCGCAGCCGCCCAGGTGGCGCCGCCGGCGACCAGAGCCGCCACCCATCCTCCGTGGACGTAACGCAACACCTCAGGCCGGTCGGCTTTCCTGAGGAAGGCAATCATCGCCACCACAATGAGCAGCGCCTCCAGTCCTTCGCGAAGCAGTATCGTGAAGGCGCCGATGAAGCTGGCGAGATTGTCCGCCTTCTGAGGCGCCAGGGCCCGCTCGGCGGTGTCGAACAGGGCGTTCAGACGAGCGATCCGGTCCGCGACCTTCGTCTCTGCCGCGCCCTTGCTGATCGACACGCGGAGATCGGTCATTGCCGTCTCGATGCGACGTAGGAGGGCGGTGTCTCGCGCGCCGAGCGCCGGCTCGACCGGCTCGACACCGTCGAGATAGGCCGACAGCGCCAGGTCGGTTGCGGCCTTTCGGTCTCCCCGACGATAGGCGGCTTCACTCTCCGCCAGACGCGTCCGAGCCAGGGTGAGGGTGGCTCCCTTGGGGCGAGCCGCCGCCTCCGGGTGGCGGCGCAGATAGGCCGTCACCGCCCGCGCCTTCGTCTCCCCGATGCGCGCCGCTAACTCCGCCGGCGAGGCCTGTGTGACGGCGGCCAGATCCGGGTAAACGGTGCGGATCGCCGGGTCGCTCTCCCAAAGACGCTGGCCTTCGACCGCTTCGGCGTCAGTGAAGGCGAAACGGCCGACATAGAAGGCCAGGGCCCAGCGGTCCTCGGCCGGCAGATGGGAAAAGCTGGCCATCGCCGTGCCGTCGAGCCCCTGGTCGATCACCTGGTATAGGCCGAAGACGCTGCGTTGGCGGGCGCGCTCGACGTCCGCGAATGCAATTGGAGCGGGATCGAGCCCCTGCGCGCCCGCGCCGTCGGCGCGCCCTGTGGCGCCGTGGCAGACAGCGCATTGCGCGTCGTAGAGGGCGGCCCCCTTGGCCAGGTCGGGCGGAAATGACGGCGCCAGCGGGCTTGGATAGGCCGCCAGGACCGCACCGGCCAGGGTTTTGGCCTGGCCGGCGACGGTGCGCGGATCGCTCTTGTTCCGGATAGCGTCTTGAAGGGCGACGGCGTCCCGAACCAGATCGGCCTTGGACGACGTGGAGGGCAGAGCTTCCAGGCGGGTCAGAATCTGGCTGCTGAATTCGACCATCTCTCCATATTCGGCGGGATTGGTCACCTGGCCGTTCTCCACCGCACCGGCGTAGTCGACCCCGACGTAGTCGAGCAGCCGCCACGCGACCTGGGCCTCCGAGGCCGAAGCCGTCTGGGCCAGCGCGGGGGCGGTCATGCCAAGGGTGAGCAGGAGGACGAACAGGCTGAGCAGAGGGCGCATCGGAAACCTAGTTGTGAGCCGCTCGCATTAGCACTCGAACAGCGCGTGTGTCGTGGTTTATTGTGAAGCCGAATGATCGTGCAGGGCCTCAATCACCTTGCAAGCCGAGACCCGTCCGCCCGCGCATTCAGCGGTCATGCGCGAAAGCGCGCGCCGGAGGGCCTGCAACTGGGTGATCTTCTGCGTCACTTCGGCGAGATGACGTTCGGCTATGGTGTTGGCTTCGTCGCAGGCGCGGTCGGGATGATCGGAGAGATCCAGCAGGGACCGGATCGAATCCAGGTCGAAGCCAAGTTGGCGTGCATGCCGGATGAAGGTCAGCCTTTGTTCGGCATCATCGTCGTACATCCGGCGGTCGCTGGCGGTCCGGGGCGGAGCCGGCACCAGTCCGATCTGCTCGTAGAATCTGATCGTCGGAATTTTTATGCCGGTGGCGGCGGCGAGTTTGCCGATGCTGCGAGGTCCCGACGAAGGGGGCGAGGGGCGTGTCATCGCTCAAACATGGGTCGAAGTCCTGGAGACTGGGGCGGAAAGACGGGCATGAGGCGCGCTCGGATACTACCGGCCGAGAATCAACAGGACGATGGCGATAACCATGGCGGCAAGCGTCGAGGCGCCGGTAAGCGCCATGCCGAAAGCGCGTGCGGCGGCGCCCTTGACGTAGCCGATCGCGAACATCACACGACCGAGGAGATAAAGCGTCACCAGAGCGGGGATCAGGATCAACTCCTCGCCTCGCAAAACAACGGCGAGAATCAGATGTGCGCCGACGGCCAGGACGGTCTGCTCAAGGGAATTCTGCAACACGGCCGCAGGCACGGCGAGCCGAGCGCTGGGCGGGCCGTAGGCGGCTCCTGGTCGGTCCTCATCCGACCGATACCGAATGCTGGCGACAAGCCGCAGGCAGCCGGCGAGCCACACGAGCACCGGCAACTCCCACTTGAGGGCGTAGGCCAGGCGATCGGCCGTCGCCATGTCGGTCTCGACGCCGAATGGCGCGGGAGGAATCCACAGCCAGGTAGCCGTCAGGCTGCTTGCGGTCACGCCTATGGCCAGGGCGGAGCGAACGGCTATGGACTTTTTTTCGGGGGGCCCCGTCATCGAACGGTGGGTTCGATCGTGGGGGACGACGTCCCGGGTTCGGCCCCGCTTCGCGAAGCCAACAGAAGCAAGCCGATGCCGCAGACGATCGCTGCATCGGCAAGGTTGAAAGTGGGCCAGTGCGCATCGCCCCAGTGAAGATCTATGAAATCGGTCACGTGCCCGAAACGCAGGCGATCCAGCAGGTTCCCGAGCGCGCCGCCGACCATAAGGCTCAGGCCGGCGGCAAGAAGAGGTCTGCGTGTTCGCCAGGCCCAGATCGACAGCACGACGATGATCAGCAGCGAGACGATGCTCAAAACCCAGCGCCCCATGTCCCCGGAGCCGGCGAAAAGGCCAAAGGTGACCCCTGGGTTGAACCCGAGGCGAAGCGCGATGAAGGATGTCAGATTGACCACGTCCTCAAGGTTCCCGCGGGCCATGGCCTTGGTGGCCTGGTCCACAACAATGACCGTCACGGCGAGGCCGATAGCCATCGCGCGGACGTTCAGCACCCTGGCGCCTCGGCGCTCCGTGAACACCATGATCGTTTGTTCTCCTGTTGATGCGACGATTTATGCATCCTCTAGCTACTGGAGGATCAAGCCCCTGCCGCAGGGGCAGTGCAAACGCTTTTCTCAATCCGGGGCTGGCTGAAGGAAAGGTGCGTTTGCGGCTGACATGTGGTGGCTTTGGCGTTGGGATCTGCCCAGGCAATGCCGGCGGCTGCGCGTCGTGGGATCCGGTGGGGCCTTGCGGCCGGTTTCGTCGCTTGGGCTCGTCGGTCTGGACGAGCGGCCGGTCGGATCTCAAGATCGTCGCATGGGCAGTCCGGCAAGACCGTGTTTCAATGACGGCTCCAATGTTTACCACTGCCTGCCAATGCGCGCTGTCTTCCGAAACTAGTCAACGTGGGCGGCCGAGCCCGGAACAGGAGGGCGTCCATGAAGACATCGAACGCTGAGCATGACCGTCAGAGACGAACGCTGATGATCGTGCTGATCCTGAACGGTCTGTTGTTCGTCGGGCTCGGGCTCGGCGGATTGCTGGCCAACTCCAGCGCCTTGCTCGCCAATGCGCTGGACAACGCCTCCGACAGCCTTGTCTATTTGATCAGCTTTCTGGCGGTTGGCCGCGCTCTCGCCTGGAAGCTGCGCGCCGCGAGAACCTCGGGTGTGCTGTTGCTGATCTTCGCCGCAGGCGTTCTGATCGACGCCGGCCGCCGATGGTGGCTGGGAACGGAGCCTATTGGCTGGACCATGATCGGTTTGGCCGTCGTCGCAGCGGTGGTCAACCTGATCTGCCTAAAGCTACTGCGCGGCTTGAAGGGCGACGATGTAAACCTGCGCGCCGCCGAGACCTTCAGCTTCAACGATTTCGCCTCAAACGGGGGCATCCTCGTCGCCGGCGCCCTGGTCCTGTGGTTGAAGCAGTCCTGGCCTGACCTGGTGGTCGGCGTCATCGTCGCCGGAATCGCCGCGAAGGGCGGTCTCGAGATTCTCGAAGGCGCCCGAAAGATCAACATACAAAGGGCCTCTGACGGAGCGTCCCGGGGCGGCTAGCGTCAAGAGGCAATCCATGGGCGGAGAGTGAGCCGATCCAGTCAGCCGGCCCATCATTTGCGGCGCAATTCAAGGATTGGGGAGGGCGGGTTTCGGTCGACTTCCCATGAGGAGGCGGATAGCGACCGAGGAGTTCGCGATGCGATCGATCCCCAAACCCGACCTTGAACACGCCCGCGCCCTTGCTGCAGGCGCCGGCCTCCCGGCCATCGAGTTGATGGATGAGCGAACCTTGTTGGCCTTGATGCTCAAGCGGGCTTCGCTTCCGACCAACCCTCATCGTCTCGCCGGGGATCTCCTGGATCGCTTCGGCGCCCTGGCCGCGGTTGTCGCAGCGGACGCGTCAGAGCTGGCCCGAACGCCCGGCCTGGACGTCGCCGCCGTCGCGGACCTCTCAAGCTGCTGCGACAGGTTTGCGTTCATTTGATTAGATCCGATGTCTGCGCGCGGCCTTCGATCTCGTCCTGGACGGCCTTGCTGGCCTATGTCCGGGGGGCGCTGGCCCACGAGCCCCGGGAGCAGTTTCGCGTGCTCTACCTCGACAAGCGCAACATCCTGATGCGCGAGGAGCATCGGGCGGACGGCACCGTGGATCATGCCCCTGTCTACGTCCGGGAAGTGGTGCGGCGTGCGCTGGAGTTGTCCGCCTCGGCCATGATCCTCGTCCATAATCATCCCTCGGGCGATCCGACACCCTCGCGCGCGGACATCGAGATGACCCGCCGGGTCATCGAGGCCGCCCGGGTTTTCGACATCCAGGTCCATGATCATGTCGTGGTCGGCCGGGAGGGCGAACAGAGCTTTCGCGCCCTCGGTCTCATCTGAGGCCCCCCCGTCATGTCGCTCCGGCTCATCGTCGCCGCCCTGGGCGGGGACATCCATTCCGGGGGGCGAAGCGCCAATGTGCCGGCCCCGGGCCACAGCCGCGCCGACCGGTCCGTCTCCCTTCTCCTCGACGGCGACCGGGTCGTGATCCACGGCTTCGGAGCGGCGGACTGGCGTGCGGTCCGTGAGCATCTGCAGGGGCTCGGCTTCATTGATCCCTGGGGGCGTCTGAATAGCCAGGGCGTCCAGCCACGCTTGCGAGGCGGCGATCCTGCCTTCCCTTGCGCCCGTCATCCGAGCGATGGTGGAAGACGCTATCCCTCGCTCCAACGCCGCCAGCGTAGCTGCTGCAGCCGCCATCGGAAGGGACCGCATCCGCCCGAGCTGGCGGCTCGTGTGGCCGCCTTGGTCCCAAACGGACGCCTCTCGCCTATCTCGATGTCCGAGGACATAGAGACGGCCGAAGGGTTCGCAGAGGCGTTGGCCCCTACGATCCGCGATTTTCTGTCGGAGCTGCACTAGCGATTGCCAGAGCTCTGGTCGCTCGGCGGGATCTGATTCTGATCAAGTCGGGCTGCTTCAGTGAACGCTGCACCCCCTAGGGATCAGCTTGCCCTGCGCCGATGTGGCGACGTCCGGCTCGAACCATGTCAGAGCTACATTCTCAACAGGTCTCATCTGGAGCTGCCATGTCCGACCCACTCCGCGACCTGATTGAGCGAGAGCGTGAACTCAGCCGGCTCATGAATCCGCTAACTGAAGTGGGCGCCAACCTGGGCGCCTATGAACGTTCAATCGTTCGGGCCGCCGCCGAACTGGACGTGATGAGCCTGATGAGGGATCGGGCGGATATTGAGGCGCGCGCGGCGGGCTTCCTGTCTCCCGACCAGCACCGCAACCTCGCTCTCGACCTTTTCCAGCGGATGCCGACAGGCTCTGAGCTCTTGATGCAGGAGATGCAGCGAGCCGATGCTCTCGCCCGGGAAGCCGCGGGCCTCCACGGCAGGAGCATCAGTGAGCTCGCCGTGGAAGCTGCGAGCCTCCATCAGCGCTGGGAAGAAGCTTTCCGGCTACCATCGGCAATGGAGACCGCGCGGCTCTATCAGGAACAGGTCGACGCCCTGCAGGCCCAGTCGACCTTGTTCCACGACAGGCCGGGGCAAATCATGGCGGCCATGACGTCCATGACCAGGCCCTGGCTCAACGACGCCATGCTCGATCAGTCCGTGCTTGGCATGATGGAGATGCAGACCATTGGCGCGGTGCTGCGTCACTCGGATCCGTTCGGCGCGGACATAGGCGACCTGCTCAGGCCGGCATTAGGCGACTGGCGTGACGCCGTCATGCCGACAGTGGATATCCTGACGGATCCCGTTGCGCGTACTGCTCTCTACTATGAGAACGGCTTCAGTCCTGACCTGACCGCTTTTCCACGCGGCGCCTTCGTTGAGGGCATGCATCACGCTGGTCTGGACCTGGACTCGTCCGAAGATCTTGATGACGATGAGGCCGACGCGGACGAAACGTTGGAAGCTTCGTTCGTAAGAAATCGATCGGCGTTCGACCAGCTGCAACGCTTTGAGGTGGCGTTGCGCCGTTTCATCGACGAGCGGATGACCGAGGCCTTCGGTCCCGACTGGTGCATCACCCAGACGCCGGAAGGGACAAGCGACAATTGGCGTCAGAAGCAGGCGACGGACGCCAAGGCGACCGGAGCGATCAAGCCTCTGATCGAGTTCGCGGACTTCACGGATTACCGAGCGATCATTGAGAAGAAGCAGAACTGGAAAACCGTCTTCGCTCCGGTCTTCAACAGGTCCACGGATATTCAGGAGTCCTTCCAGCGGCTCTATCCGGTGAGAATCGCCACCATGCATGCGCGAATGATTACCCAGGACGACGAGATGTTGCTCACCGTAGAAACGCGTCGGATTCTACGAGCCATCCGTAGGGCGTGACAGGCGGGTTCAGTCCGAACGGCGGAACTCGTCGCGACGAAGCAGTGTTCGAAGTGGGCTGTCGGTCATGCGGCTCAGCTTGATGTGCTGCGGCGGTTTGTAGAACCTGATCGAGCGTCGTTTCCGAACCTGCGGGAAATGGTGCGATGTTCTTGAAATGTTCCCGTTCCGGTTCTAGGTTGATCTGAGCCGCAGCAGTCCTGCAGCTTGGCTGGACAATGGAGGGCGGTTGATCGATTGAAGGAGCATGCCTGGAAACGTTCTGACGTGCCCCTGAATTTTCATCCAGCGGCGACCAGAGTCCTTGGGTTAGTTACGCCTCGCAGCGTGGGATGAGCAACAGGCCGGACCGCGCAGCTTTCATCCTGCGCAGCGGGTCGGCCTGTTGCGGTCAGACTGGCGGCAAAAGCCTCCGGGGTGAGGTAGCCGATCGATGAATGCGGCCGGCGGGTGTTGTAGTCCAGCGCCCAGGCGGCGACCTTCTGGCGGGCGTGGTCGAGGCCGAAGAACAGGCTTTCGTTCAACAGTTCGTCGCGCATCCGCCCGTTGAAGGATTCCACAAACCCGTTCTGGGTCGGCTTGCCCGGCGCGATGTAGTGCCAGTCGACGCCTTGATCCTGCGCCCAGGCCAGGATGGCCGTGGACGTAAACTCCGTGCCGTTGTCGCTGACGATCATGGCAGGACGGCCCCGCCGAGAGATCAGCGCTGTCAGCTCTCGCGCGACGCGGCGTCCCGAGATCGAGGTGTCGGGGATCGCCGCCAGGCACTCGCGGGTGACGTCGTCGACCACGTTGAGAATGCGGAAGCGGCGGCCCGTGGCGAACTGGTCGTGCACAAAGTCCAGCGACCAGCGGGCGTTCGGCCTGGCCTCGACCAGGATCGGCGCCCGCGTGCCTATGGCGCGACGACGTGAGCGGCGCTTGCGCACCGTCAGGCCTTCCTCGCGATAGAGCCGGTAGATCCGGTTCTTGCCCGAGGCCTCACCCTCACGTCGCAGCAGCACGAACAGCCGCCGATAGCCGAACCGTCGCCGCTCCACAGCCAGCGCGCGTAGCCGCTCCCGCAGCGCCGTGTCCGGCTGACGGCAGGAGCGATAGCGCACCGATTTGCGATCGGCCTTGATGATGGAGCAGGCCCGCCGCTCGCTGACGCCGAACGCCGCCTTCAGATGGGCGACGGCCTGGCGCATCGCCGCGGGCCTTACCACTTTTTTGAGAGCAGATCATTCAGCGCCGCCTTGTCGAGCATGGCGTCGGCCAGCAGACGTTTCAGCCGGCCGTTCTCGTCTTCCAGGGCGCGCAGGCGCTGGGCGTCCGACACGCTCATCCCGCCGAACTTGGCCTTCCAGGCGTAGATCGTGCCCTCCGACACGCCGTGCTTGCGCGCCAGCTCGCCCGCTTTGGCGCCGGCCTCGTTCTCCCGCAGGATCCCGATGATCTGCTCTTCCGTGAATCTCGCTCGTTTCATTCCGTCCGTCCTTTCAAGGGCCGGACTCTAGCTCCGCGTGGAGGAAATTCTCAGGGGCACGTCACTAGTTCTTCGATGACGGCGCCGGATTTTGTCTTCGTCGCCACAGTTGGCGACGGTCTGCCGACGTGGCGAAGCCTCGGCCTCGGGGGCGCGTATGCTGGCGCTAAGCGGTCCTGATGGCGATCGCGGACAGGTCGTTGGCCGCATCGATTGGCACGCCCGAAGCCTTCCGCTCAGAGTAGCGGTCGACCAACTGACCGGCGTGGACGCGGGTCAGGACGGTGAAGCGCACCAGCTCCTCCATCACGTCGACGATGCGGTCGTAGTAGCTGGAGGGCTTCATGCGGCCGTTGTCGTCGAACTCCATGAAGGCCTTGGCGACGCTGGACTGGTTGGGGATGGTGATCATCCTCATCCACCGGCCCAGCAGGCGCAGGGTGTTGACCGCGTTGAAACTCTGAGAGCCGCCGGAGACCTGCATGACGGCCAGGGTGCGGCCCTGGGTCGGGCGCATGCCGCCCATGTTCAACGGCAGGTGGTCGATCTGGAGCTTCATGATCCCCGAAATCTGGCCGTGGCGCTCCGGGCTGCTCCAGACCATGCCTTCCGACCACAGGGCGTGTTCGCGCAGTTCATGGACGGCGGGGTGGTCGTCGTGGTCGACCTGGTCGGTCAGCGGCAGGTCGGACGGATCGAAGATGCGTGTCTCGCAGCCCATGAAGCGCAGCAGGCGCGCGGCCTCCTCAACGCACAGTCGGGAAAAGGACCGATCCCGCAGTGAGCCGTAGAGCAGCAGGATGCGGGGCGGATGGTCGTTCGGGCCGAGGCCGAGCGCCGGCTGGCTGGACAGGTAGGCCGGGTCGAGCGCGGGCATGTGGTCGGGATCGGGCAGGACGCGAAGGCGGGTCATTGGGGGCGCAACTCCTTGAACATGAAAGTCGCCGAGGCCGGGCACAGGGTGCTGAACTGCCGGGAGGCGGCTATGGCGGGCGGCGCCGCCGAACGGGGAAGGGCGGTGTAGCCGTGCCGCTGGAAGAAGGCGGTCGCCGAGGTCGTGAGCAGGTAGAGGGCGGTCGCCTTCTGTTCGGCCGCCCTGGTTTCCAGCCAGGACAGGATCGCAGAGCCGTGGCCTCCGCCGTGACGGCTGTCGACGACGACGATGGAGCGGATCAGGAGGTCAGGACCGACCTGCTCCAGCCCGCCGTAGCCGATCAGGCCGGCGTCGTCCTCGAAACGGTAGAAGCGCCGATCGGGTTCGTAGACGTCGTCCATCGGCAGGCCGACGGCTTCCAGCGCAGCGATCAGGTCGGACGTGGGCTCGGGCAATACCGCGACGTTGAAGGCCATCAGCAGGCGTCCTTCTTCGGGGCGGTGTCGGGGAAGTAGCGGCGGCCCAGCCACAGGGCGACCGACACCAGCAGGATCAACACCGGCACCTCGACCAGCGGACCGATGACGGCGGCGAAAGCCACTGGCGAGGCCAGGCCGAAGGCGGCGATGGCGACGGCGATCGCCAGTTCGAAATTATTGGAGGCGGCGGTGAAGGCCAGGGCCGTGGTGCGCGGATAGTCCGCCTCGATCAGCCGCCCCATCAGGAAGCTGACCACGAACATGACGAAGAAGTAGATCGTCAGCGGGACGGCGATGCGTAGGGCGTCCAGCGGCAGGGCGACCACGTCGCCGCCCTTCAGGCTGAACATGGCGACGATGGTGAAGAGCAGGGCGATCAGGGTGATCGGCGCGATGCGCGGCAGGAAGCGCGTCTCGTACCAGTCGTTTCCCTTCCTCGCGACCAGGGTGCGCCGGGTCAGGAAGCCGCCGAGGAAGGGCAGACCCAGATAGACCAGGACGGCGCCGGCGATGGTCCAGACGCTGACGTCGACCACGCTGCTCTCCAGCCCGAACAGGGGGGGCAGCACGGTCAGGAACAGCCAGGCGTAGAGGCTGAAGAAGGCGATCTGGAAGATCGAGTTGAAGGCGACCAGGCCCGCCACATACTGGTTGTCGCCGCGCGCTAACTGGTTCCAGACCAGCACCATGGCGATGCAGCGGGCCAGGCCGATCAGGATGACGCCGGTCATGTATTCCGGTTGATCGCGCAGGAAGATCACCGCCAGGGCGAACATCAGCACCGGCCCCAGCACCCAGTTCTGGAACAGGGACAGGGCAAGCACGCGCCTGTCAGCGAAGACGCGCGGCAGTTCCTCGTACTTCACCCGCGCCAGCGGCGGATACATCATCAGGATCAGGCCGACGGCGATCGGGATATTGGTCGTCCCGACCGACAGGCCGTCGATCCAGCCGGGCAGCGCCGGCACGACCGTACCCAGCAGCACGCCCAGCGCCATGGCCGCGAAGATCCACAATGTCAGCCAGCGGTCGAGGAAGGACAGGCGGCGCTTCGGTTGATCAGTGATGACGGCCTCGACCATCAGCGGACCCTCCGGCCCTCGGCGTCGATGACGACTTCGCCGTCCTCCTTGGTGAAGGGCTTGAGCCCTTCCGGCGGCAGAAGGTCGAGGACCGCCTCGGACGGTCGACACAGCTTCACGCCCAGCGGCGACACGACGATGGGACGGTTCAGCAGGACCGGGTGGGCCTCGATGGCGTTCAGCAATTGATCGTTGGTCAGGGCGGGATCGCTCAGCCCCAGTTCGACGAAAGGCGTGCCCTTCTCGCGCAGCAGGCTGTGCAGTGGGACGCCCATGCGCGCGACCAGCCCCAGGATCATGGCGCGGCTGGGCGGCGTCTTCAGATATTCGATGACGTGCGGCTCGATACCGAGCTGGCGGATGAGGGCCAGGGCGTTGCGCGACGTCCCGCAGGCGGGGTTGTGGTAGATGACGACGTCCATGGGAGCCTCAGGTGCGGCAGGGGTTGAGTTCGGCCAGCAGCGGTTCGCACAACTCGGCGCGGCCCTGGCAGCAGTCCTTCAGCAGGAACAGGACCAGTGCCTGGAGGCGATCAAGGTTGGCCCGGTAGATGATCGACCGACTGCGCCGCTCTGAACTGATCAGCCCTGCGCGGGACAGGACCCCAAGGTGCGCCGACATGGTGTTGGCCGGAACCGCCAGCGCATCGGCGATCTCGCCGGCGGGCAGGCCCTCTGGTTCATGCCGGACCAGAAGGCGGAAGGTCTCAAGGCGCGTCGGCTGCGCCAGGGCGGCAAGGGCGAGGATGGCGGGTTCGGGTTCCATAATTCCAAGATAATGGAATTATTATTGTGCGCAAGTCGACCCTTTGGCCTGCGGATCTGAACGGGTCCGCATCGGCCGCGAATCCGCCATGAGGTCCGCCGTGGGGACTCCGCTTCTTGCGCCTGCCGAAAAATAATCCCGCGCCAACCTAATTAATTCGAGGGGAGGGGTCTCGTGAATGCGTATTGGCCAGTACGGGGGCGAGTAAGAAATTTTGCATCGCACAATGAGTTTGGCCGTCATCATTTGGTGCGTCGTAAAATAGTTACGTCCTACCCGCGCCTACCAACGAGGTGACGAATTTGTGTTTATTGCGTGTTAAATGCGTCATTATTTTGCGCAATTCTGGCGAATGCGGGCATGAAACGTGAAGGATTGGCCGCCTTCATATGTATATACATGAGTTGACTCCCTCAGCGCCCGACCGGAACGTGATCAGGCAGGACCGGTTCGTCTGGGCCGAACGCGAGGGGAATGAACCATGAATCGCATGAAAAAGAGGCTCTTGTTCGCAGGTGCGGCAATCACCGCCGCCATGTGCGGAATGCCCGCATCGGCCCAGGAAGCTGAGACGACCAGCGTCGGCGAAATTGTCGTCACCGGCAGCCGGATCAAACGCCAGGATATCAGCGGCGTTGGTCCAGCCACCGTCGTGACCGGCGAGGACATAGAGCGGACCGGGATCACCAACGTAGAGTCCCTGCTGCAGCGCCTGCCGTCCTCCGCCGGCGCTGCCGGCAACCAGACCAACTCCTACTGGACCGGCAACGGCTACGGCACGGCGCAGGTCAATCTGCGCGGCCTCGGCATCAACCGGACTCTGACGCTGATCAACGGCCGACGGATCGTCAACGGCGGCACCGGCGCGAACAGCGCCCCGGATCTGAACATGATCCCGACCGCCATCATCGGCCGCATGGACGTTCTGAAAGACGGCGCCTCGGCCATCTACGGCGCCGACGCCGTCGCTGGCGTGGTCAACATTGTCACCATCAATGATTTCGAGGGTCTCAAGCTCTCCAGCAAGTACGGCGTCACCGATGAAGGCGACGGCCAGGACCTCTCCTTCGACCTGCTATGGGGCATGCGGGGCGACCGCGGCGGGGTCACCGCCGCCCTGACCTACCAGAAGACCGAAGCCGTCAACCTGGCGAGCCGCGCCCCCTGCGGCCTGGGCGAGATCGACGGCAAGCTGGCTTGCGTTTCGAGCGCGACAACGCTCGGCGGCCGAGCCGTGCTTCCCAACGGCCAGCAAATCAACTTCAACCAGATCCCGGGGGGAGACGGGGACTTCTTCGAGCCCTACAACGCCGCCAAGCATAACTATAACGGCAACCCCTTCCTCAACGCCGTCTCGCCGATCGAGCGCATCAGCACGGCCTTCCTGGCCGACTACCAGCTGACGGACACCGTCAGCCTGTTCGGCGAAGTCTTCTTCACCCACAGGGAAAGCAACCAGCTCGCGGCGCCGGGCGCCCTGCGGAACCTCAAGCTCTCGGCGGCCCACCCGACCAACCCGACGGGTCAGGACATCACCCTCATCGCGCGCCGTCTCGCGGAACCGGGGCCGCGTCATTTCTTCCAGGAAACCGACACCTATCGGTTCGTCGGCGGCGCCCGAGGCGCCATCGCCGGAGACTGGACCTGGGAAGCCGCCGTCAACTGGGGCCGCAATACCGGCGTCGACGGGATGACCAATATCGCCAACCTGCAACGGGTCGGCGAAACCCTGAACACGGCCGTCTGCAGCACCACGCCCGGCGCAGCCATCCCTTGCGCCGACTACCTGGGCGCCGGCGACCTCAGCCAGGAGGCGCTCGACTATATCCTCTTCACCTCGCGTGACACCGGCGGCAACGAGCAGCGCAGCTTCACCTTCGATGTCACCGGCACGGTGCTCCAGCTCCCGGCCGGCCTGCTCGCCGCCGCTGCAGGTCTCGTCTACCGCGAAGAGAAGGGCTGGCGCGATCCTGACGCTCTCACCGTTCTGGGCATAGCCAACACCAACCAGCAGGACCCCATCGCCGGCGAGACCAAGGCCAAGGAAGCCTATGTCGAGCTGTCCGCGCCGCTCCTGTCCGACCTGCCCTTCATGCAAAGACTCGAGCTCGACGCCGCTGTCCGTTACTCGGACTATGATCTGTTCGGCGGCAACACCACCTACAAGCTGGGTTTGAACTGGAGCGTCGTAGACAGCCTGCGCCTGCGAGCCACCTTCGGCACCGGCTTCCGCATTCCCAGCGTTCCCGAGCTGTTCGGCGGCGTTGCAGAGGGCAATCTGACGACGACTGATCCGTGCAGCCGCTACAGCACCAGCGGAAACGCGACCCTGATCGCCAACTGCCAGGCTTCCGGCGTGCCGGCCAACTATGTGCAACTCGGCAACACGGTCCTGACCACGGTCGGCGGCAACCAGAAGCTTTCGCCCGAGACGGCCGAGACCCTCACCCTGGGCCTCGTCTGGCAGCCCGAACAGGTCAAGGGCCTGTCCCTGACCGTCGACTATTTCGACATCAAGGTCGAGGACGCCATCCGCTCCATCCCCGGCTCCACCAAGCTGGCGATCTGCTACGCCTCGCCGGGGATGAACCACCCCTTCTGCGGCCCGAACAACTTCACCCGCAGTCCTCTGACTGGCGAAGTGAACTTCCTCTCCGCCCAGCCGACCAACGCCGGCCTGGAAACCATGAAGGGCGTCGACATCGGCGCGCGCTACGCCTTTGATCTCGGCGAACGCCGCGCCAGCATCGACTGGAACACCACCTATCTCGGCGAATATGTCGTCACGCCCTTCCTGGGCGCGGACCCGATCATATTCGACGGCCATATCGGCGGCGGCAACGGCGGCTATCCCCACTGGCGTTCGAACGTCAGCGCCTCGGTTGTCGACGACCGCTGGACTGCGACCTATTCCGTGCAACTGATCGGCAAGGCGACGGACTTCAACGCCGCACCGGGCGACATCGGCTACGAGACGCCGAACCTCTTCTACCACAACGCCCAGTTCGCCTACCGGGTGGGCGAGAACGCCGACATCGCCGTCGGCATCGACAACCTCTTCGACAAGAAGGCGCCCTTCATCCAGAGCTGGACCGACGGCAATACCGACACCATGACCTACGACCTGCTCGGTCGCCGGGGCTATGTGCGGCTGACCTACAAGTTCAACTAACCTCGACATCGAGAAACGCCGGGCGTTCGACTGTTCCCTTCGCCCGGCGTTTCCCCGCCCCCCAATCAGTGAGTATCAAATGGTGCGCTGGCCTTCCGTAGCGCGAAAAGCCCACAAGTGGCTTGCGCTGATCATCGGCGTTCAGGCCCTGTTCTGGGTCGTGAGCGGCCTCTACATGACTGCCGTCCATATCGACATCATCCATGGCGATCATCTCGTGCGGACACCCGTCGCTGAGCCGATCTCCATGGGCGGTCTGGTCGATCCTGCGGTCATCCTAAAAAACGCGGGCGGGGCCCAGAGCCTGCGTCTCGACCAACAGCTTGGACAGCCGGTCTACATCGTCAGTCAGAAGAGCGGCCGGTCGCTGTTCGACGCCCGGTCCGGCGAGAAATTGCCGCTGATCGACGAAGCCGGCGCCCGACAACGCGCCGAGCAGATCTACGCTGGCGACGGCGGCGTTCGTGAGATGGAGCTGCTGTATGAAATCCCCGGCGAGATCCGGGGACGTGCGGCGCCGATCTGGCGGGTGCAGTTCGAAGGTCTGTGGCGACCCACCCTCTATATCGCCCCCCAGACCGGCGAACTCGTGGCCAAGCGCCATGACCTCTGGCGCACCTTCGACTTCGTCTGGATGTTCCACATCATGGACTATGAGACCCGCGACAACGTCAACAACATCCTGCTCAAGATCGCGACCTGGATGATGGTGATTACCTCCTTCACCGGGGCCTGGCTCCTGCTCTACAGCTTCCGCCGCAAGCGCCGCGTGCGCAAAGCCGCAGCGTGAGGATCATCAGATGTTTCTAATCCGCAGACTGCACAAATGGTTCGGCCTGGTCCTGGGTCTTCAATTCCTGCTCTGGGCCATCAGCGGCGCCGCCATGGCGCTGATCGATCATCGCAAGGTGGCCGGCGAAGATTCCATCGCCCACACCACGCCGTCGCCCACGCCCGCTGCGGTGCTGTCGCTGGCCCAGGTCGCCCAGGCGGTGGGCCAGCCGATTTCCCAGATCGAGTTGCGGCCGCTCCAGGGCGCCTGGGTCTACGCCGCGACGACGCCCAGCGGCGTCCAGTTGGTCGATCCCGTCGATGGCCGTCGCATCGTCATCGACGACGCCCGCGCCAAGACGCTGGCTGTCGCGGCTTTCAACGGCACGGCGCCCGTGACCTCGGTGACGCGGGTCGAAAAGCCCACGCTTGAGACGCGCGACTTCGCGCTGCCGGCCTGGCGGGTCGAGTTCGCGGACAAGGAGAAGACGACCCTGATCCTGAACGCCGTCACCGGCGAGGTCGCCGGCGCCAAGACCAACACCTGGCGGCTCTGGGACTTCTTCTGGATGATCCACATCATGGACTACACGGATCGCCAGAGCTTCAACCATCCGCTGATCATCATCATCGCCACAGGGTGTCTGTGGTTGGCTTTGAGTGGCTTCATCATGTTGTTCAGCGCCTTCCGACGCCAGGACTTCGCCTATGTTCATGATGGGATCGAATGGCTGCAGCGCCGCCGTTAAGACCGCGCCGGGGCGTTCTGCGCCCCGGCGCCTTCCGGTCGGGTTGACGGCCATGCGACCCAAGCTGACGCTTGGCCCGATTAACGGACATGACGGGGAGGAACGAAGCCATGGATCTCACGCTCCACCGACGCATCCGCTCCGACATCGCCGATCGCATTCTGTCGGGCGAATGGTCGCCGGGATTCCGCATCCCCTTCGAGCATGAACTGATGGCGGAGTACGGCTGTTCGCGCATGACTGTGAACAAGGCCCTCGCGCCCCTGGCGGAACGGGGCATGATCATTCGGCGTCGACGGTTCGGGTCCTTCGTGGCTCGGCCGCGGATACATTCCTTCGTGCTGGATATTCCTGACATCCAGGCCGAGATTCTTAATCGCGGCGAGCCCTATGATTTCGAGCTCCTGTCCCGGAAGGTCAGGGCGGCGCACAAGCGCGACGCGGAGGAGCTCGCTCTCGCTGCATCCGGCGAGGTGATCGAACTGCGTTGCCTTCACCGCAGCAGCGGCCGTCCCTTCGCGCTCGAGGAACGGCTGATCAGTCTCGCCTCCGTGCCCCAGGCTCGGGACGCCGATTTCACCGGGGTTCCGCCCGGCACATGGCTGCTGGAATGCGTCCCCTGGACGGAAGCTGAACACAGGATCCGGGCTGTGAACGTGTCCCGCGCAACCGCACTGACCCTCGGGATCGATCCTGCTGCGGCCTGCCTTTCCCTCGAACGTCGGACGTGGCGGCGCGCGGAGCGCATCACCTTCGTTCGTCTGACCTTTCCAGGGGAAGCCTATGATCTCGGAGCACGGTTCGCGCAGTCGGACCCCACGGGGGCTTTGGACCAGGCCGCCGACCCCGCGGCCGCGCCCTGATGAGGGCCGCACGGTCGGGGCGGAGCCCTGCGCCATTGTCGAAGGTTCGCTGCGACGGCCGTCGTTTCTGATGAAAATGTCGAATGAGGAAGCAGGGCTCAATGTCCGCAATCATGACCAAGGTTCTGATCATCGGCGCGGGACACGCGGGGGGCTCGGCGGCGGCGCTGCTGAGACAGTATGGCTTCGAGGGCGAGATCGTCCTGGCCGGCGAGGAGGCGGCGGCGCCCTATCAGCGGCCGCCCCTGTCCAAGGCCTGGCTGAAGGGGGAGGCAGGTCTGGAGGACCTGCTGCTGCGTCCTGAGAGCTTCTACGTCGAGCAGAAGATCGACCTGCGTACCGGCGTCACGGCCACGACCATCGATGCCGCTGCCAAGACGGTCGCTTTCGCCGACGGGACGGTAGAACCCTATGACGTGCTGATCCTGGCCACGGGATCGATGGCGCGGAAGTTGGCCATTCCCGGCGCGGACCGGCCAGACCTGATGGAACTGCGCACGCTGCACGACGCCGAACGGCTGAAGGCGGCGCTGGCCCCCGGCAAGCGTCTGGCCGTGGTCGGCGGCGGCTATGTCGGACTGGAAGCCGCAGCCTCGGCCCGCGCCCTGGGCGCCGAGGCGGTGGTGATCGAGCGCATGGACCGGGTGCTGGCCCGCGTGGCGTCGGAAACCCTGTCGGCCTTCTTCACCAACTATCACCGGGCCCGCGGCGTCGAAATCCTGACCGGCGCCGAGGTCTCGGGCTTCGAGGACGACGGCGTGCGGTTGGCGGACGGGAGCCTGATCGCGGCCGACGCGGTGCTCGTCGGCGTCGGCGCCCTGGCGCGCGAAGCCCTGGCGCGGACTGCGGTCCTGGCGTGCGAGAACGGCGTGGTGGTGGATGAGAACGCCCGCACTGCCGACCCGTCGATCTACGCCATCGGCGATGTGACCCACCGGCCCATCCCCGTTCACGGCGGGCGCATGCACCGGCTGGAGAGCGTGCCCAACGCCCTGGAGCAGGCCAAGCAGGCCGCCGCCGCCATCGTCGGCCGCGCGGCTCCAGCGGCCGAAGTGCCGTGGTTCTGGTCGGACCAGTATGACGTCAAGCTTCAGATCGCCGGCCTGCCGTTTGACGCCGACCATCAGGTGGTGCGTGGCGATCCGGCCAGCGGCGCTTTCGCCGTCTTCCACCTGAATGGCGACCGCATCGTTTGCGTCGAAGCGGTCAACGCCCCGGCCGATTTCATGGGCGGACGGCTGCTGATCGGCAAGGCGACGCCAGTGGATCCGGTCCTGCTGGCGGACCCCTCTGTTTCGATGAAGAGCGTCTGATCCGGCGCGCAGCAGCCGATAGCCGTCGCAGCGGGAAGCATCGCGTCTTGGCCCTCAACCGGCGCAGCAAGAGAGTTTGGCGACGTCCTTGTTGAACGTCAGCGCCGCCAGTTTCAGGCCCTCGACGGTCGTGAGATAGGGGAAGATCGTGTCGCCCAACTGCTCCACCGTCATTCCGCACTTGATGGCCACCGCTGCGGTCTGGATGCTGTCGGCCCCTTCCGGAGCAAGAATGTGCGCGCCGAGGAGCCGCCGCGTGCCGCGATCCGCCACCAGCTTGATGAGCCCGCGCGTGTCTCTGGCCGCGAGCGCGCGCGGGACGTGATCCAGGGTGATCATCGAGGTTTGGACATCATGCCCGGCCGCCCGTGCGGCGGCTTCCGTGAGCCCGACCGTCGCCACCTGGGGATCGGTGAACACGACCGCCGGCATGGCGCTGTTGTCGTAGGACAGACTGTCGCCGTTGAGCGCGTTTCGAGCGGCGAGCCTGGCACCGTAGGCCGCCATATAGACGAACTGGTCACGCCCGGTGACGTCACCGACGGCGTAGACGCCGGGGCGGGTCGTGCGCATCCGGTCGTCCACGACGATTCCTCCGTTTTCGGAGACGCTGACCCCCGACTCGGCAAGACCCAGGCCGTCCGAGTTGGCGATCCGGCCTGTCGTCATGAGCACGCGCTCGGCGGTGAGCACCCTCCGGCTGTCGCCCTGCGTAAGGGTGAGCGACACGTCCGTTTCCGAATGGGCGATAGCCTCGTAGGTCGCCCCGACAACCACGGTGACGCCCTCGTCTGAGAGGTAGCGTTGCAGCGCCTCGCTGATCTCGGGTTCACCTTCCGGCAACAGACGTGACCGGCACACGAGCGTGACCTGCACGCCGGCCCGGCTGAACATCTGAGCCAATTCCGCGCCTATGTATCCACCACCGATCACCAGCAAGGACTGCGGCAGCGCCTCCAGTTCGAGCGCGGTCGTGCTGGTCAGATAGGGGACAGTGTCGATCCCAGCGATCGCCGGAAACGCCGGTCGCGATCCCGTCGCGATGATCACCTTGTCGGTGGTGAGCCGGACATCGCCGACCTCCACGCCGCCCAAGACGAGCCTGGCTGCGCCTTCGTGGTAGGCGATGGCGTCGTAGCCTTGCAGGACATCTTCGTATTTGGCCTGACGCAGAGCGTTCACCAGTTGGTCCTTCTGGCGGATCACCTCGGACCAGGCGCTGATTTCAGCAGTGGCTCTCACGCCGTCGAAACGGCTTGCGGCCCGCGCCTGGTGCAGGGGCTCCACCGCGCGGATCAACGCTTTCGACGGCACGCAGCCTATGTTCACGCAGGTCCCGCCAATCGTTCCGGCGCCGACGAGCGCTACCCGCGCTCCCTCTTCGGCTGCCGTAATGGCGGCGGAGAAGCCGGCTGAGCCAGCGCCGATCACGACCAGATCATAGGTCTCTGCGGCGTTCCGGGAGAGAGGGCGACAGTCACTCATACTGCTCGGTGCTTTCAAATCTTGTGTCCGCCGTTGGGCGGGCGGCCTGCAACCGGACAGGCCTGGCGGCCCGCTACGGCGCGACGACAGGGAAGGCCGGAACGGGTGGGCTCGTCAGGAAGTAGAACTGCATGGCGCCGCCGATGTTCGTGCCGATGACGCCCACTAGCGAAACCTGGTTCCGCTAGTGGCTGGCCCGAACACGCGCGGGATAGCCGGCGTTGGTCGAGGCCTGAGCCAGGACTGTCGGCGTCACTCGCACGTCGTCGTAGGTCACGGTCGCCACGGCCCGTCCGGCGTCGCCAGGGTTCACGGATACAGCCGTAACGCCCGGAACCCGCGAGATAGCGCGTCGAACGATAGGGGCGCACGTCACACAGGACACATTGGTGACATCCAGCGTCACCGTGCGTTCGGCCGCCTGCGCCGTTTCGGCAGTGAAAAGCGCCGCTGCAACTGCAAGGGCGGCGCGGATGGAAAGGGTCATGGCCTTGATCTCCAGGAACTCACGCGCCGAGTAGCAGCGGCGCAACATAGGGAAATGCGACGGCGATGGCGACGAGCACGGACGCCGCCCAAAGCGCGATCTTGACAAGGCGGGTGGAGCCCGGTCGAGCGCAGGTCTCGCCTTCGGCGCAGGCGGTGCGAGGACGACGATAGACGCGGAAGAATCCGACACCCAGGAAAGCCACCGCCGCAACGATGAAATAGGGTTGATAGGGCGCGAGGACCGTGACGTTGCCGATCCAGGCCCCGCTGACGCCGAGCGCGAACAACACCAGCGGCAGAACACAGCAGGACGACGCGCCGATCGCGGCAGCAAGGCCTGCAACCGCCAGCCACGCACGGCTGGACGACTTGTCGGCTGGGGCCGCGGCGTTTCCGTTGGGGTTCTCGATGCCGTCCGAGGCGGCCATTGCCCACTCCTTCTCTTGGTGATGAAGGCAAGATAGGGGTCTGTAGCGACTACAGATACAAGGGCTTTATCTTCGATGGACAAATTCGCCCTGCGTGACACGACGCCGCAGTTCGCGATCGGCGTGCTGTCGCGCCGAACCGGCGTCAACATCGAGACCGTCCGCTACTATGAGCGGATCGGCTTGATCCCTGCGCCGGCTCGCAGCGACGGGGGGCACCGCCTCTACGGCGGGGGGCACCTCCTTCGGTTAAACTTCGTTCGGCGGGCTCGTGATCTCGGTTTCACGCTGAATGAGGTTCGAGCCCTGCTGGACTTGGCGGAACAGCGGGATCGACCCTGTACCGAGGTCCGCGAAGTGGCCGCCGTGCACCTGACTGATGTGCGCTCCAAGATCGTCAGCTTGCGGGCGATGGAGCGGGTTCTTTCCGACATGGTGGCCCGTTGCGCCGAAGGCTCGACGCCGGACTGCCCCATCATCGAGGCGCTGTTCGACACCGAAGCGGTGCACCCCGTTTGATGGGTTGCGAAATTTAAGTCGATGATTTCTACGCCGTCATAGGGTGTGGGTGGTGGCCGTCCTTCTGGCCTTCAGGAGCTACAACAACCTCGGCGACCTCGGTCGGCTTCGTCATATCGGCCTGTTTGTCGTCAGCGCCACCTTGCCGGCCCTCAGCCAGACGCGCGCGCCCCTTCCTCCGGCGGTTGACCGACGGCGTTGGTCTCTTCGCCCTGGCGCCGTGTCTGCGCGGACTGCTGGCGATCAGCCTGGCTGCTGCGGCGGGCGGGGCGATCCGCACCTGCAGGATCACGTGCAGGACAAGGGGACGGATGAGACTACGCATGCCGATCCCTATGTGATCGACGAGCGACACAGGCGCTGGCCGTGGTCCAGGCGGTGAGGCCGCTCGCTCTCCTGTCTCTGTCATTGACCGGCGGCGGAACCGCCGGCCGACGACGAAGGCGTGAACCCCCTGTGGATCAGACGACGCGTTTCACTTCGGTGTAGGCACCTTCGGTCTTGAGGGTGACTGTCACGGGTGCGCCCGTGCGATTGCGCCAGAACCAGCCGTGACTGCCGGTGAAGGCCGCCGTCAGTTCGCCGGTTTCGCTCTGGGACGAGCCCTTGCCGTAGCCGTGGTAGGAGACGCCGGGGCGATCCGCGTGGGTGTCGAAGTTCAGGCGTCCGCCGCTGCTCGTCCAGGTGAAGCGGGCCTTGGCGCCCTCCGTCATGACCAGTTTGATTTCGGCGCCCTGGTCGGGCGCCAGGGTCAGTATGGTTTCATCGGTGCGCTGGCCGGAGGCGGCGTCGGGCGCCGGGCTGGCGGCCGCGGATTGGGCGACCGCAGCGACGACGACGGGCGCTGGACTCGCCTCGATCGGAGCCGCGGCTGCAGCGGCGTCCATCGCCTCGTCCGCCTTGGCTTCCGCAGCCAGGGAGACCTTGATCCGGCCCATCTCGGTCAGGCCGAAGACCGTTCCCACCCGGGTCGGATCGACGCCGTACTCGGACGGCAGGACGACAGTGACGAGCAGGCCGGCGGCGACGACGGCGGCGATGCCGGTCGAGCGGAGCAACTGACCCGTGGTGGGCAGGTCGGACAGGCGGGGTTTGTCAGCGTTGTACATGGTTCAGGTCTCCGGTCAGGCGACGAAATAGCCGACGAGCTGGTAGCCCGTCAGAATGAAGCCGAGGGTCATGAGGACGACGTTGGCGAGATAGGCGTGTTTGAAAAAGCTCTCGCTGCGGCGCCAGAAACCCATGACGATGAGGATGGCGCCGAGCGCCAGAAGCTGGCCGATCTCCACGCCGATGTTGAAGGCGACGAGATTGACCAACAGGCCGTCGGGGGACAGCTGGAAGTCCTGCAGCTTGGTGGCCAGGCCGAAGCCGTGGAACAGGCCGAACACCAGGGTGGCGACCTTGGTGTTGGGCTGGAAGCCGAACCAGCGCTGGAAGGCGCCCAGGTTGTCGAGCGCCTTGTAGACGACCGACAGGCCGATGATCGCATCCACCAGGTAGCTGGAGACGCTGATGTTGGTCAGCACGCCGAGCAGCAGGGTCGTGGAGTGACCGATGGCGAACATGGTCACGTAGATGCTGATGTCTTTCAGCCGGTAGAGGAAGAAGATCACCCCGAACAGGAACAGCAGGTGGTCGTACCCGGTCACCATGTGCTTGGCGCCGAGATAGACGAACGGCCAGAAGACGATCCCGGAGGTTTCCTGGATATAGCCCTTGTCGCCCTCGGCCACGCCGTGGGCGAGCGCCTGGGCGGCGGCGCCGTCGATGATGAAGAAGATGAGGACGGCCAGAAGCGCCGTCGCTGGGGATTTCAGCCAGGACCAGGGGTCGTGGCGGGACGCGATTGTCATGTGAATCCTCTTGGGCGGAAATCGAGTGTGCGGGAGGAAGGGGGCGGCGCGGCCGAAGCCGCGCCGCCCGGACGCCCTCAGGGCCGGCGGCTGAAAGGCAGGAAGCGCCGGGGATCGAAGCGGGCCAGGCCGCCGGGTGCAGCGCCCGTGGTCCCGTCAGGCTTCGATCGCCCGTGCACCAGGCTGTAGAGGGCTGGCAGCACGAGCAGGGTGAGCAGGGTTGAGGAGATGATCCCCCCGATCACGACCGTGGCCAGCGGGCGCTGGACCTCGGCGCCGGCCCCGACGTTGAGCGCCATGGGCACGAAGCCGAGGCTGGCGACCAGGGCGGTCATCAGCACCGGCCGCAGCCGGGTCAGGGCGCCTTCGCGAAGGGCCTCGCCCAGGGGTTTGCCCTCGGCGATCAGGCTGCGGATGAAGGTGACCATGACCACCCCGTTCAGCACCGCCACCCCCGAGAGGGCGATGAAGCCGACGCCGGCGGAGATCGACAGCGGCAGGCCTCTGAGCATCAGGGCCGCGACCCCGCCGGTGAGCGCCAGGGGCACGCCGGAGAAGACGATGGCGCTGTCCTTGACCGAACGGAACAGGGCGAACAGCAGGCCGAAGATCAGCAGCAGCACCGCCGGCACCACCAGTTGGAGCCGTTTGGCCGCCGAGATCAGCTGTTCGAACGTACCGCCGTAGGTGACCCAGTAGCCGGCAGGGACGACCACGTCGGCTTCGATCCGCTTCTGCACCTCGCCGACGAAGGAGCCCAGATCGCGGTCGCGGACATTGGCTGTCACCACGATGCGGCGCTTGCCGTTTTCGCGGCTGATCTGGTTCGGCCCCTTGACGAGTTCGATCACGGCGACCTCGCTCAGGGGAATGAACCGGCGCGCCTGGCCCTCGGCGGCCGGCAGGGGAATCTGCAGGCGGCCGATGGCGTTGACGTCCGAGCGCAGGTCTTCCGGCAGGCGGACCACCACGTCGAAGCGACGGTCGCCCTCGAAGATCTGGCCCGCGGTCGTGCCGCCCATGGAGGTCGAGATGACCGACTGGACGTCGTCGAGGCTCAGGCCCAGGCGCGCCATGGCGGTGCGATCAGGCGTGATCTGCAGCACCGGCAGGCCGGTGATCTGCTCGGTCTGGGGATCGGCCGATCCCTCGACTGAAGCGACGACGGCCTCGACCTCGGCGCCCAGCCGCAGGAGTTCGTCCAGATCGTCGCCATAGATCTTGACGGCGACGTCGGCGCGAACGCCGGACAGCAGTTCGTTGAACCGCATCTGGATGGGCTGGGTGAACTCGTATTTGCTGCCGGGGATCTCGCTGACGGCGGCTTCCATCTCCGCGACCAGGTCCCCGCGCGACTTGCGGGGATCAGGCCAGTCCCTGCGGTCCTTCAGCATGATGAAAGTGTCGGCGACCGACGGCGGAACGGGATCGGTGGCGACTTCGGCGGTGCCGATCTTGGCCACGACCCGCTCGACCTCGGGGAATTTCGCCAGACGGGCCTCCAGCGCGGTCTGCATCTGGACGGCCTGGGTCAGGCTGGTGCCCGGAATGCGCAGGGCGTGCATGGCGATGTCGCCTTCGTCGAGATTGGGCACGAACTCCGAGCCCATTCTTGAAGCGCCGAAGCCGGCGATGACGACGAGGACTACGGCCAGCCCCACCATCAGCCTGCGGCTCCTGAGGGCGAAGTCGAGCGCGGGCTGATAGCCGATCCGCGCCCAGCGCATGAGGAAGCTGTCCTTCTCCTCCACCTTGCCCGTGACGAACATGGCGACGGCGGCGGGAACAAAGGTCAGGGACAGCAGCAGGGCCGCCGTCAGGGCGATGACCACGGTGATGGCCATCGGATGGAAGGTTTTGCCCTCGACCCCGGTCAGGGCGAAGATCGGCACATAGACGAGGGTGATGATCATCACCCCGAACAGGGAGGGGCGGATCACTTCGCTGGAGGCGGAGCCCGCCAGTTCGAACCTTTCCTCTCGGGTCAGGATGCGCCCCAGACGATGCTGGGCCTCACCAAAGCGACGCAGGCAGTTCTCGACGATGATGACGGCGCCGTCGACGATCAGGCCGAAGTCCAGCGCCCCCAGGCTCATCAGATTGCCCGAGGTGCCGGTGCGCACCATGCCCGTGATCGTCATCAGCATGGTGATGGGGATGACCGCCGCCGTGATCAGGGCGGCGCGGATGTTTCCGAGCAGGAGGAAGAGGACGACGATGACGAGCAGGGCGCCTTCGACCAGGTTCTTCTCGACCGTCTTGACGGCCCGCTCGACGAGGTCGGTCCGGTCATAGACCGGCGACGCCTTCACCCCCTTGGGCAGGGCCTTGGCGGCTTCCTCCAGGCTGGCCGCGGCGGCCTGGGCCACGACGCGGCTGTTCTCGCCCGCCAGCATCAGGACGGTGGCCAGCACCGTCTCCTTGCCGTTCTCGGTCGCGGCCCCCGTCCGTAGCTCCTCGCCCATGTCGACGTCCGCGACGTCGGCGACGCGGATCGGCACGCCGCCGCGCGTAGCGATGACCACGGCGCCGAGATCCTCGCGGCTGGTCGCCTGGCCCGGCACCCGGATCAGATACTGTTCGCCGTAGCGTTCGACATAGCCCGCGCCGACGTTGGCGTTGTTCTTCTCCAGCGCCTCGACGATCTCGGCCATGGTCACGCCATAGGCGGACAACCGCTCTGGTCGCGGGGTGACGTGGTACTGCCGCTCATAGCCGCCGATGGTGTTGACCTCGGTGACCCCACGGGTGTTGCGAAGCTGGGGCCGGATGACCCAATCCTGCAGGGTGCGCAGGTCCTCGGTCGAATAGGGCTGGCCGTCGGGCCTCCGGGCGCCGGGCTCGGCTTCGACCGTATACATGAAGATCTCGCCCAGCCCCGTGGCGATGGGACCCAGCTCCGGTGTGATCCCCGGCGGAAGCTGGCCGAGCGCGCCTTGCAGCCGTTCGTTCACCAGCTGGCGAGCGAAATAGATGTCGGTGCCGTCGTCGAAGATGACGGTCACCTGGCTCAGGCCGTAGCGCGAGACCGAGCGGGTGTATTGCAGTCCCGGCACGCCGGCGACGGCCGTCTCGACGGGGAAGGTGATGCGTTGTTCGGCTTCCAGCGGGGAATAGCCCGGCGCCTCCGTATTGATCTGGATCTGGACGTTGGTGATGTCGGGGGTGGCGTCGATCGGCAGGCGCTGGAAACTCCAGACGCCGACGACGCAGGCCGTGAGGACCAGCCCCATGACGAGCCATCGGAAGCGGATCGACAGGGCGATGATGCGATCAAGCATGATGCGCGCGCCCCCTAGTGGTCATGGCTCGCGCCGGACTTTTCGATGTCCGCGCGAATGAGGAAGGCGCCGTCGACGACATATTCGGTCCCGGGCTCCAGGCCGCCGAGGACCTCGGTCCATTCGTCGGTGCGGCGGCCCAGTTCGAGCATCCTCACCTCATAGGTGTTTCCGACCCTGGCGTAGACGACGGTGAAGTCACGGAAGGGCTGGAGGGCTTTGGTCCGCACCGCGAGCGGCGCCTCGCCTTCGCCGACCTGGACCGATCCCTGGACGCCCAGACCCGGACGCCAGACGCCGTTCTGATAGGGCAGCTCGACATGGGCGACCAGGGTCTGGCTCAGGACGTCATCCGACGGCAGGATGGCTTCGATCACGCCGCTGGCCCGGTGTTCGCCGGCCAGGCTCGTCACCTCCACCCTCTGGCCGACACGCACGCGTTCGGCGTCGCGCGGATAGAGGAAGAACTCGGCGTGAAGCCGGGTCGGATCGCCGATGACCAGCATGGGCGCGCCGTTGCCGGTGATGGCGCCGGGGTTGGCGTTCTTGGCCAGGATGACGCCGGAGATCGGCGCCGTGACGGCGTAGGTCTGCAGGCTTTCGCTGGATTCCACGCGCGCCAGGACCTGGCCGCGCGTGACGCGTTGGCCGAGCTGGACGTTCATGGCCACGACCCGACCGGGGTAGCGGGCGTGGACCTCGCTCTGGCCTTCCGGCGTGATCTCGACGCGCCCGCTGAGCGGCAGGCTTTCCCCGAGGACGGCGGGGCCGGCCGTCTGGGTCGTGACCCCGCCGGCCTGGGCGGCCGTCGGGGTGATGACCGTGCGGCCTTCATAGGACTGATAGGTCCAGGTCGAGCGCTTGGCGGCCTGGGTCGCGTTCACGGCCACGTCGAAGGAGTGGGGCTCGAACACGACGCCGGGGCTGGCGAGATAGTCCTTTTCCGGGGTGAACTGGAAACGGTCGACCTTGGGGCCCAGGCGGGTGAGCGCGATGTCGGCCGACACAAGGGCGGGATCGAGGGGCTTGTCCTTGAGGTAGGGGTAGAGGCGGAACAGGGGCTCGGGACCTTCCTCATAGATGGTGATCTCGAGCGAGAAGTCGCCGTCGCGCAGCAGGCGGCCGTTGTGGGGGCCGCGTTCATAGTCGGCGGCGGCGGCCGCTTCGGCCTCGCCGCCCTCGGCCGGCTTGGCGCGCTCGCCGCAGCTGGAGAGGGCCAGGGCGCAGGCGGCCATGGCCGCCCCGCCGAGAAGGCGGGCGGAGATGGAGCGGATCATGGTTGGATCTCCGGGCCGATCAGATCGGCATGGGCGCCGGTCAGCCGGTCAAGGCGGGCGCGATCAAGATGGAAGGCCTGAAGCGCCGTCACGCGGCGCGCCCGGGTCTGCAACAGGGCCGTGTGGGCGCTCATGACGTCGTTGTAGGTGAAGCCGCCGCGGGCGAAGCCTTCGCGGACGAGGGTCACGGCGCGTTCGGCCTGGGGCAGGGTCTCCTCCCTGATCCGACGGGCTTCGTTCGCCCTGGCCAGGAGCTGGACCTGTAGGCGGGCGATCTCGCGCTCACGCTCGGTGCGCAAGGCGTTCATGTCCGCCTGGGCGGCATTGCCTTCGGCGCGCGCCCGGTCGATGGCGCCCTGGTTCCGGTCGTGGCGCTGAAGCGGTAGGCTTCCGCCGAAGACCAGCGCGACCTCATTGTCCCAGATGTGACGTACGCCGACGCTGACGGTGGGGTCGGGAACGGCCCGCGCCTCCTCGACGCGGGCGCGGCCCTCGGCGATCGTGCGCTGGGCGGCGAAGACGTCCAGATCGGCCTGGGCCGGCTCGCCCGCCGCGACGCGGGCGGCGCTGACGTCCTCGAAGGCGGTCGCGCCGATGACGAAGTCGGCGCCCCCGTCCCAGAACTTGGCCAGGGTGATCCGGGCCATGCGGACGGCTATCTCGGCCTGGTCGAAATCGATCTGGGCCTGGGCCAGCTCGGCTTCGGCGCGGGCCCCGGCGAACAGCGGGTCGCGCGCCGCGTTCACCCGGCGTTGCACCTCCGCCTGGAAACGCTCGGCCAGGGCGAGACGCTCACGCGCGATCTCCAGCTGGCCCTCGGCGGCCAGGACTTCCGACCAGGTGCGCTGGACCCGTTCGAGCCGGTCCAGCTGCGCCACGCGAGCCTGGGCGGCGACGAGCGCGCCTTCTCCGCGGGCCAGCGTCACCCGGGCGGTGCGGTCGCCGCCGCGCTCGAGGCGCTGCTCATAGGAGAGGGTGGTTTCCGTGCGGCCGAGGATGTCCCCGCCGCCAAGGGTGGGAAGGTTCTCGACCATCAGGCCGAGCGTGGGGTTGGGGCGGACGTCGGCCTGGCGCACGCCGGCTTCAGCCGCCTGGGAGCGAGCGGCGGTCCCGGCGAGCGCCGGATCGGCGCCGACGGCGCGACGGAGAGCCTCTTCCAGAGGAAGGGGCCGGGCAGGCGCGGTCGAGGGCGTCGCCTGGGCGAACGCCTCGACGGGCGGCCAGGCCGCCGCGAGCGTGAGCGCGAGGGCCGAAACGGCCGCACGACGCGCCCACCATCCGGCAGCGCCGGACATGGGATGTCTCAAGGATAGTCTCCAAAAACAGGGGCGCGCGCGGCCGAACGGCCGCGCAGGATCAGGCGATCAGGCGCGCGTGTTTTGGAGGATGTGAGGGATCATCGCCGGTCAGGCCGGGCGGCAGGGCGTCCGGCGCAGGCCCAAGGTCGAGCGAGGCTAGCAGGCCGGATCCGACAGGGTGGACGGGCGCGGTCAGGGCCAGGTGGATGTCGCCGCCGCTGTGATGATGGTGACTGAAGGGGGCGTCGCCATTGTCGGCGACGTCGAGGACCGCGCCGCCGTCCGGTGCTTCGCTCGCAGGGACGTGATCGTGGTGGTGGGCTACTTCCGCCATGGCTTCATAGGTCACGCCGGGGAACTGTACGCTGTGTTGGACGCGATGCTGGTTGTTGACCACCCCATGCATCTGCACCGCGACCATGATGGTCACGCCGAGGCAGATGCAAAGGAGGCGTAACAGCTGCGGCAAGAAGTAAATTCCCTGACGATTCCCGTTAGGGGGAATCCGATTTCAACGCAATGGAGGGATCGTCGCACTGGCCGGTCCAGGCGAATGTGTCGTGGTCGAGCCCCTGGTTCCTCTTTCCGGAGGCCGGGCCCACAGGGGCTCACCCGGGTGGATTCCGTAGTGGTTCAGTCGGTTCCTCGCCGATAGGTCAGCGGCATTCCACTGTCAGGTGCCCGAGTTCATGAACCGGCTTGAGGCGGGTGCGGATCGTGTCGCTGTCGACGCCGCCCGTCACGCTGACGATGGCGGCGTGGGCCTCGGGACCCACGCGCCAGACATGCAGATCGGTGATGCGAGCGTCGCCGGGACCTTCGACACATTCACGCACCTCCGCCTCGATAGCCTGGTCCGTCGTGTCGAGCAGTACGGCGGCGGTGTCGCGCATCAAGCTCCAAGACCATCGGGCGATAACGATCGCGCCCACGATCCCCATCACCGGATCGAGCCAGACCCAACCCAGGTACCGACCCGCGATCAGCGCGACGATGGCCAGAACCGAGGTCAGGGCGTCAGCCAGGACGTGAAAATAGGCCGAGCGCAGATTGTTGTCGCGAGGCTCGCCATGATGCTGGTGATCGTCATGGTGATGGTGGTCATGGCCGTGATGGCTGTGGCTATGGCCGTGGTGATGACCGCCGCCCGCCAGCAGAAGCGCGCTCACCAGATTGACGCCCAGGCCGAGAATGGCGACCAGCGTGGCCTGTCCGAAGGCGACGGAGCGGGGATCGAACAGCCGGGCGACGGACTCGCCGGCGATGCCCAGCGCCACGATGCCGAGCACCAGCGCCGAGGCGAAGCCCGACAGATCGCCGACCTTGCCGGTCCCGAAGCTGAACCGGCGGTTGGCTGAATGGCGTTTGGCGTAGGCATAGGCGCCTGCCGCGACAGCCAGAGCGCCCGCGTGGGTCGCCATGTGGAAGCCGTCCGCCAGCAAAGCCATCGAACCGTAGATCATCCCGGCGATGATCTCGCCGACCATCATCACGGCGGTCAGGCCGACGACCCACAGCGTCCGGCGCGCGCTCTCGTCATGGGCGCGGCTCAGGAAATGGTGGTCGTGGGTCAGGTGGTCGGTGTCGAACAGGGTCATGGGCGTGGATTACTTGGAATAGCGACGGATGATGGCGATCAGTTCGTCGGCGCCGCTCTGACGATCGGCGTCGCTCAGTTCGGGATGGGCGACGTGATGGCGAAGGTGGTCCTCGATCAGCTCTTCCAGCAGTCCTCCCATGGCGCCGCGAGCCGCAGCGACCTGCTGAAGGATTTGCGAGCAGTCGGTGTCGCTTTCGATGGCGCGTTCGATCGCGCCGATCTGGCCGGCGATCCGCCGAACGCGGGCCACGAGCTTCTTCTTGTTGGTCGATGTGTGCGCCATAGGATACCCCTGTATAGTATTTTTACGCCGTGACCAGTGCTGGAGCGGACGTCGCGGGAGCCTGCAGCTCGCCACGCGACCGTCCGATTTGAGGGCGGTTCGGCAGATCGTCGCCGGTATGATGGCGGGCGCAGGCTTCGCGCCTCGCCTTGAGCCCTTCCCCCAAGGGGTATAGGCCGGACGAGCGCTGAATTTGGAGTGACGCCATGCCGACGGTCCACGATCCTCGCCATACTCCCGCTCACAAGGATGCTTCGCATGAAGGCGGAGGGGCGATCGACCCGGTTTGCGGCATGGCCGTGGATCGGGCCGCCGCCCAGCATCGCGCAGAGCACGAAGGTCACGACTACGTCTTCTGCTCGGCGGGATGTCGGACGAAATTCGTTTCGGATCCCGGCCAATACCTCGGCGAGAAGCTGAAGGCGAAGGCCGCGCCCGCAGGGACGATCTACACCTGTCCGATGCATCCGGAGGTGCGCCAGGAAGGGCCGGGGTCCTGCCCGATCTGCGGCATGGCGCTGGAGCCCGAGACTGTCACTGCTGAAGCCCTGCCCAATCATGAATTGAAGGACTTCACGCGGCGGCTCTGGGTCGGCGCCGTCCTCACCCTGCCGGTAGCCGCGCTGGAGATGGGCGGTCACCTGACCGGACTGATGGACAGAATTCCCGGGCAGACGTCGAACTGGATCCAGTTCGTGCTGGCGACGCCTGTGGTCCTGTGGGCCGGCTGGCCCTTCTTCGTGCGCGGATGGAAGTCCCTCCTCAACCGCAGCCTCAACATGTTCACCCTGATCGCCCTGGGCGTCGGGGCGGCCTGGATCTACAGCGTTGTCGCCGTGCTGGCGCCGGGGCTGTTTCCCGCGGCCATGCTGCGCATGGACGGGAGCGCGCCCGTCTATTTCGAAGCGGCGGCGGTGATCACGGTGCTGGTCCTAGTGGGCCAGGTCCTGGAACTGCGCGCGCGCGAACAGACCTCCGGCGCGATCCGGGCCCTGCTCGACCTGACGCCCAAGACAGCCCGCCGGGTGCGCGACGACGGCGCCGACGAGGATGTGACGCTCGACCTCGTGGCGGTGGGCGACCGGCTGCGCGTCCGCCCGGGTGAAAAGATCCCGGTCGACGGCGAGATTCTCGAAGGGCGCGTGGCCATCGACGAATCCCTCGTGACCGGGGAATCCATGCCGGTCACCAAGGAGGCCGGGGCCAGGGTCATCGCCGGCTCGCTGAACAAGACAGGCTCCTTCGTGATGAGGGCGGACAAGGTCGGCGCCGACACCCTTCTGGCCCAGATCGTCCAGATGGTGGCCCAGGCCCAGCGCAGCCGCGCGCCCATCCAGCGCCTGGCCGATCTGGTGTCCGGCTGGTTCGTGCCGGCCGTTATCGCCATCTCCGTGGTCGCCGCCGTCGTCTGGGGTCTGGTCGGTCCGGATCCGCGCCTGTCCTACGCCCTGGTCGCGGCGGTGTCGGTTCTGATCATCGCCTGCCCCTGCGCGCTCGGCCTCGCCACGCCGATCTCGATCATGGTGGGGGTGGGGCGGGGGGCGCGCGCCGGCGTCCTCATCAAGAACGCCGAGGCGCTGGAGCGGTTCGAGAAGGTGGACACCCTGGTGCTGGACAAGACCGGCACCCTGACCGAGGGCCGTCCTTCGGTGACGGCGATCCGCCCGGTCGAGGGTTTTGACGACGTCGAGCTTCTTCGCCTGTCCGCCAGCCTCGAGCGGGGCAGCGAACACCCCCTGGCCGACGCCATCATGCGCGCCGCAGCCGATCGCGACCTCACGCTTTCCGAGGCTGCGGAGTTCGACAGTCCGGTCGGCCGCGGCGTCACCGGCCAGGTCGACGGTCGACGTCTGTTCCTGGGCAATGCCCGCTACCTGACGGAGGCCGGGGTCGATGTCGCGCCCCTCGAGGCGGCGGCCGAAGTGTTGCGAGAGGAGGGCGCTACGGCCATCTTCGTCGCGGTTGACGGCGCTGTGGCCGGCGTCCTCGGCATCGCCGATCCGGTGAAGGCCACCACCGCCGACGCCATCCGCGATCTGAAAGCCGCCGGCCTCCGGCTGGTGATGATGACTGGCGACAATCACACGACAGCGCTAGCCGTCGCACGCCGGTTGGGCATCGACGACGTCCGGGCCGAGGTGCTGCCGCAGGACAAGGCTTCGGTTGTGGAGCAGCTTCGGTCCGAGGGGCGCGTCGTGGCCATGGCCGGCGACGGCGTCAACGACGCCCCGGCTCTGGCCGCGGCGGACGTCGGCGTCGCCATGGGCGCCGGTTCAGACGTGGCGATCGAGAGCGCCGGCGTCACCCTGCTGGGCGGCGACCTCCAGGGCATCGTCCGCGCGCGGCATCTGTCCAGGGCGGTCATGGGCAATATCCGCCAGAACCTGGTCTTCGCCTTCGGCTACAACACCCTGGGAATCCCCGTGGCGGCGGGCGTCCTCTATCCGGTGTTCGGCCTGATGCTGTCGCCGGCCCTGGCGGCGCTGGCCATGGCGCTGTCGTCGGTCAGCGTGATCGCCAATGCGCTTCGTCTCAGGGCGGTCAGGCTCTAGGCGATGCAGGCGGCGAAGGATTCGCCAGGCGCTCGCCAGTCTTGAGGGGAAGGCCGCAGGCCTGCGTATCTATGAGAGAGGGGCGCTTCCTCAAGGAGACACACGTGAACCGTTTCAAGATCGCAAACCTGGCCGGCGCGGTCGCCGCGCTTTCCGTTTTCGCGGGCCAGGCCGACGCCCACGCCCGCCTCGTCAGCGCCACGCCGGCGACCGGCGCCACGGTGGCGGCCCCGCGCACCATCAGCCTCACCTTCAGCGAGCGCATGGCTCCGGCCTTCTCGGGATTTGACCTTGCCAACGCCCAGGGAACCGTCATTCCGGTTCAGGCCCGGGTCTCCAAGGACGGCAAGACCCTGAGCGGGTCTCCGCGCTCCGCCCTGGCCGCCGGCGCCTATACGGTCAACTGGCGCGTAGCCTCGCCCGACGGGCACCGCATGACGGGCTCCACCACCTTCATCGTGCGCTAAGCCATGCTGGAGGTCTCGGTCGTCTTTTTGAGGCTGGCGCAGTATCTGGGCGCCATGCTCCTGCTGGGCGTGCCCCTGTTCTTCGCCTTCAGGATGCCCACGTCGGACGCGGCCGTCGAAAGATGGCCGCGAAAGACGCTGCTGATTGCGGCGTTCGCGACCGCGATCGCCTCGCTCGCGGCTCTGGTCCTGCAAACCGCCGTCATGGCGGGATCGATGGCGGAAGCGCTGAAACCGGCGTCCCTTGCCTATATGGCGTTCGACATGGAGATCGGCCGCGCCTTTCTGGCGAGAGCGGTGGTCTCGGCTCTGGCTGGTGTCCTGCTTCTTGTGCTGCGGCCCAACCGGGCGAGCTGGATTGGCCTCGCGATCCTGGGCCTGGTGGTTTGCGCCAGTCTGGCCTGGACCGGCCACGGCGGCGCCACCGAGGGCGCTCCGGGCGTCATACACCTAGGGGCGGATGTCATCCACGCCGCCGCTGCGGCCATGTGGTTGGGGGCTCTCGCTGCGCTGGGCCTGTTCCTGACTATTCCTCATGGAGATCCGGAGCGGGACCGGCTGACCCATGACGCTCTGCACGGTTTCGCCGGCATGGGCACGCTCGCGGTCGGTCTTCTGGTCGCGACGGGTCTGGTGAACACCTGGTTCCTGGTCGGTCCCGATCGGTTGGGGGCGCTTCTGACGACGCCCTACGGCCTTCTGCTGACGGCGAAACTGGCGGTCTTCGTCGGCATGCTGGCCCTGGCGGCGTCCAATCGCTTCGTCCTGACGCCGTGCCTTCATCGCGCCCTGGAAGATGAGAGCCAGAAGTCGTCGGCGATCAGGGCGCTGCGACGCAGCCTGGTGCTGGAGACGCTCCTGGCGGTCATTCTTCTGGGGCTCGTCGCCGTGATGGGAACGCTCGCGCCGCCCGCCGCCATGATGATGTGACGTCATAGCGCACGACACGGTCTGCGTCGCCTTCAGGAGTCTCGGAGCGATGATGTCCTCCCCTTGCGTCGTCAGCGCAGGGGAGGGCGTTCGCTAGCCGAGCCTGACCCGTGTCTCGTTCAGGAAGGCGTAGTCCAGAAGGTAGAGGTTCTTGGGCGCAGGCCCCTTCCGGATACGTCCTGCGGTGTCGTAGTGGGAGCCGTGGCACGGGCAGAACCAGCCGCCGTAGTCGCCCGTCCCGAAGGTCGGAATACACCCGAGATGGGTGCAGACGCCGATCAGGATCAGCCATTCGGCCTTCCCCGGTTTGTGACGACTGGCGTCCGTCGCCGGGTCGCGCAGCGCAGCATGGTCATCCGCGACCGCCTCGGCGATTTCCTTGGGGGTCCGGTGACGGATGAACACCGGCTTTCCGCGCCATTTGACCACGATCTGCTGGCCGAGCTGGACCTTGCCGTAGTCGACCTCGACCGAGGAGAGGGCCAGGGTGTCGGCCGCCGGGTTCATGGAGTTGATCAGGGGCCAGAGCGCCATGCCGACGGCGCCGACGGCCATGGCTCCCGCAGCGACGTGGATGAAGTCCCGCCGTTCCGTGGGGGCCGGGGAGGAGAGAGCGGCCTTGTTGTCCGCAAGCGGCATTCAAGTTCCTCTCGAGATGAGACCCTGGGTTCCGAGGCGGCGTGACGAGGGGCGCAATTTTTTCATTGGAACTGATCCTGCCGGATCAACCTCGCGCCGGAAGGGCCGGTTCCCGACCTCCACCGCATGGGAGAGGTCGGGAATAGAGACCGTCTGAGCCGCGAAGGGGGCGGCGGCGCGTGTCAGGAAGCCGGTCGCGGCGCTCTGGTCGAGGAGTGATAGCTGACGATACGCCATTCGCCGTCGCGCTGTCTAAGGACGCTCGTGGCGACGCCGCGCCGTTCAACCGGGGCGCGACCGGCGGCTTTGAACGCGATCCGGAAGCGGTAGGTCTCCGTCGCATAGGCGACGTCGCCGACGACGGTCGCCTTCGCCACATGATCCTGGAAGGCGAAGCTGGAGAATTCGGCGAGCTCGGGGCCGAGGTGGTGGGACAGATACTGGGAGATGGTTCCCTCGACGCCGCCCTGTTCGAAGACCTGGGCGTCGGGCCAGAAGAAGGTTTCGGCGCGAGGCGCATCGAGCGTCTCGAGCGCGACGCGGTAGCCATCCAGCACGGCGACCACCTGGGCCTCTGCGTTCGATTGGGCCAGCGCGGGCGCCGTGATCATCGCGGGGGCGGCGAGGGCGGCGACGGCGATGATCATGGAACGATAGGTCAAAGGGGTTCTCCTTGGTCGTTGTGAACGAAACGTCCCGGTTCGGGCCGGGGCGTGGGGTTAGTTCGGGCGAAAAGCCGACGAATGATGCGCCGGCCGGGCCGCTCTACGGCCACATGGACGAAGGCGGCCACGGCGAGCGAGAGGGCCAGGAGCAGGGCGAGTTCCCAGGGGCTCATCCTGTAGTCGGAGGGCAGGCCGTGGAGCTTCTCTGCTGCGTTTCTCCAGACCATGAGCACCGGGATGTGGACCATGTAGAGGGCGAAGGAGGCTTCGCCGGCGAACAGCCAGGGGCGGGCGGAAAGGAAGGTCCTGGCGCCGGATTTTGCGAGCAGCGCAAGCGCCAGGAGGAAGGGGCCCGCGAACAGGACGATGAGGCGGTCGTCCAGGGGGTATTGCATGGCGACCAGGAGGAGGCCGGTGGAGCCGACCGCCAGGACGAGGGCGGCTCTTTGTGAAACGCGTATGCCCTGGCCGAGATAATAGAGCCCGATGCCGTAGAGGAATTCCGGGAGTATGCGCAGGACGCCCATGCTGCCCTCGGCGCGGGGCAGCACGGGGCCGAAGACTTCGCGATAGACCGCGTCGAGCACCACGAACAGGAGAGCGGCGAGGCCGATGATGAGCCAGGGACGGCGTCTCAACCTCAACGCGATCCAGGCGTAGGCCGGAAAAATCAGATAGGCGAACCATTCGGCCGAGAGCGACCAGGAGGGGCCGTTCCATTCGGCGTCCTGGTTGGGAAACCAGGCCTGGACCAGGAAGAGCGTCATCAGGAAGTCGGGAACGTTGAAGCGCCCGCCCTGCAGGGCGATCCCGATGAAATCTGCGGCCAAGACCATGGCCAGCATCGCCAGCAGGATGAAAAGGTGGGCCGGATAGATGCGCGCGAACCGCGCGACGATGAACGGCCCGAAGCGGGGAGCGGCCTCGCCCTGCAGGTAGACGTGCGTCAGGATGAAACCCGAGAGGATGAAGAAGACGTCCACGCCCAGGCGCGCCCGGTTCAACAGGCCCGAGGCCTCGGGCGGCAGGGTCCACGCCAGCTGATAATGGAACAGCACCACCCCGAGCGCCAGGAAAAAGCGAACGCTCGTCAATGGCTCGATGACAGGCGGAAACGGATGCCGTCCCGAGGGGGAAACAGGCGTCGACATGATTCAACCCTTTCCTGAGGATTTGATCCGCGCGTTCACGAAGGGGCCGCCGCCGGGGGCGGCTGGCGCTAGGCTTCCGATGACCATGCTTTCGCCCCTCCCGGCGAAGACCCGCTCTAATTCTCTTACGCACGGTCTGGCTTGTCCCCCTCGATTTGCGTCAAAGCGAGTTGGGCCGCTCCGTCTTGAGGGATGAGCGCCGGGTAATGCGTATCCCCAGTAACAACGTCGAAAGGCACCGATCATGGATGATCTCGGAATTTGGCTGGCGCGCGCCGCGCCCGGCGACGGCGTGTCGCTAGATCGGCTCGAGGAGGATGTCTGGAGCCGCGTGAAAGCGATCCAGGCGCAGCAGGCCACCGATCGGATTCGTTTGGCCGCCGTGGCCATGGCCCTTGTGATCGGCATCGCCAACGGCGGCCTCGGGGCGACATTCGCGCAGACGACCGCTTCGGAGATGGCGATCTTCTCGGTGGCGGCGACATCGCCGCTGGTGCGGCTGGAAGTAGGCTGATGGCGATCGCCTGGAAGTCCATCGCCGTGACGGTCGCGCTCGCCGCCGCGGCGAGCGGGGTCGCCGCATGGGCGGGCGCCAGCTGGGTCCTCAACAAGCAGGCGCCGCCTTCCTTGCACGAGATCGTCCACAAGGATCTCGATCTGTCGTCGGAACAGTTGGCCGAGATCGAGGACATCGAAACCCGGTTCGCCGGGCAGCGCGTCCAGCTGGAATCTCGCGTGCAGGCGGCCAATCGCGAGCTTGCCGAGGCCATCAGGGTCAGCAACGGCGACAGCCGGGCGGTTCAGCCGGCCGTCGACCACTTCCATGACGCCATGGGGGGGCTGCAGCAGGCGACGATCGCCCATATCTTCGAGATGCGGACAGTGATGAACGAAGCCCAGGCGCGTCGCTTCGACCGGAGCGTTGTCGCGGCGCTCACGGCTGACGACGCTCAGTAGCCTCCGTGCAGGAGCGCCAAACCCTGCAGACGAGAGCGGCCCACGGCGACGTCGTGGCGTTTGAAACGCTCGTGCGTGACACCAAGGCAGGTCTCTACAGGTTTGTCCGCCGCTATGTCGGCGACGCCGATGAAACCTATGATCTCGTGCAGGAGGCCTACGCCGCCGCCTGGCTGGCCATCCGCCGCTATGATCCGGAACGATCGTTCGAAGCCTGGCTGCGCACGATCGCCATCAACAAATGCCGGGATTGGAGCCGTCGTCGCAAAATCCGCCGGCTGTTCATGGGCGTGGCAGACCTCCAGTCGTCGGAGGCGCTCGCCGTACCGGACGAGCAGGCCGGCACGGAAGACAGATACGACGCCGCCGAACAGGCGCAACGTCTGCATGCCCTTATTGCCGCACTGCCGCCGAAGCTGAAGGAGCCGCTGCTGCTGACCGCCATCGAGGAGCGCAGTCACGCCGAGGTCGCGGAAATCCTGGGCCTCTCCGCCAAGGCCGTTGAGATGCGGGTCGCCCGGGCGCGCCAGAAGCTGGCGCAGCAACTGCGCGACGAAGCCTGATCAACTGGCGCCTTCGGAACCCAATCGGCGTCCCGGATTTGCAGTATCAGGCGTCCGAGGGGAGGGAGGCCTCGCGTGCGTATCCTATTGGAGAGCCAGGTTCGTTTCCCGAACGGACAGGCGGTGAGGACTGTGCAATGACGCTGGATCGTCGAAGGCTGCTGCGCGGCGCTGTTGTTGGCGGCGGCTTGTTGAGCTTGCAGGGCTTCTTGCCAGCCTGGGCGCAGACCGGATCTCCCGGTCTACGCGCGGATTATCCCACGCTGACGGGCGCTGATATCAATCTGACGGTTGGACAATCGCCGTTCACCGTCAACGGCAGGACGGCGACGGCGACGACGATCAATGGCCAGCTTCCGGCGCCGCTTCTGCGCCTTCGCGAAGGCCAAAACGTCCGCCTGGCGGTGTCGAACCAACTGGACGAAGAGACGTCGATCCACTGGCACGGCATCCTGTTGCCGTTCCAGATGGACGGCGTCCCCGGGATCAGCTTCCCCGGCATCAAGCCGCGCGAGACCTTCGTCTATGAGTTCCCGGTCCGGCAATCTGGGACCTTCTGGTATCACAGTCACTCGGGGCTTCAGGAAGCGCTCGGCCACTATGGACCGATCGTGATCGATCCGGCGGGCGCCGATCCGGTCGCCTATGACCGCGAGCACGTCCTGGTGCTTTCAGACTGGAGTTTCATGCATCCGCATGAGATTCTGGCGAAGCTCAAGAAGAGCCCCGGCTACTTCAATCGCCATCGGACGACGCTGGCGGGATTGTTCTCTGGCGCGGACGGCATGAGCCTCGCGGAGCGCCGGATGTGGGGAGCCATGCGCATGGATCCCCGCGACGTTCTCGACGTCAACGGCACCACCTACACCTATCTGATCAACGGCCACGGCCCGCAGGAGAACTGGACCGGCCTGTTCCGGCCCGGCGAGCGGGTGCGCCTACGCGTCATCAACGCCTCGGCCATGTCGATCTTCAACGTCCGCATTCCCGGTCTTGCCATGACCGTGGTCAACGCCGACGGGGAGAACGTGCGCCCGGTCGAGACCGACGAGTTCCAGATCTCGGTCGCCGAGACCTATGACGTCATCGTTCGTCCGACCGAGGACCGGGCCTACACCATCGTCTCCGAAGCCATCGACCGTTCGGGCATGGGCCGAGCGACCCTGGCCCCGCGTCTGGGCATGACGGCCGAGGTTCCGCCGCTGCGCGAGGTGCCGACCCTGACCATGAAGGACATGGGCATGGACATGGGCGGCATGGGCGGAATGGAAGGGATGGAGGGGATGGGCGCCGCGCCGATGGCCGGAATGGATCACAGCGCCATGCCAGGGATGGATCACGGCGCCGCCGCCGCCGCTCCTGCAGGGGAGGCTATGGCCGGCATGGATCACGGATCCATGGGCGCCATGAACATGCGCGATCCCCAGAACGCGCCGCCCAATATGGCCGTGGGCGTAGGGGTCCAGACCATATCGCCGATGCCGGCGAACCGGATGGGCGAAAGGCCGCAGGGCCTGGAGAAGGTCGATCACCGGGTGCTGGTCTATACGGACCTCGTTTCGCTGACGCCCAACAAGGACAGGCGTGCGCCCAGCCGTTCGATGGAGATCCACCTGACCGGCAATATGGAGCGGTTCATGTGGGGCTTCGACGGGCGCAAGTTCAGCGAGCTGGTCGAACCCATCCGTTTTGAACGGAACGAGCGGGTGCGGGTGACCCTGGTCAACGACACCATGATGGCCCACCCGATCCATCTCCACGGGCACTTCTTCGAGCTCGTCACCGGCGGGCCGGACGGGCATCAGCCCCTGAAGCACACCGTCAATGTCGCGCCCGGCGGCAAGGTCAGTTTCGACCTCACGGCGGACAACCCCGGAGACTGGGCCTTCCACTGCCATCTCCTGATGCATATGCACGCCGGAATGTTCAACGTCGTCACCATTCGTCCGATGGAAGGAGAGGGGGCATGATCCGGTTCTCAGTTGCCGTGGTTCCTCTGATCCTGGCGGCGACGCCCGCCCTGGCCCAGACCCATGCCGGACACGGCGCGACCTCGCCGGCGCCGCGCCAGGCGCCGCCGACGACGCAAGGATGCGTCGCGCCGGGTTCAACGACGGCGACGACGGGAAACGCGGGAATGAGCCAATCTCCTGCTTCGGCCTGCCCCCCGGGAACCGTGCCCGCCCGAGCCGCGGGCGCCGCCCACGACATGTCGACCATGGGGCAGGCCCAGCCTGCGCCGGCGACGGCGGGGCATGACATGTCCACGATGCCGATGGGTGCGGCGCCGGCAGGGCAGGCGGACCCGCATGCGGGGCACGACATGTCGACCATGGGGCAGGCCCAGCCCGCGCCAGCGACTGCAGGACATGACATGTCCACGATGCCGATGGGTGCGGCGCCGGCAGGGCAGGCGGACCCGCATGCGGGGCATGACATGTCGACCATGGGGCAGGCCCAGCCCGCGCCGGCGACAGCGGGGCATGACATGTCCACGATGCCGATGGGGGCTCCGCCCTCGGGGCAGGGGGACCCTCACGCGGGGCACGACATGTCCGGCATGGCCGGCATGGCCATGCCGCCGGACGTTCCGACAGGCGCGGACAATCCGGGACGCCCGCCCCAGACGCCGCCGCCGGCCGGCGCGCTGTATGGTCCTCCCCATGTGGCGGACCAGATCTTCAGCGTCGAGGACATGAGGGCGGCGCGCAGGGTGCTGGTGGCGGAAAACGGCGACATTCGTGTCGGCGCGGTGATGATCGACCAGCTGGAAGCGACGTCCGTCGACGGCGAGCAGGGCTACGCCTGGGACGCCCAGGGCTGGTACGGCGGAGACATTCACCGCTTCTGGTGGAAGTCGGAAGGCGAGGGCGAGTTCGGGCGAGAACTCGAGGAGGCTGAACTCCAGGCGCTCTACAGCCGCGCCTTCACCCCCTATTTCGACTTCCAGACCGGCCTGCGGCAGACCTATCGGCCCGAGGGTGACCGGACTGACCTTGTCGTCGGGGTCCAGGGCCTGGCGCCCTACTGGTTTGAAGTCGACGCCGCGGCCTTCTTGTCCAACAAGGGCGAACTGACGGCGCGCGCCGAGGTCGAATATGATCAGAGGATCACCCAGAGGCTGATCCTTCAGCCTCGCGCGGAGGTGAACCTGTCGGCGGAGGACATCCCGGAGCTGGGGATCGGGTCAGGCCTGTCCACCCTGCAGGTCGGCGCCCGTCTGCGGTATGAGATCCGCCGAGAATTCGCACCCTATGTCGGGGTCGAATGGACCAGGAGCTTTGGCGACACGCGCGATTTCGCCGAAGCGCGAGGGCGAAGCGCCGAAGACACCCGAGTGGTGGTCGGCGTCAGGGCCTGGTTCTAGGCTTTAAGGAGAAGTTGATGAAGGTTTACATTGCAACGGCGCTGGCGGCTGCAGGCCTGTTGGCGGCTTGCCAGCCGGCGGCCGAACAGCCACCGCCCAAGGAGGCGGCCGCCGTCGTCGAGCCTGCCGCGACTGCAACAACCCCGACTGCCGCCTCGGCGGCGGAGACTGCCTCCGCTCTCGAGCCGACAGGCCCGGCCAGCGTCGTCGTTCAGCAAGCGGCTGAACCCGTAAAGGCTGCGCCTGCGCGCGAGCCAGGACATCCGTCCCTGGCCCCGAAAGTGAGCCCATCGCAACCCAAGCCCCAATCTGCGCCCATGCCGGGTCACGATATGCCTGGTCACGATATGTCGACCATGCGGGACCTGCCCAGCATGGATCATTCTCCGAACTAAGTCCGAACCAAGGAAGACAACCAAGATGCGTTATTTCATCCCCTTCACGATCGCCGCAGCCATGCTGGCTTCTGCCGGCGCCGCTTCCGCCCAGGTTGCTGACCCCCACGCGGGTCATGGCGGGATGGCTATGGCCGCGCCTTCGTCAGCCAGCGTGCTGACCTCGCCGGCTGACGGCTCGATGTCCTCGAGTGCGCCGACCGCCTTCAGCATCACCTTTCCTCACGCGATGACCTTGAAGTCCCTGACGCTGACGACAGACGGCGGTCGTCCGACGGCCGTTCCCGTCCAGGCCGCGGCCGGCACAAAGACGACGGTCGCCTTGCCTGCGCTTGGAAAGGGCAATCATGTTCTGGCCTGGTCGGCCGAGGGCGCCGACGGCCACGCCATGAGCGGCGTCGCCCGCTTCATGGTCCACTAGAAACTTCCCTGGCTCCGGTCGGTTCGGGCCCGTCATGGCCCGGCCGACTGGAGCTTCCAGAGCGATCTTGACTTGTTGATGCTCAAAGCGTGTAACCTGACCGTGTGATGTGGAACCTTCTCCGCACAGTTCTGCTCATCTTTGCCCTGGCCGGATTTTTTCGGCCAGTCGACGGCCCATGCCATGCCGATCCAGCTGTTTCACAACGCCGGGGTCGGGGCGGAGGCGTTGGACTGCGCCGAGACCATGGACATGGCCGGCGACACGACCGGAAATCCCGGCGACTGCTGCAAGGACATGACGCCGGACTGCATGGCCAAGATGGGTTGCGCTGCCGTCGCCTCGCCGATTCCGCCGCTCGTTCTGGTCGCTCAGCCCATCACGCTAGGTGCGATCGCCTTTCTTCATTTGAACGTTTCGCGGCACGGGTCTGGACCCGATCCGCTTTATTCTCCCCCAGAACAGCTGGCCTGAACCTCTTCTCGATCTGACGTGGACGCCCCCGCGGCGGGCCTCGTCATTTCGGTGGATCGTCATGCCCCATGCGTCGCGCCGTTCATGGCCGATGCGCGCTGTTCATAGGAGAAATCATGCTCCCCCGTTTCCAATCGTCGGCCAGGGCGACCGTGCTCGGGCTCGCGGTCGCCGGTCTGCCGGGCGTCGCGGCTGAGGCCGCGCCCTTGACGTTCGAGGCCGCGCTGTCCCGCGCAGCCGAGAATGCGCCCGATCTTCGCGCCAGCGCTCTTGGCGTTGATGCGGCCCGTGCGGCCGTGGTCGCTGCCGGGCGCCTGCCCGATCCCAATCTCAAATTCGGACTGGACGGCTTTCCCGTGACCGGGCCCATGGCCGGCCGTTTCGGCGATGACGACTTCACCGCCCTGCGGGTGGGCGTCGAGCAGGAGCTGCCCAGCCGGGCGCGCCGTCGCGCCGAGCGTAGCGTGGCTGAGGCCGCCATCGGCGTAGCCGTCGCCGATGACGCCTCGACGTTGCGCGAGGTGCGGATCGCTACAGGCCGGGCCTGGATCGATCTCTATTATTCAGACCGCAAGCTGGCGGCCGTGGACGAGATCCTGGCGGCGCTGCAACCGCTCTGGGACGCCGCCCCTTCTGGGGTGGCGTCGGGCGCGGATCGCCCGGCCATGGCCCTGGCGCCGATTCAGTTGAAGGCGGCGCTGGACGATCGACGCAGCCGGCTGCTCGCCGAGAGGGAAGCCGCGCGCGCCGTGTTGACCCGATGGACCGGTGACCCGGCGCCGACCCCGGACGGCGCGCCGCCATTGGATGCGCCGGATCCGGCGGCCTTGCGCATGGGCCTTGAGGTCCTGCCCATGCTCAAGGCCTACGAGGCCGAAGATCGACGGGCCCAGGCCGAGCTCGACCTGGCCAGGGCCGGACGGCGTCCGGACTGGTCGGTCGAGGCCAGCTATCAGCGGCGCGACCCCGCGTTCGGCGACATGGTCTCGGTGGGCGCCAGCGTGCGTCTGCCGCTGTTTCAGGGGCAGCGCCAGGAGCCTTTGATCGCCGCGCGGTCGGCCGACGCGCGCAGGGTGGGAGCCGAGCGTGCGGCGGTGCGACGTCAGCTGGAGGCGGACCTGCAGCGGGATCTGGCCCAGCACGCCATGGATCACGATCAGTGGGCCCGGGCGCGCGACGTCATCCTGCCGGCTGTCATGCGGCAGTCTGACCTGGAGACCGCCGCCTATGCCGCCGGTCGGATCGGGATCGTTGAAATCGTCCAGGCCTTCACCGCCGTGGCCAACGCCCGGCTGGACGCGCTGGACAAGGAGGCGGCGGTGAGGCGTCACGCTGCCGAAATCACTCTGACCTATGGGAGCGACCGATGAGCGGGTTCAGCTACAATCGTCTCGGCGTCGCCCTGGGCGCTCTGGTGCTGGTAGGAATCGGCGTCGGCGCCGGGGTGGTGATTGGTCAGCGATCCGGCGACGCGGGCGTCCCTTCCGCTGACGGGGCAGGGGACCGCAAGGTCCTCTACTATTATGACCCGATGTATCCGGACCAAAAGTTCGACAAGCCGGGACCGTCGCCCTTCATGGACATGGCCTTGGTCGCCAAATACGCCGACGAGGGCGATACTGGCCCCTCGTCCAGCGGCGTGCGCATCGACCCGGCCCTGACCCAGAACCTTGGGGTTCGGTTCGCGACGGCGCGTGTGGGAACCCTCGGCGGCGATCTGAACGCTACGGCGGTGATCGACTACAATCAACGAGACGTGGCGATCGTACAGTCACGGGCCGACGGCTTCGTGCAGCGGGTCTATGGACGCGCGCCCGGCGATGTCGTCGCTGCCGGCGCGCCCTTGGTTGATTTGTTGGTCCCCAGCTGGGGCGGGGCCCAGACGGAGTATCTGGCGGTGCGGCGCACCGGCGACGCCGCGCTGACCCAGGCCGCGCGGCGTCGGCTGGTGTTGATGGGGATGTCCGACAGCCTGATCGCCTCGGTCGAACGCAGCGAGCGGCCACGCGACACGATCACCATCGCCAGCCCGACGGCCGGCGCCATCCGCACCCTGGCGGTCCGGTCCGGCATGAGCGTGACGCAGGGCGCCACCCTGGCCGAGATCAGCGGCCTGTCGACCGTCTGGCTCAACGCCGCCATCCCAGAGGCCCTCGCCGGGCAACTAAGGGTCGGACAGTCGGTCGAAGCGACCCTGTCGGCCTTTCCGTCCGAACGGTTCACCGGCCGCCTGAGCGCCCTATTGCCGGAGGTCTCGGGCGACAGCCGGACCTTCACGGGCCGCATCGAATTGGCGAACCGGGGCGGACGTCTGCGGCCGGGCATGTTCGGCCGGGTTGTTTTCGGCGGGGCGACGACGCCGGCGCTTCTGGTGCCGTCCGAGGCGGTCATCCGCACCGGGCAGCGCGACATCGTCATGCTGGCCTTGCCGGACGGCCGCTATCAGCCGGCCCAGGTCCGCATCGGACGCGAGAGCGACGGCCAGACGGAGATCCTGGCGGGCCTGCGCGCTGGCGAGAAGATCATCGCCTCCGGCCAGTACCTGATCGATTCCGAGGCCAGCCTGACGGGTGTCGAGGCGCGCCCCATCGACGGCGCCACGCTCCCGGCGGCTTCGGTCGCCGTGACGGCCAAGAAGGAGGTCGGTCAATGATCGCCGGCGTTATCAGAGCCTCCGTGAAGGCGCGGGTATTCGTGCTGATGGCGGCATTGGCCCTGCTGGTCGCAGGACTCTGGGCGGTCAGGAACACCTCGGTTGACGCCCTGCCGGACCTGTCGGACGTCCAGGTCATCATCCGCACCAGCTACCCCGGCCAGGCGCCGCAGATCGTCGAGAACCAGGTCACCTATCCCCTGGCGACCACCATGCTGTCGGTGCCGGGCGCCAAGACCGTGCGCGGCTACTCCTTCTTCGGCGACAGCTATGTCTATGTTCTGTTCGAGGATGGAACCGACCTCTACTGGGCCCGCTCGCGGGTGCTGGAATACCTCAGCCAGGTCCAGTCCAGGCTCCCCGACAGCGCTCGGCCTGCACTGGGGCCCGACGCCACCGGCGTCGGCTGGATCTATGAATACGCCCTGGTCGACCGGACGGGGCGTCACGATTTGGCGCAGTTGCGCAGCCTACAGGACTGGTTCCTGCGCTATGAGCTCAAGACCGTGCCGGGGGTGGCCGAGGTCGCGGCCATCGGCGGCATGGTGCGGCAGTATCAGGTCGTTCTGGACCCGATCAAACTGGCCGCCTACGGCATCATGCATCAGCAGGCGGTCGAGGCCGTCCAGCGCGCCAACAGCGAAGCGGGCGGCTCGGTGCTGGAACTGGCCGAGGCCGAATATATGGTCCGGGCCAACGGCTATCTGACCGATCTGGACGACTTCCGCGCCATACCGATCCGCACCGCAGCCGATGGCGTGCCCGTGACGCTGGGCGATGTAGCCACCATCCAGATCGGCCCGGAGATGCGACGCAGCATTGCTGAGCTGAACGGCGAGGGCGAGGTGGCCGGCGGGGTGGTGGTGTTGCGCTCGGGCGAGAACGCACGGGCCACCATCAAGGCCGTACGCGCCAAGCTCGAGACCCTGAAGGCGGGCCTGCCGCCGGGCGTGGAGGTCGTCACGACCTACGACCGTTCGCAACTGATCGACCGCGCCGTCTCCAACCTCAGCCGCAAGCTGATCGAGGAGTTCATCATCGTCGCGCTCGTCTGCGGCCTGTTCCTGTGGCACGCGCGTTCAGCGCTCGTCGCCATCCTGACCCTGCCGCTGGGAGTGCTGGCGGCCTTTCTGCTGATGCACGCCCAGGGGGTGAACGCCGACATCATGTCCCTGGGCGGGATCGCCATCGCCATCGGAGCCATGGTCGACGGGGCGATCGTCATGATCGAGAACGCCCACAAACGTATCGAACGATGGGAGCACGACCATCCCGACGAGAAACTGGTCGGCGAGGCGCGCTGGACGGTCATCACCGAGGCGGCGGCTGAGGTCGGTCCGGCGCTGTTCCTAAGCCTCGTGATCATCACCCTGTCGTTCGTGCCGGTTTTTTCGCTTCAGGCGCAGGAGGGGAGAATGTTCTCGCCGCTCGCCTTCACCAAGAGCTACGCCATGGCGGCGGCGGCCATCCTGTCCATCACTCTGGTTCCCGTATTGATGGGATATCTGATCCGGGGACGAATTCCCGCCGAGCAGAGCAATCCGATCAACCGCTGGCTGACGCGGCTCTATCGTCATCCACTGGACTGGGTGCTGAAGCGGCCAAGGGCCACCCTGGTCATCGCAGTCCTCGCATTCGCCACCACCGCCTGGCCCTTGAGCCAGCTGGGCGGTGAGTTCCTGCCGCCGATGGACGAGGGCGACCTGCTCTATATGCCCACGGCCCTGCCAGGACTGTCGGCCGCCAAGGCCGCTGAGCTTTTGCAGCAGACGGACCGAATGATTCTTTCTGTCCCCGAGGTCGCGACTGTGTTCGGCAAGGCGGGGCGGGCGGAGACCGCGACCGACGCCGCGCCGCTGGAAATGTTCGAGACCACGATCCAGTTCAAGCCGCGCGACCAGTGGCGGCCCGGCATGACGCCGGAGAAACTGGTCGAGGAACTGGACCGCGTCGTGCGCGCGCCGGGCCTGGCCAATCTCTGGGTGCCCCCGATCCGCAACCGCATCGACATGCTGGCGACCGGGATCAAGAGCCCGATCGGGGTCAAGGTCTCCGGGGCCGACCTGGCCGAGATCGACCGCATCGGCGGCGAGGTGGCGAAGGTCGCCAAGACCGTGCCGGGCGTCACCTCGGCCCTGGCCGAGCGGCTGACCGGGGGGCGCTATGTCGATATCGACATCGACCGGCATGCGGCGGGTCGATACGGGCTGAACATCGCCGATGTCCAGTCGATCGTATCCGGCGCCATCGGCGGCGAGACGATCGGCCAGACGGTCGAGGGCCTGGCCCGCTATCCGATCAATGTGCGCTATCCGCGCGAACTGCGTGACGATCTCGAGCAACTGCGGGCGCTGCCGGTCCTGACCCCGTCAGGCCAGCAGATCACCCTGGGCACGGTCGCGAAGCTGGAGATCGCCGACGGCCCGCCCATGCTGAAGTCCGAGAACGGCCGCCCTTCGACCTGGGTCTATGTCGATGTGCGGGGGCGCGATCTGGCGTCCGTCGTCACCGACCTGCAAAAGGTCGTGGCCAGGGACGTGCCTTTGAGCCCGGGCGTTACAATCGCCTATTCGGGGCAGTACGAATATCTGGAGCGGGCGGCGAACCGGCTCAAGATCGTGGCCCCTGCCACGCTCGTGATCATCTTCATCCTGCTGTATCTGACCTTCGGTCGTTTCGATGAGGCGCTGCTGATCATGGCCTCCTTGCCCTTCGCCCTGACCGGCGGAATCTGGATGCTCTACCTGCTGGGCTATCACCAGTCGGTGGCGACCGGCGTCGGCTTCATCGCCCTGGCCGGCCTTTCGGCCGAGTTCGGCGTAGTCATGCTGATCTACCTCAAGCACGCGCTGAGGGATCGGGGGCCGAACCCCGATCGCAGTCAGGTCGAGGCGGCGGTCCGTGAAGGGGCGCTTCTTCGGGTGAGGCCCAAGGCCATGACCGTCGCCGTCATCATCGCCGGCCTGGTGCCGATCCTGATCGGCCACGGCGCCGGATCGGAAATCATGAGCCGCATCGCCGCGCCGGTCATCGGCGGCATGCTGACCGCGCCCCTGCTGTCCATGCTGGTGATCCCGGCCGGATACCTCCTGCTTCGCCGTCGAAAGCGTCCATCCCCCACGTTCAACCCTGGAGAACCCAAATGAAACACGCCCTCATTCTCTCGGCCGGCCTGGCCATCAGCCTCGCAGCCTGCAACCAGAAAACGGAACCCGCGCCGGTCGAAGCGCCGGCCGCCGCTCCGGCGACTGCCGGCGACATGGCCGCCACGCCCATGGCGCCGGCCGAAACCGTCAAGTCGGGCGTCGGAACGGGCGTGATCACGAAGGTCGATGCGACGACAGGCTCCGTGACGATCGATCATGGTCCGATCCCGGGCGTCGACTGGCCCGCCATGACCATGAACTTCAAGGCGGCTCCCGCCGTGGTCGAGAAGGCCAAGGTCGGCGAGCGCGTCCAGTTCGACGTGACCGTGCGCGGTCGCGAATCCGAAGTGACCGCGATCCGGCCCGAATAGGCCGGTCATCCCGGCGAAGCGGGGATCGACCCAGGCCGAAGTCGACGCCGTTCTGGGTCCCGAGCAGGCATAAAGAGAGGCCCCGCCGTACAATCGGCGGGGCCTTTGCCTTGTTAGCGACGAACCGGGTTCGCGCCTTCAAAGGTCATGAAGGGGGCGGGCTGGTCCGCGCCGAAGCGCATGACGTCATAGCGTTCAGGAGCGTAGCCGGGGGCCTCCATGCCGCGCGAGGCGCCGAATAGGAGCCGAAAAGGCTGAAAACTCGCCGCGCGCCCTCTGGGGGCGCGCGGCCTTTTCGCGGAACCACATAGTTGCGAAAGGAGCTTGAGTTTCGCCGTCACGTATCGAGCACATAGGCAAGGAGCAAGGACGCTGGATCTTACTCGTGGCGTCAGGATCGCACGTCGTTTTCCCCTTCTCCTACTTTATCAGCCGCACGGCTTCGAAACGCGCAGGTAGCTCGCGCCGAGATATTTGGCGCTGGACGGTTTCAGTTTTCGCCATCGTGACTCGCGCTCGGCCATTTCCAAGGCACAGGGTCAACGACCGCTTTCGTCACGAACCACTGTAGCCTCGAACGTCAAAGACGCGTTGTTGGTGACGAAGCGTCCACCCTTCTCCGTCGGTGCATCCAGCGTCGCGGCGACTAACATGACAGGACCGGTTACGCCGTCCGGAATCCGTAGCCGGCCCTCCGCGTCGGTTTGAACCGCGCGCCTTTCGTCCTGTCCAAACCTGATCGTGACGGGTTGCCCCGGTATTGGATGCCCGTTTCTGACCAGTTGGAAGGTCGCAGGACTATTCCGCCCAGCCACGAACTCGGGGAGAAACTCGACCTCTAACCCCGTCGCCCCCCCCGCCGTCGGGGTGCAGGTCTGGAAGCAGACGAGCGTCTTGGCCAGCCGACGCGACCTCACTTCAAGCGGCGCGCCTTCAGGCAGCAGTCGGCGCGCTGTCGCTACATCCTCGGCCTTGAAGGGGTGCTCCTCCAGATAGGTGTCGACCTGGTCAGGCCGCCAGGTGGATTCGCCCCAGATCGTCAGAAGCGTCACGGTCGCCATCCCCTGGGTGTCACTGGACACCGCCAGGCGCAGGGACTTGGCTTGGGCCCCGACGGTGACGGCCGCCGGACGACCATCGACCACCGCCCGGACCTCGGCGATGCGGCTGCGGGGCGAACCCACGTTGAGGGCAGGGAAGTCCGACGACGAGGTTGCGTGGACAATGAGCGGGTGGCCCATCGGCCCGACGAAACGCTCCGGCGCCAGGAAGAAGTCGTGGGCGGCGGCCGCCCCGGCGAACAGGCTCAGGCCCGAGACCATAGCCACCATCAAATTCGTTCTCATGTCGTGCATTCTTCTCTTGATCTGTTGTTTCGCCGGTGTCTGCGCCGGCCGATATCGTTTGAGTGTCTTGGCGCCCCCTTAGCCTTGCAGCGGCTAGGGGGCGCCTTCAGCGGGCCTAGAAGCGCGCGGTCAGTCCGAGGTAATACCGGCGACCGATCAGGTCGTAGCTGGAGGGATCGGTGTTGGCGGCGATCGCGGGTGCATAGACCGGTGGCTGTTCGTCTGTCAGATTGTTGACGCCAGCCCGCAGCGAGACGACCTCGTTCACTTTGAAACCGGCATTGAGGTCGATGTAGTGGATGGCATCGACAACCTGGCTTCGGTTGTTGAAATTCTCGACTGATCCTTGGTAGCGCCACCGCAGGCCGACGTTCCACGGGTCCTGGCTCCAGTTCAGCGTGGAAAGGACCTTCCACTTGGGCAGGGTCAGGCCGAAGCTGTTTGAGATCGTGCCTTTGCGATCCGTGAAGGCGCCGCCCGGAATGTCCTGCCGCTCCCATTTCAGGAGCTTCGTACCGGTGACGTTTAGGGCCAGGCTTCCCCAATCCGGCGCGCCGAGATCGACCAGGTCGATTCGCCAATCGACTTGGAAGTCGATGCCCTTGGTCTCCAGCGTGCCGAGGTTGGCGTTGGTCTCGAAGGTGTTGGTGATCTGTCCCGAGTTCGGATCTCGGCTGAACATGCGGCAGAAGATGTTGTTCGGATCGTAGGTCGGATTGGACGCGCCGTCCTGATTGTAGCAGCGACGCAGTTGTTCAGTCGTCGATACCGTGCCGACCACCTTCTCGATCGTGATATCGTAGTAGTCGATAGATCCGGACACCCGGCTGAGCCACGGGGCCGCGAACGGCGACTGCCAGGTGGCTCCCACGGTGAAGGAATCTGCGGTCTCCTCCTCCAGCATTGGGTTGCCCCCGGTGACCCCAGAGACCTGAGAGTTGGAGAAGGTGTAGGAATCGATCACCTGAGACGGGACATTCTGCGCCAGGCACAGGGTTCGCACCGCATTGGCGTTTGCCGCGCCCGGCGTGCGATACGCGCCGCGAATATCGCAGGGATCCCCGGAGAACTGGCGCGCGCCGGTCGAGGAAACCGGCACCCCGATCGACGGGAAGCTCAGATTCTGCGCTGCGAACAGCTCGCCGATAGAGGGCGCGCGGACCGCGCGCTGAACGCCGCCGCGGAAGCGTAGTCCGTTGAGCGCTTCCCAGCTGAGATCGGCCTTGTAGGATCCGACCCTTCCGATCGTTTCGTAGTCCGAGACGCGGTAGCCGAGATTTGTCTCCAGACTGCGCACAAACGGCAGATTGCTAAGCAACGGGATCAGGACCTCGCCGTAGAGCTCCGACACTTGATCCGACCCCGATAGCGGCTGGCCGGAGTTGCCGGCCAGCTCAGGCCCGGTGACGCCGTTGAGGGTGAATGTGCTGAGCAGCAGGTTATCAGGCGAAAAGTTGTAGTTCTGCTCGCGGTAGGCTGCGCCGACGGCCGCGCGGACCTCGCCGGCGGGCAGGGTGAACAGGCCGCCTTGCAGGTTCAGTTCAGCGACGCTCTGGTCGTTCGTGGTCACATTCTTGGCCACCCGGCCGACATAGGCGATGCACGCCGCGCTCATTGGGTTGACGCCGAAGGGATTGAAACCGCCGGCGCAGATCGACGCCCCGCCGTCGGGGGCTTCCAGGAGCCGCTGCAGCGCCGAGCGGGCGAGGTAGCCGGTGTAGACGGTGCCGTTGTTCACTCGGCCATAGGAAACATAGGCGTCGTAGGTCCAGTCGCGGAGGCCGACGAGGTCGCCGCGTATGCCCGTGTTGATCTGATAGACGTTGTAGTCCTCGGACTGGCGTCGCGGGCCGAGTTCGTTGAAGCGCTTGTCGAGGCGGAAGCTTCCGGCCGGGTTCGGGCGGGAGTCCAGGACGCTGCGCAGCTCGGCGGGAATGAACGGGTTGGTCGATGGAATGCGGAACCCGGTGGTCGGTCCGGTGGCCGGGTTGGAGGCCAACTGATTGCCGGCTTCGTACTGGGAGAACAGGAAGTCGGCGTATAGCTCCACCGCAGAGTTGATCTCGTAGTCCGCCGCCGCATACACATTGTACCGCTTCTGCGGGATGATCATGTAATTGCGGTCGACGGTGCTGTAGGCGAAGTCCGTCTGCTGGAGCGGACCGGGCGTGCGGAAGCCTTCGTAATCGACGCCGCCGGGGCTGACGTAATCGCGCGCGCCCCGATAGGTGAACAGGGTCCCATTGTTGTTGAAGCCGAAGGTGTCGCCCCGGGCGGCGCCGGGGACGGCGGCGTTGACAGCGGCGGCCGTCGGCAGGTTGGTGGCGTCGAACACGGTCGAGCCTAAGGGCGACGTGCCGGCAAAGCCCCCGATCAGCGAAAAGGCGCGACTGGCGTTGAGGACGGAGGCGCGGTTTGAATAGCTGGCCGACAACACCGCATGTCCGCGGCCCTCGGCGATGTCGCCGCCCAGGGTCAGGCTGACCGCTTCGGTCGAGGCGTCGCCCCGGTCCGAGGATCCATACTGGGCGTCGAACTGCAGGCCTTCGAAGTTTCCATCGAGCAGGAAGTTGAGCACGCCGCCGACGGCGTCCGATCCATAGGTCGAAGAGGCGCCGCCAGTAATCGTCTCGATACTGGAGATGAGCGGCGTCGGCAGCAGATTGAGATCGACGACGGACGAAGCGTTGGACGGAACTATGCGGCGGCCATTCAGCAGCACCAAGGTGCGGGTCGAGCCCAGTCCGCGGAGCTGGACGTTCGCCTGGCCGGCCAGGTTCGGACTGTTCGACGCGGCGTTGCCCAGAGCGGTGAACTGCGGAAGATCGTTGATCAGACTTTCGATATTGACCGACCCCGTCGCCTTAAAGTCTTCCTGGGTCATGGTCACGATCGGGCTGTTGGCGCTGTAGTCTTGGCGCGCGATACGAGAGCCGGTGACGACGATTGTGTCTATTTCAACGGCAGCGTCTGACGATTGAGGAGCGGCCGGAGTTTGGATCTGGGCGGCGGCAGGCAAGGCCGGCAATGTGGCGGCGGCGATCACCAGGCCCGAAAGGACTGAAGACGTGACGAGCTGGCTTCTGAAAGAGATGTTGGCCAAAGGCTTTTTCCCGCTAATTTTTGGGCCGAAATGCGGCCCCCCTATTTCGACTTACGCAGCGCGGCGAGCTCCCGCCTCGGCGCCGACACGATTTTTTTACAGGCCGCGCGAGATCTGCCCGTGCGAAAGCCGTGGTTCCCTCGAGTGCTGGAACGCAAGTGGCCGCGCCCTTTCGCGTGACGGTTTCCGGCCCGAATGCTTGCTGGAGGTGCTGGTCGAGGTGATCCGGGAGACGTTCGACGATGCGATTTCAACATGCCGCGCAGAGCCCTGGAGAAGGGTAGAATCCTCAAGGTCCTTCTTTACGGGTCATATGCGCGAAGCGACTGGGGCCACGACCCGGTCGGCCGTTACTTCTCGGGCTTCGACCTACTGGTCGTCGCCGCCCACGAAGATCTAGCGACGGCGAGTTCTGGCTCGACGCGACCAACCGAAACGATGCCGGGCGAAGGCGAAATTCGCGAGGTAGGCGAGCGCGTCCAGTTCGATGTGACTGTACGCGGTCGCGAACCCGAAGTGACTGCGATCCGGCCTGAGTAGGCCGGACATTCCGGTTGAGCGGGCGATCAAGCGCGTCTTTCACCTGGTCGAGGTCGATGGCTCAATTGCATCTATCCCTGAAGGCTCCCCCTGGAGAGGGCGCCGCAGGCGATGGTCTGGTCCGCGATGGGAGATACGAAAAGGCCCCGCCGGCTAGCCGGCGGGGCCATCTGTCATAGCGGAGCAGGGGGGCTAGCGGACGGGGCGTCGCGCCTTCGAAGGTCATGAAGCGGGCGGGCTGGCCCGCGCCGAAGCGCATGACGTCATAGCGTTCGGGGGCGTAGCCGGGCGCCTCCATGCCGGGCGAGCCGGTCGGCATGCCGCCGACGCCGATGCCGCGCGAGGCGCCGGGCGATTTCAGGAAGGCGTTGACGGCGGCGGCGGGGACGTGGCCCTCGATCACCTTGCCGTCGACGACGGCCGTATGGCAGCTCCAGAGGGCTTCCGGCACGCCCAGGCGGACTTTCACCGGCGCCAGGTCGTCAGTGGGGACGACGCGGATCGTATAGCCGGCCTTGCGCATATGCTCGACCCAGCCGCCGCAGCAGCCGCAGGAATCGCTCTTGTAGACGGTCATGTCCGAGGCATGGGCCACGGTCGGCAGGCCGTTCAGCAGGAAGCCCGCGCCGCCGAGGAGGACGACGCCGGCGGCGAGGGCGGAAAGCTTGAGCTTGTTCATGGTCAGGCGGCCTCGGCCGGATAGCCGGCGGCGTCCAGCGCGGTCAGCAGGGTTTGACGGTCGGCGGCAGTCGTCACCTCGACGCGGCGGGCCTCGATGTCGGCCTTGACGGCGGCGGAGGCGTCCACGGCGTGGATGGCCTTCTCGACGCCGGCGGCGCAGCCGCCGCAGCGCATCCTGGGAATGTGGAGCACCTGTAGATCGGAAGTCCCGGGAACATGGGCGGACATGGGCGAACCTTTCAAAAATGAACGCCTGCCGGTTCTAATCCTTACCCTTATGGGAAGGTCAACGGCTGGAACCATGATTTTTAGTATGGGTTAGCTGGGGGACCTGACGCGCTGCGTGTGCAGGGAAATCGAATCTGGACGTAGGAGACGCGACGTGAACAAGGGTCAATACCGGTCGTTCGGGATCGAGCTGGTTCTCGATTTCATCGTCATGTATCTCGTCATGTATACAATGATCGCCACGCTGGATCATTTCTACCTCAACCTCAACAACGTCTACATGACGCTCATGATGGTCACCCCCATGGCGATCCTCATGCTCTGGTTCATGCGGTCCATGTACCCCTCGCGAAAGCTGAATCTGGCGATCGTCGGCGGTGCCGCGGCGGTGTTCGTCCTCGCCTTTGTCGGCATGCGGACCCAGGCGGGGGTGGGCGACAAGGAGTTCCTCCGGTCCATGATCCCGCATCATTCCGGCGCGATTCTGATGTGCGAGCAGGCCTCGATCCGCGATCCGGAGATTATCGCCCTGTGCGATCGGATCATCCGGGCCCAGGACGATGAGATCGCTCAGATGCAGGCGATCCTGAAGCGCCTCTAGGCGGCTGCGTTCGTCGTCGAGAAGGGACAGCGACGCTCCTGACGCGGGCCGCCGCAAGGGTTTGGGGCCTGGGTGCTCCGGCGTCTCCACATATGACCCCCTTGAATTCTTCTGAAGCGAACTTCGCAAGCGCTTGTGTGGCGACCTGTCGCAAGGGATGGAGCGTGCGGGTGCGTAATACCCTGTGAAGCTCACGCCGAAGTCGTCGGTCGTGAAGTGCGTTCAAGGAAGGATGATCCATCATATGTCGAGCATGGGCTCTCGATCGCAGATCCCTGTTGCGCGGCGCGGCCGCGGGCGGCGGGCTGCTTGGCCTTTCGGGGCTTCTGCCGGCCTGGGCCCAGTCGGGTTCCCCTGGTCTGCGCGCCGATCTGCCGACCCTGACGGGACCCAACATCGACCTGACCGTCGGAGACGCCAGCTTTACCGTGGGCGGGCGCACGGGCCACGCCTTCATGATCAACGGCCTGCTGCCCGCGCCCCTGCTGCGGATGCGCGAAGGCCAGAACGTGCGTCTGTCAGTGACCAATACCCTGGACGAGGACACCTCGATCCACTGGCACGGCCTGTTGCTGCCGTTCCAGATGGACGGCGTGCCGGGCGTCAGCTTCCCCGGCATCAAGCCGCGCGAGACCTTTGTCTATGAGTTCCCGCTGAAGCAGTCGGGCACCTACTGGTATCACAGCCATTCGGGCCTGCAGGAGGCCATGGGCCATTACGGCCCCATCGTCATCGACCCCGGCGGGCGTCGATCCGGTCGGCTATGACCGCGAGCATGTGCTGGTCCTGTCGGACTGGAGCTTCATGCATCCGCACGAAATCCTGGCCAAGCTGAAGAAGAGCCCCGGCTACTTCAACATGCAGAAGACCACCCTGGCGGGCCTGCTGGACGGGTCGGACGGGATGAGCCTGGCCGAGCGCCGGATGTGGGGCGGGATGCGCATGGATCCGCGCGACATCCTGGACGTCAACGGCACCACCTACACCTATCTGATCAACGGCCACGGACCCGAAGAGAACTGGACCGGCCTGTTCCGGCCCGGAGAGCGGGTGCGCCTGCGCGTCATCAACGCCTCGGCCATGTCGATCTTCAACGTCCGCATCCCCGGTCTGGCCATGACCGTGGTTCAGGCCGATGGCGAGCATGTGCGCCCGGTCGAGGTGGACGAGTTCCAGATTTCGGTCGCCGAGACCTATGACGTCATCGTCCGTCCCACCGAGGACCGCGCCTACACCATCGTGTCGGAGGCCATCGACCGGTCGGGCATGGGGCGCGCCACCCTGGCCCCGCGTATGGGCATGACCGCCGAGGTTCCCCCCCTGCGCAAGGTGCCGAACCTGACCATGACCGACATGGGCATGGGGGGCATGGATCACGGCTCGATGGCTGGCATGGACCACTCGGCCCATGGAGCAGCAGCGGCCGCCACAGCCGGAGCCGCCGCCGCGCCGATGGACCACGGCGCCATGAGCATGCGTGACCCCAACAACGCCCCCGCCGACATGGCGGTCGGCGTCGGGGTAGACGCCATCGCGCCCGCGCCCGCCAACCGTCTGGGCGACCGTCCGCAAGGGCTGCAGGACGTCGATCACCGGGTCCTGGTCTATACCGACCTGCGCTCCCTTGAGCCGAACAAGGACACGCGCCCGCCGTCCCGCACCATGGAAATCCACCTGACCGGCAATATGGAACGGTTCATGTGGGGCTTTGACGGACGCAAGTTCTCGGAACTGGTCGAGCCGATCCGGTTCGAACTGAACGAGCGGGTCCGCGTCACCCTGGTCAACGACACCATGATGGCCCACCCCATCCACCTGCACGGCCACTTCTTTGAGCTGGTCAACGGCCACGACGGGCATCAGCCGCTGAAGCACACGGTCAATGTGGCGCCGGGCGGCAAGGTCACCTTCGACCTGACCGCCAACGCGCCGGGCGACTGGGCCTTCCACTGCCACCTGCTGATGCACATGCACGCGGGGATGTTCAACGTCGTCACGGTTCGTCCGCTGGAAGGAGCCGCCCGATGAGCCGCGCCCTGTTCGCCGCTGTCGCGGTCCTGCCCCTGATGCTGGCCGCCGGTTCGGCCGTCGCCCAGACCCATGGCGGCCACGGCGCCCACGCCGCGCCCGCCCGTCCTCCGCAAGCCCGGCCGACGCCCGCCCCCAAGCCCAAGCCTCGTGCCGCCGCCCCTCAGCCTAGGCGCGCCACGCCTCCGGTGCCGGTGGCGACCGATCCGCACGCTGGCCACGATATGAGCGGGATGCAGGCGGCTGCGGCCCCGGCGGCTGCGGCCGACCCGCACGCGGGGCATGACATGAGGAGCATGCAGGCGGCTCCGTCCACGCCACCCGCCGCTGACCCTCATGCCGGTCACAACATGGGTGCCGCTCCGGCGGCGGCCGACCCGCACGCGGGGCATGACATGAGCGGCATGCAGATGGCTCCGGCCCAGACGCCTGCCGCCGATCCTCATGCCGGTCACAACATGAGCCCGGCTCCAGCGGCGGTTGACCCGCATGCCGGGCACGACATGAGCGCGATGCAGATGGCTCCAGCCCAGGCGCCTGCCGCTGATCCTCATGCCGGTCACAACATGGGCGCGGTTCCGGCGGCTGCGGCCGATCCGCACGCCGGTCATGACATGAGCGGGATGCAGGCGGCGCCGGCTCAGGCCCCTGCCGCTGATCCTCATGCAGGGCACAACATGGGCCAGGCGCCTGTCGCCGATCCCCACGCTGGCCACGACATGAGCGGCATGGCGGGCGGCGCGCCCAACATCCCGACCAGCGTGGACGCTGTCGGCGGACGGATGGTCGAGACGCCGCCGCCTGCCGCCGCCCGCGCCGCGCCCGCCCATGCGGCGGACCTGCTGTTCGACCCCGCCGTCATGGCGGCCTCGCGCAAGCAACTGCTGGTCGAGAACGGCGACATTCGCTCGACCGCCGTGCTGATCGACTCGATTGAATCCAGCTTCGGCGATGGGGAGAAGGGCTATAGCTGGAACGCCCAGGGCTGGACCGGCGGCGACATCAACCGCTTCTGGTGGAAGACCGAGGGGGAGGGGGCGTTCGACGGCAAGCTGCACGAGGCCGAGGTTCAGGCCCTCTACAGCCGCGCCATCGCCCCCTTTTGGGACGTACAGGCGGGTGTGCGCCAGGACTTCCGTCCCGACGGCGAGGACACCACTCATCTGACTGTCGGCGTCCAGGGCGTCGCTCCCTACTGGTTCGAGATGAGCGCCGCCGCGTTTCTCTCCACCAAAGGCGACCTGACCGCCCGCGCCGAGGCTGAATATGATCAGCGCATCACCCAGAAGTGGATCCTGCAGCCGGCCATCGAGGTCGCCCTATCGGCCAGCGACATTCCAGAACTGGAGATCGGTTCTGGTCTGACCTCGGTCACGGCGGGGCTTCGCCTGCGCTATGAAATCCGCAAGGAGTTCGCCCCCTATGTCGGGGCCGAATGGAGCCGCTCGTTCGGCGACACAGCCGACTACGCCAGGGCGCGAGGCGACGACGTGGATGCGACGCGCCTGGTGGTCGGGATCAAGGCCTGGTTCTGAGCGAACCGAAAGCCGACGGCGGCCCCAGGATCGCCGTCGGCGCGGACCGCCTCTGGAATCCCCTTGCATTGCGCCGGCTCCGATGAACGACCGTCAGTCGACGCCGCCCGGAAATGAATCGACGCCTGCCCGCTCCACTTCATCGAGGGGCTTAGGGGGACGACGGCGCCGGATGATGCCCTCCTGAGCGCCTTCAGCGGCGATCGCCGCAGCGATCAGCGGCGCAAGCCCGATGGCGTTGCTGTCGTGAGGAATGGAATCGCTTGAGACGATCCGGTCGGTGAGCTCCTTCAGTCGCTCGTGGGAGTCCTCCGCGAACACGCCGTGGACAACCGCGCAGACCGGTCGCGGGAAGCCCTGAAGCGGCAGTTTTCGAGCGGCTTCAATCAGGGTGTGCCCTGACGAGGCGATATCGTCGACGAGGACCGGATAGCGGTCCTTCCATTGCGAGAGGTCAGGAACCTCGACATCGACGTTGCGGTCGCCGTGCCGAACCTTGCGCAGCACCGCATAAGGCGCACCGATGCGCCTGGCGATCTCCGACACCCACTGCTCGCTCTCCTCGTCCGGCCCGATGATCAAGGGCTCACCGACCTCTGCGGCGATCCAGTCTGCAAGGAGAGGCGCGGCGTGCAGCGTCTGGGCGGCGATCGTGTAGAGCGCGGAGAGCGCTGGATACCTGTGCAGGTGCGGATCGACTGTCACGAGGCGATCGAAGGTCGAGGAAACAAGGCGCGCGAATGTCTTGGAGGTTATGGCCTCGCCAGGCTGGAAGCGTCGGTCCTGGCGCATATAGGAGAGGTAGGGCGCGATCAGCGTCACCTCGCGTGCGCCGAGCGCGCGGGCGGCGTCTGCCGCGAAGACGAGGCGGAGGAAACCGTCATCGGGTCGAGCGAGCGTGCAGACAAGGTAGACCATCTTGTCCGCGACGTCGGAAAGGATGCGGACATAGCTCTCGCCATCGGGAAAGCGCCGGGTCTCGATCGCGCCCAACTCCCACCCGCCGGCTTCGGCTAGCCGGCGCGCGAATATTTCGTTGCCGGGAAGCGGAATTATCAGTCGCATGCCGTGTTGCCCTGTCGTTCGAAGGGTGCTGCTCATTTGTGAAATTCGTCCCCTGGAAGACGGCCATCGCGCGGCCGAGCGGACCCGCGGATCGCATGAAACGCCGTGACCTCTGCCTCAGCAGGTCGCCCGCATCGCGGCCGGTTTCCGGTAGATCGCCCAGATCAGGTATAGTGACGCTACTGCGCCTCCGAAGCAGAATACGGAAATGTAGGCCCATTGGAAGAAGCTAACGGTGATCGCCAACACCAGCGCCACCAGGCCGCCGAACAGCCTCGCCGTGCGATCGGTCGAAAGCAACAGGGGGACGATGAGGAGGGCGACATAGGCCAGGTAGGTCATCGGCCGTCCGATAACCGCGTCGAGCAGTTCAGTGTCGCTGTAGCGAATGGCCCGAGGAAGCAGGGTGACCTGCAACCATCCCTCGTGGACCAGGTAGGGAATGAACTGGACGGAACCAAGGGCGGCGCCAGCGAGCGCGAACATCAAAAAGGCAGAGCGCCGGCGGTGCGGCTCAAGGAAATAGGCCGAAACCGGCAGCCAGATCGGCCAGACCACCCAGGCGAAGAACATATAGACGAGGGAATAGACGCGCGCGCCTCCAGGCTCGACGCCCGAGCCGGTCAACCAGATGAAGCCCTCCATCAGCTGCTGGAGGCCCAGAAGGATCGGCAGCGCCGCCAGCATTGCGTAGCGCCGGTCGCGCTTCAGCGTCGTGGCCAGGGTGAAGCCGCCGGACGGGATCAGAAAAGCGGCGGCGGCAAAGCTCACGGGCGCCGACAGGCACATATCGTTATCCGTTTTGTTGGGCGAGTATTCACTATGTCGCTCCGGCGGACCGCAGGCAAGCCGGCGCGTTGATGGGCCGGGCCGTAAGGATTCCAGGCGAGCGGCGTCATACGCGCGACCGGTTCAGGACCGGAACGTTTGCGGAAGGCGAGGATTCGATGCGCTGGGCGGAAACATGGCGGGGCGGCTACGGAGCGTTTGTGCGAAGCCCGGAGACCGTCGAGCGACTGGCCGCGGCGGCCGAGCGCCTCGTGCGGCGCGGCGCGTGGCCCGACGAGGAGGCGGTGTATCGCCTGGTGGCCGCGGCCGATCGGCTGGCCAGCGCCGCCATGTGGATGGTGGCCCACATGACCTACGCCCGTAGGGTCGACCTGTCGGGCGCCGCCTTGCCGGCCGAGGCCTTCAAGGCGTCTCCGGAGGGGCACACCGGCGGCTCGCTGAACATGGCGCCCGCCTTCGTCGGCTATCTGCTCGCCAATGCGCTGTCCGGGGGAACGCGTTCCTGGATCATGGGCCAGGGCCACTGCGTCGCGGCCGTGGAGGCGGTCAACGCCCTGACCGGGGACGTTTCGCCGGGGCAGAAGGGTCGATACGATCGGTCCGAGGCCAGCTTGTCCCAGCTGGCGTCCGACTTCTACAGCTACGCTATCGGCCCGGATGGCCGCCCGGCTGTTCCCCTCGGCAGTCACTCCGGCCCGGAAACGGCGGGTGCGGTCTCCGAAGGCGGCTACCTCGGCTTCGCCGAACTCGAATATGTCCACATGCCGCTGCGCGGGGAGGGCCTCGTCGCCTTTCTGAGCGACGGCGCCTTCGAGGAACAGCGGGGCTCTGATTGGTCGCCGCGCTGGTGGCGAGCGGAGGACAGCGGCCTCGTCACCCCCATCATGATCCTCAATGGCCGCCGCATCGAGGAACGCACCGAGATCGCCCAGGACGGCGGCGAGTGCTGGCTTGATGGCCATCTGCGTCTGAACGGATTCGATCCGATCCCGATCGACGGCCGCGACCCGGCCGCCGTGGCCTGGGCCATTCTGGAATCGGAGGAGCGACTGAAGCGTTTCACCGCCGATCGGGAGCGCCTCTATCCCGCACGCCTGCCCTATGTGATCGCCCGCACCGTGAAGGGTTTCGGGTTTCCCGGGGCCGGGACCAACCGGGCGCACAATCTGCCGCTGGAGGGGAATCCGCGCACGGACGAGGCGGCGCGCGCCACCTTCAATGCGGCGGCGGCCGCCCTCTTCGTGCCCCCGGGGGAACTCGAGGCCGCGCTCGGCGCTCTGGCGACCCACGACCTGCAGCGCCGTCCCCTCGAGAGCGGCCATCCGGCCGCCCGGCGAGCTCCGGCGGATCCGACCCGTCCGGTCCCGTCCTGGTCGGCCGGACCGCAGTCGCCGATGCAGGCGATCGACGAATGGTTCGTGCCGTTCATCGACGCCAATCCGGGGCTGCGGGTCCGGCTCGGCAATCCGGACGAACTGCGCAGCAACGGAATGGGACGGACCCTCGAACGGCTGCGTCACCGGGTGAACCGCCCCGAGCCGGGACTGCCGGAGGCGGTGGACGGCGCGGTCATCACGGCCCTGAACGAGGAGGCGGTGGCAGGCGCGGCCCTGGGCAACAAGGGCGGCCTCAGTCTGATCGTCAGCTATGAGGCCTTCGCCGTGAAGATGCTGGGTCTCCTGCGCCAGGAGATCATCTTCGCGCGGCGACAGCGGGAGATCGACGCGCCGCCGCAATGGCTCAGCGTGCCGCTCCTGGCCACTTCCCATACCTGGGAGAATGGCAAGAATGAACAGTCCCACCAGGACCCCACCCTGGCCGAAGCCCTGCTAGGGGAGATGTCCGACACCGCCCGGGTTCTGTTTCCGATCGACGCCAACACCGCCGTGGCGGCGCTCAGGGGCGTCTACGGCGGCCGAGGGGAGGTCGCCTGTCTTGTCGTTCCGAAGCGGATCGTGCCTGGCCTTGTCGACCCCGTCGCCGCCGAAGCCCTGTGGGCGCGTGGCGCCGCGGTCATCCACGGCGATCTCGCTGCGGCCGATATTCAGATCGTGGCTATCGGCGCCTATCAGGCCCGTGAGGCCATCGCCGCCGCCGCGCGACTGGAGCGAACCGGGCGCAGAACCTGCGTCACGGCCCTGCTGGAGCCCGGACGGTTCCGGGCGCCGCGCGATGAAATCGAGGCGCGGCATACGGCGTCGACCGCCGAACTCGAGGAGATCTTCCCCGAGCGCCTGCCGCGCCTCATCCTCACCCATACGCGGCCCGAGCCGATGCTCGGCCTGTTGCGGCGCCTCGACGGCGGCCCCCGCCGGACCCGGGCGCTGGGCTATCTCAGTCGCGGGGGAACCCTGGACACGCCCGGCATGCTGTTCGCCAACCGGTGCACCTGGGCCCACGCCGCGGTCGCCTGCGCGGATCTGCTCGGCGACGCCGCCGGCGTGCTGACGCCAGGGGAGATGGCCGCCGTCCGGGGCGAGGCCCACCCCCGCATCCTGCAAGTCTCACCCCCGGAAGGATCTCCATTGTGATCAGTCTCACCAGTCTCGGCGGCGCCGGCGCCGTCACCGGATCAAAACACCTGCTCGAGGCCGACGGTCGCCGCATCCTGATCGACTGCGGCCTGTTCCAGGGCCTCAAGACCCTGCGCGAGCAGAACTGGGCCCCGCTCCCGGTCAAGCCCTCCAGCATTGACGCGGTGATCCTGACCCACGCCCACCTGGACCACTCCGGCTACCTGCCGAAACTGGTCAAGGATGGATTCCGCGGGCCCATCCTGGCCAGCGCCGCCACCCGGGATGTGGCGGAGATCATCCTGCGCGACAGCGGCCATATCCAGGAGAAGGACGCCGAGCAGACGAACCGCTACGGCTACGGCAAGCACAAGCCGGCCTTGCCGCTCTATGGCGTGCAGGACGCCGGACGCGCGATGGAGCGCTTCGTCTCGACCCCGTTCCATACGTCCGTAGAGCTGCCGGGCGGAGCCAGACTGACCCTTCGCCGCGCGGGGCACATCCTCGGGGCGGCGACCGCCGAGGTGACCTGGAACGGAACGAAGATACTCTTCTCCGGTGATCTCGGCCGTTATGGCGACGCCACCATGGTCGATCCCGAGCCGGGGGAGGAGGCCGACTATGTGGTCGTGGAATCGACCTATGGTGATCGGCGCCATGATTCCCGGGACCCCACGGAAGCCCTGGGCGAGGTCATAGAACGAACCACCGCGCGCGGCGGGACCGTGGTCATCCCCGCCTTCGCCGTCGGCCGGGCCCAGTCGCTCCTGTACCACATCTGGCGGTTGAAGCAGGCCGGGCGGATCGGCCTGACGCCCATCTACCTGGACAGTCCGATGGCGATCAACGCCACCGACCTTCTGCACGCGCACCTGGAAGACCACCGCATGCCGGCGGAGGTGTGCGACGCCACCTGCGCCGTCGCCACCTATGTGCGCGATGTGGAGGCGTCCAAGGAGATCACCGCCAGCCCCATGCCCAAGGTGATCCTGTCGGCGAGCGGGATGGCCACCGGGGGGCGGGTGCTCCACCACATCAAGGCGTTCGGCCCGGACCGGCGCAACACCATCCTGTTTTCGGGTTTCCAGGCGGCGGGAACCCGCGGGCGTTCGATGGTCGAGGGGGCCCAGGAGGTGAAGATTCACGGCCAGTGGGTGCCTATAAATGCCGAGGTCGCGAACCTGCCGATGCTCTCCGCCCACGCCGACGCCGAGGAAATCCTGCGCTGGCTGTCGGGACTGAAGCGTCCGCCGCGCAAGACCTTCATCGTTCACGGCGAACCGCATGCTTCAGACGCGCTGCGCGTTCGCATCCAGGATCGCTTCGGATGGGACTGCGTCATTCCTCAAATGATGGAGCGCCACGACCTGTGACCGTGTCCGACGCTACCCACGCCGCTGTTCCCTCCCTGAAGGCGCGTCGCTTCGGCCTTCACGCCCAGCACGAATCCATCGTTCTGATGCGGCGCGACTGCCCCGTCTGCCGCTCGGAGGGCCTGTCGTCCCGCTCCCAGGTGCTGCTCTCGGCCGGAGGCCGGGAAATCTACGCCACCCTGTACCAGATGGACGGGGACATCCTCGGCCTCGACGAGGCGGCGCTCTCTGAAGAGGCCTGGCGACTTCTGGAGGTGGCGCCGGGCGATCCCGTCGCGGTGCGCCACGCTCCGGCCATCGAGTCCATGTCCAGCGTTCGTCGCCGGATCTATGGATCGCGGCTGGACAAGAGCGCGATCCAGGGGATTATCCAAGATGTGGCGGCTGGACGCTACACGCCCATCCATCTCGCGGCCTTTCTGACCGCCACCTCGGTGCTTCCGCTCGACGACGCCGAGGTCGTGGCGCTCACCCGCGCCATGGTGGACGTCGGCGACCGCCTGAGCTGGCCGTCGGACGTCGTCATGGACAAGCACTGCATCGGCGGCCTGCCGGGCAACCGGACCACGCCGATCGTGGTGGCCATCCTCGCCGCCAGCGGCCTGGTCATGCCAAAGACCTCGTCGCGCGCCATCACCTCGCCGGCCGGAACCGCCGACACCATGGAGACCCTGGCCCCGGTCGACCTCGATGTGCCGGCCATGCGGCGGGTGGTCGAGGCGGAAGGCGGCTGCGTCGTCTGGGGCGGGGCGGTCAGGCTGAGTCCGGTGGATGACATTGTTCGGCGTCAGCGCCTTTGGCACAGATCTGGGGTTGCGGATAATGGAGGGATTGGGTCTCGTCGCAGTGACGTAAGGAACGCAGATGAGACCCAATCCCTCCAGCCCAAAATTGGCTGCCAAGCCCACCAAGAAGCCCGCCGAGGTGGTGGTGAAAGATATTCGCCGTGCCACACGCCGGCATTTCTCGGCCGAGGATAAAATCCGCATCGTGCTCGAAGGCCTGCGCGGCGAGGAGAGCATCGCTGAACTGTGCCGCCGCGAAGGCATCGCCCAGAGCGTGTATTATTCCTGGTCAAAAGAATTCCTTGAGGCTGGCAAACGCCGTCTGGCCGGGGACACGGCCCGTGCCGCCACCAGTGACGAGGTCAAGGATCTGCGCCGTGAAGCACTGGCTCTCAAGGAATGCGTGGCCGACCTGACGCTCGAGAACCGCCTGCTTAAAAAAAGCATGATCGCGGATGGGGGCGACCAAGAATGAGGTATCCCGCCGCAGAAAAGCTCGAGATCATCCGCCTCGTCGAGCAATCCCATCTGCCCACCCGACAGACGCTGGAGAAACTGGGCATCCCACGCCGCACCTTTGCCCGCTGGTATGCCCGCTACCTTGATGGTGGGCCTGAGGCGCTGGAAGACCGCCCCTCGGCGCCAAGCCGGGTATGGAACCGGCTGCCCGAGAATGTGCGCAAACAGATCATCGACATGGCGCTGGAGGAAAGCGAACTCTCGCCCCGCGAGTTGGCCACCAAATTTACCGATGAGAAGCAGTACTTTGTCTGCGAGGCCACGGTTTATCGCCTGCTCAAGGCACAGGATCTGATCGCCAGCCCAGCCTATATCGTCATCAAGGCCCGCGACGAGTTCCACACCAAGACGATGCGACCAAACGAGATGTGGCAGACCGACTTCACCTATTTCAAGCTGATCGGTTGGGGCTGGGTTTACCTCTCAACCGTGCTCGACGACTATTCCCGCTACATCATCTCGTGGAAGCTGTGCACCACCATGACGGCGGGCGATGTCACCGACACGCTGGACTTGGCGCTGGCCGCATCAGGTTGTGACAGCGCCACCGTGCTGCACATGCCGCGCCTGCTCTCGGACAATGGCCCGAGCTATGTCGCGGGCGAACTGGCCGCCTATATCGAGGCCCAGTCCATGAGCCACGTGCGCGGCGCCCCCTTTCACCCCCAGACACAGGGCAAGATCGAGCGCTGGCACCAGACCTTGAAAAACCGCATCCTACTGGAGAATTATTACCTGCCCGGCGATCTCGAAGCCCAGATCGAAGCCTTCATCGAGCACTACAACCACCAGCGCTATCACGAAAGCCTGGGCAATGTGACGCCCGCAGATGCCTACTTTGGCCGCGATCGGCAGATCCACGCCCAGCGCGCCGCCATCAAGAAACAGACCATCGAACATCGCCGCTTGCAGCACCGCAAGCTCGCCGCCTAAAAGCCAACCCCTGACGAGGCCCGCTCTCCGTTAACGCCACGCCAAACCTGCGCCAAATGTTTCGACGACGGACACAGGACGTCAGGCTGGCTCTGGCTGCGTTTAACGCCGGGCCGGCCAGAGTAGCCTCCCTCGGGCGCGTCCCTCGTATAAGGGAGACCGAACAGTACGTTGAATCTGTTATTGAATGCTATCTCGCCTTGAGCGCCGGCCGGGTCGTCACGAACTCACGCCAGTGCCGGCGGGAGGGCGCGCCATGATCCCTGACGTTTCCGGCGATGACGCCATGGTTCCGCAGGGCGACGATGATCTGTTGACCCGTGCGGAGGCCTCGGCCTTCCTCGCGCTCCTGGGCGTCCGGCTCAAGCCCGCCACCCTCGCGCGCCTCTGGTCGACGGCGTCCAACGGTCCGCCCTGCCGCCATATCCGCTCCAGGCCCTACTACCCGCGCGGACTGTTGCGGGACTGGGCGAAGGCGCAGATCACCGAGGTGCGGACCGGCGCGCCCCCGGCGGCCAGGAGCCGGGGCCGTGCGTGAGATCGGCGCCATTGATCACACGACGTTGGACGGACTGCTCGCGGATCCGGCGACGAGCTTCGCCCTCAAGGCTGTGATCGAGGCATGGGCTGAAAGGGATGGTCTGGATGCGGAGCATGACGCCCGTCTTCTCCATGCCGCCCTCGCCAGGGACGTCGACCATCGCCTGGGCCTGGCGCCGTGAACTTCCGGGTGGATGGAGAATTCATCGATTCAGGCGGACCGGAGGACCGGTTGCTGCCCTGGAGGCGTGTCCAGGACATCGCGGGCATCAGTCGGTCCACGGCCTGGCGGATGCAGCGGAACGGAGAATTTCCGACGCCCGTGACGGTTTCGCCGGGTAGGGTGGGGTGGTGGGAGAGCGAGCTGACGGCCTGGAAGGGCGCGCGGGGGACGACGAGGGCGCTGGTCCCGCCTTCGAGACCTCGGCTGCCCGGCATGCCGCGCCGGGCGCCCGGTCGTTCAGCGCCGGCGGCGTCGAATGGAGTCTGTGATCGACAAGAGAAGTCGGAGGTCTCGAAGGAGGCTACGAGACCGCCTGAACGAAAACGGCGCGCCCGCCCGATCCACGTCGATCAGATCGACTTCGGCTTTTAGGCGATCAGGCTTTGCCTTAAGAAGATGACGTGGGGGCGACCGACCTCGCCTTCACGGACAGTTCGGACCGTCTCTCGCCGAGCGGGCCGAACTGTCATTCCGTGATGCGCGACACTGTCAGGCTTCGGGCGATCCCTCGCAACATCATCATCGAACGACGCCGTGAAGAACGGCTCCGGCGGCCCCTATCACAGGGAGCGGGCGACATCGGCCAAGACAGTCTGGCTGGCCTTCAATGGGAAACTGACAGCAGAGTTGGACGAGTGTGTCTTCCTGAACCTAGGCCGCCGATAAGTTCAGCGCGGTTTAACCATCGGTCGCCACGCTAGTGGAGTTCGCTGCCGTCCTCAGGATTCACATTTCGCAAGCGTCCTGACCTCTCCTGAACCAGAAGTTCGACCGTTTCACCCTTGGCCAGGCGCGTTCTGGCCGTTCTGATGGCGGCATCAAGGGCGTCGACGCTGAAATCGAAACGGCCGGCTTCAAGTCCGGGGCATAGGACCTGCCATATCCCGCCGCGTTGCACGACAATGATGCGAGTGAGGTCAGGTGCGGCCGACATAGGGGCTCCCAGGAGACGCGCTGAACCATAGGAGGACGGTGCGCCCTCGAGCAAGACGGTTCTGATTTCGGCTTCCAGACTTCGGTCCGACAGTAGCCGGCTCCCTCAGCAGAAGTGCGGGGTTTGGTTGCAGCGAGTCTGCTCCGCCCTGCGGAACTTCGACGAATGGTCCGCGTTCCGTGGATTCCTCCCCCAGGTCGGGAGGGCCACGGTCCGACCATCACGCTTTTGGCCCCCCCTGTTGGCGCGCTGGTCGGACCGTTTCTATTCACTGCACATGTCGTTAAATCCGTGGGCGATATTGGCCTTGCGGTAGCGTGGGGTCTCGGGGTTTCCGGGCGGCGGAGGTGATGGCGATGGCGAAGTATGCACCCCTGGTGCGGTATCTGCGACGGCAGCGGACACCGGAAGTGACGCTGACCTTTCGTGATATCGAGAGGATTGTCGGAGGCTTTCTGCCAAAAGCGTCCTCTGACCTGGATTGGTGGCGGGCGGAGGCTGCTGCGTCAGCGCCGCCGCAGAAGCGCGCCTTTGCCGAGGCGGGTTTCACCGCCCAGCCAGAAATCAGGTCCGAGCGGGTTCTATTCGTTCGCGCTGCTTCGACGTCCCTGCATGGATCCCAGGCCGCCGGATGATATTGCGCCGTAGAGAAGCGTTTCGCAGCGCCTGAGCTTCGAGCCGTGACTTCAGGGGGCGTCAGGACGCGCCTGCATCGCCCATTGTTCACTTGAACCGGTCCAGACGTTCGCCGATCAGCTTGATGTTGGTCCTGGTCACGCCGTGGGCCTCGGCCAGGTCGGGCCAGTCGCGCACTGCTGCGCGCGTCTGGTCGATGATTTCGTTCACCCGCGTCTTCTTGAGCGCGGCCGTTTCGCCGAGCCGCCGCAAGTGATCGACGGTGGGATTCCGGCCTTCGCCCATCACCATCGTCGTCTGCTCGGCTCCGGGACCGGAGGAGAAGGTCAGGTCATAGGCAGGCGATAGTCGCCATTCGCCTTGCGCGTTCATGAGGAAGGTGAAGTTCTTGGCGTGATCGTCACGATTGTGGGCGATGACGTTGAAGGCGGCGAGGCGAAACATCTTCTCGACTTCGCGCACGTCGCGGGTCAGTCGCGCGGTCAACGCCACGAGGCCTTCGTAATCCAGCGAAGGAATCCGGTGGTCGGCGTGAAGCAGGCCCGAGGCCGTGTGGGCGTGCAGGCGCTTGTCGCCATCGCGATCAAAGCGACGGGTGGCGAAGTAGGCGGCGCCCCTGCCGGTCGTGAGGAGACGCGTTTCCATCATCTCGATGCCTGCGGCGAACGCCATGCGAGCGTAGGCGAATTCGATCGCTCCGGCGTCCTTGCCGTCATGGCTGTTGGGAAACTTGACCAGCCAGTGATCATAGCCGTCTGGGAGCGATCGTGCGCCGTGCAACGCCTCCCCGGAGACCGTATTGAAACCGATCATCGCTTTCGGACGCGCGCCCGCCGATGAGCCGTTGAGGGCGATGAGTTCGGTCAGAACGTCATCCGCCTGACCCTCGAGCACCTCCTGGGCCTGATCGGCGATCCGGTCGAGTTCTAGCGTCTGGGGGGGCGCCGCCTCTTCAGGCGTGAGGTCAGGCTCGTAAGTCAGGGCGCCCATGCCATGGGCGCCCACGTGCGCCAGCCTGTCGAGCGGGCTGAACTGTTCCGGAAGAAGGCCCTGGACGCGCAAGGCGCGATCGAACAGGAGGCGGCCCCAGCCATCGGGCAGACTGTCATTGAAAACGCCCGGCAGGCCTTCGAACAGGGCGGGATCAGCCGTCTGAAGGCCTGGTCGCAACGGCAGGCTGAGCGGTGAAATTTCGACGGCGTTCGCGATGAAGTCGGCGTCGTACTCGAAATAGATTCTGCGATCGCGCGCGGCCAATCGGCCCACGCGGATTGGGCCTTCGCCGAAGTCCAGACCAACGGCCACTGCGGGTACGGGTGAAAGGTTCATGTGCGCCATCCGTTCTTCCGGCTGGAGCGAGGATCACCCTTCAGGACCTCGTCAATCGAGGCAAACGTCAACGCTTCTGGTTTGGCCGCCTCGATGGTCGCCTCAAGGCCGCCGACAATGGACAGCAGCTTCACAAGAGCTTCGGTGGAGCCCAAGCCAGTACGCTCGAATTTACGCAGCGTCCCCAGAGGCACGCCGGATCGTGCAGAAAGACCAGCCTGGGTGAAGCCCATCGCAACGCGGCGCTCACGGATATTTCCGCCGAGTTTCTCAAGGGCGCGAGCAGGGGTGATAAGTGATATCATCAGAGCGATAATAGGGCAAAGTGCCAAATAATGATACCATTCTATCACTAATAGTTCTGGTGACGGCGCTCGCTAGGCGCGCGCCTTATCCTGCAGTTTGATGACCCGTTGCGGAGATCGATGATGAGGTCCCCGGACCGACGCCGCCGGGCGGGCTTGTCGTTTGCTTCTCCGCGTAGGCTAGGCCGCAACCTTCTTCGCCGCCCGCCGGTTTACAGGTTTGGTGATCAGTTTCGCTCCATTTCCAGGTCCGATCTGATCCAGCGTCGAGCCCATAGGCTCCGCAGGGAGGCCCGTCCCCCTTCGAGGTGGCGGGTCCTCTTCGTTTTTGGGCTGCGGCGGTCCTTGTCGGCGTGGTGCTGTCGGCGGCCCAAGGCCAAATGCGCGATAACGTTTATTGTTGCGTATCACTCGCATTTGCATTTATGCGACGGGGATTCCTCCAGGAGCCCCCATGTTCTTTTCGCCGCGTCTTCCGTCGGTCCGCCGCAACGGCCTTGTCGCCATGTCCGTTTTGCTCGCCGGAACGACGTTGGGATCAACCGCCGCCGCCCAGACGGCGCGACAGGCGCAGGGCGAGACGGCGAGCTCGGTTGAGGACGTGGTGGTCACGGCGGCCCGAACCATCCTGCCGGCCAGCGCCCTGCCGATGACGGTGGAGGTGATCGACCGAAAATCCCTGGCGGAACAGGTCGCCATCAGCGGCTCGGTGATTGATGCGGTTGCGACCCTGTCGCCGTCCTTTTCGCCGACGCGACAGAAGCTGACCGGTTCGGGCGAGAGCCTGCGCGGCCGCTCGCCGCTTTTCGCCATCAACGGCATTCCGCAGTCGACGCCGATCCGCGACGGTTCGCGTGACGGCTATACGATCGATCCCTTCTTCGTGGACCGGGTCGAGCTGATCTACGGCTCCAACGCCCTGCAGGGCATCGGCGCGACCGGCGGCGTGGTCAATCAGGTGACGGTCGGTGCCCCGACCGCGGACGGCCTCAGCGGCCGGATGCTGGCCCAGGTCTCCAGTTCGGGCGGGCCGGAAGGCGATGGGATCGGCGCCAAGCTAGGCGGTCTGGCCGCCTATCGTCACGGAGACTTCGACGGCGTGTTCGGCGTGGCTTACGACCAGCGCGGCGCCTTCTATGACGCGAACGGTCGCCGCGTCGGTGTCGATAACACCCAGGGCGAGGTGCAGGATTCCAAGGCCCTGTCCTTCTTCGGCCGCTTCGGTTGGGACCTGAACGATACGGTGCGCCTGGACCTGCTCGCCAATCGGTTCGAGCTGAAGGGCGACGGCGACTATGTGGTCGTGGCCGGCGATCGTCTCATCGGGCGTCCGGCCAGCAGCAAGCGCGGGCAGGTAGAAGGACAGCCTGCCGCGAACCGGGTTGAGACGGTGTCAGCCTCTCTGACCGACAGTGATCTGGCGGGCGGCGACTTTTCCGCCCAGGTCTTCTTCAACCGCACGCGCGACACCTTTGGAGGCGACCGCTCGGCCACCTTCCAGGACGCCAGCATTGCCCCCATCGGCACCCTGTTCGACCAGTCGTCGAACCGCTCGCGCAAGCTGGGCGCGCGCGCCAGTTACGAGCGGGCTGTGCCGGGCGTGCCGGGCCTGACCGCGACCCTGGGTCTGGACGCCATGAAGGACCGCACCGAGCAGTTGATGATCGCCACCAACCGCGCCTGGGTGCCGCCGACCGAGTTCCAGAGCGTGGCGCCCTTCGTCCAGGCCAATATGCGCCTGTTCGACGGCCGGGTGCGCCTGGCCGGCGGCGTGCGCCAGGAGAACGTCGAACTGTCGATCGACGACTTCACCACCCTGGCCTCCTACGGCTCGCGCCGGGTCACGGGGGGCAAGCCCAAGTTCGAGGCCACCCTGGTCAACGGCGGCGTGGTCTATGAACCGCTGGACGGCGTGCGCGCCTATGTCAGCTACGCCGAGGGCTACACCGTGCCCGACGTGGGCCGCATCCTGCGTTCGATCAACGTCGACGGGGTCACGGTCGAGGGCTTCCTCGACATCAGTCCGGTCGTCTCGGACAATCAGGAGATCGGGCTGGAGGTGAAGCGCGGTCCGTTCGAAGCCGGGGCGACCTACTTCTGGTCCTCGTCGGACCTGGGTCAGTTCCTCGTTCGCAACGCCGACGGCGTCTATGACGTCCAGCGCCAGGCCGTCGAGATCGAGGGGCTGGAGCTCAACCTGCGCGCCCGCACCCCGATCGAGGGGCTGACGGTTTCGACCGGCTACGCCCGCCTGCGCGGCCAGACCGACACCAACGACGACGGCCGGGTGGACCGGGACCTGGACGGCGCCAACATCTCGCCGGACCGCATCAACGCCGCCGCCGTCTACGCCAACGGCCCGCTGTCGGCGCGCCTGCAGGTCCAGGCCTATCTGGCGCGTGATTTCGAGGGCGGCGACGTGCGCAACAATTTCGAAGGCTACACCGTGGCGGACGCCTACCTGCGCTATGACTTCGCCTTCGGCGGGGTGTCGCTGGCGGTGCAGAACCTCTTCAACGAGGACTATGTGACCTATAGCTCCGACACCAGCAATCCGGCCGACAACCTGCGCTACTTCGCCGGTCGGGGCCGTTCCTTCACCCTCGGGTGGGACCGTCGCTTCTGATGCGTCTGGTTCGACTGGCGCATCGCTGGACCGGGGGGCTGATCGGCCTGCTGCTGTTCGTCCTGGGGCTGACCGGGACGGTCCTGGTGTTTAAGGACGACTGGCTGCGCCTGGTCGTACCCCACGCCGCAGAGGCGCGGGTTTCGGACCCAAGTGCTATTGGCGCGGCGCTGGATCAGGCGTTCGCGGCGCCGGACCGTCCGCGTTCGGTCATCCTGGCCTCTGATAGTCTGGGCGTCCTCCGACTGAACTATGAGGACAAGACGCGCGGCGCCTACGCCGCCCAGTCGGGCGCGGTCGTAGCGCGCTGGGAAAGCCTGTGGGCGCGGCCGGAGCTGTGGCTGTTCGACCTGCACCACTATCTGCTGATCGGCGACACGGGAAAAACCATCGCCGGGATCGCGGGCCTGGCGGGTCTGGGCTTTGTCGTCACCGGGGTGATCCTGTGGTGGCCCACGCGGCGCACCTTCGTCTTTGCGGTCATGCCGAGGGCGTGGAAGCGCCCAGGGATCGTCAAGCATCATCGCGACATGGGCGTGTGGAGCGCGCCGGTCCTGGCCGTCGTCCTGACGACCGGGGCGATCGTGGCCCTATCGCCCCTGTATGACGGATTGGCCCAGGCCTTGTCGCCGGGCGCCGACCTGAAGGCGGTCACGGCCCAGCCGGAACATGAAGGGGGGGTGTTGTCCGCCGATCTGGACTGGCCGGCTATGATGACGGCGGCCCAGGCCCGCTTCCCTGACGCCGAGGCGCGCATCGTCTCCCTGCCAACCAAACAGGGCGGTCTGATTGGCCTGCGGATGCGGCGGACGGCGGAATGGCTGCCCAACGGCCGGACCCAGGTCTGGTTCGATCCCGCCGATGGACGGATTGTCGGAACACGCGACGCCATGGGGCTGCCTCTTGGGCTGCGGGTCATTAACGCCCAGTACCCGATCCACGCCGCCAAGGTCGGGGGGCTGGCCTATCGACTTGTGGTCGCCGCCTCCGGGTTGGCGCTGACCCTGCTGGGATCGCTGGCGGTCTTCACCTTCTGGTCCAACCCGAGCGGACTGCCGAAACGGCGACGCCCAAGCCCAAGTGCGCGGCGTGTCTAAGAGGTTGGGGCGGGAAGAGGTTCGCCAGACTGACACGGGCAGAGGAGAGGATCCTACGGTGAGGGTCTATCTCGCTCGAAGCGACGGTCCGCCTCCAGGCGTTCAGCCAATGTCCGCTACTGGCGGATACTGTTGAAAAAGTCCGCGAGCCGGCCGTGATCGGCCTTTTCGGCTCGATCTGGAGCCGTCGCGGAAAACTAAGCGATTGATTTCATTGGGGCGGAATTTCGGGACCCGCCCGTGGTTTGCGCCGTTTCAGCGGTCGCCGGACTTTTTCAACGGTATCGGCGCTTTGCCGACCTAGGTGGCGGGCGACGGACAAAGATCGTCCGAGTGACGGGATGGGGCCCGCGCGGTCGTGGGTTCAGGGAAGCCCGAGAATGGGTGAAGCTCGTGCGAGAATGAGTCGGAGACGGATGATGGCGAAGCGGACCGGGCGACTAGCAGGTTTCGAAGTCTATCGCGGCAAGGGCCGGCGCGCGCGTCGCGTGGGCGTCGCCAAGGGGGGGATTCTGTTCAATCTCTATATGACCTGGCTTCGTCGAGGCGAAGGCGTGGGGGCGAAGCCATCTGGCATGATCAAGCGGAGAGCGGCGCGGCCTCAAGGTCTTTGAAACACCATGGCGCCACCTGAACAGCCGTGAAAAGGTGGGATTCAGGCATAGAGTTTTTGATGGGTGGTTTGATGGGTGAGGCCCCCGAGTGGGGAAAAGTTCAATGAAATCAAGGCCGGTGGCGGACAGGGTGGGATTCGAACCCACGGTAGGCTTCCACCTACGGCGGTTTTCAAGACCGCTGCCTTAAACCACTCGGCCACCTGTCCCACGCGAGTCGGCTCGCGTTCGCCTGTGCATAGCGGCAAGGCGGGCTTGACCCAAGCGGAAAGCGTCAGGCGCGGCCGGCCTTCGATACTGCGCCTGATCGCGTGACCAGCCAGATGCCGGCGCAGACCAGAACCAGTGCGATCAGATAGCTCCAGCGCAACACGGATTCTTCCAGGAAAAGCGCCGACAGCGACACGCCGAAGACCGGGATCAGGAAGTTGAACGCCGCGATCATTCCACGGGGTTGTGCTTCAACAACAGGCTCCACACTGCAAAGGCCACTGAGGAGAGCAGAGCCAGATAGAGCAGCAGCGCGCTCGACGTCAGGTCGAAACCCTGTAGCTCTCCCCCCATCGCCATGCCTGCAGCCGTCAGCATCAAGCCGCCGACAAACAACTGCCAGCCGGTCATCACCATGGGGTCGAGGCTGCGTGACAGCCGCTTGCCGTAGATGGAGGCCGCCGCCAGGATGAAAGCCGCGATCACGATGAAGCCTTCGCCCAGCAGAGTGAAGTCGAAGCCGAGCGCGCCGCCGCCCAGGTTGACCACGACCACGCCCATGAAGCCGATCAGGCAGCCCAGCGCCTTGCGGCCGCTCAGACGGTCGTCCGCATAGATGAAGTGAGCCAAAACAACGCTGAAGAAGACGCTGGTCGCGTTCATGATCGAGGATTTGACGCCTGATGCATGGGCCAGGCCGATATAGAAGAAGACGTATTGGATGGCCGTCTGGGTCAGCCCAAGCAGGGCGACCTGTCCTGCCTGACGACGGCTCATCGCCAGAACAGGCTTCTTCATCGCCATGGCGACGATCAGCAGGATCGCCCCCGCCAAGGCGAAGCGCCACCCTGCAAACAGCAGCTGGCTGGCGATATCGGTCGGCGCGACCTTCAGCAGAGCGTAGCCGCTTTTTACGGCCGGAAAGGCGCTGCCCCCACAGCGCACAGCATAGGGTGGCGAGAAGGAAGACCCCAGTGCGGGTCTTGTACAGGGAGGGGGGCAAGGCGCTCGGTTCTGACGTTCAGCCGGGGAGGGGCTTTGCCGCAAGGCCATACGCGCAAACGGGACGTTAACCAAACCGGAAACCTCCGCCGTTAATTTCGGCCAAATCGATAGACGACCGGAGTAAAAGCAACATGTGGGCGAGACTGCTGAAGGGCGCGATGATCGCCGCCGCCTTCTCGACCCTGGCGGCATGCGCCAGCTTGGGCGGTAAGGGCGATGCGCCGATCGGCGCGCCCGTCGTGACCGATCCGGCTCCGATCGTTTCGGGCACCATGCGCCCCTATCAGATCCGCGGTCGCTGGTACCATCCGAAGGAGCAGCCCAACTATGACGAGGTAGGGCAGGCGTCCTGGTACGGCAGTTATCATCACGGGCGTTCAACCTCGACCGGCGAACGGTTCGACATGAACGGCCTGACCGCCGCTCATAAGACCTTGCCCTTGCCCAGCCTGGTCGAGGTGACGAACCGCGCCAATGGGCGCCGGGTCATACTGCGCGTCAATGACCGAGGGCCGTTTGTCGACGGACGCATCATCGATCTGTCGCGCGGAGCTGCCGAGGAGCTAGGCCTCCTGCAGCAAGGCGTGGGAGACGTGCGCGTCCGTTATGTCGGCCCTGCGCCGCGACAGGGCGGGGGAACGGCCCTCCGCCGAGCAGAAGCCGACAGCGCGCGCCAGCCCCAAGCAACTCAGGTTCAGACGCAGTCCCAGGGGCCGCGCCCCTACTACGAGAACACAGCGGTCCCGTCCCAGCCCGCCCCGCAGCCCGTCTACACAGCAGCGCAACCGGCGGCCTCGAACGCCTATTGGGTGCAGGCCGGCGCCTATTCTGATCGACGCGGCGCAGACCAGGTCGCACGACGCCTCGGCGACAAGGCCGTGGTGCAGAACATCGACAGGAACGGACGGCCGTTGTTCCGTGTCGTGGTCGGTCCGTGGCCCAATGCTGGGGCTGCCGAACGCGCTCGTCAGGCCGTTATGGCGCGCGGCTTTGACGATGCCTTGTTGATAGGCGGCTGAACGGGCTTGCTTCCCGCGCCTCGCTCGCCATTGTGCGCGGGTGCAGCGAGGCAGATTCATCACTTTCGAAGGCGGCGAGGGCGCCGGCAAGACGACCCAGGCGCGCCTGCTGGTTGAACGCTTGCGCGCGCGCGGCCTCGACGTGCTCCAGACGCGCGAACCCGGCGGATCGCCGGGGGCTGAGGAGATCCGCAACATCGCCGTGTCGGGCGAGGCGGATCGCTGGTCGGCGCGCACCGAGACCCTGCTGATGTATGCGGCGCGGTCGGACCATCTGGAGCGGACTATTCTGCCCGCGCTTGAGGCCGGGCGCTGGGTGGTCTGTGACCGTTTCGCGGATTCCAGCCGCGTCTACCAAGGCGCTGGCGGGGGGACGCCGGAAAGCCTGATCGAAGCGCTGGACGACGCCGTGGTCAACGGCGACCAGCCGGACCTGACCCTGGTGTTCGACCTGCCGGTCGAGGTCGGATTGGATCGGGCTTTCGGGCGCGGCCTGTTCGAGACCCGGTTCGAATCCAAGGGCCTGGCCTTCCATCAGAAACTGCGCGACGGCTTCCTTCAGGTGGCCGAGCGACACCCCGAGCGTTGCGTCGTCCTTGATGCAACGGGCGAGGTCGACGACGTCTCAGCCCGGCTGTGGGCCGTGGTGGAGGAGCGGCTGCTTTGAGCGAGCATCCGCGCGACCGCTTCGACCTGATCGCCGACATCCAGGCCGAGGAAGCCTTTCTGGACGCGCTGAATCGAGGACGGCTGCACCACGCCTGGCTGTTGTGCGGGGTCGAGGGATCAGGCAAGGCCAGCTTCGCCTATCGCGCTGCTCGTCGACTACTGGGCGCCGCGCCGGACCCGTCGCGCGGGCCGCTGGGCGCCGCGCCGCATGACCCTATCAGCCGCCTGGTGTCCGCCCAGGCCCACCCGGACCTTCTGGTGCTGGAGCGCGCAGTCGAGGGCGGCAAGCTGAAGCGCGCCATCTCCGTCGATCAGGCCCGCGACCTGCCGGAATTCTTCGCCAAGAGCCCGTCTCAAGCCCGGCACCGCGTCGCCATCATCGATGCGGCGGACGATCTGAATATAAACGCCGCCAACGCCTTACTTAAAATTCTTGAGGAACCGCCTGAAAGCGGCGTGCTCTTCCTGGTCACCCATGCGCCGGGCCGTTTGTTGGCCACCATCCGCTCTCGCTGTCGGCGGCTGACCTTCCCGGTTTGGCCTGAGGTCCGTCTGGCCGATCTGGTGCGTCAACGCACCGGCGTGTCCGAAGATGAAGCCTTGGCCGCAGCAGCCATGGCTGGGGGCTCGCCCGGCGCAGCTCTGGATCTGGCGTCGGGCGCCATGACCGAGGTCGACCGTCTCGCTCGCGCCTGGGTTGATGGACCAGAGATTGATCGCGCGGAACAACTGGCCATCGCCGACGGCTTCCGCGGCCCGGAAGGGCAGGCGCGGTTCGAGGCCCTGATGGATCGCCTGATCGCAGCGGTGAAACGCCGGGCCGTCGAGTCTGGCGGCCGCGAAGGCGCACGCTGGGCCGAGCTTTGGGGGCGGCTGTCCGACCTGCCCGATCGCGCCATCGGGCTGAATCTTGATAAGGGAGACGTCCTGGCCGGAGCCTTGGCCGACATCGCCCGCACGAAAGCCGCCGCCTGATATGCTCATCGACAGTCACGTCAACCTGCACGCCCCCCAGTTCGACGAGGATCGCGAGGCGGTGATCGACCGTGCGCGCCAGGCGGGCGTGCGGCTGATGGTCGAGATTTCCGACAAGCTGTCGACCTTCGAGGCGACGCACGCCCTGGCGATGAACAACGCCGACATCTGGTGCACGGTCGGCGTCCATCCGCACGAGGCCAAGGACTATGCCGACCTGACCGTGGACCGTTTGGTTGAACTGGCGGATCGCCCGCGCGTCATCGGCATCGGCGAATGCGGCCTGGACTTCCACTATGACCTCAGCCCGCGCGATGTTCAGGCGACGGTCTTCCGCCAGCACATCGAGGCGGCGCGCCGCACGGGCCTGCCTCTGGTGATCCACACGCGCGAAGCCGATGAGGTCATGGCCGACATCCTGCGCGAAGAACACCGCCGCGCGCCGTTCAAGTTCCTGATGCACTGCTATACTAGCGGCCTGGAACTAGCTGAAACTACGATGGAACTCGGCGCCTGGTTCTCGGTTTCAGGCATCGCCACCTTCAAGGCGGCCGAGGAGGTGAGGGAGGTCATCCGTCGGATGCCTGAAGATCGCATCATCGTTGAAACCGACTGCCCCTATCTGGCGCCCATCCCACATCGCGGCAGCCGGAATGAACCCGCCTATGTCGGTCTGGTGCTGGAAAGACTGGCCGAGATACGCGGTTGGACGCCTGAACAAGCCGATGAGCTGACGACTGACGCCTTCTTCAACCTGTTCGATCGCATTCCCAGGCCCGCCGAATGAGCGGGCAGGGCGAGTTGGAAATCGTCATTCTCGGCTGCGGCTCGTCTGGCGGCGTGCCTCGCGGCGACGGCGACTGGGGCGACTGCGACCCGTCCGAACCACGCAATCGGCGCACCCGTTGCTCCATGTTGGCGCGCCGACACGGCCCGGGTGGCGTGACCAGCGTGGTGATCGACACCTCGCCCGACTTCCGTCAGCAGATGCTGGCCGCCGAGGTCCGCCATGTCGACGCGGTTCTCTACACCCATGACCATGCGGATCAGACACATGGCATCGACGACCTTCGCGTCTTCGCCGCCCACGCGCGTCGACGCATTCCCGCCTGGATGGATGCGGCCACTCACCACGCCCTGACGCGGCGCTTCGACTACATCTTTGAGAGCCACCACGGCTACCCGGCTATCGTCGAGGCTCATCGCCTCCCGCCGCACGGCCAGTCATGGGAAGTGAAGGGGCCCGGCGGCCCGATCCCCGTCATGACTTTCGACCAAATGCATGGACCGATCCGCTCGGTCGGATACCGCTTGGGATCCGTCGCCTATTCAAGCGACGTCTCAGACCTGGACGACGCGGCTCTGGAAGCCGTGAGCGGCGCTCAGCTGTGGATCATCGACGCGCTGCGCTACACGCCGCATCCAACCCATGCTCACGTCGATCTAGCCTTGGAGTGGATCGCGCGCTCAGAGGTTTCCAAAGCCGTGCTGACGAACCTTCATATAGATTTGGATTACAGTACCTTGTCACGCTCTTTGCCTTCGAACGTTGAAGTAGCGTTTGATGGTTGGCGAGGCGCTTTCGAGCTCTAAACGCTTTTCTCAGAAGGGCGTCCGATCAGTTCATGATCAGGGCGTAGCCCGCCTGCTGATGGTGGATGACCGTCATCAACGCTGCGAGATCGACCTGCACGCCCGGCTCCAGATCGGCTTCCGTTAGGCCGTTGGCGACCATGGACTGACCGCAAAGTCGCACCTGGACCCCGGCGGCCGTCAGGGCGCGAACAAGGGCGCTGTTCGGGTTTGTCTCGCCCTTGCCGCGCGCCGCCCACGCTGCATCGGACAGAGAGGCCAGAGACGCGCCGCCATGCATCACAACAACGATCTTTCGCTGCTCGGCAGGGACGCCGTTCGCCGCCAGCATGTTGGTCAGGCGCGCGACACGCTCCAGTCCTTTCAACGGCTTGTCGTCAGGACCGCCCTGGGTCAGGTCGACGATGACGCGATAGTCGCGCTGGAGGTCAGGCTGTTCGCCAGCCTGAGGCAGAGGCGTAAAGGCTCCATAGCCGATCACGGCCTGGGCTTGAGCCGGCGCACCCAAGGCAAGAAGGACGCATGAGGTGATCACGGACGCGAGGAAGATGTTTTTCATAGCGCACCAAGCCGTACAACGCCGTGAACGCTCAGGCTATGGATCAAAAGCCCAATAGCACTTTTCGCATAATATATCTTAGGCGATAAATCGAACATCGCCTCACAGATCATCGACGCTCGCGTCTGCGGCGGCTTTCGCCTCTTCCTTGAGCCAGGCGGCGAAGGCTCTGGCGGGCGTTGACGCGCCGCTGCGCTTGATCAGAACGTAATAAGCCAGCGCCGTGCTCAGCGCGCCGTCGGCGAAAGGCGCCACCAGGCGACCGGACGCCAGATCCCCGGCCACAAAAGCAAACGGCGCCAAGGCCACGCCCTGTCCGTGTGCGGCGGCCTCAATGGCCAAGGCGGTCTGATCAAAGCGCGGCCCTGACTGGGCGTCGATGCTCGTCAGTCCACGGGCCTTGAACCAGGCCGCCCAGTCAGGACGCGGTTCCTCCAGCTCGCTGGGACGCAGGTGGATCAAGGCATGATGCGCCAAGTCCGCCGGACGGCGTAAGGCGTTCCCGCCCATGGTTAACGACGGAGCGCAAACCGGGGTTACGTCGGCGTCAAGCAGCTTTTCGGATCGCACCCCGGAATAGTCGCCCCGACCATAACGAACGGCCACATCGACCCGGCCGCCGCTGACGTCGGCCAGGCGCATGTCGGCGGACATCCACACCTCGATCTCAGGGTGCGCGGCTGTGAAACGGGCGATGCGCGGCGCCAGCCATTTTGAGGCGAAGGACGGCGGCACGCTGACCGCCAGAGCGTGACGGCGATCGGGGCGATACAGCAGATCCCCTGCCCGTTTCAGATAGTCGAAACCGTCACGCAGCAAGGGATAGAGTTCAGCGCCCAGCTCGGTCAGGGCGATCTGACGGCCTTCGCGGTGGAACAGCGGCGCGCCGGCGTGTTCCTCTAGGATTCGGATCTGCTGGCTGATGGCGCCTGGCGTGACCGACAGTTCTTCGGCGGCGCGTGTGATGTTCAGGCGACGTGCGGCGGCCTCGAACGCCTTCAGGGCGTTGAGCGGCGGAATCCGACTTTCGACGGCGATCTCTTTGCGGCGGGTCATCGACCGATCCAGTCAGGCGTCGGCAAGCCGCGCGCGTTCAGGAAGGCTTGGTCGTAGATCTTGCTGGCGTAGCGTTGGCCCGCATCGCACAGCACGGTCACGATGGTATGGCCGGGCCCAAGATCACGCGCCATGCGGATGGCGCCGGCGATGTTGACCCCGCTGGACGGACCGAGGGACAGCCCCTCCTCTCGCACCAGGTCGAACAGGATGGGCAGGAATTCCGCGTCCTCGATCCGATAGGCGTGATCGACCGACAGGCCGTTCAGGTTGCCGGTGATGCGATTGACGCCGATGCCCTCGGCAACCGAACTGCCCTCGCCTTTCAGCGCGCCCTCGGTGAACCAGCTGTAGAGCGAGGCGCCCGGCACATCGGCGAGACCGATCTTCAGCGCCGGGTTCTGTTCGCGCAGATAGGTCGTGGTTCCGGTCAATGTCCCGCCCGAACCCACGGCGCAGATGAAGCCGTCGACGCGGCCGTCGGTCTGCTTCCAGATTTCGGGCCCGGTGGCTTCATAGTGGGTCTGACGGTTGGCCAGATTGTCGAACTGATCGGCGTAGAAGGCGCCGTTCGTCTCGCTGTCGTTCAGTTCCTCGGCCAGACGACGCGAGAAATGGACGAAATGGTTCGGGCTGGCGAAGGGCGCAGGATCCACCTCGATCAGACGGGCGCCGTGCAGGCGAACGGCGCGCTTCTTCTCTTCCGTCTGGGTGCGCGGCATGACGATGACGACCGGATGGCCCAACGCCGCCCCGACTAGCGCGAGGCCGATGCCGGTGTTGCCCGCCGTGCCCTCGACGATCGTTCCGCCGGGCTTCAACGCGCCCGAGGCGCGCGCCGCGCGGATGATGCTGAGCGCGGCGCGATCCTTGATCGAGCCGCCGACGTTCAGAAACTCGGCCTTGCCCAGGATTTCGCAGCCGGTCGCCTCAGAGGCGCGCTTGAGGCGCACCAGGGGCGTGTTGCCGATCAGGCCGAGGACGTCAGGCGCGACAATCATAGGAAATCCGAACCGTGGGGAGGAGCGATCCTCTTAGCCACAGTTCAGATTTTCTAACAACCGCCCTAGATGTGGATCACGCGGCCATAGGCGTCGAGCGCGGCCTCGTGCATGGCCTCGGACATGGTCGGGTGCGGATAGACGATGCCGTGGATGTCTTCCTCGGTCGCTTCCATGGTGATTGCGGTGACGTAGCCCTGGATCATCTCGGTGACGTCGGCGCCGATCATGTGGGCGCCGATCAGGGCGCCGGTCTTAGCGTCGAAGATGACCTTGACGAAGCCGTCGGTCTCGCCCGCCGCGATGGCCTTGCCGTTCACCTTGAAGGGGAAACGGCCGATCTTGACCTCGCGGCCCTCGGCCTTGGCGCCCTGCTCCGTCACCCCGACCGAGGCGACCTGCGGCTGGGCGTAGGTGCAGCCGGCGATTGGCGAATGGACGTTCGGCGTCTTGTAACCGGCGATGTGCTCGGCGGCGTGGATGCCTTCGTGCGAGGCCTTGTGCGCCAGCCAGGGCGCGCCCGCGCAGTCGCCGATGGCGTACAGGCCCTTCACATTGGTCTGGCAATGGCTGTCGGTCTTGATGTGGCCGCGGTCCAGTTTGACGCCCAGCGCCTCCAGACCGATGCCGTCGGTGTTGGCGGTGATGCCGACGGCCGAGATGCAGACCTCAGCCTCCAGGCTTTCGGCCTTGCCGTTGACTTCAAGATCGACCTTCACGCCCTTGGAATCCTTGGAGACCTTCGTCACCTTGGCGCCGAGCTTGAACTTGATGCCGCGCTTTTCGAAGCCCTTCTGGGCGGCCTTGGAGACCTCTTCGTCCTCGACCGGCATGATGCGGTCGACGGCTTCAACGACTGTCACCTCGGCGCCGAGGGCGCGGTAGAAGCTGGCGAACTCGATGCCGATGGCGCCCGAGCCGATGACCACGAAGGTCTTGGGGCAGTTTCTTCGGCGCCAAGGCGTCGCGATAGGCCCAGATCTTGTCGCCGTCAGCCTCAAGCCCGATCTGCGGCAGGGCGCGGGCGCGGGCGCCGACGGCCAGCATGACAGACTTGGCTTCGATCGTGCGCGAGCCGCCGGCCTTCAGAGCCACGACGACATTCGGGGCGGCGGCGCCTTTCTCGAGCTTGGCCGAACCTTCGATGACCTCGATCTTGTTCTTCTTCATCAGGAAGCCGACGCCCTGATTCAACTGCTTGGCCACGCCGCGCGAGCGCTGGATGATGGCGTCGAAGTCGAACGACGCGCCCGAGGCGGACAGGCCGTAGTCCTTCAGGTGCGACAGGCTCTCGAACTTCTCGCCCGACTTCAGCAGGGCCTTGGTCGGGATGCAGCCCCAGTTCAAGCAGATGCCGCCCAGGTTCTCGCGCTCGACGATGGCGACCTTCTGGCCCAGTTGGCTGGCGCGGATGGCCGCGACGTAACCGCCGGGGCCCGAGCCGATGACGACGAGATCGAATTCTTGGGCCATGATCAGATCAACTTTTCGATGTCGGCCTTGATGGCCTCGGGTTCAGTCTGGGGCGAATAGCGCGCGATGACGCGGCCTTCGCGGTCGGTCAGGAACTTGGTGAAGTTCCACTTGATGGCCTGGGAGCCCAGGAAGCCGCGCTTCTGTTTGGTCAACCAGGCATAGAGCGGGTGCCGGTTCGGCCCGTTGACCTCGATCTTGTCGAACAAGGGAAAGGTCACGTCGAAGCTGCTGGCGCAGAAGGCGGCGATTTCCGACGCCCTCCCCGGCTCCTGCTGGCCGAACTGGTTACAGGGGAAGCCCAGAACCTCGAAGGGCGCATCGGCGAAGTCGCGGTGCAGCTTCTCCAGCCCGTCATACTGACCAGTGAAGCCGCACTTGGACGCCGTATTGACGATCAGCAACGCCTGACCGCGAAAGCGGTCCAGCGACACGTCCGCGCCGTCGATGGCCCGGGCGGAGAAGTCATAGACCGAGGTCATGACCCCCCTCCTCCCTTACGCCAGCATCGCCACGGGATCTTCGATCAGCGGCTTGAACGCCTGCAGGAAGCGGGCGCCCGTCGCGCCGTCGACCACGCGGTGATCGCAGGTCAGGGTCACGGTCATGACGGTGGCCGGCACGATCTGGCCGTCCTTGACGGACCGGGCGTTGTTCGCCGGCGCCCACGCTCATGATGCAGCCCTGCGGCTCATTGATGATCGAGGTGAACTGCTTGATGCCGAACATGCCCAGGTTGGACACGGAGAAGGTGCCCGCCCTGGAACTCTTCCGGCTTCAACTTGCGCTCGCGCGCACGTTTGGCCAGATCCTTGGACTCGGTCGCGATCTGGGCCAGGCCCTTGGTCTCGGCCTTGCGGATGATCGGGGTGATCAGGCCGCCGTCGATCGCCACCGCCATGGAGACGTCGGCGTTGTGGTGCATGGCGATGCCTTCGGGGGTGTAGGAGGCGTTCGCCTCCGGCACCATCTTCAGCGCCAGGGCGGCGGCCTTGATGACGAAGTCGTTCACCGAGACCTTGACGCCCTGGCGGCTCCAGCATCTTGTTCACCTTGGCGCGAACGGCCATCAGCTGGTCGATCTCGCAGTCGATGAACAGCGGGAAGTGCGGCACGTTCTGCACGCTGTCAACCATGCGGCGGGCGACGGCCTTCTTCATGCCGTCCAGTGGAATCAGGTCGTAGCTGCCGTCCGGAATGCCCATCTGCGCCAGCGACAGGGCCTTGCGCGGCTCTGCGGCGGATGCAGCCGTCCGTCGCGGCGGCGGCCGGTTGAGCGCCGCCCTTGCCTGCGGCCTCCACGTCGCGCTTGACGATGCGGCCGTGCGGGCCGGTGCCCTTGACGGTCTTCAGATCCAGACCGGCCTGGGCGGCCAGACGGCGCGCCAGCGGCGAGGCGAAGATTCGGCCGCCGTCGTCCGACTTCGGCGCGGCCGGAGCGGGCGCGGCTTCAGCCTTTGGAGCCTCAGCCTTGGGCGCTTCGACCGGAGCTTCGGTCTTCTTGGGCGCAGGCGCCACGGCGTCGCCGGACAGGCGGGCGATCGGCGTGTTGACCTTCACGCCCTCGGCGCCTTCCGGCACCAGAATCTCCAGCACTTCGCCCTCATCGACGGCTTCGACTTCCATCGTCGCCTTGTCGGTCTCGATCTCGGCGATGACGTCGCCCGCCGCGACGGTGTCGCCGACCTTGACGTGCCATTTGGCCAGGACGCCCTCTTCCATCGTCGGAGACAGGGCGGGCATCAGGATATCGGTCATGCCCATCACCTTCTTCACGGCGGCGACGATCTTGTCGACGCCCGGCAGGGATAGGGCTTCCAGATTGGCGGCGTAGGGCAACGGCACGTCTTCCTGGTGCACGCGCAGCGGCGGAGCGTCCAGATAGTCGAAGGCGTGTTCGATCACGCGCCGCCACCACTTCGGCGCCGACGCCCCATCGGACCCCAGCCCTCTTCGGCCGAGACCAGACGGTTGGTCTTCTTGACGCTTTCGACAATGGTTTTCGTGATCCAGCGGACGCAGGGTGCGCAGGTCGACGACCTCGACCGAGACCCCTTCTTCGGCCAGCTTTTCAGCGGCCTGAAGGGCGAAGCCGACCATACGGCTGTGCGCCGTGATGGTGACGTCCGTGCCTTCGCGACGAACCTTGGCCTTGCCGATCGGCACCACATAGTCCTCGACGTCCGGCACGTCGAACTCGAGGCCGTACATCATCTCATGCTCGAGGAAGACGATCGGGTTCGGATCGCGGATGGCGGCCTTCAGCAGGCCCTTCGCATCGGCGGCGTCATAGGGGGCGATGACCTTCAGGCCCGGAACCTGAGCGTACCAGGCCGAATAGTCCTGGCTGTGCTGGGCCGCCACGCGGGCGGGCGGCGCCGTTCGGGCCGCGGAACACGATCGGGCAACGAATCTGGCCGCCCGACATGTACAGGGTCTTGGCCGCCGAGTTGATCACGTGGTCGATGGCCTGCATGCCGAAGTTCCACGTCATGAACTCGACGATGGGTTTCAGGCCCGCCATGGCGGCGCCGACGCCCAGGCCGGCGAAGCCGTGCTCGGTGATCGGGGTGTCGACCACGCGACGGTCGCCGAATTCCTGCAGCAGGTCGCGGCTGACCTTATAGGCGCCCTGATACTGGGCGACTTCCTCGCCCATCAGGAAGACAGCCTCGTCGCGGCGCATTTCCTCGGCCATGGCGTCGCGCAGGGCGTCGCGGATGGTGGTCTTGACCAGCTTGGCGTCGGCCGGAATCTCAGGATCACGAAGTTCGACCTTGGGCTTCACCGGAGCATCCGCAGGCGCGCCTTCGGTCTTCGCTTCGGCTTTCGGGGCCTCTTCAACCTTGGCGGCCGGCGCTACAGCGCCGTCTTCGCCCGCCAGACGGGCGATCGGCGTGTTGACCTTCACGTTCTCGGCGCCTTCCGGCACCAGGATTTCCAGCACTTCGCCTTCATCGACGGCTTCGACTTCCATCGTCGCCTTGTCGGTCTCGATCTCGGCGATCACCTGGCCGGCCGACACGACGTCGCCCGTCTTGATGTGCCACTTGGTCAGCGTGCCCTCTTCCATCGTGGGGGACAGCGCCGGCATCAGAATGTCCGTCACGTATCAGGCCTCCACGTAGACGTCGGTGTAGAGCTCGGACGCATCCGGCTCAGGGCTCTCTTGAGCGAACTGAACAGCTTCAGCCACGATGGCCTTCACTTCGTTGTCGATCGCCTTCAACTCGTCCTCGGTCGCCTTGGCGGCGGCGAGCAGCATCTTCAGGTGGTCGATCGGGTCGCGGGTCTTCTTGACCTCGTCCACCTCTTCCTTTGTCCGGTATTTGGCCGGGTCGGACATGGAGTGGCCGCGATAACGGTAGGTCTTCACTTCCAGAATATAGGGGCCTTCACCGGCGCGGGCGCGGGCCACGGCGCGGGCGGCGGCGTCACGCACGGCCAGGACGTCCATGCCGTCGACCTGTTCGCCCGGGATGCCGAAGCTGGCGCCGCGCTGATACAGTTCGGTCGTGGACGACGAGCGTTCGATGCTCGTGCCCATGGCGTACTGGTTGTTCTCGATGATGTAGATGGCCGGCAGCTTCCACAGCTGGGCCATGTTGAAGCTCTCGTAGACCTGCCCCTGGTTCGAGGCGCCGTCGCCGAAATAGACGAAGCTGACCGAGTCATCGCCACGGTACTTGCCCGCGAAGGCCAGGCCCGTGCCCAGCGCCACCTGGGCGCCGACGATGCCGTGACCGCCGTAGAAGCCGGTTGGCACGTCGAACATGTGCATCGACCCGCCCTTGCCCTTGGACGATCCGCCGATGCGGCCCGTCAGCTCGGCCATGACTTCCTTCGGGTCCATGCCCGCGACCAGCATATGGCCGTGATCGCGATAGCCCGTGATGATCTTGTCGTAGCCCTGCTTGACGCTCTCCTGAACGCCGACGGCCACGGCTTCCTGACCGATGTACAGGTGGCAGAAGCCCCCGATCAGGCCCATGCCGTACAGCTGGCCCGCACGCTCTTCAAAGCGGCGGATGAGGACCATCTCGCGATAGAAACGCAGCAGGTCTTCCTTGGAAGCCTGAGGCGTGTTCGGAATCTTGTCGCCCGCGCTGGGCGAGTTTTTCTGAGCGGCGGCTTTCGCCATCCGGCATCTCCCGGCTTACACCCCTGTATCAGGGACTCTTATCGTTACGGAAAGGGGCTTTAGCAGCCTTCGTTCCCGAAACGCAAAGCAGCCGACCGGGCTGTAACAATAGTTCAGGAGGCGCGCGTCGCGTCAGGGTTGTGGCCGGCCGGGCCGTTCAGGCGGACCACATAGTCACGCGGGTCGGCGAAGCCGATCACCGCCCTCGCCCGTTCTTCCAGCAGATCCTTCGACAGGCTCTCGGTGCGCAGATAGCGAACGCGGACTTCCAGATCCTGACGCTGCTCGGCCAGGCGCATCAGCTGGGTCTGGCGCTGCGCCAGCAAAGCGTCGCGTTCACCGCCGCTTAGCAGGCCGCGTTCACCCGTCAGGGCCTGTACGCCCAGATAGGCGATCAGCAGCAACAGCAGGACGGTCGGCAAATAGGGCTTCATCTGCTCGGGCACGGCGGACGCTCCTTCTGAGCGCGCATAAACACGGTGACCTATCAGTGACCGAAAATGCCTAACGAACCGTAGCTTGGCCGTAATTGCGAACGCCGCCCCCGAGGTTCGGAGGCGGCGTCCAGCACATCTTCGTGATGCGGCTTATTTCAGCAGCATGCCGTCGCCGAAATAGGCGGCCTGATCGCCCAGCATCTCTTCGATGCGCAGCAGCTGGTTGTACTTGGCCGTGCGGTCCGAACGAGCCAGCGAGCCGGTCTTGATTTGACCGCAGTTGGTCGCCACGGCCAGGTCGGCGATGGTCGAATCTTCGGTCTCGCCCGAACGGTGCGACATCACGGCGGTGTAGCCCGCGCGGTGCGCCATATCGACGGCGTCCAGGGTCTCGGACAGGGTGCCGATCTGGTTGACCTTGATCAGAATGGAGTTGGCCAGACCTTCGCCGATGCCTGCGGCCAGACGGCGCGGGTTGGTCACGAACAGGTCGTCGCCGACCAGTTGCACGCGATCGCCCAGACGGTCCGTCAGCAGCTTCCAGCCGTCGAAGTCGTCCTCTGCGCAGCCGTCCTCGATCGAGACGATCGGGAAGCGTTCGACCAGATCGGCCAGGTAGTTGACCATGCCCTCGGCGTCGAAGGACTTGCCCTCGCCGGTCAGCTCATATTTGCCGTTCTTGAAGAATTCGGTCGAGGCGACGTCCAGCGCCAGGTGGAAGTCCTCGCCCGCCAGATAGCCGGCCGCCTGGCCCGCCTTGGTGATGAAGGTCAGGGCTTCGTCAGCCGAGGCCAGATTCGGGGCGAAGCCGCCCTCGTCGCCGACGTTGGTGTTGTGACCGGCGTCCTTCAACGCCTTCTTCAGGGCGTGGAAGATCTCGGCGCCCATGCGCAGGGCTTCCGAGAAGTTCTCGGCGCCCGTCGGCATGATCATGAATTCCTGGATGTCGATCGGGTTGTCGGCGTGGGCGCCGCCGTTGATGATGTTCATCATCGGCGTGGGCAGAATGCGGGCCGAGACGCCGCCAATGTAGCGGTGTAGCGGCAGACCGGCCGAGATGGCGCTGGCCTTGGCCACGGCCAGCGAGACGCCCAGCATGGCGTTGGCGCCCAGGCGCGACTTGTTCTCGGTGCCGTCCAGTTCGATCAGGGCCTCGTCGATGCGGCGCTGATCCTCGGCGTCCATGCCGGACAGGGCGTCGAAGATTTCGCCGTTGACGGCGTCGACTGCCTTCTCGACGCCCTTGCCGCCCCACATGTCCTTGTCGCCGTCACGCAGTTCGACGGCTTCGTGCGCGCCGGTCGAGGCGCCCGACGGCACCGCCGCGCGGCCGAAGCTGCCGTCTTCCAGGATCACGTCCACTTCGACCGTCGGATTGCCCCGGCTGTCGAGAATCTGGCGGGCGACGATGTCGACGATATCGGTCATGAAACTCTGCGCTCTGACTGAGTTGGAAAAGGTGGGGTCGGTTTAGACCAGACCCACTAGAATCGCCACAGGCGAAGCTGGGGCGGCATATGCGAAAACGGCGCGCGAGAAACTCGCGCGCCGCTGAATTTTTGCGCCCGACCGAAGCCGGATCGCCAGAGGAAGACTTAGTCTTCCTGCTGGGTCAGAACCTGACGGCCTTTGTACATGCCGGTCTTCAGGTCGATATGGTGCGGACGACGCAGTTCGCCGGTGTCCTTGTCTTCGACATAGGTGTTGGCGCCCAGGGCGTCATGAGCACGACGCATGTTGCGACGCGAGGGGGATACTTTGCGCTTCGGAACGGCCATGTCCGTCTCAATCTCTAAGTCGGTGCGCCGGTGAAGACGCGAAAACAACAGCGGCGGCCCCCCGATAAGAGCCGCCACGCGAGGGCGGGCTTATGCATGAAGACGCAACCGATTTCAAGGGTCTCAACGCAGACTGACGGAACAGGCGTCAAACCCCGACCGTCAGGCTTTGCGCCACGGCCTCGCCGATAGCCAGCGAACTCGTTAGGCCGGGACTTTCGATGCCGAACAGCGCCATCAGTCCCTCCATTCCGTGATTCGCCACGCCATGAAGCTGGAAGTCCGGCTGCGGCTCGCCCGGCCCGTGCAGCTTGGGCCGGATGCCCGCGTAGTCAGGGCTCAGCCGCTCGACCGCCACGCCAGGCCAGAAACGGCGGATATAGCGGGCGAACTCTTCCACCTTGGCTGGATCGACAGAATAGTCCTCGGTCTCGACATAGGCCAGATCGGGGCCGAACACGCCCTGCCCGCCCAGATCCTTGCGGTAATGGGTGCCCAGCGCGCCGGGAATCGGCGGCGGATAGATCAGACGGTTGAACGGCGCCGCGCCCGTCAGGCGGAAGTAGATTCCCTTGCCCAGATGGCGCGCTGGAATATCCGTCGTCGGATAGCCCTCGATTCGCGCGGCGACCTCCTGAGCCGACAGGCCAGGCGCCGTGACCAGAAGGCGGCTGGTCACGGTCATTGCACCCTCCCCGCCCACGCGGATGGAGAATCCTCCGCCCGGCAGGCTTTCGGCCCCTTCGAACGGCGCCGAGATGACGACCGCGCCGCCCGCATCCTCGATCTCGCCCTGCAGGGCCAGCATATAGCCGTGACTGTCGAACACCCCGCTCTCGGGCGACAGAATGGCGGCGTGAGCGTTCAACTCCGGCTCCAGCGTCCGCGCCTGGGCGCCGGTCAGGTGCTCGAGGCGCTCGACGCCGTTGGTCGTCGCCTGCTGGAAGATGGCCTCGATGCGTTCGACCTCGGCTTCCTCGGTCGCCACGACCAGCTTGCCGCATTTCCAATGATCGACCTTGCGGCTTTCCAGGAAGTCATAGAGGGCGCGCCTTCCCCCGACGCAGAGCTTCGCCTTCAGGGAGCCGGTCGGATAGTAGAGCCCGCCGTGGATCACCTCGGAATTGCGCGAGGAGACCCCCTGGCCGATGTGCGGCTCCTTCTCCAGCACCAGCACCGTCAGGCCGCGTCGCGACAGCGCCCGGCCGCAAGCCAGCCCCACAGCCCCCGCGCCCACGACCGTCGCATCGAAGTCGAAAGGCGCGCCCATGGTCCTACCTCTTACCGTAGAGAGCCTTGGCTCGGCTCTCGAAACACTGGATCAGCTTGTCGACCGCCCGGTCGAAGTTCGCCTGAAGCATCATGTCCAGCATGCGCGACTTGAAGGCGAAGTCGATGGAGAATTCCAGGCGCGTTCCCTGCGGGTGCGGATGGAACTCCCAGCGGTTCTTCAGATGCTTGAACGGACCGCGGATCAGGCCGACCTCGACCTTGGGCGCATGAACGTCGTGACGCACCCATGTCGAGAACTTCTCGGTCAGGAAGGCGAAGCCGACCCCCGCCTCGGCGTCCAGCAAGTGAACGCCCGGGGCCTCGTCCCGCACGTTCCAGACGCGCATGGACGTGATCCACGGCACGAAGTCGGGATAGGCGCGCACGTCCGCCACCAGCGCAGCGAGTTGTTTCGGCGCATAGGGCAGGATGCGCGTTACGCGATGGACGGCCAAAGGATCAGCGGCCGTTCCGGGACGACAACTGGGCCTCGCGCGCCGCCCGCAGCCGGGCGAAGTCGTCGCCCGCGTGGTGCGACGAGCGCGTCAACGGCGAGGACGACACCATCAGGAAGCCCTTGGCCCGCGCGATCGCCTCATAGGCCTTGAACTCTTCGGGCGTGACGAAGCGGTCGATGGCCGCGTGCTTGCGCGTCGGCTGCAGGTACTGGCCGATGGTGATGAAGTCGACGCCGGCGGAGCGCATGTCGTCCATCACCTGCATGACCTCTTCCTTGGTCTCGCCCAGGCCGACCATGATGCCGGACTTGGTGAACTGGTTGGGGTCGCGCTCCTTGACCATCTGCAGCAGGCGCAGGGAGTGGAAATAGCGGGCGCCGGGGCGGATCTTCAGATAGAGGCGCGGAACCGTCTCGAGGTTGTGATTGAAGACGTCGGGCGTCGCGTCGATCATCACCTCGGCCGCGCCGTCCTTGCGCAGGAAGTCGGGCGTCAGGATTTCGATCGTGGTCTTGGGCGCCTGAATACGGATCTGGCGCACCACTTCGGCGAAGTGGGCGGCGCCGCCGTCGGACACATCGTCGCGGTCCACCGAGGTGATGACGACGTGGTTCAGCTCCATCTGGGCCACGGCCAGACCGACCTTGGCCGGCTCTTCCGGGTCCAGCGGCTGCGGCAAGCCGGTCTTCACGTTGCAGAAGGCGCAGGCCCGCGTGCAGGTGTCGCCCATGATCATCAGGGTGGCGTGCTTCTGGCTCCAGCACTCGCCGATGTTCGGGCAGGCGGCCTCTTCACAGACGGTGTGCAGCCCCTTGGAGCGCACGATGTCCTTGGTCGCGTTGTACTGGCCCGAGCCGGGCGCCTTCACGCGCAGCCAGTCAGGCTTCTTCAGCACCGCCGATTCCGGGCGGTTCTGCTTTTCCGGGTGACGAAGCTCGGACGGCTTCTTCTGCAGGGTGTCGATCAGCGTGACCATCGCCGGCGGTCTGGCTCCTGTTTATGAAGGCGGCCCAATTCTTGAGGCTATGTCGGCCTTCCGATGTACAAAGGCAAGGCACAGACGGTTTCAGTCCGAGAACAGAACGCCATCACGCGACGTTACGCATCTTTTCAAGGCGACCTTACGTCACTAGGTTCCGGCCTCTTGTAACCGAGAGAGCCCCCTCAGAGCTCTCCGAAGGAGGACGTGCTTGCTGCGGGCAGCCCTGGACCAAAAGGTCTACGACGAGACTCTGTTCGACGCGCTGGTCGATGCGCGCGCCCGCTACGGCGACAAGGAGATTCTGGAGGACCAGGATCGCCACCCCCTGACCTATACCGGCCTGATCCGCGCCGCCTTCGTGCTGGGCCGCAAGATCGCCAAACTGACTCAGCCGGGCGAACGCGTCGGCGTGCTGCTGCCGTCCAGCGCGGGCGTGGTCGTGACCTTTTTCGCCCTGCACGCCTTCGGGCGCGTGCCGGTCATGCTGAACTTCACCTCGGGCGAGGCCAATCTGACGGCGGCGCTGAAAACGGCGGGCGTGAAGAAGATCCTGTCGGCCAAGCGCTTCGTCACCCAGGCCAAGCTGGACGACCTGATGGAGGCCCTGGGCGAGGTTTCCGAGATCGTCTGGCTGGACGACATCCGCAAGACCATCGGCCTGGCCGACAAGTTGTTCGGCCTCAGCGCCGGCATGGCGCCCAAGCGGTTCCGCGTGAAGACCGACCCGGATTCGGCGGGCGTGGTCCTGTTCACCTCAGGCAGCTTCGGCGCGCCCAAGGGCGTGGTGCTGAGCCAGAAGAACCTGGTCGCCAATGCCCGCCAGGTGGCCGCCCACATCGAGCTGGACCCTGACTGGGTCATGTTCAACCCGCTGCCGACCTTCCACTGTTTCGGCCTGACGGGCGGGGTCATCCTGCCGCTGCTGCAGGGGCTGAAGGCGTTTGAATATCCCTCGCCGCTGCACGCCAAGCAGATCACCGACCTGCTGCCCCAGGTGAAGGCGTCGATCCTGTTCGCGACCGACACCTTCCTGAACCAATACGCCCGCGTGGCTGAACCCGGCGACTTCGCCACCCTGCAGTTCGCCGTGGCGGGTGCGGAAAAGGTCCGCGACGAAACGCGCCAGATGTTCAACACCAAGTTCGGCGGCGTCGAACTGCTGGAAGGTTACGGCGCCACCGAGGCGGCGCCTGTGGTGGCGGTGAACCATCCTGACCGCAATCGGCCGGGCACGGTGGGCCAGATTCTGCCGGGCATGGAATACCGGATCGAACCGGTGGAGGGCATCGAGGTCGGCGGTCGCCTTTACCTGCGCGGGCCGAACGTGATGGAAGGCTACATCTCGCCGAACGACCCCGACAATCTGGAGCCGCTGGCCGACGGCTGGCACGACACCGGCGACATCGTCGACATCGACGCCGAGGGCTACATCACCATCTTGGGTCGGGTGAAACGCTTCGCCAAGATCGGCGGCGAGATGGTGTCCCTGACAGCAGTCGAGGGCATGGCCGGCGGCGTCTGGCCGACCGGCCACCACGCCGTGGTCGCCGTGCCCGACAGCAAGAAGGGCGAACGCCTGGTGTTGGTTACAGACGTCGCAGGCGCCGAAAGCGCCCGTCTGACGGAATGGGCCCGCGACAACGGCGCGCCCGAGCTGGCCGTGCCGAAGAAGATCATCAAGGTCGACACCATCCCGGTCCTGGGCACCGGCAAGACCGATTATGTGACCATCCAGAAGATGGTTGAGGATGAACTGAAGCGCGCGTGACAAGGCGCTTGCCGTTCGGCGCCAGTGTCATAACCTCGGCTGTCCGGTCCCGCTTGCGGGGCGCTACGGCCGAGGAGACTTCATGGCCCGACGTTCGACATCCCAGGCCAATTGGGAGCCGCATTTTCTCAGCATTCTGAGAATTGTCTCCGGCCTGCTGCTGCTCCAGCACGGCGCGCAGAAGATCCTGGGCTTCCCGCCAGGCGGGCGCGGCGGCGTGGTCGACCTGTCGACGCTGGCGGGCTGGTCCGGGCCGATCGAACTGGTCGGCGGCGTCCTGCTGGTGCTGGGCCTGTTCAGCCGCCCGACCGCCTTCATCCTGTCGGGCTTCACCGCCGCGGCCTATTGGATGGTCCACGCGCCGCAGAGCCCCTACCCCATCAACAACGGCGGGGAGTTGGCGGCCCTCTACTGCTTCGTCTTCCTGTATCTGGTCTTCGCCGGACCGGGGCCGTGGTCGCTGGACAACGCCCTGCGCGGCGGCCGCCGTTAAGATAGGTGGCGCGGCGTCCGGTCAGCCGATCCGGACGCCCGTCATCGAGATCGAGCCGCCCTCGATCACGTCGTTGAAGAAGCTCAAGGGTTCGCCCGGCGCCTGCTGGGCGGCCACATAGAGCAGCGGCAGATAATGCTCGTCCGTCGGCACGCTGAGCTGCGCCTGCTCGGCCAGATGCACCCAGTCGATCAGGGCGTCATGGTCGCCCGCCGTGAAGGCGCGCTTGACCGCCTCGTTGAAGTCGACGGCCCAGTCATAGGGTTCGCCGCCCGCCCGTTTCCACGTCCGCAGATTGTGCACGAAGTCGCCCGAACCGGCGACGATCACGCCCTCCTCTCGCAAGGGACGCAGGCGCTTGGCCAGTTCATAATGCGCGCGGGCGTCGATGGTGCGATCCAGCGACAACTGCACCACGGGCACGTCAGCGTCCGGCCAGACATGAGCCAGCACGGACCAGGTTCCGTGATCCAGTCCCCACTGCGTCGTCTGAACCGCGCCGCTCAGCTCCGCTACCCGGTCCGCAAGAGCGGGCGAGCCGGGCGCAGGATACTGCATGGCGTGAAGTTCAGGCGGAAAGCCCCCGAAATCATGGATGGTTTCTGGTCGTGCCTGCGCCGTCACGCCCAACCCGCGCGTCTCCCAGTGAGCCGAGACCATGACGACGCCTTTCGGCTTGCCGATCTCCTCTCCCAGCGCGCGCCAGGCGTCCGCGAAGGGACCGCCCAAGGCGTTCATGGGGGAGCCGTGACCAAAAAAGAGTGCTGGCTGGCGCATGATATTAACCGTGCAGCTTCTTGGGCGTTACGGGTCCAGGGAGAGTGAAATATGACGCTCATATAGCAACTGCATCAGTATCTGATTTAAGGTTCTCATGCAGCTCTACAAGAGCCTCGTTTCAAAAATCCGCCATGCCGATCGGACAGATGCGCTGATAGAAGGCCGGATCGGCCGGAACCCGCGCGCCCCTCGACTGCAGAAAGCGATGCTCAACCACCATGGCCTGCTGTTCGATGTTCAGGCCGATCCACTCGCAGCGTTCATCCACCGGATAGGCGTAGGCGCCCGGCCCGTCGCCCGCCTTCAGCTTTCCGGTCAGCAGGTTGACGCCGTTCTGGGCCTGCCAGACGTGAACCAGTTCGTGAATGAAGACCGCCTGGGTCCGCAGCGGCGCCTGCGACAAATCCGACGCCAGGGTCGCCTTGGGCCAGACGATCCAGTCGCGCCCGAACCAGCGTCCCGGTACGAACGCCCGGTCGAACGGCCAGGGCGAGCCCAGGAAGCGGATGTCGTCCAGCCGCAGATCGCGCCCGAACACCTCGCGCGCCAGCGCCGCTTCGCCATGCGCCAGGAGGCGGATCATCGACCGACCCACTCCCAATGCCAGGGCTCATAGACGTAGGGCACGAAGCCGAACCGCCCGGCGTTCTTGACCAGCCAGCGATAGGTCGGGGTCTGGCTCATGTGGCGACGGCTGTGAACGTCGGTGGAATCGACCCCCATGCCTTGCAGGTGGCCGACATATAGGTCGACGGCCGTGCCGGTGCGGTGCGGCGAGCAGGCGGCGCGACGCAGGCCGTCACAATTGCCGTCGCGGGCGCATCGCGCTGCATCAGCCTCAGGATCGCGGAAGGAGGAGAAGACGCGCAACAGCTCCGGTTCTGCAGCGATCTCGGGAACCTCGGCGCGCGCCGCCGCCGCCATGGCGCGATAGGCGTCCAGTACGTCGCGGCGCAGCAGCCGCGTCAGGCGTTCGGCGTGTTCTTCGCCTGTGGTCAGATACGCCAGGTCGCCGACGGGCGGCGGATCGGGGCATTCGCCCCTCACCCGCGCCATGACGAAGGGCCGTCGCTCTTGCCACAGCCCGCGCAACACCTTGAAAGTCGCTTGGTCGAACCGTCCGCTGGCGGCCAGGCCATAGCGCGCCTGAAACGTCGCCAGGGCCTCGGCGAAACCCGCTGACGTCGGATCGCAGGGCGAGCCGACCTCTTGCTGCATCAGCGGCACATAAGCTTCCCAACCCAGTTCCGAAGGCCCGAACGGCGTCCACTCCAAGGCATAGAGCGATATGGCGTTCGCCTCGGCCGTGTCGTCCCATGCGCCAGGCGTCCGGTCGCAGATTTGCGCCGTCGGAATCGGTTCGGGCGCCTCGGCGCGCGCCTGCCCGGCTAAGGCGGCGACGGTCAGGGCGGCGAAGAGAGAAGCGGGCGCTTTCCACATGACCGCAGCAGGCCCCAGGATGAGAGTCGCCGCAAGCTCCCGCGCGGTCTTCGCGCCTGCGTCGAAAACCTGCATGGTGACGGTTGCGGCCGACTCGCGCCGTGATCGGGCCGTGACCGCATGACCGCAACCGCCGCGCCTTCGTCCGCCATCGCCGCGCCCGACGCGCCGCGCCGATCCAACGCCATCCTGGCCGCCTTCTCAGGCCCGTGCCTGCCGCTGGCGGCCTTCGGCGTGGCCCTGCCGGTCACTCTGCCGGAATTCTACGCCACCCATGTCGGCATGGAGATGGGCATGGTGGCCGCTGTCTTCATGGCCGTGCGGCTGATTGACATCGTGTTCGACCCCTTCATCGGCTGGGGCATGGACAAGACGCGCACGCGTCTGGGCCGCTATCGCCCGTGGATGGCGGTGGCGACGCCGATCCTGATGCTGGCGGCGCTGATGATGTTCGTGACGGTCCAGCCGGGCGCCGGGCCGGTCTATCTGTTCGCCTGGCTGCTGGTGCTCTACCTCGGCTTTTCGATGGGAACCCTGGGCCAGTTGGGCTGGGCCGCCGTGCTGGCGCCGCAGTACGACCAGCGCAGTCGCGTCTACGGCTGGTGGCAGGTGTTCAACATCATCGGCGTGATCCTGATCCTGATCCTGCCGACCATCGTGGTGAAGACGGGCCTGGGAAACTACGTCGACGGCGTTCGCATCATGGGCTGGGCCATCATCATCGCCCTGCCGCTGACCATCGGCCTGGCCATGGTCGCCGTCCCCGAGCCAGTCAACGCGGGCGCCGCACCGCACGGCGGGCCGAGCGCCTACCTGGCCCTGTTCAAGATGAAGACGGTGCGCAAGCTGCTGATCGCCGACCTATTGCTGGGCATCGCGCCGGGCATCACCGGGTCGTTGCTGTTCTTCTTCTTCGGTCAGATCAAGGGCTACGACCACACCCAGGCGTCGCTGTTCATGCTGATCTACTTCATGGCCGGCCTGGTGGGGGCGCCCATCTGGGCCTGGCTGGCGACCAAGATCGGCAAGGACCGCGCCCTGGCCGTGGCCAGCCTGATCTTCGCCGTTTTCTACGTCGGCGCGACCCTGGTTCCCGGCGGCAACTTCGCCCTGACGGCGGTCGCCATGTTCATCGCCGGCCTGCCCTATGCGGCGGGCTTGTTCCTGTTGCGCGCCATGATGGCGGACGCCGGCGACGAGGTGCGGCTGGAGACCGGCGTGGACCGCACCGGCCTGATGTTCTCCATCCTGTCGGCCACGACCAAGATGGGTCACGTCTTCGCCCTGATCCCCTACGCCATCCTGCCGCTGGTCGGGTTCAAGGCCCTGCCGGGGCCGGAGGGGAACAGCGAGTTCTCGCTGCTGGTCCTGCAGATCCTGTTCATCGCCGTGCCGGGCCTGCTATTGGCGGCCACCGCCTGGGTGCTGAAGGGCTATCCCCTGACGCCGCAGCGGCATGACGAAATCCGCGCCGCCCTGGCGCAAAGAGACGCCGGACACGCCTGAATGACCCACCCCGTCGACCGCCTGAAGGACATCATGGTTCGCCTGCGCGATCCGAACGGCGGCTGTCCCTGGGACATGGAGCAGACCTTCCAGACGATCGCTCCCTATACGATTGAGGAAGCCTATGAGGTCGCCGACGCCATCGAGCGCGGCGACATGGACGAGCTGAGGGTCGAACTGGGCGATCTGCTGTTCCAGGTGGTCTTCCACTCGCGCATGGCTGAAGAGGCCGGGCATTTCCGGCTGGAGGACGTGGCCGAGGCCATGGCGGACAAGCTGGTTCGCCGCCACCCGCACGTCTTTGGCGACGAGGCCGCCAAGGCCAGCGGCCCGGCCCAGAAGGCGCGCTGGGAAGATATCAAGGCCGCCGAGCGCAAGGCCAAGGAACAGCATGGCGTGCTGGACGACGTGCCGGTCGGTCTGCCCGCCCTGACACGCGCGGCCAAGCTGACCAAGCGCGCAGGCCGCGTCGGCTTCGACTGGCCCTCGACCGACGAGGTCTTCGACAAGCTGGCCGAAGAGGTCGAGGAACTGCGCGTCGAGATCGCCGCCGGCGACAAGGAGAAGGCGCGCGAGGAGCTGGGCGACCTGCTGTTCGTCGTCGCCAATCTGGCCCGCAAGCTGGAGGTCGAACCGGAAGACGCCCTGCGTGCCGCCAACGCCAAATTCGTGCGCCGTTTCGAATTCATCGAGGCCGAACTGAAGAAGGACGGCCGCACGCCGGAACAGTCCGACCTGCCCGAGATGGACGCCCTGTGGGACGCCGCCAAGGCGGCCGAGCGGGCGTGAACCGGGGGCCGTTCGACCTCATCATCTTCGACTATGACGGGGTCATCGCCGACAGCGAGCTTCTGAACAATGCGGTGATGGCCGAACTGCTCAGCGAGATCGGCCTGCCGACTACGCTGGACGACGCCCTGGCGACCTATCTGGGCAAGCGATGGCTGGACTGCGAGCCCATCATCGCCGAACGGCTGGGCGCGCCCTGCCCGCTCGGCGTGCAGGATGAATGGACGCGCCGCTGCCACGATCGCGCCCAACGTGACCTGACAGCCGTCGCGGGCTTCGACGCCTTCCTGGCTGGGCGAGACGAACGGCGCTGCATCGCCTCGTCGAGTCCGCCCGACTGGATCGAGTTGGGCCTGCGCTGCTTCGGCGCCCACGACGCCTTCGCCGGACCGATCTTCAGCGCCGCGGTTCATGTGAGCCGGGGCAAGCCGCATCCCGACCTGTTCCTGTACGCCGCCGACGCCATGAAGGCGGCGCCGCAACGCACTCTGGTGATCGAGGACAGCCCGACCGGCGTCCTGGCGGGCGCCGCGGCGGGCATGACCGTGGTCGGCCTGTGCGCAGGCGGCCATATTCGCGGCGATCACCCCGAGCGCCTCAAGCTGGCCGGAGCACATCAAGTGTTCGACAGCTACGCGGACCTGGCCGCCTGGATCACAGACGCCGCCTAGACGTAGCGCAGTTCCTGCAGGTCGATCTCGCGGATCAGCTTGCGCGCTGTCTCTTCATCGATCAGCCGCTGGCGACCCAGGCGCACCAGTTCCTCACGTTCAGCGACAAGACCGATCAGGCGGAGACGGCGTTCGATCTCATCGGCGCGGCGGGCCTGGACAACGGCGTCAGCCTCCATGTTGGCCCGCATGTCGATGCGGTGGCGATAGACTTCCATCACCCGTGTCGCCGTCTCGGCGTAGAAGTCAGGGTCAAGCTTGCCCTCGGCCATGGCGTGCTGAGCGTCCTCGATAGCGCGAATGGCGGCCCAGGCGGCGGCGACGCGGGACCGGCTTTCTTCGGCTTGATGATCGTCCTCGGGCGGAAGCTGCACGCCCTTCAGCAGACGCGGCAAGGCGACTGTCGCCAGCACCAGGGAGACGATGATCACTCCCGCCGCCAGGAAGATCGCCAGATTCCGCGCCGGCATGGCCGAGCCGTCCGCCAGATAGAAGGGCAGCGTCAATATGCCCGCCAGGGTGATCGCGCCGCGCACCCCGGCCAGCGACATGACCGCCACCAGCCTCAAGCCGACCTTGGGCGGCGCGCTGCGGCCCTTGCGGCGAAACAGGGTCAGCTTCAGCGATGTCCACACCCAGACAAAACGCAATACGGCGAGAGCGGCGACGATCGCCAAGACATAGACGGCCAGCCACCAGACCTCGCTATGCTGGGTGGTCCGGATCACCTCCGCCGCGCGGGCCATGATGGACGGCATCTGCTCGCCCAGGATGACGAAGATCAGGCCGTTGGCGACGAACTGCACCGTATCCCAGACCACGGCGCGGCGGATACGCGTGGCGGCCAGCGCTGAACCCTGGCGCTCGGTGAAGCTCATGGTCACGCCGGCGGCCACCGCCGCCAGAATGCCCGAGGCGTGGACGGCTTCCGCCGCCAGATAGGCCGCGAACGGCATCAGGAGACTGATCAGGATCTGGCCGCCGACGTCCTCGCCCCAGCGGCGGCTGATGAAGGCCTTCACCAGGCCGATGGCCAAAGTGACGGCGATGCCCACCGCCACGCCCGCCAGCGCCAGCCAGGCGAAGGTTCCGAAAGCGCTGCTCAGGGAAAAGGCGCCGGTCGTCGCCGCAATAACGGCGATCCGCATGCAGGTCAGGCCCGTCGCATCATTCAGCAGCGACTCGCCTTCCAGTATGTGCATCAGCCGCTTGGGGATCGGCGCGCGCCCGGCGATGGCCTGCACCGCAATCGGGTCCGTAGGCGACAGGATCGCCGCCAAGGCGAAGGCTACGGCCAGCGGCATGGCCGGGATCATCCAGTGGATCAGGAAGCCCAGGCCGACGACGGTGAAGACCACCAGCCCCAGCGCCAGCTCCAGGATCACCACCTTGTCCCGAAACAGGGCCTCCTTGGGGATGCGCCAGCCGTCCACGAACAGCAGCGGCGGCAGGAACAACAGGAAGAAGACATCCGGCTTCAGATCAACCGACTGCCCCGTGATCAGCACCACCCCCGCCCCCAGGGCGATCTGCACCAGAGGCAGGGCTATGCGCGTGATGCGAGCCACCCATCCCGACAGCACCACGGCCAACAGCAGGAAGAGGATGGTCTCGATCAGATGCATGACAGGATCAGTCGATCACGTCCGGATACAGCCGTTCGAGCCGCCCCAGCGCGGCGGGATGGAGGCGAACCGTCAGGTGGACCCGGCCCTCATTATCCGTCTCGCGCCCCGTCACCCGGCCGTTGGCGTAGAGCCAGGCCAGCAGGTCGCCGCGATGCGGCTCGACCGTCAGATGCGTCTCAGGATCATCGTCGATCAGGCCCGCGATGATCTCGCGCAGGGTCTCGATCCCCTCGCCGGTCCAGGCGGAGACGGCCACGGCCTGTCCTTCGCGCGCCAGGCGTTCGGCCTGGCCGACCACAGCTTCGCGGGTTTCGGGCTCCAGCAGGTCGATCTTGTTCCAGACTTCGAGGATGCGGCGCGTCTTGCCCTCGGGCGTCGGAATCTGCTCCAGCACCGCCTCGACGTCCTTGGCCTGGGCGGTGCTGTCGGGCGAGGCGATGTCGCGCACATGCAGGATCAGATCGGCCTCGCCGACCTCTTCAAGCGTGGCGCGGAAACTCTCGACCAGTTCGTGCGGCAGGTCCGAGACGAAGCCCACGGTGTCGGCGATGATGGCCGGGCGTCCCTGCGGCAGGCGGATGGTGCGCTGGGTCGTGTCCAGGGTCGCGAACAGCAGATCCTTGGCCATCACCTCGGCCCCGGTCAGCCGGTTGAACAGCGTCGACTTGCCAGCATTGGTGTAGCCGACCAGGGCGACCGACGGGAATGGAACCTGTTTGCGCGCCTTGCGGTGCAGGCCGCGCGTACGACGCACCTCTTCCAGTTCGGCCTTCAGGCGAACGATGCGGTCGGCGATCATCCGCCTGTCCAGCTCGATCTGGGTTTCGCCGGGACCGCCCGTGCCGCCCGTGCCGCCACGCTGGCGCTCCAGGTGGGTCCAGGTGCGAACCAGGCGAGAGCGTTCGTATTCCAGCCGCGCCAGTTCGACCTGCAGGCGCCCTTCCCGGGTGCGGGCGCGGCGGCCGAAGATCTCCAGGATCAGACCGGTGCGGTCGATGACCTTGATGTCCCAGAAACGTTCCAGGTTGCGTTGCTGCACCGGCGTCAGCTGATCGTCGACGACGACCGCTTCAGCGTCGGCGGCCAGGATCAGGGCTGAAATCTCTTCCAGCTTGCCCCGCCCGATCAGGGTGGCGGGCGTGACGGAGCGCAGACGCACGATCTCCTGCGCCCGCACGTCGAGGTCCAGCGCCTGGGCCAGGCCCACGGCCTCTTCCAGGCGTTCGGTCGCGTGGCGCGCATTGTCGCCGCGGCGGTCAGGGTGAATGACGACGGCCCGGATCAGCGGGACGGCGTGGTCAATGAGTTTGGAGGTCAATCAGTCTTCTTCGGCGTCGGGCTCGTACAACTGCACGGGCGCGGACGGCATGATGGTCGAGATGGCGTGCTTGTAGACCAGCTGCGATTGGCCATCGCGACGCAGCAGCACACAGAAGTTATCGAACCAGGTGACGATGCCCTGAAGCTTGACGCCGTTCACCAGGAAGATGGTCAGCGGGGTCTTCGTCTTGCGGACGCTGTTCAGGAAGGTGTCCTGGAGGTTCTGTCGTTTGTCTTGCGACATGGCAGGTTGATCCTGTTCTTGGTTATTCGCGCCGCAGGGCGACGCAGGCCGGTACGACCTGAAAGACCTTAAACGCGGCTCTAGCGCGGCCGCAACAGCAGAAGACGGTTTTGCCCAAATCGTTTGAGTTCCGGGTTCACGCCGGCGCTCTACGCCCATAGAGGGTGGCGCCGTGGAAACCGCCATGGTCCGTGTGGGTCAGCTCGAAATCCACCACTCCGGCCGAAAATAGAATGGCCGCGATCACCGTCAGGTCATAGTCGAACATCACCATCTCGCCCTTGGGCAGGGCGTTCAAGGCGGCGTCGTTGGCGATGACCGGCAGCCCCTCGACCATGAGCACCCGCCCGCCAGGCGCGGCTGCCAGGGCCGGATCTCGATACAAGGCGAACTGTAGAGTGACGAAACCGCCTGGAGCCAGGCGCTTCATCAGTTCCCTCAACAAGGCGTAGCCGCGCTCAGGAGGGATATGCTGGAAAACGATGACCGACAGAACCCAGTCGAATAGGCGATCCGGCATCTCGTGGCCGAACGCCGCTCCGACGACCGGAGTGCGCCGGGCCTCGGCCAACATGGATTCAGAGATGTCGACGCCAAAGGCGTCGCCCGTGGCGGCGGCGAGCGCTCGCGTCACTCGACCGACGCCACAACCAAAATCAAGCGCGGAGGCGGGCGCAAAATCAGGATAGCGCCGACGAAAATGCTCCATCAGGCTTCGAACGTCGCCTTCCCCTGTTTGGAAAAACTCAGTTCGCGCCTCTTCGGTGAGGTTTTCGGTCTTGAAACGCGGATCAGCCAGCACGCCGAAATAGGGGTTGGTCCGTCCGATCTCCTCCCAATCCGCATCGGTATCGCGCGGACTAACATGCGCATCGACCTCAGCCCCGGTCTCGATCCTAGCTCTACGCGAGAACAAGCTCTTAAACATGCTCAACCACTAGACGGCGTCGCGCCGCGCCTGCTCCAGATAGATCTCGCGCAGCCGGGTCGCCACCGGGCCGGGCTTGCCGTCGCCGATGCGGGTTCCGTCCAGCGATGTGATCGGCATGACGAAGGAGCTGGCGGCCGTGACGAAGACCTCGCGCGCGCGCTTGGCCTCCTCAACGCTGAAGGCGCGCTCTTCCAGCTCAATCCCCTCGGCCTCGACCAGCTTCAGGATCGCCGCGCGGGTGATGCCGCGCAGGATGTTGGCCTGGGTGTCGCGGGTCCGCAGCTTGCCGTTCTCATCGATGATCCAGGCGTTGGTCGAGGAGCCCTCGGTCACCATGCCCATTTCATCGAACAGAATGGCCTCATAGGCGCCGCGCTCGCGCGCCGCCTGCTTGGCCAGGGCGTTAGGAAGCAAGCCCACAGTTTTGATGTCGCAACGGCCCCAGCGCATGTCCGGATGCGTGACGCCGGCTGCGCCCTTGGCGGCCAGAGCCTCGCCCTTCTTCAGGTCGATCGATTTGGCGGTGATGATGACGCTGGGCGCCACGTCCTTGGGGAAGGCGTGGTCGCGCGGCGCGGTGCCGCGCGTGATCTGGATGTAGACGATGCCGTTGCGCACCCGGTTCCGGCGGATCGTCTCACGCAGCACGATGCCCAGAGCCTCGGCCGACATGGGAATGTCGATCCGCAGTTCAGTCAGGCTGCGGGCCAAGCGGCTCAGATGGCCCTGATAGTCAGCCAGCTTGCCGTCGAAGACCGACCAGACCTCATAGACGCCGTCGGCGAACTGAAACCCGCGATCCTCGATATGGACCACGGCCTGACCATGCGGCTGATAGATGCCGTTTACATAGGCGACCCTGGACATCAGGCGCCCTCTCCTTCTTCGTCTCCGCCGCGTGCGGGCGACACGCCCAGCGACTTAAGCTTGCGATGCAACGCAGATCTTTCCATGCCGATGAAGGCGGCCGTACGCGAGATATTTCCGCCGAATCGCATGATCTGAGCCGACAGATACTCCCGCTCGAACACTTCGCGCGCCTCACGCAACGGCAGGGCGATGATGCGGTCGGCGCCCAAGGATGTCGGGCTGGCGGACGACGCCACCTCCTGCGGCAACATGTCCGCCGTGATCGGCTCGTCCGGACCGCCGGTCGCCAGGATCAGCAGGCGTTCGATGTTGTTGCGCAACTGGCGCACATTGCCCGGCCAGGGATGGACCTGAAGCACAGCCAGGGCGTCGTCGGCGATCCGCCGATGCGGCAACCCTTGTGAGGCCGAAAGACTCTCCACGAAATACTCTACCAACTCGGCGATATCCTCGCGACGCTCCGACAGCGGCGGCACCCGGATCGGCACCACGTTCAGGCGGTGGAAGAGATCTTCGCGGAAGCGCCCCTCGCCGATCTCGATGCGCAGATCGCGCGAGGTCGAGCTGATGACCCGCACATCGACCTGAACGTCCTGTTCGCCGCCGACCCGACGGAAGCGTTGCTCGACCAGGACGCGCAGGATGCGACTCTGACTTTCGCGCGGCATGTCAGCGACGTCATCCAGGAACAGGGTGCCGTTATGAGCTTGCTCGAAAACGCCGATCTTGCGCGGCCGACCATCGACGCCTTCCTCCCCGAACAGTTCGACATCCAGGCGTTCGGGCGCCATCCCGGCGGCGGAAATGGCGACGAACTCGGCTTTAGCGCGCGGGCTCGCCTCATGAATTTGGCGCGCCGCCAGTTCCTTGCCGGAACCCGGCGGCCCTGAGATCAGGATGCGGCTGTTGGCCGGCGCGACCTTGGAAATGGTGCTGCGCAGAGTCTGAGCGGCGACGGACTTGCCGATCAATCCGCTGGGCGTCAGCGTCTGGGCGCGCAGGCGTCGGTTTTCACGCTTCAGGGCGGCCGCCTCCAGGGCACGCTCCACCACCACGACCAGCCGGTCGGACTTGAACGGCTTTTCGATGAAGTCATAGGCGCCGCGCTTCAGGGCGCTGACGGCGGTTTCGATGTTGCCGTGGCCCGAGATCATGACGACCGGCAGGTCTTGATCCAGCTCGCGCACGACATCGAGCAGTTCCAGCCCGTCCAGGCCGCCGCCCTGCATCCAGATGTCGAGCACCGCCAGGGACGGCTTGCGCGCCCGGATGGCGGCCAGCGCCTCGTCCGAATTGGCCGCCGTGCGGACCGAATGGCCCTCGTCCTCAAGCAGGCCCGAGACCAGTTCGCGGATGTCCGCTTCGTCGTCAACGACCAGAATATCAGCACCAGTATTACGCATGACGCCTCGCTTAACTCGCCACGCTCGCCGCGCCGGAAGCGCGATGAGCGGACTTATGGTTCTGGGTCAGTGGGAAGATCAGGCATACGCGCGCGCCCGATAGTGTTTCTGCGTCGGCCAGCCGCAACTCGCCGCCGTGGTCCTCGCAGATGCGCTTGACGATGGCCAAGCCCAGGCCTGTGCCCTTCTCACGCGTGGTGACATAGGGCTCAGTCAGCCGGTCGCGATCCTTGGCCGGCAGGCCGACGCCGTCGTCCTCTATGGTGAAGACGGCGCGCTCATCCTCAATGTCGAGCCTGGCGATGATGCCCAGCGCCTCTTCAGTGACGGGATCGCGCGCCCGCTTGGCGCCGACGGCCTCGCCCGCATTCTTCAGGATATTGGCCAGGGCCTGCCCCACCATGCGGCCGTCGCATTGCAGTACGACGCTGGGCAGCGGCTCCACCAGATCCACTCCGATATCAGGCACGGCCACACGCTGGGCGAACACCGCCTCTCGCAGCATTTCAGCCGGGTTCTCCATCGAGAAGCGTGGGGCGGGCATACGGGCGAAGGAAGAGAACTCGTCCACCATTCGACCGATGTCGCCCACCTGACGAATGATGGTCTCAGTGCAGCGATCGAACACCTCGACGTCATCGCCCACGCGTTCGCGATAGCGGCGACGCAGGCGTTCGGCCGACAACTGGATCGGCGTCAGAGGGTTCTTGATCTCATGGGCTATGCGGCGCGCCACGTCGCGCCAGGCAGCGTTGCGCTGAGCCGTGACCAGACGGGTGATGTCGTCGAAGGTCAGCACCATCTCGCCGCCCTGCCCGCCCTCGATGCGGACCCGCAAACGCAGGGCCTCGCCGTCGCGGCTGACGTCGATGTCTTCTTCGATATGGGCCTCGCCACGCTCGGACAGTTCGCCCAGTTCCGGCGCCACATCGGCCAGACGAAGGCCCTGCACCTGTTCCGGGTCGAGACCCAGCAACTGACTGGCGCTGTCGTTGATTGCCGAGATGCGACGCATCCGGTCCAGACCGATCACGCCCGCGCTAACGCCTGACAGAACGGTTTCGATGAACAAACTGCGTCCCTGCGCCTCGTCCGAGGCTGTCTTCAATGCGGCCTGCTGCGTCTTGATGTCCTCGGTCATCCGATTGAAGGCCTCGGACAGGACGATGATCTCGGACGGCGCTCCGGCGTTGTCGACCCGCGCGTCCAGGTCACCGCCCGCCACCTGGTCCGCCGCCTTCACCAGCCTCCCGATCGGCGCCGAGATCGAACTGGCCGCCGACATCGCCAACCAGACTGCGCCCACCAGCACCAGCAGGGCCGTTTCCAGATAGCTGAGCGCAAAGGCCGCCTGGATGCGCGCACGGCTTTCCTCGGCGGCGCGATAGGCGGTAATGGATTCCTCGCCGTTGCGCATGCGCTGGATCAGGCCCGGCGCCAGCGGTCTCACGACATACAGATAGGCGTGGCCGTAATCCGGCAAGGGATATAGCGCCCGAACCATGTCGGGGTTTTCCGTCACTGTCGTCGGGGCCACCTCGCCGCCGGCCACGGTTTCGAAAGCCTCACGCGGCGGCGCGACATAGGGCGGCGCGCCCGGCTGTTCGCCGCTGGCGAGAACGCGTCCCTCGTCATCCAGAATGTAGAGCGCCGGATAGCCGAAGAAATCGCCGATCTGAGACAGGGCGCGCGAGAACTGGATCCGATTGTCGAACAGGTCGCGCACTCCGCCCAATTCAGTCGCCATCGTCTCCAGATCGACCTCCAGCCCGGCGCCTACGTCGGCGACATAGGCGCGGCCGATCTCGGCTCCATTCTCGACCGCCGAACGGACATTGGTGCTGAACCACTGATCCACCCCTCGGTTGACCAACAGGCCGAACACCAGGGCGATCAGCACGGCCGGTACGACCGAGACGAGCGAGAAAAGGGTGACGAAGCGCAGGTGCAGACGCGCGCCCGGATCATTCCGATTTCGGGTCAGGCGCAGAACCCGCCCGCCGATCACCGCCGCCAGGCCCGCGATCAGGATCAGATTGGCCAGAAGAATGAACAGCACGACCTGGCTGGCCGCCGTGCGCGCATCGCCGCCCGCCGTAGCGCCCGGCGCGATCGCCACCAGCCAGATGGCGGCGGCGGTGATCAGAAAGGCGATGGCGTAGGCCGTTCCGAACAGGGCCCGGGCGCGACCATCGGCGAGACGGCCCCAGAACGAGCGTTCTGGGGTCTGTGGCTCAACCGTGGAAACGGGCGTGTCCGACATCAGGCCACAGCTTCGAACACCTGTGTCCTGTTTTCAACATCGAAGTTGCTCAAATGCGTCACGCCTAGCCATAAGTCGGTCAGGGCAGTCTCGACCTCTTCGGGGGTCTCCAGGCGACATAGGCGGGCCTTGGCGGCGCGGCGTTCCAGCGGATCGGCAGGCCAGGGTGCCTGTTCGATGTACCAGCCCAGGTGTTTGCGGAACATTTTCAGCCCCAGCGGCAGGCCATAGAAGGCGGCGGACGCCCGCAGATGCTCGATGACGATGGCCAAACGCTCTTCGCGATCCGGTTCCTGAAGCTGAGTCCCGCCGATCAGAGCGCGCTCCAGATGCGCCGCCAACCAAGGCCGTCCATAGACCCCACGCCCCAGCATCAGAGCGTCGGCGCCTGAACGATCCAGCGCCTCACGCGCCTGTTCCGCCGTGATGATGTCGCCGTTGACGATGACCGGGATGGCGACCACTTGCTTGACCTCGGCCACGGCGTCCCAGTCGGCGACGCCGGTGTAGAACTGCTTGCGCGTGCGGCCGTGCACCGTGACGGCGGCGACGCCCAGAGTCTCGGCCCGGCGCGCCAGATCGGCGGCGTTGTGGCTGTTCTCGTCCCAGCCCAGCCGCATCTTGACGCTGACCGGGCGGCTGACGGCGCCGACGACCGCCTCCATGATCCGCGCGGCTTGATCCGGCGTGCGCATCAGGGCCGAGCCGCAGGCGGCGCCGGTGACTTCCTTGGCCGGACAGCCGAAATTCAGGTCGATGAGGTCGGCGCCCGCCGCCTCGGCCATGCGCGCGCCTTCGGCCATGGCGACCGGATCGCCGCCGACCAGCTGAATCACGGTCAGGGGCAGGCCCCCGCCCACGGCGGCGCGACGCACAACGTCGGGACGGGCCCGCGCCAGTTCGGCCGCGGCCACCATCTCCGTCGCCACATAGGCGGCGCCGAGCTTTGACGCCAGCACACGGAACGGCAGGTCCGTGATCCCGGTCATGGGCGCCATCAGCACCCGCCCTGCGATCTTCACATCGCCAATCTGCAACCCGGTCGTCATGAGGCTCCTTAGCGCCGAAGAAGGCCCCTCTCGTCAAGCGGAACCGGGACGCCTAGAAGACCGGCATGGGATTCTCAGCGATCGTGGTGGCCGCCGGTTCAGGCTCCAGAGCGGGCGGCGGCAAACAGTGGCGCATCGTCGCCGGCAAGCCCGTCGTGCGCTGGCCGGTCGAGGCCTTGCTGGAGGCGGGCGCGCGCGAAGTCGTCGTCGTGATCGCCGCTGACGCTGCATCGGAACTTCAGTCCGCCCTTGCGGGCCTGACCGGGTGGCGGGCCGTCACGGGCGGCGACACGCGGGCCGAATCCGTCTGCGCAGGCCTGTCAGCCCTGACCGGCGCCGATGAAGAGCCGGTGCTGATCCACGACGCCGCCCGTCCCTTTTTGAGCCCTGAGGTGATCGCGGGCCTTCTGGCCGGTTTGGAAAGCGCCGACGGGGCCCTGCCCGCCCTGCCTGTCGCGGACAGCCTGCGCCGAGGCGATCAGGACATGGTCGTCGGCGCCGTCGATCGCGAGAACCTGTGGCGCGCGCAGACCCCGCAGGCCTTCCGCCTGAAGACCATCCGCGACGCCTATGCCGTCTGGCCCGCCGATGAAGCCGCCACCGACGAGGCCGCCGTGGTCGAGCGCGCGGGCGGCCGTGTCCGACTGATCCCGGGCGATCCGCGCCTGATGAAACTGACCTATCCAGAGGATTTCGCCATGGCCGAGGCCCTGTCCGCCACCCGCACCGTCACCCGCATCGGTCAGGGCTATGACGTCCACCGCTGGGGGCCGGGCACCTCCGCCTGGCTGTGCGGGGTCGAGATTCCGCACGACCAGACTCTGATCGGCCATTCGGACGCCGATGCGGGCCTGCACGCCCTGACCGACGCCATTCTGGGCGCCATCGCCGACGGCGACATCGGCGACCACTTCCCGCCCAGCGACCCCAAGTGGAAGGGCGCCTCGTCTGATCGCTTTCTGGTCTACGCCGCGGAGCGTGTGGCCCTGCGCGGCGGCCGCATCGTCAATGTCGATGTGACCCTGATCTGCGAGCAGCCCAAGGTGAAGCCGCATCGCCTGGCCATGCGCGAGCGGCTGGCGGACCTGCTGAAACTGCCGCTGGACGCCGTGAGCGTGAAGGCGACCACCAGCGAGGAAATGGGCTTCGTCGGACGCAATGAAGGCCTGGCGGCGCAGGCCGTGGCTGCAATCGAAATGCCCGCCTGAACCTTCGATCAGGCCGGCCGGATCGGCAGGCCGTGCAGTTCGACCCGCAAGCCGCCCAGCGCCGAGGGCGTAAAGCGCACAGCCCCGCCATGCGCCTTCATCGTCGACAGGACGATGGATAGGCCCAGACCGCTGCCGCCGACCGGCGCATCGGAGGTGCGGAAGAAGCGGCGGCCCAGGCGCTCCAGATCGGCCGTTGAAACGCCGGGACCGTCGTCCTCGACCACCAGAATGGCGTCGTTCCCCTGACCTTCGACCGCGACACGGATACGGCTGCTGGCCATGGCTTGAGCATTGGCCAGCAGATTGGCGGCCGCCGTCTCGAAACGATCCGGCTGAACGTAAATCCGGAAGGCCTGATCTAGGACTTCCAAACGCGCATCCGCGTCATTGGCGAACAGGGCGCGCAGGTCGATCCAGCGCCTATCGTCGGCTTCGATAGCCGCCTCGTCTTCACGCGCCAACGCCAGAAGCCCCGTCACAAGGCGCGCAGTGCGGTCGACCGAGGTCTGTATCTGCTCCAGCGCGTGTTTGCGCACGCCCTCATCCGTCGCATTGGCCGCGATCTGCGCTTGAACCCGCAGGCCCGCCAGCGGCGTCCGCAGTTCATGAGCTGCGGCGGCGGTGAACTCGGTCTCTCGGCGACGCGCTTCGCTGACGCGGGCGATCAGGTCGTTCAGCGCCGAGACGAAAGGCTGCAAGTCCTTGCCGCCCGGCGCTACATCAACCGGCGTCAGGTCGTCCGCTCGACGACTGGCGAGCGCCTGGGTCATCTGCTGAATAGGCCGCAGACCCGCCCCCACCGACCACCAGATCAGAACGCCAAGCGCCAGCAGGCCCAGAACAGCCGGCCCCAGCAGGCCGGTGACGACGCTGCCCACCAGATGTTCACGGACCGCGAGATTGTCGCCGACCATGACACGATAGCCGCCTTCGGGCACATGGACGGTGTAGACGCGCCAACGCTCGCCATTGATGACGCGTTCGGAGAATCCATCCGCGCCGCTGGCCAACATGGCGGATGGCGCGCTTCGCGACCGTGCGATCAACTCGCCCTGCATCGACCATATCTGGCAGGCCAGTTGCTGGTCATAAGCCGCCAGACGGCCGCCCCGTTCTTCATTGACGACAGGCGACAGGCTGCCCGGCTGCATCATGGACGACACCATCCGGGCCGACTCCATCAGACGTCGGTCCAGCACGCGCTGCACCTCATTGCGTGTCTGAACTTCGACCCAGACGACCGCCCCGCCCCAGACCAAGGCGGTCACCAGCGCCAGAATGGCGAACAGCCGCGTTCGGATGGACATCATTGGAGCTTGTACCCCAGACCGCGCACCGTGCGGATGAAGTCGGCGCCCAGCTTGGCGCGCAGGTGATGGATGTGGACCTCGACGGCGTTGGAGCCGATATCCTCCTGCCAACCGTAGAGGCGTTCCTCCAACTGGCTGCGCGACAGCACCTGCGACGGGCGCTCCATCAGGGCTTCAAGGATGGCGAACTCGCGCCGCGACAAGTGCAGGTCGCCCTCGCCCCGCCAGGCCAGACGCGACTTCGGGTCCAGCGTCACCCCCTCGTGCGACAGCGCCGGTTGCGAACGCCCCAACAGACGGCGACGGACCGCCCTTAGGCGCGCCGCCAGTTCATCCAGATCGAACGGCTTGCCCACATAGTCGTCGGCCCCGGCGTCCAGCCCCGCGATGCGATCGCGGCTATCGTCGCGCGCTGAAAGGATCACCACGCCGACGTCCATGTCTCGGCGCCGTACGAAGCGCAGGATCTCCAGGCCGTCGCCATCCGGCAGGCCCAGATCCAGCACGACCGCGTCAAAGGTCGAGCTTTCGAGCGCAGCCAGAGCGTCCTCGACCCTGGCGACCGGCTCGACGGTCCAGCCGCAGGCCCCAAGGCCGACACGCAATCCGTCGGCCAGAACCGGATCGTCTTCTACAGTGAGCAATCTCATTAGCTATTGATGCGAACCTCGGCTTAAGCCTGACTTAAGCTCATTCTCCGACCCAAACAGGTATGAAGATCATTTTCTCGCGCCTCCTGGCGACCCTGGCCGTCCTCATGCTGTCAGCTCCGGCGCCGAGCCTGGCCCAGGGGCTAGGTCAGAGCTTCGGCCAGCCTCTGCTTTCCCCTGAAGAGGCGTTCACCCTTCAGATTTCGCGTGAAGTCGACGGCGACCTGATCTTCGCCTGGAAGATCGCGCCGGGGCACTATCTCTACAAGGACCATACGGCCGCCACGGCGCCGGACGGCAAGACTGCGCTTCCCCTTCGCCTTCGAGCCGGAGAAAAGAAGGACGACCCCGGATTCGGCGTCGTCGACATCTGGCGCGATGCTGGGCGCGCGGTTCTGTCGGCGGACGCGCTGAAGCGCGCGAACGATCCCGCGTCGATCAACATCACCTACCAGGGGTGCCTGGAAAACTCGATCTGTTATCCGCCGACCACGCGAACGGTCGACGTCCCCGCTCTGCCGAGCGCCCGCATCGCCTCGCGCGAGGCCGAAGCCGCAACGGCCCAGGCCGCAGCCGTACTCGCCTTGCAGAAGACACCGGCGGCTCAGACGACCGACGCCGCAGAAAGCGCCGAAGCGGAACCTGTGCTCATCGATTCATCTGAGCCGGATGTCGTCCTCTCCGCTGCCGCCATCCAGTTGCAACAGGATCAGGGCTTCGTTGACCGGCTGTCGCGCCAGGGAGGAACGGTCTGGGTGCTGCTGGCCTTTTTCGGCTTCGGCGTGTTGCTGGCGTTCACGCCCTGCGTCTTTCCCATGTACCCCATCCTGGCGGGCGTCATCGGACGGGGCGTGGACGGGCAAGGCACCCGGCGCGGCCTGCTGCTGTCGGTCGCCTATGTCCTGGGTCTGGCTGTGGCTTTCGGCCTGCTGGGCGTCGCCGCCGCCTGGTCGGGTCAGAACCTGCAGATGGTGTTGCAATCGCCCTGGGCCGTAGGCGGCCTGGCCGTCGTTTTCACAGTCCTCGCAGTTTCCATGTTCGGCGCCTTCGAGCTTCAACTGCCCTCAGCCTGGACGAGCCGCCTGTCGCGCGACACCGGGACGGGACGGCGTTCCGTGGTCTCGGCGTCTGGGCTAGGCTTCCTGTCGGCGCTTATCGCCGGCCCCTGCGTCACCGCTCCCTTGGCTGGAGCCCTGCTCTATATCGCCCAGACTGGGGATGTGCTTCTCGGCGCCGCCGCCCTGTTCTTTCTGGGGCTGGGCAAGGGCGTGCCGCTGATCGTCTTCGGAGCCGCGGGCGCGCGCTTCCTGCCCAAGGCCGGAGCGTGGATGAACCGCGTGAAGATCGTTTTCGGCTTCATCTTCCTGGGCATGGCCTGGTGGCTGGCCAGCCGCATCCTGCCGCCAGTCGCGACCCTATCTCTGGGCGCAGCCCTATGCTTCGCGGCCGCCGCCGCCCTGGGCCTGTTCCGCCCGGCGGCGTCGGGCGTCCTGAACAGCGTCGCTCGCGCGGCCGGCCTGATCGCCGCCGTCTGGGGCGTACTGCTGTTGATAGGCGTCAGCCTCGACGCCGTCAGTCCCTGGCGGCCCCTGGCCCCGCTGGCTCGCCCCGCGCTCGCGGCCGACGGCGTCTCTTCTCTCACAGCCGCTCCGGCGGTCGTGGTTGCCGACAATGCTGCGCTTGAGACCGCCGTCGCCCAAGCCTCCGCTAAGTCTCGCCCCGCTCTGGTCTATTTCACCGCGGAATGGTGCGTCAGTTGCCGCGTCATGGAGCGCGAGGTTTTCCAGAACGATGAAGTCCTCGCCGAACTCGGCGCTGTCGACCTGATCAAGGTCGATGTGACCCAGAGCACGCCCGAAGTACGCGAGTTGCTCGACCGATATGGCGTCGTCGGGCCGCCGACCATGATCTTCCTGTCCAGAACCTCAAAGGAAGCCGCCGAAAGCCGCCTGATCGGCGAGGCCTCGGCCCGCGCCGTCCTGACCTCGCTGGAACGTGCAGGAGCCGCCGAATGAACAGCCTGTCGCTCGGCCCCCTGGTCCTGTCCGGCGAGCGTTTCGCCATCATCGCCGGCGTCATCGTCTTCATGATCGGCTCCAGCATCCTGGTCAGCCGGATCAGCGGCCGCTTCAACCTGTGGAGCACGGTCGTCGCAATCGGCGGCGTCGCCGTCGCCCGCCTGGCCCATGTCATTGCCCACTGGGAGTACTTCAGCGGCGATCCCATGCGCGCCTTCGCCGTGTGGCAGGACGGATTCGCCTGGTTGTGGGTTCTGCCCTTCGTCGCGCTGGCCACCTTCCTGCTTCTGAAGACCCGGCAGGAACGCGCTTGGGCCATCGCCCCTGTGGCGGCGGCTGCGCTGGTCTGGGTCACGACGCATCAACTGGCTTCGGCCACCGAGCCCTTGCCTCCCGCCGAACTGACCCTGGTCCAGTTGGAAGGCCCGCCGATCGATCTGGCCCAGTCCGTCAATCAGCCCACCGTCATCAACATCTGGACGACCTGGTGCCCGCCGTGCCGCCGAGAGATGCCAACCCTGGCGCAAGCCGAGCAGTCTCACCCCGGCATCCGTTTCCTGTTCATCAATCAGGGCGAGAGCCGGGAGACGGTCGGCGAATACCTGGCGCGCGAGGGCCTATCCCTACGGCACGTCCTGTTCGACACCGGCATGGCCCTGCCGCGCCACTACCGGACGGTCGGCATTCCGGTGACGCTCTTCCTTCATGCGGACGGCACGCTGGCGAAGGCGCACATGGGCGAGATCGCGCCCGAACAGGTCGCCGCCGAGATCGCCCGCCTGAACAAGGCGTCGCCCGCCGCCTTAAGCGTGACTTAAGCGGACGCCTCGACCAAGAAGCATCAACCGTCGCCCTGGCGCGGTCCCTCCCCGACCTGATCGTGCATCCGCGCGTCGAACGAAGCAGGAAAGCTTGACCCGATGAAGAACCCCGCCCTCGCAGTGAAGCTCGCCGTCGCCCTGACCCTGGCCGCGTGCGGTCCGGCCGACGCTGGCAATGCTCCGGCGACCGTCGCCGCGGCTGGGACGTCGGGCGCTCAGGATCTACCCATGGTGGCGGAAGTCGGCTTCAGCGACCTGCTGCGCGATCCGGCGACGCCGTTCATCGGCGCCGAGAACGCAGACATCATCATCATCGGCTTCATGGACTACAACTGCCCCTACTGCAAAATGATGATCCCAGAGTTGGAAGGCCTGATGAAGGCCGATCCCAAGGTGCGCATCCTCTACAAGGAATGGCCCATCTTCGGCGCCGTGTCCGAGAACGTGGCCCGTCTGGCGATGGCCGCCAACTACCAGGGCAAGTACCATGAGGTGCACAAGGCCTTCATGGGCGCCAAGGGGCGTATCGAGACCGACCAGCAGGCGCGCAGCCTCGCACGCGCGGCCGGGGTCGACATGAACGAGCTGGATCGCGACCTGGCCACGCACCGCGAAGAGATCGACGCGGTGATCCTGCGCAATACGCGCGAAGCCTCGGCGTTGGCCCTGAGCGGAACCCCCGCCTTCATCATCAACGGCAACCTGATCCCCGGCGGCATGCCTCAGGCGCAACTGGAAGCCGTCATCGCCCGTATCCGCGCGGGTCAACCGCTGCGCTGATCCTCCAGGCTTCACTTTACGCTCGCCTCTGAACGGCAGGCTGGCATAGTCGCCCAATGCGAAGCCTGCTGTTCAACATCGCCTATTGGGCGCTTTCCATCACCTACGGTCTGGCCGCAGCCTTTGCAGCCCTGGCGCCGGGCCGCAAGGCTACAAGCTGGATCATCCGCCGCTATGTCCGGCGCATGGTGCAGGCCATGAGCCTGTTCGCGGGCATCCGCATCGAGACGCGCGGCAAGGAACGAATCCCGACCGGCGCCTTCATCATCGCCTCCAAGCACCAGAGCTGGGGCGACGGCTTCGCCACCTATGATCAGTTCGACGACGTGGCCTTCGTCACCGGCGACCATCTGGAGAAGTTCCCCCTGTTGGGAACCGTGCTGAGGAAGCTGGGCGCCATCGTCGTCAACAACTGCGGCGGCCACGCCGCCCGCGCCGCGCTCAAGGAACGCGCCGCCGACGCCAATCGCGAGGGGCGCAAAATCCTGATCTATCCGGAAGGGAATCTGGCCAAGGTCGGCGAGAAGTACCGTTACCGCTCGGGCGTCTGGCACATGTATCGCGACTTCGACATGCCGGTCGTGCCGCTGGCGACCAACCTGGGCCTGTTCTGGCCGCTGGAAGAGTACCGGAAGAACCCCGGCACGGCGACGCTGGAATTCCTCGAACCGATCCCGACCGGATTGCCCAAGGCCGAGTTCCTGGAACGGCTGGAAGCCGCCGTGGAAGGCAAGACGGCGGAACTGATCGCCGAGGCGACGGGTCAGCCGGTCACGCCCGCCATTCTTGTCTCCACCCCGGACGAGGCCGCCAAGGCCGCCGCCGCGGCCGAGGCGGTCAACGCCGCAGCCTAGGCCGCCGGAATCACAGCGCCTTCATACTTCGAAGCGATGAAGTCCTTGATCGCCTGACCGCGCAGGGCCTTGGCCAGGGCCTGGATGCGCGGGTCGTTCTGATTGTCCGGGCGGGCGACCAGATAGTTCACATAGGGGCTGTCGGCGCCTTCCAGTTGAAGCGCGTCGGTCTTGGGCTTCAGCCCGGCGTCGAGGGCGTAGTTAGTGTTGATCACCGCGCCGTCCACCTGGGGCAGGATCCGCGGGATGGTCGCGGCCTCAACCTCCTGGAACTTCAGCCCCTTGGGATTGGTCGCGATGTCGCGCACCGTTTGCAGCGGGTTTTGCGGATCCGCCAAGGTGATCAGGCCCGCCGCCTGCAGCAGCAGCAGGGCGCGACCGGTGTTCGACGCATCGTTGGGCAGAACCACCTGGGCGCCGTTCGGCAGATCGGCCAGCGCCTTGTGCTTGCGCGAATACAGGCCCAGCGGCTCGACGTGGATCCCGACCACAGTGACCAAGCTCGTGCCGCGCGCCGTGTTGAACTCGTCCAGATAGGGCTTGGTCTGGAAGTAGTTCACATCCAGCCGCTTTTCAGCCAGTTGCACGTTCGGCTGAACGTAGTCATTGAAGACCTTGATCTCGATCGGCACGCCCTCGGCGGCCAGGATCGGCTTCACCTGCTCGAGGATTTCGGCATGCGGCACGGCGGTGGCGCCGACCAGCAGGGGCGCGCCCTCGGCCCCCGCCTTCTTGTCCGCGCCCTGGCTGCAGGCGGCGAGCGTCAGGACAGCGGCGGCGGACAGCAGCAGCGAACGGCGGATCATAGGGCAGGCTTTCGTAAAATCAGCGGTGCGAGACCTTAGCGACCAGACGGTCGCCGATCATCTGCAGAATTTGTACGAGGATCAGCAGCAGAACTACGGTCACGGCCATGACGTCGGTCTGGAACCGCTGATAGCCGAAGCGGATGGCCAGGTCGCCCAGACCGCCCGCCCCCACTACGCCCGCCATGGCGGTGTAGCTGACCAGGGCGATGGCGGTGACGGTCGCGCCGGCGATGATGCCTGGCATGGCCTCGGGCAACAGAGCGCGCGTCACGATCTGGAAAGTCGAGCCGCCCATGGCCTGGGTCGCCTCGACCACGCCCTTGTCCACCTCGCGTAGGGCCGTCTCGACCAGGCGCGCATAGAAGGGCGCGGCACCAACGACCAGCGGCGGAATGGCGCCCGCCACGCCCAGCGAGGTGCCGACCAGCAGCACCGTCACCGGCAGCATGACGATCAGCAGGATGATGAAGGGCACCGAACGCAGCACATTGACCACAAAGGACAGCAAGGCGTTCAGCACCGGATTGGCCGCCAGCCGCCCCTTGCCCGACAGATACAGCAGCACGCCCAGCGGCACGCCCAGGATCACCGTCAACACCATCGACCCGCCCAGCATCAGCAGGGTGTCGATCGTCGCCTTGCCGATATCGGCCCAGTCCACATTGGCGAACATCAGACCGCCTCCACCACGACGCCGCGCGCGGCCAGTTGCGCCAGAGCCGCCTCGGCGTCGCCGCCAGTAAAGGCGACCGTCATTTGACCGTAGGGCTCGCCCCGGATGCGGCTGATCCGGCCCGACAGGATTGAGTAATCCACGCCCGCCGTGCGTGCGACGCGGCTCAGTTCCGGCTCATAGGTCGACGGGCCACGGAAGGTCAGACGAGCCATGCGCGCCCCGGCGGGCGCGACCGAGGCGTCGACCGCCTCCTCGCCCTCGGCCAGCATGGCGCGGGTCACGGCATGTTGGGGGTGCAGGAAGACGTCGGCCGTCGCGCCCTGCTCCACGATCCGGCCGTCCTTCAGCACCGCCACCCGATCGCAGACGCGGCGCACCACCTCCATCTGATGGGTGATCAGGACGATGGTCAGACCGAGATCGCGGTTCAGCCCGTCCAGCAGGGTCAGGATGTCTTCGGTCGTCTCGGGGTCGAGGGCGCTGGTCGCTTCGTCGCACAGCAGGACGCTAGGCCCGCAGGCCAGGGCGCGGGCGATGCCGACGCGCTGCTTCTGGCCGCCCGACAACTGGGACGGGTGCTTCTTGGCATGATCGGCCAGCCCCAGCTGGGCCAGAAGCTCCCTCACCCGCGCCTTCACCTCAGCCTCAGGCCGCCCTTCCAGCCGCAAGGGGAAGGCGACGTTGTCCTCGATCGTCTTGGCGTTCAGCAGATTGAAGTGCTGGAAGATCATGCCGATGCCGCGCCGCGCGGCGCGCAGTTCGGCGGCGTTCAGGGCGGTAATTTCCTGCCCATCAACGAAGACCTTGCCCGCATCAGGCGTCTCCAGCCGGTTGATGGCGCGGATCAGGGTAGACTTGCCCGCCCCCGAACGGCCCACCACGCCGAACACCTCGCCGCGCGCGACATGCAGATCGACGGCGTCCAGCGCCGTGCGGTCGCCCGCCGCGCTGCGATAGCGCCGGGTCACCCCCTCCAATCGGATCATGTCAGTCGGCGTCCAGAGCAGCGGCGGGGATGATGGTGACGCTCTCGCCGCAACCGCAGGCGTCCGTCTCGTTCGGATTGCGGAAGACGAACTTCGAGGCCAGCTTCGTCACCTCATAGTCGATTTCGGTGCCGATCAGGAACAGGACGGCCTTGGGCTCGATCAGGATGGTGACGCCCTTGTCCTCGACCACCTCGTCCAGCGGCAGGGCTTCTTCCGCATAGGCGAAGGTGTATTCCTGCCCGGCGCAGCCGCTGTTCTTCACGCCGACGCGCAGGCCGACGTAATCCTTCTCGGCGTTGTCCATGATTTCGCGCACGCGCGCGGCGGCGGCGTCCGTCAGGGTCACCGCCTTGGGCCGGGGCCGCCGGGGCCGGGTCGTCGCAGTCTGAAGTTCGGTCATCAGGGCCTCCTCAGAACATGTTCAGGGCCAGCTTGGCCTCGTCGCTCATCTTGGAGGAGTCCCACGGCGGATCGAACACCAGGTTGGCCTTGGCGCTGCGCACGCCCTCGACCTTGGCCACCGCCGTCTCGACCCAGCCGGGCATCTCGCCCGCCACGGGGCAGCCCGGCGCTGTCAGCGTCATCTCGACCAGCACGTCCCGGTCGTCAGACACGTCGACCTTGTAGATCAGGCCCAGTTCATAGATGTCGACCGGGATTTCCGGGTCGTACACCGTCTTCAGCGCCTCGATCAGGTCGTCCGTCAGCTTGTCCAGCTCAGCCTGAGACAGGGCGCTCTTCTGAGGCTCATCCCAGCTGGCGGCGAAGGCGTCGCTGTCGCTGATCGCGTTGTCGGTCTTGGCGTCCATACTCGTCACACGAAGAAGTTCCGCGCCTTGATCAGCGCGTCCACGAAGGCGTCTGTATCCTCCATGGTGTTATATAGGGCGAAGGAAGCGCGCGCGCTTGCGCTGACGCCCAGTCTTTTCGCCAGCGGCTCGGCGCAGTGCAGTCCGGCGCGGACGGCGACGCCGTAACGGTCCATGATCTGGGCCACGTCGTGGGCGTGGGCGCCCTCGACGGTGAAGGTCAGGATCGCGCCCTTCCCTTCCGCCTCGCCCAGAATCCGCAGCCAGTTGTGCCCCCGCAGGCGCTCGACGGCATGGTGATACAGGGCCATTTCATGCGCCTGAATCGCCGCCGGATCATATTGCGACAGCCACTCGACCGCCGCGCCCATGCCGATGGCTTCCAAGATCGGCGGCGTGCCCGCTTCGAAACGGTGCGGCGGCTTGGCGTAGGTCACGCCTTCATTCTCGACCGTGACGATCATCTCACCGCCGCCCTGATACGGCGGCAGTGCCTCCAGCGCCTCAGTCGAGCCGTACAGGACGCCGATGCCGGTCGGCGCGAACAGCTTGTGCCCGGTCAGAACATAGTAGTCGCAGCCGATGGCCTGAACATCCGGCGCCGCGTGGACCGCGCCCTGGCAGCCGTCGACCAGCACCCGCGCCCCGACCGCATGGGCAAGACGGGTGATCTCGGCGACCGGATTGATGGTGCCCAGCACGTTCGACATGTGGGTGACGGCGACCAGCTTCGTCTTCGGCCCCAGCAGGGCGGCGAAGGCTTCCATGTCCAGCGAACCGTCGTCCTTGATCGGCGCCCATTTCAGCACCGCCCCGCGCCGTTCGCGCAGGAAGTGCCACGGCACGATGTTGGAGTGGTGCTCCATCTCGGTGACAATGATCTCATCGCCCGGCTGGATCGACAGGCCGACGCCGTTGGCGACCAGATTGATCGCCTCGGTCCCCCCCTTGGTCCAGACGATGTTGTCGGCCGACGGCGCATTCAGAAAGCGGGCGACGATCTCGCGCGCACGCTCATAGGCCTCCGTCGCCTCGTTCGACAGGGTGTGCAGACCCCGGTGGACGTTGGCGTAGCTGCCCGTCATCGACGCGACCAAGGCGTCGATGACGGCGCGCGGCTTCTGCGCCGAGGCGGCGGTGTCCAGATAGATCAGCGGCTTTCCATTCACCTGTCGCGACAGGATCGGGAACTGCGCGCGTGCGGCATAGGGGTCGAACCCCGTCACGGAAGCGTTGGTCACAGGCGAGCCGTCAGCCATTCCCGCACCACCTCTCTGGCGCCTTCGTGCTCGATCCGGTCGACGATCTCGATCAGGAAGGCGTGGGTCAACAGGGCGCGGGCTTCATCAGCCGAAATGCCGCGCTGCTGCATGTAGAATAGGGCGCTTTCGTCCAGCGTCCCGACGGTCGCGCCGTGGGCGCACTGCACCTCGTCGGCGTAGATGATCAGTTCGGGCTTCACGTCGATCTCGCCGCGATCCGAAGCGATCAGGCCGTGGTGGCCCATCCGTGCGTCGGTGTCGTCGGCGCCCTTTTGAACCAGGATCTTGCCCTGGAAAACGCCGCGCGCCTCGTCGCGGACCACGCCCTTGATCAGTTGGCTGGTCGTGCCGTTGGCCGCGACGTGGTCGATCACCGAGGTCTGATCCGAATGGCGCGCGCCGTTCAGCAGATAGAGGCCGTCCACGCGCGCGTCAGCGCCTTCCGCTCCGTGGCGCAGGCGGGTCTCAAGACGTTGCAGCTTGGCGCCGGTGGCGACGATGGTCTGACGATAGCGCCCGCCCGCCTCCAGCCGCACCTCGGCCTCGGCCACAGAAATGGCGTCGGCGGGCTCGTCGGTCAGGACGATCCGGATAACTTCGGCGTCGGCGGCGACGTCGATCTCGACCTTGTTGTGGGCGACATAGGCCGAGCCCTTGCCCTCATGCGTCTCCAACAGCAGCAGGCGCGCGCCGGGACGGGCGACGATGCGCGCCGCCGCCGTATGGCCCGTGCCGGTCGCATCCGAAATGAAGCGCAGGCGCAGCGCCTGCTCGCCCGAGGCTATGTAATCCTTCACCCCGACCGGGCGGCCGTTGGCGAAGACGACCGCGTCGCCGCCCAGATCATAGAACGGCCCCGGCGCGCCCACGACGGCGGTGCCGGACGGTTCAGGCGCTTCACGAAGAAGGCGCTTCAGATCACTGTATTTCCATTCCTCAACCCGCCGCGAGGGGAAGGTCGCGGCGTCGGTCAGATCTAGCCGGGCCAGCGCCTTCATGCCGCCTCCGGCAGGAACTTGTCGTAGCCTTCCGCCTCCAGCTCATGCGCCAGTTCCGGCCCGCCCGAGGCGACGATGCGGCCGCCCGCCAGAACGTGCACGCGGTCCGGTTTGATGTAGTCCAGCAGGCGCTGATAGTGGGTGATCACCAGCATCGACCGTTCCTGGCTGCGCATGGCGTTCACGCCGTCGGCGACGATGCGCAGGGCGTCGATGTCGAGGCCGGAGTCCGTCTCGTCCAGGATCAGCAGCGACGGCTCCAGCAGGGCCATCTGCAGGATCTCCATCCGCTTCTTCTCACCGCCGGAGAAGCCGACGTTCAGCGGCCGCTTCAGCATGTCGAAGTCCATCTTCAGCGACTGCGACGCCGCCTTGACCAGCTTCAGGAAGGCCGGGGCCGAAACCTCTTCCTCGCCGCGCGCGCGCTTCTGGGCGTTCAGCGCCGTGCGGATGAAGGTCATAGCCGGAACGCCGGGAATCTCGATCGGATACTGGAACGACAGGAACAGACCCGCCGCCGCGCGCTCGGCCGGTTCGATGTCCAGCAGATCCACGCCGTTCCACGAGGCGGAACCATCCGTCACCTCATAACCGGGACGGCCCGACAGGCTGTAGCCCAGCGTCGACTTGCCCGCCCCGTTCGGCCCCATGACTGCATGAACTTCGCCCGCAGGCACGTCCAGCGTCAGCCCCTTGAGGATCGGCTTGTCGGCGACGGAGACGTGCAGGTTATTGATCTTAAGCATTGTTTTTCTTCTTCAACTCACTCAGCCGACCGAGCCTTCGAGGCTGATCGCCACCAGCTTCTGGGCCTCGACGGCGAACTCCATCGGCAGTTCCTGCAGGACGTCGCGGACGAAGCCGTTGACCAGCAGGGCCACGGCCTCCTCTTCCGACAGACCGCGCTGCTGGGCGTAGAAGAGCTGGTCCTCGGACAGGCGGGTCGTGGTCGCTTCGTGCTCAAGCTGGGCCGAGCCGTTGCGGACCTCGATATAGGGAATGGTGTGGGCGCCGCACTCCTTGCCGATCAGCAAGCTGTCGCACTGGGTGAAGTTGCGCACGCCGGTCGCCTTCGGGTGGATCGACACCAGGCCCCGATAGGTCGAGTCCGACTTACCGGCAGACACCGTCTTGGCGATGATGCGGCTGCGGCTGTTCTTGCCCAGGTGCAGCATCTTGGTGCCGGTGTCGGCCTGCTGATGGCCGTTGGTGATGGCGATGGAATAGAACTCGCCCGAGCTTTCTTCGCCCTTGAGAATGCAGGATGGGTATTTCCAGGTGACGGCCGAGCCGGTCTCGACCTGGGTCCAGCTGACCTTGGAGCGGTCGCCGCGGCAGTCGGCGCGCTTGGTCACGAAATTGTAGATGCCGCCCTTGCCCTCGGCGTCGCCGGGGTACCAGTTCTGAACCGTCGAGTATTTCACCTCGGCGTCGTCCAGGGCGATGATCTCCACGACCGCCGCGTGCAACTGGTTCTCGTCGCGCATCGGCGCGGTGCAGCCTTCCAGATAGGAGACGTAGGAACCCTTGTCGGCGATGATCAGGGTCCGCTCGAACTGGCCGGTCTGGCTGGCGTTGATGCGGAAATAGGTCGACAGCTCCATCGGACAGCGCACGCCCGGCGGGATGTAGACGAAGCTGCCGTCCGAAAAGACCGCGCTGTTCAGCGCCGCGAAATAATTGTCGCTGACCGGCACGACGGTGCCGAGGTACTGACGCACCAGATCAGGATATTCACGCAAGGCTTCGGAAATCGGCATGAAAATCACGCCCGCCTTGGCCAGCTCCTCCTTGAAGGTGGTGACGACCGAGACGCTGTCGAACACGGCGTCGACCGCCACCTTGGGCGCGCCCTGGACGCCGGCCAGAACCTCCTGCTCCTTCAGCGGAATGCCCAGCTTGGCGTAAACCTCCAGCAGCTCGGGATCGACCTCGTCCAGCGACTTCGGCCCCTCCTTCTTCACCGGCGCGGCGTAGTAGTAGAGATCCTGATAGTCGACGGGATCGTATTTCACCGCCGCCCAGGTCGGCTCTTCCATCGCCAGCCAGCGCTCATAGGCGGCCAGACGCCATTCCAGCATCCACTCCGGCTCGCCCTTCTTTTCAGAGATGAAGCGGATGATGTCGGGGTTCAGGCCCTTGGGGGCGAACTCTTGCTCGACGTCAGTGGTGAAGCCGTACTTGTATCGCTCCAGCTCCGCGACCGTATCGATTGTTTCCTGAACGATAGCCATAAGTTACGCGATTTCCTTTGCGCGCTCTTGCAAGCGCGCCTTGTGCTTGTCCCAGGCCATGACCCAGGCATCGGCGAAGCGAGTCCAGTCAGCCTCGGTCGTGCCCCAGCCCCCGGAGACGCGCACGCCGCCGGTCGCCAGATGATGCAGCCCCATGGCGCTGATCGCCTTGGATGGCTTGACCTTGCCCGACGAACAGGCCGAACCGGCCGAGACCATGACCCCGACCAGATCGAGGGTGATCAGCTGTTGCGGGCTGTCCCAGCCCTCAACCGCCATGAACAGGGTGTTGGGCAGGCGCTCGACCGCGCCGCCGATGACGGTCGCGCCCGCCGCCTTGACCTTGGCCTCGGCCGCGTCGCGCCAGGCGACATGAGCCATGGCGGCGTCCAGATCACGCGCGGCGCAGTCGGCGGCGACGCCGAAGCCGGCGATCCCCGGCACGTTCTCGGTTCCAGCGCGGAGGCCCCGCTCCTGTCCAGAGCCATGCAGGATGCGCACGGCCGAAACGCCGTCCCTCAGCACCAGAGCGCCCACACCCTGCGGCCCGCCCAGCTTGTGCGCCGAAAGGGTCAGGCTGTCCGCGCCGAGCACACGCATGGTCACGGGAATCTTACCCGCCGACTGGATGGCGTCGACATGCAACCAGCCGCCTGCCGCGCGAGCCAGAGCCGCCGCCTCGGCGATCGGCTGGATCACGCCGCTTTCATTGTTGGCGTGATGAATAGCGACGACCGCACGGCCCGGACGCGCCAACGCATCGGCCAGCCAGGCCAGATCGAGCACGCCATCTGCATCCACCGGCAGAACTTCGACCGGAACGCCGCTGACGGCGGCGGCCTCGGCCACGCAAGGGTGCTCGGTCGCGCCGACGATCAGTCGCTCACAACCGGCGGCCAGGGCGCTGTGGATCGCCTGGGCGTTGGACTCGGTCCCGCCCGAAGAGAAGATGATCGCCGTCGGATCGGCGCCGACCAGATCGGCCACCTGGGCGCGCGCCGTCTCGATACGAGCTCGGGCGCGTCGACCGGCGGCGTGCACGGCCGAAGGGTTGCCGTTGTCGGCCAAGGCCTTAGCCATGATTTCCTGAACTTCAGGACGAACCAGACCCGAGGCGTTGTAATCCAGATATACGCTCACGCTGCTGCCTCCATGGACGCCGGATCCTTCTGACCCATGCGCGCCCGGTTCGTGCGTTTTTCAATCACATCGGCCAGGCTGACCCCGGCGAGATAGCGATGGATCTCGGCGCCCAGATCTTCCCAAAGATCGTGGGTGATGCAGCGCGCACCGCCCGTCATGCATCCGCGCGGCGTGCCGTGGGCGGCGCAGCGCGTGGCGCGGATCGGCTCGTCGACGGCCAGAACGATGTCGGCCACGACCGTCTCCTCCGGCCCCTTGGCCAGGCGATAGCCGCCGCCCGGCCCGCGAATGCTCTTCACCAGCCCGCCCTTGCGCAGACGCGCGAACAACTGCTCCAGATAGCTGAGCGAGATTTCCTGACGGGTGGCGATTTCGGCCAGGGACACGGCCCGGCCCGAGCCGTTTTTCGCCAGATCGGCCATCGCCATCACGGCGTAACGTCCCTTTGTCGACAGGCGCATCCCTATAACCTCAAAATTCTAACGCTTTTCGGGGCGGCCATGCTAAGACCCCCGGCCTCGCTGGCGAGTGCGTCACGCACCGGGGACTTAGAAAGTCCTACCTCCTCGGTCAAGTATTATCCGTCCGGCGAAACCTCTATTGATTGTAGGGACCGCGATCCATGCCTGAAGTCATTCTGCCCGGCGCCTCTGGCCGCATCGAAGGCCGTTATTCGCCCGGCAAGCGGCCTGATGCGCCGATCGCCCTGATCCTGCACCCGCACCCCAAGGCGGGCGGGCATATGAACAACCCGGTCGCCCTGACGATGCACCAGTTGTTCGTTCAGCGCGGGTTCGCCACCCTGCGCTATAACTCGCGCGGCGTGGGCAAGTCCCAGGGCGAGTTCGACAGCGGCATCGGGGAACTGGCCGATGCGGCCACGGCGCTGGACTGGCTGCAGGCCAACAACCCCGCCGCCACCCAGACCTGGGTCGCGGGCTATCAGTTCGGCGCCTACATCGGCATGCAGTTGCTGATGCGCCGTCCCGAGACCGACGGCTTCATCTCGGTGTCGCCGCCCTCGAACATCTACGACTTCAGCTTCCTGGCCCCCTGCCCGGCCTCGGGCCTGTTCCTGCATGGCACGGCCGACACGGTAGTGCCCCGGCCGAGGTCGAGCGCGTGGTCAATAAGCTGCGCACCCAGAAGGGCATCGTCATCGACTATGAGCTGGAAGAAGGCGCGACCCACTTCTGGCAGGACCACATCGGCGCTGTCGAGCGCCGCGTCGGCGCCTATCTGGACAAACGCCTAGCTGAAAAGCCGGCCTGACGTCCTGAAGATCAGCGCGGAGGCCCGGCCTCCGCGCGGGTCCGCCACAGGGACCAGACCACCCCTGTCGCCAGGATCGCCGCCGTCACCGACAGGGAGACGGCGGGCGGCACCTTCTCGATCCCCAGCAACGGCGCGGCGAACACCTTGCCGCCGATGAAAACCAGCAGAACGGCCAACGCCTGCTTCAGATAGGCGAAGCGGTGGATCACCGCCGCCAGGGCGAAATAGAGCGCCCTCAACCCCAATATGGCGAAGATGTTGGACGTATAGACGACATAGGCGTCCGTCGTGATGGCGAAGACCGCCGGCACGGAGTCCACGGCGAAGATCACGTCAGCGATCTCGATCGTCACCAGGGCCAGAAACAGCGGCGTGGCGTGCAGCTTCACCTCGCCGGAGCGGCGGCTTTCCGTGCGGACAAAGAAGGCGTGCCCGTGCAGGTCGTTCGTCACCCGCATCCGTCGTCGGAACCACTTCAGCAGGACGTTATCGGCGATGTCCGTTTCCTCGCCGCGCGCAAAGAACATCTTCACGCCCGTGAGGATCAGAAACCCGGCAAACAGATACAGCACCCAGTGATAGCGGGCGACCAGCACCGCACCCCCGCCGATCATGATCGCCCTCAGAACGATGACGCCCAGCACCCCCCAGAACAGTACCCGGTGCTGATAGAGGCGCGGCACGGAAAAGGCGCTGAAGATCAAGGCGATGACAAAGACATTGTCCATCGCCAGACTTTTCTCGACAGCGTAGGCGGTCAGATATTCGACGGCGCTGTCAGCCCCTTGCGATGACCACAGCCACGCGCCGAAGGCCAAAGCCACGGCGACGTAGAAGGCGGACAGCGCCAAGCTTTCGCGAACCCCGATCTCATGATCGCGCCGATTGAACAGCCCTAAATCCAGCGCCAGCAAGGCGATGACGACCGTCAGGAAACCCGCCCACATCCAGACGGGCTTGCCCAACCACTCCAATAGCAACAGTTCCATCGACGCCTTCGCGAGCCGTTTCCAACGACGCGGCCGACATCGCGATGAAGGGTCGCCAGAGGGGCCCGGTCCGCTATGACCTCAACGCGTGGCGACGGCAGGCGTTGCTCAGTTTTCGCGGCAAGTCGGCCAGGAGGCAAAACGCGCTTCATACTGCGCCAGCGTATGCGGAAACCCTGCTTCAGCACGGCGACGGTCGGCGTTCGCGGGATCCTCAAGGTTGTCGTAGTCGATGACCCAACGCCCATTCTTGCAGGTCACTTGCGTCCCATAACGTTGCGGACGCCCCTCGTTCACGGCCAGCCGATCGTACATCAGACCGAACTGCGCCCCATCAACCTCGCCCTTCGCTACGAGAGGCTCGAGCACCGGCACGAAACGTCGCCACTGCTCAAGGTTTGAATGCTGGATGATGAGAAAGGCCGTCTGCGACGGCCCCTCGCCATAGCGGCTTTTGAGGAACCAGCCTTCCGGCGGCAGCATGGCGAGCAAGGCGTTGAGATTGGCTTCGTCCACCTCCTCCTGAACCTGCCACATCGCCTTGTTGGCGGCCTGCTCCTGATCCGGAGGAAGAATACTCAGATCGACTTTCTGCATCGCCTGTCGCCCCATCTGATCCAGGCGATACATCCGGAGAAAACGTTCCTCGTGATCCTGAGGAGGCGGCGCTTGCGCTTGTCGTCGCTGTTCCTCGGCAATTGTTTCGAGCACGGGAGCGATTAGGGCTCGCGCCTCGGCGCTCAGTTCATCGGAGGGCGCGGAGACCTCTGCCTGACCCAACAGAAACAGTGTGGCGATCCATGCAATCATGTGTCCCTCCCTGATGAAGAATTTGGACAGCAGATTAAGACGGAATTACGTCGTTCTCTAGTGCTCGCCTTCCGCCGCCGCCACAGCCGCCGGGCGGTGAGCGCGAACGCACCAGACGACGCTGACGATCATCAGGATCATGGCGACGACCTCGATCACCGTCGGGCCGCGCTGCTCCCAGATGAAGCCGTAGATGAAGGCGAACAACGTCTCGGAAACAATCATCTGGCCCAGCATGGTGAGAGGCAGAAGGCGGCTGGCCTGGTTCCAGAAGGCGTTGCCGATGACCGAGGCGAAGATGGCCACCCCTGCGCTGACGCCGATCAGGCGCAGCCAGGCGTCGTCCGTCATGCCGTCCAGCATGAACAGCGACGGGATGACCAGCAGCAGCGCCAGCCCTCCTGTGACCACCCCGGTCAGCAGCGACCACTCATGCGGGGTGACGTCAGGCAAGCGTCCCATCCAGCGACTGTTGCCTACGGCGAAGGCGGTCCAGGACAGCAAGGCCGCCACGGCGCAACCCAGGCCGATCAGGGTGGCTGTTCCGCTTTGCGCCGCCGCGCCGCCGCCCTGGCTGAGCGACTCCCAGCCGATCAGGCCGACGGCCAGGGCCGCCACGGCGATAGGCGGCGCGACACGCGACAACGGCGGCGACTCCTTGTCCCGCAGCCCCCACAGGGCCACCACCACAGGCACCATGCCGACGATCAGGGCCGAGGCCGCGACGCCCGCGTAGTGCACCCCGACCACCAGGAAGGCGAAGTAGACCAGGTTGCCCGCCAGGCTCAGCCAGACCAGAGCGCCCCACGCCTTGCGCGTCAGGGCCGCCGTCACCCGCCGCCAACGCGACGCGATCAGCAGAACCGCGATCAGACCATAGGCGAGATAGCGCCCCGCCGTCAGAAGCAGTGGCGAGGCCTCTGGCACGACCTTGGGCGCCAGGAAGACCAGCCCCCACAGAGCCCCCGCCGCCAGACCGCTGGCGACGCCCCAAAAGCGTGACGAGGCAGCCACCTATTCCGCTCCCGGCTCGACGATCCGGCCGCCGGACATGGGCGTCGGAACGCCCGTCGTGCCGGGGAAGCTGATCGGCAGGCCCAGACGGCAGCGCGCGGCCAGGAAGGCGAAAGCCTCAGCCTCGATCGAGTCGCCGCGCCAGCCCTTGTCCTCAGCCGTAGAGACGGGAACGCCGACACGTTCGCGAATGGCGGCCAGCAGCACAGGGTTGTGGCGACCGCCGCCGCAGACGACGACCTCCTTCGGCTGTTCCGAACAGCGGGCGACGCCCAGGGCCACGGCCTGAGCCGCGAAGGCGGTCAGGGTCGCAGCCGCGTCCTCCAGCGACAGTTCCGCCACCGGGTCCAGCGAAAAGTCAAAGCGGTCCAGCGACTTCGGCCCGGTCGCCGCGAAATAGGGATGTGCCAGGTAAGCGTCCAGCACGACCGGATCGACCGTTCCCGCCGCCGCCAGACGGCCGCCCTCGTCCATCCGCTTCTTCATGCGGGACTGGACCAGCAGATCGACCATGCCGTTGGCTGGGCCGGTGTCAAAGGCCTCCAGCCCGCCGTGTGCATGGATCAGCGTGATGTTGCCGACCCCGCCCAGATTGAGCACGGCGACCGGCCCCTCCATCCCCGCCTTACGGACCAGCGCCGCATGATAGACGGGGGCCAGCGGCGCGCCCTGCCCGCCTGCCGCCACGTCAACGCTGCGGAAGTCGTAGGCCACCGGCACGCCTAGCCCCTCGGCCACGCTGACGGCGTCAATCAGTTGGACGGTGCGGCCCGGAGCATCCGGCGTCGGCGCCTCGTGCAAGACCGTCTGACCGTGAATGCCGACCAGATCCAGCGCGCTGGACTTCACCCCGTTCACAGCCATGAAGCCGAGGGCGGCGGCCAAGTGCGCATCGGCCACCGCCATGCGGGCGTCCTCAAAGCTTTCCGGCTCTTCCTCGTCGCGTTCCCAGTCGAAGGCGTCATCGATCGCGTCTTCGATGATGGCGCGGGTCTCGCCGTCCAGCTTCATCTCGCCGGCGGGACCGAAGGACAGGATGTCGTGACCGTCGGTCTCGATCACCGCCATGTCCACGGCGTCCAGCGAAGTGCCGGTCATGAAGCCGAGCACGCGGAGAGTCTTTTTCGGAGAGGTCGTCATGGCGGCTTGACTGCCACGTCGAGCGCGACGTAGCTAGCGCCCATGATCGCGCAACCGGCCCTTTTCGCCGCCTATTACTACGGCCTCTACTAGAGAGCGGCCGCGATCCTTGCCGCCCTTCCCTCGGCGGCATTATTCCTCGGAAGACGGCCGCCGGTTCTGATGCTACGGACCCGACCATGACCGAGCCCACGACCCAAACCGTTTCCGAAACCGCCTTCAAGTCGGACTTCCTGCGCCTGATGAAGGCACGCGGCTATATCCACCAGATCACCCACCCGGTCGAACTGGACGAGGCGGCGGCGTCCGGCGTGGTCACGGGCTATATCGGCTTCGACGCCACGGCGCCGTCGCTGCACGTCGGCCACCTGATCCAGATCATGCTGCTGCGCCGCCTGCAGCAGGCGGGACACAAGCCGATCGTCCTGATGGGCGGCGGCACGACCAAGGTCGGCGACCCCTCGTTCAAGGACACCCAACGCCCCCTGCTGACCGAGGAAAAGATCGCCAAGAACATCGCCGGCATCAAAGGCGTGTTCGAGAAATTCCTGACCTTCGGCGACGGCCCGACCGACGCCATCATGCTGGATAACGACGAGTGGCTGTCGCAGCTGGGCTACCTGCAGTTCCTGCGCGACTACGGCACGCACTTCACCATCAACCGCATGCTGAGCTTCGACTCAGTCAAGCTGCGCCTGGACCGCGAACAGCCGCTGACCTTCCTCGAGTTCAACTACATGCTGATGCAGGCGACCGACTTCCTGGAGCTGAACCGTCGCTATGGCTGTTCGCTGCAGATGGGCGGCTCGGACCAGTGGGGCAACATCATCAACGGCGTCGAACTGACCCGCAAGGTGGACCACAAGGCCGCCTTCGGTCTGACCACGCCGCTGCTGTCCACCGCCTCGGGCCAGAAGATGGGCAAGACGGTCGGCGGCGCCGTGTGGCTGAACGCCGACGCCTTGTCGCCGTTCGACTACTGGCAATACTGGCGCAACACCGAGGACGGCGACGTGGGCCGGTTCATGCGCCTGTTCACCGACCTGCCGCTGGATCAGATCGAACGCTATGAGGCGCTGGAAGGCGCCGAGATCAACGACGCCAAGAAGGCGCTGGCCGACGCCACCACCTCCATGCTGCACGGCGTCGAGGCCGCTCAGGCCGCCCGCGCCGCCGCCGAAGCCGCCTTCGAGAAAGGCCAGTTGTCGGCCGACCTGCCGACGGTCGAACTGCCGCGTGACGAAGTGATCGGCGCCATGATCGCCGCCGTTACGACCAAGGCGGGCCTGAGCGGCTCCAACGGCGAAGCGCGCCGTCTGGCCCAGGGCGGCGGCCTTCGCCTGAACGACGAGGTCGTCAACGACGGCGCCCGCCTGATCGAAGAGGCCGACCTGAACACGGACGGCGTGCTGAAACTCGGCGCCGGCAAGAAGAAGCTGGTGCTGGTGCGGCCGGTTTAGGGAGAGCGCTGTGACCGACATCACCGAAAACACCCCCGCCCCTGCTTTCAACCTGGCGACGGATGGCGGCGGGCGCGTGTCGCTGGACGGGCTGAAGGGCAAGAACGTCGTCCTCTACTTCTACCCCAAGGCCGACACGCCGGGCTGCACGACCGAGGGCCAGGACTTCTCGACCCTGATCGATCGCTTCGCGGCGGCCCACGCCGTGGTGATCGGCGTGTCCCGCGACACGGTGAAGAAGCTGGACCGCTTCAAGGCCAAGCATGACCTCAAGGTCGTGCTCGGCTCGGACGAAGACGGCGCGGTCACCGAAGCCTGGGGCGTCTGGGTGCAGAAGAAGCTCTACGGCCGCGAATACATGGGCATCGAACGCGCCACCTTCCTGATCGACAGCCAGGGCGCGGTCCGCCGCGCCTGGCGGAACGTGAAGGTGAAGGGTCATGCCGAAGAGGTTTTGGCCGCCGTCGAAGCGCTGTGATCGGCGAGCGGGGTTCGAAAGGCCCCGCTTGACCTCTCCGTCTCAGCCCCCCCTAAGTATCGGCAGGGATTGTATCCTCAGGGGCTGACATTGACCAAACGCCGGTCGTCCCGGCGTGACGCGGAGAGTATAGATGTTCAACAAGAACAAACCCCTCGACAACAGTACCTCGAGCGGACTGGGCATTCCGACGCCGCCCGAACCGGCCAAGCCGACCCCCGCCGCCGCCCCGATCTCCGCCGCCCCTGCCCGTGCGCCCGAGCCGGCGCGCCCCGCCTCGCGCTCGTCCAGCCTGTCGACGCTGTCGGCCGGCGTGAAGTACGAAGGCAACATCTCTGGAGCGGGCGAGCTTCAGGTCGACGGCTCGCTGAAGGGCGATATCCGCGTCGTGCGCGTGGTGATCGGCGAAGGCGGCGCGGTCGAGGGCACGGTCCACGCCGACATTCTTGAGGTGCGCGGCCGCGTCTCGGGCGCCATCGTCGCCAAGCAGGTCAAGCTGTTCGCCACCTCGCGCGTCGAGGGCGACATCACCCAGGAACAGCTTTCGATCGAACAAGGCGCCTGGTTCCAGGGCCGCTGCACCCAGGCCAAGCGCGACACGCCCGGCGCCAACATGCTGGAATCCCCTACCCCGGCCGAAAAGCCCGCACCCGCAAAGACGGACGCCAAGGTCGAGGACAAGCCCGCCGCCTGATCGGCGCCGGCAGCCATAACGAGAAAGGGCGGCCCGCGAAGGCCGCCCTTTTTATGCGTCGATCCGGCAGGTCGTTCAGCCCTCGCGGGTCTCGCCCACGCGGGCCGCGAGCGCAGCCCCCATGAACGGATCCAGATCGCCGTCCAGAACCCCCTGGGTGTCCGAGGTCTCTACCTCCGTCCGTAAGTCCTTCACCATCTGATACGGCTGCAGAACATAGGAGCGGATCTGGTGGCCCCAGCCGATATCGGTCTTGGCGTCGGCCAAAGCCTGAGCCGCAGCCTCACGCTTCTGAAGCTCGAGCTCGTACAGACGCGCGCGCAGCATCTTCCAGGCCTGTTCGCGGTTCTGGTGTTGCGAACGTCCCGCCTGACAGGCGACCACGGTGTTGGTGGGAACGTGAGTCAGACGCACCGCCGAGTCGGTCTTGTTGATGTGCTGACCGCCGGCGCCCGAAGCACGATAGGTGTCGGTGCGCACATCGGCCGGGTTGATGTCGATCTCGATCGTATCGTCCACGACCGGCGACACCCCGATGGAGGCGAAGCTGGTGTGGCGCTTGGCCGCCGCATCGTAGGGGCTGATGCGGACCAGGCGGTGAACGCCCGATTCCGACTTCAACCAGCCATAGGCGTTCGGCCCGGCGATCTGCAGGGTCGCGGACTTGATGCCCGCCTGTTCGCCCTGCTCTTCGGCCTCGATCGTGACCTCATAACCGTGGGCGCGGGCCCAGCGGCTGTACATCCGCATCAGCATCCCGGCCCAGTCGTTGGACTCGGTGCCCCCGGCGCCGGAGTTGATTTCCAGATAGGCGTCATTGCCGTCGGCCTCGCCGGACAGCAGGGCTTCAAGTTCAGCGCGGGCGGCGCGTTCCTTGATGGCCTTCAACTGCTCGCGCGCGTCCTCGAGGGTGGCTTCGTCGCCCTCCTCGTCGGCCATGTCGGCCAGCATGATCCCGTCTTCGAGACCCTGCTCCATTTCCTTGACGGCGCTGACCTGGGCTTCCAGACGCGAGCGTTCGCGGCTGACGGCCTGGGCCTGCTCGGGATTGTCCCACAGCGTCGGATCCTCGACCCGCGCGTTTAGCTCATCGAGCTTTCTTAGAGCGACATCCCAGTCAAAGTCGCCTCCTGAGCAGAGCGACGCTCTGCTCGATGTCGGCCTTCATGGCCTCGACATCCGGTCTCATCGCAATCTCCGCGACATAGGGTGAAACGGCGCGCCTGGTGACAGGCGCGCCGGGTGGTGGGCTTACCTAGAGCGTCAGTAGAGGTCGCTCAAGTCCTCAGCAGGCTGCTTCTTGGGCGGCGGCGGCGCGACCGGCGGCGGCGCGACCGGCGCCGGAAGCTGCGACTTGGCTTCCTGCTCGCGACGAATGACGTCGTAATAGTTCTGCGGTCCTTCCGGCGCAGCCGGACGCGGCGCCTCTTCACGCAACTGGCGCTCGGTGCCGGGACGGAAGGCTTCCTCAATGCCGTTCACGGTGCGGAAGATGGCGTTCTTCGGCTTCACGAACGGACGCGCCGGGCGTTCCTTCAAGGCGTCTTCCATGAAGTCGATGAAGATCGGCACGGCGGTCGAAGCCCCCGCCTCGCCCCCGCCCAGAGAGCGGTTGTCGTCGAAGCCCACGAAGACGCCGACGACGATGTCGGCCGAAAAGCCGACGAACCAGGCCGAACGGTATTCATTGGTCGTGCCCGTCTTGCCCCCGACCCAGCGGCCCAGGCTTCGGGCGCGGGCGCCCGTGCCGCGCTGGATGACGCCCTCCAGCATGGAGCTCATCTGATAGGCGGTGATCGGGTCGATCACCTGGGTTCCGCGGTCTTGGAGGCGCGGCGATTCCTGACCGCTGAAACCACGGCTGCAGTCGCGGCACTGACGACGGTCGGCGCGATGGATGGTCTGACCGTTCCGGTCCTGGGCCAGTTCGATCAGATAGGGATCGACCCGGCGCCCGCCGTTGACGAAGGCGGCGTAGGCGGCCGTGATGCGATACGGCGTCGTTTCACCGGCGCCCAGCGACATGGCCAGGTTCGGCGACATGTCGTCCACCACGCCCATCTTCTTAGACAGGTCGACGACATTCTTCATGCCGACCGCCTGGGCCAGACGCACGGTCATGACGTTGCGCGACAATTCCAGGCCGCGACGCAGGCTTTGCGGGCCGTAGAACTGGCGGCTGTAGTTCTGGGGCGTCCAGGCGCGACCGCCAGGGCCGCCGGGGAAGCTGATCGGCGCATCCAGAACGATCGAGGCCGGGGTGAAGTCGCCTTCCAGCGCCGCCGCATAGACGAAGGGCTTGTAGGCCGAACCGGGCTGGCGGCGGGCCTGGGTCGCGCGGTTGAAGCTGGACAGGGCGTAGGAATAGCCGCCGACCATCGCCAGGACGCGGCCCGATTGCGGTTCGATGGCGACCAGGGCGCCGTTGACGGCCGGCACCTGCTTCAAGGCGAATTGGCCGGCCTGGCGCTCGACGAAGATCAGGTCGCCGCGCTTCAACGGACGGCGCCCCGCGTTGGACCAGGTCACGTCGGCCGCGCGCAGCGTGCCCGTCTGATCGTCCTTGGCCGTGCGGACCCGGATGGTGCTTCCGCTGACGTTCTCGACTGCGGCCGCCTGCCATGAACGGCGCTCAGGCGGGGTCGTGCGCTTTTGAGCTTCGGCCTGCCAGCCTTCGGCGAAGTCCGTCGTGCCCCAGGCGCCGCGCCAGCCGTGACGACGGTCGTAGTCCTCAAGCCCGCGCATCAGGGCGTCGCGCGCCGCCGATTGCAGCTGCGGATCCAGGGTGGTGCGCAGGTAATAGCCGCCGCGGTTGACCTCTTCTTGACCGAACAGGGCGATGGCGCGGCGGCGCGCTTCTTCGACGAAGAAGTCGGCGTCGGCGTATTCCGCGCGGCGCGGCGCCGAACGGGTGTTCAACGGACGGGCCAGGGCCGTCTGCAACTGCTCGTCCGACAGCCACTTGTTGTCGGCCATTTCGCCCAGCACCCAGTTCCGGCGTCCCAGCGCGGCCTCAGGGTAGCGCTTGGGGTGATAGTTGGTCGGTCCCTTGGGCAGGGCCGCCAGGAAGGCCGCTTCGTCCGGCGTCAGCTGATCCAGCGACTTGCCGAAATAGTTATAGGCCGCCGAGGCCACGCCATAGGAGCGATAGCCCAGGTAGATCTCGTTCAGATACAGCTCGAGAATCTGTTCCTTGCTCAGCGTCGCTTCCAGGCGGCTGGACAGCACCGCTTCCTTGAGCTTGCGGTTCAGGCTGGTCTCGCTGGTCAGCAGGACGTTCTTGGCCACCTGCTGGGTAATGGTCGAGCCGCCTTCCAGGCGACGACCGGACAGCACGTTGAAGACGTTCTTGAACATGGCCCGGCCGATGCCGGACACATCGATGCCGCCGTGGCTGAAGAAGTTCTGGTCCTCCGCCGCCAGGAAGGCGTGAACGACCGTCTGCGGCACCTGGTCATAGGTGACGTAGATTCGGCGCTGATCCGAGAATTCGCCGATCAGGGTGCCGTCCTCGGCATAGACGCGCGTCGCCGTCGCCGGGCGATAGTCCGCCAGCTCGGAGGCGTCCGGCATGTCGTGCAAGACCCAGGCGGCGTAGATCGCCACCACCACACCGGCCACGGCGATGGCGCCCAGCAGGGCCACGCCCGCCATGACGAACCAGCGTTCGGCTATCTTCACCATGAACTCCGCAAGACGCGCCCCATGATCCGTCGTTTATCGCGCGTCGCGCGGCGCGCAAAGCGGAACTGCACTTATCCCTTGTCGCGCAGCAGGCGCGCCTTGTCGCGCTGCCAGTCGCGCTCAGCCGAGGCTTCGCGCTTGTCATGCAGCTTCTTGCCCTTGGCCAGGGCGATTTCCAGCTTCGCCTTGCCCGCCTCGTTCAGATACAGCCGCACCGGCACGATGGTGCGGCCATCACGCTGAACGGCGCCGATCAGCTTGTCGATCTGCTTGCGGTGCAGCAGCAGCTTCCGATGGCGGCGCGGCTCGTGATTGAAGCGGTTCGCCATCTTGTAGGGCGGGATGTCGGCGTTGATCAGCACCATCTCGCGTCCTTCAGGCGAGACGTAGCTTTCGGCGATATTGGCCCGACCATCGCGCAACGCCTTGATCTCGGTGCCCAGCAGTTGGATGCCGGCCTCGATGTGGTCCTCAAGGAAATAGTCGAAGCGCGCGCGTCGGTTCTCGGCGATCGTCTTCTGCTTGGGCGAGTCTGCGGCCATCAGGCGACCCCGGCCTCGGCCAGCGCCTTGTCGATGGCGGGCTTCACGGGATCGGCCGTCAGCGACAGCGGTAGGCGGACCTCTTCCGCGCACAGGCCCAGCTTGGCCAGGGCGTATTTGGTCGGCGACGGCGAATTCTCGAGGAACAGCGCCTTGTGCAGGCCGATCAGGCGCTCCTGCCACGAGCGCGCGGCGGCGAAGTCGCCGGCCTGGATGGCGTCATACAGGGCGACCATGGCCTCGGGCGCGACGTTCGAGGTCACGGAGATGACGCCCACGCCGCCGTGGGCGGCATAGCCCAGATAGCTGGAATCATCGCCCGAGATCAGGTCGAAAGCGCCGTCGATGTTGGCGCGCATCCAGCTGGCCCGCGCCACGTCGCCGCTGGCGTCCTTGATGCCGACGATATTCGGGTGCGCCGCCAGGGCCGCTGTCGTCTCGTTCGCCAGGTCCACGCCCGTACGGCCCGGCACGTTGTAGAGCAGGATCGGCAACTGCACGGCGTCGGCCACGGCTTCAAAATGCGCCTGCATCCCGGCCTGCGACGGGCGATTGTAATAGGGGGTGACGACCAGGGCCCCGTCCGCGCCGACCGTCTTGGCGAAACGGGTCAGCTCGATCGCCTTGTCCGTCGCGGACGAACCCGCGCCGGCGATGACGCGGATGCGGCCGGCGGCGATCTCGACGCACTGTTCGACCACGCGCTTATGCTCGTCCAGGTGCAGGGTGGCGCTCTCTCCCGTGGTGCCCATCGGCACGACGCCGTGAACCCCAGCGGCGATCTGGCGTTCCAACAGGCGCTTGAAAGCGGCCTCGTCCACGTTTCCGTCACGAAGAGGTGTGATCAGGGCGGTGATCACGCCCTTGAACAAGGGGGCGGTCATGGGAACAACATACCTGCGCGGAGAAATGGGCGGCGTTCCGCCCGTCACTAATCGGCAAAGGGTAGGTTGCCCGCCGCTTGGCCGCAACCAAAGATGAATGAGGATCAGATATCTGATGATCGCGACGACCGTGGCCGCCGCCCTGGCGATACTGACTCCATCGGCTCAGGACGTGCTGAACAGCACGCCGACGCCCTATTCCGCCAGTCAGGGCGGGATCATCAGCAGCCAGGACGCCGCCCTGGTGCAGCAAGGGCTGACGGCCGCGCGGGCGCGCGACGTCGTGGGCACGCAGGCCATCATGGCGCGCATTTCCGATCCGACCGCGCGCAAGCTGGTCGAGTGGGCGCTGGTCGACACCTCGGACAAGCAGATGTCCTACAGCGACCTGGCGCTGGCCCAGACCGACCTGGCCAACTGGCCGCGCGGCGATTCGCGTCGGGCGGCGGGCGAGCGTGCGCTGGACATGGCGGGTCAATCGCCGGACGCCGTCCTGGCCTTCTTCAGCGGAACCGCACCGACCACGGCTCAGGGCGCCATCGCCCTGACCGGCGCGCTGGAGCAGACGGGTCGCCGTCAGGAGGCCCAGGCCCTGATTCGCGACTGGTGGCGCACCCAGAGCTTTGAAGAGGCTCAGCAAAGCCGAATTTATGCGCGCTGGGGCGGCTGGCTGACCAGCGACGACCATGTGACGCGGTTGAACATGCTGCTGCTGGGGCCGCACGGCCCGGCGACGCGCGCCATGGTCGCCCTGGTCCCGGCCGATCGCCAGGCTGTCGCCAACACCGTAATGGCGCTGCGCACCGCCTACGCTCCCGATGTGATCGTCAGCGGCCTGTCTCAGAGCCAGGCCAATGATCCAGCCGTGGTGCTGGAACGGGTGCGCCTGTTGCGCTCGGCCGGACGTCAATCCGAGGCCTTCCCCCTGTTGTCCGCCCTGCCCGCCGCGCCGTCGCACGCCGACGGCCAGAACACCCTGTGGAGCGAGCGCCGCAACTACTTCCTGGACGCTCTGCAACAAGGGAACCCCCGCGCCGCCTACGCCGCCATGAACGGCCACGGCTTCCCTTCGGGCGAGCGCAAGGTCGACGCCGAATTCTTCGCCGGTTGGGTCGCCCTGACCAAGCTGAACGACCCGGCGACGGCGGCCCAGCATTTCGAAGTCCTGCGCAACGCGTCCTCGACCCCGATCACCCAGGGCCGCGCCCTGTACTGGCTGGGCCGCGCAGCCGAGGCGCGCGGCGATCGACAAGACGCCCAGCGTTGGTATCAGGCGGGCGCCGAGCACTGGCAGACCTTCTACGGTCAGCTCGCGGCGGAAAAGGCGGGCGCGACGACCCTGACTCTGCCTGGCGAGCCGTCGCCGTCGGCGGAAGACGTGAACCGCTTCGAAGGCAATGAAGTGGTGCGCGCCACCCGCATCCTAGGTCAGATCGGCGAGAAGACCCTGATGCGGGTCTTCGCCTATCATCTGGATGACACCCTGCCCTCACCCTACGACCTGTCGCAGCTGTTCGACCTGATGCAGGGTTACGGCGACCAGTTCGGCTCGATGATGGTCGGCCGCGCGGCTAGCCAGCGCGGCTTCGTCATGCCCGAGCGCATGTATCCGATCCGTCTGCCGCAGCAGGTTCCGGGCATGGCGCCGAACGAGTTCGCCCTGGCCATCACCCGTCAGGAATCCAGCTTCGATCCTCTGGTCCGCTCGCACGCCGATGCGCGGGGCATGATGCAGCTTCTGCCCGCGACGGCGCAGGGCGTAGCGCGCCGCATGGGCCGTTCATTCAGCTCCGAACAGCTGTGGGATCCGGAGGTCAACATGACCTTGGGCAGCTACCACCTGGGCGAACTGATGAACAACTTCGGCGGCTCTCCGCTGCTGGCCTCCGTCGGCTACAACGCCGGCCCGGCGCGCCCGCCGCAATGGACCGCTCGCTGCGGCGACCCGCGTCAGGCGCAGGTTGATCCCATCGACTTCATCGAATGCGCCCCCTTCACCGAGACGCGCAACTACATGATGCGGGTGATGGAGAACATGCAGGTCTATCGCGCCCGCCTGAACGGCGGCTCGGCGCCTCTGACGCCCTCGGCGGACCTGGCGCGCGGCACGCCGCCCAACACCGGCCCGCGTCCCTATCAACCCTGATCCGCTACTGGGACGACAGACGGCGAGCCGCCAGCAGCGGCCCGTCCAAGGCCTCCAGCCAGACGGCGTCGAGGTTGAAGACGGTCTTCAGCACGCGCGGCGACAGGGCCTCGGTCGGCGCGCCGTCGGCCGCCGTCCGCCCTTGATCCAGCACCACGACCCGATCGGCGAAGCGCGCGGCCAGCGTCAGGTCATGCAAGCTGACCAGGACGCCATGCCCGGCGCCTGCGCGCGCCCGCAGCCGTTCAAGCACCAGAAGCTGAGCGTCAGGGTCTAGACCGGCGATCGGCTCGTCCGCGACCAGCAAGGGAGCGGAAACCGTCAGGGCGCGGGCCAGCAGAACGCGCGCCCGCTCGCCGCCCGACATCTCGGCCACGCCGCGATCCGCCAGATGACCGACGCCCACCTCGTTCAGCGCGGCGCGCGCCCGGTCCAGCGCGGCGGCGCCCGCCAGGAAGGGCGCGCCCAGCGCCGCCAACTCGACCGCCGGTAGGTTCCAGGCGATGGAGCGGTCCTGCGGCAGATAGGCTGCGCGCTCGCCGCGCTGACGATCGGACAGACGCCGCGCCTCATCGCCGCCCAAGCGCGCAGCGCCTTGCGTCAGCGACGTCAGCCCCATGGCGGCGCGCACCGCCGTCGACTTGCCCGCCCCGTTCGGCCCGCACAGGGCGACCACCTCGCCCGGCCGCACCGACAGGGACGCGCCTTTCAGCACATCAACCCCGCCGACGCGGACGTGGGCCTTCTCTAGCTCCAACAGAAAGCTCACAGTCGCCACTCCCGCGCCGCGCGCCAGGCGATCAGGGCGAACAAAGGCGCGCCGACCAGGGCGGTGAAGACGCCCAGCTTCAACTCCTGATCCGTCGGCAGCATACGCGCCGCCAGATCAGCGGCGACCAACATCAAACCGCCAGCGAGGGCTGACGGCAGAAGCAGTCGCCCCGGATCGCCGCGCACCGCCGCCCGCACCAGATGCGGCGCCGCCAGACCGACGAAGCCGATGACGCCAGCCACAGCCACCGCCGCGCCCGCCGCCACGGCGGCAGCCGCCAGCGCCAGCACCCGCATCCGTCCCATCGACAGGCCAGACGCCCGCGCCGCCTCCTCGCCCAGGGTCAGCATCCGCAGGCCTGGCGACGCACCTCGCGCCAGCAGGCCGGCGATCAGCACGGCGTGCGCCACCCAGGCGACATCAATCCAGCTACGGTTCTCGACCGAGCCCAGCAGCCAGTTCATCACCTCCGCCGAGGCGATCGGCGACGGCGACAGGTTGAAGATCAAGGCGGTCAACGCGCCCGCGAAACTGGACAGAGCCACGCCGAACAGGATCAGCGCCTCGGGCGTCCGCACCCGTGCGGCCAGGGCGATCAACAGCCCGCCGCCGACCGTCGCGCCGAACAGAGCCGAAACTTCCACCGCGCCGGGGATCGCCGCTAGACCCAGCACGATGGCCGTCGCGGCGGCCAGGGCCGCAGTCGCGGACACGCCCAGCACGCCTGGCTCCGCCAACGGGTTGCGCAACAGCCCCTGCATCACCGCCCCCGCCAGCCCCAGAGCCGCGCCGACGAACAGGGCGCAGACCGCTCGGGGCGCGCGCACGAGCCACAGCACCTCGCTAGGTCCGGAGCCCGGAGCGCCCAAGGCCATCATATAATCGGTGGTGTTGAAACGGGTCTCGCCCAGAGTCACCGCCAGTGCGATCGCCAACGTGATCGCCGTCGCCAAGCCGATATTCAGCGTCGAAGTCTTGCTCATGACGCCTGCTCGGCCAGCTGCGCGGCGGCGTCAGCTGCGAACCAGGCCGGGCACGTCAGCGTCGCACCGGGCAGTTCAGCCGCCGTCCGCCCTCGCATGGCGCGTTGCATCACCGGATGCCGTCCCGCCCCTCGCCAATCCGAACGCACCAGGTCGAAGAAGCCCTTCACGTACAGGGCGGGCGGCGTCAGCAGCACCCTTTCCAGACCCAGAGGTTGATAACCCGGCCGTTCGACTGCATTGCGAAACCCAGCCGCGCGTAGGACAGCGTCCATCAATGAGCCAGGCCCGGAAGTGAAGCCGCTAACTGTGACATAAACGGCCTTGCGCTCTCGGCCTGCGCCTTCGGCCTTGGCCAACTGCGCCTCCATGCGCTGCACCAAAGCCTCGCCTCGCTCAGGGCGGCCCAGAGCTTGAGCTACGGCATGAATGTTGGCGCGAACCCCATCCATGTCCGTGGCGTCGGATATCGTAACCGTGCGGACGCCATCGCGCTCCAAGGCGGCCAGAAGGCGGGCGTCGCCGCCCCAGTAGCGCACCGCCACATCGGGTCGAAAGCCGACAGCGGCCTCCAACGTCGGCCGCACTCGCCGATGGCCCTGGGCGTCAGCGCGCAGCCAGGAATCGAGATCATCCGCTCTCGGAGACAGACCCAGCTCAGCGTCAGGGGCAAGGGCGAGGACAAACTGATCGGCGCACTGGTCCAGCGCCATGACCCGCAAGGGCTCGGCCGCCGCGACGCTGCTCCAACACGCCATCACCGAAACGACGGCCGCGATCGCGACCTTCACGAGGCGGTCAATCCCGCGAACAAGGCGTCCATCTGGGTCCGGACCAAGGTCTCACGATCCGCCCAATCGAAATAAGGCTTGGTCGTCATGATCGAGACCAGCCCATGGGCGCTGGCCCAGATAACTTGCGCCAGCGTGCGCGGATCGCCTCGCAGCGCGCCCTGATCGACAGCCTCCTCGACCACGCTGACAAAGGCGCGGAACAGGTCGGCCCCGCTCTGTTGCGCCACGGTCTCGGCGCCGTGGCGCGTATGGACCTGCGGAGTCAGATAAGCCAGGCGATAGGCGTTGGGATTGGCGAATCCGAACGCCATATAGTTCTCGACGATCCGCCGCAGCCGCGCCAAGGGAGGCGAATCCTCCGCCAAGGTCCGTCGGTGTTGCTCGGCCAGGGTGTCGAAGGCGTTGCGACAGATTTCGTTGAGAATCTCGCCCTTGTCCGCGAAGTGCATATAGAGGGCGGTCGACGACAGGCCCACCTCATCCGCGATCTTGCGAATGGTGGCCCCTTCATAGCCCCGCTCGACGAAGATACCTTCCGCCGCCGCCAGGATTTCTGCACGGCGCTCGTGCCCTTCACCCTTGGGTTTTCGTGTCGAACGCGACGATGCGGCAGATGCGAGCGACACTCGAATGCTCCCCAAGCTGAACTCCCCGTGTGTGTGGCCAGTGATAACCGCAAAAGTCGGCTCCGGCCAAATATATTGCTTTACAGAAATGTCAGTATAACGTCGGTCTCTGGACGGGAGGGCGACGATGCGAAGGGGAACGGCCGCCCGGGCGGACGACGATGCTCTGAAGTCTGCGCGGACCACGCTGACAACCCGTCAGACGCTGGGTCTCACCCTCATTCTCACCGGCGTTTTGGGCGCCACGGCCATGGCCCCGCTGTCGGGGTCGGTCGTACTTCTGAGCTTGCAGATCGGCTTCATGAGCTTGGCCGCATGGAGGGTGTTCCTGCTCTGGAACAGCCGTGTCCAGCCCTTGTCTGACACGCCGAAAATTTGCACGGCCCCGTCATGTTCATGGCCTCGCTACACCGTTGTGGCGGCCTTGTATCAGGAGACGGCCGTCCTGCCGCAACTGATCGAGCGGCTGACCGATATCGACTATCCGAGCGATCGTCTCGAAGGCTTTCTCGCGCTTGAGGCGGATGACGTCGCGACGATCAAGGCTGCGTTGGACCTGCCCAGGCCTGACTGGCTTCAGGTGTTGATCGTGCCGCCCGGCGCGCCCAAGACCAAGCCCCGCGCCCTGAACTACGCCCTGGCGCGCTGTAGCGGCGACCTGATCACCATCTATGATGCAGAAGACGATCCCGACCCGCTGCAGTTGCGCGAGGCGGCGACACGCTTCATCCATGAAGGCGACAGCCTGGCCTGCCTTCAGGCGCCGCTACGCATCCGCTGCAGGAACAAGGCCAGCGCCAGCCCCTTTCTCGACCGACAGTTCGCGGCCGAATACGCCGCCCTGTTTGAGGTCACCCTACCGGCCATGAGTCGTCTGGCCCTGCCCTTTCCTCTCGGCGGAACCAGCAACCACTTCCGCGTGCCCGTCTTGCGCGCGCTGGGAGGCTGGGACGCCTGGAACGTCACCGAGGACGCCGATCTGGGCTTTCGCATCTGGCGCGCCGGCTATCGACTCGGGGTCATCCAGAGGCCGACCTACGAACCGCCGCCCGGCCCCTTGCCGCTGTGGCTGCCGCAACGCACACGCTGGCTGAAAGGGTACCTGCAAACCCTGGCGGTCCATACGCGCTATCGAGAGGGAATGGGCTGGCGAGGCTGGGCGGCGCTGGCCGCCACCGTCGGCGCCGGAGTGGCGTCAGCTGCTATTCACGCCGCCTGCGCCGCCTGGGTGTTCAGTCTGGCCCTAACCTCTATCGTCGCCGGGCGCCTTCCTCACTTTTCGCCGCTGGGCAGTATCGTTCTGGTCTCCGGCGTCATCGCCGCCTGGCTGCTGAAGCACCGGGGCGTCCGACAGGCAGGCGGTTCCTATGGCCTGGGCGACATGCTGGCGTCCCTCGCCTACTGGTGCCTGCTCAGCCTGGCGTTCGCCCATGCTGTGATCCGACTGATCTTTGAACCGCATCACTGGGACAAGACCCCGCATCAGGCTGAACCCGAACCCGAACCTGATATCGCCATGATCGACGGTGCTGACGCTGGACGAGCGGCCGCCTGAGCGCCTATCAGCGCGCATGGCTCCGGTTCTCTCATCCTCGCCCGAAACCCTCGTCACGCGCGGGTGGTCGGACTACGCCCTTCTGGACAGCGGCGACGGCCGCAAGCTGGAGCGTTACGGCCGCTACACCGTCGTACGGCCCGAGCCGCAGTGCTTCTGGAAGGCGCATGACGAGAACGCCTTCGAGCGCGCCAACGCCATGTTCGACCCGCAACAGGAGGAAGAGGATTCCGGCCGCTGGCGCTTCGACGCCCACGGCCCGATCGACGCCTTCCCTCTGCAATGGCGCGACGTGCGTTTCATGGGACGGTTCACCCCGTTCCGCCATCTGGCCTTCTTCCCCGAGCAGGCGGCCAACTGGGAATGGCTGGACGCGCGCGTCCGCACCCTGCAGCAACCCAAGATCCTGAACCTGTTCGGCTACACCGGCGTGGCCAGCCTGGCCTGTTCGGCGGCAGGCGCCCACGTCACCCACGTCGACGCCTCCAAGAAGTCGGTCGCCTACGCCCGCGAGAACGCCGAACTGTCAGGCCTGGCCGACCGCCCGATCCGCTGGATCGTCGAGGACGCCCGCAAATTCGTCGCGCGTGAAGTCCGTCGCGGCAGCAAGTATGACGGCATCATCCTGGACCCGCCGAAATACGGTCGCGGCGCCAACGGCGAGGTCTGGCGCCTGTTCGAGGACATGCCGGGGCTGCTGAAAGACTGCGCCGCCCTGCTGTCAGACGACGCCTCCTTCCTGTTGCTGAACGCCTATGCCGCGCGGATTTCCGGCCTGTCGCTGGCGCACATGATGGCCGAGGCGACCCATGATCGCGGCGGCCGTATCGACTGGGGCGAGTTGGCCCTGTCCGAAGACGGCAAGGACGCCCGCGCCATCGGCCTCAGCTTCTTCGCCCGATGGAGCAACGACGGGGGTCGCGCCCGATGACCGAACGCCTCATCACCTCTCTGACCAATGACACGATCAAGGCTGTGCGCGCCCTGCACATGCGCAAGGAGCGCGAGGCGACCGGCCGCTTCCTGGCCGAAGGGCTGAAGTTCATCGGTGAAGCGCTGGATCAGGGCCGCGCGCCGGTCATGCTGCTGGTCGGTCAGGACGCCCGCCCGCATCCGTTGCTGGACCGCGCCAAGGCCGAAACGCTGAAGGCCGGCGGCCAGATCATCGTCGTCACCCACGCCATCCTCGAAAAGATCAGCCGTCGCGACAATCCGCAGACGGTGCTGGGCGTGTTCGAACAGGTCTATACCCCGCTGGACGCCATCCAGCCTGACGCCAAGCCCTGCTGGGTGGCGCTGGAGCAGGTGCGCGATCCGGGCAATCTGGGCACCATCATCCGCACCGCGGACTCGGCCGGGTGCGGCGGGGTCATCCTGATCGGCGATTGCGTCGATCCCTTCTCGGTCGAGGCGGTGCGCGCGACCATGGGCTCGGTCTTCGCCGTGACCATCAGCAAGGCCTCGCGCGAAGAGTTCCTGGCCTGGCGCGCCTCATGGCCGGGCAGCGTGATCGGCACCCGCCTGGACGCGACGCACGGCTATCGCGACAGCCCTGTGCGCCATCCCGCCATCATCATGATGGGCAATGAACAGGCGGGCCTGACCGACGTACTGGCCGCCGCCTGCGATCTGAACGTCAAGATTCCGATGCGCGGCCGGGCGGACAGCCTGAACCTGGCCGTCGCGACGGGTGTCATGGTCTATGCCGTGACGGACGCGGCCTACGGCTCCAGCCTCTAGGCCTCGCCTTCAGTCTTGATGCGACCCATGCCGATCAGGGCCAGAACCGTCAGCACGGCCGCCAGGGTCAGATAGGCGCCGACGGCGTGAAGGCCGTAGTGACCCGCCAACCAGGTCGCGGCATAGGGCGCCAGCGAGGCGCCGAGGATGCCCGCCAGATTGAAGGTCATGGACGCGCCGGTGTATCGCACGCTCGTCGGAAACGGTCTCGCCAACGCAGCGCCCAGCGGTCCGTAGGTGCAGCCCATCAAGCTGAAGCCGATGATGAAGAAGGCGACCACGCCCGCCTTGCCTCCGCCGCCGAACAAGGGCGCCAGGATCAGACCGAACAGGGCGATGGCGACGGTGGTTACAAGCAGGGTCCGCCCCTGCCCCCATTTGTCCGCCGCCAAGGCCGCCAACGGAATGAACAGGCCGAAGAAGCAGACGCCCAGCAACTGGATCGGCAGGAACTGCTCGCGCGTATAGCCCATGCTGGTCGTACCCCAGCCCAGGGCGAAGACCGTCATCAGATAGAACAGGACGAAGGTCGCCAGCCCCGCCAGGGTTCCGGTCAGCAGGGCGAACTTGTGGTGCGTCACAAGCGTCAGTGCGGGCGCCTGGACCCGTTCGGCGCGGTCGATGGCGCGTTTGAACTCGGGCGTTTCGGTGATCTTCAGCCGCATCCACAGCCCGACGACGACCAGCAGGGCGCTGGCGATGAAGGGAACGCGCCACCCCCAGGCCATAAACTGGCTCTCGCTCATCACCTGGCTGAGGATGATGAAGGACAGGGTCGACAGGATGAAGCCGATCGGCGCGCCCAGCTGCGGGAACATGCCGAACCAGGCCTTCTTGCCGGGCGGGGCGTTCTCGGTCGCCAACAGCACCGCCCCGCCCCACTCGCCGCCCAGCCCCAGTCCCTGGCCGAACCGGCAAAGGGCCAGCAGCAGGGGCGCGATTACTCCGACCGAATGCCAGGTCGGCAGCAAGCCGATGGCGATGGTCGACAGGCCCATGGTCATCAGCGCCGCCACCAGGGTCGCCTTACGACCCACTCGGTCGCCGAAGTGGCCGAAAACGACCGCTCCGATCGGCCGCGCGAAAAAGGCGATGGAGAAGGTGGCGAAGGATGCCAGCATGGCCGTCATCCGATCGCCGCCGGGGAAGAACAGGTCTGGAAAAACCAGCACCGCCGCCGTGGCGTAGATGTAGAAGTCGTAGAACTCGATCGTCGTACCGATCAGGCTGGCAAACAGAACGCGCCGCTTGGAGGCGGAAGGCGGTGAAACGGCGGCGTCGGTCACGCGAAATCCTTACGGTTGACGCACGATCTTTGCGGCGCGCCGCTGTCAGGCGTCAAGCGGACAAGGATCAGGTTCCGCGCGGCTTGGCCCGGTTGGTCGCCGTCGCATTGGCCGGGTCTTCCGGCCAGGGGTGGCGCGGATAGCGGCCCCGCATCTCGCTGCGGACCGCAGCCCATGAACCAGACCAGAATCCCGGCAAGTCCTTCGTCACCTGCACCGGCCTTCGTGCGGGCGACAGCAGGCTAAGCGTCAGAGGGATGCGGCCGCCGCCCACCGTCGGATGGGTCTTCACCCCGAACAGTTCCTGCACGCGGATTTCGACGCGTGGTCCGCCCTCGGCGGCATAGTCGACGCCCGCGCTGCCGAGCGGCGTGGTCAGGCGCGTCGGCGCCAGCTCGTCCAACCTGCGCTGCAAGTCCCAAGGGATCAGGCCGCGCAAGGCCTCGGCCAGCCTGCCGTCGCCGATGTCGGCCAGCGACCGCGCCCCATCCAGCAACGGCCACAGCCAGTCCTCTCGCGCCGCCAGCAAGCCTTCATCCGACACGTCGGGCCAAGCCTCGTCCAGCCCACGCAGGAAGGCCAGGCGCGCCCGAAGCGCTCCTGCCTGCTCGCCCCATTTCAGCGCGCCCAGGCCCCCGGCCTCGATCTCCGATTTCAGCGCCGCCGTCATGGCCGCTCGGTCCGGCGCGCCGACGACCTTTTCATCCAGCACAAGGGCGCCGATGCGACGGATACGGCGGATCACCGGCTTGCCCGAAGGCTCGCGCGCCAGCCTGTCCTCGACCTCGATCAGATGCGCCAGATCGCTTTCAAGCGTCGAGGCGTCCAGCCCCGCCGCCAGACGGATGCGGTCGCGGGCGTCGCCGCCTCCCAGCTCAGCCACAGCCAGCCAAGGTTCGCGGGCCAGATGGTCCGTCGGCTCGATGAAGGCGCCGCGCCCCGAGGCCAGCAGCACCTCGCCCGGCTTGCCCCTGGCGCGCGCAATGCGTTCAGGAAAGGCTTCGGCCAGCAGCAGACCTGCATCCGCCTCTCCGTCTCGACCGCCGCCTGCCGCCCGCGCCCAGCGTTCGACCAGCTTCATCGCATCGCGGCCGCGCGGCGAGCGATCTCGCTCAAACCCCTTCAGGCGATCGTGCAGATCGACGCCGTTCCCGCCCAGCCCCGGTTCGCTGAGCACGGCCGCGATCTTCCCCCCGCCTAGAGCGTCGCCCTGATCCGAGGCGACCGCGACCATATGCGCCAGCCGCGGCGCCAGCGGAATGCGCGTCAACCGCCGTCCGTGCGGCGTCAGATCGCCCTTGGCGTCCAACGCACCGAGACGGGCCAGCACCCTGCGCGCCTCGGCCATGGCCCCGGCAGGCGGCGGGTCCAGCAGGGCCAGCCCTTCAACCGACTTCGCACCCCACCGCGCCAGATCGAGGGCGAAGGCGGTGAGGTCCGCCTCCTGAATCTCGGGCCGCTGGTGGGCGACCAGGCCGCGCGTCTGCTCCTGGTCCCACAGGCGATAGCAAACGCCGGGTTCGACCCGGCCCGCGCGGCCCCGGCGCTGCTCAGCCGACGACTTGCTGACCTTGACCGTAGCCAGCCGCGTCAGGCCGCTGGACGGATCGAATCGCGGCACGCGCGACAGACCCCCGTCGATGACCACGCGCACGCCTTCAATGGTCAGACTCGTCTCGGCCACCGAGGTCGCCAGCACCACCTTGCGGCGGCCGGGCGCCGCAGGCTCGATGGCGCGGTCCTGCTCGCCCTTGTCCAGTGCGCCATATAGGGCGACGACATCGACGGTCGGATCGCGCAGACGATCATTCAGCCGTTGAACGACCCGGTGGATTTCGCCCTGCCCCGGCAGGAACGCCAGGATGGAGCCGGTCTCATCGTGCAAGGCTTGGATCACGGCCTTGGCCATGGCGTCCTCGAACCGCTCGACCGGGTTTCGGCCCAGGTAGCGGGTCTCGACCGGGAACATCCGCCCTTCGGCCTCGACGACGGGCGCGTCGTCCAGCAGGCGCGACACTCCCACGATGTCCAGCGTGGCCGACATGACCAGCAGGCGCAGATCGTCGCGCAACACCGACTGGCTCTCGCGCGCCAAGGCTAGGCCCAGGTCGGCATCCAGGCTGCGTTCGTGGAATTCGTCGAACAGAACGGCGCCCACGCCTTCCAGCGCAGGGTCGTCGAGAATCATCCGCGTGAAGACGCCCTCGGTGACCACCTCGATTCGGGTTTCCGAGCCGATCCGACTCTGCAGGCGGGTGCGATATCCGACGGTTCCGCCAGCCTTCTGACCCAGAGAGGCGGCCATGCGGTCGGCTGCGGCGCGCGCGGCCAGTCGTCGCGGCTCCAGCACCAAGACCTTGCCTTCGCCTAGCCACGGCTGATCCAGCAAGGCCAAGGGCACGACCGTGGTCTTGCCCGCGCCCGGCGGCGCGGCCAGGACGACGGCGTGGGTCTGGGCCAGGGCCGCCTTCAGCGGCTCAAGAACGGCGTGAATCGGCAACATCACCGGCCTGTAGCGCCTTCGACGGGGTTCACGAAAGCGTCGTCGACGCGTCATCCTTCGTAAACCGCGTTGCGCCTGAGCGTTCAGATGGCTAGCGTCCCCGCCCAAGAAGGCGACCCGGGAGGGGTCGTCGCATAAGTTGGGGGCGCACCTGCATGTCTGCAGATGGCGTAAAGCCTGCCGGAAACCGGCTATTTCTTAAAAAATCCATCGCCCAGATTCAGAAGGAAGCCGCCAAAAGCGAGCTGAAACGGACTCTCGGCCCGCTGAATCTGATGAGCCTGGGCATCGGGGCCATCATCGGCGCCGGCATCTTCGTTCTGACGGGTCAGGTGGCCTCGGCCCACGCCGGTCCGGCCATCATGTTCTCCTTCGTCATCGCCGGCATCGCCTGCGCCCTGGCGGGCCTGTGCTACGCTGAACTGGCGTCGACCATGCCGGTGTCGGGTTCGGCCTACACCTACGCCTACGGCACCCTGGGCGAGGTTTTCGCCTGGGTCATGGGTTGGCTTCTGGTCCTGGAATACGGCGTCGCGGCCTCGACCGTGGCGGTCGGCTGGTCCGGCTACGTCGTGTCGATCCTGAATGACTTCGGCCTAAGCGCCAGTCTGTTCCCGACAATAACCTATCCCGGCGGCGAAGGGCCTCAGTGGGCCACCCCTCTGATCCAGTACGTCGCCTCGGGCGACAATGCAGGCTTCCCGCTGACGGGCACCTTCAATCTGGTCGCGGCCGTCGGCATCGCCGCCGTCTGCGGCCTGCTGGTGCTGGGCGTGTCGGAATCGGCGAACATCAACAACGCCATCGTCGTCATCAAGATCATCGTCCTGCTGACCTTCATCGCCGTAGGCCTGCAGTACATCAACCCGGCCAACTGGGATCCCTTCATCCCGCCGCAAGGCGAAAGCTGGGACCAGTTCGGCGTGGGCGGCATTTTCCGCGGCGCCTCGATCATCTTCTTCGCCTACGTCGGCTTTGAAGCGGTTTCGACCGCCGCCGCCGAGGCCAAGAACCCGTCGAAGGACGTGCCGATCGGCATCCTGGGCGCCCTGTTCGTCTGCACCCTGATCTACATGGTCGTGGCCGCCGTCATGACCGGCGTCGTCCCCTACCTGGAGCTGGCCTCGCCGGCGCCGATCGCCGTCGCCATCGACCGCATGGGCCTGGAATGGGCCAATGTGCCGCTGGCCGGCGCGCCGAGCGGGCAACTGAACCTGATCGCCTTCCTGATCAAGATCGGCGCCATCACCGGCCTATCCTCGGTCATGCTGGTGCTGTGCTACGGCCAGACGCGCATCTTCTACACCATGGCGCGCGACGGCTTGCTGCCCAAGGCGTTCGCCCTGGTGCACCCGAAGTTCCGCACCCCGTGGATCGGGACCATCCTGCTGGGCATCGTCATCGCCATTGCGGCGTCCTTCCTGCCCATCTCGATCCTGGGCGACCTGGTGTCGCTGGGCACGGCGACGGCCTTCGCCATCGTCTGCCTGTCGGTCATCGTCCTGCGTATCAAGCACCCGGAGATGGAGCGTCCGTTCAAGGTGCCGGGCGGCATGGTCACGGCCGTTCTGGGCATCCTGGCCTGTCTGACCCTGGCGTCGTTCAACTTCATCCCGATGGTGACGCACGCTCTGAACGACAATCCGCTGCCGCTGACCATCCTGGGCGTCTACGCCCTGGTCGGCGCCCTGATCTACGGCCTGTACGGCTTCGCCCATTCGAAGCTGGCCAAGGGCATCGACATCACCGAGGACACGACCCTGGAATCGGCGGTCGAGGCTCTCGGCCACGGCGTCGACAACAAGAAGGACTGATCACGGTCAGTCCTTCGGCCTAAAGCAGCGCGAAGCGCGGCAGACCCGATAATGAGAAGGCTCCGGAGCGATCCGGAGCCTTTTTCATATCCAGACGGGATTGCCCAAATCACCGCCCTCGCCTACAGCCTCAAGCGAACCTATGCGGATGTGGCGGAACTGGTAGACGCACCAGATTTAGGTTCTGGCGCCGCGAGGCGTGGAGGTTCGAGTCCTCTCATCCGCACCAAGGTCTTTCTGAAAACGACGTCTCACTCAACCGGCTGAGGCAGAAGAAGACGCAGCGCCGCCTGGACGCGCGGCAGGCGCATCAGAAATCCTGACGTCAGCCCGGCGACGGCGAAGGCGCCGCCGAAAACGCCCGCATTCCAATTCGAAAGCGCAAAGGCCGCCCCGGCCCCAGCCAACGGCGACACGATGACCAGGGCGATCAGCCCCAGCGCCTTTAGCTTTGAAAACCGTTGTTTTTGCATGCCGATGTCATGCAGGTGATGCTGGCTATTGTCCAGCTGGAACGCCCGTTCCGACCCTGTCGCTCAGATTTCAGCCAATCCTCGGAGAACGACCGGGATCAAGTCGGGCAAGTCTTCCGAGATCAGCCCCGGCCCGAAACGTCGGGCCGCATCGCCATGCATCCACGCCGCCGCGCAGGCGGCGTCGAAGCTGTCCATATGCTGTGCGACAAGGGCGCCGATCAGGCCTGCCAAAACATCACCGCTGCCCGCCGTCGCCAACCAGGGGGAGCCATGCGTGCTGACCGTGCAGCGCCCATCATGGGCCGCAATGACGGTTGCGGCCCCTTTCAGCACCACGACGGCCCCTGCGCGACGCGCGGCCTCCATCGCCGCCGCCTCACGCCCCGCCGCGGCCAAAAGCCCCGGGAACAGGCGTTCAAACTCTCCCTCATGCGGGGTCAGGACGTCGTCGCGATCCAGCAGGGCGAACAGCTCCTGAGGTCGATCCTGAAACAGGGTCAAGGCGTCCGCATCCACGATCAGGGCCGCCCCCGTTCGCGCCAGGGCCATCAGGTTGTGCGCCGTGGCGTCGGTCAATCCCGCCGCAGGACCGATGACGACGGCATCCATCGGCTCCGCCAGGGCCTGAAGCTGCTCCGCCCCGGTGAAGGCGGCCAGCATCACGGCCTCCAGGCTGGGCGCCAGAACCACGGCGGCGTCCGGCGGGCAGAAGACCTTCACCAGCCCAGCGCCGCCTCGCAGCCCGGCCCGCGCCGCCAGCCGCGCCGCGCCGGTCGACAGCGCGCCGCCCGACACCACGCCCAGACGACCGCGCATGTGCTTGTGGGTCTCAGTGGCAGGCCAAGGCAGGCGATCGCGCCATTCGCCGGGGTCGTTATGCGACTTCATGTGGATTTCCGTTCACGGAAGGCCTCAACGGACGAAAATCGCTTGCCATATTGTGCAATGCAATGTCCCTTTACCACCCGAGCGTCGGACCAACAAAGGAGCCGGCTCGGGATCCGCCATGAAGAAGATTGAAGCCGTCATCAAGCCGTTCAAGCTGGATGAAGTGAAAGACGCTCTCCAGGACATCGGAGTGCAGGGCATGACCGTGCTGGAGGCCAAGGGATATGGCCGCCAGAAGGGCCATTCGGAACTCTATCGCGGCGCCGAGTACGTCATCGACTTCCTGCCCAAGATCAAGATCGAGGTCGTGGTGGCGGATGACCTGGCCCCTGCCGTGGTCGAGACGATTCAGAACGCCGCCCGCACCGGCAAGATCGGGGACGGCAAGATCTTCATCACCACCCTCGAAGACGTCATCCGCATCCGCACGGGCGAAACCGGCGCCCAAGCCATCTAGTCTGACGGCCGCCTCTCGGGGCGGCCGATTTCAATTCCCCAGCTACAGGACCTCCCCCCATGAGCGCCGCCAACAAGATCCTGCAAGAGATCAAGGACAAGGACGTCCAGTACGTCGACCTTCGCTTCACCGACACGCGCGGCCGCGTCCACCACGTGACCTTCGACATCGGCATGGTGGACGAGGACTTTCTGGAAGAAGGCACCATGTTCGACGGCTCGTCGATCGCGGGCTGGAAAGCCATCAATGAGTCCGACATGCTGCTGAAGCCGGACCTGTCGAGCGCCTATATCGACCCGTTCTATCAGCAGACGACCCTGTTCCTGTTCTGCGACGTCCTGAACCCGGACACGGCCGAGCCTTACAACCGCGACAGCCGGTCGATGGCCAAGAAGGCCCTGGCCTATGTCCAGTCGTCGGGTGTGGGCGACACCGTCTTCTTCGGCCCGGAAGCCGAGTTCTTCGTCTTTGACGATGTGCGCTGGAACACCGCGCCGCACGACACCCGCTACAGCTTCGACTCCAGCGAGCTGCCGGCCAACACGGGCGCCGAATACGCCGAGGGCAATCTGGGCCACCGCCCGTCGACCAAGGGCGGCTACTTCCCGGTCAACCCGGTCGATTCCGGCCAGGATCTGCGCGGCGAGATGCTGGCGGTCATGCGGGATCTCGGCCTTGACCCTGAGAAGCACCACCACGAAGTCGCCCCGGCGCAACACGAACTGGGCCTGAAGTTCAGCGACCTGCTGACCATGGCCGACCGGATGCAGCTGTATAAGTACGTGATCCACAACGTCGCCCACGCCTATGGCAAGTCGGCGACCTTCATGGCCAAGCCGATGTTCGGCGACAACGGCTCGGGCATGCACGTCCACATGTCGATCTGGAAGGACGGCAAGCCCCAGTTCGCCGGCGACCAGTACGCCGGCCTGTCGCAGGAATGCCTGTGGTACATCGGCGGCGTCATCAAGCACGCCAAGGCCATCAACGCCTTCGCCAACTCGACCACCAACTCCTACAAGCGTCTGGTGCCGGGCTATGAGGCGCCGGTGAAGCTGGCCTATTCGGCCAGCAACCGCTCGGCCTCGATCCGCATCCCGCACGTCACCTCGCCCAAGGCCAAGCGCCTGGAAGCCCGCTTCCCCGATCCGATGGGCAACCCCTATCTGACGTTCGTGGCCCTGTTGATGGCGGGCCTGGACGGCATCGAGAACCGCATCGATCCGGGCGCGGCCGCCGACAAGAACCTGTACGACCTGCCGCCGGAAGAGCGTCACTCGATCCCGGAAGTCGCCGGTTCGCTGAAGGAAGCCCTTGAGGCGCTCGACGCCGACCGCGCCTTCCTCAAGAAGGGCGGCGTCATGGATGACGACTTCATCGACGCCTACATCACGCTGAAGCAGGAAGAGGTCGCCCGGCTGCAACTGCACCCGCACCCGGTCGAATTCGACATGTACTACAGCTGCTGATCTCCGGATCAGTCCGAAACAAGAAGCCCCGGACGGTTCGGCGTCCGGGGCTTTTTCGTGTTGTCTTATCCATCAGGAAGAGCCGCCCAGGAGCGCTGCTCCGAGACCGTCAGGCCGCCAGCCCGTCAGCGGCATCGGCCTTCTTGCGGCGCAGTTCGATGATGCGGACGCACCAGATGGAGACCTCGTAGAGCAGGACCATCGGCACAGCCAACATCAGCTGGCTGATCGGATCGGGCGGCGTGACCACGGCGGCGACCACGACCACGGCGACGATGGCGTAGCGGCGCCCCTTGGCCATCATCTGACTGTTGATCAGGCCCGCCAGCCCCAGCAGGGTCATCACGACCGGCAGCTGGAAGCACAGGCCGAAGGCCAAGATCAACGCCGTCACCAGGTTCAGATAGTCCGACACCTTAGGCAGAAGTTCGGCCGCCACGCCCTCGCCGATGATCTGCTGGCTCAGCGAGAACCACATCACGAACGGCAGCATGACGTAATAGACGAGGGCCGCGCCCAGCAGGAACAGCACCGGCGCGGCGATCAGGAAGGGCAGGAAGGCGCCCTTCTCGTTGCGATACAGGCCCGGCGCGACGAAGCGGTACAGCTGCCAAGCCAAGACCGGGAAGGCCACAATGACAGCGCCCAGCCCCGCCAGCTTCATCTTGGTGAACAGGATCTCCAGCGGCGCGGTGTAGATCAGCTTTACGCTGTTGTGATCCACGTCCGGCACGGGGATCAGCCCGGCCGTGCCCAGGATCAGGCTGAACGGCGACACATGGCCGTGAGCCCCTACCGTCTGGTGGAAGGCGGCCGAGACCACATAGGGCTTCACCAGGAACAGATAGAGGGTCTCAGAAAAGGCGAAACAGCCGATGAAAGCGATGACAAAAGCGACCACGCAGATCATCAGCCGCGAACGCAACTCGATCAGGTGATCCATCAGGGGCGCGCGGGAAGCCTCGATCTCGGCTTCATCGTGTTCAGCGCGACTCATAGATCAACCTTCTTGGTGCGCGTGACCTTGGGACGAGCGGCGTCAGCTTTCAGCCCAGGCTTGGCGGCCGGCTTGCGCGCCTTGGTCTTGGCGCCGTCGGCAGGGGCGGCGGCCGCCTTCTTGGCGCGCGGCTTGGCGACGGGTTTGGGCGCAGATTCAGGCGCAACGGCGTCCGAAGCGGTATCCGGCCATTCATCGACACCCGAGGCCACTGGCTGAGCGGCTTCGTCCGCGACCGGCACGGCAGGCGCAGGGACGGCCGGCGCTTCGATCGGCGCCTCCAGCTCCTTGCGAATGTCCTTAAAGGCTTCGTCCGCCTCGGCGCCCAGGGCGTACATCCCCTGCCCCGACCGCAACGCCTCGACCTCCTTGCGAAGGTCGTCCAGCTCGGACTGGCGCGCCATTTCGTCGAAGCTGGCGCGAAACTCATTGGCCATGCCGCGCGCCTTGCCGACGAACTGGCCGACCCGGCGCATGAGCATGGGCAAGTCCTTAGGCCCCACGACAAGCAGGGCCACCAGACCGATGACAAGGATTTCGAACCCGCCGATTCCGGGGCCAAGACCACCCATGATTCAGCGTCTTCCGGCGAGGATCAGCGGTTCAGTTCTTCTTTTTCGGCGTCCGTGCGCGGCAAGGCGCCCGGAGCTTCCTTGTCCTTGGCGCCCGTGTCGTCCTTCAGGCCGTCCTTGAAGGCGCGAATGCCCTTGGCCGCATCGCCCATGATGCCCGACAGCTTGCCGCGGCCGCCGAACAGGACCAGCACGACGACGACGACGATGGCCCAATGCCAGATGCTCATGGAGCCCATGGCGATACCTCCTCAAGGGGACTCACCGAGACGCGGCCCCACCGACTGATTGTTGTGCGTCATATAGGCTGAGTGATGGCGACGCGCCAAGGGACGCTGTACGCATCGCGGCCATGAGTCTCAACGATCACGTCATCATCCACACCGACGGCGCCTGCAAGGGCAATCCCGGCCCCGGCGGCTGGGGGCGATCCTGCAAACCGGAGGAGGTCACGAGAAGGAACTCTGGGGCGGCGAGTCCCTGACGACCAACAACCGCATGGAGCTGATGGCCGCGATCATGGCGTTGGAGGCGTTGAAGCGTCCCTGCCGCGTCGATCTGCACACCGACAGCAAATACGTCATGCAAGGCGTGACCGAATGGATTCGCGGCTGGAAAGCGCGCGGTTGGAAGACCGCAGACAAGAAGCCGGTCAAGAATGAAGACCTGTGGCGGCGCCTGGACGAGGCCCGCAACCGCCACGAGGTCAAATGGCACTGGGTGAAAGGCCACGCCGGCCACGCCCTGAACGAGCGGGCCGACGGCCTGGCCAATCGCGGCGTGGCGGAAATGCGCGGACGCTAGAGCGCCCGCACCTTCAGCAGAGGCCCCGACACCGATTCGATGATGACGCTCTCGCCCGCCAGGGGCGAAGCGCCTTCGATCTCGGCCGGCCATTCCGATCCCGATACGAAGACCCGGCCGCGCCCGCCGACAAAAGCCTCGACCACCCGAGCGCGCTCGCCGACCAGACGGATGTCGCGATCATTGATGTCGGGCTGATCCTTGGGGTTCACCCGCTTGATCAGACGACGCGACAGGACGGTTGAGGCCACCGTCAGCGCCGCGAAGACGCCGATCTCGACCGGCAGACCCAGCTGCGGCGCCAGGGCGGACAACAGGGCCGTCAGCCCTGCCGACACCGCCGGCCACAGCAGCCACTCGGTCGAAGCCGCCGCCTCTATGCCCAGCAGGACGACGCCGATCGCCAGCCACAGCCAGAACGGCTGCGAGGCGTAGAGGGAGACGAACCAGTCCATGCCCTACTCCGTCGTCGGCACGGCGCCGCTCGAACGACGCGGCGCGGCGCGCGGCGCAGCCTGACGCGCGTCCGTGCGGACCTGCTGCTGTTCCTTGGCCAAGCCGACCAGTTCGCCGACGCCCGCAATGGTGCCGACCAGGGCGCCCATTTCCGACGGCACGATGACCGTCTTCTGCTGCGGGCTGCGGGCCAGCTCGGCGAAGGCCTCCACATACTTCTGGGCCACGAAGTAGTTGATGGCGTTGACGTCGCCGCGGGCGATCGCCTCCGACACCATGGCGGTGGCCTTGGCTTCAGCCTCGGCTTCACGCTCGCGGGCCTCGGCGTCGCGGAAGGCGGCCTCGCGACGACCTTCAGCTTCCAGGATCGCCGCCTGCTTGGCGCCCTCGGCGCGGGCGATGGCGGCCTGCTTCTCGCCGTCAGCCTCGGTGATGACGGCGCGGCGCTCGCGTTCAGCCTTCATCTGACGGGCCATGGCGTTGGTGATGTCCACCGGCGGCGTCAGATCCTTGATCTCGATGCGGTTGGCCTTGATGCCCCACGGCTCGGTCGCGGCGTCGATAACGTGCAGCAGGCGGGTGTTGATACTGTCGCGCTGGCTCAGCACCTCGTCCAGCTCCATTGAGCCGACCACGGTCCGCAGATTGGTCATGCACAGTTGGGCGATGGCGTAGGTCAAGTCGTCGACGCGATAGGCCGCCTTGGCCGCGTCCATCACCTGAATGAAGACGATGCCGTCGACCTTCACCATGGCGTTGTCGCGGGTGATGACCTCCTGGGTCGGCACGTCCAGCACCTGCTCCATCATGTTCATGCGGCGGCCGATGCGCTCGACGAACGGGGTCAGGATATGGATGCCTGGCGTCAGGGTCTTGGTGTATTTACCGAACCGTTCCACCGTGAATTCACGGCCTTGCGGCACGATCTTGATCACGCTGAACAGGAAGATGATCGCAAAGACTGCGAACATCACAAAGAAAATCAGCGAAAAATTCATTAGGCCCTCCGGTTGGAGAAAGAGCTTAGCCGCCCAGGGTGCGTCACGCCACAGAATCCGGTTCCGTCAGCATGACATCCGCGTCAGCCATTCGCCGCGCCATACGAATGATGCGTCGCGTCTCTTCCCAGTCGACCATGGTCAGGGCCGTCTCGAGCAGGAAAAAGCCTGCATCGGCGGCGTCATCGCCCGCGACGACCACGCCCGACGTCCAGCGCGCGGCGTAGTCGATCAGAACATAATGTCGCCCCGCCTCTGGAAACAGCCCATCCACAACATCGATCAGGCCGATCAGATCCGCCTCGACGCCGGTTTCCTCTCGCAGTTCGCGAAGAGCGGCGGCGGCCAGGCGCTCGCCGGGCTCCAAGCGGCCGCCGGGAAGGCTCCATTCGCCCACGCGCGGCGGCGCTCCGCGACGGATCAGCAGCACTTCGTCGCCTTTCAGGCACACCACGCCCACGGCCGGTGTCGGAATCATGTTTTGCCCCCAAATTGACCGCCAGAAGGCATGGTTTTGCGCTTCCACCACGGGCCGCCTTTTGCCACAAGGCCGATATGACCCTCCCGACGCCAGAATCCCTCGCTGAACTCAAGGCCGCCCTGCCCGGGGCCTGGACGCAAGACGCCGCCGAGATGTCGCCGTGGCTGACTGAGTGGCGCGGCCGCTGGACCGGCGAAACGCCGCTACTGCTGCAACCGCGCACGACCGAGGAAGTCGCCCGCGCCGTCGAGATCTGCGCCCGTCACGGCACAGCCATAGTGACGCAAGGCGGCGGCACGGGCTTGGTCGGCGGCCAGATCCCTTACGGCGAGGTGCTGCTGTCCACGCGCAAGCTGCGGACCGTGCGCGAAGTGACGCCGCTGGACGACGCCATGACGGTCGAGGCGGGCGTGACCCTGCTGGAGGCGCAGGAACTGGCCAAGGAGAAGGGCCGCTTCTTCCCCCTCAGCCTCGCGGCCGAGGGGTCGGCCACCATCGGCGGCGTCATCTCGACCAATGCGGGGGGCACCGCCGTCCTGCGCTACGGCATGATGCGCGACCTGGTGCTGGGCATCGAGGCGGTCATGCCCGATGGTCAGGTGTTCAACGGCCTGAAGCGACTGCGCAAGGACAACACCGGCTATGATCTGAAGCAGATGTTCATCGGCGCCGAAGGCACCCTGGGCGTCATTACGGCCGCGACGCTGAAGCTGTTTCCCATCATGCGCAGCCGCGCCACGGCCATCGTCGGACTGGAGAGCCACCACGACGCGGTCGTGTTGCTGGCCCGCGCCAAGGCCGAGACCGGCGGCGGGGTCGAGGCCTTCGAGTTGATGAAGCGGCTGGGCATGAGTCTGGTGCTGAAGAACATCCCCGACACGCGCGAACCGCTGGAAACCACGCCGCCCTGGTATGTGCTGATCGAACTGACTTCGGGCGAGCCGGACGGCGCCGAGGCGGCGATGGAGCGCCTGCTGACCGCCGCCTTCGAGGAAGGCCTGATCGTCGACGCCGCCATCGCCCAGAACGACGCCCAGAAGGCTGAATTCTGGCGTCTGCGCGAAGAGCATTCGGCCGCCCTCAAGCCCGAAGGCGGCGGATGGAAACACGACGTCTCGGTTCCCGTCTCGCGAATCGCGGACTTCATCGACGAGGCGACGGCGGCGGTTGAAAAATTCCATCCCGGCTGCCGGGTGTCGGTCTTCGGCCACGTCGGCGACGGCAATCTTCACTATGATGTGATCCCCGGCGTGGGCGAGGACGTGGCCGCCTTCATCGCGCGCTGGATGGAAGGGTCCGAGGTCATCCACGATGTGGTCGCTCGCTATGACGGCTCGATTTCGGCTGAACACGGGCTGGGGCGGCTGAAAACCGACGAGGCCCGTCGCTATAAATCGCCGCTTGAGGTCGCCATGATGCAGGCGATCCGTCGGGCCATCGATCCGCAGCGGATCATGAATCCAGCGGTTCTTTTTTGAGGGCTTGCGACCGTATGTGACGTTTCTCGCGGTTCAAAACCTCGTGGAAGCGGCCTATGAGGCCCGCTCTTGAGACGCATACGGAGTCGATCGTCTTGTTGATCGTCCTGTCCCCGGCCAAAAAGCTGGACTTCAATCCGCCCGCCATCGACGCCCCCGTGACGCCGAGGCGATGCGCCGATGAGACCGCCGAACTGGCCAAGGTGACGCGCGAACTCAGCCGTGCGGACCTGCGTCGCTTGATGTCCATTTCCGACGCCCTGGCCGAGTTGAACTATCAGCGCTTCCAGGCCTTCGACAACGATGCATCGGAAGGCGCGCTCCAGGCCGTCTTCGCCTTCGCCGGCGATGTCTATGACGGGCTGTCGGCGCGCACACTGTCGGTCGACGACCTGAACTGGGCGCAGGATCACCTGCGCATCCTGTCGGGCTTCTATGGTCTGCTGCGGCCGCTGGATGCGATTCAGCCCTATCGGCTAGAAATGGGCATCCGTCTGAAGACCAAGCGTGGCTCCACCCTGTACGACTTCTGGGGCGAGCGGATTTCGCTGCGCCTGAACGAAGACGCTGGAAAACTGGCCGAGCAGACGTTGGTGAACCTGGCCAGCCACGAATATTTCGGCGCGGTCGATGCGCGGGCGCTGAAGCTGCCGGTCGTGACCCCCCACTTCAAGGAAAAGAAGGACGGCGAGGCCCGCATCATCTCCTTCTACGCCAAGAAGGCCCGCGGCGGCATGGCCCGCTTCGCCATCGAGAATAGGCTGGAGAAGGTCGAGGATCTGAAAGCCTTCGATCGTGACGGCTATCGCTTCGACAAGAATCTTTCGACGGACACAGACTGGATATTCATCAGGGAAGGAAATTCCTGATCGCCAGATTGAACGACTGCGGTTAGGTTGCGTTGCAGCAACATCTTCCACGGGTTCCTTCTGTCATGTTCGCGATGAACGATCTCAAAGGCCGCGTCGCGGTCGTCACCGGCTCGACCTCGGGTATCGGTCTGGCGTTTGCGCGGGCCGTGGCCCTATGCGGCGGCGACGTGATGCTGAACGGCCTGGGCGACGCCGAGGCCATCGAGAAGACACGCGCGGACCTGGCTGCCGAAACCGGCGTGCGCGTCCTTTATCACCCCGCGGACATGACCCAACCGGATCAGATCGAGGACATGATCGCCACGGCGCAGCGCGAGTTGGGCCGCCTCGACATCCTGGTCAACAACGCGGGCATCCAGCACGTCGAAGCGGTCGAGAACTTCCCCGCCGATGCGTGGGAAAAGATCATCGCCATCAACCTGTCCTCGACTTTCTACGCCACCAAGGCGGCTATCCCGATCATGAAGGCCCAGGGTCGCGGCCGGATCATCAACGTCGCCTCGGCGCACGGCCTGGTCGCCAGCCCGTTCAAGTCCGCCTATGTCGCCGCCAAGCACGGCGTGATCGGCTTCACCAAGACGGTGGCGCTGGAGCTGGCCCAGGACAACATCACCTGCAACGCCATCTGCCCCGGCTTCGTCGAGACGCCGATCGTCGCCAAGCAGATTCAGGATCAGGCCCGCACCCGCAACATGAGTGAGGAAGACGTGATGAAGAACGTCATTCTCGGCTCGCAACCGACCAAGCGCTTCGTCACGACCGACGAACTGGCAGGCATCTTCCTCTATCTGGCGTCGGATCTCGGCGCCTCGGCCAACGGCGCCCACTTCTCCGTCGACGGCGGCTGGACCGCGCAATAGCTTCGATGGCGCCAGCATGGGCCGAAAGACGGAGAGGCTGATGGCGAAACGCAAACCCGTCTGTCTGGCCCTGCAGGGCGGCGGAGCCCACGGCGCCTTCCAATGGGGCGTGCTGGACCGGCTGCTGGAAGCCGATGTTCTAGACGTGCGCGCCGTCACGGCCGCTTCAGCCGGGGCGATGAACGCGGCCGCCCTGATCACCGGGCTGGAGCGTGGCGGCGTCGAGGGCGGACGCGAGGCGCTGGACCTGCTGTGGCGCGAGGTGAACCAGTCCGGCGGACGCAACGTTTTCGGCGACAGCGCCGTCTGGTCAAAGGCCCTGACGCCTGACTGGTTGAAGGGCACGCCGATGTGGCAGGCGGGGCAGACCCTGGCCCTGTCGATGAGCCCCTATTCCTTCAATCCGTTCAACCTGAACCCGCTGCGACGGGTGCTGGAGACGGCGGTGGATTTCGAGGCCCTGCGCGCCTCATCCATCCAGATGTTCGTCTCGACGACGGCGGTGCGTGCGGGCCGTTCGCGCATCTTCAGATCCGAGGAAATGGCGCCCGAGGTGTTGCTGGCCTCGGCTTGCCTGCCCCAGTTGTTTCAGGCGGTAGAGATCGAGGGCGAGCCTTATTGGGACGGCGGATACCTGGCCAATCCGGCGTTGTGGCCGCTGTTCTATACCGACACGCCGGACGATATCCTGCTGCTGCCGCTCAATCCGTTCCAGCGTAACGAGACGCCGCGCGAGGCGGGCGACATCAACGACCGTCTGAACGAGATCGTCTTCAACGCCCCGCTGGTCGCCGAACTAAGAGCCGTCGCATTCGTTCAGGACCTGATCGCCGAGGGCAAGCTGAAGCCCGGCGAAGACCGTCGACGCGGCATCCGCATCCACGTCATCGAGGCCGACGAATGGCTGGGAGGCCAGTCGCTTCACTCCAAATTCGACACGGAGTGGAGCTATCTGAACGAGTTGAAACAGCACGGCCGGACAGCGGCCGACACCTGGCTTGAGACCTGCCTGCCCAAGGTCGGCAAGGCCTCAAGCGTGGATGTAAAGGCGCGGTTCCTCTAGCCGACGAAGCCCGCCGCACGCCGTAGACGGTCGTTGATCGCCTCGCCCAATCCCTTGGTCGGAATGGGCGACACCGCGATCCCGGAAGGCTTTGAGCGATCCGCCTCACGCAGCAAGCGGAACAGATTGGCCGCAGCCTCGCGCAGGTCGCCGCTCGGGCTGAGGCTCCAGCGCGGATCGCCGACGCCCGCGCCGAAGCCCAGCAGGATTTCGCCGTCCCTCGCCCCGTCCGCCTCGATCCGGACCGGAGCGTCGGGCGCATAATGCAGGGCCAGACGGCCGGGCGAACGGCGCCCCTGCCCGCCTTCGGCCAGCGGCCCGGCGACCGCCTCGATCTCTTCGCGCGTGACGGAGCCGGGACGCAGCAGGGCGACCTGACCGTCCAGCACCGAGACGACGGTGCTCTCCACGCCCACCGCGCAGGGGCCGCCGTCTACCGCCGCACCGACGGCCTGGCCCGTCTCTTCCAGAGCGTCGCCGAAAGTCGTCGGGCTGGGCCGTCCCGAACGGTTGGCCGAGGGCGCGACGACCGGCCCGCCGAAGGCGCCGATGACCGCCCGCGCGCGCGGATGGCCAGGCACGCGCACGGCCACGCTGTCCAGCCCCGCCCGCGCCAGATCACACACCCGCTCGCGATCGCGCACCGGGGCCACAATGGTCAGCGGTCCCGGCCAGAAGGCCTCGGCCAGAGCCCGCGCCTTGGCGTCGAACACCGCGATAGCCTCGGCGTCCACGGCGTTGGCGACATGGGCGATCAGGGGATTGAAGCGCGGCCGCCCCTTGGCCTCGAAGATGCGCGCCACCGCCTGAGGGTTGGAGGCGTCGGCCGCCAGCCCATAGACCGTCTCGGTCGGCAGGATGACCAGACGGCCCGTCTTCAGCGCCTCGGCGGCGATTTCGGGGCTGTCGCCCCTGGCGGGTCGGTCGGCGGGCACGGTCGGCCTTTCCTTACGCGGCGTCAGCCGTTCAAACAGAGGGCCACAGTGCGCGGAATCTCGACCAAAGTCCAAGCAGGCTTGCGCCCGGCGACGCGGCGGCCGACAGAAGCGCAACGTCTTTCTGAGGATAACCGATGAGCTACCGCGCCCCCGTCCGTGACATCGCCTTCGCCCTCGACGCCGTGGCCGGGATCGGCCAGGTGGCGGCGACCGGCGCCTTTCCCGATTATGACGCCGACGTCGCCTCGGCCGTGCTGGACGCCGCCGGTCAGTTTTCCGAAGAGGTGCTGGCGCCGCTGAACCGCCCCGGCGATCTGGCGGGCGCCAAATACGCCAACGGCGCCGTGACGGCCGCGCCCGGATTCGCCGACGCCTATCAACAGTTCGCGGCGGGCGGCTGGACCAGCCTGACCGCCTCGGTCGAGGCCGGCGGACAGGCCCTGCCCAAGGCGCTGGAACTGGCGGCCTATGAGACCGTCCACGCCGCCAACATGGCCTTCGGCCTGTGCCCCATGCTGTCGCTGGCCTCCATCGAGGCGCTGGAGCAGGTCGGTAACGAACACCAGAAGGCCACCTATCTGCCCAAGCTGGTCAGCGGCGAATGGACCGGCGCCATGGTGCTGACCGAACCGCACGCCGGGTCTGACCTGGGCGCCCTGACGGCGACAGCGGTTCCCAACGGCGACGGAACCTACGCCCTGACCGGCCAGAAGATCTTCATCACCTGGGGCGACCACGACGCCACGGACAATATCGTCCATCTGGTGCTGGCCCGCCTGCCCGACGCGCCTGCGGGGCCTAAGGGCATCAGCCTGTTCCTGACGCCCAAGTTCGCCGTCAACGCCGACGGTTCGTTGGGCGAACGCAACGCCTTCCGCCCGGTCGGCGTCGAACACAAGCTGGGCATCCACGCCTCGCCCACCTGCGTCATGAGCTATGAGGGCGCCCGCGCCGAACTGGTCGGACAGCCGAACCAGGGCCTGGCCCATATGTTCGTCATGATGAACGCCGCCCGTCTGGCCGTCGGCGTCGAAGGCGTCGGCATCGCCGAACGCGCTTATCAGCACGCCCTGGCCTATGCGCTGGAACGCCGTCAGGGCCGCAGCGTGTGGACCGGCGAAAAGGACGCCCCGATCTTCGACCACCCTGACGTGCGCCGGATGCTGTCGGTGATGAAGGCCAAGGTCGCCGCCGCCCGCGCCATCTGCCTGTCGACCGGCGTCGCCGCCGACCTGGCCCGTCACGCCTCCAGCGAAGAAGAGCGCAAGGCGTGGAAAGGTCGCGAAGACCTGTTCACCCCGATCGCCAAGGCCTGGTCCACGGACGTCGGCTGCGAGGTCGCCTCCCTGGGCGTTCAGGTCCACGGCGGCATGGGCTTCATCGAGGAAACCGGCGCGGCCCAATACTATCGCGACGCCCGCATCACCCCGATCTATGAAGGCACAAACGGCATTCAGGCGATGGATCTGGTGGGCCGCAAGCTGTCGATGGACGGCGGCGAGTCGGCCAAGGCCCTGATCGCCGAGATGAAGGCGACGCTGGCCCAGATCGACCGCCTCTATACCGGCAAGCCAGTCGAGCGTTTCGCCACAGCTATCGAGGCGGTCGAGGACGCCACCCTGTGGCTGCTGGACGCCAAGTCGGACCCGGCCCGCGCCGCCGACGTTCTGGCGGGCGCCGATGCCTATCTGAAACTGATGGGCGACGTGGTCGGCGGCTGGATGCTGGCCAAGGGCGCTCTTGCCGCCAAGGCGAAGCTGGACGCCAATGACGGCGACGCCGTGTGGCTGCAGGGCAAGCTGGATCTCTATGAAGTCTACGCCGCCAACGTTCTGGGCCACGTCTCCAGCCGCTTGGCCGCTGTCGGACAGGGCGGCGACCTGCTGCAACGCATGAGCGCCGAAGCCCTGGCGGGTTGATCGCCGTTCTATGACTTGAGCGTAAAGCGCCTCCTGTGCCACCTAGGCGCGGGAGGCGTTTTCGTATGAATCGAACAGTCGGCGCGGCAGTCCTGGGCACGATCATTGTCGGGTCAGGCGCGACCGCCTTTGCCGAAGACAAAGCCCGACCTAAGCGGCTCCCCGTCGTCGTCGAAAATCCGGCCTGGGTTGTTCCACCCCAAGTCGATGGCGACGACTACCCCATCTTCGCCGCCTATCTGGGCGTGAACGGCTCTGTCAGCCTAGAGTGCATGGTCACGCCCCAAGGCAGCCCCGAAAACTGCCTGGTCAAGGACGAGCGGCCGACTGGACTGGGTTTCGGCGACGCCGCCAAACGCATCATTCTTCGCCATCGTCTGACGCCGCGCCGCGTAAACGGCGTGGCGACACCAGCCAAGTTCGTGGTTCGCCTGCCTTTCACCGCCGATTTCGAAGAACCAGAAGACGCGGCCCCGCCTCCCACAACGCCCTGGACCGGACCGGAGCCTTCGGCTCCCCAACTCGCCAACGCCCGAGAAGTCATCGAAGCCGTCGGCATCCCGTCTGTCGCCGAGCGTCTGGGGCTGGATGAATTGCCGGAAAGCCGTCGAACGGCCGTCCAGGCATGGGCCACAGAGTTGTTTCCGCCCGATGCGGAACTGGCTGAGGCCTTGGCCCTCGGCATGGCTCGACTATGGGCCAAGGAAGCCATGGATCGTTTCGTCCTGGGAACAGAAGCGCCTCAGATCACCGAAGCAGAGGCCCGCGCGGCTTACGGAGAGCCGGACTTCACGGCCATCGACGCCGAAATGAAGCGCCGCTACTGTGCAGCCTATGACTGCGGAGACGCAAGGAAATGATCCTGGCGCTCACTCTGGCGACCATCCTCGGGGCTTCCTCCCAAGCCGAACAACCGCACGATCCCCCTGTCGCCTGGCTCACACGCCCTACGCCGACGCCAGACGACTTTCCGCCGTTCGCCGCCGCCATGAACATCAGCGGCTGGGCCGAAGTGAACTGTCTGGCGACGGCCGAAGGCCTGCCCAGCGCCTGCACCGCCATGCGCGCAAGGCCCGATGGGCTGGGATTCGCCGAGGCGGCCGTTCGCGTGATCCAGCGGGCGCGATTGACGCCGGCCGCGCCCGACATTTCGCCCGAAGAGCGCGTGTTCAAGGCGCGCGTGCCGTTCAATAGCTCGCCATTCAGCGACGCACCGCCGTCACCCTGGTCCGGCCCGACGCCCAACGCCGCACAGTTGGAAAGCGGCCGTCGCTACGCCCGACGCAGCGTCGAACCGGTCGCCCGCCTGCGACGCCACTGGCGGCTGGATCAGATGCCGCCCGAGATGCGCCGGACGACCGAAGGCTGGATCGCCGAGCTGTTCGGAAACCTGGAGACGGAACGTCAGCGACGGGCTCTGGCCGCGGCGCGCGTCTTGGCCGTGCGCGGGCTGGACGCCATGCCGCCCAAACAGCCGGATGACTGGACTGAATCCTGGGTTTCCACAGTTGAACGAGGCCAGTCGCGATCTCCATCCTCGCGAACCGATGATCGAACTGCGTCGCCGTTTTTGCGCCCGTTACGATTGCGGGCCAACGGCCGAAAACCGTCGCCACCCCTGAATAGTCCGGAGTTCCCCGCATGATTACGCTTCTGGCGACCTTGGCTCTGCTGGTCGAACCTGCACATTGGGAGACTCCGCCGGATGTGAAACGTTCCGACTACCCAGCCCTGGCCAGGGACTTGCGGATCAACGGAACCGTCACGCTCGAGTGCGTCAATAATGAAGACGGCGCCCTGTCCCGGTGCGCGGCCATGTCGGCAAAGCCGGCCGATGCGGGCTTTCAGCAGGCCGCCCTGGCGATCGTGTTCCGAGGGCGCGTCGCCCAACCTGCGGGCGTCCCTTTCAGCATCGAACTGCCCTTCGACATCCTGGACGAAGACGACGAACCGCTGCGCCAACCGTGGGAGGGCCCCGAACCAGGCCCAGAACATATCCAGGCCGCCCAGGCCTTTACCGACAGCTTCTATGGCGGCAGCCGCTCTGCGGCCGAACGCTCGATCCGGGATTGGAAGGTCAACGAGATGCCGCCCGAAAAGGCGGCGCTTCTGCGCGGCTGGATGGACGAACTATATCCCGACCTTGAAGCTGAGAAAGCCTGGCACGCCGCAGGGGTCGCTCGCGTCCTTGCGCTGCACGGCGTTGACTATCTGCCGACGCGGAAACCGATCGGCTGGGACGCTTGGTACGCTCAGGTCACCCGGGCCAGCCCGGAAGACCCGGCCCCGATCAGAAACGAAATGCGCCGCCGCTACTGCGCGGCGTTCGACTGCGTTTCGGGCGTAGCGGTCGACTGATCCAGCAAGGCGATGGTCTCGCGTACATAGTCGGCGTGGGCCACGACGCCCAGGTCAATACCCTGTCCGCCGCTCTGAACCTCCTGCACCAGCACACCGGCGATAAAGGGATGGTCGGGAACCGGCGCTCCCGGCACGCGGCGCGCCGCCGGAGTCCAGAAGACCGGCCCTCCGGAGTTCCCCTGAGCCACCACGAAATCCAGCAGGAAGATCGGGAAGTGCCGAATCGGCGTCAGCGGCCAGGAGCTGATCCGCCCCAGCCGCAGGATGGGAAAGCCCGCCCGGTTGGCCGACAGCCCATGCGGATAGCCCAGCGCCAAAAGTTCATCCCCCGGCCCCATACGCCAGCGATCGAAGGCCTCGGCGTCAGCCAGCCATCCGGCGGGAATCGCCGCCTGGGCGAAGGCGGGCGGCGCCGTGATCTCCATCACCGCCACGTCACGCTCTGGATGCGCGGTCCACAACGGCGCGCCGTCCGCGTCGCGGATCGTCAGGTTTTCCGGCGTGAACTTCCAGGCGCCGTCCGCCTCGGCCGTGCGCCAGCCGATCCGCGCCTCATTGCCCGGCATGACGTCCAGCACGTGCCGCGCCGTCACCAGCACCACCCGCGGCGCGCCGTCGGGCCGAGGCGCGGCGATGAGGAAACCTGTGCCGACCTTCCTCTGGCCGTCGCTGATGGCTTGATCCAATTGCACAGTGGCCGTTGATCACGCCGACCGTCAGATCCCATTCGGGCGGCGGAGCCGGCAACGACAGCGGGTTGTTCGGGCGGAAGATCCTGAATGATCATTACCGCCATTTGACGCCGAGCGTCGCCGGGCACAAGGTCCAGCTCAAATCATATTCCAGGGGGAAGCCCACGCCATGAACCGCCGTGAACTGATCGCCTCGACCGCCGCCGTCGGCGTGGTCGCCGCCTCCCCCGCCCTTGCCCGCCAGAGTATCGGAGCCTCGATGTCAAAACCCACGCCGCCCGTCGCCAAGAAGGTTCCTGTCCGCATTGAACAGTTGGGCCGCGTCCGCGTCGACGACTATCAGTGGATGAAGGACGACAACTGGCAGGCCGTGCTGCGCGATCCGTCGCTGATCAAGGCCGACGTCAAGGAGCATCTGACCGCCGAGAACGCCTATCGCGAGGCCATGATGGCCTCCACTCTGCCCCTGCAGGCGCAGATGTTCGAGGAGATGAAGGGCCGCATCAAGGAGGACGACAGCTCCGTCCCCGCCGCCGACGGGCCGTGGGAATACTACGTCCGCTACAACACCGGCGACCAGCATCCGCTCTATTGCCGCCGCCCACGCGGGAAAAAGGATGGCGAGATCATCCTGCTGGACTGCAACAAGCTGGCCGAGGGCAAGGCCTATTCGGAAGTCTCGGCGACCGAGCACAGCCCCGACCACGCCCTGTTCGGCTATGCCGAGGACGCTCAGGGCTCCGAAGTCTACAAGATCTATGTGAAGGATCTGGCCACCGGCGAGGTGCTGCCCAACCCGATCGAATCGGCCAGCGCCAACTTCACCTTCTCGCCCGACAGCCAGTGGATCTTCTGGACCAACCGCGACGACAACGGTCGTCCGGACAAGATCTTCCGTCGCCCGGCGCGCGGCGGCGAAACCACGCTGGTCAATGAAGAAACTGACGAAGGCATGTTCCAGGGCGTCGGCCGCACCGCCGACGACGCCTTCATCGTCATCTCCATCGGCAACCAGGAAACGTCGGAAAGCCGCATCATCCCGGCCGCCACCCCCACGGCCGCGCCCGTAGTAGCCGAGCCGCGCCACGTCGGTCGCCTGTATGACCTGGACCACTGGGGCGACCGCTGGGTGATCCGCACCAACGCCGACGACGCTGTCGACTTCAAGGTCATGGAGGCGCCGACCGCCTCGCCGGGCAAGGCCAACTGGAAGGATCTGATCCCGCACACGCCCGGTCGCTTCATCGAGGGCGTAGCCTTGGTGAAGGACTATCTGGGCCGCCAGGAACGCGCCGACGCTAACACCAAGATCGTCATCCGTGATCGCGCCGGCGCCGAGCATGAGATCGCCGTGGACGAGCCCGCCTACGCTCTGTCGCTGGGCGGCGCGTCGGAGTTCGACACCACAGTCATGCGCTATGGCTACAACTCGCCGTCCACGCCGACGTCCACCTATGACTACGATCTGAAAACGCGGGAACGCACCCTGCGCAAGGTTCAGGAAATCCCCTCGGGCCACAATCCGGCGGACTATGTGGTCGAACGGCTGAACGCGCCGGCCTCTGACGGCGAACTGGTGCCAGTGACGGTCCTGCGCCGCAAGGACACGCCGGTCGACGGCTCGGCGCCGCTGCTGCTCTACGGCTACGGCTCCTACGGCATACCGATGGCGGCCAGTTTCGCGACGAACCGGCTGTCGCTGGTCGATCGCGGCTTCATCTACGCCATCGCCCACATCCGCGGCGGCTCGGACAAGGGCTGGAACTGGTTCCTGACCGCCCGGCGCTTCACCAAGAAGAACACCTTCACCGATTTCATCGCGGCCGCTGAACACCTGATCGCGCAAAGCTACACCAAGGCCGGAAACATCGTCGCCGAAGGCCGATCCGCAGGCGGGCTCCTGATGGGCGCCGTCACCAACATGCGGCCGGACCTGTGGGCGGGCGTGATCGGCGGCGTGCCCTTCGTCGACGTCATCAACACCATGAGCGACACCAGCCTGCCCCTGACCCCGCCGGAATGGCCTGAATGGGGCAATCCGCTCGAGGATGCAGCCGCCTACGACTACATGCTGAGCTACAGCCCCTACGATCAGATCGAGGTCAAGCCCTACCCGGCCCTGCTGGCGACCGGCGGCCTGTCCGATCCGCGCGTCACCTATTGGGAGCCGGAGAAGTGGGTGGCCAAGCTGCGTCCGGCCTCGACCTCGGGCAAGCCGGTGCTCTTGAAGATCAACATGGAGGCGGGTCACTTCGCCTCGTCGGGCCGCTTCGACTATCTGAAGGACATCGCCCACGACTACGCCTTCGCCGTCTGGGCGGTCGAGAAAGGCTGGGAAAAGGCGTGATCGTCCGGCCGTACGCGGAAGCCGACCTGGCGGCCGTAACGGACATCTACGCCGACAGCGTGCTGAACGGCACGGGGACGTTCGAACTGGACGTCCCCAGTGCTGATGAAATGCGAGCGCGCTTAGCCGCACCCGCAGCCCTAGGTCTGCCGGTTCTGGTCGCCGAAATCGACGGAGCGGTCGCGGGCTACGCCTATGCTGCGCCTTATCGCCTGCGCGCGGCCTATCGCTTCATGGTCGAGGACTCGATCTACGTCGCCGAAGCGTTTCGCGGACGGGGCGTCGGCAAGACGCTGCTGGACGCCCTGCTTAGGGCCTGCGAGGCCCTGGGAATGCGTCAGATGGTGGCGGTGATCGGCGACAGCGCCAACACCGGCTCTATCGCCCTGCATGAAGCGGCGGGCTTCGCCCACGTCGGCGCCTTCCGCGACGCCGGGTGGAAGTTCGACGGCTGGCGCGACGTCGTCTTCATGCAGAAGGCGCTCGGCCGCGGCGGCGCGGTTCCACCCGACGCCGACGGCTTGGATTGCGGTCGCTAGAGTCTGAATTCGCAGATTTTTTAGCAAAAGCGCCACAATGCGCTTGACCGAAAGCGCGACGAACCGTATTCGCCCCTCCTCTCCTCCTCGCGGGGAGAGAAACGCGGGTGTAGCTCAGTTGGTTAGAGTGCCGGCCTGTCACGCCGGAGGTCGCGGGTTCGAGCCCCGTCACTCGCGCCACTCCTTCTCAGAAATGAGGGAGTGGCGCGCCACCGCTCTCCATACTCCAACAATTTAGATTGAACGCAGGCGCCGTCATGGTGCGCGCCATCCACTGCGCTCAACAAGCTGATTCACACGCGCCGCGCCGCATGGCGTCGTGATGCGCAGCAAATTTTCGGCCAAGCACTGGCGCGATCAGATCACATCCCAACAAGCCGCCAGGGCCTGCTCACACCCAGAGGCTACAGCCCCCTTTCTGGTCGCAACTTGAATAGCGTCCAAAGAAATGGGCGGCGGATCCATGACCCGCCGCCCATCCTTATTCAAACCGCGTGGCTTAGAAGCGAGCGGTCAGGCCGACAAAGTAGCGGCGGCCGAGCACGTCGTAGGTCGACGGATCGGTGTTCGCCTGCACGCCCGGATCCCAAACGCGCGGCTGCTGATCACCGACGTTGTTCACGCCAGCACGCAGCGAGACCGTGTCGTTGATGGCCCAGCTGCCCATCAGGTCGAAATAGTGAGTCGCATCAAGCTTCTCATCCGAACCGTAGATGGTCATCTCGCCCACACGGCGCCAGCGCGCCGTGGCCGAGAACGGCCCCTTGGCCCAGTCAACCGACGCCAGCGACTTCCACTCAGGGAAGGTGTTGCCGAAGTCGTCCGAGATGGTGCCCTTGCGGTCCGTGAACGCGCCGCCGGCGACGACGCTGTCTTCACGCTCGGCCAGCCAGCTGACCACAGCGTTGAAGTTTAGCGTGCCCCAGTCAGGAGCGCCCAGGTCCACCAGGTCGAAGCGCCAGTCGAACTGAGCGTCGACACCGGCCGTCTTCAGAACGCCCAGGTTCTCCAGGTTGGAGGTGGCGTCGAAGATGGCGCCGCTCAGCGGGTTTACGCTTGAACAGCTGGCAGTAGGTGTTGTTCGGGTCATAGGTCGGGTTCTCACCCGCACCGTTGAAGCAGCCCTTCAGCATGTCAGCAGCCGAGATGCTGGAGATCACGTCTTCGATTTCGATGTTATAATAATCGATCGCGAACGACATGTTCGAGAACAGCGCCGACTCGAAACGCGGCTGATAGACCACGCCGAACGACCAAGTGTCAGCCGTTTCTTCCGACAGGTTCGGATTACCGCCATCCCATCCGGCAACTTGGTTGTCGGTGTAGATGAAGTTGTCGGGGTTAGCGACGCCCTGAGCGATACACAGTTGCTTCACCTGAGCGGCGTTCGGGCCGTTCATATAGAAGCCACGACGATCGCACGGGTCGCCGCCGGCCGCCGAGGCGTTGGCTTGACCGATGGCCATGTAGTTCACGCCCAGCGGCGAATAGAGCTCGCCGACCGAAGGCGCACGAACGGCGCGGTTGTAGCCGCCGCGCAGACGCAGACCGTCAATGATCGTCCAGTCCAGATCCGCACGGTAGGCTTGGGTGCCGCCGATGGAGCTATAGTCCGAGTAACGATAGCCCAGCGTCATATCCAGCTGCTGGATAAACGGCAGGTTCGAAAGCAGCGGAACCAGAGCTTCGCCGAAGAGGTCGATCGAGTTGACGCTGCCGTTCACCGACGGCGACGGGTTGAAGCCCGCGATTTCAACGCCGCCGATTTCACCGCCGTCCGGCAGGCCATCAGCCCCCAGGTGCGGCAACTTCGGATTTATCTTCTCGAGCGAAGGATCCGAGGTCGAAGCGGTAGCTGTTCTCGCGGTACTGGACACCCATGGCGACGCGGACTTCGCCAGCCGGCAGGTCGAAGGCCTTGCCCTGCAGGGTGCCCTCGATCACGTTCTGCTCGACCGTAGTCGCCGTGCGTGACGTACGACCAATATAGCTGAGGCAGTCAGCCCGAGATCGGCGCCAGGCCGAAGGGGTTGAACCCGCCTTCGCACAGCATCGTCCCTTCATCTACGCCATCGCCGGCGCCGCCCCACGGATCATCCAGCAGCGTCTGCACGGACGAACGCGACACGTTGCCCGTCTGCGTTTCGTTGGCGCTGACGCGACCGAACGATGCATAGACGTCATAGGTCCAGGAGCTTTGCGGCACCTGACCACGAATACCGCCCGTGACCTGGTAGACGTTGTAATCATAGCTGGCGTGGCGGCCGCCCAGATCCGTAAAGCGCTTGCTCAGCTGGAACGAGGAGTTGGGATTGGCGGCGCGAATCTAACAGAGCACGCAAGTCGGCGCCGATGAACGGGTTGGTAGACGGCACGCGGAAACCGGTGGCGCTGGAGGCCGGCGTAGCAGCCAATTCCTGATCCGCAACGTACTGGTTGAAAAGCGCATTGCCGTAGAACTCGGCATTGTCATTCACCTTGTACCGCGCGCTCGAATAAACGTTCCAACGTTCCAGCGGGAGCTGCAGGTAGTTCAGCGCACCCGTATTGAACAGATAGTTCGAGCCGGGATTATGGAACCCGTCGTACTCAATACCACCGGGACTCTTGAAGCCCAAGGCGCCCTGGTGCGCAAACAGAGTTCCATCAGTGTTGTAGCCGATGGCGCCCGTATTCACAGCGCTTTGACTGTTGAAGTATTGCTTGAACAGTGCGTCGCTCGGCAGGTTGTTAGCGTCGAACGTCGTCGACCCCAGCGGGGTGGTGCCTGAAGCGCCCGAAATCGCCGAGAACTCGCGCGCAGCATTATAGATCATCGCACGCGTCGAACGGTTGATCGAGATGACCGCGTTGCCCTTGTCGTCAGCAAAATTGCCGCCGATCGTCAGGGAGTAGCTTTCGGTCTCGCCATCATTACGGTCCGTCTGACCGTACTGGGCGTCGATCTGCACGCCTTCAAAGCTGTCGTTGATGATGAAGTTGGCCACGCCGGCGACGGCGTCCGAACCATAGGCCGCCGAAGCGCCGCCCGAGATGGTTTCGACCGACTTGATCAGGGCCGTCGGGATCAGGTTGACGTCAACCGAACCGTCCGAGTTCGACGGCACCAGGCGGCGACCGTTCATCAGCACCAGGGTGCGCTTGGAACCCAGGCTGCGCAGGTCGAGGTTGGCCTGGCCACCGTTCGAAGGGTTGTTCGAGGTCGACGAAACCGACGGCGTGAACTGCGGCATGTCGTTCATCAGCGAGTCAATCGTGACAGCGCCCGTCGCTTGGAAATCTTCCGCGCTGACGGTCACGATGGGGCTGCTCGACTTGTAATCTTGGCGGGCGATACGCGACCCGGTGACAACGATGTCGCTAACTTGGCTGACCTGATCGTTTTCCTGGGCCACAGCCGGCATGGCCAGGCCCATAGCGGCTGCACCGGCAATCATAGTCGTAGAAAGCAGACGCTTACGATTTACTGAAAATCGCACTTTTACACCTCCAAATAAGAAGAAGAACCGAACACGACTCCTGTCGGATCCTGCCTCCCCCATCACTCATGGTCGTCCGGAGTGGGCAACCACGATTGCGCTGATAGACTGAGCCGCCACAAAAGCCTCATATTTTTGCCGCCCGAGAGCCCCTCTGAACCGGATTGTCGCAGAAAAGCCACGTCGCAGCCTCTCCAGTGTCAGAAATTAAACCCACCGTTGCCGCGTTGTGACAAAAAATAATTCAGGAAACCGTCGTTGGTTGTAGAAATTTTCGCCTCCTGGCTGACGATCGGCGCAGCAACCGCGCCCCCGCCACAAGAAACTCAGGTTTCTGCCGAGTACCAGAATCTCATAGCTTGCTCGGCGGTGACGCCTGACACGGATCGCCTCGCCTGCTTCGACCGCGAAACCGCTCGCCTCAGGAGCGCCGAACAAAGCGGCGCCGTCATCATCATGCCCCGCGCTCGCGTCGAAGAGACTCGAAGGGCCCTGTTTGGATTTGCCGTTCCCAACATCCCCGACATGGTGTCCGGGGGCGCGGCGCTCGAAGCTGTCGAGACCACCCTGGTCAGCGCCAGCCAGAACGACGGTTGGGTCTTTCGCCTTGCTGACGGCTCCGTCTGGCGACAGGTGGACACGACAGCGCTCAATTTCCGCCCTCGAGAAGGCATGCCTGTCCGCATTCGTCGCGCCGCCGTCGGCAGCTATATGCTTAAGGTCGGCGACAGCCCCGCAGTGAGAGCGCGCCGCCAATAATGAAACGCCTCCTGCCCGCAATCACGGGCGACGCCTTTCACTCAAAGTCCTTCCAGCAAAAAAGGCGGCAGGTGTGAAACCCGCCGCCCCGTTTTGCATACCTTATGATCAGAAGTTTGCAGTGACGCCAAAGAAGAAGTAGCGGCCCATGGCGTTATACAGCTGAGGGTAGGTATTGTTGTTGCCCGTCGTGCCGACGCTGTAGGACAGCGGCGGATCCGTGTCGAAGACGTTGTTCACGCCCGCGCGCACCGACACATTGTCACGAACCTGCCAGGTGCCGGCCAGATCGAAGTAGTTGATCGAATCCAGCTCACGATCCAAGCGGCTGGCCGCAGCGTTGTTCAAGCTGCCATCAGCCCCCAGGACAGCTACCTCAGACGCGCCATAGTAGCGCCAGGTGCCGTTGAGGTTCAGGCCTTCGATCGGGGTGCCCCAATCAACGCGCAGGCGGTGACGCCATTCCGGGTTCGGAACGCCGCATTGATTGGCGTAGAAGCCGGCGCAGTCATACACCGAGTTTGCAAAACCAAGACCGGTGTCCGTTTCGAGTTTGTCGATCCAGGTGCCGACCATGGCGAAGCCCAACCGCCCAGCCTCACCCCAACCGAAATCAGCCAGGTCGACGTTGTAGTTCGCCGCAATATCAACGCCTGACGTCTTCAAACCGCCGATGTTGGTATTCAAGTCACGCACATTGCCCGACCCGATCCAAAGTTGACCATTTGCGTTCCGTTCGATGTTATTACACGCAGTCTGGAAACCAGCCGTGTAGCAAGCGTCAAGCGAATTCTGCGCGCCAATCGAGGACACGAGGTTGTCTACCTCGATCTTGAAATAATCCAGCGTCAGGTTGAAGCCAGACAGGAACTCCGGCGTGAACACGACCCCCAGAGTCAAGGTGTCCGATTCTTCCGGCTGAAGATCGGCAGAACCGCCGCGCAGGAAGTTGTATTGGCCTGCCGGGCTATTGAGCGCGCCGCTTTCAGACTGGGCTTGCGACACCTGCCAGGCGTTGTTGCCGATACAGGCCGCAGGGATGCTGCCGTTCACAACGCCATCGTCGTTCAGATCGTCGCAGGGGTCGTTGTCCATGTCGAACAGGCTGAAGCCCTGGGCAGTGAACAGTTCAATCACGTTCGGCGCGCGGACCGCGCGCTGCATGCTCGCCCGGAAACGAACTGAGGGCACCGGAGCCCAGTCGGCGCCGAACTTCCAGGAGTCCGTACCGCCGCCCAGGTCATACTCCGAATGACGGTAGGCCAGATCAACCGACAACTGATCGGCAAAGGCCATGCCTTCAGCGATTGGCACCTGCGCTTCCACGAAGACGTCGTAGACTTGGTTGGCGCCGTTGAGGCCCAGCGTCGGACCGCCTTGACCGGCGCCGTCGCCCGAGGTGAACGACACGTCTGGCGTCAGATCCAGAGCATCCCGACGATACTCGGCGCCGAAGGCCGCCTGCACGCCGCGCGAAGCCCAGGGGCTCTGAACCCCATAAGAGCCGAGATCGACAGTCATGGAGCCCGTCACGACCTGTTGCGTCGTCCAACCCGTCGAAACAAGCGGAACCTGCAGATAGTTGAGCGCTTCCGGCGTCACACCGCCCAGAGCAAAGATGTTGTAGGGAATGCAGTCCGCATCAATGCCCGCCAAAACAGACGAGCACACAGGCTGCCCTGTATTCGGGTCCGTCACGACATCCAAGGCTCGAGCCAAACGGGTGTTTGAAAATTCGTTGCGATAGATTTCGTTGTACTGGGCGCGCGAATACTGGATCGCCAGATCATAGCTCCACGCGTCGTTCAGATCGCCTCGAGCGCCAATCACGCCGCGGTACGATTCAAAGCGCATGTCCGACTGACGTCCGCCGCCTTCGATGTTCCGTCGACCAATGAACATCGGAACATAGTTCGGATCATCAAGAAGACGTACAGCATCCGGATTGGAGGCGTCTGACAGTTCAAACTCCTCGGTGGCCGGATTCATCCACACAAAGGTATTGTAAGCCGCCAGGGCCGGCGCTCCACAACCGATCGCAGCAGACTGCTGAGCATTCAGAAGAGGATTATTACAATTCACGAACGATGAACCGTCCGTCGTGCGGAATCCGCCCCTGAACTCACCGAAGAAGTTTCCAGACGGCGCAATCTGAGCGACTGTCGAATAGTCGCTGAACATCAGTTGCGTATAAAGCTCGACCTTATCATGGACCTGATAGTGACCGAAGGCTCCTAACGTATAACGCTCATCCGGACGTTGATAATAATTCAGAGGCCCAAAATTATATGCATCCGTAGCTCCGCTGTAATTACGGAACCCATTACCTCCAACCGTGAGATCGAATCCAGGCATCGGATTGATGTCAACACCGCCGACTTTGAACTCATTGCCGCCAAAATCAGAGAACAGGCCCGGATAGGACGTTCCCGACCCGCCACAGGTGAATTCGTTCGGCGTTGCCGCTGCGGGTGCGCCGAAAGAGCAGGCGGAATAGTCGTAGTCACGGCCGAGAACTTTGTTATTCTTACGGTAGCCGGCATACAGGGTGATATTGCCGCGATCGTCCGGCGCGTTCACACCCATCAGGATGTTCACTTCACGGCTGAAGCCTGTGTAGACGTTATCGTCCGGCATCTTGAAGTTGGACGGGTTGGTGGCGGCGCGCCGCTCTATAACGCTACGGACATTGCCCGGACCGTCGTAGTCGTTGTTGTGCTGATTGAATCCGTACTGGGCGTCGATCTCGATGCCTTCAAAATTACGACGCATAATGAAGTTCACAACGCCTGCGATAGCGTCCGAACCATAGACGGCCGAGGCGCCGCCGGTCAGCACTTCGACGCGCTCGACCATTTGGCCAGGAATCTGGTTCAGATCAGCCGCGTCGTCCTGCGGCGAGCCGTAGCCCATCCGCTTGCCGTCGATCAGCACCAGGGTGCGCGACGCTCCGAGGTTCCGCAGCGACACAGTCGCAGTACCCGAGGCGCCGTTGGAGACTGTTGAGTTCTGGGCAGCGAAGGCTTGAGGCAGTTGGGTGACCAGATCTTCAACGCGGGTCACGCCCTGAACGTCGATGTCTTCGCCCGTGACTTGGGTCACAGGGCTGGTGGTGGTCAGGTTCGGCTGACGTAGGCGCGAGCCGGTAACGACGATGTCGCTCACCTGACTCGGTTGATCGGCCTCGGGACTCGGCGTGGTCTGGGCTGCAGCCGGCGCGGCGAAGCCGACCAGCGCAAGGCCCGCGATCATCGTCGACGCCAGAAGACGCTCACGTTTGATCTGAAAATTCAATGCTTATCCTCCTAAGTTGTGGACGACTCTGACGAAGTCCGCCTTCATCCGTCGACCACGGGATAGTCTCGACCGTCGCCCGTTTCGAAGGCGCGCCCGATTACCCGATCGAAAGGGTAGGCACGACACGTGACTACAGACCACGCAAATTACATGAACTTCATGATTGAGCCTCCAGTATGTCGCAATTTCGCCACGGAATGACTCTGGCGACCAGCCGCAAAATCTCATAATATGGCCCGAGACATTCAAAACCATGATTTCGGAATCCGCCAAAAATGCGAACGATGTTGACCTTCTGCGTCGCCGCGATCGGCACATTTGGCCTCAGCTGCGACACATTGGCGCAAGTTCAATCCTCTGAACGTTCGACGCTCCTGAGCGATCTTTCCGAATGCCGCGCCATGCCGGACGCCGCCGTTCGCCTGGCCTGCTTCGACCGAACGGCAGACGCCTTGGATACGGCGGAACGCCAAGGCGAGCTGGTGGTGATGGAGCGCCAACAGATTCGCGAAGCACGACGCCAGCTCTTCGGCTTCAGCGCTCCAGCCCTTCCTGCGCTCTTCAGCCGAGGCGGCGGCGGGACGGATGCTGAGCCGGAGGTCGACTCCCTTGAAACGACCTTGGTGAGCGCCGGTCAGGATCATGAGGGCAAATGGACCTTCCGTCTGGCTGACGGCGGCGAATGGCGGCAGATCGATTCGGCGCCTGTCCGTTTCCAGAATCGGAGCGGCATGGAAGTCAGGGTGCGCCGTGCAGCTCTGGGCAGTTACCTGCTAACCGCCGGCAAAAGCCGGGCAGTTCGCGTCAAGCGGCAGTAGTCTAAAAAAGCAAACGGCACGCACTCACTCTCAAGTCCAGCTATGGTGCGAGCCGCTCTCCTTTGTGGAGAAGCGACTGCTGGATTCGCACACGCAGGGAGGCTGGCCATGATCCCCTATCTCCGTCAGTTCGACTTCGCCTACGGGCGGCGCGATCAGGTCTCCCCGTTGATTCAACGCGTGATCGCCGACAATCCGGGGCCATTCACCTTCACAGGTACAGGAACCTATATCGTCGGACGCAGCCTGCCGGGCGCCGAAGTGGCAGTGATTGATCCCGGACCGGACGATGACGCTCATCTGTCGGCCCTACTGCGCGCAATTGAAGGCCGCGTGGTCAGCCACATCCTTGTGACGCACACCCATCGCGACCACGCCCCCCTCGCCCGCTCGCTGGCCGAGGCCGTCGGCGGCGCACCGATCCTGGCGGCTCGACCGCCTGAGCGGCCCCTGCACGTCTCAGCCGCACTGGATGAGGATGATGACGCCGACTTCCACCCTGACGTGCTCCTAGCCGGAGGCGAATGGATCGAGGGCGACGGGTGGACGCTGGAAGCCATGGCCACGCCTGGGCACGCCTCCAACCATATGGCCTTCGTGCTGCGACAGGAGAACGCCCTGTTCAGCGGCGATCATGTGATGGGTTGGTCGACCACAGTGGTGGCTCCGCCGGACGGCGATATGGCCGACTACATGAACAGCCTGGACGCCGTCCTAGCGCGTGGTTTTTCGACGATATGGCCGACGCACGGCCCGGCGATCACCCAGGTCGCCCCCTTCCTGAAGGCCTATCGCGACCACAGGCTGGAGCGTGAGGCCCAGATCATGGCTCGGCTCGCGTCAGGCGACCAGATGATCGCGGACATGGTGCCCACGCTATACGCCGCCGTCGATCCGCGACTGTGGCCCGCCGCCAGCCTTTCTGCGCTCGCCCATCTGATCAAGCTGGCGAAAGAGGGACGCGTCCAGGCATCCCCTCAGCCAGAGATGGCCGCGAACTGGCGACTGACCGATCCAGCCCTCTAAGGCGTCAGCTCTGCGACGACGGCCTTGGCGAGACGACACGCCTCATCCCCGACCTGAAGGCTGTCGCGCCCGGCGACGCGAACGTCGGTGCGGCCAGGACGAATCCGGACAGTGACATCATGGGTCAGGCCGAACCACGCGCCTTCCTTGCGCCCGTCCACACGGAAAGGCGCCGTGCCCAGAACCGTAAACCCCGCCTTTTCGAGCGCCCAGGCGGCGGTCTCCGGCGCGACCTGGGTCGGCGCGGGACTCAATCCTTCACACGCCTGAGGCCGAGTTTCGGGCACGCCCGCAAGGCGCCGTTCCGCCGCCAGAATACGCGCGAAGGCCGGCGGCTCCGATGGATCGGTCGCCACGTCGCGCGGAGCATCGGTGAAACGGCGCTCCTGAACCAGATAGCCGCCCAGGGTCACGCCTGCAATCGCCAGGGCCGCTCCCCCAATCCCCAACAGTCGACGCTCGCGAAACGCCATCAGGCAAGCGATCAGGGCGGCCGCCACGCCCAGATAGGCCAGCACCCGCCCCGCTTTCAGGGCCAGCACGCCCAAACTGAAATCAGCGCTCCACACGCCCACCCGCGCGCCGCAGACCGCGACCAGCAACAACGTCGGCGCCAAAAGCGCAACGAGCAGCAACATCACGGCCAGAGACTGGCCCTTGGGGCGTGTGGTCGACATGGCGTCCTCCGTCGCTGTCAGCCGGCGGCGGGCAGTTGGTAATCCTTCATCCGCTCGCGCAGCGTCTTCTTATCGATCTTGCCGGTGGCGCCCAGAGGAATGTCATCGACGAAGACCACATCGTCCGGCATCCACCATTTGGCGATCTTGCCCTGCAGGAAGTCGAGGTGCTCTTGCTTGTCCTCGGCCTCGCCCTCCTTGAGCTTGACCAGCAGCACCGGCCGTTCGTCCCACTTGGGATGGGCCGCGCCGATGACGGCGGCCAGCGCGACCTTGGGATGGCCGACGGCGATGTTCTCGATGTCGATCGAGCTGATCCACTCCCCGCCCGACTTGATGACGTCCTTGGCGCGGTCGGTGATCTGCATGAAGCCGTGGGAATCGACGCTGGCGATATCGCCCGTGTCGAAGAAGCCTTCGTGATCCAGGATATCGCCGCCCTCGCCCTTGAAATAGGCGCCGGCGATGGTCGGTCCCTTGACCATGACCCGACCATAGGTCTTGCCGTCATGCGGCATGTCCTGGCCGCCGTAGTTCTTGATCTTCAGCTCGACGCCCAGCGGGGGCGTGCCCTGCTTCATGCGCCAGGCCATCTGCTGATCATAAGGCAGCGCCTTCAGCTCCGGCGTCAGATTGGCGATGGTGCCGATGGGCGAGGTCTCGGTCATGCCCCAGGCGTGAACTACCTCGACGCCGAACTTGTCCTGGAACCCGCGGATCAGAGCCTCGGGGCAAGCCGAACCGCCGATCAGCACCTTTCGCAGAGTCGAGAACTTCAGATTGTTCTCCACCATGTGACCGAACAGCCCCTGCCAGACCGTGGGCACGGCGGCCGAGAAGGTGACGCCCTCGGTCTCGATCAACTCATAAATGGAAGCGCCGTCCATCTTGGCGCCCGGCATGACCAGCTTGGAGCCCGCAGCCGGGCCGACGAAGGCGATTCCCCAGGCGTTGGCGTGGAACATCGGCACCACGGGCAGAATGACTTCGCTGGGCGTGCCCCCGACGACCGTCGCCTGCATCCCCAGCAGCGTATGGATGAAGTTGGAACGGTGCGAATACAGCACGCCCTTCGGGTTGCCCGTCGTGCCCGAGGTGTAGCAGAGGCCGCAAGCCGTCTGCTCGTCGAACCCGCCCCAGGTCACGTCGCTCGAAGACTGCTCCAGCACCGTCTCATAGGCTTCGGCCTTCGGCAGCTTGGCCTGAGGCATGTGAGCGGCGTCGGTCATGACAATGACGCGCTCGACCGACGGGCAATGCGGCAGAATGGCTTCCAGCAACGGCACGAAGGTCAGATCGGTGAAGATGATCCGGTCTTCGGCGTGGTTGATGATGTAGGCCAACTGTTCCGGGAACAGGCGCGGGTTCAGGGTGTGGCATACGGCCCCGATCCCCATGATTCCGTACCAGGTCTCGATATGGTTGCCGGTGTTCCAGGCCAGTGTCGCGACGCGGTCGCCTGGCTTGATTCCCCAGGCCAGAAGGGCGTTCGACACGCGACGCGCCCGTTCATGGATGGCGGCGTAGGTGGTGCGGACGATCGGCCCCTCGACCGAACGCGTGACGACCTCACGCTCCCCGTGCCAGTTCTTCGCGTGATCGAGGATCTTGTCGACCGTCAACGGCCAGTCCTGCATCATACCCAGCATTCGGCGTCTTCCCTCGTCTATGCGCCTTGGTTGAAAGCGGCGCTTGCGCCCACGCTAAGACAGGTGAACAGCGACAAGCAACGTGACGCAAGGGAAGGCAGGCCGCGACAGATCGCCGTTTCAGCGCGCGATCAAGGCTTGCATCCGGCTGCATCCGGGTGAATGAGCCGCCCATGACCATACTGATCGCCATTACCGGCGGCTCGGGCTCCGGCAAGAGCACCCTGGCCGAAGCCCTGATTTCCTCGCTGCCGGAGGGCGTCGCCGCGCTGTTGCGCGAGGATTCCTACTATCTGGACGCGGCGTCCGTGCCGGGCTTCGACGCCGCGACGCATGACTTTGACGATGTCGCCGCTCGCGATCACGATCTGCTGATTTCCGATCTGACCGACCTCAAGGCCGGGCGCAGCGTGACCGCCCCCCTCTACTCCTTCATCCATCATGGACGCGAACCGGGCGGCGAACCGGTGCCGGCCGCCCAGGTCGTCGTCGTCGAAGGCACGCACCTGCTGTGCACGCCGGCTCTGACCGCCCTGTTCGACATTCGCGTTTTCGTCGACACCCCGGCGGATATCCGCTTCATTCGCCGGCTGCTGCGCGACCAGACGGAGCGTGGACGAACGGCGGAATCGGTCATCCATCAGTACCTCGCCACCGTCCGCCCCGGTCACGAACGCCTGACGGAACCCTCGCGGGTTCATGCCGATTTCATTGTCGCAGACGCCACCGCCGCCGTACGCCTGGAAGACCCTCAGGCCGTCGTGCGTCTGGCCGCGCCCGTGCTGGCCCACCCTCTGCTCGAGCCCTGGCTGAAGTAACGGACCTCGTTGAGCGTATTAACCGTGATCGTTGCAATCGTGGCAAATTAAAGGCAATATCACCGTCTAACGGCTGGTGACAATCCGATGACCGTCTCGGTCCATGTCCTCGACGACCCTCGACGCGACGCCCTTGTGCGCCAGGCTCGTTTGCACTTTGTCGAAGAAGGCTACGCCGGCACCAAGATGGAGCCGATCGCTCGCGAAGCGGGCGTATCGACGGCGACCCTCTACGCCATGTTCGAAAACAAGGCGGCGCTGTTCGCGGCGGTGATCGATGAAGCATCCGCAGATTTCGCTGAACGCATGGCCAAGGTGAAAACCTGCAGCGGCCCGGCGCAGCCGAGATTGAACAGCTTCCTGACCGCTTACGCCGACTTCATCAGCGACCCGTTCGTCAGGGCCATCTTTCGCCTGGTCATGACCGAGCGACGCCGCTTCGAGAGCTTGGCGACCACCTTCTATGAGCAAGCGAAGCACGACTTCGGCACAGTGCTGGTCTCGGCCCTGGCCGAAATGGCCGCCAAGGGCGAGTTGAATCTCCACAAGCCTTCGTGGGCCGCCAGCCAGTTGATGGGCATGGTGGAGCACCCACTGTTCTTTGTGCCGACAGTGACCGGGGACCAGGTTCTGCCTACCCGATCTCCCGCCGCCATCGCCGAGGACGCCGTGAAGACCTTTCTGGCCCGCTACGCCGCCTGAGCCGCTTCAAAAACGCCTAGGGCCACAGACGACTGCGGCGCCAGGGCTGACCTTCCGTCGCCCGATCAAAGCGCAGGCGGTCGTGCAGACGGAAAGGACGATCGCGCCAGAACTCGATCTGTACGGGCTTGACCCGCCAGCCGGTCCAGCGATCGGGACGAGGCACCTCCTGACCGTCAAAGCGCGCGGTCTGTTCCGTCACCCGCCGTTCCAGCGTCGCCCGGTCCGCCAGAGGGCGCGACTGATCCGACGCCCAGGCGCCGATTCGGCTTTCGCGCGCCCGGCTGGCGAAATAGGCGTCGGCTTCTTCCACGCTGACCGGCTCTACCGAACCGCGAACACGCACCTGGCGGCGCAGGCTCTTCCAGTGGAACAGCAGGGCGGCGCTGGGGCTGGACCACAATTGACCGCCCTTGGCGCTTTCCTGATTGGAGAAGAAGGTGAATCCCCGCGTATCGACATCCTTCAGCAACACCATCCGCACGTCAGGATGACCGTCGACATCGACCGTAGCCAGGGCCATCGCGTTGGGGTCGTTGGGTTCTGATGCTCGCGCATCCTCCAGCCACTCCACGAATAGGGCGATAGGCTCGTCCCGGTCGAACAGGCTTTCATCCGCGTTCGCCTCGAGCTGGGCGGCATAGTCTTCGCGAGACGGGCTGGGGGGGATCACTGACTGAGTCATGTTGGACCTATAGTCCCGCTCGCGGTTCGCGTCACATGGCGTTCGTTCAATCCTGCGTCAGCTTTGCAAATAAGGTTAACCCTGTCTTGACCATACGGCCCGCACAGTGGCCGCCATGCGCGCAGACAGCCTCTCCTTCATGGACGCTCGGCGCCTGCTCGGCCTGAACGGCCCCGCAGGGCCGCAGGCTCTGGCGGCCGCCTTCCGCATCGCGATCAAGGCCTCTCGCCCGGATCAGCCCGGCGGCGACGCCGAACGGTTCCGGCGCGTGATCGCCGCCTATCGCCTGTTGCAAACCGAAACGCGCGCCCTGCCCGCACCACGCAGAGATTCCGAGGCTCCAGGCGTCCACACTGCGCGCACCGCCTCTCCTCCGCCGCCTCTGATCGTGCTGACGCCGATGCAGGCGCTCACCGGAGGCAGCGTGATCGTCAATGCCTGGGGGCGGCGCCTGCTGATCCACGTTCCTCCAGGCGTGAGGACCGCCGACCGCATCCGCCTGAAAGGCTGCCCTGCCCTGCTGCGCGTCTTGATCCGACCGGCCGACGGCTTGTCCGTTCTGGGAGCGGATCTCTTCATGGATTGGCCCATCGCGCCGCGTCTGATGCGGGACGGCGGACGGATCGAGATCGACACGCACGCCGGACCACAAGCCGCCTGGCTGGTGCCGGACATGGTCGAACCGGTGCGACTGCGCCTTCCCGGCCTCGGCCTGCCCGCCTGGGGCAAGCGGGTCGCCGGCGACCTGTTCGTCAAGCTGGTTCCTTCTGACGACCTGCCTTCGGCCGCCGAGGATATGTTGCTTCGCTTCACTCGGGTCTGGACGCCGGAGCGGATGGCGGCTTAAGCCTCGCCATCATGTCGCACAACACCTTCGGCCACCTGTTCCGCGTCACCACCTGGGGCGAAAGCCACGGCCCCGCCATCGGCTGCGTCGTCGATGGCTGTCCGCCGCTGATCCCGCTGACTGAAGCCGATATCCAGCCCTGGCTGGATTTGCGCAAGCCCGGCGGCAGCCGCTTCGTCACTCAGCGACAGGAGGCCGATCAGGTCCGTATCCTGTCAGGCGTGTATGATGACGGCGAAGGCCCGGTCACGACCGGAACCCCGATCAGCCTGATGATCGAGAACACCGACCAGCGATCCAAGGACTACGGCGAGATCGCCCGCGCCTTCCGTCCAGGCCACGCCGATTACGCCTATCAGGCCAAATACGGCGTGCGCGACCCTCGCGGCGGCGGCCGGTCATCGGCGCGCGAGACGGCCAGTCGCGTGGCGGCGGGCGCGGTGGCCCGCAAAGTCCTTGGCCCGGCTGTGCGGATTCGCGCAGGCGTGGTCCAACTAGGCCCGCACAGAATCCCAGATGAGGCGGTCGACTTCGACGCCGTCTACGACAACGCCCTGTTCGCCGCCTCGACCGAGGTCGTGCCTGAGTGGGAGCGGTATCTGGACGGCGTGCGCAAGGCGGGCTCGTCCATCGGAGCCGTCGTCGCGCTGGAAGTCACGGGCGTCCCGGCCGGATGGGGCGCGCCCCTCTACGCCAAGCTGGATGCGGAACTCGCCGCGGGCCTGATGTCCATCAACGCCGTGAAGGGCGTCGAGATCGGCGCGGGCTTCGGCGCCGCCGAACTGTCGGGCGAGGACAACGCTGACGAAATGCGGCTGGGCGACGACGGCCAGCCCGTCTTCCTGTCGAACAAGGCGGGCGGCGTCCTTGGGGGCATCTCCACCGGCCAGCCGCTGACGGCGCGCGTGGCGTTCAAGCCGACCTCCTCGATCCTGACTCTGCGCCAGACGATCAACCGCGACGGCGATGAGGTCGACCTGCGCACCAAGGGACGTCATGACCCCTGCGTCGCCCTGCGCGGCGTCCCGGTGGTCGAGGCCATGGCCGCCATCGTCTTGGCCGACGCCATGCTGCGCCACCGAGCTCAGATGGGCTGAGGCCATCAGGAACAATAACAGTTGCGAATAAGGGCGCGCGATCCTATCTAGGTTTCAAGCATTTCTCGGAGACCGAACCATGATCGACGTCAGACCTTTCAACACCCTCGGCGGCGCCAACCACGGCTGGCTGAACGCCAAACACCACTTCTCGTTCGCCAACTACTATGATCCCAAGCGGATGGGCTGGGGCCGCCTGCGCGTCTGGAACGATGATGAAATCGGCGCCCGGTCGGGCTTTCCGCCTCACCCCCACGCCGACATGGAGATCATCACCTACGTCCGCACCGGGGCCATCACCCACGAGGACTCCATGGGCAACAAGGGCCGTACGGGCGCGGGCGACGTTCAGGTGATGAGCGCGGGTACAGGCGTGCGTCATTCCGAGTTCAATCTCGAAAATGAAACGACCACCCTTTTCCAGATCTGGATCGAGACCGACAAACCGGGCGCTCAACCGTCCTGGGGCCAGCGTGAGTTTCCCAAGAACGATCGCTCGGGCCGCTTCACCGTCGTCGCCTCGGGCGATCCGGCGGACGAAGCCTTGTCGATCAACGCCGACGCCAAGATCCTGGCCGCCACGCTGAAGGCGGGCGAAAGCCTTTCCTATGACCTGGCCGCCGGTCGCCGCGCCTATCTGGTTCCCGCCGTGGGGCAAGTCGAGGTCAACGGGACCACGCTGAACGCTCGCGACGGCGCCGGCATCGTCGACGAGTTGACCATCACCATCGTGGCCAAGCAGGACGCCGAACTGGTCATGGTCGACAGCCTGTAAGCCTACGCTGATCGAAAGATCACAGGGGGCGTTCGAAAGAGCGCCCCCTTTCTTTTGCGCGCTGACAGAAGGCAGGCGGCGCGGCAGACTGTCGTCATGATCCAGCGCCTTACCGCCCTCGCCTTCTGTCTGTCCGGCGCCTTGATGCTTCAGGGCTGTGTCGCAGGCGCCGTCGTCGGCGCAGGAGCCGCCGTCGTCGGCGGCGCGGCCAAGGTGACGGGCGCCGCCGTCGGTGCAGGGTTCGACGCGGTCACCACCTCGGACGAGGAAACCAAGGCCAAGCGCGAGCGCGAACAACGCGAGTATGAACGCGAACAGCGCCGCTGCGAACAAAGGCAGCGGCAGGGCAAGGCCTGCTAAGTCCCCTTCGCTTCAAGGCGTTTCGCCGACACTCCATTGAATCTCTCTCCGCCGCCTGCTAACCGCCTCGGCTCGCAGAAGGAGATTTATGCGCAGAGCCCTCAACTAGGCCCGCCCACGCGGGATTTTCCTGCGCCTGATCGGGCGCAGTCTCTGTTTGCATATCTATCTGCGGAAAACTCATGCCACACATGGACACGATCATTCGTGCCTATAGCCCTTCGACCGACACGGCCTCGCTGTCGGACATCTGGCTGCAAGCCTCGATCCTCGCGCACGCCTTCATCGGCGAGGACCGCCTTCTCGAACAGCAGAGCCTGATCGAGAGCCAATACCTGCCCAGCGCAGAAACCTGGGTCGCTTGCCGTGGAGGCCGTCCCGTCGGCTTCATCAGCCTGATCGACAGCTTCATCGGCGGCCTGTTCGTCGCCCCCGACCAGCAGGGCCACGGAATCGGACGCGCCCTGGTCGCGCACGCCCTTTCACTGAAAGGGACGCTGATGCTGGAAGTCTATACGGACAACGATCAGGCGATGCGCTTCTACGAAGCCCTCGGCTTCCGCGAGCAATCGCGGCGAGCGACGGACGATTCAGGTCTGCCTTTTGAGAACGCCCAGATGCTTCTGGCGGCCTAAGGCATCCGGCAGGGCGGTTCGCCGCCCTGCCCTCGCCCTACCGCACCCCGATGTACTTGTGCGTCTGAACGCTGAGCCGCCATTGCGGGCGGGTCAGACAATATTCAATGGCGGCGGCGGTGTTGGCGGCCTGGTCGGGGCCGTCCATCGGCTGCAGCCAGAAATGCTGGAAGTCGAGGCTCTCGAACCGCTCCGGCATAGCCAGGGGCTGCGGATAGACCAGCTTCAGCTCCTGTCCTGAGGTCTGAACCACGGGGGCGTCGGCCTTGGGGCTGATGCAGATCCAGTCGATTCCCTCGGGCGCGACCAAGGTGCCGTTGGATTCGATCGCGATCTCGAACCCGCGCGCATGCAGGGCGTCGATCAGCGACGTATCCAGTTGCATCAGCGGCTCGCCGCCCGTGCAGACCACCAGCTTCGGATCGCCTTCGCGACCGCGCCACATCCCCGCGACATGGTCAGCCATCAGGTCGGCCGTCTTGAACTTGCCGCCGCCGTCGCCGTTCACCCCGACGAAATCCGTGTCGCAGAAGGTGCAGATCGCCGTTGCACGGTCCCGCTCCAGCCCGCTCCACAGATTGCATCCGGCGAAGCGCAGGAAAACGGCGGGACGGCCCGCCTGTCCGCCCTCGCCCTGCACCGTCAGGAAGACTTCCTTGGCCGAATAGGTCATGCGGCCGCCCATTGCGCATAGCCCGCCGCGCGCAGTTCGCAGGCCGGACAGGCCCCGCAGCCATAACCCCAGACATGGCGATGCGTCCGGTCGCCCAGATAGCAGGTGTGGCTGAACTCGATGATGGCCTCGACCAGAACCCGGCCGCCGATCTGGTCCGCCAACTCCCAGGTCTGGGCCTTGGTCAGGAACATCAGCGGCGTCTCGACCGGCACGGACTTGTCCAGACCCAGGGACAGGGCGCGGGCCGTGGCCTGGATCGTGTCGTTGCGACAGTCGGGATAGCCGGAGTAGTCGGTCTCGCACATGCCGCCGATCAGGACTTCCAGCCCGCGCCTGTCGGCCAGGGCCGCCGCCGCGACCAGGAAGATCAGATTGCGCCCCGGCACGAAGGTGTTCGGCAGGCCGCGCGCGTCCGCCTCGATGGCGCGCTCGGTCGTCATCGCCGTCTCGCCGATGGCGCCGAAGCCTGTCAGATCGACCACGTGATCGTCGCCCAGGCGGTCGGCCCACTGCGGCAAGGCCTTAACCAGTTCCTCGCGAACGGACTGGCGCGCCTGCATCTCGACCGCATGACGCTGGCCGTAGTCGAAGCCAACGGTCTCCACCCGATCGAAACGCTCCAGCGCCCAGGCCAGGCAGGTAGCGCTGTCCTGCCCGCCGGAAAAGAGAACAAGAGCTGTTTTTTCAGAGTGTTGCACGATTGCGCTCATGACAAGCCTGCGGTCGGCCCGCAGGCCGCGCGCATTCGAAAAAAGGAACCAGGGTCGGATAGATGGGACGTCGCCCCCTATACGCCAGAGCGACGGGCTCGGCAAAGGACGCGAGATTGACAATAAACAAGGCGGCTTAACCCTTCTGCAAAAGATTCTCTGAGATTGTAAAAGAACCTCAGTAGGAGCCGGCCGAATGCCGACGATTGAAGTGCTGACTGACCGCGTGGAGCCGGTGGCGAAAACCGCCATGACCGGCGACATTCTCGCGCGGTTCCAGCGCGAACCGGACACCTTGGTGATACCGGTCGTCGACGGCGATCGCCCTATCGGCCTGATTGAGCGCGGAGACTTCCTGCTGAAGCTGGCCGGCCCGCTGGGCCAGAGCCTGTACGGCGCCCGCGAGGTCGTCCATGTGATGGACCCGGAACCGGCCGTGATCGAATCCGGCGTTCGGGTGGACGCCTTTTCCTCCATCATCCTGAAGAGCGGTCCCGGCGCCTTGATGCGCGGCTTCATCGTCACGCATGGCGGAGCCTATCGCGGCGTCGGCACGGCCGTGGCCCTGCTGCGCGCCATCAATGAAGACCAGCGTCACGAGAACCAGCGCCTGGTCGAGCAGCTCCGCTCCTCCGACGCGGCCGAGCGCGCGCTCCAGACCGCGGCGCGGGACAAAAGCCGCTTCATGAGCCTGCTGAACCGCGAACTCAGCACCTCGATGAACGGGGTGCTGGCCGTGGCCGAGCTGCTGCACCGTCAGCCGCTGAACGAGGCCGCCAAGGCCCATGCCCGGACCATCATGGATTCCGCCGAGGACATGCTGGACAGCCTGCGCGACGCCCTCGACCTGGCGCGCGCCGAGGCGGGCGAACTGCAGATCAGCGCAACCGCCACCCCTCTGCGCACCCTGATGGATGAGTTGCAGAGCCATTGGTCGCCGCGCGCGGCTCAGGACGGCGTCACCCTGATGGTCGGCTATGAAGGCGACACGGAACTGGCGGCCATGGTCGACGCAGACCGCCTGCGCCAGGTGTTCAACAACCTGATCGGCAACGCCCTGAGCTTTGCCCGCCACGGCATGGTCGAGGCCAGCCTCAAGGCCCACGCCTATGGCGACCGCGTGCAGATCGAGGCTCGCATCCGCGATGACGGTCCCGCTGACGAAAGCCGCACCAGCGGCCTGCTAAATCTTTCGGCGCCAGACGCCGGACTGGGCCTGGCGATCAGCCGACGCCTGATCGAATGCATGGACGGTCGCATCTGGGCCGAGAACAATACGGGGCGCGGCGCTACCTTCGCCTTCGACCTGTCCGCGCCGATCGCCTTCATCGAGCGTGACGAACCGACCAACGTCGCCGATCTGGACAGCCTTCATCTTCAGGCGCGTCCGCATGTGCTGATCGCAGACGACAACGCCACCAACCGCGTGGTGGCCCAGGCCCTGTGCGAGATGTTCGGCTGCACCTCCGAGACCGTCGAAGATGGTCAGGAAGCGGTCGAAGCCGTCCAGTCGCGCCCCTTCGACCTGATCCTGATGGACATCAAGATGCCGCGTCTCGACGGCGTCGGCGCGACACGCGCCATTCGCGCCCTGGACGGCCCTCAGCGCGACATTCCGATCATCGCCCTGACCGCCAATGCCGACCCGGACGACGCCAAGGCCTACCTGGCCGCCGGCATGGCCGCCGTGGTGGAGAAGCCCATCAAGCCGGAACGCCTGCGCCTGGCCATGAACACAGCGCTAGAACCGGCGAACGCCGCCCCTCCGCGGGCGCGAGACGTCGCCTGAAGGCGGTCAAGCCGTCGCCGGCTCGCCCAGCGTTTCTTCATCGTCCTCATCATAGCCGACAAGACGCAAGGCGCGCGCCTTCACCCCCTTCAGCTCCGCCCAGCGCAGCAGGCCTTCCTCGCGCCCGTGCGTGATCCAGATTTCTTCCGGCGCCAGCTCTTCAAAGGTCTGGATCAGTTCGGGCCAGTCCGCATGATCCGAAATGACCAGGGGCAGCTCCACGCCCCTTTGACGCGCTCGCGCCCTCACGCCCATCCACCCGGAGGCGAAGGCGGTCACCGGATCAGCGAACCGGCGCGCCCAGCGGTCCTGAATGGCCGAAGGCGGCGCAATCACCACCTCGCCGCCCAAGGCACCCGCCTTCAGCCCTGTGGCGGGAGCCAGCGATCCCAGGTCGATCCCTTCGTTCTGATAAAGGCGGTTCAGACGCTCAAGCGCGCCGTGAACATGGATGGTCCGATCCCAGCCCGCCTCGCGTAGCAGGCGGATCACCCGCTGCGCCTTGCCCAAGGCGTAGGCGCCGACTAGGTGGGCGCGCTCAGGAAACTGAGTCAGAGAATGAACCAGGCGCGCAATCTCCTCCTCGTCCGACGGGTGAACAAAGACCGGCAGACCGAACGTCGCCTCAGAAATGAACACATGACAGCGAACCGGCTCGAACGGCAGGCAGGTCGGATCGCGTCGCCGTTTGTAGTCGCCGGACACCACCATGATCAGGCCGTCTCGCTCGATGACGGCCTGGGCCGAGCCCAGCACATGCCCGGCGGGGGCAAAGCGCACCGCCACGCCGTTGATCGTCGTCGTCTCTCCGCAAGCGGCGGGCTGAGCCCGTCCGGCGAAGTCGGGTCCGTATCGTTCAGCCATGATGGCCAGGGTCTCGGGCGTCGCCAATACGGCGCCGTGCCCCGGCCGCGCGTGATCAGAATGGCCGTGCGTGATCACCGCCCGATCCACCGGACGCACGGGATCCACATAGAAATCGCCAATCGGGCAGTAGAGACCGGCTGGCGCGGGCCTCAGAAGATCTTGAGGTCGGATCATCAATCTATCCGCTCGCTGGACAAGGACGCCCCTGACGGGCGACCAAGACGAGACGCAACACAGGACGCCTCGATGACGGATTCGTTCCTAGAGACTCTATTGCCGCAACTCGCATCCGGCGCGGCGCACACCCACGCCCTGGGCTTCGCTTTCGAAGGCCTGGACGGAGATCGCGTCCGCATTCGCGTTCCCTATCGGGATGATCTGATCGGCGATCCCGAGACCGGCGTCCTGGCCGGCGGCCTCGTCACCACCCTGCTGGACCACGTCGGCGGTCTGGCCGTCTGGGTGGGGCTGGGAACGTTTCGGCCCGTGGCGACGCTCGATCTTCGCGTCGACTATATGCGCGCCGCAGCGCCCGGTCGCGATCTGCTGGCCGAGGCGCGGTGCTATCGCCTGACGCGCAATCTCGCCTTCGTGCGCGCCTGGGCCTTCGAAGATGATCCGACCGATCCCGTCGCCGCCGCCCAATCCGCCTATATGGTCAGCGCGGAAGGCGATCACCGCCCCGGCGCAAACCTGAAATCCAGGACCGTCGCATGACCGCCTCCCTGCTCGACAGCCTGCCCTACGCCCGCTTCCTGGGCCTTCAAACTCAGATGAACGGCGACGAGATCACCGTCGTCATGCCGTTCGCCGACAAATTGATCGGCAACCCGATGCTGCCGGCTCTGCACGGCGGCTCAACCGCGGCCCTGCTGGAGATGACGGCCATGGCCCAGGTCTCTCTGACCTATCCAAGGTTGCGATTGCCGCGCCCGATCAACGTCACCGTGGCCTATCTTCGTTCGGGTCGCCCGATCGACGTCTACGCACGCGCCAGAATCAACAAGGCCGGACGCCGCGTCGCCCATGTGGTCGCCGAAGCGTGGCAGGACGCCCGGCAAGACCCGATAGCCTCTCTTACCGCCCACTTCCTGCTGGACCCCGAAAGTGAAGGCTCCTGACGAGCGATGGAGCCACAACGTCAATTGTAAATTTTGTAAAGAAAGCCCTGTTCAAATTAGTTAATACGCGTTAACCTTTTCTCGTTGTTCTTTTCAACGAGGGGTTAAGTCATGGATCGCAACGAAGTCATCGCCGGTGTCGCCGGCGAACTGCACGCCACCGAAAAAGCGCTGGATGACGCCATCGCCCACGCCGCGACCCTGGTTCAGACCATGATCGGCGCACGCTCGGCTCTGTCGCTCTCAGCCGTCGCCGCAGCAGGCTCCCAGACCAAGGCCATGGAAGCCATCGCCGCTCTCAGCACCGCTCGTGAAGCCCTGATCGCGTGCCACGCCGAACTCGAGAAGGACCATCGTCGTCTCGGCTACGGCACCTACGCCCTGGGTCCGCTCGACAAGCCCAATGAATGGGATAGCCGCCCCATGGGCAGCCAGGAGCGTCACCTGCGCGTGGCGTGAATTCGGCGTAATATTACGTATCAGCTATCCGGCTTCAAACTAGCTTGGTGTAGCTTGGCCCCCATCGTTTTAGAGGCGATGGGGGCCTTTCGTTGTTTGATTTCATCGCAGGCTACATAGGCGCCGCGAGCGTCCTGCTCGTGTGCTTCTTTGCGCTGACAAAGGGAGGCCATCCAGAGCGGATAGGCGCGATCGTCGTTCTATGCGGGTGGTTCCTTTCGATATTGGCTCAACGCTATTTGGGTTATGTCGCCACCCAATGGCCGGTACTGCTGATCGACCTGATCGCCTTGGCGGCTTTTGTGGCTCTAGCTTGGAAAGCTCCCCGAACTTGGCCCGTGTGGGCCAGCGCTTTCCAACTCCTATCCGTCGCCAGCCATGTCATGGTTCTCATGAAATTACGGCCTGAGATTTCCGCCTTCTACACAGTCGTCAACATGGCGGGATACGGCATCATCATCGCCTTGGGCGTTGGAACCTTTTTCGCCTGGCAAGAGCGTCGTGCGGCGGGCGTAGAAATTTCATAGGTAGATATTCCTATTTCATCCAAGTAGACTGACGCCTCGAGTTTCTTGGAACGTGCGCCATTGCCTTTGTCCCACGCCCAAATTTGGAAGGCCATCGACGCTCTGGCGCGACGAGAGGGCGTTTCGGCCTCGGGTCTGGCGCGACGCGCTGGCTTGGACGCCACCAGCTTCAATCCCTCCAAGCGGCTAGGGCCCGGCCAGCCTCCTCGCCCTCGCTGGCCTTCGACAGAAAGCCTGATGCGCGTGCTTCAGGCGAGCGGTTTAAGTTTGGGCGAGTTCGCCGCCCTTGCGGATGACGCCGCGCCGCACCCTCGCGCCATACCGCTTCTGGGCCTCGCTCGCGCGGGTGACGAAGGCTTCTTCGACGACGCCGGCCTGCCTATGGCGGAAGGCTGGGATCAGACCGAACTGCCTGCCCACAAAGACAGTCTTTTCAGTCTGACTATCGACGGCGACTCCATGGAGCCGGTATATCGGCCAGGCGACCGGGTCATCGTCGACCGGGACGCTACAGAGGTCCGGCGCGGCGACCGGGTGGTGGTTCGCACGGCGGAGGGCGAGACCCTGGCCAAGGAAATCGCCGCCCTGAATGGTCGCGAAGTCGTTCTAGCTTCGGTCAATCCGCACTATGAGCCGCGCATCCTGCCGCGCGGCCAGATCCGGTGGATGGCCCGCATCCTGTGGGTCAGCCAATAACAGCAGAAGGCCGCCCCTTTCGGGACGGCCCTCGCATGTGATCGACGCGGGGGAGAAATCCGCCGATCAGTTCGGCGCCACGTAGCGAGCGTTGACCCAGCCGCCGCCGGCGATCTGCACCCACTCGCCCTGCGAGCCCGTGGCCGTGAAGGGCTGACCGGCCGACAGACTGCCGGCTTGGCGATATTGCGTGCCGGGGCCCGAACGGATGCGCAGGTTGGACGTGGCGCGGTACATGTTGGCGTTAGACTGGGCCGCAGCGCGCGTGCGCTGCTGGTTGCAGCCGATATAGGAGCCGGCCGCAGCGCCAGCGCCCGCGCCGACCACGGCGCCCAGGGCGCGCTCATTCTTCGACACCTGGCTGCCAGCCAGACCGCCCAGCACGGCGCCGATTGCGGCGCCCGCCTGCTGACGGCCGCCCGGCGCGTCACAGTTGGTGATGCCGTTGGCCTGAGGCATGGCGCTGGCGGTCATGGGCGCAGCGGCGGCGGCCAGCGCGGTGAACATAGCGGTGGCGGCCAAACCCGCCTTGAAGGTCTTCGACATATGGCTCTCCTGTCATCGAGTTGTCGATGGAGTGAGAATGCCTCGCCCAAGCTGAAGGCTCCCCCAGCCTTGTCGTTATGTGCCGTTCATCTTTCTTGTCGAACGCAGAGTCGCCTGACGCTCCGGCCCCGCCCAAGTTCGTATGAAAAAACAGATATTGTTCATTTCCTCCCCATACGGGGGATGGGCAGAGGCCGCATTGTCGTGCGCTATGGCATCCATGGGCGCACTTGGAAAAGCAGACGTGGCTCTGGATGTGCTGTGGCGCAGCCTTTACGGCCAGCCGCTGCCGATCTCCGGCTCTGCTGAGCTCGCCCTGCAGGTCATTATGGAATGTGAGCGAAAATCATGGTCCCCAGCACCCGCCGACGCCATCGCCGATCAATCTGGTTGCCGTCCCCGTTTGAGAGTCTGCTCTTGATGCTGGCTCTAGCCTCCCTGGCCGGCGCCGTCTTCGTCTCCTGATCAGATCCAGAACGAAGACGGGCCGCTGATGAGATCAGCGGCCCGAAACTTTCAATCCCTACCCTCGACCAAGCCGCCTGCAGCGCCCTTCTCGAGCAGTTCGATTGTCTGGGACAGGCCGTAGATGGCCGCGAACGATCCGAAACGCGGCCCCTGCGAGGCGCCCAAAAGCACTTCATACAGCGCCTGGAACCAAGCCCGTAGCGGCTCGAACTCATGCGCCTTGCCCACGGCGTAAACCTCGCCCTGGATGATCTCTCCGTCGGTCGTGTCGGCCGGAAGAGCCTTCAGACGTTCCGCCAGATCCAGCAGCGCCGCCTTCTCCTTGTCGTCGGGCAGACGATAGGTCTTCGAGGGCTTCACGAAGTCCTCGTAGTAGTTCAGCGCATAGCCCATCAACCGGTCCAGAACCGGCTCATTCTCGGGCGTGGCGTCCGGCAGGTATTTGGCGAAATAAGCCCACAACTGTTCCTTGGTCGAGGCGTTGGCCACGCCCACCAGGTTCAGCAGCAGGGCGAAGGACACCGGCGAGACGCTCTCGGGCGGAGTCCCTGAGTGGATATGCCAGACGGCGTTGTCGATCTGCTTGGCCGGTTCCTGCGTCTTGTACTGCTCGATGAAGGACAGATAGTCGTCCGTCGCGCGCGGAATGACGTTGAAGTGCAGGCTCTTGGCCGACTTCGGCGACTGGAACATGTACCAGCTCAGGCTCTCGGGCGTGCCGTAGCGCAGCCACTCGTCCATAGTCAGGCCGTTGCCCTTGGACTTGGAGATCTTCTTGCCCTCGACGTCGAGGAAGAGCTCGTAGTTGAAGCCTTCCGGCGGCGTGCCGCCCAGGGCGCGACAGATCTTGCCGCTCTCGCGCACGCTCTCGATCAGATCCTTGCCCGACATCTCGTAGTCGACGTCCAGCGCGGTCCAGCGCATGGCCCAGTCGGGCTTCCATTGCAGCTTCACATGGCCGCCGGTGACGGGAACCTCGGTGCGGCCGCCGGCCGGATCGTCGAAAACGATGGTCCCACGCTCGACGTTGCGCTCCAGCGTCGGCACCTGCAGCACATGGCCGGTGATCGGGCTGATCGGCAGGAAGGGCGAATAGGTGGCGCGGCGCTCCTCGCCCAGTGTCGGCAGCATGATGCCCATGACCTTGTCGAAGCGTTCCAGCAGGGTCAGCAGGGTCGCGTCGAACCGGCCCGACCGATAGGTCTCGGTCGAGGACATGAACTCGTAGTCGAAGCCGAAGCTGTCGAGGAAGGCGCGCAAGCGGGCGTTGTTGTGCGCGCCGAAGCTGTCATGCGTGCCGAACGGATCGCGCACCTTGGTCAGCGGCAGGTGCAAGTCTTCGCGCAGCATCTCGGGGTTCGGCACGCCCTCCGGCACCTTGCGCAGGCCGTCCATGTCGTCGCTGAAGGCGATCAGGCGTGTGCGCCAGTGGTCGCCGGTCAGGGCGCGAAACGCGTTGCGCACCATGGTGGTGCGCGCCACTTCGCCAAAGGTGCCCATGTGCGGCAGGCCCGACGGGCCGTAACCCGTCTCCAGGATCACCGGCCGGTTCAGCGCCTCGAAGGTCGCCAGAGCCTCATCCGCCTTGCCCGCGTCGATCAGCAGTTTCGCCGCATCGCGTTCCACATCCGACAGCCGTTTTTTGAGCACGTGGGCCAGCAGGTTGCGCGCTTGCTCAAACGGCCACGAACGGGCCTCACGGGACAGGGTTTCGAGGTTCTGTAGCATGTACCGGGCTTTGACGCCTTGAAGGCCCGGGGTCAACAGCGGCCGCGTTCTACAGCCGCGCTTCGGCGTTTCTTGGCAGTTGCATCTGGTTCTCGAAGCTCATGGCCAGATCGCCGTCCTGATTGGTGACGGTCGTCTTGGTGCGGACGACGCCGCGATCGGGCTGGCTCCGCGACGGGCGGATGTCGATGATCTCGCGGCGCACGGTCAGGGTGTCGCCGGGGCGCACGGGCCGCACCCACCACAGTGCGTCGACGTTCATGCCCAGCAGAGGCGTCTGGCCGAAATAGGCTTCATCCACGAACTGGCGCATCACGCGCGAACAGACGTGCCAGCCGCTGGCGATCAGGCCGCCGAACCGCCCCGCCTCGGCGGCCGCCTTGTCGATATGCATGGGCTGGGGGTCGAACTCGGTCGCGAAGGCGATGATCTCGGCTTCGGTCATGGTGAAGGGTTCGCTGTCCCAGCTTTCGCCGACGGTCAGGTCGTCCAGATAGCGGTCGGTCATGCACTCAAACTCCCATGGGCTGCGTCTGACATAGCGGCTGGAGCGGTTTTCGCCAGTCGACTTTCCGCCGGGTCTCGCTTGACCGCAAAGGCGGGGCGTGAGCATTCCCCGCTCCATGCGGACATCCGATTTCGACTTCGACCTGCCCGAGGCGTGCATCGCCCTGCGCCCCGCCGACCCGCGCGACTCGGCCCGCCTTCTGGTCGTGAAGGGCCGCGATCTTCAGCACCAGATCATCCGCGACCTGCCGGGTTTTCTGCAACCGGGCGACGCCTTGGTGTTCAACGACACCCGCGTGATCCCCGCCCGCCTATCGGGCGTCCGCCACCGCACCGGGCCGGAAGGCGAGCTGCTGTCAGTCCCGGTCGAGGCCACCCTGCACCACCGCGACGCGCCGGATGTCTGGAGCGCCTTCATGAAGCCCGGCAAGCGGCTGAAGGTCGGCGACCGCGTTCGTTTCGGGCGCGAGGAGGACAACGCCTGCTTCCTGGGCCAGGTCGACGCCGAGATCACCGCCAAGGGCGAGGATGGCCTCGTCACCCTGCGCTTCGATCTAGCGGGCCCGGCGCTGGACGACGCCATCCGCGAGGTCGGGGTCATGCCCCTGCCCCCCTATATCGCAGCCAAGCGGGCCGAGGACGATCAGGATCTGAAGGATTACCAAACCGTCTTCGCCGAGCATGACGGCTCGGTCGCGGCGCCGACGGCGGGTCTGCACTTCACCCCGGCCTTGCTGGACGCCATCCGGGCGCGCGGCGTGACGACCCACGCCGTGACCCTGCACGTCGGGGCGGGCACCTTCCTGCCGGTCAAGGCCGACGACACGGCCGATCACAAGATGCATTCCGAGTGGGGCGAGGTCTCGGCCGAGACCGCCGCCGCCCTGAACGCCGTGCGCGCGGCGGGCGGGCGCATCGTCTGCGTCGGCACCACGAGCCTGCGCCTACTGGAAAGCGCCACCGGCGAGGATGGCGTGGTTCAGCCCTTCCACGGCGACACCGCCATCTTCATCACGCCGGGCTATCGCTTCCGCGCCTGCGACGTGCTGATGACCAACTTCCACCTGCCGAAATCGACGCTGTTCATGCTGGTCAGCGCCTTCGCGGGGCTGGAGACGATGCGCGCCGCCTACGCCCACGCCATCGACAGCGGCTATCGCTTCTATTCTTATGGCGACGGAAGCCTGCTGTTCCGGGAAGACGCCCAATGAGCCACATCGACGACCTGCCCGAAAATCTGGCCGCGACCTTCGACATCCTGGCCTCGGCGGCGAGTGAGCTTCAGGATCCCTGGTGGGTGTTCGGCGGCGCCGGCATGGCCCTGTCGGGCCTGTCGGAGTGGCACGTGCCTGACGTCGACGTCATGACCAGTCCGCGCGACGCGCGGCGCCTGATCGAGGCCTTGCACGGCGAAGCCATCGAAGACCCCGGCGAAGGCCTGTTCCGGTCGCAGGTGTTCGGCGAAATCCTGACCACGCCGGTTCCAATCGAGGTCATGGCGATGATGGACGTCCGCGCAGGCGCGGACTGGACTCCGGTCATCTTCACCACGCGCCAGGCGATCGAACTGGACGGGGGGACGATTTACATCCCCACCGTCTCCGAACAGATCGAGAAATGCCGTCTGTTCGGTCGCCCGAAGGATCTGCAGCGCGCGGAGCGCCTCGAGACGCTACTGCGCTGACTGGCGGTTACGGAGCAGACGGCCTAAGACGCGCCTCCCTGCAAGGAACGCCCATGCCTTTTCCATTTGAGATCTCCGCTGTCGAAGGCCGCGCCCGCACCGGCGTGCTGAAAACCACGCGCGGCGATATCCGCACCCCCGCCTTCATGCCCGTCGGCACCGCCGCAACGGTCAAGGCGATAACGGTGGATCAGGTCAAGCAGACCGGCGCGGACATCATTCTGGGCAACACCTATCATTTGATGCTGCGGCCCGGTCCCGAGCGGATGGAGCGCCTGGGCGGCCTCCATAACTTCATGCGCTGGGACAAGCCGATCCTGACGGACTCAGGCGGCTTCCAGGTCATGAGCCTGTCGGGCATCTCCAAGCTGTCCGAGGAGGCCGTGACCTTCTCCAGCCACATCGACGGCTCCAAACACGTCCTGACGCCGGAGCGCTCGATTCAGATCCAGGCCGACCGCCTCGGCTCCGACATCGTCATGCAGCTGGACGAATGCGTCGCCTGGCCCGCCGAGGAAAAGCGCGCGCGCGAAGGCATGGAGTTGTCGGCGCGTTGGGCCCAGCGCTCCAAGAACGCCTTCGGCACGCGCGATGCGCAGGCCCTGTTCGGCATTCAGCAGGGTTCGACCTATGAGAACCTGCGCCGTGAATCCTCAGAACGCCTGCAGGAGATCGGTTTCGACGGCTACGCTATCGGCGGCCTGGCCGTCGGCGAGGGCCATGAGGCCATGTGCGAGGTGTTGGACTTCGCGCCGGAGTTCCTGCCCAAGGACCGCCCCCGCTATCTGATGGGCGTCGGCAAGCCGATCGACCTGGTCGAGGCGGTCTATCGCGGCGTCGACATGTTCGACTGCGTCCTGCCGACGCGCGCGGGGCGCCATGGTCAGGCCTGGACATGGGACGGCCCGCTGAATCTCAAGAACGCCCGCTTCGCCGAGGATCAGGATCTTCTGGACCCCGAAGTTCCCTGCCCGGCCTCGCAAGATTATTCAAAGGCTTACCTGCACCACCTGATCCGCGCTGATGAGATTCTCGGCAAGATCCTGCTGAGCTGGCACAATATCGCCTTCTTCCAGGCCCTGACGGCCGCCATGCGCGCGGCCATCGCCGAGGGGCGGTTCGAGCAGTTCCGCCGCGACTTCCGCGCGCGGCACCTGAAGGCCTAGCCTCTACGCGGAACGAAGCCCGCCGGAGCCGCCGGAGGCGCACAGTTCCGCTGCATTCCCACGCCCTTCAGGAAGGAGCGGCGGCGCAGGCCCGCCTGAATGGCTGACTGAACGTGCTTGCTGTGCGCGTCGGCGCCGGTCAGACGGCGCACCCAGCTGCGAGCCGGAATGAAGTCCGTCACCGTGCCGCGCACGGCGTCCAGCGTCGCGCCTGCCGCAGCGTCGGCAGCGCGCTCGCTCATGAAGGTTCCATCGTCGGTGGGCGCAGCGTCCGTATCCGGCCCCAGAGCCTCATCCAATCGCCCGATTTCGGCAGCGATCACCGAACATCGCGTCATGTTGCGTAGGTCATACGGATTGGATTCCGCTTGCAGCAGAATGGTCGGGATTTCCTGACGCTTGAGATTCAGATCCTCAAGCGGCGCGGTAACGGCGTCGCCTAATCCTGTGCCCACCTGATCCACGCCGTCTCGAGCGGAAGCGCCGGCGTTGCAACCGGCGAGCAACAAGGACACGGCGATGACGGTCAATGAAATCTGGCGCATGAGTTGGTTTAATCACGCCTCGCGCGTCAAAGCCAATCAACCTCCCTCGACGGACATCAGGGCCGAAGCTGACCTAGGCTTGCGGCCTTCCATAGCCACGTCCGGCTGCCAACCTACAAACCTTCCTGCTCGCTGTCGTAGGCAAACCCCGCTGCCCGCTAGCCGGCACGCGCTGGTGAGGTTGCGCCGCCGCTCCAACACGCGAGAGACGGCGCGACCTCAGTGTCGTCAGAACCTGTAGCGAAGGCCCACGCCATAGGTCGCAGGCGCCCCGACCAGACGCGAAGCGCCGTTCTTTTCAGGGAAATACACCTCGTCGGTGATGTTGCGGCCATAGGCGTAGACCGCCCAGTCGGCCGCCGTCTGCAGCTCCACGCGGGCGTTCAGCAGGGTATAGGCGTCCGCCGTATTGCCCGGAGCCGCGTTCAGGCGGTTGCTCTCCTCGCCGTGGTGGGAGACCGACAGGCGGCTGTCCAGACGCCAGCCGTTGGCCAGCACCAGGCCGTGGTTCAGCGAAACCGTCGCCGTCACGTCCGGCGCGCCCGGCAGGGGGTCGCCGACGGTCGACAGCACCTCGGCCACGCGCGCCGAGCTGAACGAGATGATCTCCGTGTCCAGGAAGGCGGCGGCGACGTCGAGATCCAGGCTCTGGTTCGCGCTTTCGAACAGGACGGCGTTGAGCGCGAACTCGATCCCCTTGCTCTCGGCTTCGCCGACGTTGGCGCGGCCGTTGGTGTCATTGGCCAAACGGGTCGTCGCCTGCAACTCCTTGAACTCATAGGAGAAGACGTCCACCGACAGGCGAAGACGGTTCGTCGTCCAACGCAGGCCGGCCTCATAGGCGGTGACGGTTTCGGAATCGAACGGCAGGGTCTCGGCCTGGGTGAAGATCGAGGTGCCGTCGAAGCCGCCGCCGCGATAGCCGGTGCCCGCCGAAACGAAGACGTTCAGGTTCGGGGTAAAGGCGTATTTGGCCGTGACCCGACCCGACACGTTGTCATCCTCGAAGGCACGGTCCCAGATGAAGGGATCGGTCGTGGCGAAGGTCTTGGTGAAGGTCGAGATGCCCCACGGGTCCAGGTCGTCGTTGCGCCCGCTGAAGGTCGCCTCATCGCGGGTGTAACGCAGACCGCCCGACAGGGTCAGCTTGTCGGTCAGATCGTAGTCGACCTGGCCGAACACGGCGAAGCTGTTGCGTGTCTGCTTGTGCAGGTTGTCATACTGGGTCCGGGCCGTATAGCTGGTCCAGTGCGTGTCGAAGTCGATGTCGTCCGAGACGTAGAAGGCCCCCACGATCCAGTCCAGACGACCGTCGTTGTCGTCGCTCAAGCGCATTTCCAGCGAGGTCTGGTTCAGCGTCTCATCGGCATCGAAGCGCGAGGCCGGATAGGGCGAGCCGTCGCCGTTGCCCTGCACCGAGCGGGTCGTGCCCTGGACGTTGCCGATCACCGCCAGATTCAGGTCATCGCCCAGACGATGCTGCAACGCCGCCGACACGCCATAGATGTCGATGCTGTGGGTCGGATACTCCGACGAATAGAACTCGTACGGGTCGTCGTTCTCGCCCGCATTGGCGATATTGCTGTCCAGCGTCGCCGAGATACGGTCGTACTGGCGCGTGTCGCCCCGGTCGCGGCTGCCGAACAGCTTCACGGTCAGGTTGGTGTCCGGCGTAAAGTCAAAGGCGACCGTGGCCCGGCCGGCGAACAGATCCTTGTCGCCGAAACCTTCACGGCGGCCCGGATCGACGATGGGCGGAACCTGGGTCTGGGTCACGCCGGCGATGACCGGCTGGAAGCCCGCCAGGTCGCCCGCGCCCGCCCCGGTCATGAAGCCGCCGCCCTGCTCGGCCAGCACGGCCAGCCGCACGCCGACCGTGTCGCTCAGGGGACCGCCGACGGCCGCCTCCATCGCCAGATAGTCATAGCTGCCGAACTCGAGACGGCCCGAACCTTCGACCGCCTCGCCCGGCCCCTTGGTGATGGCGTTGATGACGCCCGCCGTGGTGTTGCGGCCGTACAGGGTGCCTTGCGGTCCTTTCAGGATCTCGACCCGGTCCAGGTCGAACAGAGGCATGCCCAGATAGGCGTTCGAGGTCTGATAGACGCCGTCGACGTGCAGGGCGACCGAGGGATTGCCGTTAGGCTTGTAGTCATCGGCGCCGCCGATGCCGCGGATGCTAATCAGGCCGTAGTTGGTGCCGCCGAAGGCGTAGTTGACCGACACGCCTGGAACTTCGTCCACCAGGTCGGTCACGCTGTCGATGCCGCGACGAAGGGCGTCTTCGCCGTTCAGCATGGTGACGGCCAGCGGCACGTCCTGGATGCGCTGTGCGCGCTTCTGGGCCGTGACGATCACGTCCTCGATCGCGGTGACGCCGTCGGATCCGAGATCGGCATGAGCGACTGCAACAGAAAAGGTGCGCGCGCCGACCGGCGTCACGGTCAGGCCCGTGCCCTCCACCATGCGGCGCAGCGCCTCGGCGGGCGCCAGAACGCCGACCACGCGATTGGCGCGGCGACCGCGCACGGCTTCCGGCGCGAACAGCACCTGCACGTCGGCGGTGCGCGCCAGCGTCGTCAGCGCCTCTTCCATCGACTGGCTTTCAATGGCGAAGGAGACGGCCGCGCCGCCGCTCGGCGACTGGGCCAGAGCCGGCGTCGCCGCTGCGACCGCAGCGACGGCTGAGCAGGCCAGCAGCATGCGCTTGAAGGCGCCGGCGCGCGGCTTGGAAATGAACATGGTAGCCCCTGAGATCTGGTCCGCCGCTCGTCGGCGGCTCCCCCTCAGAAACGGAAGCGCCTGCGCAGACCCCCACCCCGTCGTGGAAATTTCATCAAAGCGCAGCCGTTTCGTCAGACGTTTTTTCGGGCGATCCGATGCGCCAGTCCCCGTCCGTCGTGCGCCGCACCGACAGGCCGAACCCGCGCGCCAGAGCCAGGGCGAACTCCTGCCCGCCGTCATAGCGGAACGAGCCTGAGATGCGGACCTCCCCCGCCGCCGCATCCGTCAGCGTCAACCGCTCCGCCGAATAGCGATTGAAGCGTTCGACCACCTCGCTCAGCGGACGGTCGCGCACGACCAGACGCCCCATCCGCCAGGCCGTCTCGGCCTCGACGTCTGCCGGCGCGGCCCGCAGTTCATCGCCGCGCGCCAGCCCGCCCTGCCCCGCCGTCAGGATCAGAGGCGCGCCAGCGCCGCCTCTTTGAACCATCCTCAGCCGTCCCTGTTCGACCAGCGCCTCCGGCCCTCGGTCTGCGTGGGTCGCCTGGAAGCGCCCCTGCGCGGTCGCCATCAAGCGATCGCCGACGCGCAGGACGAAGGGCTCGGCGTCGGGCTGAATGTGGAAATAGGCCTGACCGGCTTCCAGCACCGCCGCGCGACGTTCGGCGCCGTAATCGAGGCGCAGTCGAGAAGACGGCGCCAACGTCACCTCCGACCCGTCCGGCAGGGGCGCGGTCAGTCGCTGCCCCGCCTCGGTCGCGATCAGCGCCCGCGCCGGTGACGACGCCGTCATCACCCACAGCCCGCCGCAGGACGCCGCAATGGCCCCGCCGGTCAGGCCGAGCAGAGCCCGCCGTCGCGTCGCGCCTGAATCGGCACGCCCCAGCGCCGCCGCCCTCAGGGCCAACACCTCGGGCTGCCCCGCCTCAAGATCCAGCATTCTCCACGCCTGCTGACAGGCTCGATAGTCGCGGATATGGCCAGGATCTTCATCCAACCACCGCCGGAAGGCGATCTCGTCTTGAGGGCAGGGCGTATCGCCGCCGTTCATTCGCGCGAACCAGAAGGCGGCTGGATCGATCGCTTCCTCGTCGTTTGATCGGGGGTGAACCGGAAACATCAGCGATCCCCCTCGACCAGATCGACCCTCAACGCGGACATCGCTCGCCCCATGTGCTTCTCGACCGCGCTGACCGAAATGCCCAGACGCTGAGCGATCTGCGGATAGGTCAGGTTCTCGAACCGACGCAGGATCACCACGGCCCGCGCACGCGGCGGCAGGGCGTCCAGCGCCGCCAGCATCCGTTTCAAACGCTGCCTCCCCGCGATGATCTGTTCGGCGTCAGGCGCGTCATACTCGGCCACGGCGTCGTTGATCTCGACATGCAGGCCTCGACCCCGCGCCTGCTCATAGCGCCCCCGATCCCGCGCAATGTTGGCCGCCGCCTCAAAGACATAACCGTCGATGTTCTGCAGGCTCATCAAGTCCGCGCGGCGCATTAGGCGCAGGAACAAATCCTGAACCATCTCCTCCGCATCCGCCGACGATTTCGACCGCCGCAGGAAGAAATGCGTCAACGGCGCCCGCAACCGCCGCGTCAACGCCGCGAATCCCTCGTCGCGCGTCAGGGCGGACGTCGCGTCGTCCATGTCGAAAGGCTGGCTTGGCTGTCGGTTCACCGCGCGCCCAATGACGCCGCATCGTCACCGCCTCATGTCGGTCGCACGACATTTCCGTATCAGCGCATCCCCGATGCGTTCAGGCGCGTCATCGCAGCCAAAGCGTCACACAGCGTCGCTAAGGGCGGCTGCATATCGGTTTCAGGATGACGCATATGACGATGTTCAAACACCTGGGCGCGGCGGTCGCCTTCAGCGCGGCGCTGCTGAGCGCAGCGGTTCCGGCCTGGGCCGAGGTCTTCACCATCGCCGTCGTCTCCGACACCCAGAACTACGCCGACATAACCCTGCCCCAGCCGCACGGCGCCGACACCTTCGACCAGCAGATGCGCTATCTGGTCGAGACCCGCCAGGACAAGAACCTGGCCTTCGTCACCTTCGTCGGCGACATCGTCCAGCATGGCGACGGCCAGTTCCGACGCGCCATTCCGGACGCAGAGGGCGAATACCAGCTCTTCGACACGCGCGAGGAATGGGACATCGCCAACCGCGCCCTCTCGATCCTGACCGACAGCGGCCTGCCGTTCGGCATGGTTCCCGGCAACCACGACTACGACAACTATGCATGGCGCGGCTACGACGGCGTCTCCGAACCCCTGTCGGGCGGCCGCGCCTGGAACTTCTATTTCGGCCCCCAGTCGCGCCACTTCACGGATAAGGCCTGGTACGGCGGCGCCTCGGCGAACGGTCTGAACAGCTTCCAGACCTTCACGGCCGGCGGCCTGTCCTTCCTGCACCTGTCGCTGGAGATGCAGCCGCCCCAGACCGCGCTGGACTGGGCCCAGGGCGTGATCGACGCCCATCCCGACACGCCCGTCATCGTCACCACCCATGAATGGCTGAAACCTGACGTGCAGGAACGCTCCAACGGCTATGACAGCTATTTCGCGGGCGCAGACAACCTGCCGCCCGATCAGGTCTGGGACCGTTTCATCCGCAAGAACGCGATGATCTTTATGGTCCTGAGCGGCCACAACTACACCCGCCCGATCGAGGGCGTATCCAACGGCGAGAACCTGCGCATCGACCACAATGACGCCGGGCGTCCCGTCTATCAACTGATCCAAGACTATCAGGGCAACACCGTCGGCCCGGACGGACAGGCCGGTTCGGCCAACGGCGGCGCAGGCTGGCTGCGTTTCATGGCCTTCGACACCGAGGCCCGCACCATCCGCTTCTATACCTATTCGAGCCTGCTGGGCCGGTATGCCGGTCGCGACGGCGAAGCGACCTTCGGCGTCTCGCCCGAACGGTCCGAGTTCGTGCTGCCCTTCCCGCCCCAACTTCAGGATTGAGTCCGCGACGGGGTCCGCCGTCTTTCGTCGCAGGCCTTGCCCAAGAAAGCGATCAGGTCTCGACACGACCGCTTCAGCCGGCCATGCACGCTGCGATGACGACGATCGCTTCATCACGCTCGCTCGAGGCCGACCGCGTCGTCGCCGCGGCCATGACCCTGGTCACGGACGTCGGCCTGGGCGGCCTGACCATACGCGACCTGGCCCAGGCCGTCGGCAAGAGCACCACCGTCATCGTCAATCTGTTCGGCGCCAAGGCGGGGCTGATCGAAGCCATCGCCTTCAGGGCGTTCGAGCAGGACGAGGCCTACCACGAGGCCTTCTTCGCCGCCGTCGACGACCTGGCCCTCAGCCGCGACAGCCTGCTGGCCCTGACAGCCCGCTATTTACGAGAACGCGCCGCGTCCTCTGCCGACTTCGCCCGAGTGTGGGAAGAACTGCTGGTCAGCCCCGACCCGGCGGCCTTCCTGCCTCCCCTGCTGCGACGCTGGGATCTCATGCGGCGCGACGCCTGGACGGCCTTCCTGTCGCGTCGCCCCGGCCTGGAAGCGTTCGGCGAGGCGATCTCCACCTACCTGATCATCGAGCAGTTTTACGTCGGCGCCCTGGGCGGTCGCTCGGACTATGAGGCGATTGCGGCCGAGGGATTGGGCGGCCTGATCGATCGGGCCTTCGGCCGCCCCGACGATCCGGCCTCAGCGACCGAAAGCTATATCGATCGGATGGTGATCCCCAAGGCGCCGAGCGACGGACTGGAACCGGATTCCATCAAGCGGCGTCTGCTCGACGTCGCCGCAGACCAGATCCTGAGCGGAGGCGTCGGGATCGTCACCAACCGCTCGGTCAGCACGGAGGTCGGCACTTCGACCTCCACCATCGCCTACCATTGGGCGGATATGCGGCGGTTCGTGATCGACGCCGTCTGGCACGCGGTCTTCCGCGAGATGCCCCGCTACCTCGACTACCGACATCCGCAAGGCGCCGGTCCTCCGGATATGCAGCGGTGGGGCGAGATGATGGCCCTTACCCTGGAGACGCCTGCGGGCGGCGAGCGCGGCTTCTACGTCAAGTACGCCCGTCTGATCGCCCAGGTCTGCCTGCAGGCGCGTCGCGATCCGTCCTTCCAGGAACTGGCGATGATTCTGCGCGGGCCCGAAGGCGGCGGCAACTACACCAACCGCGGCGAACTCTGGCCGCCTCAGTTCGACCTGACGCGCCGCGCCGCCACCCGTTTCGCCTTATGGATCAAGGGCGCGGCCATCATGGCGGCGGCGACGGGCGATGCGCCCGATGCCGCGCGCCTGCAAGCCGTCGCCAAGACCTTGGTTACCCAGCGCGACTGAATCGAACAATCGTTCCTTATTCGGAACAGTCATCGACAGGCAGCGCGACAGCAACACTTCAAATAAGCTTCACCAAAGCATCACGACCATCTCCTACAGCGGAAATGTTGTCGAACAGTTGTTTTTTTAAAGCCGGTCACACGGCGTGAGAACTACGGCTGCTCGCGACATTCCCCAACTTTCCAGCCTGAGCGACTGGATCGCCCGCGCTGCCCGATGGATCGACACATGAACCGTCTTCTTTTCGGCGCCTCGAGCGCCGCCCTGCTCCTTGCGGCGGCCGCGCCCGCGGCGGCCGAGGTCGCGACCGAGCCTCAGGCCACCTCCGTTCAGGACATCATCGTCACCGCGCAGCGCCGCGAGGAATCCGCGCAGAAGGTCGGCCTGGCACTGACGGTCGTATCGGGCGAAGACCTGGACAAGCGCAACATCCAGACGGTCAACGACCTGGAAAACGCCGTCCCCAGCATGGAGGTCGACAGCCAGCTGGGCGGCGGCCAGCCCCAGTTCCGCATCCGCGGCGTCGGCCTGACGGACTACGCCGCCAACAACACCTCGACCGTCGGCGTCTATATCGATGAAGTCGCCTATCCCTATGGCGTGATGACCCAGGGCCAGTTGTTCGACATCGCCCGCATCGAGGTTCTGCGCGGGCCGCAGGGCACGCTGTACGGCCGCAACACCACCGGCGGCGCGGTCAGCGTCGTCACCGGAGCGCCGACGGACTATGTCGCGGCCGGCTTCAACGCCAGCTACGGCAGCTATGACGCCGCCAAGTTCGAGGGCTTTGTTTCGGGTCCGGTCGCCGGAACCCTGAGCGCCCGCCTGGCCGTCGCGGCCGAGACGGGCGGCGGCTGGCAATACCACCGCGACACGGGCAAAACCCTGGGCGACAAGGACACCAAGGCCCTGCGCCTGCGCCTGAACTGGCGCCCCAGCGACCTGACCGACCTCGACCTGAACGTCCACTACAGCCAGGACAAGTCGGACGGTCGGGGCCTGCGCCTGATCACCACCCCCTTCACCTCGGGCGGCGGCAAGGTCTATCCGATCGACACGGCCCACCGGATCACCGGCTGGGGCATCTCCCCCTATTTCGCCCAGCTGATCGGCGTCTCGCCCAACGCCAAGCCGTTCCGCGACAACGAGGGCAAGGGCGTCAGCCTGCGCCTGAACCACGACCTCGGCTGGGCCACCCTGACCGCCGTCGCCGCCTATGAGTCCTTCGACCGCAAGGAGTTCAACGACTGGGACGCCACGGCCTCAAACGAAGCCGGCACCTACTTCTTCAACGACATCGAGACGATCTCGCAGGAAGTGCGCCTAGCCTCGAACGGCGACGGTCGTCTGCAATGGCTGGCCGGTCTCTACCACGCGACCGAGGACATCGACGGCGGCTTCTACTCCGACTTCTCGGAAGCGAAGAGCCTCCGCTTCTGGATGAGCACCACCTACGGCCAGAAGGTCCAGACGACGGGCGCCTTCGCCAATGTCGACTACCGCCTGACGGATCGCCTGACCCTGATCGGCGGCTTACGCTACGAGGATGAGACCCGCGAGCTGAACGACTTCAAGACCGAGGTTCTGGCCCCGGTCCCGCGCGTCAACGCCACCGCCTCCAAGTCTCAGAGCATGGGCGAATGGACTGGCAAGATCGGCGCTGAATACGCCTTCAGCGACAGCGTTCTGGCCTACGCCAACATCTCGCGCGGGGTGAAATCTGGCGGCTTCACCACCTACAACAGCGGCCTGCCCGATCAGCTGGAGCCCTTCAAGTTCGAGGAGCTGATCGCCTATGAGACCGGCGTGAAGGCCAGCCTGTTCGACAACCGCCTCCAGACGAACGCGGCAATCTACTATTACGACTACCGCGACCAGCAGCTTCAGGGCGTGCTCTACACCCAGACGGGGCGCGTCGGCCGCATGATCAACGTGCCGAAGTCCCACATCCAGGGCGCCGAGCTGGAGCTGCGCTGGCAGCCCCTGGACAACCTGACCATCACCCAGGCGGTCGGCTACAAATACGGGGAATATGACGAGTTCTTCTTCGTCAACGCCTCGGCCACCGAAGCCGCCAAGGATCCGGTGACGGGCGAATACAACACCATCATCTACAGCGATCGCGCAGGCGAGCGCCTGCCCTTCCCGCGCTTCGACTACAAGGGCTCGATCGCCTATGAGCACCAGATCGGCGACTGGGGCGTCGAGGCGGAAACCAACTACGCCTACCGCAGCGAGAAATTCAGCACCTCGTCCAACTCGGTCATCGGCGACTACTGGCTGATGAACGCCAACCTGACGTTCCGTCCGATGAACGGCAGCTATGCCTTCGGCTTCTTCGTCAACAACCTGACGAACGCCTATTCGGAAGAGTCGCGCAACCGCTTCATCTCGGCGTCCACCGGCTCGCCCAACGCCCCGCGCACCTGGGGCGCCCGAGTTAGCTATCGCTACTGATCTCTGCCTGCGAGGCTTCGGACTTGGCTCCGAAGCCTCGCGCTTTTCCTCGCGAAGAAAGATGCGCCCATGTCGATGATGCGTAAGCTGTTCCGTTCAGCCGTCCTGGCCCTCGGCCTTCTGGCGGCCGCCCCCAGCCTGGCCCAACAGGCGACTGACGCCCGTTTCACCATCGCCGTGATCCCCGACACCCAGAACTATGTCGATCACACGCGTCAGCGCGCGGCCGGCTTTCCGTTCGACGCGCGGGACATGATGACCGAGCAGTTCCGCTTCATCGCCGACAACGCCGCCTCGCGCGGTGGCGACATCGTTTTCGCCACCGGCGTGGGCGACGTATGGCAGCACCCCATCATCGACATCGACCCGGATCACGCCGCGCGCGGCTTCAGTCCCCGCGCCCTGCCCTCCGACGTCGGACCGGCGAAATGGGCGCCGGGCGTGCGCGAGGTGGAGATCCCCGCCTCCATCGCCGCCTATCGCCTTCTGGACGGCGCCCTGCCCTTCTCGGCCGTGCCCGGCAATCACGACTATGACGCCCAGTGGTGGGAAGAGTCCTGGCCGCGCGACCTGACCGCGCCCGAGGGCGACCTGCGTCGCCTGGGCATGATCCATGTCGGCGGACTGACCGAATGGGTCCGCGTCTTCGGCGCCGCCTCGCCCTTCTTCAAGGACCGCCCCTGGTACGTCGGATCGCACGACGGCGGCGCGGACAGCGCCCAGGTGTTCGAGGCCGGCGGCTACCGCTTCCTGCACATCGGCCTGCAGTTCGCCCCTTCCGACGCAAGTCTGAAATGGGCCGAGACCATCATCCACGCCCACCCGGGCCTGCCGACCCTGATCAGCACCCACGACTTCCTGGACAAGACCGGACAGCGCCACGCCCATCCGGTCGTGGACATCAACGCCCTCGACCCCTTCGACAACAGCGCCCAGGGCGTGTGGGACAAGCTGATCAGCCGCAACCCGCAGATCTTCATGGTCCTGAGCGGGCATCACAACGGCCAGGCCTTCCGCACCGACCCGAACCGCCAGGGCGGCGCCGTCTATCAGCTGCTGTCCGACTATCAGGACCGCAACCGCGCCGCCGTCGACGCCGGGCTGGATGCGGCCAAGGCGCCGGGCCTGGGCGACGGCTGGCTGCGTTTGATGGCCTTCGACATGACGGGCGAGGTTCCGACCCTGCGCGTCCGCACCTATTCAACTCACTTCAAACGCTACGCCTTGGACGAGCCGAACTACGCACTCTGGTACAAGCCGAACGAGCAGCCTCAGATGACCGACGAGGAATTTCTGGCGCAGGACGAGTTCACCATCCGCCTGGAGGACTTCCGCGCCCGCTTCGGTCCCGGCCGCAGCGCCGTTCAGCAGTAGGCTGCCCTGTTCACAGTTCTGACTGAAAGTCTCGTCTTTTACGCGAAGCGCGCTAGCGCCCAATTGCAAAGGGGTCGCCTTACGGCGCCCCCTTCAAAACCATTCCAAATCAAAGATTTAGATGGTCGGAGCGACAGGATTCGAACCTGCGACCCCTTGACCCCCAGTCAAGTGCGCTACCAGGCTGCGCCACGCTCCGAAGGCGCTCCGTATAGACGGCGGTTCGGTGCTCCGCAAACCCTAAAACGCTCTATCGACAACAACTTCCGTCTTAGCGGCGCAGAACGCCCTCCAACCGGGCCTTGGCCGCTTCCAGTTCGCTCAACAGAGTCTCAAGGCGCGCCGGAGCCGCCGGAATCGCCGCCGTCTGCGATACCGTTTCAGCCCGATCACCCGAATCGATCTCCAGCGTCGCGGCCGGGTCGGCATAGGCCGTCAGGCGCGCAAGACCCTGATCCTGCACCAGGCGTTGCACCCCGCGAATCGTCAGCCCCTCGTCGTGCAGCAGCCGCCGCACAGCCTTCAGCACCATGACGTCGTCGGGGCGATAGAAACGGCGGCCGCCCGCACGCTTCACCGGGGCGACGAACTCGAACTTCGTCTCCCAGAACCTCAGCACATGCTGGGGGGCGCCGACTTCATCGGCCGCTTCAGAAATGGTGCGGAAGGCTTTGGGGCTTTTGGCCAAGGGTCTCAGGTCTCGACGACGGCGTCGTGCACCCGGCTCTTCATGATCTGTGAGGCGCGGAAGCTGATGACGCGGCGGGGGTTGATGGCGGCCGGTTCGCCGGTCTTGGGGTTGCGGCCCATGCGGGCGCGTTTCTCACGGACCTGGAAGACGCCGAAGCCCGACAGCTTGACCGTCTCGCCCTGCTCAAGAGAGTCGACAATCAGGTCCAGCGTGCGCTCGACCAGTCCGGAGCATTCCTGCCGGGACAACCCGACCTCTTCGTGGACCGCTTCGCACAAATCCGCACGGGTAAGCGTCTGATGTCCGGCCACTTGCATCTCCCCGCAATCAATTGGCGGGGCATTGAAGGGCAAAACGGCCGGAAATCAAAGTCCTCAATGCAAATCTAGAATCGGAAGGCGCACGCGCCCCATGTCAGGCCGCCGCCCATGGCTTCGACCAGGACCAGATCGCCCTTCTTGATTCGCCCATCCTTGATGGCGACGTCCATCGCCAGCGGGATGGAGGCGGCCGAGGTGTTGGCGTGCATGGCCACGGTCGAGATGACCTTGTCCTCGTCCAGGCCCAGGCGATCGCCCACGCCCTTGATGATGCGCTGGTTGGCCTGGTGAGGCACGAACCAGTCGATCTCGGGAATGTCGACGCCCGCAACCTCGGCGGCGGCCGTGATGGCCTCGGCGATGTTCACGACGGCGTGGCGGAAGACCTGATTGCCCAGCATCCGCAGATGGCCGACCGTACCCGTCGTGGCCGGGCCCCCGTCGACATAGAGCATGTCAGCCTTGGCGCCCTCGCAGCGCAGGGCGAAGCCCAGCACGCCGCGATCATCCTTGGTCCCCTGCCCCTCGCCCGGCTCCAGCACGAAGGCTCCGGCGCCGTCGCCGAACAGGACGCAGGTGGTGCGATCCGTCCAGTCCATCAGCTTGGTCATTTCCTCGGCGCCGATGACCAGGGCGCATTTGGCCTGACCGCGCGCGACAAAGCCGTCAGCCACGCTCATGGCGTAGACGAAGCCCGAACAGACCGCCTGAACATCGAAGGCGATGCCCACCGGCGCGCCCAGCTTGCGCTGCACGATGGCCGCCGTCGCCGGGAAGGTCTGGTCCGGCGTGGTCGTGGCGACGATGATCAGATCGACGTCCGCCGCCGTCTTGCCCGCGTCGGCCAGGGCGCGCTCGGCCGCCTTGAGCGCCAGATCGCTGGTCGGCTCGTCGTCGCGGGCCTTGTGGCGTTGGCGGATGCCGGTGCGCTCGATGATCCATTCGTCGGAGGTGTCGACGATCTTGGTCAGGTCGGCGTTGGTGACGACCTGCTCGGGCAGGAAGGAGCCGACCCCGGTAACGACGCTGCGGATGACGCTCACTGTTCGGTCTCTCCCATGACGACGGGCGCGGGTTCGTCCATCGCGGCCGCCAAACGCGCGAAATTGGCGCTGACCTTGGTCAGATAGTCACTGCGGGCCAGTTCGACAGCCACGCGGATGGCGTTGGCGTAACCCTCGGCCGTGGCGCCGCCGTGGCTTTTTACGACGATGCCGTTCAGACCCAGCAAGGGGCCGCCGTTGACGCTGCTGGGGTCGATGCGGCGCGCCATCTTCTTCAGGGCAGGCATGGCGATCAGAGCGCCCAGCTTGGCCAGCGGCCCGGAGGTCAGCGCTTCCTTCAGCAGGCCCGAGATGAAGCGGGCCGTGCCTTCGGCCGTCTTCAGCGCGATATTGCCGGTGAATCCGTCCGTCACCACCACGTCCACGGTTCCGGCGGCGATGTCATGTCCCTCGACGAAGCCGGTGTAGTTCACAGGCACGGCGTCGGTGCGCAGCACAGCGTGGGCCTCGCGCACCTCTTCGTGGCCCTTCATCTCTTCGGAGCCGACGTTCAGCAGGCCGACCGTCGGCCGCGCCACGCCATGCACGGCGGACTGGAAGGCCTCGCCCATGATGGCGAACTCGACCAACTGGCGCGCATCGCTGCCGATGTTGGCGCCGACGTCCAGCACGGCGGTGAAACCGCGCTTGGTCGGCCAGCTGGCGACGATGGCCGGGCGCTCCAGCCCGTCGACCGCCATCCGCAGAACCAGCTTGGAGATCGCCATCAAGGCGCCGGTGTTGCCCGCCGAGACGGCGGCCTGGGCCTCTCCCGTCTTGACCGCCTCGATCGCGTTCCAGAGGCTGGAGCCCTTGCCTCGACGCATGGCCTGGGCAGGCTTTTCGTCCATGGCGACGACCTTGTCGGTGTGCCGGACCTGGCAAAGGTCGTCCGATACGTGCAGGCGCGCCATCTCGGCGCGGATCGCCGCCTCGTCTCCGTGCAGCAGGAAGCGCACGCCGTCGCCGCCATACAGCGAATAATAAGCCTTCACGCCGCCGACCACGACGGCAGGACCGTGGTCGCCCCCCATGGCGTCGAGCGAGATCAATGTGGATGATGCCAAGTGGAAATCGACTCCGTCGCCGTCTTGTCGCGGCGCTTCAATGTTAGGGCGTGCAGACGCAAATGTCGCACCCTGTGGATGCAACCGAGGCGCCCTTAGGTCAACTCTTGTCGCCGTCGTTCGGCTTCAAGGCCCGCAACACGCCGAAAGGCGAGATCTCGCCCGGCTCAGGCGGTTGCTCGAACACCGCGCCGTCTTTGCGGGGATAGGGGTCAAGATGCAGCGCTAGTTGCTCGACCGCATACTGGCCCAGGTCGATCTGACCGTTTTCCACCACGTCGGGCGAATCGTCGTCCAGCTCCAGGTCGATCTCCCCTTCGTCCGAAGGCGCCGTATCCACGGCCTCGACCAGATTGATCTCGAATCGATCGTCGACATGAACGGGCAGAGGCTCCAGCGTCAGCACACAGGACTGGACCGCATCGGCTACGACACGTCCGGTCAGACGCCAGCCCGAAACCGTCGCCGTCACCTCCAGATCCGCCTCGAAACGGTCCAGCGACTTCAGGTTCAGCGCGCGCGCAATGCGCTGACGCGCCTCGGCGTCCGGCTCCAGGCGCCGGGACAGGCTCGCCCCGATCTGATGCAGGCGGACGGGGTCGCTGTAAGGCAGGGCGGGAATCGTCATGCGACGATCATGGCCCAGTCAGGCGCCTTTTCCACGGCGGAAATAGGCTGACGCGCCAGACGTTCGTGCGATTCCAGCGCATAACGGGTCAGTTCAGCGCCAGCAGCGGGATCGTCGCTCTCGAACACATTGCGCGCGATCGAAGCCTGAAAGCCGTCGCGGTCGCCTTCGCGCAGCGCCTTCTCATAGGCGCTCATACGGCCATAAAGGGCCTCGCCCAACTTGCGCATCTTCTTGCCGACAGACACGTCGCCGACGCCCAGTTCACGCAGAACGTTGTCCAGAGCCGAGACATAGGTGTCGAACATCTTCTGGGCCAGATCGGCCCCGCGCTCGCCCTCAGCCTTGGTCCGCACGAACAGCAGAAGGACGTGCAGGGTGTAGAGCTCGAACCGCGCATCGATTCGATCCGCCACGCCGAGGCGGGCGTAAAAATCGGGCTGACGCGCCTGTTCCACCGCCAGGGCGTATAGGCCCTGCGCCTGGCGCTCTTGCGTCTGTCGTCTGAAGAGTGTCTTGAACATAGGTTTTACGGCCCCTTTTCCGCCGCGCCGTTGCACTAGGACGCAGCGACGGTTAGGTCAAAGACCTTGTTTCTAGAGGCCCATCGCCGATGCCCCGTTTTACGTCGCTCATCATCGCCGCCTCGCTCGCCGCCGCTGCAGGCGCCTGCGCCCCGGTCGTCGCCACCCAGGGCTTCCAGGCCGTGGACGCCAAGCCCCAGGACATCGAGGCGGGCGTCGACACCCGCGAGACCGTCCTGGCCAAGCTGGGCACGCCCTCGACCACCTCGACCTTCGAGACCGACAACGTCTGGTACTACCTGACCCAGACGACCCAGCGCTACACCTACAACAAGCCTGAAGTGTCGCAGCGCACGGTCACCGAAATCACCTTCGCCGACGGCGGTGAAAAGGTCGCCAACGTCCGCACCCTGGGCCTGGAAGACGGCCGCCAGATCGCCATGGAGCGCCGCGAGACCCCGACTCGCGGCCGTCAGCTGACCATTCTCGAACAACTGCTCGGCAACGTCGGCCGCGGCCAACTGCCCCGCACCGAGGACGACGTGCCCGGCCAGCGCCGCCCAGACTAAGCTCCAGAAGATAGGCGCCCTCAAGCCGCCTGCGTCGCGAACGTAGGGCGCAAAAAAAAGACAACGCCCCGGAGATCGCTCTCCGGGGCGTTTTTAGGTTCAGCGAAGCGCTGTCAGACGATCTTACCGCCCGCCAGCACCGCCAGCAGCAACAGCGCCACGATGTTGGTGATCTTGATCATCGGGTTCACCGCCGGGCCGGAGGTGTCCTTGTAGGGATCGCCCACGGTGTCGCCGGTGACGGCGGCCTTGTGAGCTTCCGACCCCTTGCCGTGAACCACGCCGTTCTTGTCGGTGAAGCCTTCCTCGATCACCTTCTTGGCGTTGTCCCAGGCGCCGCCGCCCGAGGTCATCGAGATGGCGACGAACAGACCCGTCACGATCACCCCCATCAGCATGGCCCCCAGGGCGGCGAAGGCGTTGGCCTTGTCCGGCTGGATGAACAGGATGACGACGAACAGGATGATCGGCGACAGCACCGGCAGCAACGACGGCACGATCATCTCGCGGATGGCCGCGCTGGTCAGGATATCGACGGCTCGGCCGTATTCCGGCTTGGTCTGGAAGGTCATGATGCCCGGGTTCTCGCGGAACTGACGCCGCACCTCGGCCACGACCGCCTCAGCAGCGCGCCCCACGGCCGTCATCGACAAGCCGCCGAACAGGAAGGGCAGCAGCCCCCCGAACAACAGGCCGACCACGACATAGGGGTTGGACAGGTCAAAGGCGACCGTGCCCAGGCCGTGGAAGAAGCTGCCCGGCGCCGCCTCGGCCGCGAAGAACTTCAAGTCCTCCACATAGGCGGCGAACAGGACCAGCGCCCCCAGGCCCGCCGAACCGATGGCGTAGCCCTTGGTCACGGCCTTGGTGGTGTTGCCCACAGCGTCCAGAGCGTCGGTCGAGACGCGGACTTCCGGCGGCAGGCCAGCCATCTCGGCGATGCCGCCCGCGTTGTCCGTGACCGGACCGAAGGCGTCCAGCGCCACGATCATCCCCGCCACGCCCAGCATGGTGGTGGTGGCGATGGCGATGCCGAACAGGCCCGCCAGTTGATAGGCCGCGACGATGCCGACGATGATGGTCAGAGCCGGCAGCGCCGTGGCCTCCAACGACATGGCCAACCCCTGGATCACGTTGGTGCCGTGCCCTGAGACGGAGGCGTTGGCCACCGACTTCACCGGGCGGAAGCCCGTGCCGGTGTAGTATTCGGTGATGACCACGATGGCCGCCGTGACCAGCAGGCCGACGACGCCCGCCCAGAACAGGTTCATCGGCTGGATCAGCAGCCCGCCCGAGGTTTCGACCGCCCCCGGCAGAAGCTGGTTGATCACCCACCAGACCGCGCCCAACGACAGGACGCCGGTGACGATCAGCCCCTGGTACAGGGCGCCCATGATGTTGCCGCTCTTGCCCAGACGGACGAAGAACGTCCCGATGATGGAGGTCACGATGCAGACGCCGCAGATCGCCAGCGGCAGCAGCATCAGCACGTCGACATAGGGCTGGTTGCGGAAGAAGATGGCCGCCAGCACCATGGTCGCCACCGTCGTCACCGCATAGGTCTCGAACAGGTCGGCGGCCATGCCGGCGCAGTCGCCGACGTTGTCGCCCACATTGTCCGCGATGGTGGCGGCGTTGCGGGGGTCGTCCTCGGGGATCCCCGCCTCGACCTTGCCCACCATGTCGCCGCCGACGTCGGCCCCCTTGGTGAAGATGCCGCCGCCCAGTCGCGCGAAGATGGAGATCAGAGAGGCGCCGAAGCCCAGGGCCACCAAGCCGTCGATGACCTCGCGGCTGGTCGAGGCATGGCCCAGTCCCTGGGTCATGAAGGCGTAGTAGCCGGACACGCCCAGAAGCGCGCCGCCCGCCACGAACATGCCGGTGATGGCGCCCGAGCGGAAGGCCAGGTCCAGACCCCTGGACAGGCTCTGCGACGCGGCCTGGGCCGTACGGACGTTGGCGCGCACGGAGATCAGCATCCCCGCATAGCCCGCCGCGCCCGACAGGACCGCGCCGATCAGGAAGCCAAGCGCGGCCCAGATCCCGATAAGAAAAAAGGCCGCGACCAAGATCACGACCCCTACAATGCCAATCGTTGTGTACTGACGCTTCAGATAGGCGGATGCCCCTTCCTGGATCGCCGCGGCGATCTCACGCATCCGTTCATTACCACTGTCGGCCTTCATCAGGGCGGCGGTCTGGACGGCGCCGTAAAGCACCCCCAAGGCGCCGGCCGCGATGACCAGCCAAAGATATGACGTCATGGCGTTTCCAAGCCCTATGCAACTAGACGCGCGGATCCATGGGCTGCGCTACGGGCGTTTTCGCCTCTCGGCCGCCTTCCGGTCCCCCCGTGCGCTTACGGACGCAAATTCACGCCCCTCGGGAATTGCGGCTAAATCGTGCCAAAAGCAGAGCCGTGGCGCAACAGCGCTCTTTTTAGACGGCGCGAACGGTCGTGCGGCGGCGCGCGGCCTGGCTGACGACCTCGACGCGGGCGATCGCGCCCTTGCCGATCAGCACATCAGCCGAGCGGATCAGGCTGGCGCTCAGGGCCTGGGCGTCCAACTGGTTCCAGTCGTCGGCCAGGACGAAGGGCGTGCGATGCCCGGCGCGGACCAGGGCGTCGCGCAGATAGGGCTCCTTGGCCTTCACCGCGTCCAGGGCATGGCCTTCACCCAGATGCAGTTTCAGCACTACGAAGATGTAATTCCGAACCCGGCCGCCCACGATGATCGGCAGGCCCACCCCGGTCAGGTTGATGCTCGCCGGCTGAGCGGGCGTCTCCGCCGATGGCGAGGCTGCTGCGGCCGCCCCCGACAAGGCGGAGCCGGCGACGGCGAGGATAAGGGCGCGGCGGTTCATGGCGGCAGTGTGGGCCAGTCCCGTTAGGATTCCGTTGCCCTCAGCCGTGGGTCCAGCCCGTGCGCGTCGGGGTGATGACCTGGCCCAGATAGCGTGGCGACAGCCCCCTGCCCTCGACCACCCGCCCGACGCAGGTCAAACGCAGATGTCGCCGCTCGGCCTCACGGCGCAGGGCGTTTTCGGCGCCCGCCGGGACGGTCAGCAGGATCTCATAGTCGTCGCCGCCGCCGGCCAGCAGCTCCAGCGCCGCCTGCGGATCGACGCGCCCCTCGAACCAGGCTTGAGCAGCGGCGGACAGCGGCAGCCGCTCCAGGTCGATCTCAAGGCTGACGCCGCTGGCCTCGGCGATATGGGCGGCGTCGGCCAGAAGACCGTCGGACACGTCGGCGCTGGCGGTCGCCAGGCCCAGAACGACGGGTGCGAACTCCACGCGCGGCATGGGGGTGCGATAGGCGGCCTCCAGCGCGTCCATGCGTTCGGGCTCCAGGCTCAGGGTCGCCTGGGCGGCCTGAAGGCCCAGCCAGCCGTCGCCGATGGTGCCGGTGACGAAGACCAGATCGCCCGGTTGCGCCCCGGCTCGGCTGACCGCCGCGCCCGACGGCGCCCAGCCCAGCAGGGTGGCCGAGAAGCTGGCCGGCCCCGGCGTCTTCACCGTGTCGCCGCCCAGCAGGGAAATGTCGAAGATGGCCTGATCGCGCCGCAGCCCGGCGACGAAGGCCTCGCGCTCGGGCCAGCCGCAGCGTGGGGACCAGTGGCAGGCCAGCAGATAGCCGAACGGCTCGGCCCCCTTGGCGGCCAGGTCGGACAGGTTCACGCGCAACAGCTTCTGCGCCACCGTGTCCAGCGGGTCGTCGGGCAGGAAGTGGACGCCCTCGACGATCGCATCCTTGGTAAGGATGAGGTCGTGTCCCGGACGCGAGGGCAGCGCGGCCACGTCGTCGGCCAGCCCCCGCGCCCATTCCGGGTGCGCCAGCGGCTTCAGCAGCCGCTGGATGGTCTCGAATTCGCCTGCGACGTCAATCGCGGGCATCACGCGCCACGCCGTCGAGCGCCGCGTTCACGAACTTCGCCTCCGCATCGTCGAAGAAGGCCTTGGCCAGCTCGACATATTCGTCGATCACGATTTCACGCGGCACGTCGGGCTTGTGCTTCAGCTCCCAGGCGCCGCTGCGCAGCAGGGCGCGCAGGGTCGCGTCCAGACGCTCCAACCGCCAGTTGGAGGCCAGACGCGCCTTGACCGCCTCGTCCACCGCGCGCTGGTCCTCGACCACGCCGTGCACGACGGCGGCGAACCAGTCCTCGTCCGCCTCGGCCAGGGGGGCGCCGTCGATATCGGCGTCAAAACGGTGATTGCGGAACTCGCGCACGACGCTGTCGACGCCCTCGCCCGCCAGCTCCATCTGGTACAGGGCCTGAACGGCGGCCAGGCGGGCGACCGTGCGGGCGCGGCGCTGGCGGCTGGTCAGCTGGGGCTCAGCGCGGGCTTTGTCAGCCTCGGCCAGTTGAGCCATGACTTCGGCGACGGTGGCCGGGGTGGTGTTGGTCGGTTCGCTCACGAAGCCAGTCCTCCGCGCAGACGCTTGCGGATGGCAATCAGGTCCAGGCAGGCGCGGGCCGCAAAGCCGCCCTTGTCGCCTTCGCTGAGACGGGCTCGGGCCCAGGCCTGGTCCTCGTCCTCGGTCGTCAGGATGCCGTTGCCGATGGCCAGGCCCTTGAGGCCCAGTTGGGTGATGCCCGCCGCCGACTGATCCGAGACGATCTCGAAATGATAGGTCTCGCCGCGGATGATGCAGCCCAGGGCGACATAGCCGTCATAGCGCGGCGCGGTCGGATAGCGTCCGGCCTCTTCGGCCATGGCGATCACGGTCGGCACTTCCAGGGCGCCGGGCACGGTCACGACGTCATACTGAACGCCTTGCGCGCGCAGGGCGTCCTTCGCCCCTTCCAGAAGGGCGTCGGCCAGTTCGTCGTAGAAGCGCGCCTCGACGATGAGGACGCGAGTGGGGTCGTTCAAGATTGGTCTTCTCCGTCCATGTCGCGCCAGCCGACGATGCGCAGGCCGTAGCCTTCCAGCGCCGTCGGATTGGGTCGCGTCGAACTCATCACGATCATGTCTTTGATGCCGAGGTCGAGCAGAATCTGCGCCCCGACGCCATAGGCTTTCAGCGAACGATCCACGGCGGCGGGCTTGGCGACGCCGCCCAGCCGCTCGGCCAGACCATGCAGGTCGGGATCGCGCAGGAAGACGACGACGCCCGGCCCGTCCTGGGCCGCCAGCGCCTGCATCGCCTTCGGAATATAGTCCTGGCGGGCCTCGACATGGCCCAGCAGATCGGCGGCGAAGTCGACCTGGTGCATCCGCACGACGGTCGGCTTGGTCGGATCGATGTCGCCGCGCACCAGGGCGACATGCTCCGCGCCCTCGATGGTGTTGCGGTACAGGATCAGCTTGAACGCGCCGCCGTGGACGCTTTCGAACGGCGTCTCCATCACGCGCTCGACAAAGCGCTCGGTGCGGCGGCGATAGGCGATCAGGTCGGCGATGGTGCCGATCTTCAGCCCGTGAAGCTGAGCGAAGGCGATCAGGTCGGGCATCCGCGCCATCTCGCCGTCGTCCTTGATGATCTCGCAGATCACCCCGGCCGGGATCAGGCCGGCCATGCGGCTGATGTCGACGGCCGCCTCGGTGTGGCCGGTGCGAACCAGGACGCCGCCGTCGCGCGCGACCAGGGGGAAGATGTGGCCCGGCGAAACAATGTCGTCGGCGGTGCGCGACGGATCGGCCGCCACCTGGACCGTATGGGCGCGATCGGCGGCCGAGATGCCGGTCGTGACGCCTTCCTTGGCCTCAATCGAGATGGTGAAGGCCGTACCCATGCTCTCGCGGTTCTCGGCGGCCATCGGCGGCAGGCGCAGTTGCTTGGCGCGCTCGGCCGTCATGGCCAGGCAGACCAGGCCGCGCGCATAGCGGATCATGAAGTTGATCTGGTCCGGCGTGGCGAACTGGGCCGGAATGACGATGTCGCCCTCGTTCTCGCGGTCCTCGGCGTCCACCAGGATGTAGGGGCGGCCGTTGCGGGCGTCCTCGATAATGTCCTCGATCGAGCTGATCGGGCTGTCGGTGTTGTGGACGGCCAGTTTCATCATGCGGTCTCCTGCCACCGCGCGAGGTAACGCGCCAGCATGTCGATCTCCAGATTGACCTTTTCGCCGACCTTCAGGCCGCCGAGGGTGGTCGCATCCCACGTGTGCGGGATGATGTTCACGTCGAAGCGGCGCTCATGCACCCCATTCACCGTCAGGGAAACCCCATCGACCGTGATTGAGCCCTTTGGGGCGATGAATCTGTGCAGGGGCGCCGGCGCCTCGATAACGATGCGGTGCGATCCGCCCTCGGGGGTGATGGACACGACCTCGCCCAGACCGTCGACGTGACCCGAGACGATGTGACCGCCCAGTTCGTCGCCGAGTTTCGCCGCGCGCTCCAGGTTGACGCGGGTGTTCTCGGTCCAGTCGCCCAGCTTGGTCTTGGACAGGGTCTCGCCCGAGACCTCGACGGCGAACCAGCCCTCCCCCTTCTCCGTAACGGTCAGGCAGCAGCCCGCGTGGCTGATGGAGGCGCCCAGGTCGATGGTCGCCGTGTCCCACACGGTCTCGACCTCATAGCGACGGTCGCGGTTGGTTTCACGGACGCTGCGGACGCGGCCGATGTCGGTGACGATGCCGGTGAACATGAAAGCTCCGGTCCCTTCGGACCCAAAAAACAGAGTCTAATTAGTCTAATTCGTCTGAAATCGCGCCTGAGGAGGCGTCAGGCGCGGGCGTAGCGCTCCCACTGATCGTCTCCGACAGGCTCGACGCCCAGACGACGGAACTTGGGGGCGTGGGCCAGCTTTGCAAGCGCCAGGGAGGCGATGCAGGGCCGCCCTTCCCCGCCCAGCAGGATTGGGGCGCGGAACCACTCGATAGCGTCGACCGCCCCCGCCTGGATGAAGGAGGCGGCGACGCGGCCCCCGCCTTCGATCAGGATGGAGCCGATATTGCGGGTGGCGAGCGCGTCGAGGACGGCGGAAATAGCGGGACGGCCGTCATTGGGGGCGACGGCGACGACCTCGGCCTGGCCGATGGGATGGGGTTGGGCTGTTGTGAAGATCAGGGTGTTGCCGGATGCGACCTTGGCCGTCGCGGGGGTCCGCAGGCGGCTGTCGAGAACCACGCGCAGCGGATGCGTCCCGGCGAAGTCAGGAAGACGGACGGTCAGTTCGGGATCGTCGGCCAGCACCGTCTCGACGCCGACCAGGATGGCGTCATGCGTCGCGCGCAGGCGGTGGCCCTGAAGGCGCGCCTCCGGCCCGGTGATCCACTGGCTTTCGCCCGTGGCCGTGGCGATGCGGGCGTCCAGCGACGTGGCCAGCTTCAGGGTGACGCGCGGGCGCATCAGTCCTGGCCGGACTTGGTCTCGTCGAAGCCCTCGTCGCCGAGGAATTTGGCGAAGTCGCTGGTGTGGCGGAAGTCCTTGTAGACCGAGGCGTAGCGGACATAGGCCACTTCATCGACCGACTTCAGCGCCTTCATGATGAAGTCGCCGACGATGTGCGACGGAATCTCGGTCTCGCCCAGGCTTTCCAGCTGGCGCACGATGCGGCTGACCAGCAGCTCGACCTGATCGGGCTGGACCGGGCGCTTGCGAAGCGCGATGCCCAGCGAGCGTTCCAGCTTGTCGCGGTCGAAGGGGGTGCGGCGGCCGTTCCGTTTCAGGATGACCAGTTCGCGCAGCTGCACCCGCTCGAAGGTGGTGAAGCGCCCGTTGCACTGCGGGCAGGACCGACGGCGCCGGATGGCCGCGCCGTCGTCAGACGGGCGGCTGTCCTTCACCTGGGTGTCGGCGTTTCCGCAGAAGGGGCACTTCATCCGAGGGGCCTCTTAGCGATAGATCGGGAAGCGCGCGGTCAGTTCGCGCACCTGAGCCGCCACGCCCGCGACGACGGCCGGATCGGCTTCATCGCCGCCGTTCATCGACGAGACGACATCGGCGATCCAGTGACCGATCTGCTTGAACTCTTCCTCGCCGAAGCCGCGCGTGGTGCCCGCCGGCGTGCCCAGGCGAACGCCCGAGGTGACGGTGAAGGGCGCGGTGTCGAACGGCACGCCGTTCTTGTTGCAGGTCATCAGGGCCTTCTCGAGCTCATGCTCGGTCGCCTTGCCGGTCACGCCCTTGGGACGCAGATCGACCAGCATCAGGTGGCTGTCGGTGCCGCCCGAGACGATGGCCAGGCCGCGATCGACCAGAACGGCGGCCAGGGCCTGGGCGTTCTTGACGACCTGCTGGGCGTAGAGCTTGAACTCGGGCTTCAGCGCCTCGCCGAAGGCCACAGCCTTGGCGGCGATAACGTGCTCCAGCGGGCCGCCCTGCAGGCCGGGGAAGACCGCCGAGTTGATCTTCTTGCCCAGATCCAGGTCGTTGGACAGGATCATGCCGCCGCGCGGACCGCGCAGGGTCTTGTGCGTCGTGGTGGTGACGACGTGAGCGTGCGGGATCGGGTCGGGATAAACGCCGCCGGCGATCAGACCGGCGTAGTGGGCCATGTCGACCATCAGATAGGCGCCGACGCTGTCAGCGATCTCGCGGAAGCGCTTGAAGTCGATGTGGCGGCTGTAGGCCGAGGCGCCGGCCAGGATCAGCTTGGGCTTCTCCTTCTGGGCCATCTCAGCGACGTGATCGTAATCAATCAGATGGTCGTCTTCGTTCACCTTGTAGGTGACGGGACGGAACCACTTGCCCGACTGGTTGGCGGGCGAGCCGTGGGTCAGGTGTCCGCCGCAGGCCAGATCCATGCCCAGGAAGGTGTCGCCCGGCTGCAGCAGGGAGAAGAAGACCGCCTGGTTGGCCTGGGCGCCCGAGTGGGGCTGGACGTTGACGAAGGCGGCGCCGAACAGCTCCTTGGCGCGCTCACGGGCCAGGTCTTCGGTGATGTCGACGAACTCGCAGCCGCCGTAGTAGCGACGACCCGGATAGCCCTCGGCGTATTTGTTGGTCAGGACCGAGCCCTGCGCGTCCAGCACCGCCTGGGAGACGATGTTCTCGGAAGCGATCAGCTCGATCTGCTCCTTCTGGCGGCCAAGCTCGCCCTGGATGCCCTTGAAGATCGCCGGATCGGCGTCGGCGAGGCTCTTGGAGAAGTAGGAGTCGTGGGTGAAGGCGGTCACAGGCAGGCATCCCGAAGGCTGAAGGCGGAAACGGCGCTCCCTTCTAGGCCGCGCCGCCGAACACCACAACATCTAGGGGGATGCGAGGCCGCCGCCCACGTCATCGCGGACGGCGGCGAAAATCGCCTACCAGTTGTTGCGGCCGTCCATCTGCTCGATCTTGATCGAGGACAAGTCCAGGTCGGGCGCCATGCGCAGATTGACCGCCGCGATGCGCGTCGAGGGCATGGAGCCGGGCTGATGCCCCTCTTTCGGCGTCCCGTCGGCGTTGTAGACAGAACCCCAGTCCGGCGAGAAGCCGTGGGTGTTGCCGCCGCAGGTCGCACAGAAGTGATGGTGGTTCATGCCGTTGGGAGCATAGTCGCCCACCGGCCCTGTCGCGGTGATCGTCAGTTCATCCGGACTGTAGTAGCCCCAGACCGCACCGGTCCGATGGCACCACGTGCAGTTGCAGGATGCGGCCTGCTTGGGCAGGTCCGGCGCCTCGATCTTCACGGCTCCGCAGTGGCAGACGGCGGTCAGGGTCATGTGGGGCTCCTCCTTCATATCAAGAGGATACCGCTTCCTGCTGTCAGAAAACGGCAGCAACGCTCACATCCGGGTCAAGGCGCGCTTCAACTTGGCCAGGGCGACCCGTTCGACGGACTTCGGCTCGTTGACCGGCCCCATGGCGCTGACCTCGCGGCCAGTGGCCACGTGGATCGCCGAGCATTTCACATAGGGGCCGTTGCGGACGAACTCGACGATGACTTCGCCGAGTTCAGCGTCGTGCGTCATGCGGCGGCCGGTTGACGCGCCACGTTGCAGTGAGACCAGAGCTTGTCCATCGCCTCGACCAGCTTGTCGATCATGGCGTCGTCATGGTCGGGCGAAGGGGTGAAGCGCAGACGCTCGGTCCCCTTGGGCACGGTCGGATAGTTGATCGGCTGGACGTAGATCCCGTGCTCTTCCAGCAGCATGTCCGAGATCAGCTTGCAGTGCACCGGGTTGCCGACGTGAACCGGCACGATATGGCTGACGCTGGGCAGGACGGGAATGCCCGCCTCAGACAGACGGCGCTTCAGGGTGGCGGCGCGCTCCTGATGGGCGTCGCGCAGTTCAGGGTGCGCTTTCAGATGGCGCACCGAGGCCAGAGCCCCGGCGGTCAGAGCGGGCGGCAGGCTGGTGGTGAAGATGAAGCCCGAGGCCCAGCTGCGCACGGCGTCCACGATCACCGCATCGGCGGCGATGTAGCCGCCCATGACGCCGATGGCCTTGCCCAAGGTGCATTCAACGATGTCGATGCCGTCCAGCACGCCGTCACGCTCGGCCACGCCCGCGCCGGTTTCGCCGTACAGGCCCACGGCGTGAACCTCGTCCAGATAGGTCAGGGCGCCGTATTTCTTGGCCAGGGCGATGGTGCCGGCGATGTCGGCGATGTCGCCGTCCATCGAATAGACGCTCTCAAAAGCGACCAGCTTGGGCGCAGCGGCAGGCGCCGCCGCCAGCAGTTCCTCGAGGTGTTCGAGATCGTTGTGGCGGAAGATATGACGCTCGCCGCCGCCGTTGCGGATGCCCGCGATCATGGAGGCGTGGTTCAGGGCGTCGGAGAAGATGATCAGACCCGGCAGGATCTTCTGCAGGGTCGACAGCGTCGCCTCATTGGCCACATAGCCCGAGGTGAACAGCAGGGCCGCTTCCTTCTGGTGCCAGCTGGCCAGCTCGGCTTCCAGATCCACGGCCGAACGCGTGGTGCCCGAGATGTTGCGCGTTCCCCCTGCCCCGGCGCCGGTCTTTTCGATCTCGGCCTGCATGGCGTCGATCACCACCGGGTGCTGGCCCATGCCCAGGTAGTCGTTGGAGCACCAGACGACGACGTCCTGCTGGGCGCCGTCCTCGCGACGACGAACCGCACGAGGAAACTGGCCGCGCACCCGCTTCAGATCGGCGAAGACGCGATAGCGACCTTCACTGCGGACCTGATCCACAGAGTTCTGAAAGGCGGACTTATAGTCGAACAAGGCGGCGCTTCTTTCGCTTATGCAGCTTTCGCGGCCTAATTGCGCGCGCCGCCCTGTCTTGTCCATGTCAGGAGCCGGACAAAACGTCCCAACCCCTTAATTGATAACGGTTCTCAGCTTCATCAACGCCTGCATCAAGCCAGGGTGTCGATGCGGCCGCGCAGCATCTGCACCATGGCGGAGAAGTCCTTGCCGCCGTAGCCGAGGCCGTTGAACAGGGCGTAGAGGGCCTCGGCCTGGGCGCCCAGCGGCGTCGTGGCGCCCGCCTTGGCGGCGGCGTCCTGGGCCAGTTTCAGATCCTTCAGCATCATGGCGCTCGCGAAACCGCCTTCATACTCGCGGTTCGACGGGGCGGTCGGCACTGGCCCCGGCCAGGGGTAGTAGTTGCTAACGCTCCAGCACTGGCCCGAGGACTTGGAGGCGATCTCGAAGAAGCGTTCCGGCTCCAGACCCAGCTTCTCGGCCAGGGCGATGGCCTCGCACGTGCCGATCATCGAAATGCCCAGCAGCATGTTGTTGCAGATCTTGGCCGCCTGACCCGCGCCGTGGTCGCCCGCGCGGATGGTGATGCGGCTCATGGGGTCCAGCGCCGGTTCGACGCGGGCGAAGTCGGCCTCGTCGCAGCCGACCATGAAGGCCAGGGTGCCGGCGTCAGCGGCGGCGGTGCCGCCCGAAACGGGAGCGTCGGCGAAGGCGTAGCCCGCCTCCTTGGCCAGGCCCGCGACCTTGCGCGCCGTCTCCACGTCGATGGTCGAGCAGTCCAGCAGCAGGGCGCTGGCCGGGGCCACGCCGATGATCTGCTCCGAATAGACGCCGAGGACATGCGGGCCGGCGGGCAGCATGGTGATGACCACCTCGGCGTCCTTCACGGCCTCGGCGACCGAGGCGACGGTGCGGCACCCGGCCTCGGCGGCGCGCTCCAGCGCGGCAGGCGACAGGTCGAAGGCGGCCACGTCATGCCCGGCCTTGGCCTGATTGGCGGCCATGCCGCCGCCCATGTTGCCCAGGCCGATGAAGGCGATGCGAGTCATCTGTGCGTTTCCCTTATGGATTTTGGCCGAGGGTTAGCGCCGCCCGTCCCGCTTCGCCAGTCACCAATTTGAGACGAGACGCCTCAGTTCGGTTTGCGGAAGCGGTAGACGAACTGATCCGTCTTGCCCCGGATCGCCTCGTCGAAGACGTTCAGGCTGTGGTCGTCGGCCGGGTTGGCGACGGCTGTGCTCTCTCCGTCGAAGACGAAACCGGCGGCCTCGACCTCCTTGCGGAGCTGGGCGCCCTCGATGCGGTGCAGGCTTTCGACCACGGTGTTGGCGGCGCCGGGCGCGGCCTGGTGGTCGATGACGACATAGAGGCCGCCGGGCTTCAGCGCCTTGAAGATGTCCGCGTTCATCTTGGCCACGTCCACGCCGAAACGGGGAATGTGGAAGTCGTGATATTCCTGGCTCATGAAGACCAGGTCCAGCGGCGCATCGAAGCTCATGGCGTCCAGGTCGCCGTTGACGCGGCTGATGTTGGGATAGGCGGCGACCAGGGCGTCGGCGCGCGGGTTCTCGCGCTCGGCCGTGCGGTTGGGCACGAAGGCGTAGACATGGCCGCCCTCGCCTACGACCCGCGAAAACAGGCGGCTGAAATAGCCCGCGCCGGGACGGATGTCGGCGATGCGCCAGCCCGGCTTGACCTGGGCGAAGGCCAGCATCTCGGCCGGATGACGCAAGGGGTCGCGGGCCACTTCATCGGCCGGGCGCAAGGTGTCGGCGACGGCGGCCCGATAGGCGGGCGCGGCGGCGTTCTGGGCCAGGGCGGGCGCGGCGCTGAGGATGGCGGCGACGACGGCGGCGGCGAGCAGATGCGGCTTCATGATGAACTCCTTGATCTCTTGCTGCCCCGGTCGGGGCCTTCGGGCGGCATAAGGCGCGCAGACGGGACGGCTGGCAAGCCGCCCCGGCGTGCGATCAACCGGCGGACATGGAGGCCGGGGTCTGCTTCTCTTTCAGGGTGACAAGCTCCTCGGCCATGGTCGGGTGGACGGCGCAGGTCGCGTCCCACTGGGCCTTGGTCAGGCCCGCCTTCACGGCGATGGCGGCCAACTGGATCATCTCGGGGCTGTCGGGGCCGACGATGTGGCAGCCAACGACGCGCTGGGTCTCCCCATCCACCACCAGCTTCATCAGCACCCGTTCGTCCGAGCCGGTGAAGGCGTATTTCATCGGCCGGAAGCGGGTGACGTAGACGTCCACCTCACCCGGACAGGCGTGGCGGGCCTCGGCCTCGGTCAGGCCGACGGTGCCGACCGGCGGCTGGCTGAAGACGGCGGTGGCGACGGCTTCATAGTCGAAGCTCTGCGGATTGTTCCGGTAGACCGTCTCGTGGAAGGCCACGCCCTCGCGGATGGCGACGGGGGTCAGGTTCATCCGGTCGGTGACGTCGCCGATGGCCCAGATGTTGGCGGCCGTGGTCTGGGAATACTGGTCGACCTTGACGGCGCCGTCGTCGTTCAGTTCGACCCCGGCGGTCTCGAGGCCCAGATCCTTGACGTGAGGAACGCGGCCGGTGGCGAACATGACCACATCGGTTTCGATCTTCATGCCGTTTTCGAGGTGGTTGACCAGGCCGGTCTCGGTCTTCTCGATGGAGGAATGCTGGCAGCCCAGGATGACCTTGACGCCGCGCTTCTGGATCTCGCCCGCCAGATGGGCGCGCACGTCGTCGTCGAAGCCGCGCAGGATGTTAGGGCCGCGATAGATCAGGGTCGTTTCGACGCCGAGGCCTGCAAAGATGCCCGCGAACTCCACCGCGATATAGCCGCCGCCTGCGATCAGGATGCGCTTAGGCAGTTCCGGCAGGTGGAAGGCCTCTTCCGAGGTGATGGCGTGTTCGACGCCCGTCAGGCCTTCCGGCTTCCACGGGCGGCCGCCGGTGGCGATCAGGATTTTCTCGGCGGTGATGGTCTGGCCTTTTCCGACGATCTCGACGGTATGGGCGTCCTTCAGGATGGCGCGGCCATGGACCAGATCGACGCCCGCCTTGGCCAGGTTGGCGGCGTAGATGCCCGACAGGCGGGCGATCTCGACGTCCTTGGCCTGCAGGAAGGTCGGCCAGTCGAACTTCGCATTGTCGAAGGACCAGCCGTAGCCCTCGGCGATCTCCAGCGCGTGGCTGACCTCGGAGGCCATGACCATGAACTTCTTGGGCACGCAGCCGCGCACGACGCAGGTGCCGCCGACGCGATACTCTTCCGCGATGGCGACCTTCTTGCCGCCCAGCGCCGTCAGCCGCGCCGCCCGCACCCCGCCCGAACCGGCGCCGATGACAAAGAGGTCGTAGTCGTATTGGGCCATCGGGCTCTCCGGGAATGGACCCGAAAAGATGAGTCCAATTCGTCTGAATCGTCTGAAATCCGCGCGGCCGAACCGCAGCGCTGACCCGACTTAGGCGCCGGGGCGCGAGGGGGCAAGGCGACGCCCCACTCTTCGCTCACCCCGGCCTTCGCCGGGATGAAGGGGGCTGGATCAGGGATTGATCGTCTCGAACCCTTCGTCCGTGCCGATGACGGCCAGGTCGGTCAGGTCGAGGAACAGGCCATGCTCGACCACGCCGGTCAGGCTTTTCAAATCGGCGGCGAGGCGGGCCGGGTCCGCGATCAGCTTGCAGGCCGCGTCGTAGATCAGGTTGCCGCCGTCGGTGCGGATCAGGCCGCGCTCGGCCTCGCGCACGCGGGCGGGCGAGCCGATGTCATGATCGGCCAGGACGTCGGCGATGCGGTTGGCGGTCGTCTTGTGGCCGAAGGCGACGACCTCGATCGGCAGGGGGAAGGTTCCCAGCGCCGGAACCACCTTGGCCGCGTCGGCGATGCAGATGCAGCGGGCGGACGCCTCCCACACCAGCTTTTCGCGCAGCAGGGCCGCGCCGCCGCCCTTGATGAGGGCGAGGCCAGGGCCGATCTCGTCAGCGCCGTCGACGGTCAGGTCGATGCGCGGCGTGTCTTCCAGCGTCGACAGGGTCAGGCCCAGTTCGCGCGCCAGATCGGCGGTGCGCTCGGACGTCGGGACGCAGCGCAGGTCCGGCAGGTTGCGGGCGGCCAGCGCCTTGACGAACCAGGCGGCGGTGGAGCCGGTGCCCAGGCCGACGACCATCCCGGCCTCGACGTAGGCGGCGGCGGCTTCGCCGGCGTTCTTTTTCTGCAGGTCGCTCATTGGGATTTCGCCGCCTTCTTTGCGCGCATGGCAGCCATAAACCGGGCCGCCCAACCGGATTTCATTGTCTGTTCCGCGCGGCCGAGCGCCAGATCGCCGGGCGCGACATCCTTCGTCACCACCGAGCCGGAGCCGACCATGGCGCCCGCGCCGATGGTCACGGGAGCGACCAGCGAGGAGTTCGAGCCGACGAAGGCCCCCTCGCCCACCGTGGTGCGGTGTTTGAAGAAGCCGTCGTAGTTGCAGAAGATCGTGCCCGCGCCGATGTTGGCCTTCGCCCCCACCTCGCCGTCGCCGAGATAGGCCAGATGGTTGGCCTTGGCGCCGGCGTCCATGCGGACGTTCTTGACCTCGACGAAGTTGCCGATCTTGACGCCTTCGCCCAGGTCCGCGCCGGGGCGCAGGCGGGCGTAGGGGCCGACCTCGGCGCCCGTCGCGACCTTGGCGCCCTCGATATGGCTGAAGCTGCGGATGCGCGCGCCCTCAGCCACCTTGGCGCCGGGGCCGAAGACGACGAAGGGTTCGATGGTCGTGCCCGCGCCGATGTCGGTGTCCCAAGCGAAGTGGACGGTGTCGGGGGCGCTCATGGTCACGCCCTGCGCCAGGAAATGCTCGCGCTGGGTCTTCTGGAACAGGGCCTCGGCCTGGGCCAATTCGCCTTGCGCGTTGACGCCCATGACAGAGTCTTCGGCGGCGAAGACGGCGCGGGTCGGGGCGCCGCGCTTGCGCGCCAGCTCGACCACGTCGGTCAGATAGTATTCGCCCTTGGCGTTGTCGTTCGTCACCTCGGACAACAGCTCGAACAGCAGGCCGACCGGGGCCGCCATGACGCCCGAGTTGCAGGCGGTGATCGCCAGCACGTCCGCTGACGCCTCCTTGGCCTCGGTGATGGCCAGCAGACTGTCGCCGTCAAGGATCAGGCGGCCGTAGGCGCCGGGATCGCGGGCCTCGAAGCCGATGACGGTGACGCCTTCATGGGCGTCAGCGAAGACCGGCTCGATGTCGGCGGCCTTCAGCAACGGCACGTCGCCATAGGTGACGACCACATGGCCGACGAAGTCGCCCAGCACGGCCTCGGCGGCGCGCACGGCGTGGCCGGTGCCCAGCGGCGGATCCTGAACGGCGATGCTGTCGGCGCCGAGGCGCTTTTCAACGTGAGCGCGGACTTCCGGCGAGTGGGCGCCGACCACGACGACGATGCGTTCGCAGCCCAGAGCCTCGGCCGCATCGATGGCGTGGTCCAGCATGGCGCGCGCGCCGACCGGGTGCAGCACCTTGGGCAGGGGCGACTTCATGCGCGTGCCCTGGCCGGCGGCGAGGATGATGGCGGCCCTCGGATGAGTCTGGGGATGAGGTGCGGTCATGAATCGATCCGGCGGCTTGTCGTTGCCTGCGATCTAGCCCATTGCCGGGGTCTTCGCGAGCCGGGAGACAGATGAGTGAGCATTGAGCGCGACCTGGAAGGCTGGACCATCGCCTTCGACCTGGACGGCACCCTGGTGGATTCGGCGCCGGATCTGATCGGCACGCTGAACCGGATGCTGGCGGAGTATGAGCTGCCGCCCGTGCCCATGTCCTCGACCCGGCATCTCGTGGGGCACGGCGCCATGGCCATGCTGCGCCACGGTTTCATGGAAGCGGGCGCCGCCTGGGACGAGGCCCACGCCCCCGGCCTGTTCGAGCGCTTCATCGAACACTACCTGGCCCACATCGCCGATGAGAGCCGCCCGTTCGACGGCTGCGTCGCCGCGCTGGACCGGCTGAGCGCGCGAGGCGCGACCCTGTGCGTGGCGACCAACAAGCGCACCGACCTGTCGGTGGCGCTGATCGAGGCGCTGGAGCTGACGCGCCATTTCGCCTTCATCGCCGGACCGGATGCGGTCTCGGCCCGCAAGCCCAGCGGCGCCCACATCATCGAAGCGGTGCAGAAGGCGGGCGGCGACCCGGCGCGCTGCGTCATGGTCGGCGACAGCACCACGGACACCAAGGCGGCCAAGGATGCGGGCGTGCCCTGCATCGCCGTCAGCTTCGGCTACAACGACGTGCCGCACGCGGAACTGGGCGGCGACGTGATGATCAACCACTACGACGGGTTTGAAGAGGCGCTGGCCGAGGTGATGCGCTGAATCCTTCTCCCCTTGTGGGAAAAGGTGGCAGGCGGAGCCTGACGGATGAGGGGTTGCGCCGACCCGCAAATCATCGCTCGTCAGTCTATGCCGAGAGGCCCCTCATCCGGCCCTGACGGGCCGCCTTCCCCCACAAGGGGAGAAGGAAAACTAAAGGCGGCATTAGAACTTCTACCCCTCAACCGCCCCTGCGGCTGTTGCGGTCTTTGCGCCTGCGAAACACATAGATCGACCCGTTCCTCCTCCCAGGGTCGTCATGCTTCGTCGCTTCTTCGCCATTCCCTTGTGGCAGCGCACCGCCGCCGGGTTCGTCCTGGGCATCATCGCCGGTCTGATCCTGCGCGAGCAGGCGCCGGTCTGGCTGCAGCCGATCGGCGACGTCTATCTGAACCTGATCCGCATGGTGGTGGCGCCGCTGGTGCTGTTCACCATCGCCAGTTCTATCGCCAAGCTGGGCGAAGGGGTCGGCGCGGTGCGGCTGGGGGTGCGAACGATCGTCTGGTTCGCCATCACCTCCCTGCTGGCCGTGCTGGTGGGTTTCGCGTTCGGCCACATCATCAATCCGGGCGTCGGCCTGTCCGACCTGCCGCTGGGCGAGGTGAAGGCGCGCGAGATTCCTTCGCCCCTGCAGGTTCTGCTAGGCGTCGTGCCGACCAACCCCTTCGCCTCCCTGGCCGAAGGCAAGGTGCTGCAGATTATCTTCTTCTCGGCCTTGCTGGGAGCGGCCCTGGTGGCGCTGGGCGACCGGGCGCAAAATGCGCGCAGGCTGGTGGATGAAGGCGCGGCCCTGGTGTTCCGCATCACCCGCTGGGTGATCCAACTGACGCCTTTCGGGGTGTTCGGCCTGATCGGCTCGGTCGTCGGGGGCTATGGCTGGGAGGCGCTGCTGCCGTTGGGCAAGTTCATCTTCGCCATTTATGCGGCCTGCCTGTTCCACATCTTCGTCGTCTATTCGGGCCTGCTGAAGCTGCACGGGCTGAAGGTCGTCAGCTTCTTCCGAGGCGGAGCTGCAGCCATGCAGACGGCCTTCGCCACCTCGTCGTCGCTGGGCGCCCTGCCCGTCACCCTGCGCCAGACAGTCGAGCGGCTGGGCGTGCCCCAGGCCTACGCCGCCTTCGCCGTGCCGCTGGGCGCCAATGTGAAGATGGACGGGTGCGGCGCCATCTATCCGGCCATCGCCTCGATCTTCATCGCCCAGTATTTCCAGATCGACCTGACGCTGACGCAGTACATCCTGATCGGCCTGACGGCCGTGCTGGGGGTCGCTGGGCACGGCGGGCGTGCCGGGGACCAGCATCGTCATGCTGACCCTGACGCTGTCGACGGCGGGCCTGCCGCTGGAAGGCGTGGGCTACATCATCGCCATCGACCGCATCATCGACATGATGCGCACCGCCACCAACGTCACCGGCCAGATGGTCGTGCCCGTCCTGGTCGCCAAAGAGGAAGGCCTCTTGAACGAGGACATCTACAACGGCCACGTCGCCTGGCTGCCCGGCGATCCGGAGGATGAAACTCCGGAAGGCGCGCGGGCGGCGGGAATCTGATCAGACCGGAGTTAGACGGACGACGCGACGGTCGCTAGGTTGCGGCCGTCTCAGCGTTCGTCGCTTGCCTCTAGCAGACTGGTCGTAATGAAGAATTCGGGCGTCATCCTCGTCTCCAGCAACTGTATGACGGCGGGGATCGCTCTTTCTCTCAAGGCGCTTCTGCCCGACTATGAGATCGAGACCGCGCATATGCGCTCGTTCCTCGACATGTCATCGCATGAGGTCGGTCAGCGCCTGGCCCATGTCGACATATGGGTGACGGGCGTGACCGATCAGAGCGTCGTCGACTTGGGCGCCCATATCCAGACGATCCGCATCCCGAGACTCATCTTCGACGCCTATCACCCGGATATCGCCTATGCGCGAGACGCCGCCGGAACGCTCATCAAGGGCGTCGGAGATTCTGAATACCACTCCGCCATCGTTCTTTGGTGCTATCAGAACGGCGTCAACCCTCAGCAATGCACCCAGTTGTTCACGCCCGAAACCTTTGCGCGGATCGGCTATGTCGACCGCTGGCGCAGGCCGTCACGAACCTCAGGGCCCTTTTCGACGTCGGCGACCTGGCGTTTGACGACTTCTTTCCAGCCATGATGGAGCTGTCGCCCTTCATGCACGCGTTCAATCACCCGACCGCCCCGGCCGTGACCCGCCTCGCCAAGCTGGTCGCGTGCAAGATCACCGGCGACAGGGGCCTACTGTCTCTGCCGATTGAGCGAAGCATCCAGGACACGCTGGCGCTGGACACCATCTGGCCGATCTATCCCGGCGTTGCTGATCATTACGGCTTGCGTGGCGCCTATCTATGGAAAATCGGCGCCGGACTGTTTTTCCGCACGCCCGCAGACTTCGTTGACGCCAGCTACGCGGCCTATAAGGGCGCCGACAGCGCCGAGTGGGAGGTTTCTCGGATGGACAGGGCGTTGTTCGATCGCGTTCTGCCTGAACGAGTCAGCCTCCAATGACCAATCCTTATCGCAGCCTGCCCGATCACTGCTTCTGGTCACGCGCCGTGTCCTGGGCCCCACCGGGGCAACTCGATCCCATGGTCGAAAGCCCGTTCAGCATCACGCCTGACATGAAGGTCGCGACGCTGGGCAGTTGCTTCGCTCAACATATCGCCCGCCATCTGCAACGCTCAGGCCTGCACTACTTCGTCTCGGAAACGGCGCCGCGCGAACTGTCGGCCGAAGAGGCCGCCGCCAGGCACTATGGAGTGTTCTCCGCCAGATACGGCAACATCTACACGGTCCGACAGGCGGTCCAGTTGTTCGACCGGGCCTTCGACGCCTTTCAACCCAGCGAAGACGTCTGGACGCGCGATGAGGCCTTCGTGGACCCCTTCCGCCCCCTGATCGAGCCCGCAGGCTTCGTCTCGCCACAAGCCGTGCGGGATGCGGCGCAGGCCCACCTCGCTCATGTCCGCCGGATGTTCAGCGAGGCGGACGTCATTGTCTTCACCTTGGGGCTCACCGAAGCATGGCGCAGCCTTGAGGACGGCGCCGTCTTCGCCGCCGCGCCCGGCGCCGCCGGCGGCGGCTTTGACCCTGGGCGGCACGAGAAGGTGAACTTCACATGCCGAGACGTCAGCGAGGATCTCCAGGCCTTCTGCGACCGCATCACCAGAGTGAATCCAAACGCCCGGATCGTGCTGACGGTCTCACCCGTCCCCCTGATCGCCACACACCAGGATGACCAGCACGTCTTGAGCGCCACCACCTATTCCAAGGCGGTGCTGCGCGTCGCGGCCGGCGAGGTCGCCCAGGGCAATCCTTCGGTCAGCTATTTCCCCTCCTTCGAAATCATCACGTCCGCCCATAGTCGCGGGAGCTATTTCGAACCCGACCTGCGATCCGTCCGAGAGGTCGGCGTCGCCCACGTCATGCGCGTCTTCTCGCAGCATTTCCTGGAGAGCGGCGACGAACCGGCCAACGCAGCGCCGACCACCCCAGCGCCGCCGCCGACCGACGCCGATGTCGTTTGCGATGAAGAGGTTATCGAGCGCGCCCTGCGCGCGGGCGGTTTCTCTTCCTGATCGTCCATTTGGGCTTGCATGGCCCCAAACGCCGGGCTATGTCCCCGCCTCCCGACGGCGCAGTCACTGACCGCCCCGTTCCAGGCGGACGCGTAGCTCAGCGGGAGAGCACCTCGTTCACACCGAGGGGGTCACAGGTTCAATCCCTGTCGCGTCCACCATTTTTCCAACTAAAATTCGAAGCGTCATGGCGATCATTAGTTCCCGTTTAGGGGGTGCTAGCGGGGCGCCAGTGTCGCCGAACAGGCCGAAATCAACGTCAAGGCGACGCCCACGTCGGTAGTCAGTCGATCTGAAAAGCTCGTCATCAAGCGCTCATCAGATACTCACAGATTATCGAACCATGCGTGGATCCGGCAACAAGACAACCTTGCCGACGATCCCGCCCGCTTCGAGCAAGCGATGCGCCGCATTGGCTTGGCTAAGCGACATGGTCTCAGCAACGATCGGGATGATTTTTCCTGCCGCAACATCGGTGAAAACCTCCTTTGCGGCGTAGCTCACAACGCTAGGAGGATAGCTATCCAGGCTGAGGGTCATGAGCGACCGAGAGCGCCTGAAGTCCGTAAGGAGCGGACCCGCGAAATCCGCAGGCGGCATGCCGGCGGAAATTCCGGCAATGACATAGCGGCCATTTGCATTCAGTTGTTCAATGCAGGCGCGAGCGCCTGAACCCGCGACGAGATCTATCACCACATCAGCGGGAACTGGCGGGCTATTTTTGCGGCCCTCAATTACCTGAGCTCCAAGGATTCTCGCCATCTGAACGACCAGATGCCCGATGCCGCCCTGCGCTCCACGCACAAGAACAGTCTCGCCTGCAATCAACTGCGCCTTCGCAATGCAAAAGCGAGCGACCAGCGCATTAACGCCCGAAGCCACAGCGGATTCAAAGGCCACGCCGTCCGGCAAAGCGACTATGTCATCTTCGCTGACGACTACCTGCTCAGTATAGCCGCCCGCTTGCATCCGGGCGAACACGCGTCGATCGCCCCATCGCGGATCCACATCCGCCCCTACAGACGTGACGATACCCGCAACCTCGATCCCAGGGATAAAATCTGCAGGCATGAGCTGCCGCATGATCAGGTCGACGCGCCCAACGCCAATCGCGCGCACATCGACGACTACCTCGCCGGAACCGGCAGTCGGCGGCGCGATGTCCATGGCTATGAGTTCGGCCTGCGCCCCTTTGGAAACGATGGCTCTCATGTTTGCTTTTCCTTTGAGCGACACACGAGATACCAGCTATATTCAGTATACTAAGCGTACAAGAACGCACCCATGGATCATATAGTAGCCATGACGATACCGCCGCCCTACGAGGGCCCTCCGCCGGAACTATCGGAAGGTGCAAGGAGCCTGATGGCGCATCTGTCGGAAAAATGGACCCTGCTGATCCTCGTGCAGCTTTGCCATGGCCCTCTGCGGTTCAACGCTTTACGACGATGCGTCGGCTCAGTAACGCCCAAGGCTCTGGCCCAGACCCTGCGCCGGCTGGAACGAAGCGGACTTGTCTCACGGCAAATTATCCCCGGCTCGCCGCCCGGAGTCGAATATCGCGGCACAGACCTAGGTTTCGCGCTTGCGCCAGCCATTAGGGCATTGGCGCAATGGGCCTCGACCAATTTCGAGGAAATCGAGCGAGCGCAGGCGCGGTACGACGCCTGCACTGCAAGCCAACGCGAATTTCATCGACAGTGATTTCAGGCATCATCGCCGCCCAGAGAAGAAAGGCCGTCGCGCCCTTCATCTGGATGAGCACATAGATCGAGCACAATATCGATAGGACCAAGCATCTGTTCGGCGCTATGCAACAACCACGCGTGTGCGCCTCGCCCCTCGGCGTCCTGCCGAAGCGCTACGATACGTCCTCCGCTGTCCCAAAGCTCTTCAACCAACCCATTCATTTGCGCCGGGCAGCATCTGAAATGAGCAGCCACCCCTACCCCGGCTTCGACCAACAGGCGGATAACGGAGAAATCCGCCGTCCGCCTGACATTGAGAATCAATGAAGTCTTCCAAGGCGGATTCACGAAGACGGCCAAGTCACCAGCCTGATCGGTCCGCTTCATCGCGGCGACTGCTCATCGCCCTTCACCGGCCTTCCGCTCCCCGCCACCGATGGAACGTAGAGACCGGTGGCCGCCCCGACCAGACGGCTGCCGATGAACCGCTGGACATCGCGGCGGGGGCCGAAACGGGCGCAGGGATCCGGCTCCGGGATCGACCTCACCTTCCTCGCATCTGATGCAAAGGCGTCCCCCACAGCGTCGCCCAAAGGCTCCGCGAGTTGAAGCGCATCACCTACAGGTGAAAGCGAGGGATCCGTTCTGCTGACGACTTCGACCGAACGCGACCAGATTATCGCGGCGGCCTGCTGACCGTCCGACGTCATTAATTCCGCTTCGACGGCAAGCCCACCGGTCGCCGACGGCACTCGAAATTGCACGACAGGCACTGGGATAAAGAAGCCGGCTACGGCGCTGACTGCCGATCCCACCCGGCTCGTCGGTTCCACCCTGGTAATTACGCTGCGGATCAGGCCGACGCCGGCTACAGGTTCAGGCGCCAGGTCAAACCGCTCGCTGACTTCATAGCAGATCTGGCGATCCACCTCATTGCGCACCCGCGTCAAGTCTTCGAGCGCAATCCCACTCTCTTCCTCCAGATCAAGAACGCTAGGAAGTATATAGACGATTGAAATTTCATCAGAAAGAACGTCGTCTCGAATTGACTGGGGGCCGTCTATGCCCGCCGTCCTATCCGCCAGTCCCTCGTAGCTGGATAGGAACCCTGAGTGACCTATGGGAGACGACTGGCAGGCGGCGGCGGCAAGTGGAAGGACCGCAGTCAGCAATTTGGCCGTTATTGAACCTGCCCGACGGGCGGTACGTGCGGGGATCGGGGAAAACATGGCTGGCGTCTCCGTCTAGCGAGATCGCCACCCTGCTGAGCGTTTCTTCCGCCAAGCTTTCAGGATGATGGGCACGGCGGACTCGCAAATCGCAACGAGGCCATCGCCATGAAAGACTGGTGAAAGCCTTGGTCGTGAGAATGGAGACCAGCAAGGAAAAGCCGGATAGGCTCGACTTGGCCCGCGGCGACACGACGCGAAGTCGGCGTTTCGCGCCAGACACACAGGCGTTCAATGCGTATTCTCCTTATTGAAGACAACGTGCTTCTTGCTCGCAGCACGGCGCGGTCACTGACTGCTTCCGGCTTCACGGTCGATGTCTTCCACAATGCGGACGATGGATGGATCGCGTGGCGCTCAACCGAACATGATGTCGTCGTCCTTGATCTGATGCTCGGCCAGGACAATGGACTGGATCTCTTGTCGCGTGCGCGCCAAAGCGGGCTGACGACTGCAGTTCTCGTGCTGACGGCCCTGGGCGAAATAGACGAGCGTGTACGCGGACTGGACCGTGGAGCTGACGATTACCTCGTCAAACCTTTCGCGATCAATGAGTTGATCGCACGACTTCGCGCGCTTGGCCGACGTCCGGAAACCCTGCTCGACCCCATCCTGACACTCGGACCTGTGACTTACGTCCCCGGAGCCCAGACGCTTTCCGGCCGCACGGGCCAGCTAAAGCTGTCTCGGGCTGAAAGCATAGTGGTTGAGCGGTTCTTCCGGCGGCCCGAGCGTGTGTTTTCCAAGGAGCAACTCGGCGACGCGCTTCATCCGCTTGAGGGCCATTACAGCGAAAACTCGCTTCACATCTTGATCCACCGTGTTCGCCGGCGGCTCGTCGCCATAGGGGGCGGCGTGACGATCGATTCGTTGCGCGGCATCGGCTACATCGCAACGGTGGAACGTCCCTGATGCTCTGGAAAAGACGGTCGATCCTGCAGACCTTGCTGGTCTCGATCGCTGGAGCCGCCCTGCTCGCCTATTTGGTGACACGCCTTCTGATACCCGAGAACGCCGCCTACGGGCTCAGCCTGCGGGACCGGCTAGCCTCCGATTATTTGCTCGCTCGCCTCAACGATGCTTGGCGCCCCTTAGCTGTCTTTGTTCTAATTTCGATGGCCGGCATCTGGTTGGTCCTCCGCAAAGTTTTGGCTCCAATCAAAGAACTGTCTCTTCAGGCGAGGCGGATCGGCCCCGCCAATCTCAATGAACGGCTGCCTTTGGCCCGGGCGCCTGTCGAACTCGCCCCCCTCGTGCACGCCTTCAACGCCTCCCTGGACCGGCTCGAAGAGGCTTGGAAATCCCAACGTTCCTTTTCCGCCAACGCCGCTCATGAACTCCGCACTCCCCTCGCCGCGCTGAGAGCGCAGGTCGAAAGTCTATTGGGACCGGAAGAGCGCAAACAGGCGGTTGCGGAGTTCGACCGGCTGTCACGGACGATCAATCAGCTATTGATCCTGGCCGATGGCGAGCACAACCCGCAGCGGCGCAGCGACCCATTCGATCTGGCGGCTCTCGCGCTGGCCACGGCGAGCCAGACGGCAGCGGAGTTTGTCCAAAGCGGACGGCGAATCGAAATGATCCGTCCCGAACGAGTCATTCCCTGTTTGGGCGACCATGTCCTGGTGGGTCTTGCGATCCGCAACCTGCTGGAAAACACCTTGCGGCATACCCCCGTCGGATCCACGACGACCGTCATGTTCGACGATCAAGACGTTTTACACGTGTTGGACGACGGCGATGGCGTGGCGCCCGAATTCGCCGCTCGCGCGTTCGAACCCTTCTCGCGAGGCGACCCCCACGGCGAAGGTGCAGGCTTGGGCCTATCGATCGTATCCCGCATCGCTCTGGCCCACGGCGGACGAGCTTGGCTGGCTGATCGATCCAGCGGCGCCTGCTTCTGTCTACAGCTTCCTCTCGCCCATGATACGGAACGGTCCCGATCCGTCTGAAGCCCTGCTAGCCCATGGTCTTATCTGGCCTGAAGCTCAAGCTTCTCCCGGTGGACACGGTCGATCGAATTCTTGCTCGAAGAAGCAGCCTCAAAGGCGATAGCTATCCGCCCCATTCGCCGCCAAAACACCAGTTGCGATCTGGAAGGTGAATCAGCTGGCCTATAAGGCCGTGTTTTTAGGGAAAATGGTACGCCCCCTCGGGCTCGAACCGAGGACCCTCTGATTAAAAGTCAGATGCTCTAACCAACTGAGCTAGGGGCGCACATCGCGTTTGCGAAGAGGCGCGGAACATACGGATGAGCTTCGCGACGGGCAAGTGGAAATTTCAGGAAATTTTTCACTGCACAAACAAGGCTCTGAGGACCGCATCCATCGCGAAATCAAGACGCTTCGCAGCACGCGATTCATTCCAGGTTCACTTGGACCCTTTAATGGCGCGACCAGAGGAACCGGCTCCGCCCCTCCACGTTTTCAGCCCCTAGAGGGGGATCAAGAATGAATCGATCCATGTTGAATCGTCTGATGATCGGCGCGGCGCTGGCCGCCACCGGCTTGCTGGCCGCTTGTGAACAACCTTACAGCGAACCGCCCCCCGTCGAAGCGCCGGCGCCTGTCGAGGCGCCCGCCGCAGAAGAAGCCGCTGCGCCCGCGGTCGCCGAGGCTCCCGCCACGCCCGAAACGGCTACGCCTGTGGAAGCCCTTCCGCCGGACCAGCGTTCGTCTGAAGAGACAGTTCAACCCGAAAGCGATACGCTGTTTTACTGATTCCTCCGGCGAACGGGGCTAAGCGCCCTTTGATCGTCTCGTAACCAGGGTTCGGATTTGACGTCGAGGCTCCCCCTCCTTCTTGCCGGCGCAGCTGTATGCGCGCTCGCAAGCCAAGCCGTCGCCGAACCTCGCGCCCAGATTCGCGGTGAAATAGACGGCGACCTCAAACGCCAGCTGGAACAGGCGATCGGCGATGTCGACGGCGCGCCGTCCAGCCGGTTCGAGGCCCGTCGTCGCGCCCGTGCGGCCGTGACCTCGGCTCAGGCCTTGTTGCGTTCGGAAGGCTATTATCAAGCCACGGTCGAGGATCAGGTCGAGGGCGACGACAAGCCCGTCGCGATAGTCCAGATTGCGCCGGGTCGTCGCTTCGTCCTGGGCGAAACCACGATAAACTGGACCGCTCCCGCGCCGGACGCAGAGACCAGCGCCGCGGTCATCGAAGACATCCGTCTCAAGCCGGGCGAGCCGGGCCGGGCCGCCGGCATCCTGGAAGCCGAAGGCCGCGTCGTCGCCGACCTGACCCGGCGGGGCTATGCAGACGCCGCCGCCCTGCCCCGTCGCGTAGTCGTGGATCACGCCACCTTCCTGGTTCAGCCGGGCTTCAACATCAACTCCGGCGAGCTGGTGCGGCTGAACGGGATTCAACTGCGGACCCAGGGGCCGACCAAGGAAAGCTGGCTTCAGAGCCTGGTCCCCTGGGAGGAAGGCGACCGCTACGATCCCGAGGACGTGGCCGAACTGGAACGACGCCTGCTGGACACCGGCGTCTATGACGGCGTGGGCGTGGCCCTGTCGCCGCTCGACGACATTCGACCGGACGGCTTACGACCTGTCGTCGTCACCCTGGCCGATCGGCCGGTCAGCCTGCTGGAAGCCGGCGCCAGCTATTCGACTTATGAAGGCGTGGGCGCCGACGTTTTCCGGACCCGCTACAATCGCTTCGGCCGGGCCGACACCCTGCGCTACGGCGCGCGTATCGCCAGCATCGACAGCCGCATCGGCGGCGAGTGGTCGCAACCGCACTGGCGCAAAGCGGGGCGAACGCTGAAACTGTCGTCCTATATCGTCAACGAACAGACCGACGCCTACGACCGTAGCGCCATCACCCTGGCTGCGGACCTGTCGCAGCGCCTCGGCAAGACGTCGTGGTTCAGCTACGGCGTGGGCGTCGATGCGGGCCGCTACACGGAATATCGTTTCGATCCGGTGACCCAGGCGCCGATCACCTTCGATCGCGACCTGGCGATCGTCACCCTGCGCGGCGGCGCCTTCATGGATCGCTCGAACGATCCGCTGAACCCGACCTCGGGCTATCGCCTGTCGCTGTCGACCCAGCCCACGGCCGTGACCGGCGAGGATACGGTGCTGTTCCTGCGCACCGAAGGTCAGGCGAGCGCCTATCTGCCGATCCAGGATGACGCCAAGACCGTGCTGGCCGGTCGCGTCCGCATCGGGTCCATCATCGGCGGCCAGGAACTGACCGTGCCGTCGGACCGACTGTTCTATTCCGGCGGCGGCGGTTCTGTGCGCGGCTATTCCTATCAGAGCATCAACCCTCGCCTGCCCAACAACCGACCGCGCGGCGGCCTGTCGCTGTTCGAGACCTCGATCGAGGTGCGACGCGACATCGGCGAGAAATTCCAGGCCGTGGCCTTCGTCGACGGCGGCGCTGTCGGCTTTCAGGAAACGCCCAACCTGACCAATATGCGTTACGGCGCGGGCGTCGGCGTACGCTACAAGCTGCCCTTCGGTCCTGTTCGCGCCGACATCGCCTTCCCGCTGAACAAGCGAGAGGGCGACTCCGGATTCCAGCTCTATCTCAGCATCGGCCAGGCGTTTTGACCGACACACCTCCGCCTCACGAAACGGGCGCAGACGTCGCCGATACGCCGGCCGAGAAGGCCAAGCGCAAGCGCACGCGTCTGCAACTGGCGGCCTTCGTCGCGGGCATGACCTTCGCCGGTCTGCTGGCGCTTATCGTCGTCGCCCTGGTGGGCGGACGGATGTATCTGGTGTCCGACGCGGGGCGCGAACTGATCACCAGCTTCGTCGCGGGTAAGAAGATCAGCCGCTACGGCCGGATCAACGTCGAGGGACTTCAAGGCGATCTGTTCGACGACTTCCGTCTGAAGCGCGTCACCGTGACCGACGAAAAGGGCGTCTGGCTGGAAGCGACCGACGTCCGCGTCGACTGGTCCTACTGGCCTCTGCTGGCGCGGCGCTTCCATGCGACGGAAATCAGCGCGGGCCAGATCCGCCTGTTGCGCCGTCCCGAGCTTGAGCCGCCGAGCGAGCCGGGCGGGCCGCAGGCCATCTCCATCGACATCGACCGCTTCAGCGCCAATGTCGAACTGCTGGAAGGCTTCTCCAAGGAGTACGGCCGCTGGACCCTCAGCGGCGACGCCGCCATTCCGCGCAAGGGCGTCAAGACCGCCAACGTCAACGCCTACAGCCTGAACCGCAAGGGCGACTATCTGCGTCTGGCCGCCGCCTTCGGCGACAAGCCCGAAGACCTGCGCGTCAATCTGCGCGCCAATGAAGCCCAGGGCGGCCCGATCGCCGGCTCGCTGGGCTATTCGCCCGATCAGCCCTTCTCGGCCGTGGCCGTGGTCAACGGCGAGGTCATCGATGTGGCCGTCCAGACGGGCCAGTTCCGGCCCCTGTTGGTCAAGGGAACCTATGGCAACAACGGCGCCAAGGTGTCGGGTTACGCCGACTTCTCCGGCTCCGACCTGCTGGAGCCCTTCGTCGAACGCATCGGCCGCACCGCCCGCTTCGGCTTCGCCATGACGCCGGACGCCAAGCGCGAAGGCTATCAGGGCGTGGCCTGGCGCCTGTACGCCGACAACATCGAATCCAGCGCGCGCGGCCTGATCCGCACCACGGACAACACCTCGCCCGACGGCATCAGCCTGGAGGTGAACACCCCCTCGCTCAGCCGCCTGGTCGGCAGTCCGATCGCCGGTCCCGCCGCCTATACGGGCGTGTTCAAGGGCGACGCCCAGGTGTGGAGTCTGCAAGGCTCGGCCAGTCTGCTGAACGCCGACATCGCCTCCTATCGCGCCACGCGCATCTCGGGCCCGGTCAACATCGCCGCCAACAAGGGCCGTATCGACGTGACGACCGACGTGCGCGCCGTCGGCGGCTCCTCGGCGGGCATCATCGGCGGCCTGCTGGGCTCTGCGCCGCGCATCCAGATGGAAGGCGCGCGCATGGCCGACGGCGCCATGCTGCTGAAGAAGATCGACGCGCGCGGCCAGGGGCTGACCCTGACCGGCTCGGGCGGGCGCAGCCTGAACGGCGGCCTGAACTTCAGCGGCCGCGCCGACCTGACCGATCTGTCGCGCATTCAACCCGGCGCGCGCGGCGCGTTCGGCGGCCCGATCCGGGCGGCCTCGGCCAAGACGGGCGCGCCCTGGACATTGAGCTTCGACGGACGCGGCTCGCGCATGGCTGTCGGCATGGAAGAACTGGATCGCCTGCTGGGCGCCGCGCCGCGCCTGCAACTGGCCGGTTCGCTGAACGGCGGCGTCGTCTCCATTGATCGCGGCGAACTGACCGGCGCCGCCGGGCGCGCAGGCGCCAAGGGCCTGATCGAGGGCGCCAAGCTGCGGCTGGCGCTGGACTGGAACGCCCATGGCCCCTTCGGCGTCGGCCCGATCGCCATCGACGGCGCCATGTCGGGCGACGGCGCCCTGACCGGCACCCTGGCCCAGCCGCGCGCCGATCTGCGCGCCGCCTTCGACAAGGTGGCCGCGGGCGGCCTGACGCTGACCAACGCCGACCTGATCCTCAGTTTCCGCAAGGGCGCCGACGCCTCGGACGGTCGCGTGGTGCTGAACTCCGGCTCCAACTACGGACCCGCCCACGCCTCGGGCAACTTCTACCTGGGCGGGCCGCGCCTGCGGCTGTCGGACGTCGATGTGAACGCCGGCGGCGTGGCGGCCCAGGGCGACATCGCCCTGTCGAACAACTTCCCCTCCAGCGCCGACCTGACCTTCACCGCGCGTCAGGGCGCCTTCCTGGCCTCGGGCGAGGCCAACGGCCGCATCCGCCTGACCGAGGGCGCCGGCGACCAGACCGCCGTGCTGGACGTCACCGGGCGCAATGTGCGCCTGACCGGCCAGGACTGGACCCTGCGCAACCTGTCGCTGAAGGGTCAGGGCACGCTGGATCGCCTGCCCTTCACCCTGGCGGCCGACGTGGGCGGCGCCAATCCGGTGCAGTTCAACGGCTCGGGCGAGTACGCCCGCCAGGATCAGGCGCACAGCCTGACCCTGCGCGGCGGCGGCCGCGTGCGCGATATCGCCTTCACCACACGCGCCCCCGCCGTCTTCGCCCTCAACGGCGACGGCCGCGTCGCCCGCCTGGACCTGGGCGTCGGCGGCGGCGTCCTGACCGGCGAGTTGAAACAGGACAGCCAGGGCAGCGTCATCCAGGCCGACATGACCAATGTCGAAATGGGCTCGCTGGTCCCCGACCTGCGCGGTCAGGTGACGGGTCGCGTCTCGATGCAGGGGCAAGGCGATAGCCTTCGCGGCTCCGCCAATGTCGACCTCAGGCAGCTGCGCAGCCTGGATGCGCCGCGCGGCCTGGCCGTCGACGGCACGCTGAACGCCGACCTGACCGGCGACGCCCTGCGCCTGCGCGCCGAGGCCCACAACGGCACGACCGTTCAGGCCACCGCCGACGTCACCCTGCCGGTCGAGACCTCGGCCGCGCCTCTGCGCCTGGCCATCGCCCGGACCGAGAACCTGTCGGGTCAGGTCGCCATCCGCGGCCAGATCCAGCCCATCTGGGATTTGTTCCTGGGCGGCGCCCAGTCGCTGTCGGGTCAGGTGAACGGCCAGGCGACCCTGGCTGGCACCCTGAATGCGCCGCGCCTGAATGGACGGCTGGACCTGAACGAAGGCGCCTTCCGTGACGGAACGACGGGCCTGCGTCTCGAGAACATGACCCTGGCCAGCCGCTTCAACGACAGCCAGGCCGTAATCGAACGCTTCCAGGCCACCGACGGCGTGAAGGGCGAGGTGTCCGGCAGCGGCGACCTGGGCCTGCGTCAGGGCTCGCCCTCGACCCTGCGTCTGGAGTTGGCCCGCTTCCAGATCATCGACAACGACATCGCCAAGGCGCGGGCCAACGGTCGCCTGACCGCCGTGCGCGGCGCCGACGGCAATATCCGCCTGACCGGCAATGTGAACATCGACGAGGCCGAGATTTCGCCCGACCTGCCCGGCTCCACCGGCATCGTCAAAATGGACGTGGTCGAGATCAACCGCCCCGGCGGCGACACCGTCGAGACCGAGAAGAAGGCCGCCGCCGGTCCGCAGATCGGTCTGGACCTGACGCTGACCGGGCGCGAAATCTACCTTCGCGGCCGGGGCCTGAACGTCGAGCTGCGCGCCAACGCCCGCGTGCGCGGCACCATCACCCAGCCCGAGTTGAGCGGCACGGCCAACGTCGTGCGCGGCGACTATGAGTTCGCAGGCAAGCGCTTCGTCTTCGACGATCGCGGCTCGGTCATCCTGTCCACCGATCCGGCGCGCATCCGATTGAACCTGGAAGCCGTGCGCGAAGACCCGGCCCTGACCGCCGTCATCAAGGTCACGGGCACCGCCGTCTCGCCCAAGATCGAGCTGACCTCCACCCCGGACCTGCCCCAGGACGAGATCCTGTCGCAGGTGCTGTTCGGACGTTCGGCGGCCCAGCTGTCGCCGTTCGAGGCGGCGCAGCTGGCCTCGGCCGTGGCGTCCCTGGCGGGCGGCGGCGGCTTCGACGTGGTCGGCAACCTGCGCGAGCTGGCGGGTCTGGATCGCCTGTCCTTCAGCGGCGAGGCTTCCAGCCTGACCGTCGCGGGCGGACGCTACATCACCGACGACATCTATCTGGAGGTCATCGGCGGGGCTGAGCGCGGCGCAGCCGTCAATGTGGAGTGGCAGGTGCGACGCAACCTGGCCATCACCTCCAAGTTCGGCGGCGAAGGCGACACCGCCCTGTCGGTCCGCTGGCGCCGCGAAGGCCCCCGCCCCGGCGGCGATCGTCGCGACCGCCGTCCCAACGCCGCCGCCCGACGCTAACCCGAGCGAGGCCGGCTAGAAGCCAGTCTCGTTCTATCGTCCATTTTGTTCTTGATTTGTTCTTATTCGTTCCCCATCCTGCGGGCATGAGTAAGGCGATCAACGGACGCGGCGCACGCTCCAACGCCTCGGGTCGGTATGAAGCCGATCGGCGCGAGGCCTACGACGACGGCTGGACGGATCAGGACGAGGCGGCGACCCCGCTTCGCACCACCCTGTCCCCGGAACACGCGCGCACCATCATCGCCAAGAACACGAGTCCCGACGTCGGCTTCGATCGCTCCATCAACCCCTACAAGGGCTGCGAACATGGCTGCATCTACTGCTACGCCCGTCCGTCCCATGCCTGGATGGGCCTATCCCCGGGCCTGGATTTCGAGAGCCGGATCTTCTTCAAGCCGGACGCCGCGCGTCTGCTGGAACAGGAACTCTCAAAGCCCCGATACGTCTGCCGGCGCATCCACATAGGCGGCAACACCGACCCCTATCAGCCGGTCGAGCGCGAAACGAATTCGACTCGTTCGATCCTGGAGGTCATGCAGCGCTTCAACCACCCGTTCAGCATCATCACCAAGTCGGTGCTGATCGCGCGCGACGCCGACATCCTGGGCGACATGGGGCGGCGCGGTCTGGCCTCGGCCTTCGTCTCCATCACCACGCTGGACCGTAAGCTGGCGCAGGCGATGGAGCCTCGCGCCTCCACGCCCGCCAAGCGGCTGGAGGCGATCAGCCGCCTGGCTGACGCAGGATGCCCGGTCGGCGTCGGCTTCGCCCCCGTCATTCCCGGCCTCAACGACCATGAACTGGAAGCCGTGCTGGAAGCGGCGCAGAAGGCGTGCGCGACCTCGGCCATGTATGTGACCCTGCGCCTGCCGATGGAGATCAAGGATCTGTTCCGAGAATGGCTGGCCGACGCCCGTCCCGACCGCGCCGCGCGCGTCATGTCCCTGATCCGCCAGACGCGCGGCGGCAAGGATTACGACCCCGACTGGTCCCAGCGCATGAAGGGAACCGGCCCGGTCGCCGAACTGATCGCCACGCGCTTCAGAACGGCGGCCAGGCGCTATGGTCTGGACGCGCCGCGTCAGGCGTTGGACCTCACCCAGTTCCGCGTTCCCGCCGACGCCCGACCGCAGCTTGATCTGTTCGACATTCCCGCCTGACGCCGCCTAGGCTCAGGACTCATAGCCAAAAGAGCACTGTAGCGGCGAGGGCTATGGCGGAGAGGAAGACGTTCGGGCACCGATCATAACGCGTGGCAACGCGTCGCCAGTCTTTCAGACGACCGAACATGATTTCGATGCGGTTGCGTCGTTTGTATCTGCGCTTGTCATACCGGATGGGCTCGGTGCGGGTTTTACGTCCGGGGATGCAAGGTGTGATCCCCTTGGCTTCCAAGGCGTCCCTGAACCAATCCGCGTCATAGCCCCTATCGCCCAGCAGCCACTGGGCTCGGGGTAGACTATCCAGAAGAGCCGCCGCGCCGGTGTAGTCGCTGACCTGACCAGCCGTCACAAACAGGCTAATGGGGCGTCCATTCGCATCGGTGACGGCGTGCAGCTTGGTATTCATCCCGCCTTTGGTCCGTCCGATCAGTCGCCCGAGGCCCCCTTTTTTACCCGCAGGCTCGAAGCCGTACGGTGCGCCTTTAGATAGGTGGCATCGATCATGACGGTCCGGCGCTCGGCCTGTGCGCCAGACAGGCCCTCCATCATCCGAACGAAGACGCCAGCCTCGCTCCACCGCTTCCAGCGATTGTAGAGCGTCTTGTGAGGCCCGTAGGCTGGCGGCGCATCGCGCCAGCGCAGGCCGTTGCGGTTGACGAAGATGATCCCGCTCAACACCCGTCTATCATCCACCCGAGGTTTGCCGTGGCTCTTAGGGAAATAGGGCTCCAGCCGAGCCATCTGCTCGTCCGTCAGCCAATAAAGATCGCTCATAATCCAGACTCCTCAGGAGCCTGAATCAGATCGCACGCCGCAATTCAATGGGTCCTGAGCCTAGGATGACCGTTCAGCAGGCAAGGTGAGAACCATGCACGGAACCCGGATGATCATCGTCGCAGCCGCGGCCATCAGCGTCGGCGGCTGTTCCGTCAACGTGCCGGAGAACGCCTTCCTCTACCCCGATGCGCGTATCGCAGCCGAGAAGATCGAGCTCACCCCCGGCCCCGCTATGCCGCGGTCGGCGCAGACCCTGACACTGCCCTATGCCGGCGGCCAGTTGGCCACGACCCGACTGTCCTCCACGAAGGACGATCAGGCGCCGCTGATCCTGTTCTGCGGCGGCAACATGTTCCGGCAATCGGCCTATGGCGGACTGGTGGGCGGACAACTCGCGGCTTTCGGCGACGTCCTGCTGTTCGACTATCCCGGCTACGGCGCATCGACCGGCGCGTCCGACATCGCCAGCATGAAGGCGGCTGTCGCCGCCATGGCCGCTCGTGCACGTGCGATAGCCGATCAGGAGGAACGGCGGCTCATCCTGTGGGGGCACTCCCTCGGCGGAACCGTCTGCGCAGAGGGGGCGGTGAACGCCAAGGCCGACGTTCTGGTGCTGGAAACGACGACGCCGTCAGCCAACGCCGTCATGCAGGAGGCCCTGGGCTGGAAGCGGTTTCTGATCCGCGTGCGCCTGGCCCCGCCCCTGGCCGAAGTCGATATTCCTTCGACCCTCGCCGACTATCCCGGCCGGATCATCGTGCTTGAGGCCGGGCGCGACACGGTGCTGCCTCCCGTCCTGAGCCGCCGCCTGGCCCAGGCGCTGACGGCAAAGGGACGATCTGTCGACCACCTGGTCTTCGCCGAGGCGGGCCACAACGACGTGCACAGCCAACCCGACTTCACGTCCCGAATGGCCGAAGCTCTCGCCCGTCCGTGATCGGTTCGACCTGATCTCGCCTAGCGCCGGAAGACGCCAACCAGTTCAATGTGCGTCGACCAGATGAACTGGTCGATCGGCGTGACCTTCTCCAGTCGGAAACCGGCGTCGACCAGCACCCGCGCGTCGCGGGCGAAGGTCTGGGGATTGCAGGACACCCCGACGACGACCGACGCCTTGGTCCCCGGCAGTTGCTGCGTCTGTTCCAGAGCGCCCGCACGCGGCGGGTCCAGGACGACGGCGTCGCAGCCCTTCAGGTCATAGGGCGACAGCGGACGGCGGAACAAATCTCGCGCCTGGGCTTCGATCCCCTTCAGGCCCTGAGCGGTACTCAGACCCGCCTTCAGGGCGGCGATGGAGGCGGCGGCGGAATCGGCGGCTGTCACGCTGGCGATCTCGGCCAGAGGGAAGGTGAACGTCCCCGCCCCGCAGAACAGGTCCGCCACCTTCTTGGCCCCCCTCACCGCCTCGACCGCGCGTTCGACCATGGCGGCCTCAGCGGCGGGCGACGCCTGCAGGAAACCGCCCGCCGCCAAGGGCACGGACGCGCGCCCGAACCGCACGCGCGGCTGACGCGCCATGACCAGCGTATCGCCATCCAGGCTGAGACGCGCCAGATCGGCCTCGGCGGCCGCCGCAATGGCCAGCGCCAACTGGTCTCCATTCAGGCCGCCCGAACGCTTCTCGACCCCGGTCACATCGACGTCCAGACCGGTGTCGGTCAGGGTGACGTGCAGGGTCGGCGCCGATTTCGGATGCCCCAAGAAGGGCGCCGCCACCTTGGCCAGGGCGGGCAGAGCCGCCGTCAGATGCGGGTCCGACAGCGGGCAGTCCGTCAGTTCGACCACCCGCCACGACTTGCGCGCCTTGAAACCCAGCATGACGCGGCCGTCCGCGCCCTCCCGCGCATGCAGCGCCAGGCGGCGACGACTGGCCAGCGGCGTCGCCACGGTCGCCTCGACCTCGGTCTCCAGCCCCTCACGCGCCAGGGTCTGGATCACCACCTCGCGCTTCCAGGCCAGATAGGGCTCATCGGCCCAGTGCTGCAACGGCGCGACCCCGCATTCGGCATAGGTCCGCGAATGGATCGGCCGGCGGTCGGGGCTCGCCTCGATCAGATCGAACCGCTCGGCCCGTCCGTCCTTGACCTCAGCGGCGATCACCTCGCCCGGCAGGGCGCCCGGCACGAAGACCGAGCCGTTGGCGGTGTCGGCGATCCCGTCGCCCTGATGGCCCATGCGGGCGATGGTCAGCGTCTGCGTCATGCGCGGCTTCTAGCGGTTTCCGCGCAAAAATCGAAACATGAACGAAGATGAACGACGCGATCAAAAGCCGTTCAGCTTCGCGACCCTATCAATGGCTGCAACAGACGGCGGCCTGATCCGTTCAGGTGCGGCATCCGTCGAAGGAACAAAAACGATGATCGCTCTCATCTCGAAAAAAGCCTCGGCCGCCGCCATCGCCGTCCTGGCCTGCGCCTCCGCTGTCGCCCTGCCCGGCGTCGCTTCGGCCCAGAGCTACGGCTACGACTATCCGCCCGCCTATGGCTACGGGAACGGCGGCTACAGCCAGGGCACCTACTACGATCCCTGCGCGCGTGATCAACGCCAACGCGCCACGACCGGCGGCCTGCTGGGCGCGGCCATCGGCGCCGTCGCAGGCTCTCAACTGGCCGCACGCGGCCGCCGCACCGAAGGCAGCGCCCTGGGCGGCGTCCTGGGCGCCGCGATCGGCGCGGGCGTGGGCAACAGCTCGGCCGCCTGCGACAGCAACTATCGCCGCGACACGCGCTATTCGAACTCCGGCTATTCCGGAACCTACGTCCCGCCCGCCTACGGCTACGACAACCGCAGCTACGATCGCCGCTATGACGATCGCCGCGACGGCTACGACTACTACCGCGACTATCCGCAAGCCATCGATCCGGGCTTCAGCCCCCAGCCCAGCGGCTATCAGGGCTACGGCGACGAATGCCGCCTGGCCGAAAGCAACATCCGTCTTCCCGACGGTCGCATGGAGACGCGCTATGTCCGCTCCTGCCGTGACCAATCGGGCCGCTATCGCGTCGTCGATTAAGTTTCAGCCCCCCTGTCAATCGACGATGTGAAGAGGGCCGCCGGATATCCGGCGGCCCTCAAATCGTTTGAGCTCAGGCTTTCTGCGCCCAGAGCAAAAACTCGACGTTGCCGTCGCCGCCCGTGATCGGGCTGTCGGCGACCTCGCGCACGGCCCAGCCGCTCTCGTCCAGCCAGTCGCGCACCTTGGCCACAGCGGCGGCGTGCGCCGCCGGATCCTTGACCACGCCCTTCTTGCCGACCGCCTTGGGGCCGTCCGCCTCGAACTGCGGCTTGACCAGGGTGATCAGGTCCGCCCCCGGCGTCGCCAGATCGAGCGCCGTCGGCAGCACCTTCGACAGGCTGATGAAGCTGACGTCGCAAACAATCAGGGACGGCGCCTCGGTGATGACGTCAGGCGTCAGATCGCGAGCATCGGTCTTCTCCAGGTTCGCCACGCGCGGATCGGCCGCAACCTTCGGGTGAAGTTGCCCCGTGCCCACATCCACAGCGAACACCTGCGCCGCGCCGCGATCCAGGCAGACCTCGGTGAATCCGCCCGTCGAGGCGCCGACATCCAGCACGACGCGTCCATCGACCGCCACAGGCCACAGATCCAGCGCCCGTTCCAGCTTCAAGGCGCCGCGTCCCACCCAGCGAAAGGCGTCGACATAGGTGACGACCGCGTCTTCATTAACGGTCTGAGACGCCGCCCTGGCAGGCGCGCCGTCCACGGTGACGCCGCCCGCCTCGATCGCCGCCTTGGCCTTGGCCCGGCTTTCGGCCAGGCCGCGCGCGACCAGGAGCTGATCCAGCCGGAGCCGGCTCAAACCATGGCGTCCAGACGGGCGAGAGCAGCCTGCAGCCTGGCCTTGCCCTCTTCGGCCTCGGCCAGCTTGGCGCGCTGTTCCTCGACCACCTCGGCGGCCGCGCGGGCGACGAAGTTGGGGTTGCCCAGCTTCTTGTTCACATGGCCGATGTCGCTGTCGAAAACGGCGATCTCCTTCTCCAGACGCGCGCGCTCGGCGGCCAGGTCGATGATTCCGGCCAGCGACAGGGCGACCGTCGCCCCGCCTGAGACGAAGGTCACAGCCCCGGCCGGCGCGGCCTCGGCCACGGCGACCTCGGACACGCGGCCCAGCGTCAGGATCAAATCGCGGTGGCGCGCGATGCGCTCAGCCGTGGCTGCGTCCGGCGCAACGAAGGCCAGCGGCGGCTTGGCCGACGGCGGCACGTTCATCTCGGCCCGCAAGGCGCGGATTTCACCAATCAGATCGACCAGCCAGCCGATCTCGGCCTCAGCGCCGACATCGACAAAGGCGTCCGGCAGCACCGGCCAGGCCTCGCCCATCAGCAGGCCGTCGCGAGCAGGGCCTTCCCTGCCCAGTTCGGCCCACAGCTCCTCGGTGATGTAGGGCATGACCGGGTGCAGCAGCTTCAGCGTCTGGTCGATCGTCCAGGCCGTCATGGCGCGGGTCTCGGCCTTGGCGGCTTCGTCGGCGCCGTTGAACACCGGCTTGGCCAGTTCCAGATACCAGTCGCAGAAGACGTTCCAGATGAAGCGGTACAGGGCGCCCGCCGCATCGTCGAAACGGCCGCCCTCGATGGCGTCCGACACCTGGCGCTCGGCCTTGGTCAGTTCGCCGCGGATCCAACGGTTGATCGTCTGCTGCACGCCAGCGGGGTCGAAGCCCTCGACGCGGCGCGCCTCGTTCATCTGGCTGAAGCGTGCGGCGTTCCACAGCTTGGTGCCGAAATTGCGATAACCTTCAATGCGCTGTTTCGACAGCTTGATGTCGCGCGTGCCCGACAGGATCGCCATGGTGAAGCGCAAGGGATCCGCGCCCAGTTCGTCGATGATGCCCAGGGGGTCGATGACGTTGCCCTTGGATTTCGACATCTTCTGGCCCTTCTCGTCGCGGACCAGACCGTTGATGATGACCCGCTTGAAGGGGACTTCGCCGTCCATGAAGTGGATGCCCATCATCATCATCCGGGCGACCCAGAAGAAGATGATGTCCGCCGCTGTGACCAGATCGCTGGTCGGATAGAAGCGCTCCAGATCCTCGGTCTTTTCCGGCCAGCCCATGGTCGAGAAGGGCCACAGGGCCGAGCTGAACCAGGTGTCCAGAACGTCCTCGTCCTGGGTCAGCACGACCTCGGAATCATAGTCCGACATCGCCTGTTCGCGAGCGTCCTCTTCCGTCTCGGCGACGTAGATCTCGCCGTTCGGGCCGTACCAGGCCGGGATGCGATGGCCCCACCACAGTTGGCGCGAAATGCACCAGGGTTCGATGTTGCGCAGCCATTCGAAGTAGATCTTCTCGTAGGACTTCGGCTCGAAGACGGTGGCGCCGTCCTCGACCGCCTTCAGGGCGGGCTGGGCCATGACCTTGGCGTCGACGTACCACTGATCCGTCATCCACGGCTCGATGACGACGCCCGAACGGTCGCCGTGCGGGACCATGTGCTTGGTCTTCTCGATCTCGCGCAGCCAGCCCTCTTCCTCGGCGCGGGCGACGATGGCCTTGCGCGCGGCGAAGCGGTCCATGCCCTCGTATTCCGCGGGCACGTCGGGCGTGTCGGCGGCGGTGATGCGGCCGAAGGCGTCCATGACGTTCAGCGCTTCAAGTCCTGCACGCTTTCCGACGCCGAAATCGTTGAAATCATGGGCAGGCGTGATTTTGACCGCGCCCGAACCCTTGGTCGGATCGGCATAGTCGTCAGCGACGATCGGCACGCGGCGGCCGGTGATCGGCAGGGTCACGAACTTGCCGACCAGACCCGTATAGCGCTCATCCTCCGGGTGAACCGCCACGCCGGTGTCGCCCAGCATGGTCTCGGGCCGCGTCGTGGCGACAACGATGAAGTCGCGCGTCTCGAACTCGGTCGCCTTGCCGGCATCATCAAAGGCGATCGGATGCTGATAGGTCACGCCGTCGGCCAGCGGATAGGCGAAGTGCCAATAGGCGCCGTCGACCTCCTTCTGCTCGACCTCAAGGTCGCTGATGGCGGTCTGGAAATGCGGATCCCAGTTCACCAGCCGCTTGTCGCGATAGATCAGGCCGTCCTTGTGCAGTTGCACGAAGACCTTGCGGACGGCGGCGTTCAGCCCCTCGTCCAGGGTGAAGCGCTCGCGCGACCAGTCGCAGGACGAACCCAGACGGCGCAGTTGGCGCACGATGGTCCCGCCGGACTCGGCCTTCCACTCCCACACCTTCTCGATGAAGGCGTCGCGGCCCATGTCGCGGCGGCCGATGTTGCCCTCGGCGGCCAGCTTGCGCTCGACGACCATCTGGGTGGCGATGCCCGCGTGGTCGGTGCCCGGCAGCCACAGGACGGCCTTGCCCTTCATGCGGTGATAGCGGGCCAGGATGTCCTGAAGCGTGTTGTTCAGGGCGTGGCCGATGTGCAGGCTGCCCGTTACGTTCGGCGGCGGAATGACGATCGAATAGGCGTCGGCGGCGCCGTCAGTCGGCTTGGCCGCGCGCGGGGCGAACAGGCCGCTGTCCTCCCACTGGGCGTAGATGCGCGGCTCGGCGGCCTTGGGTTCGAACGTCTTCTCAAGCATGGTCATCTCGTTTCCCCGAGGGCGTCGCGCGAAAGCGCCGCCGATCGAGGCTGGAATTCTTCGGTAAAGCAAAGGGCGGTCCCGCCGGAACCGCCCTTAGACGACTTAATGATCGCCGCGTCCCACGGCTAGGCCAAATCAGTGTCGTCGCGGCGAGAACCAGCCCTCGTCCGTGTGCTGGACCGACCCCGCCACCGCCAGAACCGCCAAGGTCTGTTCGATCCGGTCCGTCTTGCGGCGACCGATCCGCCCGTCGAAGCGACGCGCCAGCTCCAGCGGCTGCAGCGGCCGCCCTTCGCGACGCAGCTCTTCCAGCAACACGCCCGCCAGGACCGCAGGCGCATCAGGCAATGGCGCTCGTGTTCTCATCCTGTCCAACGGCGCCTCGATCTGCACGGCGCGTGCGGACGACTTGATCCGTCCCGCTTGATAGCTCGGTCGCAGGAAACGGATCTCGCCCTTCTCCTCCTGCACTCGCCGCGCACGGTTCAGTTCCAGCAGGGCGCTGAGCGTCGCTTGATCCGTCATGCCGTCGCGCCAGCCGTAAGCCGACGCGACCTGCTGATCCAGCCGCTCGTGCAGATGATGCAGCAAGCCGATCTGACCACGATCATAGAGATCGCGTTCGTTCCCGGTCAGTTCGCCGCCTTCCTGAAGGCGACGCCGGACATTGTAGAGCCCGGTCATCGTCAGATCCTCGTGCTGGCTAAGAACCTGACGGCGACGGTCATCGATCTCTTCGGCCAGAACGCCGATCTCCTCTCCTGCGGCGCTGTTCAGATCCGGAAAGGGAAAGGCGTCGAAGCAGGCCTTCTTGTTATAGACGGGCCGATCCTCCAGCCGCCCGCCGCGCGCCAGGGCCCAAACCCCATGCACATGCGACGACAGCACGCCCAGGATGCGCGGATTGTCCGAGGCGACGGCGATCAGGGCGTTGTCCGGCAGGATGTCCGCGTCCAGAAAACGGAACCACCGGTGCTTGGCCGTCTCCACCGTGGCGATATAGCGGGACAGCCCCTCCAACGCCGGGCGGAACTCGCTGCGCGGCTCGCCGAACATCCACCAGTTGTCGCGATAGGCGGCGCGATTGTTGCGGTCACGCTCGGGCTTCACCGCCTCCAACAGATGCTGGAAGACGGCGGGGTGACTGCGACGCGCCTCTTCCTCGCTCCAGCCGAACAGGTCGATCACCTTCACGCCGCGCGGTCGTGACGCCAGATCGCGTCCGTTGCGGTACGCGCGGATCGGATTTTCCGCCTCGTCATTGGACGCCGCCAGCAACTGCTCCGCCCGTTCCGGCGACACCATGAAGCCCGCACCATGCAGCTTCACCCCCGGCGAGCACAGCAGGGCATTGGCCTTGAGCGGCTGCGCCTCGGTGATGGGAAGACCGATGCTCAGGCCCGGCCCGATATCGCCGCGCTGTTCGCAAAAGAGGATCTCCGGCGTCTCGCCTTCGCCCATCGACTCATCGACCACCGTCAGCAGGCGGCCCTGACCATTCGGCTCGCCGCGCTCAGCCACGGTCATGGCGATGCGCACGTCGGCGCGGTCGGAGCCCTTGATCCACGGATGGTCTGGGATGGCGAAGGTCAGACGCATCGACGGCGCGCCGTTCAGATGATGCTCCAGCACGCGCCGGGAAAAGGTCTGGGTGATCGAGTTAGTGGTGATGAAGCCGAACCGTCTCAGCGTGCTGTTCTTAGCCGTCAGGATCTCCGCCGCACGGTCCCACCAGGCTGTGACCAGGTCCGCCGAGCGGAACCGCCCCTGCCGCACCCGCCACAGGGCGTCGACATAGCCGTCGCCCAGTTCGCCGCGCACGTCCTTGCCCCCGATGAAGGGCGGATTGCCGATGATGAAGTGCGCCGTCGGCCAGACCGTAGGGCGCGGATCAATATATCGCGTAACTTCTCTCTCCTCGTGCGCCACAACCGCCGAGAGACCGCCGCCTCGGCTCAATACCCGCGCGTGGGTAAGCGGCCGCCCCTGTTCGTCGCGCACCAGTTCTTCGCGCGTCCACGTCAGCAGCGCGTCCATATGCTTGATGCAGTTGAAGTTTCGCAGGATCGGTTCGGTCGGCTTGGCGTCGCCGGCGTTTCTGAAGTGCCATTGCAGATAGCCGATCCACATCACCATCTCGGCGATCCAGACAGCGTGGACATTCTTCTCCAACCCCCAGAACTGTTCAGGGCTGACGGTATGCCCCTCCAGGCCGAGCGCCGTTTGGGCGTCCCCCAGATCGGTCAGGGCGGTCAGAACCTCGCTCTCGAGATCCTTCATCATGTCCATGGCCACATAGAGGAAGTTGCCGGTGCCGCAGGCGGGATCCAGCACCCGTGTCGTGCACAGCGCATGGTGGAATTCGCGCATGGCGCGGCGCGCCCGCACGACGTCGCCGCTGGCGTAATGGCCGACCGCCAGCCCCGCGACCGCCTCCCACTCGGCGCGCAGCGGCTCCATGATCGTCGCCTCGACCAGTCGCCGCACATAGGCCTTTGGCGTATAGTGAGCGCCCAGCTCGCCGCGCTCCGTCGGGTCCAGCGCCTGTTCCAGCAAGGCGCCGAAAATCGCCGGCTCGACCGAAGCCCAGTCGCGCTGGGCGGCGGCGATCAGAGCCTCCAGCTCCGCCTCCGTCACCGGCACGGCCGCCTCTTCCTTGAACAGGCCCCCGTTAAAACGGCGCAGATCCTGGCGAACCGCTGAGCAATGTCCGCCGCTGTCCATGCGGCGAAAGAAGTCCGCCGCGCTGACATGAAAGCGATCCGCCATTCCGCGATAGCTTTCCAGCAGGCGCAGAAATCCCCGGTCGTCGATCAGTCCCACGCTGTCGGCGAACATGGCGAAAATGCACTGCATGACGAACAGCGAAGTGCGCTTGTCCCATGCCGCCCGCGTCACGACATCGACGCAACCGCTGGAATCGGTCGGCGCCCGCTTGCGGATCGAGCGCACCAACCAGGCCAGCCGCTCGGCGATGTCGCTGGTCACGGCCGCCACATGGTTCGCCGGGTCCAGACTCATCGGCTCTTCCCACACCCGGCGCAGACGCTCCCGCACCGTCGGATCACGCAAGTCGTCCATGGAGATGCGGCAGCGCGCCAGATCGGGAAACGGCACATAGCCCTTCCCCTGTCGGTCAAAGTCCGCCCACAGGTGGATGGAGCGCCCAACGTCCACGACGACGATGAAGGGCGGCCATTCGTCCAGCGCCTTTGCGTAGGTCTCGGCCTGACGCTTGGCGTCCAGCATCAGCCGCTCGATCGCGCCCGCGTCGCCCTTCGGCGGTTTGCGCCCGCGCCCGTTGAACAGGGCCAGATGCCGCTGCGGGTCCAATTCGCCGCCGGGCGCCCGCTTCTGCGACTGCTTGGCCTCCAGCACGAAGGCGCCGCGCCGATAGCAGTCGATGAATCCCCGGTGCGCGCCGCCGTCGTGAAAGCGGAACTCCACCCGCCGCTCGAAGCAGTAGCCGCGATCTCCAGCGATCTCCTGATCCGGGGCCGGCGCTCCGATCAGGGCGCACAACTGGCTGATGAATGTCTGGTAGTGCGAACGCTCGCTGATCGTCGCGCCGCTCCAGCGCGTGATGAACGCTTCGACATCCATGGATTGTTCTCCCACCCCTGAGAGAACAATATTAGGTTGAATTTCAGAAGAAGCACAACCTTACATTATCGCAAACAACCTGGACGCGACAAGCCTCAACGCCTGCCGAAATCCTTCAACACTGCCCGCGCCGCATTATGTCCCGGAGCCCCCGTCACTCCGCCCCCCGGATGAGCGCCCGATCCGCACAGATAGAGCCCAGGCACGGGCATCCGATGATCGGCGTGGCCCAGCACCGGCCGCGCGCTGAACAACTGATCCAGCGTCAGTCGCCCATGGAAGATATCGCCCCCGATCAGGCCGAAGCGCCGCTCCAGATCGCGCGGTCCCAGCGCCAGCCGCCCGACAACGGAGGCCTTGAATCCCGGCGCATGAGCCTCGACCGTCTCGATCATCAGGTCAGCCACCGTATCGCGATGCGCGTCCGCCAGATCCGGTGAAACGTGCTGGCAGAACAGGCTGGCGACGTGTTGTCCCCCCGGCGCCAGACTGTCGTCCAGGGTCGAGGGGATCAGCATCTCAACGATCGGCTTGGACGACCAGCCGTTCAGCCGCGCCTCGGCGTGGGCGCGGTCCATATAGGCCAGCGTCGGGGCGATGATGATGCCCGCCGTCAGGTGATCGCCCGCCCCCGGCAAAGCGGTGAAGCGCGGCAGTTCGGACAGGGCCACATTCATGCGGAAGGTGCCCGAGCCGGAGGAGTAGCGGCTCATCCGCTCGGTGAAGTCCGCCGGAACCACGGCCGGATCGACCAGCCGGTCGAACAGCAGACGCGGGTGCAGGTTGGAGACCACGGCCCGGGCGCGGACTGCGTCGCCTGCCTCGGTCACGGCGCCGACCGCCCTGCCCTTTTCCGTCAGCACCTCGGCGACCGGCGCGTCCAACCGGATGTCGACGCCCTGCTCGGCGCAGGCGGCGGCCATGGCCTGCGTGATGGCGCCCATGCCGCCGATGGCATGGCCCCAGGCGCCCTTCTTGCCGTTCACCTCGCCAAAGACGTGGTGCAGCAGGACATAGGCCGAACCGGGCGTATAGGGACTGGCGTAGTTGCCGACGACGCTGTCGAAACCGAACAGGGCCTTGATCGGATCGCTCTCGAACCAGCCGTCCAGCCAGTCGCCCGCCGACTTGGCGAACAGGTCCAGCAGGTCGCGTTGCGCCGCCAGACCCAGGCCCGAGATTCGCCGCCCCAGAGACGCCGCCTTCAGCATCTCCGGCAGGGCGGCCAGCCAACCACCCTCGACAACGTTCGGCGGGGTGGTCAGGATCAGGTCGCGTAGGATGGCGGCGACCGTCTCCAGCCGCGCCTCATAATCGGGCAGACGCTCAGAATCGCGCACCGAGAACTTGGCGACCTCGGCCTGAGTCCGTCCCTCGCCGGTCAGCAGATAGCGTCCGTCGTCAAAAGGCAGGAAGTTCGCCGCGCGACGCTCCACCACCCGCAAGCCATGGCGGGGCAACTCCAGGTCGGCGATGACGCGCGGGTTCAGCAAGCTGACAGTGTAGCTGGCGGTCGAGTTGCGAAAACCGGGATGGAATTCCTCCGTCACCGCCGCACCGCCGACGACGCCGCGCCGTTCCAGCACCGTCACCTTCAGACCGGCCCGCGCCAGATAGAAGGCGCAGACCAATCCGTTGTGCCCGCCGCCCAGGATGACGACGTCCGTTTCCGTCTGCGCCATGCGCGCTCCCTCCCGCTTGAGGGAGCGACGCTAATCCTAGGCCGCGCGTCCCGCCAGATAGCGGCGATGCAGCAGCGGCTTGCCCAGCCAATAGGCCAGCTCCGCCGGGCGGCTGATGTCCCAGACGGCCAGATCGGCGGTCTTGCCCGCCTCAAGCGTGCCGATCTCGTCCTGCAGCCCCAGCGCGCGGGCCGCGTTCCGCGTGGCGCCCACCAGAGCCTCTTCCGGCGTCAGGCGGAACTGGACGCAGGCCAGGTTGATCGCCGCCGTCATGGAGGCGACCGGCGAGGTGCCGGGGTTGCAGTCCGTCGCCACCGCCATGCGCGCGCCGTGCTGGCGCAACAGGGCGATCGGCGGCGCCTGCGTCTCGCGCAGCATCAAGAAGGCGCCCGGCAGCAGCACCGCCACCACGCCCGCCTCGGCCATCGCCTTCACGCCCGCCTCGGTCGTGTGCTCGATATGGTCGGCCGACAGCGCCTGATAGCGGGCGGCCAGCGCCGCGCCGCCGCCATCCGACAGTTGGTCCGCGTGCAGCTTGACCGGCAAACCCAATTCCTCGGCCTTGTCGAACAGGCGGCTGACCTCCTCCACCGAGAAGGCGATGGGTTCGCAATAGGCGTCGACCGCGTCGACCAGACCTTCGGCGTGGGCTGCGGGCAGGATTTCGTCCACAGCCTTGTCCACATAGACGGCGCGATCGGCCTTATGCTCCGGCGGGACGGCGTGCAGGCCCAGATAGGAGGTGCGCACCCGCACCCCGGCCTCGCGCCCAATGCGACGGGCGACGCGCAGCATCTTCAGTTCGCTGTCGTGATCCAGGCCGTATCCAGACTTGATCTCGACCGTGGTGACGCCGGTGGCCTTCAGCCCCTCCAGCCGCGCCAGAGCCGAGGCGTAGAGCTGATCCTCGCTCTCCTCGCGCGTGGCGCGCACGGACGAGACGATGCCGCCGCCGGCGCGGGCGATCTCTTCATAGGTCGCGCCCTCCAGCCGCCGCTCGAACTCGCCAGAGCGATCGCCGCCGAAGACCAGATGAGTGTGGCAGTCCACCAGTCCCGGCGTGACCCAGCGCCCGCCCAGACTGTCGGTTTCCACAGCCTTGTGCACAGGCAGGTCGGCGCGCGGCCCGACCCAGGCGATGCGCCCATCCTTGATCAGGATGGCGGCGTCCTCAATCGCGCCATAGGGCTCGCCGCCTTCGGTCATGGCGGCGACGTGGCAGTCGGTGATCAGCAGATCGGCGTCGATCATCGCGCGGCGACTCCAGCCAGAATTTCACAGAACCAGCGCCCCGCCGTCAGGGAGCCGAGGTCGCCGATTTCCAGCGACGGGTCGTATTCTGTCAGGTCGACGGCGCGCACCTTGGCATGGGCGCCGATGGCGCGGGCGGCGTCGAAGAAGTCATGTACCGACACCCCGCCCGGCCGCGCGCCGGGGCTGGCGGGCCACTGGCTGCGGTCGATCACGTCGATGTCGAAATCGACGTAGACGACCTCGCACAGGGACGACAGGCGCTCCAGCTCCTCGACCACGACATTGACCAGACCGCGCTGGCGGCACTCGCGGGCGGTGCGAACGCTGATCCCTGCGGCTTCGGCCTTTTCATGAGCGCGACGGGTGTTGGCGAAGGGTGCGAGGCCGACCTGGCTGATCCGACGCCCGTCCATGCCGTCATCCAGCAGCGCCTGGATCGGATTGCCGTTGGTCAGGCCCTGGTCCGTGTCGCGCAGGTCGAAATGCGCGTCCAGCGTCAAGACGCCGACGCGGTCCAGCCCCAGGGCATGAACGCCCGGCCGGGTGATGGCGTTGTTGCCGCCGACCAAGATGGTCAGGTCGCGATGGGCCTGCGCCGCCACCGCGTCACGCACCGGCTCAAAGGCGTCGAAAGGCGAGACGGCCTTCAACGCCACGTCCCCGGCGTCGTGGACCTTGATATCTAGCTCCAGACCCGTCTCGACGTCATAGGTCGACAGACGCGGCAGAACCCCACGCAGCACCTTCGGCCCCAGGTCACAGCGGCCCGGCGTCAACGACCGCTCGTTCAATGGCGCGCCGATCAGGGCGACGCGGGCGTCGGGATGACGCCCCACCAGATCGCCGACAGAACGCCACCCCAGGGCTTCAGACGGTTGGCTCATAGGCGTCATCCTTTGGTCGGAGAAAAGCGCGCGACCAGATCATAGGCCGCGCCGGGGAAAATCTGTGAGGCCCATGTCACGCCCTGGCCGTCGCGCCAGGTGCGGCGCTCCAACCGCAGGCAGGGCGCGCCGTCGGCCAGACCCAGGCCCGCCGCCGTCTCGCGATCGGCGCCGACGGCCGAGATGCGATGCTCGGCCTCGGTCCAGGGCATGTGGGCCAGCAGCCAGCCGCCCGGCGGCTGCGTCGTGAAGTCGGCGGCTTCCGCCTCGGGCGCGGCGGACAGGGAGATCAGGCGGCGCTCAAAGACAAACGGCAGGCCATCGGCCAGGTGCAGGGTCTGCAGTTCGATCACCCGCTCGCCCAGCCCGTCCTCCTCCCCGCTCGCCGGGCGGACGATTCGGCCCAGCAGGCGATGAGAATAGGCCAGGCCCCGGCTCTCGATCTCGCCTTGAATGTCAGGGATGGACACCAGGGCCGAGGAATGCAGCGGCGGGTGGGCCACCACTGTCCCCGCGCGGCGACGTCGCACCACCAGCCCGCGCGCCGCCAGGTCGGACATGGCGCGCGACACCGTCATGCGCGCGCAGCCGTATTCCGCCGTCAGTTCCGCCTCGGTCGGGATGCGGAACCCCGGCCGCCACTCGCCCGAGGCGATGCGGCGTTCGATGTCGCCCGCGATGCGACGATGAAGCGGCTCCTGATCCATGAAACGAAAATGCCTCTTGCACGCGATATTGTCTAGACATAACAGTACGACCAACACACGACGGCGGCTGACGCCGCATGGAGGATTCGATGGCCACGCCCAATACCCGTATCATTCGTAGCCCGCGTGGGCCGGAAAAGACCGCAAAGACCTGGGCGGCCGAAGCCGCCATGCGCATGCTGATGAACAACCTCGACCCCGAGGTGGCCGAACGTCCCGAAGACCTGGTCGTCTATGGCGGCATCGGCAAGGCCGCGCGCAACTGGCAGGCCTTCGACACCATCGTGGATCAGTTGCAGAAGCTGGAAGCCGACGAGACCCTGATGGTCCAGTCGGGCAAGCCGGTCGGCGTGTTCCGCACCCATGTCGACGCTCCGCGCGTGCTGATCGCCAACTCCAACCTGGTGCCCAAATGGGCGACCTGGGACCACTTCAACGAGCTCGATAAGAAGGGCCTGGCCATGTACGGCCAGATGACCGCCGGCTCGTGGATCTACATCGGCACCCAAGGCATCGTTCAGGGCACCTATGAGACCTTCATGGAGGCGGGTCGCCAGCACTACGGCGGCGACTGGGCGGGCAAGTGGATCCTGACCGCGGGCCTGGGCGGCATGGGCGGCGCCCAACCCCTGGCCGCGACCATGGCCGGCGCGTCGTGCATCACCATCGAGTGCCAGCGCAGCCGCATCGAGTTCCGCCTGCGCACCCGTTACGTCGACGTCATGGCCGAGACGCTGGACGAGGCGCTGGCCCTGCTGGAGCAATCGTTCAAGGACAAGAAACCCTTGTCGATCGGCCTGTTGGGCAATGCGGCTGATCTTCTGCCTGAAATGGTCAAGCGCGGCGTCCGCCCCGATCTGGTGACGGATCAGACCAGCGCCCACGACCCGGTCAACGGCTACCTGCCCTCGGGCTGGACCGTCGCCGAGTGGGAAGAAAAGCGCGTCAGCGACCCGGCGGCCGTCGAGACCGCCGCCCGCGCGTCGATGGCCACACACGTCAGGGCCATGCTGGACTTCCAGAAGATGGGCGTCCCCACGACCGACTACGGCAACAACATCCGCCAGGTCGCCTTTGACGAGGGCGTCGAGAACGCCTTCGACTTCCCCGGCTTCGTGCCCGCCTATATCCGCCCGCTGTTCTGCCGCGGCATCGGCCCGTTCCGCTGGGCCGCCCTGTCGGGCGATCCCGAGGACATCCGCAAGACGGATGAGGCGATGAAGAAGCTGTTCCCGGACAACGCCGGCCTGCACCGCTGGCTGGACATGGCGGGCGAGCGCATCGCCTTCCAAGGCCTGCCGGCGCGCATCTGCTGGATCGGTCTGGGTGACCGCCACCGCGCCGGCCTGATGTTTAACGAGATGGTGGCTTCGGGCGAACTGAGCGCCCCCATCGTCATCGGCCGCGACCATCTGGACAGCGGCTCCGTCGCCAGCCCAAACCGCGAGACCGAAGCCATGATGGACGGCTCGGACGCCGTGTCCGACTGGCCCCTGCTGAACGCCCTGCTGAACACCGCGTCGGGCGCGTCGTGGGTGTCGCTGCACCACGGCGGCGGGGTCGGCATGGGCTATAGCCAGCACTCGGGCGTCGTCATCGTCGCCGACGGAACGGATGAAGCCGCCAAGCGGCTGGAGCGCGTGCTGTGGAACGACCCGGCCACCGGCGTCATGCGCCACGCCGACGCCGGATACGACATCGCCAAGGACGCCGCGCGCGAACATGGCCTGAACCTGCCCTCGCTGGACCTGTAAGTTTATGACCACCACCATTGAAATCGGCGCCGCGCCGCTCACCCTCGCCCAGCTTCGCGCCGCCCTGAACGGCCCGGTCACGGTCAGCCTGACCGACGCCGCCTGGGCCAATGTCGAAAAGGGCGCGGCGACCGTCGCCGCCATCCTGGACGAAGGCCGCACGGTCTATGGCATCAACACCGGCTTCGGCCTGCTGGCCAACACCAGCATCGCGGCGGAAGACCTTGAAACTCTTCAGAAGAACCTGGTGCTCAGCCATGCCTGCGGCGTCGGCGAGCCGCTGAGCGCGGACACCACCCGCATGCTGATGGTGCTGAAGATCGCCAGCCTGTCGAAGGGCGCTTCGGGCGTGCGTCGTCACACGCTGGAGACGCTGATCGGCATGGTCAACGCCGAGATCCTGCCGCTGATCCCGTCCAAGGGGTCGGTCGGCGCCTCGGGCGACCTGGCGCCGCTGGCCCATATGTCGTGCGTTCTGATCGGCGTCAGCGAAGCCCGCTATCAGGGTCAGACGCTGGACGCCGTGTCGGCCCTGGCCAAGGCCGGGCTGAAGCCGGTCGTCCTGGGCCCCAAGGAAGGCCTGGCCCTGCTGAACGGCACCCAGTGCTCGACGGCCCTGGCCTTGACCGGCCTGTTCGCGGCCGAAGACGTCTTCGCCGCCGCCATCGCCGCGGGCGGCCTGTCGATCGACGCCCTGCTGGGCTCGGACGCGCCGTTCGACCCGCGCATCCACGCTCTGCGCGGCCAACCCGGCCAGATCGACGTGGCCCGCCGCCTGCGCGAACTGCTGAGCGGCAGCGCCATCCGCGAGAGCCATCGTCACGACTGCGCCAAGGTGCAGGATCCCTACTCCCTGCGCTGTCAGCCGCAGGTCATGGGCGCGACGCTGGACGTTCTGCGCAACGCCGCCGCCATGCTGGAGCGTGAAGCCAACGCCGTGACCGACAATCCGCTGGTCTTCATCGAAGACGGCGACGTCATCTCGGGCGGCAACTTCCACGCAGAACCCGTTGCTTATGCAGCCGATCAGATCGCCATGGTCCTGTGCGAAATCGGCAATATCAGTGAGCGTCGCACCTCGATCCTGGTCGACCCCAAGATGACCGACCTGCCCGCCTTCCTGGTCAAGGACAGCGGCGTGAACTCAGGCTTCATGATCGCCCAGGTGACGGCGGCGGCCCTGGTGGCCGAGAACCGCATGGTGGCCCACCCCTGCGTCATCGACACCGTGCCGACCAGCGCCAACCAGGAAGACCACGTCTCCATGGCTACCCACGGCGCCCGCCGCCTGTTGGACATGGCCGCCAACACGGCGACCGTGGTCGGCATTGAACTGCTGGCCGCCGCCCAGGGCATCGAGTTCCGTCGTCCGCTGACCTCGTCGCCGGAACTGGAGCAGACCTACGCCATCGTGCGCGAGGCCTGCGGCGCCTATACGGAAGACCGCTATTTCGCGCCGGACATCGCCCGTGCGACGGAAGGCGTACGCGCGGGTCGCTACCGCGCCTTCGCCGGCGATCTTCTGCCTTCGGCTTGAACCGGACGGCGGTTGAGCGCTTTCGTATCCAGAGCGAACGCAGGACGCCGCCGACCATGAATAAAAGCGCCGTCATTCTGGCCTCCGCCGCCCTGGTCCTGACCGGACTGGGCGCGGCGGGCTGGGCCGCCTGGAACTCGACTTCGGCGGCGCATGGCGGGCGAGCGTCCGGCCCGGCCGTCGCCATCGACGTCGTGCCGCCCGTCGAACCGGACCTGCCGGCCGGCTCCATCATGGCTGTTGGGGAGTTGCGGGACGGATACGAGCACGATCCCGAACGGCTCGCCGCCCTGCCCGGCGAGGACGAACCCTATGTCGAAAGCGCCTGGCTGGAGCTGACGCCCGACCTGCCGCCTTTGCCCGAACAGGAAGCGCCGCCGACCATCGTCCGCCCCTCGCCGCCTCAGGCTGCGCCACAGCTGGAACGAGACGACTACGGCTTCGGGTTCGATGCGCCTCAGCCCGACTACGCCGCCGAACGCGAGGCGCGTCAGTCGGCGCTCAATGACCCGCCATCGGAAACGCGCGCTACATCAGACAGCGTCTTCTATTGAAAAAGGCCCCGGCGAAACCGGGGCCTTTTCCTTGTCAGCGCATCGTCGTGACGGAGACGGTGTAGTCGCCTTCTTGCGCCGAGCTGAGGCTGTTGGCGCGGAAGGAATAGGAGCCGGGACGCAGATTCTGAGTGACCATGGCGCTGGTGCCGCCGCCGCTGTCATCGTCGGAGGCCAGGCTGTCGCCGTCGCACTGCGGCCCCTCATGCAGCGAGAGGTAGGCGTCGAACTGCGCCGAATCCATGCGAACCGAGACATTGCCCCCGCGGCTGACGTTCAGCACGTAGCAGTCGTAGAAGGAGCCGTCGTCGGCCTGACGGTCGCTGAACTCCAGACGGCCCTGGCGGCTTTCACCGACAGAGATCGGCACGATCTGAGTGGTCGGGCGCAGGCGCTGACCTTCCGAGACGCTGAGACGGAAGGCGCCGGTCTGCCCCTCGCTCAGAGTGTTGGCCCGGATGATCCAGTTTCCGCCGTTGGAGACAAAACGCAGTTGCGAGTCCGTGCCCATGTCCGGGCCGTCGTCGTTCGTCACCGAGGTCTCGTCGCAATCCGTGCCGGCGCCCGCCATCAGGAAGGTGTCAAAGTCCTCAGACTGCATGGTCACCGTATAGGCCTGCCCCGCCTGGGTCTGCACCACATAGCAGCGGTAGTGCGACCCGTCGTCCATACGGGCGTCCTTGCTGCTGAAATTGCCGGTCACGGTCTGCCCAGGCCGGATGGAGCTCTGGGCCGCGGCGGCGCCGGCCAAAATCAGGGAGGACGCGAGGACCGACGTCATCAACAGGGCGCGCATGGGAATCTCCTTGGGTGCGACGCAAAAACGCAGGGGGCGAAAATGCCCAGCTTATTTGACAGGAAGCAATGGAACTCGTTTCAACGCCGCTAAATTTGAAGCGTTTACGCAAAAACAGACAGTTCGCAGTTGCCGAATGGCGAGCTGGAACTGATCGATGACCGCCTCGGTCGAGACGGTCGCCGCCTGGATGACGCCCGAAGCCATGCCGACGACGTCGGCGCCCAGACGGATCGCCTTGGCCGCATCCACTCCGTCGCGCACGCCGCCCGATCCGATCAGCAGGGCGTCCGGCAAGGCGTTGCGCGTTTCGGCCAGGGCGCGCGCAGTCGGTATGCCCCAGTCGGCGAAGGCCAGGGCGTGCGCCTTGTCCGCCGGTTCGGTCGCGCGCTCGCCCTCGATCAGGCCCCAGTTGGCGCCGCCCGCCCCCGCGACATCGACCCCCGCCGCGCCCATGGCGATCAGGCGCTGAGCGGTGACAGCGGAAATCCCGGCCCCCGTCTCCTTGACGATGACCGGCGCGTCCAGGTCGCGGATCAGCGCCTGAAGCGCCGCGCCCACGCCCCACCAGTCGCGATCTCCCTCAGGCTGGCAGGCCTCTTGAAGCGGGTTCAGGTGAACGACCAGGGCGTCCGCGCCGATCATATCCAGCGCCCGGCGCGCCTCGTCCCGGCCGAAGCCGCGCGTCAGCTGGGCCGCGCCGATATTGGCCAGGATGGGCGTATCCGGCGCCTTCAGCCGCAACGAGAAGTCCAGCCCGCCCGCCGCGCCGCCTTCCAGCGCCGCGCGCTGCGAGCCGACGGCCAGGGCGATGCCCAGGTGCTGGGCCGCCTCGGCCAGGCGGGCATTGATCGCCTCGGCGCGCGCCGGGCCTCCGGTCATGGCGCTGATCAGAAAAGGCGCCTTCAGCCGCCGCCCCAGGAAGTCGACGCCCAGATCAATGCGTGCATGGTCCAGGTCCGGCAGCGCCTCGTGCACGAAACGCCAGTCGTCGAACCCCGCCGACAGGGCGTGACGCCCGCCGCCGGCCAGCACCACGTCCAGGTGCTGGTCTTTCCGGCCCAGGATCAGGGCCGAGGCGGCGGCGTCGTCAGGTTCGCTCAGGGCTGCCGCTCCGTGATCAGCACATAGTCGCCGGTCGAGTTGGAGCCGAAGCTACGGGCGCGCAGCACATAGGAACCGTCGCGCGGGGCCGTCCAGTTCAGGCGGGCGTGGGTGTCCGACAGGCTGTCGTCGTCCTCCTCCAGCTTGAAGTAGTCGCCGTCCTTGTCCTCCCCGACCTCGACCACGGCGTCGAAGCTGCTGGCGATCAGGGTGAAGCGCAGCTTCTCGTCCGCCTTGGCCTTGAAGTGATAGGCGTCGTAGTAGACGCCGTCGTCGGTGAGGCTGGCCCGCTCGCTCAACCGCCCGCGCACCGTCGAGCCGATCAGCAGGCTGCCCGGCGAAGGTTCGTCGCCCAGATCCTGCAGCTCCAGCGCATAAAGGCCCTTGGCGTCGCGCGACCATGACCGTGCACGCAGCACATACTCGCCGGTTTCCGGCAGGGTGAAGATCAGACGCGCGTCCGTTCCCTGACCCAGACCGTCGTCGTCGCTGGCGATTTCGCTGAACTCCTCGCCGTTTTCGCTCAGCTGCAGATAGGCGTCGAAATCGCCGGACCGCATCACGGCCTGGATGCGCTGCCCCTCGGTTCCGCTGAAGACGAAGGCGTCATACAGGCGTCCGTCATCATCGGTGGCGTCGCTGTTGGTCAGTTCGCCCTCGACCGTCTGGCCGAATGCGATGGCCGAAGGCGGCGGCGGCGGCGCGATCTCTTCGATGTTCAGCGTATAGGGGCCCTCGCCGCTGGAGAAGGCGCGCGCCTCGATCAGGTAATCGCCGTCCTCGGCCAGGGTGTGGGTCAGCCGGGCGTTCAGGTCGCCGGCGCTGTCGTCGTCAGTCGCCAGGCTGTTGTGGTTGGCGTCGAACAGTTCGAGGTAGGTGTCGAATCCGTCGGCTTTCATGGTGATGGCCACGCGCTGACCGGCGCGACCGCTGAAGCGGTACAGGTCGGCCGGAGCGCCGGAATCGCTGGTCGCGCTGTCTGAATTCAAGCGGCCCCGCGTCTCTTCGCCGATCGTCACCGGCGCGGCGGTGGGCGCGGGCGGCCCCTGCTCCATCGACAGGCGGTAATCGCCCTCGGCCGAGCCGTTATAGGAGGTGACGCGGATCAGATACTCGCCCGCCTGCGGCGCCGTGAACACCAGGCGCGCATTGAGGCTGGAGCCGCCGTCGTCGTTCTCGGCCATCTGGACGAAGGCGCCGTTCACGATGCGGCCGACGCGCAGGAAGCTGTCGAAGTCGTCGGACTCCAGGTCGATCTTCACCCGTTCGCCCGCCGAGGCGCGGAAGGCGTAGGCGTCGTAACGCTTGCCGTCGTCATCCTCGGCGCTGTTGCCCCCCAGGCTGCCCGTCTCGTCGCGACCGACGGCGATGCGGCCCGGCCGCGGCATCCGCGGCGCGGCGCGCTCCTTCAGCGACAGCTGATAATCGCCGGTCTCGATGCCGGAGAAGGTGCGGGCTCGCACGATATAGACCCCGGCCTCGGGCGCGGTGAACCGAAGGCGCGCGTTCAGGTCGCCCGCGCTGTCGTCGTCGCTGGCCAGCGACTGCCGCAGGGAGTCTTCAGCATAGACCTCCAGATAGGCGTCGAAATCGTCCGACGTCATCTGGGCCTCCAGCCGCTGACCGGCGCGCAGGTTCACGCGGTAGTCGTCATAGCGATAGCCGTCGCTTCCGCGCGTGCGGGCGTCGCCGTGTTCCAGCCGACCGCGGATGTCATCCCCCAGCCGGGCGTCAGCCGCCGATTGGGCCCAGGCGGCGCCGGTGGACAGAAGAGCGACAGCACTGACCGCCGCGAGCAGGGAATAACGCATAAAAACCTCTTTGCTGGCGTCATCATAGACGCCGAACCGCAGCGCCTGTAAATCGCGGCAACGCTTTCCAGTTCCCGGCAGATGGAGCCAATTATGGCTGTCGAACCCGCCCGCGCCTCGCTGATCGACGGCAAGGCCTTCTCGCAGACCCTGGTGGAGCGCGTCGCAGCGGCCGCCGCACGGCTGGAATCCGCCCACCGCGTCAAGCCGGGCCTGGCCGTCGTCATCGTCGGCGAAGACCCCGCCAGCCAGCTCTATGTCCGCAACAAGGGCGAGACGACGCTGAAGGCCGGGATGCGGTCCGACACCCACCGCCTGCCCGCCGAGACGACTCAACACGAACTGCTGGCCCTGATCGCGTCGCTGAACGCCGATGCAGGCATCCACGGCATTCTGGTGCAGCTGCCCCTGCCCAAGCACATCGATTCGGCCGCCGTGCTGGACGCCATCTCGCCGGACAAGGACGTTGACGGCTTCCACGTCGTCAACGCCGGACGCCTGGCGGTCGGCCTGCCGGGCATGATCCCCTGCACTCCGCTGGGCAGCCTGATGCTGCTGAAGGATCAGTTGGGCGACCTGTCGGGCCTGAACGCTGTCATCGTGGGCCGCTCCAACATCGTCGGCAAACCGATGGCGCAGCTGCTGCTGGGCGAGAGCTGCACCGTCACCATCGCCCACTCGCGCACCCGCGACCTGCCCGCCCTGTGCCGCACGGCCGACATTCTGGTGGCCGCCGTCGGCCGCCCGGAAATGATCAAGGGCGACTGGATCAAGCCCGGCGCGACCGTCATCGACGTCGGCATCAACCGCGTCCCATCGCGCGATCCGGTCAAGGCGGCCGAGGGCAAGACCCGCGTGGTCGGCGACGTGGACTTCAACGAGGCGGTCGAGGTCGCCGGCCGCATCACCCCCGTTCCCGGCGGCGTCGGCCCCATGACCATCGCCTGTCTGCTGGCCAACACCTACACCGCCGCCTGCCGCGCGGCGGGTGTGGCGCCGGAAGACCTGAACGGCTGAGAACTGCGTCAAAAATCCAGCCTTGAAGCGGAGCCTTTCGGGCCCGATAGTCTTTAGCGATCAGCGGTCCTGACGACCGCCCGCAGGAGCTTCTTCATGGCTGGATTTTCGCCTCGCATCGCGGCCGTCGCCGCTGTCGTCGTCCTGGCCCCCGCCGTGGGCGCCTGCGGCTACAACACCATTCCGACCAAGCAGGAACGCGCCGAGGCCGCCTGGGCCGACGTTCAGAGCCAATATCAGCGCCGCGCCGACCTGGTGCCGAACCTGGTCGCCACCGTCCAGGGCGCGGCCATTCAGGAACGCACCACCCTGACCCAGGTGATCGAGGCCCGCGCCAAGGCCACCAGCGTCAACATCGACGCCTCCAACCTCGATGACGCCGCCGCCTTCCAGCAGTATCAGCAGGCGCAGGGCGAGCTTTCCAGCGCCCTGTCGCGGCTGCTGGTGACGGTCGAGGCCTATCCCCAGCTTCAGGCCAACCAGAACTTCCTGACCCTGCAGTCGCAGCTGGAAGGCACCGAAAACCGCATCGCCGTGGCGCGCCGCGACTACAATGAGGCCGTGCGCGACTACAACACCACCCTGCGCACCTTCCCGAACGTGATCTGGGCCAAGACCCTGCACGGCGGCTCCAAACCCATGCAGTTGTTCACCGCCACGGCCGAGGGTCAGTCCGCGCCCAGCGTGAACTTCGACCTGGGCGCCCAGCCCGGCGGCGGCGCGCCTGCGACCACGCCCGGCGCCGCGCCCGGATCGACGCCGCCTGCGGCTGCGCCGGCCCCGGCGGCGCAGTAAGCCTGAAATGAACCCTTCCGCCCTCTCCCCGAGGGAAGGCGCGGCGCGGGGCCTGCTCCCCGCGCTGTTGCTGGGCCTCGTCCTATGGCTGGCCGCCCTGCCCGGCGCCGGCCTGGCCGCCGAAATCAAGTTTCCGGCGCTCACCGGCCGCGTGGTCGACGACGCACAACTGTTGACGCCCGAACAGGAACAGGCCCTGACCGGCAAGCTGGCGACGCTGGAGCAGCAGACCGGCGACCAGTTGGTCGTCGTCACCCTGCCCTCGCTTCAGGATCAGGAGATCGAGGACTTCGGCTATCAGTTGGGTCGTCACTGGGGCATCGGGCAGAAGGAAAACGACGGCGGCGCCCTGCTGATCGTCGCGCCGAACGAGCGCAAGGTGCGGATCGAGGTCGGCTATGGGCTGGAGGGCGTGCTGACCGACGCCTATTCCTCGCTCATCATCCGCAACGACATCCTGCCGGCGTTTCGTCAGGGCGACTACGCCGCCGGCATCATCACCGGGACTGACGCCATCATCGCCCAGCTGACCGCCGATCCGGCCGAGGCCCAGGCGCGCGCCGAAGAGGCCAAGAGCGCGGCGACCGCGACGACCAAGCCGGTCCTGCCCGCCATCGTCATCCTGTTGGTGTTCGCCTTCATCTTCTTCAGCATGGTCGGCGCGGCGGCGGGCGGCCGCAAGCGGCGCGGGCGCGGCGACGGCCTGTCGCCCATCCTGATCTGGGCCGCCAGCGAGGCTCTGCGCAACCGCGACGACGATGATCGCGGCGGCTGGGGCGGCGGCGGAGGCTGGGGCGGCGGCGGCGGAGGCGGCTTCGGCGGCGGTGGTTTCGGCGGAGGCGGCGGCTTCGGCGGCGGCGGCGCCTCGGGGGGATGGTGATGCAGTTCACGAACGACGACCACGCACGGGTGGCCCAAGCCATCGCCCAGGCCGAGGCGGACACCTCCGGCGAGATTTTCTGCGTCGTGGCGCGGCAGGTGTCGTCCTATCGCGACGTCAGCCTGGGTTGGGCGGCGGCGGCGGCCTTGCTGCTGCCGCTGGGCCTGATCCCGCTCGGCTTCAACGGCGACTGGCTGACCTTCGGCGGAGGTTGGGAGGCCGCCCACGCCCCCGCCGCCTCGGCCGAGATCGGGCGCGCCCTGACGGCCTATGGCCTGGTGCAGGCCGGCGTCTTCCTGGCCGTCTTCCTGTTGTCGCTGATCCCGGTCGTGCGCAGGCTGCTGACGCCCGCCGCCCTGCGCCGCACGCGCGTACGTCGCGCCGCCATGCAGCAGTTCCTGGCGCACGGCCTGCACGTCACCGAGGCGCGCACCGGCGTCCTGATCTTCGCCGCTCTGGCCGATCATCAGGTCGAGGTCGTGGCCGACGAGGGCATCCACTCCTGCGTCAGTCCCGAAGTCTGGGCCGACGCAGTGGCCGCCCTGACCGGCGCCCTGCGGCGTGACCGGCCAGTCGAAGGCTTTGAACAAGCCATCACCCTGTGCGGTCAGGTTCTGGCGGAACGCTTTCCGCCCAAGCCCGCTGACAAAAACGAGATCCCCGACAAGCTGGTTGTCATCTAGTCCGGCTATCAGGATCGCTATCGGGGCCTCGCGACCGCCGCATTGAGGCGCGACAGTCGCTGCGATCGCAGGCAAGGAATTCATGCCGAGACTTCTGACCTACAACGTCCATCGCTGCGTCGGCGTCGACCGCAAGCTGGACGTGCATCGCATCGCCGACGTCATCGCCGAACACGAGCCGGACGTCGTCTGCCTGCAGGAGCTGGATGTCGGCCGCGCCCGCACCGGCTGGGTCGACCAGGCCGACGCCATCGCCCAGCGCCTGGCCATGAGCGTGCAGTTCCATCCCGCCATGAAGGTCGAGGCCGAACTTTACGGCGACGCCATCCTGACCCATCGCCCCGAGCGCCTGGTGCGCGCCGCCGCCCTGCCCACCCTGCCCGGCCTCAAGGGGCTGGAGCCGCGCGGCGCCCTGTGGTCGGCGGTCGATTTCGACGGCGTGGTCGTCAATATCCTGAACACCCACCTGGGTTTGGTCCCTCGTGAACAGCGGCTTCAGGTCGCGGCTCTGGTCGGCCGGGACTGGCTAGGTGATCCGATGTGCGACGGACCGACCATCCTGACCGGCGACTTCAACGCCACCTCTATCACCCGCCCCTATCAGGCCCTGACCCGGCGGCTGGACGACGCCCAGCGGCGGCTGGGGCTGAAGCCCTCGATCAAGACCTTCCCGTCCAGCTTCCCAGCCATCCGCATCGACCACTGCTTCGTCAGCCGCGAAATCCGCGTGACCGGTGCCCGCACGCCGTCATCGCCTCTGGCGCGAGCCGCTTCGGACCACCTGCCGCTGATCATCGACTTCGAGATCGATCAGCCCAAGGGTCAACCCGGCGCCTGACCGCCCTCTGACTTAGGCCGAGTGCGGTGCGAGCGGTTCAGCCGTTTCCACGGCCGCCAGGCGTCGGTGGAAGACATCGGATCGCCGAACTGCCACTCGGCGAACATCCGCTCCACCCGCGTCGGCTCGGTCGCGCCCAGCGGCTTCATGCGCTCATGACCGAAGGTCTGAATCGCCTGACCGACTGAACCCAGCAGCGTCTCAGCCTCAGCAAAGGCGTCGCCGGACACGCCGATGAAATGGCCGAGAGAGTGACGGCGGAAACGCTGGATCACCTCGCTCTGCTCTTCCGTCTCAGCCTCGACCGAAACGTCGCACTCCGTATCCAGCCCCATCGAGCGGTTGTTCAGATTGCTGGACCCGATCCGCAGCAGCTTGTCGTCGATGATAGTCATCTTGGCGTGAACGATGATCCGCTCGCCCTCGTCCGTCACTGGGTAGAAGGCGGTGAAGCGATCATGCCGGTCCGCCTGCTCCAGCCGATACAGAACCTCGGCCCGCGCCGTATCCATGGTCATGCCGTCGAACCAGCTGGGGCTGCGCCCGGTCGAGACCAACACCACCTCCGGCCCGTCCGGCTCGGCCAGGCGCTCGGCCAGCGCCGCCGCCAGCAGGGGCGAGGTGAAGTACTGGTTCTCCATATAGATGAGCGAGCGCGCCCGCCGGATGGCCTCCAGATGCAGAGCCTCGTTTTCGCGAACCTCGGGCCGGCCGCGCACCTGAGGTTCTGTGCGGGAGATTCCGACCGACACCTGCGTCAGCGCGGGCGCCACGCGCTCCGGCCACGAATCCGCGCATTCAGCCGTGATCGGCGCGATCACCTCGCCGGTGGCCCGCCTCCACCGCTCACGCGCCAGTTCGCCCAGAGCCTGCGCCGCCGGGCCGTCCATCACGCACATGACTTCGTGCCTCGGCGCCGGAATGACGCCCGTCGGCTCGCACCGGCGCGGGTCGCCCGAGAAATGCTCTTCAGTGTCCCAGCGGTCGGTCGAGATGTCGCCGCCGCCGCAGAAGGCGATCTGGTTGTCGATCACCACCACCTTCTGATGGTGGCAAGCGCCCAGTATGCCCGGCCCGTCCAGTCGAAACTCCACGATCCGTCGCCGAAACCACCTCTGGGCCTTGTGCGGATAGAAGCCCTGCGATGCGGCGATCAGCAACGGCGAACGCCAGATCAGCAGGCGTACGTCCAAATCGGGCTTCTGGCGCACCAGAGCCTTCAACTGATGGCCGATCTCGGCGCGCCGATCGGTCAATGGCCCCTCGGGGTCCAGGCGCGTGCGCGGATCGAACTGCCAGCCGAGAATCAGGATGGAGCGTTCGGCCTTGTGCAGCGCCGACGCCAGGGCGTCGAAATAGGCCTTGTTTTCCATCAAGGGGGCGAACCGATGCGCCTTTGCGGACCGCCACACTGCGGTGGCCGTCTCCAGCAGGCTGCCCTCATAGAACTGGTCTGCTCGCATACCCCCCGCAATGGCTGATTCGCGTGACGGCCGGACGGGCCTCCTGATCTCACTCAGACGCCGATGAGGTCGGATCGTTCCATTTTCGCATCAATCGGGTCAATGGCGCCGCTTCATCTGTTCGCCGCATTGTCGCCCGAAGATGTTTCTGGCATACTATGAATATGCAAGCTTTGATCGAGATGCTGGCTGGTTTGATCGCCCTGCTCGCCGCAGCGGCGTTGTCGCAATTCGGCGTCGATATGAAAGCGCCGCAAAAGTCGGACCGCGAGATTCAACGGGTGCAGGATTGCGGCGATACAAAGCCCGCAACCACCGTCCACCTGACCGCTCCCTCGTCCTGCTGATCCACAGATCACCTTGATCCGCGTCGGCAAACGGCGATCTAATCCGCGCTCGAGCCTTTTCGCCTTACGATCCAGCCGTTAGGGTCCATGCCTTGCGCCCTTCGCCGCCTATCCTGGCGATCAGTGATCGAGACCGACGCCCATGAAATCCCGCCATCGGCCGCCGCTCAATCTGACCGACCCCGAGCCTGTCTCCACTGAGACGGAGGCCTCGCTCATGCCCGAAGCGGCCGAGACCCCTGACGAAGCGACGCCAGAGGCCGGCTTGGAGCCGCTGCCTGACGCACCCCAGCGCCCCATGTCCGAGCGCCAGCGTCGACGCCTGGCGGAACAGCAGGCGCTGGCCGAAGAACGCGCCGCCGAAGCCGAAAAGGCCGCGCGCGCCCTGTCGCCGTTCGCTGAGTCCGCCGACGCCCCGCCCGCTACGGTCGCGCCCATCTCGCCGCCGGCCAAGACCTCGGCCAAGCGCAAGGGCAAGAGCGCGAGTTCAAACGGCGCCGCCAACGCCTATCTGATCGCGGGCTTGGCCTCCGCCCTATGGGTCGGCGGCTTGGCCTCCTGGTTCGCCTATGAACTGGGCTCGGGGATGATGGAGATCGATCCACTGCGCCTGGCGGTCTACGCCCTGATCCTGCTGGCGCCGGTGGGTCTGTCCGTCCTTCTGGCCCATGCCGTGCGCCAGGGTGCAGGTCTCGCCCAGGAGACGAAGCGCGCGCGGGAAATGGCTGACGCCCTGGTGGGACCGACCGCCCTGGCCGCCAATCAGGCCGGGCATGTGCTGAACACCCTGCGCGAAGACATCGACCGCGCCGCGCAATCGGCCGAGCGCGCTCGCGGCGACCTGGCCTCCCTGCGCGAGGCCCTGGTCAAGGAATCCAACCTGCTGAACGAGGCCGCCGAACTGGCCGGAGGCACGGCGCGGCGCCTTGCCGAACAACTGTCGCACGAACGCGAGCAGATGGGCGTTCTGGGCGGCAAGCTGGAAGGCCAGGCTTCAGCGGTTGTCGAAACGGTTGAACGTCAGTCGCGCATGGTGGCCGACGCCTCCGACCTGGCCCAGACCCAGCTGCGTGAGGCCGAGGCCGCCCTGGCCGCTCGCGCCGCCGACCTGGCCGCCGCCGCCAACGAAGCCCAGGAAGCCGCTCGCGCCGCCTCTGACGATCTGGCCCGCCAGACCCTGCGGCTGGAGACGGCCGGCTCCGGCGTCGCCGAACAGATTCAATCCGTCGAGGAAGGCCTGGGCCAGCAACGCGCCGCCCTGGTCACGGCCGCCTACGCCCTGCGTACCGATCAGGAAGACTTCTCGGCCCAGATCGAGAGCCAGCGCGCCCAGCTTCTGGACCACCTGTCCCAGACCCGCACCGCCGCCGACGACCTGAACCAGCGCGGCGATGAGGCCGCCGCCGCCATCAAGGCCCAGGTCGAGGCCGTGGTCGACCAGTTCAAGGCCCTGGTGGAGATGTCCCAGCGCGAGGCCGACGGCTTCGACCACGCCACCAAGCTGTCGCTGGATCGCTTTGAAAGCCTGGCCGCTGAGTCCCGCGACCTGCTGGTCGAGGAGACCCGCCGTTCGCTGGAGGCGCTTCAAGCCACGGCCGACGAACAGCGCGCCGCCGCTCAGGCCGCGATCGAACAGGCTCAGATCCGCGCCGATCGCCTGGGCGAATCCCTGTTCGACGCCGCCCAGAAGGCCGATGAGGCGGCCGAGGCGCGGATCGACGGCGCCCGCCGCATCGTCGCCCAGACCGCCGACATGGTCGATCTGACCGGACAGAAGCTGGTCGACAGCCTTCAGGCGACCCTGGCCCAGGTCACGGACGCCCTGGCTTCGGTCGAACAGGCCGTCGCCGAAATGGATCAACGCGCCGCCCGCCTGCCCGACGAGGCCCGCGCCCGCGTCGAATCCGTGCGCCTTAGCGTCGAAGAGGGCCTGAACGCCCTGACCGCCGCCTCGCGCAAGGCGGCCCAGGACACCGAGGCCCTGGACGCCGGGTTCCAGGATCGCGTGCGTCGCAACTATGAAATGTTGACCGAGGCTGTGCGCCTGATGGGCGCCGTCTCCGCCGAGGGCGGCCAGCCGCGCCGCCGCCCGACGACCATCCCCGCCCCGCGCGAGGTCGTGCCCGCGCCTGAGCCCCGGCCGACAACGTCGCCGGGTCTCGCGTCCGGCCTGGCTTCAGGTCTTGGCCTGCGGGGCCGCATGCGCCCGGAACACCCGGTCGAATCCGAGATCGAGCCGATCCCCACGGCCCCGACGCCGCCGCACACGCCTGAGACGCCCCACGCCGAGCCGACCCGCATCGGAGACGCGCTCAGCTGGCGCGATCTGGTTCAACCGGAACCGGCGCCCGCCGCGCCGGCCGCTCCATTGGAGCTGAACGCCGCCATCGGCACGCCTGAAGAGATCGACGCCCTGGCTGGACGCGTCACCTCGGCCATCCGGCGTATGGGCGTCGACCCCAACGCCCTGCTGCCCCGCCCCCGCGTAGAGGAGGCCGCGCAGGCCTTCGCCGGTCACGACCCGGCGCGGGCGCGTCAGATCGTCCGCCGCGTGGCGCCGGCCGCCGTCCGCAGCGTCTCTCGCCGGGTGCTGAGCGACGACGCCCTGCGCGTCGACGCCGAGGCCTATGTCCGCGCCTTCGCCCATGGGCTGAAGCTCCAGGCGGAACGCGGCGACGCCGAGGATGTGCAGATGCGGCTGGCGACCGACGAAGGCCGCGCCTTCATGTTGCTGGACGCAGCCGTAGGCGACCTGAGCTGACCGCCTCGCCCTTTCATCACGCCATCGCGGCGCCGGTCAGGCTTGACCTGACGCCGCATTTCAAAGCACCGTTCACGCTGCGGCGCGCCACGACGGCGCTAGAGGGGGTCTATTTCCTTTGATGGGTCTGGATTCCAACGGCCGTCCTGATCGACGCCCTGTCATCTCCATCTGCGCCTGGTCGCCGTCGTATCGGGCCTGGGATCCCGTCGAGGATCTGTCCGGCGAGCCCTGGAACCCGCCCGGCGCGCGTACTCTGGCGACTCCCGGCGACGCCTCGGCCGAAGCCCTGGCTGAAACCCTGACGGGCTTGCTGTCGCGAGGCGAGTGTTCCGCCTTGCTGCTGGTCGGACGCACCGTTCACGCCGGTCCGATCCGGGTGCAGATGCGCGCCGAAAACCGCCGTCTGGGCGAGCCGGGACGGCTGGACAGCACCGCCCCCAGCATCGCGCGCGTGACAGCGCCGGTCGCCGACATCCTGCGCGAGCTAACGGAGGCCGGGATCTCGGCCATCGCCGACTCTGACGCCGAAGAGGATGCGGGAAGCTATATTCTGTATCGCATTCTGGCGGACCTGCCCGACAGCCTGGAGTCTCCGTCCATCGGCCTGCTGCGCATTCCTGACGGCGAGAGCGAAAACACGGTCCGGACGGCGGTCAAGACGGCCGCTTCGGCGATGGCGCGTCGACTGGCGCCCCTGCCCCGTTCAAACGTGGCCTGAGGCCGCTTCCTTCGACCGCACCCACAGGCCGACCAGCCCCCCGGTCAACGCCAGCGCCGCCATGGCCAGGTAAGCCTTCAGCCCGACGGCGTCATACAGCGGCCCGCTGGCCAGGGTCGCCAGACCGATCAACACCCCGGCCGACAGAGCCGAGCTCAAGGTCTGGGCGGCGGTGTGGCTGTCCGGCGGGCACAGGCGTTCGACGATCTGCACCCCGGCCAGATAGGTGGCGGCGAAGGTCAGGGCGTGCAGCATCTGCAACGGGATCAGCATCCACAGCGGCGGGGCGAAGGCCATCAAGCTCCAGCGCAAGACCGCCGCCCCAGCGCCGATGAACAGCATGGTCCACGGGCCGATGCCGATGCGGCGACGCCACGGCTCGATCCACCACATGAAGCCGATCTCGACCACGACGGAAAAGGCCCACAGCATCCCCGTCACGCTCTCGGCCAAGCCCTGCGCCCGCCAGCTGATGGCCGAGAAGCCGTAGTAGAAGGCGTGCGTCGCCTGCACAGCGCCGATCGAGAAGATCGCCGCCATGAAGACCGGGCGGCGCAACAGCCGCCCCAGCCCCTGAAATCGCTCCAGCTTCGATACAGGACCGCCTTCAGACACAGGCTCGGCCGGCAGGACGCGCCAGGCCGTGACCGCGATCAGCAAGGAGGCGGCGACCGCCCAGAAAATGACGGCGTCTGAAGACACGCGCGTCAGCAGCGCCCCCATGACCAGATTGGCGACGACGAAGGCCGCCGAGCCGCACCCGCGCGGCAGCGAGAAGGCGAATCCTTCCCGCCCCGCGACGCGCAGGGTCATCACGTCGCTGAGCGGAATCAGGGCCGCCGCCGCCGTCGCGCCCAGCAGCCAGAACAGCGCCCAGAGGACAAAGCCCTCGACCAGACTCGCCCCTCCGTAGCCGACCGCCATGACCAGCCCCAGAAGGGCGATGGGCGTTCGCCGCAGCACGAAACCGTCGGCCCAGACCGCCAGCAGCGGCCCTGTCACCGCCCGCGCCAGCATGGGGATGGCCAGCAGGGCGCCGATCTGGGCGCCGCTCAGCCCCTGATCACGGAACCATAGGCCGGCGAACGGCAGGGTCACGCCGCTGGCGCTGAACAGCAGGACATATTGCAGCGCCATGCGCGATGCGGCTTTCATCGGCGGGCGATAGCAGACTTCGGGGTTTTTGTGGTCTAGACATTAGACATGAGCCCTGACCGCAAACTGCTCGCTTTCGCCGGTTTCAACGGCGCCATGGCTGTCGCTTTGGGCGCCTTCGCCGCTCACGGCGCCGCACCCGCCGTCAAAACCCTGCTGACCACGGGCGGTCACTATCAGATGGTGCACGCCGTCCTGGCCGCCGCCCTGGCGTTGTTCGGTACGAACCGCTTGTTGAGCCTGGCCGGATGGCTGGCTAGCACGGGCGGACTGATCTTCTGCCTGGCCCTGGCCATGATTGGGCTGTTGAGCCTGCCGGTCATGGGCGCGGTGGCGCCGGTCGGCGGCGCGCTGATGATCGCCGGATGGGCCCTGCTGATCTTCGCCGCCTTCCAGTCCAATCCCCCCAAGGCCTGACCGCTTCAGACCTGACCGATCCTTTTCTCAGAAGGGCATCTCTCGTGACCAACACTGCGCGCCGCGACCTCTACCCGGAAATCGAAGCCTACGCCTCGGGCTGGATGGCGACCGACAGCGTCCACGAGATCTACTACGAGGAAAGCGGCAATCCCCACGGCGTGCCGGTCATCGTCCTGCACGGCGGGCCCGGCGGGGCGGTCAATCCGGGGATGCGGCGCTATTTCGATCCGGCCAAATACCGCATCGTCATGTTCGACCAGCGCGGTTGCGGTCTGTCGCGGCCGAACGCCTCGCTTGAGAACAACACCACCTGGGATCTGGTCGCCGATATCGAGCGCCTGCGCGAGATGCTGGGCATCGACAAATGGGTGGTCTTCGGCGGCTCCTGGGGTTCGACTCTATCGCTGACCTACGCCATCAAGCACCCGGAACGGTGCCTGGCCCTGCTGCTGCGCGGCATCTTCCTGCTGACGAAGAAGGAGTTGCACTGGTTCTATCAGGACGGCGCCTCGATGATCTTCCCCGACGCCTGGGAGCGTTTCCTGGCCCCCATCCCCGAGGCCGAGCGCGGCGACCTTATGGCCGCCTACTACAAGCGCCTGACCGGCGACGACGTCGAGGAGCGCAACCGCTGCGCCGTGGCCTGGGCGACTTGGGAAGGCGAGACCGTCAGCATCCAGGGCCCGTCAGGCAAGCCGGACAAGTTCGCCGATCCCGACTTCGCCGTGGCCTTCGCCCGCATCGAGAACTGGTACTTCACCAACGGCGGCTTCTTCGACAGCGAGCACTGGATCCTCGAGAACATCGAGACCATCCGCCACATCCCCTGCTGGATCGCGCAAGGGCGCTTCGACGTGGTGACGCCGATCTCGGGCGCCTGGTCCCTGCACCGCGCCTGGCCCGAGGCCAAGCTGGACATCATCGGCGACGCCGGCCACGCCTCCAGCGAGCCCGGCATCATCGACAGCCTGATCCGCGCCACCGATTGGGCGGCGACGCTCTAAGCGTCACAGGGGCGTTCAGGGGCTATTTCGGATTGGTCTTTTCAACCATTTCGCTGAGCTGGAAGCCGATGCGGCGCGCCTCGCGCTCCTCCGGCTTCTTCATGGCGCTGAGCACCACATTGATCTGGCTGTAGTGCTGGATCAGGCGCACCGGCTTGCCGTCGGCGTTCCGGCCGAAGAACATGATCAGGTCCGGGCCCCAGAAGCCCACGTCCATGACCTGCATGGCCCCATCGCCCGGCAGACCGACGACCCGCGCGCCGATCTCCTCGTCCTTGTCTAGGTTGGCCTCGAACTCCTCGATCAGCTTGGACAGGCGCACGAAGGCCCACTCGGCCGGGTTGTCGCGCATCCGCAACCCCTCGGCCTGGACCGCCGCCTCATTCTTCGGATCAGCCAGAACGGGTTGCGGACAAGGCGTGTCGCCGCAGTCGGAGAACATGGCCGGATCGGCCTTTGGGATGTCGGCGGCTTCGGTGTCGGGCGTCTGAACAGTCATGACGACAGCCTAACGCTCGTACAGGCGATTAGAACAGCCCCTGCCCCTTCGGCAGTTCGACATAGCGATGCACCCGCATCGACAGGATCAGGCCGAAGCCGATCATCACCGTCATCATGGTCGATCCGCCATAGGACAGCAGCGGCATGGGCACGCCCACGACCGGCGCCAGCCCCATCACCATCGCCCCGTTGATCAGCACGAACAACGCCAGGAAGGCCGTCATGCCCGCCGCGCTGATCCGGCCGAAATGGCTGTGCGACAAGGCCGCGATCCGCAACGAAATCAGGATCAGCGCGACATAACAGGCCAGTACGGTGAAGGAGCCCAGGAAGCCGAACTCTTCGGACACGGTCGAGAAGATGAAGTCCGTATGGCGTTCCGGCAGGAACTCCAGCTGGCTCTGACTGCCCAGGCCGTAGCCCTTGCCCATCAGCCCGCCGGAGCCCAGGGCGATCTTCGACTGGATGATGTTGTAGCCGGTGCCGGAGGGATCGGCCTCCGGGTTCAGGAAGGTCAGCACGCGGTTGCGCTGATAGTCATGCATCACGAACATGACGAAGGGCGGAATGACGGCCACGGCGGCGGCCACGGCGGCGGCGATGACGCGCCAGCTCAGTCCCGCCATGAACATGACGGCGGCCCCGGTCAGGCCGATGATCATGGCCGAGCCGAGGTCTGGCTGCTTGGCGACCAGGAGGAAGGGCACGCCGATCATCCCCACGGGGATCAGCAGCTTCCACGACCAGCGCGCCTCCTGCGCCGAATGGCCGTGATACCAACGCGCCAGGGCCAGCACCAAGCCGATCTTGACGAACTCGGCCGGTTGGATGCGGGTGAATCCCAGGTTCAGCCAGTTCTTGGCCCCGCCCGCCGTATAGCCCAGCGGCGTGAACTCGATCATCAGCACCAGCACCAGCAGCACGCCGTACAGCGGATAGGCCGCATGGAACCACCACTTGGGGTGAACCATGGCCATGCCGATCATGGCGACCAGCAAGACGCCGAAACGGATCAGATGCTTGGCCGCCCAGGGCTGCCAGTGGCCGCCCGCGATGGAATACAGCATGGCCGTGCCGATCCCGGCCAGGATGCACAACAGGCCGATGACGCGCCAATCCAGCTCAGCGAACTTGCTGGACAGGCGGTCGCGTTCGCCGGGACGCGTCAGGGCGGATGCGGTCATTGTCCGGGCTCCGTCAGGGGCGGCGGCGCGACGCCGTCGACGCCGGCGCCGTCGACCGGCTCGCCTCGCGCCTCGGCCTCGCGCGCGCCGGCGTCCTCCTGCGCCTCAAAGCCTGCCGATTCGATGCGAGCGCGGATTTCGGGATCCTTCAGCAAGGCGACCTTCATCACCTCGCGCGCGCGCGGCGCCCCGGCCGTGCCGCCGCCCAGGCCGCCGTGCTGAACGATGACCGAGACGGCGTAGCGCGGATTATCCGTCGGCGCATAGGCCACGAACAGGTTGTGGTCCTTCTGATTCCAGGGCCGCCCTGCGCCCTTGCGTGAGCCGGAGCCGTAGTTGCGAGCCTGGGCCGTGCCGGTCTTGCCCGCCATCTTGACCGTACCAAGACCTAGCTGGCTGTTGCGGAAGCCCGTGCCCCCGGCGGCCGTCACCGCCTCCATCCCGTCGCGCAGAACCTGCAGCATCTGAGGGTCATAGGGCAGGTCGGCGAAGGCGCTGCCGCCCTGCTCCACCCCGCCGATCGACTTGATCAGGCGCGGCGAGACCGCCTTGCGGCCGTTAGCGACACGCGCCGTATAGACCGCCAGTTGCAAGGCGTTCACCGTCAGGGCGCCCTGACCGATGCCGTAGCTGGGATTCTCGCCCGGATACCATTTCGCATCGCCGCGCACCGGGTTCTTGCGACGCCATTCGCGGTCCGGCACCAGGCCCGCCTTCTGACCGGGAATGCCGATGTCGAAGGTTTGGCCGAAGCCCATATCCCGCGCGGTCTCGGCGATGGCGTCCGGCCCCATCTCCGTCGCCAGGGTCATGAAGTAGACGTTGCAGGACGCCTTGATGGCTCCGCGCAGATCCAACGCCCCATGCCGCCCCAGGCAGGCGAACCGGCGCCCCAGATAGAAGCTGCCGTTGCAGAAGATGCGGCGGCTGGGGTCCAGCCCCCGCTTCATCGCCGCCAGCCCGACGATCGGCTTGAACGTCGACCCCGGCGCGAAGGTGCCGCTCAACGCCTTGTCGGTCAGCGGTCGGCGCTCATAGTCGGCCAGGGCGCGATAGATCTTGGTCGGAACGCCCGACACGAACAGGTTGGGATCGAACGAGGGCGACGACACCATGGCCAGGATGTCGCCGTTGCGGACGTCCATGACGACGATGCTGCCCGCCTCCTCGCCGAACACCTCCAGCGCGCGCTGCTGGACGTCGTTGTCCAGCGTAAGCACCACCTCGGCCCCCTGAACCGCTGGACGCGATCCGGCGATGTCCTCGGCCACGACGCGGCCGCGCGCATTGACCTCGACCCGCTTGCCGCCTTCGACGCCGCGCAAATCCTGATCCAGCGATTGTTCAATGCCTTGTCGGCCGATGCGGAAACCGGGGTTGAACAGGATGGACGGCGGCTGTTCGCCCTTGTCGCGGATCGCTTGCACGTCGCGGTCCGACACCTTGGCCACATAGCCGACCACATGGGCGTAGGCGCCGCCGTGCGGGTAATAGCGGGCCTCGTTCATGTCAGCCATGACGCCGGGCAGCTCTGCCGCGTGCAGATTGACCTTGGAGAACTCCTCCCAGGTCAGGTCGCTCTTGACCGGGACCGGCGAGAAACGCGGCGCGGCGTTGACCTCGCGGATGATGGTGCGACGGCGCTCCAGGGTGTCCGGCAACAGTTGACCCAGCAGGTCCAGCGTCTGGTCCAGATCCTTGGTCTCGTCGCGAACGACCAGGACGCGGAAGCTGGGTCGGTTCCCGGCGATGACCACGCCGTTGCGGTCCTTGATCAGGCCGCGCGGCGGCGGCACCTGGCGGAAATTGAACTGGTTGCGCGTCGCCAGGGTGGCGAACTCTTCCGACTTGAAGAGCTGCAGATGCGCCAGGCGTCCGACCAGGGCCAGCCCGCCCACGACCGTCGCCCCGCCCAGCAGCATGGTGCGCCGCAGGAAGGAGCCCTGCCGCTCGTTCACGTCGGAGAAGAAGATATGCGGTTCGCTGCTCATCGGAATCGCACGTCCGCGTCGTCGAAGCGCTCGATCAACCAATCAGCCAGGGGGAAGAGCAGAAGCGTCGGGATCATCTGCCCCATAACAGCCAACAGATTGGGAGCATTCCCAAGGCTGCCGCGCGTCACGAAATAGGCGACCGCGAAGGCCAAGCCCGTCGAGGCGACATAGAGAGCGAACAGGACGATGGTCGCCTGTCCCGCCAGATACTTCGACGCCAACAGCATAGCGCCATAGATCAGCAACAGGCTGAGCGCCCACATGCCCGTCTGGCCGCCCCAGAAGAAGTCGAGGAATACGCCCAGACCAAATAGCACCGCCGGCGCCAACATGGATGGACGGATCAGCGGCCAGGCGAAGGCCAGAACCATGGGCCAGACCGGTTCGGGCAGGGTCAGGCCGAACAGGCGCAGCGGAATGGCGAACAGGATGGTGGCGGCCGCGGCGATCAGCGCCGGGTAGCCGATCCACTGCATCGGACCGACCATCCGCACGGTGATCGTCCGTCTCACTCGCGGCCTCCGTCAGGCGCGGTCGGCGTCTGGGCCTGCGCCGAAGGTTGCGGCGGCGTGGCGGCGGTCGGCCGGGGCGCGGCGGGACGCGGCGTCGGCTGGGCCTGAGGCGGCGTCGCAGTCGCGGGCGCCACCGGCGCCGGAGGCGGAGCGGCGTTGGCGGCGCGGACGCGCTCTGCGGCGGCCTGTGCAGCGGCGGCGCGGCGCGTGGCCACGTCCTGAATGGCGGCGGCCTGGGCGGCGTTCGGCGGCGGCGCGGTGTTCAGACTGGCCAACGGGGCTGCGTTCAGGGCGTTCTGGTCCGCCAGCTGGCTAAAATCCTGGAACAGCAGGACGCGCACATAGTCGATGGCCGTGCGGTCGCTGTACAGCTTGACCCGCCAGGAGCCGTCCACGCCCTTGGCCACCACGCCGACCGGCAGGCCGCGCGGGAAACCGCCCCCGTCGCCCGAGGTCAGGATGCGGTCGCCTTCCTGCACAGAGCCCTGCCCGCGCACATAGTCGAGGCGCGGACTGCGGCTGCCGTCGCCGGTCAGCATGGCGCGAGCGTCTGTGCGCTCCACCATGACCGGAATTCGCGATGCCACGTCGGTCAGCAGCACCATGCGGCTGTGTGCGCCAGAAACGCCCGAGATGCGGCCGACCAGGCCGTGCTCGCTCAGCACCGGATTGCCCACGCGCACGCCCTTGCCGGCGCCGACGTTCAGCAGGCGCGACCGGGCGAACGGGCCACGCGCGTCGGTGATGGCGCGTCCGGCCGTCATGGCGATGGGCGGCTCGGTCTGCAGGCCCAGCAGTTGTTCGTAGCGGGCGTTGAGGTTCTTCAGCGCCAGGGCGTCGTCGCGCCAGGCGCTCATCTCCGCCAGTTCGCGGCGCAGGCGGCGGTTCTCCGACACGGCGAAGAAATAGCCTTTGACGTAATCCACGGCGTCGCCGCCCCAGCGGACCGGCGCGGCGAGAACCCCGCCCGTGGTTCCGGCGGCGCTGTCGAATGCGGCGCGCGCGGGCTCCAGGTCGTCAGCCGCCGGTTGCGGCCGATCGGCGAGCAGAAGCATGACCGCAGCGACGATTCCGCCGACGACCATGACCGCGGCCGTCCAGGCCAGCGGCACCTTCAGATTCTCGAACGGTCCGTCGCGAAACGCCACGGCCAGCCTTCCTGCTAGAGCTTAGGAATCGGCGGGCTCAAAGCCCGCCGAAAGCGTGAGCCTGTCACAGAAATCCGCCCCTTTTCAGGAATGCGGCGCCTGCGGCAGGCCGATCAGTCTCAGAGCGACGACTCGAGGACGCCCTTCATCCACGACGGGTGCTCCAGCACCTTGCCGCAGCCGATGGCGACGCACGACAGCGGATCGTCCGCCACCTGCACCGGCAGGCCCGTGTGGTCGCGGATCTCGGCGTCCAGGCCGCGCAGCAGAGCGCCGCCGCCCGTCAGCATGATGCCCTTGTCGGCGATGTCGGCGGCCAGTTCCGGCGGCGTCGCTTCCAGCGCGACTTTCACGGCTTCCACGATCTGCGAGACCGGCTCGGCCAGGGCTTCGGCCGCCTGACGCTCGCTCATCTTCACTTCGCGCGGCACGCCCTGCATCAGGTCGCGGCCCTTGACCTCGATCGACAGGCCTTCGCCGTCGGCCGGGATGCGGGCCGTGCCGATGTCCTTCTTGATGCGCTCGGCGGTCGTTTCGCCGATCAGCAGGTTATGGTTGCGGCGCATGTAGGCGATCAGAGCGTCGTCCATCATGTCGCCGCCGACGCGGACCGAACGCGAATAGACGATGCCCGACAGCGACAGCACGGCCACTTCGGTCGTGCCGCCGCCGATGTCGACGACCATCGAGCCGGTCGGCTCGTGGATCGGCAGGCCGGCGCCGATCGCGGCGGCCATCGGCTCGTCGATCAGGCCGACGCGGCGAGCCGAGGCGTTCAGGCAGGAATCATTGATGGCGCGGCGTTCGACGGCCGTGGCGCCCGACGGGACGCAGACGATCATCTTGGGGTTCACGAAGCCCTTGCGGTTGTGAACCTTGCGGATGAAGTGCTTGATCATCTCCTCGGCGACTTCGAAGTCGGCGATGACCCCGTCGCGCATCGGACGGATGGCTTCCATGTGACCGGGGGTGCGGCCCAGCATCTGCTTGGCTTCCAGGCCGACGGCGTGGACGATCTTGCGGCCGCCGACGTTACGCAGGGCGACGACCGACGGCTCGTTCAGGACGATCCCCTTGCCGCGCATGTAGATCAGGGTGTTGGCCGTCCCCAGATCCATAGCGATGTCATTGGAAATCATGCCGAAGAGGGGTGAAAGCATGGGCGTCGGTACCGCTTTAGTTCGGGCCTGCAAGGGCGTGAATTTCATTCGTCCGCTGTGGCGACGCCCTACCCCCGCTTCACGTTGATCGCAAAGCTGTCCTGACCGTCTTCGCCGAGCCGACTACAGGCCCGTTTGCCCTCATGCCGCAGGGATTGCAAGCGCCTATGACTCCTCGATCACAGGCTTGTCACGGCAAGGCTTGAAAGCCTTTCCGCTCAAGCTTTCCAGCCCCGCTTGCGGGTTCGCGGCTCAGACCGCCGTGATGCCCTCGGCATGGAGCACGCGCTGCACGGCCGGGCGCGATTGCACCAGGTCCAGATGGGCGTTCAGCTTCGGAAAGCGCGCCTTGTCCAGCAGGCCCGCCTGACGCGCCCAGCGCGTGAAGACCAGCAGATAGCCGTCCGCCAGCGAATGATCTTCGCCCATGACCCACGGACCGGTCAGCAGATGATTCTCGGCCAGGTCGTATTTTTCCAGCGCGATCCGCACGGCCTCGTCCTTCGCCTCGCCTTCCAGCGGCGGCTTGGAGAACAGCGCCTTGCCGATCGCCGGGTGCAGCGACGACGCCAGCCAGCCGTTGAAGGCCTGCATCCGCGCAAACTCGAACGGATCGTTCAGATCGGCCAACTGGGCGTGCGGATGGGTCTGGGCGACATAGGCCAGGATCGCCGTGTTCTGGGTCAGCACCCCCTTGGGCGTCTGCAGGGCCGGGGTCACGCCCGCCGGGTTGATGGCCAGATATTCCGGCGTGCGCTGCTGGCCGGCGCGCAGGTCGATCTTCTCGATCACATAGTCTGCGCCCGCCTCTTCCAGGCCGATGTGCGAAGCGACGGCGCAGGCGCCCGGCGAATAATAGAGCTTCAGCATCGTCGTTCTCCGATCAATCCACTTGCAGGCTGCGCGCAGCCTCACGGCGCTTCACCCACTCGCGCACCGCCAGCATCAATACAAGCCAAACGCCCGCGACGGCCGCCAGGATCACCGAGGTCCAGATGCCGTCTCCGCTGACCGCCGCCATGAACGACCCGCCGAAAAAGGCGACCAGCGCCGTCTTGGGCAGCACCCCCAGGGCGCACCCCGCCAGATAGGCCGGAAACGACGCCCGCACCGCGCCGAACGCCATGTTCACGACGATGAAGGGCGCCGAGGGCACGTTGCGGATGATGAAGCTGGCCGAAAAGGCGTTGCGGCCCACGAATTTGCGGATGCGCTCGACCGTCCCGCCGCCGTAGCGCTCCAGTGTCCGCGCGGTCGGCCCGCGCCCCAGCCAATAGGTGACGGCCGCCGAGGCGATGGTGGCGATCCAGCTATAGAGAAAACCGAACCACGGCCCGAAGGCCACGACGCAGGCGGCGATCAACAGGAACTGCGGCACGCCGATGAAGGCGGACAGGGTGAACACCAGCACCGCCGCCGCCAGCCCCCACGGCCCAATGCGGTATCCGGCCAGCCAATGCTCCAGCCGGTCCTCCGCCCCCAACGCCAGTTGCGTCTTGCCCAAGGCGAACAGGGCGATGATTCCCGCCAGCAGCAGCAGGGTCACGGCCAGGGTGCGCCACCGCTTGGCCTCCATATTCAGCAGAAAATCGACGACCCGCCGCATAAATTTCGCCCAAATCGCCTTTTGATCGTCCAGGACGCGCACAAACGTTGTGCGCCCCTGCGGGGTTGCGTATCAAGCCTCAGCCTCCCCGGCCCCATCACTTCCACCAGACGGGATAGACATGTCCAGCCTTCAGTCCGCCTCCCTCGCTCGCGTCAAGCCGTCGGCCACCCTGGCCGTGACCGCCCAAGCGCGCGAACTGAAACGCCAGGGCCGCGACGTCATCGGTCTGGGCGCCGGCGAGCCGGACTTCGATACGCCTGACAACATCAAGGCCGCCGCCATCGAAGCCATCAATCGCGGTGAAACGAAATACACCGAAGCCGACGGCATGCCTGAGCTGAAGGCGGCCATCGTCGCCAAGTTCGCCCGCGAAAACGGCCTGACCTACGAAACCAACCAGATCCACGTCGCCTCGGGCGGCAAGCCGGTGATCTACAACGCCCTGGTCGCCACGCTGAACCCCGGCGACGAAGTGATCGTGCCGGCGCCCTACTGGGTCTCCTATCCCGACATGGTGCTGCTGGCGGGCGGCGAGCCCGTCACCGTGGTCGGTGAGGAAGCCGACGGCTTCAAACTGCGTCCCGAGGTGCTGGACGCCGCCATCACGCCCAAGACCAAGTGGATCATCCTGAACTCGCCGTCGAACCCGACCGGCGCCGCCTATACCCGCGCCGAGCTGGAAGCCCTGGCCGCGGTGCTGCGCAAGCACCCTCACGTCTGGATCCTGACCGACGACATGTATGAGCACCTCGTCTATGGCGACTTCGACTATGTCACCATGGCGCAGGTCGCGCCGGACCTGTACGACCGCACCCTGACGTGCAACGGGGTGTCCAAGGCCTACGCCATGACCGGCTGGCGCATCGGCTATGCGGGCGGCCCCAAGCCGCTGATCGACCTGATGCGCAAGGTGGCCAGCCAGACGACCTCCAACCCCTCGTCCATCAGCCAGTGGGCCGCGGTCGAGGCGCTGAACGGCCCGCAGGACTTCCTGGCCCCGCGCGCCGCCGCCTTCGAGAAGCGCCGCGACCTGGTCGTCTCCATGCTGAACCAAGCCGACGGCATCCGTTGCCCGAAGCCGGAAGGCGCCTTCTACGTCTATCCGTCGATCGAGGGCCTGATCGGCAAGACGGCGCCGTCGGGCGTGGTCATCACCGACGATGAAACCTTCACCGCCGAACTGCTGAACGCCGAGGGCGTGGCCGTGGTCCAGGGCGCGGCCTTCGGCCTCAGCCCCTACTTCCGCATCAGCTACGCCACCTCGGAAGCCGTGCTGGAAGAAGGCTGCACCCGCATCCAGCGCTTCTGCGCCAGCCTGAAATAAGCCTTCAGTGAACCGGCGCCGGCGGAATGTTCAACGTCGGCGCCGTTTTCAGGATGAACCCCGCGCACCACGCCAGCGCGCGCTCCGAGTTGTCCATCTCTCCGTCGGGAAGGCGTGACAGACGGCAGGCGGCGTCCGGCTCGCCCTCCACCTCAGGCCCGGCGTAGAGCACGATCGGGCCGTCCGGCAGACTGCCCTCGCGATACAGCATGATGATCGGCGGCACGGGGCGCACCACCAGTTCGGCGTCGTCCCGCGTCATCGCCTCGCCCAGCAGGGCGCGCGCCTGACCGCCGGGATCGCCCGGCTCCAGACGAAACAGCTCGGCTTTCAACCCGTCCCCCGGCCTTTGCGGCATGAGGAAGCGCGGCGGCTCCTGCGCGGCCAGTTGCCCCGCGACGAGCAGCGCCGCCAGCATCACATCGCCCGGCTGACGGCGAAGTCGGCCAGGGCTTCCAGCGCCGAGCGCCACGGCCCGGCGGGCAGAACCTGCAAGGCCGTCTTGGCCCGGTCGGCGTATTCCGACGCCGTATCGAGCGTGGCCTCGACCGCGCCGCTGGCGACGATCAACTGCCGCGCGCGGTCGAAATCCTCGGGCTTGCGGTCGCCCTTGGTGATGACCCGATCCCAGAACAGGTCTTCGGTCCCCTTGGTGCGCTGAACGGCCAGCAGCAGCGGCAGGGTGGCCTTGCCCTCGTTGAAGTCGTCGCCCGCGTTCTTGCCCAGGGTCTCGGTCGCGCCGCCGTAATCCAGGGCGTCGTCCGCCAGCTGGAAGGCGATGCCCAGCGCCATGCCGTAGTCGCGCAGAGCCGCGACCTGCTCGTCCGTCGCACCCGCCCCGACCGCGCCGGATTCGGCGGCGGCGGCGAACAGCTCGGCCGTCTTGGCGCGGATGATCTGCAGATAGGTGTCGAGGTCCAGGTTCAGATCGTGAGCGCGCGTCAGTTGCAGCACCTCGCCCTCGGCGATCACGGCCGAGGCTCGCGCCAGAATGCCCAGAGCACGCAGGGAATCGGTCTCGACCATCAACTCGAACGCGCGCGCGAACAGGAAGTCGCCGACCAGCACCGAAGAGGCCGAGCCCCAGATCAGGTGCGCCGCGACCTTGCCCCGGCGCATTTCCGAGCCGTCGACGATGTCGTCGTGCAGCAGGGTGGCGGTGTGGATGAACTCGACCGAAGCGGCCAGCTTCTTCGGGCCTTCGATGGCGCCCGTCTGACCGATCGCGCGCGCGGCGGCCACGGTCAGCAGCGGGCGCAGACGCTTGCCGCCCGCCGACACCAGATGCTCGGCCAGCAGGGGGATCACCGGCACGTCGGACTGCATCCGCGCGATGATCAGGGCGTCGACCGCCGCCATGTCGTCCTTGGCCAGATGAACCAGGGCGTCCACATCGCCCTTGGGACGGGGAGCGACGGCGAGAGCTGCGTCCACGGAAATCTCTTTCAGCACAGGGGCGAAGGGGGAGATTCGCCCGAAATTCACACGCATCCGCTTGCCCGGACGCGATGCGGCGCACAATGGTGGCGGCGTTATGATGGGTCAAGCCGAGTCATCCCTTACTGCCGCCGCAGATGTGGCCGAATCCGCCTTTCTGGGCGGACGCATCCGCTTGCGCCAACCGACGAAGGGTTATCGCGCGGGCATGGACGCCGCCCTACTGGCCGCCGCCGTCGAGGCGCGCCCTGGCGAACGACTGATCGAGGCGGGCTGCGGCGCGGGCGCCGTCCTGATGCAGATCGCCGCCCGACGCCCCGGCGTCCTGCTGACCGGGCTGGAGCGCGACACAGCCGCCGCCGCCCTCGCGCGCCAGAATGCCGAACTGAACAACGCCGAAGCGCGCACCGCCATCGTGGAGGGCGATGTGGCGCGGGGGTTTCGCGCCCTGGACCTGCCGCCGTTCGACTGGGCGGTCAGCAATCCGCCCTTCTTCGACGACCCCGGCGCCCTGCGCGCGCCCGCCGAGGGCAAGCTCGGCGCCTGGATGGCCGACGACGGCCTGACCGCCTGGGCGGGCTTCCTGCTGAAGGCGGTGCGCGAGGGTGGACGCATCGTCATCATCCACCGCGCCGACCGTCTCGCCGACATCCTGAGCCTGCTGGCGCCCAAGGCGGGCTCCTTCGCCATCCGCCCGATTCACCCCTACGCCGACCAACCCGCCAAGCGCGTGCTGGTCCAGGCCATCAAGACCGGCAAGGCGCCCTTGCGGTTGCTGCCGCCCCTGATCCTGCATGACCGCGACGGCGCCAAGCACAGCCCGCAGGCCGAAGCGATCCTGCGCGGCGAGGCGGGTCTGGGCTTCTAGAACCGGCTTTCTCACCCTTCTCCCCTTGTGGGAGAAGGTGGCATGCGAAGCATGACGGATGAGGGGTTGCGCGACCTTAAATCGATGCCTGCATGGGGGCGGCGAAACCCCTCATCCGACCTCGCTCCGCTCGGCCACCTTCTCCCACAAGGGGAGAAGGGCTATTGCACCTCTCATGTCCTTGCGATCCCTCTTCGCCACCCAGGTCTATGACGCCAACCTCGCCTCGTCGCGCGGCTGGGCGGAACTGCATGAGGAACTGCTCGACCTTTGCCTGGTCATGGCCGAGGAGGACGAGGCTGGGATCGAGTGGTGCCGGGCCAACCACTATCCGGGCTACACATCCTACGGCTCGATCAACGATCTGCCGCAGCGGTTCCCCGAGTTCGCCGAGCTGAAGAAGCTGCTGGACAAGCACGCGGCGAGCTTCGCCGAGAGCCTGCATTTCGATCTGGCCAAGAAGCTGAAGCTCGACAATCTGTGGGTCAACGTCCTGATGCCCGGCGGCGGGCACACCGGCCACATCCACCCGCACGCCGTTCTGTCCGGCACCCTCTACATCCACGTGCCCGACGGCGCCTCTTCGCTGAAGATCGAAGACCCGCGCCTGGTCATGATGATGGCCCGCCCCGGCCTGACCGCCGCCGCCGGCGAGGCCGAGCAGCCCTTCGTCTATCTGAAGCCCGCGCCGGGCACGGTGCTGATGTGGGAAAGCTGGCTGCGCCACGAGGTGCCCGCCAATCGCGCCGAAGAACAACGCATCTCAATCAGTTTCAACTACGCCTGACGTCCTCGCCCTTCCCTCGCCGCATTTGCCCCGAACCTTGCGTCAACGGCGAAGCTTTGGAGGGAATGGATGCGGGTTTTCAGCGCGGCGGCGACGATCGCCATGTTCACGACAGGCGCCCTGCTTCTGGGCGCATGCGGCGAAAAGGCGGATGCGCGAACGGCCCCTGCCCCTGATCCCGCCGTCGCGACCGAAGGCGCGCCCTATGTGCTGACCGGCACCCAGGTCTGGAGCGTGCCCGATCCCGTGTCCGGGCGGAACTATCAGGTCTTCGTCAGCCTGCCCGCCGGCTATGAAGCCAACCCCGGCCGCCGCTACCCCACGCTCTATGTCACCGACGCGGACTACGCCTTCCCCATCATCCGCCAGATCGCCAGGCGGGTGAATCTGGAGGGACCGGTCGTGCAGGAGTTCATCCTGGTCGGCCTGTCCTACGCCGACGGCGACAAGGGCGCCGACAGCCGCCGCCGCGACTACACGCCGACGCCCAACGGCCCGCGCAGCTCAGGCGCCGCCGTGCATGGCGGCGGCGCGGCCTATCAGACCTATCTGAAGACCCAGGCCCTGCCCTTCATCGAGAAGACGTTCCGCGCCGACCCGGCCCACCGCGTCCTGCTGGGCCATTCCTACGGCGGCTTGCTGGGCGCCCAGATCCTGTTCAGCGACCCGGCGATGTTCCAGTCCTACGTCCTGGGCAGTCCGTCGCTCTGGTACGACAAGGGCTACATGATGGGGGTCGAGGCCGACTACGCCCGCAGCCATCGCGATCTGAACGCCCAGGTCTTCATGTATGTGGGCGGTCACGAGAAACCCGGCCCGACGCGCCGCAACAGCGAGGCCGACATGGTCGGCGACATGCAGGCTCTGCACCGCAACCTGGAATCGCGCGGCTATCCCGGCCTGAAAGTCAGCTCCGTGGTGCTGGAGGACGAGGATCACCTGACCGTCGCCCCCGTCGGCTTCACGCGCGCTCTTGAGGCCGTGCTTCCCGCCCGCTGAGAGCGCCTCCGAAAAGCCGCGCGCCTATCCGAAGATTTGCCCAAAGGCGTCGGGATCGCTACATCCCCCGTCAACTTCCCCATCCGCACTGAATCAAGGGCGCGACGCGACGCATGGCGCAGCAATATATCTTCCAGATGCAGGGTCTGACCAAGACCTTCCCCGGCGGCAAAAAGATCTTCGAGAACATCTGGCTGAGCTTCTACAACGACGCCAAGATCGGCGTTGTCGGGGTCAACGGCTCGGGTAAATCCACCCTGCTGAAGATCATGGCCGGCCTGGACAGCGAGTTTCAGGGCGAGGCCCGCGCCGCCGACGGCGTCAAGCGCGGCTACCTGGAACAGGAACCCCACCTCGATCCGGCGCTGAACGTGCGCCAGAACGTCGAGGCCTGGTGCGAAGAGAAGCAGTGGGTCAACCGCTTCAACGAAGTCGCCGCCGAACTGGGCGAGAACTACACCGACGAACTGATGGAGGAGATGACCGCCCTCCAGGAGAAGATCGACGCCGGCGACGTCTGGGACATCGATAGCCGCATCGATCAGGCCATGGGCGCCCTGCGCTGCCCGCCCGACGACTGGGAAGTCACCAACCTGTCCGGTGGTGAAAAGCGCCGCGTGGCGCTAGCCCGCCTGCTGCTGTCGAAACCCGACATGCTGCTGATGGACGAACCGACCAACCACCTGGACGCCGAATCCGTCGCCTGGCTGCAGCACCACCTGGAGAACTTCCCCGGCTGCGTCATCCTGGTGACCCACGACCGCTACTTCCTGGATCAGGTCACGAAGTGGACGCTGGAGCTGGACCGCGGCAAGGGCCACCCGCACGAGGGCAACTACTCCTCGTGGCTGGAAGCCAAGCAGAAGCGCGTCGTGCAGGAGCAGTCGGAATCCGAAGCCCGTCAGCGCGCCCTCACCCGCGAACTGGAATGGGTCCGTTCGGGCGCCAAGGCCCGTCAGGCCAAGTCTAAGGCCCGTCTGGCCGCCTATGAGAAGATGGTCGCCGAGCAGGAAAATTCGCGTCAGGCCCAATCCTTCGCCGTCATCCAGATCCCGCCCGGCCCGCGCCTGGGCAACGTCGTGCTGGAAGTCGACGGCCTGAAGAAGTCCTATGGCGACAAGGTTCTATTCGACAACCTGACCTTCAAGCTGCCGCCCAACGGGATCGTCGGCGTCATCGGCCCCAACGGCGCCGGCAAGTCGACCATGTTCAAGCTGATCACCGGCCAGGAAACCCCGGACGGCGGCACCATCAAGGTCGGCGAAACGGTCAAGCTAGCCTACGTCGATCAGTCGCGCGACGACCTGAAGCCGGACGACACCATCTGGCAGGCTATCTCGGGCGGCACCGACATCATGATGGTCGGCAAGCGCGAGATTAACACCCGCGCCTATGTCGGCTCGTTCAACTTCAAGGGCGGCGACCAGCAGAAGAAGGTCGGCCAACTGTCGGGCGGTGAGCGTAACCGCGTCCACCTGGCCAAGACCCTGGCCACCGGCGGCAACCTGATCCTGCTCGACGAACCGACCAACGACCTGGACATCGAAACCCTGCAGAACCTCGAAGAGGCTCTGGAAGAGTTCGCCGGCTGCGCCGTGGTCATCAGCCACGACCGCTGGTTCCTGGACCGTCTGGCCACCCACATCCTGGCCTTCGAAGGCGACGGCCACGTGGAATGGTTCGAGGGCAACTTCGAAGCCTATGAACAGGACAAGATGCGCCGCCTGGGCGCGGACAGCATCATTCCCAAGCGCATCCAGCACCAGAAGTTCGGTCGCTGATCGAACTGACCAGATGACAAGCGGCCCTCCGAGCGATCGGGGGGCCGTTCTGCTTTGGACTGGCGCTCCAGCGAAAGCGGGATAGTCTGTCCCCATGACCCAGCGTCCCGCCGTCCTGATCATGCAGCGGCATCTGGCCCCGCTGAGCGCCTTCCTGGAAGGCGCCTACGACGTCTATCGCTTCTGGGAAGGCCCGCCGATCGAGGCCGCCCATGATATCCGCGCTCTGATCGTCGCGGGCGAGTTCGAACTGGACAAGAGCCTGATCGAACGCCTGCCCAATCTGTCGCTGATCGCCTGCTTCACGGCGGGTTATGACGGCATCGACGTCGAATGGTGCCGCGCGCGCGGTCTGCCCGTCACCCATGCCCCCGGCGTGAACCACGAAGACGTGGCCGACCACGCCATCGGCCTGATCCTGGCCGCGCGCCGCCAGATCGCCGAGGGCGACCGCACGCTCCGCGCGGGCGGGTGGAGCCTCTCCACACGCAGCATCACCACCTCCTTGAGCGGTCAGAGACTGGGGATCGTCGGTCTGGGCCATATCGGCGAGGCCGTGGCGAGACGCGCCGACGTCATGCGGATGAACGTCCGCTGGTGGGGCCCGCGCGAGAAGGACGCAAGCTGGCCTCGCACCGACACCTTGATCGACCTCGCCCAAGGTTCCGACATTCTCGTCGTCGCCTGTCGGGCGGATGAGAACAATCGGGGGCTCATCTCGGCCGAAGTGATCGAGGCGCTTGGCCCGTCGGGCCTGCTGGTCAACGTCGCGCGCGGGCAATTGGTCGATGAGGACGCCGTCATCGCCGCGCTGAAGGACGGCCGACTGGGCGGCGCCGCGCTGGACGTCTTCGCCCAGGAGCCGACCGAAGCTGCGCGTTGGGTGGGCGTGCCCAACACCGTCCTGACGCCCCATACCGGCGGCGCCACGACCGAAGCGGTGCAGGGGATGCTGATGCTGCTTCTACAGAATCTCTCGGCCCACTTTGCCGATGAGCCATTGAAGACGCCTGTCGCAGACTGAAATTCCGCCCCTCGGGGCCGTCTCGCCCCCCATTCCAGACAAGCAAAGAACGATCCGTGCCTGCATTACGCGGATAGAAGACGCGTGCGACCAGATTTTGCTTGCATAAGCGTATAAGGATATCTTTATACGACACATGACACTGACCGCTGACCAGACTGTAGAAGCCCTGCGCGCCGCCGGCGAACCGACCCGCCTGCGCGTCCTGTCCCTGCTGGCTGCGGAAGAGCTGTCGGTGATGGAGCTGTCGCGGGTTCTGGACCAGAGCCAGCCGCGCGTCTCGCGCCATCTGAAGCTGATGGCGGACGCCGGTCTGATCGAGCGATTCCCCGACGGCGCGCGCGTCTTCTACCGCCTGTCGCACGACGCCCTGTCGCGGCGGTTGATCGACACCGTTCTGGACCTGCTGGACGACGGCGAGGGCGAGGCCGACCATCGCCGTCTGGACGAAGTGCGCAAGGAGCGCGCCATCGACGCCGCCCGCTATTTCGAACAGATCGCGCCCCAGTGGGATCAGATGCGCAGCCTCTATGTCTGCGAAAGCGCGGTCGAGGCGGCGGTCGCACGCGCGGCCGGATCCGGCCCGTTCGAGCGCGTGGTCGATCTGGGCACCGGCTCGGGCCGGATGCTGACTCTGTTCGGCAAGCAGGCGAAGATGTCGGTCGGCCTCGACCTGTCGCAGAACATGCTAAACATCGCCCGCGCCAATGTCTCCAAGGCCGGGCTGGACAAGGTCGAACTGCGTCATGGCGACATCTTCTCGACCCGCCTGCCGCACGAAAGCGCCGACCTGGTGATCGTGCATCAGGTGCTGCACTACCTGGCCGATCCCGCCGCCGCCGTGGCCGAGGCCGCGCGTCTGGTCATGCCGGGCGGCAAGCTGCTGATCGTCGACTTCGCGCCCCACAAGTTCGAACATCTGCGCGAGGCGCACCAGCACCGCCGCCTGGGCTTCGCCGACTCCGAGATCCGCGAATGGCTGACCAAGGCGGGCCTGACGCCCTCGGCGCCCATCGCCCTGCCGCCGGACACGGAAGGCCTGACCGTTCACATCTGGACCGGCGAACGCGCCGCGAACCCTGCCCGAAAGACCGCCTGATGGCCCCCTCCTCTCTCGCCGAAGCCCGCGCCCTGCTGCTGTCGCCGCTGGGCCCGGTGGCCCGCGCCGGTTCGAACCGCAGCGCCGTCAACGTCTCCTTCGAATTCTTCCCGCCCAAGTCTGACGAGGCAGAGGCCAATCTGTGGAAGGCGATTCGGCGGCTGGAGCCGCTGAACCCGGCCTTCGTCTCCGTCACCTATGGCGCGGGCGGCTCGACGCGCGAGCGGACCCACCGCACCGTCCAGCGCATCATCAGCGAGACGACCCTGCGCCCCGCCGCCCACCTGACCTGCGTCGAGGCCAGCCGCGCCGAGGTCGACGAGGTCATCGAGGGCTATAAGGCCATCGGCGTCGATCACATCGTCGCTTTGCGCGGCGACCCGCCTGGTTCTGCCGGAATCGGCGGCGCCTATACGCCGCGCGCCGACGGCTACGCCAACGCCACCGAATTGACCGCCGCCATCGCCAGCATCGGCGGGTTCGAGGTCACGGTCGGCGCCTATCCGGAAAAGCACCCGGAAAGCCCGTCCATCGACCACGATATCGAGGTGTTGAAAGCCAAGGTGGACGCAGGCGCCACGCGCGCCGTGACGCAGTTCTTCTTCGATATCGAAGCCTTCCTGCGCTTTCGTGATCGCGTGCGGGCGGCGGGCGTGACCATTCCCCTGATCCCCGGCGTCATGCCGGTGTCCAACTTCGCAGGGCTGAAGCGGATGACGGCGGCGTGCGGCGCAGCCCTGCCCGACTGGCTGGCGGGACACTTCGACGGGCTGGACGACGACCCGGAGACGCGCAAGCTGCTGGCCGCCTCCATCGCCGCCGAGACCTGCGCCCGTCTCCAGGAAGAGGGCTTTTCGGACTTCCACTTCTACACCCTGAACCGCGCCGAGCTGGTCTATGCGATCTGCCGGGTGCTGGGCGTGCGTGAAACCAAGGCTGTTGCGTAGATGACTTCCCCCCTGACCCGCGCTGAACGGATCGCCGCCCTGCACGCGGCGGCGAAAGAGCGCATTCTGGTGCTGGACGGCAGTTGGGGCGTGATGATCCAGCGCCGCGATCTGACGGAAGAAGACTTCCGCGGCGAGCGCTTTCGCGACCACAACCACCCGCAGAAGGGCAACAACGACCTGTTGATCCTGACCCGGCCCGACATCGTGGCCGATCTGCACGATGTCTATTACGCGGCCGGGGCCGATATTTCGGAGACCAACACCTTCTCCTCGACCACCATCGCGCAGGCGGATTACGGTCTGGAAGACGCGGTCTATGACCTGAACTATGAAGGCGCCCGCATCGCGCGCGAGGTCGCCGACCGCTGGACGGAGAAGGAGCCGCACAAACCCCGCTTCGTCGCCGGCGCCATCGGCCCGACCAACCGCACCCTGTCGCTGAGCCCCGATGTCAACGATCCCGGCTATCGCGCCGTCACCTATGACGAGGTCTATGAGGCCTATAAGCAGCAGGCGCGCGCCCTGCACCACGGCGGCGTCGACATCTTCCTGATCGAGACGGTGTTCGACACCCTGAACTGCAAGGCCGCGATCAAGGCGATCAAGGATCTGGAGGACGAAGGGCTGGAGCCCCTGCCCCTGTGGATCTCGGGGACCATCACCGACCGCTCGGGCCGCACGCTGAGCGGCCAGACGGCCGAAGCCTTCTGGAACTCGATCCGCCACGCCCGGCCCTTCGCCGTCGGCTTCAACTGCGCCCTGGGCGCCGAGCTGATGCGGCCGCACATCGCTGAGCTGAGCCGCGTCGCCGACACCCTGGTCAGCGCCTATCCCAACGCGGGTCTGCCCAACGCCATGGGCCAGTATGACGAACAGCCGCACGAGACGGCCCACTTCCTCGAGGAATGGGCGCAGTCGGGTCTGGTCAACATCGTCGGCGGCTGCTGCGGCACCACCCCCGACCACATCCGCCACGTCGCTGAGGAAGTCGCGGACGTGACCCCGCGCGCCGTGCCGGAGCGCCCCACAGCCCTGCGTCTGTCGGGCTTGGAACCCTTCGAACTGGTGTCGTGATGCGTCCTGTCTTCATCAACGTCGGCGAGCGGACCAACGTCACGGGTTCGGCCAAGTTCAGGAAGCTGATCGTCGACGGCGACTACACCGCCGCCCTGTCGGTCGCGCGCCAGCAGGTCGAGGCGGGCGCCCAGGTCATCGACGTCAACATGGACGAGGGCCTGCTGGACGGACCCGTCGCCATGCGGACCTTCCTGAACCTGATCGCGGCCGAGCCCGACATCGCCCGCGTGCCGGTCATGATCGACAGCTCCAAATGGGAGGTGATCGAGGCAGGCCTGAAATGCGTTCAGGGCAAGCCGATCGTCAACTCGATCTCGATGAAGGAGGGCGAGGACGCCTTCCGCCACCACGCCGTCCAGTGCCTGCGCTACGGCGCCGCCGTGGTGGTCATGGCCTTTGACGAAGTGGGTCAGGCCGACACCGCCGCGCGCAAGATCGAGATCTGCACCCGCGCCTATAATATCCTGGTCAACGAGGTCGGCTTCCCGCCCGAGGACATTATCTTCGACCCCAACATCTTCGCCGTGGCGACAGGGATCGAGGAGCACGACAACTACGCCGTCGACTTCATCGAGGCGGTCCGGGCCATCAAACAGACCCTGCCCCACGCCCGCGTCTCGGGCGGGGTGTCAAACGTCTCGTTCAGCTTCCGCGGCAATGAGCCGGTGCGCCGGGCGATCCACAGCGTCTTCCTGTACCACGCCATTAACGCCGGTCTGGACATGGGCATCGGTCAATGCGGGCGACCTGCCCGTCTATGACGACATCGACGCCGAACTGCGCGAAGCCGTCGAGGACGTGATCCTGAACCGGCCGCAGCGGACGAACGTGTCCAACACCGAGCGGCTGGTGGACATGGCGCCTCGCTACAAGGGCGAGAAGGGCGCGGCCAAGGTCGTGGACCTGAAATGGCGCGACGCCACGGTCGCCAAGCGCATCGAACACGCCCTAGTTCACGGCATCACCGACTACATCGTCGAGGACACGGAGGAAGCCCGTCAGGCGTCCGAGCGCCCGCTGCATGTCATCGAAGGCCCCCTGATGGACGGCATGAACGTGGTCGGCGACCTGTTCGGCTCGGGCCGGATGTTCCTGCCGCAGGTGGTGAAGTCGGCGCGGGTGATGAAGCAGGCCGTGGCCCACCTAGAACCCTTCATGGAGGCCGAAAAGGCCGGTCAGGAGCGTCAGGCCGCAGGCAAGATCCTGATGGCCACGGTCAAGGGCGACGTCCACGACATCGGCAAGAACATCGTCGGCGTCGTGCTCCAGTGCAACAACTACGAGGTCGTCGATCTGGGCGTCATGGTCCCAGCCGACCGCATCCTGGACGCGGCGATCGAGCATAAGGTCGATATCGTCGGCCTGTCGGGCCTGATCACGCCGTCGCTGGACGAAATGACCTTCGTCGCCGCCGAGATGGAGCGGCGCGGCTTCGACATTCCCCTGCTGATCGGGGGCGCCACGACCAGCCGCACCCATACGGCCGTGAAGATCGAACCGGCCTATCGCAAGGGCTCGACCACCTATGTCATCGACGCCAGCCGCGCCGTCGGCGTGGTGTCTGGCCTGCTGTCCCCGACCGACAAGGCCAAGAACGAGGCGGCCACCCGCGACGAATACATCCGCATCCGCGAGCAATACGCCCGCGGCCAGGAGGTGAAGGCCCGCGCCTCGCTGCAGCAGGCGCGCGACAACCGTTGGCGACCCGATGAGGCGCAGACCCCTGCCCCGGCGCCGTCCTTCCTCGGCGTGCGCGCCTATGAGGCCTGGGATCTTCAGGATCTGGCCGACCACATCGACTGGACGCCCTTCTTCGCCAGCTGGGAGCTGATCGGGCGTTATCCGCTGATCCTCGAAGACGAAATCGTCGGCGAGGCCGCCCGCGACCTGTTCCGCGACGCACAGGCCATGCTGAAACGCATCGTCGAAGAGAAGTGGTTCACCGCCAAGGGCGTCATCGGCTTCTGGCCCGCCAATGCGCGCGGCGACGACGTGATCGTCTGGACCGACGAAACCCGGGCGACCGAAGCCGCCCGCTTCCACGGCCTGCGCCAGCAGATCAAGAAATCCAACGGCAAGCCGAACCTGTGCCTGTCCGACTTCGTGGCCGAGGACGGCGCCGACTATCTGGGCGCCTTCGCCGTCACCGCCGGTCATGGCGAGCTGGAAAAGGCGGCTGAGTTCAAGGCGGCGGGCGACGACTACTCCGCCATCATGGCCACGGCCCTGGCCGACCGTCTGGCTGAAGCCTTCGCCGAGCGGCTGCACAAGGAAGTCCGCACCCAGCTGTGGGGCTACGTCCCCGACGAACAGACCTCAGTGCAGGATCTGATCGAGGAGAAATATCAGGGCATCCGCCCCGCACCCGGCTATCCGGCCCAGCCCGACCACACAGAGAAGGCCACCCTGTTCCGTCTGCTGGACGCAGGCGCCAACGCCGGGATGGAGTTGACGGAATCCTTCGCCATGTCGCCGCCCGCCTCAGTCAGCGGCCTCTACTTCGGCCATCCGGGCAGCCACTATTTCGGCGTCGGCAAGATCGACCGCGATCAGGTCGAGGACTACGCCGCCCGAAAGGGCTGGGACGTGGAGACGGCCGAGCGCTGGCTGGCGCCGATCCTGAACTACGACCCCGACGCTGTCGCGCGGAACGACGCGGCCTAGGCGGCAGGCCTTTAGCCGTGCGCCTGCTGTTCGGCGCAGCCTGCGACGAGGAAGTCCAGCAGCATGCGCACGGACGGCAGAAGGCCGCGTCGCGACGGGAAGACGGCGTGGACGATCCACTTCTTCGGTCGCCAGTCCGGCAGCAGGTCGACCAGTTTCCCGGCGTCCAGATCGCGGGCGACGGCCACCGTCGGCAGCAGGGCGACGCCCAGACCATGAACTGCGCCTTCGTGCAGCATGTGCAGATCGTCGGTCACAAGACGCGGCGCGTGTCGCACCGAGGCCGTCATGCCTTCCGTGTGATGCAGCGCCCAGACGTGGTCGCGATGCGCCGGGCCGAAGTCGAGGCTGGGCCAGTTCGCCAGATCGGCCGGGCCGGTCGGCCGTCCCATGCGGGCGATCAGGTCCGGACTGGCGACCAGACGATGCACGCTCTCGTCCAGCTTGCGCATGACCAGATCGGTTTGTTCCAGCGGCGGCTCGCGGACGCGGATCGCCAGGTCGAAGCCCTCGCCGATGACGTCCACCCGGCGACTGGTGCTGTGCAACTGCACGTCCAGATCGGGATACAGGGCCATGAAGCGGACGATCAGACTGCTCATCTGATAGGTCAGCAGGCCCGGCGCGCAGGCGACGCGGATCGTGCCGCACGGCTCGGACCGGGCGCCGTCGATCAAGGCCTGCGCCGCCTCGGCCTCGATCAGCATGGCGAGACAGTGTTGATAATAGGCCAGCCCGATCTCTGTGACCGAGAATTTGCGTGATGAGCGCTGGATCAGCCGCGTGCCCAACTGGTCTTCCAGCGCGGCGATGCGGCGGCTGAGCTTGGACTTCTGCATACCCAGCGCCCGCGCCGCCGGGGCGAAGCCGTGGTGATCCACCACCTGCACGAAATAATAGAGGTCGTTGAGGTCTCTCATCGTTCTATTGATAGAACGCAGCGAAGCGATTTCGCAATCTGCCCGCCTCATCGTTTCGCAGGCATAAGGTCTTCAACGCGATCGGCCTCTTCTTCTGACGGCCGGTCCATCGAATGGAGACAAGACCATGAAGAAGGTTCTGGGCCGTTACGGCAACGACCGCGGCCATTGGGTCGGCGACGGTTTCCCCGTCCGTTCGCTGTTTTCCTACAACGCCGCAGGCAAACAGGTCAGCCCCTTCCTGCTGCTCGACTACGCCGGTCCGTACAACTTCGAGCCGACGACCGAGCGGCGCGGCGTGGGCCAGCATCCGCACCGCGGCTTCGAGACCGTGACCATCGTCTACGACGGCGAGGTCGAGCATCGCGACTCGACCGGCCAGGGCGGCATCATCGGCCCCGGCGACGTCCAGTGGATGACGGCGGGCGGCGGCATCCTGCACGAGGAGTTCCACTCCCCGGCCTTCTCGCGCACCGGCGGCCCGTTCCGCATGGTTCAGCTGTGGGTCAACCTGCCCGCCAAGGACAAGATGACCCGTCCCGGCTACCAGTCGATCCTGAACGCCGACATTCCGACCGTTTCCCTGCCAGACGACGCAGGCACGGCCCGGATCATCGCCGGCGCGATAGACGGCGCGAAAGGCCCGGCCACGACCTTCACCCCAATCAATGTGTGGGACGTGCGGTTGAACCGGGACGCCGAGACGACGCTGGATCTACCCGAAGGCCACACGGCCATGGTGGTGGTTCTGTCGGGTCACGTCACCGTCAACGGCGACCAGCCGGCCGGCGCCGCCGAGGCCCTGTTGCTGGATCGTAAGGGCGACAGCGTCACCCTGAGCGCCGATGCGGACACGACCCTGCTGATCCTGACCGGAGAGCCGATCGACGAGCCCATCGTCGGCTACGGCCCCTTCGTGATGAACAGCGAGGACGAGATCCGCACCGCCGTCACGGACTTCAACAGCGGCCGCTTCGGCGACATCCCCGCCGCCTGAACGCCCTCACGAAAACGTAAGGCCCGGTCTTCGGACCGGGCCGCAACCCCCGCCTTGACCGGACATTCGTCCGAGCGCGGCCCCCTGCCTGAAAGGAAAGACGCCCGTGTCCGCTTCCGCCCTGCCCGCAAACTTCAACGGCCAGCGTCCGGTCATCGACCCGAACGACGCCGTCATGCTGCTGATCGATCACCAGAGCGGCCTATTCCAGACCGTGGCCGACATGCCGATGACCACCCTGCGCCGCCACGCCGCCGCCCTGGCTTCGATGGCGACCCTGGCCAAGCTGCCGGTCATCACCACCGCCTCGGTGCCCCAGGGCCCGAACGGCCCGCTGATCCCGGAAATCCACGCCAACGCCCCCCACGCCCAGTATGTGGCGCGCAAGGGCGAGATCAACGCCTGGGACAATCCCGACTTCGTCGCCGCCGTGAAGGCCACGGGCCGCAAGACCCTGATCATCGCCGGCACCATCACCAGCGTCTGCATGGCCTTCCCCGCCATCAGCGCCGCCTATGAAGGCTACAAGGTCTTCGTGGTGGTCGACGCCTCGGGCACCTATTCCAAGATGGCCCAGGAGATCACCCTGGCCCGCGTGGTCCAGGCTGGCGTGGTGCCGATGGATATGGCCGCTGTCGCCTCGGAACTTCAGAAGACCTGGCATCGCGACGACGCCCAGCAGTGGGCCGAGATCTACACCCAGATCTTCCCGCCGTACCAACTGCTGATCGAAAGCTACGGCAAGGCTCAGCAGGTCGCGACGGACCACGAGACCCTCGACTCGCAACGCGACTGACGAAGACGCGCCGGTTCCGCCTCGCCCCTCATCGATGAAGCGAAACCGGCGTCATGCGCGCGCCTCGCCAAGGCGCAACTTCCCCGGAAAGGAACCACTCAATGGCCAGCGAACCGATCCGCGATCCGAAGTCGGATCATCTTCTAACCCCCGAGAACTCGGCCTTCGTCATCATCGACTATCAGCCGGTTCAGGTGAACTCCATCGCCTCGATGGACCGCCAGCTGCTGGTGAACAACATCGTCGGCACGGCCAAGGCGGCCGTCGCCTATGGCCTGCCGATCGTCCACTCGACCGTCAACGTCGAGACGGGGCTGAACCGGCCGCCGATCCCGCAACTGCGCAAGGTGCTGAAAGACTATCCGACCTATGACCGCACCACGATCAACTCCTGGGAAGACGTGGAATTCCGCAAGGCGGTCGAGGCGACCGGCCGCAAGAAACTGATCATGACGGCCCTGTGGACCGAAGCCTGCCTGACCTTCCCGGCTCTGGACGCCCTGCGTGACGGCTATGAGGTCTATGTCGTGGCCGACGCCGTCGGCGGCACCTCGGTCACGGCGCACGAAATGGGCCTACGCCGCATCGAACAGGCGGGCGGAAAGCTGATTTCCGCGCCTCAGCTGTTCTGTGAACTGCAGCGTGACTGGAAACGGTCGGAAACTGTCCCCGCCTTCATGAACCTGTTCATCGAAACCGGCGGCACGGCCGGAATCCAGTTCTCCTACGACAGGGAAGAGTGACCCTTGAGGGCGATCCGCGTCATAGTGCGGGGATCGCCCCTTTCGTCGTCGCAGCGTTCAGCCTTCAGGAAACCCCAACCATGATCGAACTCATCATCGACCAGCGCCGCAAGGATCTCGGCGGCTTTGAGGTCGGCCGCGTCCTGCCCTTCGCCAAGCGTCGCGCGGTCGGTCCCTTCGTCTTCTTCGACCACATGGGCCCGGTGGACATGCCCGCCGGCATCCCCAAGACGGTCGACGTGCGCCCGCACCCGCACATCGGCATCTCGACCCTGACCTATCTGTTCGACGGCGAGATCACCCACCGCGACAGCCTGGGCGTCCAGCAGGACATCCGCCCAGCCGAGGTCAACTGGATGACCGCGGGCAGCGGCGTCACCCACTCCGAGCGGTTCGAGCGCGCCCGCATGGAGGGGCTGCGTCTGGAGGGCATTCAGGCCTGGCTGGCCCTGCCTGACGGTCAGGAAGAGGTCGACCCGTCCTTCCAGCACGTCGGCTCCAGCGACCTGCCGACCTGGATCGAAAGCGGCGTGAAGGGCCGTCTGGTGGCGGGCGAGACCATGGGCATGAAGGCCGGAGTCAGCACCTTCTCGCCCCTGCACTACATGCACCTTGAGATGGAGCCGGGCGCCCGGTTCCAGACGCCGACGGATCACGCCGAAAGCGCCGTCTATGTGGTCCAGGGCATGGTCGAGATCGACGACGGCCGCCCTGTCGGCCCCGGTCAGATGGCCGTGCTTGAAAAGGGCCTGCCCTCGATCATCGTGGCGCAGCAGCCGACCACCCTGATGGTGCTGGGCGGCGAGCCGGTGGGCGAGCGCTTCATCGAATGGAACTTCGTCTCGTCTTCGAAGGAGCGAATCGAGCAGGCCAAGGCCGACTGGCGCGCCGGTCGCATGAAACTGCCCGACATGGACGATCAGGAGTTCATCCCCCTGCCCCCCGATCGGACGCCGCCCCCGCCCATGTCCTGACCGGAACTGGGCGCTAGGGACAAGGCCGACGCAGGATCCCCTGCGTCGGCTTTTTCCTATGTGACGGCCGGCGCAGCAGGCGGCTCGTCGGCGTCCGCATCCTCTTCTCCGCGCGACACCACGGCGGCGACGACCAGGTCGCCGGTGACGTTCAGCGAGGTCCGGCACATGTCCAGGAAGCGGTCGACGCCCAGGATCAGGCCGATCCCTTCCGGCGGCACCCCCACCATGGCCAGGATCATGGCGATGACCGGCAAGGAGCCGGCGGGCACGCCCGCCGTGCCGACCCCGCCCAGGATACAGACCAGCATGACGATCACCTGCTGGCCCAACGTCAGGTCGACGCCGAAGAACTGGGCCAGGAACAGCACCGTCACCCCCTCGAACAGGGCCGTGCCGTTCTGGTTGGCGGTGGCGCCGACGGTCAGGACGAAACGGGCGATCTTGCGCGGCAGACCCAGATTCTGCTCGGCCACGCGCAGCGACACGGGCAGGCTGGCGTTGGACGAGGCGGTGGAGAAGGACACCACCATGGCCTCGCGGATGTCGCGAAAGAACTTCAGCGGCGACATGCCCCCCATCAGCCAGATCACCAGCGGATAGACCACGAACATATGGATCGCCATGGCCCCCACGGCCACGGCGACGAAGGCGCCCAGACGGATCAGCAGCTCCCAGCCGAACAGGGCCGCCAGGTTGAACATCAGGCAGGCGATGGCGATCGGGGCGATGCGGATGACGAGGTTGATGAGCTTCATCATCACCTCGAACAGCCCCTCGATGGTCTGTTGCAGCCGGTCCGTGGCAGGGCTCTTGGTCATGACCAGGCCGACGCCGAAGAACAGGGCGAAGACCATCACCGGCAAAATCTGGTTCTCGGCCGCCGCCGTGAAGACGTTGGACGGGATCAGCTCCAGAAAGAAGTCGCCCGCCTGCACCGACTTGGGCGCATTGCCGACGATGGAGGCCGCGCCCGCGCGCCCCTGATCCAGCAGTTGTTGCGCCAGGGCCGGATCAACCCCGTCGCCGGGCCGGAAGACGTTGACCATGACCATGCCGATCAGCACGGCCACGGCGGAAATGAAGACGGTGAAGCCCAGGCTCTTGGAGCCCGCCCGACCCAGAGCCTTCAGGTCGCCCATCTCGGCCACCCCGATGACCAGGGCCGAGAACAGCAGCGGCAGAACCAGCATGAACAGCAGACGCAGGAAGATCTGCCCGGCCGGTCCTGTGATGTTGGAGGTCAGCCACTGCACCCAACCGACGTCCCCTCCGACGGTCAGATTGACGATGAGTCCGCCCGTGAGACCGACCAGAAACCCGATCAGCATCAACATATGGAGCGGCAGTCCGCGCTTGGCTTTGATCTCCATCCGATCCGTTCCCCTATTCCCTCACCCCCTTGGACTAACGGACAGGAAGGCCATAGATCAACCCACTGGGCCGTGACGACCATTGAGCATTCAATCCGCGCTCCAGATCCAGAGACGACTGTGAGCCCAGGTTCCGATTGAATATCTCGCCGTAATTTCCGCCAGCAGAAACAGCGTCTTTCGCCCATGTTCTCGACAAATCGAGGCTCGGGCCGAAGTCACCTTCGTCGCCGAGCAGACGACGGACTCTAGGGTCCGCGGAATTCTTATCCATGTCTGCGGCATTTGCACGCGTCACGCCCAATTCCTCGGCCAAAATCAGAGCGTTGAGCGTCCAGCGAATAACCGCCGTCCAGCGGTCGTCGCCGCTGCGCACCACGGGCCCCAGCGGCTCCTTGGAGATAACGTCCGGCAGAATGACGTGCTGCTGCGGGTTCGGCAGGGTCGTGCGCGCCGCCGCCAGGGCCGAGATGTCGGCGGTGAAGGCGTCGCATTCCTCGCGCGCATAGGCCTGGCGCGCCTCGCCTTCGGTGGCGACCACGACGGGGCGATACTCGATGCCCCTGCGGCGGAAATAGTCCTCGACATTCAGCTCAGTGGTCGAGCCGGACTGAACGCAGATGCGAGCGCCGTTCAGTTCGGCCGCGCTGCTCAGATTGAGCGCGCGGCGCACCATGAAGCCCTGGCCGTCGTAGTAGTTGATCCCGGCGAAACTGAGCTGCGCGCCCGTATCCCGGCTCATGGTCCAGGAGGTGTTGCGCCACAGCACGTCCACGCGCCCGTCGCGCAGGGCCTCGAACCGCTGTTCCGTCGTCAACGGCACGAAGCGCACGGCGTCAGGATCGCCGAAGATGGCGGCCGCCGTAGCGCGGCAGAAGTCGACGTCAAAGCCCCGCCAGGCGCCGCGATTGTCGGTATAGGCGAAACCGACCAGCCCCTCGTGCACGCCGCAATTCAGCCGACCGCGCTGGCGCACCGCCGCCAGGGTCGGGCTGGACTTCGCCTCGGTCGCGGCGGTCGGCGCCTGGCGTGAAGGTTCGCGCGGCTCCGGCGCCTGCGGTTCAGCCGATCTCTGACAGGCGCCTGTCGCCAGGGTCAGCATCGCCGCCACGCCTGCTGTCGCTCGCCATCTCCGCATCCGATCCACCGCTCCGTCTTGCGCCCCGGAACAGTTTAGAGCCCTCTAGGCCCCGAACCGCAACCCGCCGGAGCCTTCATGCCGCCCATTTCCGACCGAACCCGGCTGATCGCCGGCGCCACCCGGCGCGGCCACGGGCGTCGCCCGGTCAATCCTCCTGTGGAGCGCGCCTCCACCATGCTCAGCGACGATCCGGCCCGGATGCAGGATGCGTCGGACGGCCCCGTCTATGGCCTCGACGGCACGAGCGCGGCGCGCGAGCTGCGCGCCCTGCTGGCCCAGATGGAAGGCGGGACCGACGCCTTCCTGGTCCCCTCGGGCCTGGCGGCCGTGACCGTGCCCCTGACCGCCCTGCTGCGTCCCGGCGACGAGGTGCTGACCACCGACGCCGTCTATGGACCCACGCGCCGCTTCCTAACCCGCCACCTCGCCGCGCGCGGGATCACCGCCCGCTTCCACCCCGCCGACGCCTCGACCGAGGCCGTTCTGACCGCCATCACCCCGCGCACCCGACTTCTGCTGATCGAAGCGCCCGCCTCTCTGACCTTCGAGATCGCAGACGCCCCCGCTCTGGCCGCCGCCTGTCGCGAACGCGGCGTTCTGACGGTCATGGACAACACCTGGGCGGCGGGGCTGGCCTTCCGTCCCCTGGCGCATGGCGTCGACGTCAGCGTCCAGGCCCTGACCAAATACGTCGGCGGCCATTCTGATCTGCTAATGGGCGGGATCGCCGCCGGCGAGCCGTCCGTCCTACGCGCCATCGCAAACACCATCGAGGACATGGGCTGGCACGTCTCGCCCGACGACGCCTGGCTGGCGCTGCGCGGCGTCCGCACCCTGCCCCTGCGCTACGAGGCCCAGGCCCGCTCGGCCCTGACGGTGGCGCAGTGGCTGAAAGCTCAGCCGGAAGTCGCCGACGTCCTTTATCCGCCCCTGCCCGGTTCAGTCGGACACGACCTGTGGCGGCGCGACTTCGACGGCGCGGCCTCCCTGATGGGCGTGGTCATGAAGGGCGGCGACACAGCGGCGGCCCACGCCTTCATGCGCGCGCTCAGCCTGTTCGGCATGGGGTATTCCTGGGGCGGCTTCGAGAGCTTGATCACCCACGAAACGCCGCAACTGGCCCATCGGCAGCATGCGCCCGACCTGTCCGGTCAGTTGCTGCGTCTGCATATCGGGCTGGAAGATCCCGCCGACCTGATCGGCGATCTTGAGAAGGGATTGAAGGCATGGCGCGCCCTGCAGGACTCGAACCTGCAACCGTCCGCTTAGAAGGCGGGTGCTCTATCCGGTTGAGCTAAGGGCGCGGAAGGCCGCAGTTCGGACTTAGTGCGTCCAGGACTGCTTGCGGTTGGTGGCGAAGTTGTCGGCGTAGGCCTTGATGATGACCGGTGCCTCGTTCGGCTCGTGCAGACGGAAGGCGATGCCGTGGCGTTCGGCGTACTCGACCGCCTCTTCCTTGGTGTCGAAGGACAGGCGGACCTGGCCGTTCATGTCGGTCGAGCTGGTCCAGCCCATCAGCGGATCGATGGTGCGGGCCGAGGCCGGCTCGAACTCCAGACGCCAGTCGCGCGTCTTGGCCTTGCCGGACTGCATCGCGGTCTTGGCCGGGCGATAGATGCGAGCGAGCATGGACGGAATCCTTCGGACGGGGAACTCGCGGGGTGCATACCCCGCCGCCGCCGCCCGGTCCAGACGCCGCAAGACTTCATCAGACCGCCTGGATCAGGCGGCGAGCGTAGAAGAACCGGCGTCAATCCAGCGGCGTGCGGCGCGCTGGGCTTCGGCGATCTCGTCGTGCTCCATCTCCTGGCTGATGTCGCGTCGGTATTCCCGCGCCTCAATCGAGCCCTTCATGGAGGCCAGGTTAAAGATCATATGAGCCGACACCCGGTCGATCGGGCATCCGTCCAGTCCCGCCGAATAGGCCAGGCCCAGACGGAACAAGGCGTCGCCGTCCATGTCGAGCGTGGGCAAGGGCAAGGTGTCGCGCGCCTGGGGCGCTTGATCGTCATGCAGCGGATTCATCAGCAATCCTCCCCCGCGGCGTCGTTCTGACCCCGCTATCGGATACGCATTCAAGTATCGTTGGTTTGAAATTAGCGTTAACGCGCTCAAACCCCACGCAGCGCGGCCCTTGTCCGCATGCGGACGCAAGCTGACAGGCCGGTTCAGCGACGGTTCATTCGACCAGCGTGAAAGTCGACGCCAGACAGGGATTTCGCTTCTTGAATGGAGTTGCCAAATGAACCGCCTGACCAAGGCCGCCGTCGTCGCGCTCGCTCTGGCGACCACAGCCGCCCCCATGATGGCCCAGGCGCAGGATCATCGCGGGGACCGCCGCGAATGGAGCCATGATCGCCGAGACGACCACCGTGAGCGGCGTCAGGATCGACGCGACGACCGTCGTGAATGGCGCCAGGACCGACGCGAGGACCGCCGTGAGTGGCGCCAGGACCGTCGTGAGTGGCGTCAAGACCGTCGCGACGATCGTCGAGAATGGCGTCAGGACCAGCGCCGATACGACCGCTGGAGCCGTGACAACCACAACTGGTGGCGCGGGCGGCCCGAGTTCCGCGATTATCGCGGCGCCCGCAACGGCTACTGGTATGCGCCGGGACACGGCTATTATCGGGTCGAACCTCGCTACTACGGCTATCGCTGGCGCACGGGCGCCTACCTGCCGCCCGCCTATCGCTCCTACTACGTCAACGACCCCTATTTCTATAATCTGAGACCCGCTCCGCGCGGCTATCGCTACGTCCATGCCGGCAACGACATCCTGCTGATCGCCGTCGCCACAGGCCTGATCGCCAGCGTGTTGAGCGACGTCTATTAAAGCACGCTGGATCAAGGCATCGCTTCGCCCCGCAAGGCTCTGTCTTGCGGGGCTTTTTTCATGACGCCGCTCTGCGATCGACGTTCAGCAGCAGTTCATGGCCCCGGGCCCATTCTGTCCGCAAGCCGTCCAGTTCGGACGTGCGAGGACTTCGACCATGAAACGCTCGCTTCTCATGTTCGCGGCGGCCGCCAGCTTCCTCGTGCCCGCCGCAGCCCCCATGGCTGTTCTGGCCCAGGATCGGCCGCAGGCGCGCGAGGACGGTCCGCGTCGTCCTGATCGCGGCCAACCTCAGCGCCATCACCGCGACGCCGACCGCCCGCGTCAGGAAGGCCCGCGCCCTCAACGACCGGAGCGCAGACCAGAACAGCGGCCGGAACAAAGGCCGGAACAGCGACCCGACTGGAACCGCCCCGATCGCCCCGATCGCCCTAGCCGACCGGACCGGCCACAACGCCCGGATCGGCCGGACCGTCCCCAGAGACCCGATCAACCGCGGCCTGACAGACCCAATCGTCCGGACCGTCCCGATTGGAATCGACCGGACCGTCCCCAGCGCCCAAATCGACCGGATTCCCCTCGCCCAGACCGTCCCGAACGCCCAGATTGGAACCGCCCTGGCCGCCCGGACGCCCAGCGTCCGAACAGGCCGGATCGTCCCAGCCAATGGAACCGTGACCGCGACTATCGCGAATTCCACAACCGCTGGAATCGCGACCAATGGCGCCGCGACTGGGATCGCCGTCATCGCAGCGACTGGTGGCGCCATGACCAGCGCTTCCGCAGTTGGAACGGCGTGCGCATCGGCTTCTATTTCGCGCCCGGCTACGGCTACTACAGCGTGCCGCGCACCTATTGGAACCGGCAGTACTATGTCGGCCAGTATCTGCCGGACGTCTTCTGGCGCTATCAGGTGAACGACTGGCGCACCTACGGCCTGGGCTATCCGCCTCCAGGCACGCGATGGGTCTATGTCGACAATGCGATCTATCTGATCGACGACTACGACGGCTACATCATCGAAGTCGTCCGCGACGCCTGGCGCTGGTAGCACTGCAACAGAAAGGCCCCGGAGAGAGCTCTCCGGGGCCTTTTTGTGGTCTGCAAGAAGGCTCTAGCCTAACCCTTAACGCGCCCTGTCGCTCAAGCAGCGAGCGACCGCGTCGCGAGCGTTAGCGACCAGCTGGGGGGTTTGGGGGCCGCAGCCCCCAAGCATCAAAGCCCTAGCTTAGCCTTCAGGATGTCGTTCACGGCGGCCGGATTGGCCTTGCCGCCGGTGGCCTTCATGACCTGACCGACGAACCAGCCGATGGCCTGGGGCTTCTCGGCGACGGCGGCGGCCTTGTCGGGGTTGGCGGCGATGATCTCGTCCACCGCCTTCTCGATGGCGCCGGTGTCGGTGACCTGCTTCAGGCCGTGCTTCTCGACCACCTCGGCGGGCGAGCCTTCGCCGTTCCACACATAGTCGAAGACTTCCTTGGCGATCTTGGACGAGATGACGTTGGTCTCGATCAGCTCGACCAGCTGGGCCACGTGGGCGGCCGGCAACGGGTTGTCGCTGAAGTCCTTGCCGTCGGCAGCCAGACGGGCCGAGACCTCGTTCGTCACCCAGTTGGACACCAGCTTGGCGTCGCGGCCCTTCGCGGCGGCCTCGAAATACAGGGCCTTGGCCTGCTCCGAGATCAGCACGCCTGCGTCGTATTGCGACAGGCCGTATTCGCTCATGAAGCGGCGGCGCTTGTCGTCCGGCAGCTCCGGCAGGTCGGCCTTGATGGCGTCGATCCAGGCCTGCTCCAGCACCAGCGGCAACAGGTCGGGATCGGGGAAGTAGCGATAGTCCTGCGCCTCTTCCTTGGAGCGCATGGAGCGCGTCTCGCCCGCTGTCGGATCATACAGGCGCGTCTCCTGCGTGATCGAACCGCCGTCTTCGAGAATCTCGATCTGGCGACGCGCTTCATATTGAATCGCTTGGGAAATGAAGCGGAAGCTGTTGACGTTCTTGATCTCGCAGCGCGTCCCCAGGAAGCTGAAGTCGCCCGTTTCCTTGAACTTGTCGTAGTTCCCGGCGCGGCAGACTGACACGTTCACGTCGGCGCGCAGATTGCCCTTCTCCATGTCGCCGTCGCAGGTGCCGAGGTAGATCAGGATGGTGCGGATCTTCTTGACGTAGGCGACCGCCTCTTCCGGCGTGCGGATGTCGGGGCGCGAGACGATCTCCATCAGCGCCGTGCCCGCACGGTTCAGGTCGACGTAGGATTCGGTCGGCGACAGGTCGTGGATCAGCTTGCCCGCGTCCTGTTCCAGGTGCAGGCGTTCGATGCCGACGTTGAAGAAGCTGCCGTCCTCGGCCTCCACCTCGACCACGCCCTCGCCCACGATGGGGTGATACAGCTGGCTGATCTGATAGCCGGTCGGCAGGTCGGGATAGAAGTAGTTCTTGCGGTCGAACTGGCTCTTCAGATTGATCTGGGCGCGCAGGCCCAGGCCCGACTTCACCGCCTGCTCGACGCAGTATTTGTTCAGGGTCGGCAGCATGCCGGGGAAGCCCGCGTCGACCAGCGACACCTGCTCGTTCGGCCCGGCGCCGAAGCCGACCGCCGCGCCCGAGAACAGCTTGGCGTTCGAGGCGACCTGGGCGTGGATCTCCAGACCCATGACGATTTCCCAAGCGCCCGTGCGGCCTTGGATCAGTTTGGAGTTCTCAGTCATGCTCACCACCAACGGTCCGGCTTGGCGACGAAGCCCGCCGCGTCTTCGAGGGCGCCCGCGACCTGGAAGACGGTCGCTTCATCCAGGGCCTTGCCGATGACCTGCAGGCCCAGCGGCAGGCCGTCGGCGCTGAGGCCGGCGGGGACCGAGATGCCCGGCAGACCGGCCAGGTTGGTCGTCACCGTGAAGACGTCGTTCAGATACATGGTCAGGGGGTCGATCTGCTTGTCGCCGATGGCGAAGGCGGCCGACGGGGTGGACGGCGTCAGGATGGCGTCCACCTGGCCCCAGACGTTGTCGAAGTCCTGGGCGATGCGGCGACGCACCTTCAGCGCCTTGACGTAATAGGCGTCATAGAAGCCCGCCGACAGCACATAGGCGCCGATGGTCAGGCGGCGCTGGACCTCCTTGCCGAAGCCCTCGGCGCGCGAGGTCGCATAGAGGTCGTCCAGAGAGGTGAACTGCTCGGCGCGGTGGCCGAAGCGCATGCCGTCATAGCGCGCCAGGTTCGACGACGCCTCGGCCGGGGCCACGATGTAATAGGTCGGCAGGGCGTATTTGGTGTGCGGCAGGCTGATCTCGACGATCTCGCAACCGGCGGCCTTCAGCCACGCGACGCCCTGCTCCCACAGCTTCTGGATCTCGGCGGGCATGCCGTCGAGGACATATTCCTTGGGCACGCCGATGCGCAGGCCCTTGACCGACTGGCCGACCGACTGGGTCCAGTCGGGGGTCGGGATGTCGAGGCTGGTCGAATCCTTGGCGTCGAACGAGCACATGGAATTCAGCAGCAGGGCCGAATCCTTGACCGTCTTGGCGATCGGCCCGGCCTGATCCAGCGAGCTGGCGAAGGCGACCATGCCGTAGCGGCTGGCGCGGCCGTAGGTCGGCTTGATGCCCACGGTGCCGGTGAAGGCGGCGGGCTGGCGGATCGAGCCGCCGGTGTCCGAAGCGGTCGCAGCCAGGCACAGGTCCGCCGCCACGGCCGAAGCCGAACCGCCGGACGAGCCGCCCGGCGTCAGGTCGGCGTTCGAGCCCTTGGACTTCCACGGGTTCTTCACCGGGCCGAAGGCCGAGGTCTCGTTGGACGAGCCCATGGCGAATTCGTCCATGTTCAGCTTGCCCAGCATGACCGCCCCGTCGCGCCACAGATTGGCGGTGACGGTCGATTCATACGGCGGCACGAAGCCGCGCAGCATGTTGGAGCCGGCGGTCGTCTGCACGCCCTGCGTGCAGAACAGATCCTTGATGCCCAGCGGCGCGCCTTCCAGCGCCCCGCCCTCGCCCTTGGCCAGACGGGCGTCGGACGCGCGCGCCTGTTCCATCGCCTTGTCCGCCGTCACCTCGACATAGGCGTTCAGCGTCGGGTTCGAGGCCTCGATGTTGGTCAGGAAGGCCTTGGTCAGTTCTTCGGACGAGAAGGTCTTAGCCTTCAGGCCGTCGACGGCGTCGGCCAGCGTCAGCTTGGTCAGATCGGTCATGACTTACTCCACGACCTTGGGCACGACGAAGAAGCCGTCGGCGGACTTGGGCGCGTTGGACAGGACATCAGCGACCTTGTCGCCGTCCGTAACCACGTCGTCGCGCATGCGCAGCGGCTGGGACACGTTGGAGGTCATCGGTTCGACGCCCTGCACGTCCACCTCGTCCAGCTGTTCGATCCACTTCAGGATGCCGTTCAGCTCCTGGGCCAGGGGCTCCAGGCGGTCCTCGGGGGTCTTGATGCGGGCGAGATGCGCAACCTTGCGCACCGTCGCGGCGTCGATGGCCATGCGGCCCTCCAAAGCATGAGAGTCTAAGGGGTCGGGATTAGCGTCTCGACGCCGCTTCGACAAGGATTTGGGTGCAGGCGCGAAATGAGCTTGGCCGTTGCGGCCAAACGCCCCCTATCGAAGGCCCGAGCGGCGCCTAAGTATGAGGCGCAGATCACAGGAGACGCGACCATGAAGATCACCGGCCCCCAAGTCCGCGCCGCGCGCGCCCTGGTGCAATGGCCGCGCGACCATGTGGCCCGCCTGTCTGGCCTGACGGTGGACGCCCTGGCCGACTTCGAGCGCGAAAACGTCGATCCCGGCGACGAGGCCCGCAGCCGCCTTCAGGCCGCGCTGGAGGAAGGCGGCGCCGTCTTCCTGCATGAAGAAGACGGCGGCCTGGGCGTACGGCTGAAATTCACGCGCAAGGAAGTGCGCTCGATCCGCAACCTAGAGAACGAAGGCGGGCCGGTCGGGGACGACGACGTGTGAGTCCCTCCCCCTCACCGCTCATCCCGGCGGAGGGAAAGGGCCCCACGCTTTGACACGCGCCCCGTCTGAGCCTAACGCGCCCTCGTGCCTGTCCTTGATCTCTCCGAACTGCCCGCCGCCTGCCCGCCCAACACCCCGTGGCTGGGCCTGGACCTGGGCGAGAACACCATCGGCGTCAGCGTCTCTGACACCGGCCGCATCATCGCCAGCCCGCTGGAGCTGATCCGCAAGACCAAGTTCAGCCAGGACGCCGAACAGCTGTTCAAGATCATGGACGGCCGCAAGGTCTCGGCCCTGGTCATCGGCCTGCCGCTGAACATGGACGGGACCGAGGGGCCGCGCGCCCAGTCGTGCCGCGCCTTCGCCCGCAATCTGGAGCGGTTCCGGCCGGTCAACGTCGCCTTTCAGGACGAACGGCTGTCGACCACCGCCGTCGAGCGCTTCCTGATCGACGAACTGGACCTGACCCGCAAGCGCCGCGCCGATGTGGTGGACCGCACCGCCGCCGCATGGATCCTGCAAGGCGCGCTGGACCGGCTGCGCGGCTGAGATGGCGGCCATTCTCGCGGGCGTCCTGCCGGTCTTCCTGCTGCTGGCGCTCGGCTATGGCCTGAAGAAGTCGGACTACCTGCCCGACGCCGCCTGGCGGCCGATCGAGAAGCTGGCCATCAATGTCCTCTATCCCGGCTTCCTGATCCCGGCGATCTGGAACGCGGTCCTGTCGGGCTCTGCCGCAGGCGCGGCGGGCGCCGCCGCCGTGACCGTGTCCATCATCATCTCGGCCCTGACTCTGCTGTCCAAGCCGCTGCTGCCCCTCAGCGGCCCGGCCTACACCAGCGTCTTTCAGGGCATGATCCGCTGGAACAGCTTCGTCTTCCTGCCGGTCGTGCAGGCGACCTTCGGGCCGGCGGGCGTGGGTCTGGCCGCCGTGGTCATCGCCGCCATGATCCCGGTCAGCAACATCCTGAGCGTCGTCGTCCTGGCCAAATGGGGCGCGGGCCAGCACGGCGCCTCGCCCAGAGCCCTGTTCCGGGCGATGATGTCCAACCCGATCCTGCTGGCCTGTCTGCTGGGGCTGGCGCTGAACTTCTCGGGCGCGCCGCAGCCGCCCGGCGTGGCCGAGACGCTGCAGCTGCTGGGCTCAGCCGCCCTGCCGCTGGGCCTGATCGTGGCGGGCGCAGGGCTGAGCTTCCGCGAACTGGCGCGCACGCGGGTGACGGTCGGCGCCGTGGTCGTGGTCAAGATGATCGTGACGCCGCTGGCCATGTGGCAACTGGCGCGCCTCTATGGCGGCGATGAGCTGGCGCAGGGAATCGCCCTGCTGTGCGGCGCGGCGCCCGGCGCCGCCTCGGCCTATGTGCTGGCGCGTCAGATGGGCGGAGACGCGCCGCTGATGGCCGGGATCATCGCGGCGACGACAGTATTCTCCGTGATCGGCATTCCAATGGCGCTGCTGCTATTCCATCTGGCCTGAGTCCCGCCTATAGCGGCGTCTCGATGACCCAAGCCGCTCCCGTCACCGAACTCATTCAGGAACGGCTGACCCCGTTCCCCCGCGATCACTTCCTGGCCGCAGGCGATCTGAACCCGCCCGCCGCCCTGGCCTTGCTGGACCTGGCCGACGCCTTCGTCGACTTCAACCGGCAATCCGCCAAGGGCGTGGACCTGCTGCGCGGTCAGACGGTCGTGAACCTGTTCTTCGAGAACTCGACGCGGACCAGCTCTTCCTTCGAGATTGCGGCCAAGCGTCTGGGCGCCGACGTGGTGACCATGCCTGTCGCCTCTTCCTCGGTGAAGAAGGGCGAGACGCTGATCGACACCGCCGTGACGCTGAACGCCATGAAGCCGGAGATTCTGGTGGTGCGCCACGCCTCCTCGGGCGCGGTGGACCTGCTGTCGCAGAAGGTCGGATGCGCCGTCGTCAACGCGGGCGATGGGCGCCATGAGCACCCGACGCAGGCCCTGCTGGACCTGCTGTCCATGCGGCGCGCCTTCGGCGACGTAGGCGGGCTGAGCGTCGCCATCTGCGGCGACATCGCCCACAGCCGCGTGGCGCGCTCGAACGTCGCCCTGCTGCAGATGATGGGCGCGCGGGTACGGCTGATCGGGCCGCCGACGCTGGTGCCCGGCGACGCCGACCGCTGGGGCTGCGAGGTCTTCCACGACATGAAGGAGGGTCTGGCCGGTTGTGACGTGGTGATGATGCTGCGCCTTCAGCTCGAGCGGATGGCGGGCGCCCTGATCCCCTCGACGCGCGAGTATTTCCGCTTCTGGGGTCTGGACCGCGAAAAGCTGGCCTGGGCCGCCCCCAACGCCAAGGTCATGCACCCCGGCCCGATGAACCGGGGCGTGGAGATCGATTCCGACGTGGCCGACGACCTGAGCGTCTCCCTGATCCAGGATCAGGTCGAGATGGGCGTCGCCGCCCGCATGGCCGTCCTGGCCGCCCTCGCCCACCGCCGCGCGGGAGGCGCCGCATGACCGCCGCTCAACAGCCGATCGCCATCATCAACGCCCGCCTGCTGGATCCAGCCAGCGACTATGACGGCCCCGGCGCCGTCTTGATCGAGAACGGCCGCATCGTCGAGGTCATCCACGGGCAAGCAACCCAACGCCCCGAGGGCTTGCAGATCATCGACGCCGAGGGCCGCTGCCTGGCGCCCGGTCTGATCGATATCCGGGTCAAGACCGGCGAGCCGGGCAACGAACCCAAGGAGACGCTGAAGTCGGCCAGCCTGTCGGCGGCGGCGGGCGGCGTCACCACCATCGTCGTCCAGCCCGACACCGACCCGGCCATCGACGACCCGGCCCTGATCGACCACATTCAGCGGCGCGGCGCAGCGCTCGGTCTGGTCCACGTCCGCGCGGCGGGCGCGGCGACGCAGGCGCGCGACGGCGAGCGTATGGCCGAGATCGGTCTGATGCACGAGGCGGGCGCCCTGTATTTCACCGACGGCGACCGGGTGATCCGCAACACCCGCACCCTGCAACGGGTCATGAGCTACGCCGCCTCCTTCAACGCCCTGATCGCCTGTCGTCCGACCGAGCCGTGGCTGTCGGAGGGCGCGGTCGCGACCTCGGGCGAACTGGCGACGCGGCTGGGCCTGTCGGGCGCCCCCGCCATCGCCGAGCGCATCCAGCTGGAGCGCGATCTGGCCCTGGTCGAGCAGACCGGCGCGCGCTTCCTGATCGACCAGATCTCGACCGAGGGCGCGCTGGAGACGCTGGCCCGCGCCCGTGCGCGAGGGCTGGAGGTCGCGGCCTCGGCCTCGATCAACCACCTGTGCTTCAACGAGATCGACATCGGCGACTACCGGACCTTCTATCGACTGGACCCGCCCCTGCGCGCCGAGAGCGACCGGCAGGCCCTGGTCGAGGCGGTGCGCGACGGCCTGATTGACGTCATCACCTCGGCCCACTGTCCCGAACCGGCCGAGAACAAGCGCCGCCCCTTCGCCGAGGCCGAGCCGGGCGCCGTGGGTCTGGAGACCCTGCTGCCCGCCGCCCTGACGCTGCACCACGAGTACGGCGTCGACCTGCTGGACGTGCTGCGGCCGCTGACGCAGGGCCCGGCCGCCCTGCTGGGCCTGGAGGCCGGAGAGCTGTCGCAAGGCGCGCCCGCCGATCTGGTGCTGTTCGACGCCGGGGCGCCGGTGGTGATCGACGCCGCGACCCTGCGCTCCAAGTCGAAGAATTCGCCCTTTGACGGGCGGCGACTGCAAGGGAAGGTCTTGCTCACCGTCGTTTCGGGCCGCATCGTCCACGACGCACGTTAAGGGGAGCGAATCACTTGCAGGATCTGGCGGGGCCGGCGCTCCTTACGCTCGGGCTTGTGGCTATTGGCGGATACCTGCTGGGCTCCATCCCGTTCGGCGTGGTCCTGACCCGCGCGGCGGGCGCGGGCGACGTGCGCAACATCGGCTCGGGCAATATCGGCGCGACCAACGTCCTGCGCACCGGGCGCAAGGATCTGGCCATCGCCACCCTGATCCTGGACGCGGGCAAGGGCGCGGTCGCCCTGCTGATCGCGCGGCATCTTCTGGGGACCGACGTCGCGGGCGCCATCGCCGGCGGCGCGGCCTTCCTGGGCCACCTGTTCCCCATCTGGCTGGGGTTCAAGGGCGGCAAGGGGGTGGCGACCTTTTTCGGCCTGATCCTGGCCGCGTGCTGGCCGCTGGGCCTGCTGGCGGCGGCGACCTGGCTGATCATGGCCTTCGCCTTGCGCTATTCCTCCCTGTCGGCCCTGGTGGCGGCGGCGCTGACGCCGTTATACGCCCTGCTGCCCCTGCCTGCGCTGGGTCTGCCTGCGCCGCAGCCTATCTTCATCATGGCGGTCTTCACCGCCGTCCTGATCTTCATCCGCCACCATGAGAACATCGGCCGCCTGCTGAAAGGCGCCGAGCCCAAGATCGGGGCGAAGAAGGCGTGACGCTCCTGTCGGAGGCCGAGCGCTTCGCCCGCCTCCGGCTCGCCCGGACCGACCGCGTCGGCCCCGTGGCCTTTTCCCAGCTGTTGCAGCGGTTCGGTTCGGCCGAGCGCGCGCTGAACGCCCTGCCCGACCTGATCCGCAGCCGGGGACGCAACGGCTATTCCATCCCGGCGCCCGAAACCGTCGAGGCCGAACTGGAGGCCGGCGCCCGTATCGGCGCGCGGCTGATCCTGTGGGGCGAGACCGCCTATCCTGAGGCCCTGGCCGCCGTCGATCCGCCGCCGCCCCTATTGTGGACGCTGGGCGATCCGGCCCTGATGCAGCGGCCCTGCATGGCCATCGTCGGGGCGCGCATCGCCTCGGCGGGCGGCCAGCGCATCGCGCGCGGCCTGGCCCAGCAGTTGGGCGAAGGCGGCCAGGTCGTCGTCTCGGGTCTAGCGCGCGGCGTCGATGCGGCGGCGCATCTGGGCGCGCTGGAGACCGGCACGGTCGCCGTGCTGGGCGGCGGCGTGGATGACGTCTACCCCTCTGACAACGCCGACCTGTATCGCCAGATCGCCGAGCGCGGCTGCATCGTATCGGAAAGCCCCGTCGGCGCGCGGGCGCAGGCGCGCGACTTCCCGCGTCGCAACCGCATCATCTCGGGCCTGTCGCGCGGCGTGGTGGTGGTCGAGGCGGAAATCCGTTCCGGCTCCCTGATCACCGCGCGGCTGGCGGGCGAACAGGGCCGCGACGTCTTCGCCGTGCCGGGCTCGCCGCTGGACCCGCGCTCCAAAGGGCCGAACGAGCTGCTGCGTCAGGGCGCCATCCTGTGCGAAGGGATCGAGGACATCGAGCGGGCCTACGCCGCTCTGAAGACGCTGCGCGAACCGCCCGCTGATTCGCCGTTCGCCGCCGGTTCGCCGGATCAGATCGACGATGCGGTGCTGGATCGTATCGAAGCCCTGCTGTCGCCGACGCCCATCGGTCGCGACGAACTGGCGCGCGCCGCCGGATTGTCAATTGCGGAAACGGCCGCCGCCCTGCTGGAGCTTCACCTCGCAGGGCGAGCGACCTTGCTGCCCGGCGGACTGGCCTCGACCTAGGCGGGCGCGGTGCGGCGGGCCATATCCGCCGCGCTTTCCAGAAGTCCGGCCAACCGCTCGTCCCCGTCCCAGCGGGCCATTCCGGCCAGTTCCGTGGCCATGGCGGCCACATATTCACGGACCGGATAGTCCGTCAGGTCAGGGCCTGTCGCCTTGCGACGTCGTTGCACTGGCTTGTTCATCGTCAACCCTCCCGAGAACGCCTGAGAGGAACACAACTCAAGGAGGTTTGTAAACTCACGTTACCCGGAAAGGTTGCTCATATAAAACGGGCCGATTGACTTCCGCGTCCGCCGCAACCACGTTCGCGCCCCGTTTTCCCCGATAGAGCGCCATGAATCTCGTTATCGTCGAGAGCCCCGCCAAGGCCAAGACCATCAATAAATACCTGGGCTCGGACTATAAGGTTCTGGCTTCCTACGGCCACGTCCGCGACCTGCCGTCGAAGGACGGCTCGGTGCTGCCTGACGACGACTTCGCCATGCACTGGGAGGTCGACGCCAAGGCGTCCAAGCGCCTGTCCGAGATCGCCGAGGCCGCCAAGGCCGCCGACCGCGTCATCCTGGCGACCGACCCCGACCGCGAGGGTGAGGCGATCAGCTGGCACGTTCTGGAGATCCTGAACAAGAAGAAGGCGCTGAAGGACACGGACGTCCAGCGCGTCACCTTCAACGCCATCACCAAGTCCGCCGTGCTGGAAGCGATGGCCAATCCGCGCCAGCTGGATATGGAGCTGGTGGACGCCTATCTGGCGCGCCGGGCGCTGGACTATCTGGTGGGCTTCAACCTGTCGCCGGTGCTGTGGCGCAAGCTGCCGGGCGCCCGTTCGGCCGGTCGCGTCCAGTCGGTCGCCCTGCGCATCGTCGTCGATCGCGAGATGGAGATCGAGAAGTTCAAGGCGCAGGAATACTGGTCGGTCGAGGCCGACCTGATCGCCGACAGCCCGCCCTTCACCGCCCGTCTGGTCAAGCATGACGGCAAGCGCGTCCAGCGCCTGGACATCGTGTCCGAGGCCATGGCCATGGCGGCGCGCGAGGCCGTTCACAGCGGCGACTTCACCATCAAGTCGGTCGAGAAGAAGCCGGCCAAGCGGTCTCCCGCCCCGCCCTTCACCACCTCGACCCTGCAACAGGAAGCCGCACGCAAGCTGGGCTTCACCGCCCAGCGCACCATGCAGGCGGCGCAGAAGCTGTATGAGGGCGTCGACGACACCGGCGGCCTGATCACCTACATGCGTACCGACGGCGTCTATGTGACGCCCGAGGGCATCGCCCAGGCGCGCGAGGCCATCGGCCAGCGTTTCGGCCCCGCCTATGTCCCGGCCGAGCCGCGCTACTACAAGACCAAGGCCAAGAACGCCCAGGAAGCGCACGAAGCCATTCGTCCGACCAACATCCTGCGCAGCCCCGACACCCTGCGGCTCGAGAACGACCTGCAGCGCCTGTACGAGCTGATCTGGAAGCGAATGATCGCCTCGCAGATGGAGTCGGCGCGCCTGGACCGCACCACGGTCGAGATCGAGACGCCCGACGGCCAGACCGGCCTGCGCGCCACCGGCCAGGTCGTGGTCTTCGACGGTTTCATCGCCGCCTATGAAGAAGGCCGCGACGAGAAGCAGAAGGGCGCTGAAGACGAGGAAGACGAAGGCGGCCGCCTGCCCGCGCTGAAGGAAGGCGCCAAGGCCAAGGTCGAGGCGATCCGCACCGACCAGCACTTCACCGAGCCGCCGCCGCGTTTCTCGGAAGCCACCCTGGTCAAGAAGCTGGAAGAGCTGGGCATCGGTCGCCCGTCGACCTACGCCTCCATCCTGACGACCCTGCGCGACCGCGAATACGTCCGCATGGACAAGAACCGCTTCTATCCCGAGGACAAGGGACGGCTGGTCACGGCCTTCCTCGAGCAGTTCTTCGCCAAATGGGTCGAATACGACTTCACCGCGGCGCTGGAGACCCAGCTGGACGAGGTGTCGGCGGGCGATCTGGACTGGAAGACCCTGCTGCGCCGCTTCTGGCAGGACTTCCACGCCGCCACGCAGGCCGCAGGCGAACTGCGCACCACGGCGATCCTCGATCACCTGAACGAGGCGCTGGGTCCGCACATCTTCCCGGACAAGGGCGACGGATCCAATCCCCGCGAATGCCCGGTCTGCCATGAAGGCCAGCTGAGCCTGAAGACCAGCCGTTTCGGCGCCTTCATCGGCTGTTCGCGCTATCCGGAGTGCAAATACACCCGCCCGGTGGCCTCTCCCGACGCGGCCGACGGCGGCGCCGAGAGCGGCGATCGCGAACTGGGCGTCGATCCGGCGACCGGCCAGCCGGTGCATCTGAAGATCGGTCGCTTCGGCCCATATGTCGAAACCACGCCCCCGGATGCGGACAAGCCCAAGCGCTCGTCCCTGCCCAAGGGCTGGTCCCCGGCATCGATCGATCTGGAGAAGGCGCTGCGCCTGCTCAGCCTGCCGCGCGACGTGGGTCCGCACCCCGAAGACGGCAAGATGATCACCGCCAGCCTGGGCCGCTACGGTCCGTTCGTGGCGCACGCGGGCACCTACGCCAACGTGGCGGACATCGAGGAAGTGTTCGACGTCGGCCTGAATCGCGCCGTGGCCCTGCTGGCTGAGAAGCGCGCAGGTCGTGCGGGCCGCGCCTCGGCCGCCGCGCCGCTGAAGGAACTGGGCGCCCACCCGGAAACGGGCGAGGCCGTTCAGGTCATGGCCGGCCGCTACGGCCCCTACGTCAAGTCGGGCAAGATCAACGCCACCTTGCCCAAGGGCACGGCGCCTGAGGACATGACGATGGAGGCCGCCCTGCCCCTGCTGGCCGCCAAAGCCGGCGCCGCGCCCAAGAAGAAGGCGCCCGCCAAGAAGGCGGCTGCGAAAAAGCCTGCGGCGAAGAAGGAGTCTGCCGCCAAGAAACCGGCCGCGAAAAAGGCCCCCGCCAAGAAGGCGGCCAAGGCTGCGGAAGCCGAATAAGACAAAGCGCCCTCGGTCTCACGAACGGGGGCGTTTTTTCTACCGTCCGGCGACCAACTCATTGCGGACGCGACGGCCCAGGGGATCGCGGCCCGGCCAGCTCTCCCCCACGGAAGCCTCGACATAGGGCGTGCAGAAGCGCGAGATGATCATGCGCGGACGGATTTCGTTCAGACAGACGCGATCCCCCTCACGCGCCCAGCGCGCGGTCAGGCGCCGTCCATCCGAGAACAGGGCGCGGTAACGGCCGTCACGGTCGAACCAGTGCTTGACCCAATCGCCGTCCGGATAATGGGAAACGACCGTATTGCCGAAGGCCGCCTGCATGGCGTCGACGTTTCCGCCGCTGCCTGAGGCTGACGCGCTCGCAGGCGCGGCCAACATCAGCGTGATCAGCACGGCTGCGCGCATCCGGTCCCTCTCCCAATCGTCTTTCCAGTCCCCAGGCGGACCATACAGGCCGAAACGCCGTTGCCAAGCGGCCCGTTCCGAACGGAAATACTTGACTGAGGCGTAGGGCTTTCTCTATACGGCCGCAGGCTCGGAACAGGACTGGCGATGCGCGCCGCCCGCTCGCCCAAGAGGGGCGGTTCCGTCAGCTGAAGGCGTTTGCGAACGCTATCCTCCGTCCCTTCAGGACTGCATGACTGAGTTTTCCAAGCTGGGCCTTTCGCCCACGACCCTGCAAGCGGTCGCCGATACCGGCTACACGACCGCCACCCCCATTCAGGAACAGGCCATCCCGGTGGCCCTCGCCGGACGCGACGTGCTCGGCATCGCCCAGACCGGCACAGGCAAGACGGCCGCCTTCACCCTGCCCATGGTCGACCGCCTGGCCTCGGGCCGCGCCCGCGCCCGGATGCCGCGCGCCGTGGTGCTGGCCCCTACCCGCGAACTGGCCGATCAGGTCGCCGAAAGCTTCGCCAAATACGCCAAGGGCACCCGCCTGAACTGGGTGCTGCTGATCGGCGGCGTCTCCATGGGCGACCAGGTCGCCGCCCTGAACAAGGGCGTGGACGTGCTGATCGCCACGCCGGGGCGCCTGCTGGACCTGTTCGATCGCGGCAAGATGCTGCTGACCGGCGTCGAGCTGATGGTGGTCGACGAGGCCGACCGGATGCTGGACATGGGCTTCATCCCGGACATCGAGCGCATCTTCAAGCTGACGCCGCCGCGTCGCCAGACCCTGTTCTTCTCGGCCACCATGCCGCCGGAGATCACGCGCCTGACGCAGCAGTTCCTCAAGGATCCGACCCGGATCGAGGTGGCGCGTCCGGCCACGACCGCCGACACCATCACCCAGCATATCACCCGCCTGCCGACTTCGGACCCCAAGGCCAAACGCACCGCCCTGCGCGCCCTGGTCGAGCGCGGCGAGGTTCAGAACGGCATCGTCTTCTGCAACCGCAAGTCGGAAGTCGACATCGTCGCCAAGTCGCTTCAGGTCCACGGCTTCAACGCCGCGCCGATCCACGGCGATCTGGACCAGTCCCTGCGGATGAAGACCCTGGCCGACTTCCGCAGCGGCGAGCTGAAACTGCTGGTGGCGTCCGACGTCGCCGCGCGCGGTCTGGACATCCCGGCGGTCAGCCACGTCTTCAACTATGACGTTCCGCACCACGCCGACGACTACGTCCACCGCATCGGCCGCACCGGCCGCGCCGGGCGTCTGGGCGAGGCCTTCATGATCGTGACGCCCGCCGACGACAAGTCGTTAGACAAGGTGCTGAAGCTGATCAAGAAGGTGCCGGTCGAACTGCCGCTGGACGACATCGACTTCGCCTCGATCAAGGATCGCCCGCGCGACGACAGCCGCTCTTCGCGCGGCCGTGGACGCGGCGAGCGCAGCGAACGCAGCCGTTCACGCAAGACGGTTGAAGCCGCCCCGGTCGACATCGAGTCCGACGCGCCCGTCGCCGCTGAAGTCGTCGCGCCCCACAAGGCTGATGAAGCGCCGCGTCGTTCGCGCAGCCGCAAGAAGTCCGAGGATCGCGCCTCGACTGCGGCTCCCGCCGCCGCTCCTGCCGTCGCCAAATCGTCCGGCGATATCCGGGGCAGCGCTTTCGGTGATGATGTGCCGGCTTTCCTGCGTCGCCCGGTTATTTTTGCTGATTGACGTCGCGATTCTTGATTTAACCCTGCGTTACGGAAGGCCGGGCTAACCTCCTGGCCTGAACTTTCCAGGGGCGCTTCAAGGCATGACCACTCAGGTCGAAACCACGGTTCGTAGTCCGGAAGCCTATGCCTTGGCGCACCGCGCAGTTGATGCGATGCAAGAGGCGAGCGTCTGGCCGACTCCGCTGAACTTCGAGCTCTGGCTGCACTATCTCAGCGCGCCGGACAGCCCGTTGAGCCAGGAGATGGCGCGGCTGCTGGCCAGCGGCGCGCCCTTCACTGACACCACAGCCGAGATGCTGGCCGCCGAATTCCTGCCCCGCAGCCGGCTGTCCGAAGAGATTCGCGACGCGGGCGCCGTGCTGAACCGCGAACTGGCCGCCGTCGCCGCCGCCATCGACAAGGCGCGCGAAAGCCAGGCCGACTACGGCGACACCCTGTCACAGGCGGTCGACCGCATGGCCTCGGCGCCTGACACCGACAGCCTGGGCGTCATCGTTTCCTCCCTCAGCGACGCCACGCGGCGGATCCGACGCCACACCTCGGCGCTGGAGCGTCGTCTGGAATCCTCCAACCGCGAAGTCGTCAAGCTGCGCGACCACCTGGAGCAGGTCCGTCGCGACGCCATGACCGACGCCCTGACCAATCTGGCCAACCGCAAGGCGTTCGACGAACAGCTGCAGCGTATGTGCGACGAAGCCGAGAGCGACGGCACGCCCATCGGACTGGCGCTGATCGATATCGACCACTTCAAACGCTTCAACGACACCTGGGGCCATCAGACGGGCGACCAGGTGCTGCGCTATGTCGCCAGCGTCTTGGCTCGCATCGCGCGCACGCCGCGCATCGCCGCCCGCTATGGCGGTGAAGAGTTCGCGGTCATCTTCCCGCGCGAGACGGGGGGCGCGATCGAAGCCGCCCTCAACGCCGCCAGGGAAGAGATCGCCTCGCGCAGCCTGCGTCGTCGTTCGACCAATGACGACCTGGGGGCCGTGACCATTTCCATCGGCTTCGCCCTTCGCCATTCCGGCGAGGCGGCTTCGCAGTTCTTGGAACGCGCCGACGAAGCGCTCTACGCCTCCAAACGGACGGGCAGGAACCGCGTCACCAACGCCGAGCTGGCGGCCTCAGCCGCCGCCTGAGCCACGCCTCAGTAGGACAGGCGCAGACCCAGCGACAGGGTGCGCGGCGGAGCGTAGCCGGCAACGCCGCCCGCCGTTTCCGAGACCTCGACTTCGGCGTCGAACAGGTTGTCCGCCGCCAGCCACAGCAGGGTTCGCGGTCCGGCGCGCCATTCCGCACGCGCGTCGACAGTGACGGCGGCCTCCAGAACGCGGCTGTTGAGATCGTCCTCGAACCGCTTGCTTTCGTAGCGGGCCTGCAGCGACAGGCCGAGCCGGTCAGACGCCTGCCAGTCCAGCCCGCCCGTCGCGCTCCAGATCGGCGCCTGCGCGGGACGCAGCCCCGTCAGCTGAGGCGCGGCTGATCCGCCGTCCATCCGCGCGTCGGTGATCGACAGGGCACCGTTCAGGGTCAACCCGCCTCGCAGCGCCTGACGCGCCGTCAGCTCCACGCCCTTGGCCTCAATGGTCCCGGCGTTCTGACGCTGGCGCAGAACGCCGCCCGCCGGAACGAAACCCGCCCGCGGAAACGTTCCCGGCCCCTCGGCGATGGTGACGTTGACGATGGCGTCCTCGATCCGGTTCCAGAACAGATTGACGCCGAAAGCCGAAATCGGCCCCTCGAACGCCATTCCCGCCTCGATCCCTTGCAGCGTCTCGGGAACCAGAGCCGCATTGGCCTCGGTCAGGTCGTTGCCGACGCGGAACGGCCGGTGCAGCTCATTCAGACTCGCCGGGCGGAAGCCGGAATAGGCCGCCGCCCGCGCCGCCCAACCGCCGCCGATGAAACGGCGCGCCGCCAGGCGGGCGCTGACCACCTCGCCCGAACGATCCGGATCGCTCTCATCCAAGGTCGGCGAGCCCGTGGCGCGGTCCCACTCTCGCCGCCGACCATTCTCATTGCGCCAGCCGTCCAGCCGCAGCCCGCCAGCCACCAGCCACAGGTCGTCGCTCCACGACCCTTCGCCATAGATACCCGCCACCGAGGTCTCGCCGCCCGCCACGCGGTCGCGGGTGAAGGCCCCCTGCATGAAGCGGAAACGCTCGCGCGTTTCGCCCTCGTTGAAGCGGGCGTCGGCGCCCAGCTCCCATTCCAGCCGCCCTCCGGCGACGTCGCGCGTCGCGCGACGCAAGGCGGCGTTGACGCCCCAGCCGGTCGCCGGCGTCTCATATTGGTCGTTGGCGGGCGTGGTCGCGTTGCGATCCGCCGCCACGGCGACGGAGGTGTTGGCGAAGTCGCTTTCGCGCCGCCACGCCTGCAAGCGCCAGCCGTAGCGGCCCTCGTCCGGTCGTCGCGCCGCCGTGGCGGACAGCAGGCGCCCGCTGGCGCTGGATCGCGCCCCCGCGAGGCCTGAACCGCGCTCTTCGTCATAGGCCGAAGCCCGCAGCGACACGCTGATCTGTCCCAGCGGCGCGTCCAGCCGCAGGGCCGCCGCGCGCGCTTCCAGATCCAGCGGCGTATCCGCCGCCCCCGCCGCCGCGCCGCGCACAGGCGTATAGCCGTCGCTGGTCTCATACAGGGTGGACGCCGTCAGCCGCGCCGGCCCGAGATCGAATCCGCCCGCCCCGGCCAGCCGCGCCCCTCCCCGTTCAGCGACCGAGACGGACAGCACGCCGCCGCGCTCCCGCTCGCGCAGTTGGATCACGCCCGTCAGAGCACCCGCGCCATAGGGGCCAGCCCCGGCTCCCCGCACGATGTCGAGGCTCTCCAGGCTCTCCGTCAGCGTCTGCGACCAGATCACCCAGCCGCCGAAGGGATCGTTCATGGGCACGCCGTCCAACGTCACCAGGGTCCGCCCCGCGCCTGACGGGGCGATGGCGCGCAAGGAAATGCCCTGTGTCGTGGGGTTGGCCGCCAGGCTGGAGGTGCGCCGGAACAGGGACACAGCCGGAACAGCGCTCAGGGCCTCGTCCAGCCGATCAGCGCGCGCCAGCGCCGCTTCGTCCAGCCGAATGACCGAAAAGGCCGCCTCGCCCGCCGCAGGCGGCAACCGCGCCGCCGTCACCACGACCTCGTCAACGACGTGCGCCTGAAACTCGATCAACACTGAACTCCCTGCCAATCCCTCGGCGATCAGGTCAGGGATAGTCGATGCGGTCAGGCTTGTCGTCGGCCGAGCCACAGAGTCTGCGCGTCAAATGACCGCCGCTTGAGACAACCTCAGCTCGGGAACGCCCTCAACCGGCGCCGCCGCCGGTCGACACGCTGAACAGCAACCCCAGAACGCCGCGAACCATCAGACCGAGCGTCATCACGCCGACCGTGGCGCCGATCAGAAACACCGCGCGAAAATGCCGGTGCAGGAAGTAGAGAATGTCGCCTGCCATCTGCGTCGACCCTAAAGGTTAACAGCATGATGACACACGGTTCGGCGAAAACCGCAACAACCGTTCGTGATCAGACCAAGCGGCTCTGCACCAGCGCGGCTTCGATGAAGCTAGCGAACAGCGGGTGCGGAGCGAAGGGGCGGCTGCGGTATTCAGGGTGATACTGCACGCCGATGAACCAAGGGTGATCCTTGCGCTCCACCGTCTCGGGCAGCACGCCGTCCGGCGACAGACCGGCGAAGAACAGGCCGCCCTTCTCCTCCACCGCCTGCCGGTAGTTGATGTTCACCTCATAGCGGTGACGATGGCGCTCGTTGATGTCGGTCTGGCCGTAGATCTCGGCGATCTTCGAGCCAGGCGCCAGGGTGGAGGCATAGGCGCCCAGACGCATGGTGCCGCCCAGATCGCCGCCCTGCTCGCGCTTCACGCGCTCATTGCCCTGGACCCATTCGGTCATCAGGCCGACGACGGGCTCTTCCGCCGGGCCGAACTCGGTCGAGGTCGCCTTGGGATAGCCCGCCAGGTTACGCGCCGCCTCGATCACCGCCATCTGCATGCCGAAGCAGATGCCGAAGTACGGAATCTTGCGCTCGCGGGCGTAGCGCGCCGCCTCGATCTTGCCCTCGGCCCCGCGTTCGCCGAAGCCGCCGGGCACCAGGATGGCGTGGGCGCCTTCCAGCCGCTCGGCGCAGGCCTGCGGGTCGCCGGCGAAGGTGTCGGCCTCGACCCAGTCGATGTTGACCTTGGCGTTGTTGGCCACGCCGCCGTGCTGCAAGGCCTCGATCAGCGACTTATAGGCGTCCTTCAGGACGGTGTATTTGCCGACCACGGCGATGGTGACTTCGCCGTCCGGGTGCAGGCGGCGGCGCACGATCTCGTTCCAGCCGGACAGCTCCGGCTCGGGCGCTTCGGTCATGCCGAAATGGGCCAGCACCTGGGTGTCCAGACCCTCGCGGTGATAGTCCAGCGGCACGGCGTAGATGTCGGCCGAGTCCATCGCCTGGATGACGCTGTCGGGACGGACGTTGCAGAACTGGGCGATCTTGCGCTTCTCGTCGGCCGGGATCGGCGCCTCGCAACGGCACAGCAGGATGTCGGGCTGGATGCCGATGGAGCGCAGCTCCTTGACCGAGTGCTGCGTCGGCTTTGTCTTCATCTCGCCGGCGGTCTTGATGAAGGGCAGCAGGGTCAGGTGGACGAAGCACGACTGGCCGCGCGGCAGATCCTGCTCCAGCTGACGGATCGCCTCGAAGAAGGGCAGCCCTTCGATGTCGCCGACCGTGCCGCCGATCTCGACCAGGACGAAGTCCACATCCTCGCCGCCGTCCGTCTTCGCCGGGTTCAGGCAGAACTGCTTGATCTGGTCGGTGACGTGCGGAATCACCTGGACGGTCGCGCCCAGATAGTCGCCGCGACGCTCCTTCTCGATGATCGTCTGATAAATGCGACCGGTCGTGATGTTGTCCGACTTGGCCGCCGAGACGCCGGTGAAGCGCTCATAGTGGCCCAGGTCGAGATCCGTCTCGGCGCCGTCGTCGGTCACGAAGACCTCGCCGTGCTGATAGGGGCTCATCGTGCCCGGATCGACGTTGAGATAGGGGTCCAGCTTGCGCAGGCGGACCTTGTAGCCCCGCGCTTGCAGAAGAGCGCCGAGAGCGGCGGAGGCGAGGCCTTTTCCAAGAGAGGAAACCACGCCGCCGGTGATGAACACATAGCGAGCCATGGGCGGACACCTTACTCCATGATTCGTCCTGCGCGCAGGGGCTCAGGAAAAATCCAACTGTTGATCAAAAGAAGAAAGCGCGCCTTGCGGCGCGCTTCCCCAAAACTCGATGGCGGCGACGCCCTTATTGGGCGGGCGCGCCCTGGCCGGCCGGCAAGCTGGCTTCCAGATCGTCCAGCGACGGAGCGGCCGGAGCGGCCGGGGTCGCCGGTGCGGCTTCAGGCGTAGCCGGAGCCGTCTGTTGCGGCTGGTCCACAGCGATGGAGCCGACGGCGTCGGCGTCGATCACCGAGCGCGAGCCGCGCGCATAGTTGCCCGCGATCGTCAGGCCGATGGCGCAGACAAAGAAGGCGATCGCCAGGATCGACGTGGTGCGGGTCAGCAGATTGCCCGCCCCGCGCGCCGTCATGAAGCCCGAAGGACCGCCGCCCATGCCCAGGGCGCCGCCCTCGGAACGTTGCAGCAGGATCACGGCCGACAGGGCGACCGAGATCAGGATCATGGCGACGAGCAGAATGGTCTGGAGCATGGCGTCATTCATGTGGGCGCAGAAGCGCGCCGATCAAGCGGCCGCCTCTAACATTGATGGAGGTTTCGGGCAAACGCTCAGGCGCGCGTTCAAACCGCGCGGATGATGCCCAGGAAATCTTCGGCCTTCAGAGAAGCGCCGCCGACCAGGGCGCCGCCGACCTCGGCCACCGCCAGGATCTCCCTGGCGTTCGACGGCTTGACCGAGCCGCCGTACAGGATCGGGGCGACGCGGCCGCCGTCGCCCAGCTTGGCGACCATGGCGGCGCGCACGGCGGCGTGGACTTCCTCGATCTGCTCCAGCGTCGGCGTCAGGCCGGTGCCGATGGCCCAGACCGGCTCATAGGCGACGGCGAACGCCTTGCCCGCCAGCGAGGCCGGCAGCGAGCCGGCGACTTGACGGCTGACGACCTCGACCGCCTGCCCGGCTTCGCGTTCCTGCAGCGTCTCGCCGATGCAGATGATCGGCTCCAGATCGGCGGCCAGGGCGGCCTCGACCTTGGCGGCGACGTCGGCGTCGGTCTCGCCGAATCCGGCGCGGCGCTCCGAGTGGCCGAGAATCACCAGGCGGGCGCCCGCATCACGGACCATCTCGGCCGAGACCGATCCGGTGTAGGCGCCCGAGGTTTCAGCGTGGCAGTCCTGCCCGCCGATCTCGACGGCGCCGCCCTTCAACGCCTGGGCCATGCGGTCGATCAAGGTGGCGGGCGGGCACAGGGCCACGCGACAGGCCGCAGCCTGTTCCTTCAGCGCCTTCTCGAGGGTTTCAGCCTCGGCCAGGCTCGCGCCCAGGCCGTTCATTTTCCAGTTGCCGGCGACCAGCTTCACAGATTGTTTCATGCGGCCTGTCTAGTGGCGACGGCGGCGGAAGCCAAGATGTCGTCAAGCCTCACTTGCGGCGGCGGCCCCGCACCCCCTATACGCGACCCTTGGCGCCCTTTCGACGCCGGCCCTCGTCAGGTTCTTTTCGATGATCACGTACTTCCGAAACTTCGCCAAGTCGAAATGGGCCGCCGGCCTGTTCGCCCTGATCATCCTCAGCTTCCTGATCGTCGGGGCGCAATCCGACATCTTCGCCAATCTGGGGCCGCGCCATATCATCAGCGCCGGGGACCGCAGCGTCGATTCCAACCAGTTCCGCGGCAACTTCGAACGCGTGCGCGCCAATCTGCAGGAACAGGCCGGTCGTCCAGTCAGCTATGACGACATGGTCAAGGAAAACCTGCACCAGCAGTATCTGGACAGCCAGACTCAGCGCCTGGGCTTCCTGGACTGGGCCTATAAGGCGGGCATCCGTCCGGGCAAGGAGCTGGTGCTGGCGGAAATCCGCAAGATTCCGGCCTTCTTCAACCAGATCACCGGCCAGTTCGACAAAGACCTCTACGCCCAGGCCCTGGCCCAGCAGAACCTGACCTCGGAAATGCTCGAGCAGGATCTGCGCGACCAGTATGTCACCTCGCACGTCGGTTCGGCCGTGTTCGCCGGTCTTCAGGCGCCGCGCGTCTACGCCGCCCTGCTGGCGGGTCAGGCGCTGGAAACGCGCGACGGCCGCTGGTTCTCGGTCACTCAGGACATGGCCGGCCGCGCGGGCGCCCCGACCGACGCCCAACTGACCGCCTTCATGAAGGAAAACGAGGCGCGTCTGCGCAGCCCCGAGTTCCGCATGATCTCCCTGGTGCTGTTCACGCCGGGTCCGAACGACCCGCGCCCGACCGTCACCGAAGAACAGATTCAAGAGCGCTATGAGTTCCGCAAGGCCGCCCTGGCTGACCCGGAAAAGCGCACCTTCGTCACCCTTACCGTTCCGACCAAGCAAGCCGCCGACAAGATCGCCGCCGACCTGCGCGCCGGCAAGGCTCCGGCCGAGGTGGCCAAGGCCAACAACATCCAGCTGGGCGACTACAAGGCCACGCCGCAGGCCGCCGTGGGCGACCCCGCCGTCGGCGCCGCCGTGTTCGGTCTGGCCGTCGACCAGGTTTCGGCCCCGATCCAGGGTCGCCTGGGTTTCACCGTCGCCAAGCTGGCCGCCATTCAGGCCGGTCAGGCCGTGACGCTGGAAAGCGCCCGTCCCGCCTTGACCCAGGAACTGCAGGCCGAGGCCGTCAAGGCCGCGACCTACGCCAAGGTCGAGCAGTTCGAGAAGGCCCGTCAGGAAGGCAAGAACCTGGCCGACGCCGCCACGGCCGCCAAGGCCCGCGTCATCCAGCTGCCGCCCTTCACCCAGCAGGGCCAACTGCCGGACGGCCAGCCGATGAACGCCCCGCGTCAGGTTCTGGAAAGCGCCTACACCCTGACCAAGGGCGGCGAGAGCGATGTGATCGACGCCGGCGACGGCCAGTATTTCGCTGTCCGCCTGGACGACATCCGCCCGTCGGCCCTGCCGACGCTGGACGAAGTGCGCGCCCCGCTGGGCCAGCAATGGACCCTGCGTGAAAACGCGCGCCTGCTGTCGGCCAAGGCTGAGCAGCTGGCCGGTCGCGTCCGCGCCGGCGAGGACATCGCCAAGGTGGCCGCCGAAGCCGGCGCCACGCTGACGGTCCGCACCGGCGTGCAACAGAGCCGCGAGTCGCAGGCCCAGGTCGGCGACGGCGTGCTGCGCGGCCTGTTCGGTCAGAGCAAGGGTCAGGTCTTCTCCGACGCCCAGTCGCAGACCGCCTTCGTCGTCGGCCGCGTGGACGCCATCCACGCCGCCAACCCGGCCCTGGCCGCGCCGCTGGCCGAACAGGCCCGCCCGCGTCTGACCGAAGAGCTGGCCAACACCCTGGCCGACCGCACCATCGCCGCCGCCGCTGCACGCACCAAGTCGCGCAACGACCCGGCCCTGGCCCTGCAAGCCCTGGGCGTGGAGGCTCCGGCCGCTGCGCCTGCGGCTCCGGCTGCTCCCGCATCCGCCAAGAAGTAATGCTTGAAGAACGCGACGCCTTCATCGCCGGTCTGACGGCGGGCCGCCCTCAGGTTCTGGTCCGCCGCCTGGTCGATGATCTGGAGACCCCCGTCTCGGCCTTTCTGAAGGTCGGGCACGGGCGGCGTTACGCCAGCCTGTTCGAGTCGGTCGAGGGCGGCGCCGTCAACGGCCGCTACTCCTTCGTCACCCTGTCGCCGGACGTGGTCTGGCGCTGCCGGGACGGCAAGGCCGAGATCGCGCGCGGCGCCGACGTTCTGTCCGACGTCTTCACACCCGAAGACCGGCCCGCGCTGGAATCCCTGCGCGCCTTGATCGCGGCGACCAAGTTCGAGTTGCCCGCCGACCTGCCCCCGATGGCCGCCGGACTGTTCGGCGTGTTCGGCTACGACATGGTGCGCCTGCTGGAGCCGCTGGGCCCGGCCAACCCGGACCCGCTGGACCTGTCCGACGCCGTCATGGCGCGCCCGGCGCTGGTCGCCATCTTCGATTCGGTGAAGCACGAGATCGTCCTGATCGCCGCCGCCTATCCGGACACCGCAAGCGATCCAGTCCAGGCCTACGCCGCCGCCGAGGCCCGTCTTGAGGACTTCGAGGACCGTCTGCGCGGCCCCCTGCCGATCCAGCGCGAAGTCGAGCCGGTCCCGGCGCCTGACTTCCACTCCGACGTCGATGAGGCCGCCTTCGGCCGCATGGTAGCGCGGGCCAAGGACTACATCGCCGCCGGCGACATCTTCCAGGTCGTGCTGGCGCACCGTTTCTCGGCCCCGTGGAGCCAGGACCCGTTCGCCTTCTACCGGTCGCTGCGTCGCGGCAACCCGTCGCCCTATCTGTTCTTCCTCGACTACGTCGATTTCCAACTGGCGGGGTCCAGCCCGGAAATCCTGGTCCGGCTGAAGAATGGCCGCGTCACCATCCGCCCGCTGGCGGGCACCCGCCCGCGCGGCGCCACGGCCGAACAGGACAAGGCGCTGGAGGTCGAACTGCTGGCCGATCCCAAGGAACGGGCCGAGCATCTGATGCTGCTGGACCTGGGCCGCAACGACGTGGGCCGCGTCTCCAAGCCCGGCTCGGTCGAGGTCACGGAAAGCTTCGTGGTCGAGCGCTACAGCCAGGTCATGCACATCGTCTCCAACGTGAACGGCGCGGCTGATCCCAAGCTGGACGCGGTGGACACCCTGCTGGCCGCCCTGCCCGCAGGCACGCTCTCGGGCGCGCCCAAGGTGCGGGCGATGGAGGTCATCGACGAACTGGAGTCCGAAAAGCGCGGCGTCGGCTACGGCGGCGGCGTCGGCTACATCTCGGCCAATGGCGAAGCGGACATCTGCATCGTCCTGCGCACCGCCATGTTCGCGAAGGGCCAGATCTTCGTCCAGGCCGGCGCCGGCGTCGTCGCCGACAGCGACCCGGCGGCCGAATACGCCGAGACACTGGCCAAGGCCCGCGCGCCGATGAAGGCCGCCGCCGAAGCGTGGCGATTCACCGCGACCACTCGCGGCCAGGGCGCCGGCGGATCAGTCTAAGGATTGGAAACCGTGGAACCCTGGTCAAACGACACGCCGGGGCCCACGACCATGGTTCCGGCCAGAAGGACCGCCGCTGTGGCGGCGAAGGCGGCTGCAGCAAGCAGGCGCAGGGGTTTCGGTTGTTCCGCCGGAGCCTCGTTCAACAGGGCGCGGGCGTCACGGATGCATTCTACAGGGGTCAAGACGGATTTCTTCCGATGGCGATGCTCCTGTATCGCCCGGACAGCTTAACGTCCGCTTTCAATCGGCCCGACTGTCTTCCATGTTTGGGGCCGCCTTGCCTCCCCCGTCTTCAAGAAGCCTTCGCCATGATCCTCGTCGTCGATAACTACGACAGCTTCACCTACAACCTCGTCCACTACCTCGCGGAGTTGGGCGCCCAGACGCACGTCATCCGCAACGACGAACTGACCGTCGAAGAAGCCTGGGCGCTGAAGCCCGAGGCCGTCCTGCTGTCGCCCGGCCCCTGCGCCCCCGATCAGGCGGGCATCTGCCTGTCGCTGATCGAAACGGCCGCAGAGACCATGCCCATCCTCGGCGTCTGCCTGGGCCACCAGTCGATCGGCCAGGCCTTCGGCGGCGAGGTGGTGCGCGCCAAGACCCTGATGCACGGCAAGACCTCGCCCATCCTGCATGAGGGACGCGGCGTCTTCGGCGGCCTGCCCTCGCCCTTCACGGCGACGCGCTATCATTCGCTGGCCGTGCGCCGCGAGACCCTGCCCGACGCGCTGGAGGTCACCGCCTGGACAGAGGACGGCGAGATCATGGGCCTGTCGCACCGCTCGCGGCCGATTCACGGCGTCCAGTTCCACCCGGAATCCATCGCCACCCAGCACGGCCATGCGATGATCGCCAACTTCCTCGATCTGGCGGGCGTCAAACGATCGGCGAACGTCTGATGGACAGCATCAAGCCTCTGCTGGCCAAGCTGGTCGACGGACAGGTGCTGAACCTGGATGAGGCCAAGAGCTTCTTCGCCGCCTGCCTGCGCGGCGAACCCACCCCGTCACAGGTCGCCGCCGCCGTCACCGCCCTGCGCATCCGCGGCGAGACGGTGGACGAGATCGTCGCCTTCGCCAGCGCCATGCGCGAGGCCGCCCTGTCGCTGGAGCACCCGTTCGATCAGGTGATCGACACCTGCGGCACCGGCGGCGACGGCCAGCACACCTACAACGTCTCGACGGCGGCCGCCTTCGTACTGGCGGGCGCGGGGCTGAAGGTCGCCAAGCACGGCAACCGCGCCATCAGCTCCAAGTCCGGCTCGTCCGACGTTCTGGCCGCCCTGGGCGTCAACCTGGACGCCACGCCCGCCCAGCAGGCGCGGGCGCTGGACCAGGCGGGCATCGCCTTCCTGTTCGCGCCGACCTACCACGGGGCCATGCGCCACGTCGGGCCGGTGCGCGGCGAGATCGGCTTCCGCACCGTGTTCAATCTACTGGGTCCGCTGTGCAATCCGGCGGGCGCCACGCATCAGGTGATGGGCGTCTATGATCCCGCCCTGCTGGAGCCATTGGCCGAGGTGCTGGGCCGACTCGGCGCCAAGCGAGCCTGGACCGTCAACGGCCAGGGCCTGGACGAACTGACCACCACAGGCCCGACCGAGGTGGCCGAATGGAAGGACGGCGCCGTGCGTCGCTTCACCGTCACGCCCGCCGACGCCGGACTGCCGCTGGCGACGATGGATGATCTGCGTGGCGGCGACGCCGAGCATAACGCCGCCGCCCTGACCGCCCTGCTGGCGGGCGAACGCGGCCCCTATCGCGACATCGTCCTGCTGAACGCCGCCGCCGCCCTGGTGGTGGCCGGGCGGGCCGAAGACCTGAAATCGGGCGCCGAACTGGCCGCCGCCGTCATCGACGACGGCCGCGCCGCCGCCGCCCTGGCTGAACTGGTGCGCGTCTCCCACGCGCCGATCGAAGACGAGGACGCCTGATGAGCGACGTTCTGGACCGCATCGCCGCCTACAAGCGCGAGGATGTCGCCGCCCGCAAGGCCGCCGTATCACAGGACGCCATCGAGGCCCGCGCCCGCGAGGCCTCGCCTCCGCGCGGTTTCCGCGCCGCCCTGGCTGACCGTTTCTCCGAAACCGGCCGCCCGGCCCTGATCGCCGAGATCAAGAAGGCCAGCCCGTCCAAGGGCCTGATCCGCGCCGACTTCGACCCGCCCGCCCTCGCTCAAGCCTATGAGCGCGGCGGGGCCTCCTGCCTCTCCGTCCTGACCGACGGCCCCAGTTTTCAGGGCGACGACGCCTATCTGACGGCCGCGCGCGCGGCAGTCGCCCTGCCCTGCCTGCGCAAGGACTTCCTGGTCGATCCGTGGCAGGTGGCCGAGAGCCGGGCTCTGGGCGCCGACTGCATCCTGATCATCATGGACATGGTGGACGACGCCCTGGCCGCAGACCTGCTGGCCGAGGCGACTCGCTGGGGCATGGACGCCCTGATCGAGACGCACGACGCCGATGAAATGGCCCGCGCCGCCAAGCTGGTTCAAGGCCGCGACGACGCCCTGATCGGCGTCAACAACCGCTCGCTGCGCACCTTCGAGGTCGATCTGGCGACGACCGAGCAATTGGCGGCGTTGAGCCCTGACGGCGCGCTGCTGGTCGCCGAAAGCGGCCTGTTTACGCCGCAGGATGTAGCGCGCGTGGCCGACGCCGGCGCCCGCGCCCTGCTGGTCGGCGAAAGCCTGATGCGTCAGGCGGATGTCGAAGCGGCCACGCGAGCCTTGCTGGCCTAAGCTTCCCACTTACCGCTCATCCCCGCGGGGTGTGGAGAATCAGCCCGCCTTCGCCGCAATCACCCGCAACACGGCATCCGCCGCCAGTTCCGACGGGTCCGGCCCGCCGCGTCCCATCAGGTCCAGCGCCTCGGTCTGGCGACGCGCCTGATCGGCCGCCGCCTCAGGATCGGTCAGCAGCAGCCCGACCGCCTTGGCCAGGGCCTGCGGCGTCGCCTCATTCTGGATGAACTCCGGCGCGATGGCTTCATCGGCGGCGATATTGAACAGGGTGATGTGCTTGGCCGTCACCAGCCGCTTCATCAGGACGTAGCTCAACCCATCGATCTTATAGGCGATGACCATCGGCGCGCCCGCCAGTGCGAGTTCGGTCGAAACCGTGCCGCTGGTCGCCAGGGCGGCGTTGGCGGCCTTCATGGCGTCGTACTTGTCGGCTTCCTGCACCACATGGGCGCGGAACGGCCAAGCGGCGACCCGGCCCGCCACATCGACCGCCACCGTGCCCGCTGCGACGACGGCCACCTCGAGCCCCGGAATCTGGGTCTTCAACTGCTTCACCGCCTGCTCATAGACGGGCGTCATGCGCGTGATCTCGCTGGGTCGGCTGCCTGGCAGGACCAGCAGCAGCGGCGCATCCGCCGCTATGCCCCGCGCAGCGCGAAAGCGGGGGCCGTCGGCCCCCGCCATGTCGACGTGCAGCGCCTGCGAACCGACGACCGTCGTCGGCAGACCCGCCTTCTCGAACCAGGGCGCGTCCAACGCATAGAGGGCCAGCAGGTGATCGACCGCCCCCGCCAGCGTCTTCGCCCGCCCCGGCCGCGAGGCCCAGACCTGCGGTCCGACGTATTTGATCAGCGGCGTCTTCGGCGAGGCCGCGCGGATCGCCTGAGCCACGCGGATGGTAAAGCCCCAGCTGTCGATCAGAACCACGGCGTCCGGCTTTTCCGCCGCCGCCAGGGCCGCCGTCTCGGCCACCCGCTTCTTGACCTTGCCATAGGCCTTCAGCCCCTCGATCCAGCCGAGGATCGACAGCTCGGCGATGTCGAAGGGGCTGGCGACGCCCTCGGCCGCCATCTTGGGGCCGCCCACGCCGACGAAGACCACGTCCTTGCCCAGCCGCGCCTTCAACGCCCGCGCCAGCCCGGCGCCCAGCGCATCGCCCGAGGCCTCGGCCGCCACCAGCATGACCTTCAACGGACGGCTCATCGCGGCTCTCCCCAGACGAACAGGCCCAGACGGTCGGCCGCCTCGACCAGACCTTCGTGGTCGATGACGATCAGCCGCCCCTCGAACCCGCCGATCCCGGCCAGGCCCGCAGCGGCGGCCAGTTCGACCGTCGTCGGTCCGATAACGGGCATGTCGACGCGCAGATCCTGGATCGGCTTGGGCGCCTTACCCAGAGCGCCGCGCACAAAGCCCGGCGAGCCGCGCAGGTCGACAGGCAGGCTCGCCACACGGCGCAGCATTTCGTCCGTGCCTTCCTGCGCCTCAACCGCCAGCACCAGCCCGTCGCAGACGACCGCGCCCTGACCGATATCCAGTTCGCCTGATTTTTCAGCGACGTGCAGCGCCTTCTTCAGGTCCGCCAACTGCTCGGCCGTCGGCGTCACCCGGCCCAGGGCGCCCGCCGCCAGCATCTCGCCGCCCAAGATGTCGTCCGCGCCTTCGACGGCGAAGCCTTCATCCTCGAACACCGACAGGATCTTGCGCAGCAGGGCGTCGTCGCCCTTGGAAGCCGCCGCGATAATGCCGGGCAGCAGGGACGCGCCCTTCAGATCGGGCTTCAACGTCTTGAAATCCGGTCGGTTGACGTAGCCCGCCAGACAGACCGCGCGACAGCCCTCGGCGCGCATGGCCTTCACGATCTTGCCGATCTCAGCCATGCCGAAGTCCTGCCCCGGCCAACGGTGCAGGTGAGCGTCGGCGAAGCCCTTCAGGCGGATGATGAAGACCTCGCGCCCCTCGGCCTCGCAGCGCTGGGCGACGCGGATGGGCAGGTCGCCGGAACCCGCGATCAGGGCCAGCTTGGGCGCGGTTGTCATTCCGCGCCCGGCAGGCACAGCGGGCGCTTGCCGCCGTCACGGATGAAGGCGGTGATCTCCATGATCTCAGGCAGGTCGGCATAGGCCTGTTCGACCCGATCCAGACGCTCAGCAAAGACGCCTTCGCCCTCGAACAGGTCGCGATAGGCGGCCAGCAGGCGGCGCACCGCATCCTTGCCGTAGCCCTTACGCTTCAGCCCGATCAGGTTGAGGCCGTGCAGGCTGGCGTGATTGCCCCAGACCGAGCCGTAGGGAATGACGTCGCGCGTCACGGCGGCCAGACCGCCGACGATGGCGCCCTGCCCCACCCGGCCGTTCTGGTGCACGGCGCACAGGCCGCCGAGGAACACCCTGTCGCCGACATGGACGTGACCGCCCAGGGTGGCGTTGTTGGCCATGGTGACGCTGTCGCCGACCACGCAGTCATGGCCGACGTGAGCGCCGGTCATGAACAGGTTGTTCGAGCCGACGCGGGTGACGCCCGTTCCCTGAGGCGTGCCCCGGTTGAAGGTGCAGTGCTCGCGGATAGGTTGTTCTCCCCGATCTCCAGCCGCACCGGCTCGCCCTTGTAGCCGCCGTGCTGCGGATCGCCGCCGATGACGGCGAAGGGGTGGATCGTCGTGTTGGCGCCGATGCTGGTGTCCTGCTGGATCACCACATGGCTGACCAGACGCACGCCGGAGGCCAGCGCCACGCCTGGCCGACGGTGCAGAACGGGCCGATCTCGACCCCGTCCGCCAGGGTCGCCGAGGCGTCGACGACGGCGGTCGGGTGGATGGTCACTGGGCAGGCTCCGCACAGTCACGACCATGGCCATGAACTCGGCCTCAGCCGCCAGCTTGCCGTCGATGAAGGTCTCGCCGCGGAACTTGTAGGCGTCGCCGCGCGCCTTGATCACCTTGACCTCCATGCGCAGCTGGTCGCCCGGACGCGCGGGCTTGCGGAAGCGCACGCCGTCGATCGACATGAACATGATGACCTTGTCGGCCACCGCCACGTCCAGCGACTTGGACATCAGCAGGGCGCCCGTCTGGGCCATGGCCTCGACGATCAGCACGCCCGGCATGACCGGATCGATCGGGAAGTGGCCGGGGAAGAAGGGCTCGTTGTGCGTGACGTTCTTGATGCCGACTATCGAGGTCGCCGCCACGAAGTCCTGCGCCTTGTCGACCAGCAGGAAGGGATAGCGGTGCGGCAGGCGACGCATCACCTCGGCATAGTCGATGTTGTTGTCTTCGCTCATTCTTTCGATTCCTTTGCGCCCTTCTTCTGGGACGCCTGTTTGGACAGCCACACCGTCTCGCGCAAGAATTGGCGCAGGGGTTTGGCGGGATAGCCGGACCAGATCTCGCCCGGCGGAATGTCGGCCAGGACGCCGCCGCCAGCCGCGACGCGCGCGCCCTCGCCGATGGTGATGTGGTCGCCCACGCCCGCCCGACCGCCGAAGATGCAGTTGTCGCCGCTGGTGACCGAGCCCGAGATGCCGGTGTGGGCCGCCATCAGATTGTTCCGGCCGATGACGCAGTTGTGGCCGATCATTACCAGATTATCGATCTTGGTGTTCTCGCCGATGACGGTGTCGTCATAGGCGCCCCGGTCGATGCAGGAGTTGGCGCCGACCGTCACCCCGTCCTGCAGGATGACGCGGCCCAGTTGCGGAATATCCACAGGCCCGGCCTTCGATCCGGCGGCGCCGAAGCCCGCCTCGCCGATCCGCGCGCCCGCCAGCAGCTTCACCCGATCACCCAGCAGGGCGAAGCCGACGGTGACGCCGGGGCTGATCAGGCAGTCACGGCCGATCTGGACGCCTGGCCCGAGGACGGTGTTGGCGCCGATGCGGCTGCCGCGCCCGATGCGGACGCCCTCGCCAGGATGACGCCCGGCTCGACCACGACCGTGTCGTCCTCGGCAGCCTCGGCGGCGCTGATGGCGCGATCCAGGCGGATCGGTCGGTGCAGCAGGGCCGAAGCCCGCGCCCAGGCGGCCTGCGCCTCGCCCGAGACGATGACGGCGGCCTCAGCCGGCGCCGCATCCACGGCCGACGGCGGCACGATCACGCACCCGGCCTTCGTCTCTGCCAGAGCAGCGGCGAACTTGCGGTCGCCCAGAAACGCAATCGCGCCCCGGTCCGCACTGGACAGGGGCGCGACGGCCGAGACGATGACCTCGCCGCCCCGGACCACCTCCCCGCCGATGTGCTCGGCGAGGGCGGCGACCGTCAGGGACGACAGGGTCTGGAAGAACCTCGGATCGGGCATGGCCCGCCTTAGGATTGCGGCTGGCCGGAACCGGCATGCGGTTGAAGCTCAGGGTCGGCAGTTGGGCGTTCAGGCGCTGGATGACGGTGTCCGTCACGTCCATGGCAGGGTTCATGATGAAGACGCTCTCGCGGTCGATCATGATGCCGCAGCCCTTCTCCTGATAGACGGCGACCAGCAGGGGCTCGATGGCTTCCGAGATCTTCTGGCGCTGCTGAGCCAGGGTGTAGCGCAGCTCGTTGTCGCGGGTGCCTTCCAGTTGCTGAGCTTCCTGGATGCGGGTCTGCAGTTGCTGGCGACGCTGGTTCATCTGGTCAGCCGGAATCGTCGCCGCGCCCTGTTGCAGAGCCTGAGCTTCGGTCTGGATGGCGGTGGCGTAGGGCTGGAGCTCGCCCTGAACTTCCTGCGCCAGCTGCTCCATGCGGGTCTGCACGGCCTGACCGACCGTCGACTGGGCCAGAACACGCTGGTTGAAATAGACGCAGACGCCGGGGATGGCCGGACCGGGGTTGGCCGGGCCTTGCGTCTGGGCCAGGGGCGGCCGAAGCGGTCAGCGAAGCGAGGGCGAAGGCGCCGATAGCGATGAGTTTCATAATCTAAGCCTTGGTGGCGGCGGTCAGACCGCGGTTAGAACTGGGTAGAGGTCGAGAAGCGGAAGGTCTCGGTCTTGTCGTAGTCTTCCTTGGACAGAACCTTCGACAGGTCGAAACGGATCGGCCCCATCGGCGAACGCCAGTGAATGCTGACGCCGGCCGCCGCACGCAGCGACAGCTCATCGACGATGTTCGGGTTGCGCAGTCCCGTCGCCGGATCGACCAGATAGCGGTCGTCCAGCTTGCCGATGGTGCCGAAGTCGGCGAACAGCGAGGTCTTGATGCCGTATTCGTCGGGCAGATAGTTCGGCACCGTCAGTTCAACCGTGCCGATGGCGTAGAAGTTGCCGCCCAAGGCGTCGGTCGTGGTCAGGTCGCGTGCGCCCATACCCGCCGTCTCGAAGCCGCGGAAGGTGTTGCCGCCCTTGAAGAAGCGGTCGTTGATGCGGATGGGATCGCCGTTCCAGCCGCTGACATAGCCCGTCTGGCCCTGGACGCTGACCACCCAGTTCGGGCGGATGCCGTAGTACCAGGACGCGTCGGCCTCGGTCTTGATGTAGTTCACGTCGCCGCCGATGCCGGCGAAGTCCTGGCGCAGCGAGGCGGACCAGCCGCGCGTCGGTCGGACCGGGTCGTTCAGGCGGTTCACCACAAGGGTGTAGCCCGCCGAGGAGTTGATGTAGGAGCCCGCCTGGTCGCACAGGGCCGACGAACCAGCGCCTACGCCGCCGCAATAGCCGAACGGAATGACGACCTCGTCGTCCTTCAGGAAGTAGCGCGCGCTGAACGAAGCGTAGCCGTTCAGCGGATAGGTGACGCGCACCCCGCCCCCGGTCGAGCGATAGTCGTAGGACGAGTATTTGCTCAGGTCATAGCGCATGTGGAACAGGTCGAAGCCCGCCCGCACGTCGCGCCCCAGGAATTTGGGCTCGGTGAAGCGGAAGTCGATCTGCTGACGCAGCGAGCCCCATTCGGCGCGCGCCACGACGTTCTGGCCTCGACCGCGGAAGTTGCGTTCGGTGATGCCCAGGTTCAGCACGAAGGAGTCGACCGAGCTGAAGCCCGCGCCGACCGACAGTTCGCCGGTGGGCTGTTCTTCCACGGTGACGTTGACGACCGAACGGTCCGGCGCGCTGCCGCGCGTCTCCTCGATCTTGACGTCCTTAAAGAAGCCCAGGGCGCGCAGATTGTTGCGCGAACGCTCGACCAGCGAACGGTTGAAGGCGTCGCCCTCGCCCACCATCAGTTCACGGCGGATGACGCTGTCCAGAGTACGGGTGTTGCCGACCACATTGATGCGGTCGATGTAGACGCGCTGGCCCTCGCGCACGTTGAAGGTCACGTTGACCGTGTCCGTCTCAGGATCCGCGCGATAGGTCGGATTGATCTCGACGAAGGCGTAACCGGCCGAACCGGCGGCGAAGGTCAGGGTGTCGACCGCCGCCTGGATGCGATCGCTCTCATACAGATCGCCCGAACGGATCGGCAGCAGCATCTGCAGGAAGTCGGCGTTCAGGCGGTCGTTCTCGGTGACGACCTTGATCTCGCCGAAGTTGTAGCGGTCGCCCTCGTCCACCGTGACCGTCACGCCGAAGGCGCTGTTGTCCGGCTTCAGCTCGGCCACGGACGACAGGATGCGGAAGTCGTAATAGCCGCGGTTCGTGTAGAATTTCCGCAGCTGCTCGCGATCGTAGTCGATCCGGTTCGGATCGTAGTTGTCGTTCGAGCTGAACAGACGCCACCAGGCCGACTGCTTTGTGACCATGACCTGACGCAGGTCGCTGTCCGAAAACGCAGTGTTGCCCAGGAAGGTGACGGCGGCGATGCCGGTTTCAGGGCCTTCGTCGATCTCGAACACGACGTCGACGCGGTTCTGCTCCAGCTGAACCAGCTTGGGCGTGACGGTCGCCGAGATGCGGCCCGACAGACGGTACAGTTCAACGATCTTGCCGACGTCTTCCTGAACCCGCGCGCGAGTGTAGATGCCGCGCGGACGAATGGTCACTTCATCGCGCAGCTTCTTCTCGGCCAGGGCCTTGTTACCCTCGAAGGTCACCTGGTTGATGATCGGGTTCTCGGCGATCTCGACGATCAGGTCGCCGTTGGCCTGAAGGCCGATCTGCACGTCCGCGAAGAGACCTGTGCGCGACAGAGTGCGCACCGCAACGTCGATGGTCACGGCGTCGATGGTGTCGCCGGGCTGGATCGGCAGGTAGGACAGCACCGTCGTCTGATCGATACGCTGGTTGCCGCGCACCACGATGCGGTTGACCACGGCGCGCTCGGCCTGCGGCTGCGCCATCTGCACCTGAGGCGTCTGGGCCGCTGCAGCGGGCGCTGGGGCTGGCGCGGGCGCCGCCTGCTGGGCCCGGGCCGGTTGCGCCAGTCCGGCGGCGAAGGTCAGGGCCAGGGCGCTGACCCCGAGAATGCGGCCAGGGGTCTGGATCATGAGGCGACTGTCGTTTTGGTTCATGCGGAATACCATCGGGGGCTGGCGTCGGCTCACGAGACGAGCCCGCCGAGGAATTTGAAGAGATTGAGCTTCTGCAGATCGTTCCAGGTCGCGAACAACATCAAACCCGCCAGCAAAGCAAGACCGACCCGATATCCCGCTTCCTGAACACGGGCGGCCATCGGGCGGCGCGCCACGGCTTCATAAGCGTAGAACAGCAGGTGCCCCCCATCCAGAACGGGAATAGGCATCAGATTTAAAAAGCCGATTCCGACCGAAAGTATGGCCGCGAAGCTGGTCAGCGTCAGCAACAGATTGCGAACGATGGCCCAGGGCTCGGGATTGGCCGCGACCGCGGCGTTGGTCAGGGCGCCGGACGCCTTGGCGATTCCCAGCGGCCCGCTGAACTGATCGCCCGACTCTCGGCCGGTGAAGATGCGGCCGATATAGGTCAGGGTGGTGTTCAGGATGGCGCCGGTTTCGCGCACCCCCTGCCCCACGGCGGCGATGGGACCATAGCGGACGTGGCGAATTTCATCGCGGTTGGAGCCCAGGGCCAGGCCGATGCGGCCGACGCTGACACGACCGGCGATGCGATCCGTCTCGGTCCGACGTTCGGGCGTGGCCGTAAGCTGCACCGCCTGATCGCCGCGCTCGACGGTGAAGCGCACCGGATCGCCGCTGCTCAGGGCCACGACGCGCGTCACCTCGCCCCCGTCGGAGATCAGCTTGCCGTTCACATGGGTGATCAGATCGCCCGGCAGGAAGCCCGCCTGCGCCGCCGGCGACTGGGGCTGGACCTCCATCACCCGCGCGGGACGCAGCTCGACGCCCACCAGGCTGAACAGCAGGGTGAAGATGAAAATGGCCAGGATGAAGTTGGCGATCGGCCCGCCCGCCACGACCAGGGCGCGCTGCCACAGAGGCTTGAAATAGAGGTAGTCGCGCTCGGCGCCCGGCCCATGCTTGGCCGTCACGGCCTGACGCAGGGCCTCAAGACCCGCACGATCCGGCACGCCGGTCGCATCCAGATCGCCGGAGAATTTCACATAGCCGCCCAGCGGCAGCCAGCCGATCCGCCACTCGACGCCGTGCTTGTCGGTCCGGCGGAAGATCGCGCGCCCGAAACCGATGGAAAAGCGGTCCATCTTCACGCCGAAGGCGCGCGCCGTCAGGAAGTGGCCCAGCTCATGCACCGTCACGACAAGCGTCAGCACGAGCAGGAACGGCACGACATAGGTCAGAGCCTGGCTGATCACGCCTATCATGCCGTTCGTATCTCCCGTTCCCCTCAGGCCGCGATGTTCAGCGAGGCGATGACGTCGCCCGCGATCCGCCGCGCCTGCGCATCAACGGCCAGGGCCGCCTCGCAGGCATCGTCGGAACCGCAAGACGCGCCCGCGCCCGTCGCCTTCTCAAGGGTGTCGGCGACGACTGCGGCAATATTGAGAAAGCCCAGCCGCCGGTCAAGGAAAGCCAGAGCCGCCACCTCATTGGCCGCATTGAAGACGATGGGGGCGATTCCGCCCGCCGCCAGAGCTTCGCGCGCCAGACGCAAGGCCGGGAACCGATCCTCGTTCGGGGCCTCAAACGTCAACCGCCCCAGGGCCGCCAGGTCCAGCTTGGGCGCCGGCCAGGCCAGACGATCGGGCCAGGACAGGGCGCAGGCGATGGGCGTCCGCATGTCCGGCGCGCCCATTTGGGCCAGGGTCGAACCATCCACATATTCCACAAGGCTGTGGATGATCGATTCCGGGTGCACCACTACATCGACCCGCTCGCCCGGCATATCGAACAGATAGGCGGCTTCGATCAGCTCCAGCCCCTTGTTGGCCATGGTGGCGCTGTCGACCGAAATCTTGGCGCCCATGCTCCAGTTCGGATGGGCCACGGCCTGTTCCGGCGTGATCCGCGTCATGGCCGCGCGCGGCAAGGTGCGGAACGGCCCGCCAGAAGCGGTCAGCACCAGTTTGGATACGCGCTCGGGCGCCCCGGCCGGAAAGACCTGGAAAATGGCGGAATGTTCGGAATCGACGGGGATCAGTCGCCCGCCGCTGCGCTTGACCCGCTCGATCAGCGCCGGACCGCAGCAGACCAGGCTTTCCTTGTTGGCCAGAGCCAGGGTCGCCCCCGTCCCCGCCGCCGCCCAGGCCGAGCGCAGGCCCGCCGCCCCGACGATGGAGGCCATGATCCAGTCGGCGGGCCGCACGGCCGCCTCGACGATGGCGTCCGGCCCCGCCGCCGCCTCGACCCCGGTTCCCGCCAGGGCGTCGCGCAGTTCGTTCAAGCGCGCCGGATCGGCTGTCACGGCGATGCGCGGCCGCCAGCGGCGCGCCTGTTCGGCCAGGCGAGCAATGTTGGCGCCGCCGGTCAGGGCCTCGACCTCGAACGCGGCCGAGCCAGCCGCTTGCGCCTGCTCCATCAGGTCCAGGGTCGAGGAGCCGACCGATCCGGTCGAGCCCAGGACAGAGACGCGCCGCGCGATCATGCCGCCCGCTCCAGCATCAGGACGATCAGACGCCCGGCCGACACCACGACGACGGCGAACATCAGCCCGTCGACGCGGTCCAGCAGACCGCCGTGGCCCGGGATCAGATTGCCCGCGTCCTTGACCCCGAAACGCCGCTTCAGCGCCGATTCCCACAGGTCGCCGCCCATGGTGGCCAAGGCCGCCGCCAGACCCAGAACCCCGCCCCAGAAGGCGTTCAGCAGGCCCATGTCCAGCCAGCCCGCCATGGCGGCGCCGGCGATCATCCCGGCGGTCAAGCCGCCGATGAAGCCCGACCAGGTCTTATTGGGCGAAAAGCGCGGCCACAGCTTGGGCCCGCCGACGAAGCTGCCGACCAGATAGGCCAGGATGTCCGCCGACCAAGCCACGGCGAAGACCAGCACGGTCCAGTACAGCCCCTGCACCTCATGCAGGTCGCGCAGCCAGATCAGCAGGATGCAGGGCCAGCCGAGATAGAGCACCCCATAGGCCGTATCCAGCACGGACTCGCCGCGCGTGCGGGCGAACAGGCCCGCCGCCAGGGCGCCGAACACCATCAGCACCAGGGCCAGGGAAATCTGCCCGACATGGGCCGCGATCACCGCCACGACCAGCGCCAGGGCCACGCTGATCCCGACCGAACGCCACAGGTTCGGCGCGCACATCCGCGCCCACTCGAAAGCCAGCAGCACCGCCCCCGCGACCACCAGGGCGCAGAACCAATCGCCGCCCGCCCACGTCGCCAGGACCGCCGCCGGCGCCAGCACGACCGCCGAAGCGGCGCGCAAGGCGATATCTCGAGGCTTCAACGCCATGTCAGCCCGCGACCTCGCCATAGGCTTCAACCATGACCTCACGCCCGCCGTAGCGGCGCTCACGACAGCCGAACTGGGCGATGGCCTCGGCCAGGGCTTCGGCGCCGTAGTCGGGCCATAGGATCTCCTGGAACACCATCTCGGCGTAGGCCGCCTCCCACAGCAGGAAGTTGGACAGGCGCTGCTCGCCCGAGGTTCGCACGATCAGATCGACCGGCGGCGCGCCCGCCGTCGACAGACCGGCGCCCAGCGCCTCTTCATCGACAACCACGTCTTCGCCCGCACGGGCGCGATCGACCAGCCGCTGGGCGGCGTCGACCAGATCCGCCCGGCCGCCATAGTTGAAGGCCACCTGCAGCAGGAATTTTTCATTGTCCGCCGTCTCGGCCTCGGCCCGTGCGACGATGGCGGCGATGTCGTCCGGCAGCCCCTTGCGACGGCCCAGCACCTTCACCCGCACGCCCGCCGCCGCCAGCCGTTTCAGGTCGCTGCCGACGAAGGCGCGCACCAGGCCCATCAGATCGGACACCTCGTCGGCCGGACGGCTCCAGTTCTCGGTCGAGAAGCCGAACACCGTCAGGCATCGCACGCCCAGCTCCGGCGCCGCCTTGATCGTCCGGCGCAGGGCCTGGACCCCCTCGCGGTGGCCCACGGCGCGTGGAAGACCCCGGCGCTGCGCCCAGCGGCCGTTGCCGTCCATGATCAGGGCGACGTGACGTGGCCCCTTTGCAGGCGCCGTGGCGACGGGCTCGGCCGACATGATGGGGGCGTCCTTCCTGAACAGGCCTGACCGCGTCAGACCTGCATGATCTCGACTTCCTTGGCCTTCAAGGTCTCGTCGATGCGCTTGATGGCCGCATCGGTGTCCTTCTGGACCTCGGCCTCCATCTTCTTCTGTTCATCCTGGCTGATCTCGCCGGCCTTTTCAGCCTTCTTCAGCTCGTCGTTGGCGTCCCGGCGCACGTTGCGCACGGCGATCTTCTTGTCCTCGGCGTATTTGCCGGCCAGCTTGGCCAGATCCTTGCGGCGCTCTTCGGTCAGCGGCGGGATCGGGATGCGCAGCGTCTGGCCGTCGACGACCGGGTTCAGGCCCAGGCCAGCGGAGCGGATGGCCTTCTCGACCGAAACCACCATCCCCTTGTCCCAGACGTTGACCGAGATCATACGCGGCTCCGGCACGCTGATCGCGGCCACAGCGGTCAGCGGCGAGGTTGCGCCATAGGCTTCAACCACGACCGGCTCCAGCAGACCGGCGTTGGCCCGGCCGGTACGAAGGCCGGCGTAATCGTCCTTCAGGGCGGCGACGGACTTGTCCATCCGGTCGCGGAACGTCTTGAGATCGGGTTTGGCCATGACGTGTGTCCTTGGTCCTGTCGTTTGATGGCGAAGCCGCTCAGGCGGCCTTGTTGGTGATGACGGTGAAGGTGCCTTCTCCCGTCAGCGCCTTCTGAATCGATCCTTCCTCGCGGATCGAGAAGACCACGATCGGAATGCCGCTGTCGCGCATCAAGGCGATGGCCGAGGCGTCCATGACGCGCAAGTCCTTGGCCAGCACTTCCTGATAGGTCAGCGTCTCATAGCGGGTGGCCGTGGCGTCCTTCTTCGGGTCGGCGGTGTAGACGCCGTCCACGCTGGTGCCTTTCAGCAGGGCGTCGCAGCCCATTTCGGCTGCACGCAGGGCCGCGCCCGAGTCCGTGGTGAAGAAGGGAGCGCCGACGCCCGCGGCGAAGATCACCACGCGGCCCTTCTCGAGATGGCGCAGGGCGCGGCGGCGAATATAGGGCTCGGCGATGGCGGCCATGGGGATGGCGCTCTGGACCCGCGTATCGACGCCGATCTTCTCGAGCGCGCCCTGCATGGCCAGAGCGTTCATGATGGTCGCCAGCATGCCCATGTAGTCGGCGTTGGCGCGATCCATGCCCGCCGCCGCCTTGGACAGGCCCCGGAAGATGTTGCCCCCGCCGATGACCAGGCAGATCTCGACGCCCTGACGCGCCACCGCGGCGACGGCGGCGGCGACCACATCCACGGTCGGCATGTCGATGCCATAGGGCTGGTCGCCCATCAGCACCTCGCCCGAGACCTTCAGCAGGACGCGCTTGTAACGAAACTCAGAGGGGGCGTCGGGCATGATCAGGGGTCCGTGGATACAGGGGGTTAGCATCCGCGCGAAGTGAATCGGCGGCTCATCATAGACGAAGGGCGCGTCAGCCTTCAAAGCCGAACGCGCCCTTTTGAAAATTCTTCCCTTTCGGGAAGACGTTTCGAGTTAGTTGCCGCCCGTCATCGAGGCGACTTCCGACGCGAAGTCGGGGGTTTCGACCTTCTCAACGCCTTCACCCAGCGCCATGCGGACGAAGCCGGCCAGTTTCAGCTCGGAGCCCAGCTCCTTGCCGGTGTTGGCGACCAGTTTTCGATGGTCACGTCCGGGTCCATGACGAACGGCTGCTTGGTCAGCACCACGTCCTTCTGGAACTTGTTGATCTGACCTACCACGATCTTTTCGATCATGTTTTCCGGACGGCCTTCTTCCTTGGCCTTCTCGATCAGGACGGCGCGTTCTTTTTCGATCGCGGCCGGGTCCAGGTCCGAGGTGTCCAGCGCCAGCGGAGCCGTGGCCGCCACGTGCATGGCGATCTTGCGGCCCACTTCACGCAGGGCTTCCTTGTCGCCGGCGCCTTCCAGGGCGACCAGCACGCCGATGCGGCCGACGCCCGGCGAGACGGCGTTGTGGACGTAGCTCGAAACCACGCCTTCACCGACCGACAGGCGAGCCGCGCGACGCAGTTGCATGTTCTCGCCGATGGTGGCGATCAGGTTGGTGACTTCGTCCTGAACCGTCTTGCCGTTCTCCAGGGTCGCGCCGTGGATGGCTTCCACGCCGTCGTGGTGCAGACCCAGCTGAGCGAATTCCTTCGCCGCCGACTGGAACAGGTCGTTGCGGGCCACGAAGTCGGTTTCGGCGTTGAACTCGATGGCCGAGGCGACTTCGCCCTTGCCGTCTTCGCGCACGGCGACGGCCACCAGGCCCTCGGCGGCGACGCGGTCGGCCTTCTTGGCGGCCTTGGACAGACCCTTGGCGCGCAGCCAGTCGATGGCCGCTTCGATGTCGCCGTTGGTCTCAACCAGCGCCTTCTTGCAGTCCATCATGCCGACGCCCGAACGCTCGCGAAGCTCCTTCACGAGGGCGGCAGTGATCTCGGCCATGTCTTTCTCCTGAAATTCAAAATGGGCGGCCGGACTGTTTAGCCCGGCCGCATGTCAAGTTGACGTCGGTCCGGCGCGCGGCGGCGCCGGAACGTCAGTCTCAGCCTTCGACCTTCTCGGCCTCGGCGGCGACCAGCTCTTCAGCCGCGCCTTCAGCGCCCGCCGGAGCGGCCTCGGCCTCAACCACGACGGCTTCGCGCAGGGCCGGCTCGACCGGAGCTTCCGAAGCGCCCAGGTCGATGCCCTGAGCGGCGGCGCCAGCGGCCAGGCCGTCCAGGACGGCGTCGGCGATCAGGTCGCAGTAGGTCTGGATGGCGCGCGCGGCGTCATCGTTGCCCGGCACCGGATAGGTGATGCCGTCCGGGTCCGAGTTGGTGTCCAGGATGGCGATGATCGGGATGTTCAGCTTGCGGGCTTCCTGGATCGCGATCGGCTTCCTTGTTGGTGTCGATCACGAACATGATGTCCGGCACCGAACCCATGTCCTTGATGCCGCCCAGCGACAGCTCCAGACGGTCCTTTTCGCGCTGCAGGGTCAGCAGCTCTTTCTTGTTGCGGCCTTCGCCGCCGCCTTCAACGATGCCTTCCAGTTCGCGCAGGCGCTGGATCGAGTTGGAGACGGTGCGCCAGTTGGTCAGGGTGCCGCCCAGCCAGCGGTTGTTCATGTAGTACTGGGCGCAGCGCGTGGCGGCCTGTGCGACCGGGTCGGCGGCTTGACGCTTGGTGCCGACGAACAGCACTCGACCGCCCTTGGCGGCCACGTCGCGCACGGCGACCAGGGCCTGGTGCAGCAGCGGCATCGTCTGCGACAGGTCGATGATGTGGATGTTCGAGCGCGAGCCGAAGATGTAGCGGTCCATCTTCGGGTTCCAGCGGTGCGTCTGGTGGCCGAAGTGAGCGCCGGCTTCCAGCAGCGTACGCATCGAGAATTCAGGCAGAGCCATGATCGTCTTTTCCTTTTTCCGATCAAACCTAGCGCGGGCGGTTAAAAGGATCGGCTGATCCCTCGGAACGGTGCAGGCCGGGATGTCTCCCCGGACCGCGCCACGCCCACGTGCGAAGTGCGCCGCGCATGTAGGCGAAACGGCCGCAAAACGCAAGGCTGTGAAGATGATGGGCTTTTAACTTGTCGCCTTCAGGCGGCCACGGCCAGATGACGCCATGCCTCCTTCCCTTCGCCTGCTGTCCGCCCTGGCTTTCGCGCCGCTCGCCGCCGCTCCGGCTCCGTTCGCCAGTGCCCAGACGCCTGCGCCGGTTTCCGCAGAGGCCTATAGAAAGGACGCCCTGACCCTGCCTGGGCTGATCGAAGCCCAGTACGCCTATCCGGAGCGCCTGCCAGGCGGCCGGTTTCCTTCGTCACCGCAGCTGACGGCCCAGGGCGAGGCGGTGCGTGACGCCGCCTCCCTGCTGAAGTACGCCGAGAACGCCCTCACGGCGCTGGCCGACCATCACGCCATCACCGGCTCGTCCTTCGCCGACAGCTGGGCCGTGGTTCCCAGCTATGCGGATCTCTGGATCGAGCGAGTCGCACTGTACTGGATCATCACCGACGTCCGCGACGGATCGCCTGCAGCCGAAGCCGGCATTCGCCCCGGCAGCCGCCTGCTGGCCGTCGGCGATCAGCCCATCGACGACGCCGTCGCCGCCTTCTGGAGCGAGATCGGACTGACGTCCGAAGGCGAGCGCGCCGCCTATGCCGCCCGCGTCCTGGTCGCCGGGCGACGCGACCGCCCTCGCGACCTGATGATCGAGACCCCCGACGGGTCTCGGCGTCGCCTGACCCTGCCCAACCTCTACACGACGCGGCGCGACCGCCCCCCGGTGGAGAGCCGACAGGTCGACGGCGCCCTGGTCATCCGCATCAATGACGCGCTCGGCGACCGCGCGACCATCGCCGCCTTCGACCAGGAGATGACAACGGCGCCGCCCGGTCAAACCCTCGTCCTCGACCTGACGGAGACGCCCAGCGGCGGCAACACCGTCGTCGCCCGCGCCATCATGGGATGGTTCGTCGATGCGCCGTCCGCCTATCAGATCCACAGCCTGCCCGCCGAAGCGCGCGAAACCGGGATCGAGCGGCGCTGGATCGAACAAGTCCTGCCGCGCCCAGGCAAACGCCATAGCGGCCCTGTCGTCGTCCGCGTCGGGCGCTGGACCGGCAGCATGGGCGAAGGCCTGGCCATCGGCCTCCACGCCCAGGGCGCGCTCGTCGTCGGCCGGCCGATGGCGGGCCTGCTCGGCGCCGTCTACGACCTGCGCCTTCCGAACAGCGGATTGGTCATCAAAATCCCCGTCGAACGCCTCTACGCCGTCGACGGAACTCCGCGCGAACAGTTCAAGCCTCAGCCGGATTGATCAGAAACTGCGTCCGTCCACGCGCTGTGCGGTCCAGTCCCACGGCTCCACGTCGGTCAGGGTGCGGATGTTGGTTGCATTCCATCAGGCCGTCCAGCCCGACATCCACCTCATAGGCCACCGCTCCGCAGTGGCACGACCCGGCATGGGTCTTCGCACTCGTCTCGCTCATCAGGCGTCCTCCAGCATCACCACCCCCGGCGCCGACTTCAGCGCGCCGCGCAGCGCCGCGTCCAGTCGGTATCGTCCCGGCAGCTTGATCTCGACCTCGGTGCGGCCGCCCAGCGTCGCCTGCAGCCAGACCTCGCCGCCCTTGCCCTGCGCTCGCGCCCGGTCCAGCCGCGCCTTCAGCGCCTCGGCGTCCGCTGACTGAGCCGACAGGATGACGCGCAACCCGATCTGGGCGTCGTCCAGCAGCACGTCCATGCGGCTGGCGTCATCGCCGAAGAAGCGCACCTCGCCATCCGCCGCCTTGGCCCGAACCTTGACCAGAACCGACGTCCCGACCTCCAGAACCTCGCGGCACCGCCGAAGTTGTTCGGGCGGGAACAGGCATTCGAACTCGCCGGTCGGGTCCGAGAAGGTGACGAAAGCGAATTTCTCGCCGGTGCGGGCGCTGGCCCGTTCCTGACGGCGACGCACCACCCCTGCCATCTGGAAGGCTTCATGCCCCGCCTCGGCCAGCCCTTGCGCCTCGGCCACGAAGGTCACGCGCTTGCGTTTCAGGGCGGGCGTCAGCTCTTCCAGCGGGTGACCCGACAGATAGAAGCCGACGGCGTAGAGTTCCTGATCCAGCTTGTCCGGCCCGGCCCACGGCTCCATGCTCTTCAGACGCGGTCGCGCGGCGGCGGCCTGATCGGCGCCGAACAGGCTGACCTGGGACGAAGCGCGCTCGGCCGCCACGCTCTGACAATAGGCCATCAGCACATCGGCCTGTTCGAACAGCTGACGGCGGTTCGGGTGGATGCTGTCGAAGGCTCCGGCCCGCGCCAGGCCTTCCAGCGCGCGCTTGTTCACCGCCTTGGGGTCGACCCGTTCCAGGAAGTCGAAGATGTCGGCGAACGGCCCGCCCGTCTCGCGCACCTCGATGACGTGTTTCATCGCCTCCAGGCCCACGTTGCGGATGGCGCCGAGCGCATAGAGCACGCTGCCCTGCCCGTCCTTCCACGACACGTCGAAGTCGGCGGACGAGCGGTTGATGTCCGGCGCCAGCACCGGAACCTCGAATCGGCGGCAATCCTGATAGAAGACCGCCAGCTTGTCCGTGTTCGACAGATCGAGGCTCATCGAGGCGGCGAAGAACTCGACCGGATGATTGGCCTTCAGCCAGCCCGTCTGGAAGGAGATCAGCGCATAGGCCGCCGCGTGCGACTTGTTGAAGCCGTAGCCCGCGAACTTGGCCACCAGGTCGAAGATGGAGCCGGACTGGCTCTCCGGCACGGACTTCTCGGACGCGCCCTTGACGAAGCGGGCCCGCTGGAAGTCCATCTCCTCCTTCTTCTTCTTGCCCATGGCGCGACGCAGCAGGTCGGCCTCGCCCAGGCTGTAGCCCGCCAGGATCTGAGCGATCTTCATCACCTGTTCCTGGTAGATGATGACGCCGTAAGTCTCGGTCAGCACCTCCTTCAGGCTGGGGTGCAGATAGTCGACCTCGGCCCGGCCGAACTTCCGGTCGATGTAGGTGTCGATCATCTCCATCGGCCCCGGCCGGTAGAGGGAGATCAGGGCGGTGATCTCCTCGATCGAGCCGCAGCGCATCTTGCGCAGGGTGTCGCGCATGCCCTGGGATTCCAGCTGGAACACCCCGACCGTCTGACCCGAGGCCATGAGCTCATAGGTCTTGGGATCATCCAGCGGCAGCAGACCCCAATCCTGAGCCGCGCCGCGCCGTTCCAGATAGCTCTTGGCGCGGTCCAGCACCGTCAGCGTCTTCAGGCCCAGGAAGTCGAACTTCACCAGGCCCGCCGGCTCGACCCACTTCATGTTGAACTGGCTGGCCGGAATGGTGGAGCGCGGATCCTGATACAGCGGCACCAGTTCCGTCAGCGGCCGATCGCCGATGACGATGCCCGCCGCGTGGGTCGAGGCGTTGCGGTAGAGGCCTTCAAGCTCCAGCGCCGTCTCCAGCAGCGCCTTGACGGCAGGCTCGGCGTCACGCGCCTCGCGCAGGCGCGGCTCCAGGTCGATGGCCTGGGCCAGGGTCACGGGGTTCGCGGGGTTGGCCGGAACCATCTTGGCTAGGCGGTCCACCTGGCCCAGCGGCATCTGCAGCACGCGCCCCACGTCGCGCAGCACGGCGCGCGCCTGCAGGGTGCCGAAAGTGATGATCTGAGCCACCCGGTCCTTGCCGTAGTGGTCCTGAACGTAGTCGATGACCTCTTCGCGCCGCTCCTGACAGAAGTCGATGTCGAAGTCGGGCATGGAGACCCGTTCGGGGTTGAGGAAGCGCTCGAACAGCAGGCCGAACCGCAGAGGGTCCAGGTCGGTGATGGTCAGCGACCAGGCGACCAACGACCCGGCCCCAGAGCCCCGCCCCGGCCCCACCGGGATGTCATGCAGCTTGGCCCATTTGATGAAGTCCGCCACGATCAGGAAGTAGCCGGGGAACCCCATCTGCTGGATGATCCCGACCTCCCATTCCAGGCGGGACCAGTAGTCTTCCTCGGGCGCATAGGCCTGGTTCTTCTCCAGCCGCGCCTTCAGGCCTTCGCGCGCCTGGTGCGCCAGTTCGTCGTCTTCCGAACGACCTGCGCCGGTGTCGAAGCGCGGCAAGATCGGCTTGTGCGTCTTGACCAGGAAGGCGCAGCGGCGCGCGATCTGAATGGTGTTGTCGCAGGCCTCCGGCAGATCGGCGAACAGTTCGCGCATCGCCTCGGCCGACTTGAACCAGTGCTCGCCGGTGACGCGACGGCGATCCTCCTGACCCGTGAAGGCGCCGTCGGAAATGCACAGCAAGGCGTCATGCGACTTCGCCTGGGCCGCCTTGGCGTAATAGACGTCATTGGTCGCGACCAGCGGCGTGTCATTGGCGTAGGCCCATTCAACCAGCCCGCCCTCGGCCAACGTCTCGCTGGACAGTCCGTGGCGTTGCAGTTCGACATAGAAGCGGTCGCCGAACACCCGCTTCATCTCCGCCAGGGCTTCGGCGGCCTCGGCCGGCTTCTTCTGCACGAACAGAGGATCAATAGGGCCGTCCGGCCCGCCGGACAGCAGGATCAGCCCCTCGGACTTATCCACAACCTGCCCCCAGGGCACGCCCGGCTCGGCCATTTCGCCCGCGTCCAGATAGGCGGCGGACGACAGGGCGCACAGGTTGAGCCACCCCTGCTCGTTCTGGGCGATCAGCACGACCGTCGGCGTCTTGGCCCAGCGTTGGGCGACCTGCCCGCCGATATCGAGCACCGGCAAGGCGCAGGCGACGATAGGCTGGACGCCCGCATCCTTGGTCGTCTGGCTGAACTCAAGGGCCCCGAACAGGTTGGCGCGGTCAGCCACGGCCACGGCCGGCATTCCGGCATCGGCGGCCATCTTGCCGATCTTGCCGGCCTTGATGGCGCCTTCCAGCAGCGAATAGGCGCTGCGGACCCGCAGGTGGACAAAGCCCTGACTGTTCACCGCATCCGCCAATCGAAAACTCCGCATCGCAGCGCCCGATCATACGGGCGCATCGTCATCATGCAGGGAGTCGCGCCTCAGTGGGCGCGGTCATGTCACCAGAAAGGCCGCCTGCCAGACCATCCAGACGAAGCCGCCGCAGGACGCAAGCGACAGCAGATCCCTCACCCAACGCGTCATCGGATTTATCCCCAGATCAAATGTTGCTCATTTGTTCTAGGTTGCCTCTTTGTTCTCGTCAACCTCAATTCGCGAGGAAGCCGAGCCGGGTCAGCGCCGAGGCTAGAGCCGCCGAGTTCGGGGACTGAGTCTTGCGCAGCAGGCTTGCACGGAAGAACTCCACCGTGCGCGGGCTCAGTTCCAGGTTCTGGGCGATCTGTTTGGTGGTCAGACCCTCGACCAGCATTTCGGCCACCTGTCGCTCGCGGCGGGTGAAGGTCAGCTCTTCACGGGCCGGGGCGGACGCGAGGGCCTCTGCGCCCCGACGCAGGGCGCGCACCAGTTCATCGATTGTGACGGGTTTGGGCAGAACATCATCCACGCCCAGGCGCATGGCGTCGACCGTCGTCCGCACGTCGACGAAGGCGCTGACGACGATGACGGCGTGGCGGTTCAGGGCGCAGAAGGCGGCCACGAGATCCAGCCCCTCGACGCCCGGCATCTTCAGATCAGCGACGAGGCAGGTCGAATCCGCGTCTGACGCCCACATCAGCGCGTCGAGCGGGTCGTGGAAACCGACGGCGGAGAACCCCGCGTCGCGCACCGCCAGAAGGGTCAGCTCCAGCAGCGCCCGATCATCGTCAATGATGGCGATTTCACCGATGGCGCGCCCAATCCTATCTGCATCCTGTCCATGTCGACCGCCGTCCACGCCATCACGCATCATGTCGTTGAAACTACGCAAGGCCTGACGCGGGAAAAACCTCGTAGTCCCACGCAGTTGATCCCGTGCGGGCATACGCAGAACGATATTTCGGTTACGCTGAGGCGAACATGGAGGCTCGCTGTGTTGCAAAGCGCCGTATTCCTGACCCGGTCTCCGTCAGGATTCGCGCAAAGCGCACGGTGGCCGGCCCTGATCGACATGCGGCGCGACCAAGCCCGGTCGTTGGGCCTCGCCGGCGTGGCGGCAAGCGTAGACGATGTCATCATCTACGCCATGGAAGGATCGCCCGGCGCTCTTGACGGCTTCCTTCAGCTGCTCGGCGCCAGTCCCTGTGAAACAGCGCCGATGCAGGCCTGGCGACAGACGGTGCAATTTCGCATCCACCGCGTCCTGGCGCTGTCTCACCCCCTGCTCAGACCGGATGAGACAGCGGTCCTGCAACGCGCGATCGACCCGGGTCATCCCCGATATGCCGACATCCCGCCGCTGCTAGGCGCGGCTGCGCTGCACTGGGCCATGATGCCCTATCGCACGCCGCTGCAGGCGACGACGCGGCTCATCGTCTCCTAGTAGGCGTGGCTTTCGGCCGCGCGCTGCTCCAGGTGGCCGTCCTTCAAGGCGAAGACGCGGTCCATGTGACCGGCCAGCTCCATGTTGTGCGTGGCGATCAGGGCGGCGACGCCCGTGGTCTTGGCCAGTTCGCGCAGGGCCTCGAACACCGCCTGGCTGGTGACGGGGTCCAGGTTGCCGGTCGGTTCGTCGGCCAACAGCAGACGCGGGCTGTTGGCCAGGGCGCGCGCGATGGCGACACGCTGTTGCTCGCCCCCAGATAGTTGCGCGGGTTGGTGCGTGACCCGCTGTCCAAGACCCAGCGAGGTCAGGGTTTCGGTCGCGCGACGACGCGCCTCTCCTTCCCGCACGCCTGCGATCCGCATGGGCAGGGCTACATTGTCCAGAGCGTCGAACTCCGGCAGCAGGTGATGGAACTGATAGACGAAGCCGATGCGGTGCAGACGCAGGCGCGTGCGCGCGCGTTCGTCCAGACCGCCGACGTCCTCGCCGTCGATCAGCACCTGGCCGCTGGTCGGCCGCTCCAGCAGGCCCGCCGCGTGCAGCAGGCTGGACTTTCCCGAGCCGGACGGACCGATCAGGCCGACGACCTCGCCTGGCATGACCTCCAGGTCGACGCCCTTCAGCACCGTCAGCCCGCCCTGGGCCGTCGGATAGGTGCGCGTCACACCGCGCAGCGACAGGATGGCGCCGTTCGCTTCCGTCGCGACGGCGGGCTTCTTCTTCAGCAGCTTATTCAAAGCGCAGGGCCTCCACCGGATCGATGCGCGACGCGTTCCACGACGGCGGCAGGCTGGCCAGGCAGCTCATGAAGAAGGAGAAGACCGCGACCCAGGTCACGTCCCACGGGTCCACCTTGGCCGGAACAGAATCCAGCATATAGACCTCGGCGTTGAACAGCTGGACGCCCAGCAGGCCCTCGAGGAAATGCTGGATCGCGCCGATGTTCCAGCAGAACAGCAGGCCCAGAACTAGGCCCGCGATGGTGCCGCCGATGCCGATGGCCGCGCCCGACATGAAGAAGATGCGCAGGATGGACGACTGGCTGGCGCCGACGGTGCGCAGGATGGCGATGTCGCGCGTCTTGTTCTTCACCAGCATGACGATGCCGCTGATGATGTTCATGGCGGCGATGGCGACCACCATGCCCAGGATAATGCTCATGGCCACGCGCTCGACCTTCAGCGCGCCCCAGATGGCGGCTTGGCGGTTGCGCCAGTCGGTGACGACGCTGCCCGGTCCGGCCGCGCGCTGAACCGGCGTCAGCAGATTCTCGACCAGATCCGGTTCCGACACCTTCATCTCGATCACGTCCCAGACCGCCGTCCTTGCCGAAGAACAGTTGCGCCTGCTCCAGCGGCATGAAGATGAAGGCGCGATCATAGTCCGCCGCGCCCGACGTATAGATTCCGCCGACGATATAAGTCTTCTCCAGCCCGCCCAGATTGCCGAATGCGCTGTCGGCTCCAGTCGGAGAATAGAGGGAAATGGGATCGCCTTCACGCAGGCCCATCTGCTCGGCGAGGCTCTTGCCGATCAGGACGTGATCGCCGCCGTACTGACCCTTGCCGAAACGCTCGCGCGCCTCGGGGGTCAGGCTGTCATAGACGAACTTGGTCGAGGTCAGATCCTGCGGCCGCACGCCGCGCACGACACCGCCCGTGGCCGCCCCGCCCGCGCGGAACATGGCCGGGCTTTCGATCAGGGGCGTCACCGCCACCACGCCCGGCACGTCGGCGATCCGCTTCAGCGCGGCGTCGCGATCGGGCGCATAGAGCACCGGCCCCTGCACATACATATGACCGTTGAACGACAGGATCCGGTCCATCAGCGTGCCGCGGAAGCCCGCCATGATGCTCATCACGCTGATCAGCACTGCGACGGCCAGCATGATGCCGATGAAGCTGATCATGGCGATCAGCGCCACCCCGCCCTGCTTGCGCTTGGCGCGCAGATAGCGGAGCGCCAGCCCGATCTCCCAGCTGGAGAACGGGCCTGACCCTTTGGGTGCGGGCGGCGGAGCGGAAGCCGTCGCGGCGTCGGTCATTTCGTCAGCAGCTCCAGGGCGGCGTCCAGCGACAGGCTCTGCTTCTCGCCGGTGGCGCGGCGCTTCAGTTCGACCACGCCGTCAGCCAGGCCCTTGGGCCCGATGGTCAGCTGCCACGGCACGCCGATCAGATCGGCGGTAGCGAACTTGCCGCCCGGCCGCTCGTCGGTGTCGTCGTAGAGGACGTCCTTGCCCAGGGCTTCCAGCTTGGCCACGGCGTCTTCACAGGCGACCGAGACGGCCTCGTCGCTGGCGCGCAGGTTGATCACCACCACGTCGAACGGCGCGACCGAGTCCGGCCAGATGATGCCGCCCTCGTCATGGCTGGCCTCGATGATGGCGCCCAGCAGGCGCGACACGCCGACGCCGTAGCTGCCCATGTGGACCTCGGTGTCCTGACCGTTCGGCCCCGGCGACCTTGGCCTTCATGGCGGCCGAGTATTTGGTGCCGAAGTAGAAGATGTGGCCGACCTCGATGCCGCGCGCCGACAGGCGGTCGCCCTCGGCGGTCTGGGTCTCGAACTGGGCGGCGTCGTGCATTTCCTCGGTCGCGGCGTAGAGGGCCGTGCGCTCGTTGAACACGCTCTCCAGTTGCTCGACGCTGAGGTTGTGGCCGGGCGCGGCCATCTCGACCAGCTTGCGGTCGCAGAAGACCTCGCTCTCGCCAGTCTCGGCCAGGACGATGAACTCGTGGCTCAGGTCGCCGCCGATCGGGCCGGTGTCGGCGCGCATCGGCACGGCCTTCAGGCCCAGGCGAGCGAAGGTGTTCAGATAGGCGGCGAACATCCGCTTGTAGGCGATGCGGGCCGAGGCCTCGTCCAGGTCGAAGGAATAGGCGTCCTTCATCAGGAACTCGCGGCCGCGCATGACGCCGAAGCGCGGACGGCGCTCATCGCGGAACTTCCACTGGATGTGGAAGAGGTTCAGCGGCAGGGCCTTGTAGCTCTTCACATAGGCCCGGAAGATATCCGTGACCATTTCCTCATTGGTCGGCCCGTACAGCAGTTCACGCTCATGACGGTCGGTGATGCGCAGCATCTCCGGGCCATAGGCGTCGTAGCGGCCGCTCTCGCGCCACAGATCGGCCAGCTGCAGCGTCGGCATCAGCAGTTCGACGGCGCCGGCCTTGACCTGCTCGTCGCGAACGATGCCTTCGATCTTGCGCAACACCCGCAGACCCAATGGCAGCCAGGCGTAGATGCCGGCGGCCTCCTGCTTGATCATGCCCGCGCGCAGCATCAGCTGATGCGACACGATTTGGGCGTCGGAGGGGGCTTCTTTCAGGATCGGCAGGAAGTAGCGCGACAGGCGCATGGGAGGATTCTCGGCAAATTCAGTCAGGCCCGAGGTTTAACCGGGCGAAGGGGGCGAAAGCTAGAGCGCGTTCGCGTGGGTGATATCGGGCACGGGGGTCCAGCCGATCCAGACGATGGCGACGATGATGAGCCAGACGATGATCGACACCCAGGTCGTGGTGATGAACTTCTTCTTGAGGTTCGGGTTCTTCGGCGCGCCCCACTGGGTCCCGTCCGTCGGCGGATCCTTGATCTGGTCCGACATGCCCAGCGGCAGAATCGCGAACAACACGATCCACCACACCGTCAGAAAGGTGGCGACCAAGGTGAAGGGGCCAAGGGGCATCGTCTCTAAAAGTCCGTTCATCGCAATCATCGTCGCGGCGCGATAAGGAGAGGCTCCGCAACAAGGACGCCCTGAATGCCACAGATTACGCTGGAACACTCCACCCATTTCGACGCGACCGACTGGCGCGCCCTGGCGCTGGAGATTCATCGCCTCTGTGTCGAGATGATCGGCGCCGGCCTTCCCGCGTGCAAGACGCGCATCGTACGCTGCGACCGCCTGATCATCGCCGACGGCGACCCGGACCAGGCCATGGTCCATTGCGACCTGCGCATTCTCAGCGGCCGCACCCAGGAGCAGAGAACCGCTCTGGGCGAAGCGGTGCTGGCGGCCCTGCTGGCCGGCGTCGCCCCCTATGACGGCCCGCGCCAGATCTCGGTCGAGGTCGGACAGGTGGAGCGCGACGACTATCGGAAGGCGACGCTCGAAAGCTGATGACTATCCCTCCCCTTTTCGTGGGGAGGGAGAAGCCACGCGCGCTTACGGGTGCGGTCGCCCAATCCCGTAGCGCGCAGCCCAGTACGGCAGGATGTCGTCATCCTGCAGGAAGCGCGCGCCGGTCTCTGCGCTGACCTGGGCGTCGGGCCAGTCGAACTCGCCGTCCAGCACCAACAGGGGGCAGCTCTGGTTCGCCTCTCCTACCTCGGCGATCACGGCCGAGCGCGGGCGCGGGTGATCCAGACGGGTCACCGTCAGATGCTCGCGCAGGCGCGGATACAGGCCCAGCACCCCCTCGATCCGCGCGCCGGGCGGGCAGAACCACGGCCCGCCCTGATCGTCGAACCAGTCGGCGTTCAGAAGATAAAGACGATCCGCCATCAGAGTCTCAGCACCACGGTTTCCACGATCGGACGACGATCCCAGATCTGCTGGCTGGCCTTCTTCAGGGTCCGGCTGACAGCCTGTTCGATGACGGCTTCGTCCTCCAGCGCCTCGCCCTTCAGGCCGCGCACCGTGTTTTCGACGCGCTCGGCCATGTCGTCCAGCACATCGCCCAGCGGACGGTCGGCGTCGCCCGGCAGGCCGATGCCGCGCACGTCGATGTCGCTGGCGATGCGGCCGCGACGATCCAGGGCGAAGCTGACGATCAGGATGCCGTTGCTGGCGGCGTGCTTACGCTCGCGCAGGGCCTCGCCGGCCTCTTCCACCAGCATGCCTCCGTCGACGAACAGACGGCCCGAAGGCACTTCGTCGATGATGGCGGCGGGTCCGGGCGCTAGGCGCACCATGTCGCCGTTGCGCGGCGTCACCGTCTCGGGCACCTGCATGTCCTTGGCCAGATTGCCGTGCTCGATCAGGTGGCGGCGCATGCCGTGGGTCGGCACGGCGATCTGCGGTCGCGCCCACTGATACATCTGGCGCAGTTCGTCACGGCACGGGTGGCCCGAGACGTGGATGCCGGGGTGATCCTTCTCGGTGTAGATGCGGATTCCGCGCTCGGCCATCTTATCCTGCAGACGGCCGATGGACAGTTCGTTGCCGGGGATGACGCGCGACGAGAAGATGCAGTGGTCGCCCTCGCCCAGCTTGATGAAGGGATGCGTCCCTTCGGCCACGCGAGACAGGGCGGCGCGCGCCTCGCCCTGGCTGCCGGTGCACAGGTACAGGATCTCGTCCGCCGGCCAGACCTTGGCCTCCTGTTCGGACAGGAAGGGCTTGATGTCGTTCAACATGCCGACCGACTTGGCGGCGGCGGTGATGCGGTGCATCGAGCGCCCGGCCAGGGCCACGCGACGCCCGGCCGCCTCGGCGGCGCTGATGACGCTATGCATCCGCGCGACGTTGGAGGCGAAGCAGCCAACGGCGACTCGGCCCTTCAGGCCCTGAATCAGCTCGGCCAGCTTGACCTTCACATCGCCCTCGGACCCGGCGACGCCGTCCACGAAGACGTTGGTGGAGTCGCACACCATGGCCAGGACGCCCTCGTCGCCCAGCTTCTGGATGAAGTCGACGTCGGTGCGCTCGCCCACGACCGGATCATTGTCGATCTTCCAGTCGCCGGTATGCAGCACCGTGCCCAGCGGCGTCTTGATGGCCAGGCCGTTCGGTTCGGCGATCGAGTGGGTGATGGTGACGTAGGTCACCTCGAACGGGCCCAGGTTCACCGTCGAGCCCAGCGGCGCCTCGTGCAGCTCGACATCTTCATAGATGCCGGCGTCGCGCAGCTTCTCGCGGATCAGGAAGGCGGTGAAAGGGGTGGCGTACAGCGGCGCCTGGATGCGCGGCCACAGCCAGCCCAGGGCGCCGATGTGATCCTCGTGCGCGTGCGTCAGCACGATGCCCAGGATGTTCTCGCCTTCCAGGAAGGTCGGATCGGGCACGATGACGTCCACGCCGGGCGTGGACTGGTCGCCGAAGGTCACGCCGACATCGACGATGATCCATTTGCGGTCATGCGCCGGGCCGAAACCATAGGCGTTCAGGTTCATGCCGACCTCGTTCGAGCCGCCCAGCGGCAGGAAGACGAGTTCGTCGTTTTGAGTTTTCTTAGTCATGCGGCCTTACAGATGGGAGTTCCGCCGCCAGATTTCGAGTAGGCCGCGGATGGTCAGGTCCGGATCAAACCGGTCGATAGAGTCGGTTGCGCCCTCGAACAGGGAGGCGACGCCGCCGGTGCCGATGACCGTCATGGGCTTCCCCCACTCCGCCTTGATACGGTCCACCAGCCCTTCGATCAGGGCGATATAGCCCCAGAAGACGCCCGATTGCATGGAGGTGACGGTGTCGCGCCCGATCACGGTGTCGGGGCGCTGGATAGCGATGCGCGGCAGCTTGGCCGCCGCCTCGTGCAGGGCCTGAAGCGACAGGTTGATGCCGGGCGCGATCAGCCCGCCTTCAAAGGCCCCCGCCCCCTGCCCGTTCGCGCCGGACACGACGTCGAAGGTCGTGGCCGTGCCGCTGTCGATCAGCAACAGGTCGCCCTCATAGACCTGAAGCGCGCCGATGGCGTTGACCAGACGGTCGGCCCCGGCCTCGCTGGGCTTATGGATGCGCACCTCGATGCCCAGTTCGACGTTCTCGCCGATCACCAGGGGTTCGACGTTCAGATAGCGCCGCGCCAGATTGCGCAGGTTGAAGATCGACTGCGGCACCACGCTGGAGATGATGCAGCCGTCCATGTCGGCCATGGTCAGACCATGCCCGCGCATCTCGAACAGCTGGTGCAGCCAGACGGCGTATTCGTCGGCCGTGCGCATGGGATCGGTGGCGGTGCGCCACTGGAATATCCACTCTTCGCCATCGTGAACGGCGAACAGGGTGTTGGTGTTGCCTTGCTCGATCGCCAGCAGCATCAGGCGGCCTCTCCGAAGAAGACGTCGCCGGCGGAGATGACCCGCAGGCTTCCGTCCGGCAGTTTCAGGCGCAGGGCGCCGTCGGCCTCGACGCCGTCGGCGATCCCGCTCAGGGTTTCATGACTTAGCCGCGCCGTGCATGGGCCGAACAGGCCGGGCGTGCGCGCAACCCAGGCGTCCAGCACGGGCTGAAAGCCCAGACGCGTCCAGCGTTCCAGCCAGGCGTCGAAGGTTTCGGCCAGCGCCCTCGCCCCCTCTTCCATCGACGGCGCGGCGGCCACGTCATGATGCAGATGCTCGGCGATGCAGGTGGTCGGGCGTTCGGTCCCTTCGGGCGCGTGGGACAGGTTCACGCCGACGCCCACGGCCAGCCACAGACCGCCAGAGGGCGCAGGACCGGATTCGATCAGGATGCCGGACGACTTGCGCCCGTCCAGCAGGACGTCATTGGGCCATTTGATGCTGACCAGCGCGGGCGGAACATAGCGGTCCAGCAGGTCGGCCACCGCCAGTGCGGCGGCGAAAGTCAGTTGCGCCGCCTCGGCCGGGGTGCGGTTCAGCGTCAGCAACAGGGTCGTGGCCAGATTGCCGTCCCGGCTGTCCCAGGCGCGGCCGCGACGGCCCCGCCCGGCGGTTTGACGCCGGGCCGCGATCCACAGCGGCCCGGCCTCGCCCGCCTCGGCGCGACGACGCGCCTCGGCGTTGGTGGAGTCGGTCTCTTCGAGGATCAGGACCGGAGCCGCCAAGGCCCCTTATCCGATCCCGACGCCCGCAGCAGCCGCGCGCGTCAGCGGCTCCAGCCAGGTCAGGGCGATCAGCAGCACGGGGAAGCTGAAGGCCGCAGCCGCCCAGCCGATCCATTGCGCGCCGGCCGGCGCCTTGTCCGTCGTCACGTCGAACTCAGGCGTGTCGAACCAGATCACCTTGATGATGCGCAGATAGTAGAAGGCCGCGACGACCGAGGCCACCAGACCCGCAGCGCCCGCCATCCAGTAGCCCGCATCGGCGGCGGCGCCGAAGACGTAGAACTTGCCCCAGAAGCCCGACATCGGCGGAATGCCGACAGCCGACAGCGACAGGATCGTCAGGGCGACGGCCGTCACCGGACGGTCCTTCTTCAGACCGGCCAGATCGGCGATCTTGCGGATCGGACGGCCGTTGCGGCTCAGCGACAGCAGGATGGCGAAGAAGCCGATCTGATCCACGACATACAGGGTCATGAACATCAGGGTCGCCTGAACGCCGACCTGGGTGCCCGCCGCCACGCCCAGCAGGGCGTAGCCGATGTTGATGATGGACGAATAGGCCAGCAGGCGCTGGATGTCCTTCTGCATCAGACCGCCGAAGGCGCCGACAGCGAAGCTGATCAACGAGATCAGGATCAGCACCTGCGCCCACTGCGCATGGGCCAGGCCGAAGCCTTCGACCAGCACGCGGATGATCAGCACCATGGCCGCCACCTTGGGCGCCGTCGAGAACAGGGCCACGACCGGGGTCGGGGCGCCTTCGTAGACGTCGGGCGTCCACATGTGGAACGGCGCGGCCGAAACCTTGAACGCCAGACCGCAGATCAGGAAGACCAGGCCGAAGATCAAGCCCGGACCGGGGTTGGCGGTGGCGAAGGCGGCGATGTCCTCGAACCGCATCGAACCGGCGAAACCGTAGATCAGGCTGGCGCCGTACAGCAGCAGACCCGACGACAGGGCGCCCAGGACGAAATACTTCAGGCCTGCTTCCGAGGCCTTCAGGTCGTCGCGGCGATAGGCGGCCAGGACGTAGAGGGCCAGCGAGTGCATCTCGATACCGATGTAGAGCGAGATCAGGTCGCCCGACGACGCCATCATGCCCATGCCGACCGAAGCCAGCACGATCAGGATCGGATATTCGAACTTGGCGATGTTGTTGCGATGCATCCAGCCGTCGCCCAGCACCACGGCCACGGCGGCGGACAGGAAGATCACCGCCTTGCCGAAGACGGCCAGCGGATCGGCCACATAGGCCCCGTTGAAGGCGGACCCCAGCGGGCCGACGACGGCCAGAGCCGTCGCCGCCAGCAGCAGCAGCACCGACAGGCCCGAGACCAGGCGCGTCGACTTCTCGCCGGCGAAGGCGCCGAGCATGAGCAGCACCAGCCCGCCGACCGCAAGGGTCAGCTCCGGGGCGGCGAGTTGGAGAGCGGAGGACAGATCAGGCATTATGGTCTCACCCGCCGATCGCGGCGCGATAGGCGCTGGTCAGGGCTTCAACAGTCGGCCCGGTGTAGTCGAGAACGGCGTTGGGATAGAGGCCCAGCCAGATGGTGCCGACGATCAGGGGCACGAAGATCAGCAGTTCGCGCTTGTCGATGTCGGTGATGTTTTCCAGCGCCGGATTGGTGATCGGGCCATACATGACGTTGCGGAACAGCGTCAGCGCATAGACCGCCGAGAAGATCACGCCCGAGGCCGCGATCAGGGCCGCCCAGGTCGAGACCTGATAGGCGCCCGTCATCGTCAGCACTTCGCCGATGAAGCCCGAGGTGCCCGGCAGGCCGACGTTGGCCATGGTGAACATCAGGAAGATGGCCGCATACCAGGGCATCCGCGCCGTCAGGCCGCCGTAGAAGGCGATCTCACGGGTGTGCATCCGGTCATAGACCACGCCGACGCAGAGGAAGAGCGCGCCCGAGATCAGGCCGTGGCTCAGCATCTGGAAGACGGCGCCTTGAACGCCGGTGTCGTTGCCCGCGAAGATGCCCATGGTCACGAAGCCCATGTGGGCCACCGACGAATAGGCGATCAGCTTCTTGATGTCCGTCTGACGGAAGGCGACCAGCGAGGTGTAGACCACGGCGATGACCGACAGCGTCAGCACCAGCGGCGTGAACATCTGCGACGCCAGCGGGAACATCGGGATATTGAACAAGATGAAGCCGTAGCCGCCGAGCTTCAGCAGGATGCCGGCCAGGATGACCGAACCGGCCGTCGGCGCCTGAACGTGGGCGTCGGGCAGCCAGGTGTGCACCGGCCACATCGGCATCTTCACCGCGAAGGAGGCGAAGAAGGCCAGCCACAACAGCGGCTGCACCGCCGGGTCGAAGGCGTACTGCTTCAGTTCCGGAATGCTGGTGGTGCCCGTCGTGTGGGCCATCCACAGCATGGCCAGCAGCATCAGGACCGATCCCAGCAGAGTGTACAGGAAGAACTTGTACGCTGCGTAGATGCGGTTGGCGCCGCCCCAGATGCCGATGATCAGATACATCGGCACCAGGGTGCCTTCGAAGAAGATGTAGAAGAGGAACAGGTCCAGCGAGGTGAACACCCCGATGACCATGGTCTCCAGGATCAGGAAGGCGATCATGTATTCGACGACGCGCGTCTCGATCGACTTCCAGCTGGCCACGATGCAGATCGGCAGCAGGAAGGCCGTCAGCAGGACGAACAGGATCGAAATCCCGTCCACGCCCAGGTGATAGCCGGCGCCCGCGAACCAGGCGTAGTTCTCGACGAACTGATAGGCCGGGTTCGACGGATCGAACTGTGCGACCAGCAGGACGGACACGGCCAGCACCACCATGGTGGTGATCAGGGCGATCCAGCGGGCGGCCGGGGCCGCGGCGTCCTGACCGCCCTTGTTCAGCAGGCGCGCGACCAGGATCGCGGCCGCGCCGAGAAGCGGCAGGAAGGTGACGATGCTCAGAATGTGAGGCACGAGGCTCAGGCTCCCCACGTGAAGATGGCGAAGGCAAGGAACGCAGCCACGCCGATCAGCATCACGAATGCATAGAAGTAGACGAAACCGGACTGGAACCGGGACAACCAGCCGCCCGACTTCAGCGAAGCCCAGGCCGCGCCGTTCGGACCGAGGCCGTCGATGATCTTCACGTCGCCGATCTTCCAGAAGAAGTCGCCGATCGCCTTGGCTCCCTTCACGAAGACAGCGTCATACAGCTCATCGAAGAACCACTTGTTGTAGAGGAAGGTCCACAGCGGGCCCTTGCGGTCGGCCATTTCCTTGGCCGCGCCTTCCTTCACGACATACAGCCAGTAGGCGATGGCCGTGCCCAGCAGCGTCACGATCAGCGGCGCCCACTTCACCCACGTCGGGACGTTGTGGCTCTCGTGCAGGACGTGGTTGTCGCCGCCGACGAAGATGGCGCCGCGCCAGAACTCGGCCTCATGATGGCCGATGAAGTGCGGGGCGAAGATCATGCCCGCGGCCACCGCGCCGACCGAAAGCAGCAGCAGCGGCAGCACCATGACCAACGGGCTCTCGTGCGGCTTCAGCGGACCGTGGTGATGGTCGTCGTGCGCGTGATCGTCGCCGTCCAGCGGCTCCGAATGGGTTTCGATCTGAGCGTGCGAGGCGTGATCGTCCCCGTGATGGGCGTGCGCGCCCTCCTCTTCCTTCCAGACCGGCTTGTTGTGGAAGGTCATGAACACCAGACGCCACGAATAATAGGCCGTCAGCAGAGCCGCCGAGATGCCGATGACAAAAGCGAACATGCCCGCAGCCGAATGGCCTGTCGTCGCCGCCGCATAGGCGCTCTCGAGGATGGAGTCCTTGGAGTAGAAGCCCGCGAAGCCGCCAATGCCCGGAATACCGAGACCCGTGATGGCGATGGTGCCGATCATCATGGTCCCGTAGGTCCAAGGCAGAAGCTTCACCAGGCCGCCCATCTTCCGCATGTCCTGCTCATGGTGCATGCCGTGGATCACCGAACCGGCGCCCAGGAACAGCAGGGCCTTGAAGAAGGCGTGCGTGAAAAGGTGGAACATGGCGGGCTGATAGGCGCCGACGCCCGCCGCAAAGAACATGTAGCCCAGCTGCGAACAGGTCGAATAGGCGATCACCCGCTTGATGTCGTTCTGCATCATGCCGACGGTCGCGGCGAAGATGGCCGTGACGCCGCCGATGATGGCGATGAACTGCGACGCGACGGGCGCGTGCTCATACAGGGGCGACAGCAGGCAGACCATGTAGACGCCGGCCGTAACCATGGTGGCCGCGTGGATCAGGGCCGACACGGGCGTCGGACCTTCCATCGCGTCCGGCAGCCAGGTGTGCAGGAAGAACTGCGCCGACTTGCCCATGGCGCCGATGAACAGCAGCAGACCGGCCAGATCCAGCGCCGACCAGGTGTGGCCCAGGAATTCCCAGCCCGTCCCGGCCTTGCCGGCGATCAGCGGGAACAGCTTGGCGAACTCGATCGTGCCGAACATCCAGAACACGGTCATCATGCCGAGCAGGAAGCCGAAGTCGCCGACGCGGTTGACCACGAAGGCCTTGATCGAGGCGGCGGTGGCCGAGGGCTTCTTGTACCAGAAACCGATCAGCAGATAGGACGCCAGGCCCACGCCTTCCCAGCCGAAGAACATCTGCAGGAAGTCGGCCGCCGTCACCAGCGCCAGCATCATGAAGGTGAACAGCGACAGATAAGCGAAGAAGCGAGGACGGCTGTCGTCCTCCTTCATGTAGCCCCAGGAATAGAGGTGAACCAGCGACGACACCGACGTCACCACGATCAGCATGACCGCCGACATGGCGTCAACGCGGATCGACCAGTTCGACTGGAACTCGCCGACATGGATGAACGGCGCCAGGTGCACGGTGAAGGCTTCCAGCCCGCCCCAGGTCCACTGGCTGAACACGATCCAGGAGACCGCGCACGAGAAGAACAGCAGGCCCGTGGTGACGGCCTGCGAGGCGACGTCGCCGATCCGGCGACCGAAGAAGCCGGCGATCATGGCCCCCAGCAGGGGGGCGAAGACGCCGAGAGTGACGAGAGTCTGGATAGTCACGGTTCCGATCAGCCCTTCATCACGGAGGCGTCGTCGACCGCGATGTCGCCGCGGTTACGGAAGAAGGTCACGAGAATGGCCAGGCCGACGGCGGCCTCGGCCGCGGCGACGGTCAGGACGAACATGGCCATCAGCTGACCCGACACGTCGTTCAGGTGGGTCGAGAAGGCCACGAAGTTGATGTTCACCGCGAGCAGGATCATCTCGACCGACATCAGGATGATGATGACGTTCTTGCGGTTCACGAAGATGCCGAAGACGCCGATGGTGAACAGCATGGCGGCGACCGCCAGATAATGCTGGAGCGAGATATCCATTACAGAAGCTCCTCGGGGGTGACGCCCTGGCCCGTGGTCACGGACTTGACCTCGACGGCCTTGGCGCGCTCGCGGTTGGCCTGGGCCGCCAAATCCTGGCGATGCACGCCCGGACGGTGACGCAGGGTCAGGACGATGGCGCCGATCATGGCGATCAGCAGGACCACGCCCGCCGCCTGGAAGAAGTAGACGTAGTCCGTGTAGAGCACGCGGCCGATCGTCTCGATATTGGTGACGTCAGGCCCGGCCGGAACCGGCGAGGTCGCGTCCCTGGCGGCGCCGCCCTGAACGACGGTGATCGACACCATGATCATCTCGGCCAGCAGCACGCCCGCCACGATGCCCGCCAGCGGCAGGTAGCGCGCATATCCTTCGCGCAGCTTCACGAAGTCGACGTCCAGCATCATGACGACGAACAGGAACAGCACCGCCACGGCGCCGACGTAGACGACGACCAGCAGCATCGCCAGGAACTCGGCGCTCAACAGAACGAACAGACCGGCCGCCGAGAAGAAGGTCAGGATCAGCCAGAGAACGGAGTGCACGGGATTGCGCGCGGTCACCACCAGAAGGGCGGAAACCACGGCGACCGTCGCCAGAAGATAGAAGGCCAGGCCTTGCAACATGTGCGGGACGACGCCCCTCTTCAAAACCAATGGCCCGAGGGGAAACCCCGGACCCTTCCAAAATCGGCCCCGGCCCGAAGGTCAGGGTCAGCGTGGCGGAATCGCCGCTCCGTTTAGCGATACGGAGCGTCGAGTTCCAGATTCTTCGCGATCAGACGCTCCCAGCGGTCGCCGTTGTCCAGCAGGCGCGCCTTGTCATAGAGCAGTTCTTCTCGGGTCTCGGTGGCGAACTCGCTGTTCGGCCCCTCGACGATGGCGTCCACCGGGCAGGCCTCCTGGCACAGGCCGCAGTAGATGCATTTGACCATGTCGATGTCGTAGCGCGTCGTGCGGCGGCTGCCGTCGGCGCGCGGTTCGGCCTCGATGGTGATGGCCTGGGCGGGGCAGATGGCCTCGCACAGCTTGCAGGCGATGCAGCGCTCTTCGCCGTTCGGATAGCGGCGCAGCGCATGTTCGCCACGGAAGCGCGGCGACTGCGGGTTGCGCTCGAACGGATAGTTCACCGTCGCCTTCGGCTTCATCATGTACTTCATCGACAGGCCGACGGCGCCGAACACGTCGGTCAGCATCGCGCCCTTGGCCGCCTGAACGATACGGGTCAGCATTACGATTTCACTCCGGCGCACTCGCGTTCATAGCGGGCGCTTTCCTTGTCGAGGGTCTGGCAAAGGCGCTGGCGTTCCGCCTCGCGCCGTTCGATTTCCTGCACCTTGCGCTCCCACTGATAGACCGACACCGGGTCGGCCTCATAGGGCGCGCAGGCCGACGCCAGCATGGGTGCGGCCAGGGCGAACATCAGGGCTGCTGCTTTCGTCTTCATCCGCCGATCCGGCGTTCGCAGCCGTCCCTGCTGAAGCGCGGATCGTCCCGCGACAGACGTTGGCAATAGGCGCGCTTGTCCGCCTCCTCTCCCCGCTCGCGGTCCAGCCGCTCGAGACGCGCGGACGCGGTCTCGGGCGCAGCCGGATCCATCGGCTTGAAGGTGCAGGCCGACAGGCCGGCGGCGAGCGCCAGCGCGATCAGGAATGTGGCGTAACCGCCCATCAGCCGCCCACCGCGAACACGCGCCACGCCGCCACGAAGACCACGGCGACCAACGAGGCCGGCAGGAAGATCTTCCAGCCCAGGCGCATCAGCTGGTCATAGCGGTAGCGGGGCACGAAAGCCTTCACCAGGGCGATCATGAAGAACCAGAAGACCACCTTCATGGCAAAGACCGCCAGGTAAAACAGGTTGGCGACGAAGGCCGGGACGCTGTTCAGGAAGTCGGTCGGGAAGCCCGGATTCCACCCGCCGCAGAACAGCAGGGTGATCATGGCGCACATGAAGACGATGTTGGCGTATTCGCCGATCATGAACAGCAGGTAGGGGGTCGAGGAATATTCGACCTGATAACCGGCCACCAGTTCCGATTCCGCTTCGGGCAGGTCGAACGGCGGGCGGTTGGTCTCGGCCAGGGCCGAGATGAAGAAGACGATGGTCATCGGCAGCATGACGATGATCGTCGGCAGGGTCTCGAGGCCGCCGCCGAAGGCGTTCCAGTTCCAGATCCAACCCTGTTGCTGGGTCACGATCTCGGTCAGGTTCATCGTCCCGGCCAGCAGGATGACGTTGATGATGATGAGGCCCATCGAGACCTCATAGGACACCATCTGCGCCGCCGAACGCAGCGAGCCCAGGAACGGATACTTCGAGTTCGAAGCCCAGCCGCCCATGATGATGCCGTAGACGCCCAGCGAGCTGATCGCGAGGATGTACAGGATGCCGACGTTCAGGTCCGACACCACCCAGCCCGGCGCGAACGGGATCACCGCCCAGGCGATGAAGGCCAGGACGAAGCTGATCAGCGGGGCCAGGATGAAGACCACCTTGTCCGACCCGGCCGGGATGACGATCTCCTTCAGCACGAACTTGAAGAAGTCGGCGAAGGACTGCAGCAGGCCGAAGGGGCCGACCACGTTCGGACCCTTGCGCAGCTGAACGCCCGCCCAGATCTTGCGGTCGGCCAGCAGCAGGAAGGCCAGGGAGATCAGAATGCCGACCACGACCAGCAGGATCCCGCCCAGAGTGGCGAGGGTCCAGCCGACGGGGGTGGCCCAGAAGGAAGTCGCAGCGTCCATGTCTTACTCCGCCGCCAGGGCGACCGGCGCCGTCCGCTCAGCGGACAGTTGGGCCATGGTTTCACTGGCGCGCGCGATCGGGTTGGTCAGGTAGGGATCGGCGATGACGGAGACGAAGGCGACGTCGCCCAGGTCTCCCTTGGCGCCCAGCTTGGCGACGTCGAACGTCGCGGCGGGGGCCAGATAGTCGATGCGGCCGAAGGTCGGATGGTCGCCCATCAGCTTCGTACGCAGTTGCTCCAGGGTGTCGAACGGCAGCTTGCAGCCGACACGCTCCGACAGGGCGCGGATGATGGCCCAGTCGTCCTTGGCCTCGCCCTTCGGGAAGACCACGCGCTCGGCCATCTGCACCCGGCCCTCGGTGTTGACGTACAGGCCCGACTTCTCGGTGTAGGCCGCGCCCGGCAGGATCACGTCCGCGCCGTGCGCGCCGCGGTCGCCGTGCGAACCCAGATAGACGCGGAAGGCGCCCGACGCATCGGCATTCACCTCATCGGCGCCCAGCAGGAACAGAACGTCCAGCGCGCCCGGCTTCAGCATGCCGGCGACATCCAGACCGCCCTCGCCCGGCAAGAAGCCCATGTCCAGACCGCCGACGCGCGCGGCGGCGCTGTGCAGGACGTTGAAGCCGTTCCAGCCGTCCTTGACCACGCCGACCTTCTTGGCCAGCGCGCCCAGGGCGTTCAGCACGGCCGGACCGGTTTCGCCCGTCAGGGCGCCCGCGCCGACGATGATCGCCGGACGTTCAGCCTTGGTCAGGAAGTCGGTCGCAGCCTTGGGCAGCTTGCCCAGGGTCTTCGAACCGGCGCCCAGCCAGGCGTAGTCATAGGTCAGGTCAGCTTGCGGGCCGATGACGCCGACTTCGACGCCGCCCTTCAGCCAGGTCTTGCGGATGCGCGCGTTCAGCAGCGGTGCTTCCGTGCGCGGATTGGCGCCGACGATCAGAATGGCGTCAGCGTTTTCAATGCCTTGCAGGCCGGAGTTGAACAACCAGCCCTCGCGAGCCTCGCCGCCCAGCGCGGCGCCGTCCTGACGGCAGTCCGTGTTGGCGGAGCCCAGTGCGCGGAACAGGTCCAGCGTCGCCTTCATCGACTCGGCGTCCTGAAGGTCGCCTGCGATGGCGCCGATGCGGTCGGCCGGGGCCGCCTTCAGCTTGTCCGCCACGACCGACAGGGCCTCGTCCCAAGACGCCGGACGCAGCTTGCCGTTCTCACGCACCCACGGACGGTCCAGACGACGCGCCTGCAGGCCGTCGACGGCGTAGCGGCTCTTGTCCGACAGCCACTCCTCGTTGATGCCCTCGTTCACGCGCGGCAGGACGCGCATGACCTCGGCGCCGCGCGAGTCGGCGCGGATGTTCGAGCCGAGCGCGTCCATCACGTCGATGGTCTCGGTCTTCTTCAACTCCCACGGGCGGTAGTGATACTGCCACGGGCGGTGCGTCAGGGCGCCCACCGGGCACAGGTCGTTGACGTTGCCCGACAGTTCGCTGTCGATGTTCTTTTCCAGATAGGTCGTGATCTCGGCGCTTTCGCCGCGCGAGATCATGCCGATGTCCGGCACGCCCGCCACTTCGGTGATGAAGCGGACGCAACGCGTGCACTGGATGCAGCGCGTCATGAACGTCTTGACCGTCGGGCCCATGTTCTTTTCTTCGACCGCGCGCTTGTTCTCGCCGTAGCGCGAACCGTCACGGCCGTAGCCGACGGCCTGATCCTGCAGGTCGCACTCGCCGCCTTGGTCGCAGATCGGGCAGTCCAGCGGGTGGTTGATGAGCAGGAACTCCATCACCCCTTCGCGGGCCTTCTTCACCATCGGCGTGTCGGTGAAGATCTCCTGACCGTCAGCGGCCGGCAGCGCGCACGAAGCCTGCGGCTTCGGCGGTCCAGGCTTCACCTCGACCAGGCACATGCGGCAGTTGCCGGCGATGGACAGGCGCTCGTGGTAGCAGAACCGCGGGATTTCCTGCCCGGCGCGCTCGGCGACCTGCAGCACGGTCATGCCCGGTTCGAACTCGACTTCAACGCCGTTGACCTTGGCGATAGGCATTACGATTACTCCGCCGCGATCGCGTGGCCGGCGAAGTTCGCGCGGCGGCTGCGGTAGGTGTGGATGCGCTCTTCAATCTCGTGACGGAAGTGCCGGATCAGGCCCTGAACGGGCCAGGCGGCGGCGTCGCCGAGGGCGCAGATGGTGTGACCTTCGACCTGACCGGCCACGTCGAGCAGCAGGTCGATCTCCGACGGATCGGCGTCGCCGATCGCCATACGCTCCAGCACGCGCCACATCCAGCCGGTGCCTTCACGGCACGGCGTGCACTGGCCGCAGCTCTCGTGCTTGAAGAAGTAGCTGATGCGGGCGATCGCCTTCACGATGTCGGTGGACTGATCCATGACCGTGACGCCGGCGGTGCCCAGCGACGAGCGCATTTCGCGCATGGAATCGAAGTCCATCAGCGCGACTTCAGCCTGTTCGCGCGTGATGACCGGGCAGGACGCGCCGCCCGGAATGATGGCTTTCAGGTTTTCCCAGCCGCCGCGCACGCCGCCGCCGTGATCCTCGATCAACTGGCGCAGCGGGATCGACATGGCCTCTTCGACCACGCAGGGCGTGTTCACGTGGCCCGACAGCGACATCAGCTTGGTGCCGGTGTTGTTCGGGCGACCGAAGCCGGCGAACCAGTCCGCGCCGCGACGCAGGATGGTGCCGACCACGGCGATCGATTCCACGTTGTTCACGGTCGTCGGGCAGCCGTACAGACCTGCGCCCGCCGGGAACGGCGGCTTCAGACGCGGCTGGCCCTTCTTGCCTTCCAGGCTTTCCAGCAGGGCCGTCTCTTCGCCGCAGATATAGGCCCCGGCGCCGTGGTGGATATAGACGTGGAAGTCCCAGCCGTGGACGTTGTCGTCACCGATCAGCTTGGCCTCATAGGCCTGCTTGACGGCGGCTTCCATGCGCTCGCGCTCGAGGATGTATTCGCCGCGCAGGTAGATGTAGCAGGCGTGGGCCTGCATGGCGAAGGAGGCGATCAGGGCGCCTTCGATCAGCAGTTGCGGATCATGACGCATGATCTCGCGGTCTTTACACGTCGCGGGCTCGGACTCGTCGGCGTTGATGACCAGGTAGTGAGGGCGATCCTTCACTTCCTTGGGCATGAAGGACCACTTCAGGCCGGTCGAGAAACCGGCGCCGCCGCGTCCGCGCAGCCCCGAGTTCTTGACGTTGGTGATGATCCAATCGCGGCCAAGGTCCAGCATGTCCTTGGTGGCGTTCCACGCGCCGCGCTTCTTCGCACCCTCAAGGCCCCAGTCGTGGAAGCCATAGAGGTTGGTGAAGATCCGATCCCTGTCTTGGAGGATGCCGACCATGATCCCTTAAAGTCCTTCCGCCATGCGGCGTTTATGATGGCGGGTGCGCTGGAAGACGGCGTAGATCACCAGCACCCATCCGACGGCCAACAGGCCATAGGCCGCCATCACCGCGTTGTCTGTCAGGCCGAAACGGCCTTCACGTGCGAACAAAACCAATGCGGCCGCAACCACGATACAGGCCAGCCCCGCCCACCGCGGGCGCCAGCCGACGCGACGCAGCTCGGCCCGATAGGCCGCCCTGCCCGCTTCTGTCTCGAGATTCGGCCGCCCCATCAGACCGGCGCCTTTTCAGCGACGGGCTCCGAGTTCGGCAGCTTCTTGATCTTCTTGGCGGCCGAACCGTCGTACAATGCCGGGTCGGTCAGCGTCCGCGCGCCGCCCTGCGGCTCGGACGTGTGACGGCCGACATAGCTGCCCGGCTTGGGCGTCTTGCCCGCGGCGAAGTCGTCGATGATCTGAGCCATGTTTTCAGGCGTCAGGTCTTCGTAATAGAGGTCGTTGATCTGGGCCACCGGCGCGTTCGAGCAGGCGCCGATGCACTCGATCTCCTGCCAGGTGAAGCGGCCGTCGGCGGACAGCTCGTCCTTGGGGCCGATCTTCTCGCGACAGACGCGCATCAGATCGTTGGAGCCGCGCAGCATGCACTGCGTGGTGCCGCACACCTGGATCAGCGCGGCCGTGCCGACCGGCGTCAGCTGGAACATGGTGTAGAAGGTCGCGACCTCCAGCACCCGGATATAGGCCATGCCCAGCAGCTCGCCGACAGCGCGCAGCGACGGCTCGGACACCCAGCCTTCCTGCTTCTGGACCAGCCACAGGATCGGGATCACGGCCGACTGGCGACGCGATTCCGGGTATTTCTTGATCCACCACTGAGCCTTGTCCATCGTCTCCTTCGAAAACTCGAAAGAGGCTGGTTGCTCCTTGGCCAGACGACGAACGCTCATCGGTCCACTTCTCCGAACACCATGTCGAGCGAGCCGAGGATGGCGGACACGTCCGCCAGCATGTGGCCGCGGTTCATCCAGTCCATCGCCTGCAGGTGACGGAAGCCGGGGGCCGACAGCTTGACGCGGTAGGGTTTGTTGGTGCCGTCCGACACCAGATAGACGCCGAACTCGCCCTTGGGCGCTTCGACGGCCGCATAGACCTCGCCTTCCGGCGTCTTGAAGCCCTCGGTGTAGAGCTTGAAGTGGTGGATCAGCGCTTCCATCGAACGCTTCATCTCACCGCGACGCGGCGGCGTGACCTTGTGGTCTTCCGACAAGACCGGCTCGCCGGGGCAGTTGCGCAGCTTGTGGATGCACTGCTCCATGATGCGCACCGACTGGCGCATCTCTTCGACGCGGACAAGGTAGCGGTCCCAGCAGTCGCCGTTCTTGCCGACGGCGATGTCGAATTCCATGTCGGCGTAGCAGTCGTACGGCTGGGCCTTGCGCAGATCCCAGGCGATGTCCGAGCCGCGCAGCATGACGCCCGAGAAGCCCCACGCCAGGGCGTTCTCCTTGGACACCACGCCGATGTCGACGTTGCGCTGCTTGAAGATGCGGTTTTCGGTGACCAGGCTTTCGATGTCCGCCAGCTTGGCCGGGAACTCGGCGCACCAGCGGCCGATGTCGTCGATCAGCTCAGGCGTCAGATCCTGGTGGACGCCGCCCGGGCGGAAGTAGTTGGCGTGCAGACGGGCGCCGCAGGCCCGCTCGTAGAAGACCATCAGCTTCTCGCGCTCTTCGTGGCCCCACAGCGGCGGGGTCAGGGCGCCCACGTCCATGGCCTGCATGGTCGCGTTCAGAAGGTGGTTCAAGATGCGGCCCATCTCCGAATACAGAACCCGGATCAGCTGGCCGCGATACGGCACGTCCAGACCCAGCAACCGCTCGATGGCCAGGCAGAAGGCGTGCTCCTGGTTCATCGGCGAGACGTAGTCCAGCCGGTCCAGGTAGGGGATGTTCTGGAGGTAGGTGCGCGCCTCCATCAGCTTCTCGGTGCCGCGGTGCAGCAGACCGATATGCGGATCGACGCGCGTGACCAGCTCGCCGTCCAGCTCCAGCACCAGGCGCAGCACGCCGTGCGCGGCCGGGTGCTGCGGGCCGAAGTTGATGGTGAACTTGCGGTCGTCCATCGCCCGCGCGTGCGGGGTCAGGCCGTCTTCATAGTCCTCGAACGGGTCGATGGCGGCGCCCAGCGGCGCGGGCATGTTCTTGACGTCGGCCATTACTGCGCTCCCGCCTTTTCATCGCCCGGCAGGACGGTCGGATAGTCGGCGCCTTCCCACGGAGACAGGAAGTCGAAGTTGCGGAATTCCTGCGTCAGCTTCACCGGCTCATAGACGATGCGCTTCTGCTCTTCGTCGTAGCGGACCTCGACATAGCCCGTCATCGGGAAGTCCTTGCGCAGCGGGTGCCCCTGGAAGCCGTAGTCGGTCAGGATGCGGCGCATGTCCGGGTGATCCGAGAAGATCATGCCGTACATGTCGAAGGCTTCACGCTCGAACCAGCCGGCCGACGGATAGACCGACGATACGCTGGGGACCGGCTTGACGTCATCGGTCGACACCTTGACGCGAACGCGCGCGGCGCGCGTCAGCGACAGCAGGTGATAGACGACCTCGAACCGCTCGGCGCGGTCGGGGTAGTCGGCGCCGCAGACATCCATGCACTGCTGGAAGCCGAACTGATCGCGCAGGGCCGTCATGACCTCGACGATCTTCTCGCGCTGGGCGATCAGGGTCAGTTCGCCATAGGCCACCACAGCCTCGACGCCGAGCGCCGCGACCATTTCCGTGCCCAGGGGCGTCAGGGCGGATTCGCGCTCCGCAACGCGCACCAGTTCGCTCATCGCTCGATGGTCCCCGTGCGGCGGATCTTCTTCTGCAGCTGCAGGATGCCGTACAGCAGGGCTTCGGCGGTCGGCGGGCAGCCCGGAACGTAAACGTCCACCGGCACCACGCGATCGCAGCCGCGCACGACGCTGTAGCTATAATGATAGTAGCCGCCGCCGTTGGCGCAGCTGCCCATCGAGATGACGTAGCGCGGGTCCGGCATCTGGTCGTAGACCTTGCGCAGGGCCGGAGCCATCTTGTTGGTCAGCGTCCCGGCGACGATCATCAGGTCCGACTGGCGCGGCGAACCGCGCGGCGCGGTGCCGAAACGCTCCAGGTCGAAGCGCGGCATCGACAGGTGAATCATCTCGACGGCGCAGCAGGCCAAACCGAACGACATCCACATCAGCGAGCCCGTGCGCGCCCAGGTGATGACATCGTCCAGCGAGGTCGTCAGGAAGCCGCGCTCGCCCAGCTCCGTATTGACGGACTCAAAGAACTTGTCGTGGATCTTGGGATCATAGCCCTCGACGGTCGAACGCGCAGCCGAGCCGGCGGGGACCAGAGGACTGGAGGGGGCGATCACTGCCATTCCAGGGCTCCCTTCTTCCATTCGTAGATGAAGCCGACCGTCAGGACGCCCAGGAAGACCATCATCGACCAGAAGGCGAAGACCATGCCGCCGTGCGACAGGTCGAACATCGACACAGCCCACGGGAACAGGAAGGCGATTTCCAGGTCGAAGATGATGAAGAGGATCGACACCAGATAGAACCGCACGTCGAACTTCATGCGCGCGTCGTCAAAGGCGTTGAAGCCGCACTCATAAGCCGAGAGCTTCTCGGTGTCGGGGTTCTTGGGGGCCAGCACCCAGGCCGCCAGCATGAAGCCGGCGCCGAGCACGATGGCGATGCCCAGGAAAACGACGATCGGAAGATATTCTAGAAGAAATTCGTTCATTCGAGCTGCCTCGCCCGCCGGGAGGTAGGGGGCGGATTCGGGGCTTCTTAGACCCAACCTCGCCAGGGTTCAAACCCATGTCGGCAAAGGTTTTTTGTTGCGAACAGTTCGCAGTTTTTTGGGCGATTTGCCGCAGGCCGCGTGATTGCCTCTTATGCCGTTGATCCGCGAAATGCGTCATCGCCTTCAACACAGCCGAGAGCTTGCGCATGAACCTGGCCGCCCGCCTGCTGAACTCAATCGAACGCATCGGCAATCGGCTGCCAGATCCTGTTTTCCTATTCCTATGGCTGATCCTGGGCCTGGTGGCCTTGAGCCTGGTCGGCGCGGGCCTGGGCTGGTCCGCGGTCAATCCGGTGACGGGCGAGGTGCTTCAGGCGCAAAGCCTGCTGTCGCCCGCCAATCTGGAGCGGCTGTTCATCGGCATGCCGCGCACCCTGGCCGATTTTCCGCCGCTGGGGATCGTCATCACCATCATCTACGGCGCCTCGGTGGCCGAACGGACGGGCCTGTTCTCCACGGCGATCCGAGGCGCGCTGCTGAACGCGCCGCGCTTCATCCTGACGCCGATCGTGGTGATCACCGGCATGGTGTCGCACCACGCCTCGGACGCCTCCTATGTCGTGGTGATTCCGCTGGCCGCCGTCATCTTCGCCGCAGCGGGCCGTCACCCGCTGGCCGGTCTGGCCGCCGGCTTCGCCGCCGTCTCGGGCGGCTATGCAGGCAATCTGTTCCCCGGCGCCAGCGACGCCCTGATCCTGGGCATCACCGAGCCAGCCGCCCACCTGATCGATCCGTCCTACGCCGTCAGCATCGCCGGCAACTGGTTCTTCATCGTCGGGGTGGTGATCGTCTTCACCCCCATCGTCTGGTTCCTGACCGACCGGGTGATCGAGCCGCGCCTGGGCCCCTGGCTTCCGCATAGCGCCGCCCCGGTCGCCGCCGAGGAGAAGACGCCCCTCACCGCTGCCGAAAAACGCGGCCTGGCCTGGGCGGGCCTGACCATCCTGGCCATGATCGCCGTCTGGACGGTCGTGACCTTCCTGCCCGGCTCGCCCTTCGTCGACGCCGACGCCGAGCCGGAACAGCGCTTCAATCCCCTGTACCGCTCTCTGGTCGCCTTCTTCGCCCTGACCTTCTTCATGGCGGGCGCGGCCTTCGGCGCAGGCTCAGGCTCGATCAAGACCCACCACGATCTGGTTCGCATGATGCGCGAGGGGATCAGCCAACTGGCCCCCTACATCGTCCTGGCCTTCTTCGCCGCTCACTTCGTCGCCATGTTCAACTGGTCGGGCCTGGGGCCGATCCTGGCGGTCAACGCGGCGGCCTCCCTGCGCGAACTGGCCCTGCCCACGCCGCTGCTGCTGATCGTGGTGGTGCTGGTGTCCTGCGTCTTCGACCTGTTCATCGGTTCGGCTTCGGCCAAGTGGTCGGCCCTGGCGCCCATCGTGGTGCCCATGTTCATGCTGCTGGGCATCAGCCCCGAGATGACGACCGCCGCCTATCGCATGGGCGATTCCGTCACCAACATCGCCACGCCGCTGATGAGCTACTTCCCGCTGATCCTGACCTTCGCCCAGCGCTGGGATCCGAAGTTCGGCCTGGGCTCGCTGATGGCGACCATGCTGCCCTACGCCGGGGCCTTCCTGATCGCAGGCCTGATCATGGTGGCGTCCTGGGTGGCGCTGGATCTGCCGCTGGGGCCGGGCGTGGGCGTCCACTACGAACCGCCGCCGCCCGCCACGGCCTCGCAACTGCCCGCAGACGGCGGAATCGCCGGTCCCGTAGCCCCGCCGCAGGCCGCCGCAGCCCCCTCGGCGAGATGATTTGATTTATCCACAGCCGCGTCGCTTGACGTGCGGCGCGGCCCCGCCTAAACGACGCGCCTCGCCGCGGCGCACAGCGCTTCGGATGGGAACGCGGGTGTAGCTCAGTTGGTTAGAGTGCCGGCCTGTCACGCCGGAGGTCGCGGGTTCGAGCCCCGTCACTCGCGCCACTCCTCTCAGGGATCTGAGGGAGTGGCGCACCGCCCTTCCCTCTCCCCTCTCAGAAAATCGAGATTGATCGCAGACGCAGCTTTCGCGCGTCTGTTCCGCCATGTCCGGCCTCAAGCCCTCGGGACGAGCCCGAGGGCGACCACAGCAGACGGCTAGTTGATCGGCAGCGCCTCTTGCGGCGTGACGAACTCGGCCTTCCCGGTCAGTTCGCCGTAAAGCATGGTCAGATCCTCGAACACGCGGTTCCAGGCGAACTGCTCGACCGCCTTGACCCTCGCCGCCTGGCCCAGAGCCTCCACGTCGCGCGCGAACAGGGCCTCGATGGCCTCGGCGTAATCGACCGGATCAGCCGAGGCGGCCAGTTGTCCCACGCTCTCATCCACCGTCTCGGCGACGCCGCCCGCATTAACGCCGACCACGGCCCGGCCGCAGGCCATCGCCTCCAGCACGATCAGGCCGAACGGCTCCTTGTCGTTGGCGTGCACGAAGGCGTCGCAGCTGGCGATGATGCGGGCCACGGCGCGCGGATCCTTCTCATACGGCAGGGAGATGACCCGTTCCTCAGGCGGCATCCCCGCCCCCGCGCCGACCAGCACCAGATGATAGGGCGCGCCCAGGCGCTGCACCGCGTCGATCAGGACGCCGACGTTCTTTTCCTTGGCCGGACGCCCGGCGAAGCACAGCAGTCGGGCGTCGGCGCCCAGTCCCAGCCGCTTCAACAGCCAATCGCGATCCCGGCGATCCGGGTGGAAGGTGTCGACCTCGACGCCCAGCGGACGAATCGCAATGCCGCCCACGCCCGCTTCTTCCAGACGCTGAGCGATGAATCGGCTGGGCGAGACGACCCGATCGAATTGCGAGAACAGCTTGGCCCAGCGCTTCTCAACCGGCTTCTTGGCCCATTCGCCGAAATGCAGCGCCGCCAGCGCCGCCGGATCCGAGTGGCAGAAGCCGACGACCGGACAGCCGACTCTCTGGCCCGCCTCCAGCGCGCCCTGGCCCGGCGTATAGGGATCGCCCGCCTCAATCAGCGTAGGGTTGAGCGACGACACCCAGGCGCCCCAGCGGCGCACGGAACTGGGCCAACGATAGCCGTCGCCGAACGGCAGCTTGGGCGCATGCAGACGGACGACGCCGTCCGGCTCCGCCCGGTATCCTGCGCCGGGAACCACCAGGTTGTGCGCCACGCCCGGCCGATTGGCCTCCAGCCAGGCCTTCTTCGACAGCAGATAGCGCTTCACCCCGCCGGAGCGCGGCGCGAACAGCATGGTGGTGTCGACCATGCGCGGGCGGGAATCAGCAGCCGCCGCCTTCATCGCTCGCAAGGTGTCGGCCACCTCTTCATCCAGGCCGGGAAACAGCCTCAGCTCGCTTTCCTGGACGTCGATATGGCTCGCGCTCATGCGGTGGACCTTCTGCCTGTCGTTCTTCACGTTAACGCTAAAGCTCCGGCTTTGGATGCGACGGGCCCGGTTAATCTTCACCGTGCTTTTCGGCCCCTACCGCTTGCAACCGTCACGCTCAAGAGGCCGCTGCTTTCCACTCGCCCGCCGCCGCTTTTCATCTGCCGTTCAGGTTGATCTCCCTACGGCCGGTCTTGCATTCGCCTCAAATTCGAGAAACTTGGGGCGTGCGGGCGTGGACCCTGATAGGAGGGTCGCCTTCAATCCTTGCGCGTGCGACCACGAGGGGTTTCTTACGAATGCGTATCTTGCTCGCGAGCGCTGTTGCGATCGCTCCCCTGCTGGTCGCTTCCGGCGTTCAGGCTGAACAGGTCATCTCCAACGGGCGGACGACGCCCATCAGCACCGCGACCGCCAACAACGGCGCTCCCGACGACGTTCGGCTCGCCAACGGCGGTTCGATCACCGTGACCTCGGGCGCCGCCGTGACGCTGAATTCCAGCAATGACGTGAAGCTGGACGCCGGCTCCAAGATCGACATGCTCAAGTCCGCCGACGGCGCCACGGGCGTCCTGGTCAACGGCGGCAATACCGGCGACGTCACCATCGGCGGCGCCATCAACATCACCGACTCCATCGAGGAGTATAAGGACGACGACAAGGACGGCGACCTGGACGGCCCGTTCGCCGACGGCACGAACCGTCACGGCGTCCGCGTCACGGGCTCGGCCCCGCTGGTCGGAAACATCCGCATCGAATCGTCCGGCTCGATCAAGGTCGAGGGCAACAATTCGTCGGGCCTGACCGTCGAGGCCCCGCTGACCGGCAACCTCTTCAGCCAGGGCCAGATCAGCGTCGTCGGCAATGACACCTACGGCATCCATACGACCGGCGACATCACGGGCGACGTCACCCTCCTGGGCAGCGTCGCCGCCGTCGGCGAAAACGCGGTCGGCGTCGCCATTGACGGAGCCGTCGACGGCGCGGTCAAGATTCAAGGGGCCGTCACCAGCACCGGCTATCGCTACACCACGGCGCCCCCATCTAAGCCGACCACGGGCCAACCCCGTGAAGGCGCGACCTATCTCGAGAACCTGGACGCCGACGACCTGCTGCAAGGCGGCCCGGCTGTCCGCATCGCGGGCGACGTCGCCAAGGGCGTTCTGTTCGACACTGCGCCGTCCTATGGGGCCGGCGGAATCGAGGGAGACGACGACGGCGACGGCGTCAAGAACGGCGACGAGGACGACGACGGCGACGGCAAGAAGAACCGCGAGGACGACGACCGCGACGGCGACGGCATTCCCGACGCTCAGGAAACGACGGCCTCCATCCGCTCCTTCGGCGGCGCGCCGGCGTTGTTGGTCGGCTCGGCCGACAAGGCCATCACACTGGGCGCGGTCGGAACCGGCGACAACGCCTATGGGCTGATCAACCGCGGCGCCATCGAGGCCGCCGGCGTTTACAAGAACGTCGACGCCGCCGCCGTTCAGATCGGCGGCACGGGCCAGACGGTCAGCGTGGCCGGCGGCCTGAAGAACCAGGGCACGATCACCGCCACGGCGAACACGGGCGACAGCACCGGCGTGCTGGTCGGCGCGGGCGCGACGGTTCCCAGCATCGTCAACTCCGGCACGATTCAGAGCGTCTCGGCGGGTTCCGAGGCCAATGTGGCCGCGGGCGTGCTGATCACTCAAGGCGCCAACGTCTCTTCGCTCAGCAACTCCGGCACCCTGTCGGCGGGCGTGAACGGCTCCAAGAGCGACGCCGTCGCCGTGCGCGATCAATCCGGCACGCTGACTTCGATCAACAACACCGGCAGGATTCTGGCGGTCGCCAACCCTGAAAAGGACGTGGCCCAGACCGGCTCGGCCATCGCCGTGGACGTCAGCGCCAACAGCACGGGCGTCACCCTGGTGCAGGATGGCGTGGTCATTCCCGACCACAAGCTGCCGGACGCCGACAAGGACGGCGTGCCCGACGCCAATGAACCCGCCATCCGCGGCGACATCCGCCTGGGTTCGGGCGCCGATGTGCTGGACATCCGCAACGGCACGGTGACCGGCGACATCTCCTTCGGAACCGGCGCCGACCGCCTGTCCATCAGCGGCGGCGCCGTGGTGACCGGCAAGCTGTCCAACGGCGACGGCCAACTGGACATCGACGTCTCTAAGGGCACGCTGGATGCGCGTCATACGGGTCAGCTTCAGGTCAGCGACCTGAACGTCGGCGCCGACGGTAATCTGATCGTCACCCTGGACCCCGCCAACAACGCCAACGGCGGCTTCAAAGTCAGCGGCAGCGCCGACCTGGCCGACGGCGCGGGCCTGGGCGTTCGCTTCAACTCCCTGATCCAGGATCCGACGTCCTTCACCATCATCGAGGCGGGCGACCTGAACGTCGGCGCCATCGACCAGGACCTGCTTCAGTCCAACTCGCCCTACGCCTTCGTGGTCAAGGCCAACGTCGATGACGCCGCCGGCAAGCTGACGGTCGACGCCCGTCGCCGCACGGCGGAAGAAGCCGGCATGATCAAGGCCGAGGCCGCCGCCTATGACGTGCTCTACGCCGGCCTGGCCGACAATGAGCTGATCCGCGCGGCCATGCTGAACCAGACCGACCGCGACGGCTTCTTCAACATCTATCAGCAACTGCTGCCCGACCACTCGGGCGGTCCGCTGCTGTCGCTGGCCAGCGGCGTCGACGCCGTGACCCGCGCCCTGACCGGCCGCAACGCCGCCGCGACGCCGGGCGAAACCAGCGCCTGGGTGCAGGAGATCAACTTCTACGCCGACAAGGACAAGACCGACACATACGGCTTCCGTTCGGAAGGCTTCGGCCTGGCGGGCGGTGTCGAGCGCGGCACCGACATGGGCGCCTTCGGCCTGACGGCGGCCTTCACCTCGTCAGATCTGGAAGACCCCGAAGCGGCAGCTGAAGAAGTCCTGTCGGCCAACCTGCTGGAGCTGGGCCTCTACTGGCGCGCTCAAGGCCAGTACTGGACGACCTGGGCGCGCGCGGCCGGCGGCTACGCCTCCTTCAGCGCCACGCGCAAACTGGTCGCCGACGGCATCAATCTGAAGAACGAGTCCGACTGGCACGGCCTGACCTTGGCCGCCGCCGGGGGCGCGTCGTACGAGCGTCACTTCGGCCGCCTGAACATCCGCCCCGAGGCCTATGTCGAATACTTCTCGCTGAGCGAGGACGCTCGTACCGAAAAGGGCGGCGGCGACGGCTTCGATCTGAAGATCGACGAACGCGACGGCCACATCTTCTCGGGCGTGGCTGCGGTGAACATCGGCTACGGCTTCGGCAAGGACGGCTGGATCCGCCCCGAGGTCCGTCTGGGCTGGCGTCAGAACTTCTCGGTCGACGCCGGGACCACCATCGCCCGCCTGGCTTCGGGCGGCGACGCCTTCACCCTGACGCCCGCCAGCATCGAGGGCGGCGGTCCGATCCTGGGCTTCCGTCTGAACGTCGGCAACGATCTGGGCATGCTGGCCGTCACGGGCGACGCCGAACTGCTGGAAGACTACGTCCGCTACACCCTGCTGCTGCGGGCCAGCTTCAAGTTCTGACTTTTCTTCGGAACACGAATGAAAAAGGGCCGCCGGATTCGTTCCGGCGGCCCTTTCCCTATCTTGCCGCCCCCTCGCGCCTTTCTATGATCCCTCCAAACCAGAGGGGGTTTCATATGAACAAGTTCGCCTGGGCGGCCTGCGCCCTGATCCTCAGCGCCCACGCGCCCGCGATGGCGCAAACCGCCGTCCAGCCAGCCGCCGCGCCCAGCCTGCCGACCGCCGACCGCGGCCTGTTCACCGCGCAAGACCTGTTCGGCATGGAGGTCGCCTCCGACGCCCAGATCAGTCCAGACGGCGGGCAGATCGCCTATGTCCGCCAGACGGCCGACATCATGACCGACCGGATGCGCCCGACCATCTGGCTGATCGACGTGAAGACCGGCCGTCATTCGCCCCTGGTCGCCTCGGTCGGTTCACATCGCCAGCCGCGCTGGTCGCCGGATGGTACGCGCCTGTCCTACATCTCCAGCGCCGAGGGCGGCGCGCCCCAGTTGTTCGTGCGCTGGATGGCGTCGGGTGAATCGGTCCGCGTCACCAACCTGCCCAACACCCCGTCCAGCGTCAGCTGGTCGCCCAACGGCGAGCAGTTGGCCTATTCCGTCCTGGTCCCCGGCGAGAAACCCAAGATCGGCTCGCCCCTGGCCAAGCCCGAGGGCGCCCAGTGGGCGCCGCCGCTGGAGATCATCGACAGCGTCTCCTACCGCTCCGACGGCCAGGGCTATCTGAAGCCCGGCTTCCGCCACGTCTTCGTCGTCGGGTCTCAGGGCGGCGGCGCGCGCCAGCTGACGCACGGCGACTTCCACCACGGCGGCGGCCTGTCCTGGTCGGCCGATTCCCGCACCCTCTACCTCAGCGCCAACCGTCGCCCCGACTGGCAGCGCGAAGCCGCCGACAGCGAAGTCTTCGCCCTGGATGTCCAGACCGGCGGCCTGACCGCCCTGACCAGCCGCGCCGGGCCTGACAATGCGCCCGTCGCCTCGCCCGACGGCCGCCGCATCGCCTACCTGGGCTATGACGACAAGCGGATGGGCTATCACAACACCCGCCTCTATGTGATGGACGCCGACGGCTCGAACAGCCGCGCCCTGACCGAGAGCCTCGACCGCTCGGTCCAGTCTCCGGTGTGGAGCCGCGACGGCCGCTCAGTCTACGTCGCCTATGACGATCAGGGCCGCACCAAGGTCGCCCGCGTGTCGATGGACGGCGCCGTCACCACCCTGATCGAGGATCTGACCGGCGACGACTTCGGCCGCCCCTACACCGGCGGCGGCTTCACCGTGGCCGACGACGGCGCCATCGCCTATACGCGCGGCACGCCTGCGCGTCCGGCCGACGTCCACGTCCTGAAGGGCGGCCGCAGCACCCAGCTGACCCGCCTGAACGCCGACTTCCTCAGCGCCCGCCGGCTGGGCGAGGTGCGCCGCATCCAGGTCGCCTCCTCCCACGATCAACGCGCGGTCGAAAGCTGGCTGACCCTGCCGGCCGACTATGTCGAGGGCCAGCGCTATCCGCTGGTGCTGGAAATCCACGGCGGCCCGTTCGCCGCCTACGGCCCCCACTTCGCCACCGACAACCAGTTGTTCGCCGCTGCGGGCTATGCGGTGCTGTCGGTCAACCCGCGCGGCTCGACCTCCTATGGGGACGAGTTCGCCAACCTGATCCACCACAACTATCCGTCGAACGACTATGACGACCTGATCAGCAGCGTCGACGCCGTCATCGCTCAGGGGATCGCCGACCCGAACAGGCTGTTCGTCACCGGCGGTTCGGGCGGCGGCGTGCTGACCAGTTGGATCGTCGGCAAGACCGACCGCTTCAAGGCGGCCGTCGTCCAGAAGCCGGTCATCGACTGGGCCAGCTTCGTGCTGACGGCCGACAACCCGGCCTTCTTCGCCCGCTACTGGTTCGGCGAATATCCTTGGGAGAACCCGGAGGCCTACTGGCGCCGGTCCCCCCTATCGCTGGTCGGCAACGTCAAGACTCCGACCATGGTCGTCGTCGGCGACGAGGACTATCGCACACCCGTCAGCGAGTCGGAGCAGTACTACACCGCCCTGCAGCTGCGCGGCGTGCCAACGGCCCTGGTGAAGATCCCCGGCGTCGGCCACAGCCTGGCCGTCCGCCCGTCCCAGAACGCCGCCCGCATGAACGCCATGATCGAATGGTTCGCGCGCTACAAGGACGGCGCACCGGCCGCTCCGGCGCAATAAGACCCGGCCCCGCGCCCGTCATGCGGCGGGCGCGGGGGTTCAGCGTGGCGTTAGTTGACTTTTAACCAGAACACTTACAGAACATCATCAACGGTTCACGCCTTGTTCTGGATTCTGCGCCATGCTCACGAAGAAACAGCACGAACTCCTGATGTTCATTCACGAGCGCATCCGGGAGACGGGCGTTTCGCCGTCCTTCGACGAGATGAAGGAGGCGCTGGACCTGGCGTCCAAGTCCGGCATCCACCGCCTGATCACGGCGCTGGAGGAACGCGGCTTCATCCGTCGCCTCGCCCACCGCGCCCGCGCGCTGGAAGTGGTCAAACTGCCCGAACAGGCGACGACCGCCGCCCCGGCCAAGGGACGCGCGCCCTTCAAGCCTGACGTGATCCAGGGCGGCGGCCTGAACCCTCGCCCCGCCTTCGCCGAGGCCGCCAACGACGTGCGTGACCTGCCCCTGCTGGGCAAGATCGCCGCCGGCACCCCCATCGCCGCCATCCAGCACGAACGCGAGCGCCTGCCCGTCCCCGAAGCCATGCTGGGCGCAGGCGAGCACTACCTGCTCGAAATCGAGGGCGACTCCATGATCGAGGCCGGCATCCTCGACGGCGACACGGTCATCATCAAGCGGATGGAGAACGCCTCTTCCGGCGAGATCGTCGTCGCCCTGGTCGAGGGCGAGGAAGCCACGCTGAAACGCCTGCGCAAGAAGGGCCAGTCCATCGCGCTGGAGCCCGCCAACAGCGCCTATGAGACCCGCATCTTCGGCCCTGATCAGGTCGAGGTTCAGGGCAAGTTGGTCGGCCTGCTGCGCCGCTATCACTGAGGCCCCCATCCCCGCTCGTCCCGCCGGACGCCGGGATCCAGTGCTTTGGCTTCAAGCGGGTCGTCTGGAAGTTTGCCTGTAATCTAGCCTCATCTGGCCAACGACAGCACGTGCGGCTCTGACTGGATCCCGGCGTCCGCCGGGATGATCGGCTAGGGATGAGCCCCGCTCCACGGCCGCCGTCCCCGCACTTCCGCCGCCCACAGAGCGCGCCAGCCGCCGGCCTCATCGCGCCACAACTCCACCGAGCCGCCGCGCGCATGATCCGCGCCGTCCAGCACCAGCCGCCCCTCGCATGACGACGGCAGGACCGCGACCACGGCCCGTACGCTGACCACCCCGGCGCTGCGGCACATCTGATCCATCTGCGCCTCGCTAGGCGACGCCTTGCCCCACCACAGGGCCAGCACGCCTTCCTCGCCCTCCGGCGCGCAGAAGGAGCGTTTGCAGGTCCAGCCTTCGCCCGGCCGCCCCACCGCCTCCAGCCCCCGCCGCCGGGACCACAGGTCGCTGGCGAACTGGCGCACCGCGGGCCGCATCACGACCGCCTGCTCCCCCTGCCGATACGCCGCATTCGCTCCGCCGTCGCCGATCCAGACGTCCGGCGGCGCCGGGCGCGGCCAGATCAGCACCGCCGCCGCGAACGGCAGGCCCAGCCAGCGCCACCGTCCGCGCCACAGGCACATGAACAGTATGCCCAGGAAGGCGACCGGCAGGGCCGCCGCCGGGGCGCTGGGGATCGCCTGAACCGCGCCGGGCAGCCCCGCCGCCCAATGGCCGATCGCCAGCATGACATCCACCGACTTGCCCGCCAGCCACAGGAAGGGCGCGCCCAGGCCCAACGGCTCCAGCGCCGCGCCCAGCGCAAGCGCGGGCATCATGATGAAGTCCGCCAGCGGCGCCGTCGCCAGATTGGCGATCAGCCCATAGACGGCCGTGCGGTTGAAATGCTGCATGGCGAACGGCCCCGTCGCCATACCCGCCACCAGGCTGGCGGCGCAGGCGGCCAGCAGCCAACTGCCGAACCGCTGCACCGCGACGATGGGCCAGGGCGCGGCGAACTCTCGGATGCGGCGCGGCCAGACCTCGACCAGCGCCACCAGGGCCGCCGTCGCTGCGAAGGACATCTGGAACCCCGGCGTCACCACGGCCTCGGGCCGCAGCAACAGCACGACGAAGGCCGCCGCCGCCAGCGCCCGCATCGTCACCGCCTGCCGGTCCGTCAAGACGGCCAGAAAGGCGATGGAGGCCGTGACCGCCGCCCGCTCGGCCGGGGGCGGCGCGCCTGAGATCACCAGATACGTCCCAACGGCGATCAGGCCCGCGATCGCCGCAACCTTCTTGCCTGAAACGCGCAACGCCAGCCACGGCCAGGCCGCGACCAGCAGGCGCGCCGCGAAGAAGACGAAGCCCCCCACGACCGCCATGTGCAGGCCCGAGATCGACAGGATATGCGCCAGTCCCGAATCCCGCATGGCGTCCAGGTCCGGGCTCTGGATCCAGGTCTCGTGCCCCGTGGTCATGGCCGCCGCCACCCCGCCGGTCCGCTCGCCCAGCCGCGCCACGATCCGCTCGGCCAGGGCGTAGCGCACGGCGTTGATCTTCATCGCCATCCGCACCCGCCAGGGCGGCGGCGCCAAATCGGCGGCGCGCGTCGGCCCCAAGGCGAACAGCGTCCCGCCCATGCCCTGAAAATAGGCGTTGCGGCCGAAGTCATAGGCGCCGGGGCTAGCGGGGGGCGGCGGCGGATTCAGGATGCCGAAGACGCGGATGGCCGCGCCGGGCGGCGGCGGCGTCCCCTTCACCGTGACCCGCAATCGCTCGGGCGTCGCCTCAGGCGCCAGTCCGCGCACCTTCACCGGCGCCACGACGACGCGGGCGCCGTTCTGGCCCGGCGAGTCCACATCCATGACCCAGCCTTCAAGCTGCGTAGGCTTCATGTCCGCAGGCGCGATCGGCGCCGCCACGGCCTCGGCCCTTAGCTTGGCGACCGCCAGCCCGCCGCCGAAGCAGGCCAGCATCAACAGAAGCAAAGTCCCCCAACGCGGCAAGCCCCGCGCCCGCCCGACGATCCATATGCAGAGCAGCACGAAGGCCGCCGCCGCCAGCGGCCACGTCGCCGGCTCATCCTTCAGCATGAAATAGGCGGCGCACCCTGCGCCGAAACAGACGGACGACCACAAGGGCCAGCGATCCGCCTGCGCCCGCACGTCATCGCAAAGACTGTCAATTAACCGGGCCGCAAGGGTTCGCTTCCCCACGGGCGGGCGTATAAGACCCTGCCCTATGGACCCTGCCTCTATGACCTCCCCTTCCTCGACCGTCGTCACCCGCTTCGCCCCCTCGCCCACAGGCTACCTGCATATCGGCGGGGCGAGAACCGCGTTATTCAACTGGCTGTACGCCAAGGGACGCGGCGGCAAATTCCTGATCCGCATCGAGGACACCGACCGCGAGCGTTCGACCGACGAGGCGGTGAAGGCCATCTTCGACGGCCTGTCCTGGCTCGAACTGTTCGGCGACGAAGAGCCGGTCTTCCAGTTCGCCCGCGCCGACCGCCACCGCGACGTGGTCAATGAACTGCTGGCGACCGGCCACGCCTATCGCGACTTCCTGACTGCCGACGAGACCACGGCCCTGCGCGACCAGGCCAAGGCTGAAGGCCGCGACTTCGTCTCGCCCTGGCGCGACCGGGAGCCGAGCGTCGACGATCTGACCAAGCCGCACACGGTGCGCTTCCGCCGTCCGCTGGATCAGGCCGTCGCGGTCGATGACGCCGTGCAGGGAACCGTGCGCTGGGAATCGGCGTCGCTGGACGACCTGGTCATCCTGCGCTCGGACGGGGCGCCGACCTACAATCTGGCCGTGGTGGTGGACGACCACGACATGGGCGTGACCCACGTCATCCGCGGCGACGATCACCTGAACAACGCCGCCCGCCAGAGCCTGATCTACGACGCGCTTGGCTGGACGCGACCGACCTTCGCCCACATCCCGCTGATCCACGGCCCGGACGGCGCCAAGCTGTCCAAGCGCCACGGCGCCCAGGCGGTGCACGAATACGCAGACATGGGCTATCTGCCCGAGGCCATGCGCAACTATCTGGCCCGCCTGGGTTGGGCGCACGGCGATGACGAACTGTTCAGCGACGAGCAGGCGCTGGCCTGGTTCGACCTGACCGGCGTCAACAAGGCCCCTGCCCGCCTGGACTTCGACAAGCTGGCCCACGTCAACGCCCACTGGCTGCGCCTGGCCGACGACGATCGCCTGGCCAAACTGACCCTGGACGCCCATCTGGGGCGCGGCCGCGCGTTGCAGCCGGACGACGAGGAACGGCTTCTGCGGGCCATGCCTTTCGTCAAGGATCGCGCCAAGACCATCCCCGAACTGGCCGATCAAACGGCATTCGTGTTGCAGGCGCGTCCGCTCGCGTTGAACGAGAAATCAGCCGGTTTGCTGCAGGGCGAAAGCGGTCAGCGAATTTCACGACTGCGTGAACGGCTAGGTCTTTTCCAGAGCTGGGACGTCTTCGCCCTGGAAGCCGAACTTAAGGTTTTTGCCGAAGAAGAGGGCGTAGGCTTCGGAAAAATCGGGCCTTCCATGCGCGCCGCCTTGACGGGCGGCTCCGCGTCGCCAGATATCGCACGCACTCTTTGCGCGCTCGGGCGCGACGAAAGTCTCGGACGCTTGGATGATGCGCTGCAACAGACTAAGTGATCACCCATAACCAACTCAGGCCGTCCGCCTCCCCGCGCGCCGGTCGAAAGAAGAACAAGGGGCCTAGATGACTGAACAAGCGAAACCCGCCGGCTCGGCGACCCTGTCCTACCAGGACAAGTCCATTGAGCTTCCCGTCCTCTCCGGCTCGACCGGCCCGGACGTCATCGACATCCGCAAGCTGTACGGCGGCACCGGCGCCTTCACCTTCGATCCCGGCTTCACCTCCACGGCGGCCTGCGAATCGGGCCTGACCTATATCGACGGCGATGAAGGCGTCCTGCTGCACCGCGGCTATCCCATCGACCAGCTGGCCTCCAAGTCCAACTTCCTGGAAGTCTGCCACCTGCTGCTGCACGGCGAACTGCCGAACGCCGCCGAGTTCGAAGAGTTCGAGCAGAGCGTCACGCGCCACACCATGCTGCACGCCCAGTTCGACCGCTTCTTCGAAGGCTTCCGCCGCGACGCCCACCCTATGGCGATCATGGTCGGCACGGTCGGCGCCCTGTCGGCCTTCTATCACGACAGCCTGGACATCCATGATCCGGTCCAGCGCAACATCTCGGCCATCCGCCTGATCGCCAAGATGCCGACGATCGCGGCCCGTGCGTACAAGTACCACATCGGCCAGCCCTTCATCTCGCCGCGCAACGACCTGTCGTACGCCGAGAACTTCCTGCGCATGTGCTTCGCCGTGCCGGCCGAGGACTATCACGTCGACCCGGCCCTGGTGCGCGCCATGGACCGCATCTTCATCCTGCACGCCGACCACGAGCAGAACGCCTCGACCTCGACCGTCCGCCTGGCCGGTTCGTCGGGCGCCAACCCCTTCGCCTGTATCGCCGCGGGCATCGCCTGCCTGTGGGGCCCGTCGCACGGCGGCGCCAACGAAGAGGCGCTGAACATGCTGAAGGAAATCGGCACCCCGGACCGCATCCCCGAATTCATTCAGGGCGTGAAGGACCGTAAGTACAAGCTGATGGGCTTCGGCCACCGCGTGTACAAGAACTACGATCCGCGCGCGAAGGTCATGCAGCAGTCGGCCTATGAAGTGCTGGCCGCCACGGGCCGTGAAAACGACCCGCTGTTCCAGGTCGCCAAGGAACTGGAACGCGTCGCCCTGCAGGACGAGTACTTCACCTCGCGCAAGCTGTTCCCGAACGTCGACTTCTATTCGGGCATCACCCTGTCGGCCATGGGCTTCCCGACCACCATGTTCACCGTGCTGTTCGCCCTAGCGCGCACCGTGGGCTGGATCGCCCAGTGGCAGGAAATGATGGCCGATCCGTCGCAGAAGATCGGTCGCCCGCGTCAGCTGTACACCGGCCCGACCGAGCGCGATTACGTGCCGCTGGCCCAGCGCGGCTAAGACGTCGCCCAGCGCAGAATGCAGAAACGCCGGGGCGAAAGCTCCGGCGTTTTTTCTTGGCTCTTGCGCAAGATCAACGCGCGGCAGCCATGAACCCTGGCTAAGGTATCCCCCTGCCCCATAGACAAGGAAGGCGACATGCAAGGCTATCTGGACGACATCGAACGCGCGACGCTCGACAATGAGGACTATCGCCGGGTGCTCTACACCGGCCGTCACCTGCAGCTGGTGTTGATGACGCTCCAGCCCGGCGAGGAGATCGGCGAAGAGGTCCATGAGGGCCACGACCAGTTCTTCCGCATCGAACAGGGCCAGGGCCAGATCGTGATCGACGGCCTGTCACGCCCGGCAGAAGCCGAGTCCGGCATCATCGTGCCCGCCGGCGCCCGTCACAACCTGATCAACACCGGGACCGAGCCGCTGAAGCTCTACACCCTGTACGGCCCGCCCGAGCACCGCCACGACGTGATCCACCCGACCAAGGCCGACGAAGCCGAAGAGCATTTCGACGGCACGACGTCGGAATAGGATTTCAAGATAAAGGGAGTGGTAGGCGGCGACGGGTTCGAACCGCCGACCCTCTCGGTGTAAACGAGATGCTCTGACCAGCTGAGCTAGCCGCCCACATCATCCGACTCATCATCGGGACAGGCTTCATGCCCTGTGACGGTCAGCCGTTCAAGGCGCTTTTCAAGCCTTCGCCGGGGCGAAAGCGCGCGGTGCGCGAGGCCGGACGAGCGATCTCTTCGCCGGTCTGAGGATTGCGGGCCACCCCCGCCTTGCGGTCCACGGCGACGAAGCTGCCGAAGCCGACCAGGCGCACGTCGCGCCCCTGAACCAGCGAGCCTGTCACCTGGTCGGTGAAGGCTTCCAGCGCCAGCTTGGCCTGGTCGCGGCTGATGCCCGCCGCCTCGGCCATGCGGCCGATCAGTTCCGTCTTGGTCATGTCTGCGGCTCCCCTCGCGAAACGAAGCGCGCACTTAAGCCTCTGTCGGCGGGCGGGTCAAAAAGAAGGCGGTCCGGGTCGCCCCGAACCGCCTTCCTTCATGAGATCAGAGACCCGGCGTCAGTGGCTGACGCTGGCCCCCTCGCCCGCCGTCGGGGCGGGCGGAGTCGGCGTCATCGGCTCGGCCGCCTCGTCCCACTCGACAGGGGTCGGCGTGCCCGTCAGGGCCCACTTCAGCGCCTCGTCGGCGGTGGAGATCGGCACGATCTCAAGGGCGGCCTTCACGTTTTCGGGCACGTCCTCCAGATCCTTCTCGTTCTCCTGCGGGATCAGCACGGTCTTCACGCCCGCGCGCAGGGCCGCCAGCAGCTTCTCCTTCAGGCCGCCGATAGCCGTCACCCGGCCGCGCAGGGTGATCTCGCCGGTCATGGCGATGTCCTTGCGGATCGGGATGCCGGTCAGGACCGACACCATGGCCACCGTCATGGCCACGCCGGCCGAGGGGCCGTCCTTGGGCGTGGCGCCGTCGGGAACGTGGACGTGGATGTCGGTCTTCTCGAACACCGGCGGCTTGACGCCGATGCTGAGCGCGCGGCTGCGGACGTAGGACGCCGCCGCCGAGATCGACTCCTTCATGACCTCCTTCAGGTTGCCGGTCACGGTCATGCGGCCGCGGCCCGGCATCTTCAGGGCCTCGATGGTCAGGATGTCGCCGCCGAACTCGGTCCAGGCCAGGCCGGTGACGATGCCGACCTGATCTTCCGCGTCCGTTTCGCCATAGCGGAACTTCTTCACGCCCGCGTATTCGGCCAGCTTGGCCGCATCCACGGTGATCGAGGCCGCCTTGGTCTTGGCCATCTCGCGCACCGCCTTACGTGCCAGACCGCCCAGGGCGCGCTCCAGCGAACGCACGCCCGCTTCACGCGTGTAGTAGCGGATCAGGTCGCGGATCGTCTCATCGGGGACGATCAGCTCATCTTCCTTCAGGCCGTGGTCCTTGAGCTGCTTGGGCAGGACGTGGCGCTTGGCGATCTCGACCTTCTCGTCCTCGGTGTAGCCAGAGACGCGGATGATCTCCATGCGGTCCAGCAGGGGCTGGGGCATGTTCAGGCTGTTGGCCGTGGTGACGAACATCACCGGCGACAGGTCGTAGTCGACCTCCAGATAGTGGTCGCCGAAGGTCGAGTTCTGGGCCGGGTCCAGCACCTCCAGCAGGGCCGAAGACGGGTCGCCGCGCCAGTCGGCGCCCAACTTGTCGATCTCGTCCAGCAGGACGAAGGCGTTGGTCGTCTTCGCCTTCTTCATCGACTGGATGATCTTGCCGGGCATGGAGCCGATATAGGTCCGGCGGTGGCCGCGGATCTCAGCCTCATCGCGCACGCCGCCCAGCGACATGCGGACGTATTCACGCCCCGTCGCCTTGGCGATGGACTGAGCCAGCGAGGTCTTGCCGACGCCCGGAGGGCCGACCAGGCACAGGATCGGCCCCTTCAGGCTGCCGGTGCGCGCCTGCACGGCCAGATACTCGATGATCCGTTCCTTGACCTTCTCCAGGCCGTAGTGATCCTCTTCGAGGATGTCCTCGGCCTTCTGCAGGTCGATGGGCTTGGGCTTGGTCTTGGACCACGGGATCGACAGCAGCCAGTCGAGATAGTTGCGCACCACGGTCGATTCCGCCGACATCGGCGACATGTTGCGCAGCTTCTTCAGCTCCGCCTCGGCCTTGATGCGGGCCTCCTTGGACAGGCGCGTCTTCTTGATGCGCTTTTCCAGCTCCAGCAGTTCGTCGCGCGCGTCGTCGGTCTCGCCCAGCTCGCGCTGGATCGCCTTCATCTGCTCGTTCAGATAATATTCGCGCTGGGTCTTCTCCATCTGCCGCTTCACGCGGCTGCGGATCTTCTTCTCGACCTGCAGGACGCTGATCTCGCCTTCCATCAGGCCATAGACCTTCTCCAGCCGAGTCGGGATGACCACGGTTTCGAGCAGGGCCTGCTTGTCGGCGATCTTGACCGACAGATGGGCGGCGACGGAGTCCGCCAGCTTGGACGGATCGGTGATCTGGGGGATGGCGCTGAGGGCTTCGGGCGGAACCTTCTTGTTCAGCTTCACATAGTTTTCGAATTGCTCGATCACAGCGCGCAGCAGGGCTTCGCTCTGCGACGGATCGCCAGCCTCGTCGTCGATCTCGACGGCTTCGGCTTCGTAATAGTCCTCACGGTCGGTGAAGCGGGTCAGGCGCGCGCGCGACTTGCCTTCGACCAGCACCTTCACGGTGCCGTCCGGCAGCTTCAGCAGTTGCAGCACCGTCGCCAGCACGCCCGTCGAATAGATGGCGTCCGTCGCCGGGTCGTCGTCGACAGAGTTCTTCTGGGTGGCGAGCAGGATCTGCTTCTCGCCCTTCATGATCTCGTCGAGGGCGCGCACGGACTTCTCGCGCCCGACGAACAGGGGCACGACCATGTGCGGAAAGACGACGATGTCTCTCAGCGGCAGGACAGGGAGGATTTTGCTCTCGGTCATGATGCGTACTTTCCGGGGCCTTCGTGAATCTCAGACCCGCCGAACCGATCCGACTTGGCGTGACTGCCGCCTCGTCTCGACTCGACCCGCTATTTTTGAGCGGCTTTCGTGTGAGTATGTGGTTCTGTCTGGACGCGGTTCAAGCGTAACGGGGCGGCGGCCCACAGAAGCGTGAAAAAGCGTGTGATTTCAGCCGACGCCTAGGGCGTCTCTGAAACGATGAAGGGGCGGCCCGTGGCGAGCCGCCCCTTTTCGTTTGGATCGGACCTCAGCGTCAGGCGGCGCCGTCGGCCGTCTTCTTCTTGGTTTCCGAATAGATCAGCAGCGGCTGGGCCTTGCCATCGATCACCTCGGCGTTGACCACGACTTCCTCGACGCCCTCATAGGTGGGCAGTTCGAACATGGTCTCCAGCAGCACGCCTTCCAGAATGGAGCGCAGGCCGCGGGCGCCGGTCTTGCGGGTGATCGCCTTCTTGGCCACCGCCGACAGGGCGTCGTCAGTGAAGGTCAGCGTCACGTTCTCCATCTCGAACAGGCGCTTGTACTGCTTGACCAGGGCGTTCTTCGGCTCGGTCAGGATCTTGATCAGAGCGACCTCGTCCAGATCCTCCAGCGTCGCCAGGACAGGCAGACGACCGATAAACTCAGGGATCAGGCCGAAGCGCATCAGGTCGTCAGGTTCGACCTGCTTGAGGATTTCGCCGGTGCGACGCTCGTCGATCTCCTTGACCTTGGCGCCGAAGCCGATCGAGGCCCCCTCGCCGCGCGCCGAGATCACCTTCTCCAGGCCGGCGAAGGCGCCGCCGACGATGAACAGGATGTTGGCGGTGTCGACCTGCAGGAACTCCTGCTGCGGATGCTTGCGGCCGCCTTGCGGAGGCACGGAGGCGACGGTGCCTTCCATGATCTTCAGCAGGGCCTGCTGCACGCCCTCGCCCGACACGTCGCGGGTGATCGACGGGTTGTCCGACTTGCGCGAGATCTTGTCGATTTCGTCGATGTAGACGATGCCGCGCTGGGCCCGCTCGACGTTGTAGTCCGAGGCCTGAAGCAGCTTCAGGATGATGTTCTCGACGTCCTCGCCCACATAACCGGCCTCGGTCAGGGTCGTGGCGTCAGCCATGGTGAACGGCACGTCGATGATGCGCGCCAGCGTCTGGGCCAGCAGCGTCTTGCCCGAGCCGGTCGGCCCGATCAGCATGATGTTCGACTTGGCCAGCTCGACGTCGTTGTTCTTCGTCGCGTGGTTCAGGCGCTTGTAGTGGTTGTGGACGGCGACGCTCAGCACCTTCTTGGCGTGGCTCTGGCCGATCACATAATCGTCGAGGACGTCACGGATCTCCTTGGGCGTGGGCACGCCGTCCTTGGAGGTCTTGAAGGCGATCTTGTGCTCTTCGCGGATGATGTCCATGCACAGTTCGACGCATTCATCGCAGATGAAGACGGTCGGTCCGGCGATCAGTTTGCGGACTTCGTGCTGGCTCTTGCCGCAGAACGAGCAGTAGAGCGTGCTTTTGGCGTCTGTGCCGGCGGCTTTGGTCATAGACCCTTCTCACTATCCGCAATCCGCCCCGACATTGGGACGAAAAGCGCTTCCTTCACGATCGATCCAGGGAATCTATCATCGAAGGTCTTCAAAAAATGACAATCACCCATCACACGTTCCGCCACAACCCCGTTGCGGCGCCGCAGCGCGCTTCGGGGAACGGACAGGACAGATAATATGGGGATCACGGCTAATGTCTGACATGGGAAGCGAAAAAGCCTTTCACCAGTCCCCCGCCCCCGGCCAGGCCATCGTCGCCTTCGACTTCGACGGCACCCTGACGATTCGCGACAGTTTCACCAGCTTCCTGAAATGGCGCGCCGGGCCCCTGCGCTGGGTCCAGGGCCTGACGCGCCTGATCCCCGCCGTCTTCGCCTATCTGGGCGACCGCGACCGGGGCCGGATCAAGGTAGCCTCGGTGCGCGAGTTCCTGATGGACGCAGACCGCAAGGCCCTGGAGGCCGAGGCCGAACGCTTCGCCGCCGAGATCTGGCCGCGCTTCATGCGCCCCGACGCCCTGGCGACATGGGAAGACTGGGGCCGTCGCGGCGCTCACCGCGTCATCGTCACCGCCTCGCCCGAAACCACCGTCGCTCCCTTCGCCCGCAGGCTGGGCGCCGAGAACCTGATCGGCACCCGCCTGGCCTTTGACGAGCAGAATCGCGTGCTGGGAACCTTCGTCGGCGGCAATTGCCGGGGCGAAGAGAAGATGCACCGCCTGCGCGCCGTCTACGGGTCGGACATGGAGCTGGCCGCCGCCTATGGCGACACCTCGGGCGACGCCCAGATGATCGCGGCGGCCGAGGAGAAGGGCTACCGCGTCTTCAACGCCCGCCCCTGACCACAGCTTAACGAAGCTAGCGCGCGCGCAGCGCCCAACCTCGGCCCCAGCCCGACCGTCAGAATGCTCGGCGCGCCGGGGGCCGGGCCAAGCAGCGCCAAAAATATTTACGTATATTGTATCTGATTTTTAGCCGTGTTTTTCTTCGGTTCAGACCGTCCGGCAAGGACGGCGAAACCTCGGGGGAGGGAAAACATGATCGTAGCCGTTCTGCTGACGGCGCTGGCGCTGCTGGCCGGCTATTACGCCGTTCAACTAGTCCGCACGGCTAGGGCGCGCGGCGAGCTCAGGCCCAAGGCCGAAGGCGTGGCCATCGGCGCCGTCGCCAACTTCTTCGACGCCCTGGGCATCGGCTCTTTCGCGCCGACGACGGCCTGGCTGCGGTTCCGCAAGCTGGTGCCTGACAGCTTCCTGCCCGCCGTGCTGAACGCGGGCCACTGCCTGCCCACGGTGATGCAGGGTCTGGTCTTCATGAAGCTGATCCAGGTCGATCCGGTGCTGCTGATCGCCTGTATCGGCGCCTCGATCCTGGGCGCCGTGATCGGCGCGCCCATCGTGCTGCGTCTGCCGGCGCGCGCGGTGCAGATGGTGGTCGGCGCGGCCCTGCTGATCGCCGCCGCCCTCTACGCCATGACCAATCTGAACCTGATGCCGGCGGGCGGCGAGGCGGTGTCGCTGGAGGGAAACCTGTTCATCGTCGCCATCCTCGCCCACCTGGTCATGGGCGCGTTGATGAGCTTCGGCATCGGCCTCTATGCGCCGTCCCTGATCATGCTCAGCCTGATGGGGATGAACCCGACGGCGGCCTTCCCGATCATGATGGGCGCCTGCGCCTTCCTGATGCCTGTGTCGAGCCTGCGCTTCATCAAGAGCGAGCGCATCGACCTGCGCCTGGTGCTGGGCATGGCGATCGGCGGCATACCAGCCGTGCTGCTGGCCGCCTTCGTCATCACCTCCCTGCCGCTGACGGTGCTGCGCTGGGGCGTGGTGGTGGTGGTCCTCTACGCCGCCGCCAGCCTGCTGACGACCGCCCTGAAATCAGCGCAACCCGTCGCCGCCCCCGCAGATATCAAGGAGAGCTGAGCCCCCTCGGTCAGGAAGCCTTGCGTTCGACGGCTTCGGCCGCGTCCAGCTCGAACTCCTCGCGCAGGTCACGCAAGGTGTGCGCAAGGTGCGCGTTCGCCAGGCGACGCACGGCGTCGGCGTCCCGATCCAGCCACGCCTGCAGAATCTCGCGGTGTTCGACCTCGGCCGTCAGGTGGCGGCCCTTGTGCTCCAGGTGCTTGCGGACGTAGCGGTCCGCCATGACGTGCAGGCGCGCCGTGATCTCGGCCGTCAACACTCGCTGGCCCGGCTGCACCAGCGCCATGTGGAAGGCGCGGTTCAACGGCCCGACGCTAGGCAGATGAGCGGCCGCCGCCGCATCCAGTTCGGCCAGCACGCGCTGGGCCGTCGCGCGCTGGGCGTCGTCGGCGACGAGACAGGCCTGGGCCGCCGCGTCCGGCTCCAGTTGTAGGCGCAGTTCATAGATTTCCTCGGCCTCAGCCGCGCTCATGCCGCGCACAAAGAAGCCCCGGTTGGCGTGCGACACCACCAGACCGTCCTGCTCCAGCCGCACCAGGGCTTCGCGCAGGGGAATCTTGGATACGTTCAGTTCAGCCGCCAGCGAATCCTGTCGGATCGGCACCTCCGGCGCGATCGCGCCGGACAGGATCATGTCGCGCACCACCTCCGTCAGGCGGTCGGACAGGGTGCGGACTTCAAGCGGAGCTGCGGCCATGCGGTTCATCAAATGGAAAAGGCTGGGCCGGTCGCCCAGCCCAGCCATAACCCGCAAAGTCCGCAATTACGATGTGGAATACGTCACACCACCTGGAAGCCGGCCCAGAAGGGATCGCGGCGATCCACCCAGATGGTGTTGAAGCCTGTGGCGATCGCCGATCCCTCGATGGAAGGCACGATCGCCTTGTGCTCGCCCACCGTCGTCTCCGCCTCGACCCGGCCGATGAAGCGGCTGCCGATATAGCTTTCGTGGACGAAGGCGTCGCCGACCTTCAGCCGCCCCTTGGCGTGCAGATGGGCCAGCCGCGCCGAGGTGCCGGTGCCGCACGGACTGCGGTCGATGGCCTTGTCGCCATAGAAGACGGCGTTGCGGCCGTCGGCGCCCTGCCCTTTCGGCCTGTCGGCCCACAGGACGTGGCTGACGCCGTTGATCGACGGCTCGTCCGGGTGGACCGGATGGAAGGCCGCCCGCACCCGTTCGCGCACCAGGCCGCTCAGTTCGATGATGCGGCTGGCGCCCAGATCATCCAGCCCGGCGTAAGCGCCCTGCGGCTCGACGATGGCGTAATAGTTGCCGCCGTAGGAGACATCGACGCTCAGCGGACCAAGGCCCGGAACCTCGATCTCGATCCCTTCCGCCGCCAGATAGGCCGGGACATTGCGGATGCGCACCGAGGTCACGCGGTCGCCCTCGGTCTCATAGGCGATGTCCAGAACGCCCGCCGGAACCTCGACCTTCAGCCGCCCCGGCGTGCGCGGCCGGATCAGGCCGTGCTCGATGCCGAAGGTGATCATGCCGATCGTCCCGTGGCCGCACATGGGCAGGCAGCCGCTGGTCTCGATGAACAGTATGCCCGCGTCCGCGTCCGGCAGGGTGGGCGGATACAGGAAGCCGCCGCTCATCATGTCGTGCCCGCGAGGCTCGAAACACAGGGAGGTGCGGATCCAGTCGTAGCGACTCAGGAAGTCGAGCCGCCGCTCGGCCATGCTGCCCCCTGACAACAGGGGCGCGCCGCCAGCGACCAGGCGAACCGGGTTGCCGGCGGTATGACCGTCAATGCAGAAGAAGACGTCGCGCATTCAGTATCCCGATCAGACGATCTTCACGGCCTTGCCCGAGCCGATCGGGCGCGTTTCCGCCGCCTTCTCGACCATGGCGATGACCTCGGCCCGGCGCGCGCCCGCCAGCGGCATGCGCGGCATGCGGACCCGCTCGCTGCCCCGGCCCATGATCATTTCGGACAGCTTGATCGACTGCACCAGATCCGAAACCGAATCCAGATGTAGCAACGGCATGAACCAGCGATAGATCTCCAGAGCGCGGGCGATGTCGCCGTCCTTGACCGCCCGGACCAGGGCTACCGACTCTTCAGGGAAGGCGTTGGTCAGGCCCGAGACCCAGCCCTTGGCGCCCAGGATCATGCCCTCCAGCGCCACATCGTCCAGACCGACCATGACCGCGTAACGGTCGCCCAGTTCGTTGAAGATGTCGGTGATGCGCCGCGAGTCCGGGGCGCTTTCCTTCAGGGCCACGATGTTCGGCACGTCCGACAGACGACGCAGGTCGTCGTTGTTCAGCGTCTGACGATACATCAGCGGGTTGTTGTAGAGCATGTTGGGCAGGCCGCTGGCCGCCGCCACGGCGCGGAAGTGGGCCTCAAGCTCCGCCTGCGTCGGCACATAGACCATGGCGGGCAGCACCATCAGGGCGTCCACGCCGATACCCTCGGCGTCCCTGGCGTAGCGTTCGGCCCGCGCCGTGGTCAGTTCGCTGACCCCGGTGATGATCGGCACGCGGCCGTCGGCGACCTCGACCGCCGCCTTCAGCACGGCGCGCTTTTCCTCGGGCTCAAGCGAGTTGTTCTCGCCGACCGTGCCCATGACGATGATGGCGTCGACGCCGTCCTTGATCAGGCCGTCCAGCACCGTCTGGGTGGCGTCCAGATCGACCGCCAGCCCCTCATCGAATTGCGTGGTCGCCGCCGGGATCACCCCGGTCCAGTCCAACTTCGCCCCAGCCATAAGATACGCCTCCTCAAACAGATTTAGTTTCGTATACGATATCTGATCTGGAACGAAGTCAAGCGAAGTTCGCCTATCCGGCGCTGTAACTGGTCTTGGTCAGGGTGAAGAAATCGGCCGCCGCAAAGCCCTGCTCGCGCGGGCCGTAGGACGAGGCCTTCGTGCCGCCGAACGGCACGTGATAGTCGACGCCCGCCGTGGCCAGATTGACCATGGTCATGCCGGCCTTGGCGCGGCGCTGGAAATCGCGCGCGTGCTTCAGCGACTGGGTGACGATGCCCGCCGACAGGCCGAATTCGACGCCGTTGGCGACGGCCAGCGCCTCTTCGTAATCCTTGACGCGGATGGTCGAGGCGACCGGGCCGAACACCTCTTCATTGTTGATGCGCATGGCAGGGTCGGTGTCGGCGATCAGGGTCGGTTCGACGTACCAGCCGGGCGCCTGGCGGTTCAGGCGGCCGCCGCCCGCGACGACGCGCCCGCCCTCCGACGCGGCGATGTCGATATAGCGATAGGAGGTCTCGCGCTGGGCCTCGCTGACCGCCGGACCGACCTGGGTGTCGGGATCAAGGGCGTTGCCGACGCGCAATGCGGCGACCTTCTCGGCCAGCGCCGACACGAAGCGGTCGTGGATTCCGTCCTGTACGATCAGACGGCTGGAGGCCGTGCAGCGCTGCCCCGTCGCGAAGAAGCTGCCGTCCAGCGCGATGTTCACCGCCCGGTCCAGGTCGGCGTCGTCCAGCACGATCAGCGGGTTCTTGCCGCCCATCTCCAACTGCACCCGCGCCTGACGCGCTGCCGCCCCGGCGGCGACGCCCGCCCCGACCCCTTGCGAGCCGGTGAAGCTGACGCCCGCCACATCCTTGTGGTCGACGATGGCCTGCCCCACCGGGCCGCCGCCGATGACCAGATTCAGCACGCCCTTGGGCAGACCCGCCTCATGCAGGATGGCGACCAGGGCTTCAGCCGTCGCAGGCGTATGGCTGGCGGGCTTGATCACCACCGTATTGCCGAAGGCCAGCGCCGGCGCCGCCTTCCACGCCGGAATGGCGATGGGGAAGTTCCACGGCGTGATCAGGCCGAACACCCCGACCGGCTGGCGATAGGTCTGCACCTCCACCCCCGGCCGGGTCGAGGCCAGGTTCTGGCCGTGCAGGCGCAGGGCCTCGCCGGCGAAGTATTTCAGGATACGGGCGGCGCGCGCCGCCTCGCCGATGCCCTCGGCCAGGGTCTTGCCCTCTTCGCGAGACAGCAGACGGCCGACCGCCTCGCGCCGCTCCATCAGCAGCGTCCCGGCCCGGTCCAGCACGTCCGACCGCGCCTCGGGCGAGGCGCCCGCCCAGCCGTCAAACGCGGCCGAGGCCGCCGCCACCGCCTCATCGACCTCGGCCGCCCTGCCTTCGGGCGCCAGGGCCACGACCTCACGCGTGTCGGACGGGTTCAGGCTCTCGACCGTTCCCGCCCCCCGGCGCTCGCCGTTGATCCAGTGGCTCAGTTCGATGGTCGCAGTCATGGCGTGTCTTTCGTCCGTGCGTCGGTGTCGTCAGAAGGAAGGAAGAGTTCAGAAGCCCAAGGCCTGAATCTGATCATAGAGCACCTTGGGCGTGCGCACCCCATGCTTGAGGCTGCGCGCCCGCGCTTCATAGCGACGCTGCGACGGCAACCGCGCGCCCTGATCGGCGAAGGCGGCGAACAGGGCCTCGGCCCGCGCAGCGTTCGCCTCGGCGTCGCCGCCCCCCATGATGGCAGGATCAAAGGCCAGGATCAGCTCGCCATGCATGGGCGCCGCCTTGGCGCCGTCGTCAAAGGCCATCGACTCGCGGCTGGTCAGATCGCCGATCAGCGGCCCCGCCATCAGCTCGATCATGGTCGATAGAGCCGAGCCCTTGTGCCCGCCGAAGGTCAGCATGGCCCCGTCCAGCGCCGCACGCGCATTCGTCGTCGGCCGCCCTTCGGCGTCCACGCCCCAGCCCTCGGGGATCGGCTTTCCGGCGATATCGTGCAGCGCCATATCCCCGCGCGCGATGGCGCTGGTGGCGAAGTCGAAGACGTAAGGATACGGCCCCGGACGCGGCCAGCCGAAGGCGATCGGATTGGTGCCCAGCAGCCCTTTCCTGCCGCCCGCCGGCGCCACCCATGAATGGCTGGGCGTCATGGCCAGCGCCGCCACGCCCATTTCCGTCAGTTGCTCGATCTCGGGCCACAGGGCGGAAAAATGGAAGCAGTTGTTGATGACCAGCGCCGCCACCCCGACGGCCTTGGCCTTCTGCGCCAACAACGGCGCCGCCCGCTCGAACGCCAACAGGGAATAGCCATGACGCGCATCGGCCCGCACCAGAGCCGGCGACGCATCCTCGACCACAGGCTCCGCATCCAGCGACAGCTTGCCCGAGCGGATCGTCATGACGCATCCCGGCAGCCGATAAAGCCCGTGCGAGGCGCACTCGTCCCGCTCGCCCGCCGTGATGGCGCGGGCCACCGCCTCGGCGTGCGGAACCGACAGCCCCGCCCCCGTCAGCACCCGCCGCGACAGGGCGAACACCTCGTCAATCGACAGGGCCACCGTCTCCTGAGCCTCAAACACGCTCACATCACTCTCCCGACGCAAAATCGTATACGAAGTTGCCGGGATACGCGGAAAACATCAAGGCCGATCAGTTCACGTCGACCGACGCCTAGGAGAGTTCGCTCATGTTATTGCCGGCCTCGCCGCCGTCCCATGGCCCACAGCGCCAAAGCGATCAGACCGGCGCCCGCCAAACCTGCGACGCCGAAAACTCGCGCGCCCATAGACGTCGCTGGCGGTTCAGTTGAAGGATTGGCCTTCGGGCTGTCGCCCTGCCCCTTTCAAGAGGAAAAGCCCGTCTCCGTCAGTCGGATACGTCGCAAATCGACCCCCGTCTCATTTCTGAATCGCGCGACGGCAGCGCTTTGAAGTCGACCCTTCATCGCCGCGTCATTCGCCTTCATAGCGTCTTCATAGGCAACGCTCTGAATGATGAAATTGAGGATCAGAGCCTCTGCCATTTCCTGCTTTTCAGCATCGTTCAAACGGCTGAATCCAGCGTCCGCCTCCATGCCTGCAAGAACCTGACGCTTGACCGCCAGCACCTGACTGCGGCTCACATCGGTCACATCATTGGCTATCTGCCAGTTGATCATCCAGTAAGCGGTCATGGCGTCGGCGGCATCCCCGCGACGTAAGCCATATGACGATACGTGACGCCCCCAACGTGCAAAAAAGTCCTCACGCTCCATGGCCACCGCCAGTCCGGCCGCGTCCCCGCCATTGCGTCCAACGAATTCAGTAAATTGGCGTTTCACTCGCTGAGTAACTGCGGACTGAGCACGATACGTCGTCTGCACGACAGGCTCAGCGCGGCGCGGCGCGGCAGCAGCGCCAGTTGCGCCCGAACGAGCCCCGGAGGTGTTCAGCGGAAGAGGCGTTATAGCGACCGGATAGGCGACCGCTTCAAAGCTGCCCATCGGCATATAGGATTGAGCGATCACAGGATAAGTCAGCCCCAAACTCATGACACCGATCATCGGAATCAATGACTTACAGAAACGTTCAAACTTCATCCTACACAGCCTCTGCTCTAAATCGCCAACGCAGCCACTCCTGAGAGTGGCTGCGAATTTAGCCGACAATCTGTCCCAATCAGCGCGATCGGTCTTAACCGTTCTTGCTAGCCAGGGTTTTATTTCCTTCACCAATCGCCTTCTGCGTATTGTTCAGGGCGTTGGAAACCAAGCCATACTCTTGACCAATACCTTGCATTTCACCCGTCAACCCAGCCAGCTTGGATTGATTGTTCTGATCAATCTTACCGAGACCGGCGATTTCGCGCGAGATCGCCATCATTCGATCCATCTTCTGATCAAGCACCGAACCTAGAGCGATGCCGAGGCGGACCAGGAATGACTGGCCGTTGGCGTTGCCTACACCGCCTGCCGAAGCCGCCTTTTCATTCTCATTCTTCATGCCGTCGATGATCATGTTCGACATCTTCTGGACGAAGTCTTCGCTCGCACGATGGAATTCGCCAGCCTGATACGGTGTGGCGCCAAACAGATCAGATACGCCCTGAGTCGCTTCCTGAAGATTTGAAGCAACGCCAGCTGGATTACCCGTAGCGCCCGCGAAAGCAGCCTGAGCAAGATCAATAACCGACTGCGGCAACCCCAGTTGCTGGCCGACCTGCTGCAGGATCTGGCTGCCCACCGTTTGCATAACAGTCGAAAGAGCCGCCTGAAGCGCGACAGAAGTGCCGCCCGTGGCGACCGCCAGGGCCGCCGTGCTGACCAGGCTGCCGATGTTAAAACCGCCGCCGCCGATGCCGAACATGATCTTTCTCCGAATAAGTGTGCGTTTCCGGTTCGCCGGCCAGGCGCCTCGCCCGGAAACCCGACGACCTCACGAAACCACCCGTCCCCTATCCTCGGTAGTCAGGCCGTTCCCCAGCTAGGGACTTCCCTAGCCAGCGGCGCAGGCGCGGCGGAACGCGGGCGGCGACGGCCGCCGTCTGGGCCCGCGCAGCCTCAGCGCGAGCGGCGTCCTCAGCGATTTCTTCGGGCGTGCGGGCGCGGCGGTCCAGAACGGTGATCCCGCCCGCCGTGACGCCCAGCAGCAGCACCTCGTCGCGCCAGACCACCACCGTCGCCCGCTCGCGCGTTCCCAGCGGCAGCGAGCGAATGAAGCGGATCTCATCGCCGCTGGGAGCGCCGCTCTGAACCTTCTTCAACATGCGGATCGAGAAGAAGGCCAGCCCCAGCACCAGGGCCAGGGCGACCAGAACGGTCAGGAAGTCCATCAGCAAGGCGAGCGGCGTCATCGGGTCTCCGAGGCGGAAGCCACGCCGTCGTCCGGCATGGCGGGAAAGAGGGGCGCGCGGCGGAAAGCGTCCTCGGACCCGGCGGCGTCGCCCAGTCCTTCGCCTTCGTCCGACAGGTCGACCGGGTCGAGCGTCTCGCCGCGCGCCGCTTCATCGCGCAGGCGGCGCGCGGTCAGGATCACTTCGGCGACGGCGGCGAACATGTCCTCGGGCACCACGGCCTCGACCGGCACCTGTTCGTGCAGGGCGCGGGCCAGGGGGACGTTGCGGATGATCGGCACCCCTTCGCGCTCGGCCATGCCGCGCATGGCGCGCGCGATCAGGCCGTCGCCCTTGCCCGCCACCACCGGCACCACGTGCTCGCCGGGATCATAGGCCAGGGACACGGCGATGTGGGTCGGATTGACCACCAGTGCAGCGGCCCCGCGCACGGACCCGACGGCGCTGGACTGGGCCCATTCCTGGGCCAGTTCGCGGCGCCGCGCCTTGACCGTGGGATCGCCCTCCATGTCCTTGGCTTCCTGACGGATGTCGCGGCGGCTCATCCGCAGCCGCTTCATGAAGCTGAAGCGCTGATAGGCCGAATCCAGGATGGCGACGAAGACGAAGACCACCAGGGTCCAGCCCAGCAGGTGAAACCCCGCCGCGCCGAACGCGCCCAGCACCTCGCCCGGCTGGGCCGCCGACAGGCGCAGGATGCGATCGAACTGGCCGAACAGGATCAGCCCCGCCAGCCCCAGCAGCAGAGCCGTCTTCACCAGCGATTTCGCCACCTCGAACAGGTTGTCGGTGTTGAACATCCGCTTCAACCCCTCGCCGGGGTTCAGGTGATCCAGCTTGGGCGTCATCTTTTCGAGCGTGAAGACCGGCCCGGTCTGCAGGAACTCCATCAGCGACGCGAACAGGGCCACCGGAAGCAGCAACAGAGCCGTCAGATAGACGAACCGTCGCGCCGCCGACCAGGCGACCTGCTCGAAAGCGTCGCCGAACGGCTGATCCATCACGCGGAACACGTCGTCGAACAGGGCGGCGAAATTCTCGAACACCGCCCCCGCCAGCATCAAGCCGACCAGCAGCCAGGCCAGCAGCACGGCGGTAGAGCCGACGTCCTTGCTCTTGGCGACGTCGCCCTTCTTGCGCGCGTCCTGAAGCCGTTTCGGCGTCGGCCGCTCTGTCTTGTCGCCGCCGTCGTTCTTCTCCGCCACCTGCGATCCGCCTCATCGAACAACTAGAAAAAACACGAGAAACAAGCCTTGCTGAATACAGAAACAGCACAGCTTATGGTCAAGCTTATTCTTTATCCGAACTCTGATCGCTTCAGATAAAAAGCAAGCTAGGGTTAACCCTACTGGCAAAAATTTTCATTACCGATTTCGTTGACAACATTCATGAGCAATAATATCGCTGTCACACAAGATCGAAATTCACATAGCTTCGGGCGAAATACGAAGTGAGACAATTTTGCTCGGTAACAGGCACAGTAATACTTATAATTACTGTATGGAATCATTCCGCAATTGCGGAAGACTGCAGCGCTACCTCATCGCAGCTGGTCGCTTCAGCCGCTTCCGTCAGCCAGTTTTCAATGGCGCTGGGAAGCGGAGCGTTCAGATCAGAGCCTTGCTCGACACACGCGCCGCGGGAGGCGCAGGCGGCCCAGCAACTGCTGATCTATGACAATCAGTCGCCGACCGAGGTGATCGGTTCCTCAGAAACCGTTGTTTTTTACACGCGCCGCTCCCCGACGATCAGCACGGGCGCGCATCGCAGCCGGACGCCGCACGGCGATCTGATCGTCGCGGCGGCGCGCGAGCACGACATCGATCCGGCCCTGCTGCAGGCGATCATCAGCGTCGAATCCGCCGACAATCCCAACGCCCGCTCACCCGTAGGCGCGCGCGGTCTGATGCAGGTGATGCCCGCCACCGGCCGCCGCTTCGGCGTCGCCGACGAGATGCGGCTGCACGAACCCGAAACCAATATCCGCGCCGCGTCGCGCTACCTGAAGACGCTTCAGGGCCTGTTCGGCAATGACCTGCGCCTGGTGCTGGCCGCCTACAACGCGGGCGAAGGCGCCGTGCAGCGTTACGGCCGCAACATCCCGCCCTACCGCGAGACCCAGGACTACGTCCGCAAGGTCATGGCTCGCTACGACCAGCTCCTCACCGCCCGCCGTTCCTCCTTCCGATAGCTCTCAACGATCTCCGTTCGGCCTGATCCGCCGGCAGCCACAAGGCGCGTCCATGTCCTTCGCCAGCCCGCTGAAACTGCTGGGCCTGCGCCACAACGGCGGAGGCGTAGGCCGCTATTCGGACCTGTTCCTGGTGGCGGGTGTGGCGGCCATCATCGCCATGATGATCATGCCCCTGCCGTCGCTGGCGATCGACGCCCTGGTGGCCATCAACATCAGCGCGGGCGTGGTGATGCTGCTGGTGTCGATCTACATCGCCTCGATCGTCGACATCTCGGTCTTCCCCAGCCTGCTGCTGATCACGACCCTGTTCCGGCTAGCGCTGTCGATCGCGACGACGCGGATGATCCTGCTGGAAGGCCATGCCGGGGCGATCATCAACACCTTCGGCAACATGGTGGCGGGCGGCAATCTGGTCGTCGGCCTGGTGGTCTTCCTGATCATCACCGTCGTGCAGTTCATCGTCATCGCCAAGGGCGCCGAACGGGTGGCCGAGGTCGCCGCCCGCTTCAGCCTGGACGCCATGCCGGGCAAGCAGCTGTCGATCGATTCCGACCTGCGCTCGGGCCTGATCGACAAGGACGAGGCCAAGCGCCGCCGCCGCCTGCTCGAGATGGAGAGCAAGCTGAACGGCAATCTCGACGGCGCGATGAAGTTCGTGAAGGGCGACGCCATCGCCGGGATCATCATCGTCGTGATTAACCTGCTGGGCGGCCTGGCCGTGGGCATGTTGCAGAACGGCATGGATTTCGGCGCGGCGGTCCAGAAATACTCCATCCTGACCATCGGCGACGGCATGGTGATGCAGATCCCGGCCCTGCTGGCGGCTATGTCGGCGGGCCTGCTGGTGACGCGCGGCGGCGATTCCGAGACCGACGCCCACCTGGGCGCCTCGATGCACCGCCAGTTGTCGGCCCAGCCCAAGGTCTTCCTGGTCGCGGGCGGGATGTGCTGGCTTCTGGCCCTGGTGCCAGGCTTTCCGACCGTGGTCTTCTTGCTGCTGGGCGCGGCGGCCATGACCGCCTCCATCATGATCGAGCCGCGCTGGCGCAAATCCGCCGGGCGCAAGGTCAAGGCCCTGACCGGCCGCGCCGCCGCCGAAGCCGACGGCCCCATCGCCTCGACCCAGACGCGCCCGACCGAAGGCGCCGCCATGACGCCCCTGTTGCTCGAGATCGACGGCCGCGCCTTGCGCGCGACCGATCCCGAGCGTCTGACCGCCGCCCTGGAGACCCTGCTGGACGAGTTCGAGGCCTCGCTGGGCGTGGCCCTGCCGCGCGTGACGGTGCGCTACGGCCCGGCCGAGGCGGCGGACCGTTGGCGGCTGATGGCGTTCGAGGCGCCCCTGGGCGCGGGCGATCCTGGCCCGGCCGAGGACGCGCTGGATGCGACCCTGGCCGGCGTGCGCGGCCTGCTGCGGCGCAATGCGGGAATGTTCATCGGCATCCAGGAGGCCTCGACCCTGCTGAACCGCGCCGGCGAGAGCTATCCCGAGGTGGTCAAGGAGGTCGCGCGCGCCCTGCCCCTGGCCCGTATCGCCGAGATCATGCGTCGCCTGGCCGAGGAAGAGGTGCCGCTGCGCAACCTGCGCGACATCCTGGAATCCCTGGCCGACGCCGGTCAGCGCGAGAAGGATCCGCTGGCCCTGACCGAGTTCGCCCGCGTGGCCCTGCGTCGTCAGATCAGCCACCGCTACGCCCCCGACGGCGTACTGAAGGCCGCCGTGCTGGAGCCCGCGCTGGAGAAGCACCTGCGCGAATCCATCCGCGTCGGCGGCGCCGGTCAGCAGTTGGCGCTGGAACCGGACATGGCCCGCCAGATCATCGAGGCCGTTCAGAAGACGGTGCGCGACACGGAGGCCGACGCCGTGCTGGCCGCCATCGACCTGCGCCGTCACATCCGCAAGCTGGTCGAGCCCGAGCTGTTCGACACGCCCGCCCTGTCGTTCCACGAGCTGCTGCCCAGCCTGAAGCTCGAGATCGTCGGCCGGGTCGCCCTGCCCGACCTCGACGCGGCGACGCCGGCGGCTGTTCCCGCCCCCTCCAATCCTCCCGCCTCCACGGCCGCTGCGGCCTGAAACGACGGACCCTGCATGACGATCAAGACGCCGACCGCCCGCAAAGGCTTCAAGACCGCCCTCCTGGCCATGGCCTCCGCGGCCACGCTGCTCGGCCTGTCCGCGCCCGCTGCGGCGGGCGATCCGCCGATCGGCAACCAGACGCTGCAGATCGCCCCGCGCGAGCAGCCGGTGGGTCAGTTCCTGCAGAGCTTCTTCGGCCAGTTGGGCGTGCCGGTCATCATCAGCCCCAACCTGCGCGGCACGGTGAACGGCGCCTTCAGCGGCCCGGCTTCGACCATCTTCAGCCAGGTGGCGGACGCCTTCGACCTGGTGGCCTATTATGACGGCGGGGCGGTCTACATCTATCAGACCTCCGAACTGACCAGCCAGTCGATCCCCGCCTCGCCGCAGATGCTGCGCCGCGTGCGCGCCACGGCGCAGGAAATGGGCCTGCTGGACAGCCGCAACACCCTGCAGCCCGCCGGGCAGATGTTGGTCGCCAACGGCACCCGCCGCTTCATCCAGCAGATCGACGAGATCGCCCGGGCCGGCCCCGGCGCTCGGGCCGAAGCCGCCCAGCCGACCTACGAATACCGCGTCTTCACCCTGCGCTACGCCTGGGCCGATGACGTGACCTTCGAGACGGCCCAGAGCGAAGTCACCATTCCGGGCGTCGCCTCCATCCTGCGCGCCATGGTCAGCAACGACCCGAAAGGCGCCGTCGCCCGGCGCATCGAGACCCGCCGCTCGCCGCGCGTCGGGGGCCTGCGCGGTCAGGGTCTGGCCTCGCAAGGCGCGGCGCAGAACGGCCTGATGGACGCCAGCTATGTCGACGGCGGCTTCACCCCGACGCCGGACACGCTGGGTCTGGCGCTGGCAGACGAACAGATGGCGGGCGGCGCGCCGGTCCAGCATGCGCGCATCCAGGCCGACACGCGCCTGAACGCCGTCATCGTGCGCGATACGGCCGAGCGCATGGGGGCCTATGAGGCGCTGATCGCCGCCCTGGACAAGGAGCCGCAGCTTCTCGAAATCCAGGCCACCATCATCGACATCGACACGACCCGCGCGCGTCAGCTGGGCATCAGCTGGCGCTTCGACGACGGTCGCGGCGGCATCCTGTTCGGCGACGGCACGCGCAACGACGAACGCCTGCGCCGGGGCCAGGACATAACCCCGCGCAACAACGGCCTGGCCATCTCCACCATCATCGGCAACGGCGACTACTTCGTCTCGCGCATCACGGCGATGGAGGATGAAGGCGTCGCCCGCATCGTCTCGCGGCCGCAGATCGTCACCCTGTCGAACGTCCAGGCCCTGTTCGAGAACACCCGCAGCTTCTACGTCGGCCTGGAAGGCGAGCGGGACGTCGACCTCTACAACGTCACCGCCGGGACCACGCTGAAGGTCACGCCGCACGTCCTGCGCGACCAGAACCAGACCCGTATCCGGATGCAGATCCAGATCGAGGACGGCTCCCTGACCGACGCCGACGTCGACGACATCCCGGTCGTCCAGCGCGCGGCCCTGAACACCCAGGCCATGATCCTGGAAGGGCAGAGCCTGCTGCTGGGCGGCATGGTGGTGCAGCAGGACGTCAACGCCGTGACCAAGGTGCCGGTGCTGGGCGACATCCCGGCGGTGGGCCTGCTGTTCCGTCGTTCGGAGCGTTCGACGGGCCGGATCGAGCGCCTGTTCCTGATCACGCCCCGCCTGGCGTCCATCGGCGAGGAAGCGCCCGCGCCGCGTCTGGACTTCGGCGCCATTCCCGGCTCGCCCGAGACCCAGCCCCTGCCCGCCGCCCCGGCCCTGCCCAAGGGCGGATCGCGCATGGGCTTCAATCAGGGGTCGGCGCCGAACGACCCTCTGCCCGCCCCGGCCGCCACGCCGGTCGTCGCCGTGCGCGAAGCGCCGCCGCCCGGCTTCACCCCCTATGAACCGGCCAAGGACTGATCCGCCATGCCTGCCGACGCCGTCGCCGCACCCGAGACCGAAAGCCTGGTCCTTCGCGTCCTGGCCGGGCGCGTGCGCGGCGCCTCGGCGCCGTTGGAGCGCGGCCGCGTCATCGCCGTCGGCCATGACCTCGACGCCGACATCGTCCTGCGCGACGCCAGCGCCGAGGGGGTGCGGCTGACGTTGAAGGCGCGAGCGGACGCCGCCGACCTGGACCTGACGTCCGGTTCCGTGACTTTGTTGGGGCATGAGCTGGCCGCCCCAGCCCAGGCCATCCTGCCCCTCTATCTGCCGCTGCTGATCGGCGACAACGCCGTCGCCATCGGCGAGGCCGAGAGCCCGCGCTGGAACGAGGCTGAGCGCATCCTAGCCGCCGCCCGCCCCTTGCCGGACGACGACAGCGATGAGGACGACGCCCCGGCCGACGACGGCCGCAACTGGCAATATCTGCTGAACAACACCAACGCCCTGGTGTCGCGCTCGGCCAAGTTCGTTCCGGTTCTGCTGATCGCCGTCATCACCGTCTCAGCCCTGTTCGCCATCAGCACGGGCGTCCCGGCCTGGCCCAAGTCGCAGCCCAAGCCCGCCAAGGTCCAGGCCGTCCTGTCGGAGGAAGGCTTCGACAAGCTGGTCGTCACCAAGACCGAGGCGGGCGATCTGCGCATCGAGGGAATGCTGGCCTCGGACGCCGAGCGCGTGCGCCTGCAACGCATCCTGGCCGTCCGCGAATGGCGCCCGCGCCTGGAGCTTCAGACCCACGACGGCATCGCCCGTCAGGTCGAGGAGCTCTATCTCGCCAACGGCGTGAAGGCAGCCGCGCGCTCGGTCGGCGCAGGCATGGTGCGGCTGGACGTCACCGGCAGCGACCCGGACGAAGCCGCCCGCCTGGAGCGTCTAGCCATGGGCGAGATCAAGGGCCTGCGCCGCATCGACGTCAGCATGCTGCCCGGCGCCGACGAGGGCGGTCGCTTCGAAGACATTCAGCAGGGCGGCGGCAAGCGGGTGGTGTCGGTGATCGGCGGCGAGCGCGGCCACGTCACCACCGCCGACGGCGCCCGCTACTTCCCCGGCGCCGTCCTGCCGACCGGCCACCGCATCGTCTCGATCGAGGACACCCGCGTCCTGGTCGAACGCAACGGCTCCCGTTCCGAACTCAACTTCTGACCCCAGCCCAAAAGGAGAATACCCATGTCATCCCAAAGTCTGAACGGCCTCGGCATGCTGGCCGTCTCGCCCGGCCTGAACAGCGAGCGCGACAAGGCCCGCCCCGGCTCCTGGTTCGAGGCCATGGCCCATTCGTGGGGTCAAACCCTGGACGCCCAGGCCGGCCGCATCGTCGAACTGTCCGAGCAGATCGGACCGGGCGGCGAGGACAAGCCCTCGACCATGGCCATGCTGACCGCCGAGTCGATGCGCATGAACTTCATGGCCAACTCCTCCTCCACCTCGACCGACTCCGTCGGCAAGGCGCTGGAGACCATGGCTCGCAAGAACTGAGCCCTTCATTTCAACAGGAGGGGCCCATGTCCTTCGAAGCCTCGGCCGCCGCAGCGGCCATACCGCCCGAAATGCTGCAACCCCAGACACAGCAGATCGACGTCGCCTACAACGCCACCCTCAGCCAGGCGGTGCAGTTCCAGAACCTGCTGCACGTCACGCCCCTGTCGGCTCCGGCCGCCCCGACCGAGCCCAACGGCGTCATGAAGACCATGATGGGCGCCCTGGAGCAGGTGAACGGTCAGGCCTCGGACCTCGCCGCCCTGGCCCAGGCCGCCGAGGGCAAGGCCGGCGGCATGACGCCGGGCGAAATGGTCATGATGACCGTCCGCGCGCACGAGTTCATGTTCAACTGCCAGCTCACCTCCAACATGGCCAACCGCACCTCGGACGGCCTGCAGCAGCTGTTCCGGCAACAGTCCTGAGGGAGGCGGTCATGCGAATCCGATCGCTCGCCGCCCTCGCGGGCGCGGCCCTCCTGCTCGCCGCCTGCGGCCAGCAGGAGCTTTACGGCGGCCTGACGGAACGCGACGCCAATGAGATGGTCGCCGTGCTCAAGGCTCAGGGGCTGGACGCTTCCAAGACCCGCGACGGCGACAACTGGGTGCTGAAGGCGGATCGCGGCGACTTCTCCCGCGCGGTCGCCCTGCTGCACGACCGGGGCTATCCGCGCCAGAACTTCGCCAGCATGGGCGAGGTCTTCCAGAAGGAGGGCTTCGTCTCCTCGCCGATGGAGCAGCGCATGCGCATGATGTACGCGCTGCAGCAGGAGCTGGGTCAGACCATCTCCTCCATCGACGGCGTGGTGCAGGCGCGCGTCCACATCGCCGTGCCGGAAAGCGATCCCCTGGCGCAGGAGAAGCCGCCCTCCTCCGCCTCGGTCTTCATCAAGCATCGTCCCGACTACGACATCTCGGCCCAGACCGGCTCGATCAAGGCCCTGGTGGTCAACTCGATCGAGGGCCTGCCCTACGACAAGGTCACGGTCGTCGCCTTCCCAGCGTCCGAAGTCCTGACCCAGCCGCAGGCGCCGGCCGTCACCCAGCTCAGCCTGCCGCTGGGCGTGCTGATCCTGGGCGCGGCGGGACTGGGCATCTACGGCCTCTATCGGCGACCCAAGCCGCGCGCCAAGGCAGACGCCAAGCGAGGCGAGGCTTGACGCCGGACGCCGCCAGGACCGAACGCGCCGCCCTGTGGCGCCGAGCCCGCGCCCTCGACGGCGCGGATGACGCCGCGCGCTCGCCGCGCGCTCGCGCCTTGGCACGCCGCCTGACGCCGCCGCGCGGGCCGATGGACTACGCCGCCATCCTGAAGGCGCCCGCCTGGTCGGCCCTGCCCCTGAACGAGCGCCGCCGCCTGGCCGCGACCTGCGGCGCCGTGCTGCTGGCCGAGCGGCTGGCGGCCAGCATCGACGGACGGATGCTCGGCGTCGTCGGACGCAGCATCGGCGAGAGCGCGCTGGACGCCGTCCTGGCCCTGCCGCCCGCCCAGCGGCCCGAGACGCCGCCGGTCGGCTCGCTGGACGCCGAGGCGCTGGAAGGTCTGGGCGCCGCCGCCCTGCTGGCCGGTCTGTCAGGCGAGACGGCCCGGCGGCTGGCCGACGGCCTGGCCCCGCCCCTGCTGCGCCTCGACGCCGACCAGGCCCAGGCCGCGCGCCGTCTGGCCCTGACAATCCGCGGGATCGCCGCATGAGTTTTCACTTGATCGCCGCCGCACCCGACGCGGCCCTGCTGACCGACCGCCCCGTCATTCGCCGCAAGGAACGCGTCGTCGTCGAAACGGCCATCGACCTTCTGGCCCAGGCCCAGGCGCGGCTGGCCGAGGTCGAAGCCCATCGCGCCGCCGAGGGCGAGGCGGGTCGCGCCGACGGCTACGCCGCCGGCTATGACGCCGGGCTGACCGCCGCCGCGCGCGACGTGGCCGAACGCGCCGCCCGCCTGCACCGCGAGATGGAGGCCGAACGCGAGCGCCTGCGTGAAACCGCCGGCCGCCTCGCGCTGGACGTGGTGCGCCGCATCGCCGCCGAACTGGCGCCCGAGGCCGTGCTGGCGGCCCTGGCCGAGCGGGCGGTGAAGGACGTCCTGCCCGAGGCGCCGGTCGTGGTTCACGTCGCGCCCGACGGCGTCGGCGCCGTCTCGACCCGGCTGTGGCCCATCGGCGCGGCGATCGAGGTGCGCCCTGACGACGCCCTGGCCCCCGGCGACTGCGTCATCGAAACCGCCGCCGGACGCAGCCACGCCGGACTTGAAGTCCAGCTCGCCGCCCTGGAGCGCGCCTTTGAGAGGGGGCGCGCCGCATGAGCCACGACGCCGTCGAACTGCGCCTGCACGACGCCCTGCGCCGCGCCCGCACCCTGGACCGGCGCGGGCGGGTCGTTCAGGCCTTCGGCACCACGGTGCGCGCCACGGGACTGAACGCCCGCATCGGCCAGCAGGTCGAGATCCGCGACCCCGCCGGCGGCCCCGTGGTCAAGGCCGAGGTCGTGGGCCTGAGCGACGGCGCAGCCATATTGACACCCCTGACCAGCCTGAACGGCCTCGGTCCCGAAGCCGAAGTCATCGCCGCCGACGACCGGACCGAAGTCCCCAGCGGCCCCGGCCTGCTGGGCCGGGTCATCGACGCCTTCGGCCGCCCGCTGGACGGCCTGGGCCCCATCGCCGGGCCGATTGCCCGGCGCGACGTCTATGCCGACGCGCCCAATCCGCTGGCCCGACCGCCGATCAGCGCCCTGTTCCCGACCGGCGTGCGCGCGGTCGATACGCTGCTGAGCGTCGGCGTGGGACAGAGGGTCGGCGTCTTCGCCATGGCGGGCGGCGGCAAGTCGACGCTGATGGGAATGTTCGCCCGCCACTGCGCCGCCGACGTCAACGTCATCGCCCTGATCGGCGAGCGGGGACGCGAGGTGCGCGAGTTTCTCGACGACAGCCTGGGGCCGGAAGGCCTGGCCCGCTCGGTCGTGGTGGTCGCCACTTCCGACCGCCCGGCGATGGAGCGCGTCCGCGCCGCCCACGCCGCCACCGCCATCGCCGAGGGGTTCCGCGCCCAGGGCCTGCGCGTCATGCTGCAGATGGACTCCGTCACCCGCTTCGCGCGCGCGCTGCGCGAGATCGGCCTGTCGGTCGGCGAACCGGCCGTGCGGCGCGGCTTTCCGCCGTCGGTCTTCGCCGAACTGCCCCGGCTGTTCGAGCGGGCGGGCGCGATCGAGGGCGGCTCCATCACCGCCTTCTACACCGTGCTGATCGAGGACGAGGAAGGCGGCGACCCGATCGGCGAGGAGGTCCGCTCCATCCTGGACGGCCACGTCTATCTGTCGCGCAAGCTGGCGCAGGCGAACCACTATCCGGCCATCGACCCGCTGACGAGCCTGAGCCGCGTCTTCCCCCGCGTGACCTCGCCCGAGCATCAGGCGGCGGCAGGCAAGGTCCGCGCCTGGCTGGCCAAATACGCCGAGATCGAGTTCCTGCTGCAGATCGGCGAGTACAAGCCCGGCGGCGATCCCCTGGCCGACGAAGCCGTGCAGCGGATGCCCGCCCTTCGCGCCCTATTGCAGCAGGGCGCGCATGAAGGCGTCGCGGCCGAAGCGGCCCTGGCTCAGCTGACCGAGGCGGCGTCATGAGCGGGCGCGACCGCATCACCCTGCTGCGGCGCCTGGCCCCACTGCGGGCGCAGAGGGTCGAGGCCGCGCGCCGCCTGGTCGCCGTCGCCCAGGACGCCCTGGCGCGGACGCAGGCGGCGTTGCAGGCGCGCGAGGAGTCCATCGCCGCCCTGGGCCGCCACATCGAGACTCTGGATGAATGGTTCGCCTCGGGCGCGGGCGGCGACGCGCGCCTGATCGAAGGCGCCCTGTCGCGACGCGGCCTGATCGTCGACCGTCGTGAAGCCGAGACAGAGGCCCGCGCCGAGGACCAGCGGGCGGTCGAGACCGCCCAGGCTGAACGGGACCAGGCTCTTCGCGCCCTGATGCGCGCCACGGCCCGCCACGACGCCGTCGACGGCCAACTGCGCCGCGCCGTGGCCCAGCGAGCCGGGCGTCGCGAGGATCAGGAACAGCTCGATTTCGAGGAACGGGGCCGCCCGCGCCTGCAACTGCTTATGGGAGGCCGCGCCTGATGGCCGACGCCGTGAACAACTCCGCCCCCGCCCGGCCCGCGCCTTCCGCGCGGTCGGCCAGCCCCGCCCCCTCGGCCTGGAGCGGCGGCGCCTTCGAGGCGGCCCTGGACCAGGCCGCTGCGCGCCGCCATGCGCTCGAAGCCGGCGAGCGCCAGCCCCGCTTCGCCCGCCGCGACGAAGACGCCGAACCCGTCCGCGACCGCCCCGACGACGCGCGGCGCGAAGAGGCCAAGGCCGACGACAAGGCGGACAAGGCCGAGGGTCAGTTGAACATTGCGGGGGCGACCGGCCTGAACGCCGTCCAGGGCGGTCCCGCCGCAGCGGCGGGCTTCACCGGCGACGTCGAAGCCATGGCGTCGATGATGGAGAAGGCGTGGCTGGCGGCCCAGGCCGACGCCGCCAAGGGCATGCAGGTGCAGTTCACCGACCGGACCCTGGCCCTGGCCGGGTTCGGGGTCATGCGGCTGGCCGACGGCGGCCTGACGCTGCAACTGGCCGCCCACCAGCGGCCGACGCCCGAGCTGGAGCGCGCGCTGGAGCTGATGCGCCGTCGGCTGGAGGCGCGCGGCGTGGCCGTGTCCGAGGTGCGCGTCGCCCCCGCCGATCCCGACAGCGAGCATCGCCCGCCGGACGGGGTGCGGTGAGCCATGATCTCAGCGCGGCGTGAAATCCCAGCGGCCCTGGTCGCGATCGGCGCGGGCGGCGTCCAGCACGGCGCGCGCCGTCTCAGCGGGAGCACGACCCGCCGCCAGCCCCTCGGCGGTCAGCCGCACCAGGCGGCGGCTCTGGCGATTGTGCAGCCCCTCGGTCGGGTTGTCGGCGTCGGCCGCCAGCTTTCCGGCATAGAGGCGCGCCGCCTCGGGCGAGGTCTGGATCAGGGTCAGGACCAGGGCGGCCGCGCGCTCGAACGCCTCATCCTCCAGCGGCTGGCCCACCACGTCGCGGGTCAGCCAGACGCACAGGAATTCCAGCGGCCCCACGCTGCGGGCGTTGGTCATCAACCCCCCGCCGGGACCGGACAGGCTCGAAAAGGCCGCCGCGCCCCAGGCCGGCAGGCGCGTGGCGGGCAGACGATCAGTCGTCAGGGCCCGTGCCAGGGCGTCGGCGGCCAGCCTCCGCGCCTCCTCGTCGCCGAAGCGTGCTACGGCGGCCAGCAGCTTGACGAAGCCGGGATAGAGGGCCTCGCCCAGACCGTCGCAGACGCGCTGCAGTACGGTGACGCGCGCATCGGGCGTCGACTGGCCATGCAGGCCGTCGATCAGAGCCTGGGCCGCGCCGGCCCAGTCGGGTTCAGCCTTGAGAACGAGATCGGTCACGATGACCGAGGCATAGCCTCAGCCGAAGCCGTTGTCGCGGGTTTCGGTCAGATGATCGGCGATGGCGCGAGCGGCCGCGTCCATGTCCAGTCGATCCGACACCCGCACGCGCACATCGTCGCCCGCGAAGGCGGTGAAATCGCCGAAAGCCTGGCCGCCGCGATCGTGAGCCCGCGCCTCGGCGCCCAGCGGCGTCGAGGCCGACAGATCGCGCGACCAGACGCCGGACAGGGGCGCGTTGTCGGTGCGGATCGTGGTCATGGCGGTCTCCTCGACGTGGAACGCTCCACGCTAGACCGTCAATCTAGGCGCATCGGCGCGCCCCCGCCATTCGGGACTTCCCTAGCCGCCTGCGGCCCGGAGGCGCGCCAATGACCGCCGCCCTTCGCCCGCTCGACGCGCCGCAATGGACCGACGCCGCCCTGTCGGCGCTGAACATCTGCGCTGCCGCCTTTGACGCGCGCGGCCTGACGTGGCGCTCCCCCGCCTTCCTCGCCGCCTTTCCCGAATGGCGCGAGGGCGAGGCCCTGTCGGCCGTCGAAGCCCGCCTGCCCGGCCTGTCCGAGGCGATCGCGGCGGCGCGGCGCGAGGGCGCCTCGGACGCCCTGATCGTCCAGCCGGGCGGCCGCCGGGTGCATGACGTCCGTCTGGCCCTGTCCGACGGCCTGGTTTTCCTGGAGCTGTCCGACGCCGCCGAGCGTCAGGAGGCCCAGCAGCGTCACCTGGCCGACCGCGAGGAGCTGCTGACCACCTCGCGCGTGCTGTCGGTCGGCGAGATGGCCACCATGATCGCCCATGAGCTGAACCAGCCGATCGGCTCCATCGCCAACATCCTGCGCGGGCTGAAGGCGCGGCTGCAACGCGGTGCCCTGACGCTCGAGACCGGCGCCGAAGCCCTGGACCGCGCGACCGAGCAGGCCCTCTACGCCTCGGGCGTGATCCAGCGCGTCCGCACCTTCGTCGATCAGCGCCAGCCCCAGGTGCAGCGGCTGGATCTGGCGCGGCTGGCCCGTAACACCCTGGACCTGCTGGACTGGGAGATCACCCGCGACCGGGTGACGGCGCGCGCCGCCACGCCGCCGGACCTGCCCGCCGTTCTGGGCGATCCGGTCATGATCCAGCAGGTGCTGGTCAACCTGGCGCGCAACGCCCTGGACGCCATGCGCGGCGTCGACCTGCCCCGGCGCGAACTGACCATAGAGGCGCGCCACAGCCTGGACGCGCGCCAGATCGAACTGACCCTGACCGACACCGGGCCGGGCGTGCCGGAAGAGGCGAGCGCCCGCGTCTTCTCGCCCTTCTTCAGCACCCGCAGCGGCGGCATGGGCGTCGGCCTGGGCATCTGCCGCTCGATCATCGAACTGCACCGCGGCCGCCTGTGGTTCACGCCCGGCGAGACGGGCGGCAGCGTCTTTCACATCGCCCTGCCGCTGGCCGCGGCCGAAACCCCGACCGAGGAGGCCCGCCCATGAGCGCCGTCGCAACACCGGCTGACGGGCCGTCCGGCCGCATCTGCCTGGTCGACGACCACGCCGAGTTCCGCCAGTCCGCCGCCTGGTGGCTGGAAAGCCTGGGCTATGAGGTCGAGTGCTGGGAAGAGCCCGCCGCCTTCTTAGAGGCCATGACTGAGCGCCCGGCCGAACCCGCCTGCTTCCTGCTGGACGTGCGAATGCCGGGGATGTCGGGGCTGGAGCTGATGGAGGCGGCGCGCGAGCGCGGGCTGGATCAGCCGGTGATCTTCATGACCGGGCACGGCGACGTGCCCCTGGCGGTCGAGGCCATGCGGCGCGGCGCCGTCACCTTCCTGGAGAAGCCCTTTCAGGAGAAGGCGCTGGAAGAGGCCATCGCCCTGGCCTTCCGCACTACACAACCGGAAACAGAAGACGAAACAAACGCTTCTCCGCTGTCTCTCGCCTATCAGGAAAGATTGTCTCGCCTGACCGCGCGCGAGCGCGAGGTCATGAATCTGGTCGTGGCCGGTTCCTACAACAAGGTCATCGCCTATGACCTGGGCATCAGCCCCAAGACGGTCGAACTGCACCGCGCCCGCATCATGACCAAGATGGAGGCGCCGACCCTGACCCATCTGGTACGCATGGCGGTGTCCGGCCAGGTCGAGGAGGCGTGAGCGTGGCCCTGGACGCCCTGCCCTCCTCGCTCGCGCCCGCGCGACCGCCCCGGCTGGACGAGCCGACCGTGCGCGCCCGCGCCGCCGTCGTCGCCGCCCTGGACGGCCTGACGCTGGACGGGCTGCGCGTCAGCGTTCTGATCCCCGATCACGACGAGACCTTCGTCGGAGAGCAGGTCGCCTTCGCCACGCCGCACGGCCCCGTCCGCGTCGCGCCCCTGACGATCGACGGCGCGGCCTTCGAGAATGGCGACCACGCCGCCCTGCTGGCCGCCGTCTCGACGCTGGAGCCGCTGCTGGCGGCGCTGGAAGACGCAGGCGCCGAGGCGCTGACGCCCGTCGGCGTGCGTTCCGACACGTTCGATGCGGCGCACGTCGAGGTCCGCCTCAGCGACGGCGAGCGCACTTTGCATGAGGCGCGCCTGTCCCTGCCGCCCGCATTGGCCCTGCGCCTGCGCCGTGTCGGCGATCAGGCGTCGGGGTTGAACCTGCCCCTGCCGATCCGCCTGCTCATCGAGGGGCCGCGCCTGTCGCCCGACGATCTGTCGAGCCTGCACACGGGCGACCTGCTGCTGATCCCCGCTCTGGCCGGGGCCTGGACCGCGCGCCTGTCGATTCCCGGCGGGACAGCCGTCGGCCTGTTCGCCCCCGCATCCCGAAACTTCACCCATCAACGCAAGGAAAGCCGCATGACCGAGGCCGCCGCCCCGCCTGCCGAAGACGAGCACGGACTGACGCCAGGGGCCGACACGCCGATCGCCGTGACGGTCGACCTGGGCGAGACCGCCGCGCCGTTGAAGACCCTGACCGAGCTGCGCCCCGGCGCCGTCCTGCCCCTGACCGGACTGGACGCCGAAATGCGCGTCACCCTGCGCAGCGCTGGCCAGGCCTTCGCGCGCGGCCGCCTGGTGTCCCTGGGCGAGGCCTACGCCGTGCTGATCGACGCCGTCGCCGACCCGAAGGAGGCCGTCTGACATGGACCTGTCCCAGTTCTCGCCGGGATCGGCGCTCGTCACCGTCATCCTGCTGGCGCTCGCGCCCTTCGTGGCGGTGATGGTGACGTCCTTCACCAAGATCGTGGTGGTGCTGTCCCTGCTGCGCAACGCCCTGGGCCTGCAGCAGGTGCCGCCGAACATCGTGCTGAACGGCATGGCGCTGATCCTGACGCTCTACGTCATGTTCCCGGTCGGCCAGCGCATGGCCGAGGCCACCAACCACATGCCGCCCACCGCCGCCCTCAGCGACACCCAGCAATTGTTCGCCTATGCCGACAACGCCAAGGAGCCGCTGCGCGACTTCCTGATCAAGCACTCGTCGGAACGCGAGCGCGCCTTCTTCCTGCGCACCGCCCAGCGCATCTCCACCCCTGAAAAACGCGCCGAGATCACCGCGCGGGACTTCCTGGTCGTCGTGCCCGCCTTCACCGTGTCGGAGCTGGCGACGGCGTTCCAGATCGGCTTCCTGATCTTCCTGCCCTTCCTGATCATAGACCTTGTGGTGTCCAACATATTGCTGGCGATGGGGATGATGATGCTGTCGCCGACCACCGTCTCCCTGCCGTTCAAGCTGCTGTTGTTCGTGCTGATCGACGGGTGGGTGAAGTTGTCCCACGGCCTTGTGCTCAGTTACGTCTAGGAGAGCGCCCCATGATGAACGCCCAGGCTATCGAGCTCGTCAATCAGGCGCTCTGGCTCGTCCTGTTCCTGTCGGCCCCGCCGATCATCGCCGCCTCCATCGTCGGCCTGATCGTGGCGGTGATCCAGTCGGCGACGCAGCTTCAGGAACAAACCCTGCAGTACACGGCCAAATTCTTCGCCATCGTGCTGACCCTGTTCGCCACGGCGGCGCTGATCGGCGGCTCGCTGTATCAGTTCAGCGACCGCATCTTCACCGAGTTTCCGGCCCTGGTGCGCCGCTAGGTGTTCGAAGGTCTGGACAGTCTGTTCGACAACGCCATCCTGGTGGCGGTGTCGACCACGCGGGTGGCGACGACCTTCCTGCTGATGCCGCTGCTGTCGCCGCAGACGGTTCCGGCGATGGTCCGTAACTCCATCTTCCTGGTGTTCGGCTTGGCGGTGCTGACCATGCAGCCGCAGGTGGCCCAGATGACCATGCCGACGGTCCAGTGGATTCTGCTGTTCGGCAAGGAGGCCCTGGTCGGAGTGGTCATCGGCTTCTTCTTCGCCACCATGCTGTGGGCGTTCGAGGCCGCCGGCCAGATCATCGACACCAAGGTCGGCGCCACCATGGCTCAGGTGGTGGACCCGCTCAGCGGCCATCAGACCTCGCTGAACGGCGAGTTTCTGGGACGGCTGGCCAACTTCGTCTTCATGTTCTCGGGCGGCCTGCTGCTGTTGGTCGGCACCATACTGGACAGTTTCGTCATCTGGCCCATCGGCAGCCTGACGCCGGTGCTGACCATGAGCAGCCTCAGCCTGTTCGAGGGCGAGTTCACACGGCTGATGACCCTGGCCGTGCTGTTCGCCTCGCCGGTTCTGGTGGTGCTGTTCGTCACCGACGGCGCCCTGGGCCTGGTCAACCGCTATGCGCCGCAGCTAAACGTCTTCTCCCTGTCGCTGTCGATCAAGGCGTGGCTGGCGACCCTGATCATCCTGATCATGATGACTGGCCTGGTGCAGACCCTGCTGAACGAGATCATGGGCCGCCACGACACGGTTCTGGAGGTGTTGAAGGCGATGGGACGGCGCTCAAGCTAGGAAGCTAGGGTCGTCCCTGATGGGGACCGTCCCGACTGTGAAGCCCCGCCCGCGCATGGTCCGATGCCGGTCAGCAAGATCAACCTCGGGGCTACACGATGACCAGCATCAACACCGCCTTCTCCAACGCCGTCGGGACTCTCGTGCTCGGCGCGGTCGCCGACCGCATGGCCACGGCGGCCAACTTCGCCCAGATGGGCTTCCAGCTGGGCGTGATGCTCAACGGCGCCTTCCAGCCCGCCGCCCCCGCCTTTTCGGCCTCCATGCCCCAGGACGGCAAGGCCACGGTGGACCTGGGCGACGGCTATACGCTGGAGATCAACGAGGCCAACTCCGAGTTCGTGGTGCGCGACGCCGACGGCAACGTCACCCAGATCTGGGGCGACCCGCACTTCAACTACAACGGCCAGCACGTCGGCGACTTCTGGGACACCATGACCCTGGAGCTCGAGAACGGCACCAAGATCACCGTCAACACCGAGCCCTTCGGCAACAATCCCAACGCCACCGTCACCAGCCAGTTGGTCATCACGCGCGGCGACCAGGCCATGATCATCGACGGCGTCAGCCAGAACCGGCTGGGCGACCTGAACATCAGCATGAGCAACAACGGCTACGCCATCGACGCCGCCTATCGCGACGGCCTGACCATCCGCGAGAACGACGCCGCCGGATCGGGCTGGACCAGCGGCATCACCGGCGACGCCGTCAGCCAGGAAGACTTCAACCTGACCAAGATCGGCAACGCCGGCCTGCCCGAGGCGCTTCAGGCTTTCAGCGACGCCTTGCGCGGCGTGCTGGGCGCCTGGCTGCTGACCGGCGTGTTGAGCGGATTGGCCGAAGCCCTGGGCGGCGCCTCTGAAACCAGCGAGCCCGGCAGCCCGCGCGTCGCCCTCGGCCCAACGCCGACGCGCTGAACTTACCTGCGGTTCAGCGCGGAACCCCGCGGACTTCGGTCCGCGGGGTTTTTCTTCGTCAGAACAGCTTTGAGCTCAGCGTCGGTTCAGGGCGTCGGTCGCGGCGTCCACCATGCGGGCGAACTGTTCGACGGCGCTGTCGCGGGCGGCGACGGGGCCGTCCTCGCGCGCCAGGCCCGCCGCCAGGGCGCGCAGCATGGGCTCGACCACGGCGGGCGCGGTCAGGTGCGGCGTCGCGCGGGCGTGATCCTGAACCGCGCGCACGAAGTCGGTCAGGGCGCGGTCGATGCGGCCCGTCTCGATCGGAGAGACGGCGCTCAGCCGCGCCGCGACCGCCTGGCCGGTCTGGGCGGCCAGCACGCGCATGTCGCCGCCGACCACCGCCCCGCCCTGCTGGCCCAGCTCGGCCCAGACCTGGGAAAGCGCCACGCCTCGGTCCAGACTGTCCGCCGGATCGGGCAGGACCGCGCCAGCCAGCTCGGCCATCGCCTGAACGGCGGCGCCGACGGCCAATGCGCGGCTCTCGACAAACGACGCCCCGGCGGAGACCGCCGAGGCGCCGTTCGCGCCGGAGATGGCGCTGGATTCAGTCATGCGCTCAGCGGCCGTCCAGCATGTTCAGGGCGTCGCGGCGCTCGTCCTCGAACCGCTGGGCGACCCCCGCCTGAACATCGGCGCGCGAGCTGGAGAAATAGGCCAGTTCGCCGTTGCCGTCGCGGCGGCCGCGCTCGTCATAGACGGCGTTGATCAGCGCGCGATCATAGTCGGCGCTGGAGGCGTCGATCCCCTGGCGCTCGACCGCCGCCATGGCGCGGGTGACGACCGCCGTGTTCGGGCCGTGATGGACCGAGGTCGACCACACCACGTCCTGAAGCGCGTGCGAGCGGTTGGAGATGTCCAGGCCCGCATTCTCGATCCGGGCGGACTGCACGTCATAGTGGGTGCGTTCGATGAAGGCGTGCTGCGCGGCCTGGAAGGCTTCCGGCTCGCGCGCGGCGATGGCGCGCCAGGTGTCGGAGAAGGCGCGCGTGCCCGCCGCCGCCCCGCCGAACTCATCGGCCCAGCGCGCCCCGTCGGCGGCCAGGAACTCCTGCGGTCGGTTGCGGTTCACCGCCAGCTGATAGGAGCCGTAGGATACGCCGCCCGGATCGCCCGAACCGGACGACACCGTGCCGGGACCGCGCCCGCCCGTTTCATAGCGCGCCGACAGGGCGCCCAGGTCCGGACTGACGCCTTCCTGCTCCGTCGCGGGCGTCGCTTCAGCGGCGGGTTCGGAAACGGGCGTCGACTGGACCGGCGTCGCCGTCTCGGGCGCCGCGCCATTCAGACGGATCTGCTGGCCGACCTGAATCAGCGATGGATTGGCGATGCCGTTGTCGGCCGCCAGCTCGCGCCAGCTCATCCCGTATTGCTGGGCGATGCCCGACAGGGTGTCGCCGCCGCGCACCGTATGAAAGACCGTCGCCTCGGCCGGCGTCGCGTCTCGCCCCTCCCCCGCGCCGACCGGCAGCGTCACGGTCTGGCCGGGATGGATCACGTTCGGATTGGTGATCTGGCGGTTCGCCGCCAACAGGTCGCCTACGCTGACGCCATAGCGTTCGGCGATCCCGGACAGGGTCTCGCCCGCCCGGACCGTGTGGGCGGGCGCGGCGTCGCGCGCCCCGGCGGCGGCGGCGGACAGGCTGGTGGCGGAGGAAGCGGCGAGAGACATGGGTCGGCTCCAAGAGACGCGGTGATCCGTCAGGCCAGTTTGGCGTCTCTTCGCGCGTCTGAAATCTGGGGCTTTCCCTAGCGACGTCGTTCGCAGGCGGCCCGGCATAGGGGATGTCCCTAGCTAAGGACGCCCCCAGCTTATGCCGCCGCCATCCCGGCCATAGCCTCGCCCCAGTATTCGCTCGCATCGTGCAGGAGCCGGTCATGACCGTCACGCCTCTTTCGCCGTCCGTCGACACCCGCGTCCTGGCCTCGCCCGTCAGCGGCCCCGTCGCCGGATCGCCTTCGACCAGCCGGGTCGATCAGGCGCTGGACACGATCCGCGACCGTCTGAACGAAGGCTTCTTCAACGACGTCTCCCAAGGCGACCTTCGGGACATCAGCACCACGCTGAACGGCCTGACGGCGCAGGAGCGCAACGCCGTCGTCTCCGAACTGTCCGACGCCGAGCTGAACAAGTGGACGGACGAGCTCGACAACTCCGGCTTCCTCGGCATGGGCGGCGGGCTGAACGTGGACGAGCGCCGCGACCTGCACGCGACGCTGGGCGGCTCGCTGGACGCCGCCCAGTTGGAGCGCGTCTACAACGCCTATGACAACCGCGAGCAGAAGATCGAGCTGGCGCAGGGCGTCGCCGCCCACGCGACGTCCGACGTGAAGACCGGCTTCATCGCCGCCCTGGCGCCCCAGACGACCGAGGCCGACAGCATAGGCGGCGTGATGATCTCCGACATGGGCGACGCCGAGGGCCTGGCCGTGGCCCATGTGCTGGGCAGCCTGGGCGGCAACGCCTCGGCGCTCAGCACAGCCTATGCATCGTTGAACGACACCCAGCTGTCGGCCGTTTTCGAGGCCGGAACCCAGCAGACCATGTACGCGAACATGCAAGGGGGCGCGCCGACCTACAGCTATGACGCCGGACCGCTGGCCGCAGCCGTCGACGCCGCCGCCACCAGCCCCGACGCCGAGCTGAAGGCGCGGGTGTTCGAACTGGCGGGGCGCCAGATGGCCAGCGTCTCGAGCGCCAACGGCGTGCTGACGCCTTCGGTCGGGACCGGCGACGCCGCCGACGAAATCCGCGCCGGCATGGAGGGCCTGCTGAAATCCGACGTCAACGGCGTCGTCGAGGCGCTGGAGCAGGATTATCAGGCCGGCAAGGGCATGACCGCCTTCCTGCAGGAGACCCTGGGTCAGGACGGCGGCGCCGACACCATCCGCGGCCTGGTCGACCAGCTGGCGCGCGGCAATGATCTGAAGGGCGACATGCTGCAACGCTTCACCGCCCCGACGCAACAGGACGGCGGCGTCTTCTATCCGGCCGCCGAGCGCATGGGTTACTTCTCCGGCGCCCTGCACCAGGCCTTCGAAGGCGTGAACAAGGGCGCGGCCGAGAACGTCGAGACGCTGAAGACCATCTTCGGCTTCGCCACCGGCAAACTGCCCGGACCGAGCGTCGGCGATGCGACCGGCTGGCTGAGCGACAAGGTCTTCGACACGGCCCTGAGCCAGTATCAGAGCGGCCAGGCGGACCTGTTCGAGAGCATCGTGGCCCTGACCACCCCGACCGGCGCGGACGGCCGCCGCCCCTATGACGGCCCGGCCGAAGTCAGCTACAACGAGGGCTGGGAGTCCGTGACGCGGATCCCGCTGAACTGATCCTCAGAGTCTGGCCGCGCCCGGACGGAAAGGACGCGGCCTTGCCTGCCCCCCGTTGGCTTCCAATCCTGGCGACCCTGACCATGCTGACCGCGTGCGACTCCTCCCCCGAGACGCCAAAAACCACGCCCTCGGCCGCCGTCACGAGCGAAAGCTTCATCGCGGCAGCCGCCCGGATCGATGCAGAGTCCCTGTCCGCCCTGGCCGCCGCCGTGGACGCCGACCCTGCAGGCGTGGCGAACCAGCTTCAGAGCGGTCTGGGCGGCCGCCGCGCCTTGCAGGCCTACGCCGCCGCCATGCTGGAGAACGGCGAGGCGGCGCGCCTGGGACGGCAATGGGCGACGCTGACGGCCGATGTCCCTGCCCTGTCCGCCTCCGAACAGAAGGACGGAGGCGTCTGGCGCCCTCGCGCCGAGGACGCCGGCTTCTTCACTGGCGGGGTCGCCGCCGCGCTGTCGCAAAACCCCAAGGCCCTGCCCGACTTCGCTCAAGGCGCAGGCGTCGCCCCGCCCGCTCCCGGCCAGGACGTCGCCGAATGGCTGTCACAACGCGTCCGCGCCCTGCCTCGCCCCGCCCGCGACGCCTTCGACCAGGCTCTGCGCGCAGGCGCGGTGCGCTAGGCCTCCAGTCTAGGGAAGACCCTAGCAGCGCGGTTCGGCGAGCAGCGATAGGGTGACTGCATAGGATCGGGAGGCGACCATGCAGATCGACCGGATCGGCGCGACATCGTTCCAACCTCAGACGACGCCCGCGACGGCGCGCTTCGACGACGATCCGCGCGTCGCCCTGGACTGGGCGCCGCCGCCCGCCGCGCCGGTTTCGGCTCAGGCTGCGGCCGCCCCGGCCCGTTCGGACAATGTCGTCGACCTGGACACAGCGCGCACGCATCTGGCGCTGTCGGCCGATGTCTACAACGACACCCCTTCGCCGCCCGACGGCTGGCGCGTGGCCGGACCGGACGACCTGGACCGGCTGCGCCTGACTCCCGACCTGCTGGAGCGCGCCGATTCCGAGTTCCGCGCCCGCGTCTATGTCAGCGACGAGGGCGGCCAGACCCGCCACGTCGTCGCCTTCCGCGGCTCCCAGGCGGGCGAGGACTGGCTCAACAACGGTCAGCAGGCGCTGGGCCTGTCCTCAGAGCACTATGACAAGGCCCTGCGCATCGGCCAGCGACTGGCCGCCGTCGAGGCGGACGTCACCCTGACCGGCCATTCGCTGGGCGGCGGCATGGCCTCGGCCGCGTCCCTGGCGTCGGGCCACGACGCGGACACCTTCAACGCCTCCGGCCTGCACGCCTCGACGATCGAGGCCGCCCAGGCGGGCGGGCGCCCGACGCCCGACATCGACGCCTTCTACCTCAAGGGCGACCCGCTCAGCCTGCTGCAGGACGGCGGCGACCGCATCATCCTCGGCGGCCTGGGAGCGGTTCTGCTCGGCCCGCTCGGCGGCGTGGCCGCCGGATGGGCGGGCGACGCGCCCGGGGCTGTCGGCGACCGCATCCCCGTGTCCCCCACCCCGCCCGAGGACCAGTCCTGGTGGAATTGGACGCCCGGCGCCCTGCACGGCGTCGAATGGTTCCAGTCCAGCCTGGACGCCATGCGATAAGGAGGCGGAACGGCCTCGACCCGCCGACCGTTCAGCGCCAAGATGCCCGGACGCCTCTTTACGCCAATCCTTCTCGCCGGAGTTCTGATGAGCGGTTGCGACGCCCGCGCCGACGGTTTTGTCGTCGGCACCGTCCTGCCCTCCCCGGCCAGCGTGGCCGCGTTGGGCCGGGACGGACATTCCACCCGCGACATGGTCGAGGCGGTCCGCGACGGCGACCTGGCGAAGGCTCGCCGCCTGCTGGACGCCGATCCCGCCCTGGCCCGCATCGGCGACGGCCGGAATCTGGATCTTCTGACCCTGGCCGTCGCGCGCGACGACCGGGCTATGGTCAGCCTGCTGCTAGAAAAGGGCGCCCCGCCCGACGGCCCGAACGGCGAGACTTCGCTCAGCTTGGCCCTGCGCGCCCGCGAGCCCTGGCACGCCCAGGCCCTGCTTCAGGCAGGCGCCTCGCCTGACCCGGTCGCGCCTGACGCCTTCTGGCCGCTGGACGAGGCCATCGCCTTGAACTCGCTCGGCGCCGTGCGTCTGCTGCTGGATCACGGGGCCGACGTGAACCGGGCCGACCGCACCGGGGGCACGCCGTTGGAAGCCGCCGTCGCCATGCGCAACTACCGCATCGCCGAACTTCTGCTGGAACGCGGCGCCGATGCCTGGGCGGTCGGCGTCAACGGCGACACCATCGCCGCCGCCCTGGACGCCCCCGTCCGCCCTGCCGAGCCCGCCGAGGCTCAGGCGGAAACGCGCGTCAAAGCCCGCATGACCGCCGCCGGCTGGCGCTTCCCCCCGCCCTCGGCCCAGGTCGTGCGCGCCGAAGTCCTGGCCGGCCGCTGGCCTCCCGCCGACGCCCAGGGCGGCCGCCCGCCCTCGCCCGAACTGGTGCGGCGGATGCGAGAGTTGTGGCCGCAGTAGTACGCCGCCCTCGCGGTCCGCTCAGCCCGAAAATCAATACCCCCAGGTCAATCGTGCTGAGCCGAATCCGCCTCCAGCTTCTGGCGCATTGGCCCGAGGACGACGCGCACTGATCAGGCGGCGCTCACAATCAGGCCCCTTCGCCCGCCGCCCACGCCGCCCGACGCGACACGCGCCTGACGAAGGTTGCGGCGCACACTAAAAAAACAGGTCATTTTTGCGATATAATGCAAAATATTCGACAATAATATTTCAAATTCATATTTTTCGAGAGCTAATAAGAAAAAATATTTTGCACCGCGAGCCGGCAGCCCGCTTAATACGCAAATGCAAAAAAGCGGTCGTTCCAACCCTGGCGGTTTTCTGATCGAGCAGCGTCGGCTGGAGAAACAGCCCGCTGATCTGCGCGTAGGCGCCTTCACGGAGATCACGCTCAAACCGACCGCCGCTGGCGGGACGGCCCAGGCGTCGCGTTGCACCGACTGCGGCGTGCCCTTCTGCCAGAACGCCTGCCCGCTGCAGAACAACATCCCCGACTGGCTGGCCCTGTCGGCGGACGGCGACCTGCGCGAGGCCTGGCGCGTCGCCTCGGCCACCTCGACCATGCCGGAAATCTGCGGCCGCATCTGTCCGCAGGACCGCCTGTGCGAAGGCGCCTGCACCCTGCAGCAGTCCGGCTGGGACGGCGTCACCATCGGCTCGGTCGAGGCCTGGATCGCCGACACCGCCTTCGACAACGGCTGGGTCGAGCCCATCCGCCCCCTGGCCGAGCGCGGCCAGAGCGTCGCCATCGTCGGCTCCGGCCCCGCCGGTCTGGCCGCCGCCGATCGCCTGCGCAGCGAAGGCTACGCCGTCACCGTCTATGACCGCCACGACCGCGCCGGCGGCCTGCTGACCTACGGCATCCCCGGCTTCAAGCTGGAGAAGCGCATCGTCCAGCGCCGCATCGACCGCCTGGTCGAGGGCGGGGTCGAGTTCGTGCTCAACACCAATGTCGGCGTCGATGTGACGATGGATGAGCTGCGGTCGCGCCATGACGCGGTGCTTTTGGCCATGGGCGTCTATCAGGCCCGCACCCTGGGCGTTCCCGGTCGCGGTCCGAACGACACCGTCGCCGCGCTCGACTTCCTGATCGCCCAGAACCGCGTCGACTGCGGCGACGCCGCCGACGCCTCCGCGCCCCACGCCGCCGGTCGCGATGTCGTCGTCGTCGGCGGCGGCGACACGGCCATGGACTGCGTCCGCACGGCTATCCGCCAGGGCGCGAACAGCGTCGTCTGCCTGTATCGCCGCGACCGCGACAACATGCCTGGCTCGGCCCGCGAGGTGCAGAACGCCGAGGAGGAAGGCGTCCGCTTCGAATGGCTGGGCGCCCCCAAGGCCCTGATGTCCAAGGGTGATACAGTGACGGCCGTCCGCGCCCAGCGCATGGCCCTGACCGAGGCCTCGGCCGGCGGTCGCCGCGACATCGCCCCCGTGGCCGGCTCCGACTTCGACCTGCCCGCCGATCTGGTGATCGAGGCCCTGGGCTTCGAGCCTGAAGCCTTTGCCGAACAGCTCGACGCCGGCCTCGGCCTGACCAAATGGAACACCCTGCAGGTGGCGCGCGGCGGTTTCGCCACCACCCTGCCCGGCGTGTTCGCCGCAGGAGACGCCGTGCGCGGCGCCTCCCTCGTCGTCTGGGCCGTGCGCGACGGCCAGGACGCCGCGGCCGAAATCGACCGTTACCTGCGCGCGCGTACCGAGGAAGCCGCAGCATGACCGACGCAATTCAACAGAACTGGTTGGCCCAGTACGAAGAGAACCGCGCCCGTCTGATCGAAGGCGGCGCCTATGACCCGTCGTCGGAGCGTGACGCCTGCGGCGTGGGTCTGGTCTGCGCCATCGACGGCAAGCCGCGTCGTGAAATCGTCGAGATGGCCATCAAGTCGCTGAAGGCAGTGGCCCACCGCGGCGCGGTAGACGCCGACGGCCTGTCCGGCGACGGCGCGGGCGTCATGATCGAACTGCCCCAGGCCTTCTTCGCGGCCCAGGTGCGCGCCGTCGGCCAGACCCTGCGCCCCGGCCCCATCGCCGTGGGCCAGGTCTTCCTGCCGCGCACCGACCTGGGTGCCCAGGACCACGCCCGCGCCATCGTCGAGGCCGAGGCCATCCGCTCGGGCTTCTACATCTACGGCTGGCGCCAGACGCCGCTGGATCTGTCGGTCGTCGGCGTGCGCGCCGACGCCACCCGGCCCGAGATCGAGCAGATCATGCTGGCCGCACCGGAAGGCATGGAGATCGAGGAACTGGAGCGCGAGCTCTTCCTGTGTCGCCGCCGCATCGAAAAGGCGGTGCAGGCGTCGGGCCTGAACGGCTTCTACCTGTGTTCGCTATCGGCCCGCTCCATCGTCTACAAGGGCATGGTCCGCGCCGAGCTGCTGGGTCAGCTGTATCACGACCTGAACGACTCCACGGTCGTCGCCGGCTACGCCGTCTTCCACCAGCGCTACTCAACCAACACCTTCCCCGAGTGGAAGCTGGCCCAGCCCTTCCGCATGCTGGCCCACAACGGCGAGATCAACACGCTTCAGGGCAACCTGAACTGGATGCGCGCCCACGAGATCCGCATGGCGGCCTCGGCCTTCGGCGACCGCGACCAGGAGGTCAAGCCGGTGGTCCAGCCGGGCGGCTCGGACTCGGCGGCCCTGGACAATGTCTTCGAGGTTCTGGTCCGCGCCGGTCGCCCCGCCCCCCTGGCCAAGGCCCTGTTGGTCCCCGAGGCCTGGTCTTCGGACGACGTGGTGATGAAGCCCGAACACCGCGCCCTCTATGCCTATTGCAATGCGGTCATGGAGCCGTGGGACGGCCCCGCCGCCCTATGCGCCGTCGACGGTCGCTGGGTCGTGGCCGGCAAGGACCGCAACGGCCTGCGCCCTCTGCGCGCGGTCGAGACCGTGGACGGCCTGCTGCTGGCCGGCTCCGAAGCCGGTCTGGTCCCCCTGCCCGAGGGCCGCATCAAGCGCCGCCTGCACATCGGCCCCGGCAAGCTGATCGCCGTCGATCTGAAGCACGGCCGCATCTATGACGAGCATGAGGCCGTCGACGCCCTGGCCGCCGCCCAGCCCTACGAACAGTGGCTGGAGAACATGGTCGATCTGGAGCCCATCATCGGCCCCGGACCAGAACCGCGCGCCGCTGTCGGCGAGGCCCTGATCCGTCGCCAGATCGCCGCCGGCTTCAGCCGCGAAGATCTGGACCTGCTGCTGGACGCCCTGGTTCGCGACGGCAAGGAGGCCGTGGGCTCCATGGGCGACGACGCCCCGCCCGCCGTCCTGTCCAGCCTGCCGCGCCCCCTGGCTCACTACTTCCGCCAGAACTTCTCCCAGGTCACCAACCCGCCCATCGATCCCCTGCGTGAAGCCGGGGCCATGAGCCTGAAGACCCGCTTCAAGAACCTGGGAAACATCCTGGCCCAGGACGAGGCCCAGACCGAAGTCTTCGTGCTGGACAGCCCGGTCCTGACCACCGGCATGTACCAGCGCCTGCTGGGCGTCGTCGCCGACGGCTCGACCACGGTAATCGACTGCACCTATCCGGTCCCGGCTGAAGGCGACCGTTCCGGCGCGGGCCTGCGTCAGGCGCTGGACCGCATCCGCGACGAGGCCGAGGCCGCCGCGCGCGAGGGCGCCACCCTGATCGTCCTGACCGACGAGCACGCCTCGGCCGAGCGTCTGGCCGCGCCCATGATCCTGGCCACCGCCGGAACGCACGGCCGCCTGATCGCGGCGGGTCTGCGCACCTATTGCTCGCTGGTCGTGCGCTCCGCCGAGACCCTGGACCCCCACGCCTTCGCCGTTCTGGTCGGGGTGGGGGCCACCGCCGTCAACCCGTGGCTGGCGCAGGAGTTGTTCCAGGAGCGTCTGGACCGCGGCGCCTATCCGGGCCTGACGCTCCACGACGCCTGCCTCAACTATAAGCACGGCATAGAGGCCGGCCTGCTCAAGGTGCTGGCGCGCAAGGGCATCAGCATCATCTCCGCCTATCGCGGCGGCTGTGAGTTCGAGGTTCTGGGACTGTCGCGGGCTCTGGCCGCCGAGTTCTTCCCCGGCGCCCCGTCGCGCATCTCCGGCATCGGTCTGGCCGGTCTGGAGCAGGCGGCGCTCAAGCGTCATGCCGTGGCCTTCGGCGCGGCGATCCCCTCTCCGTCGATGGGCGGCTTCTTCCGCATCCGTGCGGGCGGCGAGGCCCACGCCCATGACGCGAAGACCATCCACCTGTTGCAGGACGCGGTGAACCGCGGCGACTACAAGCGCTTCAAGCAATACTCCGCCGCCGTTCGCGAGCAGCCGGATCTGGCCCTGCGCGACCTGCTGGACTTCAAGGACGGCCTGACCCCGGTCCAGCTGCACGAGGTCGAGAGCGTCTCGGACATCCGCCGCCGCTTCCTGTCTCAGGCCATGTCCCTGGGCGCCCTGTCGCCCGAGGCGCACGAGACCCTGAACATCGCCATGAACCGGATGGGGGCGCGCGCCGTCTCCGGCGAGGGCGGCGAGGATCCGGCGCGCTACGTCCCGCGCCCCAACGGCGACAACGCCAACTCGGCGGTCAAGCAGGTGGCCTCGGGCCGCTTCGGCGTCACCGCCGAATATCTGAACCAGTGCCGCGAGATCGAGATCAAGGTCGCCCAGGGCGCCAAGCCCGGCGAGGGCGGCCAGCTGCCCGGCTTCAAGGTCACTGAATTTATCGGCCGTATGCGTCACGCCGTGCCGGGCACGACCCTGATCAGCCCGCCGCCGCACCACGACATCTATTCGATCGAGGATCTGGCCCAGCTGATCTACGACCTGAAGGCGATCAACCCCGACGCCAAGGTCACGGTCAAGCTGGTCTCGGCCACCGGCATCGGCGCCATTGCGTCCGGCGTGGCCAAGGCCAAGGCCGACGCCATCCTGATCGCCGGCCACAACGGCGGCACGGGCGCCTCGCCCCAGACCTCGGTCAAGCATGCGGGCATGCCGTGGGAGATCGGTCTGGCCGAAGCGCATCAGGTGCTAAGCCTGAACCATCTGCGCTCCTCCGTCAGCCTGCGCGCCGACGGCGGCATCCGCACCGGTCGCGACGTGGTCCTGGCCGCCCTGCTGGGCGCCGAGGAATACGGCATCGGCACCTCGGGCCTGATCGCCATGGGCTGCCTAATGGTACGCCAGTGCCACTCCAACACCTGCCCGGTCGGCGTCTGCTCGCAGGACGAGCGCCTGCGCGCCAAGTTCACCGGCACGCCGGAGAAGGTGGTCAACCTCTTCACCTTCATCGCCGAGGAGGTCCGCGAGATCCTGGCCTCCATCGGCGCGCGCACGATCGACGAGATCGTCGGCCGCACCGATCTGTTGCGTCAGACGCGGCGCGGCGGATCGCATCTGGACGATCTGGACCTCAACCCCCTGCTGATGAAGGTCGACGTCGACCGGCCCGGCCGCTGGGCCGACAAGGCGCGCCAGCCCGTCCCCGAAAGCCTGGACGCCCAGGTCTTGAAGGACGCGAGCGCCTTCCTCGAGCGCGGCCAGACGCTGGAGCTGTCCTATCCGCTGAACAACACCCAGCGCACCGCCGGCGCCGGGGTGTCCTCGGCCATCGTCCGCAAGTTCGGCCCGCAGGGCCCGCAAGGCCGTCTGAAGCTGAAGCTGGAAGGCATCGCCGGTCAGAGCTTTGGCGCCTTTGGCGCGCGCGGCCTGATCCTCGACGTCACCGGCGAGGTCAACGACTACGTCGGCAAGGGTCTGTCGGGCGCCGACATCCACGTCCGTCCCCATGAGTGGCGCGCCGACCAGCAGATCTGCGGCAACACCACCCTCTATGGCGCCACCTCCGGCCGTCTGTTCGTGGCGGGCGCGGCGGGCGAACGCTTCGCCGTCCGCAACTCGGGCGCCGAGGCCGTGGTCGAGGGGCTGGGCGCGCACGGCTGCGAATACATGACCGGCGGTCGTGTGGTCGTGCTGGGCTCGGTCGGCTGGAACCTGGCGGCGGGCATGAGCGGCGGCGAGCTGTTCGTCCTCGACGCCGACGGTCGCGCGGTTCAGGCCCTTAACGGCGACATGGCCGGGGTCGGTCGCATCAACGCCGAAGCGGAAACCCGACTGAAGGCCCTGATCGAGGCCCACGCCTCCGCCACCGCCTCGCCTCTGGCCAAACGCGTCCTGGCCGACTGGTCGGCGTTCGCGCCGCGCTTCGTCCGCATCGCGCCCAAGACCGTCCTCGCCGCCGAGGCCGCAAACACCGACGTCATGCTGGCCCAACCCGCCTGACGTCATCCCTTCCGCAGCGTCTTCTCCCCGAGACCCTCATGACATCACCGACGATTTCCAAGGCCGCAGCATTCTGTTGCGGCCTTTTCGCCGTTGCGCTTGCCGCGCCCGCCCTAGCCGCAGCGCCCACACCTGCCCTTCTGGCGCATCAGGTTCCGCTGGCGCTGGACGGTCCCGGCACGGCATGGATTCTGACCTCGACGGCCCTGGTCCTGATGATGACCCTGCCGGGTCTGGCGCTCTTCTACGGCGGCATGGTGCGCAAGAAGAACCTGATCGCCACCATCGCCCATTCGACAGCGGCCATGGCCATCGTCACCGTCCTGTGGTTCATCGCCGGCTACACCCTGTCCTTTGGGACCAGCGATGGACCGGCCAACGGCTTCATCGGCAGTCTGCAAGCCCTGTTCCTGAACGGCGTCGGGGTGAAGACGGCCCACGCCCTGACCCCCGGCCTGCCCGAGTTCCTGTGGATCGGCTATCAGCTGACCTTCGCCATCATCACCCCGGCCCTGATCGCCGGCGCCTTCGCCGAGCGGATCAAGTTCTCGGCCAGCGTCCTCTTCTTCACCCTGTGGCACCTGATCGTCTATGCGCCGATCTGCCATCAGGTCTGGGGCGGCGGCTGGATGGGCGAGCTGGGCGTGCTCGACTTCGCCGGCGGCGCCGTAGTCCACGTCAATGCGGGCGTGGCCGGTCTGGTCTGCGCCATCGTTCTAGGCCCGCGTCACGGCTGGGGTCGCGACAACATGGCCCCGCACAACCTGGCCTTCACCGCCATCGGCACAGGCCTGCTGTTCGTCGGCTGGATGGGCTTCAACGGCGGCTCGGCCGCGGGCGCCAATGAGATCGCCGCCGTCGCCGTCTTCAACACCCTGCTGGCCCCCGCGGCCGCCGCCGTCGGCTGGATCGCGGTGGAGTGGACGCTGAAGAAGAAGCCGACCCTGCTGGGCCTGCTGACCGGCGTGGTCGCGGGCCTAGTCGCCATCACCCCGGCCGCCGGTTTCGTGGATCCCACGGGCGCCTTCCTGATCGGCCTCATCTCGGGCCCGATCGCTTATGTCGGCGCGGTCTGGCTGAAACACAGACTCAAGTACGACGACAGCCTCGACGCCTTCGGCGTGCACGGCGTCGCCGGCATCGCGGGCGCCCTGCTGACCGGGGTCTTCGCCAACGCCGCCGTCAATCCTCTGGCCGAAGGCGCCACGCTGTGGAAACAGGCCGTCGGCCTAGGGGGCGCCATGGTCTGGAGCGCCGTCGGCACCTTCGTCGTGCTGATGATCTGCAAATACATGGTCGGCTTGCGCGTCCAGACCGAGGCCGAGATCGAGGGCCTCGACTTCAGTCAGCACGGCGAGGCCCTGCATTAGCCGGCGGCCTGAAGACACGCCAAAAAAAGGGGGCGGCTCTCGCCGCCCCCCTCGATTGACGTCGTTTGCCGACCTCAGTCGTTCCGATAGGTCACGCCGCCCTTCATGACGTATTTGACGTGCTCCAGCGTCGTCACGTCGGTCAGCGGATCGCCCGAGACGGCGATCACGTCGGCGGCGTAGCCGGGCGCCAGGCGACCGATCTCGTTTTGCAGGCGGAAGTGGGTCGCAGCGCCGACGGTGGCGGCGCGGACGGCTTCCAGCGGCGTCAGGCCAGCCTGGACCAGCAGGGCGAACTCCTTGGCGTTTTCACCATGCGGCGACACGCCGGTGTCGGTGCCGAAGGCGATCTGGATGCCGGCGCGGTGCGCTCGGCGCGCCATGTCCAGCATCTGCGGACCGGCTTCCAGCGACTTCTTGCGCTGGTTCGGCGTGAAGAAGGTTTCGGGACGGGCGGCTTCGCGAGCGACAAAGTCCCCGGCCAGCAAGGTCGGCACCAGCCAGCCGTTGTTGGCCTTGAAGATGCGGATGGATTCGTCGTCCAGGAAGGTGCCGTGCTCGATCGAGTCGCCGCCGGCGCGCAGGAAGCTGTTGATGCCGTCCGTGCCGTGGGCGTGGGCGGTCACCGTACGGCCCATGAAGTGCGCGGTCTCGACGATGGCCTGCAGCTCCTCATTGGAGAACTGCTGGTTCAGGCCCGCGCCGGTGTCGGACAGCACGCCGCCCGTGGCCGTGATCTTGATGATGTCGGCGCCCGCGCGCACGCGTTCGCGCACCGAGCGGCGGCAGTCGTCAGCGCCCGAGCAGACGCCGTTCTGACGCAACACGGGCACCAGGGCGCTGTTCACGCCGTTGGCGTCGCCGTGGCCGCCGTGCGGCGTCACCGTACCGGCCGAGACCAGCAGACGCGGGCCGGGAATCTTGCCCGCCGCAATGCCGTTGCGCAGGGCCACGACGGCGTCGCTCGCGCCGCCCAGATCGGCGACGGTGGTGAAGCCGGCGCGCAGCGTCACCAGGGCGTAGGCCGCGCCCTGAACGGCGGAGTCGGCGGCGGTGTTGGTGAAGCGGGCGACGCGGTTGCCCTCGCCCTGCTGGTTGGTGATGTGGACGTGGCTGTCGATCAGGCCCGGCAGCACGAACTTATCCGACAGATCGACCACGTCGCCCTGGCCGACGAAGCCGTTGACGATCTCGCGCACGCGACCGTTCTCGATCACCAGGGTCTGGTTCTGGGTCACGCGGCCGGTGGCCGGATCAGCCAGCAGGCGCCCGGCGTGAATATAGGAGACGGTCGGAGCGGCGGCGGCCTGTTGCGCCACGGCCGGGGTTGAAGCGAGAAGAGCGGCCGCAAGGCCGACGACCCATGATTTCTTAGATGACAACTGCACTGTCCTCCTCCACGCGGCGATAGGTCGCCGCCCCATTTGAAATACTACCGGCGCGAGGCCGGGATCAGGTGCGGCGGGACGGTCGCCCCGCCGCTATGACTTCAGATCTCCTTGCGGAGCTCTAGAAGGTCTTGGTGACCGCGACCGTGTAATAGCGGCCGATGGTGTCGTAGTTCTGCGGATCGTAGGTGCCGCGAACGTCCCCCACCTGCGGCGGCGCTTCATTGAACAGGTTGGTCACGGTGAAGCGCAAGGACGTGTCGTAAGGCAGCGTCACCCGGGCGTTGAGGTCGAACACGTCATAGGCGTCCACCCCGCGCGCCGTGCTGGTCGGCGAGGTAACGCGGGCGCTGTTGATCATCTCCGACATGTGGCGCCAGCGCAGGCCGACGTTCCAGCTATCACGCGAATAGGTGACGCTGGTCGACGCCTTCCACTCGGGGTGCGCCTGACCGGCGTTGGCCTCGATCGCCGTCCCCCAGGTGCCGGCGTAGTCGTACGTCGGCGCGCCCGGCAGGGCCTGGATCTCGAAGCTGTTCAGATAGCTGATCGCCGAACTGACGCTGAGCTGCCCCTCGTCCGGCAGGCCGACATCGCCCAGGTGCAGTCGCCAGTCCAGCTGCAGGTCGATGCCGGTGACGTTGAACTGGCCCAGGTTCAGCAGAGGCTGACGCGGGTTGATCATATAGCCGTCGTTGGTCCCGCGATCCTGCAAGGTGCAGTAGTAGTTGTTGGGATCGAACGTCGGGTTGTTGCCCCCGTCGTTGAAGCAGTAGCGGATGCCGTTGCCGACGCCCAGGACGCCGACCGCATCGGCCACCTTGATCTGATACCAGTCGATCGAGGCGCTGATGTTGCTCAGCCAGGGCGACTGGAAGGCCGGCTGCAGCACCGTGCCGAACGAATAGGTGTCGGCCGTTTCCTCCTGCAGGTCGGGGTTGCCGCCGGTCAGGGCGAACACCTGGGCGGCGCCGAACTGGAAGTCGTTGATCAGGGCCGAAGGCACGCCCAGGGACACGCACAGCGCCTTGACCTTTTCGGCGTCGGGGCCGTTGCGGAACGAGCTGCGGTAGTCGCAGGGGTCGCCGTTGGTGTTGCTGGCGGAGGGGGTGCCGATGTCGACCGTCGCCGAAGAGACGGGGGAATACAGCTCGCCCACGCTGGGCGCGCGCACGGCGCGGTTGTAGCCGCCGCGCAGGCGCAGCACGTCGTTCACCTGCCAGTTCAGGTCCGCCTTATAGGCGTGGACGCCGCCGACCGAGCTGTAGTCGGAAAAGCGATAGCCTAGATCCATCTCCAGCGACTTGACGAACGGCAGGTCGCGCAGCAACGGCACCAGGAACTCGGCGAAGACCTCGGTCGTATCCACATCGCCGGAAGAGGCCCGCAACTCGCTGTAGCCCAGGATGTCGCTGGTGCCGTCCGGCTGGTCCAGGGCGCTGTCGGGGCGGAAGTCGAAGTGGTTGTAGCGATAGCCCAGGCCGGCTGCGAAGCGCACCTCGCCTGCGGGCAGATTGAACAGGCCGCCCTGCATCGAGGCCTCGGCCATGCGCTGGGTCAGCTCATTGGTGTTGGTGGTGTTGCGGCGCACATAGTCCACGCACTCGGCCGACGGATCATGGTTGCCGAAGGGGTTGAAGCCCCCGGCGCAGAATTCCGACCCGCCGGTGGGGCTGTAGAGCAGGCGCGTGATGGCCGAGCGGCTGACGCCGCCGGTCTGCACATTCTCGAAATCAGCTTTGGACGCGCTGGCGTAGGCTTCCCAGGTCCAGTCCTTGTAGCCCACCTGGCCCGACAGCCCGCCGATGAACTGATAGACGTTGTAGGCGTAGGATTGCAGGCGCTCGCCCGCGAAATCCAGATCCTTCCATAGGGCGAAATCCGCCGTGGGGTTCGGCCGCGAGGCCAGGATGTGGGCGAAGTCGGCCCCGATGTAGGGGTTGGTCACCGGCGCCGACAGGGCATAGGCCAGGCCCGCCAGCGTCGGGTTGAAGGTGCCCTCAGATTCATAACTGGTCAGCGAACCTTGCAGGAAGAAGTCGATCTCGGGCGTGATCTGATAATCGACGCGGCTGAACAGCGAATAGCGTTCGTTCTCATTCTGGATGCGCCCGCGGTTCCAGCCCCACAGCATGTTGGTGCCGGCGGCGTTCAGGAAGTGGTTGTCGGTCTCGGGATCCTTCAGGTTCATCACGGGCGAGGCGCCGCCCAGGTTGAACAGGCTCTGGTCGCCGGTGTTGAAGCCGATCTGGCCGTTATAGAAGTCGCCCGCGCCCAGCACGGGATTGACGCCGTACTGCCCCACGAAGACGTCGTTCACGGCGCTCAGCGTCGGACGGTTGCTGCCGAACCAGGCCGCCCCCTGGGAGATGATGGCCGTGTTCGACTGGCGGTTGCGCACGAAATAGTAGTCGCGCTTGGACTGATAGGCCACGTCGCGCATGGAGTAGTCGAGCGAGATCACCGCCCGGCCGCGCCCCTCGGCGAAGGCGTCGCCGGCCGTGATCGACGTGCGGAAGGTCTCGCCGTCGCCGTAGTCGCTGACGCCGTACTGGGACGCGACCGTAACCCCGCTGAAGTTGCGCTTCAGGATGAAGTTGACCACGCCCGCAGTGGCGTCCGAACCATAGGCGGTCGAAGCGCCGCCGGTGATGACCTCGACATTGCCGATCAGGGCTTCGGGGATGATGTTCAGGTCGACCGAGCCGTCCGGGTTGGACGGCTGCAGACGTTTGCCGTCCAGCAGCAGCAAGGTGCGCTTGGCCCCCAGGCCGCGCAGGCTGGCGTAGGCCTGGCCGCCGTTCAGAGAGGTGGAGGAAGACCCGGCCGTGCTCTGCCCCATGGCGCCCGAGAACTGAGGCATCTGGGTCAGGGCCTTTTCAACCGTGACCTGTCCGGTGTTCTCGATGGCCTCGGTGGTGACGGAGACCAGCGGGCTGTTGGAAGCGTAGTCGCGGCGGGCGATGCGCGACCCCGTGACGACGATTTCACTGACTTCGACGGCTGCGCCCGGATCTTCGGACGCTTCCTGAGCGACGGCGGCGTTCGCCGCGCTCATCAGGGCGACTGACGCGCACCCTCCGGCCAACAGGACGCGATACATCGCGGGGCCACGGCCCCGAGAACCACTAGAAAACATGAAATCCCCTCTATTGCTGACGTTCTCACCAGCGCCCCTCAGCGCGGGCTGATCCCCCAAAAGGCCCCCTTTTCGCCACTTTATTTTAAGCGAAAAATTTCTCCACACGGCCCGCATTGATATTTGAAATTCGAAATCATTTTCGAATTTGGGGGCTGATTGCAAAATCTCTGCCCATTTCAAGGCGGATGTGATGACGCTTTGAGGGAGAACTCAATTCCAGGGGGCGATTGAGACGCGAGGATCGGCGCGGCTCATCACGTTTCGTTCCAGTCGTCGATTCCTTGTCGACGGCGCCCAAGCGAACGCCAGCCCAAGAGACAGGGTCATGATCGCCCGGCACGGCCGAGGGGCGCGCGCTTCGCCGAGCGTGCATCCCGACGCAGACGGCCGCCCGCCTCTGCGAGGGGGCCGCCGCCCTCGTTTCGATCTCCGCCCGCACTCACTTGTGTAGTGTTATGATATAACATAATAGCAACCTTCTTCATGAACGGGGATGTCATGCACACACGATCGATCCTGCTCGCGGCCGCGAGTTTTTCAGCCGTATCGACGGCGGCCTGGGCGAACGCCCTGCCGCAATCGGGCCCGGCCTCGACGCGCGTCGAGGATGTGGTGGTGACGGCCGACGCACTGGGTCGATCCGGCAAGGATGTGGTGTCCAATGTGGCGGTGCTGCGCGGCGACGAACTGATCCAGCGCCGACAATCGACGCTGGGCGAAACGCTGAACGGCCTGCCGGGCGTCAACTCCGACACCTTCGGCGGCGGGGCCAGCCGTCCGGTGATCCGCGGCCAGACCGCGCCCCGCATCAAGGTTCTCAGCGACGGCTCGGCCCTGATGGACGCCTCGGAAGTCTCGCCCGACCACGCGGTCGGCGGCGAGCCTCTGCTGTTGGAGGGCGTCGAGATCCTGCGCGGCCCATCCGCCCTGCTCTACGGCGGCGGCGCCATCGGCGGGGCGGTCAATCTAATCGACAGGAAGATCCCTACGCGCGTACCCGAAAACGGCGGCGAAGGCGTCGCCGAGTTCCGCCTGGGCACGGCGGACAATGAAGAGGCGGGCGTGATCGGCCTGACCGCCGGGGCCGGCTCCTTCGCCATCCGCGTCGAGGCCGCCGGTCGCCGCACCGACGACTACGAGGTTCCGAACTTCGACGAGGCCACGCTGGACGGATCGTTCAACCGCAGTTCGACCGCGACTCTGGGCCTGTCATGGATCGGTTCGCGCGGCCATCTGGGCGCCGCCTATACGGAGCAGCGCAGCGAATACGGCCTGCCCGGCCACAGCCACGAGTACGAGTCCTGCCACCCGCACGGCTCCAAGCTGCATTGCGGCGGCCAAGACCACGGCGACGGCGACCATGGCCACGATCATGACCATGACCACGATCACGACCATGTCCCGATCGTCGACCTGATCAGCAAGCGTGTGGACGTGCGCGGCGAGATTCAGGATCCGTTCGCCGGGATCGAGCGCATCCGCTTCCGCGGCGGCTTCACCGATTATCGCCACGACGAGATCGACGACGGCGAGATCGCCACCACCTTCACCAACGAAGGCTATGACGCCCGCATCGAGGTGCAGCACGCCGCCATCGGCGGAGTGCGCGGCGTGATCGGCGCCCAGACATCGCGCAGCGACTTCGCCGCCGTCGGCGCCGAGTCCTTCATCCCTGAAAGCCGGACCGAGAACCACGCCCTGTTCCTGGTCGAGGAATACGTCGCCGGCGACTGGCGCTTCGAAGGCGCCCTGCGCCAGGAATGGCAGGACGCCCGTGCGCGCGGACGACCCGACGCCGAGCACAAGCCCTTCTCCATCTCCGGCGCGGCCAGTTGGACCTTCACGCCCGGCTATGTCGCCAGCGTAAGCCTGGCCCGGTCGCAGCGTGCGCCGACGGCGCAGGAGCTGTATGCGCGCGGCGTCCACCTGGCCACCAACACCTATGAGATCGGCGATCCCGATCTGGACGTCGAAACGGCCGTCTCGATCGAACTGGGCCTGAAGAAGATCGAGGGGGCCACGACCTTCGCCGCGAGCCTGTATCGCTATGATTACGACGGCTACGTCTATGCGCGGACGCTGGATCAGTTCGAGGACTTCCGCCTGATCCGCTACACCCAGGCCGACGCCCGCTTCGCCGGGATCGAGGGCCAGATCACCCACGACTTCCGGCCCGGCCTGTCAGCCACGGTGTTCGGCGACTACGTCCGCGCCGAGCTGAAGGGCGACGGGGGCGACCTGCCGCGCATTCCCGCTGGCCGACTGGGCGCGCGCGGCGACTTCTATCAGGGGGCCTGGTCCGGCAACCTGGAATACGTCCACGTCTTCACGCAGGACCGCATCGCCGCCTTCGAGCGCAAGACGCCCGGCTACCACATGGTCAACGCCACCTTGGCCTATGATGTCCCGACGATCGCCGACATCAACGGCCAGGTCTTCCTGCGCGGGACCAATCTGCTGGACGATAAGGCGCTGAACCACGCCTCCTTCATCAGCAATCTGGCCCCCTTGCGCGGCCGCAATCTCGTTCTGGGATTCCGCGCCCGCTTCTGACCGCCCTTCCCTCTCCTCCTCCCCCGCCTGGCCGCGGCGTCATCGCGACGCCGCGGCCGCCCCTCCCCCGAAAGGACCGCCCATGACCACCCGCGCCCAGACCTGGGGAGACGCCGCCGCTATCGGCCTGTCCGGCCTCTGCATGATCCATTGCCTGGCCCTTCCCCTGATCGCGGGCCTGTTGCCGGTTCTGGGGTTGTTCGCCGAGGCCCCCTGGGTGCACTGGGCCTTCGCCCTGACCGCCGCGCCCATCGCCGCCTGGACGCTGACTCGCCCTGCGCCGGACGGCCGTCGCGCCTGGCCCCTGATCGGCCTTGGCGCCGTCGGCGTCGCCCTGCTGTTCCTGGCCGCCGCCGAATGGCCGACACACGAGGCCGAGACGCCGATCACCGTCGCCGGCGGCCTGCTGCTGAGCGCCACCCACCTGATGAACTGGCGACGCAGGCCCCACGCCCACTGATACCCGGCAAGACCATTAACCGCCGTCGCGCGACCGAAGAGCTGACGCACCTCGGCCGCTTCGCTGATGTCGTTCAGGCCGAAAGCTCTTTCCGGATGATCTCGGCGCCGGCGCCAAGGGCCTTCAGCTTGCCGTTGGCGACCCGGCGAGACAGAGGGGCCATGCCGCAGTTGGTGGCGGGATAAAGCTTGTCGGCGTCCACGAACTGAAGCGCCTTGCGCAGGGTGTCTGCGACCTCATCCGGCGTCTCGATCATGTCGGTCGCCACGTCGATGGTGCCGACCATCACCTTCTTGCCCCGGATCAGCTCGATCAGGTCCATCGGCACGCGCGAATTCTGGGCCTCCAGTGAAATGATGTCGATGCTGGATGTCTGCAGCTTGGGGAAGGCCTCCTCATACTGCCGCCATTCCGACCCCAGGGTCTTCTTCCAGTCGGTGTTGGCCTTGATGCCGTAGCCGTAACAGATGTGGACGGCCGTCTCGCACTTCAGCCCTTCGACCGCCTTCTCCAGCATCGCCACGCCCCAGTCGTTCACCTCATCGAAGAAGACGTTGAAGGCGGGCTCGTCGAACTGGATGATGTCGACGCCTGCGGCTTCCAGCTCCCGCGCCTCTTCATTGAGGATTTTCGCGAATTCCCAGGCCAGTTTCTCGCGGCTGCCGTAGTGGTCGTCATAGAGGGTGTCGATCATCGTCATCGGCCCCGGCAGGGCCCATTTGATCGGCTGATCTGTCTGCTGGCGCAGGTATTCGGCGTCTTCGACGAAGACCGGCTTCTGACGGCTGACGGCGCCCACGATCACCGGCACGCTGGCGTCATAGCGGTTACGGATGCGCATGGTCTTGCGCGTCTCGAAGTCCACGCCGTCCAGATGTTCGATGAAGGTGGTGACGAAATGCTGGCGGGTCTGTTCGCCGTCGCTGACGATGTCGATGCCGGCCCGGCGCTGATCGTCCAGCGACAGACGCAGGGCGTCCCGCTTGGCCTCGACCAGTTCCTCGCCCTCCAGCTTCCAGGGCGACCATAGGGTCTCGGGCTGGGCAAGCCAGACGGGTTTGGGCAGGCTGCCGGCGGTCGAGGTGGGCAACAGGGTTTTCATGACGGATGACTTTGTATGGAGAGGCTGATCAGGCGACGAAGCTGGCGGACCACTGGTCGAGGACGTCGCGGTACGGCTTGATGAAACGCTCTTCGACGAACCTGCCCTGCTCGACGGCCAGGCGGCTGCGCTCCTCGCGATCGTAGACGATGCGGGTCAGCGAATAGTCCTGACACTTCAGGCTGGGCTGGTACTGCTCGGTCGCCGGCGAATTGGCGTTGTAGATCTCGGGACGATAGATCTTCTGGAAGGTCTCCATGGTGCTGATCGTGCTGACTAGCTCCAGGTCGGTGTAGTCCGCCGTCAGATCGCCCACGTGGTAGAAGGCGAAGGGCGCCACGCTGCCCTTGGGCATGAAGTAGCGCACCTTCATCCCCATTTTCGCGAAATACTGATCGGTCGGCGAGAACGCGTCATTCTCGTACTCAAGACCCAGCACGACGTGCTCATCGCCGGCCCGATGGTAGGTCTTGTTGCTCGACACGCTCAGACAAATGACAGGCGGTTTGCCGAAATTATCCCGATAGGCGCCCGAATTCAGGAAATGCTTGAACAGCTTTCCATGCAGGTCGCCGAACCCGTCCGGCGCGCCGGCGCCGGGGTGGTTCTTCATGTGCTCCGGCAGAACCACGCTGAAGTCGTAGTCGCGGACGTAGGAGGAAAAGTTGTTGCCGATGATCCCGTCGATCCGCTCACCGGTGTTTCTGTCGATGACCGTCGTCTGAAGGATTTCAATCAGCGGGAAGGCGTCGGCGCCCTCGCTTGGCGAGACGCTCATTTCGACGGAGATGATCGTGAGTTCGACGGCGTAGCGATCCCCCCTGGGGTTGCCCCAGTGCGCCAGGGAGTTGAACCGGTTGTCGATCATCCTCAAGGTGTTGCGCAGGTTCTCCTGGCGGCTCTCGCCCCTGGCCAGGTTGGCGAAGTTGGTCGTGATCCGCGTGTTTTCAGCGGGAACGTAATTTTCGTCGAGCGCGGTGCGCTTGATGCTGAAGGTGAATTCGCTGCTCGCCATGGTCTCTGCCGTTGATGCTGTGGCGAGACAGCGGACAGGGACGCGCGACCGCCTGCGCTCGGAATCGTCCCGTCGCGGCGCTCATGCGGCCTGACCGGACACCCCGCCGGAGGACGTTATCTGTCGGGGCAGGTCTCCTGGCTCACGGGTCATCGCCTCCGGTCCGGCCTTCCCGAGAGCGAACCCTCAGTGACACGAAATTGACTATCGGCTCGCCGCTCACAGTTGCGGGGGCAGCGCCGGCCTCGACCAGGGTCTCACCGGCTTCCCTCTTAGCTCCGCCTCGCCCGCAGGCGACGCGCAGAACCACGACGCGGTGAAGATGACACGCCCTAGGCCAGAGTCAATATCAATATAAAGATATGTTTATATCATTATGAAACCAAAAAGGCAGGAAAGGTCATTCGAGGCTCTCGTAAGCTCCCATGACCCATGGCGGATCAGAAAGTCCGATCCAGGGCGATCTGAATCACGTCCGTGCGCCCTGAACGAAAACCCGCCTCGCAATAGGCCAGGTAGAAGCGCCAGAGACGGCGAAACCGGTCGTCGAACGCTTGGCCGTCCTGGCGGATCTCCTTCCATGCGGCGTCGAACCGGCGCATCCATTCGGCCAGGGTGTCGGCGTAGTCCCCGCCGAAGCGTTCCACGGCCGTCCGGTTCAGTCCGGCGCTCTCGACCACGGGCGCCATCCTGGCCTCCGAGGGCAGCGAACCGCCGGGGAACACGTACTTCTGGATGAAGTCGGTGCGGGCGTCATACTCGTCGAACAGATCGTCCTGAATGGTGATGATCTGCAGTCCGGCGCGTCCGCCGGGCTTCAGGACGTCATGAACTTTCTGGAAGTAGGTCGGCCAGTATTCACGCCCCACGGCCTCGAACATCTCGATGGAGGCGACGCGATCGAAGCGCCCCTGAACGTCGCGATAGTCGATCAGGCGAATGTCCGCGCGCTCGGCCAGACCCGCCTCGAACATCCGACGGCGGGCGTAGTCGTGCTGCTCGCGCGAGATGGTCACGCCGGTGACGACGGCGCCGACCTCGCGCGCCGCGAACTCGGCGAAACCGCCCCAGCCGCAGCCGATCTCCAGCACGCTGTGACCCGGCTGCAGATCCATGAGGCGCGCCAGGGCGGCGTATTTCGCCCGCTGGGCCTCCTGCAGCGACTGACCCGGCCGCTCAAACCGCGCCGCGGAATAGGTCATGGAAGGGTCCAGCCACGCCGAATAGAAGGCGTTGCCCAGATCATAGTGGGCGTGGATGTTGCGGCGCGATCCGCGACGACTGTTGCGGTTCAGCCTATGGCCCAGCCAGTTGACCGCGTTCATCAGGGGATTGCCGTCGAACAGGCGCCTGATGTGGTCATAGTTGTTGACCAGGGTCTCCAGCAGAACCGCCAGGTCCGGCGTATCCCACTCCCCCGCCATATAGCCCTCGGCGAAACCGATGTCGCCGCTCTTCAGCACCCGGGCGGCGAAGCGCGGATCGCGGATGACCAGAACGGCCGAATGCCCCGGCGATCGGCCGGTCAGCTGTCGGCTCGCGCCGTCGGGCAGCACCAGGGTCAGCCTCCCCCAGGTCCAGTTCGAGGACAACAGCCGCAGCAGCAGGTCGAGCACAGGGGCCGATGTCTTTTCCCGCCGGTCGCCGTAGAAGGTCGTGGTCATGGCGTCACAAGCCTCTTGCGTAACGGCGTCATAGCGCCTCGTCATCCACGCGTCGTCCCGAGACCGCCTTCAGCGCCTCCAGGGCCCGCGTCCGCGCGTCGCCATGATCCACGATCGGACGTGGATAGTCGCGCCCAAGACTGATGCTGGCCTCGGCCAGAACTGCGCCCGGCGCCGTCCATGGCGCGTGCAGCCAGCGGTCCGGCAAGGCGCGAAGTTCAGGAACCCAGCGACGGACATAACGGCCGACAGGATCGAACTTCTCGCCCTGGGCCACAGGGTTGAAGATGCGGAAATAGGGAGCGGCGTCGGCGCCGGAACCGGCGACCCACTGCCAATTCTGCACATTGCTGGCCAGGTCCGCGTCCACCAGCGTGTCCCAGAACCAGGCCTCGCCCTCGCGCCAGTCGATCAGCAGATGCTTGATCAGGAAGGAGGCGACCACCATCCGCACGCGGTTGTGCATCCAGCCAGTCGCCCACAGCTCCCGCATCCCCGCATCGACCAGGGGATAGCCGGTCCGCCCTCTCTTCCACGCCTGCAGCCGCTCGGGATCGGTGCGCCAGGGCATGGCGTCGAACTCGGACCGGAAGGCCCGCTCGGTCACGTAGGGGAAGTGATGCAGCAAATGGGCCGAGAACTCTCGCCAGCCTATCTCGGCGACGAACTTGTCAGCCTGGACGGAGGCGACACGCCCTTCGACGGCGGCGGCGCGAACGGCCCGAACCACGCCGCGCGGACTGATCTCGCCCCAGTGCAGGTGCGGCGACAGGCGCGACGTTCCGTGACGCCCCGGCACGTCCCGCCCCGCGGCATAGTCCGCCAGGCCGCCGTCGATGAAGGCGGACAGGGCTGCCGCGGCCCCCGCCTCGCCTGGCGTCCAGTCGAAGCCGCCTGACCAGTCGGGCGCCGAGGGGTGCAGCCCCCATGCGTCGAGATCGTCGCCGGCCGGTCCCTCGGGCGTGGTCAAACTCTCGGGCGCGGGCGTCGCCGGCTTTTCAGGCACGACTTGCAACAGCGCCTTCAGGAAGGGGGTGAAAACCCGATAGGGCTTCCCTTCACCCGTCAGCACGGCGCCGGGACGCACCAGCAGACCGCCGTTGAAGCCGTGGCTGTCGACGCCTTCGGCCTTCAGGGCATGGGCGATGTCGGCGTCCCGGGCGAAGGCGTCCGGTTCGAAGCGCCGGTTCATGAACACCCGGTCCACGCCCGTCTCGTCGATCAGACGGCGCAGTTCGGCCTCGCTGTCGCCGCGCCGCAGGATGAGCCGCCCCCCGCGTCCGCTCAGCGCCGCATCGAGCGCCCGCAGCGACTTGTCCAGCCACCACAGGGAGGCGGCGCCGAGACGACGCCCCTCTCCGCTCTCGTCCAGGATGTAGACCGGCAGGATCGGCCGTCCGGTCGCGATCGCGGCCGTCAACGCCGGATTGTCCGTCAGCCGGAGATCGCGCCGAAACCACAGGATGACGGGACGCGAGAACTCACCGGCCAAGACGGCTCTCCCGCGCTTGTTTTTGAATCGTCACAGGCTCCCAGGCGGGCGACGGCTGACGGGTCAGAGGAACCCGCTTCAGCCAGAGTTTCAGCGCCTCCCAATGAATCGCAGCCACGACCTTGAGCGTCAGGAACGGCAGGGCGACCGCCGCCGACAGCAGATCGGCGTCGGTCAGGTCATGACGCTCGCCCGACATGGCGGCCGTGATCAGCACGCCGCCCGAGTCGACGCCGTCGATGGTCAGGTCCAGACGCTCGCCCGGCGCATGGCCGCGAAACTCATAGTCCATCTCCATCCCCATGAAGGGCGAGACATACAGGGCCTTGGCCGCGCCCTGCCGGATCAAGCCCGCCGCCTGGTCCTCGACCGGAACAGGGATGACATAGGCGTGGCGCACGCCGAAGGTGCTGGTCACTTCATAGACCACCGCCGCCAGACGGCCGTCGGCCCGATGGCAATAATAGAGGCTGATGGGATTGAAGACATAGCCCAGCACGCGCGGCATGGTCAGCAGGCGTATCGGCCCGCCCTCCAGCGCGACGCCAGCCCGCTCCAGCCAGGCCTCGATCTGAGGCCGCAGGGCCGCGCCCGAACCGTCGCCGTGGTCCCGATCGTGAAAGGACACCAGGTTGAAGCGATTGCGCGAGAACAGGCGCAGCCGCCGATCCAGGCCGTCGATCTCAGCCAGGTCCAGCAGCAGCCAGAAGACGCGATAGCTCAGGCGGTGATCGCGCGGCCGCAGCCGCCTGTGCGTGACGCCGCCGCGATACAGGGCCGAGGCCTGGGTCACGCCGCCGCCTCCAATAGGTTGGGCACGGGCGGCAGATGGATGCGCCCGCTCTCGTTCCGGACCGTCCAGGGCCGCCGCACCCCGCCCAACTGTTCGGCCACGGCGAGCCCGGACTGCAGGCCGTCCTCGTGAAAGCCCGCGCCGAAATGAGCGCCGCAGAACCAGACCCCGCCCTGCCCCTGCAGGCTCCACAGCTGCTTCTGGGCCTGAATGGCGGCGGGGTTGAAGATGGGGTGCTCGTACAGTTCGCTGCGCAGCAGGGTGTCCGGACGCGGCGGACGCGGCGGATTCAGGGTGACGAACAGGTCTTGGCCTCCAAGCCCCTGGAGACGGTTCATCCAATAGGTGACGCACAGGCCGTCGTCGGCGCCGATGTAGTTCCAACTGGCCCAGGCGCGACGACGACGCGGCATCAGGCTCTGGTCCGTATGCAGCACGGTCAAGTTGCGGCTGTAGCGGAAAACCCCCAGCACCTCTCGTTCGCGCGGCGTCGGCTCGGCCAGCATGGCCAGGGCCTGGTCCGCATGGGCGCCGATGACCACATGGTCGAACCGTTCGACGCCGCCCTGGCTGTCATGGACGACGACGCCCTCGCCGGAGCGCCGCACCGCCGTCACGCCGCGATCCAGACGAATGTCAGGGATCGCCCGCGCCAGCCTCTCGACATAGACCCGGCTGCCGCCCTCCACCGTACGCCAAAGGGGGCGACCGACCAGCTTCAGCAGACCGTGGTTGCCGCAGAAGCGGATGAAGGCCTCGGCCGGATAGTCCATCAAGGCGTGCGCGGGCGAGGACCAGATGGCCGCCGCCATCGGCAGCAGGTGATCGTCGCGGAAGGCTTCGCTGAACCCCTGTCGCTTCAGATAGTCGCCCAGCGTCAGTTGGGGATCGGTCAGCTCGGACAGATCCTCCGGCGCCTGCCGATAGAACCGCAGGATCTCGCTCAGCATGGACCAGAAGCGCGGCCGCAGCAGATTGCGCCGTTGAGCGAACAGGCCCGGCGCGGCGTATTCGAACCGCCCCTGATCCAAGGACACGGCGAAGGACATGTCGGTCGCCCGTGTCGCAATCCCGAGATGCTCGAACAGGGCGATCAGATTGGGATAGGTGGCGTCGTTGAAACAGATGAAGCCCGTATCGACAGGAACCTCGCCCTGCGGCGTTCCGGCCGTCACCGTATTGGAATGGCCGCCCAGCCGTTCGGCCTTTTCATAGAGCGTGACCCTGTGCCTCTGGGACAGCAGCCAGGCCGAGGACAGGGCGGCCACGCCCGACCCCACGACGGCGACCTTCAGGGGCGCTTTGGACGGGGCGGCGAAGGATGACGACATGGGAGCTCCGGCGAAACCCGCGATCAAAGGCGATGCAGGTCCGGCTGATACGACCGGAGCGGTCGAACGGATGACGATTGATCCAGACTTTTGCGCGAAGCGTATTAGGCTCCATGCATGTCGAGGCTCCGTCTTTCGCATCCCCTGAACAGCGCGTCGGCGTAATGAGCGACGAGGCTGAAGACGCGCTTGAGCATGATCGGCTGATCGAGGCGGTGGCCCTTCGCCGCGATCGCGAAGCGTTCGCCCGCTTGTTCGAACATTTCGCCCCGCGCCTGAAGGCCTGGCTGATGAAGTCGGGCGCGACGGCCGCCGCAGCCGAAGACTTCGCCCAGGACGCCATGCTGACCGTCTGGCGCAAGGCGGACCTGTTCGACGCCCGCAAGGCGCGGGCTGCGACCTGGATATTCACCATCGCTCGCAACCGCCGCCTGGACATGCTGCGACGCGACGCCCGCGCCCTGCCCACGCCCGAGATCGAACCGACCGAGGACGAGGCGATGCGGCCCGACGCCATCCTGGCCATGGCGGACGACGCCCGGCGCGTGCGCGAAGCCCTGTCCCGGCTGAAGCCCGACCAGGTCGAAGTCCTGCGCCTGGCCTTCTTCATGGACAGCCCCCATTCCGAAATCGCCCAGCGGCTCGACCTGCCGCTGGGCACGGTCAAATCCCGTATCCGCAACGCCATGATCAAGCTGCGCACGATCCTTGAACCGTCAGAGGAGGCGTCGCGATGACCGTCGCCGCCCGCAATCCTTCCGAAGAACGCCTGCTCGCCTACGCCGCAGGGACGCTGAGCCCGCCCGAAGCCGTGGTCGTCGCCGCCCACCTGGCGCTGCGGCCCGCCAACGACGCCTGGGTCCGTCGGTTGCAGTCCGTCGGCGGCGAGTTTCTGGAGACCACCCGTCCCGCAGACCTGTCAGACGGCGCCCTGGCCCGAGCCATGGCGCGGATCGAGACCGACGCCGGCGAGGCGCGCGTTCCGCCGCCGCTGAACGACATGGCGGAACTGCCCGAGCCCTTGCGCCGCTACGCCCTCGGCCCCTGGCGCTGGATCGGGCCGGGGATGCGGGTGCGCGACGTGCACGCCCCGCGCGACGGCGACTGCCGGGTCATCCTGTTGAAGATCGAACCCGGCCGGGAGACGCCTCGCCACACCCACGGCGGCGTGGAACTGACCTGCGTCCTGTCCGGCGCCTACGCCACCGAGACCGAGCGGTTCGGGGTCGGCGATCTGGAAGAAGCCGACGAGGATGTGCTGCACCGACCGCGCGTCGTCTCCGACGAGCCGTGCCTGTGCGTCGTCGCCCTGGACGGCCAGATTCAGCTCGACGGCTGGCTGGGCCGGCTGATGCAGCCTTTCGTGCGGCTGTGATCGGCCCCGTCCTGGCGCTGTGGGCCGGGGCGGCGCTGTTCCTCGTCCTCGTCATGACCGCCGCCTGGCTGGCGCAGCGTCGCACGGGACAGGGCGGTTGGGCGGACGCCTTCTGGTCGCTGGGCCTGGGCGCCGCGGGCGTCTTCGTCGCCCTCTTTCCGCTTGACGACGGCGCGCCGTCGGCCCGCCAGACGCTGGCGGCCTGCCTGATCGGCGCCTGGGGGCTGCGCCTTGGGCTGCACATCGCCGCGCGCGCCCGCTCATCAGAAGAAGATCCGCGCTACGCCCGCCTGCGACAGGAGTGGGGGCCGCGTTTCCAGTCGCGGATGTTCGGCTTTCTGATGCTGCAGGCGGGCGCCGCCGCCTTCTTGGCGCTCAGCATACTCGTCGCCGCCCGCAATCCGGCGCCGGGCCTGACGGTTCAGGACGCCCTTGCGACTCTGGTGTTCGGGGTCGCCTTGATCGGCGAAGGACTGGCCGATCATCAGCTGAAACGCTTCAAGGCCGACCCCGCCAACCGGGGCAAGGTCTGCGACGCGGGCCTCTGGGCCTGGTCGCGCCATCCCAACTACTTCTTCGAATGGCTGGGCTGGTGCGCCTGGCCGATCTTCGCCGTCGACCTGAGCGGCGGCTGGCCCTGGGGCTGGCTGGCGCTGAGCGGGCCCGCCTACATCTACTGGCTGCTCACCCGCGTATCGGGCGTGCCCCTGCTGGAGGCTCATATGCGTCGCTCACGGCCCCAGGCCTTCGCCGCCTACGCCGCCCGCACCAGCGTCTTCTTCCCTCGTCCGCCGCGCGACTAGAGAAGACGCAACGCCTTGGCGGCCAGGGCGCAGGCGATCGCAGACGAACCGCCGCTGACGATCACGCCCCACGTCATGTCGATGAGCGAGAGCTTCAGGCTCCAGGTCTTCAGCGTGGCCAGATTGGTCAGGTCGTAGGTTCCGTAGGCGAACAGGCCGAACAACCCGCCCCACAACAAGGCCTTTTTCCACCCGCCCTCGGCCAGCCCCGGCAAGACGGCGAAGATCGTCAGACCGGCCGCGTACAGGGCGTAGAAGGCGATTGCGGGCGCGAGCCTGAAATTATCAGCCAGCATAGAGCCGATGAAAGGTCGATAGAGCCGATCCCCCATGCTACCCAACCAGGCCGTGTCGATCACCGCGAAGGTGGCGAGGGTGAGAATATAGGCGATGGCGATATTCATCTGGCTCTCCCGAAGCGTCGATGTCCATACGCTCGCCGACATGGCGTGGATCAGTTTCTGAAAATAGACCTTTCTGGAGACCGTCAGAAAAGACGCCACCAAAAAAGAGACCCCCCGAAAACTTCGAAGGGTCTCGCAACATCACTTTATGTCGGCAATCTATCGACGCCGCTGGAAGCAGCGCCAAGAGACTTTCACAGAGCCTGAATCATTCCCACTCGATGGTGCCCGGCGGCTTCGACGTCACGTCGTAGACGACGCGGTTGACGCCGCGGACTTCGTTGATGATGCGCGTGGCGGTCTTGGCCAGGACGTCCCAGGGGAACTGGTAGAAGTCGGCCGTCATGCCGTCGGTCGAGGTGACGGCGCGCAGGGCCAGCACCTTCTCATAGGTGCGGGCGTCGCCCTGGACGCCGACCGTCTTGACCGGCAGCAGCACGGCGAAAGCCTGCCAGATGTCGTCGTAGAGGCCCGCCTTGCGGATCTCGTCCAGATAGATGGCGTCCGCGTCCTGCAGGGTGGCGACGGCCTCAGGCGTGATCTCGCCGGGGATGCGAATGGCCAGGCCCGGTCCGGGGAACGGGTGGCGGCCGACGAAGGCGTCGGTCAGACCCAGTTCGCGACCAAGCGCCCGCACCTCGTCCTTGAACAGTTCGCGCAGGGGCTCGACCAGCTTCAGCTTCATGAAGTCCGGCAGGCCGCCGACGTTGTGGTGGCTCTTGATGACGTGCGAGGGGCCGCCGGTCGGGGACACGCTCTCGATCACATCGGGATAGAGGGTGCCCTGGGCCAGGAAGGCGGCGCCTTCGATCTTGGCGGCCTCACGGTCGAACACCTCGATGAAGACGCGGCCGATGGTCTTGCGCTTGGTCTCCGGGTCCGAAATCCCGGCCAGCTCGCTGAGGAATTCCTTCGAGGCGTCAACGTGCACCAGCGGGATGTTGTAGTGCTCGCGGAACAGTTCCGTGACCTGTTTGGCCTCGTCCTTGCGCAGCAGGCCGGTGTCGACGAAGACGCAGGTCAGCTGGTCGCCGATGGCCTCGTGGATCAGCACGGCGGCGACCGAGCTGTCGACCCCGCCCGACAGGCCGCAGATGACCTTGGCGTCGCCGACCTGTTCGCGAATCTTGGCGATCTGCTCGTCGCGATAGGCGGCCATGGTCCAGTCGCCGGTCAGGCCCGCCACGCCGTGGGTGAAGTTCTTCAGCAGTTGGGCGCCGCGCGGCGTGTGCACCACCTCGGGGTGGAACTGCACGCCGTAGATCTTGCGCGTCTCGTCGGCGATGGCGGCGAAGGGCGCGCCTTCCGAGGTGGCGATGACGTGGAAGCCTTCCGGCAGGGCCGTCACGCGGTCGCCGTGGCTCATCCACACCGGCTCGCGGTGATCAAGGGCGCCGATGCCGGCGAACAGGGGGCTGTCCTTGGTGATGACGATCTCGGCGCGGCCGAACTCGGCGTGGTGGCCGCTCTCCACCTTGCCGCCCAGCTCGGCGCAGATCAGTTGCTCGCCGTAGCAGATGCCCAGGATCGGCGCGCCGTAGTCGAAGACGGCGTGATCGACGCGCGGGCTGTCGGCGTCGGTCGTCGAGTTGGGGCCGCCCGACAGGATGATGGCCTGGGGCTGCATCGCCTTCAGAGCTTCACCCGCCTTGTTGTAGGGGTGGATTTCGCAATAGACGCCGGCCTCGCGCAGGCGGCGCGCGATCAGTTGCGTCACCTGGCTGCCGAAATCGATGATGAGCACCTTCTGGTGTTGGGTCGGCTGGGTCATTAGGTCGAATCCGGGGCGAGCGATTGGGCGAGGGTTTGGCCCTGAAGGGCCGGAATTTCAAGGGCGGAGAGGCCTGAGTTCGTCAGCACCGCGATCAAGCCGTCCACGGCCTGGGCCAGGTTCTCGTCCACCAGATGCAGGGTCGAGGTCCAGTCATGCAGGCCCGTCAGTTCGGCCTTGCCGTCCGACACGCCGCGCAGCGCCAACAGCGGCAGGCCGAAGGTCTGGGCCGCGCGGACCAGGGCCCAGGTCTCCATGTCCACCATCTCGGCGTCGATAGCGTCATAGGCGGCGCCCGAGACGACGTTCCCGCCGGTCGACAGGCGCGCGCTCGGCACGCCGGGGATGGGGCACGGCAGCGGCAGAACGGCGGGCATGTCCAGCAGCGGCGTCACCCCCTTCTCGAACCCCAGGGCGCTGGCGTCCATGTCGCGATAGGCCACGGACGACGCCTGATAGACCGCCGCGTGATCCAGCACGCGCGACCCGCACGAGCCCAGCGACAGGATCAGGTCCGGCGCCTCGCCCCTCGCCTCCAGACGCGCCAGAGCCGCCGTCAGCGCCACCGCTCCCTCGACCGGCCCGATGCCGGTCATCAACGGGTCGATGCGGGCGCGCAGATGCTCGCCGTATTCAGCGGGCGCCGCCATCACCGGCAGGACCGTGACGACGCCGTAGCGCTCCAGCCTCATGAAGCGCGCTCGAACAGGGCGATGAAGAAGCCGTCCGTGCCGGTCGCGGCGGGCGACAGGCGCAGCTGGTTTCCTTGCGCCAGGGCGGTCAGGCGTTCGCGCCCCGCCTCGGTCAGGTCCGCGCTGTGCGCCGCATCGGCGATCGGAACGGGCTTGAAGTCCGGGTGCGCGGCTTCGAAGGCGGCGGCCGTGGCCTCGTTCTCGGCGCCCAGCACCGAGCAGGTGACATAGGCCAGACGCCCGCCCGGCCGCACCAGCTTGGCCGCCTGCCCCAGAATGCGCAGTTGCAGCGCGTGCAGACGGGTCACTTCCTCAGCCGTCAGGCGCCAGCTGTCCTCCGGCCGACGCCGCCAGGCGCCCGAGCCCGAGCACGGCGCGTCGACCAGCACCACATCGGCCTGACCGTTCAGATCCTCGACCCCGCCGCCGTTCGTACCCAGCAGGCGCAGGTCGGCCTCGACGCCCGCGCGGGCCAGGCGCGGCTTCACATTGTCCAGACGCTTGGCCGAGACGTCGCAGGCGATCAGCGCGCCCTGCCCCTGCATGGCCTGCACCAGGCCCAGCGTCTTGCCGCCGCCGCCCGCGCAGTAATCCACCACCGTCGCGCCGGGGAAGGCGCCGGACAGCCAGCCGACCACCTGGCTGGCCTCGTCCTGAATCTCGAAATGGCCGTTCTGGAAGCCGTCCAGCGGCTGCACGTTCGGCGCAGGCTCGGCGTCCAGACGCAGGCCCCAGCCCGACAGTTCCGTGCGCTGGGGCGACAGGCCTGCGTCGCGCAGTTCGACCTCGACCTCCTCCATCGTGGCGCGAAGCGAGTTGACGCGCAGGTCCACGGGCGCGCGACCGCTCAGGGCCTCGACCTCTTCGCGCCAGCGGTCGCCGTGGACCGCCTTCAGGTCCGCCGTCACGAAGTCCGGCAGGGCGACCTCGGCCAGATCGACCGCGTCCTCGCCCGCCATGACGCGGCCGCGCTCGTGCTTGGACAGGGGACGCGGGCCGTAGCCTTCGCCGTTGTAGAGGCCTTCGATCTCCTCCAGCGTCGCGCCGTCCAGCACCGACAGGGCGCCGACGATCAGGGCGCGTCCGTCCTGACGCCCGCCCATGAAGGCCGACAGGCGGCCGCGCGCGCGCAGCACCTGATAGACGCGTTCGGCGATGGCGCGGCGGTCGCCCGAACCGGCATAGCGGTTCTGCTGGCTCCAGGCCTTGAGCACGGCGTCGGCGGGCTGGCGGCCTTGGGAAATGCTGTCGATGATGGCAGCGGCGGCGGCCAGACGGGCGGCTGGGGTCAAATCAGACTCGGATGAAAAGGGCCAGAAGGCACAGCGCCAGTCCCGCGAACGAGACCAGCCACACCAGCGACCGGATATAGGGAACGCCCAGGGCGTAAAGCGGGATATAGGCGACGCGCGCCCAGAAGTAGAGGGCCGCGCCCCACGCCGTCAGCGCGCCGGTCCGGTCAGCGACCTGGGCGATCAGCACGGCGCCGATGAACAGCGGCAGGGTCTCGAACAGATTGGCCTGAGCGCGGTCCAGGCGAGCAACGATGGGGCCGGTCGTTCCGGGCGTATGGTCCCGCGATCCGAACCCCCACTTCAGACCGAACTTCAGGTCGCGCGCGGCCGCCGGCAGCATGATCTGGATCAGGGCCAGCACCAGCGTCGCCGCCAGATAGGTCAGTTCAGTCGTCACGCCCGTCTCCTGTTCTACTCGCCCAAAACAAAACCGCTCCCGACCGGGGCCGGGAGCGGATCAGGTCAGCCCTGACGATAGTTGGGCGCCTCGCGCGTGATCATCACGTCGTGGACGTGGCTCTCACGAAGGCCCGCATTGGTGATGCGGACGAAGCGCGCGCGCTCCTGGAAGTCCGGAATGGTGGCGCCGCCGACATAGCCCATGGAGGCGCGCAGGCCCCCGACCAGTTGGTGCACCACCGGGGCGATCGGCCCCTTATAGGCGGTCTGGCCCTCGATGCCTTCGGGGACCAGCTTCTCGGACGAGACTTCCTTCTGGAAGTAGCGGTCGGCCGAGCCGCGCGCCATGGCGCCCACCGAGCCCATGCCGCGATACGACTTGTAGGACCGGCCCTGGTACAGGAAGACCTCGCCGGGGCTTTCATCCGTGCCTGCGAACATCGAGCCCATCATGGCGACATTGGCGCCCGCCGCGATGGCCTTGGCCAGATCGCCCGAGAACTTGATGCCGCCGTCGGCGATGACCGAGGCGCCCGTGCCTTCCGCCGCGCGGGCGGCGTCGACGATGGCCGTCAGCTGCGGCACGCCCACGCCCGCGACGATGCGGGTGGTGCAGATGGAGCCCGGCCCGATGCCGACCTTCACCGCATCGGCGCCCGCGTCGATCAGGGCGCGGGTCGCGTCATAGGTGGCGACGTTGCCGGCGATGATCTGGACGCGGTTGTTCTCGCGCTTAATGCGCTCGACCACCTGGGCGACCGAGGCCGAGTGGCCGTGGGCGGTATCGATCACCACCACATCCGCGCCCGCATCGGCCAGCGCCATGGCGCGCTCGAACCCGGCGTCGCCGACGGTCGAGGCGGCGCCGACGCGCAGGCGGCCCTGCTCGTCCTTGCAGGCGTTGGGGAAGGCCTGGGCCTTCTGGATGTCCTTCATGGTGATCAGGCCGACGGCGCGATAGGCGTCGTCCACCACGATGACCCGCTCGATCTTGCGCGTGCGCAGCAGCTCGCGCGCCGCCTCGCGTCCGGCCGAGCCTTCGCGCAGGGTGATCAGCTCGCCGGTCGTCATCAGATCGGCGGCCTTGAGGTTCAGGTCCGTCTCGAAGCGCATGTCGCGATTGGTCAGCATGCCGACCAGCTTGCCGCTCTTGGGATCGACCACGGGGAAGCCGGTGATCTTCTTGCGCTCGACGATCTGAAGGACTTCGCCCAGCGTCGTGTCGGGGGCGACCGTGACCGGGTTCACCACCATGCCGCTTTCATAGCGTTTGACGGCGCGGACCTCTTCGGCCTGCTCGTCGATGGTCATGTTCCGGTGCAGCACGCCCATGCCGCCCGCCTGCGCCATGGCGATGGCCAGGCGGCTTTCCGTCACCGTGTCCATGGCGGACGACAGCAGCGGGATGTTCAGTTTGATTTCGCGTGTCAGCTGGGTCGAGACGTCGACATCAGCGGGCATGACCTCGGACGGACCGGGTTCGAGCAAAACGTCATCGAAGGTTAGGCCTTCGCGTATCTCCATTTGGAGCCTCCATTTTGCGGGCCGCGTATAGCCCCCGTTTGCGGGGAACCGCAACCCCAAGCCCGCGCTATCGTGCATATAAGAGGAATTGCCTTGAAACGGACGGCGAGAGGCCGCATTTCCCGATAATGGTTCGCATCTTGATCAACACGGCGCGACAGCTCGCTCTCAAGATTGCGAGCTACGGCGCCATGCACCTGATCGTCGCGATCCTGGTGGCCTTCGCCCTGACGCGCGACTGGCGGCTGGCGCTGGCGGTCGGCGTGGTCGAGCCGATCTTCCAGACCATCGCCTATTCCATCCACGACCGCGTCTGGCACCGGGTCGAACGCCGCAAGATGCTGTCTGGCGTCGAGGAGACGGCCGAGGCCTTCACCGCCCGTCTGGAGGTCATGAACGCGCACGAGCAGAATCGCGCGCACAACCATCATGGCCAGGGCCACGGACACAGCCACGCCCTGCCCCGCAACCTGAAGCAGATCGCGCTGAAGACCGTCACCTACGGCGTCATGCACTTCACCGTGGCGGTGCTGGTGGCCTTCGCCCTGACGCGCGACATCCGCATCGCCCTGGCCATCGGCACAATCGAGCCTCTGGTGCAGACGGTCTTCTTCACCCTGCACGACCGCATCTGGACGCAGGTCGAGGCCAAGAAGGCCGCCCGCCGTGCCGCCGCGGCGGCCGAGGGCGCGTCGGCCTAGCCGACGCCCTCCGCCACGCCCGCGCCGCGCCCTCACAGACGCCGTCGTCCGTCTGCGTGAAGTCGGCAAGGATGAGCGCGTCGCCGCGCTGGATCCTCGGGTCAAGCCCGAGGATGACGGCGTGTGGGAGAGCTGACGGCGGTTGCCTATGGGTGGGAAGACAGCGAGCCGGCGCCCTACCGCTTGTTCAGCGCCACGAGGAAGACCTCGGCGCTGCCCTTGCGGCTCGATTCGGGCTTCACGTATTTCACCGTCTCGAACTCTTCGCGCAGGCGCGTCAGCACCCCGCCCGCGTCGCCGCCCTGGAAGTTCTTCGACACGAAATTCCCGCCCGGCCGCAGGGTGCGGATGGCGAAATCGGCCGCGATCTCGATCAAGGCGATGATCTTCAGGTGGTCCGTCTGGCGATGACCGACCGTATTGTGCGCCATGTCCGACAGCACCAGGTCCGGCGGCCCGCCGATGGCGTCCAGCATCTGCTGATCCACGCCCGGATCGGTGAAGTCGGCCTGAATCAACGTAGCGCCCGGAATCGGCTCGATCATCAGCAGGTCCACGCCCGCCACCGCCGCCGCGCCGCGATCCAGCGCCACCTGCACCCAGCCGCCCGGCGCCGCGCCCAGGTCGATGACCCGCGAGCCGCGCTTGATCAGGCGAAACTTGTCGTCGATCTCCATCAGCTTGAAGGCCGCGCGGCTGCGCCAGCCCTCGGCGCGCGCGCGATCGGACCATTCGTCCGACAGCTGGCGCTTGATCCACGCCTGGCTGGACAGGGTCTTCTTGTCGGCCGTCTTGATTTTCTGGCCGACCTTGCGCCCGGCTGCGGTGCCGCCCGTGGGCAGGCGCACCATGCGGCGGCGTTCCTGCGGCTTGTCGGCGGGCTTTTCGTCTTCACTCATGCTTCCCACATAGCCCTGACGGCGTTCAGCCGCTATGACCCGCGCACAATTCCGGCTCGCATAACCTCAAGGAGCGCCCGATGGCCGACCAAACCCTGACCTTCACCCTGGACACCGGCGACGGTGCCGAACGCAACGTCGTCATCAAGCTGCGCGACGACCTGGCCCCCAACCACGTCAAGCAGATCACCGATCTGGCCAAGGAAGGCTTCTATGACGGCGTGGTCTTCCACCGCGTGATTCCAGGCTTCATGGCCCAGGGCGGCGACCCGACGGGCACCGGCACCTCGGGCTCGAAGAAGCCGAACCTGAAGCAGGAATTCTCGAAGGAGCCGCACGTCCGCGGCGTCTGCTCCATGGCCCGCACCGCCAATCCGGACAGCGCCAACTCGCAGTTCTTCATCTGCTTCGACGACGCCCGCTTCCTGGACGGCCAGTACACCGTCTGGGGCGAGGTGATCGAAGGCATGGAACACGTCGACGCCCTGCCGAAGGGCGAGCCCCCGCGCGCGCCGGGCAAGATCGTCAAGGCGACCGTCGCCTAAGGACGAAGGTTCAGCGGCGGGGGATCAGTCCCCCGCCCACCAGCGCATCGACACCCCGTCGAAGGTCCGGTCCCCGACCTTCAGCGTCCCTTTCAGGACGACGCCCTGATCTCCCAGATTGCGCCGCGCCTTCGCCAACGCATCCTGGTCGAGTCTTCCCTCGAACGACACCGCGCCCAGATCGCGCGACCGCGCCTCAAAGCGCACATGGTCCTCGGTCACGTCATAGGCCGTCGGAATCAACCGCGTTCGCCGGGCCTCATCACCCGCCGCGAACTCCAGCATGATCGGCGCAAAGCCCGCCGTCCGCGTCCCGTCGCGCCAGCTCATGAAGTCGGGCACCTGCCCCATGAACAGGTGATGCAGCCGCCATTCGCCGACCTGCACCGCCGTCGTGGGGATGTAGTAGCCGGACACATCCTCCGGCAGATCATGGGTGAAGGCTGACGCCTGCGCCGCTTTATCGGGCGCAGCGCCGCGCTCGCAGGCGGCCAGCATCAGCGCCAGCGTCGCCGCCAGCACAACCGGAACCGCCCTCACGGCAGTTGGATCAGGGCGGACAGCCAGCCCATGTCCTGCAGATGCTCAACCGACTCGAACAGCGGCACGGCCAGCAGGAAGACCAGCCCGTCGCGCAGCGTCGTCAGGAAGAACTGCGGCCGCACCTCCAGACTGTCGGCGTCGCGCCATTTGGAGAAGTCCGGCCCGAAACGCGGCGTCCGTGCGCAATAGTCCGCATAGGTCTGACCGAACGCGCCCGCCAGCCACGCCTCTTCGCGCTTCACCGTGGCGTAGAAGACGGCGATCGTCAGCAGCAGGAAGACGGTCGCCAGCGTCACGCTGCCCGTCTGCGCCCCCACGCCGAACGCTCCCATGAAGCTGAAGACATACAGCGGGTTGCGGCTGATCGAATAGGGTCCGCGATCCACGATCTCGGCCTTCTTGCGCCCGCCGATATAGAGGGAGCACCAGGCCCGCCCGACGATGCAGACGACGATCAGACCCAGGCCGAACGCCTCCAGTCCCTCATGCAGCATGGTCTCGCCGCCGATGGACCGGCTGACGAAGGCCAGCCCGACCACGCCGATCAGTCCGACCAGCAGCGCCGCCTTCCGCAGCTTCTGCACCCGCTGAAGATCAAAGTCCTGCGTCGCCGACATCTGTGTTTCCTTGACTGATGTGACTGCGACAGAACGCCGCTCTTACGGCGCTTTCAAGGCTTATCTTTGCGAGCGTTTCGCGGTCGCAAAAATCACTGGTCCAGCCACTGATCCAGGGCGCGGAACCCGTCGATAGCCAGTTCGGTCGCGTCCTGGAACACGGCCGGATTGACCTTCTCGAAATCGTCGCTCGGGCGGTGATAGTCCGTGTGATAGTTCACGCCGAAATACAGGAATGGCAGGCCCGCGCGGTGGAAGGCGGCGTGGTCCGACGCCTCGACCCAGTTGTCGGCGCCCTTGTCCTCGGGCGTGTCCTTGCCGAAGGCCAGGGCCACGGCCCGACGCGCCGGAACCTGATCCAGCACCGGACGGAAATAGGGGTGCTGATAGGTCCCCGTCACCCACAGCTTGCCGTCGCTGTCGGCCCGCGCCGTCATGTCGAAGTTCAGGTTCATCGCGATCGCGTGCAGCGGCACCGGCGGCGCCTCGACGAAATGCTTGGCGCCCAGCAGGCCCCGCTCCTCGCCGTCCAACGCTACGATCAGCACGCTGTGCTCGGGCGGGTTGGCCTTCAGCCGCCTGGCCAGCTCCAGCATGGTCGCCACGCCCGAGGCGTTGTCGTCCGCGCCGTTGTAGATCTGGCCGTCGTTGACGCCGACATGGTCATAGTGGGCCGTCACCACGATGTATTTGTCGGCCACGCGCGTGCCAGGGATCACGCCGATGATGTTGGTCCCGCTGTAGGTCTTTGTCCCCTCGCGCGTGCGGCCCTGCATCTCCCACGGCTGCAGACGCCCCATCGGCGAGGGCTGGACGCCCAGCGCCTCCAACCGCCCGACGATGTATTCGCGCGCCTTGGCTCCGCCTTCAGAGCCGGTGTCTCGGCCCTGCATGTCGTCGGCCGACAGGATGCGCAGATCCTCCATCAACTGAGCGTAATCGGCCGAGGCGGCGGCGACGGCGGGCGTTTCCGGCGCGGCCGGGACGGTCGTCGTCTCACAGGCGGCCAGCGTCAGGGCGGCGGCGATCACGGACAAGCTGACAAGGACAGGACGCATGGAGGACTCCGGCAGGACACTTTGAGGCGCGACGCTAGCGGCCCCCGGCCGCCGCGTCAGATTACGTTTCTGTCATGGCGCGTCTGCCATCAAGGTCGGGGGATGATAAGGAACCGTTCCGCCTTTGCCGACTTCCTGCGATTCTCATGTCCGACCTCTTCACGCCCGTCGAAACCCTGACCGAAGCCCAGGCGCGCGAAGAGCTGGATCGCCTGTCGGCCGAACTGGCGCGTCACGACGCCCTCTATTACGCCGACGCCGCGCCCGAGATTTCCGACGCCGACTATGACGAGCTGAAACGCCGCGCCCTGGCCCTGGAAGCCGCCTTCCCGACCCTGTCCGGCCCAATCTCGCCGTCCCAGCGCGTCGGCGCCCCGGCCTCGACCCAGTTCGCCGAGGTCCGCCACGGCGTGCCCATGCTGTCGCTGGACAACGCCTTCGACGACGGCGAGGTGCGCGACTTCGTCGCCCGCATCGCCCGCTTCCTCAAGCTGCCGGGCGACGAACCGATCGCCTTCGTCGCCGAGCCCAAGATCGACGGCCTCTCGGCCAGCCTGCGCTACGAAAAGGGCGTCCTGGTCCAGGGCGCCACGCGCGGCGACGGCAAGACGGGCGAGGACGTGACCGCCAATCTGCGCACGCTGGACAGCATCCCCGAGACGTTGGCGGGCTCCGGCTGGCCCGACGTCATCGAGATCCGGGGCGAGGTCTACGCCCCCAACGCCGCCTTCGACGCCTTCAACGCAGCGGCCGAAGCCGAAGGCAAGCGCACCTACGCCAACCCGCGCAACTTCGCCGCCGGGTCGCTGCGCCAGAAAGACCCGAAGATCACGGCCCAGCGCCCCCTGACCTTCTTCGCCTACGCCTGGGGCGAGACCTCCGCCCCCTTCGCCGAGACGCAGGCAGGCGCGCTGGAGGCCTTCCGCAACTGGGGCTTTCAGGTCAACGACCGTTCGGCCCGCGTAGAGGGCGCCGAGGGCCTGATCGGCGTCTACCAGACGCTGGAGGCCGACCGCAGCCGCCTCGGCTACGACATCGACGGCGTGGTCTATAAGGTCGACCGTCTGGACTGGCAGCAGCGCCTCGGCTTCATCGCCCGCAGCCCTAGATGGGCCATCGCCCACAAGTTCCCGGCGCAACAAGCCACGACCGTGCTGGAAGGCATCGACATTCAGGTCGGCCGCACCGGCTCCCTGACCCCTGTCGCGCGCCTGCATCCCGTCACCGTCGGCGGCGTCGTGGTCCGCAACGCCACCCTGCACAACGAGGACGAGATCGCCCGCAAGGACGTCCGCATCGGCGACACTGTCGTCCTGCAACGCGCCGGCGACGTCATCCCCCAGATCGTCGGCGTGGTCGAAACCCTGCGCCCCGACGGCGCCGCCCCTTACGTCTTCCCCACCGTCTGCCCCGTCTGCGGCTCCGAAGCCGTGCGCGAGGGGGACGAGGTCAAGCGCCGCTGCACCGGCGGCCTGATCTGCGACGCTCAGATCGTCGAGCGCCTCAAGCATTTCGTCAGCCGCCGCGCCTTCGACATCGAGGGCCTCGGCGAAAAGCAGCTGATCGCCTTCCACGCCCGCGGCTGGATCAAGGAGCCCGCCGATATCTTCCGCCTGGCCCGCGACGAGGAGAAGCTGGCCCTGCTGCGCGCCGAGGACGGCTATGGCGAGACCAGCGTCGGCAACCTGATCGCCGGCATCGACGCGCGCCGCGTCATCAGCCTCGACCGCCTGATCTTCGGCCTGGGCGTGCGCGAGATCGGCGAACAGACCTCGCTGGTGCTGTCGCGCGCCTTCGGCAGCTGGACCGCCTTCCGCGACGCCTGCATGGCCGCCGCCAGCGGCCTCGCCAGCGACGACTGGAAGACCCTGGCCGCGACCCACGCCATCTCGACCCGCGTCTTGGGCCTGATGGCCGAGGCGCAGCCTCCCGCCGACGATCCGTGGCCGGAAGCGCCGATGGATCAGAAGATCGCCCTCGCCTTCCCCGGCATGGCCGCGCCCGCCCGCCGCTCGCTGGCGGAAATCTCCGAAGGCTGGTCCGACCTGACCCGCTGGGCCGCCGTCGCGCGCGATGAAGGCCCGTCCGACATGCTGAACCAAATCGCGGGCGTCTCCGGCGTCGGCCCGGTCGCCGCCGAGGCCCTGGCCCACTTCTTCCACGAGCCGCACAACCTTCAGGTCGTCGACGCCCTGCTGGCCGAACTCGAGCGCGTCGAGGACGTGGCCGCCCCCGTGACCGACAGCCCGGTGGCGGGCAAAACCGTCGTCTTCACCGGCTCGCTGGAACGCTTCACCCGCGACGAAGCCAAGGCCCGCGCCGAAAGCCTCGGCGCCAAGGTCTCGGGCTCGGTGTCGAAGAAGACCGACTACGTCGTCGCCGGTCCCGGCGCCGGCTCCAAGCTGAAAGACGCCGAAAAGCACGGCGTGACCGTCCTGACCGAGGACGAGTGGCTGGCGCTTATTTCCTGATGCACGCCGTCGCCATCGACTTCGAAACCGCCAATGAGCAGCGGGCCAGCCCCTGCTCCATCGGCCTGGCCTGGATCAGCGACGGCGTCATCGAATCCGTTGAGCACCACTATATCCGCCCGCCGGGGATGCGCTTCGCCAGTTTCAACATCGCCTTCCACGGCATCGGCCCCGAACAGGTCGAAGACGCCGAGGAGTTCCCCGCCGTCCTGGCCGCCATCGCCCCGCGTCTCGAAGGCCGCACCGTGCTGGCTCACAACGCCGCCTTCGACGTCAGCGTCATCCGCAACACCTGCGACCACTACGGCCTGACCTATCCCGAGTTCGACTACCTCTGCACCGTCAAGCTGGCCCAGATCAGCTGGCCCGAGTTTCCCTCGCACAAGCTGAACAACGTCTGCGCTGAACTGGGCGTCGCCTTCCGCCACCACGACGCGGCCGAAGACGCCTTCGCCTGCGCCTCCGTGGCCCTGGCGGCGGCGCAGGTGCATCAGACGGCCGACTGCCGCGCCCTGGCCGACGCCAGCCGCCTGACCATGGGCCGCGTCTGGCGCGACGGCTATTCGGCCTGCTCCAATGCCGTAACCCGCCCCCGCCGTCCGCGCGGCGGCTGATCGACTCCTCCCGCAAAAGACGCCCGAATCCATCGCCTTAGGCGCCCGCAGCGCGGTCAACTTGACCTAAGGTCATGTAATCATTGAGTGAAGTTCACAATTTCGGCCTTGTTTCGGACCGAACCCCGGATCATCCTTCGTCCAAGGGATCGCCTCAACGATCCGTCAGAAGGAAAACGCCGATGAAGACCTCCGTCCTGACGGCGCTCGCCGTCGCAGCCGCCGCCCTCGCTTCTCCGGCCCTCGCCAGCGACCCGACCGGCCTGTGGCAGACGCCGACCAACGGCGGCCAGGTCCGCATTGAGCGTTGCGGCCAGGCCCTGTGCGGCGTCCTCGTCACCTCCAGCCATATCCGCGCCGACCCGAACGTGCGCGACGCCCGCAACAAGGACGAGTCCTTGCGGACCCGCCCCCTGCGCGGCCTGCGGATGCTGTCGGGCTTCACCGGCGGCCCGACCGAATGGCGCGGCGGTTCCGTCTATAATCCCGAGGACGGCGGCACCTATCGCGGCACCATCACCCTGACCAACGACAACACCCTGCGCCTGCGCGGCTGCATCGTCGCCCCCCTGTGCAAGACCCAGACCTGGACCCGCGTCCAGTAAGCCTCTCGCACAAGCCTCAATGAAAGACGCCTCCCCCGCGATCGCGAGGGAGGCGTTTTCACATCAGCGGTTCAGCGAGCTCATGCCGCCGGGCGCATAGCGCTCGCCCGCCGCCGCCCCGCGCGGGAAGACGGCCTCGATCCGCGCCAGATCATCCGGCGTCAGCACGATGTCCGCCGCCGCCGCGTTCTGCTCCAGCGTCGTGATCCGGCGCGTGCCGGGGATGGGGACCAAGTCCTCTCCCTGCGACAGCACCCAGGCCAGGGCCAGTTGCGCCGCCGTCACGCCCTTGTCCGCCGCGATGGCGCCGACCGCATCGACCAGATCGAGGTTCTTCTGGAAGTTGTCGCCCGCGAAGCGCGGGTTGGTCCGACGGAAATCGTCGGGCGCCAGGTCGTCGATCGACTTGATGTCCCCCGACAGGAAGCCCCGGCCCAGCGGGCTGTAAGGCACGAAGCCGATGCCCAATTCGCGCACCACGCCCAGCAGTTCATCCTCCGGGTCGCGGCTCCACAGCGAATATTCGGTCTGCAAAGCCGTGATCGGATGCTCGGCGTGGGCGCGGCGCAGGGTGGCGGGCGCCGCCTCGGACAGGCCGATGAAGCGGACCTTCCCCTCCTTCACCAGTTCGGCCATCGCCCCGACCGTCTCCTCGATCGGCGTATTGGGGTCGATGCGGTGCTGGTAATAGAGGTCGATATGGTCGACGCCCAGGCGGCTCAGGCTGCCCTCGACCGCACGGCGTACATTGGCGGGCGAGCCGTCGGTCACGGCCGAACCGTCCGACTGGCGGTTGATGCCGAACTTGGTGGCGATGAAGGCCTCGTCCCTGCGCCCCTTCAGCGCCTTGCCCAGCAGGACTTCATTGGTGTGGGGGCCGTACATCTCGGCCGTGTCGAACAGGGTGACGCCCAGGTCGAGCGCGCGGTGGATCACCGAGATGGATTGGGCCTCGTCCGCTGCGCCGTAAAAAGCGCTTATGCCCATACAGCCCAGACCGACGGCCGAGACCTCAGGGCCGTTACGGCCCAGCTTGCGCATCTTCATCCGCGCATTCCTTCTGATGTGAGGGGGTCGGCGGCGCATCCGCCGACGCGCTTCAGATGGGCGCCGTAAAGCCTTATTTCAAGGGAGCGGCCTCAGATCAGGCTGGCCAAGATGGACAGGATGGTCGCCGTCGCCACGGCGTTCAGCGCCATGCCCAGACTGGCGAAGGCGCCCGCCGTCTGATCCACCTGAAACGCCCGCGCCGCGCCGAATCCGTGCGCCGACACCCCGACCGCAAAGCCCCGCGCCCGATAGTCCCTGATCTTCAGCAGGTTCAACAGCGGCGTCGCCGTCATCGCCCCGATCACTCCGGACATCAGCACGATCACCGCCGCCAGAGCCGGTATGCCCCCCAACTGAGAGGCCACAGCCATCCCCACCGGCGTCGTCGTGGCGCGCGGGGCGATGGAGGCGATGATCTCTGCGGGCGCGCCGAACAGCCAGACGATGCCCACGGCGCTGACGATGGCCGTCGCGGCCCCCGCCAGCAGGGCGCAGGTCAGCGGTTTGGCCAACCGCCGGATCGTCGCCCGCTGCGCCCAGATCGGCACGGCCAGCCCCACCACCGCCGGTCCCAGCAGAAAGCCCAGCACCTGCGTCGCCTCGGCGTATGTCGCATAGGGCGTCTTGGTCGCCAGCAGCACCCCGATCAGCACCGGCGTCGCCAGCAGCACCGGATGGCACAGCGGATGACGCCCGCTGCGCCGCGACAGGATGTCGGCCGCCTCAAACACCGCCAGCGTCACCGCCAGCCACAAAAGGGGCGTCGCGATCGGACCGCTCACGACGCGCCCTCCCCGCTATCATCAGGTTCGGGCTCACGTCCGGCCACGGCGCGGAACGCCAGCGCCGTCACCGCCAGCGTCAGCAGGGTCGAGACCACAACTGCCACGACGATGCCGACGCCATAGCGCGACAGGATCGCCCCTTCCTCCATCACCCCGACGGCGGCGGGCACGAACATGATTGACAGGTGCGCCGTCAGCCAGCCCGTCACCTGGGTCAGGGTCAGCCGCTCCCGCGGAACAAGGGCCAGCCACGCCAGCAGCAGCACCATGCCGATCACCGACCCCGGCAGGGGCAGGCCCGTCAGCCGGTGGATGACCTCGCCCGCCAGTTGGCAGACGAGCAGCAGGGCGATGGCGCCGATCATCGGATCAGAGCGGCGCCGTCTGCGCCTTCAGCCATTCCAGCGCCGCCTCGTCCTTCTGCACGCCGTCCGCCAACAGAGGCCCGACCTTGGTCAGAACCTCGGCATGATAGGCGTCCACGTAAGCCCGCTCGTCCGCCGTCAGCAGCGCCGTATCGATCAGGCGGCGATCCAGCGGCGCCAGCGTCAGTTGCTCGAACCCGTGCATCGGCCGCTCGCCGCCCGGAACCTGGGCCGGCGCCGTAACGACCTGCAGCGTCTCGATGCGGATGCCCCACTCGCCTTCGCGGTAATAGCCCGGCTCGTTCGACAGGATCATGCCGGTCAGCAGCGGCTGGTCCGTGCCCCAGCCCGCGATGCGCTGCGGCCCCTCGTGCACGCCCAGATACGACCCGACGCCGTGGCCCGTGCCGTGGTCGAAGTCGAAGCCCGCGTTCCACAACGGCTGGCGCGCAATGGCGTCCAGCTGGCGCCCGCTGGTCCCGGCGGGAAAGCGGATCACCGCCATGGCGATGTGGCCCTTCAGGACCAGGGTGAACATCCGGCGCTGATCGGCCGTGCCCTGACCGATCGCCATGGTGCGGGTCACGTCCGTGGTCCCGTCCAGATACTGGCCGCCGCCGTCCACCAGCAGCAGCGAGCCCGCCTCCATCGGCCGGATCTTGGCCCCGACCGGCTTGTAGTGCGGCAGGGCGCCGTTCGGCCCGACCCCGGCGATGGTGTCGAAGGACAGGTCCTTCAGCATCCCGGTCGCCTCGCGGAAGCCTTCCAGCGCCTCGACCACCGCCCGCTCGTCCGGCAGATCCTCCTGCGCGACCGTATCCACCCAGTGCAGGAACCGCGTCAGGGCCGCGCCGTCGCGGATATGCGCCTGACGGCTGCCTTCGATCTCGACGGCGTTCTTCTGGGCGCGTGGCAGGGCGCAGGGGTCCATGCCGCGCACGATGTCGGCGTCCGCCGCTTCCAGCCGGTCGAAATACCAGGCCGAGGACACGGCCGGGTCGATCATAACCTTGCGCCCCGACAGGGCGTCCAGCGCGCCCGGCAGCGCCTCGGGCGCCTCCAGCGTCACGGCGTCGCCCAGCCAGCCGGGCAGTTCGTTCGTCACCTTAGCCGGGTCGAGGAAGACGCGCGCCGTCCCGTCGGCCTTCACCACCGCCTGCCCCAGCGGCAGCGGCGTGCGGATCACATCGCCGCCGCGAATGTTGAACAGCCAGGCCAGCGACGACGGCGCCGTCAGCACGGCGGCTTCGGCCCCGGCGTCGGCGATAGCCTTGCCGATGCGGGCGCGCTTGGACGCGGCGTCCTCGCCGGAATAGCGGTCCTCATGCGGGACCACCGGCGCCTGCGGCTGGGCCGGACGGGCGTCGCCCCAGGCCAGATCAATCGGATTGGCCTCGACCGCCTTCAGCGTCGCCCCGGCCTTCTCGACGGCCTGTTTCAGGCTCGCCAGCGCATCCGGGCTGTGCAGGCGCGGATCATAGCCGATCACCCAGCCCGACGGCACGGCCGCCAGCCAGTCGGCCAGTTTGTTCAGCGGCTGACGCTCGAACAGTGCCTCGTCCGTCTGGGCCTTGGCCTGCACCGTATAGCGGCCGTCGACGAAGACCGCCGCCCGGTCCTTCAGCACCACGCCCGCCCCGGCCGAGCCGGTGAAGCCGCTGACCCACGCCAGCCGCTCATTGGCGTCGGGCAGGTATTCGTTCTGGTGCTCGTCCTCGTGCGGGACCAGCAGGCCGTCGAGGCCCTGCTTGGCCATTTCGGCGCGGAGCAGAGGCAGGTGCTTGGCCCCGAAGGACGGATCGGTGGTTTCGTCGAATGTCTGGCGCATGGGTCGCTCTTATACCCTTCTCGTCCGGCGCGAGAAGGCGGCTTTCCGGCCCATCCGCCGCGTTCGCGATTTTTCGCCCCGACCTTCAGAACAAGCAGGGCGTCCGCGCTTCAGTCGGCGTCTTTCCGCGCATCCTTCGCCGCCGCCTTCAGGCGATGGCCCACCTCGACGATGGCCGTCAGCGCCGGGATCAGTTCGCCGCCCAGCGCCGTCAAGGCGTATTCGACCGAAGGCGGCGAGGTCGGCACGACCCGTCGATCCAGAACGCCCCGCGCCTGCAACTCGCGCAGACGCTGGGACAGCACCTTGGCGGATACGGGCGGAATGTCGGCGCGAAGCTCGCTGAACCGCCGCGGGCCTTCGCGCAGATGCCAGATCACATTCGCCGCCCAGGCTCCCGAGATCACCGCCATGCATTCGGTCAGGTCGCATCGTTCCGGCGGCGGCGCGCTGCGGTTCTTGCGCATCTTGAGGGTCATGTCGAAAGCCGCCGGTTACCGGGAAGAAACTCCATAATGCGATAACCATTGGAAACTTCATTGGCAATGGAAACCTCGACGCCTAGGTCTGCCCTCTCTTCAGACAGGAGCTTTTCCATGCGCCTCTACTTCAAGCCGGGAGCGTGTTCGCTCGCCTCCCGGATCGTCCTCATCGAACTCGGCCAGGCGTTCGAGGCGATCAGGGTCGATACCGACGCGGGCCTGACCGAGGACGGTCGCGACTATCGCGCCGTCAATCCCCGCGGCTATGTGCCGGCTCTGGAGCTCAAGGACGGCCGGGTCGTCACCGAGAACCCGGCTGTGCTTCAGTATCTGGCCGACCTGCAGCCCGATCGTCTGGCGCCCGCAGCCGGAAGCTGGGATCGCGTGCGCCTGCAAGAGGCCCTGAGCTTCATCTCTTCCGAGCTGCACAAGGCCTTCTCGCCCTTCTTCCATGGCGAGGCGCAGGGCGAACGCCGGGCGCCGGCCGAGGCCCTGCTCAAACGACGCCTCGGCGAGGTCGAACAGATGCTTGGACAGGAAAGCCCCTACCTGCTCGGGGATCGAATGAGCGTGGCGGACATCTATCTGTTCGTCGTGCTGAACTGGACGGGCTTCATCGGCTTCAGCCTTCAGGGCTGGCCGCGCCTGTACGACTTCATGTCGCGCATGGGCGCCCATGCGTCCATAAGGGCCGCCCTGCTGCAGGAAGGCCTGCTGAAGGACGCCGCATGACCGCCCCCTTCCCCCAGATCACGCGCCTGCTCACGGACTACTTCGACGGCCTCTACGACTGCGATGTCGAAAAGCTGACGTCGGTCTTCCACCCGCAGGCTATCTACGCCACCGCCGACGAGACGCCCCTGCTGTTCCGCACCATGGAGGAATACCTCCCCATCGTCGCAGCCCGGCAATCGCCCGCCTCGCGCCAGGAGCCGAGGCGGGATCATATCGACGAGATTCAGCTGGCCGGCGACAATACGGCCCTTGCGCGGGTTCGCTGCTCGATCGGCGACCGGGACTTCGTAGACTTCCTGTCTCTCGTGCGCACCGACGGCCAGTGGCGGATCATCGCCAAGGTCTTCCAGATCATCGAACGCAAAGCCTAGGAGGGCCGCAGCAATGCCTTACGTCAACATCCGGATCACCCGCGAAGGCGCCACACGAGAACAGAAGGCGCAGTTGATCGCCGGCGTCACCGACCTTCTTTACGAGGTGCTCGACAAGCCGCCCGCCGTGACTTTCGTGGTCATAGACGAGGTGCCGCTGGAGGATTGGGGCGTCGGCGGCCTGCCCGTCGATGAATACCGCCAGTCCCTCGCCGCCGCGCCGAAGAGCTAGAACGCCCGGCCCGCGCGACAAAGCAGCCCGGCTTTTTTGCCGGGCTGCGCTTGTTTGCGAACAACCGCCGTTGCGCCCTACTTCTTACGCAGCTGCAGGGCGCTCCACGCATCATGATGGATCGTCTGCTCGACCACGAAGCCCAGCGGCAGATAGGCCTCCAGAATCCGCTCCTCCTGGGTGCGCAGCAGGCCCGACAGGATGGCGACCCCGCCCGACTTCAGCGCCGCCCCGATCTCGGGCGCCAGGAACACCAGCGGCGCGGCCAGGATGTTGGCGAACACCAGATCGTAGGGCGCGTGTTGGGCGATGCGCGCATCGCTCAGGCCGTCGGCGAAATAGAACTCGCACTTGGCGTCGTTGATCTGGGCGTTCTCATTGGCGATGCGGGCCGAGGGCTCGTCGATGTCGGTGCCGACGGCGATAGGCGACCCTGTCCTGGCCGCCGCGATGGCCAGAACGCCCGTGCCGCAGCCCACGTCCAGCACCTTCTCGAAGCTTTCAGTCTTCAGCAGATTGTCGAACGCCTCCAGGCAACCGACCGTCGTGCCGTGGTGGCCGGTGCCGAAGGCGGCGCCCGCGTCGATCTTCAGCGTGACCCGTCCCTCAGGCACCTTGCCCTGATCGTGCGCGCCGTAGACGAAGAAGCGCCCGGCCTCGACCGGCGGCAGACCCGACAGGCTCATGGCCAGCCAGTCGGCGTCAGCCAGCTTCTCGACCACGACCTCCAGCCCCGGCGTGGCGCGCAGGATTTCGGCGATGCCCTCGGCCTCTTCATCGGTCGTGGGGAAGGCGTCGATGCGCCAGATTTCCTTGTCCTCATCCTCTTCCAGGATGGAATAGGTCGCGTTCTCCAACAGGGGGTTGGCGTCGATGGCGGCGGCGGCGGCTTCGGCCGGGGCGCGATCGCCGCGCGCGATCACCTGAACTGCGGATTCGGACATTTCTCAAACACCGTTATAATGACGAATCGCCAGTGCGGGCTTGTCCTTACGCCCGTGTCCAACGAGGGGTCGGGGAGTTTATGGCCAAAGCACCGTCTGAAACGAAACCTGCCGCGAAAGCGGCTTCCGCCGCTTCCAAGCCGAAACCGGCGGCAAAGTCGAGCGCGACAGCGACAAAAGCTGACGCCAAGCCCAAGGCCGGAAAGGCCGCCGCCAAGGCTCCGGCCAAGGCGGCTGCTCCCAAGACGGCCAAGGCCGCCGCGCCGAAGAAGGCTGCGGCTCCCAAGAAGCCCGCCGCGCCCAAGGCCGCCGCTCCGGCCCCGGTCGAGACGCCGGTCGCCGCCTCCCTCGCCCCCGCGCCCATCGCCGAGACCAAGCCTGCGCCGAAGCCCGAGCCGGTCGTCGCTGCGGCCCCCGCTCCGGTCGAGCCGCCCGTTCAGGCGACGACGCCCAAGCCCGCCGCCGAGCCGGTCAAGCCGGTCGAGGCCCCCGCCCCGCAGAAGAAGGGCTTCTTCGCCCGTCTGTTCGGCTGGTGATCAGAGGCTGATCGCAAACGCAAAGAAGGCCGGAGAGGACGCCCTCTCCGGCCTTCTTCAATTCTCATGGCTGAGACGGCTTATTCCGGCAGGTCTTCCGCCAGGATGGCCATTTCGAACATGAAGGAGCCGGCTTCGTCCTCATCTTCGAACACCACGCCGATGAACTCGTCATCGACATAGACTTCGGCGGAGTCGGCGACCTTGCGGGCCTTCACCTTGATGCCGCCGTGGTTGAAGGTGCGCTTCAGGTGCGTCTCGACGCGCTTCAGGTCGTTCTCGGTCACGGGGTCAGCCTCGTTTTGGCGCCGGTGAGGCGCATGTCGTTGGCCGCGGACCCTAGAGAAGCCGCCCCGCCTTGGGAAGCCCGCGCGTCAGGCGTCCACAGGCGCAGCGACCGCCCTCAGATCACGAAGTCATAGACGATGTCGGACAGCGTATGGTCCATGGTCCGCGCAGGCGTGGCGTCGGTCGGGCAGTTGACCAGCCTTGCCGGCACCCCCGCCACGGTGCAGCCCGCCGGCACCGGCTTCAGCACCACCGAGCCGGACGCCACCTTGGCGTAGTCGCCGACCGTGATGTTGCCCAGAACCTTGGCCCCCGCGCCCAGCAGGACGCCGCGCCCGATCTTCGGATGGCGGTCGCCGCGCTCGGCCCCGGTCCCGCCCAGGGTCACGGCGTGCAGCATGGACACCTCGTCCCCGATCACCGCCGTCTCGCCGATGACGATGCCCGTGCCGTGATCCAGGAAGACGCCCGAGCCGATCCGCGCCGCCGGGTGGATGTCCAGCTGGAACAGCTCCGAAATCCGGCTCTGGAAATGGAAGGCCAGGGTGTCGCGGTCCTGTTCCCACAGCCAGTGGGCCACGCGCCAGGCCTGCAGCGCTTGGAACCCCTTGAAGTACATGAAGGGCTGCAATAGCGACCGGATCGCCGGATCGCGCTCCTGCACCGCCTTCAGGTCCGCCTCGGCGGCGGCCACGATGCCCGGATCGGCGGCGAAGGCCGACAGCGCCACCTCACGCACCGTCATGGCGCCCAGCTCCGCATCGCCCAGCTTGCGCGCGATCTGGAAGCTCAGCGCCCCGGCGAAATCCTCATGCGCCAGGACGACGGCGTTCAGCTGCGACGCCAGGCGCGGCTCCTCGCGCGCAGCGTCTTCGGCGGCGGCGCGCAGTTGCGTCCACAGGTCCGGCTGCTTCGGCACGACTTCCAGCTTGGCCATCAGGCTTCCTTCGACTTCAGGCGGCGATCCTACGCGCCCAACATGGCGCGCGCCAGCGCGGCCGGCAGTTCGCCCTCCCGCGCCATATGGTAGGCGCGGTAGGCCGTCGCCACCGTCAGCCCGTCGCGCACCGCCCCGCGCGCGATCTCGGCCATCAGATCGCGGAACGGCACGCGCGCCGTCAGAAAGACCTCGGTCTCGTCCGGCGCCGTCTCGGTCGCCTCCAGCCCCCAGGCCACCCAGGTCATCGCCCGCTCGTCGGTGATGGAGTTGGACAGGTCCACGTCCAGCGCCGCGCGCCAGTGCTGCGCCGTCAGTCCCGCCTCCTCTGCCAGTTCGCGCTTCACGGCCTCGAACGGGTCTTCCCCTTCCGGCGCCCCGCCCTCGGGCATCTCCCACGAATAGCGCATCAGGGCGAAGCGGTGCTGCCCGACCAGGCTGACCGTCCCGTCGTCATGCAGCGGCAGCACGCCCGTCCCCACATTCTTCGGCCGCATGACCACATAGTCGGCGTCAGCCCCCGTCGGCGCGATCGCCGGGTGGCGCGTCACCCGCATCCACGGCGTGTCGACCAGGACGCTGGTCCCCAGACTGCGCCACGGCGGCGTGTCCGGCAGGCCCTCGGCCCAGCGAGGCTTGGTGTCGCGGATCTGACTCATGCCCCTGCTATGGCGCAGCGCGCCCCGAAAGCCTAGCTATCGGCCATGAGCCAGTCAGACCTCGCTTCCGCCCTGCCCCTGCCCGTCCGTTCGGACGAGCTGCTGTCGCGCCTGGCCGTGCGCCGCTCGGCCCCGGCCCAGTCGCTGGCCCTGCCCGGCCCCTCGGACGCCGAGATCGAGCAGATGCTGCTGCTGGGCGCCCGCACGCCGGACCACGGCAAGCTGTTTCCCTGGCGCTTCGTCATCCTGGGCCCGCGCAGCCGCGCCGACCTGTCGGAAGCCCTCGCCGCCCTGGGCGAAACCCAGAACCGCACCGGCAAGGAGATCGCCGCCCTGGCCAAGCTGGCCAACCCGCCGCTGACCGTCATGGTCGTCTCGACCCCGATCCAGGGCCACAAGGTGCCGGTCTGGGAGCAGCAGCTGTCCGCCGGCGCCGTCTGCATGAACCTGGAGCACGCGGCCAACGCCCTGGGCTATTCGGCCAGCTGGATCACCGACTGGTATTCCTACGACCCCGCCGCCGTCGCCCTGTTCGGCGTCGAGGACGGCGAGAGCATCGCCGGCTTCATCCACGTCGGCTCCCTGTCCGAGCCCCCGCTGGAACGCCCCCGCCCGAACCTGGAGCACAAGGTGACGGCGCGGCCCTGAGGCGGGTCAAAGTCGATCGACGGCGGCTTTCAGCTTCCCGGCGACCACGGCGGCCTTGTCCTTGAGCGCGGAATTGTCGATCGCCTGCATCGAGGCCACGGGATCGATGGCCGAGACCTCGGTGCGGCCGCCGCCCGCGTCCTGCACCACCACATTGCACGGCAGCATGGCGCCGACCTTGTCCTCCAGCCCCAGCGCCTCGAAGGCCAGCTTGGGATTGCAGGCCCCCAGTATCGTATAGGCACGGAAATCCTCGCCCAGCTTGGCCTTGAAGGTGGCGCGCAGGTCGATCTCGGTGATGACGCCGAACCCCTCCTGGCCCAGGGCCTCGCGCGTCGCGTCCACCGCCGCCTCGAACGGCAGGTCCAGCGTCTTGCTGAAATGATAGGTCGCCATGGTCCTCTCCTTCGTCGCCAAGGCCCAGCAAACGCCCGGACAGCGCAGGCGTTGCCTCAGTCCTGCGGCTCCTCCTCCGGCCGGTGCACGATCGTCACCAGCACCACCGAGATGATCATCAGCAGGAACCACGCCCCCAGCTTGTTCAGGCTGACCATCTCCCATCCGCCCTCCTGCCCCGGATAGACCCAGGCCCGCGCGAACGTCCCCAGGTTCTCCGCGAACCAGATGAACAGCGCCACCAGCCCATAGCCCAGCAGCAGCGGCATCGACCGCCGCGTCCGGTCGGCGGTGAAGTAGAACCACCCCCGCATGAACAGCAGCCCCGTCGCCGCGAACAGCGCCAGCCGCACGTCCGGCAGCCAGTGATGGGCGAAGAAGTTGACGTAGATCGCCGCCGCCAGCACCCACGTCGTCCACAGCGGCGGATAGTTCCGCACCCGGATATGGAAGATGCGCTGCACCCGCGCGATGTAGCTGCCCACCGCCGCATACATGAAGCCCGAGAACAGCGGCACGGCGCCGATCCTCAGCACCGACTCTTCCGGATAGATCCACGACCCATGATAGGTCTTGAACAGCTCCATGATCGTCCCGGCGACATGGAACAGGAAGATGACCCGCGCCTCCTCCCAGCTCTCCAGCTTCAGGGCCAGCATCGCCGCCTGTATCCCCAGCGCCCCCAGCACCAGAAAGTCATAGCGCGCCAGCGGCGCTTCCTCGGGCCAGAACAGAAACGTCCCCAGGATCAGCGCCAGCATCGCCCCGCCGAACAGACACGCCCACCCCTGCTTCAGCCCGAACCACAGGAACTCATAGGCGTAGCGACGAAGCCGCGAGCGGTCGGCCCACGCCTCCGCGCGGGTCATCAGGCGACGGCCCCAGGATTCGAGCGGGAGGCGAGAGGACGATGAGATCATGAGGAAAAACTAAGCAGAAAAATTTGGGCAACGTGTGGTTAAGCTTGCAGATATGTTCGTCGCCTTCGCCGGTTGTCGGAAACGAGCACGACGACGCTAAGCGGCCCCTACAACGTGTGGCAAGCCATGCTCAAATCGGGAGAAAATCGGTGAGTAGTGCTTGCCTTGGAATGGCCGCTCTAGGCCTCTGCGCGTATGATCCCGCAAATCCAGCTTTCAGCTATTTCGGGATCGGTGAAGCAGCGGCTGCGCTCGCCTTTACGCTCGCAGTCCCGCAGTTCATCAAACCCATCTATCGGATGCGCCTTGTCGCGCGACGAATCCGCATCCTGTACATTTTCACGTTGGCATTTGTTGGTGCGGGATTTGTACTCATAGGAGCCCTACTGCCGCACTTACCGATACAGCGCGACTTCCTGCTGGCCTATCCTGTCGTGTGGGAATTGCTGGGCGGAGCCCTGTTTGCAGTCGCCTATGGGTTACTGGCCTTCGGCTCAGTTTTACCGCTGAGGGCTCGGCCGGGTCGGGTACGCAACTTCGCCCAAGCCGTGGCGCATTTCCTTACCCTAGGCTCAGGACTCATAGCCAAAAGAGCACTGTAGCGGCGAGGGCTATGGCGGAGAGGAAGACGTTCGGGCACCGATCATAACGCGTGGCAACGCGTCGCCAGTCTTTCAGACGACCGAACATGATTTCGATGCGGTTGCGTCGTTTGTATCTGCGCTTGTCATACCGGATGGGCTCGGTGCGGGTTTTACGTCCGGGGATGCAAGGTGTGATCCCCTTGGCTTCCAAGGCGTCCCTGAACCAATCCGCGTCATAGCCCCTATCGCCCAGCAGCCACTGGGCTCGGGGTAGACTATCCAGAAGAGCCGCCGCGCCGGTGTAGTCGCTGACCTGACCAGCCGTCACAAACAGGCTAATGGGGCGTCCATTCGCATCGGTGACGGCGTGCAGCTTGGTATTCATCCCGCCTTTGGTCCGTCCGATCAGTCGCCCGAGGCCCCCTTTTTTACCCGCAGGCTCGAAGCCGTACGGTGCGCCTTTAGATAGGTGGCATCGATCATGACGGTCCGGCGCTCGGCCTGTGCGCCAGACAGGCCCTCCATCATCCGAACGAAGACGCCAGCCTCGCTCCACCGCTTCCAGCGATTGTAGAGCGTCTTGTGAGGCCCGTAGGCTGGCGGCGCATCGCGCCAGCGCAGGCCGTTGCGGTTGACGAAGATGATCCCGCTCAACACCCGTCTATCATCCACCCGAGGTTTGCCGTGGCTCTTAGGGAAATAGGGCTCCAGCCGAGCCATCTGCTCGTCCGTCAGCCAATAAAGATCGCTCATAATCCAGACTCCTCAGGAGCCTGAATCAGATCGCACGCCGCAATTCAATGGGTCCTGAGCCTAGCCCAGCCAGCCGATCACGTAGAATTCGCGGAGCATGAACTCGCCGCCAACTTCGTGCGGCTAACGAAGTTCGCCAACTTCGTCGATAGGTTCGAGGAGCCTTCTGCCTTCTTCGACTTCACTCACCGGAGTCAGGTTGAGGATGGCGAATATGCTCAATCCCTGTTGATGATTACGTCCGATCATCGCTTATGCCGGACCATGGTCGAACGCACTCCGTGGCTTGCGGCCCATCTGATACGATTGATCGACCAAGAAAAAATCCAGTGTCCAGCCGCAGAACGGCTGATCCAGGAAATTGCACTCCAAGCCATTGTATCCAACGACAGCATGTTAGCACGGGAAGCCGGCTTTGGCGGATTCAGTACTGCTCCAGTATTGGCCGAAGCGCTCTTCAGCAGCGCCTTCCTAGCAGAAAATTATCGCCCACTTCATTGGCTCTCCATAGGTTTCGACGAGCCGATTACGCAGCCGCTTGTCAAGCGCTTCAATATGGCAGCAAAAATGCTGCTTAATACCAGTCTGAACCAGCGAAACTTCTGGCAGCCGTCAGTCCACTATGATGTAGCTGACATATACAAGCGCATGTTCACAAGTCTACGATCGACTCCTGTCGACGGCATACAAATCGACGTTCTCATTGCACTTACGAGTGGAGCAAATGAACGCGCCCAACAAATTCGAACCACATTGGAAAGATTGCCATCAAAATATCGTCGAAAGCTGTACAAGGAAAATGATCAGCATCGATGGAGAGACAACATCATCGAAGTTTACGCAAACATGGTGAATGATCTTCTCGAGTCCATTGCCAACGATTTCCAAGGTATCGACGACAGATTCTGGTCCTTCGCCATCGGCCTTTGGCACGACACGTTCCCCTTCCATCAGAACGAGGCCGCAGGGCTCGACCCCTTCCAACAAAGGCTCGCACTGCACCTCAAAGCCAAAGTGACGGACAACATGCAGGGCTGGTACCCGGCCATAACCCGCTTGATTCTGGCTGTTCAGGGACCGCACGGCGGACCGCCGATTATCGAGCGACGCAGCGCCTACGTGATTCTCGGCGATCTATTCTACGACCAACTCCGCACCGGCTTACCCAAGCTTGCGAAGGATATGCCCGACAAGCTGAGCGACTATCTGCCGCCTTCAGTCACGTACGATTTGGCAAGCAACACTTTGACTCGGACCTATATCCGAGGAAATCAGCGCCAAACTGACCTGAACGCCCTGCAGATTGGATTGGTCGATCTCTAGGCTCAGGACTCATAGCCAAAAGAGCACTGTAGCGGCGAGGGCTATGGCGGAGAGGAAGACGTTCGGGCACCGATCATAACGCGTGGCAACGCGTCGCCAGTCTTTCAGACGACCGAACATGATTTCGATGCGGTTGCGTCGTTTGTATCTGCGCTTGTCATACCGGATGGGCTCGGTGCGGGTTTTACGTCCGGGGATGCAAGGTGTGATCCCCTTGGCTTCCAAGGCGTCCCTGAACCAATCCGCGTCATAGCCCCTATCGCCCAGCAGCCACTGGGCTCGGGGTAGACTATCCAGAAGAGCCGCCGCGCCGGTGTAGTCGCTGACCTGACCAGCCGTCACAAACAGGCTAATGGGGCGTCCATTCGCATCGGTGACGGCGTGCAGCTTGGTATTCATCCCGCCTTTGGTCCGTCCGATCAGTCGCCCGAGGCCCCCTTTTTTACCCGCAGGCTCGAAGCCGTACGGTGCGCCTTTAGATAGGTGGCATCGATCATGACGGTCCGGCGCTCGGCCTGTGCGCCAGACAGGCCCTCCATCATCCGAACGAAGACGCCAGCCTCGCTCCACCGCTTCCAGCGATTGTAGAGCGTCTTGTGAGGCCCGTAGGCTGGCGGCGCATCGCGCCAGCGCAGGCCGTTGCGGTTGACGAAGATGATCCCGCTCAACACCCGTCTATCATCCACCCGAGGTTTGCCGTGGCTCTTAGGGAAATAGGGCTCCAGCCGAGCCATCTGCTCGTCCGTCAGCCAATAAAGATCGCTCATAATCCAGACTCCTCAGGAGCCTGAATCAGATCGCACGCCGCAATTCAATGGGTCCTGAGCCTACGACCAGAGAACTTGGCTCGAGCCCGATCAAGCGGTCTGAGCGCCTTTAGTCAGGGCGCTGCAGCGACATTATAAAAACATGGGAGACAAGCCCCCTCACCCCCGCCCGCGATACGTCGCCACGCCCTGATCCGGCAGCCACACGCCCTCCAGCGGCGCGCCTGTCTGCCAGAAGACGTCGATGGGGATGCCGCCGCGCGGATACCAATAGCCGCCGATGCGCAGCCATTTCGGTTGCAGCAGCTCGGCCAGGCGCTTGCCGATGGCGACGGTGCAGTCCTCGTGGAAGGCGCCGTGGTTGCGGAAACTGGTCAGGTACAGCTTCAGGCTCTTGCTCTCGACCAGCCAGTCGCCGGGCACATAGTCGATGACGATGTGGGCGAAGTCGGGCTGGCCCGTCACCGGGCACAGGCTGGTGAACTCCGGCGCGGTGAAGCGCGCCACATAGAGGGTGTCGGCGTGCGGATTGGACACGCGCTCCAGCACCGCCTCTTCCGGGTTGGTCGGGGCGGCGGTCTGGACGCCGAGTTGGCTGAGGCTGTCGGTATAATGCGTCATGCCCGCCATTTAGGCGTTCGGCCCGCCAAAGAAAACGCCGCCCCCGCCGCAATCGGCCATCCGCCTGTCGCACCTGTGCTAGACTGCCCTGCGGCCGAGGGGAGAGCGGCCGTCCGGCGCCGGGGGATTTCAGACGATTCAGACGAATTGGACTCTGTTTTTTCTCGAGACCGGCGCGCCGTCGCGGACCTCGATTGCTGAAGATCAATGCGCGCGTCGCCGGATCGGTCGATCGCTCGACGTCAAGCGGAAAGGATCGGGATCATGGCCGTCCCACAGAGCAAGACCGAGTTGTTGAGCGCGATCGAGGTCAGCTTCGACAAGCTGATGACTGACCTGCGTGCGGTTCCGCTCGACCTGGCGGACGACTGCGGCCTGGACGGTCACGCTGCCGGAACGCGCATGAGCATCGCCAACCTCGTCTCCTATCTGATCGGATGGAACGAGCTGGTTCTCAAATGGCTGGACCGCGACAAGGCCGGTCTGCCCGTCGACTTCCCGGAAACCGGGTTCAAGTGGAGCGAACTGGGTCGCCTCGCCCAGAAATTCTATCGCGACTATGAGGCCCTGCCCTATCCGGCCCTCCTCCAGCGGCTGGAGGCCGCCAAGAGCCGCATCGTATCAGAGATCGAAAGCCGTTCGGACGACACCTTGTACGGGCGCTGCTGGGTCGACGGGAAATGGACCATGGGGCGGATGATCCAGTTCAACACGTCCTCTCCCTACGCTAATGCGCGCGCCCGGCTCAGAAAGCGGCTCAGGGCGATACAGGCCTCGGCGGCCTGCGCCTGACGGGGGGAGCCGAACCGCATTGCCTTCCCCGACGACACCCGGTTAGCGTGGCCTAAAACAACCTATCCCTTCAGGAGAGACGACCCGTGGCCATTCCCGCTTCCCTGCAGTCCGGCCTGAAGCTGCCGGTGATCGCCTCGCCCATGTTCCTGGTGTCCGGGCCGGATCTGGTAGTCGAGGCCTGCAATGCGGGCGTGATCGGCACCTTCCCCTCGCTGAACCAGCGCACGACCGAGGGCTATCGGGAGTGGCTGCACGAGATCAAGTCGCGGCTGAAGCCCGACGCCGCCCCCTTCGGCGTCAACCACATCATCCACCCGACCAACTCGCGCCTGATGGCCGACATAATGGTTTCGGTCGAGGAGAAGGTGCCGCTGATCATCACCTCGCTCGGCGCCGTGCGCGACGTGGTGGATGCGGTGCACGGCTATGGCGGCGTGGTCTTCCACGACATCGCCAATGTGCGTCATGCGCGCAAGGCGGCCGAGGCGGGCGTCGATGGGCTGATCCTGGTCGCCAACGGCGCGGGCGGGCACGCGGGCGTGGTGAACCCCTTCGCCCTGATCAATGAGGTGCGCGGCTTCTTTGACGGGACCATCATCCTGGCGGGCTGCATCTCGACCGGCCAGGACGTGGCGGCGGCGCTGATGATGGGCGCGGACTTCGCCTATATGGGCACCCGCTTCATCGCCACGACCGAGAGCGCGGCCCAGCCCCACTACAAGGAGCTGATCGTCCAGTCGGGTTCGGCCGACATCACCTATACGCCCGCCGTGTCGGGCATTCCGGCCAACTTCCTGACCCCCTCCCTGGTCGAGAACAAGATCGACCCCAAATCCCTGCCCGAGCACAAGCTGGACATGGGCGAGGAGGCCAAGGCCTGGAAGACCATCTGGTCGGCGGGCCAGGGGTCAGGCGCCGTCCACGACGTGCCGACAACGGCTCAGCTTGTCGCTCGGCTGACGGACGAGTTTTCGCAAGCTTGTGATAAATTCGACAAGAAGCGCCTCTAGGAAGCGACCTCGACACTCCCCTATCGAGGCCGACCATGCGCATCCTGACGACCGCCCTGAAGACGACCGTCCTGGCGACCGCCCCGCTCCTGATCATGGCCTCGGCCGCTCAGGCGCAGGACATGCCCGGCCGCTGGAGCTTCAGCGCCGGCGCCGCCAGCGACAACCGCTCCAAGGACGCCTCCAAGTCGGACGGCGATCCCTTCGTCTGGGGCGCGGCGGAATGGGAAAGCGACAGCGGCCTCTTCTACGTCAGCCCCGCCGCCGAAACGATCAAGAGCGGCGGCTCGGAGCTGGAGGTCGAACTGGCCGGCGGCGTGCGTCCCCAATGGGCCGGCTTCGACTTCGACCTGAACGTCGCGCACAAGTGGCGGGTGGACGCCAACCCCGGCTATGACGCCAACGCCTGGGAGTTCACCGCCGACATGAAGCGGTCGATCGGCCCGGCCAGCGCGCGCCTGCGGCTGCAGCACTCGCCCGACGGCGCCGGTTCGGTGAAAGCCTGGACCTGGGTCGCGGTGCGCGGCGGCTGGGACTTCACCGACAAGCTGAACGTCTCGGCCGAGATCGGCCGCCGCGAGCAGGACAACAGCGTCGACTACACCGGCTACAACATCGGCGCATCCTACGCCCTGACCCGCAATCTGGAGGCCGATCTGCGCTGGCACGGCACCAACGCCAAGGTTCCTGGCGAACAGTACGCCGACGCCCTGGTCGCCGGGATCAGCGTTTCCTTCTGATCCGGGCGCGGCGCGTTTCGGGCGCCCGGTTTCACCTTTGGCCCGAAAGGGCCTAGGCTACGGTCATGACTTTTCGACCGACGACTTTGGAACGTGCGTATCAACTGGCCGAAAGCGGCGGCTGCCGGACGGTGGGCGACGTCAAACAGGCCCTGAAGATGGAGGGCTATGAGCGGATTCAGGATGCGCTCTACGGCTCGACCATCACCTCGGCCCTGCGCAAGCTGTGTCAGGAGAACTGGGTCTCCCCGCCGGAAACGGCCGAGCCCTGACGCCCCGGCTCTTGCATTAGGACACCGGAGCGTCCACCTTAGAGGGGTCGATCTCTCTGCGTCACGCTCTGCCTTCTGCCCCGCGCACCGAGGTCTAAGCCGATCCATACAGACCCGACAGGTCTTCAGGGACGTTCTCTGAGGCCAACTTCTAGCGGAGGTCCTGAAAATGGCTACCGGCACTGTTAAATGGTTCAACTCCACCAAGGGCTACGGCTTCATCCAGCCGGATGACGGCGGCAAGGACGTCTTCGTCCACATCTCGGCTGTCGAGCAAGCCGGCCTGCGCGGCCTGGACGAAAACCAAAAGGTTTCCTACGAAATCGAGCGCGACCGTCGCTCGGGCAAGGAATCGGCTGGTCAACTGAAGACCGAAGGCTGATCCGGCTCCATCGCCGGCTACGTCAGCAATGACGGGCCGACGATGACAGGATTTAAAGCGCGCAGGGGTCGCCCTCTGCGCGCTTTTCTTTTTGCGCCCTAGGCCGCCAGCGAGGGCCGCCGCAGCTGGACGAAGTCCGCCCCGCTGGGCGACTGGAACAGGCGCAGATCGAACTCCGGCAGGATCGCCAGCAGGTGATCGAAGATGTCCGCCTGGATCGCCTCATACTCGGCCCAGGCCACAGTGGCGGTGAAGGCGTAGATCTCCAGCGGCAGCCCTGTGTCCGTCGGCTGCATCTGGCGCACCAGCAGCGTCATGTCCTGACGGATGCGCGGATGGTTCTCCAGATAGTTCTGAACATAGGCGCGGAAGGCGCCGATGTTGGTCGAGCGCCGCATATTGACCGGGTCGCGTCCGGCCTCGACCAGCTTGGCGTTCCAGTCGGCCATCTCGGCGCTCTTGTCGGCCAGGTAGTCGTCGATCAGCAGGAAGCGCCGCATCCTTTCACGCTCGGCGTCGGTCAGGAAGCGCGCGCTGGTCTGGTCGATCAGCAGGGACCGCTTGATGCGGCGCCCGCCGCTGTCCTGCATCCCGCGCCAGTTGCGGTAGGATTCGCTGATCAGGCGCCAGGTTGGGATGGTGGTGATAGTCTTGTCCCAGTTCTGGACCTTCACCGTGTGCAGGGCGATGTCGATGACGTCGCCGTCGGCGTTGACCTGGGGCATCTCGATCCAGTCGCCCACGCGCAGCATGTCGTTGGAGTTCAGCTGAACCGACGCCACCAGCGACAGGATGGTGTCCTTGAACACCAGCATCAGCACCGCCGCCAGCGCGCCCAGGCCTGACAGCAACAGCAAGGGCGATCGGTCGATCAGGGCCGCGATCACCAGAATGGTGGCGATGGCGTAGATGACGATCTTCAGAACCTGCAGATAGCCCTTGATGCTGCGGCGATGCGCGCGCGGCGAGCGGGCGTAGAGGGCGTTAGCCATGTCCAGACCCGCGCCGATGCCGATGGCCACGGCCACGATCATGAAGGCCCCGGCCACGTTCTGGACCAGGGTGACGAAGCCGGGCGCCAAATGCGGCACGCCGCCTATGCCCTGATGGATGATGACAGCCGGAACGACGCGGGTGAAGCTGCGCACCACAGGGCGCAGCAGCACGTCGAGATCATGCACCGCCCGCCCGACGATCCGCAGGATCAACCGGGTCAGGATGCGGCGGACCACAAAGTCCGCGATAAAGGCGACTATGACGAGAAGACAGAGCCCGATCAGCATCTCCGCTGTCGGGAACTCCGCCAGGCGATCACGCATGGCGATGAAATCAAACATGGGCCCAGCCTAGGCAGGGCTGCCGGGGATTTGAACCCCGGCGCCTCAATCAGCCTCAGCCGATGGCCTGATCCAGATCGGCGATCAGGTCGTCGATGTCCTCGACCCCGACCGACAGGCGGATCAGGTTGTCGGTGACGCCGCCCGCCTCACGCACCTCTTTGGGCACGGATGCGTGGGTCATGATAGCCGGGTGGTTCACCAGGCTTTCGACGCCGCCCAGCGACTCCGCCAGGGTGAAGACCTGCACCCGCTCCAGCACACGCTTGGTGCGCTCCAGATCGCCGTCGATCAGCACCGTGACCATACCGCCGAAGCGGCCGTTCATCTGGCGCGCGGCCAGCTCGTGCTGCGGGTGGCTGACCAGACCCGGATAGATGACCTTGGCGACCCCTGCCCGGTCTTCCAGCCAACGGGCCACCGCCAGGGCGTTCTCATTGTGCGCCTTCATGCGCAGGCCCAGGGTCTTCAGCCCCCGGTTGGCCAGGAAGGCGTCGAACGGCCCCATGACGCCGCCGATCGAGTTCTGCAGGAACTTCAGCTGGGCCGCCATCTCGGCGTCCTTGGCGACCAGAACCCCGCCGACGATGTCGGAGTGGCCGTTCAGATATTTGGTCGCCGAGTGCATGACCACATCGGCGCCCAAGGCCAGCGGCTGCTGGCTCCAGGGCGTGGCGAAGGTGTTGTCGACGACCAGGATCAGCTTGTGCGCCTTGGCGATCTTCGACAGGGCCTCGATGTCGGCCAGCTTCATCAGCGGATTGGTCGGGGTCTCGACCCACAGCATCCGCGTCTTGTCGGTGATCGCCGCCTCGACCGCCGCCAGGTCGGTCAGGTCGATGTAGCTGAAGTCCAGCCCCATCGAGCGACGGCGCACCCGCTCGAACAGCCGCCACGAACCGCCGTACAGGTCGTCGCCGGTGATGATGTGCGAGCCGGCGTCCAGCAGTTCCAGCGCCGTCGAGGTCGCCGCCATGCCCGAGCCGAAGCCAAAGGCCTGAACCCCACCCTCCAGATCGGCGATGCAGGCCTCGAACGCCTCGCGCGTCGGGTTCTTGCCGCGGGCGTATTCATAGCCCTTGTTCACGCCGGGGCTTTCCTGGGCGTAGGTCGAGGTGGCGTAGATCGGCGTCATCACCGCGCCCGTCGTCGGGTCCGGCTGCTGGCCCGCATGGATGGCGCGCGTCGAAAAGCCCTGGCGGTTCTTCAGTTCAGACATAGGCTTACCGGTTCAGGCTGAGGTGGTTGATCAGGTCGGTGCGGGTGATCAGGCCGACGAAGGTCTCGCCGTCCAGCACGATGGCGACGCGGTCGCGATCGAAGACCGGGATCAGGGCGTCCAGCGACTCCGTCACCTGAAGCGTGTCCAGATCGCGCGTCATGGCCGAGGCGACCGGCTTGGCGAAACGCTCCTTACGGGTGATCTCGTCGGTGTTCATGATGTGGACGATGTCGCTTTCATCCAGAATGCCGACCAGGCGGCCGTCCTGGATGACCGGCAGTTGCGACAGGCCGTCGCCGCGCATCCGCTTGAACGCGGTGTCCAGGGTGTCCTCCGGCCCGATCACCACCACGTCGCCGGCGGCGTATTTGCGGTTGATCAGGTCCGACAGGTCGCCGTGCAGTTCGCGCTCGGCCAGGCCCTGATCGGCCAGCCAGGCGTCGTTGTAGACCTTGGACAGGTATTTGGCGCCGGTGTCGCAGACGAAGGTCACGACCCGCTTCGGCTCCGTCTGCTCGCGGCACCAGCGCAGGGCCGTGGCGATCAGGGTGCCAGACGACGACCCCGCCAGAATGCCTTCCTTCAGCAGCAGTTCGCGCACAGTGGCGATCGCCTCAGCGTCGGGGATGGAATAGGCGACGTCGATCAGGTCGGGATCGGTCGTCTCGGGCATGAAGTTCTGGCCGATGCCTTCGACGGTATAGCTGCCGTCCGGCCCGGCCACGCCCTCGTTGATCAGGCCCGCCAGCGCCGAGCCGACCGGGTCGGCCAGAATGATCTGGGCCTTGGAGCCTTGCGATTTGAAATAGCGGGCGTTGCCCGTGATCGTCCCGCCCGAGCCGATCCCGGCGACGAAGGCGTCGATGTCGCCGTCCATCTGTTCGAAGATTTCCGGGCCGGTCGTCTTGAAGTGGGCCTCGGAGTTGGCGTCGTTGGCGAACTGGTTGACGAAATAGCCGCCCGGAATCTGCTGGGCCAGGCGCTCGGCCATGTCGGTGTAGTATTCCGGGTGGCCGTGCGGCACGTCCGAGCGGGTCAGGCGCACATCGGCGCCCATGGCGCGCAGGTGCTGGATCTTCTCCTTCGACATCTTGTCGGGGATGACCAGCAGGACGTTGTAGCCCTTCTGCTTGCCGACCAGGGTCAGGGCCAGGCCGGTGTTGCCCGCTGTGGCTTCCACGATGGTGCCGCCCGGCTTCAGCCAGCCCTGCTTTTCCGCCGCCTCGATCATCGACAGGGCGATGCGGTCCTTGATGGAGCCGCCGGGGTTCTGGCTCTCTAGCTTCAGGAACAGACGGCAGGGGCCGGTGTCGATCCGCGTCACCTCGACCATCGGCGTCTTGCCGATCAGGTCCAGCAGGGTCTTCGCCGGACGGCTGAGAACAGGGGTGTCGGTCATCGACATGAAGGCAGGCTCCGTTGCACGGGTTTCAGGGGGAAGCTGGGCGTCGCGCCCCTCGCGGTCAACTCATGCAAGTTTTCACCCTTTCGCCGCGAAGCGCGTTAGAAAGGGCGCAATGGTCAAGACACCGAAACGCCCCGTCGCGGGCCTGCCCGACAAAGAATCCCTCGTCGCCTTCCTGCGCGAGGCCGGAGAAGCCGAAAAGGCCGACATCGCGCGCGCCTTCGGCCTGAAGGGCGCCGAGCGCCGCGCCCTGCGCGACATGCTGAAGGAGCTTGAGGCCGAGGGCCGCCTGGGCAAGCGCGGCCGCAAGGGCTTTTCCGAAGCCGGCGCCCTGCCCCCCGTCGGGGTGGTCGATGTCGTGGATCGCGACGCCGACGGCGAACTATACGTCGAACTGGTCAAGAGCAGCGAGGACGCGCCGCGCGCCGTCCTGATGCCCGACCGCGAGGGTCGCGGCCCGGCGCCCGGCATGGGCGACCGCCTGCTGGTCAAGTTCAGCCGGGGCGTCGAAGGCTGGGAGGCGCGCCTGGTCAAGCGGCTGGACGCCGGAACCAACCGCGTGTTGGGCGTCATCCGCAAGGGCGGGCGCGAGACGCGGGTCGAGCCGGTCGACAAGCGCTCCAAGGACGTGCTGCTGGTGCCCGCCGCCCAGGCGACGGACCTGCGCGACGGCGACTTGGTGCTGGCCGCCGTCGAGAAGGGCGAGCATCGCTACGGTCCCAAGCGCGGCAAGATTCTCGAGAACATCGGGCGCGAGGACGACCCGCGCGCCGCCTCCATCATCGCCATCCACGCCCACGGGGTGCCGACCGGCTTCTCCGAGGCCGTCGAGCGCGAGGCCGAGGATCAGGCCGTCCCGACGCTGAAGGGGCGCGAAGACCTGCGCCACGTCCCCTTCATCACCATCGACCCCGCCGATGCGCGCGACCACGACGACGCCGTCTACGCCGAGCGTGATGAAGACCCCAAGAACGACGGCGGCTGGATCGTCTGGGTCGCCATCGCCGACGTCGCCGCCTATGTGCGCCCCAATACGGCGCTGGACCGCGAGGCGCGGGCCAAGGGCAACTCGACCTACTTCCCCGACCGGGTCGAGCCCATGTTGCCGGAAGTCCTGTCCAACGGCCTGTGCAGCCTGAAGCAGGGCGAGAACCGCGCCTGCATGGCCGTGCGCATGGTCTTCGACAAGGACGGCCGCAAGACCGGGCACAAGTTCACGCGCGGGCTGATGCGCAGCCACGCCAAGCTGTCCTACGAGCAGGCGCAGTCGGCCATCGACGGCCTGCTGGACGACGCCACCGGGCCGATCATGGAGGCGATCCTCTATCCGCTGTGGAACGCCTATCGCACGATGCTGAAGGGCCGCGAACGCCGCAGCCCCCTGGCCATCGAAAGCCCTGAGCGCCGCATCATCATGTCGCCCGACGGCGGCATCGCCGGCATCGAGCCGCGCAAGTCGCTGGAGGCCCACCGCCTGATCGAAGAGATGATGATCCAGGCCAACGTCTGCGCCGCCGAGACGCTGGAGAAGACGCACACGCCGCTGATCTATCGCGTCCACGATACGCCCAGCCAGGAGAAGATCTTCAACCTGGCCGACTTCCTGCACACCATCGGCAAGCCCTGGAACAAGGGCGAGGCGCCGAACACCAAGCGCTTCAACAAGCTGCTGGAAGAGACCCGCGACACTCCGCACGCCGAGGTCGTCAACGAAGTCGTCCTGCGCACCCAGATGCAGGCCATCTACAGCCCCGAGAACGTCGGCCACTTCGGTCTGCATCTGGACCGCTACGCCCACTTCACCTCGCCCATCCGGCGCTATTCCGACCTGATCGTCCATCGCGGGCTGATCCGGGGGCTGAAGCTGGGATCGGACGGCCTGACCGACCGCGAGATCGCCGAACTGGGCGGCATCGCCGAACACGTCACCGAGACCGAGCGCCGCTCCATGGCCGCCGAGCGCGATGCAATGGATCGCTACATCGCCGCCTTCCTTGAGGAGCACGTCGGCGCGACCTTCACCGGCCGCATCACCGGCGTCACCCGCTTCGGCCTGTTCATCCGACTGGACGAGACGGGCGCTGACGGCCTGGTGCCGGTTTCAACGCTGGGCGACGAATATTTCACCCACGACGACCGCGCCCACGCCCTGGTCGGCGAGCGCACCGGCAAGCGGTTCCCGCTGGGCCGCCGCGTCGAGGTGCGGCTGATGGAGGCCACGCCCGTCACCGGCGGTCTGGTGCTGGAAATGCTGTCGGAACCCGATCCGCGCGATCCCAACGCTCCGGCCCCGCGCTACGGCATGCGCGGACGCGGGGGAGACGGCCCGCCCAAGCGCGGCAAAGGCCGCCCCGGCGGTCCCAAGCCCCGCAACGGCGCCAAGCCCTCTGGCGGCCTGAAAGGCGTCCGAAAGGGCAAGCGGCGGTGAAGCCCCTCCCCTTCGACGCAGCCCAAGACCTGGCCGACGCGCCGCGTGTCGGCGGCGCTCAACGTCCCAAGGACGCGGCGACCCTGATCCTGACCCGCGACGCCAGGCGTCCTGAGGTGCTGATGGGCCGCCGGGCGCCGGGCCACGTCTTCATGGCGTCGAAGTGGGTGTTTCCGGGCGGACGTATCGAGCGGGCGGACTTCAACGCCGCCGACGACGGCGCCCTGTCGCATGACGCCGCGCGACGATTGCAGGCGGAGATGCCCGCCCGCCGCGCCCGCGCCCTGGCCCTGGCCGCCGTGCGCGAGACCTTTGAGGAAACCGGGCTGATCCTGGGCCGCGCCGCGCCGGCCGCCTCGGTCGCCGGACCGTGGCGGGACTATCGCCAAGCCGGCGCCCTGCCCGATCTGTCGGTCCTGTCCTATGTGGCGCGCGCCATCACGCCGCCGGGCCGCACCCGACGTTTCGACGCCCGCTTCTTCATGGCCCCGGTCGAGGCCCTGCGCGATCCCGATCGGATCGAAGGCTCAGGCGAACTGGACGAGATCGCCTGGATTCCGCTGGACGAAGCGCGAAGCCTGGACCTGCCCGCCATCACCCGCTTCGTGCTGGGCGAGGTCGCCGAGCGGCTGGAGACGCCGCAACGCCCCCTGCCCTTCGTGCACATGGTGCGCGGTCGCCACGTCATCGACCATCAGGACTGACGCAGCGGCCTCGCGTCTTATTCGGCGACCGGCTTGGTCAAGTCGAAATCAACCTGGAAATGGCGGTTCGGCCGGCGCAGTTCATAGGTAAACGTCTTGCCGGGATGGACCTCCATTGCCCAGACGTTGGTCGTCGAGACCGAGGCGTCCTGAGCGTTGAACAGATCGATGGATTCCTGATCCACCGGGAATTCCTGACGCTCGGCCGTGCCTTCGTTCTTCGTATCGCCGCCGTACCAGTGCAGCGGATCCGTCTTGCCGTCCGGCTGGCGGTGATCGTGCTTCAGCCGCAGGCCCGATTCGGTGCGGGTCACGACCCAGGTGCGCGAGCGGTCTTCGCCGACCCAGAAGGGAATGCGAATCTCATCCTTCGAGCAGTCGCGCACATGCATCAGCAGACGCTTGCCGACGAAATCCGAGTCGGCGGCTTCGGTCGTGACGACCTTGCCCTCGAAGCGCTGGCCGCAAAGGGCGGTCAGATTGGCGAAGAAGGCGTCCTGCGCCGTGGCCGAGGCCGCATCGGGCTTTGCGGCGGGCGTCGCCGGTTCGGACGAGCAGGCGGACAACGTCAATGCGGCCGCAATGACGGCGACGGACAGGGCGTGGGCGGGCTTGAAGTAGGGCGTTTTCATGTCGAAACACTAACGCTTCTGCGGCGCCGCTCAACGCGACATCGAAACCGTTGACTTTGAGCCCGTCCTGAGTATGTTCCGCGCCTCTTATTTCAAGCGGCTTTCGCCGTCGCAGAGGTAATTCCGATGGCCAAACCGGCTTCCATCAAGATCCGTCTGAACTCCACCGCTGACACCGGCTTCTTCTACGTCACCAAGAAGAACGCCCGTACGATGACCGAGAAAATGGTCGTCAAGAAGTACGACCCGGTCGTCCGCAAGCACGTCGAGTTCAAGGAAGGCAAGATCAAGTAAGGGCTTAGCCCTCCGCTTGAATCTGCAAGAATCGAAACGCCCGGTCGCAGGACCGGGCGTTTTTCGTTGTCCGTCATGCGACCACAGGCGCGTCAGGCGGCGCGGGCCACCACCCGATTACGGCCGGCTTTCTTGGCCTCATAGACGCCTTCGTCGGCGCGCTTCAGCAGGGAGGCCGGCGTGTCGTCCGCCCCCATAGTCGCCGCCACGCCGACCGAGACGGTGATGCTCAACGGCTCGCCGCCCAGGATGCGGAAGGCCGAAGCGCCGACGTCGCGGCGGATTCGCTCGGCGATGCGATGGGCGTCCTCCAGCGTCGTGCCGGGCATGACCACCACGAACTCTTCGCCGCCGAACCGGCACGGCAGGTCCACGGCCCGCACATTGGTCGCCAGCCGCACCGAGAACTCGCGCAGCACCTCATCGCCCGCGTCGTGGCCCAGGCTGTCGTTGACCGCCTTGAAGTGGTCGATGTCCAGCACCAGCACCGCCACCGGGTCGCCGCCGCGATTGGCGCGCGCCACCAGGGCGTCCAACTGGCCGTTCATGTAGCGCCGGTTGTGCAGGCCGGTCAGGGGGTCTGTGACCGCCATCTCCAGATTGTGGTCCAGCTTCTCGCGCAGGAAGTCGCCGTAACGCTTGCGGCGCACCTGGGTCCGCACCCGCGCCGCCAGTTCCTCGGGATCGATGGGACGGATCAGGAGGTCGTGCGCGCCCAGCTCCAGCGCCTTGAGCAGGCGCGGCCGGTCCTGGGTGTCCACCACCGCTAGGATAGGCAGACGCCGCGTCGGCTCCTTGGAGCGAAGCTGGGCGATCAGCCGCAGGCCGTCGAACCGTTCGGACGTGATGTTAACGATCACCAGATCGACCGGACCGCGGGCCGTCTCCAGCCCCGCCTCAGCCGAGGGCTCGATCAGGGGGCGGTGTTCTCGCGACAGCTCCTGCGCCATCACCTGGGCCTGAAGCGTGTTGTCGTCGACGATCAGCACGCGCCCGCCAGACCCCTTGAGACGCGCCACGCCGCCGGTGTCGACGCCGACCCGGCGCCCGCTCTCCTCGCGCTCGCGCAGTTCGTCCATGACCATCTTCAGCCGGGTCAGGCTGCGGACACGCGCCATCAGGATCACATCGTCCAGCGGCTTGGACAGGAAGTCGTCGGCCCCGGCCTCCAGGCCCTTGATCCGATCATGCCGTCCGTCCAGCGCCGTCACCAGCACCACCGGGATATGGCGCGTGTCCGCCGCCGCCTTGATCCGGCGACAGGTCTCGAAGCCGTCCATGCCCGGCATCATCACGTCCAGCAGGATCAGGTCCGGCTGCTCGGCGCCGGCCAGGGCGATGGCGGTCGCGCCGTCATGGCAGGTGAGCACGTCGTAGTATTCGAGGGTCAGCTTGGCTTCGAGCAGCCGGACGTTCGCCTCGACGTCGTCGACCACCAGGATTCGCGCACTCATGCCGCCCCCTGACCCAGGTGCCTGCGCACCGTCTCCAGGAAGGAAATGACCGAGATCGGCTTGGAGATGTAGGCTTCACAGCCCCCCTGGCGAATCCGTTCTTCATCACCCTTCATGGCGAAGGCTGTAACGGCGATGACGGGGATATGGTTCAGCTCTTCGTCGTCCTTGAGCCATTTGGTGACTTCAAGGCCCGAGATTTCCGGCAACTGGATATCCATCAGGATCAGATCGGGGCGGTGCTCGCGCGCAATGGCCAGCGCCTGCAGCCCTTCGCGGGTCTGCAGCACTTCATACCCCTGAGAATCGAGCAGATCATGAAAAAGCTTCATGTTCAGCTCATTATCCTCGACGATGAGGATTTTCTTGGACATCCGCCACCCGGCTGTTGCGCCTCTTGTTCATCCGCTTTTGCGGTGGGCTGTTGCGCCTTCTTGGATGCACTGTGACCGCAGCAGTCTTAAGTTGACGTGAAGCCGAGACAAACGGAGTTCTTGCTTGGCCATCACGGCCCTCTGTCGCGACTGCCTGTGGACCGGCGACCGCAAGGTCGGGCGGTGTCCGTCGTGCGCCTCGCGCCGGATCATCGCCCATGACGAGCTGAGCGATCTGCACATCGCCCACCTGGACTGCGACGCCTTCTACGCCTCGGTCGAGAAGCGGGACCGACCCGAACTGCGCGACAGGCCGGTCATCGTCGGCGGCGGCAAGCGCGGGGTGGTCTCCACCGCCTGCTATGTGGCGCGGCTGTATGGCGTCGGCTCCGCCATGCCGATGTTCAAGGCGCTCAAGGCCTGTCCCGACGCCGTGGTGATCAAGCCGGACTTCCGCAAATATGTGGCCGAGAGCGAGCGCATCTTCGGCGCCGTCCACCGCCTGACGCCGCTGGTCCAGACCCTGTCGCTGGACGAGGCGTGGATCGATCTGAAGGGCACGGAGCGGTTGAACGGCGGCCCGCCCGCCTTTCAGTTGGCGCGGCTGCAGAAATGGATCGAGGACGAGACGGGCCTCAGCGTCTCCATCGGCCTGGCGCCCAACCGCTTCCTGGCCAAGATCGCGTCAGAGCTGGACAAGCCGCGCGGCTTCTCCGTCATCGGCGCGGCCGAGGCGCAAGGGCTGTTGGCGCCGCGCCCCGTGACCACCCTGCCCGGCGTCGGGCCGGTGTTCGGCCGCACCCTGCGCTCGGACGGTTTCGCAACGATCGGCGATCTGGCCGCCGCCGATGTGAAGGACCTGGTCCGGCGCTATGGCGAGACGGGCCTGCGCCTGCACGACCTCAGCCACGCGCGCGACAGCCGCCCGGTGAACCCCGACCACGACCGTCGCGGCATGAGCGCCGAGACCACCTTCAACGACGACCTGACCACGGCCGAGGCGCTGGAGGCCGAGCTGTGGCCCCTGTGCGAGAAGCTGGCCTCCAAGGCCCGCCGCGACGGCGTGGCCAGCCGCGTGGTGGTGCTGAAGCTGCGCAAGACCGACTTCAAGATCGTCACCCGCCGCATCACCCTGGCCGAGCCGGTGCAGACGGCGCGCGCCCTGTTCGCCGCTGGGCGCGACCTGCTGAAACCGGAACTGGGCGTGCCCTATCGACTGATCGGCATCGGCATGGCCGACATCGCCGATGCTCAGGACGCGCCCGCCGGCCTGTTCGCCACGGCCGAGACCCGCGCCCTGAAGACCGAGACCGCCATCGACGCTCTGCGCGACAAGTTCGGGGCCGCCGCCGTGGTGGCCGGACGCGCGTTGAAGCGACCAAATGAACGCCCCGGATGACGCGGCCGCCGCGCCGCGCTAAACCCCCTCCACACTTTCATACGGAGTCGCCCCATGAGCATTCACGCCCGCATCGCTGAACTCGGCATCACCCTGCCCGAGCCCGCCAAGCCGGTCGCCAGCTATGTCTCCTACGTCCGCTCGGGCGAGCAGATCTTCATCTCGGGCCAGCTGTCGAACGACGCCAACGGCGGCATCAAGGGCACCGTCGGCGTGGACGTGACCCCGGAGCAGGCCGCCGAGGCCGCCCGCCTGTGCGGCATCAACCTGCTGGCCCAGATCAACGCCGCCGTCGACGGCGACCTGGATCGCGTGGTCCGCATCGTCAAGCTGGGCGGCTTCGTCCAGGCCGGGCCGGACTTCGAGGCCATCCCCGGCGTGATCAACGGCTGCTCGGACCTGATGGTCCAGGTCTTCGGCGACGCGGGCAAGCACTCGCGCTCGGCCGTCGGCGTCTACAAGCTGCCGCTCGGCTTCGCCGTCGAAGTGGACGCCGTCATCGAGGTGAAGTGAGCTTCACCCTCCAGGTCAACGACCGGATCTCCGCCATAGGCCGGGACGCATGGGACGCCTGTGCGACCCCGAGCGGCGATCCCTTCGTCTCCTACGACTTCCTTGACGCCTGCGAGGCGTCCGGCAGCGCCGTCCCGTCCGAGGGCTGGGCGGCGCGCCACCTGTCCCTGCATGATGAAGACGGCGCCGTGATCGGCGTCATGCCCCTCTATCTGAAGGGCCACAGTCAGGGCGAATACGTCTTCGATCACAGTTGGGCCGACGCCTATCAACGCGCCGACGGCCGCTACTACCCCAAGCTTCTGGGCGCTGTGCCCTTCACGCCAGCGACCGGCCCGCGCTTTCTGAACGCGCCGGGAAGCGACGCCGCCGCGGTGCGCGAGGCCCTGCTGCAAGGCGCGCTGACGCTGACCCAGCGACTGGGCATCTCGTCCCTGCACGTCAACTTCCCGCTTGAGGTCGAATGGCGCGCCATGACCGAGGCGGGTCTGCTGCCGCGCCGGGACATCCAGTTCATCTGGCGCAACGACGATTATCGGAGCTTCGACGACTTCCTGGCCGCCCTGTCGTCCAACCGGCGCAAGACCATCCGACGCGAGCGGCGCGAGGCGCAGGCCGGTCTCGACATCCGCATCCTGACCGGGGCGGAGATCACCCAGGCGCACTGGGACGCCTTCTTCGCCTTCTACATGGACACCGGCGACCGCAAATGGGGGCGGCCCTATCTGACGCGCGACTTCTTCGCCCGCGTCGGAGCCGGCATGGCCGACCGCATCGCCCTGGTCATGGCGTTCGACGGCGAGACGCCGGTGGCGGGCGCGCTGAATTTCATCGGACGTGACGCCCTTTACGGTCGCCAGTGGGGGACGCTGGTCGACCGGCCCTTCCTGCATTTCGAGCTGTGCTATTATCAGGCCATCGACTTCGCCATCGCGCGCGGCCTGTCGCGAGTCGAGGCGGGCGCGCAAGGGGATCACAAGATCGCGCGCGGCTACCTGCCCTCCCCCGTCTATTCGGCCCATTTCATCGCCGATCCCGCTCTGCGCGATCCGGTCGCCCGCTATCTGGAGCAGGAACGCCCGGCGGTGGAGGCGGAGATGCACGCCATGACGGCGGAGCTTTCGCCCTACCGTCAGGACTGACCCCTGACATTTCGTCGCGAGCGGCAGAACATCAGGAACCGTCGCCGTCCAGATGCGCTTTTTCCCGGAGTCTCCTCCTCACTCGCATCAGGAACTGATCATGACTGACCAACGCATCGAAGGCGCCGTGACCGAAGCGGGCGGCAAGCTGCAGAACGGCCTCGGCCGCCTGACCGGCGACAGCAAGCTTCAGGTCGAAGGCAAGCTGAATGAATTCAAGGGCAAGGCGCAGAACGCCTATGGCCGCGTCATCGACGGCCTGGACGGCATGGTGGACAAGGCCCCCGCCGACCTGCGCGATCCCGCCCGCAAGGGTCTGGATTTCGCCCGCCGCAAGCCCTTGCTGACCACCGGCATCATCGCCGGCGCGGCGGTGCTGCTCGGCGCCTTGGGCCGCAAACGCTGATCAAGGCCTTCTCCCCTTGTGGGAGAAGGTGGCTCGTGAAGCGAGACGGACGAGGGGTTGCGGGACGACAAATCCCGCAACCCCTTTTTCACGTCGCAAGATCCCTCATCCGGCCCTGACGGGCCACCTTCTCCCACAAGGGGAGAAGGATAAGATCAGGCCGTCTCTTCTTCCTCTTCCTTCACCGCCGCGCCCTTGGTCGGGGTGATGTCGAAGGCGATCTTGCCGTCCTTCAACTCGACCTTGACGTGGCCGCCACGGGTCAGGCGGCCGAACAGGATGTCGTCGGCCAGCGGCTTCTTGATATGCTCCTGGATGACGCGGGCCAGGGGCCGTGCGCCATACAGTTCGTCAAAGCCGTTCTTGGCCAGCCAGTCGGTCGCCTCGTCGGTAAGCTCGATAGTGATGTTGCGGTCCGCCAACTGGGCTTCCAGCTGCAGCACGAACTTGGTCACGACCGAGCGGATCGTCTCGGCGCCCAGCGGCTTGAAGGCCACGATGGCGTCCAGACGGTTGCGGAACTCCGGCGCGAACAGGCGCTGGATGGCCTTGTCGTCCTCGCCCTCGACCTTGCCCCGGCCGAAGCCGATGGCCGCGCGCGCATTGTCGGCGGCGCCGGCGTTGGTGGTCATGATCAGGATGACGTTCCTGAAATCGACCTTCTTGCCCACCGCGTCGGTCAGCGTCCCGTTGTCCATCACCTGTAGCAGGATGTTGTAGACGTCGGGGTGCGCCTTCTCGATCTCGTCCAGCAGCACGACGGAGTGCGGATGCTGGTCGACGGCGTCGGTCAGCAGGCCGCCCTGATCATGGCCGACATAGCCCGGAGGCGCGCCGATCAGGCGGCTGACCGTGTGGCGCTCCATGTATTCGGACATGTCGAAGCGCTGCATCTCGATGCCCAGGGTGGCGGCGAGCTGCTTGGCCACCTCGGTCTTGCCGACGCCGGTGGGGCCGCTGAACAGGAAGGCGCCGATCGGCTTGTTCGGATCGCGCAGACCCGCCCGCGCCAGCTTCATCGCCGCCGAGACCTGGTCGATGGCCTGTTCCTGACCGAAGACGACGCGCTTCAGATCGGTCTCCAGCTCGCGCAGGGATTCCGTATCCGACTTCGACACCGACTTGGGCGGGATGCGGGCCATCTTGGCGATGACGGCCTCGACCTCCTTCTGACCGATGACCTTCTTGCGCTTGGATTCCGGCAAAAGCATCTGCGACGCCCCCGCCTCGTCGATCACGTCGATGGCCTTGTCCGGCAGCTTGCGGTCGGTGATGTAGCGCGCCGACAGATCGACCGCCGTGCGGATGGCCGAGTCCGTGTAGCGCAGCTTGTGGTGCGTCTCATAGGTCGTCTTCAGACCCTTGAGGATCTTCACCGTGTCCTCGATCGTCGGCTCGTTGACGTCGATCTTCTGGAAGCGACGCACCAAGGCGCGATCCTTCTCGAAGTGCTGGCGATACTCCTTGTAGGTGGTCGAGCCCATGCAGCGCAGGCTGCCGGACGCCAGAGCCGGCTTCAGCAGGTTGGAGGCGTCCATCGCACCGCCGCTGGTCGCGCCCGCGCCGATCACGGTGTGGATCTCGTCGATGAAGAGGACCGCGTTCTCGTGGCTCTCCAGCTCCTTGACGACCTGCTTCAGCCGCTCCTCGAAGTCGCCGCGATAGCGGGTGCCCGCCAGCAGCGAACCCATATCGAGGCTGTAGATCGTCGCGTCCTTCAGGACTTCCGGCACCTCGCCGTTGACGATCTTGCGGGCCAGACCTTCGGCGATGGCGGTCTTGCCGACGCCGGGATCGCCGACCAGCAGGGGGTTGTTCTTGGTGCGGCGGCACAGGATCTGGATCGAGCGCTCCACCTCGGCCTGACGCCCGATCAGGGGGTCGATCTTGCCGTTGCGGGCCTTCTCGTTCAGGTCGATGCAATAGGCTTCCAGCGCCTCGCCGCCCTGTTTGACGACCGAGCCGTCCTCGGCCTCTTCGGGGCTGGCGCCGCGCACCGAGCGGGCTTCGGCCGCCCCGGCCTTCTTGGCGATGCCGTGGGCGATGAAGTTGACCGCGTCGTAGCGCGTCATGTCCTGCTCCTGCAGGAAATAGGCGGCGTGGCTTTCGCGTTCGGAGAAGATGGCGACCAGGACGTTGGCGCCGGTCACTTCCTCGCGGCCGGACGACTGGACATGGATGACCGCGCGCTGGATCACGCGCTGGAAACCGGCGGTGGGCTTGGCGTCGTCGCCGTCCGCCGTGGCCAGGGCAGCCAGGTCGGTGTCGACATAGGAGCCGAGCGCCGCCTTCAGCGCGCCCAGATCGACGTTGCAGGCCGTCATCACGGCCGAGGCGTCCGGATCGTCGATCAGGGCCAGCAGCAGGTGTTCGAGCGTGGCGTATTCATGCCGGCGCTCGTTGGCGTAGTGGACCGCGCGGTGCAGGGTCTCTTCGAGAGGACGGGAAAACGAAGGCATGGCAGGTTCCTCTCAGTCCTTTTCCATCGTGCATTGCAGGGGGTGCTGGTGGCGTCGCGCCGTCTCGACCACCTGGGCGACCTTGGTTTCGGCCACTTCGTAGGTAAAGACGCCGCAGACCCCGACGCCATGCTGGTGCACGTGCAGCATGATGCGGGTCGCGTCCTCGCGGCTCTTCTGGAAGAACCGCTCCAGCACGTAGATGACGAACTCCATGGGGGTGTAGTCGTCATTCAGGATCAGCACCCGATAGAGCGAGGGCCGCTGAAGTTTCGGCTTTGTCTCGGTGACGACGGCAGCGCCTGCGCCTCCGCCCTGCTCACCTGGCCGTCTGTTAGGCATTCGTGGTCCGTAATCGGGGAGTGTCAAAAGATCAGATAGGGAATGATGGCCTGATTTGTAGATGCGTCCAGTCACAGCCTGCGTGACCCCGGCCGCCTGACCAAAGATTCACGGGACATCTCGGCTCAGGAACCGCACCAATGCGCTTCCGTTCCCTGCCCCGGACCGCCGCCATGCCCCTGATCGCCGGACTGTTCGTCGCCCTGACGCTGGCCCAAACGCCCGCCGCCCCTACCGATGACGCCGCCCTCGCCCCCATCATCGCTGAACAGGACGCGGCCCTGTTTTCGGTCATGTTCGACCGATGCGATCCCGAGGCCCTGGCCGATCTGGTGACAGACGACCTGGAATTCTATCACGATCGGGGCGGACTGACGGCGACGCGGGCGCGCTTCATCGACGACTATCGCCAGGGCTGCGCGGCGCGGACCGCCCCTGACGCCTGGCGCTCACGGCGCGAACTCGTGCCCGGCACGATGCGGGTCTACGCCATCCCCGGCGTCGGCGCCGTCCAAGAAGGCAGCCACCTGTTCTACGAACGGCAGGGCGACGGGCCGGAAACCCTGGTCGGGCGCGCCCGCTTCTCCGTCCTGTGGCGGCTGGAGCCGGACGGGCGCTGGCGGCTGGCCCGCGCCTTCAGCATCGACCACGCGCCCATGAGCGCCGAAGCGAAGCCATGAAAAAGGCCCCGGCGTCTCCGCCGGGGCCTCGTTCGCATTAAGCGTGCAGTCGCGCCTTAGCGGGCGGCCTGGAACTGCTCGACGGCGGCCGAAACGCGCTCGTTGATCGGCTTGAAGCTGTCCTTGACCGAGGCGGTCATGGTCTCGGTCGCCTTGCCGAACTCGGCCAGATAGGCCTCGGCGGCCGACTTGGCCCAGTTGGTCTGCAGCTCGAACAGTTCCTGCACCGAGCGGGCCTGCGAGAAGGACTGGGCGGCGGCGACGCCGTCTTCCCAGGACTTCTTGCTGTAGGCCACGGCCTGTTGCGACAGGGCCTCGGCGCCCTTCTGGGCGGCGGCGGCGGATTCGACCACGGCTTCCAGGTTCTTCTTGCCGTGCGCGTTCAGTTCGCTCAGCGAGGCGACGGACTTGTCGACGCCTTCACGGAACGCCTTGGCGCCGGCGGCCTGAATGGATTCAGCCTGGGCCTTGGCCTTGGCGGTGGTTTGTTCGACGGTCTTCTTCACGGTCTCAGCGGCGTCAGCCATGGGGAGTCTCCTGAAGCAAAAGAGTTCTGGCGACAGGCGGGCCCATCGCGACAACGGCGATATGGTGCACCTGCGAAGAAACTTCAAGTGAAATTTGTGCGACGCACAATATGATCGCTGATAACCTGCCCTCTGGATGCGGAGAGCGATCACAAGTCTGTTGACGCGCCGTTAACCCTCTCGAAACCGGGGAAGCGGATGTTAGCCTTTGTAACGTGCGTGATCGCAGCCGTCTTCGCGCCACAGTGACGAGGCTAGTAGCTTGCCCATGAACGCCCTATTCCGCCGACGTTTCCTGGCCGCCCTGGTCCTGGGCGGAATCGTCCTGACGCCGACGATCGGCGTCGCGCCGCCGGAAGCCCAGTCGTCCGACAGCCGGTATGCGGCCATCGTGGTCGACGCCGCCTCGGGTGAAGTCCTGTTCTCGCGTTTCGCCGACGCGCGACGCTATCCGGCCTCCATCACCAAGGTCATGACCCTGTACCTGGCGTTCGAGGCGCTGGAGTCGGGCAAGGTCAACCTGAACGACAACCTGACCGTCTCGCCGCGCGCGGCGTCGCAGCCGCCGTCCAAGCTGGGCCTGGCCGCCGGTCAGACGATCAGCCTGGACGACGCCATGCGCGCCACGGCCGTCCGCAGCGCCAACGACATGGCCGTGGTCATCGCCGAACACATCGGCGGCTCCGAAGGCCGCTTCACCCAGATGATGACGGAAAAGGCGCGCGAGCTGGGGATGGAGCATACCCGCTTCACCACCGCCAACGGCCTGCCCGACACGCGACAGGCGACCACGGCGCGCGACCTGTCGATCCTGAGCCGCGCGGTCATGCGCGACTATCCGCAATACTATCGCTACCTTGGCCTGCACGACTGGTTCTACAAGGGCCGCGACTACCGCAACACCAACGGCCTGCTGGCCACCGGGCGCGGCTATGACGGCATCAAGACCGGCTTCACCAACGCCTCGGGCTACAATCTCGCGGCGTCCTCGGTGCGCGACGGCAAGCGGATCATCACCATCGTCATGGGCGGCCGCTCGACCAAGAGCCGCAACGACCACGTCGCCGAACTGATGGACACCGGCTTCGAGGTTCAGCGTCGCCGCGGCCAGGGCGAGCGCATCCAACTGGCCCAGGCCTTCTTCGAACAGCGCGGCTTTGGGATCAGCGCTGATCCCTCGCCGCCCATCGCCTACGCCTCCCTGTCGGATGAGGACGGCGAAGGCGTCGGCTCCTCGACCGAGGTGGCCTATGTCGCCGGTCCGCCGCCGCGCAACCTGCCGACGGAGGTGACGCCGCCGCCGTCGGCGCGCCGCGCCGAGAACCGCCCGCCCGAAAGCCTGACCGCCGCGCTGAACGGTGGTTCGGCCGCCGCGCCGGCGGCGCCGGCCCGCGCGACCCGCAACACCTCTGCGCGCGCCGCCGCCCCGGCTCCGGCCGGCCGCTGGACCGTCCAGGTCGGCGCCTTCCGCGAGGAAGCCGTCGCGCGCGACTGGCTGAACGACGTCAGCCGCCGCTTCCGCACCCAATTCTCGAGCGCTCAGCGCGACGTGCAGACGGCGAACGGCTGGTATCGGTCGCGCTTCACCGGCATGACCCAGCAGTCGGCCGAGGCGGCGTGCGAGGCCCTGTCCGAGCGTCGCGTCACCTGCATGGTGATCCGCCCCAGCTGACCTCAGCGTCCCGGGCTTATTAGCGGCCCTGGCCGTTGCGCCAGCCCGGCTCCGCCAGACGCCGCGTGTAATCACGCACGTCCACGGGCCAGGCCTCCGTCCAGGCGTCGAACGCCGTCCAGTCGCCCGCGAACAGCATCCGCACGGCCTCTTCATAGTCCGGCAGATCGCCCGCCACGGCGGTCATGAAGCGATAGGCCGCCTCACGGCTGCGACGCATCCGATCCGGCGCCTCCGCCTCGCGAAGGGCGGTTTCGACCAGTTTGCGCAAGGCGACCGACGCCCCGCCCGGCTGGGACGCCAGCCAGTCCCAATGGCGGGGCAGCAAGGTGACTTCGCGCGCGGTCACGCCCAGCTTCGGCCGCCCCGGCCCGCGCTTCTCAGGTTCAGGCTGCGACGGCTCGGGCGGTAGTCTCGCCAGCACCGCCGCAAGATCGCCGCGCAAATCCAGGTCCACCGGCTGCGCATCCTCATCCCGAAAGACCAGAACCGCCCGTCCGGAGTCGTGCGCGGCCTTCACCGCACCCGCGACCTGAGCCAACGGCCCGGTCGCGATCATCGTATGGCCGTCGAAGGCCGTGCACAGAGTCATAATCCGTCCTCGCTTTGTTGAGGACGGAATTACCCGGATGATATTATCGCGTCAATATTGCCCGGGTAATTTATTATCTCCGCTCGTCCACGCCCCCGAACAGGGCGCCGGCGATCCAGCTGACCACGCCGGTGACGATGGCCGCGCCGATCCCGGCCCACAGGCCATCGACGACGAAGCCGCCCAGGAACATGGCCGTCAGCCCGATCATGGCGGCGTTCACCACCAGTAGAAACAGGCCGAAGGTGACGATGGTCAAAGGCAGCGTCAGGATCACCATCAGCGGCCGCACGAAGGCGTTGACCACGCCCAGGATGACCGCCGCCGCGATCAGCGAGCCGGTCGAGGTGAACTCCACCCCCGGCACTAGCTTGGCCGAGGCCCACAGGCCGATCGCCGTGACCACGGCCTGAACGATGAAACCCAGCATGACGCCTCCAACTGAAGAACCTTGACCGTATAAGCGCATATCGCGGCGTTCCGCTCCGTGCGCCGCACGAGATCGCCTGCTAGGCTGAGCGCCCTACCCCGAAGGAGACCCCCATGAGCCTTCACGGCGCCTACGACCCGGACAACATCTTCGCCAAGATCCTGCGCGGCGACATGCCCAGCGTGAAGGTGTGGGAGGACGACGACGTCCTGGCCTTCATGGACGTGTTTCCCCAGTCTGAAGGGCACGTCCTGGTCGTGTCCAAGACGTCGACCGCCCGCAACATCCTGGAGATCGAGCCCGAGCCCCTGGCCAAGCTGACCTCCGCCGTCCAGCGCACGGCCCGCGCGGTCGAAAAGGCGCTGAAGCCCGAAGGCCTCAGCCTGATGCAGTTCAACGGCGACGCAGGCGGCCAGACGGTCTTCCACCTGCATTTCCACATCGTGCCGCGCTGGACCGATCGCCCGATGAAGGGCCATGGCCACGCCCCCATGGCCGACGCCGAACAGCTGAAAGCCCTGGCCCAGAAGATCGCGGCCGCCCTGGACTGACCGCCTACAGCGGTCCCTTGAAGATGAAGAAGGCGCCGCCGGCGATCAGGGCGAAGCCGATCAGGTGGTTCACCGTCAGCTTCTCCCCCAGATACATCACCGAGAAGATCGCGAAGACCAGCAGGGTGATCACCTCCTGCATGGTCTTCAACTCGGCCGCCGAATAGACCTGATGGCCGATGCGATTGGCGGGCACGGCCAGCCAGTATTCGAAGAAGGCGATCCCCCAGCTGATCAGGACCACGATCCACAGCGGCTTGGCCCCGAATTTCAGGTGGCCGTACCAGGCGAAGGTCATGAAGACGTTGGACAGCGCCAGCATGACGATGGGCGCGAGATAGGGCAGCGAAGGCATTCGATCAGTGTGCTTGCGTCAAAGAGATTCCGCCAGCATAAGGCGGGCCACGCCGGTTTAGCTCAGCTGGTAGAGCAGCGGTTTTGTAAACCGAAGGTCGCGGGTTCGATCCCTGCAACCGGCACCACCCTCTCCCGATCAGACCGGGAATGATCAGGCCCGCACGTCGCGAGATGCGACGCGGTTATCCGTATCGACGGATCGCGATTCCTCACGCTACCATCCGCCGACGACGTTCGACGCCCAGGGCCTTCGCTCGCCCGCCCGTCGTTTGGCCGCCCTAAAGGATGAAAATGCGAAAATTCACCCTGCTGCTCGCTCTGCTCGTGATGATTCCGACGGCTGTCGAGGCCCAAGCACGGCGGCAGAGGGTTCCGGACCCCGATCCCCAGCACCGCGCTACGGATTGGGTTCCGCTTTCTCAATCAATGACCGAATTGCTGAATACAGGCTGGAAGATCATCTCGCATACCAACTATCGGACCGAGATGTACAACCCCAATACAGAGTCGTTCTCCTTCATTCTCACGAACGGCGACCGATACGTCCTCTGTATGATCGACGACCCGGTCATGAACAACTCCACCTCTAAATGCCGCGCTCTGAACTAGCAGAACGCCGATTTCAAACCGGCAGGACGGCGAACAGCCCGTCACGGCGTCCGCGAGACGAGGGCCCTCGCCTCCTCTCCCGCGCCTCAGGCGTTCGGCGTCCATACGTCGCAGGGCGAAGCATGGAGAGGCTTTGCAATATGCCGTCCATGTCTCCTGAAAATGAAATCTCTTTCCGCCGCATCACCTCTGAAAATGTCAGCGAAGTCTGCGAGTTGAGCGAAACTCTGTCGCCGGCGCAACGCGCTGTCGTCGCCGATAACGGCGTGTCCATCGCCGAGGGTTTCTGTTCCGAAGCGACATGGCTTCGAGCGATCTACCTGGACGAAACACTCGTCGGCCTGGTCATGGTCAACGACGGCGACGAGTGGGACGACGGCATCGACTGCGACGGCCCCTATCTGTGGCGCCTGATGATCGCAGGCCCGCACCAGGGCGCGGGCGTCGGCCGCCGGGTCGTCGAGATGGTGAAGCAGCGCCTGCGTCGTCGCGGCTACGCCACGCTCTTCACCAGCTACGGCCTGGGCGAAGGCAGCCCCGAGGGCTTCTATCGCCGTCTGGGCTTCGTGCCCACGGGCGGTTTCTTCGGCGACGAGGTCGAGGTCTGCGCCACCCTGTAGGGCCCGTCGCGGCCCGAGTCGCGCTTGTCGCAGAGGGCGGAAGCCGCTAGGCCTTCGCCTTCTCCCCTTTTCGGCCCGTTTCCATCGCAACTTCGGCCGCCTCCCACATGTCCGAGACGACCAACAAGCTGGGTCACAGGATCCGCACACGGGGCGCCCGCACCCGGCGCGCCCTGCTGGACGCTCTGCGCAGACTGCTGAACAGCAAGCATCTGGGCGAAATCCGTCCCGCCGACGTGGCGGCGGCGGCGGGGGTGTCGGCGCCGACCTTCTACACCTACTTCGCTTCGGTCGAGGAAGGCCTGCTGCTGCTGTGCGAAGAAGCAGGCGAGGACTTCCAGCGGCTGGCTGCGCACATCCACGCCGACTGGTCCGGCGAACGCGCCTTCGAGGCGGCGCGCGCCTATGTGCTGGAGGTTCTGGGCCTGTGGAGCGACCACGGGCCGGTGCTGCGGGTCGAGCACATGCTGGCCGACATGGGCGAGCCCGCCTTCGCCGAGAGCCGCATCCGCCGCCTGCGTCGCCTGCACCTGGCTCTGGAGCGCCGCATCGCCCAGGCCCACGCCAGCGGCCTGCATCCCGAGGGGCTCAATCCCCGCCTGACCTCCTATGAGACGGCGAACCTGGTGGAATCCGTTGCGGCGGGCTTCGAACTGATGCGCCGCGCCGATACGCCGGAAGCCATCATCGACACCACCGCCCACATCGTGGTGAAGCTGACCACCGGGCGCTGACGCCCTCGCTTGGACAAGCTGTCCATTGCGACGGCGCCCTCATGGGCTAAAGCATGACCCTCGGCCAAGGAGTGCGTCATGTTCCGTCTTTCGTCCTTCCCCACGATCCGCCGCGCGTCCGGCCCGGCCGTCGTGCTGGCCGCCGCGCTAGCAGTCTCTCTGGGCCTCACGGCCTGCGGCCAAGGCGCCGAAGGTTCGGGAACGGGCGCGGCCGAAGCTCCCAAGCCCCCCGCGCTGACCGAGACAGAGAAAGCCGCCCTGCTGACCTCCCTGCCCGCCCCTTATGACAAGGCGGATCTGGAGAACGGCCGCCGCGCCTTCGCCCGCTGTCGTTCGTGCCACACCATCACGCCGGGCGGGCCGAACATGACGGGCCCCAACCTCTATGGCGTCTTCGGCAGCGAGGCGGGCGCTCGGGACAAGTACAGCTATTCCCACGCCCTGCGGACAGCGGACTTCACCTGGGACGCCGAGACCCTGGACCATTGGCTGCAGAACCCACGCACCTTCCTGCCCGGCAACAAGATGAGCTTCGCCGGCCTGCCCGACGCCACGGACCGTCGCGACGTGATCGCCTTCCTGAAGGTCGAGACGGGGTTCAAGCCGACCGGCGAGTGAGCAACGCCTAGCCTTCTCCCCTTGCGGGAGAAGGTGGCCGAGCGGAGCGAGGTCGGATGAGGGGTTGCGGGACGCCTGACGCGCGTCCCTTCATCTGATGTCGCAAAACCCCTCATCCGTCTGCCTTCGGCAGCCACCTTCTCCCACAAGGGGAGAAGGAAACTACTCCGCCGGGCTCATGTCCGGCTCGAGGCCGTCGCGCTTCTCCTGCGCTTCCCATTCCTCGATCTTGCGGGCGGTGTATTCCGGCGACTTGGTGAAGCGTGCCAACACGCCGTAGATCACCGGCACCACGAACAGGGTCAGCACCGTCGCGAACATGGCGCCGGTGAAGATCACCACGCCGATGGTCTGACGGCTGCCCGCCCCTGCCCCTTGCCACAGCACCAGCGGCAGGGCGCCGAAGGCGGTGGCGATCGAGGTCATGATGATCGGACGCAGGCGCAGCGACGAGGACTCGATGATCGCCTCGCGGATGCTCCGCCCCTGATCGCGCAGCTGGTTGGCGAACTCGACGATCAGGATGCCGTTCTTGGCGGCCACGCCGATCAGGATGATCAGGCCGATCTGGCTGTAGATGTTCAGGCTGGAACCCGCCATCAACAGACCGAACAGCCCGCCCGCCGCCGCCAGCGGCACCGTCAGCATGATGACCGCCGGGGTGATCCAGCTCTCGAACTGGGCCGCCAGAACCAGGAAGACCAGCAGCAGGGCCAGGGCGAAGGCCCAGCCGACGGCGCTGCCCGCCTCCTGCTGGTCGCGGGCGGCGCCGCCCCAGCGGATATTGGTCACGCCCTGCGGCTGCTTGGCGACCTCGGCGTTCAGGAACTGCACCGCGTCGTCAATGGTCATGCCGGGATTAAGGTCGGCCGCCAGGGTGATCGCCCGCTGACGATCCAAACGACGACGGTCCGGCGTATCGCCCGAAGTCTTGGTCGAGACCACGGCGGACAACGGCACCAGTTGGGCCGTGCCGGTCGAGACATAGAGCGACTCCAGGTCCGTCACTTCGCGGCGATTGTCACGCTCGGTCTGCAGGATGACGTCGTATTCCTGACCGCCCTTGATGTAGGTCGTGGCGCGGCGCGAACCGAACATGGTTTCCAGCGTGCGGCCGATCTGTTGCGAGGAGACGCCCAGGGCGGCCGCCTTCTGCGGATCGACATCGACCAGCAGACGCGGCGCGTTCGGCTCATAGTTCAGGCGCGGCCGCGAGAAGCCGGGGTTCTCCTGCGCCGCCGCCAGGATGGGCTGCAGCCAGTTGTAGATAGCGGCGTATTCCGAACCCGTGACGACCATCTCGACCGAGTTGGAGTTGCCGCCGCCGCGCTGGAAGGCGCCGGGCGTCGAGGCGTTGACCTGGGCGCCGGTCTGGTTGCGCAGCTTGCCGTTCAGCTCCTGGGCGATCTGGTCGGCCGAGCGGTCGCGCTCGGACCAGTCGGACAGGTTCAGGATGGCGCTGCCCGAGCTGAAGCCGGAACCGCCGAAACCAGGCGAGGACACCAGGAAGTTGGCCGCCTCGCCGTTCTCACGATACTCGGCCAGGATCGGCTCCAACCCCAGCATGATCTCGCGCGTGTAGTCGAAGCCCGTGCCCTCAGGCCCGGCGATCCGAAGGGTCACGCGCCCGCGATCCTCGTTCGGCACCAGCTCGTTCGGCAGGTGCAGGAAAATGCCTGTAGCCCCCGCCGCGACCAGCACGATGACGGCCGCCACCCCGCCGACAGCGATGCGTCGGCCCAGCAGGGCGTCAAGCGAAGCCGCATAGGACCGCTTCAGGGCGTCCATGCCCGCATCCACGCGCCGCGCAACCCAGCCGCCGGTGTGCGCCGGCTTCAGGATCTTGGACGCCAGCATGGGCGACAGGCTGAGCGCCAGGAAGGCCGAGAAGGCCACGGCCGCGGCGATGGCCGCCGCCAGCTCCACGAACAGGCGCCCGACGTAACCCGGCAGGAACAGCAGAGGCGCGAACACGGACAGCAGCACGATCGTCGTCGCCACGACGGCGAAGAAGACCTGACGCGCGCCGCGCTCGGCGGCCACCAGCGGCGGCTCGCCGTGATCCAGACGGCGCTGGATGTTCTCGACCACGACGATGGCGTCGTCGACGACCAGGCCGATGGCCAGCACCAGGGCCAGCAGGGTCAGCAGGTTCAGTGAGAACCCCAGCGGCGCCAGGACGATGAAGGTCGCCAGAAGGCAGATAGGCGCCACCACCGACGGGATGATCGCCGCCCGCAGGCTGCCCAGGAAGATGAAGTTGACCAGGGCCACCAGGGCCATGGAGATGCCGATGGTGATCCACACCTCGTCAATGGCGTGCGAGGTGAAGACCGAGTTGTCGGAGCCGACCTCCAGCGTCGTGCCGGGCGGCAGGCTGGGGGCGATCTCTTCCATCAGCTTGCGCGCGCCTTCGGAGATCTGCAGGTCGTTGGACTGGGCCTGACGGGTGACGGCCAGGCCGATCTGATCGACGCCGTTGCCGCGGAACAGGCGGCGCGCCTCGGCGGGCGCCTCCTCGATCCGGGCGATGTCGCCCAGACGGGTGACGTAGGCGGCGTTGCCGATCAGGGCGCCGGTGACGCCGTTGGTCATGGCCGCCGAGGCCGCGCCCAGGGTGCCCGACGCCTGCGCGCCCGTGGCGGTCGAGGCCGAGCCGCGCGTGCCGATGGGCAGTTGGGCGAAATCGGCCGGGTCGGCGTAGTTGCGCGCCACGCGGACGGTGTAGTCCTTCTGCGCCGACTCCAATGCGCCTGCGGGCAGTTCGACGTTCTGGCTGTTCAGCGCATTCTCGACGTCGGTGACGGTCAGCCCCCGCGCCGCCATGGCCCCGGCGTCCAGCCAGATGCGCATGGCGTAGCGTTGCTCGCCGAAGATGTTGACCTGAGCCACACCCGGCACGGTGGCGAAGCGATCCACCAGATAGCGGCGGGCGTAGTCGGTCAGCTCCATTCGGTCCATTGTCGTGGAGCGCAGGAACATGATCATGATCGGCTGGCTGTCGGAATCGGCCTTGGCCACTTCCGGCGGGTCGGCCTGATCCGGCAAGCGGCCCAGCACGCGCGAGATGCGATCGCGCACGTCATTGGCCGCATCGTCGATATTGCGGTCCAGCGAGAACTCGATGTTCACGTTGGAGCGGCCGTCGCGGCTGGTCGAGTTGATGCGCTCGACGCCCTGGATGCCGGCGATCTGCTGCTCGATCGGCTCGGTGATCCGGCTCTCGATCACCTCGGCCGAGGCGCCGGCGTAGTTGGTGCTGACCGACACGACCGGCGGGTCCACGTCCGGCAGCTCGCGCACGGGCAGGAAGAAGAAGGCCGCGGCGCCGATGACGCACAGGACGATGGCCGCCACCGCCGCAAAGACGGGGCGCCGGACCGAAACATCGGACAGCATCATGGGCGGGCCGCCTGCGACGCGCGTGCGCCGCCCTTGGCTGGAGCGCCGCGCTGCTGACCTTCGGCGCCTTCGACGGTGACGGGGGCGCCCGGTTGGATGCGGTTCAAGCCGGACGCGACGATGCTGTCGTTGTTGCCCAGACCCGAAACGATCTCGACAAAGCCGCTCTCGACGGCGCCGGTCTGGACCTCGACGCGCTGGGCGGTCGTGCCCGTTTCGCCGCGCGCGATGCGATAAACGAAGGCGCCCTGGCCCTCATACTGAACAGCCGCCTCAGGCACGGCCAGGCTCTGGCGGCGCCCCTGGTGGACGGCGACGCGCATCATCATGCCCGGGCGGATGCGGTTTCCGGGGTTGGGGAATTCGGCGCGGGCGATGACGGCGCGGGTCTGTTCATTGACCCGAGTATCCAGCAGGGCGATGCGGCCGTTGAACTCTTCGCCGGGGAAGGCGTCCGTGGTCGCCGTGATCGGCGCGCCCACGGGCAGGACGCCCAGATAGCGTTCCGGCATGGGGAAGTCGACGCGAACGCCGCTGGTGTCGTCCAGGGTGGTGATGACCGCGCCCGGCGAGATCAGGGTGCCCGGCGTGACCGACGTCAGGCCCAGCACGCCGGCGAAGGGCGCGCGCAGGATACGGTCTCCGCGACGCGCTTCCGACGCCGCCATGGCCGCCTGGGCCGTTTTCAGCGCCGTCTCGGCCGTTTCGGCCATGACGCGCGGCGCCACGCCGCGCTCAGCCAGGATGCGATAGCGGTCATATTCGCGCTGAGCGTTCTCCAGCTGGGCGCGCGCGCGGATCAGATCCGCGTCTTCCTCGCGCGCCTGCAACTCGACCAGGGGCGCCCCCGCCGCCACGGCCTGGCCGTCGGTGAACATAACCCGGGTCACCAGTTCGGTCGTGTTCGAGGTGATGTTGACCGAGCGGCGGCTGCGGGCCACGCCCAGCACGCGGATCTGGTCAGCGAATTCGCGACGCCCCGCCACGACCTCGGCGACGATCTGGCCACGGCCGGCGCCCGGTCCCCCCGGACCGCGCTGCTGGCCTGCGTCACCGCCGCCGGCCGCGATCTTGATGATCGCCGCCACGACCATCAGCCCCAATACGCAGGCTGCGCCGATAATGAAAAAATGGCGTTTGAACACGCGACGCAGTCTCCCCGACAACAAGCGCCCCCGCTTAACGGGTCACCGCCGTTACGCAAATAACGTATCTGTAACGTGGCGAACCTCGGATTCCGTCGCGGAAATCGGGACTAAAATCGACGCCAGATTCCGATGACAGGCCCTCTGCCCGCAGGAATTTCACGACCCGAAACGGCCTGTCGCCAGCCAGCCTGCAGCCGCCAGTCTCCGAACCGACGCACCGCCGAGGCCTCCAGCGACAGCCAGCGCGCCGCGCCGTCGCCATCCGCCGTCCCGCCGAAGGCCTGCGCCATCACCATCCAGTCCTGGTTGAGGTGCGCCCCGGCCGTCACATCCGCGCGCGTCTCGTCGGGCAAACCCGACCTCCAGCGCCGCGCCGCTTGGAGATCAATAAACCCGCGATCAAAGGACCGGCCCGCCAGAAGCCGCACCTCGACGTCGCTGTCTCCCGCGCCCGGCGGAGCGTAGCCGGCGTTGCGTCCCGCCCCGCCCTCGGCGTAGCCGACATAGACGGCCGCGACGTTGCGATCGTCGCGATAGGCCTGCCAGCGCACGCCCATCTCGATCGGCCCCAGCCCCTGATAGTCGAGGAACTCGTCGCGCCCGTCCTGCCATTCGCCCTTGGCTTGAAGAGTGAAGCGGTCGCTCAAGCCATATTCGACGAACACGCTGGCCGCGATGTCGCGCCGCCCGCCCGGCAAGTCGGCGCGCCCGCCGTCGGAGGCGAAATAGTCCTCGGCGCGGATAGTCTCATATTTGACGATGATCTCGCCCTGCCCCTTCGGCAGGTTCCAGGCGCCGGCGTGAGCCGCCCCCGCGCCAGACAGCAACCCCAGTCCGGCCCAGAGGCCGATGCTTCCCTTCCCCCGCACGGCCCCCCGCCTTTTTCTAGATGTCGTAACCGGGCGATTTTCGCTGCAGCTGGCGCAGGGCGCCGGGCCAGGCCAGGGAGGAGATAAAGCCGATCCCCCGGCCCTGCTCCTTGGTTTCGGCCTGGGCGGCGTCAGGCGCGATCAGAACGTTGTCGCGTCCCGCCGACAGAGCCGCGACCTGCTGGGCGCAGGTGCGTTCCAGGAAGAATATCCCAACCCAGGCCTCCGCCGCCGTGTTCCCGACCGCCAGGGTGCCGTGATTGCGCAGCAGCATCAGCGGCTTGTCGCCCAGGTCCGCCACCAGCCGCTCGCGCTCGTCGTGGTTCAGGGCCAGGCCTTCATAGCCGTGATAGGCGACCTGATGCTGCAGCAGGCAGGCGTTCTGGCTGATCGGCAGCAGGCCGTCCTTCTGCGCCGCGACGCCCACGCCGTTCACGGTGTGCAGATGAATGACGAAATGCGCCTCTTCGCGCGCCGCATGGACCGCCGAATGGATGGTGAAGCCCGCCGGGTTGATGAAGCTGGTCGTGTCCTGAACGACATTGCCGTCCAGATCGACCTTCACCAGGGAAGAGGCTGTAATTTCATCGAAATACCAGCCGTATGGATTGATGAGGAAGTGATGCTCCGGTCCCGGCACGCGGGCCGAGATATGGGTGAAGATCATGTCGTCCCACCCGTTCAGCGCCACCAGGCGGTACAGCGCGGCCAGTTCGACCCGCACCTTCCACTCCGCCTCGGAAACCTGGGATTTGAGCGACCGCGCCGCGTCCGTCATTGGCCTTCCCCCTTATCAGCGTTCAGATGAGCCTCTCTCCGCTCCGGCCCGGCGTCAAGTCGCCGACCGCCGCCGAAGAACCGAAACGGAAGACTTCATTAACCCTGTTTTCATCGACACGAGCGAACACTGTCCGCCGGCGGCGCGGCCGCATCGTCAGGGGGATGTTTCGTGGACTCAATCGAGGCGTTCGCGCCCTCCCCGCGTAGCGAGCCCCTGCCGCTGGCCAGCCTTCACCAACTGATCGATTTGGCCGCCGGACGTCCGCCGGAAGAACAACAGCGCCTGTTGCTGGGCGTGGCGGACCTCTACTGCTCGGTCGGCGGCCAGGCTGGCGCGCCGCCTGCCCCTGACCGAGGTCTTCGTCGCCATGGTCCGCGCCGCCGAGCAGGATATCCGCCGCGCCCTGGCCGAACGTCTGGCGGACGCCGCCTGGGCGCCGGCGGACCTGGTGCGCCTGCTGGCCGCCGACGCCATAGAGATCGCCCGCCCGGTGATCGCCGCCAGCCCCCTGCTGCTCGACGCCGACCTACTGACCCTGCTGGAAGAAGCCTCGCTGGACCATCAGGTCCAGGTGGCCCTTCGCCCTGACCTCGACCCCCTGCCCGCCCGCGCCATCCTCGATCGCGGCGAGCCGGCCGTCCTGACCGCCCTGGCCGTCAACGGGACGGCGCGGCTGGAAGCCGCCGACATGGCTCGATTGGTGGAGCAGGCGCGGTCCATCGCCGCCCTGCGCGCGCCGCTGACGCGACACCCCCGGTTGAACGAGGATCTGGCCCTGCGTCTCTATCAGTGGGTCGGCGAGGCCCTGAAGCAGGCCATCTCCCAGCGCTTCAGCCTGGACGCCGCCGCCCTGGCGACGGCGGTCGCCGCAGCGGCCCAGCAAGCGGCCGAGACCACGCCCGATCACGCCGCCGCCCAGTTGGCCGCCAAGCTGCATGCGGCGGGACAACTGCGCCCCGCCACCCTGATGCGGGCGCTGCGGGAAGAGAAACTCGACCTCTTCGTCCACGCCCTGACCATGCTGAGCGGTCTGGAGACCGAAGCTTTACGGCGCGCCCTGCGCGGCGACACCGCCCGACCGCTGTTTCTGGCCTGCACCGCTGCGGGGCTGGATCGCGCCGCCTTCCCCGCCCTGCTGCGCGAGGTTCGTCGGTTGAACCACGGCCTGCCGCATGATCCTGACGGCGAGGCCTGGCGCCCGGCGCAGCGGTCGACCACGCAGGCGGCCTATGAATTTCGTCTGCTGATGGCGCCTGAAGGCGGGTCGACCGTTTGACAGCGCGCCTCCGCTCCGCTTGCGTAGCGCCGTGACTCAGTCGTTCCATCCCACCGCCATCACCTTCGTCGCCAGCGACCGGCCCGAAGCCGAAGCCGCCCGCCAGCGGTTGAGCGAACGCTATGGCTCGGTTCCCGCCGCCGAAGCTGAGGTCATCGTCGCCCTGGGCGGCGACGGCTTCATGCTGGAGACCCTGCACAACAATCTGCAGCTGCGCACGCCCGTCTATGGGATGAACCGCGGCTCCGTCGGATTCCTGATGAACGACTATGAGGAAGACGACCTGCTGGATCGTCTGGCCCAGGCTGACCGCACGGTGCTGCATCCGTTGCAGATGGACGCCTGGGTCGAAAGCGGCCAGGTCCACAGCGGCCTGGCCATCAATGAAGTCTCCCTGCTCCGCCAGACGCGCCAGAGCGCCAAGCTGCGCATCAGCATCAACGACAAGGTGCGGCTGGAGGAGCTGACCTGCGACGGCTGCCTGGTGGCGACGCCAGCCGGGTCGACCGCCTATAATCTGTCGGCGCACGGGCCGATCATTCCCCTGGACGCGCCCAGCCTGGCGCTGACGCCGATCAGCGCCTTCCGCCCCCGGCGCTGGCGCGGCGCCCTGCTGTCGCACACGGCGCGGGTGCGCTTCGACGTACTAGAGCCGGACAAGCGGCCGGTCAGCGCCACCGCCGACAATTTCGAGGTGCGCCGCGTCTCGCGCGTCGAGGTGCGGGAGCGTCGCGACATCACCCTGACCATGCTGTTCGATTCAGGCCGCTCATATGAAGAGCGCGTCATGGCCGAACAATTCGCCGCCTGAACTGTAAAATAATCGAGGCGCCGTCACCGGATTTTAAGCCTCTGCGCGACAAAATGGCCGCTGTTGTTGAGGAGCCGCCCGTGACCAACCAAGTCATCCGCCCGCCCAATCCCCTGCGCGCCAAGGTCGGCGGCGGCTTCGGCGGCATTGACGCCAACGCCATCGCCAGGGCCGAGGAGGCGCTGAAGGCCATGTCGGCTCAGTTCGGCCAGTGGTTGAACGACGAGGTGGTCAGGCTGGACAAGGCTCAGTCCGACATCCGCAGCCAGGGCTACACGCCCGAAACGGCTGAGGCCCTCTATTTCCGCGCCCACGACCTCAAGGGGCTGGGGACCACATACGAATACCCGCTGGTCACGCGCATCGCCGCCTCGCTCTGCCGGATGCTGGACGACGCCGACAAGCGGATGCAGGCCCCCCTGGCCGTGGTCGACGCCCACATCGACGCCATCAAGGCCGTGGTCCGCGACAAGATCCAGACCGACGACCATCCTGTCGGACGCGATCTGGTTGAAACCCTGGAAGCCCGTGCGGCGGAGCACCTGGGCTAAAGCCGACTGATGGATTGAGCGCGGCTCAGGCCGCGCTGACGGCGCCGCGCCAGCCGTCGTCAGCCGGGCGGTCCAGCCGCTCCAGCAGATAGGCCAAATCCTCACGCGCGGCGTCGGGACGCTGACTCAGGAACCGCTCCAGCATCCGTTGACGGAAGACGGCGCTTCCGGTGTCCCCGCCTTCGGCCTGGAGCGCCCGCCAGGTGTCGACCCCGGCGCGGAAGGCTTGGAACAGACGTGGCGGCATGCCCGCACGGTCGTAGATGGCCTTGAGTCCCAGAGGCCCGGCGTCATGCACCATCAGCCAGGCGCGATGATGCGGCGTACCCGCCAACTCGGCCAGGGCGTGCTCGAACAGGCCGATCTGCCCCCGCGCCAAGGACCGCAGCAACAGAGACGGCGTCAGCACCCGGCGGCGGTTCAGCCCGGCCACAAAGGTCGGCAGATCATCCGTCACACGAGCCTGGTCCACCAGGTCGATCGTGGCCCGCTCCCGCGCGAAGTCGGCGAACTGGATAGCGGTCTCAGGCGTCAGAGCGTGGCGGGTGATCAGGTGTTCGCGCACAGCCTCGCTGGCCAGAACCACCAGCCGCTCGGTCACGGACAGCGGCAGAACCTGACGATAGGCCAGGGCCGAAATCACCTCCGGCGCATCGCTGAATCGATCCAGGGCGACGCCAAGCGCAGCCTCGGACAGATCGGCGTTGTCGTTTGCGGCCAGGGCGGCCACCGCCTCCTGCCTGCCTTCGGCGACCAAAACCGACGCCACATCGCGCGGCACGCGCGGGCGGGACGCCACCGCCACCTGGCGCAGCGCCGTCCCGGCGCGCACGATCTCGATCAGGTCGTCGTCAGTGAAGGCCGGGCAGCTGTTGATGATAGGCAGGGCCACGCTGTCCACATCGCCGGCCAGCCTGCGCGCCGCCTCGCGCGGCATGATGTCCGAAGCCTTCAGCGTCACCGCCACGGCCCGTCGCACCAGTTCCGCCGCATCGGCCGCCAGCACGCTCAGAATCTTTTGCGCCGCCTCGCGCTCCACGTCATCCAGCGCCATGCGGTCGATGCTGCGGCACAATTTATGAGCGGCGGCCGCGCGCTCGTCCTCCAGATCAGACTTGATCAGGCGCCGTATGTCGCTTTCCGTCAGTCTGGCGCGGTAGGCGGTCATGGCTCGAAGGCTCAGGGTTGGCGAGGAATCAATCGTCACCCCTAGCGTTACATAGTTAACACCCTCTTAGGAATAAGGCGGAAGCGTGGTCACGCCACCTTATCCGGCGGCGGAGCGAATGCGCCTCCGAATCCGCCGCCTGATCCCTGCCCGTCCTGGCCCAGCAACAGCGCCAGAAGGCTCTGATCCTGCTTCAAGCGGTCCATGCGCGCGGCCAGCATTCGGTCCTTTTCGCTCAGCTCCGGCGCCGCCTTGGCCGCCCCGCCGCTGCCGACGCCGACCGCCGGGAAGGCCTCGCCCGCCGTGCGCTGCAGATTGGCGTGCACCTCGGCCGCCGTCGCCGCTCGGCCATTGCGATAGAAGATCGAACGGTTGGCCGAAGCCGCTTCGGGGAACAGGGCCACCGCGCTGGTCTGCGGCCGCGACTGCACCGCCTCCAGCAGCTTGGCCGCGCCCGCCGGACCCAGGAAGTGCGCGGCGTACAGGTCGCCCGCCCCTGGCTCGCGCCCCGTGCGGCCGCGCAGATAGGCCGCGTTGGAGGCCGTCAGCTCCCCCGCCATGGTCGAGGCGGCCTGAGGATCGAAGCGAAGGTCCAACACGACGTTGCGAGCCGAGCCGCGCACCTGCCAGCGCCCGTCGCCGCCCTGATAGATCAGGTCAGCGTACTGGCCGTAGCCGTGCTTGGCGCCGTGCCGCTTCACCGTGCCCAGCCAGGTCTGCTCGATGAACTGGAACAGGCCCGAGGCCGAGGACGTGGGCGCCCGCGCATTGGGATTCATCGCGCTTTCGCGACGCGCGGTCTTCATCAGGAAATCGAAGTCCACGCCGGTCGAGGTCGAGGCGCGCCGGATCGCCGCCTCCACGCCGCCGGATGATGGAATCGCTTTCACGGTCATATGTGAACGGTCGCTAACCTCGGTAAACGAAAGCTTAACGCAGCGCCCCTGCCGTTAACAATTCCAAGCGCCACAATAAGGCCGCAAGCGAAGCGCGAACTCTGTTCCGTGGGTGCTGGGGAGGGCCTGCGACAGGAGGCGCGTAAGTCATGATGATGCGTATCGCCGGGGGCCACGGCGTGGTCAGCCCCCTCGACTTTCAGCAACGCAAGAAACCCCTGCCCCGATGGGTATGGGCGATGATCACCGCCTCGGCTCTGGTGCATGTCGGCGCCGGCGTCTGGCTGTATCAGCAACGCTTCGAACTGGCCGACGCCCCCGCGTCCTTGGAAGACCTGCCCACGACGATCGTGGAGCTGACGCCCAGGGTCAAACCGCCCGAGCCGAAGACGGCCTCGCCCGCGCCGACGCCGCCGATCCACCGGCCGACGCAGGTCATGCCCAGCGACGTCGTCCCGTTGGAGGTTCCGGTCGCCCCGTCGTCAGCCATGACGCCGGGCCGGTCATCAACCTGACCGAACCCGCGACCGAGCCCGCAGCCGGAACGACGATCACGCCAGAACCGCCCAAGCCGGTTCCCGTCATCACCCAGCCCGACTGGGTGCGGAAGCCGACGGCGGATCAGCTGATGCGGGCCTATCCGTCCGCTGCCGAGGCGCGCGGGATCGGCGGGGTGGCCGAACTGTCCTGTCTGGTGCGGGTGGACGGCAGCCTGACCGGCTGTTCGGTCACCTCGGAAACACCGGGCAATCAGGGCTTCGGCCGGGCGGCGGTGAGCCTGAGCCGCTACTTCCGCCTCAGCCCGCGCACGGTGGACGGACAGGCCGTCGACGGCGCGCGCGTCACCATGGCGATCCGCTTCGATCTGCCCAAGGACTAAAGGAACCGCGAGGGATGGAGGGTCAGCTCGGCGACGGGCCGGCCCTCTGTCGCATCAGCAACGACGGCGCCGATCAGCGGCCCCAGCAGCCAGCCGTTGCGACGCGGCCCCAGCGCGACATACAGGCCTGAGGCGACCTGCCCGGCCATCGGCAGGCCGTCCGGCGTCGTGCCGCGCACCCCCGCACGCCAGTCGATGGTCAAGGGACGCGGCGCCTGGCCCAGCACCTTCCATGCGGCGGCCAGCAGGGCGTCGCAACGCATGGCGTCGGGCGTCACCGAGCGCTCGCCCGGCTCCATCGTCGCCCCGATCACGCTGCCCTCGCCCATCGGCGCGACATAGGCGCCCGGCCCGCGCACGACATGGTCGACCAACCTCTCCTTCACCAGACCGATCTGGCCGCGAATGGGGGTGATGCGGGCGACCGCCGTGCGCGCTTCGGGCGGCAAGCCCTCCAGCGACGGGTCGGCGCCCGTGGCCAGGATCAGATGCTCCGCGCGCACGGCGCCCGTCGTCGTCTCGACCTGCCAGCCGAGCGCGTCCGGAGCCATGCGCAGCGCCCGCGCCTTGATCACCGTCAGTCCCTGCGCCAGCGCCTTCAGCGCCTGAGGCGGATCGACCTTCGCATCCTCATGAGTCGTCAGGCGCGCCGAGTCGGCGTCATACTGATGCTGAAAGCCCAGCGCCTTCATCCGCGCCGCCAGTTCGGCGACGTCGCCGCCGCGCCATTCCGCCAGATCGCCATACAGCCGCACGCCCGTCGCCTCTGCGAAGGCGGGCCACAGGTCGCGCGCGCGACGCAACACTTGCGCCGCCTCGGGCGACAGATCGTCGATGGCGCATTCCATGGCCGGCGCGATCATGCCTGCCGCTACCGCCGAAGCGTTGACGCCGCCGGGGTCTACCACCGCAACGCGGCGTCCGCGTCGTCTCAACTCCGCCGCCGCGCACAGGCCCAGCGCGCCCGCGCCGATGACCACGACGTCGAAGGAAGGTTCGGGAGAATTAAAAAGGGGCACGGGATGTCCTTCGACCTCCCGCGCCCTGATTTCAACCGTTGAGGACGGTCTTTTATTCAGCCGCCAGCTTGGCCGCGCGCGCCTCTTCCAGACGCTTGGTCAGGGCGGCGTGCTGGTCCCACAGGGCCTTGGGCAGGCGATCGCCGAACTTCTCGTAGAAGGCGGGGATCAGGGCGGCTTCCTCGGTCCAGACGTCGGCGTCGACGTCCAGCAGGATCTGCAGATCGGCGTCCGTCAGCGTCAGACCCGACAGGTCCAGCGCGGCCTTGGACGGCACGCGGCCGACCGGGGTGTCCACGGCCTCGGCCTGACCTTCCAGACGCTCGACGATCCACTTCAGCACGCGGGCGTTGTCGCCGAAGCCCGGCCAGACGAACTGGCCGTCCTCGTTCTTGCGGAACCAGTTGACGAAGAACAGGCGCGGCAGCTTCGACGCATCGGCCTTTTCGCCCATCTTCAGCCAGTGGCCGAAGTAGTCGCCCATGTTGTAGCCGCAGAACGGCAGCATGGCGAAGGGGTCGCGGCGCAGCTCGCCGACCTTGTTCTCGGCGGCGGCGGTGCCTTCGGAGGCCACGGTCGAGCCCATGAAGACGCCGTGCTCCCAGTCATAGGCTTCCGTCACCAGCGGCACGGCCGAGGCGCGGCGACCGCCGAACAGGATGGCGTCGATCGGCACGCCTGCGGGGTCTTCCCACTCCGGCGCGATGGACGGGCACTGACCAGCCCAGACGGCGAAGCGCGAGTTCGGGTGCGCCGCAGGCTCGCCCGAGGCCGGATCGTGCGGCTGGCCCTTCCAGTTGGTCAGGCCTTCCGGCGCTTCCTTCGACAGGCCTTCCCACCAGACGTCGCCGTCAGCGGTCAGGGCCACGTTGGTGAAGATGGTGTCGCGCGTCAGGGTTTCGAGCGCGTTCTTGTTGGTGTTGCGGCTGGTGCCCGGCGCCACGCCGAAGAAGCCCGCTTCCGGGTTCACGGCGTACAGGCGGCCGTCGTCGCCGAAACGCATCCAGGCGATGTCGTCGCCGACCGTCTCGGCCTTCCAGCCGTCCAGCGCCGGTTGCAGCATGGCCAGGTTGGTCTTGCCGCAGGCCGACGGGAAGGCGGCGGCGACGTACTTCGACACGCCTTCGGGGCTGGTCAGCTTGAGGATAAGCATGTGCTCGGCCAGCCACCCCTCGTCGCGGGCCATGATCGAGGCGATGCGCAGGGCGTAGCACTTCTTGCCCAGCAGGGCGTTGCCGCCGTAGCCCGAGCCGTAGGACCAGATTTCCCGCGTCTCGGGGAAGTGGACGATCCACTTGTCGTCGTTGCAGGGCCAGGCCACATCGGCCTGACCTTCGGCCAGCGGCGCGCCCAGGGTGTGAACGGCGGGGACAAAGACGCCGTCGGCGCCCAGCATGTCCAGCGCGCCCTTGCCCATGCGGGTCATGACGCCCATCGACACGGCGACATAGCCGCTGTCGGTGATCTCAACGCCCAGGGCGGAGATCTTGGAGCCCAGCGGGCCCATGCAGAACGGAACGACGTACATCGTCCGGCCCTTCATGCAGCCGTCGAACAGGCCGTCCAGACGGGCCCGCATTTCAACCGGGTCGGACCAGTTGTTGGTCGGACCGGCGTCGGCTTCATCTTCCGAGCAGATGAAGGTGCGGCTCTCGACGCGGGCCACGTCCTTGGGGTCCGAGGCGGCGTAGTAGCAGCCGGGGCGCTTGGCTTGATCCAGCTCCTTCAGCGTGCCCTTGCCGATCAGATCGGCGACGATGGCGGACTTCTCGGCGGCCGAGCCGTCGCACCAGTGAACACGGTCAGGCTTGGTCAGGGCGGCGATCTGCTCCACCCAGGCGACGAGGCCCTTGTGTTCAGTCGGCGCCGGATGGAGTCCGGGAATCGATTGCGTCACGTCTTGCTCTCCTGAAGCTGCGCGCAGCGATCTGTCGTCGCCGTCACGCAATAAGCTGATCACGCTGTGTAACGGGGGCCAATGAACCCCGAGGGACGTTAGGTCAACCGCTGCACGTTTCATTCCCCCGTTATCCGGCTCACTCCATCCACACGCATATTTAAATCGTCAGAGCGCGTCTCAAGGGCTATCTCCTTCGGCGTGAAGACGATGGATTCTGTAAAGTCGACGCGGGACGCCTTATCGAGCGCCCTGATCTCGCCCGCCGCCGAGCGCAACAGCGCGGCCATACTGGAGGTGCTGCGCGCCCATCTGCCCGTTCAGGGCCGGGTGCTTGAGATCGCCGCCGGATCGGGCCAGCACGCCGCCCTCTTCGCAACCGCCCTGCCCGGCCTGGACTGGACGCCCAGCGACCCCAGCGCGGAGGCGCGGGCCAGCATCGAGGCGTGGCGAATGAAGGCGGGCGCGGCGAACCTGCGCCCCGCCCAGGCGGTCGACATGCTGGATGACGCCCGCTGGCCGTCGGAGCCGCTGGACGCCATCATCTGTATCAACATGATCCACATCAGCCCGTGGTCGGCGGCCCAGGGCCTGATGCGGCTGGCGGAACGGTCTCTGATCCGCCCCGGCGGTCTGCTGTACCTCTATGGCCCCTATCGCGAGGCCGAGGTTCCGCTGGCCCCGTCCAACGCCGCCTTCGACGACAGCCTGAAGGCGCGCGATCCCGCATGGGGCCTGCGCGACCGGGGCGAGGTCGAAACGCTCGCCCGGTCGCATGGCCTGGCCCTGACGCTGCGACGGGCCATGCCCGCCAACAATCTGAGCCTGATCTTCCGCCGGGTTTAGATGGCGGCGACCACAGCCGTCAGTTCGGCGCGGTCGTTCAGCATGGCCACCTTGCCGTCGCGGAAGGCCGCGCCCGGCGCATCGGCCGCTTCGCCAAAGCTTTCAGCCGCCACAGCCACGCCGTCAGCGAAGGCCAGAACCGGCAGGCCCTGCGCCTTGGCCAGGTTCACCAGCGCCTTGACCTGAACCAGACCGGCTTCATCCGACACGCCGCCCGGAACCACCACGCCCTGAACACGGCCGCCGCTGATGTCGTCGGCCGTCGCCGTGGCCAGAACGGTCAGCCCGCCCGAAACCAGACTGCCCTCGCCGGTCGAGATCGGGGCCAGCGACACGCCCTCAAAGCGCAGGGCGGTCTCCATGTCGCCCAGTTCGCCGAAATCCATGCCTTTGCGCATGATCAGGCCGAAGCGCAGGCGGGCGGGCGCGGGGCGATTGCCGTATTGGCGGGAACGAGGGGCGGTCGTGGTCTTGCGTTGAGCGTACAAAACGTCTCCTTCGAAGGTTATCGATCAATATTCGTGGACGATTACAAGAAACCGTCCCGCCCTGTACGCCGCAACCGGATCAAACACGGCAAACGTCGCAATCCGAATCAATCGGAAGCGAATGCGGCAAAAACATCAGGGTGACTGCTGATATAGGCTTATGATGCTCAAGGTCAACTTGACGACGCAAAAGTGAACTCAACCCGACCTAAGAACACCTGAACCGCCCAGCCACAGCAGCGCCCTTGCCTCCATGCGCGAGCGGGCCCTACACAGCCGGTCGCACCGCTGGAGATCTCAAGTCAGGCCATGGCCTTCACCCGCACCTATGACGGCCCAGACCCCGTCCGCATCAACAAGTGGCTGGGTCAGAGCGGCGTCTGCTCGCGCCGCGAGGCCGAGGGCCTGATCGCCGAGGGGCTGGTCAGCATCGACGGCGAGGTCGTGCGCGACGCAGGCCGCAAGATCGAACCGGGCCAGACCCTGACGCTGAACGACACGGGCGAGGCGGCGCTGGCGGCGGGCGTCGCCATCCTGCTGCACAAGCCGGTCGGCTATGTCTCGGGCCAGCCTGAGCCGGGCAAGATTCCGGCCGTGCGCCTGCTGACCACGGCCAACCGGGTCGGCGACGGCGAGACGCCCGCGCGCGACGCCTCCCTGCCCCCGTCGGGCGACTGGACGAGGATTCGCGCGGTCTGCTGATGCTGTCGTCAGACGGCGTGGTGGCCAAGGCGGTGATCGGCCCACAGTCCGATCTGGACAAGGAATATCTGGTCCGCGTCGCTGGCGTCGTGACCGAGGCCAAGCTGACCAAACTGCGCCACGGCCTGGAGCTGGACGGTCGCCAGTTGAAGCCTGCCCGCGTCACCCAGATGGAGCCGCAGCGCCTGCGTTTCATCCTGCGCGAAGGCCGCAACCGCCAGATTCGCCGCATGTGCGAGCTGGTCGGGCTGGAGGTCGTCGACCTCTATCGCATCCGCATCGGCCCCGTGAAATTGGGCGACCTGCCGGAAGGCCGTTGGCGGATGCTGACGGCGGACGAGCGCGCTGCGCTGATCAAGGGCTGAGCCGCCTCAGCGCAACGCCTCAAACCACCGTTGCAGCAGGAACGCTTCAGCGCGGTGAGCGGCCGTGCGGACAGCCGCCTCCTCGTCCACGCCCCAACGCTCTTCGGTGAAGGCTTCGTCCAGACGCGACAGGTCCAGCGCCGCCTCGCCCGCCAGCGCTCCGCGCTGCACCGCCAGCCCCAGCACCGCCGAGCCGAACAGCGGCACCGCCGTCGCCAGCCCGGTCAGGGCGAAGTCGTCCATCTCCAGCGCCAGCACCTCGACCCGCGCCAGAGCTTCCGGCGCCTGCGGCCGATGGATGATGCCCTCAACGGTATGCAGTTCGACGCCCAGCTCGCGCGCGGCCCAGTCGCGCCACGGCCCCCATTCCGCCTGCTGTCGTTCGATCAGGCCCGACGGCGTCTCGGCCAGATAGCAAAGCACGTCCGATCCGGCGTAGCGGGCGATCTCTTCGGCTACAGGCCCGCGCGTCTGGCTGACCCGGTCGATGGCGGTCGAGGCCAGACGGGTGGCGGGCATGGTCGCGGGCGTCAGGTGCTCGCCCTGGGCGTTCCACTCGTCGGCCACGAGGCGAGCCGCCGCCTCGGTCGGCAGGACGATGGCGTTTCCGGCGGGCGTCTTGGGCGCGCGGCCGTCCAGCAGGACGACCCAGCCGCCGTCACGGGCCTCGACCTCGGCGGCCTTCCAGAAACGCTTGATGCGTTCCTCGGACTCGCGAAAGCCCTTCTGGGCGGCGACGTTGGGATCAAGCGAAGGAATATGGGACATGGCGGACTTCTAGGCGAAAAGCTTGGTCGAGGCGAAACGATCGAGCGCCGCCTCAAGGTCAGGAAAATCATCGGCGATGTGTAGCGCGCCCGCCGCCGCCTGCTCCTCCACCGTGTGGAAGCCCCAGCCGACGCCCAGAGGATGCACGCCCGCCGCCACAGCCATCGTGATGTCGTGGCTGGTGTCGCCGATCATGACGGTCGAGGCGATGTCGGCCCCGCAGGCCGTCATGGCGGCGCGCAGCATGGCTGGGTCCGGCTTGCCCGGCCCGTCCTCAGCGCAGTGGCTGGACAGGAACAGATCGCTCCATTCGGGCCGCGCCAGATTGCGGGCCACGCCGCGCCGGTTCTGGCCGGTCGCCAGCGACAGCCGCCAGCCGTCGCGCTTCAGCCGCCGCAGGGTCTGCATCACGCCGGGATAGAGCGGCTCCTCATGGCCCGCCTCATACATGGCGCGGAAACTGGCCTGAAACGCGGCGACGAAGTCGGCCAGTTCGGCGTCGGTCAGCGACGGCTCCAGCACGTGCAGGGCGTGATGCAGGCTCAGGCCTACGATCTGACGCACCCGATCATATTCCGGCTCGGGCAGGCCCAGCGCCTGCGCCGCCTCGCAGGCCGCACGATGGATGGAGGCCCGGCTGTCGACCAGGGTGCCGTCGATGTCGAAGACGGCGAGAGGAGCGTCGGAAGCGGTCATGTCAGGCTGGCACGATGTCAAAGGCGACGGACAGGCGCGGCTGGTCGCCGCTGAAAGGCACGGTGCCGTGCCACAGGCAGGACGGGAAAAGCACCAGCTTGCCCGGCTCCGGCTTCTCGTACCGCAGCGGCTCCAGCGGCGGCGAGGTCGGGAACGGCGGCTGGGCCAGGGCCAGCCAGCCTTCGCGCCCGCCCGCCTCGACCACCGGCGGCACCTCGATGTAGCAGGCCGAAGAATACCAGCCCTTCGGATGAATATGGTGTTCGTGGAAACCGCCCGGCGCCAGCCGCACCGACCAGCAGCCCTTCAGCCGATAGCTTCCAGAGTTTCGGACGCGAACAGAATCCTCACCCTGCCCCAGCCGCGCCAGATGACGGCGGATCGGCCCGTCGATGGCGGTGAAGAAGGCGCGAATGGCCGGATCGTCGACCAGGGTCAGGTCCACCGGCGTCTGCGTCCCGTGCCGCAGGCTCTGGCCCAGCGGGTGGTTCTGATAGGCGTGTTGCGCCAGCAGCGCCGCCTTGAGGTCGGCCAGATAGGCCGCCAAGTCGCTCCAGCCGGGCGGCGTATCGATGGTCAGGGCGCCGACCAGACCCTCCAGGTCATCCAACCCCAGGGCGTCGGCCTGCCCCTTCAGGCGGCTGGCCGTGGCGTGCAGGGCCAGAACCTTCTGATCCGGGGTGGGCGCAGCCAATAATTGGCGCAGGATCTCCAGCGCTCCATCGGGGTCGCCAGAGGCGATCATGGCCTCGGCCAGACTGGTCCACGGTTCGAGCGTGTTCGGCGCCGCCTGCGTCGCCGCGCGCGCATGATCCACAGCCAGCGCCGGATCGAACTTCAACGCCAACTGGCCCGCCGCCATCTCGACCATGGCGGCCCGTACGCCGCCGTCGCGCACGCGGCGGGTCAACTCGCCCCAGGCCTCGCGCGGATCAGCGCCCCCATACATCAGGACCACCGCCAGACAGGTCAGCAGTTCGGCGTCGCCAGGCGCGGCCTTCAGCGCGTCGAGCACCGGCGCCGCCGCAGCCTCACGACCTCCGCCGCGCATCCAGATCAGTTGCGCCAGCTCCCGCACGGCGTCGCCATAAACGGGCCGACGCTTCAAGGCCTGGCGATAGGCGTCGTCCGCCTCGTCATGACGGCCGCAACCAGACAGGGCGCGGGCCAGCACCAACCAGGTCTCAGGCGCATCTCCGCCATTGGCGAAGGCCCGCCGCGCCGCCTCGACAGCCTCGAGGTTGCGGCCTGTGTCGCCCAGAGAACTGGCCAGATTATGCTGCGCGACGACGCTGCCGGGCGTGGCGGCCGCCTGGGCGCGGCGGATGACCAGGGCCTCCTCCTTGCGGTCCAACGCCTTCAGAAGATCGACCTGAAACGACTGAACCCCGGCCCGCTCGCCCGGCGTCGCCTGCTCCAGCACGGCCAGGGCGCCCGGCAGGTCGCCCTGCTGGGCCAGCGCCTGGGCGCGCTGAAGCCGCATCTGGACCGCCGCGCCTGTGTTCATCGCATCCGCCGCACGCCCTCGAAGGGATCTTCGTCGGCCTCGTCCTCGGAGAAGCCGAAATGGTTGAAACCGGCCTTCATCTCAGGGCTGAGCGGAGCCTCGACGATCAGCTTGCCGCCGCCCGGGTGGTCCAGCTCGATGCGGCGGGCGTGAAGCTGCAGCTTCAGCGGGCCGGACAGTTCACGCGACTTGTCGTCGCCGTATTTGGGATCGCCCAGGATCGGATGGCCGATGGCGGCCATGTGGGCGCGCAGCTGGTGCGTGCGGCCGGTGAAGGGGCGCAGCGCCATCCAGGCAGCGCGGTGGGCGGCGCGGCTGATGGTGGCGAAGGCGGTTTCGGCCGGTTCACCCTTGGGATCCTTGGGCTCGGCCGGGCGCATCATCTCGAAGTCGTTGATGCCGGTCTTCTTCAGCGCCATGTCGATCTGACCGGCCGAAGGCTTGGGGTTGCCGATGACGATGGCCCAATAGGTCTTCTTGGCCTGACGGCGGGCGAAGGCGCCGGCCAGACGCTTGGCCGCCTCCGGCCCCTTGCCCAGCAGCAGCACGCCCGAGGTGTCGCGGTCCAGACGGTGAACCAGACGCGGCCGGTCCATCCCCTCGCCCCAGGCCGACAGCAGACGGTCGACGTGCTTGGTCGTCTTAGTCCCGCCCTGCACGGCCAGGCCGTGCGGCTTGTTCAGGGCGATGACCATGTGGTCTTCGTACAGCACCAGCGACTTGGCGTAGGCGATGTCGCGCTCGCTCAGTTCGTGCAGGTCGCCGGGCTTGCGCGGATTGGCGTCCGGCAGCGGCGGCACGCGCACGGCGGCGCCCGCGGTCAGGCGGTCCTGCGGCTTGACGCGCGAGCCGTCGACGCGGATCTGGCCGCTGCGGGCCATCTTCTCGACTTGGATATGGGTCAGGTGCGGCCAACGGCGCTTGAACCAGCGATCCAGGCGGATGTCGTCTTCATCCTCGGCGACATAGAGGGTCTGGACTTCGCGGCTCATGCGCCCACTCCGGTAAACAGTTTGCGCGCGATCATCAGGCCGACGAACAGAGCGGCGATGGCGAGAACCACCGAACCCGCCGCATAAACGAAAGCCGAGACGATTTCACGGCGTTCGATCATCAGGGCCGCTTCCAGTGAAAAGGCCGAAAAGGTCGTGAAGCCGCCCAGGACGCCGACGGCGGCGAACAGGCGGATGCTCTCCTGCCCCGCGCCCGCCCTCAACGCCAGCCAGCCGACCAGCAGCCCCATCAGAAGGCCGCCCGCGACATTGGCGGTCAGGGTCGCCCACGGCCAGGCCGCGCCCGGCGCCAGGCGGCCCACGGCCAGCCCTAGCCCATAGCGCGCCATCGCCCCCAGGCCGCCGCCGATCGCAACCAGCAAGAAACGTGTCATGCTGGCGGCATATACTGTTCCGACCTCATTTGCGAAGGCCGCCATGCACGACCTTGTCCTCGCCATCCTGCATCACCTGCTGTTCCTGGGCCTGATCGTCATGCTGGCGTCGGAACTGGCGCTGCTGCGGACGCCGGAACCGCCGGTGAAGCGACTGGCCGGGCTGGACGCGGGCTATGGGGTCACGGCCCTGCTGATCATTCTGGTCGGGGTCGGACGGGTGGTGGGCGGCAAGGGCTGTGCCTTCTATGAAGCCACCCCCTTCTTCTGGGCCAAGATCGCGACCTTCGCCCTGATCGGCCTGATCTCGATCCGGCCGACGCTGGCGATCCTGAAGTGGCGCAAGGCGGAGCGGGCCGCGCCCGGCTATGTTCCGCCTCAGGCCGAGCTGACCGCGGCGCGTCGCGCGGTCGGGCTTGAGATTCTGCTGCTGGTTCCGCTGCTGGCCTTCGCGGCGGCGATGGCGCGTTGGCCGTTCTAGACCCTACAGGCGCGGGCGGATGGCGTCCTGAACCCCGCGCGCGTCATAGGCCCCAGGGCGATCCGGGCGCTGGCCGCGCCCCATGACGATCTCCAGCGTGGTCGAGGTCGGCTGCGGCCCGCTGAGGTCGAAGCCCAACCCGACGCCGACGCCCGATGACGACCAGCCGCCGTAACGGCCCGTGCCCGCGCCGATGGAGACGCTGGGACGCACGCCGCCCGCGCTGTCGGGGCGTCCGTCGAGCCAGCGCTGCGTCACCTCGAACCAATCATAGCCCTGCTCGGTCGTCAGCTGAGCCGCACGGAACAGCGCCATATCCGCCACTGGACCGGGCGCGCCGACGCCGTTGTAGCTGACGCGGAAACGGTCGCGCTCGATCTGCTGTTCGGAGTAGCCCTGCCCGTTCGGGCCCATCTGACGGCCGTAGGGCGCCAGGCTGGCGCAGGCCGTAAGGGCCAGGGCCGAGACGGCGATCGTGACGATGGCGAGGCGTTTCATGCGCGTGTCTCCCACGCCCGAACAGCGCACGGGCGAGCCGGATTGTTCCGCGGTGAAGCTGAACAGGGGATGAAGGCCCTACAGCCCCGCCGCCGCGCGCAGGGCCGCGAAATCCTCCGGTTCCGGCGCCTCGACCGTCACACGGCCGCCGTCGGGATGAGGAAAGCTCAGCTTAGCCGCGTGCAGCATCAGTCGCGGCGCGGCGCGCCCGGCGAAGGTCAGGGCGCCGCCATAGCGGACATCGCCGACCAGCGGGCGACCGATGGAGGCCATATGGACCCGAAGCTGGTGCATCCGTCCCGTCTCGGGCGACAGCTCGACCACCGCCCCGTCTTCACTAGAAGCCAGGGTGCGATAGCCGCTGGCTGCGCCTTGCGCGCCCGGCGCATCGAAATCCACGACGCGCATATAGCTTTCGCGGCCGATCTCTTCGCGCCGCAGGGCCGAGGTGATCCGGCCGGACTTGGGCTCCGGCGCGGCCGCGACCAGCGCCAGATAGGTCTTCTGGAACTTGCGCATCTGCATCGCCTTGCCGAAGAAACCGGCGGCGGGCTTGGTCTTGGCGGCCAGGATGACGCCCGAGGTGTCGCGGTCCAGCCGATGCACCAGTTCCGGCCGCTTGCCGTTCGACCGGGCGAAGGCCCACAGCAGGTCGTCCAGGGTGTTGGCCTGGATGCGGCCGCCCTGGCTGGACAGGCCCGACGGCTTGTTGAAGGCGATCAGATGCGCGTCTTCATGCACCACCCACGAACGGACGGCGGCGATTTCATCTTCGGTCAGGGATACGGGCTGGCGGGTTTTCACCCGCCGAGCCTTTAACCGAGCGCGCCCCGCTTCGCCATGCCCATCAGGCTCGCGGTTAGCGGATCAGGCCCTTGCGGCGCGCCCAGTGGGCATAGGCGATCTGGATGACGAAGATCAGGGTGACGATCAGGGTGAACGCCACGCCGCCTGCGCCGATGACTTCACGCCCGTTGCTGAGCGCCAGCACATAGACGGCGTGCGCCAGCATGGCGATCAGACCCGCGACGAAAGCGTTGAACGCCAACTTCCGCCGAAGCAGCAGCATCAGCGCGCCCAGCAGGCCGCACCACACCGCTACGCCGAAGGCCACATCGGTCCACATCGGCGCGCCGCGTAGATAGGCCACCTGCTCCATCGTCAGGGCGCTCCAATAGGCGGCGGCTCCCGTCACCTTCTGATACCACTGCCAGACGCCGACGCCGTTCCAGACCACCGAGGCCGCAGCGATGGCCCACAGGTGCCACGGCGCCGCCGGACGCTTCGAAATATCGACCATCATTCTTTCCCCAGGGCCTTGAGCGTCGAAAACTACGCCGAAATAGACCGATGCAACAAGGGCTTCCGCCTGCCCCTCAGACAATCACGCCGCGTCGGCTCATCCAAGCGCAATAGGCGGTCTGAACGACCAGGACGGCGATGATGACAAGGCCGAACGCCACGCCGACCGGCCCCATGATCTCGCGCCCATTGCTCATGAAGTGGATGTAGGCCGTGTCCGCCAACATGGCGATCAGGGCGCCGGCGAACGCCATCGTCGCCTGACGCCGCCGAAACAGCAGCAGCACCGCCGCCAGCAGCCCGCCCCAGAAGGCGACGCCGACCGCGACATCGGTCCATAAGGGCACGGCGCGCAGATAGGCCGCCTCGGCGGGGCTCAGACTGTTCCAATAGGCCGGATCGCCCGTCACCTGCAGCGTCCACTGCCAGACGAAAATGGCGTTCCACAGAAAGGACAACACGCCGACCAGCCACAGGTGCCAGGGCGTCGGCATACGCCGCAGAACATCGACCATCGCCGCCTCCGCAGTTTGCAGGCTGAGCCTACGCCCGACGGGCCGCTACGACAATGAACATCGTTCACCGACCTCCAACCTCTCCGTCACCCTCGGGCTTGACCCGAGGATCGAGTGCAGGGTGCGCTCGGCCGCTCTACCGTCGCGCAGGCGGACGGCTGGATCCTCGGGTCAAGCCCGAGGATGACGGCGGTAGGCGCTTTATTCCTTGCTCACCCGCGCCCGCATCGCCGCCCAGCGCTCCAGACGCGCCTTGACCTTCTCCTCATGCCCCTCGCCCTTGGGCTTGTAGAAGGTGCGGCGCTCCATCTCGTCGGGGAAGAAGTTCGCGCCGGAGAAACCCTCGGGCGTGTCGGGGTCGTATTGATAGCCCTTGCCGTAGCCGAGCTGCTTCATCAGCTTGGTCGGGGCGTTGCGGATATGGGCGGGCGGCATCAGGGAGCCGGTCTCGTGCGCCGCCTTCTTCGCCGCCTTGAAGGCTTCATAGACGCCGACCGACTTGGGCGCGGTGGCCAGATGGACCACGGCCTGAGCCAGCGCCAACTCGCCCTCCGGCGAGCCGAGGAAGTCGTAGGCGTCCTTGGCCGCATTGGCGATCAGAATGGACAGGGGGTCGGCCTGACCGATGTCCTCGACCGCCATGCGCACGATGCGGCGCGCCAGATAGAGCGGGTCTTCGCCCCCGTTCAGCATCCGCGCCAGCCAGTAGAGCGCCGCATCCGGGTCAGACCCGCGCACCGACTTATGCAGGGCCGAGATGAGGTTGTAGTGCTCTTCCCGCGACTTGTCGTAGGCGGGGGCGCGCTTCTGAAGCACGCCCGCCAGCGCCTGCACGTCCAGCGGCGCGACCTCCGTCAGGTCGAACAGCACCTCGGACATGGTCAGCAGATAGCGGCCGTCGCCATCCGCCAGCGCCAGCATGGCCTGACGCGCCTCGGGCGTCAGCGGCAGAGGCTTGCCCATCAGCGCCTCGGCCCGGTCCAGCAACAGGTCCAGCGAGGCGTCGTCCAGCCGCTTCAGCACATAGACTTGGCTCCGCGACAGCAGGGCGCCGTTCAGCTCGAAGCTGGGGTTTTCCGTCGTGGCGCCGACCAGGGTGACGATCCCCTCCTCCACGAAGGGCAGGAAGCCGTCCTGCTGGGCGCGGTTGAAGCGGTGGATCTCGTCGACGAACAGCAGGGTCTGCTGACCCGCCGCCCGGCGCATCCGTGCGGCCTCGAACGCCTTCTTCAGGTCGGCGACGCCCGAGAAGACGGCGCTGATCGACTGGTATTCATAGCCCGCCGCCTTGGCCAGCAGGCGGGCGATCGTCGTCTTGCCCGTGCCCGGCGGCCCCCACAGGATCATGGAGCCCAAACGCCCGGCCTCGATCATCCGGCGGATCGGCCCGCCTTCGCCCAGCAGATGGTCCTGGCCCACCACCTGATCCAGCGCCTGCGGGCGCAGACGGTCGGCCAGGGGCGCGTCGGGAGGATGGATGCCGGAGGCTTCGAACAAATCAGTCATGGAACGCTCTAGATAGGCGTTCGTTCGGGCGACTGCACCCGCTACAACGCCTCGTTGAGGAGGAATCGCATGACTGAAGCCAAGCCTGACCAGGGACCGCGCGGCGGGGTGACGCCCCACCTGACCATTCCCTCGCGCGGGGCCGCCGCAGCGATCGAATTCTACGCCCGCGCCTTCGGGGCCGAGGAAGTCATGCGGATGCCGGCCGAGGACGGCGAGCGCCTGTTGCACGCCCATCTGCGCATCAACGGCGGCAGCGTCATGCTGGCCGACGAATTCCCCGAATGGACCGGCGAGGCCGACATCAAGCCAGTGGGAGTCAGCCTGCATCTTCAGGTCGACGACGCCGACGAATGGTGGGGCCGCGCCCTGGTCAACGGCGCCATCCCGGTCATGCCGCTGGAGAATCAGTTCTGGGGCGACCGCTACGGCCAGCTCCGCGACCCGTTCGGCCACCTGTGGAGCATCGGCGGACCGCAGAAGGGCTGATCGCCCCTCTGCAGCGAGCGCCGCGCCTTAGGGCAGGCGCCCCGTCAGGCGGCGGCCGTTGCGGACGATGGTCAGTTCCGAGCCGCGTTGTGCGCGGCCCAGGGCGGCGACCGTGGTGACGGCGCGGCCGTCGATCTGCACCACCAGATCGTTGGGACGCAGGCCGATGCGGGCCGGGATGCTGTTGCGTTGCAGGCCTGTGACCACCACGCCGCTGGTGAAGGGATCTCCGCCCAGGCGATCGGCCAGCGCCGGGTTCAGCGCCACGCCTTGAAGCCCGGCCAGAGCGCCCTGCCCCACAACCGAGCCCTGCCCCGGATCGGCGTCGCCCGGCAGGGTCGAGACGCGCGCGTTCAGCGTCCGCGTCCGTCCGTCGCGCAGGACAGTCACGGCCACGGTGTCGTTCGGCGAGCGCGTGCCGACGCGGAAGTTCAGGCCGCCCTGATCGTTGACCTCGGCGCCGTCGATGGCGGTGATGACGTCGCCCTGTTCGATGCCTGCGCGGGCGGCGGGGCCCCCGGCGTAGACGTCGGTGACCATCAGGCCCTGCGGCCGATCCAGACCCAGGCTGCGGGCCATGTCGGAGCTGACCGTGTCGCCCTTGACGCCCAGCCAGGCGCGCTCGACCGACTTGGCGCCGCCGACGGCGGAATCCACCACCCGCTTGACCATGGTGGCCGGCACGGCGAACCCCACGCCCGTCGAAGAGCCGGTGCGCGAGAAGATGGCCGTGTTGATGCCGATCAGATCGCCGTCCATGTCGACCAGGGCGCCGCCCGAGTTGCCGGGATTGATGGGCGCGTCGGTCTGGATGAAGGAGCCGGAATCGCTGATGCCCGTCTCGGTCCGGTTCAGGGCCGAGATGATGCCGTTGGTCACGGTCTGGCCGACGCCGAACGGATTGCCGATGGCCAGCACCAGATCGCCGACCTGTTGCTGCTCCTGATCATCGATGCGCAGGACCGGCAGGTCGCCGTCCAGGTTTTCGAGCTGCAGCACGGCGATGTCGGACCGCTCATCGGCCAGAAGCACCTTGGCCGGGTATTCACGCCGGTCGTTCAGGGTGACGCGGATTTCCTGCATGTTCTGGATGACGTGGTTGTTCGTCACCACGATGCCGTCCGGGCGCACGATGACGCCCGAACCGATGGAGCCGGTCACGCGCGACTGCGGCCCGCCGCCGAACAGCTCGAAAAAGGGATCGCGTACGCGCTGAACGCCCCGCGCCGAGATGTTCACCACGGCGGGCGCGGCCTCGCGCACCACGGGGGCGAAGCTGGTCTTCAGCGAACCGGCGTCGCGCGGGGCGACGCGGGGCTGTTCGGCGAAGACGCCTTCCTGCGCCTTGGAGGGCTGCGGCTGGCCGCAGGCGGATAGGATCAGGGCGGCGGCGATGGCCAGTCTGGAAGTCTTCATCTCGTCCCGGTTCTACAAGCTTGGGCGTTGCATCCATTCCGCCTCGGCTTTTCGACAGGATCAAGGCCGTCTTTCAGTCCGGGCGCGGCGGCGATCAAACGGACGTGACCTCGTCCCGTTCCGCCCGACGCGCGGTCAAGAAGCCGATCAGGGCGCCCAGCGCCAGCACGGCGGAGGCCAGGTAGAAGGCCAGCCCCGGCTCCGACAGGAGGGCGTCCGCCGCAGCGGACACGCGGGCAGCCCCCGCTCGGACAGCCAGGCGGCGGCCTGAGCCCCGCCCTCGCCCACCGAAACCGAATAGATCCAGCCGAAGAACAGGGGCGAGCCACGCCGGCGATGGAGGCGACGCTCATGTTCGCGCCCTGAAGCTGGCCCTGCTCGCTCTCGCCGACGCGGCGGGTCATCAGGGACTGAAGCGTCGGCAATGGCCAGGCCCCACAGGGCGTTGGGGAACATGGCGACGATAAAGGCGACGCCCGTCGGCGCCCATCCCATCAAGGCGATGCCGACCGCCCCGCCGCACAGGCCGAAGATCATGGTCGCCCGGTCGCCGAACCGCTTGGACGCCGGTCCGACCAGAACGCCCTGAACGATCATGTCCAGCACCCCGACCATGGCCAGCAAGGCCCCGACCTGCCACGGCCCCCAGCCGTAACGCAGCCCGGCGTAGAGAACGAAGACCGCCGAAAACACGTGGTGGGCGAAGTAGAGCAGGAAGTTCACGACCGCGAGGCCCGCCAGCTCGGCGTGACGTTTCAGCAGGATCATGGCCCCGACCGGGTTGGCGCGGCGCCAGCTGAAGGGCATGCGCTTTTCGAGCGGCAAGCTCTCCGGCAGGATGAACAGGCCGTACAGGAAGGCCACGCCCGACAGGGCGCCCGCCACCCAGAAGGGCACGCGCGGTCCGAACTCGCCCAGGAAACCGCCCAGAACCGGCCCCAGCACGAATCCTCCCGAGAAGGCCGCGCCGATCAGGCCATAGGCGCGTGCGCGTTTCTCGGGCTCGGTGATGTCGGCCATATAGGCGTAGATGGTGGTGAAGCTGGACGAGGTGACGCCCGCCACCAACCGCCCGACCGCCAGCCACCACAGGTTCGGCGCCAGCGCCATCAGCACATAGTCCGCCGCCAGCCCGGCGCAGCTCAGCAGGATGACCGGGCGTCGCCCATACTGGTCCGACAGCGAGCCGATCACCGGCGAGGCCAGGAACTGCATCCCCGCCCACAGGGCCACGAACACCCCGTTCAGCAGGCCCGCGCGCGCGTTCGACCCGACGAACTCCTCGATCAGGTGCGGCAGGACCGGAATGACGATCCCCATGGCGCACGATGTCCAGCACTGCCAGTCACGAGGATGAAGGCGATCGCCGCGCGGCGGACCTTGGGCTGATGCAGGGACATGAAGGCTCGCGAAGGTGGAGCGACGTTCTAGACGGCGCCGAGTGGCCGCGCGATCATTTTCCTCAACGCGTCACCCTCGGGAGCAGCCCGAGAGTGACCAGCGCTAGTGACCGGTTCAGCGCTGCGTCACCGGCAGCGTGTCGTTCGGGTCACCGTCGCCGCGCGGTGCCGTCACGCCTAGCAGGCGGGCCAGGAAGGGCTGGACGTCGACGCTGTCCAGGTTCTGCAGCCGCCGCCCGGCGATGACGCCGGGGCCGTGGGCGATGAAGATCGCCTGCATTTCGGGCGCAGCGTTGTCATAGCCGTGGGCGCCCCCGGCTTGGTCACCGGACGCGCACGGGTCGCCAGCAGCCAGCCGGGCTCGGAGGCGCAGACGATGGCCGAGACGCGCGGGTTAGAGCCCAGGACAAGGCGCGCCGGGATCTCGCTCTTGCGCCAGCAGTCCAGGTGCGGGCGCGAGCCCAGCAGGGCCTGCTCCACCTCGGCCTCGCGGCCGGCGACAGGGTTCAGGAAGGTGACGGCGCCCGAATAGATGATCTGCACCGCCTCCGGATCGACGATGTCGTCCAGCACCGTCACGCGGTCGGGCGAGGTCGCCGCCATGCCGTGATCCGACACCACGACCAGCACGGTGTTCTCATACAGGCCCCGCGCCTTCAGCCCATCGACCAGGCGGCCGATGGAGGCGTCGACAGAGCGCATGGCCTGCAGCGTCTCGGCGCCGTCCGGGCCGTGGTGGTGGCCCATGGTGTCCACAATGTCGAAATAGAGGGTGGTCAACGCCGGGCGCTGGGCGGCGGGCAGGTCCAGCCACGTCAGCACCTGATCCACGCGCGCGTCGCCGGGCATCGACTGGTCGAAAGGCGTCCAGTAGCTGGGCCGCACGCCGCGGATGTCGGCCTCCGACCCCGGCCAGAACATGGTGGCGGTCTTCACGCCCTGCCGCTCGGCCGACACCCAGATCGGCTCGCCCTGGTCCCACCAGCGGCGATCGGCGACGGCCTGCTTGTTGCCCAGGGAGAAGCGGCCCAGTTCGGCGTCGACCATGTTGTTGCCGACGATGCCGTGGTGATCGGGATGCAGGCCCGTGACCAGGGTGTAGTGATTGGGGAAGGTCACGCTGGGGAAGGACGGCTTCATCGGCCCCGATGCGCCCTCGGCCGCCAGTTGCGCCAGCACCGGCGTCGCCCCGCGCTCCAGATAGTCGGCGCGGAAACCGTCAATGGAGATCAGGATGACGTTCGGCGCCTGGACCGTTTCGACCGGCGGCGCGGGCGGCGTGGTAGCGCAGGCGGCGACGGCCAGCGTCAGGACGGCGACGCGCGCCAGCCCGAACAGACGATCAAACATGAGAGGCTCCCGAAATCGACTTTCGGGAATGTTGCCTAAGCTTAATCCGCGACAGACAGAAGACGGCTTGCCGGTTTTCCACTGTCGGGCCACGCTGTGATTCATGACCAGCGTTATCGAAACGAACGGCCTGACCAAGACCTATGGCGCGGCGCGCGCCCTGGACGGCCTCAGTCTCAGCATACCGCGCGGCGGGGTCTATGGCGTGCTGGGGCCGAACGGCGCAGGCAAGTCGACCCTGTTCCGCATCCTGCTGGGCCTGATCCGGCCCACGGCGGGCGAGGTGCGGGTCATGGGCCAGCACACCGGCGATCCGGCCGTCACCCGACGCATGGGCTCGATGATCGAGACGCCGCGCTATCCGCCCTATCTGACCGCGCGTCAGGCGTTGCGCTGGCTGGCGCTGGCGCATGGGATGGGCGCCGAGGCCGAGACCGACCGATGGCTGGCGCGCGTCGGCCTGACCGAGGCGGCGGACCGCAAGGTGCGCGGCTTCTCGGTCGGCATGATGCAAAGGCTGGGCGTCGCCGCCGCCCTGATGACCAGGCCCGATCTGGTCATCCTGGATGAACCGACCAGCGGCATGGACCCGCCCGGCATCCAGGAGATGCGCGCCCTGATCCGCAGCCTGGCCGACGACGACGGCGTCACTATCATCCTGGCCAGCCACCAGTTGCTTGAGGTCCAGCGCGTCTGCGACCGCGTCGCCATCCTCAATCGAGGCAAGCTGGCGGCCGAGGGCAAGGTCAGCGACCTGACCGCCTCGGGCGAGCGCCTGCGTCTGTCGGCCACGCCCCTGGCCAAGGTCATGGCCGTTCTGGGCGAGCGCGGCAGCGTTCAGGACGACGCCGTCATGGCCGCCGTGCCGCGCGCCGAGGCCCCTGCCCTGTTGCGCGCCCTGATCGAACAGGGCGTCGACATCGACGAGGCCCGCTGGGTCGGCGCCGATCTGGAAAGCGTCTTCATGACCGAAACCTCTTCGCCTGCAGGAGGCCGCGCATGATGCTGGCCGACGCCATCCGTTCCGAAACCTGGCGCCTGTTGCAGAACCGCACGGCCATGTTCTGGAGCATCGTCTTCGTGCCCGTGATCTCGCTCGTGCTGGCGATCGGGGGCTTTCTGTTCCTCCAGTCCAAGATGGACGGAGCGATTCAAACCCTGCCGCCCGAGTTGAAGCTGAACGCCCGCGCCGTCGACCTGGGTCAGTCGCTGGTCGATGCGGCCGGCGCCTTGGCCCATCCAGCCGTGCTGGCCTTTCTGCTGATCGGCGCCGCCACCGTTTTCGCCGGCGACTATCGCTGGGAGACCTGGCGCCTGATCACCGCGCGCAACAGCCGCCCCAACCTGATCATGGGCAAGGCGGGCGCCGTCAAACTGCTGACCCTCGCCGGGCTGGCGCTCCTGCTGGTCGCCAGCATGGGCGCCGATGTCGCCAAGGGGCTGATCTTCGGGCGCAGCTTCGCCTTCGGTTTCGGGGGAGACGAGGCGCGGAGCTTCGGCCTGCTGGCCCTGCTGTCCTATGTGCGGGCGGTGCAGTTCCTGCTGCTCAGCCTGCTGGCGGCCACGGTGACGCGCTCCCTGCTGGCGGCGCTGTTCGTCCCCCTGGTCATCGGCGTCGGTCAGTTCTTCCTGGCCAAGATGAGCCCTCTGTTCGGCTGGCAGATGGGCGACTGGGCGACCATGCTGCTGTTTCCCGGCGAGGGCTATGAGCTGCTGAAGGTTCTAGTCCAGGGCGGGATGGAGGCCGCGCTGGTCCCAGCAGGCGCCGCCTGGCGCGCCCTCACAGGACTGGCGCTGTGGAGCTTCGCGCCCTTCTTCCTGGCCCTGTGGTGGTTCCAGCGGCAGGATCTGTCGAAGGAATAGGGTCAGATCAGCCCAGCGTCTTCTCCATGAAGACATCGGCGCGGACATAGGGCGTCTCGCGCGGCGGCAGGCGCACAAAGCCGAAGCTGTCATAGAGGGCTAGCGCCGGACCCAGCGTCGAGCTGGTCTCCAGATAAAGGCGCGGCGCGTTCACCTCGCGCGCCGCCGCCTCGCACGCTTCCAGCAGGCGCCGCGACAGACCCTGCCCGCGCGCGGCAGGCGCAATCGTCATTTTGACGACCTCGAAGCCGCCGTCGTCCATGGCCATCAGGGCGCAGCAGCCCACAGCCTCGCCCGCCCGCTCGATGAAGTAGATGCGGCCGCCCTGCGTCAGGATCTGCCCCTGCGGGTCGTCCAGCACCTTGCGGTCCTTGGCCTCCACGGCGAAGCCGCCCTCGGCCAGCCAGGCCTCGTTCAGGGTGCGCCAGGCCTCGGCATAGGCGGGCGAAAACTCAACGATACGGAACGCTAGCTCACTCATGCGCCGTTGTATGGCGCCGCTGCCGAACGTCGCGCAAGACAAAGGGCGGCTGGATCGCTCCAGCCGCCCTTCAATCTTGGTCAGACCGAAAGGTCCGATCAGGCCTCGTCGTCGCCCTCGATGGCGAAGACCGGACCGGAGTCCTGGCCCTTGGCGGCCACGTCGCGATCGACGAACTCGATCACGGCCATCGCGGCGTTGTCGCCGTGACGGAAGCCCGCCTTCATGATGCGGATGTAGCCGCCGTTACGCTCGGCGTAACGCGGAGCCAGCGTGTCGAACAGCTTGCCGACTTGCGGCACGTCGCGAACGGCGCTGATGGCCTGACGACGAGCGTGCAGGTCGCCCTTCTTGGCGAGGGTGACCAGCTTCTCGACGAAGGGACGCAGTTCCTTCGCCTTCGGCAGGGTGGTCGTGATCTGCTCGTGCTTGATCAGCGAGGCGGCCATGTTGGCGAACATGGCCTGGCGGTGGCTGACCGTGCGGCCGAGCTTACGATAGGCGGCGCCGTGGCGCATCGGGGTCTCTCCTACTCAACCCTGGTTTCCCGTCCCTACTTGCCGGACGAGACCTGGGGCCTCTCATTCTAACCGCCCCAACCGATCCAACGGACCTGGGCGGAGGGTTGATGATCAGATCTGGTCGTCGAACTTCTTGGCCAGATCTTCGATGTTTTCCGGCGGCCAGTTCGGCACGTCCATGCCGAGGCTCAGGCCCATGGACGCCAGAACTTCCTTGATTTCGTTCAGCGACTTGCGGCCGAAGTTCGGGGTGCGAAGCATTTCGCCCTCGGTCTTCTGGATCAGGTCGCCGATGTAGACGATGTTGTCGTTCTTCAGGCAGTTGGCCGAACGGACCGACAGCTCCAGCTCGTCCACCTTCTTCAGCAGCGACGGGTTGAAGGGCAGTTCGGGCTTGCCGTCCGACTGCTCGACAGCCTTGGTCGGCTCATCGAAGGTGATGAAGATCTGCAGCTGGTCTTGCAGGATGCGCGCAGCGTAAGCCACAGCGTCAACCGGCGAGACGGCGCCGTTGGTTTCGACTTCCAGGATCAGCTTGTCGTAGTCCAGCGACTGGCCCTGACGGGTCGGCTCGACGCGATAGGCGACGCGCTTCACCGGCGAATACAGGGCGTCGACGGCGATCAGGCCGATCGGGGCGTCTTCCGGGCGGTTCAGTTCGGCGGCGACGTAGCCCTTGCCGTTCTGGACCGTCAGTTCCATGCGGACCGAAGCGCCATCGTCCAGGGTGCAGATCACGTGATCCGGGTTCAGCACCTCGATGTCGGCCGGCAGGTCGATCTGAGCCGCGGTCACCGGGCCGGGACCCGTGGCGCGCAGCGTCATCCGCTTCGGGCCTTCCGCGTGCATGCGCAGGGCCAGTTGCTTGATGTTCAGAACGATGTCGACCACGTCCTCGCGAACGCCTTCCAGCGACGAGAACTCGTGAACAACGCCGTCGATCTGAATGGCCGTGACCGCCGCGCCTTGAAGCGAAGACAGCAGAACGCGACGAAGCGCGTTGCCGAGCGTCACACCGAAACCGCGCTCGAGAGGCTCGGCGATCAGACGCGCCTTATGCTGCGGGTCAGACCCGCCCTCGACTTGCGGTTTCTCGGGACGGATCAGCTCTTGCCAGTTTCTTTCGATCATAAAGTCCCTCGAACGGGTTTCGACGGCTCCGTGTTCTCACGTTCAGAACAACAGGAGCCGCCGGGAGAAGGGGTAGGCGGCGTGAACCTTAGACGCGACGGCGCTTCGGCGGACGGCAGCCGTTGTGCGGCATCGGCGTCACGTCGCGGATGGTCGTGATCGTCATGCCGACGGCCTGCAGGGCGCGCAGAGCCGACTCGCGGCCCGACCCCGGACCCGAGACGTTCACTTCCAGCGTCTTGACGCCGTGCTCGGCGGCCTTCTTGCCAGCGTCTTCCGCAGCCATCTGAGCGGCGTACGGCGTCGACTTGCGCGAGCCCTTGAAGCCCATGTGGCCGGCCGACGACCAGGAAATCGCGTTCCCTTGAGCGTCGGTGATGGTCACCATGGTGTTGTTGAACGAAGCGTTCACGTGGGCCACGCCCGAGGTGATGTTCTTGCGTTCGCGGCGCTTAACGCGACCCGGTTCCTTAGCCATCGGTCAGGCCTCTCTCTTACTTCTTCTTGCCGGCGATCGGCTTGGCCGGACCCTTGCGGGTGCGAGCGTTGGTGTGGGTGCGCTGGCCGCGGACCGGCAGGCCCTTACGGTGGCGCAGGCCGCGGTAGCAGGCCAGGTCCATCAGGCGCTTGATGTTCATCGACGTCTCGCGGCGCAGGTCGCCTTCGACGGTGTAGTCGCGGTCGATGGTTTCGCGGATCTGCAGGATCTCCGCGTCGGTCAGCTGGTTCACGCGGCGAGCCGGCTCGATGCCGATCTTGGCCGTGATTTCCTTGGCGTTGTGCGCGCCAATGCCGTGGATGTACTGAAGCGCGATTTCAACGCGCTTGTTGGTCGGAATGTTGACGCCTGCGATACGGGCCACGAAATTCTCCAAGTACGCGTTAATCAGACGCAGAAACCGCTCCGGTCAACAGACCAGGAGCGTGTACGCCCTTCGCGGAAGGCCGCCCTTATACAGGGGATTCCCGATGCGTCAACGGGCAAGCGCCGTGAGCAGGCTGGCTCAGGGCCATTCGACCCCCACCCGGACCTCTCGACCATCAATCGGCGCTCCGTTCTGCGTCGGAGGACGAAAGCGGAAATAACGCGAGGCCGCAAGGGCCGCCTGACCGAATCCCATCCCCGGCGGCGATTCGTCGACCAGGCGGCAATCACTGAGCGTGGTGTCGAGGCGAACCCGGCAGGCCAGCGTCGCCTGACCGCCGCGCCGCTGACGGAAGGCCTCGCGCGGATGCAGCGTCCGCAGCTCGCCCACCGTGGGGCCGCGAATGATGCGCGGCGGGCCGTCTCCCACGCCAGAGCCGACGCCCGAGCCGCTGCCGCCCCCGCTGCCGGTCCCCTGCCCGCCCTGCCCCTGACCAGGCGTCGGGCCAGGTTCAGGCGCAACGCCGATCACCAGCGGCTGCTCCGGGGCAGGACGTGGCGGCGGCGTGACTTCCGGCTTGGGCGGTTCAGGACGAGGACGCGCCGGACGCACGACCGACGGCGCGGCTGGAGCGCCGCCCCCTTGAGACGATGCAGGTTCTGGAGGCGGCGGGGGCGGCGGAGGTGAGATCGGCTCCGGCCGAACCAAGTCGACAATAATGGGCGGCGGCAGCGCAATGAAAGGAGCCTCGGGCCGCCCTACGCCCAAAAGCACAAAGGCGCCGAGGTGCAGAAGGGCCACAAGCCCCGCTGCGCCCCAGCGCCATTGCTTCATTCGTTTCAGCCGCAACCGTCTCTCCCGCACAGGCTTCCGAACGCTAACGCTTCAGAAGTCGAGGGGATCAGACCGCGTGTCCGCTCAGGCGTCCAGCGCCGCGTCGATAGCGGCGGCCACGGAGGCGATGTCGCCCATGCCGTCGACCTCGGTCAGCTTGCCCTGGTCTGTATAGTAGGGAAGCAACGGCGCGGTCTGGCGGTTGTACACGGCCAGGCGGTCCTTGAAGGTCTCGGGGTTGTCGTCCGCCCGGCCCTGCTCGGCGAAACGCTTGCCGATACGGTCGGTCAGGGCGGCGTCGTCAACCTTCAGGCGGATGACGCTGTCGATCTGGGCGCCGCGCTTGGCCAGCATGGCGTCCAGGGCTTCAGCCTGAGCCACCGTGCGGGGGAAGCCGTCGAAGATGGCGCCGCCGGCGGCCTCGGCCTCCGGCAGGCGGGCTTCGATCAGGGCGATGACGATCTCGTCGGTGACGAGGTCGCCGCGCGCCAGCACGTCCTTGACCTTCAACCCCAGCTCCGAGCCGGAAGCGATCGCCGCGCGCAGCATGTCGCCGGTCGAAAGCTGGACCATGCCCCGCTCTTCGACCAGCCGCTTGGCCTGGGTGCCCTTGCCGGCCGCAGGCGGCCCGAACAGGATCAGGTTCATTTTATATTCCGGGCTCCCCTACCCGTTCAGCGACGGACAGGAGCGGAACCGCCCCGGCCACGGCCGCGCAACTTGGCCTTCTTGATCAGCCCTTCGTACTGGTGCGCCAGCAGGTGCGACTGGATCTGGGCGACAGTGTCCATCGTCACCGAGACCACGATCAAGATAGACGTTCCGCCAAAGTACAGGCTGTTGCCCAGGCTGCTGACCAGGAACTCCGGCAGCAGACAGACGGCGGTGATGTAGGCGGCGCCGATCACCGTCAGGCGCGTCAGGACATAGTCCAGATACTCGGCCGTGCGCTTGCCCGGACGGATGCCCGGCAGGAAGCCGCCGTACTTGCGCAGGTTCTCGGCCGTGTCCTCGGGGTTGAAGGTGATCGAGGTGTAGAAGAAGCAGAAGAAGACGATCAGGACGGCGTACAGGATCATGAACACCGGCTGGCCGTGCGTCAGCTGGGCCGTCACCAGGGGCAGCCAGCTCATCCAGTCCGGCAGGTTCGCATTGGCCGTGAACTGGGCCACCGTCGTCGGCAGCATCAGCAGCGACGAGGCGAAGATGGCCGGGATCACGCCCGCGGTGTTGACCTTCAGCGGCAGGAAGCTGCGCTCGCCGCCCGTCATGCGGTTGCCTTCCTGGCGCTTCGGATACTGGATCAGAAGGCGGCGCTGGGCGCGTTCCATGAAGACGATGAAGACGATGACCGCCACCGCCATGATGGCGATGAACAGCAGGGTGAAGGCCGACATCTGACCCTGCTGGGCCAGGCCCAGCATCCGCGCCACCGTCGACGGCAGAACCGCCACGATGCCCGCGAAGATGATCAGGGAGATGCCGTTGCCGACGCCGCGCGCCGTCACCTGCTCGCCCAGCCACATCAGGAACATGGTGCCGCCGGTCAGGACGGTGACCGTCGAAATAATGAAGAACAGACCCGGCTGGTCGATCAGGCCCGGCTGGGCGTTCAGGCCCACCGCAATGCCGAAGGACTGGGCCAGGGCCAGGAACACCGTCAGATAGCGGGTGTACTGGTTCAGCTGCTTGCGGCCCGACTCGCCGCCTTCCTTCTTCAGCTTCTCCCACGGCGGATACACCGCGCCCATCAGCTGGACGATGATCGACGCCGAGATGTAGGGCATGACGTTCAGCGCGAACACGGCCATGCGCTCGACGGCGCCGCCCGAGAACATGTTGAACATGTCCAGGATGCCGCGTTGGCCATCCGGGTTCTGGAAGAAGGCCAGGAAGGCCTCGCCGTTGATCCCAGGGATCGGAACATAGGTGCCGATCCGGTAAACCAGCAGCGCGCCCAGCGTGAACAGCAGGCGCTTGTGCAGCTCGGTCGCTTTCGCGAACGAGCCCATGTTCATATTGGCAGCAAGTTGTTCAGCGGCCGAAGCCATCAGGCGGTCCCCACGACTATGCCCGTCGTCAGATAGGCGGAAAGCGGCGCTCTTGCGAGGGCCGCTTTCGGAAAATCGTCATCCCGGTCCGGACGATCCCGGCGGAGGCGCGAAAGCCGCGCTCCGACGGGATGACGATATCGGATTTTAGGCCTTGGCGGCGGTGCGCTTGGCGCGAGCCGAGATCTTGTTGGCGTCGCCCTTCGGAGCCTTGGGTTCCGGCGCCTTGCCGCGAGCGGCGTTCCGCTTTTCGAGGCGAGCCGCAGCCTTGGCTTCGGCTTCGATGCGCTGCTGGGTGACCGAGCCGCCGGCGGCTTCGATCGCCTTGACGGCGCCCGACGAGGCCGACCACACGACCAGGTTCAGCTTGGCCTTCAGTTCGCCTTCGCCCAGGACGCGCACGCCGTCCTTGACGCGACGGATCACGCCGGCGGCGACCAGGGCCGCGCCGTTGATCTCGGCCTTGGCGTCCAGCTTGCCGGCGTCGACGGCCTCTTGCAGGCGCCACAGGTTGACTTCAGCCAGCTTCGGCGCGTTCGGCACGTTGAAGCCGCGCTTCGGCATACGCATGTACAGCGGCATCTGGCCGCCTTCGAAGCCGCCGATGGCGACGCCCGAACGCGACTTCTGACCCTTGACGCCGCGACCGGCGGTCTTGCCCTTGCCCGAGCCCGGGCCGCGGCCGACGCGCATACGCTTCTTGGCGGCGCCTTCGTTGTCACGGATTTCGTTCAGCTTCATTGCCTGATCCTTTCGGGTTCTAGCGCCAGGTCCGCCAGGCGGTCCTGACTCGGCGTTGGATAAATTGAAGGGCCGCTGATTAAGCGACCCGCGTCAGCATCGCAAGATGCTTCCTTCATAAAGCGAAACGCCCTCCCCCGCGAACGGGAGAGGGCGAACCGTCTTACTTCTCGACCACTTCCACCATGTGGGCGACCTTGGCGATCATCCCACGGACGGAGGGGGTGTCTTCCAGGGTCGACTCACGGCCGATCTGGTTGAGACCCAGGCCCACCAGAGTGGCGCGCTGATCCGACTTGCGGCGGATCGGGCTCGCCGTCTGACGGACGGTCACAGTCTTGTTTTCGGTCTTGGCCATCTATCAGCCCTCCACGGCTTCCGGCGCCGAGGCGCCGTCATTGCGGCGGCCCATCAGGTCGGACACCTTCTTGCCCCGCTTGGAGGCGATCTGGCGCGGCGACGACTGAACCTTCAGAGCTTCGAAGGTGGCGCGGATCATGTTGTAGGGGTTCGACGAGCCGGTCGACTTGCCCACGACGTCCTGGACGCCGAGGGTTTCGAGGACCGCACGCATCGGACCGCCCGCGATGACGCCCGTGCCCGGAGGGGCAGCGCGCATCATGATCTTGCCGGCGCCCCAACGGCCCGAGCCGTCGTGGTGCAGGGTGCGGTTCTCGCGCAGTGGAACCTTGATCATGGTCTTCTTGGCTTCTTCGGTCGCCTTACGGATGGCTTCCGGCACTTCGCGCGCCTTGCCGTGACCGAAGCCGACGCGGCCTTTGCCGTCGCCGACGACCATCAGGGCCGCGAACGAGAACCGGCGGCCGCCTTTGACGGTGGCGGCGACGCGGTTGATGTGCACCAGCTTCTCGATGATGTCCGAATCCGGACCTTCAACGGGAGCGTTGCGGTTGTCGCGACGGTTGCGATCGCCGCCGCCGCGTTGGGGTTCACGAGCCATGCTTGCCGTTCCCTTAGAAGTTCAGACCGGCTTCGCGCGCGGCTTCCGCCAGCGCCTTGACCCGGCCGTGATAGATGTAGCCGCCACGGTCGAAGACGACGTCCGTGACGCCCTTCTCGATGGCGCGCTCGGCGATCAGCTTGCCAATCTTGGCGGCGGCTGCGACGTCCGAACCCTTGGAACCCTTGCCGCCTTCCAGCGACGAGGCGGAAGCCACCGTGATGCCCTGGGCATCGTCGATGATCTGAGCCGAGATGTTCTTGTCCGAACGGAAGACCGACAGACGCAGACGACCATTGGCCACCGCCTTGAGGCGACGACGGGTGCGCTCGGCGCGGCGCTTGGCTTGTTGTTGAAGAGAAAGAGCCATGACTTACTTCTTCTTGCCTTCCTTGCGCCGGACGAACTCGCCCTGGTAGCGCACGCCCTTGCCCTTATAGGGTTCCGGCGGACGCATCTTGCGGATGACGGCGGCGATTTCGCCCACAGCCTGCTTGTCGTTGCCCGAGATCTTGATCTCGGTCTGCTTCGGCACGGCGAAGGTGATGCCTTCCGGCGGAACGATGTCCACGTCGTGCGAGAAGCCGAGCTGCAGCGAGAGATCCTTGCCCTTCAGGGCGGCGCGGTAACCGACGCCGACCAGTTCCAGGGTCTTCTCGAAGCCGTCGGTCACGCCGGTCACCATGTTGGCGACCAGGGTGCGCGACAGACCCCACATGGCGCGAGCGCGCTGGGTGTCCGAACGCGGGGTCAGCGACAGTTCGTCGCCTTCCTGCTTGACTTCGATCTCTTCGGCGACGGTCCAGGAGCGTTCGCCCTTCGGACCCTTCACGGTGATGTCCTGACCGTTGAGCGTGACGGTCACGCCCTTCGGCACAGCGATGGTTTTCTTGCCGATACGAGACATATCAGTAGACCCTGCAGAGGACTTCGCCGCCGACGTTGGCGTCGCGAGCGGCGGCGTCGGACATGACGCCCTTCGAAGTCGAAAGGATCGAGATGCCGAGGCCGTTCTTGACCGGCTTAAGATCGCCGATGGCCGAATAGACGCGACGGCCGGGCTTCGACACGCGGGCGATCTCGGCGATCACCGGCTGGCCGTCGAAATACTTCAGCTCGATCTCGAACTGCGGAAACTCACCGGGGTTTTGAACCAGCGAGTAGCCGCGGATGTAGCCTTCGTCCTGCAGCACGTCGAGGACGCGCTGACGTAGACGGGAAGCCGGGGTGAGCACCGACGAACGCTTGCGGGTGGCCGCGTTCTTGATGCGAGCGATCATGTCGCTCAGGGGATCGTTGATCATCATGTCTGTTCGCTCCCCTTACCAGCTCGACTTCGTCAGGCCGGGGATCTGACCCATGTTGCCCAGCTCACGCAGGGCGACACGGCTCATCTTGAGCTTGCGGTAGTAAGCCCGCGGACGGCCCGTGACTTCGCAACGGTTGCGAATGCGGGTCGGCGCGGAGTTACGCGGCAGGGCCGCCAGCTTCAGGCGCGCGTCGAAGCGCTCCTCCAGCGGCAGGCTCTCGTCGTTGGCGGTGGCCTTCAGGGCTTCCCGCTTCGCGGCATACTTCGCAACCAGGGCCTTGACGGCTTCGTTGCGGTTTACGGCGCTTTTCTTAGCCATTGTTCTCTTCCCTTCCCGATCAGTTCACGAACGGGAACTTGAACTCGGTGAGGAGAGCCTTGGCTTCCTCATCGGTCTTGGCCGTGGTGCAGACAATGATGTCCATGCCCCACATCTGGTCGATCTGGTCGTAGTTGATCTCCGGGAACACGATGTGCTCCTTCAGACCCGTGGCGTAGTTGCCGCGACCGTCGAACGAAGTGCCCTTCAGGCCCCGGAAGTCCTTCACGCGCGGCAGGGCGATCGTGATGAAGCGGTCCAGGAACTCGTACATCTGGGCGCCGCGCAGCGTGACCTTGCCGCCGATGACCATGCCTTCGCGCAGCTTGAAGCCGGCGATGGAGTTACGAGCCCTTGGTCGGCACAGCCTTCTGACCGGCGATGGCGGTCAGATCCTTGAGGGCCGCGTTGGCCTTCTTGGAGTCGGCGACAGCTTCACCGATACCCATGTTCAGGACGATCTTGTCCAGCTTGGGGATCTGCATCTCATTGGTGTAGCCGAACTTTTCCTTCAGGACGCCGCGGATGCGGTCCTGATAGTCGGTCTTGAGACGCGGCGTGTACTTGGTGTCGGCCATCAGATGACGTCTCCCGTCGACTTGGCGAAGCGGACCTTCTTGTCCCCTTCGACCTTGAAGCCCACGCGGGTCGCCTTGCCGTTGGCGTCGACGATCGCGACGTTCGACAGGTGAAGCGAGGCTTCCTTGTGCTTGATGCCGCCTTGCGGGTCAGCCTGGGTCGGGCGCGTGTGGCGCTGAACCATGTTGACGCCTTGCACGACGACGCGGTTTTCCGTCGGCAGAACCTGCATCACCTTGCCGGTGCGGCCCTTGTCCTTGCCGGTCAGGACGACGACGTTGTCGCCCTTCTTGATCTTGGCGGCCATGGTTACAGAACCTCCGGAGCCAGCGAGATGATCTTCATGTGGTTCTTGGCGCGCAGCTCGCGCGGAACCGGGCCGAAGATACGGGTGCCGACAGGCTCGTTCTGCTTGTTGACGATGACGGCGGCAGACTTGTCGAAACGGATGACAGAGCCGTCTTTGCGCTGGATGTCCTTGGCGGTGCGCACGACGATGGCGCGAACGACGTCGCCCTTCTTCACGCGGCCCGCGCGGAATCGCTTCCTTCACCGAGGCGACGATGGTGTCGCCGATCGAGGCGTAGCGGCGCTTGGAGCCGCCCAACACCTTGATGCACATGACCCGGCGGGCGCCCGAGTTATCGGCGACCTCCAGGTTAGTTTGCATCTGGATCATGGGATCCGATCCTTCTTCTTACGAAGCCGAAGACGGGGAAATGATTTCCCAGCGCTTCAGCTTGGACTTGGGGGCGCATTCGATGATGCGCGCGATATCGCCGACTTTGAGAGCGTTAGCTTCATCGTGGGCGTGGTAGTTCTTGGACTTGCGGACCGTCTTGCGGAGCAGCGGGTGCAGCAGGGTGCGCTCGACCTTCACGACGACGGTCTTGTCGCCCTTGTCGGAGACGACCACGCCTTCAAGAATGCGTTTGGGCATCGGTGTTTCCTTACGAGGCCGCACGCTTCTCGCGCAGAAGCGTCGAGATGCGAGCGATGTCCTTGCGCACTTCCGAGACCCGGTGGGTCTTTTCCATCTGGCCGGTGGCGGCCTGGAAGCGCAGGTTGAACTGTTCCTTCTTGAGCTTCAGCAGCTCGTCGGACAGTTGGTCGACGGTTTGCGACCGGAGATCGGCGATCTTGGTCATTAGGCGGCTTGCTCCGTAACGATGCCGGCGTCCAGGCGAGTGACCACCTTGGTGCGGATCGGCAGCTTGGCGGCGCCGAGGCGCAGCGCTTCACGAGCCACGTCGTCCGGCACGCCGTCGATTTCGAACATGATGCGGCCCGGGGCCACGCGAGCGGCCCAGTGGTCCACCGCGCCCTTGCCCTTACCCATCCGCACTTCAGCCGGCTTGCCGGAGACCGGCACGTCCGGGAAGATGCGGATCCAGACGCGGCCCTGACGCTTCATCTGACGGGTGATCGCGCGGCGAGCCGCTTCGATCTGACGCGCCGTGATGCGCTCCGGCTCGACGGCCTTCAGACCGTAGGAGCCGAAGTTCAGCGAGAAACCACCCTTGGACGAGCCGTGGATGCGGCCCTTGAAGGCCTTGCGGTACTTGGTCTTTTTCGGTTGCAACATGGCCTATCAGCCCTCACGACCACGGCGCGGACCGCGATCACCGCGGGGGCCGCGCTCACGGCCTTCGTTGGACGACGGACCCGAGGCTTCCTGGGCCCAACGCTTGTCCTGGGCCATCGGGTCGTGCTCGAGCACTTCACCCTTAAACACCCAGACCTTCACGCCGATGATGCCGTAGGTCGTCTTGGCTTCATAGAAGCCGTAGTCGATGTCGGCGCGCAGCGTGTGAAGCGGCACGCGACCTTCGCGGTACCATTCCATACGAGCGATTTCGGCGCCGCCCAGACGGCCCGAGACGTTGATGCGGACGCCCTTGGCGCCCAGGCGCATGGCCGACTGCATCGAACGCTTCATGGCGCGGCGGAACGCGATACGGCGTTCCAGCTGCTGAGCGATGTTCTCGGCGATCAGCTGAGCGTCGGTCTCCGGCTTGCGGACTTCGACGATGTTCAGGTGAACTTCGCCTTCGGTGCGGGCCGAGATGTCCTTGCGGAGCTTCTCGATGTCAGCGCCCTTCTTGCCGATCACGACGCCCGGGCGGGCGGCGTAGATCGTCACGCGGCACTTCTTGTGGGGGCGCTCGATGATGATGCGCGACACGCCGGCGGCCGACAGGCGTTCCTTCAGCCACGTGCGCAGCTTCAGATCCTGGTGGAGCAGTTTGGCGTAGTCAGCGCCGCCGGCGAACCAGCGGCTGTCCCACGTGCGGTTCACGCCGAGGCGCAGACCGATCGGATTGATTTTCTGTCCCATCAGGCAGCCTCGCCGGCTTCACGGACCACGATCGTGATCTCGCTAAAGGGTTTCAGGATGCGCGAGGAGCGACCGCGAGCGCGGCTCGCGAAACGCTTCATCACCAGGTTCTTGCCCACGAAGGCCTCGGCGACAACCAGGTTGTCGATGTCGAGGTTGTGGTTGTTCTCGGCGTTCGAGATCGCCGAGTACAGAACCTTGCGGACATCGCCAGCGATGCGCTTGTGGCTGAATTCCAGCTCGTTCAGCGCCTTCTGGACCGGCAGACCGCGGATCGACGCGGCCACCAGGTTCAGCTTCTGCGGGCTGATGCGGACGTTGACCAGCTTGGCGCGGGCCTCGGTCGCTTCAACGCGACGGGGGTTCTTGGTCTGGGCCATGGATTACTTCCTCTTGGCCTTCTTGTCCGCCGCGTGGCCCGGGAAGTTCCGGGTCGGGGCGAACTCGCCGAACTTCATGCCGACCATTTCTTCGGAGACCGACACCGGCACATGCTTCTGGCCGTTGTGGACGCCGAACGTCAGACCGACGAACTGCGGCAGGATGGTGGAGCGGCGCGACCACGTCTTGATCACGTCCTTGCGGCCCGACGATTGAGCGGCGTCGGCCTTCTTGAGCAGATACCCGTCGACAAACGGGCCTTTCCAGGAGGAGCGGGCCATTCTTAGCGAGCCTTCTTCACGTGACGGCTACGGATGATGAACTTATCCGTGGCCTTGTTCTTGCGGGTACGGGTGCCCTTGGTGTCCTTGCCCCACGGCGTAACCGGGGTGCGACCACCAGAGGTCCGGCCTTCACCACCACCATGCGGGTGGTCGATCGGGTTCATGGCGACGCCGCGGACGTGCGGACGCCAGCCCATGTGACGCTTGCGGCCCGCCTTGCCCAGGTTCTGGTTCATGTGCTCGGGGTTCGACACGGCGCCGACAACGGCCATGCAGCCGTCCAGAACCATGCGAAGCTCGCCCGAGCCCAGACGGATCTGAGCGTAGCCCTGGTCGCGACCGACCAGTTGAGCGTAGGCGCCGGCCGAACGGGCCAGCTGAGCGCCCTTGCCCGGCTTCATCTCCACGTTGTGGATGATGGTGCCGACGGGGATCGAGCGCAGCGGCATGGCGTTGCCCGGCTTCACGTCGACCTTCTCACCCGCGACGATGGTGTCGCCAGCGTGAAGGCGCTGAGGCGCGATGATGTAGGTCTTCTCGCCGTCCGGGTAGACCACCAGGGCGATGAAGGCGGTGCGGTTGGGGTCGTATTCCAGACGCTCGACCGTGCCGACCACGTCGAACTTGCGACGCTTGAAGTCGATCTTGCGGTACAGCTTCTTGGCGCCGCCGCCGCGGAAGCGGACAGCGATGCGACCGCCCTGACCACGACCGCCCGACTTGGTCAGGCCTTCGGTCAGCGACTTCTCCGGGCGGCCTTTGTGCAGCTCGGAACGGTCGACCAGCACCAGGGCGCGGCGGCCCGGCGACGTCGGATTGTAATGCTTCAGAGCCATCTTCTTAGAGCCCCGTCGTGACGTCGATCGACTGGCCTTCGGCCAGCGTCACGATCGCTTTCTTGATGTCCACGCGACGGCCCAGGATGCCCCGGAAGCGCTTGGTCTTGCCCTTTTGAACCAGGGTGTTGACCTTGAGGACGTTGACTTTGAACAGGCTTTCGACCGCAGCAGCGATCTCGTCCTTGGTCGCCGTGCCGGCGACGCGGAAGACGACCTTGTTCTGCTCCGACAGGATCGTGGCCTTCTCGGTGATCACCGGAGCCAGGATGGTGTCGTAGTGCTTGGCGGTGGGTTGAGCGGCGGCCATTATGCGGCTTCCTTCTCAGCGAAGCGCGCCTCGATGGCTTCAACAGCCGCCTTGGTCAGCACCAGTTTGTCGGCCCGCAGGATGTCATAGACGTTCAGGCCGGCGTTCGGCAGCACGTCGATGTGCGGGATGTTGCGCGCGGCCAGGCCGAAGTTGGTTTCAACTTCCGGACCCGCGATGATCAGAGCCTTGGTCCAGCCCAGCTTGCCGAAAGTCTCGCGCAGCGAGGCCGTCTTGGCTTCCTTGACCGAGACGCTGTCGACGACGACCAGGTCGCCGGCCTTGGCCTTGGACGACAGGGCGTGACGCAGAGCCAGGGCGCGGACCTTCTTCGGCAGCGAGTAGCCGTGGTCGCGGACAACCGGACCGAAGGCGCGCGAACCGCCGACGAACTGCGGCGCACGGCGCGAACCGTGACGAGCGCCGCCGGTGCCCTTCTGCTTGTACATCTTCTTGCCCGTACGAGAGTTCTCGTTGCGGGTTTGAACCTTGTGCGTACCGGCGCGGCGCTTGGCCAGCTGCCAGTTGACGTAACGGGCCAGCAGGTCGCCGCGGATGTCGGAGATGCCGAAGACGGCGTCCGACAGCTCAACGTCGCCAGCAGCCTTGCCGTCGAGTTTGATGACCGAGAGTTTCATTACGCTTCACCGCCTTCGGTCGCTTCCACGGCCGGCGCTTCAGCCGGGGTCGAAGCGGGTTGAGCAGCGGCCGACTTCACGGCGCCCGGGAACGGGGCGTCCGCAGGACGGGCCTTCTTGATGGCGTCGCTGATCTTGACGTAGGCGCCGTCGTGACCCGGGACAGCGCCCTTGATCAGGATCAGGCCACGTTCAGCATCGACGCGGACGACGGTCAGGTTCTGGGTCGTGACGACTTCCTGGCCGAGATGGCCAGCCATCTTCTTGCCCTTGAAGACCTTGCCCGGATCCTGACGCTGGCCGGTCGAACCATGCGAACGGTGCGAAATCGACACGCCGTGCGAGGCGCGCAGACCACCGAAGTTCCAGCGCTTCATGGCGCCGGCAAAGCCCTTACCAATGGTATGGCCCTGGATGTCGACCTTCTGGCCCGCGAGGAAGTGGTCGGCCGACAGCTCGGCGCCCACGTCCAGCAGGGCGTCTTCACCCACGCGGAACTCGGTTACATAGGCCTTAGGCTCGACCTCGGCCTTCGCGAAGACTTCGCGTTGAGCCTTGGCCGTGTTCTTGGCCTTCTTAACGCCAGCGCCCAGCTGAAGGGCGACGTAGCCGTCGCGCTCCTTGGTACGTTGGCCGACGACTTGGCAGCCGTCGAGCTGGAGCACAGTGACCGGAACGTGTGCGCCGTCATCGGCGAACACGCGGGTCATCCCCAGCTTCTTGGCGATCACGCCCGTGCGCATGTCGGATCCCGCCTCTTTCTTTCTTAGATCTTGATCTCGACGTCCACGCCGGCGGACAGGTCGAGCTTCATGAGCGCGTCCACGGTCTGCGGGGTGGGGTCGACGATGTCGAGCACGCGCTTGTGCGTGCGGATTTCAAACTGCTCGCGCGACTTCTTGTCGACGTGCGGCGAGCGGTTCACGGTGAACTTTTCGATCAGGGTCGGCAACGGGATCGGACCGCGAACGGTCGCGCCCGTGCGCTTGGCGGTGTTGACGATTTCGCGCGTCGAAAAGTCGAGGACGCGATGATCGAAGGCCTTGAGCCTGATGCGGATGCTTTGATCCATATCGGTTGTTATTCCCATGCGGCCGGAGCCGCGTCCCTGTGAACCATTTCAAAGACCGAAGCCTCAGAGCGATAACTCGCCCCCAGGAAACGCAAATCCGCAAAAACGAGCGGCCCACGCAGTCCCCCGCGAAGGCCGTAAGTTCCCAAGAAGCTGCAAAGAACAGTAACTTAGGTCGTCCCTGCGGACCGCGTCTGCACCCGAAAGTGCACAGCCGGTCCAACAAGAGGGGTGCTTATGCCTTCCGATTCCGTTTCCGTCAAGCGCGGAAATCCCCGCCCCGTCAGGGTTTGCGACTCACGTCGCCCGCGCGCCTCTTCGCCCGCTGCAATGCAACATAACACGGGCCGACCGTTAGGGTCTGAGGCGGGAAAACGGCCAGATGAACGCCGCAGAAAGGCGCCGCCGCAATGCGCTCCGTATACTGACGCAGTTATGCCTTAATGCGTCTCTTTTGGGCAACATCAGCCAATGACGACGAGTTCATGACACGTTTGTAACGGCAAAAGGCAAAAGGGCGACCTATGTGTTGCCCATCGCCGGAGCGGCCAAGCTGTCCCGGCGGCAGTATATAAGGACAAAAAAATGAAAACCGTCTTTCTCGCTTCGGTCGCCGCCGCGACCCTGATCGCCGCTCCCGCCTTCGCTCAAGACGCCATCGGCTCGGTCGGCATCGCCTACAACTACGCCGACGTCGAAGGCACGGACGTCAACCGCGGCGTCATCGACGGCACGGTCGCTTCGTCGGTGTTCGGCGACTGGACCGTCACCTTCAACGCTGAAGCCGCCTACACCGACGTCAAGCACGCCGGCGACGAAACCACCCTGGCCGGCGCCGTGCACCTGTCGAAGAAGATCGACGACATGCGCTTCGGCGGCTTCTACGGCGCTTCGGAATTCGGCAACACCACGCTGAACACCTTCGGTCTGGAAGGCCAGAAGTACCTGGACCGCGCCACCCTGACGGGCGTCGTCTCGTACGGCACCGCGGCTGACGCCGACATCTGGACCGTGGCCGGCGACGCCGCCTTCTACGCCACGCCGCAACTGCGCCTGAGCGGCGGCGCCGCCTACACCAACGTCGACGCCGACAACATCTTCATCGGCGCCGGCGACGTGGACGCCTGGTCGGCCGGCGTGGCTGCTGAGTACCAGTTCGCCGACACCCCGTACTCGGTCTTCGGCGGCTACGACTACGTCAAGTCCTCGGACCTGGACGTCGACGCCAACGTCTTCAAGATCGGCATGCGCTACAGCTTCGGCGGCGGTCTGCAAGCCCGCGACCAAGCCGGCGCCAACCTGGGCCGCACGCACAACGGCGTGGCCGCCCTGTTCGGCAACTAATCGATCTTCGCGGTCTTCGGACCGCACGGATCAACGAAACCCCGGCGGAGCGATCCGCCGGGGTTTTTGTTTGCCGGACCCTCATGGTTCCAGGCACGAAAAAGGCCCGAGGGGTTCCACGCTCCCGGGCCTTCTCCTTCAGGGGCTTGTCGGCGTCAGCGGCCGATGCGCAGATCCCCTGATCCCACGATCGAGCGCGAAACCGCGCCCGTGGCCTGGGCCACACGCACGTCGCCCGATCCGGCGATGGCCGCCGAGACGTCGCCCGCCGTTCCGCCGAAGTTTACGTCGCCGGAGCCGCCGATCGAGACCTCCAGGGTCGAGGCGCGGCCGCCGCGCACCCGCACGTCGCCGGATCCGCCGATGGCGATGCGGGTCTCGCCGTCCACACGCGCCACATCAATGCTGCCTGAACCGCCTACGCTGGCGTCCAGCTTGCCCGTGGCGCCGGCGAAGACCGAGCCGGACCCGCCCACGGCGGCCTCCAGATTGCGCGACGTGCCGGCCCTGATCGAGCCCGAACCGCCGACCGACAGATCCACGTCGCCGTCGACATTGGCCACCGTCCAGGAACCGCAGCCTCCATTGCCCAGCTCGACGGACCGGGCGCCGCGGCCGACCGAACCGAAGATGGCGCCGCCGCCGCTGACCTCGACGTCGCGCGGCGTGCGCAGGACGATCAGAGGAGCGTCCTCCATGCGGATTCGGCCCTTGCCCCGCACCTCGACCGTCGCGCCTTCGCCCGGCTGGCGCGCGCCTGCGGGACCGTTGTTGCAGGAGCCGATCTGACCGCCGTTGAAGCTCATGCCGCGCCCGCGCCCCAGACCACCGTCGATGCGGACCTGCGCGCCTCGGCGTTCGATGCGAAGCGCCGGCAGGCCGGCCGAGCCTTGCGTGATCTCGACGCCGACGTCGGAACGGTCTTCCGGGATGACGATGACGCGCGCCACGGCGTTGCGGATCGTCACGTCCTCAGCCATGGCCGGCGCCGCCAGAACGGCGGATGCAGCCAACGCGCTTCCCATGGCGGCGGCGATTGCAGCGGGTTTCATCAGCGGGTCTCCCTGTCTTTGTGTCCAGGAGAAACTGAGGGCCGCGCCCCGCAAAGTCAGTTTAAATCGAGGTCATGAACCCCTTTTAACCTAAGGCCCCCTCAGGCGGCGGAACCGTCTGCACGATCGGGAGCCAAGGCCGCAGCGCCATCCGTCGCGCCGACAGCGGGTTCGAAATCCCGCTCGAACGTGGCGATGCGGCTCTTCATCAGGCCTGTGCGCTTCAGCGCCACCGACGCGGCCCACCGTGCGGCCAGCTCGGGCTTGCTCATGCGGTCCGTGGCGCGCGGCTCCCCTCCCCGGCTACGCAGGAAGGCGTTGGTGTAGAGGGCGCCGTTGCGAATGCGCGACGGCCAGCTCTGTAACTCCACCGACAGGGAGACGCAGAACTGATCCAGGTTCTCGACCCGATGCGGCGCATAGAAGGGCCAGGTCAGCGCCTGTCCCGGCTCAAGGTCGACGATGCGGGCGTCGTCCTCGAAGGCGCGGCGATAGGGAATCTCTTCGGTCGTTTGACGGGTGACGACCTGCTCCATGCTGCGTTCCGGCAGATGGGCTTCGTCGCCTGGATAGACGAACAGGCGTTTGCGCCCGCGCATGTGGAACAGCACCACCCCGCCGGCGTCGAAATGATAGGGCACGCGCGCCTTGGGCGACGACAGGATCAGTTGCCCGCTGGCGCTGGCCGCCTTCAGACCATAACCGCCGAGGATGCGCTCGAAGTCGACCATGGCCGCGCGCCACAACTCGGGCCAGCCCTGTTCGACCTTGCGCATATTGACCCACAGACGGCCCTGCTGGATCGCCTCCAGCAGTTCGGCGCCGTTCAGGCGTCCGCGCGCGCCGGTCCGCAGGCTGACCTGCCCCTCGTCGTCGTAGTCATACAGGTTGATGTCGAACAGGTCGGCCGGATAGCGGTCCAGCACCTCGGCCAGGGCCTGATCCTCGGCGAATCCGTCGGCGACCAGGGCATGAGGGTGGACCTCGGCCTGGGTGATCGGGCCCGCGTAGCGCGTCATGGAAGCCGTCATACCGCTCTCCTCATCAATCGGCCGAGCCGGCCGCTTTTTGTTTCCGGACCATGTCGGCGGCGGCGCGCAGCGCGCCCGCTGCCTGACCGGCCAGACTTGTCTCACACGCCTCGATCACGGACCAACGCCGCCGCGTGCTGAGACGCAGCCGGCCCGCCCGCGCGTGACCGAGCACGCCCAGGGCCACGCTGGCCGTCGCGCACACCGCGTTGCCGACGCCTGGTCGAGCCACAACGCCTTCGGCGGTCACAAGGCCCCCGTCGTCGTAGTATTTCTTGTAGTTGCCGCCGACGCCGACGCCATAATCGAAGATGCGATAGCCGCGTTCCGAGCCCAGCCGGATCGTCTCCTGCGTCAGCACGATGCCGGGCGACCAGCGCGCGACCTCCTGCTCATAGACCGGGAACCACAGGTGGAAATGACGCCCGGCGTGCATGGAATACTCCATGGCGACAACCCGCCCGTCCACGCGCAGCACAGCCATGGAGGCGCCGAAGCCGTCCTCGCCCTGGCAGTCCATTAGGGCGTGAAGCACCTGTTCCGTCCACCCGCAGGCGAAGATGTCATGATGTCCCGTGCGCCGGTACTGTTCGCTCTTCTCGATGATCAGGCGTTTGAGCAAGGCGTGGTCATGCAGCCCGATCTCGATCTCGACCGCTCTGAACGCACCGTCCAGACCACGACGAGAGCGCTCCTTGTCCTTAAAATATTTCGGGAAGGCCTTCCGACGCCGGGCGTACCAGGCGTCGAATCCGCCCTCCTCAGGCACCACGGAGACCACGCTGTGATTGCGCCGCATCGTCTGCGGCGCCTCGCCGATCCAGGCGGCGGCGGCGAAGCGGGGCGCGCCGATCAGGGCCGCCGCCTCCTGCATCGAAGGCTTGTCGTCACGCGGACCAATGACGCCATGATAGTCGTTCATGGGCGCGGCCAGAGGCTGAACCGTCCCGCCCCGGCGCTGATGCGGATAATAGCCGACGACGCGCCCGTCCCGTTTGAAGACGGCGACAGCCGAACCGGGACAGATCGGCCCGGCCGTCCGTGCGAACTCCCAACGGAAATACGGGCTGCTCAGATCCGGGTCCGCACGCGCCCACCTGTTCCATTGGACGCCCTCCTCGGCCGACAGCTCGGCGAGGTTGCGGATTTCTACTGATAGTGGTCCCGACATGACGCTCCCTTCGGAACGTTCCCAGCAAGTCCCGTTCCAACGCCCGCTCATACGGCCAAGCCCTTGAGGCCGGGTTAGCGTTCGGCGCCTTGCACAAAAGATCGGAGCTTCGCCGCCCATGCCGCATTGAACTCCTTCAGGAGGTCCATATGACGAAACCACGCCCCAAGAGCCGCGAAACCGAGAACGAGAACCAGCGTCCCGACAAGGAGGGCAGTCCGCCTCGCCCAGCTACGGAGCCCAAGGGCGCCGAGGGCAGCAGCAACTCCGGCCGCACGGAAACCGATCCCGCGACCGGCGCGCCGAACGACTGAAAGCAAAACGGCCCCCGGATCGCTCCGGGGGCCGCTCTGTTACGCTTTACTGCGGCCTACCGCGCTTTCGCGCTGCTTGAGGCCGGTACGCTTACGCTTACTCTTACTGTCGAACTGGCGAGGACCGAGGCCCTCGCCCATTCTGACGTCGATTACTCGACGATCTTGGCCACGACGCCGGCGCCGACGGTGCGGCCGCCTTCACGGATGGCGAAGCGCAGCTTCTCTTCCATCGCGATCGGCGTGATCAGCTCGACGTCCAGCTCGGCGTTGTCGCCCGGCATGATCATCTCGACGCCTTCCTTCAGGCGCACGATGCCGGTCACGTCCGTCGTGCGGAAGTAGAACTGCGGGCGGTAGTTCGTGAAGAACGGCGTGTGACGGCCGCCTTCTTCCTTGTTCAGGATGTAGGCTTCAGCCACGAACTTGGTGTGCGGGGTGATCGAACCCGGCTTGCACAGCACCTGGCCGCGCTCGACGTCTTCACGCTTGGTGCCGCGCAGCAGCACGCCCACGTTGTCGCCGGCCTGGCCCTGGTCCAGCAGCTTGCGGAACATTTCGACGCCCGTGCAGGTCGTCTTCTGAACCGGACGGATGCCGACGATTTCGACTTCTTCACCGACCTTGACGACGCCGCGCTCGACGCGACCCGTCACCACGGTGCCGCGGCCCGAGATCGAGAACACGTCTTCCACCGGCATCAGGAACGGCATGTCGATCGGACGTTCCGGCTGCGGGATGTAGCTGTCGACCGCCGCCATCAGCTCCAGAACGCGCTCGGCGCCGATGTGCGGGTCGCGATCTTCCACCGCGGCCAGGGCCGAGCCCTTGACCACCGGGATGTCGTCGCCCGGGAACTGGTACGAGCTCAGCAGCTCGCGCACTTCCATCTCGACCAGCTCCAGCAGCTCCTCGTCGTCGACCATGTCGACCTTGTTCAGGAACACCACCAGCGCCGGAACGCCGACCTGACGCGACAGCAGGATGTGCTCGCGGGTCTGCGGCATCGGGCCGTCAGCGGCCGAGCACACCAGGATCGCGCCGTCCATCTGAGCCGCGCCCGTGATCATGTTCTTCACGTAGTCGGCGTGGCCCGGGCAGTCGACGTGCGCATAGTGACGGTTGGCCGTCTCATACTCGACGTGCGACGTGTTGATCGTGATGCCGCGCGCTTTTTCTTCCGGCGCGTTGTCGATGTCGGCGTAGTTCATCGCCTTGCCGCCGCCGGCCTTCGCCAGCGTCATCGAGATCGCCGCCGTCAGCGTCGTCTTGCCGTGGTCAACGTGACCGATCGTGCCGATGTTCACGTGCGGCTTCGTGCGTTCGAACTTTTCCTTGGCCATGGCCAAACTCCTGTGGCCCGGGTCCGGAGCGGAGGGGCGCTTGTGCTCAGTTCAATAAACCTGGAGCGGGTAGACGGGATCGAACCGACATCCTCAGCTTGGAAGGCTGCTGCACTACCATTGTGCTATACCCGCACGAAGAATGCGGTTGCACCGCCCTTCGATTGAAGAGCGACGGTTCCGCACCCGATTCCTATCTGGACTCCCGGCCCGTCAGGCATTGAAGGCGCGTGGTGGGGGAAGCAGGACTCGAACCTGCGAAGCTTACGCAGCGGATTTACAGTCCGCCCCCTTTGCCGCTCGGGACATTCCCCCAGCGCGCCTTATGTCAATGCCGGTCTGGAAACGCCGGAAACAATCTTTCGATCATTCCGCGACGAAAGCCTTCGCTGTCGGGCGACGCCTGCAGTAGAGGAAGCGCCTGAACCGAAAGCCCTGGGGCCCAAATCGGAGGCCGTCTTATAGTGTCGTCATTTCGAGAACGCAACGACCGGAAAACCGGTAAAAAACAATCTTTCCAAAAGAGGGGGGAAGGCCGTCTGGATCGGCCTCAAACGCCCGCCACGCAAGGACGCGGCGGCGGTGAGACAGAGCGAAAACCGGCTCGTTCGCGCCCGGACGCCGATAATTTTCTTTGGGGACGCCATCCGGTTTTGGCCGCTTTGGCGAATCCCGCGCGCCGCGGAAGCGGCCGCCTGATGGTCACGGAAGACCGCGCCGAAGAGATTCAGCGCGAGAATCTGGCGAACGGCCACCGAATCGAAGTGGTTGATTCTGTCGCCCTGGGCCGGATGCTGCCCGCCGGGGCGGTGCACCAGGGCATGGCCTTTAAGGTCCAGCCGCTGGAAGGCGTCGCCCTGGAAGATCTGGCCGAACCCGCTGAAGGCGTCATCGTCATGCTGGATCAGCTGACCGACCCCCAGAACGTCGGCGCCATCTTCCGCTCGGCCCTGGCCTTCGGCGCGCGCGGCATCGTGGTGCAGGACCGCCACTCCCCCGCCCTGGCCGGCGCCCTGGCCAAGGCCTCGGCCGGCGCGACCGAACGCCTGCCGTGCGCCCGCGTGACGAATCTCAGCCGCGCGCTGGAGAAGCTGGCCGACTACGGCTGGCGCGCCATCGGCATGGACGGCGAATCGGATCTGACGCTGGAACAGGCGCTGGACGCCCGACCGACCGTCATCGTCATGGGCTCGGAAGGCGACGGCGTGCGCCGCCTGGTGGCTGAACACTGCGAAGCCATGGCCCGCATCCCCATGCCCGGCGGTTTCGAGAGTCTGAACGTCTCCAACGCCGCCGCCATCGCCCTGTATGAAGCCGCCCGCGCCCAGGGCAGAGCGAGCTAGGAACTGATCCCCCGCGTCAACTCGCCCCTGCGGCGTCTTGGCGCGGGGGCTGTCGAGTTCTAAGAGTCCGACATGGACTTCCTCTCGAACCCCGAACTGATCAGTCAGGCCTCCGCCCTCGGCAAGGTGCTGATGATCGATCTGGTCCTGGCCGGCGACAACGCCGTCGCCGTGGGCCTCGCCGCCGCCGCCCTGCCCCAGGAACAGCGCCGCAAGGCCATCCTGATCGGCCTGGCCGCCGCCGTCGTCATGCGCATCGGGCTTGCGCTCATCACCGTCCAGCTGCTGGCCATCGTCGGCCTGCTGCTGGCCGGGGGCTTCCTGCTGCTGTGGGTGTGCTGGAAGATGTGGCGGGAGCTGCGCGAGCAGGCCACCCACGACCAGGCCGAGGCCGAGGCCGAGATCGAGCGCGCCATGGCCATCGAACACGGCGGCGGCCCCTCGCCCGAAGAGTTGGGCCTGAAGCGCAAGACCTTCGGCGCCGCCCTGATCCAGATCATGATCGCCGACCTGACCATGAGCCTGGACAACGTCCTGGCCGTGGCCGGCGCCAGTCACGAACATCCCTGGATCATGGTGTTCGGCCTGATCCTGTCGATCGCTCTGATGGGTCTGGCGGCCACCTTCATCGCCAAGCTGCTGAACCGCTATCGCTGGATCGCCTATGTCGGCCTGGCCATCGTTCTCTACGTCGCCTTGCACATGATCTGGGACGGCGGGCGTTCGGTGATCGTCCGCACCGGCCATGCCGATCAGTTCAACGCCTCGGCGCCGGCCTTCCTCGCCATCGGCGCAGAGGAGCAGGCCAAGCATATGAAGCACACGGGCAAGGGCGCGGATTCGCACACGCCTCACGCCCTACCCGGCGGTCGCGAACGACGCGATCCGCCGCCGCAGACGGTCGAGCCTGCTCAACCCGCCTCCTGAAATACGAAAGGCCCGGAGCGATCCGGGCCTTTCTCATGTTCAGGCCATCGCCTCAGCGACCACGCAACCAACCCGTGATCGAAATCCGATCGCCGCCGGCGGACAGCGCCACCTGCGTCACCGAATGCGGCGTCGGCACCCGCAACAGGTTCAGCGTGTTGAAGCGCGGCGTGAAGGCCTCGGCCACATTGCCGTCCTCGCCATGGAAGGCCAGCAGCCCGCCCCAGTCGATCCGCCAACCAGGCGTCAGGTTCAGCACATAGGCGAAGTAACGGTTCTTCCCTTCGGCGTGATCGTCATGCTCGGTCAGGAAGTGCCCCGCGCGATAACGCGTCACCTGCATGTCGGCCATGGCGATGCGCTCTTCTCCCGTCAGCTCTCGCATCAGCCCAGAAAGTCATCGCCATTCAGGAAGGCCGCCAGGGCTCGCCAAGGCGCCTCGGCAAGACCGTCCTGCACCCGGTCGAACACCGGATAGTTGTCGTACAGATACTGGAAATCCGCCGCCGCCGACTTCTGGATCGCCTCTCCCAGTCCACGCTTCTGATCCGGCTGAAGAGACGCCAGCCACGCAGATGGCAGGTCGACATGGCCGGTCCCCCTCCGCGTCACGACGTTGTAATCCGCCTCACGCGCCAGATCATACAGCGCGGCGGCCGAGGGCTCGGTCAGTATGCCCTCAACCTGGGCGCGGCCGGTCCGCAGCAGGCGTTCGCGAACGGCGGCGCGCCGATCCGACGACACCGCATTCAAGGCAGGGAGCATAGCCCCGGCGCTCACCCTTCGGCGCCGCCGAAACGTTCGGTCCACTCGGCGACCTGAGCGTCCTCGATCTTGGCGAACAGCACCTGGGCGGCGGCGACCGCTTGCCCGGCGGGAACGAGATTCAGCACATCGCCCTCGACGTCCGGCCACGACAGGTCGGTCCCGCCCACCGTGGCGGCGATGCGAGCCGCCGCCTCGGGCATGAAGGGCGCGGTGACGCGGGCGAACAGGGCGACCAGCGACAGGCCGGTGCGCACCACCACGGCGGCGCGTTCGCGATCCGTCTTCAGCGCCGTCCAGGGGGCGGCTTCCTGAAGATATTCGTTGCCCAGCACCCACAGGGCGCGCGCCGCCTGGGCCGCCTTGCGGAACTCCATGGCCTCGAACTCATAGGTCAGGCTGGCCAGGGCCGCCTTGACGTCAGCCGCCAGCTTCTCTTCCAGCGCGCCCGGTTCACCGCCCTCGGGCGCGACGCCGTCGAACTTGGATTCCGTGAACTTGACGATGCGGTTGACGAAGTTGCCCAGCACGTCGGCCAGATCCTTATTCGTCGTCGACTGGAACTGCTCCCAGGTGAAGGCCGCATCCGAATGCTCCGGCCCATAGGCCGTCAGGTGCCAGCGCCAGTAGTCGGCGGGCAGCAGCTCCAGCGCCTGATCCATGAAGACGCCCCGGCCCATGCTGGTCGAGAACTTGCCGCCGTACCAGTTCAGCCAGTTGAAGGCCTTGAGCTGATCGACCGTCTTCCACGGCTCGCCCGAGCCGAGGATGGTCGCCGGGAAGCTGACGGTGTGGAAGGCGACGTTGTCCTTGCCCATGAACTGGACGTAGCGCACGTCTTCGGCGCCCTCGTCCAGACGCCACCACGAACGCCAGTTTCCGCCCGTCTGCTCCGCCCATTCCTCGGTCGCGCCGATGTATTCGATGGGGCGTCGAACCAGACGTAGAAGACCTTGCCCTCCATGCCCGGACGCGGACCGCCGTCGGGACCGACGACCGGCACGCCCCATTTCAAGTCGCGGGTGATGCCGCGGTCGATCAGGCCTTCGTCCAGATGCTTATAGGCGATGGAGCGCGCCAGCGGCTGCCACTGGGCGAGCGGGCGTCGACCCAGGCGCGCACGTCATCGGCGATCTTGGTCTGCAGCAGATAGAGGTGCCGCGTGTCGCGAACCTCCAGATTGCGGCTGCCCGACACCGCCGAATAGGGATTGATCAGATCGGTCGGGTCCAGCAGGCGGCCGCAGTTGTCGCACTGGTCGCCGCGCGCCTTTTCATAAGCGCAATGCGGGCAGGTGCCCTCGACATAGCGGTCGGGCAGAAAGCGGGCGTCGTCGATCGAATAGATCATCCGGTCGACGCGCTCCTCGATCAGGCCGCGCTCTTCCAGCACCTTGGCGAAGTGCTGGGTCAAGCGAGTGTTCGGGGCGTTGGAGCTGCGGCCGAAGATGTCGAACGACAGGCTGAAGGCGTCGGCGGCCTTCTTCTGAACCTGATGCTGCTCGTCGCAATAGGTGCGGACGTCCTGACCGGCGGCGGCGGCGGCCAATTCAGCCGGGGTGCCGTGCTCATCGGTGGCGCAGACATAGAGGACGTCATGGCCGCGCGCCCGCATGAAGCGCGCCCACACATCGGCGGGCAACATCGACCCGGCCAGATTCCCCAGGTGCTTGATGCCGTTGATGTAGGGCAGCGCCGAGGTGATGAGGATGCGGGACATGATCTTCCAACGTCTGACAGGGAGGCGTCGGATATAGAGGGCGCAAACCCAGTCGTCACCTTTTATGGGCCGGACGCCTATGAGACAGGCGTCGCCCTTGCCGTCGGCAGACGCCGCGCGATCCGCACGAACCGCCCGGTCAGCAGCGCGCCCGAGATCAGGCTGGCGACGATCACCGACCAGACCAGGCCGTCCACGCCCATCCGATGCGCCAGGAACCAGCCCAGCGGGATCATGATGAAACCATAGGACAGCAGGTGCATCAGCGTCGGCCACACCACGTCGCCCGCCGCGCGGTTCGCCTGGGCGGCGACCACCTGCTGGGCGTCGGCGACGAAGAACAGAGTCGCCAGCGCCAAGGCCGGGGCCGCGATGGCCAGGATCGCCGGGTCCGTCGTATAGGCGCCGACCACAAGCGGTGCGGTCAGCCACAGGCCGATGGCGATGATGAAGGCCAACACCGTCACAACGCCGACGCCCGCCAGGCCGCCCCGGATGACGCCCGCTCGATCGCCGCCGCCGTAGCTGCGGCCGACCAGCACCGCCGTCGCCGACGACAGGCCCATGGGCACCATGAAGACGATGGCGGAGACGTTGATGACCACGGCCCAGCTGGCGGTCTCGGCCGCGCCCAATTGGCCGGCGAACAGGGTCATGGCCGCGAAGGCCCCGACCTCGATGAAGTTGGACGCGCCGCCGCCGAGACCGACCTTGATCTGCTGGCTTTCAACCGCCTTGTCGCGCTTGGGCTTGTTGAACACGCCCCAGGCGCGCGCTTCGGGCAGGCGCAGAATGAAGATGACCAGGAAGATCGCCAGCGCCGCCCGCGCGCCGAACGTCGCCCAGGCCGAGGCCACGGCGCCGTCCAAGCCGATGCCCAGGATGTCCGGCACCAGCAGCAGGTTCAGCGCCAGGTTGACCGCATTGGCCACCCACATGGCCACCATGCCCGCCTTGGGCCGATGCAGTCCTTCAAGGAAGAACAGGGCGCAAATCGAAATCAGATAGGCCGGCATCGACAGGGCGAAGACCATCAGGGCAGGCGTCGCGCCCTCGCCCAGGCCGTCCTCCAGCCCCATGTGCACCAGGCCGAACGGCCCCAGCAGCAGCAGGCCGATCATGGCGACAAAACCGATCTGCAGGGCGTAGGTCATGCCGCGACGCAGGACCGCGCCGACCTCATCGCCGCGCCCCTCGCCCAGCAGACGGGCGGTCATGACCTGCACGCCCATCATCAGGCCGACCGCCGTGGTCAGCACGACCGAGGACGGCGCCCAGGCCAGGGAGTGGTAAGCCAGCTCGCGGCTGGCGTAGTGGCCGACGACGATGGCGTCGGTCAGGCCCATGGTCATGATGCCCAGACGCGCCAGCACGACCGGCCAGGCCAGCTTCAACAGCTCGGACAGGGTGGCGCGATTATGGAAGCTGAACAGGGACTGGACCATCGGACGCCGCAACAGCCACGCGCGCAGGCGCGGGTCAATCGATTTTCCGGCCGATTCAGGCGCCTACCAGGCGCCCAGCTCGCGCAGCTCGCGCGCCAGGTCAGGCGGCAGGTCCGTCGGCTCGGCCACCGACAGGTCCGGCGGCACGTCCTTCTCGAAATAGCGCCAGCCCTGAAACGGTCGCCGGGCCAGGGGCGCAGTGCGGATGACCTGGCTGTCGAGCTTGATCTCACACCGGCTGGCCTTGCCCTCGCCTATGGTCGTGATCTCGAGGATGCGCTGGCGACAGGTCACAGAGCCTTTCATGACCCAGTACAGCGAGCCGCCGTCCTCGATCTCGGCGGCGCGCTTGGGCGTCATGCGGGTGTGGACGATGCGCCAGTCGGACCGGGCCGCGTTCGCTTCCAGCGTCTCGACCTCGGCCACGCCGACGCAGAGCTTGATCATGTGCAGGGGCATGAAGCCCAACTAGTCATCCGACGCCACGAAGGCCAGCCCGGCTCAGGGCTGGCGATCCAGTTGGGTGAAGATTTCCTGCCCCTTGGCGATCAGTTCCTGTCCGCACCGCTGGCTGTGCGAACGCACCTGCTGGACCGGGGTGGAGTCCGTATATTCCAGCATCCGCCCGATCCAGTTGCGCGCGGGATCACGGCCTTCCAGACGGCCCAGATAATACATCATGCCGCCCGTATACTGCTGCTTGACCGCATCCGAGGCGGCCGGATCGTCGATCGCCACCGCCAGCAGGCCCATGCACTGAAGGTCCGCCGCCGAGGCCGCCGGCATATCGCTCAGATCAGCGCCCAGAAGCGCCGTCGCCATCATCGCCGCAAGGATCATTCGCCCGCGCCCTCGGCCTTCACCACAGCCAGAACCGCGCCGTCCGTGACCTGATCGCCGACGGCGACGTTGAACTCAGATACCACGCCGTCGAAGGGCGCGGTCAGGGCGTGCTCCATCTTCATGGCCTCCAGCACGACGACCGGCTGGCCCTTGGCCACCTTGTCCCCGGCCTTGGCGGGCGCGGCGACGATCTTGCCCGGCATGGGGGCGCGCAGGCCGCCGTCGGAGGCGGAACCGCCCGCCGGACCGCTGGACTTGCGGCGGTGAAACTCGACCACGTCGCCGCCGTCGAACACCAGCACCCGTCCGGCGTCCGGCGACAGGGTGCTGACGACCTCGCCGTCGACCACGACCACGCCCGGCTCGCCATAGATCTGAGCCGAGCCGAATTCGCCGCTCACGGTGAAGCTGGAAGAACGCCCATACCAGCCCGGCTCGCCGGTCAGGGTCAGGGCGTGCGCCGCGCCGTCATGGTGGACCGCCGTATGCGCCTGCGGCGCCGCGTTCAGGCGGAAGCCGAACAAGCCCGCACGGGCAGGCGCCAGCACATTGTCCGGCGCGTCGAAGGCGGCGGCGTCCGCCTCCAGCCCGATCTGTCCCGCCGCAGCGGCCAGGGCGCGGACGGAAACCTGAGCCGGGGCGATCAGCGCCCCCTCCTCCGCCGCGATGAAGCCGGTGTCCACGTCGCCTTCGACAAAGCGCGGATGGTCCAGACAACGCGCCATGAAGCCCGCGTTAGTCTTCACCGGCCAGACCTCGACCTCGCGGCAGGCGTCGGCCAGACGGGCGGCAGCGACCTCGCGCGTGTCTTCGTGGACGATCAGCTTGGCGATCATGGGGTCGTAGAACTGGCTGACCTCGCCGCCCTGCATCACGCCGGTGTCGACGCGGATGTCGTCGGGCATGACGAAGTGATCCAGCCGCCCGATCGACGGCAGGAAGCCGTTGGCCGGGTCTTCGGCATAGAGGCGGGCCTCCATGGCCCAGCCCTTCATCGGAATGTCGGCTTGCGCCAGTGGAATGGGCTGCCCCGCCGCGACGCGCAGCTGCCATTCGACCAGATCGACGCCGGTGATGCTCTCGGTCACCGGGTGTTCGACCTGAAGTCGGGTGTTCATCTCCATGAACCAGATGCGGTCGGCCTTCAGCCCGTCAGAGGCGTCCGCGATGAACTCGATGGTGCCTGCGCCCTGATAGTCCACGGCCTTGGCGGCGCGGACGGCGGCGGCGGTGACGGCGTCGCGCGTGGCCTGATCCATTCCGGGCGCCGGGGCCTCTTCGATCACCTTCTGGTGGCGGCGCTGCAGCGAGCAGTCGCGCTCATGCAGGTGGACGACGTTGCCGTGGCTGTCGCCGAAGACCTGCACCTCGATATGGCGCGGGCGGGTGATGTAGCTTTCGATCAGGACGCGCGGATCGCCGAAGGACGACTGGCCCTCGCGCTGGGCCGACGCCAAAGCCTCTGCGAAGTCCTCGGCGCGGTCGACCTTGCGCATCCCCTTGCCGCCGCCGCCCGCGACCGCCTTGATCAGGACCGGGAAGCCGATGCGGTTCGCCTCGGCGTTCAGGGTCTCCAGCGACTGGTCCTCGCCCTGATAGCCGGGGGTGACGGGCACGCCCGCCTCGATCATCAGCTTCTTGGCCGCGTCCTTCAGGCCCATGGCGCGGATCGAGGACGGCTTGGGGCCGATCCAGACTAGCCCTGCCGCCGCCACGGCCTCGGCGAAGTCGGCGTTCTCGGACAGGAAGCCGTAGCCCGGGTGGATGGCCTCCGCCCCCGTCGCCTTGGCCGCCGCCAGCACCTTGGCCGCATCCAGATAGGACTCGCGCGCCGCCGCCGGACCGATCAGCACCGCTTCATCGGCCTCACGCACGTGCAGTGCGTCAGCGTCGGCCTCGGAATAGACGGCGATGGTGCGCAGGCCCATGCGGCGGGCGGTGCGGAAGACGCGGCAGGCGATCTCGCCGCGATTGGCGACCAGGACGGACTTGAACATCAGGCTACCTTATTGCGCCCAGTTCGGCGCGCGCTTGTCGAGGAAGGCGCGGACGCCTTCCTGGCCCTCGGCCGAGACGCGGGCGCGGGCGATGCGCTTGGCGGTCTCTTCCAGCAGGCGGTTGTCGATCTCTTCGCCCGCCACGTCGTTCACCAGGCGCTTGGCGTCGCCCATGGCGCCCGGCGCATTGGCCGACAGGCTGTCGGTCAGCATGGAGATGAACTCGTCTACCGAACCTTCAGGCAGGACCATGTCGATCAGCCCCGCATGGGCGGCGTAGTCGGCGTCGAAGATATTGGCCGTCAGGAACAGCTGGCGCGCGCGGCGCGCGCCGACCGCCTCGATGACATAGGGGGCGATGGTCGCCGGAATCAGGCCCAGCTTGACCTCCGAGAAGGCGAAGCGCGTCCCTCCGACGGCCACGGCCATGTCGCAGGCGGCGACGATGCCCGCCCCGCCGCCCATGGCCGCGCCCTCGACCAGGGCCACTGTCAGGGCCGGCACGTCGTGCAGGGCCTTCAGCATCTTCGCCAGGCCCATGGCGTCGTCGCGGTTGTCGCTCTCGGACCAGTCGGCCGCCGAACGCATCCAGTTCAGGTCTGCACCCGCGCTGAACGTCCCGCCCGCGCCGCGAATGAAGACTACGCGCACCTTGTCGGCGCCGTGCAGGGTCTCGAACGCCTCATAGAGGGCGGCGATGGTCGCCGCGTCGAAGGCGTTCTTCTTCTCGGGACGGTTGATGGTGACGAAGACCACGCCGTCGGCGGTGGCGTCGATCTGCACCAGGTCGTCGTTGGCGTCCGGCGCCGCATCGGCGACGAAGGGGTGGGCGATGGCGTTCATCTCCGCCGCCTCGGCGTCGGTGATGTCCAGAGCGTTCAGCTCTTCTTCGGTCGGCTTTTGGTCAGTCATGATGGGCTCCTTGGCCGATAGAACGCTTCAAACGTCATCATTCTCCCCCTCGCTGGGGAAGAAGGCGATTAAACAGGATCGCAGCGGTTGGCGCGAACGGTCTTGCCGTCCTGCTCGACGCGCAGCGAGACGCCCGCCACCGGCGACAGGCGCAGGGTCTGGACGAGGGTCTGGTCGCCGTCCGACGACTGGTTCTCCAGAACCACGCGGATGGCGTCGCCTTCGCCTTCCAAAGTCTCCAGAGCCACCAGCTTGGAGGTGTCCTCATAACCCTTGATCTCATTGGCCGTGATGACGAAGCGCGTGCCGCTCTCGTCCTTGGCGCAGCCGTCGTCGCTATAGTCCCAGTTGCCGCGATAGCCGACCGGGAAGACCGCTTCGGACGGCTCGCCCGTCCGCGCGGCCGCCTCTTCAGCCGCAGAGACCGGCTCGGTCTGCGGCGTCGCAGCCTCAGACGCGGCTTCGACCGTCGCCGGGGCCTTGGAATCGGCCTGCGATCCGCAGGCCGCGAGCAGCGCGGTCAGGGCGATGAGAGCTGCAGTTTTCTTCATGTCACTGTCCTTGTCGTGCAGATTCTGATCCCACATCGAGATCGCCGACGCGACACTCTCAGCCGCGCGATCCGGCTTCAAGTCGTTTTTTGAACACCGTGCAATTTATTGCCTTACATCCGGAACACGCCGAAGGTCGTCTCCGGGATCGGGGCGTTCAACGAAGCGCTGATGGCCAGGCCCAGAACGTCGCGCGTCTGGGCCGGATCGATGACCCCGTCGTCCCACAGGCGGGCGGTGGCGTAATAGGGGTTGCCCTCGTCCTCATACTTCTGGCGGATCGGCGCCTTGAAGGCCTCGGCTTCATCCGGGGTCCATGTGTCCGCGTCGCGGTGGACGGTAGCCAGAACGCTGGCCGCCTGCTCGCCGCCCATGACGCTGATGCGGCTGTTGGGCCAGGTGAAGAGGAACCGCGGGCTGTAGGCCCGGCCGCACATGCCGTAGTTGCCCGCGCCGAACGACCCGCCGATCAGGACGGTGAACTTGGGCACCTCAGCCGAGGCGACGGCCGTGACCAGCTTGGCGCCGTGCTTGGCGATTCCCTCGGCTTCATACTTGCCGCCGACCATGAAGCCCGAGATGTTCTGCAGGAACAGCAGCGGGATTTTGCGCTTGCAGGCCAGTTCGATGAAGTGCGCGCCCTTCTGGGCGCTTTCCGAGAACAGCACGCCGTTGTTGGCCAGGATGGCCACCGGCTGACCCCAGATGCGGGCGAAGCCGCACACCAGCGACGTGCCGTACAGCGCCTTGAACTCGTCCAGTTCCGAGCCGTCGACGATGCGGGCGATGACCTCGCGCACGTCATAGGGGGCGCGGACGTCCTCAGGAATGATCCCGTACAGTTCGGCCGGATCATAGGCGGGGGCGCGCGGCTCGCGCACGTCCAGCGGCTGGGGCTTGGTCGTGTTCAGATTGGCGACGATGGAGCGAACGATCTCCAGCGCGTGCTCGTCGTTCTCGGCCACATGGTCGACCACGCCGGACTTGCGGCCGTGGGTTTCGGCGCCGCCCAGTTCCTCGGCCGAGATGACCTCGCCGGTCGCGGCCTTCACCAGCGGCGGACCGGCCAGGAAGATGGTGCCCTGATTACGCACGATCACCGTCTCGTCCGACATGGCCGGCACATAGGCGCCGCCCGCCGTGCACGATCCCATGACGCAGGCGATCTGCGGGATCGAGCGCGCGCTCATCCGCGCCTGATTGAAGAAGATGCGGCCGAAATGATCGCGATCCGGAAACACCTCGGCTTGGTGCGGCAGGTTGGCCCCGCCGGAATCGACCAGATAGACGCACGGCAGGTTGTTCTGCTCGGCGATCTCCTGCGCCCGCAGATGCTTCTTCACCGTCATGGGGAAGTAGGCGCCGCCCTTCACCGTCGGGTCGTTGGCGACGATCATCACCTCGCGGCCCGACACCCGGCCAACGCCGCAGATCATGCCCGCGCCGGGGGCTTCGTCGCGATACATGCCGTTGGCGGCCAGTTGGCCGACCTCTAGGAACGGCGAGCCGGGGTCCAGCAGGCGCTCGACCCGGTCGCGCGGCAACAGCTTGCCACGCGCCACATGGCGCTCGCGGCTGGCGTCAGAGCCGCCTCGCGCGGCCTTGGCGACCTTTTCATAAAGCTCGTCCCGCAGGGCGCGATTGTGCGCATCCAGCGTTTTGAAAGCAGGACTGTTGCGATCGACGGCGGAAATCAGCTTGGGCATGCCCAAGGTTTAGGAGGCTTCCGCCTCGGGGGGAAGCCGTTCGGTTCACCGAAGGCGAAATCCGCTATATCTCCCCTTCATGGCCCCGCTTCGACCGGACACGCTCGCCGCCGCCCTGTCACGCGCCTTCGAGGACGCGCGGGACAGCCGCGCCAGCTGGTTCGCCCTGACGCGAGGCGAGCGGCTGTTCTCGGTCGGCGATCCGGCCGACACCCTCTATCTTCTGCGCGCCGGGCGTCTGGGCGTCTTCCGCCGCGACGACGCGCGGGTTCCGCAGATGGCCGCCGTCATCAAACCCGGCGAGCCGGTCGGCGAACTGGCCATGCTGGCGGGCACCTCCCACATGTCGGACGTGGTCGCCCTGCGCGACAGCGACGTTCTGGCCCTGCCGCGCGAAGCCTTCTTCGACGCCGCGCGCAACGACCCCATGCTGATGTCCGAGCTGGGCCAGATCATGCTGAGCCGCGCCCGCGAGCGCAGCGGCGGCGCGGAACCGAACGTCTTCGGCTTCGTCTCGGCCCGCGACAGGCCGATCCGCGCCTTCGTCGAGCGCGTGGCCCGCGCGATCGAGGCCCAGGGCAGCACCTGCCACGTCATCGACAGCTCGGCCCTGGCCTCGGCCGCCGAATGGTTCTCTCGGGTTGAAGACGCCCACGACTACGTCCTCTACGTCGCCGAGACGGACGAACCGAACTGGGCCGCCCTGTGCGCGCGCCAGGTGGACCGGCTGTTCCTGGTCGGGGCCGCCGACCGGCCGCCGCCCCCTGCCCCGCCGGTCGCCGACGACTGGGACGACGCAGGCCAGCGCACCGATCTGATCCTGCTGCGCGACCCGCGGATGCCGCGCCCCAGCAACACCCGCGCCTGGCTGGACGCGCTAAAGCCCGGCCGCTGGTTCCACGCGGTCGAAGGCCTGTTCGACGACACGGCGCGGATCGCGCGCCTGATCACCGGCTCGGCCGTGGGCGTGGTGCTGTCCGGCGGCGGCGCCCGCGCCTACGCCCACATCGGCGCGCTGAAGGCTCTGCGCGAGGCGGGCACGCCCATCGACTTCATCGGCGGGGCTTCCATGGGGGCGGTCATCGCCGCGGGGCCCGCCCTGGGCTGGTCGGACGAAGAGTTGGAGCATCACATCCGACAGGCCTTCGTCCTGGCCGATCCCCTGGCCGACATCGCGCCGCCCATTATCGCCATGACACACGCTCGCAAGGTCAAGGCGCTGATGAAGGAGGCCTTCGGCGATGTGCAGATGGAGGACATGCTGCTGCCCTTCTTCGCCGTCTCGACCAATCTGACCTCGGGCAAGCTGGAGGTGCATCGCGAAGGCATGCTGCGTCACGCCCTGCGCGCCTCCATCTCCCTGCCCGGCGTCATGCCGCCCGTGGTGATGAACGGTCAGGTGCTGGTCGACGGCGCCGTGCTGCGGAACTTCCCCAGCGACGTCATGCGGCGGCTTAACAGAGGCCCCGTGGTCGGCGTCGACGTATCGCAGTCACGCGGCGTCGACCCCAAGGCTCTGGAGGATCCTCCCTCCTGGTGGCGCTGGATCCTGTCGGGCGCGTGGAAGCGCGGCCCCCCGATCGTCTCGATCCTGATGCGTTCGGCCACCCTGTCCAGCGAGGCCGAACGGATGCAGGCCCGCGCCGAGACGGACCTGCTGATCCTGCCCACGCTCGACGGCGTGGATATCCGCGACTGGAAAGCCTATGAACCCGGCGTCGCGGCTGGGTATGAGGCCGCCCGCGCGGCCCTCGACAGTCTCAACGGATCGGTCGAGACCCTGCATCGCCGTCGCCGGACCGGCGCGCCAGAAGAAACAGTCGAGGAAATGGCAGAAGAGTCCTTCCCTCAGGACGTCGTGGAAACGCCTCGCCCAACACCTGAGCCAGGCACGCCAGAAAGGCGTCGCGGTTGGCTGGGTCTTCGCAAAGCGCGGTCAGATAAGGCCTGAGGGCCGTGCCCTTCATCCACTCCAGCACGGCGTTCTCGCCGTCCAAGACGTGGAGATAGGTCGTCGACCAGACGTCGACCTCCTCGCACAGGTCCGCCACTGCGTCGTAATAGGCCTCGGCCGCCAGCAGCGGCTGGATGGTGTCCACGCCCTTCAGGCGCGCGCTCCACGGGCCGTCCGCCGCTGTCTGGCGCATCAGGGTGTGGTGCCGCGTCTCCCAGGCCATCGGCATCTGCACCGCCAGCACCCCATCCGGCGCCAGCGCCTCGGTCAGCCGCCGAAACAGCTCCGCATGATCCGGCGCCCACTGCAGCGAGGCGTTGGCCAGGATCAGATCCACCGGGGCGGCGGGCTTCCAGGCCTCAAGGTCGCCCTGCACCCAGTCCACATCATCGGGCAGGCCCCGCGCCTGCTCCAGCATGGCGGCGCTCGAATCCAGCCCATGCACCCGCGCGTCCGGCCAGCGCCGTTTCAACAGGGCCGCATGCTGGCCCGTGCCGCAACCGATGTCCCAGATCTCATGCGGGTCCAGATCGTCTGGAAGCTGCGACAACAGATCGATGGCCGCGCGATCACGCTGGCGCTCGAAACGGTTGTATTGCTGGGGATCCCACGCCGGCGACGTCATCGTCATACTTCTCCCTCGACTATCGCAAGAAGCGATTCGAGGGAGAATGGTACAGCCTCTCAGGATTGAACTGAGGACCTCCGGCTCCACAAACCGGCGCTCTAACCAGCTGAGCTAAGGCTGCACATCTCTGCGCGAGGGCGGTTCTCTAGCGGGCCTCGCCGTCGGGGGCAAGCGGCCATTTCGTCCTCGCGCAGGATTTTATGTTTTATCCCCGTCAGTTCCAACCGCGGCTGGCAATATACTGCTGAAGTTGCATCAAACGGGTCTGGTCCGACGGGTGGGTTGAGGCGAACTCCGGCGTCCCCGACTGCCGTCCTTCAGCCATGGCGCGCCACAGGGCCAACGATTCCGACGGCTTGTACCCGGCCGCCGCCATGTAATCGACGCCCAGGCGATCCGCCTCCAGCTCGTGGCTGCGCGAGAACGGCAACAGGACGCCCAATTGCGCGCCCATGCCGCCAAAGGCCTGAACCGCCTGGCTGTAGTCCCCAGCCTGGCTCTGAACGGCGCCCAGAATCAGGCCCGTCGTCTGGGTGGTCGAGGCGCGCTCGGCGGCGTGACGGGCGATGACGTGGCCGACCTCGTGACCGATCACGGCCGCCAGCTGGTCGTCGTTCTTGGCGATGGCCAACAGCCCCGTCGTCACCCCCATATGGCCCGACGGCAGGACGAAGGCGTTCGGCGTGGAATCGTCGAAGACCGCATACTCCCAATGGCGGTTGGTCAGATTCGCGGCCTGGACGATGCGATCGCCCACTCGGCGCACCCGGACGTTCTGCGCCGCATTGTTCGACACCTTCTGCGTCCGCAGCGTCTCGGCCCAGGCCGCCTGCGACTGCTGGACCAGTACGCCGTCGTCGATGAAGACCAGCTGATTGCGGCCCAGGGCCTCATTATAGGCGCAGGCGCCGATCCCAGCGCCCAAGACGCCAGTGGTGATCGCCAAGGCGAGCATAAGGGGCTTGCGAGACATCGATCCTCCGGAACAGTTCAGGGCCATAATGCACAGGCGGGCCGCCCGGCTCCATGCCTGACGCCGCAAAGTGCGTTCCATCGTCCATTCATCGAACCTCAGCGTCCGGGCTTCAGCACATGAAAAAAGCGCCCCGAGGCGAAACCTCGAGGCGCTTCTTTTCGTTCAGTGCGTTCGCACGCTTAGTCCAGGTTAAACGGCACCCGGACCACGAACTTGGCGTTCGTTGCAGCGCCATCGACCGTACGGGGCGAAAGCTGCCCGCGTTGGACGATGCGAACGGCCGCAGAGCCGAAGCCCATGCCCGACGGCTCTTCCGAGACGACGCGGCAACCTTCGGGCTTCCCGCTCGGGGTCACCGTGCACTCGACCGTAGCCGAACCGCCCACGCCGCGATCAAGAGCGCGTTGCGGGAAGTCCCGTTCAGTCGGACGCGGCGGGCGAGCCCACTGCGGGTTGGTGATGACCGAAGGACGCGGCGGCGCGGGCGGCGCCGGCGGAGGCGGAGGACCAGGGACGATCACGGGCGGGCCCGTGTATTCGACGCGGTCTTCCTTCTTCGTCGGCTCGATCGGCAAGGTCACCGGCGGCGGAGGCGCCGAGGTGTTGACGACCGGCTCGCGCACCTGAAGCTTCGGCGGCGGAGGCGTATCCGGCGGCGGCGGCGGCGGCGGAGGCGGAGGCGGCGGAGGCGGGGCCTCCATCAACTCCACGTCCACAGCCTCGTCCACGTAGTTGAACTCCTGGAGTTCGAACTTGCTCTTGTACAGGTAGACACCTGCAAGAACGTGGACGATCACCGAGACGCCGATCCCGACCATCGCACCCGTCGAGAGTTTCTTCTTCTTGGGTGCGTCAAGCAGAGGGTCGCGGTGCTCGTGAGGTTCAGCAGTCATGCTTTGAGTCACGCCCCCTACGATTGATCTTCGCCAACCAGGGCGACACTGTAAAAACCATTATCCTGCAAGGCGTTCATGACCTGCATGAAGTCCCCGTAACGCGTCTGCTGGTCAGCGCGGATAAAGATCCGCTCTTCGTCCGGATTACGCGTTCCGATTTGGGTCCTCAGGTCATCGCCCAGAGCGGCGACCGACGTCGGGAAATCGCCCACGTACACTTCGCCGCCATTCTGAATGGAGATGAAGACGGGCTTGGGCGGATTGACGGCCGGCGGAGCGACGGCGCGTGGAAGTGTCACCGGCACCGACACGGTGGCGAGCGGAGCCGCCACCATGAAGATGATGAGGAGAACCAGCATAATGTCCACGAAAGGCGTGACATTGATTTCGCTGTTCGCCTCGACGGTGTACTTGCCGCCGCCGGAACCGGAAAGTTTGGCGGCCATCCGTCTTACGCCCCCTTGTCGAGTTGACGCGAGATCGAGTTCATCAGCTCGGCGTTGAAGCCGTCAGCACGAGCGCCGTACGAAGCGATGCGGGTGTTGAAGTAGTTATAGAAGATAACCGCCGGGATAGCCGCGAACAGACCGATGCCGGTAGCCAGCAGGGCTTCAGCGATACCCGGAGCAACGACGGCCAGGTTGGTGGTGTTCGACTCGGCGATGCCGATGAACGAGTTCATGATGCCGTAAACGGTGCCGAACAGACCGATGAACGGACCGCCCGAACCGACCGAGGCCAGGAACTGCTGGCCGCCCGACAGGCGGATACCCATGCCGCCCTGCACGGCGCCGACGGCGTTGCCGGCGCGAGCGACGGTCGTATCGCGGTGAGCGCCCGTCACATCAAGACCGGCTTGACGCGACAGTTCGATTTCGCCGGTGGCCGCAGCAGCCATGTCGGCCAGCGGGTTGCCGTCGAACTCTTCCGAGGTGGCCAGGCGACGGATGTCGGCCAGGTTGCGAGCACCGCGGTACTCTTCCAGGAAGCGGTTGGTCTTCTTGGTCAGCGAGCTGAACTCAACCAGTTTGATGAGCAGCAGCGTCCAGGAGAAGATCGAGGCCAGGACCAGGCCTGCCATCACGACCTTAACGACCGGGTGCGCCATCATGAACATGGCGATCGGGGTCAGGCCCGCACCGCCGTGACCGCCGGCGGCGGCTTCTTCAGCGGGGGCTTCAGCAGCTGCGTCTGCAGCCGGGGCGGCGGCGTCGGCGGCCGGAGCGGCGGCGTCAGCGGCGGCGGGAGCCGAAGCGGCGGCCGGGGCAGCCGGTGCGGCCGCGTCCTGCGCCAGAACCGGCGAGCTCGCCATCAGGACGGCGGCGCCGGCCATTGCGAGGAGGATATTCGTCTTCTTGCTATCGAGCATGTTTCGCCAGTTCCTGCTTTGGTCTGACTCGTGGAACCCAAAACCCAAGCCGCGTCAGTCGGCTGGGCCTTTACCGTGAAATTTTCCTCCCGCCGGAATTTCTCCCCCGCCGGTCGGCGCCGCATTCTTACGAAACATCCTGAGACGCTTTGCAGACTGGAGCGATGGAACCATACCCCCCCGTCCACAGCCTGCAAGCAAGAATGCGGTTAAGTCCCTTTGACGAACGGCTATCGGAGCGTCAAGGGCGGAAAATAGCTTTTCACCCCGCGCGCCTCGCCCCCGAGGCAGAGGCGCACAAATATTCCATTTGAATGAAATATAACGGCAACAAAAATGCCAACGCAGAGAATGTTAAGGAATGTTTAGGCCCATGACGATTTTTCGGCTTTTTCAAGGCCGAGACGAATAATCATCATGTGAGGGGAAAGTGGTGCCTGGAGGCGGATTCGAACCACCGACACGCGGATTTTCAATCCGCTGCTCTACCAACTGAGCTATCCAGGCGTCGCTTTGCGTCGCGAGAGGCGGCTCTATAGGCGAGCCCGGACGGGCTGTCCAGACGCCAATTCACTCAATTCCGCGATCTTTTTCATCATCGTGCGCATCTTCGACCGGAATGGCGTAGCCGCCGGTGAACCAACGCTGCAGATCGATGTCGGCGCAACGCTTGGAGCAGAAGGGCTTGTAGGCGGCGACGGCCTCGGCGCGATGGCAAATGGGGCATTGGGCCATGCTCAGCCCTCCTTGATCTCGAACACGCCCGGCGCGGCGTCCGGGCGGATGTGGGCGCGCGGCCCTAGCTGCGCCACCCAGGGGGACAGGATCGCCGCTGACGTCGAACTACAGTGCAGCGTCAGGCGCGGCGCGGCGCGATCCGTCAGCAAGGCGAGGCGCAGGCGACGCAGGGCGCCGATCTCCAGCGCCCCCGGCGCCGCAAATCGTTCATCGGCAGGCGTACGCCCCCCACGGCAAAGACAATTGCAGCAGGCCGAACCGGCTCAGCGGCCCGATCGCCGCCCCGGCGTGATCGGCGAACGCCTGGCGCGCCATGGATAGAGTGGTCTCTGGATGCAGGCCGACGCCCACTAGGTCGATGGCGACCAGACCGCCCCACCCTTTCAGCGCCAGCAACCGCGCCGTCTGGCGCAGGCCCTCGCGATTCACCGCCTCGCGCCCCTTGCGGGAATCTCGACCGGCGGCTGGCGCGTAATCAATGTCGACCGCGATCAGGGCGCGCGTCCGCTGCACGGCCAGGTCCAGACCCACGCCTGGTTCGATCACGCCGCCGGACAAGGCTTCTTCTTCAGCCTCCAGCGCCGCATGAATCGCCTCGGCGCCCGTGGACACAGGCACGCCCGGCGCCAGCATGTTCAGAATGGCGGCGACGTCGGGTCCGGCCTCCAGCAGACGCGGCTCTCCGCCCGCTTCTCCCAGGTGGCGCAAGACCGGCCCCTTGCGCTCGCGCGGCTCGGCCGTGACCAAAAGTTCAAGCTTGGCGCCTTCCGCCGGACGATCCGCCTTGCCCAACGGCAGAAAGCCGAACGGTTCGCCGCAACCCAGGTCGATGAAGGCCCCGTGCAGGCCAGGCGCCAGGCGCGCCACACGGCCGACGACGCGAGCCCCCAGGCGATGTTCGGGCCGATCGTCGTCTCTATGTATAATGAGGGCGCAGGCGCGGCCGTCGCGAAAGACCATGCCACGGGTCTCGCCCGGAGCCGCGTCCAGGAAGACCTCGACATCGGCCATCAGGCCGCCTCGCCTCTCCAGCCTGCGCCGCGCAGCAGATTCGCCGCCTCATATAGCGGCAGGCCCATGACGGCGGGGTGGCTGCCGACGATTCGGGTGATGAAGGCGGCGGCCCGGCCCTGAATGCCATAGCCCCCGGCCTTGCCGCGCCATTCGCCCGAAGCGACATAGGCGGCGATCTCGTCCTGAGACAACGGCTTGAAGCTGACGCGGGTGTCGACCACGCGCCAGGACGTGCGCCCGCCGCAGATCACGGCCACGCCGGTGAAGACGCGATGATTGCGCCCCGACAGCAGTTTCAGGAAGCGGATCGCCTCCGCCTCGTCAGCGGGTTTTTCCAGCAGGCGGCGTCCCACGGCCACCACGGTGTCAGCCGCCAGGACCACGTCATCGGGATGACGCTCGGCCACGACCGCCGCCTTGGAGCAGGCCAGACGCTGGGCCAGACGCGACGGCGTCTCGGCCTTCTCAGGCGTTTCGTCGATATCGGCGGGATCGACCAGATCGGGCGCAATGCCGATCTGCGCCAGCAATTCGATGCGGCGCGGGCTCGACGAGGCCAGAATCAACCTCGGAGCCGAAGCGTCAGGACGCGACACGCGCGTCCTTACTTGAAGCGGTAGGTGATGCGACCCTTGGTCAGGTCATAGGGCGTCATTTCGACCAGCACCTTGTCGCCGGCCAGCACCCGGATGCGGTTCTTGCGCATCTTGCCCGCGGTGTGGGCGATGATCTCGTGATCGTTTTCCAGCGTCACGCGGAACGTCGCATTCGGCAGCAGTTCGCTGACCACGCCGGGGAATTCCAGCAGTTCTTCCTTAGCCATGCGGCCTCTCTCGCCCGTGTGAACAGCTACGGGCCCGCGCCGAGCGTGAGCGCGAGCCGTGAAAGTGAGGGCGCCTAATGCACCAAAACGCTTAGATAGTCGAGTTCAGCCCCGACGGTAGAGGGCGCAGACCAGGGTGAAGAGCCGGCGCGCCGTCTCCTGGTCGATCTCCACCTTGCCGTCCAGCCGGGTTTTCAGCAGGGCGGCCCCTTCATTGTGCAGCCCCCGCCGCCCCATATCGACCGACTCGATCTGGCTGGGCGAAGAGCCGCGCAGGGCTTCATAATAGCTTTCGCAGATCAGGCCATAGTCACGGATCACCGTCTTCATCGGCGTCAGCGACAGGACATGCGTCCGGCTGAAATCCGGTCCGGAGATATCGAAGGCCAGACGATTATCCTGCGACGACAGGGCCAGGGTGTAAGGGCCGCCCGCCGCGCCGTCCGGAATGAAACTGTTCTGTTCGACCAGATCGAAGATGGCCACCCGGCGCTGATGCTCGATCTCGGCCGTAGCGGCCGGCAGGGAGGCGTTGTCGATCTCGATCGCGGTCAGCTTGTGCGGTCCGCTCATTGCGCCGCTCCGTCCAGATGGGTCGGCGCCACCCGCGCGGGCCAGCGTTCGGAAAGGTCGGTCAGCACCGCATCCAGGCACTCCACGTCGATCCGCAGATCGCCACCGCCCGCGAACATCATCATCACCTGACCGCCCGGCGCCTCGGTCGGCAGGAAGTCGAGCGCCAACAGCTCCAGCGCCGCCTCGGGCAGGCGCGGCAGACGGCGGCTCTTGACCGCCTGGACGTCGCCGAACTGCATGGCCGCCATGACGCGCGTGCCGCCGCATTCCCAGCAGAAGCGCGACAGGACGACGGTCAGGCGCCGCGCCTCCTTCTCCCAGCGGATGTCGACCGGACGCATGATGGCGTCCTGAAGCGCGGCCGAGATGATCTGCAGGTCGTCCGCGTCCTCGGCCAGCAGGCGCAGCGGCGTCATCGGCGCCAGGCTTTCGCCCGCGGCGCCTTCGTCCGCCACCTCGTCGGTCAGGGTCGAGATCGGTTCGCCGTCAGTGCTCATCGCCCTCCCCCTTGATCCGTCGGACATCGGCGCCGCAGGCGCCCAGCTTCTCTTCCATCCGCTCGAAACCGCGATCCAGGTGATAGACGCGGCCGACCGTCGTCTCACCTTCGGCCACAAGACCGGCGATGACCAGAGACATGGAGGCGCGAAGATCCGTCGCCATGACCGGCGCGCCCTTCAACCCCTCGACGCCGCGCACCACGGCCTCGCCCGCATGGACGGCGATGTCCGCGCCCAGGCGCGCCAGTTCCGGCGCGTGCATGAAGCGGTTCTCGAAGATGTTCTCGTGGATGACGCTTTCGCCCTCGGCCGTCGTCATCAGCGCCATGAACTGCGCCTGCAGGTCGGTGGCGAAGCCCGGATAGATCTCGGTCGTGACGTTGACCGCCTTCAGCCGCTGCGTCGGGTCGCGACGCACGATCAGGCCGTCCTGCGTCGGTTCGATCTCGACGCCCGCCTCGACCATCTTGTCGGTCAGGGCGGTGATCAGGTCGGCGCGGCCCTTGGTCAGGCGCACCTCGCCCCCCGCCATCGCCGCAGCAAGCGCATAGGAGCCCATCTCGATTCGATCGGGAATCACCGACCAGGTCGCGCCCGACAGGGACGAGACGCCGGTGATCGTCAGCACGTCCGTATCCAGGCCCTCGATCTTGGCTCCCATGGCGATCAGGCAGCGAGCCAGGTCGCCGATTTCCGGCTCGCGCGCCGCACGCTTCAGCACCGTCGTCCCATCCGCCAGCACGGCGGCCAGCAGGGCGTGCTCGGTCGCACCGACCGATACGAAGGGAAACTCGATCTCGGCCCCGCGCAGGCCCTTGGGCGCGGTGGCGCTGACATAGCCCTCTTCCAGCTCGATCGCCGCGCCCATGGCCGTCAGGGCCTGAAGGTGCAGGTCGACCGGCCGCGCGCCGATGGTGCAGCCGCCCGGCAGGGAGACCTTGGCGTTCCCAGTGCGCGCCAGCAGCGGCCCCAGCACGTTGAACGAGGCCCGCATCTGACGCACCAGGTCATAGGGGGCGAAGGTCGAGGTCAGCTCCGGCGCGTGGAACAGGGTCTCCTGCCCGTCCGCCCCGTCGCGCTCGGTCACCTCCACGCCGAACTGGCGCAGCAGCTGGCCCAGGAAACGCGTGTCCGCCAGACGCGGCATATTCGTCAGCAGCAGGGGCTGATCCGTCAGGATCGACGCCGCCATCAGCTTGATCGCCGAGTTCTTGGCCCCGCTGACCGGAATCGAGCCGTTAAGGCGGTTGCCGCCGTGAATGACGATGCTGTCCATGGGTGTCGGGGAAGTCCTGGGAGGCCCGGACCCCTACGGCCCGGCGAACCGGTTATCTAGCAAGCCGAACGGCGCCCGCGAAAGGCCGTAACGTCGCAAGACGGATGACTTTCAGTTGCTTTCGCTCGGCGGCCGCGTCCCGCCCGCGCCCGGCGCCTTTCGGCGGCGCAGATTCGTGCGCAAGGCGGCCGCCAGGCGCGCCGCGCGCTCGGCCTTGGCCAAGGCTGCGGGACTGGCGGAAGGGGGCGAGGCGACGTCAGCGCCCGTCTCGTCTGCGTCTTTGGTCGGCTTATCCATGACGGCAACAGACCGTGTGCAAAGATTTTGATCAAGCGTGCATTTTTGGCTTGGCCCGGCCGAAACCTTTGGCTATACGGCCGCTTCCTCAGTGACCCGCCGCCGTAGCTCAGTGGTAGAGCGCATCCTTGGTAAGGCTGAGGTCGGCAGTTCAATCCTGCCCGGCGGCACCACACTGACCCCTTGGATTTACAAGGGGGTTTCCGAGAAATCAGAAACTACCCCCTCGCGGGGATACGCTCGATGATTGCGTGATATTTCAAGTACCGGCCGCATTTGTTGAAGAGAGCGCACAATTTGTGCCTGTGTCAGCCTCGGCTCATGAGTCAAGTCAAAGCCGATCCTTCTCACCTTACCGTCAGCCTGAACCTCGGTCACAGCTCACACAGGTGGCGGTGCGTATAGCGCCTGCATGGGCGATGGCGAAGATGATTGGAAGTACCAGGATTGCACGCCCTGGCCGATAGAGCTCGACCGCCACCTCACGGCAAGGACAGCACCATGGTCTGATGGTGCCTTTTAAGGTGCGGGCCAGGAGGCTCAACGAAGAAACGACAAACACGAAACGACCAATGACTCCTTCTGGGTAGGATTGCGTGCAGGCTTTCGCTCCGACACCGAAATTGGGTGTCCGTTAAGAGGACGCTCCCAATGAGAACCCCTCCGATCAAAGCGATCACACAAAGATCATTGGTATTTTAATGCACAACCTATGATCGTTTCTCTCGCCTTCGGGAGGAAGGCTCATAGGAGGAAACAACCTTGAAGAAACTCGTGCATCTCGCCCTTGCTGCGGCTTTGGTAGCCTCTTCATCGGTTGGCGCTACAACCCTCATTCCGACCAGCGCGTCAGCCGCAGTAGTCATGGAAGAGCCGTGGGCCATCATCACCTACATTCGCGATGGTCAACCTGTCGGCTACACGGAGGTCTTTTGCAGCAGTCCTGACGTCTCGTGGGGCGACACAACCAACTACGACTATTCAGTTTGGACGACATACTTCATGTGTCCCTAAGCTGATCGCGCCAGAGTAGCTCGCTCAGATGAAAGCCCCTCGGCCTAATAGTCGGGGGGCTTTTGGAATTGAAGCGAAAAGGGCCTATTCATAGCCTCCGTCGAGGCACCGAAGTCGTCCGTCGTGAGAACCCAAATTGTCCGTCGTCGAAACATTTGGCGCAGGTTTGGCGTGGCGTTAACGGAGAGCGGGCCTCGTCAGGGGTTGGCTTTTAGGCGGCGAGCTTGCGGTGCTGCAAGCGGCGATGTTCGATGGTCTGTTTCTTGATGGCGGCGCGCTGGGCGTGGATCTGCCGATCGCGGCCAAAGTAGGCATCTGCGGGCGTCACATTGCCCAGGCTTTCGTGATAGCGCTGGTGGTTGTAGTGCTCGATGAAGGCTTCGATCTGGGCTTCGAGATCGCCGGGCAGGTAATAATTCTCCAGTAGGATGCGGTTTTTCAAGGTCTGGTGCCAGCGCTCGATCTTGCCCTGTGTCTGGGGGTGAAAGGGGGCGCCGCGCACGTGGCTCATGGACTGGGCCTCGATATAGGCGGCCAGTTCGCCCGCGACATAGCTCGGGCCATTGTCCGAGAGCAGGCGCGGCATGTGCAGCACGGTGGCGCTGTCACAACCTGATGCGGCCAGCGCCAAGTCCAGCGTGTCGGTGACATCGCCCGCCGTCATGGTGGTGCACAGCTTCCACGAGATGATGTAGCGGGAATAGTCGTCGAGCACGGTTGAGAGGTAAACCCAGCCCCAACCGATCAGCTTGAAATAGGTGAAGTCGGTCTGCCACATCTCGTTTGGTCGCATCGTCTTGGTGTGGAACTCGTCGCGGGCCTTGATGACGATATAGGCTGGGCTGGCGATCAGATCCTGTGCCTTGAGCAGGCGATAAACCGTGGCCTCGCAGACAAAGTACTGCTTCTCATCGGTAAATTTGGTGGCCAACTCGCGGGGCGAGAGTTCGCTTTCCTCCAGCGCCATGTCGATGATCTGTTTGCGCACATTCTCGGGCAGCCGGTTCCATACCCGGCTTGGCGCCGAGGGGCGGTCTTCCAGCGCCTCAGGCCCACCATCAAGGTAGCGGGCATACCAGCGGGCAAAGGTGCGGCGTGGGATGCCCAGTTTCTCCAGCGTCTGTCGGGTGGGCAGATGGGATTGCTCGACGAGGCGGATGATCTCGAGCTTTTCTGCGGCGGGATACCTCATTCTTGGTCGCCCCCATCCGCGATCATGCTTTTTTTAAGCAGGCGGTTCTCGAGCGTCAGGTCGGCCACGCATTCCTTGAGAGCCAGTGCTTCACGGCGCAGATCCTTGACCTCGTCACTGGTGGCGGCACGGGCCGTGTCCCCGGCCAGACGGCGTTTGCCAGCCTCAAGGAATTCTTTTGACCAGGAATAATACACGCTCTGGGCGATGCCTTCGCGGCGGCACAGTTCAGCGATGCTCTCCTCGCCGCGCAGGCCTTCGAGCACGATGCGGATTTTATCCTCGGCCGAGAAATGCCGGCGTGTGGCACGGCGAATATCTTTCACCACCACCTCGGCGGGCTTCTTGGTGGGCTTGGCAGCCAATTTTGGGCTGGAGGGATTGGGTCTCATCTGCGTTCCTTACGTCACTGCGACGAGACCCAATCCCTCCATTATCCGCAACCCCAGATCTGTGCCAAAGGCGCTGACGCCGAACAGTCAGGTTGCCCTCGGCCACGCCGCCGAACAGTTCGGGCACGCTGGGGATGCGGAAGCCGGTGCCGTAGGTGGCGCGCAGACGCAGGCTGTCGACCACCGTCCAGTTCAGGCCCAACTTATAGGTCGTCTCGCCGCCGAACATGTCATAGTCCGAGTAACGGACCGCGCCGTCCAGTTCGAGCCGCTGCACGAACGGCAGGTCCGCTCAGCAAGGGCGCCGACAGTTCGACATAGGCTTCCTTGGCCTTGGTCTCGCCCGCGATCGGATCCTGCTGGTTGGTGTTGGAGATGCCCAGCACCGTCAGGGCGTCGGGATCGCGCCAGCCCTTCTCTTCGCGATAGACCAGCCCCGCCGCCATCGCCAGGGCGCCGGCCGGCAGCTCCATGACCGTGCCGCTGACGTCGAAGGTGAAGCTCTTCTGCTCATTGCCGCCCGTGTCGCGCGAGTTGAACAGAATGTAGTCGAGCACGTCCTGATTGACGTCGCCCATGCCCAGATAGTCGCCGCACGGCACAGCCGCGCCCGGCGTCGGACTGCACAGCGAGGTGTTCAGCGTATCGCCCAACCGTTGCAGGTTGACGATGTTGGTCATGCCGTCGACGCCGGTGTTGCGGCCCCAGTTGGCGGAAGCCTCCCAGGTCCAGTCGCCGGCGATGTCGCCGCGCGCGCCGCCCACGAAGCGGTAGGTGTCCGTTTCCTGGAAGAACTGACGCTGGCCCGGCTCGACCAGAAGACGACGGATCAGCAGCAGATCCTGGCCTGTCGGGTTGGTCGGATGATCGGCCGCGATGCGAATGTCGCGCAGGGCGCCCGGAGCCGCCATCTGGTTGCTCTCGCGGTGAGTGAAGAACAGCTCGCCGAACAGGCTGACGCTATCCGTCAGTTGATAGTCGGCCAGCACGGCCGTGCTGAAGCGCTCGATCGGCGAAGAAGCGTTCAGATAGCCGTTTGAGTTGTGGTTGTGCTTGGCCGGATCATACGGCTCGTAGAAATCGCCGTCTCCTCCCGGCGTCTGGTTGAAGTTGATCATCTGCCCGTTCGGCAGGACCGCGCCGGCCGCCCGGCGTCGTGGCGCTGGAAAGACAGGTCAGGGCGCCGTTGACTTCGCCCAGGCCGCACGGCGCGCGGCTGGCCAGATTGACCTCTTCGGACTTCTGATAGGTCAGGGCGGCGGTGACGCCGCCTCGATCGTTCTTGATGCCCCACAGGACGTCGAAGGTCACATCCTGGCCGTCGCCTTCATCGGTGACGCCGTACTTGCCCGACACCTTCAGGCCTTCATAGCCGTTGACGGTGATGATGTTCACCACCCCGGCCACGGCGTCCGCGCCGTAGATGGCCGAGGCCCCGTCCTTCAGCACGTCCATGCGGGCGATGATCGGGGTGGGGATCATGTTCAGGTCGGGTGCGCTGTTGGCGCCGGTGCCGCCGTTGACCACGCGACGCCCGTTGATCAGCGTCAGGGTCCGGTTGATGCCCAGGCCGCGCAGGTTCACCTGCGCCGTGCCATAGCCGTTGCCCGTCCAGTAGGAGTTCGTCTGATTGCCCGCCGCGCCGGCCGACGCCGGAAGGCGCTGCAGCAGGGTCTCGACGTTGGTGATGCCGGTGCGCTCGATGTCCTCGCCAGTCACGACCGTGGCGGGGCCGACCCCGCTGATGTCCTGACGTTTGATCCGGCTGCCGGTGACGACGATGTCGTCAACATTGGTCACATCGACTTCCTGAGCCGACGCCGCCCCGCCGTACATAGTCGCGGCGACAGCCGCCCCCGCCAACAAAAGCCTCTTTTTCATCGTCCCCATGCCTTCCCACTTAGGTATTCGCTCAGAACCTTTAGCTCTGACTGGGGCGGAACCTGTGCGGGAGGCGTCTTGAGCGTCAAGTCATGTATATACATATGACAGCTCAAAAATCGGTAATATTTATGCCGCATTAATGCAAAAATGGGGCAAATTTACCCCGAATTTGACCAAGATAATAACGACACCCCTCCCCGCCTTCGAAAGACGGGCTGGACATGACTATTTTCCGTTGCTTCAAATGATCATGCGATTTAAACATGACCGTAGATTATTTCGTTTTAATACTTGAGAAACGGCAATACGCAGCCGAACGCCCAACCCCTCAAAACAATGTGGGGACAGGCGCCAGATTTTCGGAAACACACAAAAGAACGTCACAAGATCGAATCCTGCGACGGTTCCGCTTCGCCGTTCGGCGCCCATGGGTCACGCCAGGTCGAGCGCCAGGATCATGTCTTCATACTCACGCCCGCCCACGCTGAAGCGCCGCTGGCCGAGCCTGACAAATCCGGCGCGGGCATAGAAGGCCAAGGCCCGCTGGTTCTGAGCATAGACGCCCAGCAGCAATCGCTGCGCGCCCCGACGTCGCGCTTCATCCTGCGCCGTCGCCATCAAGGCGCGGCCCAATCCCCCGCCCTGGAATCGGCTCAGGGCGTAGATCCGCTTCAGCTCCAGATCATCCTCGCGGACCTCGACCTCGGGAAGCTGCGGCTTGTCCAGCAGCGCATAGCCGATGGGCGCGCCATGTTCGACCTGAGCCAGCCACGCCGCCGCCCCCGCCTTCAATCGCTCCGCGTAATAGCCAGAGGCATGCGCAACGCCGCAATGCGCGACGATGGCCGCGCCGTCCAGCACCCCTGCGAAGGTCTCAAGAAAGGTGGCCGCCCCGATCAAGGCCAGGGCGTCGGCGTCATCAGCCTGAGCGCTCACAAGCGTCCAGGCCGGCGCATTCGACGCTTCACTCAACGCACTCACTCAGAACTCCATTGTTCGTCGCCCGGCAAGAGCGCCCGTGAGAAGCTCCGTCAGCTGGAGCTTGACGGCAATACGACGAAATCGCGCAGGCCCGCGCCATCGCCTGCGCGACGGCAAACCGAAGATTATTCGGCCTTTGCGCCATTATCCCGACTGGTCAACCCTGACCACGCGCCGCTAGCTTCGTCTCATCAAGTTTTGTTCGAGGGGCTGAGGGGCTTTTCATGAAGCGTATTCTGATGACCACGGCTGCGGCGCTGACCGTGGCCTTTCCGGCGTTTGCACAGACGCCCGCAGCGGGCGCGGCTGATGCGACTCCGAAATGGGACGTGCAGAACCCGATCGGCGCCCAGCGCGACGTCAACATCAACGTCGACGAAGGCACCTGGATGGCGCTGGACGTCAGCCCCGACGGTCGCGAAATCATCTTCGACCTGCTGGGCGACATCTATGTAATGCCGATCAGCGGCGGCGAAGCCCGTCCCATCGCCTCGGGCGTGGCCTGGGACATGCAGCCGCGCTATTCGCCGGACGGCCGCTTCATCGCCTTCACCTCAGACCGCGCGGGCGGCGACAACCTGTGGGTCATGGACCGCGACGGCTCCAACCCGCGCCAGGTGTCCAGCGAGACCTTCCGCCTGCTGAACTCCCCCGCCTGGACGCCGGACAGCCAGTTCATCGTCGGGCGCAAGCACTTCACCTCCTCGCGTTCGCTGGGCGCGGGCGAGATGTGGATGTATCACCGCTCGGGCGGCGGCAGCGGCGTGCAACTGACCGAACGCCGCACCCAGCAGAAGGACACGGGCGAACCCGCCTTCTCGCCGGACGGCCGCTATATGTACTTCAGCGACGAATCCACGCCCGGCGGCGTCTTCGAATACTCCAAGGATCCGAACACCCAGCTCTATGTAATCCGTCGCCTGGATCGCGAGACGGGCGAGATCAAGCCTTTCGTCACCGGGCCGGGCGGCTCGGTGCGCCCCACCCCGTCGCCGGACGGCAAGTCGCTCGCCTTCGTGCGCCGCGACCGCTACCAGTCGACGCTCTACGTCATGGACCTGGAGTCCGGGCGTGAGACGCCGATCTATGACGCCCTGGATCGCGACATGCAGGAGACCTGGGCCATCCACGGCGTCTATCCGGGCTTCGCCTGGACGCCGGACAACGGCTCCATCGTCATCTGGGCGGGCGGCAAGATCCGCCGCATCGACGTGGCCTCCAAGGCCGTCAGCGAAGTGCCCTTCCGCGTCACCGACACCCGCCGGGTGCAGGAGACGGCCCGATTCCCCGTCGACGTGGCCCCCGCCCAGTTCGACGTGAAGATGATCCGCTGGGCCCAAACCTCGCCGGACGGCTCCAAGGTGGTGTTCGAGGCCCTGGGCAATCTTTGGGTCCGCGACCTGCGCAACGGCGTGGCCGGAACGCCGCGTCGCCTGACGCGCCAGAGCGACCATTTCGAGCTGTACCCGTCCTGGTCCCGTGACGGCCGCTCCATCGTTTACACGACCTGGAACGACGAGAACCTGGGCTCCATCCGCGTGGTTCCGGTCGCGGGCGGCGAAGGCCGCACCATCACGACCAACCCCGGCCACTATCTGGAGCCGCGCTTCTCGCCGGACGGTCAGACGGTCGTCTATCGCACCTCCAGCGACGGCTATCTGCGCTCGGCCATGTGGAGCCGCGAGCCGGGCGTCTACCGCGTCTCCGTACGCGGCGGCGAGCCGGTCAAGGTCACTGATTCCGGCTCCAACCCGCAGTTCGGCGCCCGTAACGACCGCATCTTCCTGGCCGATCGCGACGGCGACAAGCGCGTCCTGAAGTCCGTCAACCTGTCGGGCGAAGACGAACGCACCCACCTGAGCAGCGACTGGGCGGCCGAGTTCTCGATCTCGCCGGACGAGCGGTGGATCGCCTGGACCGAACGCTTCAACGCCTATGTCGCCCCCTTCGTCCCGACGGGCCGCCCGATCACGGTCGGCGCCGACGCCAAGGCCCTGCCGCAGACGCGCGTCACCCGCGACGCCGGCGAATGGCTGCACTGGTCCGGCGATTCCAGCCGCCTGCAGTGGTCGATGGGGCCGGAGCTGTTCTCGCGTCCGCTGAGCGAAAGCTTCGCCTTCATGGACGGCGCGCCGGCTGACCTGCCCAAGCCCGCCGAACACGGGATCAAGATCGGCTTCAGCGCCGACTACGCCCGCCCCAGCGGCGTCACCGTCCTGACCGGCGCCCGCCTGATCACCATGAAGGGCGAAGAGGTGATCGAGGACGGCGTCATCGTCGTCAACGGCAACCGCATCGAGGCCATCGGTCCGCGCGGCTCGGTCACGGTTCCGGCCGGCGCCCGCGTCATGGACATGGCCGGCAAGACCATCATCCCCGGCCTGATCGACGCCCACTGGCACGGCAGCATGGGTTCCGACGAGATCATACCGCAGCAGAGCTGGGTGAACTACGCCGCCCTGGCCTTCGGCGTGACGACGCTGCACGACCCGTCGAACGACAACAGCGAGATCTTCGCCCACAGCGAACTGGCCAAGGCCGGGCGCGTGGTGGCGCCGCGGATCTTCTCGACCGGCACCATTCTGTATGGCGCGGCTACGCCGACGACGGCCGTGGTCAACAATCTGGACGACGCGCGCTCGCACCTGCGCCGGATGCAGGCCATCGGGGCCTGGAGCGTCAAGAGCTACAACCAGCCCCGCCGCGACCAGCGCCAGCAGATCATGCAGGCCGCCCGCGAACTGGGCATGATGGTCGTGCCGGAAGGCGGCTCACTGTACCACGCCAACATGAGCATGCTGGTCGACGGCCACACCACCATCGAGCACTCAGTGCCGGTGGAGCGGATGTACGACGACGCGGTGCAACTGTGGTCGCAGACGGGGACGGCCTACACCCCGACCCTGGTCGTAGGCTTCGGCGGCGCCTGGGGCGAGAACCACTGGTATGAGACGACGGACGTCTGGAAGGATCCGATCCTGACCCAATACGTGCCCCGCCGCATCCTCGACGCGCGTTCGCGCCGTCCGGTGAAGACCCCGCCGGAGGAGCTGAACCACATCTCCATCGCCCGTGAGTCCAAGCGGCTGATGGACCAGGGCGTCTCGGTCCAGATCGGCGCCCACGGCCAGCGTGAAGGCCTCGGCGCCCACTGGGAGCTGTGGATGTTCGAACAGGGCGGCATGAGCGCCCACGAATCCCTGCGCGTCGGCACCATCAACGGCGCCCGCGCCCTCGGCATGGACAAGGACATCGGCTCGCTGGAAGTCGGCAAGCTGGCCGACCTAGTCGTGTTGAACGCCAATCCGCTCGAGAACCTGCGGGACTCGACCAAGATCGGCTACACCATGATCAACGGCCGCCTGTTCGATAACTACATGAACGAGGTCGGCGGCGCTGAGCGCAAGCCGTTCTGGTTCGAGAGCGAAGACGGCCAAGCCTGGAGCGCCGACGGCACCGCCTCGGCCGCCGACAGCCACGGCCACACCCACGACTGATCCCGCCGCCAGGCAGGAACGCGAAAGGGCCCGGCATCCGCCGGGCCCTTTTTCGTGGTGACTCTATTGGCCCTAAGCGTTGGTCGTCGCCCTTCATTCCCGCTCAGCCCGGCGGACGCCGGGATGAGCGGAGGCCGGCAGTATGAAAGCCCAAGGGTGACGAAAGATAAAAATCTCGCGGCGTGCGCCTTGAAGCGCGAACGGGGCGAGGAGGTTACTCCCCCAGCCCTCGCACAGAGGCTTCCAGCAAGGCGTTGCGCCGCGCCGCACGGCCCTTCAACCAGCGCATGGCCAGCACCAGCGCCAGCACCACTGCGCCGAAGGCCAGCAGCCACAAGGTCGGATTGTGCGCCTCGCTCATCATCTCCAGCTTGGCCAGGCCCTTGGCCGCCAGATAGCCCGGCGCCAGCATGGCCAGCACCCAGACGAAGGCTGAGCTGACATTGGCGAACTGGAAGACGCGCTGACGCATCTGCAGCACCCCGACCATCACCGGCACGAAGGCGCGCAGCGGGCCGAAGAAGCGGCCGATGAAGATGGAGGCCACGCCGTAGCGGCGGCAGTACAGGCGCGTCCAGGCCAGCTTGCGGCGGTGCGGCACCAGCAGATGGTGGCGCAGCACCCGCGTGCCCAGACGGCGCCCGATCCAGTAGGAGATGGCGTCGCCCATGACGGCGCCGATGACGCAGCCGCCGATGACGGTGAAGGGGTCCAGCACGCCCGCGGCCACCAGGCCGCCCGCCGCGACCAGCAACCCCGTCGCCGGCACGAAGGCGCCGATGACGACCAGGGACTCAAAAAAAGTCACCGCGCCAAGGATCACGCCGGCCCACATGGCGTTGCGGGCGATGAAGTCGGCGGCCGAGGTAAGCAAACTGTCCATACTGATCCTTTGCCCGAGGGCATATGGGATCAGCCCATAGAAAGGGAATGCGGCGATGCGACGCCAAAGGGGAAAAAGCGCGCGCCGTGACCCTCAGGCCGCACTTTAACCGCCCAACGCCCTATCGCGTGGCGTCATCCGGCGTTTCGCGGCGCTCATCATCCAGATCGAACGGCCGGATGCGGCTGGAACGCTCGCGCGGGCTGCGTACGCCCCAGGGCCCAGGCACGGCGCCGTAGGCGTCGCGCCAGCCGTAGCCGTCCAGGCCGAAGCGTCCCGCACCAAAACCATAGGGCCCATAGCCATAGCCATAGGGATAAGCCCAGGGCGCGTTCTTCGTCTGGCTGAAGCTCAGGTTCAGCGTGCCGTTCTCGCCCAGCGGCAGAGAGACCGCCGCGCCGAAATCCTTATAGCCGCCGGTGCCGATCCCGGCGCTGACCTGACCGTGCATCTTGCGCGGCGCGGCCTCTTCCCAGGCGTCAGCCCAGGTCTCGACGGGCGGCGCATCCGCCTTGCGCTCGCCGATCCAGCGGGAAATCTGCTCTTCTGTAGACAGGCCGTGGGGGGCTGCCGTCTGAAGCGTCACGGCGGGCGAGGCGTCGCCGACCGTCGCGGCCAATGCATCGGCGCTCGCCGTCGGCACGGCGCCCGGACCAGCGCGCGGCGCCGTCGACACCACGCCCTCGGGATCGCTGCTCGCCAGCAAGAGGGAGGCGGCCATGAGTTCGATCAGCATACGCATCTACTCCCGTTCACAACCACCCTAACCCCAAATGCGGCCAAGGTCAGGCCGTCCCGTCGTCGCGCCCTAAGGGATCAGGCAGAGGCTCGCCTTCAGCCACGAAACTGAGCGCGACCGAGTTGATGCAGTAGCGCAGGCCCGTCGGCGGCGGACCATCGGGGAAGACGTGGCCCTGATGGCTGTCGCAACGGGCGCAGCGCGTCTCGACCCGCACCATGCCGTAGCTGTCGTCGCGCACGGCGCGGACGTGAGCCGGATCGACCGGCTCGTTGAAGCTGGGCCAGCCGGTGCCGCTCTCGAACTTGGTCCCCGAGCGGAACAAGGGCAGGCCGCACTCGCGACAGCAGAAGACCCCTGCCCGCTTTTCACCCAGCAGGGTTCCGCAGAAGGGCGCCTCGGTGCCGTGGGCCAGAAGCACGCGCTTCTCTTCCGGCGAGAGGTCGGCCTCCAGCGCCACGCGCTGGCTGTCGGTCGGCGGCGTCAGGTCATAGCCGGAGGCGGAACGCATCGGGGCGGCGGATTCGGTCTGGGTCATGATCTCAAAATAGGAAGGGCCGGACGGTCGTTCCACCGTCCGGCCCTCGATAGTCCGTAATGAACGTTCAGATCAGGCGCCGAACAGTCCGTTCACCCAGGTCCGCACGGCGGCTTCGTCGGTCGCGTCGCCGGCATAGGCCAGAGCGCCGGCCGGGGCGTATGGCGCGTTGTTTCCGCGCTGACGCGTCGTCCAGGCCTTATGACCATAGCTGAGGTCGGCGTAGTTGGACGGCAGACGCAGGGTCGTCGGCTCGATGAAGATGGTGTCCTCAGCCGTGGTCGAGCCGGCGATGCGCACGTTCGGCAGACGGCTCAGCAGGTCCAGCGTGTCCAGGCAGCCGCCCGAGCAGCCGGCGTCGACCAGCACGATCACCTGGCCCTGCACCGGGTTGGCGGCGCCGGTGTCCGGCGTCGCCGGACGGCCCGGCATGACGAAGGTCGGCTGACCGGCGGCGATGGCGCTGTCGAAGGCGGCGACGATGGCCTGGGTCTGCTCGATCACCGCGCCCGATTCCTGGACGAAGCGCGGGTCCGACACCATGCGGTTCAGGGTATCGGCGAACCACTGACGGTTGGCGGCGGTGGCGCGGTAGGTGATCTGACCGGCTTCCGGCTGGCGGCTGACGGTGAACTCCGGCGACCAGATGCGGTTGGCCAGGCCATAGCCGCGCGAGGTGGCGTTCACCGACGCCCCGTTGGCGCCGCGTAGGTCGAGCACAAAGCCCTGCGGTCCGCGGATGGCGGCGGGACTGCGCCTCGATCTGGGCGAAGAAAGCGTCCCAGGCGGCGTCATCGGCCAGGGAGTGGACGTTGATCCACGGGCGCCCGTTCACCGTTTCGACCGACAGGGGCGCGCCCGACGGGACATAGACCGAAGCGCGATAGGCCGCTTCCAGGTTCTGGGCCGTGGCCGGTTGCGGCGACAGGGTGAAGTCGCGGGTGCGGCGGCCGACCTGGAACTCGCAGGTGCCCGGCACACCGGTGGTCATCGGATTGTTGCGGTTCCACAGCAGATAGGGCGCGCTGCGGACGCGGCCGGCCTCGGTCGTCAGGTCGCCCTCGAACTGGTCCAGCTTGGCCTTGGCCAGGTCTTCGATCGGCTCGGCGTTGCAGCTCTTGAGCACGGCGCCCAGCGGCGGCGCGCCGCGCACGCCCGGCTGAACATAGGAGACGACGTACTGACCGTTGCGCCAGGCCGTGGCCACGCCCGGCCAGCTGGTGGCGAAGAACGGACCCAGGCCCTCATAGGTCGGGCGGGCGGCGATGTTGGAATCGCGGAAACCGTTGGCGTACCAGCGCAGCAGATAGGCGTGGCTGTCGCCGCTGTTGACCTGACCGGCCTTGGCCTGCGCCTGCTGCAAGCCCGCATCCAGCCAGGCGCGGAAGGGGGCGCTGGCGTCTCCCGGCACCACGGCGGCAGGGTGGTTGTCACGCAGAGCCGCGTGCATGGCCTGAAGGTCTTGCCGCGCCAGATCGCTGAAGTTCTGGGCCGAGGCGGCCGAGGCGGCGAAGCTCAGGGCCAGTACGGCCGCCGAAGCGGAAAGCAGGCGTTGCATAGGGGTTCTCCCAGTCCGTTCAGTATGCGGGTTGGTCGTGTTTTAGACCCATTAACGGCGCCGTCGCCACCCCTGTGACGAAATTGCACCGCTTTGCAGACCGCGGCGTTTACGCGCGCCCGTTTCCCGACTAGGCCGTGGTTTCCGCAGGCGCAAAACGCGCCGAAACGCCGCGTGCCCCAGAATGACCGCCCTGGCTGATCTGTTTTTGAATTCTACGGGGCGCATCGGTCGAATTCGCTTCCTAGCGGGCGCAACCTGCCTGATCGGCGTCTGGGTCGCCGTGGACATTTTTCTGCGAACGCCCGGCTGGCTTCACGCCCTGGTCGCGGCCCCCCTGCTCTACGGCGGCTTCTGCATCCTGTCCCAACGCCTGCATGACCGGGGGCGTTCAGGTTGGTGGAGCGGGCCGATCCTGCTGGCCTTCGCCCTGGCCTGGCCGCAGCCGCTGACGTTTCTGGGCTGGGTCGCGACGGCCGCTCTCGTCCTGATCGCCTTCGACCTTGCGGTCCTGCCAGGTCAGAAAGCCTTCAACCGCTACGGCGCCGCGCGTCAGAGCGGCGCGACGCCGGGCTGAACCGGCCCGAACACCTGCTGGAAGGACGACTTCAACGCATCGTCCGCCTCATCCATCGTCGCCAGTACGCCCAGATCGACCAGGCTGGTCACGCCGTGTTCGGTGATGCCGCACGGCACGATGCCGCCGAAATGGTCCAGATTCGGCTCCACGTTCAGGCTGATGCCGTGGAAGCTGACCCATTTGCGGACCTTGACGCCGATGGCGGCGATCTTGTCCTCGCGGCTCCAGCCCGCGCCCTTGCGCTCGACCCAGACGCCGACGCGACCCTCGCGCATTCCCGCCTCGACGCCGAAACGGTCCAGGGCGCCGATGATCCAGTCCTCCAGCCCGTGAACGAAGCCGCGCACGTCCTTGCCGCGCTTATTCAGGTCCAGAATCACATAGGCCACGCGCTGGCCCGGCCCGTGATAGGTGAACTGCCCGCCCCGCCCCGTCCGATGAACCGGAAAGCGATCCGGCGCCAGCAGGTCGTCGTCCTTGGCCGAGACGCCTGCGGTGTAGAGCGGCGGATGCTCCAGCAGCCAGACCAGCTCCTCGGCCTCTCCGGCGGCGATGGCGGCGACGCGCGCCTCCATGGCGGCCTCGGCGGCGGCGTAGTCGACATAGCCGGACGACAGCGCCCATTCGACAGGGCGGCCGTCCTCGCGAAGCAGGCTGCGTTGGGAAGAGTTTAACGGGTCGGCAAGCATGATGCCCTCAATGTGGGGCCGAACGCGGCGGCGCAAGGGCCGCCCGTTGATTTGCGAGTACCGTCTTGAGCCAGATCGAAGCCGTCGATGTCGAGATTTCGGTCGTGCTGGGCCGTTCGGTCCTGCCGATGCAGCAACTGCTGCGCATGGGCCGCGGCGCGGTGATCCCGCTGGACGCCTCGGAAAAGGACGAGGTCTGGATCCTCGCCAACAACCACCCGGTCGCGCGCGGCGAGATCGAGATTCGCGACGACCGCATCGCCATCACGGTGACGCGTTCGGCGGATGTCTATGATTTCATGGCCGGGGCCGCCTGAGCCATCCCTCGCCTGTCAGGAGAAGGAATTGCGCCTGTCTCCGCTATTTCCGCAAAACGCTCTTTTCTTTCCGTCGGCTCTCCGCTATTGCCCGCCCTCCGATGCGAGCGGTCGTGGCGGAATTGGTAGACGCGCAGCGTTGAGGTCGCTGTGGGGCAACCCGTGGAAGTTCGAGTCTTCTCGACCGCACCATCTGATCTGACAGGGCGAATCTCGGCTAGATAGGCTGAAATCATCTCAGAGGAGGCAGATACGTGACCCACACGGACCTTGCCCCTCTGCGCCCCGAAGACCCCCATCTCGAAGACGATGATCACGCCGCCCTCGGTGAAGACTACGCCCTGACGGCGGCCTTCGTCGAAAAGGTCGTGGACGCCGCGGACGACGGCGACGGCATGCGGCTGCGCGGACTGCTGGAAGACCTGCACCCCGCTGACGTCGCCGACCTGATGGGCTTCCTGACCGCCGAGCACCGCTCGGTCGTGGTCCAGTGGCTGCCGCCCGAACTGCTGGCGGAGTCCCTACCCGAGATGGACGACGGCATCCGCGAGAAGGTGCTGGAGCGCGTCCCCTCCGCCACCCTGGCCGAAGCCCTGCAGGAACTGGATTCGGACGACGCCGCCTCGGTCGTCGAGGATCTGGAGGACGACCAGCGCGAGCGCGTGCTGGCCGCTATGCCCGAGGTCGAGCGCGCCGCCATCGAATCCTCGCTGGGCTATGCGGAGGATTCGGCCGGCCGTCTGATGCAGCGCGAGTTCATGGCCGCGCCGCAGTTCTGGAACGTCGGCGACACCATCGACCACGTCCGCGCCCAGGGCGACGACCTGCCCGAGCTGTTCTTCGATATCTATGTGGTCGATCCGATGAATCGGCCGGTCGGCGGCGTCGCCATCAGCCGCATGCTGCGCAGTCCGCGCGCCACGCCCCTGATCGAGCTGATGGAGCCGGTCAACGCCATCGAGGTGGACGTCGACCAGGAAGAGGTCGCCTACATCTTCGAGAAATATCACCTGATCTCGGCCCCCGTGGTCGATACGGGCGGGCGGCTGGTCGGCCAGCTGACCGTCGATGACGTGGTCAACATCATTCAGGAAGAGAACCGCGAGGACATCCTGCGCCTGGCCGGCGTCGCCGACGAGGACCGCTCGTCCAGCGTGTTCGAGATCGTGCGCGGCCGCGTGCCCTGGCTGGGCATCAACCTGTTCACCGCCATGCTGGGCGCCAGCGTCATCGCCCTGTTCGAAGGCACCATCCAGCAGATCGTGGCCCTGGCCGTGCTGATGCCCATCGTCTCGGCCATCGGCGGCAATGCAGGGACGCAGGCGCTGACCGTCACCGTGCGCGCCCTGGCGACGCGCGAGCTGAACGCCTCCAACGCCCTCAGAACCTTCTGGCGCGAGATGGCCGTCGGCCTGGCCAACGGCTTCGTCCTGGCGCCGCTGATCGGTCTGGCGGCGGGATTCTGGTTCCAGGACTGGCGCATCGGCGCCGTGATCGGCGCGGCCATGATCCTGAACCTGCTGGTCGCGGCCAGCGTCGGCGTGCTGACCCCACTGACCCTGTCGAAGCTGAAGTTCGACCCGGCCGTGTCCTCGGCCGTGTTCGTGACGGCGACGACCGACTTCTTCGGCTTCCTGATCTTCCTCGGCCTGGCGACCATCGTCCTGCTGTAAATCTGACCTGAAACGGCCCCGCCCGTTTCGGAACAAGGCTTGCTCCGTCCCGGCCAGGGCGAGAACGCCCCGTTTCGAATTGGGTCAATCCGTGTCCGCAGCCGCGCCGCAACGCCGCAAGGTCTCTCGAGAAGGCCTTCTGCTGATCAAGAGCTTCGAGGGCTTCCGCCCGCGCACCGTGCTGCGCCGCGACGGGACGCCCGTCATCGGCTACGGCCACGCCCGTTCGGCCCGCCTCGGCGCCGTGATCAGCGAAGCCGAGGCCGAACTGCTGCTGCAATACGACCTAATGCCGATCGTGGCCCTGCTGAACGAGCGCGTGCGTCTGCCCCTGAACCAGCACCAGTTCGACGCCCTGGCCAGCTTCATCTTCTCCATCGGCCTGGAGCGGTTTCAGGGATCGGACGTCCAGGCCAAGCTGGATGCGAATGCGCCGTCCGAAGCCGCCGTCGCCCTGTCCGCCTGGCCCGAGCGCGCCTCGCCGCCGGTCGACGCCCTGTACCGCCGCCGCTCGGCCGAGCGCGCTCTGTTCGACACGCCCCCCGATCAGCCCGCGCCTCTGGACGCCCTGCTGACCGCCCCGGTGCGCGGCCCCGGTTCTGCAGAGCCGCCCGCTGACGCCGCCCCGCCCACCGCCCCTGTCCTGCGTCACGAAGCCCGCGCCGCCGCGCCCGACGCGGCCCTGGGCGACAAGGGCGCCGTCCTGTTTATCGGCGGCGTCGGAGCCCTAGCCTTCATGGCGGGAATCGCCGCCTTCCAGCGCGCCTGGCGCGCGCCGACGGCCAGCGACGCGACCGTGCTGATCGGCGCCGGCCTGGCCATCGCGGGTCTCGTCTTCATCGGCATGGCGGCCTGGAGCGCCCTGCGCGCCAAGGCGCCGGCGACAGGCGACGTGAAGCAGAAACAGTCGCGCTAACAGCAGTCTTTGCGAAGCTCGCGCGCGATGCTACGCCTTGCGGCATGAGCATTCCCTTCGCGCCCCAATCCATGGAATTCGGCCTCGGCGAGACCGCTGACGCCATCCGCGACACCACCGCCCGCTGGGCCGCCGAACGGCTGGCTCCCCGCGCCGCCGAAATCGACGAGAAGAACGAGTTCGCCCGCGACCTGTGGCCCGAGATGGGCGAGCTGGGACTGCACGGCATCACCGTCGAGGAAGAGTTCGGCGGCCTCGGCCTCGGCTACCTCGAACACGTGGTGGCGATGGAGGAAGTCAGCCGCGCCTCGGCCTCGATCGGCCTGAGTTACGGCGCCCACTCCAACCTGTGCGTCAACCAGATCCGCCGCTGGGGCACGCCCGAGCAAAAGGCGAAGTATCTGCCCAAGCTGATCTCGGGCGAGCATGTCGGCTCGCTGGCCATGTCCGAGGCCGGCTCGGGCTCCGACGTCATGTCCATGCGCACCCGCGCCGAGAAGAAGGGCGACCGCTACGTCCTGAACGGCACCAAGTTCTGGATCACCAACGCCCCGCACGCGGAGACTCTGGTCGTCTACGCCCGCACCGGCGACGGCAACGGCGGCGTGACCGCCTTCCTGATCGAAAAGGGCATGAAGGGCTTTTCGGTCTCCAAGAAGCTGGACAAGATGGGCATGCGCGGTTCGGACACGGCCGAGCTGGTGTTCGAGGATTGCGAAGTCCCCGAAGAGAACATCATGGGCGGCGAAGGGCGCGGCGCCGCCGTGCTGATGAGCGGCCTGGACTATGAGCGCGCCGTCCTGTCGGCCGGTCCGCTGGGCATCATGCAGGCGGCTCTGGACGTGGTCCTGCCTTACGTCCGCGACCGCAAGCAGTTCGGAAAGGCCATCGGCTCCTTCCAGCTGATGCAGGGCAAGGTGGCCGACATGTACGTCGCCCTGAACAGCGCCCGCGCCTATGTCTATTCGGTCGCCCGCGCCTGCGATCAGGGCCTGACCACCCGTTATGACGCGGCAGGCGCCATCCTGCTGGCCTCGGAAAACGCGGTGAAGGTCACGCTGGAGGCCGTCCAGGCCCTGGGCGGCGCCGGCTACACCAAGGAATGGCCGGTCGAGCGCCTGGTCCGCGACGCCAAGCTCTACGACATCGGCGCCGGCACCAACGAAATCCGCCGCTTCCTGATCGGCCGCGAACTTCTGGGAAGCTGACGGAACCCCAAGGCGGGCGGACGGTTGCCCTTCATTCGAAGGAGATCGTCATGCCCGCCAAATCCGCCGCCCAGCAGAAGGCCGCCGGCGCCGCCCTGTCGGCCAAGCGCGGCGATACGCCCAAGTCCGAACTGAAGGGCGCGTCGAAATCCATGTTGGAATCGATGAGCGAGAAACAGCTGGAAGAGCTCGCCCACACCAGGCGCAAGGACAAACCCGAGCACGTCTCCAAAGATTAGCTGTCCATTTCGCCGCAACCGCCACGGCAGGGATGGCGCCAAGCCTGGCGGGCCCCTATCGTCACGGACGACCCTGTCTTGAGTCTCCCATTGATGACGCTCGTTCCCGCGCCGCCGCCCGATGAGGGGCGGACCTTCTCCGACGTGCTGGAGCGCCTGGGCCAGGCCCAGGGCGAAAAGCTGTCTCTTCGCGAAATGGTCGAGGCGTTCGGCGAGCGCGGCTTCGGCGCCGTGATCCTCATGCTGGCGTTGATGGCGCTGTTTCCGTGGCCGCCGGGCGGCAAGGCGGTCTTTTCCGTGCCGATCATCCTGATCGCCGCCGAACTGGCGCTGCAGCGGGACAGGGTCTGGCTGCCGCGCTGGTTGCTGAATCTGTCTGTGAGCCGCGCTTCCTATCGGACGGCCGCCGAGAAGATTCTTCCGCGGCTTCAACGCGTCGAGCGACTTACCCGTCCTCGCTGGCCCGCGCTGACGGGCGAGGCGGCCGATGTGGTCATCGGCCTGATCTGCATTCTGCTGGCGCTCATGATGGCCCTGCCGGTGCCGTTCGGAGACGCCCTGCCCGGCCTGACCTTGGCCCTGTTCGGCTTGGGGATCATCCAGCGCGACGGCGCCTTCATCCTGGCCGGCTTTTTCGGCACGGGCGTGTGCGGGATCTATCTGGCCCTGGTGTGGACGACGGTGGTCGCCGTCGTCGCCGGCATCGCCGAATGGGCGACCAACCTCTTCTAGGTTCAGCCCGCGTCAGTCTGACCGCTGAGGCCCTGCATGATCATGCGGTTGATGTCGATCAGGGTCGAGAAGTCGTCCTCGCCGCGCATGACCTCGGAGGTGTTGCGGTTGACGAACAGGCTCAGGGAAATGAACTGCGCCCGCATCGCCTGCGGCATGGCGTTGGCCGGATCCGAGCAGGCGGTCGCCAGCGTCGACCACAGGCGGCGGTTCCAGTCCAGAGCGTCCATCCGCCCGGCGACGTCCGACTTGTCCAGGGTCGCGGCGTGCATCAATGCGCGCGTCACCTGGCCGAACAGTCGGTATTCCATTTCACGCGGCGATTCAGCCCGCGTCGCCGCCGTCTTGTACGCCTGAAGCGACATTGCCGAGCCTTTGGTCTTCGTAATCGACGATTTTGCGAGCGCCCATCAGGGCCTTGTAATACTGGCGCGCCAGCACGTGCTTGGAGCAGGCGACGCATTCCGTCAGGACGTCCGGATTGCGGACCGCCCCCATGAATTCCGTCAGGCGCAGAGCGAATTCATCATAGAATTTCGGCGCCTCCGCCTCATCCAGATACATCATCATGACGGGGAAATAGATACGGCGCGCGGGCGTGGTCACGTCCTCGGGCTGCATGATGTCCTTTTCGCGCAGGACGCTGGCCTTGTTCTGCAGGACCAGCACGCCGCGACGGTCGCCGTTCTGCACGACGGCCCCGTTCAGCACGAATTTCTCGCCGGGTTTCAGCGACAGTTTCAGAGGCAAGGGAAGGTCTCCGTGGCGCCGCCCTCACCGTGACGGCCGGCCGCTGAAGAACTGTAAAGCGACGTGGTTAACCATCCCTTCACTTCGATCGCTTCCCAGCGTCACGATCGCGCAGACGGGAACGTCCCGCCGAGCCGAGCCGTTGACCTTTCGCAAGGGAGACGACGATGGCAGAACCCGAATTCGAGGCCGACGGCCAGGATCAGGCCGAAGTCTATGACGAGACCCATCTGGACGATGAAGGCGACGGCGATCTGTCGTTCGACGAGGCCGATGACGTGCTTGACGTCACCCAGATGGACGGGGACGCCGACGCCGAACCCTTCGACGAGGACGACGCCGATCTGGACGCCGACCTAGCCCTGGACGGGATAGAGGCCGAGGCCGACGCTCTGCTGGGCGTCAACGGCGTGCGGTTGAGCGATGCGGACAGCGACGGCGTCACGGCCTCGGGCGCGAACGAGATCGAGCTCGTCTACGCCGGCTTGATGCGCAACCAGCGCGGCGCCCAGGCCAGCGCCGCCCATTGGGAAGCCAAGCGTCTGTCCGACGACGATCTAGAAGACCTGGGCTACGGCCCTGAGCAATGAGGGATTCAATGACCGAACACCATCCGACCAAGGCCCAGGAAGACGCCGACCCGAACACCCCCCCTGCCAAGCGCGCGCCGCACGAGCACGGCAAGCCAGACCAGTTGAAGGACAAGGAAAAGGAAGCCGAGAACCGCCAGGAAGCCCTGATCGACGAAGGCGTCGAGGAGACCTTTCCCGCCAGCGACCCGGTATCGGCCAAGCGCATCACCTGACGCCTGCCGCCTGTTCACGCGCATCTCTTTAAGCTACCTGCTCCATTCCCCCGGAATGGAGCAGGTTTCGCATGAGCCGGTTCGAAGGCACGTCCAACTATATCGCCACCGACGACCTGAAGGTCGCCGTGAACGCCGCCGTGGCGCTGGAGCGCCCGCTGCTGATCAAGGGCGAGCCGGGCACCGGCAAGACGGTCCTGGCCTATGAACTGGCGCGGGCGCTGAATGCGCCGCTGATCACATGGCACGTCAAATCGACGACCAAGGCGCACAACGGCCTGTATGAATACGACGCCGTATCGCGTCTTCGCGACAGCCAGCTGGGCGACGAGCGCGTCCACGACGTGCGCAACTATCTGAAGAAGGGCAAGCTGTGGGAGGCCTTCACCGCCCCGGTCCGCCCCGTCCTGCTGATCGACGAGATCGACAAGGCCGACATCGAGTTCCCCAACGATCTGTTGCAGGAACTCGACCGCATGGAGTTCTACGTCCAGGAAACGGACGAGACGATCCGCGCCGAGGTCCGCCCCGTCGTCGTCATCACCTCGAACAACGAGAAGGAGCTGCCGGACGCCTTCCTGCGCCGCTGCTTCTTCCACTACATCCGCTTCCCCGACGCCGAGACGATGCAGGACATCGTCGAGGTCCACTTCCCCGGCATCAAGCCGCGTCTGGTGTCGGAAGCGCTGAAGACCTTCTATGAAATCCGCGACACGCCGGGGCTGAAGAAGAAGCCCTCGACGTCCGAACTGCTGGACTGGCTGAAGCTGCTGCTGGTCGACGACGTGGCGCCGGAAACCCTGCGCGAAAAGACGCCGGGCAAGCTGATCCCGCCGCTGCACGGCGCCCTGCTGAAGAACGAACAGGACGTGCATCTGTTCGAACGCCTGGCCTTCATGGCGCGCCGCGACGGCGTCCGTCCCGGCGGTTGAGAGGGACGGCTGATTTTCGCCGCCTTCCCGTCGCCTTTCGATTACCGCGATTTCACTGGTCCTGCGGCGCTGATGGCGCACAATCGGGGCCTGGAGTGGAGCCGACCATGCAACACATCACCTGGCCCGTTATCGCCCTGGCGCTGATGACCGCCGCCTGCGACAACGGCGGCGCTGTGCGCATCACCACCTCCACGACCTCGGATTCCTCGGGCGTGCTGAAGGTGGTCGACGCCCTGCAATGCCCACAGACCCAGGGCGTGCTGACGCGCAAGGGCTCGGCCCGCGCCGACGGCTCCTGCGTCTACAGCGGGCCTCGCGGCTCTGAAGTCATCCTGCAACTGGTCCAGTTGGACGGCCGTTCGGCGCAGAACGCCCTGAAGCCCTTCGAAACCCGCCTGACCGCCGACCTGCCCGAGGCCATGGCCCAGGTCGAAGCCGAGAAAGCCCGCGCCGAAGCCGACGCCGCCAAGGCGGAGGCCGACGTGGCCAGGGTCGAGGCGGACGCAGCCCGCGCCGAGGCCGACGCCTCTCGCGCTGCGGCCGAAGCCGCTTCCGGCGACTCCGCCCACGTCAGCGCGCCCGGCGTGCGCGTCGACGCCCAGGGCGACAAGGCCACGGTCCGCCTGCCGGGCATGCGGATCGACGCCGACGGCGACCGCGCCAACATCCGCATCGGCGGCCTGACCATCCGCGCCGACGACAAATCCAGCCGCGTCGACGTCTCGTCCGGAGACGACGCCGTAAAAATCGAAGCGACCGACGGCGCCGCACGCATTCGCACCAGCGCCGCCGGCGAGTCCGTCCGTTCGACCTTCCTGATGACGGCGGACGAGCCCTCGGCCAGCGGCTGGCGCACCGTCGGCTATGAGGCGCGCGGCCCGGTCGGCGGCCCGATCGTCGTCGCCACCGTCCGCAGCAAGGACCGCGATCCCGACCGCCTGTTCGACGCCGCCAAGGCCCTTGTGACGCTCAACGTCGGCGATTAACCCCCATCTATCGCAACGGCCGCCCTTGATCGCGCGTTCGGTCTGAGTCACCAGCCTGAGCATGCGCAGCATCAAGACCTTGGCCGAAGAAATCGAAGACGCCGGCCCCGCGCCCCGAGTCCGCAAACCCAAGCCGCCCCGCGCCTGGCAACGCATGTTGTCCGGCCGCCGCCTGGACCTGCTGGACCCCTCGCCGTTCGACATCGAGATCGAGGACATCGCCCACGGCCTGGCCCGCGTCGCCCGCTGGAACGGCCAGACGATCGGCGAACACGCCTTCTCGGTCGCCCAGCACTCGCTGGTGGTCGAGGAGATCGCCGCCCACATCCGGCCGGGGCTGGAGCCCGAAATGGCGCCTGGCCGCCCTGCTGCACGACGCCTCGGAATACGTCATCGGCGACATGATCTCGCCGTTCAAATCGGCTCTGGGCGCCGGCTACAAGGATTTCGAGGCCCGGCTCGAAGCCGCCATCCACGTCCGGTTCCAGTTGCCGCCCAAGACGCCGCAGACGATCAAGACCCTGATCAAGAAGGCCGACAAGGCCTGCGCCTTCTATGAGGCGACCCAGTTGGCCGGTTTCACCCGCCGCGAGTCGCTGCAGATCTTCGGCGCCCCTCCGCCCGGCTATGATCTGGTGATCGAGCCGCAGCCTGCGGCCATCGCCCAGCAGCGCTATCTGGACCGCTATCGCGTTCTGGCCGAAGCTGTCGGCATCCTGCCCGGCGCCGACGCCTGGCATACCGAATAGCCGGACACTGCACAGAGCGGCGGACGCAAGGGAGACATATGGCGCAGGCGCGGACGGAGGCTTCATCCTCCCACACCGGCATCAGGATCGGCCTGTCGGCGGTGATCATCGCCCTGCGGGGCCGTGAAGCCGTGGTTCTGACCACCCACGCCCCCGACGGCGCCCCCCGCCCTGCCCTTCGGCCCCTTCGACCCCGCCCGCGACCGCACGTTCGAACTGGCCCTGCGCGCCTTCGTGGCCGACCAGACCGGCTTCCCGCTCGGCTTTGTCGAGCAGCTCTACACCTTCGGCGATCTGGGCCGCGACGCTCCGCGCGCCACGCCCGGCCCGGATCAGGCGCGCGACATCTCGGTCGGCTATCTGGCCCTCACCGCCGATGCGCCCGACGACCCCAGTTTCGGCGCTTCGGGCCGCGACGCCGCCTGGACGCCCATCTTCCACGTCTTTCCCTGGGAGGACCGCCGCCGAGGCCCGCCCGCCGTCATGGAGCGCCTCGCCCCCGGTCTGACCGCCTGGGCGGGCGACGACGCAGCACGCAAAGGTCGCGTGGACGCTCTCTTCGCCCTCTCGCCCGGCGCCCGCTGGAACGAGGAGCGCGTGCTGGACCGCTATGAGCTGCTCTATGAAGCAGGCCTGGTCGAGGAGGCTGCGCGCGACAACGGCCGGCCCGTCCCCGCTTCGCCAGGCGACCTGCCCATGGCGTCGGACCACCGCCGAATCCTGGCCACAGGCGTCGCTCGCCTGCGCAGCAAACTCAAATATCGGCCCGTCCTGTTCGACCTGACGCCCCCGACCTTCACCCTGTCGGAGTTGCAGGCGGCGGTAGAGGCGGTGGCGGGTCTGTCCCTGCACAAGCAGAACTTCCGCCGAGGGGTCGAACGCACCGGCCTGGTCCAGCCCACCGGCGTTTTCACCAGCGACACCGGCGGCCGCCCCGCCGAACTGTTCCGCCACGTCCGCCCCGAACCGGGCGACGGCGGCGCCTTCGGCCTGTCGCTGCCTGGACAGCGTTGAACAGCCGTTCAAATTTCTTCACCGTCATGGCTTGCGGCCATCGCAGCCTTTGATTAGAGAAGCCGCTCGCTCAGCCCCATTAGGGACTTTCGGCCTGCGGAGAGGTGGCAGAGTGGTTGAAATGTACCGCACTCGAAATGCGGCGTACGTGGAAGCGTACCGGGGGTTCGAATCCCCCCCTCTCCGCCACACACTCGCTCGCTAGATTGAAGTCTCCCCCACAGCGGGAAACAAGCCCCACATTCCCGTGCCTTAGCGGCTTCTAGAGACCGCATTCCTGTCTCTCATAGCCGCCACCAGCCTCCATTCACGGCCGTAAAGCGCGCTGGTCTCCGTCTAGCGCGAGGGGGTCTGGTTTAGGCCTTTGCCTACTTTTCCTGTTACCGCCATTTTAACAGGGGTTCGGCATCGGGAATTCCTAGGCCTATCTCCCCAAAAATCGTGACTATTCCGTACCTTGCCGGATTGGAAAAGTCAGAAAATCTAATGCGCAATAACAGGGGAGAAAGTCGACGGAACAGGATCGTAATTCGACCGAACAGGGCTTTATATCGACCCCGAACAGGCTGATAATTTTGGCGACGATGTAGTGGGTGCTGCGCGAGGCTCAGCCGGCGTAGAGACGCCGCTGCTCAGCCCAGGCGAGCGGCATATCGCAGGTCATGAGCGCTTGGAGGCTCATGGACGGTTTCTGCGTGCCGTCAAGAATGGCGCGCTTGAGGTCCGGAGCCAGGAAGGCGACACGGATCAAGCGCGCGGCATAGCCATCGGTCATGCCTTCCTTGCGGGCGATAGCCGCAAGGGTCGCTTCCTCGCCTGTCATCAATTTACGCTTCCAAGCTTCAGCTCGCACGAGCGCCGTGCTCAACGCCCCGTCGACAGTCCGGCGCATGACGGGGCTCGCCCCATCCGGGCCGATAATGGTGAGGGCGCCGCGACGCGTGACGGAGAGCGGAAGGCGCAGAATCGGCATGCCCTCGAACCGCTCCAAGCGTTCGAGGATCATCCGGCCCGCGTCAGTGACCCACTCGTCGCAGCGGGTCGGATCGAGTCGTATGAGCATTTTATCACGCCCGATTTCGATACGATCGATGAGATCGCGAATGGCAGACCAATCGCCCGTCCCCTCGATCGGCATGAGCGGCGCGACAGCGTTGAGCACCCCAGCCTCAATGATCGGCGCGGAGATTCTCCCGTGGACGCCAGCCGCACCCGACTTGCCCTTCTGGATCGCCGTCGAGACGTAGTACCGATAAGTCGCCCCGCCCTTCCGCGGCGCGCTGACCGGTGACATCGTGTGGCCAACGCTGTCGAAAATCAGGCCCGTAAGTGGAGCCCTGCGTGGGGCGGCCTCGCCTTCCCAGGCTTTCGCTTCCTCCTCGTCTCGTCCAGCAGGTGCTGCACTGCGTCGAAGGTTTCGCGATCGACCAGGGCCGGATGCTGCCCGGGATAGACGTCGTCCTTGTGGGGGATATCGCCGGCGTAAATGGGGTTGCGCAGCATGTGATAGGCGCCCCCGCGCTCAATCGCCATGCCGCCCTTCGGCTCCCCAGCCTTGTTCGTCCAGCGCTTGGAGGTCACGCCTCGCGCCGCCAGTTCGTCTATCACCTTATTGACGGACCGGATTTCAAGGTAGCGCTGGAACATCCAGCGCACGATCTCAGCCTCGGCCCTCGTTGATCTTCAGCGTCCGCCCGTCTGGATCATAGCCAAGGACGGGCCGCCCACCCATCCAGAGCCCCTTCTTCTTCGAGGCCGCAATCTTGTCGCGTATCCGCTCGCCCGTGACCTCGCGCTCGAACTGAGCGAATGAAAGAAGCACGTTTAGGGTCAACCGGCCCATGGACGTCGTGGTGTTGAAGGCCTGGGTTATACTGACGAAGCTGGCGCCCGCGCAGTCAAGGACATCGACGATCCTGGAGAAGTCCGACAGCGACCGCGTCAGGCGGTCAACTTTATAGACCACGACCACATCGACCCGCTTAGCCTCGATCTCCGTCATCAGGCTACGCAGCGCCGGGCGCTCCAGATTGCCCCCGCTGAAGCCGCCATCGTCGTATACCTCGGGAAGGAGCACCCAGCCCTCCCCCGCTTGAGACATCACGTAGGCGGCGCAGGCGTCACGCTGCGCATGCAGCGAGTTATAGTCCTGCTCCAACCCCTCCTCGGTGCTCTTGCGGGTGTAGATGGCGCAGCGGATCGTCTTGGGCGCTAACATCAAGCGGCGACCTCACGCAGGCCAAAGAACCGCGGACCGTTCCACCGGACGCCCGTAATGGCGCGGGCGACGTGGGAGAGGCTCTTGTAGGGCCGGCCCTCCCAGACAAATCCTCCCTCCACCACCTCGACCTGATGTCGCTGCCCCTGCCAGGTCCGTTCCAGCCGCGAACCGGACTTGAAGGCTGCGGTGCGGATGGTGGCTTTACGTCCCGTCCGATGCCGAGCGGCGGTCTGGGCCAGACGCTTGTCGAGGACGCTGTCCTCGCCTTCGACCGCCATCTGCATGCGCTCGGCCAGAGCCCGGCGCATGAGGTCCCCGGATCGAAGCGGCGGCGGTTCGCCGAAGCGCCCACGCCAGACCGCGCGCAGGGCGTCGATTTTCATCGTCTCAAGCGCCTGAAGATCGTCGACGCAGCTCACTGGCCCGCCTCCTGCATGATCCGCCAGCGCCGACCGACCTCGGCCTTCGCGCTCACGACGGTGTAGCCCTTGCGTTTGAGCGCGCCGGCCATGGCGCCGCGGATCGAATGGGCCTGCCAGGCGGTCACGGCCATCATCTGCGCCATGGAGGCGCCGTCAGGGCCGCCCAGCAGGGCGATCAGATGATCCAGCTTGGAAAGCCTCGGGCCAGCCGGGGCGAGCGTATCGCCGGATGTGTCGATGTCGATGTTGGCCTTGGTCATGATGTTCCGGTCCAGGTGAGCCAGGCTAAGCGCCCTACTGACCTGAGCCCGGGGTGGCCGGGCGGTTCACTACCGCTCTCCGCCGGGCGCTTGTCCAATGGTTTCCTGGCCCAGCCCCTTCTTCTTGTGGGAGCCGATCTCGCCCAAGGTGAAGTTGCTGCTGAAGGCCGAGAACAGGCGCTCGACCTCGTCGATGCGGAAGTATCGGTCATTGGCCGTTCGGCTGGTGGGCTTGTCGCGCCGGGCATGGTGATCGGCAGTGGCCTTGGGCACCATGTAGACTTGGCGCAGCGCGCCGCCCTCACCCGATAAAATAACGATCGCCAGCCAATCGAACATGTCGCCGGCCTTGTAATCGACGTAGGCCGCGCCCCTCTTAAAGGTCCGCGACTTCACCGAAATCCGCTGCGCAGGCGCGCCCAGGGGCTGGGCGATGACATCGTAATGGGGCCAGTTGTCGGGAACTTTTAACGCGGGAATGCCGGCGAGCGTCAGCTCGGCCGCGACCAGCATTTCGCAGGCATCGCCCATTTGTTTGCTCGTGAAGCGCCGGCCGGCCGACGCACCCGGCGTAACGCCATCGGCATCGACAGCGGCTTTAGGGGCGGCATCCATTCAGCGGACCTCCCGTAGACGACAAGTGACATCGTCATGGTCTCAACCACAAACAAGTCAAGCCGATTGTCTCTGATCGTCTGTAGACCTATCGACGACATCGCCATGTCCAAGTGGGGATGGAAAACGTCCGCCAACGCCTTGCCGCCAACCTGCAAAAGCACCGCCGCGCCAAGGATCTCAGCCAGGAAGCCTTTGCCCACGAGGCAGGCATCCATCGAACCTACGTGAGTGATCTCGAAAGAGGAGCGCGGAACCCGACGATCGATGTAATCGACCGCCTGGCCCGCGCCTTGAACGTCAAGATTAGCGATCTGCTAGACTGAGAGCAGTCGCTCCATAAACCCAGCTATCTCTTTGAGCGTTCGGCCAGACTGATCATGAACGCCCGGATCAACGGGTCCTTGGAGCCAACGTCCTGATAGTCGGGAGCATGCTGATCAATCAACCTCAGGCGACTATCTTGGATGATGTTGTCCCCGAAGGCGTCCTGGATCAGCTTGATCGCCTGCCTCTGCTGAGAGATCTTGCCGTTCGCCGCGTCGATGAAGATGCGGTAGTAAATGGCCTGATCCAGGGTCATTTTCTTGACCCCGCCAGGCGTTTTCACTGGGATTTTGATCCGGGCGATCGCACGCACGTCACGGCCTTGCTGGCTCGGGATTTGCGCTTGCGGGACCTTGCGCGGACGCCCCTTCGGATTCCCCGACCTGCCAGGCTTGAACCGCGTGTCTTTGGCCGGATTATTGGGGCCCTCAGGATGGTCGGTCATGCTGCGCCCTCCTCGACTTGCTGGCTCGCCCTCACCTCGGCGACGTCAGCGAACACCCTGCCGTCCCCCTCAAGCGTCGCCTGAAGCTTGGCCCTTTCACTGAGGCGGCGGATGATGACGTCGCAGTAGAGCGGATCGATCTCGACGCCGCACCCGCGTCGGCCGGTCCGGTGCGCCGCCAGAAGGGTGCTGCCAGAGCCCGCAAAGGGATCCAGCACGATGTCACCACGGCGCGAGCAGTCGCGGATGGCGTCCATGATCATGGCGACAGGCTTCACGGTGGGGTGATCCGCCAGATCCTCGTCCCGACCGGCGCCGAAACTGTTGGCTCCGGCATAAGCCCAAACATTGGTCCTATACCGGCCGTGCCGCCCGAGCTCCACGTTGTTCACATGCGGCGCTCGGCCATATTTGAAGACGAGCACCAGTTCATGCGCCGATCGATAGAGCGAGCCCATGCCCCCGTTGGTCTTGGTCCAGACGCAAAGGTTTTTCAATTCGCTGTAGGCGGCGGTTCCCGCCTGCAAAATCTCGGGCAAATGGCGCCAGTCCATGCAGTGGAAATGGATGGAGCCCTCCGCCGACGCCTTGGTCACCTGGGTGAAGACCCGAAAGAGGAAGTTAGCGAATTCTTCGCTGGCCATCTCTCCCGACGCCATAGCGAACTCTCGATGCTGGGCCCTTCCCAACCCGGAAACATGGCCTGCGATGGGGACATTGTACGGCGGATCGGCGAACACCATCCCCGCCTTCTCCTCGCCGAGGAGTTGAGCGTAGGTCTCAGCCTGCAACGCATCCCCGCAGATCAGGCGATGACGCCCGATCTGCCAGACATCGCCCGGGCGCGTGACAGCGGGGCCCGCAGCGGATGCGGGCACTGCGTCATCGGGGAAGCCCTTGGCGCCTTCCGTTCCGATATCGCTAAGAATGGCGTCGATCTCGGGCAATTCGAAACCGGTCAGGCACAGATCGAAATCCACATCCAGATCGGCCAGATATTGGAACTCGACCCCAAGAAGGTTGCGATCCCAGCCGGCGTTCTCCGCCAGCCGATTATCCGCAATGACGTAGGCGCGCACGTCGGCCTCGCTCATGTCGGCCAGGCAGACCGTCGGGACCTCAGTCAGGCCCAACTGTCTGGCCGCAGTAATCCGGCCATGGCCGGCGACGACGCCATTATCCTTGTCGATGAGCACCGGGCTGGCGAAGCCAAACCGCTGGATGGAGCGGGCGATCTGGTCGATCTGCTTTTGACTGTGGGTTCGTGGATTACCAGCGCGCGGTCGCAGGTCGCCAATGGGGCGATATGTGATTTGCAGGTGGGCCATAAGGCGTTCCCGTCATGCGCCGGGGCCCGCTGCGTGGATGACCCGGCTGTTCAAGAAAGCCATGCCCGGCGAATGCTGAGCATGGGTCTTGATGACGGCGGCATTTAAGCAGACCGGGCCGTCGGACAGCGGTTCGGGGTGGCGTCGCCTCAGGCAACGCAGGTCTCCGCTGGAGACAACCTATAAATACGTCAAAAGCGCGGGCGGTGAAAGACTCCTACCGTTGAATCCGCCAGGCCGTGGCTCTCGACCGGCGCGCGGCTGCTGAAAGCTTCCACCCCGCGTGCTCGTTCCGACCCGAAACGGCCTCCGTCCCCCAGCTGCACAGCCTTCAAACCAGCATCATCACCGCATTGCCGAAGTTGTGCAGCAGCACGGGCAGTGACGTGACCCCCTGAAACTCCTCCAGGAATAGCTAGAGTCCGCCCAACGAAGGACGGACAGAATGAAGCGATCAAGGTTCACGGAAGAGCAAATCATCGGGATCTTGCGGGAGCAGGAGGCCGGTGTGGCGACGGCAGAGGTGTGCCGGCGACACGGTGTCAGCTCGGCGACCTTCTACAAGTGGAAGGCCAAGTTCGGAGGCATGGACGTGTCGGAGGCCCGGCGGCTGAAGGCGCTGGAGGACGAGAACACCAAGCTGAAGCGGATGCTGGCGGACGCGATGCTGGACAACGTCGCGCTGAAGGATTTGCTGGGAAAAAAGTGGTGACGCCCGCCGGCTATCGCGAGGCGGCTAGCCATCTGAAGGCCGCCTACGAGATGAGCGAACGGCGGGCGTGCCGTGTGCTGGGCGTCGATCGGACGAGTGTGCGCTATCAGGCGACGCGCCCGGACGACGGCGCCCTGCGCGACCGGCTGAAGGCTCTGGCCCAGGAGCGTCGCCGGTTCGGCTATCGCCGCCTGCACGTGCTGCTGCGGCGCGAGGGCCATGCGGTCAACAGGAAGCGGGTCCAGCGGATCTATCGCGAGGAGCGACTGACGGTCCGTCGACGCGGCGGTCGGAAGCGCGCCATCGGCACCCGAAGGCCGCTGGAGCTGCCACTGGTGGCGAACCAGCGCTGGTCGCTGGACTTCGTGGCCGACCAGATGACGGACGGGCGGCGCTTCCGCATCCTGACGGTGATCGACAACTGCACGCGTGAATGCCTGGCGCTGGTGGCCGACACCTCGCTGTCGGGCGCGCGGGTCGTGCGGGAGTTGGACGCCGTCATCCGGCAGCGGGGCCGGCCCGACACCATCGTCAGCGACAACGGGACGGAATACACCTCGAACGCGGTCCTGGCCTGGGCCGACGACACCGGCGTCGGCTGGCATTACATCGCCCCCCGGCAAGCCCCAGCAGAACGGCTTCAACGAGAGCTTCAACGGACGCCTGCGCGACGAGCTGCTGAACGAGACGCTGTTCCGATCCCTGCCGCACGCCCGCGCAGTGCTGGAAGCCTGGCGACGCGATTACAACGAGCGGCGTCCGCACTCGAAGCTCGGATGGCTGACGCCGCAGGCTTATGCAGAAGCGCTCACCGGACAGATCGGCCGGTCCGCTGCGCTGGTTGGGGGCTGCGCTGACCGGCCTCTTGCCAACCCCACCAACCCCAGCTCAGATCACCAAAGGACTCTCGATATGGCTGGATGAGAAACGGGGGTCACGTCAGTCACGTCAGGCGCGGCCTTCCAATGTCGGCCAGCTGACATTAAACCTTTCATGAACGCGTTCTGACGATCGAATGCGCGAGGGAGGGGGCAGGATTGACATCAGTAAGTAATGGAAACGAAAACGGGGATCTGGCCTTCACACCATTGCCACGGTGCTGTCAGGATAACTAAGCGAAGTCGAAAGATCCCTACCCTGCTCATTTTCAGACCACGGCCGCCTCCCACGCGGCATTCGCTTCAGCGCGAAAGCAACGAAGTGTGGGTCTGCTGATCAAATGGCGCTGGAAGTTGAAGGTGTTGTAGATCGCGGCGTGGGTGGTGAGAAATCTCTGGGCTGAGGCTTGGGATTTGAACCTCTGCTGCTGCCGCTCTCGTCGCCGGATCGGCAGGTGAGAATTCTCAACGCGGTTATTATCACGCAGTCGACCGGGACGATGAAGATGCCGTAGTTCCAACTGATCGAGGACCGCACCGTAGGATGCCAGCCCATCCGTTGTGATGGTTTCCGGCTCGACAGGTTGGTTACGTATAAGACGTCTAATCAGCTTCAAAGCCGCTTCTGTGTCCCGCCGACGCTGGACGATGACGTCTAGAACCTCGCCTTCATCATCAACAGCGCGCCACAGATACATACGTCTGCCACCGATCTTGCAAACCATCTCATCGAGATGCCAGCGGCCTGTGGGTGACCCACGTCGCTTCTTCAGCCGCCGTCCAATCAAAGGCCCGACTTGATCGTCCAGCACCGGATCGTTTCGTAGCTCACGTCGATTCCGCGTTGCGCCATCAACTCCTCGACATCACGGAAGCTGAGGCTAAAGCGAAAGTACAACCACACGGCATGACGGATCACCTCCGCCGGAAACCGATGACGTTTAAAGGATAGCGGTTTCATAAACGTTTACTCCACCAACGGCTTGCGCCGTCTAAGCGGAGAATGTTTAGCGTTAGACTGATGGGGTGGACGGCCCCTGTGTCCGGCGTCGAGTGCGCCATAGTGTGGTCGTTGTTGATGTGGCCACAGAACAGGAACCGTCCACCATGATGACTACCACGATCGGCCTCGACTCGCCAAGAGCGTATTTCAGGTTCACGGCGTTAGCAGCGAAGGACGGGTTACTGTTCGCCGGAAGCTGCGGCGTGCTGAACTCATGAGGTTCTTTAGAGATTTACCCCCGTGCCTGATCGCATGGAAGCGTGCGCCACCGCCCATTATTGGGCCCGTGAACTCTCTGCCTTGGGCCACGAAGTTCGGTTGATGCCGCCGAGTTATGTAAAGGCCTACCTCCGCCGCCAGAAAAATGATGCGGCTGACGCTGAAGCAATCTGCGAGGCTGTGACGCGTCCGACGATGAGGTTCGTGCCGGTCAAGAGCGCTGAGCGTCAAGCGATCCTGACCTTGCATCGGACCAGGGAGTTGCTGGTTCGACAGAAGACCACGCTGATCCGGGCCATCCGTAGCCATTGCGCAGAGTTCGGCCTCGTCGTCCCGCAGGGCGCGCGACGGATCACTGATCTCCTGCAGTTGGTGCGAGAGACACATCCTTCGACGCTTCCGCAAGCGGCGGTGCTGACAATGCAGATGCTCGGTGCCCAGCTTGATGCCCTGGCCGTACAAATACGCACGCTTGAGCGGCGACTGCTGGCTTGGCATCGCGAGAACGAGACAAGCCAGCGTCTGGCCACCATTCCTGGAGTCGGGATTATCACTTCAACCGCTCTGGCGGCCAGCATCAGCGATCCAAAACTGTTCAAATCCGGTCGTGAGTTCGCTGCCTTCCTGGGACTGGTTCCTCGACAAAACTCATCTGGTGGCAAGGAGCGGTTGGGGCCAAATCTCCAAGAAGGGAGATGGCTATCTGCGCAAGCTCCTCGTGGTCGGGGCTACGTCGGTGATCCGGCGTGCTCGAACCGGTGTGACGCCATCAGCTGGCTGGGTCCAGGCGTTACTGGAGCGTCGGCCATCCCGCGTCGTGACCGTAGCCATGGCCAATAAGACCGCCCGGATTGCGTGGGCGGTAATGGCGCGAGGCGAGACCTACAGACCTATCGCTAAGGTTTAACCGAGATTGCTGCGGACCATTGGTTTGTAGCTCCGAACTGGAAGGGTGCATATGGGATGATGATGATCAGGTAGTGGCCGCAGGCTGGGAAAACCCGAGGTACTGTCGGAGCCTTGAGCTCGATAGCCTGATTGGGACCTGGTCCAGCGGACTCCATCAGGGCCAGCGGCCATCGACGCCGCACAAACAGGCCGGACAGATGACCGCAACACCCAGATCGTCACTTCAAACCAGATTCACCCTTGCAGTGCAGGGGCCGTCCACAGATGACAGCACCGGATCAATCCCCCTGCACCCAGAAGCGCACTAGCGCGGCCAGCCAGCGGCGGCGAGTGGCGGAAAGACGGGTCGAAGACATGCGGCTCATTCCGTTCAGGCGGCCGTTCAGAGGAATCCGCGTCGCCGTCAGCACGCAGAATGAACCGATCCTTGCCAAGCCACAGCAAGCCCGCGCCGAGAAGCAGGACGACGGCGCCGACCGTCAGCAGCGACAGACCGACCATGCCCGGATCGGCGAACACGCGGTCAGTCGCCAGCCCGACCAGCAGAGGCACCAGGCTGAGCCCCAATAGATTGGCGACCAGCGTATAGAAGGCCCCCGCCTGTCCACGCAGGGTCCCAGGTGTGAGTTGCTGCAGCGCGGCCCTGCCGGTCCGGCCGTCGCCGCCATGGTGACAATAGCCAAGGCGGCGCCGATGACGCCAACGATCGGCGACGGTGACAGCACCATCAGGGCGACCGGCGCCCAGTTGCGCCACGCAGACCAGGGCGCCGACGCGCAGATAGGCGTCCTTCACTCCCCGCTTCAGCCAGCTGTCGGTCAGGGTGCCGCCCGCAATGGCCCCCAGCGGCCCCCGCGGTCAGCAGGATGACGCCGAGGACCAGTCCCACCTGCCCGATCGACCAACCGTGGTGGCGCAGGAAGAAGGCCGGGGTCCAGATGGCGATGGGCGTAGCCGTATCCCGTGTGCATGGCGAAGCCGAAATGGTGGCAGGTCAGCGCAATCCAATGGCGTCGGGCGTGTTCGACAAAGGCGCCGAAGGTGGCGCCGCGCACAGACGTCGCTGCGGTTCGCGCCGGTCGGGCTTCGCGCACGAACATCAACGCCAGGGCCAGGAACATTCCGGGCACGCCGGCGATCAGGAAGGCCAGGTGCCAACCGGCCAGCGGTTCGCCGTTCCACGGCAAGCTCATCGGCGGCAGGGCGTCCAGCCAGCCGACCAGCTTGCCGCCCAGGATGAAGGCGACGCCCGTGCCCAGATAGATGCCCATGGCGTAGATTGAGAAGGCTCTGGCCCGGCGCTGCGGCTGGAACAGGTCGGCGATCAGGGAATAGGCCACGGGCGCCAGGGCGGCTTCACCCACGCCCACCATCATGCGGGCGATGAACAGTTCGGTGAAGTTGGTCGCCAGACCGCAGGCCGCCGTGGCCAGGCTCCACAGGATGATGGCGCCGGCCAGCAGTCTGGGTCGGTGCATGCTGTCGACCAGCCGTCCGAAGAACAGTCCGACGACGGTGTAGAACAGGGCGAAGGCGAAGCCGTACAGCAGGCCGAAATGGGTGTCGGTCAGATGCAGGTCACGACCGATCGGCTCGATCATCATGACCAGGATCTGGCGGTCGAAGAACGACAGCACATAGCCCAGCATCAGCAGGACCAGCACATAGCCTCCGTGACGACCGGAAGGCGGCGCGATCAGTCCATTGTCGGTGATCTGCATTCTCGTCTCCGGGTCTGGATCACGGGCCTGGGCCACGTCCGTCAGATTGATTCAGACTATGCCGCCGCGCGGCGCATGCGATGGGCGTTCAGACTGTCGATGAGGTCGTTCACCACCTGTCGAGCCGGGCGAACGGTGCGGATCGCGCCGACCCCCTGCCCCGCAGACCAGATGTCGCGCCACGCCTTGGCGCCCTTATGCGGGTCGTCGAAGTCGATGCGTGACCGTTCGCTGGCCGGGATGGCGTCAGGATCAATCCCCGCCGCCACAATGCTGGGCCTCAACATGCAGTTGGGGAATGCCGGTGAAGGCGTCGGTGACGATCAGATCGCGGATATCGGCCTCGACCAGCATGGCCTTGTAAGCGTCCTTGGCCAGGCTTTCCTCGGTGGCGATGAAAGGGGTGCCGACATAGGCGTAGTCCGCCCCCAGCGTCAGCGCCGCGTCGATGGCCGCGCCCGTGCTCAGCCCGCCGCCCAGAACCAGCGGTCCGGACCAGAACTCGCGCACGGCCGGCACGAAGGCGAAGCCCGTGATGGAGCCGGTATGCCCCCCTGCCCCGGCAGCGATCAGCACCAGGCCGTCCACGCCGGACGCCGCCGCCTTGCGGGCGTGTTCCACCGTGCTGACGTCAGCGAAGACCTTGCCGCCATAGGCGTGAACGGCCTCAATCACTTCAGCGGGACTGCCCAGGGCGGTGATCACCAGCGGCGGCTTGTAGCGCACGATCAGCGCCAGATCGTCGGCCAGACGCCGGTTCAACCGATGCACCACCAGATTGACGGCCCAGGCCCCGTCCTGCGGCGTCAGCGCCTCGGTGATCTGCGTCAGCCAGCGATCGAGATCTTCAGAAGTCCGGCAGTTGGCGACCGGGAACGACCCGACCACGCCCGCCTTGCAGGCGGCGATGACTAGTTCGGGGCCTGACACCAGGAACATGGGCGCGGCGATCACAGGCAGGCGCAGGTTGCTGATGATATGGCTCATGCGACTTCCCCTTCATCGGCCATGCGCGACAATTCACGGCGCAGCACCTTATGCATGGCGTTGCGCGGCAGGGCGTCGAGCACCAGCAGGCGCTGGGGCAGCTTGAACACCGCCACCTTCTTGTCTTTCAGAAACTGGATCAAATCCTCCAGCGTCACCGTCTCGCCCTCTCGCGGCGTGACGGCCACGCCGACCTTCTCGCCCAGCCGCGCGTCACGACAGGCGAAGGTCGCCACCTCCTTGAGTTGCGGATGACGGCTGAGAAGTTCGTCCAGCTCCGCAGGCGCGATCTTAAGGCCGCCGCGCACGATGATGTCCTTGCAGCGTCCCACATAGCGGTAATAACGGTTCAGTTCGTCCTCGCCCGCAATCTCGAACAGGTCGCCTGTACGTAGATAGCCTTCCCCATCGAAGGCGGCTTTGGTCTGGTCTGGGCGTCCGAAATAGCCGGCGAAGATCGACGGGCTGCGCATCCGCAGTTCACCGGACCGCCCCGGCACGTCAACCGCCTCGCCGGTTTCCAGATCAATCAGCCGCGCCTGAATCTGCGTCGATTGCGGGATGCTGGCCCAGGTGAACTGGTGACTGCCCAGACGCGGAAAATAGCTGCCTCGGTGCGAAGCGTCTGGCATCTCGCGCGCCGAACTCAATAGGCTGGTACCCTCATTGGCGCCGAAGAAGTTGACGATTTCGACGCCGTAGTCAGCCTCCATCCGCTCGATAGCCCAGCTGGGGATGACCGCCGAACCCGTGCCCATCACCCTCAGGCTGCTGATGTCGGCATCCGCCGCCACAGCGGGATCCTTGAGCAGGGAGAGAAAGAAGGCCGGCGGCATGAAGGTCGCCTGCACCCGCTCATCACGAATCTGCTCCAGCGCTAGACCGATATCGAGCGGCGAATGCATGACCAGGGTGCCGCCGCCCATCAGCCACGGCATGACGCTGCCGCCGATCGCCGCCATATTGACCAGGGGCCGGGTGTTCAGGATCACGTCGTCGGGCCGCAACTGGGCGGAATCGATCATGATCTGGCCGGTCCAGGCCCAGTTGTTGTGGGTGCGCATCGCCCCCTTGGGTTCCCCTTCGGTGCCAGAGGTCCAGCAGACGGTGAAGACGTCGTCGGCCACAGCCCGCCCGTCTTCACGATGAACGGTCGCCAGCGCTCCGGCAGCCGCGGCGTCGGCTTCGAACCAGTCGGCCGCCTCGGGTTGATCCAGAACCACGACCGGACACCCCGTCTCTTCGCACACCACGCGCGCCGCTACGGACAGATCGCGGCGCTTGAACCGCGACACGGTGATGAACACCCGAGGTTTCAGCAGGGCCACGATGGGACGCAGCTCATTCTCGTCGAACTGAGGCAGGACCGGGCTGCAGATGGCCCCCAGACGCGCGCAGGCCAGCAGGATGATCACCGGGTCCATGGTGTTGGGCAGTTGGTAGATCACCACGTCGTCACGGCGCACGCCCAGCAAGGCCATCCGCCCGGCCGCTGCATCGATGGCGGCGTCCAAGCCCGCCCAGTCGAGACGCCGGGGTTCGCCGCCTGTGAACTCAGACCGATTGGGCGGATCCACCAACGCCAACCGCTGCGGATGGGCAGCAGCGGCGATGCGGACCCGATCATCCAGGGTCACATCGCCCCACCATCCCTTAACCCGGTATTCGGCGACCAGGTCAGCGTCGTGTGCAATCACTCTACAAACTCCATCGCTCAGGGCCAGCGGACCGCATGCGCGTCAATAGGTCCAGGTCAGGGTCGCGCCGAAGGTTCGCGGCGGAGCAAACCGCGCAAAACCGGTGTTGGCTGAAACGATGATGTGCGTCGGATACTCCTCATCCGTAAGGTTCTTGCCCCACAGAGAGACTTTCCAATCAGCGTTCAAAGCGATCAGTTCGGCGCTGGCGTCGAAGATGTTGGTGGCCTTGACCAGTCCCGGCGCCGTGTTCTCCGTATTGTAGAAATAGTCGCTGGTGTAGCGATAAGAACCATGCAGCCCCAGATCGAAATCGGCCGACAAGGACTGAGTATGGTCGACGTTCAGGCTGAGTGTGTGTTCCGGCGAACGCGAGAAGCGGTTTCCGTTCACATTCAACGTTCCGACCATGACATCGTCAGTGATCTCCGTGTCCAGGAAACCGTAGGCCAGCGACACATTCGTCTGATCGGTGAGCGCGAGATTGGCCTCCAGTTCGATGCCCGCATTGACCGCGCTGCCGGCATTCACCAAAGCGCCGACCGGCACCAACTGACCCGGCAAAGCCGTCAGGGTGAATATCTGCAGATCAGTGTAGTCCATATAGAACGCCGAAGCATTGAGGATCAGGCGGCGATCCAGCCAGGCGGTCTTGGCGCCGATCTCATAGTTGGTGACGTATTCAGGGTCTGTGGCCACGCTCGAAGCCGCCAGACTGGTCGGCTGCCCGTCCCAGCCGCCGCTCTTAAAACCACGCGAGACCGTGCCGTAGATCATACGGTCCGGCGTCGCATGATAGCTCAGCGTTACACGCGGGGTGACGGCGTCCCAGCTCTTGTCCTCATCCACTGCCCAGGGCAGCCCTGGGAAGCGGTTGCCGCTGATCAGAGCCTTGTAGGACTTGTCGTCCTTGCTCCAGCGCAGACCGACGCCAAACTCCCACTGATCGTTGAACCGATAGGTGCCGTCCGCGAAGACAGCGTAGCTGGTAGCACTGGACTCAGCATCCTGGATGTTGACTTGGTCAATCGGGCTGGCGGCGGCGAAAATGACCGTCTCTTCACGGCGATCAACCTCTTCATGGAAGAAGAACAAGCCGGCGACATAGCTGAAGGCGCCGATGGTGTTTCCCAAGCGGAACTCCTGAGAATACTGATCCGCCGATTCCTTGATGGCGTTGGAGTTGCCGAACGGGGCCGTGATCGCGCCCGGAACACGCGAGAAGCGGTTGCCGCCGAGATCCAGAGCGATATCCGCGTCATTGGTGCGGTAGGCGGTGATGGAGGTCACGGCGCCGACAGGGCTGTCCCACTCCAGGCGGGCGGACATGCCGGAGGTGTCAGTGTCCTGACGGCCGTCATCGACGAGATAGTTGTGACGCGCGTCCGGCCCGGCCGCAGCCGCAAAGGCCAGGTTGCCGATGTTGATGGCGTGCCGGTTCGCTCCGGCTCCGCGACGACGATAGCTGTCGGCGCTCAGCACCAGGTTGACCGTATCAGACACATCGATGTCCAGAGCCCCCCGCAAGGCCACGCTGGACAGATCATCCACATCGTTTCCCGTGTTCAGATTGACGTTGTAACCGTCGTGATTGCGCGTCGCGACAGAGAAGCGTCCGGCCACCGCGTCTGTCAGCGGCCCGGACACCACGGCGCGGGCTTCCAGGGTGTTGTAATTGCCGATTGTCGCCGACAGGCGGGCCAGCGGCGACTGTGTCGGACGAGCGCTAATGAAGTTCAGGGCGCCGCCGACGGTGTTCTTGCCATAGAGGGTGCCCTGCGGTCCGCGCAGGACCTCGACACGATCCAGATCGAACAGGTCGGCTGTGCCGCCTGAAGCGCGGCCCAGATAGACGTCATCGACGAAAATGGCCACCGAACGCTCCAACGAAGCACCGTCGAAATCCGACCCAATCCCGCGAATTCGGATCTGCGGATCAGAAGCGTTGTGCTCGCTGTAGACCAGCGTCGGCACCCGGCCCTGAAAATCTTCAACGGATTGGATGCGGCTCGCCTCCAGTTGCTCCGCGCCAAGCGCCGATACAGACAGGGGCACGTCCTGCAGCCGTTGTGACCGGCGCTGCGCCGTGACGATGATATCGGAAACGTTGGTCACCGCAGGACCGACCGGCTCTGAGGCCACTTCCTGGGCCATCGCAGGACTTAGCCCGACGGAAGACAAGGCAAGCACCAGGACAGAGGCCGAAGCCAGAGTGTCTCGTCTACGCATTTTCTCTCCCTCGCGGCGATCATGTCGCCGTCAATTCCGATCGGTCGATCCCGCGCATGGACGCCACGCAGTCCGCCAACTTCTTTTATCGAAGTCAGACTAGGCACATTTTGTTTTCCTTGTAAAGCAGGCTAGAAAGTTGAAGCTTACGACAACCAAAATTACAAATTAACTATCTGAAAAATAATAGATTTAAGCGAACTTCGCACCTCTGGGCGGCGTTCGGATTATCTAGAAGCTGGAAATTATCTCTAATGAAGCGGTTGCCCAACACGCCCCCCAGATTGCTTTTCCCAGATCAGCTGCCCGCCCTGGCCGGAACTGAATTGGGGCGGTCGGCTTGGCATGAAATTCCGCAGGCTTTGATCGATGACTTCGCCGCAATTAACGGTGACGATCAATGGATTCATGTCGATACGGCCCGCGCCGATCGAGAACGCGGCGGCACAATCGCCCACGCCTTTCTGGTCTTATCCCTGATGTCGGCCATGACTCGAGAAATCGCCCGATACCAGGGGATATCGCACGGTTTCAACTACGGTTTCGATCAACTACGCTTCACCTCCCCCGTGCCATGCGGCGCACGCATCCGCCTGATCGAGACCCTGGCTTCCGTAGAGCGCCGCCAGGCCGGACTCCTGGTTCGGCGCAACTGCGTGGTGGAGGTCGAAAACCAGGAACGTCCCGCAGTCGTCTGCGACTGGTTGATCCTGCTGGTGACCGCCGCTTGACACCCGCCCCGTCACGTTGAACTATTGTTATTGAAGCGGATGAACCGCAAATCAGCCAGACGAGCAGAAATCGTGACCACGTCCGTCATTGAGAATACCTACCGCATCACAGCGGAAGAAGAGGGAAACGACTATCTGGCGGGGATCTTCCGTCCGGTGGAGCACGAGATCACGGCTACCGACATGGCAGTCATAGGTGAAATTCCGCTCGATCTGGACGGCACCTACATCCGCAACGGCCACAACCCCATCCTGCAACCCCAGAGCGGTCGGTATCACTGGTTCGACGGTGACTCGATGGTGCACAGCACCGCCTTCAAGGATGGCAAGGCGGTCTATCGCAACCGCATGGTGCTAACCGCCGGCCTGCTCAGCGAACTGGAGGCGGGTCGCGGCCTCTTCCCCGGCCTGCGCGATGGTTTTGAGGCTGAGGAGGGTCTGAAGAACAATTCGGGCACCGACGTCGTCCTGCACAACGGCGAGTTCAAGACCATGTTCTCGCGGTGCGGCCAGCCCTATCGTCTGGACCCTGAAACCCTGGCCACCATCGGTCCTGACACCTTCGGCGGCGAATGGACCAAGGGCGTGTCAGCCCACTCCAAGGTCGATGAACGCACGGGCGAGCTGATCTTCTTCAACTACAGCTTCAACACCGCCCCCTTCATGGAATACGGCGTGGTCGGCGCCGACGGCGTCCTGCTCCATTCCACCGAGATCGAGCTGCCAGGCCCGCGCCTGCCGCACGACTGCTGGCTGACCGAAAACTACACGGTGCTGCACGACTACCCGGTCTATTGGGATCCCGAACTGCTGAAGCAGCGCAAGAAGAAGCTGACGTTCAACCGCGACCTGCCCAGCCGCTACGGCGTCATTCCCCGGCACGGTTCCGGCGATCAGATCCGCTGGTTCGAGGGCTCGCCCGGCTACATGCTGCATACGGTTAATGCCTGGGAGGATGGCGACGAGATCGTCGCTTATGGCTATCTGCAGCATGAGCCGGTTCCGACCGTTCCGGCTGGCACCCCCCGGGTCAAGACGCCGAACTATTTCCTGTCGTTCGTCTACACCCAACCCCGGCTGACCGAGTTCCGCTTCAACCTGAAGACCGGCGCCTGCACCGAACGGCAGGTGGATGATGAATGCTTCGAAATGCCGGGCATCAACAACCGCTTCATGGGTCTGAAGACCCGCTACTCCTACAACACCCGCGTCGCCGACATCCCCTTTTTCCTGGCCCAAGGCATCCAGAAGTTCGACTACGAACTAATGGCCGAGGTCGCCCGCTATGAGTTGCCGGACGGCAAATACATGGGCCAGCCCGTGTTCGCGGCCCGCACCGGCGGGGTCGAGGAGGACGACGGCTATCTGGTCGCCTACGTCGCCGACGCCGACAGCGCCGAGGTCTACATCTGGGACGCCCGCGCCATCGACAAGGGGCCGGTCGCGCGCGTGCTGCTGCCGCAGCGTGTCCCCGGCGGATCGCACGCCTACTGGGCACGCGGCGAAGACATCCGCCAAGGCCGCGCACGACGCGCCCGGCTGGAAGCAACGGAGATGGGATCGTGAACACCTATCTGATCGATGCGGTGCGGGCGCCGCGCGGCAAGGGCCGCGAAGGCGGCGGTCTGAACGCCCTTCGGCCTGTCGACATCCTCAAACAGTTGTTCGACGCCTTGATTGCGCGCACCGGTCTTTCGCCCGACGTGGTTCAGGAGATCGTCCTGGGCTGCGTCACCCAGACCGGAGACCAGGGCGGCAACATCGCCCAGACGGCGGCGCTCTACGCCGGATGGGAGCAGGCGGGATCGGCGACCACGATCAACAGCCTGTGCAGTTCGGGTTTGACCGCCTGCGGGATCATCACGGCCAAGATCCAGGCCGGCTTTGGCGACACCTATGTGGCGGGCGGCGTCGAATGCATGTCGCGCGTGCCCATGGCGTCAGACAATGGGCCCCTGACCGCCGATCGCGAGGTTTCTGCGCGCATTCCCTTCATCCCCAACCCGATCATCGCCGACGTCATCGCCGCTCTTGAGGGCTTCTCGCGCGAAGACATCGAAGCCTATGCGATCGCCTCGCATCACAAGGCCGCGGCGGCCACCCGCGAGGGCCGGTTCGCCCATTCCCTCATTCCCATCGTCGGCGCCGACGGCGCTGTGGCGCTGGACGCCGATGAGTGCATCCGTCCAGGCGCCTCGGCCGAAGACATGGCCAGGCTAGCCCCCCTCAACGACCCCGAACGGTCCGGCCGTTTTATCGAGCGGATGCGCCAGGACGTGCCCGGTATCGGCCCCGTCACTCCCGTGCACAGCGCGGGCGCCGCTCCAGCCATGGTCGACGGCGCCTCTCTTGCGATCCTGGCCAGCGAAGACGGAGCGCGCCGTCTGGGCCGCGGCGTGCGGGCGCGCATCATCTCGCATGGCGCTGACCGAGGCCCCGCCGTCATGGGCCTGACCGGCGGTATCGCAGCCGCCAAGACCGCTCTGGCCCGAGCGGGCATGACCTCGGCCGATATCGACCTGTGGGAAATCAATGAGGGCTTCGCCGCCACGGTCATGAAGTTTGCACGCGACCTCTCGATCCCCGCTGACCGAATGAACGTCAACGGCGGCGGCATCGCCATGGGGCACGCTATGGGCGCCACCGGCGTCAACCTGCTGAGCACGATCGTCGACGAACTGGAACGACGCGACCTCAACACCGGCCTGATCGCAATTTCGGGCGCCGTCGGCATCGGCGGCGCCCTGATCGTCGAACGCGCCGCTCTGAACAGATGAAGGACACCATCGAGATGAACACCCGCCTGCCTGACCACAGCGTCACCGGAGACGGCGACGTCACCGTCTTCATGCTGCACGGCGCCTTTGGCGCTAAGGAATATTGGCGCAACCAGATCAAAGCCCTGTCCGACGCCGGTTATCGCGTCGTGGCCTGGGATGCGCCCGGCTACGGCGTCAGCCCCCTGCCTGCCGACTTCAGCGTACAGACGGCGGCGGAGGCCTGCGCCCGCCTCATCGACGCCCAAGGTGGAGATCGCAATGTCCTTTTGGGCCACAGCATGGGCGGGATGATCGCCCAACGCGCCTTCGACCTGCGCACCGACCGGATCGACGGCCTGATCCTCTCGGCCACCAGCGCCGCCTTCGGACGCAGCGAAGGCGAATGGCAACAAGCTTTCGTGCGTGACCGCGTCGCTCCGCTCGACGCCGGCCAGACCATTCCCGAATATGCGCCCAAAATGCTGCGCGACATGATGGCTCCGGGCGCCGGCGGCCCCATCGTCGAACTGATGATCGATGTCGTCTCCCAGATGCGCGAGGAGACTTTCCGCGCCGCCATCCAGGCCATCACCCAGTTCGATGGACGCGACATCCTGCCCAAGATGGCGACCCGGCCCGTGCTGTGCATCGCAGGAGAACACGACCTGAACGCCGCACCTCCTGCCGTCATGGAGAAGCTGGCGGGCAAGATCGGCGGCGAATACGTCTGTATGCCCGATGTCGGCCATTTCGGCTGGGCTGAGCAGCCTGAACGCTTCAATGCCCTGGTGCTGGACTTCCTCATGCGCCGCCTGCAACCGGCCTGAACCGTAAAGACTGGCTGAATCCTGCCTCTCTCAGCTAGACAGGGGCAGGAGACAGGCTTCGAATGACCGACACTTATACCGCACGCCGCAGCTCGGTCTTATCGACGCTCGACATTATCGGCGATCGCTGGATGCTGATGCTGATCGAGGCGATGTTCGCCGGGGTCGATAGCTGGAGCGATCTGATCGCCCTGTTGCACGTCTCACCTTCAACCCTATCCAAACGGTTGAGCCAGTTGATCGAGGCGGGCTGCGCGGAGAAGGTGTCGGCTAGCAAGCGCGGCGGCGGCTATCGGCTGACCGAAAAGGGAATCGCCATGTTCCCCATCTTCGCCGCTAGCGACGAATGGCGGCTGGCATGGGACAATCCCGACCAGACAGTTCAGCCGATGTGGATCCATAAATGCGGCCAGCCCCTGCGCTCACGTTCGGTGTGCGGACGGTGCGAGCGAGACGTGACCCTTGAAGGCGTCACCTATCGTGAAGGCCCCGGTGCCGGGCCCTCTGTGGCGGCCGAGGGGCGTCGCTTTCGCAACTCCCGTTCAGGCGCTGACGATGTCAGAGGGGGCGAAGACAAGCCCAGTCGCTTCCTTCAGGCCATGGGAGACCGTCGGGCCGCCCAGCTTCTGGCCGCCTTCTTCATGGGTTGCCACCGCTTCGATGAGTTCGAGACGCACACAGGCCTGCACCCCGCGATCCTGTCGGATCGATTGCGCAAGTTCCAACTTCTCGGCCTGGCCCATACGCGGCTGTATCAGGAAAGGCCGGACCGCTACCTTTACAGCCTATCCGCCCCGGCCCGCGCCATCTTCACCATCACCGTGCAGATGATGCACTGGGGCGATCGCTTCATTCATGCGCCGGGCGAAGAGCCTCTGATCCTCACCCACAAAGCCTGCGGCGAGCGGCTCCAGGCTGTGGTGCGTTGCAGTTGCTGCGCTCAGCCGGTCCAACACGCTGACGTCACGCCCGCGCGCCTTCCCGGCAATCAGAACTAATCCAGCGGCGCGCGAGGCTCCAGGCCCGCCTCGACCAGCAAGGTGTCAAACGCCTGGTTCGAACTGCTGAACGACCGCCCGGGCGTCGTCGCCAGATCAGACATGAGGGCGGCGAAGCTTCCCTCATCCCCTTCCCGGCTGGGCGTCTCCACCGGCCCCGCGCGACGGAAGCGGCCGCCCCCGGCGACGATGACCTCGCCGTTGATCGTGCAGTCCTGACTGGACAGCCAGGCGACTAACGGAACCACCTTGTCAGGCGTGAACCGCTCGGCCACATCGGATCGCATATAACCCTCCGTCATCTGCGACAGGGCGTAGGGCGACACGGCGTTGGCCAGGATTCCGTTGCGCGCCCCTTCCGCCGCCAGCGTCCGCGTCAGGCTCTCGACCGCCGCCTTGGATGCGCCATAGGCCGACAGGCCGTGCTGGCCGAAACGCCCGGCGCTGGAGGTCGTGGTTACGATCCGACCATAGCCCACCTCTCGAAACAGCGGCCAAGCCGCGTGCAGCAGGTTCAGCGTGCCTAGAAAGCCGACATTGAACACATGGCGAAAGGTCGCCAGATCCGTCTTGTTGAACCCCGCCGCCTGAGGCGCTGCGGCGTTGGCGACGACGATGTCCAGCCGTCCGAACGTGTCCAGCGCATCACGAACCATGACCAGGCCGGAGTCTTCGGCTTCAACCGAGCCAAAGTTGGCCACCGCCCGTCCGCCCGCCGCCTTGATCGCCTCGGCCGTCGACCAGGCCGAGGTCTCTTCGGTGCTTTCGCCTGCATGGCGGCGGTTGTTGACCACCACAGCCGCGCCGCGCGCCGCCAGACCCAAGGCGTAGGCCCTCCCCAACCCCTTGCCGGCGCCGGTGACGATGGCGACACGCCCACTCAGATCAACGCCGCTCATTATCGACCTCCGAACGGCAAGCGAGGGAACATCCCGGGCACGCGACGGGCGTAGTCTTCATAGTCAGGACGGGTCTTGCGCATGTGGCGCTCATTGCCAGGCGCTGCCGATCCATAGCCCATGAACCAATAGACGTAGATTGGGCTGAACAGCGTCAACCAACCCCACGGGTGCTGAAGCGCAAACAGAAAATAGCCAAACCACATCATACTCTCACCGGTGCTGTCAGGATAACTAAGCGAAGTCGAAAGATCCTTACCCTGCTCATTTTCAGACCACGGCCGCCTCCCACGCGGCATTCGCTTCAGCGCGAAAGCAACGAAGTGTGGGTCTGCTGATCAAATGGCGCTGGAAGTTGAAGGTGTTGTAGATCGCGGCGTGGGTGGTGAGAAATCTCTGGGCTGAGGCTTGGGATTTGAACCTCTGATGCTGTCGTTCCCGTCGTCGGATCGGCAGATGTGAGTTCTCAACGCGGTTGTTGTCACGAAGCCTGCCAGGGCGATGCAGATGGCGCAGTTCCAACCGATCGAGTGCCGCACCGTACGAGGCCAACCCGTCCGTTGTGATGGTTTCTGGCTCGACAGGTTGGTTTCGCAAAAGACGTCTCATCAGCTTCAAAGCCGCCTCTGTATCCCGTCGACGCTGGACGATGACATCTAAAACCTCGCCTTCGTCGTCGACCGCACGCCACAGATACATACGTCTGCCACCGATCTTGCAAACCATCTCATCGAGATGCCAGCGGCCTGTGGGTGACCCACGTCGCTTCTTCAGCCGCCGTGCAATCAAAGGCCCGAACTTGATCGTCCAGCACCGGATCGTTTCGTAGCTCACGTCGATTCCGCGTTGCGTCATCAACTCCTCGACATCACGGAAGCTCAGGTTGAAACGAAAGTACAGCCACACGGCATGACGGATCACCTCAGCTGGAAAACGATGTCGCTTAAACGATAAGGGCTTCATAGAAATGCCTACTCCACCAGTGGCTTGCCACCTTTTAGGTGGAGCACCTTTAGCGTTAGACTGATGGGGTGGACGGCCCCTGTGTCCGGCGTCGAGTGCGCCATAGTGTGGTCGTTGTTGATGTGGCCACAGAACAGGAACCGTCCACCATGATGACTACCACGATCGGCCTCGACCTCGCCAAGAGCGTATTTCAGGTTCACGGCGTTAGCAGCGAAGGACAGGTTACTGTTCGCCGGAAGCTGCGGCGTTCTGAACTCATGAGGTTCTTTAGAGATTTACCCCCGTGCCTGATCGGCATGGAAGCGTGCGCCACCGCCCATTATTGGGCCCGTGAACTCTCTGCCTTGGGCCACGAAGTTCGGTTGATGCCGCCGAGTTATGTAAAGGCCTACCTCCGCCGCCAGAAAAATGATGCGGCTGACGCTGAAGCAATCTGCGAGGCTGTGACGCGTCCGACGATGAGGTTCGTGCCGGTCAAGAGCGCTGAGCGTCAAGCGATCCTGACCTTGCATCGGACCAGGGAGTTGCTGGTTCGACAGAAGACCACGCTGATCCGGGCCATCCGTAGCCATTGCGCAGAGTTCGGCCTCGTCGTCCCGCAGGGCGCGCGACGGATCACTGATCTCCTGCAGTTGGTGCGAGAGACACATCCTTCGACGCTTCCGCAAGCGGCGGTGCTGACAATGCAGATGCTCGGTGCCCAGCTTGATGCCCTGGCCGTACAAATACGCACGCTTGAGCGGCGACTGCTGGCTTGGCATCGCGAGAACGAGACAAGCCAGCGTCTGGCCACCATTCCTGGAGTCGGGATTATCACTTCAACCGCTCTGGCGGCCAGCATCAGCGATCCAAAACTGTTCAAATCCGGTCGTGAGTTCGCTGCCTTCCTGGGACTGGTTCCTCGACAAAACTCATCTGGTGGCAAGGAGCGGTTGGGCCAAATCTCCAAGAAGGGAGATGGCTATCTGCGCAAGCTCCTCGTGGTCGGGGCTACGTCGGTGATCCGGCGTGCTCGAACCGGTGTGACGCCATCAGCTGGCTGGGTCCAGGCGTTACTGGAGCGTCGGCCATCCCGCGTCGTGACCGTAGCCATGGCCAATAAGACCGCCCGGATTGCGTGGGCGGTAATGGCGCGAGGCGAGACCTACAGACCTATCGCTAAGGTTTAACCGAGATTGCTGCGAACCATTGGTTTGTAGCTCCGAACTGGAAGGGTGCATATGGGATGATGATGATCAGGTAGTGGCCGCAGGCTGGGAAAACCCGAGGTACTGTCGGAGCCTTGAGCTCGATAGCCTGATTGGGACCTGGTCCAGCGGACTCCATCAGGGCCAGCGGCCATCGACGCCGCACAAACAGGCCGGACAGATGACCGCAACACCCAGATCGTCACTTCAAACCAGATTCACCCTTGCAGTGCAGGGGCCGTCCACAGATGACAGCACCCTATCGAATCCTGAGCGGTCCGCCCCACCCAACAGGTCAGCGCTAAAAATCCCGCTCCAGGTAAAGGCGAGGGCAACGTTCCGCTCAAGCTTCAGCGGCGACACCCAGGAGGGTCGCCGCGACCTTGGCTTCCAGCAAGGTCTCTATCTCGCTGTGCATGTCGACTTCGTGCCCCGACGCGGACAGAGTGATGGTCAGACTGTAGCGGCCCTTGTCGTTCATCCGCCTTTGACCCTGATGCGATTTCCACCAGCCGCCGACTGGATAGATGGCGATGGCGTCGTGCCCCGCTAGCTCGATCGCGCGCCCCCGCCACAGGTCGCAATGCAAGGATCCGACGTTGACTGCCATCGGGCCGAGGAGCCAGTGGTCCGCCTCCTTATCGGCCACCGCCTCCTTCTGCTGAGCCGCATTCACGCGGGCCCGGAACTGGACGTCGGTCTCCCCTCGCCGCTTCATCCCGAACCGCAGCCCGAACGAGCGATAGGTGTCCGGCCGTGTCGCCGCGCGGCCGGTAAGATTCGGCTCGATGAAATAGGACAAGGCCACCTTCATCACGACGATCTCGTTCTCAAGGGCTTCCAGCGCCCGCGTCGGCCACGGCAGATTGTAGAAATGCATTTCGTTATAGACGGCACCCCGGCCCTCCTGTGCGGCGGCGAACGGCTGGATTTCGGCCTGCGCGATCAGAGTCACGGCGTTGCGCGCCGAGGCCACCGCCCGATCAAGGCTCGGGACGCCGTACCCGAACGATCGAATGATCGTCTGCTTCTTTCCCTTGGGGCCAGTCTTCCAATGGGCACCCGTGCCGATCAGCTGTTTGCGCATCGGCGCTGGCCAGTCCGCCGACTGAACGGTCAGGCCCCGATAGGTCTCAGGCCACAGCCCCGGCAAAGCAGCTTCAAGCCGCCCGAAGAACTGGCCTGCCACTCCGGTCGCAGCGCTGGTGGCCCAGATCGGGGTCAGCGGCTCTCTAATCACGTCTGAGCCGGCGCACAGGAGTGAAACAGACGGCCGATAGCCGCAGAACCCCGACCGATCGGCAAGCATATTGCCGGCCTCAAACAGGACCTCCGGCTTGATCGGCGTCAGATCTCCCGGCAGCACGCTCGAGGTACGGCTGAACGGACTGAGGGCGTTGGCCAAGGCCACAGGCGTCATGCCGATGTCGTCCGGCCCCGGCTCCACCTTGGTGGTGTAGCCGCCGATGGTCAGGGCGTTCCAGCTCTGCGCCGGATCCTCGATCGGTCCAGGCGGATCGATATCGGCCTTCATGCCGCCGGTCACATTGCCGGTCGCAACCGCCAGCAGACGTTTGGGGCGTGCACTCGCCGCGGCGAGACCGTCGCCTATGTCGCCGAGGGTCGAGCCGGACGCGATCTGATCGAGCGCGCCGCTCCAGCTCGACGGCCGCGCCGCAGAATGTTCCTGAGACCCCGTCGCTAGCAGATAGGCAGCGGCCTGGCCGTGGGCGATCTCCACCTGGGCCACGGCGCCCTGGGTCACGAAGCCGTACTGGCGGGGCTCGTGGGGCGCAAAGTCCCGAGGGGCGAGCAGTTTCATCGATACCACGGCGTGGCCCAGGGCCACGGCGCGCAGGTCCTGCATCGGACCGTGGAGATCACCGTACAAGGCCAGAGTCGCCAGACCGGTGCCGTGGCCGCCGCCGTCGGCGTGATCGTCGACGCCCCAGGCCTCATCATAGGCTAGCGCGCCTGCGAGCCCAGGCGCGATGAGCGGGTGGGCGGCGGCCACGCCGGTGTCCATCAGACAGATGAACGGGGCGTCCCTGGGCGCCGCCGTCACCCGCGCCGCCAGGTCGGCGACGAAATCTGCTTGCCCCACACGGTCGTCGCCCCTGTCGAGGAAGGGCAGAATGGTTTCCGTGGAGCGCCGGACTTCCGTAACCGCCCCGACGGTCGCCTCGGCCAGAGCCAAGGCGTGGTCCGCCGAAGCATGGACCAGCAGCACGGTCGTGTCTGGGAAGTTGAGACGATCAGGATGGACGTCGAGCCCTCTCTGGGCGGCGGTCTGTGCAACCACGTCAGCGCGCCCCGGCGCCGCTCGAATCCAGTATTCCCACCAGACCGCCGGCCCGCCCCTTACGAGCGGCTCCGCGAACAGGGCGAGGGCTTCTGCGGCAACGAAGCGTTCGACCACTTCGAACCGGGCCTGGTCCGGTCGGTCCTGACCAAACGGATCGCGCCCGTAGGCGGCTATCCGTCCTGAGAGGAAGTTTCGCGCGCCATCCGGGACGAAGACGACGGCGGACTCGGTGCGATCATCGCGCCGTTCGGACCGCAGAACCACGATGTCCTGGGTTGCGAAATCAAACCCCGCGGGTACCTTCGACGCCTTAGCGGTCGACCGCTCCGGCAAGGGCCGGGTCTCCATCACGATGATGGCGCCCAAGGCTAGACCCACAATGGGGACGCGAGGATCCTGGTCGCGCGGCGGAATCGGCGGGAGCGCCTGCGCGAGTGCTTGGGTCAAGGCGGCGGCGTGTGCGGCGTAGTTGTCCCGTTTCGGCTTACTACGCATGTTCCTCGCCGGAAACGCATAGGCCGTAGTTTCACGCCATAGGTCGATCGGAATATGTCGGTGCGCACGCGCGCTGAACTCGGGTGGCTCGGCCATGATTTTCCATAACGAGAATCGGTAGACGCCCGTCAATCATGAGTGGCGCGCGCGCAGCGCTCAAGTCGAGGATCGAAAACGACCTTTGAACGCCCGTCGATCTCCGAGCGCAGCCGTGAGCCTATCGGCTGTGACCGCCGTCGCGCCGTCTAGGATTAGACGTTTGACGACCGTATCCGCCGCCCGGACCAGTTCCGCCTGGCTGAGGCCATCAGCGAGGTCCCCCGTCGCGGCCCAGACCTTTGCGGAAAGCTTGAACTTGCCCAGACGCCGCTGGACGACGGCCTTGGCGCCGGCAGCGTCTGGAACGTCATAGGCAATAACTTCGTCGAACCGGCGCGCGAGCGCGCTGTCAAGAATCTCGGCATGGTTGGTGGCGGCAACGACGAGGCTGTCGCTGGCGTTAGGCTCCTCCATGAAGGCCAGCATGGAGTTCAGCACGCGACGCACTTCACCGACGTCATTGGCTTCAGACCGGCTCGCACCAATAGCGTCGAACTCGTCAAGCAGGTAGACGCCGCGTGTCTGGGCTATCTGATCAAACAGGACGCGGAGCTTGCCCGCCGTCTCCCCGAACAGCTTGCTGAAGACGGCCTCGAGCCGGACGGAGAATAGAGGCAGCTTCAACTCGCCAGCTAGGGCCGAGGCGGTCATCGTCTTTCCGGTCCCAGGCGGACCGACAAGGAGCAGATGGGTCGAGGGCGTCTGGCCGTGGTCGCGAAGCACTGCGCGCTCGCGTTGCTCGCGCACTACCGTGTTGAGCCGCGCCCGCACGTCAGAGGACAGCACCATATTGTCGAGCTGGGTCTTGGGATAAGCGCTGTGAACCAGACCCTGGAGTTCGCTCCGGGGCCGCGCGAGCGGGATCGGCGTGGCGACGGTGCCGGCACCTCCCGCCCGAGCCTTGTCCCGCGCCTTCTGGACCAGACGCTTCAGCCGTTCAGCCTCGTCCTGGCGTCCCGCGCGGGCCTCCTGGGCGGCGGCTTGGAGCGCGATCGAGAAGAACTGCTCGTCATCTTGGTCGATGTGGGAATTGAGGAGAGCGGCGATCTGTTTGGCTGACATGAACTCCTCCTTTATCCCGACCATAAGCGGACCCGCCGCTTAAGGATTGATTGACCTTGCGGGGCGATAGGCGCTGTTTAAGGCGACCACAAGGTCCGCGTGACGGGACCCAATCTTTATTAAACGCCAATACGACCGAAACGGACGCCCCACGGGTGGTGCGCTTGGCCCTGTCCCAGCGGCTCAACTACACCGACTCGCTCGTCGCGCATTTAGGATAACCCAGATCGACCCCCTGTCGTCACGTCTGCCGCAGGAACCGGCCGCTCAGATCCCGCCAGTCCGAGCAGGTGAAGACCACGGCTGAACCCTGTACGGAGAAACCTCTCTTGCACGCGTGGTTAGCGAGCCCGACATCCTCGTGTCTCCAAGGCTTCCAAGCCCTAGGCGACATGGGTGCCGGGGTCCACGCCTTCTCGGTAGATGGCGGCAACGTCTTCGACTGGTCCGATCGCGATGGTCGGCAAAACCGACTCATCCAAGGCTCGAGAAAGGTCAGACCTGCGTGCTCGGCAGCTAATCGACGCCTTAGTCCAAAGCGGACGTCGCTTAAGACTGCAATGAGTCAGATTCGGAATTTCTGGAGGTCCGCTTTTCGGCAACGCCCCTGCCCTTTTGCGCCTAGGCTCAGGACCCATTGATGTGAGGCGAACGATCTGATTCAGGCTCCTGAGGAGTCTGGATATGAGCGATCTGTATTGGCTAACGGACGAGCAGATGGCTCGGCTGGAGCCTTTCTTCCCCAAGAGCCACGGCAAGCCGCGCGTTGACGACCGCCGGGTGTTGAGCGGGATCATCTTCGTCAACCGCAACGGCCTGCGCTGGCGAGATGCGCCGGCGGCCTACGGGCCGCACAAGACCCTCTACAACCGCTGGAAGCGATGGAGTGAGGCTGGCGTCTTCATCCGGATGATGGAGGGCCTGTCCGGGGCTCAGGCCGAACGCCGCACGGTCATGATCGACGCGACCTATCTCAAGGCGCACCGCACGGCTTCGAGCCTCGCGGTAAAAAAGGGGATCTCGGGCGACTGATCGGACGCACGAAAGGCGGCATGAACACCAAGCTTCACGCCGTGACCGATGCGAACGGAAGGCCCATCAGCCTCTTCATGACAGCGGGTCAGGTCAGCGACTACATTGGCGCCGCCGCCCTCCTCGACAGCCTGCCCCGCGCCCAGTGGCTGCTGGGAGACCGAGGCTACGACGCCGACTGGTTCCGGGACGCCTTGCAGGCCAAGGGGATCATGCCGTGCATCCCGGGCCGCAAAACCCGCACCGAGCCCATCCGTTACGACAAGCGTCGCTACAAGCGGCGAAACCGCATAGAAATCATGTTCGGACGCCTGAAAGACTGGCGGCGGGTCGCAACCCGCTACGATCGCTGCCCGAACGTCTTCCTGTCCGCCATAGCCCTCGCCGCTACCGTGCTGTTCTGGCTATGAGTCCTGAGCCTAGCCGTTTTTCGTTAACCGACAGTGGCTTGCAATGACAAGGCGCATGCACGGCTTCATGGACCGTACATGCGCGCGGGGTGCCTTACGCCGCTATTGTCGCTTTTCCTGTCCACAGCATGAGGTCCGTTGCCGGCATCGGCTTGGCCATGAAGTAGCCCTGCCCCTCGTCACACCCCCAGTCCCTCAGCATATCGAAGACGATGGGCGTTTCGATGCCTTCGGCGACGACGCGATAGCCGAGATCGTGGGCCATGGCGATGATGGTGCGCACCAAGGTAAGGTCGCGCTCCGAGGTCTCCAACCCCATTACGAAGCCGCGATCGATCTTGAGCACGGAGGCAGGCAGTTGCTGGAGATACTGCAGATTGCTGTAGCCGGTGCCGAAATCGTCGATTGCCACGTCAATGCCGGCATCGCGCAGAAGGCTGAGCTGCTCGGTCACGCGTGCACTGTCACGCGCGACGGCACTTTCGGTGAATTCGAGTTCCAGCGACGCTGTGCTGACACCGTGGGCGTCGATGGCGTCGAGCAGGCGCTCGGTAAAGTTCGTTTCATCGAGATTAAGCGCCGAGACATTGATCGACACCTTCAACTCCAATCCCGCCGCATTCCATGCCTGAATCTGCCGCAGCGCCGTGTTAGCGACCCAGGCGGTCAACGGCCGGACCAGCGCGGTTTCCTCGACCGAAGGGATGAACTCGGCCGGCGGGATCGGACCCAATGTCGGGTGGGTCCAGCGCAATAGCGCCTCGGCACCGATGCAGGCACCGGTTCGCATGTCGATGCGGGGCTGGTAGACCAGCGACAACTGGTCATCGGACTCCAGCGCCAGCTTGAAATCGTTGAGCAGCATGAAGCTGCGCATGTTCTTCATGTCGTGCGCCGGCGAGTATTGCGCGAGGCCGCCTTCGGCAAGGCCGGCATCGTCGAGCGCGTTGAACAGCCTGCGCAGCACATCGCGAGGCGTCAGTTCACCGATAGGGAACTCGCAGATTCCCAGCAACGGCGCTGGCGTCACCGGTATTCCGTTGCAGGGGACCGGTTCGTGCATGAGTTCGGCCAGTTCGTGAATGAAGGCCTGCGGATCGCCGCCGAACTGCGGCGTCAGGAGAACGACGCAGCGTGTGAGGCCGACATGATAGAGACGCGCCGAATTACCCAATCGCGGGCGCAAACGGTCAACCGTGCCCTGAACGAGCGCCTCGGTGAAGTCTGACCCAAGAACCCGCTGACCTTGCCCGAACTGGCGGGTCGAAAGCAGTTCGAACATGATGCCGGTGCAGGAAGCGTCACGATTGCTTGTCGCCAGCTCTTCCAAGTCCTCGAACATCTGATGCTGGTTTGGGAGACCGCTCGTCGCATCGACCCGGCCGATCATGTTCTGCAATTCGACCTGGGCCATCACCATGCCGGCAAGGTCGCGCAGCACCTGACGCTGATCGGATTCGAGATCGCGCGGCTTCGCGTCGACCACGCATAGAGTGCCGAGCCCATGCCCCTGTCGCGTGAACAGCGGCGCGCCAGCATAGAACCGGATTCCAACCTGGGCGAGCGGGCTTGTGGCGAAGCGCGGATCGGCGAGAAGGTCAGGTACGACGAACACGTCATCGCCGCCGATCGCGTAGCTGCATGGTGCCTGCTCACGCGGAATCTCGGTCAGATCGACGCCGACGCGCGACTTGAACCATTGCCGATCATTGTCGGTCAGCGAGATCGTCGAGACCGGCGCGTCGAGCAGCCTACTTGCCAGCCGGGTCAAGCGATCAAAGCTCTCGCTCGGCGATGTGTCCAGCAAATTCAGATTACGCAACGCATTCAGCCGTGCTTCTTCGCTGTAGGCGGCGCTGTGAAGATACTCAGTCATTCCATCCCCCATACCCTTGGTTTGATCGGGTTGAGATTACGAGGAACGAGCAAGAGAAATGTTAACCGTCCTTAGGCTCAGGACCCATTGATGTGAGGCGAACGATCTGATTCAGGCTCCTGAGGAGTCTGGATATGAGCGATCTGTATTGGCTAACGGACGAGCAGATGGCTCGGCTGGAGCCTTTCTTCCCCAAGAGCCACGGCAAGCCGCGCGTTGACGACCGCCGGGTGTTGAGCGGGATCATCTTCGTCAACCGCAACGGCCTGCGCTGGCGAGATGCGCCGGCGGCCTACGGGCCGCACAAGACCCTCTACAACCGCTGGAAGCGATGGAGTGAGGCTGGCGTCTTCATCCGGATGATGGAGGGCCTGTCCGGGGCTCAGGCCGAACGCCGCACGGTCATGATCGACGCGACCTATCTCAAGGCGCACCGCACGGCTTCGAGCCTCGCGGTAAAAAAGGGGATCTCGGGCGACTGATCGGACGCACGAAAGGCGGCATGAACACCAAGCTTCACGCCGTGACCGATGCGAACGGAAGGCCCATCAGCCTCTTCATGACAGCGGGTCAGGTCAGCGACTACATTGGCGCCGCCGCCCTCCTCGACAGCCTGCCCCGCGCCCAGTGGCTGCTGGGAGACCGAGGCTACGACGCCGACTGGTTCCGGGACGCCTTGCAGGCCAAGGGGATCATGCCGTGCATCCCGGGCCGCAAAACCCGCACCGAGCCCATCCGTTACGACAAGCGTCGCTACAAGCGGCGAAACCGCATAGAAATCATGTTCGGACGCCTGAAAGACTGGCGGCGGGTCGCAACCCGCTACGATCGCTGCCCGAACGTCTTCCTGTCCGCCATAGCCCTCGCCGCTACCGTGCTGTTCTGGCTATGAGTCCTGAGCCTAAGGGCCATTATCCGACGATCTATAGTTATCAATAGTTCACCTCACTCGACTGTCTCGCCACAGGCTTGGCCTGAACAACGCTAGAAGTTAGCGTCTCGGCCATGTCGAGCACTAGACCCTCGAAAGGAAGGTCCATGGCCCCTGACAGGCTGGGGCCGCTGGCGATACTGCTACCGAGAAGGCGAACAACCTCTGGACTTTCGAGAAAGACAGAATGGTTCAGCCGGGAGCGACCTTGCACGTCTGCCAGATTGATAACCGTTACTCCGCCTGACCTCTCCAAAACGTCCCGGACAGGTCCAACCGAGGGATCTACAGCCCCCACGCGTTGAACGCCTCCCGCCAACAAGCGCGAGAACCTCAGAGCCTTATCGTCGCGGGAAACAAGAAAAGTGAAGTGAGGGCGCTCTGGTCCCAAAGCCGCAAACTGCTGTTCGAAGACATCTACATCGAGGTCCGGTGCGGCAAGGATCACGTTCCTGATTTTCGGATCAACCCGCGACGAGCGGATCGCGTGCTGGCGCAGGGCTTCTACAGCGATCCAGCTGCCCATCGAATGAGCGAGCACCGTGATCTCCGTCACTTCGGGATTACGCGCCGCAACGACGAGCAGTGTTTCGAGCGCATCGCGAGAGTAGTTTGCACTTTCGCGATCATAGACATAACCCCAGACGCGGCCCAGCGATGGCCAGGTGAACAACACCGGTGCCGCTTCAATGCCGGAGTCATGCGTGAGCTGCGCTAGCGAATAGACAGCTTTGTCAAAGGGCACGTTGTAGCCGTGCACAAAGATCAGCAAATGCCCACGCGCTGCGTGTGAGGCTATCCACGCTTCAGCGGCTGCATCATCAGGCACAGGCGTTACGGCCCTTGTGGCAAACTCTATCGCTGGGTCAACCTCACGGTTTCTCGGCCATTCGATCACACCTGTCTGATGTGATGGCGGAATAGTGATATCGACAACCACAGAGCTGAGCCGGTCGCCACGCTGGCCCGAATAAATCTCGCCCGGCTCGTCGGACAGAGCCCTGGTGGAATAGACCAATACACTAACGTCTGTGGCCGCCTCGGGTTTGGAGACAGTTGCCGGAATGAGCACTCCAGACGGCGTGCTGGCACAAGCACCAAGGGTTAACGTCACGCACGCGACAAGGGCCCATTGCCCTAAAGGCCTGCGTAGGACGCCTACCTCGGGTCTTGTCCGGAAAGCGATCATCAGTTTGCCGCCACCCATCCACCGCCGAGTGCTTGGTAGAGAGATACCGAGTTGAGCAGACGGCTTTCATGAAGCTGTACAAGGCTCAGTTCGACGTTCAGTAAGCCGCGTTGGGCATCCAGTTCTTCAAGATATGAAGCATAGCCCGCACGGTATCGGTTTCGTGCGTGGCGCAGCCCTTCAACAAGCGCTTGATGCTGGACTTCGGCTTCGGCGGCCTGACGTTGCAGACGGTCGATACCGGCCAAGGTGTTTTCAACCTCGGAAAAGGCCGTCAGGACCGTCTTGCGATAGGCGAAAGCGGCCTGATCGCGCCGCGCTTGAGACGCATCGACGCCCGCAGCTAGGCGGCCATGATTGAAGAACGGTGCCAGAACACTGCCCCCCAACGACCATACAGTCAGAGGATCAATCCCTTCGGCCACCAATTCGCCCAACGATGCTGTCAGGCGCACTTGCGGCAACAGGGAAGCTTTCGACGAAGCCAGCGAGGCATCGGCGGCCAGAAGCTGGGCTTCTGCTTGTGCAATGTCAGGACGACGGGCCAGCAAACTCGATGGCATCCCAGCTTGCGGATGAACGAGTTCCAGATATTCGAAACGCCCACGCGGTACTGGACCGGGCGCAGCCCCGGTCAGCAAGCGCAACGCGTTTTCCTGATGCGTTACGGCCAACTCCAGTGCCGGTACCTGACGCGCAGCCGCCCGCTGCTCTGCTGTGGCTTGCGTCAGTTCCAGACGAGAAGTGGTGCCGACTTCGGCACGACGCGTCGCAACCCGCAGAGCCTCATCGCGCGAAGCCAGCGTATTACGAGCGATCTCCAACTGGGCATCGAGCGATAGGAGCGTGATGTAGGCCCGCGCCGTCGCCGCAGAGATCGATAGCTGAATGGCATCGCGGCCATAGCGGCTGGCCTGAAGGCTGGCTCGCGCAGCGGCATCGCCATTGCGGACGCGTCCCCATAGATCGACCTCATAGGCGGCCTGTAGCTGGACCGATCCGTTCGCCACTTCGGACGGCATCCCAAAGGCGCTGAGGCTACGGCCATCCTGACCGCCCATAGCCAAATCAAGAGACGGCAACAGGGCCGAGCGCGCCTGCACCGCTAAGGCCTCGGCCTCGCGGATGCGGGCTTCGGCCACAGCAATATCGATATTACCCGCCAGCGCAGCCTCAACCGCCGCTGACAGTTGCGGATCGCCATAGGCATGCCACCACTCGGCCGAGACAGAAGCCTCACCTTGCGACGCTTCACGCCATTGCGTGGGCACTTCGGGTATAGCGGCCTCGGGCACGGGCGAAGGGCTTGTGGCGCAAGCGGCCAACACAAACGATGCCGCCCCCATCAAAAGAAGCTGGCGCATTAGCGGCTCTCCCTCGCCGAAGCGGTATCCACCCGCGCGACGACCGACAGACCCGGCCGCAGCTTATCAAGCCCTTGTTGGCCGCTATCCAGCAAGATCCGTAACGGCAGACGTTGCGAGATCTTGGTGAAATTGCCCGTCGCATTCTGGGCAGGAAGCACGGCGAACTCCGAACCGGTGGCGGGGGAAATGCTCTCGATGCGCCCCGTGAACTCACGGTCGCCGAGGGCGTCCACAGTGACGGTCACCTTTTGACCGGCGAGCATCTTGCCAACCTGACGTTCCTTGAAGTTGGCAATGACCCACAGTTGCGGCGGGACCAGCGACACCAGTTGGCTTCCTGCGGTGACATACTGGCCTAGACGCGCACCGACCTGCCCCACCTGGCCAGCTTCCGGTGCGACAATGACCGTGTTGGCCAAGTCGATTTCAGCCAGTCGCACGGCCGCGCGTGCCGCCTCGACAGCAGCTTCCAAGCCACCACGCGAAACGCCTGTTGCACGGACGTCCTGGCGGGCGACCTCGATATTGGCCTGTACCTGACCCACACGGGCTTCCGCCGTACGCAAGGTAGCCATGGCCTGATCGCGCTCGCGCAGGGAAACAGAGCCATCCTCGGCCAGTTCGCTTACGCGCGCCATGTCGGCTTGAGCGCGCGCCAGTTCGGCTCGGGCAGAGGCCAGTTCAGCAGAACGGGCCGACACCGTGGCTTCTCGCGAGGCCGTGGTCTGAGCCGAGTTGGCGAGTTGCGACTCCGCCGACGCCAGATTGGCCTTGGCCTGCTCGAGACGCTGAGCATAGATGCGGTCGTCAATGCGGAACAGCGGCTGGCCCTTGGTCACGTTCTGGAAGTCCTTGACCAGCACCTCGGTGATGTAGCCATTCACCTGTGGTGCCACGACCGTTACCTGACCGCGCACATATGCATTTTCAGTCCGCTCGACCGGCGAACTGAAGGGCGGAAGCTTCCACACAAACAACACCAACAGCACCGCCGCCAGCGCCAGCACCGCAGTGATGATAGCGGCCTTGGGCAGGCCCTTATTCTTGGGCTTGCTTTCCACTTGCGTCAGCGTTTCCAGACCCTCGTCCTCGGGCTGGGGGGAAGGCTGGGTGGGGGTGTTTTGGGGTTGATCGGTCATTGGTGATTTCCGTCAGATAGCGACGGCGCCAGAGGCGCTGCTGTTATTGGCTTGTGCTTGCTTGCTCTGGCTTGGCGAGGGCGATGAACATGAAGATGTTCATGACGATCAGTGCGATCGCCCCCCAGCCGATGATGGTGAAGACGTCATTGAAAGCGAGGATGTTGGCTTGCTGCGTGATCTGTTGGGCCAGCGTTCCCATGCCCTGAGCCGATCGCAGCGCGGGGTCTACAATGACGCCGCCATAGGCACCGGAATACATCTGCAGCAGCTGGGCCTTGGATGGGTCGGTCGCGACAATGCCCTCGGCCAGATAGGTAGCATGGTGCAGGGCGCGAATGGACTGATAGGTCCCCAGCAGTGAGCCGCCCAGAATGCCCCCCAACATCTGGGTGACACCAAACATCATGGCAAAGGTGACGACGGAGTTCAGACCGCGCGCCAGCAATCGACCCAAGCCGAGGATAAGGGCGCACCCCATGAACAAGGCCGCCGCAAAACCCATCATGGCCTGAGTGACGAACAGATTTGCGGGCCGCGTATCAACCGTCGCGCCCGCATCGTTAAAGGCCGCCACACTAATCAGGACCAAAGCCAGCAACAGCATGACCGGCAACAGCTTGGTGTTGAGCATCAAACCGAAGGCGCTGGTGAGCACGCCGGCTACCGTCGCGGCCAGAATGATGGCATACAAGGTCTGCGTCTGGTCAGGCCCGAGGCCCACGGTCTGCACCAGTCCGGTCACGCCGAACGGCTGTTCGATTAACAGTACCCGCGTCAGCATGAGCGACAACGAGAAGTTCAAGAAGTCGAAGGTGAACACCCATCGCGTATCGACCATGGGGTGCGCGCGATAGTGCTCGAGCACCGCACCTGTCGCGAGGCAGATGATGGCCGCAACGATAGCCAGCCCCACCCAAGGCGCATCCAGCCACCAATCCACACGACCAACAGTAGCCACCGCGACCAGCGTTCCGAGGCCCAGAGCCAGGAAGATAAAGCTCGGGATATCGCGCCATTCGAAGGCAACAATCCGCATACCGGGCGGCAAACGCACCAACTGGATCCCTGCCAGACACAGCAAGACCATCGCCGTCTGGAACAGCAGCAGATAGTGCATCCCGCCGGCATCCAGCAGTTCCGGACCAAGGACCCAGATCAGGGGCGCACCAATCTGGGTGCCGCCAATCCCGAACAGCAGAGCAGGAAGCTTGTATTTGGGCTGGGGCGGCAGACCCTGCATCATATACATGACGCACAGGCCGCCCATGGACGCGCCCGCGATGCCGCTCAGCGCCCTGACCGCCAGCACCGCCGGATAGCTGGTGACAAACAGGTTGGCGATCGTCGCGAGTGCATAGATCGACAGGAAGACCTTGGCAAAACGCACCAGTCCGAACTGCTGCCGATATTTGATCAGCAACAGGTTCATCGAGATGTTGAACATCGGATAGATGGCACTGAGCCAAGCGCCCTGGCGGGTATCCAGACCGTAGGTGCCCTGAACAGCCGGCAGATTGGCGCTCACGATCGAAGAGCCGATGCCACTAGTTATGCCGATTAACAGGCCGATAAAGGCGAACCACACACGGCGCGATGCGGGCATATCCGGTGTCGACGGCGAACCGGGGATCATGGGCCGCTCGTGAGGAGCCCAATCCGGCGTCTCGCCTATTGGGTCGCCATAGCGCCTAGTTTTGGACGTCATGAACGCGACCTCATACCGTTCAATGCGAGATCAAATATGCGGTCGACCGACTGAGCGTCGGCATACCGGCTACCGGCGCTGACCATGCGGACAAGCGTCAACACATCATCAAGCGTCAGATCGGCCCTTACGGTGCCCGCCTCCAGCGCATCCGCCAGCGGCTCTCTGAAATGCTCCCGCAGCAGGTTTTGACGGACAATAAGCTCTGGATCGTCGCGCGGAATAGCGCGCCAAGCATCGGAAAGGACCGGCGTCGCGCGTGCGATATTGGCCATCTCGCGGATGAGAGCCAGCAGGACCTCGCCCTTTTCGAGGCCTTCCCCAATGCTAAAGAAAGACTCTACCTGCCGATCGAACAGGGCAAACAGCAAGGTCTGCCGATCCGGAAAATGCCGGTACAGGGTCGCGCGCGACACCCCTGCCATATCCGCCAGCGGCTCTATCGGCGCATGTACGCCCTGCTCAGCGAACAAGCGTGCGGCAGCGTCGAGCAGCGCAACCTTTGAACGCAGGACATCACTGCGGAGGCGACGATTTTGAGACATAATATCTCAAATGACAATCAAGATGAACTGTGTCAACTGCCGACCTAGGCTCAGGACTCATAGCCAGAAGAGCACGGTAGCGGCGAGTGCGATGGCGGACAGGAAGACGGTCGGGCAGCGGTCGTAGCGGGTTGCGACCCGCCGCCAGTCTTTCAGGCGTCCAAACATGATCTCTATGCGGTTGCGCCGTTTGGGTGCTGACAAGTTAACTGGATTGAGCCAAAAGCAGCCCTCCCCTTGCCGATTTCAGGCCCCTTGCGTTGCTGCCGACCAAGCGGTTTCGGCCTGACCTCGCAGCACGCGAAGGCCAGATCGGGAAATCAGGTGCGGTTGAAGATTGAAGACGTTGTAAATCGGGCCGTGGCTGGAGAGAAATCGCTGGGCTGAACCCTGCGATTTAAACCTCTGCTGCTTTCGCTCTCGTCGGCGAATAACGAGGTGAGAATTCTCGGCGCGATTGTTCTCGCGCATCCCGCCTGGATGATGACGCCCTTGAAGATTCAGGACTTTCATCGCCGCGCGATAAGACGCAAGTTTATCCGTCACGATAGCTTCCGGATGAACGCCTGTGTTGCGGAGCAAACGCCGCAGCAACTTCAAAGCCGCGTGCTTGTTGCGTCGCTTTTGAACCAGTACATCAAGCACTTCGCCCTCATCATCGACCGCACGCCATAGATACATTCGGCGACCGCGGATCCTGACAACCGCTTCGTCCAAATGCCAACGGCCCGTCGGACGATTACGAATTCGGCGAATGTTCGCAGCAATCATTGGCCCAAACTTATTCACCCAACACCGGATAGCTTCGCGGCTGACCTCAACCCCGCGTTCCGCCATCAATTCTTCAACGTCGCGAATGCTCAGTGTGAATCGAAAATACCAACGCACAGCCTGACAAATGACCGATCCTGGAAACCGGTGACGCTTGAACGATAAGCCAGACATGAAAACCTCCACCCTTCAACCTAAGTGGAGACTTTTTAGCGTTAGCCTGATGGGGTGGACGGCCCCTGTGTCCGGCGTCGAGTGCGCCATAGTGTGGTCGTTGTTGATGTGGCCACAGAACAGGAACCGTCCACCATGATGACTACCACGATCGGCCTCGACCTCGCCAAGAGCGTATTTCAGGTTCACGGCGTTAGCAGCGAAGGACAGGTTACTGTTCGCCGGAAGCTGCGGCGTTCTGAACTCATGAGGTTCTTTAGAGATTTACCCCCGTGCCTGATCGGCATGGAAGCGTGCGCCACCGCCCATTATTGGGCCCGTGAACTCTCTGCCTTGGGCCACGAAGTTCGGTTGATGCCGCCGAGTTATGTAAAGGCCTACCTCCGCCGCCAGAAAAATGATGCGGCTGACGCTGAAGCAATCTGCGAGGCTGTGACGCGTCCGACGATGAGGTTCGTGCCGGTCAAGAGCGCTGAGCGTCAAGCGATCCTGACCTTGCATCGGACCAGGGAGTTGCTGGTTCGACAGAAGACCACGCTGATCCGGGCCATCCGTAGCCATTGCGCAGAGTTCGGCCTCGTCGTCCCGCAGGGCGCGCGACGGATCACTGATCTCCTGCAGTTGGTGCGAGAGACACATCCTTCGACGCTTCCGCAAGCGGCGGTGCTGACAATGCAGATGCTCGGTGCCCAGCTTGATGCCCTGGCCGTACAAATACGCACGCTTGAGCGGCGACTGCTGGCTTGGCATCGCGAGAACGAGACAAGCCAGCGTCTGGCCACCATTCCTGGAGTCGGGATTATCACTTCAACCGCTCTGGCGGCCAGCATCAGCGATCCAAAACTGTTCAAATCCGGTCGTGAGTTCGCTGCCTTCCTGGGACTGGTTCCTCGACAAAACTCATCTGGTGGCAAGGAGCGGTTGGGCCAAATCTCCAAGAAGGGATGGCTATCTGCGCAAGCTCCTCGTGGTCGGGGCTACGTCGGTGATCCGGCGTGCTCGAACCGGTGTGACGCCATCAGCTGGCTGGGTCCAGGCGTTACTGGAGCGTCGGCCATCCCGCGTCGTGACCGTAGCCATGGCCAATAAGACCGCCCGGATTGCGTGGGCGGTAATGGCGCGAGGCGAGACCTACAGACCTATCGCTAAGGTTTAACCGAGATTGCTGCGAACCATTGGTTTGTAGCTCCGAACTGGAAGGGTGCATATGGGATGATGATGATCAGGTAGTGGCCGCAGGCTGGGAAAACCCGAGGTACTGTCGGAGCCTTGAGCTCGATAGCCTGATTGGGACCTGGTCCAGCGGACTCCATCAGGGCCAGCGGCCATCGACGCCGCACAAACAGGCCGGACAGATGACCGCAACACCCAGATCGTCACTTCAAACCAGATTCACCCTTGCAGTGCAGGGGCCGTCCACAGATGTCAGCACCGGCATTTGAAGCGCGCTCGATCTTGGCGCCGCCTCGGGTTTTCCCTCGATGAACAATCCCGGCTCCAGTTCATCGAAGCGGGTTCAGGACCGCACGGACCGACTCAACAAGAACTGCTTCTGCGTTACACTGGACCTTCCATCGCTGCGCGAAGCGATGGAGCGCGAGGCCGGTGAGCCGGCATTCTTCGAGACGTTCATCCGCCCCAAGGCCCATCTGTTCTCGCACGTACCGGTGTTCCTTTCGGCCACCACCGTGGATGAGATGCGCGCCATCGCAGCGGCTGTGGAGACCACCGCCCAACTCGCGGCATACAAAGCCGCGGTCCTTTCCTGGGCGCCGGAAATCGCGCGGGCGGATCACGGTCCGATCGGGGCATTGATGGGCTACGACTTTCATCTTGGCGAAGACGGCCCCCGGCTGATCGAGATCAATACCAACGCCGGCGGGGCATTTCTCAATGCCTTTCTTGCAAGGGCGCAGCGCGCGTGTTGTGCCGAAATGGATATCCCCCCGGCGCTGCCATCGTTCGAGGACGCGGCGTTTCGCATGTTCCAGAACGAATGGATTCGGCAGCGGGGAACGGGCACGCCACAACGCATCGCCATCATCGATGACAATCCGCCGGAACAGTACCTTTATCCCGAGTTCGTGCTCGCGCGGCAAGTTTTGGCGGCACGAGGGGTAGACGCGGTCATCGCCGACGCCGGTCACCTTAGCTACGACGATGGTCGGCTCAGCGTCGACGGAAAGACGATCGATCTCGTTTACAATCGGGTCACCGATTTCGCCTTTGATCAGCCCGAGCACAAGGCATTGCAGGAATCCTACCGTGATGGCGCGGTTGTCGTAACGCCGAATCCGCACAACCACGCGCTCCTTGCCGACAAGCGCAACCTTTCGCTTCTTTCGAATTCCGCGACACTTGAGGCATGGGGAGTCGACCCGGGGATTCGGGCCGGGCTTGCTGCCGTTCCACGCACCGTTCTGGTCAATCCCGACAACGCTGATGCACTTTGGAAATCCCGCAACGACCTGTTCTTCAAGCCGACAGGAGGACATGGTGGCAAGGCGGTATATCGTGGCGACAAGCTGACGAAAGGAGTCTGGGCGGAGATCGTGGGAGGCGGATACGTTGCCCAGACGCTGGTCCGCCCCAGCGAGCGCATGATCAAGATCGACGAGACACCCCAGAGGCGCAAAATGGACGTGCGACTGTATACCTATGATGGGCAGGTTGACGTGCCCCTGAGAATTTCCTCCACGCGGAGCTAGAGTCCGGCCCTTGAAAGGACGGACGGAATGAAACGAGCGAGATTCACGGAAGAGCAGATCATCGGGATCCTGCGGGAGAACGAGGCCGGCGCCAAAGCGGGCGAGCTGGCGCGCAAGCACGGCGTGTCGGAGGGCACGATCTACGCCTGGAAGGCCAAGTTCGGCGGGATGAGCGTGTCGGACGCCCAGCGCCTCCGGGCCCTGGAAGACGAGAACGGAAAGCTGAAGCGCCTGCTGGCCGACGCCATGCTCGACAAAGCCGCGTTGAACGATCTGCTGTCAAAAAAGTGGTAGGGCCCGCGGCGCTGCGCCAGGCCGTCGCCCATCTGAAGGCGGCGTTCGGCGTCAGCGAGCGACGGGCCTGCTCCATCATCAAGGCGGACCGTAAGTCGGTGCGCTATCGCTCCTGCCGACAGCCGGACACGGCGCTGCGGGAGCGGCTGCGCGCCCTGGCTGTCGAGCGGCGACGGTTCGGCTATCGGCGGCTGTTCGTGCTGCTGCGGCGTGAGGGAGAACCCTCGGGCAAGAACCGGATCTACCGGCTCTATCGCGAGGAAGGCCTGACGGTGCGTAAGCGTCGTTGCCGTCGTCGCGCCATCGGCACACGGGCGCCGATCCTGGTCGAGGCCAGGCCGAACGCCCGCTGGTCATTGGACTTTGTGCACGACCAGTTCGCCACGGGCCGCCGCTTCCGCATTCTCAACGTGGTCGACGACGTCACCCGCGAGTGCCTGGCGGCGATCCCCGACACCTCGATCTCGGGACGCCGCGTCGCGCGTGAGCTGACAGCGCTGATCGCTCGGCGGGGCTGTCCTGCCATGATCGTCAGCGACAACGGCACGGAGTTCACGTCCACGGCCATCCTGGCCTGGGCGCAGGATCATGGCGTCGACTGGCACTACATCGCGCCGGGCAAGCCGACCCAGAACGGGTTTGTGGAATCCTTCAACGGCCGCATGCGCGACGAACTGTTGAACGAAAGCCTGTTCTTCGGCCTCGACCACGCCCGCCAGAAGGTCGCCGCCTGGGCGCTGGACTACAACACCCGCCGGCCGCACTCATCGATCGGCTACCTCACCCCGGAGGCTTTTGCCGCCAGTCTGACCGCAACAGGCCGACCCGCTGCGCAGGATGAAAGCTGCGCGGTCCGGCCTGTTGCTCACCCCACGCTACGAGGCGTAACTAACCCAAGGACTCTGGTCGCCGCTGGATGAAAACTCAGGGGCACGTCAATTGGCTTACGGACGAGCAGATGGCTCGACTGGAGCCCTATTTCCCCAAGAGCCACGGCAAACCTCGGGTGGATGATAGGCGAGTGTTGAGCGGGATCATCTTCGTCAACCGCAACGGCCTGCGCTGGCGGGATGCGCCGGCAGCCTACGGGCCTCACAAGACGCTCTACAATCGCTGGAAGCGGTGGAGCGAGGCTGGCGTCTTCGTTCGGATGATGGAGGGCCTGTCTGGCACACAGGCCGAACGCCGGACCGTCATGATCGATGCCACCTATCTAAAGGCGCACCGCACGGCTTCGAGCCTGCGGGTAAAAAAGGGGGCCTCGGGCGACTGATCGGACGGACCAAAGGCGGGATGAATACCAAGCTGCACGCCGTCACCGATGCGAATGGACGCCCTATCAGCCTGTTTGTGACGGCTGGTCAGGTCAGCGACTACACCGGTGCGGCGGCTCTTCTGGATAGTCTGCCCCGAGCCCAGTGGCTACTTGGCGATAGGGGCTATGACGCGGATTGGTTCAGGGACGCCTTGGAAGCCAAGGGGATCACGCCCTGCATTCCTGGACGCAAAACACGCAACGAACCTGTTCGTTACGACAAGCGCCGATACAAACGACGCAACCGCATCGAAATCATGTTCGGTCGCCTGAAAGACTGGCGACGCGTTGCCACGCGTTATGATCGGTGCCCGAACGTCTTCCTCTCCGCCATAGCCCTCGCCGCTACAGTGCTCTTTTGGCTATGAGTCCTGAGCCTAAACCTTCAGTCCTGCCCATCTGACCATTACACTCCCGGCCAGCATGCTCATGCCAATCGCGAGGAGTAATGGACCAGCGAATTCCTCCGCAACAATGCCCGATGACGAGGAAACCGACAGCAGCATCAGGCTGAATTCTCCTCCGTGGGCCAGGATTATCCCAGTCCGCCATGAGGTCTGAAGCGACTCGCCGAATATTCGGGCGACAACCAAAACGATCACCGCCTTGCCCGCAAAAATGATCGCGAGCCAGCTCAGCACGACTGGCCACGCATACGGGATGATCCAAAGTGGCAATTGCGTTCCGATGCCGACAAAGAAAATCCCCACAAACAAATCGCGGAAAGGCCGGATCTCATTCTCGACAGCATGGCGCGCGTCACCCTCACCGATGATCATCCCGGCCGCGAATGCAGCGAGCGCTGGAGAAAGACCGGAGGTGGCCGCGACAGTCGCAGCCCCTAGTACAATGGTGAGCGCGAGAAGCTGGGCAAGTTCCGGATCGCCACGCGACGCTACCCAACGGGCCAGCAGCTGCAACGGGCCACGGGCAATGAACAGAGCTGCAACCAATGCCGTTGCACTGGCGACGACCGTTATCACGCCATACCCTTCGGCGGCTCCACTCATCGAATCGTGCAGAAGCAGGAATGCGACAGCTGCCAAGTCTTGAAACAGAAGCACCGCAATGGCCAGGCGTCCTTGGGCCGATCCCAGAGCGTTCGCGCTTGCGAGCACCTTGAGGCACATGGCCGTGGATGACATGGCAACGGCCCCGCCTATGAGGATTGCGGGGACGGGCGCGAGATCGAAGATCAGACTCGCTATCAACGACACCGTTATCGTCGTGACTGCAACCTGCACGGCTCCAAGACCGAAGACATGCTTCCTGAGCCTTACGAGCTTCTCGAACGAGAATTCCAGGCCGAGCGAGAACAGCAGCAGCACCACTCCGATCTCACCAATGCTGCTAAGGGCAGCGTTTTCGGCAATCAGGTCGAGGCCGGCGGGTCCAATGACTATACCGGCAAGAATGTAACCGACAATGCTGGGCACGCCGATCCGTGAACATATCGTCACGAGCACGAACGCGGCAAAGACCAACAAGGCCGCGCTTTCGACAAATCCGGTCACTCCATGCACGTTCTTCTCCTGATGGCATGGCGCAGGGAAGGCCAATAGCCGCGCGCGACTCTGTCAAGGTCGGGAAACAAGCGGCAGATCCTCGCTCGCGCTGGCCATTGCGTTCATTACTTTTTCCCGGCGATCGTCCCGCCCGTCCAGGCTGGGGGATCGGAGGCCGGGAAGGATTCGAGCGAGGCTTCGAGCACCGGATCGAATTCGGCCTGTTCTTGCGACGACAGGTCCACCGTGCCTTTCTGCTCGACCGCGCGCCGGAGGCGGTGATCCGAGCGACCGTGATCCACGCGGGACGAGATGCGGAAGGCTTCCGGCGCATCGGCTCCCTTGTGGAGTCGATGCCGTTCCTCTCCCCGCCAGCGGTCAGGCGCATGCCGGTGAGCCACATCCTCACGCACGAAATAGCGCCAGTCCTGCCGCTCCGCGAATTCCACGGCGCTTTCGCGGTCGGGAAATTTCAGCCGGATCGAACGGTAGGGATCGTTGCTGGAGGTATATCCCATCAGCGGCTCGACCTGCAGGGGTCGAGACGGCTCGAATTCCAGTATCCAGTAGTTGGGCCGCGGCGCCGACGTCATCGCGGAACGAGCCGGCCGGTAAATGATCGCGGTCGGAACGTCCCAAGACCTCATGTTGGTCCCGGGTATCGTCGGCGGAAAGGGCGGGCGGTTATGGCCGCGCATCATGACGTTTCTCCTTCTTAATCTTTGCGAGCTCCGCTCCAAAATTGAGATCGTCAAGTTTCTCCATTCGCGTCGAGTTGCGGCGAATGGCGCTCGCCGCATTCGTTGAGGTCAAGGCCGTGTTCTGGAGGACGTCAGATCGCATTGCCGTTGTCAGATCGCATTGCCGTTGTCAGATCGGCAACGGACTGCATCACCTTTTCGCCGTCAGCTTCGGAAAGCGCGCCGTCCGCAAAGCCGGACAACAGGGCGTCGAGAACGACCTCAAAGCGGATCACAACCTCTTCGCTGGCTACCACCGCAAGCTTATGATTGAGAACCCTCAGATCATCGATCAGCCCGGCCTCATGCTTTGCGTTCTCGACAATTTCCGCGACCTTTTCTATGCACGACATGTATATATCGCATTGCTGCTGAAGGATGATAACCCTTCCTTCTTTCCGAAGCTCGAGTTCTGTCTGACGATTGAGGAGAGCGGCGGTAAGAGCGATCGTGACGACGGCGCCCAGAAAGACCAGCGTCACCTCTTGGGCAAACGGCAGAGGCTCTTCCGACATATACATTGCGCGAAACATAAAATAGATGCCGACCCCAAACGAGGTGGCGACAACTAGGTAGGCAAGATCGCGCAGGCTGTACTTCATTGGCGATCGTCCTCTTTGCAATCTGCCCTCAGCCGAACATTGGGCTTCTCGCAGCTTTGTTCTTCGCCACTCGGCTGCGGGAAAACCGGCGTCGGACCGCTGCCGAAAGGATTGAAACCAGCCTTTAGACAGCGGTCAAAGATTGTCTCGTCCCATCGAGTAAAATCATCCTCGTTGCCGATGGGCCGCCCGGTCGTCATTCCGCGAGTCATGTGCCTACGGCTTGGTTGGCTTCGGGACCTTTGTCGTGCTCCGTGTGATTGGCGCGGCGCAGCCGCAGGCCCAACATGAGCATCATTGCTCCGAAGAAGGCGGCGTAAAAGCCAAGAAGCCAGCCAAGCGCAAGAAAACTTTCGAGCGGGCGCGTCAGCAGCATCCAGGTCACTAAGACCCCCAGGGTGACGGACAGAAGGCCGCTCAGGATGAGCCAGATTTCGCCCTTGATTTCCTTGCGCAGGCGAATCGCCGCCACGATTTCCAGGACGCCGGAGAACACGGACCAGAATGCGATGCTGGCCCAGAGGAATGTCGCAAGCACGAGCGTCGCGACAAAGGGCGAGACAACCACGACGACGCCGGTGGCGATCCCCAGGAGGCCGCTGAACATCAGCCAGCCCCAGCGTTTGCCCTTGCGGATGTTACGTATCGCGGCGACGAGGCCGAACACGCCGTCGGCAAAGGCGAACGCGCCGAAGACCAGCGTGAGCGCCAGAAGCGATTCCGCAGGCATGACGAAGGCCAGCACCGCGATGATCAATGCGAGCACGCCGCGCAACACGAATGCCCACCAATTCCGGGACAGGCTGCACAGCATGTCTTGCATCTTGTCGGTCGGGTTTTCATAGGCTGTTCTCATTGGTCCATCTCCTGTTCCTGTTTCAACTCAGTTTTCTGCGCTTGTCTCCGCGCCGGCGAGCGCGGCAGCCACGCGGCGCCGGTACTCGACTGGCTGGGGCAGGCGCTGCGTCAGGGCAATTTCCCGTTCGATGGGCGCGCGCCCCGATGCCTCGCTGATCAACCCCGCTTCGACAAGCTTTCTGCGCAGTGTCTCGCCCGCCTTCTCGGCGATTTCTTCGACCTCTGCTTCGGAAAGGCCGAGGAGGTCCGCCGTCTCCGCAAGCGTGGCGTCGTCTAGGTGGAGCCGATAGAGAACGCGGCGTTCGACCGACGGAAGATCGGCGATTGCCCGGTGCAGCGTCACGGCGATATCATGACGACTCATTTCGGTCTCAGGATCCGTGCCGCCGTCGTCGGCGACGAGTTCCTCGAGCAGCAGCACGTCGTCGGGCTGGTAGAACTCGAACATCTCCTCATCAGACTCGGTAGGCTCCCCGGCAGGCGCCTCGGGCGCTACGTAGATCGAGGCGGCATCCTCGGGCACCGCGCGGCGCGCAGCCTGCGCCTCGGCCTCGACGGTCTCGAAGGCCAGCTGCGTCAGCCAGTCCCGGACGGAGAATTCGTTCGGCCGCCGCTCGAAGCGGTTGAGCCCGTTGAGGATCGTCGCATCGACGATATCGCCAACGCTCAGGTAGCCAGCCGGCACAGACCCGCTACACTCGAGATAGGTCAACTCGCGCCTGACGGTGTCATAGATCGTATCGAGATGATCCTCGATCAGGTCAAAGAAGAGCTGGCGCCGGTCCGCTTCCGCCGCATCCCGCGCGGGCGGCAGCGGGGCGCCGATCCGGCGCCGGCGGGCGGGACGCTTGTATTCAGGCTCGTGCTTGAGGCGCGCCACATGCCGATCGACCTGGTGGCGCAGGTCGGCAAAGGCCTTGCGCAGGACAGGCTCGATCTCGAATCCCTCTTCCCGCGCCGCGATCACGCCCGACGGCAGTTGCAGGCGCAGGCTGATTTTGATGCGCTTCTTGCCCCTCGTCTGCGAGGCAACGACTTCGAGCCGGACCAGATCCTCGCGAAAGCGCGCAAGGTGCGGTTCAAGTTGCCGCACCTCCTCCTCGATGACCTCAGGCGCGCGCTGTTGGCCGTGCCGGTCGAGATTGCGGAATGATCTAATGACGTTCATGCCGTGGACCTTCCTATAGCTCCCGAAGAGATGGTCCGGCGCGACCGATATCGCGCCGGGCCAGTCTTTTGCGCTGTCACTCGGCGGACTTGTCGTCCTTGGACTGCACCTCATCCTCAACGCTGGGCTTTGGAACGTCCGTCTTGTTTTCGGCAACTTCGCTGGGCTCCTCGATCCCGGCCTTGGCCTGATCGTCCGGGCTGTCGTCACCGGTGTCCTTTATGATCTTTTCGAACACGACCCTCTGTTCGTCTTCCGACCAGGCGACGCGGACCTTGTCACCATCCTCGATCCGCCCGGAGAGCATCTCGCGGGCCAACTCGGTCTCCAACTCCGACCGGATCAGCCGGCGCAGCTCGCGGGCGCCGAATTCGGGGCGGAAGCCGACCGCGCCGAAGTGATCCACGACGCTCACATCGAATTCGAGTTCGACGCCCTGGCCGAGGGCGGTCCGTTTCACCCGGTTCAGCTGCAACTCGACGATCTGGCGGATCTCCGACTGGTTCAGCGAATGGAAGACGATGATCTCATCGATCCGGTTGATGAACTCTGGCCGGAAATGACCGCGCAACACCTCCATCAGTTCGGATTTCTGCTTGGCCTCGTCGAACTCCCTGCTGCCGCGTTTCGTGAGGTTGCGCTGGATGATGTCCGAACCGAGGTTCGAGGTGGCGATGATGATGGTGTTAGTGAAGTCCACCACGCGGCCCTTGCCATCTGTCAGGCGGCCATCGTCGAAAACCTGAAGCAGGATGTTGTAGACATCGGGATGCGCCTTTTCGATCTCGTCGAGGAGCACGACCGAGTAGGGCCGACGGCGCACCTTCTCCGTCAGCTGCCCGCCTTCGTCGTATCCGACGTAGCCCGGAGGTGCGCCAACCAACCGGGCAACCGAGTGGCGCTCGCCATACTCCGACATGTCGATACGGATCATCGCGTCCTGATCGCCGAAGATTACCTCGGCGAGCGTCTTGGCCAGTTCCGTCTTGCCAACCCCGGTCGGCCCGAGGAACAGGAAGGTCGCGGTCGGACCGGAACCTTCGCGCAGACCCGCACGCGCCAGGCGCACCGCATCGGCCACGGCGCGGATCGCTTCTTCCTGGCCAATGACGCGCTCGTGCAGCTTCTCCTCGAGCTTCAGGAGCTTGTCCTTCTCCTCGGCGGTCAACTCCGTGACCGGAACACCGGTGATCTTGGAGACGATCTGCGCGACATGATCGGCGCGCACCTCGGCGGTCGCCGAAGCCTGGTCGCGCTTCCAGATCTCCAGAAGCTCGTCAAGCTCCTTCTGCTTCTGCTCGAGTTCCTTCTTCAGTTCCGCTGCTCGGTCGAATTGCTTGCGGGCTGCGGCATAGTCCTGTTCGCGCTTGATCTGCGCGACCTCGGCTTCGAGCTCCTGCACGTCCACGGGCCGCGCAGTGGCCGAGATCTTCACCCGCGCCGCGGCCTGGTCGATCAGGTCGATCGCCTTGTCGGGCATGAAGCGACCGGTGATATAGCGATCCGAAAGCTCCGCGGCGGCGATGATCGCCTCGTCGGTGATCGTCACCTTGTGGTGGCTTTCGAGCGTGTCGCGCAACCCGCGCAGAATCATGATCGTCTGTGCGACCGTGGGCTCGTCCACATAAACCGGCTGGAACCGTCGCTCGAGCGCCGCGTCCTTCTCGATGTATTTCTGGTACTCGTTGAGCGTCGTCGCGCCGATCAGGTTCAGCTCGCCCCGCGCCAGCGCCGGCTTGAAGGTGTTGGCAATGTCCAGACCGCCTTCGCCGCCGCCCTGGCCGGCGCCGACGATGGTGTGGATCTCGTCGATGAAGAGAATGAGGCTGTCCTTCTCCTCGGTGATCTCCTTGAGGATCTTCTGGACTCGCTCCTCGAACTCGCCGCGATACTTCGACCCGGCCACCATCGAGTTGATGTTGAGCTCGACCAGCCGCTTGTCGCGCAGCGCCTCGGGCACTTCGCCCGCGACGATCCGTTGAGCAAGTCCCTCGACGATGGCAGTCTTGCCCACGCCGGGCTCGCCGATCAGCACCGGGTTGTTCTTTTTCCGGCGGGCCAGCACTTCGATCGTCGTTTCGATCTCGCGGGCGCGACCGATCACAGGGTCGAGCTTGCCCTCGCGCGCGGCCTTGGTGAGATCGCGGCTGAACTGGTCGAGATCGGGGGTGTTCGACGGAGTCTCGACGCGGCCTTCCTCGACACCCTTGCCGACCACCTTAGTCACTTGCTGACGTAGCGCCTGCGGCGTCAACCCCAGCTTGCGCAGCATCGCCGCCGCGAGGCCTTCGCCCTCTTCGGCGAGCCCGATCAGCAGATGTTCCGGCCCGACATACGAATGGCCAAGCTCGTTCGAGGCGATGAAGGCCCGGTTCAGCGCGTCCTTGAGACGCGGGCTGACACCGATTTCGCCTTCTGTCTTGGCGTCTCCACGCTTCGCTTCCTTCTCGATCTGGCGCCGCAGATCGTCCACATCGACCTTGAACTGTTCCAGGATCGTCTTGACGACGTCAGACGAGGTCAATGCCAGAAGCAGATGTTCGGTATCGACCTCGCTGCGCCCGAATTCCCCGGCCTTCTGTGCTGCATCCTGCAGCAGCTTGTTGCCCTGTTCGCTCAGCCGGTCGGCGATGGTGCGTCCGCCGCCGCGCCGCGATCCACGCAGCGGCGCGCCCTCGCCGACAGTGGCGTCGACGACAGCGTCATCGCCATCACCCATAGAGCCGAGCGTGCCGCCTCGCAGCGGACTGTCACCAAAGAGGCTGCCGAAACCGCTCTCGCCGAAGAATTCGTCAAGAAGGGAACGCCGTCCGAACAGGGACTCAAGCGGCGAGGCACTGCGCCCCGACCGGCGCGCCATTTCGCTGTAGTGCTGATCGCACAGCTCCATGTTCTGAACCCTGCCGTTGACCGAGGCGCGCACGCGCGCCGTCGCCGGGCGACCGCAAATATCGCAAGCTCCGTTTGCCATTCGCCTTCTCCGTTTTCATTATCCAGTCAGGGTTGTTCGCCGATCATCTGCGCCAGTGACAGTGTCACGCAGCGACCGCTTCCGTTCGTTTCAGCTTGGACCCAATTGCCACAAGATCGGGCTCGTCCAGGGTCTCTCGTTGCAGGAGATCCTGCGCCGATTGCTCGGTAAGATCCAGTCTTCCTTTCCATGCCGATTTTGCTCCCTCTAGCGTGAGAGCTGCGCACGTATGCATTCGAGAAGTGCGAGAAGAACACGCCTCTCGTCGACTGATAGGTCCGGTCAGATGTCTTCCTTCAACGCGCTCGTCAGGGTTCTGGTTCTCGCAAGATTTTTTGCGTCTTTCTCGTCGGCACAACGGTCTGCGACCGCCGACTATTCGGTGACGGCGACCGCTCGACCCAGCCCCCGCGCCATGCGGTCCACGAGTTGCCCGGCTGTCGCACTGCCGACTTCCAGCCGCGCCGTGAGGTCGCTGGTCGCGAGGCCCGGGAATCGTCCACATGGGCGGCTGCCATCCACGACAGTCGCGTCTGACCGGGCTCACGGCTTTCATCGTCGATCCGCTGCTGGATGTGCTGGGCGACCCGATGGATCGTCGCGCCGATCAACGCGTCGTTGGATGCAATCATCGTTTGACCTCCAAGGTTCTGTTGGTCGTCGCGAAGCTCCATCAGACGCCGCTGGAGATTGAAATGCTAGTATGAATTATGCTTGCGTCGTATCATTGTGGCCGTAGAACTGAAACGGTTTCATTATCGATATCTCTTGCCTTGGCGCTCGATCCGCGAACGGCGTACTGTGGATCGTCATCTTCCGGCCTGAGGGGGAGAAGCCGAAGAGAATTCAATCAGGGCAGCCTGAGAGGAGCTGGAACGATGAGCACCGATATCACGCCAGCCACCGAAAAGACGACGACCGACGCGCCCGAGACCGCCGGCGGCGGCCGCATCTACCGCCCGCTGACTGATATATGCGAGACCGATCAGGGTGTCTCCATGATGATCGAAATGCCTTGGGTCGCCGCCGGTGCGGTCGAAATCACACTCGAAAACCGCGGGCTGACGATCCGCGGCAAGGTTGAGCCGATGCGGCCAGAAAACCTGGAACTTGCTTATGCCGAATATGGCGAGGGTGATTTCGAGAAAGCCTTCACGCTTTCCGAGGATTTCGACCCCGACAGGATCGAGGCCGAGATGCGCGGGGGCGTCCTCACCCTGACGCTCCCCCGAGCCCCTGAAGCGCAGCCAAAAAGGATCGCCGTCAAGGGCGCCTGAAAACCGAAGGAGACACCATCATGCAGATCAAGGACCTGATCCCCTGGGCGCGCAAGGACGGCGCGCCAGACGCCAAGAGCAGCGAAGACAACCCGATCGCGACGCTCCAGCGCGAAATGAACCATGTGTTCGAGAACTTCTGGAACCGGGTCGGTCAGTTCGAATGGCCCTGGGGCAGCGGCGAAGCCAAATCCGACATGGTTGAGACCGACAAGGCGATCGAAGTGTCGATCGAGCTGCCGGGCATGGAGATGAAGGACATCGAGGTGACGGTCAACGATGACATGTTGACTGTGAAGGGGGAGAAAAAGATCGAGCGCCAGGAGGAGAAAAAGGGGTATTACCTGTCCGAGCGCAGCTACGGCGCGATCTACCGGACAATCCCGCTCCCCCCCGGTGTGGATGGCGAAAAGGCGCAGGCATCCTTCAAAAACGGGGTTCTGACGATCAAGCTGCCGCAAACGCCCGAAGCCCAGGCCAAGGTCAGGAAAATCGCGGTCAAGGAGGCCTGAGCCGGGTGCTGTCAGGTGGGGCTGTCAGATTAACTGAGCGAAGTCGATAGCCCCCTTCCCTGCTCATTTTCAGACAGTAGCTGCCGCCCAAGCGGCATCAGCATCGACGCGAAAGCGACGAAGCGTGGATCTGCTGATCAAATGGCGCTGGATGTTGAAAGTGTTGTAGACCGCCGCGTGGGCTGTGAGAAATCTCTGGGCTGAAGCTTGGGATTTGAACCTCTGCTGCTGGCGCTCTCGTCGTCGGATTTGCAGATGCGAGTTCTCAGCGCGGTTATTATCTCGAAGCCGACCAGGGCGATGAAGATGCCGAAGTTCCAACAGATCGAGCGCCGCACCGTAAGATGCCAATCCATCCGTTGTGATGCTTTCGGGCTCAACCGGTTGATTGCGCAGAAGACGCTTGATTAGCTTCAACGCAGCCTCTGTATCCCGCCGGCGCTGAACGATGACATCCAAAACCTCGCCTTCATCGTCAGCCGGATTGTCACTACCGTAGAAGCAGTCAGAGCCGGAGAAATAGTCGATCTTGAACAGAACATTCAGTTTGCCACCGGCAACAGCGACTGAAACAGAAACGAAGTCATGCTGGCCATAGGGGTCATCGCCTTCAGTGAAGGCGTCGAAGTTCCGAAGTGCTTCCAGAATGGTTGCGCGAGCTACGAAGCTTTGAGCGTTGAAACCGGGGGTGGTGAGGCAAAACCCTTGGAGACGGACGCCATCGTGAACGGTAGAAGCAAGTGCCTTTCGGAAGGCATCGTTCTGAGATGCGATGAGCTGGGCGCGGGTCAGGACTTCAACGGCTGGCGCTGAGATGGTTTGTTGTGCTTGCATCGAGTTTACCTCTTACGCCGGTCGCAGCGACCGACTTCCCGCACGCGGCACAAGAGGCTTCACGACTGTCACCGAGGCCGAAGGCCAAGGGAAACGGCTCAGCCGTTGACTGGCGGGATCTTGTGTCAGTCTGCGAACAAGTCGGAGCCCGATGAAGGCACAAACCTAGCGAACGGGGGCACCCGAGCTTCGAGTGCGGACGCCGTTCGTTGTAATCGCGTCGCCACGCCTCCAGCACCGCGCGGGCGTGCGGCAGGGATCGGAACAGCGTCTCGCTCAGCAGCTCGTCACGCAGGCGCCCGTTGAAGCTTTCGTTGAAGCCGTTCTGCTGGGGCTTGCCCGGCGCGATGTAGTGCCAACCGACGCCAGTGTCGTCGGCCCAGGCCAGGACCGCGTTCGAGGTGTATTCCGTGCCGTTGTCGCTGACGATGGTGTCGGGCCGGCCCCGCTGCCGGATGACGGCGTCCAACTCCCGCGCGACCCGCGCACCCGACAGCGAGGTGTCGGCCACCAGCGCCAGGCATTCGCGGGTGCAGTTATCGATCACCGTCAGGATGCGGAAGCGCCGTCCGTCCGTCATCTGGTCTGCGACGAAGTCCAGCGACCAGCGCTGGTTGGCCGCCAGCGGCACGTCTAGTGGTCGCCGCGTGCCCATTGCTCGCTTCCGACCGCCCCGCCGGCGCACCGTCAGTCGCTCCTCGCGATAGATCCGCTGGACCCGCTTCCTGTTGACCGCATGACCCTCGCGCCGCAGCAGGACGTGCAGGCGGCGATAGCCGAACCGGCGACGCTCCTGAGCCAGGGCCTTCAGCCGGTCGCGCAGGGCGCCGTCGTCCGGGCGCGTCGTCTGGTAGCGCACGCTCGTCCGATCCACGCCCAGCACACGGCACGCCCGCCTTTCGCTCATCTCGTAGGCGGCCTGCAGATGACCAGCCGCCTCGCGGTAGCCGGCGGGCGTCACCACTTTTTTCCCAGCAGGTCGCTTCCGGGTGAATGCCGGTGTTCCGCACGAGCATCGCGACACGTGCGCCGTACTAGGCCTGATAAAGGAACATACCCGCCGTCCCGTTGGGCGTCGCAACCAGTCGGCCGCCCAGCAGCCGGAAGCCGGAACCACTGAGGTCCGGCGCCCGTACCGGACGACCAATGCGACGGGACACCCACTGATCCAACGCAGCAAGGTCCGACGCCGGAATCTCGATCGGTCGCTCAAGATCCGGGGCATAGACGGCATAACTGGCGGCCGCCTCCTGGGCCAAGGCGTCGATGCCCCGGCCTGGCGGAGAGCTGTTCCGGCCATGCAGGGTCCAGCCCGCCGCTCCGCCCAACGCAAGCAACAGCACCTCAGCCGCGGCTGCGCTTGGCCGTTCTCCTCGCCAAGATCTCCGCCTGACGGCCAGATTGCGGATGTTCAAACGCGCCGGGGCCAGCTCGTCCTCGACCTGCGCCAAGGCGGCGCGCAGGTCGTGGTTCTGCCGGCACCAGGCTAAGATCGACAAATTCCTTCGCGAGCTGCTATCGTGGCGCAGTTCATCCTTGTACGTCGCAAGATAGGAGAGCGTAAATCGTGACAAAGAGAATCGTAGCGGCAGCTCTGGCGCTGATCGCCCTCACAACTTCCTATCCAGCTTATTCGCAACACCGAGGCACCTCGGCGCCGACATCGGAGCGCACTCTCAGCATTGCAGAACGCCAGGCTGTATGGTCGCAGAACAGGAGGGAGTATCGGCGCCGTCTACTCCAAGACGGCCAATCCAGTGCAGATCGCTGGCTGGACGAGCAGGCGCGCAGAGCGCGGGGCGAATCCCGGCCTCAAGAAAGGACAAGGTCGCGCGACGGCGCCGAAAACTGCCGAAACGTCCGCTGGGTCAATCGCGCAACACCAGGGTTCGGTGGCGGAGCGATGACGATGAGCCGCGTTCCCATCTGCGTCGATTAGGCTTCTTCGTCTTCCCTGCTGCACTTCGCCATATCCAAAGACAGTCCGCGACAATAGGCGTCTGACCTCAGCCGCCTAAGGCAAAGGCGTCCTGCTTGGTACTGACAAGTTAACTGGGGTGGGTGTTGCAGGTTAACTGAACCAAGCTGAAAGACCCCTACCCTGCGCGCTATCAGACGGTAGCGGCCGTCCATGCGGCATCCGCATCAACGCGAAAAGCGACGAAGTGTAGGTCTGCTAATCAAATGGCGCTGGATGTTGAAGGTGTTGTAGATCGCTGCGTGGGTGGTGAGAAATCTCTGGGCTGAGGCTTGGGATTTGAACCGCTGCATCTGCCGTTCTCGTCGACGGATCGGCAGATGAGAGTTCTCGACACGGTTGTTATTTCGCAGTCGGCCGGGTCGGTGAAGATGCCGCAGTTTCCAACTGCTCAAGCGCCGCACCGTACGATGCCAGCCCATCCGTTGTGATGGATTCCGGCTCGACAGGTTGGTTGCGTAAAAGACGTTTGATCAGCTTCAAAGCCGCCTCTGTGTCCCGCCGACGCTGGACGATGACGTCTAAAACCTCGCCTTCGTCGTCGACTGCGCGCCACAGATACATGCGTCGGCCGCCGATCTTGCAAACCATCTCATCAAGATGCCAACGGCCTGTCGGGGGCACTCTCCGTTTCTTCAGCCGCCGTGCAATCAGAGGCCCGAACTTGATCGTCCAGAACCGGATCGTTTTCGTAGCTGACGTCGATTCCGCGTTGCGCCATCAGTTCCTCGACGTCGCGGAAGCTAAGATTAAAGCGAAAATACAACCACACGGCATGACGGATCACTTCGCCTGGAAAGCGATGTCGCTTAAACGATAGCGGTTTCATAAAACGCCTTCTCCACCAATGGCTTGAAGCCTTCGAAGTGGAGCACCTTTAGCGCTAGACTGACAGCACCGCCATTACTTCCTGACAAGCTGACCCGCCCGCCAGGGCGCACGGGCCTGATCGCACGCTTTGATCAGCCGAAGCGCTCGATGCGCAAGGCCTCCATCCATTTTGGAGACGGCCGCCCGAGGGCGATCTGCTCCATCGCCTCCGCCGTGACGGCGGCCAGGGTCAGGCCCAGGTGCTGGTGTCCGAAGGCGTAGTGGATGGCCGGATAAGCCTGCAGCCTGCCGATCGCTGGCAAATAATCCGCCAGGGTAGGGCGCGGCCCGCACCAACGATCCGGCGCGTCGGAGAAGGCGATGCCCAGCGCTTTCACATGCCCCTCGATCTGACGCCATTTGCGTGGGTCCGGCGGCGCCCGACGGCCGACCGAACTCGACATGGCTGGAGGCGCGCAGCCCCCCCTTGAAGCGCGCCACGGCGAGGGCGCGATCTTCGAACACCGTCAACCGGCAAGGCTTCAGGCCCAATCATGCTGCGCGGACTGGACCGAATAGCCGCGCTCCCCAATCAGAGGAACGCGCACGCCGAGCGGCGCCAGCAGCGACGCTGACCACGGCGCCCCGCCGCGACAACGACCCGCTGGGCGTCCACGGTCGCGCCGTCTTCCAGAGCGATCTCGACGCCGTCGGAATACGGGCCTCAGGCGGCGCACATCGGCCTGAAGGATGCGCCGCCCTGCTTCGTGAAGGCGATCGACAGGGCGTCGCGGACGCTCTGGGGTTCGCTGGCCTGTCCCGTGCCGGTGAAGCGGATGCCCCCGGCAGGGCGCGCTTTCAGGACCGCGTCATAGGCGGCCAGTTCCTCCGTCTCCATGGGGCGGAAGCGGGCGTTTCCCGTGCGCGCGCCGCGCCAGGCCTCAAGGCCCCGTCTCGCCGCCTCGGGCGTGGACCAGACGACCGCGTGGCCAGTCGGGCGGATCAGGCCGTCCGGCGCTTCGGCCAGGACCGCCAACCGCGTCCAGGCGCCCAGAGGATCATCGAGAAGTCGCGTCAGGATCTCGGCGCCGTGCGCGGCCGCCGCCGGGCGAGAGGCCGCCAGGAATCGCAGCGCCCACGGCCCCCACGACGCCACGTCTCGCGCCCGGAAATCCAGCGGACCGCCGAAAGCGAACAAGCGGCCGAACGCGCTTTTCAAGGTCGCGGCCGAGGGCATGGGTTCGCACTGCTCGGCGGCGATGTGGCCGATGTTGCCGAAGGAGGCGCCGCGTCGCGGATCGCCTCGGTCGATCAGAATCGTCTCGAAACCCGCCGCCTGAAGCCTGAGAGCCGTCGCCGTTCCGACCAGGCCGCCGCCGATGACCGCCCAGCGCTGCGGCGTTCTCATGCAGAGGCGCCCTCTCCGAAGGGATCGTCCAGGCTGTGCGACGGTTCGGTGAACCAGACCGGCCCGCTCTCGGTCATGTAGAAATGATCTTCCAGGCGGACGCCGAACCGGCCGGGAATGACCAGCATCGGCTCGTTCGAGAAACACATGCCGGGCGCCAGCGGCGTGGCGTCGCCGCGCACCAGGTTCGGCGCCTCGTGGATGTCCAGGCCGATGCCGTGGCCGGTGCGGTGCGGCAGGCCCGGCAGACGGTAGTCAGGGCCATAGCCGAGGCCGGTCAGATAGCCCCGCGCGGCGTCATCGACGCTGTGACACGGCGCGCCGATACGGGCGGCGGCGAAGGCGCGAGCCTGGGCCTCCTTCTCGTGCATCCAGACGCGGCGGAAGTCGTCCGTCGGTTCGCCGAAGACATAGGTGCGGGTGATGTCCGAGTGATAGCCGTCGACCAGAGTGCCGGTGTCAATCAGCACCACATCGTCGGCCTGCAGAGCGCGGTCCCCCTCGCCGCCGTGGGGCAGGCAGGTGTCGTCGCCGAAGGAGACCAGGCAGAACCACGACCCGCCCTCTCCGCCCAGGGCGCGGTGTTCGGCGTCGATGAAGGCCATGACTTCAGACGTGCGGACCCCTGCCTTCAGCCAGCGGCGGGTGCGGCGCTGGACCTCCAGCGTGATGGCCTTGGCGCGTGTCAGCAACGCGATCTCGGCGGGCGACTTGAGGCTGCGCTGGGCCAGGATCAGCGGCCCGCCGTCGATGACTCGCTCCGCGCCGAGCGCTCGGCTGAGGCCCAGCCAAATGAAGGTCGCCGCCTGATCGTCGACCGCCAGGACGCCGCCTTCCGGCAAACGCCCCGCCGTCAGGACGTAGGGGCTTTCCTCCTCCTCCCAGGTCAGGATGTCGCCAGCGATGGCGTTCGACGCCGCCGTCAATCCCGCGACCTTGTCCAGCTCGAACCCGGGGCAGACGTACTCCACCCGACCGTCGGCGTGGATCAAGGCCCCGGTCAGCCGTTCCGAAGGATGCCAGTCCAGCCCGGTATAATAGCGTAGCGACGCCGTAGGACCGAGAAGCAACGCCGCCGTCCCCTCCGCCGTCAGCCGTGCAGCCAAGGCCTGAATGCGAGCGCGCCGCTCAGCAGCAGTGATGGGACCGGCGGCGGGGGGAAGAAACGTCATGCTATCAACGTATATAGTATATTATTTATCGTTCTGCTTCTCTCATGGCTTGGAGTATCGAGCAAGAGCCGGACAGACGCGCTTCCCCGGACACCCACCCATGCGCCCGAGCCATGATCCGTTCGGCGAGCAGCCTCAGGGCGTGACGATATGGCGCAAAAACGCCCTTTCGGACGAACCTTATAACAGATTGCCTTCAACTCGGCCCTTTCCTACCTAAGCGGCCATGCCTCGGTCGATGATGACATTGGCGAACCTCTTCGCGGCTTTGATGCTGGTCATCGCCGTATTTGTGGTTGCGCCTGCGGCGGATGCGGCGACCTGCGCGCCCGACGCCGCGATCGCGCATCAGGCCATGGACATCGCCCACGGCGAGAATGGGGAACACGCCCAGGACGGATCCAAGGGCGATCACGACCGCATGGGCGGCGAGATTCACGGCCACTGCCATCACCCCGGCGAGCGCCCGTCCAGCGGCGATTTCAACATCGCCAGGCCCCAGGTCCAGGCCAGCCGCTACATCCTGCGCGACGACAGCACCGTGTCGTTCGCCTCTGACGGACTGAAGCGCCCTCCCAGAAGCTGATCGGAAGTCTGCGCCCTCGCGCGCCCTTCTTCTGATCATCTCTGGAAATCAAACATGTCTCCGACACATCGTCGTCGGCCGCGTCTGGCGGTCGGCTGCGCGCTCGCCGTGGTCGCCGTTTTCGGCGCCGCCCCAGCGTGGGCTGATCCCGCGCCCTCCTATGGCGAACTGCTCGCCCACCTGGGCCGAACGCCCGCCGCCGTCGAAGCCGACGCCCTCAGCGACGCCGCCGAAGCGCGCGTCCGTCAGGCGCGCGTTCGGCCTAATCCCAACCTGTCCATCAACCTTGAGAACGTCGTCGGGTCCGGCCCCTATTCCGGTCTCAGCGCAGGCGACCTCAGCCTGGCGTTCAGCCAGGATCTGGAGCTGTGGGGCCGCCGCCCCGCAAGGGTGAACGCCGCCCGCGCCGACGCGGGCGCGGCGGCGTTGCGCCGCGACCTGACCGTGGTCGAAACGGCCGCGCGGCTGGCCCTGGCCTATGCCGAGGCCGAGGCCGCCCAGCGCCGCGCCGCCCTTGCCGAGGAAGCGCTGACCCTGGCCGTGGCCGACGCCCGCGCGGCCCTGGCCCTGGTCGAGGAAGGGCGCGAGCCCCTGCTGCGCGGCATTCAGGCGGAAAGCGAGGCCGCCGCCGCCCGCGCCAGCCTCGACGAAGCCAAGGCCGAGCGCGACGCCGCCTTCGCCCGTCTGAGCGCCGTCGCCATGCTGCCGACGCCCGCCACCTCGATCGAGGCCGGACTGTTGGACGCGCCGACGACGCCCTCCGCCCGATCCGAACGCGAGGCGCCGACGGTGCGGGCAGCCGAGGCCGAGGCCACGGCGGCCGAGCGCCGCATCGACGTCGAGCGCATCAACGGCCGCCCTGACGTCACCGCCAGCGTCGGCGTGACCCGCTTCGGCGAGAACGATGAGACGGCCATGACCTTCGCTCTCAGCCTGCCCTTGCCGCTGTTCGACCGAAACCGGGGCAACATCGACGCCGCGCGCGCCGAACACCGGGCCGCCGAGGCGCGCGTCATGCAGGCGCGTCAGGACGCCGGAGCCGACCGTGCCGCCGCGGCCGCGCGCCTGGCCTCTTCGGCCAGCCGGGTATCGGCCGCCGACGCGGGCGTGACCGCCTCCGAGGAGGCCTATCGCCTGTCGCGCATCGGCGCCGAGGCCGGACGCATCTCCCAACTGGAGCTGCGCACCGGACGCGCCGCCCTGATCAACGCCCGATCCGCAGCCGTCGACGCCCGTATGGCGCGCGTCCGCGCCGAGATCGATCTGGCGCGCCTGGAAGGCCGCGCCCCCTTTGAAGGAAGCCGCTGATGCGCAAGCTGTCGTCAAACAAGAAGGTCAACATCGCCGCGGCCGCCGCCGTGCTGCTTCTCGGAGGAAGCGCGCTCTATCTGGGCGGCTTCCGATCGGACCCGTCGCCCGCCCCCGAGGCGACGAAGACCGAGACGAAGGGCGAAGCCGCCGAGGCGCCGGAGGGCTTGGTCGAACTGACCGCCGAACAGCTTCAGGCGGCCGGAATCTCGGTCGTCGCCGTCTCGCGCGGCGGAGGCGGCGAGACGCGCCTGTCCGGCCGGGTGGAGGCCATGGTCGACGCGCGCGCCGCCGTCGGCGCCGTGGTCGGCGGCACGGTCGAGCGTGTGCTGGTCGCGCCGGGTCAGGCGGTCCGCGCGGGCCAGCCGCTGGTCAGCCTGATCAGCGGCGACGGCGCCGCCCTCAGGGCCGAGATCGACGCGGCCTCGGCCGCCGCGACCGCCGCGCGTCAAGCGCACCAGCGCAACCGCAACCTGGCCGATCAGGGCGTCGTCGCCCGTCAGGAAGTCGAGGCCTCGCAGGCCCAGGCCGCCAGCGCCGAGGCCCTGGCCCGCGCCGCGCGGGCGCGGGCGGCGGCGGCGGGCTCGCCCAACGCCTCGGGCCGGATGAGCGTGGTCAGCCCCATCTCAGGCGTCGTGACCAATGTTCAGGTCGGCCCCGGCGGCTTCGTCGCCCAAGGCGCGGTGGTGGCCGAAGTGACCAATCCGGCGCGGGTCGAGCTGGTCTTCAACGCCCCGCCGCATCTGGCGGCCCAGGTGCGCCTCGGCTCGCACGTTCGCGTCACCGGTCCGCAGGGCGAGTTCAACGCCCTGGTCACGGGCGTCGCCGCCGACGCCGGTCTGCAGGACAGCGGCGCCACCGTGATCCGTGCTCGGCCCGAGGGCGGCCGCCTGCCGCCCGCCGGATCGCCCGTCACCGGCGCGGTCGTCACCGAAGGTCAGACCGGCGGCGCCCTGACCGTTCCGTCCGAGGCAGTTCAGACGGTCGACGGCGCCACGGTGGTCTTCGTCCAGGCGAACGGCGGCTTCCGCGCCCAGCCCGTGCTGGCGGGGCGTCAGGCCGGGGGGGCCACCGAGATCCTGCGCGGCCTGACCGGGAGCGAGAAAGTCGCCTCGACCAACGCCTTCCTGCTCAAGGCCGAACTGGCCAAGGGCGAAGCCGAGCACGGCCACTAAGGGAGGGCGATCATGTTCAAAGCGATCATCGAGGCGTCCGTCCGCTTCCGCTGGTTCATCGTCCTGGCCACGACCCTGGTCGCGGCCTGGGGGTTGTTCCAGCTGACCAAGCTGCCGATCGACGCCGTGCCCGACATCACCAACCGTCAGGTGCAGATCAACACCGTGGCCCCGGCCCTGGCCCCCGAACAGATGGAGCGTCAGGTCACCTACCCGCTGGAAACGGCGATGGCGGGCATTCCGGGAATCCAGAGCACCCGCTCCCTGACCCGCAACGGTTTCAGCCAGGTGACGGTCATCTTCAGCGACGCCACCGACATCTATTTCGCCCGCCAGCAGGTGGCAGAGCGGATGGCCCAGGCGCGTGAGAACCTGCCCGAGGGCGTCGAACCGGCCCTGTCGCCCATCACCACCGGCCTGGGCGAAGTCCTGATGTGGACGGTCGATCTCAAGCCTTTCGACGCCAAGACAGCGCGCGCAGGCCGACCCGGCTGGCAACCCGACGGCGCCTATCTGACGCCCGAGGGCGAGCGGCTGGACACGCCCCAGACGCGCGCCACCTATCTGCGCACCGTTCAGGACTGGATAATCGCGCCCCGGATGCGGACCGCCCCCGGTCTGGCGGGCGTCGACGTCAACGGCGGCTATGTGAAGGAATACGCCGTCCGTCCCGATCCGGCGCGGCTGGCGAGTTACGGCCTCAGCCTGAATGATCTGATCCAAGCGCTGGACCGCGCCAACACGCAAGCGGGCGCGGGCTATATCCAGCGCGCGGGCGAGGCCCTGACCGTTCGCACCGACGCCCTGGCCCAGACCGTCGAGGATCTGGCCCAGGCGCCCGTGGTCAACCGCAACGGCCTGGTCGTGCGGGTCGCCGATGTGGCGACGGTCGAGATCGGCCAGGCGCCGCGTCTGGGCGGGGCCAGTCGCGACGGCCATGAGGCGGTGATCGGCACGGCCCTGATGCTGGCGGGCGAGAACAGCCGCACCGTGGCCCAGGCTTCCGCCGAGCGGCTGGAGCAGATCAGCGCCAGCCTGCCGCCCGACATCGTGGCCGAGCCGGTGCTGAACCGCAGCGCCCTGGTCAATTCGACCATCAAGACGGTGGCCAAGAACCTGACCGAAGGGGCGCTGCTGGTCATCGTCGTGCTGTTCCTGCTGCTGGGGAACATCCGCGCGGCGACGATCACGGCCCTAATGATCCCGATCAGCTTCCTGTTCGCGGTTATCGGCATGAACCGCTTCGGCATCAGCGGAAACCTGATGAGCCTGGGGGCGCTGGACTTCGGCCTGCTGGTCGACGGCGCCGTGGTGGTGGTCGAGAACACCCTGCTGCGGCTGGGCCAGAAGCGCGCCGATCTAGGCCGCGCCCTGACCCGCCACGAACGTCTGGGCGTCGCCGCCGGCGCCGCCCGTCAGATGGTCAAGCCCGCCGCCTTCGGCCAGCTTATTATCCTTCTGGTCTTCACGCCCCTGCTGATGCTGGAAGGTGTCGAGGGCAAGACCTTCATCCCCATGGGCGCCACGGTCATGCTGGCCCTGGTCGGCGCCTTCATCTTCTCCTTCACCTTCGTCCCGGCCATGGCCGCCCTGCTGGTCAAGGAGCCCAAGACCGTCCACGTCGATGAGAACGGCGAAGCGGAGGAGCACGAGACCTTCCTGCTGCGCCACGCGCGTCGCTGGATCGAACCGGCCATCCGCGCCGCCGTTGCGCATCCGAAAACGGTGCTGGCCTCGGCCTTCGGGGCCCTGCTGATCGGCGCCCTGGCCTTCACCCTGCTGGGGCGCGAGTTCATCCCGACGCTGGACGAAGGCGACATCGCCATGCAGGCGCTGCGCGTGCCCTCCGCCTCGCTGGAGCAGTCGCTGGCCATGCAGATGGCGCTGGAGCGGGCCATCAAGGCCCAGCCCGAGGTGAAAACCATCTTCTCGCGCACCGGCACGGCCGAGGCGGCGGTGGACCCCATGCCGCCGAACATCTCGGACGCCGTCATCGTGCTGAAGAAGCGCAAGGAGTGGCCCGATCCGAAGCTGCCGAAGGAAGAGCTGATCGCCCGCATCGAAAAGGCCGCCTCGACCCAGCTAGGCAACAGTTTTGAGTTCAGCCAGCCGATTGAACTGCGCTTCAACGAACTGATCTCGGGCGTCCGCACCGATCTGGCGGTCATGGTCTATGGCGACGACTTCGCCCAGCTTCAGAAGACGGCCGATCAGGTGGCCAACGCCCTGCGCGACACGCCCGGCTCGGCCGACGTGCGGGTGGAGCAGGCGTCCGGCCTGCCGACCCTGACGGTCAGCGTCGACCGCTTCGCCGCCGCCAACTACGGCCTGTCGGCGGCCGACGTGTCCGAAGCCGTCTCAGCCGCCATCGGCGGCGCCGAGGCGGGTCAGATCTTCGAGGGCGACCGCCGCTTCGACGTGGTGGTCCGCCTGTCGGACGCGGAGCGTAACGATCCCGCCGCCCTGAACGCCCTGCCCGTCACCACGGCGAGCGGCGCAGCCATCCCCCTGTCCTCGGTCGCCCGCATTCAGGTGAAGGAGGGCCAGAACCAGATCAGCCGCAACGACGGCAGCCGCCGCATGGTGGTTCAGGCCAATGTGCGCGGCCGCGATCTGGGCGGCTTCGTCGCCGACGCCCAGAAGCAGGTCGATCAGCAGGTCCAGCTGCCCGCGGGCTATTCGCTCAAATGGGGCGGGCAATTCGAGAACCTGAAGCGGGCCGAGCAGAGGCTGGGCCTGGTCATCCCCGTGGTCTTCGTCCTTATCGGCATCCTGCTGTTCATGGCGCTGGGATCGTTCGCGGAGGCCGGGCTGGTGTTCGCCTGCGTGCCGCTGGCCCTGGTCGGCGGGGCGCTGTCGCTGTTGCTGAGGGGGATGCCCTTCTCGGTCTCGGCGGCGGTCGGCTTCATCGCCGTGTCGGGCGTCGCGACCCTGAACGGCCTGGTGCTGATGCAGGCCATCCGCGAGCGGTTGCAGGCGGGCCAGACGCCGCGTGACGCCGCCCTGCTCGGCGCCTTCAGTCGTCTAAGGGCGGTGCTGACCACGGCCCTGGTCGCCATCGTCGGCTTCATCCCCATGGCCATCGCCACCGGGGCCGGCGCCGAGGTGCAGAAACCCCTAGCGACAGTAGTCATCGGCGGCCTTCTGACGGCGACCGCCCTGACGCTGCTGGTGCTGCCGACCTTCGCGGCTAAGGCCGTCAAACACCGCAAGACGGAAGGAATAGAGGATTGAGCGGATCTCATCATGGAGAGGGGCTTCAGCGCCGCACGCTGCTGATCGTGCTGGTGCTGAACGTCCTACTGTTCGTCATGCTCGGACTCGGCGGCCTGTTCGCCGAGTCCAGCGCCCTGCTGGCCAACGCCGCCGACAACGGATCGGACGCCATCGTCTACCTGATCAGCTTCCTGGCGGTCGGGCGGGCGATGGCGTGGAAGCGCGGCGCCGCTCGGTTGTCAGGGATCATGCTGCTGGTCTTCGCGGCCGGGGTGCTGATCGACGTGGGGCGGCGCTGGATCGTCGGGACCGAGCCGGTCGGTTGGACCATGATGGGCCTGGCCGTCATCGCGGCGGTGGTGAACCTGATCTGCCTGATGCTGATCCGGCGTCAGGGCGGCGACGACGTCAACATGCGCGCAGCCGAGACCTTCAGCTTCAACGACTTCGCGTCGAATGGCGGCATCCTGATCGCCGGGGGTCTGGTCATGGCGCTGGATCAGGCGTGGCCGGACCTGGTGGTGGGGCTGATCGTAGCGGCTATCGCGGTGAAGGGCGGCGTCGACATCCTCAAGGACGCCCGTGAGAGTCGGCCCGTTTCGCAAGAAGCCGAGGCGAACGCCGAAACCTGAACCGTCGCGGGCAGCCGGGGAGCCCCCGCGCTTGCCCGCGATAGCGAACATATGTCGGCGCCGGGCATTTAGCCTGTCGAGGAGAACCGACATGGCCGCTCGCCCCACATGGCAAGGACACCTGAAGCTGTCGCTCGTCACCTGCCCGGTGGCGCTCTACACCGCGACGACCAGCGCCGCCGACGTGCGCTTTCACCTGATCAATCCGGACACCCACAACCGCATCCGCATGGTGCCGACCGACCCCGACGCCGGTCCGGTGGAGCGCAGCCATCTGGTGCGCGGCTATGAGGTGTCCAAGGACGAATACGTCCTGTTCGACGACGCCGATTTCGACAAGGTGCGGCTGGACAGCACCAAGACCATCGCCATCGACAAGTTCGTGGACGAGTCCGACATCGACCGCCTGTATTGGGACGATCCCTTCTTCGTCGTTCCCGAGAAGGGCGCGGGCGTCGAGGCCTTCGCCGTCATACGCGACGCCATGCAGAAGCAGGGCAAGGTCGCGCTGGGCCAGCTTGTCCTGCGCGGCAAGGAACGCCAGCTGGCGCTGGAGGTGCGCGGCAAGGGCCTGCTGGCCTACACCCTGCGCGCCCATGACGAGGTGCGCGACGCCGACGACTATTTCGACGACATTCCCAAGGTGAAGGCTGACGCCGACATGGTCGAGATCGCCGCCCGCATCATCGCCCAGAAGGAGGCAGACTTCGACCCGACCGCCTTCAAGGATCGCTACGACGACGCCCTGCGCGAGATGATCAAGGCCAAGACCAAGGGCGGCAAGGGCCTGGTCGACGTGGCCGAGCCGGACGACACCAACGTCATCGACCTGATGGCGGCGCTGAAGAACAGCCTGAAGGGTTCGGCCGGCGCCGCGCGCAAGCCGGCGTCCAAGAAACCCTCGCCGCGCAAGAAATCGGCCTGATCGTCACTCCATGCCCATCTTGCGCAGGGCGGGTCTCAGGCTGACGGCGGCGGCGCGGAAATCGGCCCAGGGATCGGGCCGCTCAAGCAATTCGGGCCAGACCCACAGATTGTAGTCCGCGGGCCTCAGTCCCGGCTTCACCTGATCCCACGACAGGGGAAAGGCGATCCCCGCCGCCGGCCGCGCACGCGGCGACCAGGGCGCCACGGCGGTCGCCATCCGGCCGTTGCGCAGATAGTCGATAAAGATCTTTCCGCCGCGCGCCTTCTTGGCCAGGGTGGTGGTGAAGCGGTCCGGCGCCTCGGCCTTGATCGCCTCGGACACGACCTTGGCGAAGGCCTTGTTCTGCTCCCAGGTCACGCGGGAACGCCCGTCGGCGCGGATCGGCGCGACCACATGAAGACCCTTGCCGCCCGTCGTCTTGACGAAGGGCTTGAGGCCCAGCGCCTCCAGCTTGGCCTTCACCACAAGAGAGGCCGCGATCACGTCGTCGAAGCCCAATCCCACGTCGGGGTCCAGGTCGAAGGTGATCTGCTCCGGCGTCTCGGGATCGCCCGGCTTGCAGCCCCAGGGATGCAATTCCAGCCCTCCCGACTGGGCGACGGCGGCCAGGCCGCCCACATCGACGACGGCGACATAGGGCGTGCGCGCCTTCACATCGATCAACTTCAGACGAGGGTTCGATCCGGTCATGGCGTGGCGCTGGAAGAAAATCTCGCCTTCGATGCCGTCCGGGGCGCGGATGATCGACGTGGGCCGGTCAGCCACATGGGGCAGCAGGCGCTCGGCCGCCGCCTCGTAATAGCGCGCCAAGTCGGCCTTGGTGATGGGCGGACGACCTTCGCTCGCCGGCCACAGCACCTTGTCAGGGCTGGAGATGACGACGCCCGCCACCATGACCTTGCCGCCCTTTTTCGACGTCGACGGCGACGCGGGCGGCTGGGGCGACTCGGTGACGTCCTCAGCGGTCTTGTCGTCGCGCAGGCCCTTGAAGGCCGCCTGCCGCAACGAACCTGACTCGGTGTAGCCGCCGTGCTCGATCTCGGCGACCAGCCTGGGTTTCACCCAGTGAACGTCCGGGCCGCCGTCGGGCGCGCCTGCGCCGGTGAAGGGGCTCTTGTCCGCCGCCTCGGCCTTCAACGCGGGGATCAGCAACCGCGTCGCCGCCTCGCCGAAGCCCGTCCCGACGCGCCCGAGGTATTTCAACCCGCCCTTCTCGCGCACCCCGACCAGCAACGACCGGAACCGACGGCCGCCCTCCGACGACCAGCCGCCGATGACGACCTCGTCGCGCCCCCGGCACTTCGACTTGACCCAGGTCGAGGACCGCCCGGCGTGATAGGGCGCGTCCAGCTTCTTGGAAATCACGCCCTCCAGATGCATCCGGCAGGCGCTTTCCAGCACCGCCTGCCCCGTCGAGGCGAAATGCTCGACGTAGCGAAGACGCCCTCCAGCCTTGGCGCCGAGGCGGTCGATATAGGCCTGCAATCGCGCCTTGCGGTGCGACAGCGGCAGCTTACGCAGATCCTCCGCCCCCTCGAACAGCAGGTCGAAGGCGAAATAGACCAGCCGCCCCGTCTCCCCCTCGGATATCGCCGCCTGCAGGGCGCTGAAGTCCGGCATGTCATCCTCGTCCAAGGCGCACAGTTCACCGTCGATCACCGCATCGGGCCAACCGGCCGCATCCGCCGCCAGCTCCGGGAAGCGATCGGTCCAGTCCAGGCCCTTGCGGGTCCGCAGCACCGCCTGACCGTTGCCGACCCCGATCTGCAGCCGATAGCCGTCGAACTTGATCTCATGCGCCCAACCGGCGGCCGAGGGCGGGTGGTCCACCGCCTTGCACAGCTGGATCGGCACGAAGGCGTGAGGCCGCTTCGCTTTGGACGCCGCCTTGGACGGCGCGGGTTTCGGCGGCGCCTTGCGGCGGGTCGGCTTGGAGGATGTCCATTGCGTGTCCCCCTCGGCGATCTGGGCCAGGGAGCGGCCGGTCGTCACCGAGGCGTCGATCTCGGCCAGGGCGTCGCCCTCGCCGGCGACGGCGTGCTCGTCCTTCTCCTTCAGCAGCAGCCAGTTGTTGCGCTTGGACGGCTTGCCCCGGTCGCTCTTCAGCCGGATCAGCGCCCATTTGCCCTTCAGCCGCTCGCCGTGAAGGATCATCTTGATCTGGCCGCGCGCCCAGGCGGCCTCCAGGTCCGGCTCCTGCGGCTCCCAGGTTCCGGCATCCCACAGCTGCACCGTGCCCGCGCCGTAGTTGCCCGCCGGGATCGTCCCTTCAAAGTCGCCGTAGTCCAGCGGATGGTCCTCGACCTCGACCGCCAGGCGTTTGACCGACGGGTCGCGCGACGGGGCCTTGGTCACGGCCCAGGACTTCAGCACCCCGTCCGCCTCGATACGGAAGTCGTAGTGCAGCCGCGTCGCCGCATGGCGCTGGATGACGAAGCGCCGCGCGCCGTCTCCGGCCCGCTTGGCGCCCTTGGGTTCCGGCGTCTGCTCGAAACGCCGCTTGGCCTGATAGGTCTTCAGTTCGCCGCGCATGGGCGATTAATCCGCCTGCGAGGAAACCGTTGCGCGGGGAGCCGGTCGCGATCAGACGCCCGTGATCGTCCCATCGGCGCGGTTCACGCCGACCCGCTTCAACGTCGTGACCTCGAACGGCTTGGCGAAGATGGTCGAGACCTGCATCAGGGACGCCTCAGCCCGGTCCTCGGTCAGGGTCAAAAGGATGAAGCCCTTGGCCGACTGGTCGCAGAAGCGCACCTCGTCATTGGCCTGCATCAGCGCCGCGCCCAGGGGGAAGCCGCCGATGGCGTCGCCGATCGAGGGACTGGAGACCGCGCTGGTCCCGAACTCTACCGCCCGGCGCGCCCCGCCGGCGTCCTTCAGCTCATTGACCCAGAAGGCGTGGCTGTCCCCGGCCAGGACGATGGGCTGCACCCCCGCCTCGGCGAAGGCGGCGTAGAGACGCTCGCGCCCGGCCGGATAACCGTCCCAGGCGTCGAGGTTGAACGGCAGGCCCATCTTGAACAGGAACAGGGCCTGTTCGAACTGGTCGCGATAGGCTTCGGGGATTTGGGCCATCAGGCCCTGGACCTGGGCCTCGGTCAGGGTGCGCGACACGTCGGGACCGGCCACGCGCGCCATGACGACCTGATTGCCCAGCACCTGCCACGGACGGCCCTTGGCCTTGGAGGCCGCCAGTTCGCGCTTCAGCCAGTCGCGCTGCTGCGGTCCCATCAGGTCGCGGGCGGGGTCGTTCAGCTTGGCGCGGAAGGCGTCCAGGTCCAGCACCGGCTCGCCGTCCGGGCCGTCCTTGGCGGTCAGATCCCTGTCATAGGCCAGCGGTTCGGTGCGGCCGGTCAGGCGGGTCTCGACCATCATCAAGCTGGCCAGATCGCCGAAGTGGAAGCTGCGGTGGATCGCCTCCTTCAGCGCGCCGGGCGCGGCCTCGCGGATCGGCATCCACTCATAATAGGCCTTCAGCGCCGCCGCCTTGCGTTGGGCGAAGTCGCCTTCGGTCTCGGGCTGATGGTTCTCGGCGCCGTGCAGCCAGGCGTCGTTGGCCGTTTCGTGATCGTCCCAGACGCAGATGAAGGGCGCGCGGGCATGGGCGGCCTGAAGGTCGGCGTCGCGCTTGTACTGGGCGTGGCGCAGCCGATAGTCGGCCAGGGAGACGATCTCGTGCGCCGGTTCGGGCACGCGACCCAGCTTCGGCCCCGTCGCCATGCCATAGGCGTCGGAATCCGCCCCGTATTCGTAGATGTAGTCGCCGAGATGAACCACGGCGTCGAGGGTCGGCAGGGCGGCGATCGCCTCATAGGCGTTGAACAGGCCGCCGGGGTGCAGCTGGCACGACACCACCGCCAGATTGACCGGCGCGACGCCCTCCGCCGCCAGAGTGCGGGTGCGGCCCATGGGCGAGCGCGTCTCGCCCACGGCGAAGTCGTAGCGATAGTCGCGGCCGGGGCGCAGGCCCGCCGCGTCGACCTTGACCGTATAGTCGCGCTCAGGCCCCGCCTCGAACCGGCCCGAGGCGACGACCCGGTCGCCCTCCCCGTCCAGCACGCGCCAGGCGACCGAGACCGGCCCGACATGACCGTCCGCCGGGGTGACGCGCGTCCACAGGATCACCCGGTCGGTCGCCGGATCGCCCGAGGCCACGCCGTGGGCGAAGACGACGGCGACAGCTTCGCCCGTCGGGACCGTGGCGCAGCCCGCCGCCGCGCCCGCGCCGAACAGGCCCAGAAGGCCGCGACGGTTCATGGTCATGGCTCTGGTCCTCAGTACCGCAGGGCGAAGGCGACGCCGTAGCTGGCGCCCCGCCCGGCGATGAAGGTCGGCAAGCCCAGCGCATCGCCGGTGTTGCCCGCGTCCTTGATGTATTCCTCGTCCAGGATGTTGTCGCCGAAGGCCTCGACGCCCCAGTTCCCCGACGACGGGGCGTAGCGCACCCGCAGGTTCAGCAGGCCGTAGCCGTCCTGGTACTCGTCCTGCACGGTGTCGGCGACGAAGTTGCCGGTCTGCAGCTCCGGGCGGTCGTTGTCGTCATCGAAGAAGACCTTGGACTGCCAGGTGTAGGTCGGCTGGACCTCGATGGTCCCGGTCTCGACCGGCAGGCGCCAGGTCGCACCGATGGAGGCCATGTGGTCCGGCGACAGGCGGAAGCGGTTGCCGTCGCGCGCGCCTCCGTCGAAGCGCGAACGGTTGTAGCCGTAGGTGCCGAACAGATCGAAGGTCGGCGTCGCCGCGAAGGCGACCTGGCCCTCAAACCCATAGGCGTTGGCCTTGCCCGCATTGACGGTGACGAAGCGGGTGCCGTCCTGCTCGGTCGTCTGGAAGTTGTCGTAGGCGTAGTGGAACACCGCCCCGTCCAGACGCAGGCGGCGATCCATCAGCGCTGTCTTGTAGCCGACCTCGAAGCTGTCGACGGTCTCGGCGGGGATGACTTCAAAGGTCGGGGCGCCCAGCGGAACGGACGGGCCGCGCACCTCCAGCACCTCAGGGCGACGGCCGCGCGCATAGTTGGCGTAGAGGCTGGCGTCGTCCGACAGGGCGTAGCGCGCCGTCAGACGCCAGGTGAAGCCGTCGTCCTCGTGATCCGCCTGAATCAGGTCGCCGTTACCAGCAGTCGGCTGGGCGGTCAGGGCGAACAACGGCAGACCCGAAGCTGCGGGCAGATTGGCCGCGCCCGGCGTCGCCAGGCCCGTCAGGATGGCCGTGATCTGCTGCTGCAGGCGCTGAGCGCCGGCCAGGTCGCCGGCCTGGGCCAGGCGTTGCGCCTGCACGCCGAGCGTCTGCACCGCCACCAGGCCGCCGGCGATGGAGCGGCCGTTGAGCACCGCCGCCGAATAACCCGTCGTCTTGTCGTCGCGCGTCCAGCGCACCCCGCCCGAGAACTCCAGACGATCGGTCGCCTTGAAAGTCAGGTCGCCGAACAGATCATAGGAGGTCAGGTCGGCCCGGTTGGTCGCCGTCTCGATGTGGGCGGGCTTCAGATTGCCGACGATGCCGGGGATCAGCGGATGCGCCGCAGCGGGCAGCATGGACTGAAGAATGCCGCCCATCAGCAACGGCGTCGGCGCGGCGTAGACCATCTTCAATCGCTGGTCGCCCAGCGGCGTCGCCAGTTGCAGCAGAGCCAGACGCTCGTCGAACTGGGTCGGCATCCGCTGGAAGCCTTCCTCGCTGAAATAGCCGGCACCGACGAAGCCCGAGAAGCGGCCGCCGTTGTCGAAGTTCAGTCGGAACTCCTGGCTCCACTGTTCGCCATAGGCGTGCTCGGCCGCCGTCAGCAGCGGCAGCGACGTGCCGTCCGGATCGAACACCTCGGTCGAGTCGAACTGGCGATAGGCCGTGGTCGAGTTCAGCGTCAGCGACGGCGACAGATCCCACTTCACCAGGCCCGTCACGCCCCAGACCTCGCGATCCAGCCCAAGGCCGACGCCCCCGTCGAAATCGGCGCCCGGCGTCAGGGCCGCGCCGTCCCACGGCGCACGCCCGCCCAGGGAGGCGCCCGTCCTCGGGTCGAACGGATCATAGGCGATCGACTTGAACGAGGTGCCGCTGGCCGAATCCGTCTGATAGTTGGCGATCAGATCGGCGCGCAGATTGTCGGTCGGCGCCCAGGCGCCCGACAGGCGCAGCGCCTTGGTCTCGATCGAGTTGTAATCCTCGCCGCCCAGCAGGTTCTCGACCGTGCCGCCGCGCGTCTTCATCCGCGCCGCCAGGCGCAGGGCGCCGGTCTCGCCGACGGGCGCATTCACGAAACCCTCGACCGCGCGATAGTCCAGGTCGCCCGCCTCGATGCGGGCGCCGGCGTCGAACTGGCCCGGACGGGCGCGGTTCTGCACCAGATTGACCGCGCCGATCAGGGCGCCGCGGCCGTAAAGGGTCGACTGCGGCCCCTTGGCCACCTCGATCCGCTCCATGTCGAACAGTTCGACATAGGAGCCGCGCGACTTGGAGATCGACACCCCGTCCTGGAACACCGACACGCGCGGCTCGGCGGTGGCGGCGCCCGAGTCCGAAGTGATGCCGCGCATCACGAAGCCCGGATTGTTCGGCGACTGGTTCTGCACCAGGAAGCCCGGCACGAAGGCCGACAACTGGTCGAACTCCTGCACGCCCAGGTTTTCCAGGAAGTCGCCGCTATAGGCCGTCAGGGCGAAGGGCACCTCGATCGGATCCTGGGCGCGCAGCTGGGCTGTCACCACGATGTCGTCCACGGCGGTCGTCGTCTCGCCCGGCGAAACGCTTTGAGCATGGGCGGCGCCCGCCGCCATCAGGCCCGCGACGGCGGCGCCCGCCAGAAATCCACGCTTGAGGCTGATCGGCTTCATGGTCTTACCCCCTGAGAAAGCAGGGCAGACCTAAAGACGCTGAATGTCGCGGGCGCGACGCGGCGGTCACGGGCGAATGAAGCTGCAACGGCGGATGCGCGAAATTTCCTCGCCCTACGGCGTATCTTTCGGACCCGCGCCAGGATGACAAAAAGCCCCCGCAGCCGGCGCTGCGGGGGCTTTCGTGTCGGTCGCTCTTAGAAGCGGGCGGTCACGCTCAGCGTCACCGTGCGCGGCGGGCCGTAGAAGCCGATGACCGAGTCCCCGGTAATGGCGCCGGGGAAGTTGTAGCCGCCGGCGCGATAGCGTTCGTCGCCCAGGTTGCGGCCCGCCAGACTGACGCGATAACGCGCGTCGGGCGAGGTCCACATCAGGGTGGCGTCATACAGCCAGTAAGATCCCTGATCGAGCAGCGGGATCGGCGTCTCGAACATCTGGGTCGCCCCACGATAAGCGGCGGTCGGCGTGAAGATCACCGAGCCGCGATCACCCAGGTCGAAGCTGTACGGCAGCGCGAGGCTGGCGGTCCAATCCGGCGTGTTCTGGAAATGGCGCTGATCGGCCATGTTCTCGCGCTTGCCGGTATCCGGGTTCAGGGTGACGAAGTCGTTGAACTTGGCGTCCAGATAACCCAGCGTCAGGCGCGGGATGAAGCTGTCGGTGATCCGCGCGCTGGCCTCCAGCTCCCAGCCCCAGATCTCGCTGGACCCGGCGTTGTCGACATAGCTGACGACCGAAGTGGGCGGGATGAAGAACTGCGAGGTGATCTGCTGGTCGGTGTATTCCGACTTGAACAGGGCCGTGGCGAAATTGATGCGGCGATCCAGCAGCGAGCCCTTCAGACCGATCTCATAGGTGTCGACCAGTTCGGGCTGATAGCCGTTGACCGTCTCGGGATAGAGGCTGGCGTCGCCGCGCATGTCGAAGCCGCCCGACTTGAAGCCTCGCCCGTAAGAGGCGTAGCCCGTCAGTTCCGGCGTGAACTTGTAGCTGGCGCTGACCCGCGGCGTGAACTCCGAATAGGTGTCCGAGTTGGTGTAGTCGGTCGAGGGCGGACCAGCCGGAATGGCGCTACTGTTGCCGAAGAAGGGGCTCTTGATGCCCAGATAGTTCTGGCGCAGCTGATCGACGCTCTTCTTGTCGCGGGTCCAGCGACCGCCGACCGACAGCGACAGCTGGTCCGTCACATCGTAGCTGAAGTCGGCGAAGACGGCGAAGCTCTCGGTGTCGACCTTGCCGCCCGTGAAAGTCGTCAGGCCCGCCGGCAGCCCAGGCCCCATGCTGGGATAAAGGCCGATGACGGTGTCGAAGGCGCCCTCGGCCGAGGCGTCCATGTAGAAGACGCCCGCCACGCCCTGCCAGCGTTCGCCCTGGAACAGCAGCTGGAATTCCTGGGTGAACTGGCTGTCGGCGTAGTAGCCGGGGATGTCGAGGATCGGCTGCGGCAGGCCGTCGAAGTCGATGCCGTCGCCCTTGGTGTCGCCGTCACGCCAGGCCGTGACCGACTTCAGCGTCACCGCGTCGTTGACGTTCCACTCGCCGGTCAGCGACAGGCCGCGCGTACGCACATAGCCGTCGTCGCCGATGCCCGCGCGGGTGTCATAGACGTCATCCGTCGTCGGCGCCTTCAGACGATAGCCGTGGCGGGCGTTGGACTCGTCCTCGGTGATGTCGCCCGCCAGACGGAAGAACAGATTGTCGCGCGGCGTCCACTCGACGCTCAACCGGCCCGCCGTGACGTCCTTGTTGTAGTGCTCGGCCCCCGTGTTCAGGTTCGTGCCGTAGCCGTCGCGGGTGTAGCGCGCGATCGCGCCGCCGATGCGCAGGGTCTCGGTGATCGGCGCCGAACCCGAAGCGATCAGATCGACCTGATTATAGCTGCCGTAGGCGCCCTTCAGCGTCAGCTCCGGGTCCGGGCCCAGGCGCTTGGTGACGTATTTGATCGCCCCGCCGATGGTGTTGCGGCCGTAGAGGGTGCCCTGCGGCCCGCGCAGGACTTCCAGCCGCTCGATGTCGAAGATGTCCAGCACCGCGCCCTGCGGACGGGCCACATAGATGTCGTCGACATAGAGGCCGACGCCCGGCTCGAAGCCCCACAGCGGATCCTGCTGGCCGACGCCGCGAATGAAGGTCGTCAGGGTCGAATTGGTGCCGCGCGCCACCTGAACCGTGGCGTTCGGCGTCTGCGCCTGCAAGGTGGTGATATCCGCCGCGCCGGTCTGTTCCAGGCGTTCGCTGGTGACGGCGGTGACGGCGACCGGCACGTCCTTGAGGCTTTCCTCGCGGCGGCGCGCGGTGACGACGACGTCGTCCACGTTCGAGGCCTGCTCGGTCTCCGCCGCCTGCTGGGCCAAGGTCGGCGCCGCGCACAGCGAGGCGGTGATGAAGGCGCTGGTCATCAGCGCCAGACGCAACTGTCCTGTCGATCGCATTCTCGTTTCCTCTCCACGCGCGGTCGTTTGCTCGCCGCTGATCTGTGTTGCAGCGACGGTGATCCGCGAACGGCCTCGCTGTCAACATCATTCATTCTCGCATGAATGATGTTTCACGAAGCGGCTCGACAGCCGAACGCGCATTCTTCATTCTCAAATGAACGAGTGCGGCGAAGATCGCGCCTGAAGGGACGAAACATGGACCAGCTCCACCAAGGCGCGGCGCACCCCGTCGCGCACACGCCGTCGGGCGCTCTGCGGGGCCGTCGCGAAGGCCCGGCGAACGTCTTCCGCGGCGTGCCCTACGCCGCCGCGCCGATCGGCGAGCTGCGCTGGCGCGCGCCCCGCCCCTTCCCGACCTGGGAGGGCGTGCGCGAAGCCGCCGCCTTCGGCCCCTCGGCGCCCCAGGCGGGTCCGGCGGACGTGGCCGACATCGTCGCCATCGGCGGCGCGCCCGAGCCCACCGGCGAGGACTGCCTGACGCTGAACCTCTGGGCGCCGCTCGAGACGACAGGCCCGGCGCCGATCATGGTCTGGCTGCACGGCGGTTCGAACCGGATGGGCGCGGGCTCTCTGCCCTTCTATGACGGCGCCGCCTTCGCCCGCGACGGCGTGATGCTGGTCAGCGTCAACTACCGCCTGGGCCAGCTCGGCTTCTTCGCTCACCCCGCGCTGACGGCCGAGGCCCCCGCCGACGAGCCCCTGGGCAATCAGGCCCTGCTGGATCAGATCGCGGCGCTGGAATGGGTGCGCGACCACGCCGCCAGCTTCGGCGGCGACCCCGCCAACGTCACCCTGTTCGGAGAATCCGCCGGCGGCCTCGACATCCTGGCCCTGATGACGGCCAAGCGGGCGCGCGGCCTGTTCCACAAGGCCGTCGTCCAGTCCGGCGGCGGCTGGCTGCCCGCCACGCCGCTGAAGACCGCCCAGGCGCGCGGCGTCGCCGCCGCGGCCGCCCTCGGCCTGAGCGCCCCAGACGCCGTCGCCCTGCGCGCCGTCGCGCCCGAGCGGCTGACCGCCGTCGAAAGCGCTTTCGGCCCCGTGATCGACGACCGCCTGCTGGACCGCGACCCGATCAGCGCCTTCGCCCGAGGCGATTTCGCCGACGTGCCGCTGATGATCGGGGTCAACAGCGGCGAGGATTCCCTGCTCAACTACGGCGGCGGACTGGAACGGTTCGGCAAGCTGGTAAAGCCGAACGCCGCCCTCGCCCGCCTCTATCCGCAGGCGAGCGGCGATGAGGAGCAGTTGATCCGCCACGGCTTCCGCGACTTCGCCTTCGCCGCCCCCGCGCGCTGGATCGCGTCGCGCCCGCGCAAGTCGAAGGCATGGCTCTATGCTTTTGATTATGTAGAAGAAGCACGACGCGACACCATGCCCCGCGCCGCCCACGCCGCCGAGATCTTCCACGTCTTCGAGACCCTGAACCGTCGCCCTGACGGCGCCCCGCCCGCGACCGAAGCCGACCGCGCCGTCAGCGACGCCATGCACGCCCGCTGGGTCGCCTTCGCCAGGACAGGCGCGCCGGGCGCCGACTGGCCCGTCTACGCCCCCGCCGACGACGCCTGGATGGTGTTCAACGCCACGCCCGGCGGCGAGGTGAAGCGCGCCTGGTGGAAGGCGGCGCTGGACCACCATGCGCGCAAGGGCAAGCTGCTGATCCTCTTGATGCGGATACGTGATCGTTTGCGGCGGATGTTCGGGTAAGCTGCGCCCATGACCGCAACCGAGTCCAAGCCGCGCGCAAAGGCGTCCGCGAAGCCCAAGGCGCCGCCCAAGCCTAAGGCCCAACGCCGCGAGGAAACGACCACCCGAATCCTGGACGTGGCCGAAGCCCTGTTCGCGCGCGACGGCCTGCACGGCGTCACCCTGAAGGCTGTGGCCAAGGAGGCCGGCGTCGATACAGCCCTGCTGCACTATTATTTTGACGACAAGAACCGGTTGTTCTCGACCGTCTTCGGTCGCCGCGCCGAGGTGGTGAACACCCTGCGCCTGGACAGCCTGGACCGCTATGAGGCCGAACACGGCGACGCCATGACCGTCAGCGGCGCCATCGACGCCTTCCTGCGTCCTCTGTTCGTCCTGTTTGAGAGCGGAGACCGCGCCTGGCTGAACTACGCGGCCTTGGTCGCTCAGGTGAACAACACCCCGGCCTGGGGCGGCGACACCATGCATCAGCATTTCGACCCCGTGATCGACCGCTTCATCGGCCTGCTGAAACGGATCGCGCCCGACACTCCCGAGCGACAGATCTATTGGTTCTACCACCTGCTGTCGGGGTCGCTGACCCTGTCCCTGGCTCAGACAGGGCGCATCGACGTCCTGTCGGGCGGCCTGTGCAAGTCGTCGGAAATGGCCGCAATATGCGACGCGATGGAGGTCATCTTCACCGGCGGCTTCGAAGCCATGAGCCGCCTGCCGAAGTAGGTCGCCTTCGCGATTACCGCTGTCTCGAAAAGCTGCGTCGCCATTCGGCTCGCGCCCGCTCCAAGTCCCGCTGGAAAGCCGGCTCCGCCTTCAGGCGGGCGATGAGCGCCGCGCCCATCAGCCGCCCCGCCTCTACGTCGCTGACATAGTGGACGCCGCAGATCACGCGGCTGTCGCCATAGGCCAGCCCCCGCGTCAGGATCGCCTCGGCGCGATCCGGCGCCAGTTCGGACAACACCAGCGCCCAGGCCCACCCCATTGCCGCATGGCCCGATGGATAGGAGCCGCTTTCTCCCAGCCACGGCGCGGCATCGACGCAGATATCGGCGGGCTCGGACACGAAGGGCCGCGGCCGGGCGTGGCTGGCCTTGGCCGAAGCCTGGATCGTCTCCAGATCCGCGTGCATCCGCCCCAGCAGCAAAGCCAGCGTCGGCGTCCGCTCAGGCTCGAACGGGGCGCCCAGCGCCTCGCTGAACACGCCCGGCGCCGAGGGCGTGACAATCTCGGCGTCGGCCGCCGCCTGAAGCCAGCGCGGCTTGCCCTTCAACGCCCGCGTCGCGCGATAGACGGCCAGATCATTCTGCGCCCTCAGGGAATCAACTTCTGGCGGAGGCGGCAGAAAGGCGAGCGCCTCAAAGCGGCTATCCGCTCCCAGATACCCCTGCGGATGGTCGGCATAGCCCTGCCACAACGACGCCTCAGGGCCTGAGGCGCACGCCGAAAGCGCGAGACTAAGCGCCGCCGTCCCCACGATCAGCAAACGCATCTCAGCCCTCCTGCACCTGGAAGCCGCCTGCGCGGTCGGTCGTGATGCGGGCGAAGCGCCGGGCCCGACCGTCGCGGGTCTGGATATCGGCGACCTGATGATAGTCGCATGTCAGGGCCGCCTTGGTGATCTCGACGATCAGGAAGCCATGGTCGCGGACATGGGCGAAGCGGACGTCCGGGTTCCTGGCGACCAGCGCCTTTTCGGCGACCTCATAGATGCGGGGGTCGGGGCTGATGGTCTCATAGCCGCCGGGCGAGGTGACGCTGCCCGTCCCGAACTCGACGCCGACGAAGCTTTCGTCACGCGGGTCGTGCAGGCGGTTGCCCCAGAACATGTGCGTGTCGCCGCTGAGGATGGCCAGATTGGCCCGGCTGCGGCGGGCGGCGTCATACAGGCGAAGGCGCGCCGCCGGATAGCCGTCCCACGCATCCAGATTGATCGGCAGGCCCAGACGCGTGCTTTCCAGCCAGCGGCGCGAGCCGGAGCGCGACATCGCCTCTTCCAGCAGATCTTCAGGCATGACGGAGATGAAGTCCGGCGCCCGCATCCGGGCCACGACGACCTGATTGGCCAGCACCTGCCACGCCGTTCCGCGCTGGACCGAGGCGGTCAGGGCGCCCTCCAGCCAGGCTTCTTGGGCCACGCCCATCATGGAGCGTTCGGGACGGTTCAGCACTTCGGCCTCAAAGCGGTCGGGGTCAGGGCGGCCCTCGGCGTCGAAAATCATGTCGCGAGAGGCGCTGGTCGCCTTGGTGCGGCCGGTCAGGCGCGTCTCCACCGCGATCAGCGACAGCAGGTCGCCGAAATCATAGACGCGGTTCAGCACATGGGCCGGACGCCCCGGCGGCGGATCGCGCATAGGCAGCCATTCGAAATAGGCCTGGATCGCCGCATCGCGGCGGCGGTCCCAGGAGCCTTCCGTATCTTCGTCATGGGCGGACGATCCGCCCATCCAGCTGTTGTTCGCCGTCTCGTGATCGTCCCACACGGTGATGAAGGCGGCGCGGGCATGGGCGGCCTGAAGATCGGGGTCGGCGCGATACTGGGCGAAGCGGCGGCGGTAGTCGTCCAGGGTGACAATCTCATGCGCCGGGTCATGCTCACGGCCCAGGGCGCGGCTTTCCGGCCCGCCATAGCCGTCGACGCCGTATTCATAGATGTAGTCGCCCAGATGAACGACAGCGTCCACCGGCTCTTCCAGATCGGCGATGGCGCGATAGGCGTTGAAGTAGCCGAAGCCGTAGTGGGAGCAGGACACCACCGCCAACCGCGCCCGCTCGACATCCCCGCCCGGCAGGGTGCGCGCGCGCCCGACCGGCGAGACGGCGTCGGCGCTGTGGAAGCGATAGAAGTATTCACGCCCGGCGCGCAAACCCGTCACATCGACCTTGGCCGTGTGATCGCGCGCGGCGGTCGCCTGAACCGTGCCGGACTGGACGATGCGGGTGAAGTCGGCGTCCTCGGCCGCCTCCCAGCACAGGCCGACCGTCGTGCCCGCCCCGACCGCGCGGGTCCAGATCACGAAGCCGTCTTGCATCGGATCACCCGCCGCCACGCCATGAGTAAAGCGCGCCGGATCAACCGATGAGCGTGCGACGGCGGGCCCGGCCAGCGCCGCGCCGCCCGTCATGAAGGCCAGCGCGCCGCGGCGCGACAGACAAAGGTTCTGCGTCATCGAACCTGTTCTTTCGTTCGAGAGGCGCCGTGCTGGCGGCGCGAAAAGGCGATCCGGCGGCCGAGAGGGCTCAGCCGCCGAACACGTCGTCGGACCTTAGAAGCGATAGGCCAGGTTCACCCGGAACATGCGCGGCAGGCCGGGCATGACGGCGACTTCCTTGTAAACCTCGGCCGAGGGGGTGAAGTATTCTTCGTCGAACAGATTATCGATGTTGGCCGAGACGGTGACGTTGCGCACCTTCACATAGGCCGCCGCCTTGGCCAGGGTATAGGCGGGCAGACGCAAGCTGTTCTCGAAGACGCCGCCCGTTTCCGAGACATAGGTGGCCCCGGCGGTGAAGCCCGCGCTGGCTTCCGTTCCCATCAAGCTGAACGGCTCGGTCGTATAGGCGCCGAACAGGCTGAACACCGTGTCCGGCATGGTGCGGACCACATAGCCGTCGGCCAACTCGGCGAAGGTTCCGGCGTTGTTCACCGCAAAGGTGCCGCCATAGGCGGAAGCAGGGTCCAGACCGAACTGTTCGGGACGCAGCTCCAGATACTCGCCCTTGCCCTTGCCGGGCGCATCCACCCGCGTCTCCTGCAGCGTCAGGGCCGTGGTGAAGCTGAGCCTGTCGGTCGCCAGCCAATGGGCTTCCAGCTCAAAGCCTTCCGAAGTGTTGCCGCTGACGTTGCCCAGCATGTCCGTACGGCGACGGAACTGCTCATAATAGGCGGCTCCGCCGAACAGGGCGCCGTCCAGCAGCGAGAATTTGACGCCGACTTCCTTCAGTTCCGACGGCGAGATGAACAGGTTGCTCATCACCGTGCCGACCGACACGCCGCCCGTCTGGGTCGACTCCAGCGAGCGCGGCTCGGCGAAGGTCACATAGGGGGTCAGGCCCCAGGGCGTCTCATAGCGCGCCGACAGCGACCAGGTCATCGCCGCCTTGCCGTTCTCGACCCACGTATCCTTCAGACCGAAGACCGTCTCGCCCCTGTTGATCGCCTTCAGATCGTAGTCGTCCCAGCGCAGTCCGGCCAGGATGCTGAAGCGATCGAAGACGGTGATGTCGCTCATGACGAAGACCGAGCGGCTGTTCCACTCCATCTCGTGCCGCGAGTCCCACATCTGCACACCGTCCTTCATCAGGGGCGCGGCGATGCGATCGCCCGCCGTCGAACCATGCGACAGGTCGCGGCGGTTCAGGGCGATATAGCCGGACAGGTAGCTCTCATACTGCTTGGCCGTGTGGTCGCGATAACCGACGCCGATGATGGTGTCGGCGCTGACATGCTGGCCGAAGCGCGAGGGGAAGCTGTAGGTCACGCGGCCTTCGAGGGCGCGGGCGTCATAGTCGGCGGCGAAGCCGAAGCTGGTGAAGCGCTGGTTCTCAATGTCGTCCATGAAGGCCTTGATGGCCAGAACCGAGCCGTTCGCCATCTCCTTCTGCAGCCCCGCATAGGCGGTGAAGGTGCGGCTGTCGTTGTAGTCGGCGTCGTCCGCCATGACGTTGCGGCGGCTCAGTTTCGTCGTGCCGACGCCTTCATCAAGGGCGAATTTCGGATTGTTCTTGCCGCCGTATTCCTTGATCTGGCGAATGTTGGACGTCCCGCCCCACGCCCCGAAAGCCGCGTCGATCTCGCCGTATTCGATCATGCCCGAGCCATCCAGGTCGACCAGATCGGTGTCGCGCCCGGTGATGTAGACGCCGTTGTCGATCAGGTTCTGCGTCACCCGGTTCCAGCCCGGCGACTGGATGCGGCCCGATTCCTCGAAATGCATCAGATTGACCTCGCCCGACCAGCCGTCGCCGAAATCGCCGACATAGGTGGCCTGAAGGTTCAGGTGCTCGGGATGGATATTGCGGTAATAGGAATCCGAGTCCTCACGCTCGACATACAGGGCGATGCCGCCTTCGCCGACCGGGACCACCAGATCCGCCGCCGCATTGCGCCGTCCGTAGGAGCCGACGGTGACGTTGACGCCGCCGCTCATCTCATCAGCATAGCGCGCATCGACGCCGCGCGCCGACTTGGGCACGAAGTTCAGCAGGCCGCCGACCTTGCCGGGACCATAGATGGGCGAGGACTGCCCGCGCAGCACCTCAACATAGGCGGCGGCGCCTAGGTTGGACGAAAAGCTGCCGCGGTTCTCGATCCGCTTGAAGCCCTGAAAATAGGTGTCGGCCAGGGTGCCACGTACGTTCAGATTGCCCGGCACGCCGAAAAAGCTGGCCGTATAGGCGCCCGGCACAGCGGCGACCAGATCGTCGACATTCTCCATCCCATAGCGGGCGATGGTGTCCGAACTGACGCGCGAGGCCGAACGGGGCGTCTCCAGCAGCGAACGGTCCAGCCCGGTGAAGCTGTCGGTCGCGCCCTTCTGAAGGCGGCTCAGCGGATCAAAGCGAGCGGTGACGACCACGTCGCCGATCTGGGTCGTCTCAGCCCGCGCCTCGGCGGCCGAGACGATGACGAAGGCGCCGTTCGGGTCGCGCCGGAACGTCAGATTGGCGCCTTCCAGCAGACGCGCCAGCGCCTCCGCCGCCGTCATCGAGCCGATCAGCACGCTCGAACGACGGTTGTCCAGCGTAACGCCCGCAGCGACGATCACCGCCCCCGTCTGTTCGGCCAGGGCGACCACCGCCCGGTCCAGCGACTGGGCCTCAATGCGGATGGCGTGAACCTGTGCGGCGGCGGCCGGGCGTGACGGGGCCTGAGCCATGGCGGGCATGGCGGCGGCGGCAAGCACGAAAACGGCGGCGGAAGACGTGGCGACGGCCTTCAGCCTGGAACGATGAACGGTCAATTCTATCCCCTGGACGTTGCGTGAAGCCTGCAGCCGACACGGCCCCCAACAGCTTCGACACCGCCTAGACGCAAGCCGACGCTCGTCCTTCCAACCCGCCTGTCGATTTCACTAAAGCTTCAAGATAACTCAGCTTTTCAGCATCATTTGGATTTCACCCTCGGCGTTCCGACGGCGCACCAGATGGCCGTCCAGCTCCTGCGCCAGGCTCTCCAGCGCTTGCGGAATCTGCTCGATGGTGAAGGCGGCGGTCACCTTGCGCGCGCCCAACTTAGGCGAGGCGATCGTCACGCCCGGCCGATAATAGCGATTCACCTCGGCCACGACTTCCGACAACGGCTGATCGATGAAGCTGAAACGTTGACGCCGCCAGGGCGCGACGCCCGCCGGATTGATCGCCGCCCGTTTCAGCGTCCCGCCGCGCAGGGCCGCGCGCTCGCCCGCGCCGATGACGGTCTGCTCGCCCGTGGCGATGGCCGTCACGCGCACCCGCCCCTCTTCGACAAAGACTTCCGGCCCGTGGTCGCCCAAACGCACCTCGAAGGCGGTGCCCAGCGCCTCGGCCTTCAGCCCTGCGCCGATCACGGTGAAAACCCGCGTCTCGTCCCGCGCCACATCAAAGAAGGCTTCGCCCTCGTCCAGCCGCATCCGGCGCACCCGGTCGCCGACGCGCGTCGCCAGCACCGAACGCCCGCCCAGGGACACGCGCGAGCCGTCTTCCAACGACAGATGACGAATCTCGCCCACCTCGGTCTCAAACCGGCGCCGCTCTCCGCTGGACAGGTGAAGCGCCAACGGCGTCAGCGTCGCCGCGCCAAGCCCGGCCGCCATGGCCATGAGCCCCCGTCGCGACAGAGGCGCCTTTCGACGCATCATCGGCTTTGGCGCAGACGCCTCGATCGCATGGTTCAAGCTCTGCCGGTTCAGCGCCTCCGACCAGTCCAGCCGCGCCCACAGGGCCTCAGCCTCAGCATAGACCGCCGCGTGATCCGGCGACGCCGCCAACCAGGCCTCGAACGCCCGGCGATCCGCCGCGCTTGTCTGGCCGCCACAGCGCAGCGCCAGCCATTCCAGCGCCTGCTCGATCGGCGGCGCATCACTCCGCGCCGTCATGCCGCCTCCGTCCCGCGCACCTGAATGGCGCGACGCAATTCGATCAACGTCCGCGCGATCGTGCGGCTGATGTCCGCCGCAGAGCGTCCCGTCAATCGCGAGATTTCCGCATAGGTCAGGCCTTCGATGCGGCTCATCCGGAGCAGTTCACGCGCGTCCGGGTCCAACGCCTGAATTTCACGATCCAGGGCTTCCTGCTCCTCGCGCCTCAACAGAGCCTCCTCCGGGCTGATTTCATGCTGCGGCGGCGTAGCCTCGGCCAGGGCCTTCCAACGTCGCTTCTGGCTGTCGGCGCGACGGATGGCGTCCTTCAGGGCGTTGCGCGCCATGACGAACAGGAATGCGCGCGGGTCTGCGACCTTGTCCTGGTTCTCCAGCGTACTGAATCGCAGGAAGGCCTGCTGCAGGGCGTCGTCCACCCCATCCTGCTGAGACCCATAGCGGCGCACCAACGCCGTGCGGATTTCCACGCCATAGCGCGCCAGCAGATAGTTCAAGGAGCGCCCCTCGCGCCGCCCCTTCGCCTGTCTTCCATCCGCCATGTCTCTGCCAGAACGCCATCCCCGCGCCTGACTTGCCCCGCCGAGACGACAGAATGCTCACCGTCTCGCGCCAGTTTCGTGAAGACCGCATCCAACACCGCAGCCCATCGGGCGGTCGCTAGGCCGCACCGGCCTGAGACAGGCTTTCACGGACACGTTCCAGCGCCAGTTCGATAGGCTCTTCGATGCTCATCAGGGCGAAGCTGCCGTTCAGGTCGAAGACGCAGTGGCCGTGGACCACGGCGATCAGCGAACGCGCCAGACGCGGCGCACCCGCCTGCGCCTTCGCCGGCAAGACAGCCGTCACCTCGTTGACGATGATCTGGGTCAGGTCGCCGCGACGCTGGTTCTGTTCGTCGGTCAGGGCCACGTCCGGGGGCAAATGGTGCTCATAGATGGCGCGCCAGCTATGGGGATTGGCGCGCGCGAAGCCGAAATAGGCTTCGACCAGGCATCGGATGCGGTCTGGGCCGCTGCCTTCCAGCGCCTGACGCACCTCTTCCGCCCAGAGCTGGAAGGTTCGCGTGTTGATGGCGATCAGCAGCTGATCCAGCGTACCGAACACGTTGTAGAGGGTGCCGATCGAATAGCCGACGCGCTTGGCCACCTCGCGCGCCGAGAAGCGCGCAAAGCCCACCTCGGCCATGTGCTTGTGGCCTTCGACCACGAAAAGCCGCTCCAGCTCCTGCCGCGTATGATCCGATCGCCTTCCCATTAACCCTGCATAGCAGAAGCTGTGCAGAGAGCGGGAAGAAACGTCAGTTTTCGTTTTTTATTGATCGATGCTCATTTAAGGATATGAATTGCGCCCGACAGGGTGCTTTCGCGCCCTTCCGCATTCGCCTTGAGGCTTCCCATGACCGCGCTTCGCTTCCCGTCGTCCGCTTCGACCGCCGTCCTGCTTCTCGGCGCCGCCCTAACGGCCTCGGTCGCTCAGCCTGCGGCCGCCGAAAGCGCTGACTGCCGACGCGCCTCCGGACCGGTCGAGACCGCCATCTGCTCGACCCCGGCCCTCACCGCATTGGACGCCAAGATCGCTGAACGCTATGGAACGGCGATCAGGGGTTATGACGCCGCTAGCGCCGAGGCGCTTCGTCGCGACCAGCGCGCCTTTCTTGCGGCCCGCAACACGGTCGGCGCGCGGCTGACGGGCGCCGACCTGATCGAAGAACTGACCGATCAACTGACGCGGCGTGAAGCATTCCTGACCGATCTGGGCAACGACCCGCTGGTCAGCGTGGTCGGTCGCTGGCGCAATCTCAACGGCGAGATCGTCGTCAACCAATGGGCGACCGGCGTCCTGACGTTCACGGCCACGGCCGCCGACCTGCGCGGCGATGGCTGGTCCTGCGAGGTCGACGGCAGCGGCGACTGGATCGACGAAGACGAAGCCCGCTTTGACGACATCAGCGGCGCCGCCGCCTGGTCCCTGAACGTGAAGGCCCAGGGCGCGACGCTTGTCGTCAAGGAGACGATCGAAAACGGCGCCGACAGCGTCCCCTATTGCGGTGCGGGCGGTACGCTCTCGGGAACCTATTTCCAGGCGGTGCGTCTGCCGGACCCGTCACGATGATCCGCGCGGCCTTTAAGGGATGGTCCTCGGGCTGGCGAGAACGCCTGGGCTGATGAACTGTCGGCGCCCGGTCCAGGTCAGCAACTTGACCAAAGTCCCTCCCGGCTTGGCGAAGTCCTCGCACGCTTCGGGGCGAGGCGGCTCAGGGGCGGCGGCGACCAGCGCGCCCTGCCGCAGCCCTTCATAGTAGAGCGCGAAATCAGCCTGCTGCGCTTCGGACAGCACGGACTGGCCGAACGCCATCTCTTCTCGGGCGTTGTCGATGATCAGGCGACTGTCGTCCTCCGACAGCCGCTCACACAGCAGCCCGATCATGACCAATCGCTCGATACGAACAGCCAAGCCAGCCTGAGCCTTGACCAGGTCGTACTGGAGCTTCGCGTACTTGGGGCTGGCCGCCATCCATTCCTTCAGGGCCGCCCTGGCGGCCTCTTCGTCGGCCCCGGCGGGTTGAGCTGCGGCGACGCCGGCCGCACTCATGACCAGCGTCGCAGCCAACCCGCTCGCGAAACGACGAAGCGCCATCAGATGCCTCTTGTCAGTGCACACGCGCCTTTCCCGGCCTCAGCCCGGAATGGGGCCGATCGGCCAGTTGCTCAGGGATTCCATATCGCCTTCCTCGGAGGGACAGGGCGTGTAGAGGGTGAAGGCCACATCGCCCTCGAAATACCAGTCGGCGCCCTTCTCATAGCCGACGATGCCGGTGGAGTAGCAGACCGCCGCCTTGCTGCCGTCCGGGATCATCAGAATGGCCCAGTTGGTCGACCCCGCGCCCGCCGGATCATAGCCGTGAAGCAACAGACGCCCGCGCGTCTCCGTCACCAAGCCGACGACGTTGCCGTCGAAGACGATGGACTTCTGGATGTCGCGATCCACGCCCGAGGCGACCATGGCCGCGCGCACGTCCGGATGCTGGAAGAAGGTGACGTCCTGCACCGGCTCGGTCGGATGCTTGCCGACATAGGCCGACAGCGGCGGCGCCTCGCCGTTCCGGTCAGGCGCAGTTGCCGGCGCTGCGGGCGACGCCGGGACATCGGCTTCAGCCGGGGTCGGGGCGGCGGCCGCCCCCTCTTCGGCCTGCGAGCAGGCGGCGAGCGTCGCGGCCAAGGCGAGCGCGAGCGAGGTTCTCAGGGTCATGCAAATTTCCTTCGACGCTTAAGCGACAGATCCTCGCCCAAGGGCAGGACTTATTGATCCACGGCGCGCATCTCGATCGTCAGCGGCTCTTCGGCAGTTCCACGCCCGAAGAGGCTGGCGGTGATCGTCTGCCCTTGCGACGCCGCAAACGGCGCGCTCTTCATGGAACGGCCGCCGTCGAGTTCATCGTCGAACACGGTGAAGCGCGTGCACGTCGCCTGACCCAGGCGATCGGCGAACGCCTGATCGATCTCGCCGCGCCAGCCCGGCAGGGTCGTCGGCGCGGACATTTCGATCGTCTTGCCGACGATCCGGCCGTCACGCCGCCAGCTGTAGCTCACCCCATCCGACGCCACGGCCGTACAGCCCGTCCGGCCGCAATGCAGCGCGCCCACGGGCGCCTGCTCGCGAAGCTGCTGCTGTTGCGCCTGCGACAGCGTCTGGCCGATGGACAGATCGCCCTTGTCCAGCGACGTGCAGACGGCGCTTTGAGCGAAGGCGCCCGTCGCCGCCAAGGAAGCGGCCGCAGTCAGGCTCGTCATGAAAATACGCACGCAGACCTCCTTGGTTTCTGGCGTCGCCGCAGCGACGCTGATGTCGTCTTAGCAGGCGGGAACGCGGCTCTGGCCGTCCAGTCGAAACTGGCCGTCGGCGCCGCGCGTGTAGGTCTCTTTGAAGCTGGCGGAGCCGGTGTAGGACACCGTGAAGCTGCGGCCCTGGTCGGCGGCCGTGATCACCCCGTCGACGCCCGCCTCGCCGTCATCGGCGCTGGCGTCCGAGAAATAGGTCTGGATGCGCGCGATCCGCACCGGGCCGGACGGGGTCAACTCCGTCAGTTCGGCATAGCCGCACCCGCGCCCCTGCCACACGCCGCCAGCCTCGGTATAGAGGACCGGATTGGCCGCGATCGCCTTCGTCCAGCCCCATCGCAGAGCCGGGTTGCCGACAACGCCCGCCGCGCCGACATCCAGCCACTCGCCCTGAAGCGCATAGGGGTAGCGCGGCGCGCCCGCGTCATGGTCGAGATAGTGGACCGCGTTCATGCCGCTGCAGGCCTGCCCCGTGCATTCGTTGGCTCCCGTGCTCACCAGGGCGACGCGCGTGTCGGACAGCGGAATGAAGGCCAGCGGCACAAAGCTGTAGACGTCGTCGCCGACCTTTCGCACCGCCTCGTTCCGTTGAGCCTCAGGGAAGGCGACGACAAAGGCGGCCGGCGTTCCCGTCAGGACATTGTCACGGTCCACATCCTGAATTTCGATCAGCGACTGAGCCGAAGCCGGCAGCGCCGCGGCCACGGCGAACGCAGCGAGACACACGGCGGCGATGGTCTGTGAGGATTGCATACGAGACTCGTTTCTCGACAGGAGACAGGGATCGACTAACGCCGCAACGCATGGCGCGAAGACAATTAAACACTGTTCACAATCGATGACAACCCGCCTTTTTCATCGCGCGATCAGGGCTTGCACATCCGGACCGGCGGGCCGCGCCGCCGTGCGATCTCGGCCACAAAAACTCGTCATGAAATTAGAAATTCTACATTAGAAACGCGCCGCTCACGTGCCTTATTGCGCGCCCAATTGTGACTTTTATTGCGGTGCAGCATTTCCATGATCAGGCCATCCCTGACCGTTCTCGCCTTCTTCTCAGCCGCCGGAGCGTGCAGCGCCGCACACGGGGAAGTCTCTGAGAATCTAACAGATCAATCCGCAACGACGTCGGCCTACTCCGTCTCGGATGTCGTCGTGACAGGCTCCAACATCCGCCGCGCCAACACCGAGGGCTTCAACCCGGTCCAGGTGATCGGGCGCGAAGAGCTGGAAAGCTCTGGCAAGTCGACGACGGCGGACCTGCTGCGTTCGATCTCGGCCAATACCGGCAACGGCTCGAACGAGACCCAGAACAGCGGCTGGTCGTCCGGCGCGGCGGGCATCGGCCTGCGCGGCCTGTCGCAGAAGAACACCCTGGTGCTGCTGAACGGGCGGCGCGTGGCCAACTACGGCTTCCCCGGCGGCGGCCTGTCGGACACCTTCGTCAATCTGAACGCCCTGCCGATGGTCGCGACCCAGCGGCTGGAGGTGCTGAAGGACGGCGCCTCGGCCGTCTACGGCTCGGACGCGGTGGCGGGCGTCACCAACATCATCACCCGCCAGAATTTCCAGGGCCTGGAGTTCGGGGCCAGCTACGGCGTCGCCGGTCAGGGCGGGCTGGAGACCTCGACCGCCAAACTGGTCGCAGGCCACGGCGATCTGGAGACGGACGGCTACAACATCCTGCTGTCGCTGGAGGCTTATACTCGCAACCGGCTGGATCAGGACCAGCGCGACCTAACCAAGTCGGGCATCTACACCGACCTGCCTGGCGGCCGCTGGAACGGCTGGTCGGCCAAGGGCGCGCGCTTCCTGGTCGACGGCAAGTCCGTGCCCTTCCTCGACGCCCAGGGCCAGTGCCCCGAGGGCATGGTGCTGACCGCCAGCGCCCCGATCGACGGCCTGGCCGGCGACACCTGCGCCATCAACCTGGCGCCGCACACGACGCTGATCCCCTCGACCGACCGCTATCAGGCCTATCTGTTCGGGACCAAGCGCCTGATGCCGCAGATCGAGGCCTTCGGCGAGGTGCTCTATTCCTATGTCGAGGGGGCGTCCCTGTTCGGCTCCAGCCCCTTCTTCACGCTGGAAGGCGGGCGGTTCGCGCTGAACGCCCAGACCGGTCTGGCCGAGCCGGTGTCCAACCTGCTGCCCGCCAACAACCCCTACAATCCCTACGGCGTCGCCACGCCGATCGAATACACCTTCTTCGATCTGGGCCGGACGCTGAAGACCAATGAGTCGAAGTCCTATCGTGCGCTGGGCGGCGTGCGCGGCCGCCATGACCGCTTCGACTGGGAGGCCGCCGTCTTCGCCTCAGGCAGCGATGAGCGCGAGACGGTGTCGGGCGGCTTCGCCCATCGCTGGAACCTGGCCGACGCCCTGGCGAACGGCACGCTGAACCTGCATGAGCCCGGCGCCACGCCGCAGGCCGTGCTGGACGGCATCCGTCTGTCGACCCTGCGTCCAGCGGAGTCGCGCCTCTATGGGGCCGACTTCAAGATTTCGGGCGAGCTGTTCAACCTGCCCGCCGGCCAGATCGGCTACGCCGCCGGGGTCGAGTTCCGGCATGAAAGCCTGGTCTCAAGCAATCCGTGGCAGATCGACGCCGGGCTGCAGATCCGTCCCGCCATCGCCGCCGTGGACGGCAAGCGCGACGTCTGGGCCGCCTATGCCGAGTTCAACATTCCGGTCCTGAGCAATCTGGACATCCAGGTCGCCGCGCGGGCCGATGAGTACAGCGACTTCGGCAGCGCCTTCTCGCCCAAGGCGGGCGTGCGATGGAAGCCGCTGGACTGGCTGGCGCTGCGGGCCTCGGCCTCGCGCGGCTTCCGGGCGCCGTCGCTGTCGGAGAACTCGGCCTCGACCATGATCTCCTACGGCTCGGTCATCGACCCCTATGACCCCGACCTGCCCAATTCACGCCAGAGCCCGACCTTCTTCACCGTCGGCAACACCAATCTGGAGCCGGAAAAGACCCGGTCCTACAATCTGGGCGTCGTCTTCACCCCGACGCGCGACACGGTGCTGAGCATCGACTGGTATCAGATCAAGCTCGACAACCTGATCGGCACGGGAAACACCACCGCCATCGTCCAGGGCAACAACCCCGCCGACGTCATCCGCGACCCGCGCGGCAAGCTGCAGGCCGTCTACAACCGTTATCGCAACCTGTCGGCGCTGGAGACCTCGGGCATCGACGTGGACTTCAGCCAGCGCTGGCGCACCGAGGACTGGGGCTTGGGCGATTGGGGGACGTTCACCGCCTCCAGCGCCTATACGCACCTGCTGGAATACAAGCGGCCGAACGCGGCGGGCGGGCCGCTGCTAGACTACGCCGGATCGAACCGGGGCGCGACCCTGCCGGCGCACAAGGCGACGACGCGCCTGGCCTGGAACCGCGACGTCTTCGACGCCAACCTGACCTGGTATTACACCTCAGGCTATGATCAGGTGCCGGTTGTCGGGGGACAATCGCGCGTGGACGCCTATCACCAATTCGATCTGTATGCGGCGTGGTCCGGGCTGGAGCGCGTGACGCTCTACGCCAAGATCGAGAACCTGCTGGACGAAGCGCCGCCGCACGACGCCTCCTTCCCCGGCGTGCGCGCCCCCTATGACTTCGGCCAGTACGATCTGCGCGGACGTTATTTCCGCGTCGGCTTCGACGTCCGCTTCTGATTGAGACCACCACAATGAACGCCAGAGCCGCCCCTTCCCTGTTCACCCGCCGCAAACTGGCCGCAGGCGCCGCTCTGGCTGTTCTGTTCAGTGCAACTGCGTTGTCCGTACCGACGCCCGCCGTCGCACAGAGCGCCTATTTCTTCCCTCAGGCGGCGGCGGGGGATTTCGACCCCGCCATTCCGACGCCCGAAGCCTTCCTCGGCTATCCGATCGGAACCCACTACACCCGCCACGACCGCATCGTGGATTATCTGCGCGAACTGGCCCGCCTGTCGGATCGGGTCACGGTCGAGGAGATCGGCCGCAGCTATGAACAGCGCCCCCTGCTGTCCATGGTCATCACCTCGGGCGCCAATCAGGGCCGGATCGACCAGATCCAGCGCGCCCATATCGCGGCGGGCGATCCCGGCGGCCCGGCGGCGGGCGCTGACGCCCCGGTCGTCGTCGGCCTGTTCTACAGCGTCCACGGCAATGAGACGTCCAGCGGCGAGGCGGCCCTATTGACCGCCTACTACCTCGCGGCCGGGCGCTCGCCCGAGGTGCTGGACTGGCTGGACAAGGCCGTGGTCGTCATCGACCCGGCCCAGAACCCCGACGGCCGCGACCGCGCCGCCAACTGGCACAACGCCTGGAAGAACCAGCCCGCCGTCGCCGACCCGCAGGACAAGGAGCACGTCGAGGCCTGGCCCGCCGGGCGCACCAACCACTATTTCACCGACCTGAACCGCGACTGGCTGGCGGTGACGCAGAAGGAGACGCGCGCCAAGCTGGAGGCCTTCCACCGCTGGCGGCCCAACATCCAGATCGACTTCCACGAAATGGGCGCGGGCAGCACCTATTATTTCGAGCCCTCGCCCGCCAGCATGGAAAGCCCCCTGCTGCCGCGCGCCAGCTACGAATGGAACGTGACGCTGGCCAGGTATCACGCCCAGGCGCTGGATAGCCTCGGCTCGCTCTATTACACGCGCGAGGTCTTCGACAACTTCTCGCCGGTCTACGGCTCGACCTATCCCGACTTCCACGGCGGGGTCGGGGTGACGGTCGAACAGGCCAGTTCGCGCGGCCTGGTGCAGGACACGGCCAACGGCCCGCTGACCTTCCCCTTCACCATCCGCAACCAGACCAACGTCGGCCTAGCCACCATCCGCGGCGCCGTGGCCGAGCGCGCCGGGCTGCAGACGTTCCAGCGCGACTTCTTCCGCTCGGCCGTCGAACAGGGGCGGCGCCATTCCAGTCAAGCCTTCGTCTTCGGCGACGCGGCCGATCCGGGCCTGACGCGCCAGACGCTGGACCTGCTGCTGGCCCACCGCATTCAGGTCCATCCGCTGACCGAGCGGGTGACGCAGAACGGCCGCGTGTATGAGCCGGGCAGCGCCTATGTCGTGCCCTCGGCCCAGCCGCAGTTCCGGCTGGTGCACTCCATCTTCGACCGGACGCCGCCGACCAAGGGCAGCGTCTACGGCAGCACCTCCTATTCAGTCGCCCTGGGCTATGGGCTGAAGAGCGACGGCCTGCGCCGCGTCCCCGCCCACGGGTCCGCCGTGACCGAAGCCCCCGTCGCGAACGGCGGCGTCAGCGGGCCTGAAGGCGCCTACGCCTATGTCGTCGACTGGCGCGACCTGAACGCGCCGCGCGTGCTGGCCACCCTGCTGCGTCAGAACGTTCGCGTCCGCGCGGCGTTCGAGCCGCTGACCGCAAGGACGGCGGCGGGCGACAGCGCCTTCGGGCGCGGCTCCCTGGTCGTGACCACGGCGGGCCAGCCGCTGGACGCCGCCGCCCTGCGCGCCGCCGTGGACAAGGCCGCGCGCGAGGCGGGCGTGGTCGCCCATGCCGTCTCGACCGGCCAAAGCGTCGCGGGTGTCGATCTGGGCAGCGACAATGTGAAAGTCGTGCGCGCCCCGCGCATCGCCCTGGTCATGGGCGAAGGCGTCAACGCGACCGAGATCGGCGCCACCTGGTTCGCCCTCAGCGAGCGGCTGAACTATCCGGCGACGCGGCTGGACCCGTCGCAACTGGGCCGCGTGCCGCTGGGCGACTATGACAGCATCGTCCTGTCGGGTGGGCGCTACGACAACCTGAGCCAGCCGACGGTGGACGCCTTGAAAACCTGGGTGCGCGCGGGCGGCTCTCTCGTGGTGTTCGGCAGCGCCGCACGCTGGGCCGCCGCCAACGGCCTGGCTCCGCAGGCCGCCTCCGAAGACGAGAAGAAGACCGAGGTCGAGCGCCGCGACTACGCCGACCGCAGCGCGATCCAGGGCGAGCAGCGCACGGCGGGCAACGCCCTGTCGGCCGACGTCGACATCAGCCACCCGCTGGCCTTCGGCCTGTCGCGCCGCGACCTGTTCGTGAACAAGGAGACGGACGTGGTTCTGGCGCCCGTGTCCGATCCCTTCGCCAATGTGGTGCGGATCGAGACCAGCCCGCAGGTCAACGGCTACCTGCCCGAAGCCCTGCGAGCCAGGGCGGCGGGCTCGGTCTGGGCTCAGGTGAACCCGGTCGGGGCGGGCAACGTCGTCTTGTTCGCCGACGACCCGGCCCACCGCAAATACTGGCTGGGGACAGAGCGTCTGCTGATCAACGCCCTGTTCCTATCGAACCATCTGGGCGGGTCCGGACGGCGCTAGACGCGCCGATTCAGAGCGGTAGCGCCTGGCAGGCGCTGCCGCCCGCTACGCTGAAAAACCGACGTCAGGTCAGGGCGCCGGGAAAGCATTGTCGTCGAAATCTGGACCTGCTACTTGTGAAGCGTCCAATTGTTCTAGGGAAAAGGAGGGCATGATGATCGACAAGACCACGCCCGCCTGCGGGTTCCCGATGGTCTTCGGCCGCCACGGCCGCTGACGTCCCATTCGGCTCGGTGTTGAGCCGTTCCCCTGATCATTGCTGACACAAGGACCGCGCGGATTTGCGCGGTTGCTCTTTTCATGACCGACTATGATGACGCCGACGCGCGCCTGCGCGCGTCCGTGCTGCGCAAGGTGCTCGCCTTCACCTTCCGCCTGTGGCGCCGAACCCCATGGCTGGCCGTCGCCTGCGCCGGGGCGATGCTGCTGGCGACCCTCACGGAAGTCTTCGCCCCGCTCTACGCCGGGCGCATCATCGACGCGGCGGGCCGCGGCGACGTGGGCGCCGCCTGGGCGGCCTTCGCCGTCATCACCGCCCTGGGCGCCGCGATGGTCGTGCTGCGCCACCTCGGCTGGTGGGCGATCACGCCCCTGACGCTGAAGATGATGCAGGACGTGACGCAGGAAGGCTTCGCGCGCGTCCAGCGGCTGTCGACCGACTGGCACGCCAACGCCTTCTCGGGCTCGACCGTCCGACGGATCACGCGGGGCATGTGGGCGCTCGACACCTTGAACGACGTGCTGCTGCTCTCGCTTCTGCCGTCGCTGACGGTGCTGGCGGGGACGGTCATTCTGCTGGCGCTGCACTGGCCGCTCCTGGGCCTCGTGATGGGCGTCGGCGCGATCGCCTATATCGCTCTGACCGTCGGTCTGGCGACGCAGGTGCTCGCGCCGACCGCGCGGCTGTCGAACCAGTGGGACACCCGGATCGGCGGCGTGCTGGCCGACGCCATCGGCGCCAACGCCGTGGTCAAGGCCTTCGGCGGCGAGGCGCGCGAAGAGGCCCTGCTGGCGAAGACCGTCGCCAAGTGGCGCAAGCGGACGCACCGGACCTGGATGGCCTTCACCTGGGCCGGCTCGGGACAGATCGCGCTTCTGTGGCTGATCCGGCTGGCGGTCACGGGCGTGGCGCTGTGGCTGTGGATGCGCGGCCAGGCCAGCGCCGGCGACATGGCCTATGTCATCACCAGCTATCTGGTCCTGAACGGCTATCTGCGCGACATCGGCATGCACATTCACCAGCTTCAGCGTTCGGTGAATGAGATGGAGGAGCTGGTTCAGCTTCACCAGGAGCCGTTGGGCGTCCCCGACCAAACCAATGCGCAACCGATCCAAGTCAGGCACGGCGCCATCCGCTTCGACGCCGTCACCTTCCACTACGCCGGACAGGAAAGGCCGTTGTTCCGAAACCTCGACGTCGCCATTCCTGCGGGTCAGCGCGTCGGGCTGGTAGGACGCTCAGGCTCGGGCAAGACCAGCTTCGTCAAGCTGGTCCAGCGGCTCTATGACGTCGATGACGGCCGAGTGATGATCGACGCACAGAACGTGGCCCACGCGACCCAGGCGTCCCTGCGTCGCCAGGTCGCGATCGTGCCGCAGGAGCCGATCCTCTTCCATCGATCGATCGCGGACAACATCGGCTATGGCCGTCCCGGCGCCACGCCCGAAGACATCGAGCGGGCCGCGCGCCTCGCCAATGCGCACGACTTCATCGCCCGCCTGCCGAAGGGGTATCAGACCCTAGTGGGCGAGCGAGGGGTCAAGCTGTCCGGCGGCGAACGCCAACGCGTGGCCATCGCGCGGGCCTTCCTGGCGAATGCGCCGATCCTGATCCTGGATGAGGCGACGTCCAGCCTGGATTCCGAGAGCGAGGCGGCGATCCAGGAGGCGATGGAACGGCTGCTGATCGGCCGCACCGCCATCGTCATCGCCCACCGGCTGTCGACCGTCCGGGCGCTGGACCGCATCCTGGTCTTCTCGGGCGGCGAGATCGTCGAAGACGGAACCCATGACGACCTGCTCCAGGCCGGCGACGGCCACTATCGGCGCCTGTTCGAACGGCAATCAGGGAAGACCCCCGAGATCATGGAGTAGAGCAGGCGGCGAAGCGCACCGCTACGACAGGCTCAGCCGGAATACGGTCGCCGGAGTCCGCTCAAGGGTCAGGGCGCCGCCGTGGGCGTGGGCGATCTGGCGGGCCAGGCTGAGGCCGATGCCCGAGCCGTTCGGCTTGGTGGTCACGAAGGGGCGGAAGATGCGTTCGGCGTCGGCCGACGATACGCCGGGGCCGTCGTCTACGACCTCGATCACCAGCGTCTCGTCGGCCCGCTTGACCGATAGCCAAACCGTGCCGGACGGCGCGCCGTCAACCTGCGTCGCCTCGGCGGCGTTCTGAAGCAGCGCCCACACAGCCTGGTGCATCTGATCCCGGTCCAGAGCCCAGGACAGGTCTTCCTGCGCATCCACATGCAGGGTCGCCGCTGGCCAGCGGCTCGCGAACAGGCGCGCCAGATCGTCCGCCATCTCGCGCACGGACACAGGCCGCAGGATCGGCTCCGGCAGGCGAGCCAGCGTGCGATAGGCCTCGGCGAACCGCTGCAGCCCGTCGGCGCGGCGCGCCAGGACGCCCAGGATTTCGCGCAGCAAATCCGGATCGTCGTGCGCCCCGTCCAGAACGTCGAGAGCGCTTTCCGAGAGCGAGGCGATCGGCGCCAGGCCGTTGAGCAGTTCATGGCCCAGCACCTCGACCAGTTCGGCCGTCACGCGGGCCTCGGCGGCGCGTTCTTCCTGCTCCACGTCGATCAGGGCCGCCAAGGACGAGCCGCCCCCGGACGTCAGTTCGACGCGATCCAGGCGCCAGCGTCGACCGGACTGGCGGAAATGGGCGACCTCGCGATCGAACAGGGCCGCCGGCGGCGGCAGAATGCGGTCCTCGGCGCTGAAAAGGTCGCGCGCCGCACGATTCAAGGCCCTGGCCGTCGTCCCCTCGACGCCGACCAGGGGCGTCGGCGCGGCGTCCAGCAACACCCGCAGCGCCATCGCCTCCCCCTCGTCGGGCGACGCCGCCGCAACAGACGCAGGCGGACGCCTGTCCCACATCCGCGCGTTCAGAACGCTGAGCCATACCGCCGCAAGCGCCGCGCCGGTCAGCGCGCCCCACATGCCGGATCGCCAGGCCAGAACAGCCGCCACGCCGCTGGCCGTCAGGCCGAGCGCGCAGGCGAGCGCTGACGCCGCCCGCCTAGAGACCATGACGGGCCATGCGCCGATAGAGCGCCCCCCGGCTCAGCCCCAGGGCCGCCGCAGTCTGAGAGACATTGTGCCGATGTTCACGCAACGCTGCGGCGATGATCGCCTTCTCGGCGTCGCCGAGATCGAAGGCGTTGTCGGCAGGCGTATCCAGCGCATCCGACACCGGCGACAGCGGAGCAACGACGGCCGCCGCCTCGATCTTTCCGTCCTCCGACAACAACACCGCGCGCTCGACCGCCAGGGCCAGACCGCGCGCCTCGTCGGGCCACGCGGCCGCGCGGATCGCCGCCTCCGCGCCAGGGGTCAGTTGCGCGGCCGGGCGGCCGAACCGCTCGGACGCCTCGCGCGCGAAGTGGCGCGCCAGGATGACGGCGTCGTCCTCGCGCTCCGCCAGCGGAGGCGCAGCCGCCTCGACCGTCGCCAGCCGCCGCCGCAAGGCCGCAGACAAGCCAGTCGTTCCTGAAAGTAGGCTGAAGCAGCGCAGCGTCGGGGGCAGTTGATCCAGCAGCCGCGACTGCGCCACGTCGTCCAGAGCCTCCGCATGACGCAGGATGACCGCCCCCTCTTCCAGATCGAAGCGCCAGGCGGCCGGATCGCGCAGGTCGATCTTGCGCAGCGGCTGATCGGCCAAAGGCGAAGCCGCGTGGATCGCCCTGGCCGTCAAGGTGCGCCCCGCCCCCGGCGGCCCGACCACCGCGACGCTGGCCGACGTCGGGCCGATGCGGCGGATCAGATCGCGCAATCGCTGGACGGCGGCGCTGTCGCCCAATAGCCGCGCCGGAGCGGCCTCGCTCGCGACGGGCGGCGCCGACGGCGTTTCAATGGGCGCACGGCGGGCGATCGCGGCCTCGACCTTGGCGATTAGGTCGCGATTGCGCCAGGGTTTCATGACGAAGTCGCGCGCCCCCGCCTGCATGGCCGCCACCGCGATGCCGACGCCGCTGTGGGCGGTGATGACCACGACACAGGCCGTCGGATCATCCGCAATGATCCGCCGCAGACAGGTCAGGCCTTCTTCGCCGCTCGTTTCGCCGGGGCCGAAATTCATGTCCAGCAGCACGGCGTCGTATCGCGCGGAGGCCAGACGCGACAGCGCCTCCTGCGGTCCCGGCGCGAACTCCAGACGATGGCCCGCCACCTGAAAAGCGATCTCCATCGCCCGGGCCACCACCGTATTGTCGTCCACCAGCAGAACCGAAGCGCCTCTTGACGTCCCCTCCGACTGTCCATCCCCGGACACTGTGACCGGACGCGGACGCGCGCTGCTCTCTCGATCTTCAAAAACAGCTTTGATCATAAGGACTTAGGTTTCTCTGCGGCGCCGGGCGAGACTGAAACCATAATGTCCGAACACGCAAAGCACGCAACCTCGTCGACCGGCCCCGCCGGCGGCGCCGCCATGGACCGTCGTCTGGAGCGACAGCGCCCGCCGTGGTGGCGACGGCGCGCGATCCTGGCCATCGTCGCACTGGCCGTCGTCGGCGGCGCGGCCTGGCGTCTGCTGCCCTCGAGCGGCTCGACCAATATCGCCGCCGCCGATGTCGAGACGGGCGTGGTCCAGCGCGCCGCCTTCGACGACTACATCCCCGTCCGGGCCGTCGCGGCGCCGCGCGTCAGCACCCTGGTCGGCGCCCTGGCCGGCGGACAGGTCGAACGGCTTCTGGTCGAGGACGGGGTGATGGTCGCCGAGGGCCAGCCCCTCGCCGCCCTGTCCAACCCCGAGCTGAAGCTGGAGGTTCTGACCCGCGAGGCCCAGATCGTCGGCCAGCTGGGCGACGCCTCGGCGCAGGATCTGGGCCTGCAGCGCAACCGCCTGGACCGCGAGGCCCAGATCGACCAGGCCAGCTATGACCTTCTGCGGGCGCGCCGCGAACATGACATCCGCCGCCAGCTGTACGAACGGGGCTTCCTGTCCGAGGCCGGCGTCCGCTCCTTCGCCGAAGAGGCCGGCTATCAGGAGAACCGGCTGAAGCAGCTTCAGGCCGGACAGGCGACGGAATCCCGCATCACCGCCGCCCAGGCGAACCGTTTGGCGGAGGTGCGCCAACGACTGGCGGGCAATTTGGAAGCGGTGCGCGCGGGGCTCGACGCCCTGGTGATCCGCGCCCCGACAGCCGGGCGGCTGACGAACTTCAACCTTCAGCCCGGCCAGGCTCTGAAGGCCGGCGACCCCGCCGGTCAGGTCGACAGCGAGGGCGCCTGGAAGCTGGAAGCCGACGTCGACGAATACTACCTCGGCCGCATCACCGCAGGTCAGAAGGCCCGAACGTCAGAGGGAGCGACGCTGACGGTCTCGCGCGTTCTGCCCGCCGTGTCCGAAGGGCGTTTCAAGGTCGAGCTGACCTTTGACGGGCGCACGCCGAACGGGCTGAACCGCGGCCAGACGCTGGACCTGCGCATCACGCTCGGCGCCGCGCGCTCGGCCCTCGTCGCCCCGGTCGGCGGCTGGCTGGAAGGCGCAGGCGACGCGGCCTCCGTCTTCGTACTGGACAAGGACGGCGCTCACGCCCGCCGCCGCCCCATCGAATTGGGCCGTCGCAATCCGACGCAGGTCGAAATCCTCTCCGGCCTGTCGCCCGGCGACCGTATCGTCACCTCCAACACCGCCTCCATCAGGGGCGACAAGCTGAACATCCGTGGAAAGGGCCACCTGTGATCCGTCTCGAGAACATCCAGCGCCGCTACATCTCCGACGATGTCGAGACCACCGCGCTTCATGACATCGATCTCGAGGTCGCCCAGGGCGAATTCCTCGCCATCATGGGTCCGTCCGGATGCGGCAAGTCCACCCTGCTGAACACCCTGGGCGCCGTCGACCGGCCCAGCGGCGGCCGCTATCTGTTCGGCAATCGCGACTTGGCGACCTTAAGTGAATCGGCCCTGGCCCGCTTCCGCGGCGAGACTCTGGGCTTCGTCTTTCAGAGCTTCAACCTGATCGACGAACTGACCATCGCCGAAAACATCGAACTGGGCCTGATCTACCGCAAGGACCGCCAGACCGATCGGCGCGCCCGCGTCGCCGCCGCCATGGACAAGGTCGGCATCGCCCACCGCGCCCAGCACTATCCGCATCAGCTGTCCGGCGGTCAGCAGCAGCGCGCAGCCATCGCCCGCGCCGTCGTCGGCGCCCCCAAACTTATCCTGGCGGACGAGCCTACCGGGAACCTCGACACCCAGAACGGCCAACAGGTCATGGACATCCTGAGCGGGCTGAACGCCGAAGGAGCCACCATCGTCATGGTCACCCACTCGCCCAGCCACGCGGACATGGCCAAGCGCCGCATCGACATGCTGGACGGCCGGATTGTCGCCTCCGCCTCGCGCGCCGCCTGAACTCGAGGGACACGTTGATGAACCGTTTCGCGCTTGTGTCGCTCTACCGCAGCCTGATCCGCCACCCGCTGTATACGGCGGTGAACGTCGGCGGACTGGCGATGGGCATCGCCGTCTTCATCCTGCTCGGCCTCTATGTGCGGTTCGAGACCAGCTTCGAGACCTGGCTGCCCCAGCATCAGACCGTCTATCAGATCCAGAACGAGTGGAACCTGCCCGGCAGTCCGTTCAACGGCGTCATGCCGAACACGCCCAGCGGCCTGCTGGAGATGATTCAGGAGGACTTCCCCGAAGCGACGGGAACGCGGATCCTGACCTCGGGCAAGATCATCCACAACGGCGTGGCGACATCAGAAAACATCGCCCACGTCGACCCTGACTTTCTCGACATCTTCCGTCTGGAGATGGTGCGCGGCGACGCCCGTACGGCGCTACGCGACCCGGCCAATCTGCTGCTGAGCGAGACGGCGGCGAGACGCTATTTCGGTTCCGCTGACCCGATCGGCCGCACCCTCGCCCTGTCCGACGGCGAAGACGCCCAGCCGCGCAAGGTCGTGGGCGTGTTCCGCGATCTGCCCGCCAACAGCGGGCTCGCCTTCACCGCCCTGACGCCGATCAAGGCTCCCACGCCCGACGACATGGCGATGTGGCGCAACCTCGGCGCGCTCACCCTTACGACCTATCTGCGTTTCGAGACCCCTGCCCAGGCCCGCGCCTTTTCTCAGAAGCTGCCCGCCTTCGTCGAGCGCCATGGCGGCGACCTGGGAGAAAAGCCGTCCGACACGCTGCGCTATCTGCTGACGCCGATCGCAGACCTGCGCCTCGCCCCCGGCGGCAGGGCTTCGGACAGTCGCCGCCAGACCATCGCCATGCTGGGCCTCGTCGGCCTGCTGGCCCTGGTCATCGCCGTCGTCAACTATGTGAACCTGGCCGTGGCCCGCGCCGGACTGCGTGCGCGTGAAGTGGCGATGCGCAAGGTGGTCGGCGCCTCGCGCGGGGCGCTGATCCGACAGTTCCTGGGCGAGGCGATGGTGCTGGTCACCCTGGCCGCCCTGGTCGGACTGATCCTGGCGGAGCTGGGACTACCGCTGATCAACGCCGCCGCCGACCTGTCCCTGACCCTGCCCTACGGCGTGGTTCTGCCCGTTCTGGCGTTACTGGTCGTCGTCATCGGCGCCGTGGCGGGCTTCTATCCGGCCGTCCTGCTGTCGCGCTATCCGGCCGCCCTGGTGCTGGCCTCGGCCCGTTCGCCCGGCGGTGGGCGCGCGGGAGCGCGTGTGCGCGAAGCCCTGGTCGTCCTGCAGTTCACCCTGGCCACCGGATTCATCATCGCCGCCGGGGTGCTGTTCGCCCAGATGCAGCACGTCCGCAGCGCCGACCTGGGCTTCCAGCGCGAAGGCCTGCTGATCGTGCCCGCCATGACGGATTCCAGTCTGTCGGAAAGTCAGCGCCTGGCGCTTCTGGCCGCATTTCGCGACATTCCGGGCGTCACCCATGTCACCACAGGCACCCTCGCCGCCGGCGGCTCCTACAGCCACTCCGCCGAGAACATTCAGCTTCCCGGCGTGCCTGGCGACGGCCCGAGCCTGCGCAAGATCGCCATCGGGCCGGATTTCTTCCAGACCTACGGCATGACGCCAGTCGCCGGCCGCGTGTTCGACCCGAACTATCGAAGCGATGACTCCACCGAGACCGAACGGGTCGGCGGCTTCAACATCGTCATCAACCGCAAGGCGGCCGAAACCCTCGGCTTCGCCTCGCCCCAAGACGCGATCGGCAAGACGGTCGGCGGCGGCCGTCCCCGCACCATCGTCGGCGTGGTCGAAAACGCCCGCTTCTTCTCGCCCCGCGCGACCATCGACCCGGCGGTCTATGTCTACAAGGCGCGCATTCCCGACTGGCCGATGGCGACCCTGCGTTACCAGGGCGATCCCCGTCAGGTGATGGAGCAGACGCGCGCCGTCTGGCGGGAAATGGCGCCCAGCACGCCCTTCGACGGCGCCCACGCCGACCGCCGCCTGATCGAACTTTACGCCGCCGACGACCGCGCCGCGCGCCTGTTCGGCATGGGCGCCGGGCTGGCCATCCTGATCGGCTGCGTCGGCCTGTGGGGCCTCGCCTCCTTCAGCACCCAGCAGCGGGTGAAGGAGATCGGCATCCGCAAGACGCTGGGCGCCTCGTCCTCGGACATCGTCAAGCTGTTGGTGGCCCAGTTCCTGCGGCCGGTGCTGATCGCCAACCTGTTCGCCTGGCCGCTGGCCTTCTTCGCGGCGCGCACCTGGCTGGCGGGCTTCGACGACCGCATCGCCCTGTCCCCGGCCTACTTCATCGGCGCCAGCATCGTGGCCGTGCTCATCGCCGTGCTGACCGTGCTCAGCCAATCGGTTCGAGCCAGCCGCGCGGCCCCGGCATGGGCCCTACGCCACGACTAGAACGCCCTTCGCCCTCGCCGCGAGCGGCCCGCTTAGCGGCGAGGGCGCCCCGAGACCCAGATAGAGCCATTGCTGGATACGCCGCTTCATCGGCTCGCCGTGGGGCATCAGGCTGGCGACGTTGAGCGAGGAGACTCCCGCCGCCTCAGCCAGATCCGGCGATCGCCTCGACTCTCGCCGAGGTCGCCAAGGAGTTGAACCGCGAGGCGGGAGAGATCACCCGTCGCCTTGATCAGTTGGAAGAAGCCCCTGCGCGCAAGTCGCTCTTTGAGCGCATCATGATCCGGGCGCGTGACAGGCGAACGATCTTGCGAGCATTCTCATCGGCTGTAAGTGCGTACGGTCAGGATGGAGCGCGGCGCCAGGCCATACATCGATCCCATGGGAGCGTCTTCGACCATGGCGACGCCATATCAGGTTTTTCGACCGCCGCTTACGGCTCCGCGCCGAGCCCGGTCAGTCCGTAAGGAAGCCGGCGAGCGAGGCCATGTCTGAAGCGCAGTGGCCGCCGTAGATCGGGCGCCACTCCGTCTGCACCCCGTGTTTGGCCGCTCGTTCCGCCAGCAATCTAGATCCCTCATAGTTGCCGTAGGCGTCGTAGAGACCGTTGGACAGATAGAGTGCGGGGAAGTCCGGCTGTCCGTCGTCGAAACATTTGGCGCAGGTTTGGCGTGGCGTTAACGGAGAGCGGGCCTCGTCAGGGGTTGGCTTTTAGGCGGCGAGCTTGCGGTGCTGCAAGCGGCGATGTTCGATGGTCTGTTTCTTGATGGCGGCGCGCTGGGCGTGGATCTGCCGATCGCGGCCAAAGTAGGCATCTGCGGGCGTCACATTGCCCAGGCTTTCGTGATAGCGCTGGTGGTTGTAGTGCTCGATGAAGGCTTCGATCTGGGCTTCGAGATCGCCGGGCAGGTAATAATTCTCCAGTAGGATGCGGTTTTTCAAGGTCTGGTGCCAGCGCTCGATCTTGCCCTGTGTCTGGGGGTGAAAGGGGGCGCCGCGCACGTGGCTCATGGACTGGGCCTCGATATAGGCGGCCAGTTCGCCCGCGACATAGCTCGGGCCATTGTCCGAGAGCAGGCGCGGCATGTGCAGCACGGTGGCGCTGTCACAACCTGATGCGGCCAGCGCCAAGTCCAGCGTGTCGGTGACATCGCCCGCCGTCATGGTGGTGCACAGCTTCCACGAGATGATGTAGCGGGAATAGTCGTCGAGCACGGTTGAGAGGTAAACCCAGCCCCAACCGATCAGCTTGAAATAGGTGAAGTCGGTCTGCCACATCTCGTTTGGTCGCATCGTCTTGGTGTGGAACTCGTCGCGGGCCTTGATGACGATATAGGCTGGGCTGGCGATCAGATCCTGTGCCTTGAGCAGGCGATAAACCGTGGCCTCGCAGACAAAGTACTGCTTCTCATCGGTAAATTTGGTGGCCAACTCGCGGGGCGAGAGTTCGCTTTCCTCCAGCGCCATGTCGATGATCTGTTTGCGCACATTCTCGGGCAGCCGGTTCCATACCCGGCTTGGCGCCGAGGGGCGGTCTTCCAGCGCCTCAGGCCCACCATCAAGGTAGCGGGCATACCAGCGGGCAAAGGTGCGGCGTGGGATGCCCAGTTTCTCCAGCGTCTGTCGGGTGGGCAGATGGGATTGCTCGACGAGGCGGATGATCTCGAGCTTTTCTGCGGCGGGATACCTCATTCTTGGTCGCCCCCATCCGCGATCATGCTTTTTTTAAGCAGGCGGTTCTCGAGCGTCAGGTCGGCCACGCATTCCTTGAGAGCCAGTGCTTCACGGCGCAGATCCTTGACCTCGTCACTGGTGGCGGCACGGGCCGTGTCCCCGGCCAGACGGCGTTTGCCAGCCTCAAGGAATTCTTTTGACCAGGAATAATACACGCTCTGGGCGATGCCTTCGCGGCGGCACAGTTCAGCGATGCTCTCCTCGCCGCGCAGGCCTTCGAGCACGATGCGGATTTTATCCTCGGCCGAGAAATGCCGGCGTGTGGCACGGCGAATATCTTTCACCACCACCTCGGCGGGCTTCTTGGTGGGCTTGGCAGCCAATTTTGGGCTGGAGGGATTGGGTCTCATCTGCGTTCCTTACGTCACTGCGACGAGACCCAATCCCTCCATTATCCGCAACCCCAGATCTGTGCCAAAGGCGCTGACGCCGAACAAGAGCCGATGTTTGCGGATGAATACGCTCCGCTGGCCAACCCCGCTCTTGGGATCAAAGGTCTGGAAGATCTGGAACAAGCCCCCTTGATCCACTTCGAATGGAAGAAAAAGCACCCCCTCAATCCGACCTGGGCGCATTGGTTTGAAACGATCGGTTCGCCCCCGCCGTCAAACCTCGGCCATCTCAAGTTCAACGACGAGAGCCATGCCATCCAGGCTGCGGTGGCGGGTCAGGGCGTCGCCCTCCTCAGCCTGCCGCTCGTGGCCGACGAACTCGCCGCGGGCCATCTCATCTCCCCCTTTGGTCCGGTGCTGAAGGGCTTCACCTATCACCTTGTTATGCGCCAGGACCGGTCAACCCATCCCAATGTCCAGGCGGTCGTCGACTGGCTCCGATCAGAAGCCGCGAACATCAAGGCCATCCGCCTTCCCCTTCCAACAAGCGCCGGTTGAGGTCGTCAAAACAGAAGCCCGCCAGGAACGATGCTCCCGAAAAGCGCAGACGATGGTTCGCAACACGGCCTTCGATTTCGGGGCCGTCAGCGTCGAGTGAAACACGATCTCTGATGATGGCAACGGCGGCAAACCAAACCGCTCGCCGATATGCGTCAGTCGGCGTGGAAGGAGTTCTGAATATTCAATCCAGCCAACCTCAAGACGATGCTCCCTCCGCCCAAAGAGCCGTTCGCTCTGAGCAGCGGACAGATGTCTCAGACCTCATGAGGCTGTCTCACCAGCGCAAGGCGAAGCGCCCAATAAGAGCGCCGATCGCGCCGACGGCGGCCACGCCCAGGGTGTACCAGGTGGCGACGAAGGCGACCGTGGCCTCGGGACAGTGCAACAGACCGTAGGCGGTCGCCGCCACGGCGCCGGTCATCACGCCCAGCGCCGCGCCGCCCGCCGACGGCCGTGTCGGCGCCAGACGCCGGGCCGACAGATAGACGAACGGGGCCGTCACGGCCGAGATCAACAGGATGTTGCGACCGCAGACGTCCCACGTCCGGCCCAGCCATACGGCCATACGTTGGTCCGGCGTCGTCAGCGCCAATTCAATCGCGCCAGCGGTCGTCGCGACCGCCACGACAGCGAACAGGAGCATCGCGGCCGGGCGAACGTCCGCACCGGGCCGCCCCAGTCGCGTCGTCAGGCGCAGGGCGGCCGCCGCCAGGGCCAGGGTGTAGAGGCCTTTCAGCCAAGGCGTCAGTCCGCCCATGGCCTGGATCAGATCAGGACGGACGCCCAACAGCACGACCACGCCGACGACTGACGCGACGACGGCGGCGGCCAGCAGCAACGAACTGGCGCGCGCAGGCTTCACTGGCTCCAGCCCGAAGGCCAGGGCGTCGATCAGGTCGTCAGTCTTCATCAGCGGACACGCTGGCGGTCAGGGTCTTCATGGAGCGATGGACGCTGACCTTGGCCGCGCCCTCGGTGAATCCATTGCGCGCCGCCGCCTCGGCCAGACTGTAGCCGCCGATGCGGACATCCTCGATCAGTCGGCGCTGGCGCAGCGGCAGGATGGACAACACGCGCCGCAGGTCGCGACGCACGGCGCCGTCCTCGACCGTATGCTCGGCCAGCAGAACCGAGGCGTCCTCCAGCGGAACGTCGTGCCGACGCCCCTGACGGCGCAGATGGTCGATCAGCTTGTAGCGAGCGATCGCATAGGCCCATGCCGTGAACGGCAGCGACCGGTCATAGGTCGCCCGTTTGGCGTGAATGGCGATCAGGCAGTCTTGCACGAGATCCTCCGTATCCGCCTCGCGACCGATCAGACGGCGCTTGAAGAAGGGCGTCAGAGCGCCGCGCATCTCCATCAACAGGGCGCGCCAAGCCACGGGGTCGCCGTCGAGCCCCCGCACCATCAACCTCTTCAGTTCGGCTTCTCTGTCGACCACGCCCTCCACCATTCGCGTCGGCCGGGTCAAAGGTTACACGCCCAAAGGCCCCGAACGTCGAAATATTTTTCGTAACCCGCCGCCCCTCGCCGTCGAACCCTCCTGAGTCAGGCCGCCTCGATCCCGGGCGGCCCCTCACAGGAGACGATCCGATGAATATCCCCGCCAAGCTTCTGGTCGCCGCCGGCGCCCTGCTGGCCCTGGGCGCGAACGCCGCCGTCGCCCAGACCATCCCCACGGCCGAGCAGGAACGCGGCATGGAGAAGTGCTACGGCGTCGCCAAGGCCGGTCAGAACGACTGCGCCGCCGGCCCCGGCACCACCTGCGCCGGCACGTCGACCCGCGACTATCAGGGCAACGCCTGGAAGCTGACCCCGCGCGGCACCTGCACCGCGATCAAGACGCCTAAGGGCAACGGCTCGCTGAGCCCGATCCCGAACCGCTGATGTCCGCCGCACCGACCGCCGGGCTGGGTCTGAAGCCCCAACACTACGCCGAGGCCGAGGCCTGCCCGGCGGTCGGCGCCCAGGACGGCCTGTGGTTCGAGGTCCACCCCGAGAACTACATGGTCGCGGGCGGGCCGCGCTTGACCTGGCTGGAGCGCATCCGTTCGCGCCGGCCGCTGTCCCTGCATGGGGTCGGCCTGTCCCTGGCCGGGGACGAACGCCCGGATCGCGAGCATCTGGCCCGATATCGCGCCCTGATCGACCGCTTCGAGCCCTTCGTGGTGTCCGAGCACCTGGCCTGGTCGCAACGGGGCGGGGTCTATCACCCTGACCTGCTGCCCGTTCCGCGCAGCCGCGAAATGCTGACGCTGGTCTGCCGCCACATCGACGAAGCGCAGAACGCTCTGGGGCGCCGGCTGCTGATCGAGAACCCAACGGCCTATCTGCCGATGGCGGGCCACGACTGGGACGAGGTCGACTTCCTGACCGAGATCGCGCGTCGCACCGGCTGCGGTCTGCTGATCGACGTGAACAACGTCCACGTCAGCGCCGCCAACATGGGCTTTTCCGCCGAGGACTGGATCGATCGCGCGCCGGGCGAACTGGTGGGAGAAATCCACCTAGCCGGCCACAGCCACGATCCGACATGGGGCGAGGCCTTGCTGATCGACAGTCATGACGCCCCCGTCGCCGAGGCCGTCTGGCGCCTGCATGAACGGCTGATCGCCCGCATCGGCTCCCGACCGACCCTGATCGAGCGCGATGGCCAGATTCCCGATTTTTCCGAACTGCTGTCCGAGCAGGCCCGCGCCGCCCAGACCCTTGCTCAAGCGCAGTCTCAGGCCTCTTCGACAAGGACGCCGGCATGACCGCCTTTCACGCCGCCTTCTCGATCGCGCTGGAGGGTCGTTTCGGCGACCTGTGGCCGCACCTTGAGCCGGACGAGCGCACGCTCGGCGCCCTGGCCGTCTATCGCAACACGGCGACCAAGGGCTGGATCGACGCCCTGGAAGCCAACTACCCGACCATCGTCGACATGGTCGGACGCGACTGGTTCCGGGCTGTCGCGCGCGAATACGTCGAGGACGAGCCCGCCATGTCTCCTGTTATGGCCGCCTATGGAGAAGGCTTTCCCGCCTGGCTGGCCCGCTTCGAGCCCGCGCGTCCGATGGCCTACCTGGCGCCTGCCGCTCGCCTGGACCGCGCCTGGACCGAGGCGCACCTGGCCCAGGACGCCCCGGTGATGAACGCGCACCAAGCCGCCAACCTGGGCCTGGCGCTGACCGGGACGACCGCCCGCCTTCTCCCGTCCGCGCGCCTGTTCTGGTTCGACTGGAGCGCGCCGTCGTTGTGGCTCGCACACCGCGCCCCGCACGCCGGGGCGGAACTGTCCTGGCGGCCGACGCCCGAGGGGCTGCTGATCCATCGCCCCGAGGATCATGTGCTGATGCACCGCCTGTCCCGCGCCCAGTGGGCCTTCCTGGACGCCGGCCGCCGCAGCGCCTCCTTCGCCGCCTCCGCCATGGCGGCCCAGGCCGCCCAGCCCGGCGTGGATATGCCCGCCCTCTTCGCCGAACTGATCGCCTTCGGCGTCTTCATGTCCCCCTCTTGCCCGAGTACGCCTTCATGACCGCCCTCGCCCGCCTGCACCGTCGTTTCGCCACGGCCGTTCCCGAATGGTTTCTGGCGCTTCTTTTGCGCCTGGGCGTCGCCGCCCCATTCTTCATGTCTGGACGCACCAAGGTCGAAGGTTGGCTGACCCTGTCGCCCTCAACCCACTACCTCTTCGCCGAAGAATACCGCGTGCCGCTGCTGGCGCCTGAAACGGCGGCCTACCTCGCGACCTATGCCGAACATCTGCTGCCCATCCTGCTGGTGCTGGGCCTGCTGACACGTCCGGCGGCGCTCGGCCTGTTGCTGATGACCCTGGTGATCCAGATATTCGTCGCGCCCGGCGGTTGGCCGACGCACCTGTTATGGGCCGGCCCCCTCGTCTACCTGATTGCGCGCGGCCCCGGCGCCCTCAGCCTGGACCGCACCCTGCACATCGACTGAAGCTGCAACAGCAGGCCGCACGGTCCGAGCCTGCATGAGATGAACTATGCGGCCGCGTGACCTGCTGCTGGTGCGGGCGCGCGACGTGCAAGGGGCCTGCTGGCCGTAGGCGAGGAGAGGTCCGCAGTGAGCGCTGTGCTGTTCAGCGCCTAGGGCAAGGCCAGCACCTTCAGCCTGACGGCCAGTCGGCGACTTGCTCTGGCGGCCGAGACAGACGTCACGCCCCTGTTCCTGACAAAGCGGGGCCCTGCACCAGAACGGCCGAGATCCACTGGTCTGTGGAATCCTGCGCTTCAGGCCTCTGAAAGGCGGAGCGCCGAGGCGCTCTCGAATGCTGCATCTTGAATGTAATCTGTGTCGTTTCAGACCGTAACCGGGCGAACATTCAGAACGATCGCGACACGCCGATATCGGCGGCGACCCGGCGATAATCGTAAATCCCAACGGTCGAGTTGTTGCGCTCTAGCGTGACGCGAACGGTAGGAGCGAAGCCGTAAGCCGTGAGGGCGCGGAACGTCATGCCGAGACGACCTGTGGCGAGCCATTCGCGACGCTTGTCGGGAAAAAGAAATAGTCTCTCGTCGCCTTCCGTATGACGCAAGCCTGCCGAAGCGAAGGCCGTCCCCCACCGCGTTTCGCGCCACCCTCCCAAAGTCATCCCCCCTGCCCAGCTGGCATAGCCGGGATCTGCTGCGCCTTGCCGCGTGATAGAGGCCGAAAACGAAACGCCCGAGCGCACGTCCAGCGCCCGCTCGTAAGCCGCCGACAGGTCGTGGATGTACCCATCCTGCAGCGGGTTGACGTCGTATCGAGCTGCGCTGACGCTGTATGAAGTGATCAACTGCGAACGCGCGTCCATCGCCCGCACCCAGTCGAAGGCTACGGCCGAGGTTTGGGCATAGGGCTCGTTTCCCAACCAGCGCCAAGTCTGACCTACGGATGCGGTGAAACGGTTCGCTTGGCCGCGTCGTTCCACGCCCAGCAGCGCCGAAGCGGAAACATCGTTGAACTGGCTCTGCCTGTAGACGCTGCCCTGCACGGCTCCACGTGGGATGAGCGACCACCCTTCGGTCACGGGCAACCGTCCAAAGACCTGGGACATGGCGCGAAGTCCAGCGCCAGAACGCGCCCGAGCATCATCAGACAGAGTCAGGGGAGCGATGACCGTGTCCAGTATCCGCGCCTCAGTGGCGCGGTTGATATTGCTGTCGGGCGCCACGGCGATTTCGAAGACGCCACCGAGGCGTTTCTGACTACGCAGGGCGCGGGCGAAGCGATCGACCATGGCGGCGGCTTCATCGGGAACGCCCGAGGCCTGCGCCTGACGCAGTTCGCGGCGGGCCTCCTGTTCGCGCCCGATGGCGGCTAGCATCCGCGCCAGCTCCAGCCGGGCCGCCAAAACTTCCGGCTTTTCGTCCAGCAGGGCACGGAACATCACCGCCGCCTCGACGTATCGGCCCGTATCGGCGAGCAAGAGCCCATGCCGATAGCGCGCCTCGGCCCGAATATCGGCGTCAGCGTCCTTGGCCAACGCCTCATAGATGGCGATCGCGTCTACAGCGAAGTCGGCCGCCTTGCGAGCGTCGGCTAAGGCGAAAAGTTGGGCGGCGCTGACCCCTTCCACCACATCCTGCGCAGAGGCCGCTTCCGGGGCGAAAGCGATCAGCGCCGCCGTTGCCGCTCCGCAACAAAACCTGTGACGCCAGCGAACGGGCCTGGCTTCCCCTGACGTCACTGGCGACGCGCCACGGTCACGCCGTTGATAACGAGTCCGCCCGTCTGCACGCGCTCGGGCGCATAGATGTGGAAATCACCCGCCAGTTCCTCTCCGGTAGGACCGTAGAAGCGTGTGCTGATCTGGCCGATCTCTGCATCGCCCTCGAGAATCGAGCCCGTATTGCCATTCCAAAAGAGTCGGCCGCCGAATTCATAGCGACCAAAATCCAGCATTTGCCCCGATGCCTTGCTGTTCAAGACCAGGGCGCCGGTGTAGGCCTGTTTGGAGAAGTCCACATCAAAGCTGGATGTCCCGCCCACATCGTACATGGCCCCGGTTGTCCGGTTAGCTCCAGCGCCATAGACGACGCCTTCGTAACGCGCGCTGCCCGTGCGGCGAGTGAGCATGCTGTCGCGCGTCGCCAGGCCGTACACGAAGTGATGTCGCTGAAACTCCACACTTCCAGGATTGTTGACCTGACTGGCCCACCGCCCCAGGCCGACATAGGTCAACGCGAGCTCTGCATTCGACGATCCCAGCTTGTACAGTTGCATTTTGACATCCTGAGCACCGAACGTCTTTGCGTAGTGAACAAAGTTCGGATCGTCGCCCGTCACGATGTCTGCAGCCGTAAAATTGCCCCCGGCCATAGAGGAAAGGCCCGGACCAAAGCTGAAATTGCCGTTTGTGCGATCATTGAACTGACCGACCAAGGGAATCTGCGATACGCTATGGACGACATTCGACGGCGAGGCCCTGTCAACCAACAAGGCGCGGCCGCTGGCATAGAAGACTTGCGGCACGGCGATGTCTGTCATCCGCAAGTTCACGCCCGCCGCTCCGTCGCGCTGCCCCGTAAAGCTTCCTACGGCCGTCGCCCCATCCGCATTGGACGTGCTGAAGCTGGCCCCCACCTCTTCGCTTCCGGGTCCAAAAAATCGCCCTGAAATAGTCCCCGCCGTATTGGCGTTGAACGAACCGACCGTGGCGTAACCCGAGAACGAGCCGTCGCCACTGCTCAAGCGGCCGCTTGCGGCCATCTCGATGCCGCCCCCGACAATGCCCTGGCCCGTTAATAGCGCGGTTTCTTGCAGATAAGAATGAGCTGCAAATTCTCCACCTAGGCTCAGGACTCATAGCCAAAAGAGCACTGTAGCGGCGAGGGCTATGGCGGAGAGGAAGACGTTCGGGCACCGATCATAACGCGTGGCAACGCGTCGCCAGTCTTTCAGACGACCGAACATGATTTCGATGCGGTTGCGTCGTTTGTATCTGCGCTTGTCATACCGGATGGGCTCGGTGCGGGTTTTACGTCCGGGGATGCAAGGTGTGATCCCCTTGGCTTCCAAGGCGTCCCTGAACCAATCCGCGTCATAGCCCCTATCGCCCAGCAGCCACTGGGCTCGGGGTAGACTATCCAGAAGAGCCGCCGCGCCGGTGTAGTCGCTGACCTGACCAGCCGTCACAAACAGGCTAATGGGGCGTCCATTCGCATCGGTGACGGCGTGCAGCTTGGTATTCATCCCGCCTTTGGTCCGTCCGATCAGTCGCCCGAGGCCCCCTTTTTTACCCGCAGGCTCGAAGCCGTACGGTGCGCCTTTAGATAGGTGGCATCGATCATGACGGTCCGGCGCTCGGCCTGTGCGCCAGACAGGCCCTCCATCATCCGAACGAAGACGCCAGCCTCGCTCCACCGCTTCCAGCGATTGTAGAGCGTCTTGTGAGGCCCGTAGGCTGGCGGCGCATCGCGCCAGCGCAGGCCGTTGCGGTTGACGAAGATGATCCCGCTCAACACCCGTCTATCATCCACCCGAGGTTTGCCGTGGCTCTTAGGGAAATAGGGCTCCAGCCGAGCCATCTGCTCGTCCGTCAGCCAATAAAGATCGCTCATAATCCAGACTCCTCAGGAGCCTGAATCAGATCGCACGCCGCAATTCAATGGGTCCTGAGCCTAGGCTCAGGACTCATAGCCAAAAGAGCACTGTAGCGGCGAGGGCTATGGCGGAGAGGAAGACGTTCGGGCACCGATCATAACGCGTGGCAACGCGTCGCCAGTCTTTCAGACGACCGAACATGATTTCGATGCGGTTGCGTCGTTTGTATCTGCGCTTGTCATACCGGATGGGCTCGGTGCGGGTTTTACGTCCGGGGATGCAAGGTGTGATCCCCTTGGCTTCCAAGGCGTCCCTGAACCAATCCGCGTCATAGCCCCTATCGCCCAGCAGCCACTGGGCTCGGGGTAGACTATCCAGAAGAGCCGCCGCGCCGGTGTAGTCGCTGACCTGACCAGCCGTCACAAACAGGCTAATGGGGCGTCCATTCGCATCGGTGACGGCGTGCAGCTTGGTATTCATCCCGCCTTTGGTCCGTCCGATCAGTCGCCCGAGGCCCCCTTTTTTACCCGCAGGCTCGAAGCCGTACGGTGCGCCTTTAGATAGGTGGCATCGATCATGACGGTCCGGCGCTCGGCCTGTGCGCCAGACAGGCCCTCCATCATCCGAACGAAGACGCCAGCCTCGCTCCACCGCTTCCAGCGATTGTAGAGCGTCTTGTGAGGCCCGTAGGCTGGCGGCGCATCGCGCCAGCGCAGGCCGTTGCGGTTGACGAAGATGATCCCGCTCAACACCCGTCTATCATCCACCCGAGGTTTGCCGTGGCTCTTAGGGAAATAGGGCTCCAGCCGAGCCATCTGCTCGTCCGTCAGCCAATAAAGATCGCTCATAATCCAGACTCCTCAGGAGCCTGAATCAGATCGCACGCCGCAATTCAATGGGTCCTGAGCCTAGGAAGTCCACGTCAAAACTGCCATCGCCTTGATAGACGACAGGCTCATATCCGGGAGCAGCCGTCACGCCGAAGACGTCAATGCTGTAGCGCGCGGTCCCGGTGCGCGGCATCGCGGATGCAGGCGTATCCAGACCATAGACGAAGGTGCTGAAGCGGTCGTTCTGGCGACCATCCGCCGACGAGAAACGTTGCCAATAGCCCATGCCGACATAGCGGTTACTGATCGAACTTGAATAGGGCGTGGTCACAAGGGTCAGCAACTGGGCGCCATCTGCACTGCGCTGCTCGTACTTTGCCTCTCCTTGAATGTTGGATTTCTGGTCAGACGGACGGAAGGTCGCGCTTTCACCATTCACGAAGACCGTGTAGCTCTTCAGAGCGGCGTCATAGGCCACCTGTAGATTGGCCGAACTGCCGCTTGCAGACACCACCGTCCCGTTGCGGAGGTCAAAAACGGCCTGCTGGTTGTTACCTACAGCGTTAAATGTCTGACTCACCGTTAAATTGGTGATGCTGCTGTTGCTCGGCGGAGGTGTGATCGGGACGATCGGATCCATGCCGCCTCCACCTCCACCGCCGCAGGCGGCCAACGCGCTTGTCGTCAGGACGGCAATAACCATTGAGAAAAGGCGCATGTCGCTCCCCCGCACGTGCAAAAAATCGACCAACATCGATCGCCACACTGTGTGCCTTAGTGTCGAGATACAGTTCCCGCAAGCTTAGAGATTAAGGGCACCTTCGAAAATTTGGCGTTGGATTCACGAAGCATGACGCCAGGCGCGCGGCACGCGCCATCCCTGTACAGAGAGCGAGTCGGGCAGCGCTGAATCCTTTGATGAAGAATCGGCACACCGCTGCGATTCTAAGGGCCTCCGCTGCAAGCACTTAAAATCGGACCTTCCTCGTGATGCGAGGGGGAAAGTCGTTCCAGGTGCTGGATAGGACTTCGCTCTCAGGGCGAAGGCTTGGAGAAGCATCAATGGCTACTGGCGACTTCATAGTCCGATCACTTCGTGTCCCGCGGCCTCGGACGCCCGTCTCCGCGCCTCTACGCCCTCACCCTTCCGCCGCGGGCAGCTCCAGCACCACCTTCAGGCCGCCCATGTCGCTGTCGCCTAGGGTGACGCGACCGCCGTAGGCGCGGGTCAGTTCGTCGACGATCGACAGGCCCAAACCTGTGCCGGGCGTGTCCTCGTCCATGCGGGTGCCGCGTTTCAGAGCCGTGTCGCGCTGGTCGGCGGGCAGGCCGGGGCCGTCGTCCTCGACCACGGCGATCATCTGGCCCGGCGTCGACGGCCCGGCCGAGATGCGGACCCGGCGGCGGCACCATTTGGCGGCGTTCTCGATCAGATTGCCGAAGATCTCCTGCAAGTCCTGACGCTCGCCCAGGAAGGCCAGGTCGTCAGGGGCGCGCCAGTCGATCTCGACGCCCTTGGTCTCGAACACCCGCTCCAGCATGACGGCCATCTCGTCCAGCACCTCGGCGACAGTGGTGCGCTCGCCCAGGCCGTGGGCGGCGCGGGCGGCGGCGCGGGCGCGGCGCAGGTGGTGGTCGACCTGATCCTGCATCACCTTGGTCTGGCGGCGGATCAGGTCCGGCAGCGGTCCTTCCTGCGTCCCGGCCTCGGCCAGCATGACGGCCAGAGGAGTCTTCAGGGCGTGGGCCAGGTTGCCGACGTGGGTGCGCTGACGCTCGACCGTTTCCTGATTGTGCGCCAGCAAGCGATTGACCTGTTCGGCCAGGGGCTGGATCTCGACCGGATAGGCGCCCTCGACCCGATGCGAGCGGCCCTGGCGCACGTCGGAAATCTCGTCGCCCAAATCAAAGAGCGGTCGCAGGCCCACCTGCACCTGGATGAAGACCGCCGTCACCAACCCCGCCCCCAGCAGCAGCATAGCGATCCAGGTGACGGTGGCGAACTGTCGGGTGTCGGCGTCGACGTCCGAGCGGTCGATCCCGGCGAAGAAGATCACCGGCCGGTCGCGGCCGGGCAGCTGCTTCATGCTGGCGGCGATGCGCAGGGGCTCGCCCTTGGGGCCGTCCTCGGCGTTGTAGCTGATGGTCTGGCCGAAGGCCGAGCGCAGCCGGTTGGTCAGGTCAGGGCCGTGCTCTAGCTCCGCCTCGCCCAGAGAGGCCGAGTGCGCCAGAACCTGCATCCCGCCCGTCGGCGTCGGCTCGGCCACCATCCAGTATTTTCCGGACAGCAGGCGTTGGGTGCGGGCGTCCTGAATCTCGCCGATGAAGACCTCGCCCTCGGGCGTTATGGTGGCGGCCACCACCGCCTCGTCGATGGTGTCGCCCAGGATATTGCCCAGGCGGCGCAGGGCCGACTCCTGAAACACCGCGGTCAGCACCACGGCCGCCGCCGCCAGGGCGATCAGAATCCACGCCGCCGCCAGCCAGATCAGCCGCCGCGTCAGCGAGCGGCCGGGCCGACCGAACCAGCGGCCCCATTGCGCGCGATCAGGCTTGGTCTGGCTTCGGGATTGGCCCGTCATGCGGCGCTCAGGCCGCGTCGCTCTCGCCGGCCAGCGGCGACAGGCGATAGCCCAGGCCACGCACGGTCTCGATACGGTCGGCCCCGATCTTCTTCCTCAGGCGGCCGACGAAGACCTCGATGGTGTTGGAGTCGCGGTCGAAATCCTGATCGTAGAGGTGTTCGACCAGTTCAGTCCGGCTGATGACCCGGCCCTGATGCATCATCAGATAGTGCAGCAGGCGATACTCCAGGCTGGTCAGGCGCAGAGGCTCGCCGTTGACCGTGGCCCGCGCCGCGCGCGGGTCCAGGCGCAGTCCGCCGCAGCTCAGCGTCGCCGCCGCATGGCCGGCCGAGCGGCGCAGCAGGGCGCGCAAGCGCGCCAGCAGTTCTTCCGTATGGAAGGGCTTGGTCAGATAGTCGTCGGCCCCGGCGTCGAAGCCCGCCACCTTGTCCGACCAGGCGCCGCGCGCGGTCAGGATCAGCACCGGCGTCGCCTTGCCTTCACGGCGCCAGCGCTCCAGCACCGACACGCCGTCGATCTTGGGCAGGCCCAGGTCCAGCACCACCACGTCATAGGGTTCGGTGTCGCCCAGGAACCAGGCTTCCTCGCCGTCCGGGGCGTGGTCGACGGCGTATCCGGCGTCGGTCAGGGCGGTCTTCAGCTGGCGCGACAGATCGACGTCGTCCTCGACAAGCAGAACCCGCATTCAGTCGTCCCCGCGAACCCGGCCGGAGCGGCCGTCAACCTGGATGTCCGACACGCGGCCGCCCGGATATTCCCAGCGCACCACATAGTCGCCGCCGCGCTCCTGCACGCCCAGCATCCGGCCGGGACGGCCCGACTGGACGCGGCGCGCCACGTCGCCGGGATTGGCGCGCGGGCCGCTGTCGCCGCGCGGCATGTCGCGCAGGCCTTGCCCCGGATAGTTCGGTCCGGAGGAGCTGCGGAATTGCTCCCGGCGATCATCGTCGCGATCCCGGTCGCGGCCGCGCGACTGAGCCGCCGCGTCCGTCAACGGGACGAGGGCGATCAGGCCGGCCAAAAGAAGGGCTCGAATACGCATCATGGATCGCGGTCTAAATCAGGGCCTCTGAACAGCGGCTGAACGCGCAGTCTACCGGTGTTCAGTCCAAAGAGGAACGTCGAGGGATGGAATCTCCGTCGCGGTTTCACACGCGAACCGCCCAGCATGACCACAATGTCACGCTGATGAACCCTATCTGAAGCGCGCCGTTCAGACGCGGCTCAGGCGCGGCGGGGTCATCTGGCGTCAACGCAGCCGATCGGTTGCGTCCAGATGAAGGAGCCCGACCATGGCCAAGTTCAAAACCCTGATGATCCCCGTCCTGGCCGCGACGACGGCCGCCGTCGCCCTCGGCGCCGCCCTGCCCGCCGCCGCGCAATCCTATCGCCACGCGCCGGTCTACGAGAGCCGCCACGACGGCTGGCGGTCGATCCACCAGCGCAAATACAATCTGGACCGCCGCATCGACCAGGGCGTCCGCACCCGCCAGCTCAGCGTCCGCGAGGCCAGCCGCCTGAAGAACGAGCTGAACAGCCTGGTGCGGCTGGAGCGCGCCTATCAGCGCGACGGCCTGAGCCGCCGCGAACGCATGGAGCTGGACCGCCGCTACGACGCCCTGTCGGCCAAGATCCGCTATGAGCGCCGCGACCACAACGGCCGCCGCTGGTAAGCCAGACAGGCGCCGACCTTCGAAAGGCTGCGGGAGACGTCCCGCAGCCTTTTTCGCGTCTGCTCCACTTAAGGAGGGCGGCCGGGCTGGAGGACGGCGCCCCGCCTGCCTATCTTGGCCTTATGTCCATCGCCCGTCTTGATAGTCGCGCCCTGATCCGCGTCAGCGGCCCCGACGCCCGCCCCTTCCTGCACAATCTGCTGACCCAGGATGTGGAGACATTGCAACCGGGCGAGCTTCGCTTCGGCGCCCTGCTGTCGCCGCCGGGACGGCTGCTGTTCGACCTGTTCATCTGGGGCGAAGAGGGCGGCGTCGTCCTGGACGTCGCGGCCGAACGGCGCGACGCTCTGGTCCAGCGGCTGAGCCTCTACAAGCTGCGCGCCCAGGTCGAGGTCATGCCCATCCCCGACGCGGTCTTCGTCGCCTGGGGCGCGGATGTTCCCGAGGGCTTCGTCGCCGACCCGCGCCTGCCCGGCCTGGGCGGTCGCCGCTGGGGCGATCAGAGCGAGACCGACGCGGTCGAGGCCGACTGGCAGGCGCACCGCCTGGCCCTGGGGGTGCCCGATCCGACCGAAGACGCCCTGATGGACAAGACCTATCCGATCGAGGCGGACTTCGACCTTCTGAACGGCATCGACTTCCACAAGGGCTGCTTCATCGGTCAGGAGACGACCTCGCGCATGAAGCGGCGCGGCACGATCAAGAACCGCATGATGGCCATCACCTTCGAGGGCCCCGCTCCCGAACGCGGCGTCGAGGTGCTGAAAGGCGAACTGCGCGCGGGGGAAGTCATGACCGGCGCCGAGGGACGCGCCATCGCCCTGATGCGGCTGGACCGCATGGACGGCGATCTGACCGTCGAGGGCCGCCCCGTGCGGGTCGAGAAGCCTGACTGGATCCCTAATTTGTAAGGGAAAATCCGACAGAACGGAAAATCTGCTTGTCGCGATGTAAAAGTTGCTTGACGAAAACGCGACCTCATTGGTAAAGCTCACTTGTCAACACGACAGGGGAGCTTGTCATGAACACCGAAATCACCACCGCCGCCGGCGCCGTCGCCGCCGACAAGAAGAAGTTGGACGACCTGACCGTCGTCCTGTGCGCCCTGACCGTGGTCGGGGTCAGCGCTGCCTCCGCCACGCCGTTCTGGCCTGAAGCCTGGGGCCGCGCGCCATCGATTGGCGTCGTCGTCCTGGCCGCCGGGCTGGCCGTCTTCCTGGCCCTGCACACCCTCTACTGGTGGCGCGCGCTGGATGAGGCCGCCAAGGAAGCCCACAAATGGGCCTGGTGGTGGGGCGGCAACCTGGGCTTCATCGGCGGCGGCGCGGCCGTCGTCATCGCCGCCCTCGCAGGGGTGAACCTGCTGCCCGCCGCCGTGCCGCGCACCGATGCGGCCCTGATCGCCCTGGGCGTCGCCGCCGCCTTCGCCGCCCAGGCCGTCGGCTACGGGATCGCCTGGTGCGGCTGGTGGATCGCCCGCCGATGACCAGCGCCTTCATCAACCGCCTCAAGGTCTTCCGCGCCGAGCGCGACTGGACCCAGGCCGATCTGGCCGAACGCCTCGGCGTCTCGCGCCAGACCGTCCAGGCGCTGGAGAAGGGCCGCTACGACCCGTCCCTGCCGCTGGCCTTCCGCATCGCCCGCCTCTTCGGCCAGCCGATCGAAGCCATCTTCATCGCCTGACCCCGCCTGCCCTTCTCATCTCAATCGACACATCGAAATCCAAAGGACCGTCATCATGTTCAACCTGTTCTCGACCGCCGCCGACCGTTTCTCGGGCTTCGCCATGGGCGTCTGCGGCGCCCTGCTGATCAGCCTGGCCGTCCAGGCCGTGCCGACCTTCGGCCGCTCCGCCGAAACCCCGGCGGCCGCCGTCGCCCAGATCGTCGCCCGCTGATCCCTCTTCACGCCTCGTCTTCCCGCTCCCAGCCCCTGTGCTGACGAGCTTTCCGTCGCCCGCATCTGAGCTCGGCGACGCCTGCCCCCCCTACAATCCAAGGACACTGCAATGACCCTCGCACGCCGCATGGGCCAATCGGCCAACCATGTCTCGCGCTTCGCCGCCGGCATTCTGGCGGCGCTGGCCGCCTCCGCCGCCCTGGCCGCCGCGCCCGGCGTCGCCCACGCCGAACAGGCTGCGCCCGCCCCCGCCGTCGCCCCCATCCCCCGCGCCGAGGGCGCCGGTCCGCCGCTGTGGGTGGTCAAGGACGCGGACTCCACCGTCTATCTGTTCGGCACGGTCCATCTGTTGCGACCCGGCACGGCCTGGGGCTCGGACAAGGTGGACGCCGCCTTCGCCAGCGCCTCGGACATCTGGGTCGAGATCGCCGACCAGGACGATCAGGCCGTAGTTATGCCTGTGATCCAGCAGCACGGCGTTGATCCGTCCCGCCCCCTGTCGTCGATCCTGTCGGCCGAGGACTTCGCCGCCTTCGACAAGGTCGCCCAAGCGAACGGCGCCAGCGCGGCCGCCCTGGACGCCTACCGCCCCTGGCTGGCGGCCTTCATGATCTCCATGTCCGGCCCGACCGAGGCCGGCTATCGATCTGAAGCGGGCGTCGACAAGACGCTGATGGATCGCGCCCGCTCCGAAGGTAAGGCGCTACACGGCTTCGAGACCGCCGACATCCAGGTGCGCCTGATCGCAGGCATGAGCGAAGAGGCCCAGGTCGCCTATCTGAACCACTTTGTCCGCAACACCGACCGCATCGTCGCCAACCTGGATGAAACCGTGGCCGCCTGGCTGAAAGGCGACATCGCCGAAACGGGCCGTCTGAACCGCGCCAACACCCGCGACGTGCATGAAGACATCCACCGCGCCGCCCTGATCGACCGCAACAGCGACTGGACCCGCCAGATCGAGGCGATGATGAAGGGTTCAGGCACGGCCTTCGTCGCCGTCGGCGCCGCTCACCTGATGGATCAGGACAGCGTCATCGACATGCTGACCGCGCGCGGCTTCACGGTCGAGCGGCTATAGGACGCCCCGCACAACCCCATGAAGGCCCGGCGGAAACGTCGGGCCTTTTCGCTTGCGCCGCCAGAACATTCCAGCAACATCGCGCCATGACCGAATCCGAAAAGGCTGAAGGCCGCTGCGGCTGGTGCGGGACGACGGACCCGCTCTACATCGCCTATCACGACACCGAATGGGGCGTGCCCGAGTACGACGCCCGCGCCCTATGGGAGAAGCTGGTGCTGGACGGTTTTCAGGCCGGGCTGGCCTGGATCACCATCCTGAGAAAGCGCGAGGGGATGCGCGAGGCCTTCGACGGGTTCGATCCCGAGATCGTCGCCCGCTATGGCGAGGCGGACCGCGCGCGCCTGCTGGCCGACCCGCGCATCATCCGCTCACGCGCCAAGATCGACGCCGCCGTCAACGGCGCCCGCATCTGGCTGGACATGAGGGATAGCGGCGAGGATTTCTCAGCCTGGCTGTGGTCCTTCGTCGGCGGCCAACCGCTGGTGAACCAGTGGGACCATTTCCGCGAGGCCCCGCCCCAGACCGCCGAAAGCCATGCCATGGCCAAGGCCCTGAAGGCGCGCGGTTTCAAATTCTGCGGCCCCGTCATCAGCTACGCCTTCATGCAGGCGGTCGGCATGGTCAACGACCACCAGACGACGTGCTTCCGGCATCGGGAGGTTCAGCTTGGCAGAAATCCTAACGTCTGATCCGCCACCTGCAGCTATCCGCTTCGCCTCTTAGGCCATTAAGCGCCCAATCTCCCTACACCGGTGGGGCGCGCTCTTCGTTTCTGGGTGGTGCGTGCCGCCAGGCTGGCTGACGGGCATAGGAAAACCCGTCTGCCACATTGGGACTCAGACGGGCCTAATGAGCCGAGGCTCGCATCCTAGATGGGAATGCGAGCCCGGATTGCAAGACTGCGCGCCAATCGCCCGCTCCCGGCGCAGCCTTTCTCACGCGGATGTCATTGTTCGAGAATCACCGTTTCGCAAACGTCTTGGACGGCATTGGAGCCGCATGGGAGGAAAATATGATCAAGAAGCTCGCAATCGCTGGCACGCTTGCAGGTTCAATGCTGGTCGGTGTCCCCGCCGCCAACGCCAGCCCGCAAGCATGCATGCGGCAGTACGATGCTGCCGTAACTGCCTGTGCTGAGGCTGGGCAAGGTTATGGCAGCGCCTGTGAACAGGGCGCTGCCGTTGTAATGCAAGACTGCTTGAAGAGGCTGGTTCGAGTCGACTCGTAAGGACATCGCCCCTGGCCCGCTCTCTTCGGAGGGCGGGCCTTTCTTCGTTTCCGGCGTCGCGTTTCAGCCGAGAACTCGGCCTGCCAAAACGGCTCGGACCACGCCAGCATCGTCGATTGCAGTGATCTTGCTCACGATGAGTTCTTACGCTGCCTCCCCCCAAACACCATCCTACGCAGGTGCTTTATTTGCGGCGGATCCATTACACGCCGTCTTCCTCCAGAGGCATCCGCTTTAGCTGCCCACTGGAAACATGGAACCGCGCTTTTGCGACACGCACCGCATATGGCCCGGCCGGCTGGACAAGATCGCGGTCGATTTCGCCGCATAATAACAATCCGCTATCGGTCAGTGCATAGGCGTGATGCGCGTCTACGGCGAACGCCCGGTTGAGGAATGTAAGCGTGGCGGGATCAAGGTCTGCGATCGGCTTGCGATAGGTTCCTCTAAACAGCATGTGGCCGTTTGCATCGATCAAGAGCTGGTCATGTACGCCGCGCGCCGTGTCTGGGTCGATCTTGCCGGGTTTGGCGACCGGCTTGCCGCGATAGAGCAGCGTTTCTCCCATGCGCGCAAATGTGTGTCCGAGCGCCTTCACGGCCGCAGCATCGTCAATATTGCGCTTGCGCGCGCCTTCCACGATCAGCCCGTTCGCATCACGGGCATAGGCGCCGCCGAGCACCTCGAAGCTCGTCATGTCGGCCCTGACGATGGCCAGCTCCGACATTGGGACTTTGCTGTCAAAATAGTAGGCTTGCCGTTTGTCTCTGAACCACGGGCCGTCAATAATCTCAAAGCTTGCGGGGTCAGCCCTCTTCACAGGCTCCTGTCCGTACCGTTCCAGCCCCGGCGTGAAGTAACGCAGCCCGTGCCTGTCCCGCCCGAAAACATCCGTGAGATGGCGGAAGCTGTCATGATCAAAATGATCGAGCGACACCCATTCACCGTCACACGGCGCCTCCGGCTTGACCAGGATTCTGGTCCCGTCGCTGTAGAAGGGGCCGCCGACCGGCGTCAGTTGATCGGTCGATTGGGGTGCAGCCTCTCGCCGGGCCTTTTCCTTGCGCCACCAGCCATCGGCGATTTCAGGGCGTTCCTCAAAATAGCGGCTCCAGTGATCGAATTCGCCTGAAACGGATTGAGGCTGCCCCGCATAGTATGGCCGGTCTTTGTCATAGGCGCGATATTGGCCGGCGTCAGAGGCGCAGGTGAAGCTGTCTCGATCCGCGCCCAGGATCGGTTTATTCTCCCAATAGATGCTGTTTTTTGTCTGCAAAATATTGGCCTTCATCGCCAATGGAATGAAAGCTCGGCGCATCTGCGCCTTCGATTGCGACGCCATAAGCATAGACCTTACGGCTGTCCTTTGCGTAGTGGCTCTCCCACACATGGATACCGGGCTTTTGTCCCCTCCCGTAATAGTAGGAGACGATCCCGAATGTACCGGGTTCTTCCGTCGGCAGCCGAAGATTGGTGATGTAGTAACCTGCGGCCTTGTCCGCTCCATAACGTTCATTCAACACAAGAAAGCTGTCTGGATCAGCCCCGCGCGCGACAAACCAGAAGCGCTTCGTGGACGTCTCGCCTTGCCCGTAAACACGGCTGTCGTCGCGAAACCACCGGTCGCCAAGCTGACGAAAGCTCGAGGGATCGACCCCGTTCAGCGCCGCGCCATTGCGGTCAGAGATCGGCTCGCCGTCCACGAAGACATGAGCGCCATCATGCACATAGCGGATGGTCGGGAAGCATCGCTCGCAAATGTAATGCGCGATCCAATCGGAATTCGCGAAAGGGCCGATACGCGGATCAGCCTCGATCGCTTGTCGCAGCGCCCCAAGCTCCCGGCGCATGCTGAACGAACCAGAGATAACTAGATCCAAGCCGTCATGGGCTCTCAGATGATTGAAGAGTTTCCGATCTTCCTCGGGGGCGGGAAGGCCGTCATGCCGGTAAGCACTGGCGACCCAACTCGTATTGGCGAAATGAAGCTGTCTGTAGCGTTCATTGCATTGCCGCCATTGATCAAGCCTTGCGCCGAGCCGGGCTAGAACCTCCGCCCTCGGACGCCCGGCATCAAGAAACAGGCTTGCCGCATACCAATGAGCATAGGGAAACGGGAAAAGAGCATTGAGATCCGGCACCGTCGTCCTTCGCCAATTCTACAGGGTCATCTAAATCGCAGCAGCGAGGATAACACCGGGCGTTCAGCCTCCGCCAACGCATCCGCGCTCCACGTCGCGGCGTCGGGATTTTGGTCCACCACCAGGCGCGATAACGTCGACGTTCGAGGAATGAGGTCAACGCCGCGTCGGGCGATCTTGACCTTGCCGGCCAGGTAGACGCCATCGTCATAGCTTCTCAGTTTTGCCGGGGGCGCCTCTCGATAGGCCCCAGTCGCCTTTTCAGTCACCGCGACATAGAGCAGCGACGGCTCAGACCCGCTTCCGATCGTCGTCGAAATCTCCACAAGCTGACGGGCTGAATCCTTGACCTTCAGCAGGAAACGACACTGGCTCCCCGCATCGGCCACGGTCTTGGCCGTTCGGTCGATCAGCGCGCTGTCTTGCGGTTTCAGCGCCTTCAGACAGGCAATGAGGCCGTCGGCGGCGACCCTAAAGGCGTTTTCACCGACAAGTTCCTGGGGAACCCCAACAGCAACGGTACGAAACCACCAGTCATCCGGCGTGAATCTGGGCGGTTCTGCTTCAATTGTCCGTCGTCGAAACATTTGGCGCAGGTTTGGCGTGGCGTTAACGGAGAGCGGGCCTCGTCAGGGGTTGGCTTTTAGGCGGCGAGCTTGCGGTGCTGCAAGCGGCGATGTTCGATGGTCTGTTTCTTGATGGCGGCGCGCTGGGCGTGGATCTGCCGATCGCGGCCAAAGTAGGCATCTGCGGGCGTCACATTGCCCAGGCTTTCGTGATAGCGCTGGTGGTTGTAGTGCTCGATGAAGGCTTCGATCTGGGCTTCGAGATCGCCGGGCAGGTAATAATTCTCCAGTAGGATGCGGTTTTTCAAGGTCTGGTGCCAGCGCTCGATCTTGCCCTGTGTCTGGGGGTGAAAGGGGGCGCCGCGCACGTGGCTCATGGACTGGGCCTCGATATAGGCGGCCAGTTCGCCCGCGACATAGCTCGGGCCATTGTCCGAGAGCAGGCGCGGCATGTGCAGCACGGTGGCGCTGTCACAACCTGATGCGGCCAGCGCCAAGTCCAGCGTGTCGGTGACATCGCCCGCCGTCATGGTGGTGCACAGCTTCCACGAGATGATGTAGCGGGAATAGTCGTCGAGCACGGTTGAGAGGTAAACCCAGCCCCAACCGATCAGCTTGAAATAGGTGAAGTCGGTCTGCCACATCTCGTTTGGTCGCATCGTCTTGGTGTGGAACTCGTCGCGGGCCTTGATGACGATATAGGCTGGGCTGGCGATCAGATCCTGTGCCTTGAGCAGGCGATAAACCGTGGCCTCGCAGACAAAGTACTGCTTCTCATCGGTAAATTTGGTGGCCAACTCGCGGGGCGAGAGTTCGCTTTCCTCCAGCGCCATGTCGATGATCTGTTTGCGCACATTCTCGGGCAGCCGGTTCCATACCCGGCTTGGCGCCGAGGGGCGGTCTTCCAGCGCCTCAGGCCCACCATCAAGGTAGCGGGCATACCAGCGGGCAAAGGTGCGGCGTGGGATGCCCAGTTTCTCCAGCGTCTGTCGGGTGGGCAGATGGGATTGCTCGACGAGGCGGATGATCTCGAGCTTTTCTGCGGCGGGATACCTCATTCTTGGTCGCCCCCATCCGCGATCATGCTTTTTTTAAGCAGGCGGTTCTCGAGCGTCAGGTCGGCCACGCATTCCTTGAGAGCCAGTGCTTCACGGCGCAGATCCTTGACCTCGTCACTGGTGGCGGCACGGGCCGTGTCCCCGGCCAGACGGCGTTTGCCAGCCTCAAGGAATTCTTTTGACCAGGAATAATACACGCTCTGGGCGATGCCTTCGCGGCGGCACAGTTCAGCGATGCTCTCCTCGCCGCGCAGGCCTTCGAGCACGATGCGGATTTTATCCTCGGCCGAGAAATGCCGGCGTGTGGCACGGCGAATATCTTTCACCACCACCTCGGCGGGCTTCTTGGTGGGCTTGGCAGCCAATTTTGGGCTGGAGGGATTGGGTCTCATCTGCGTTCCTTACGTCACTGCGACGAGACCCAATCCCTCCATTATCCGCAACCCCAGATCTGTGCCAAAGGCGCTGACGCCGAACACCCGGCCGTCGTCGTCCCGCACTTCGGCCAGGCTTAGACTCTTTTCAGCAACGTCCAGTCCCTCCAGGTCTCCGAAGGCGAAACTGAAGTGATTGCGCCGGGCCAGCAGCGGATAGGCCAGGCCTTCCTGATGCGAATCCAGCGAGCCGGCCGCGACCTCGTGCAGGGAGGGTTTCCACAGGTGAAAGATGGTCCGGTCGATCAGCAGCACGCGTCGCGGACCTTCCTTGCGGCCCAACGCGCGCCCCAGCCGTGCGGCGAGCTCCAGGCCGCCTGCGCCGCCGCCGACAATGACGATCTCATGGTCCATGTTTTCTCCTCTCGGAACGAAGGCCGACAACACTCTTGAGGCGGATATGGATACGGCCGACGCCTGACGCGCCGGCCGCTCCGCGGATGCGACGATGTTTCGTATCGTCCGTCCGCGAACCCCCGCCTCCCCTTTTTGATGTGAAACCCCAGCGCCTAGCCAGGCGGGACGGCGGGGATAGGCCGAGTTCGCCCGGCCCCTGGGCCGGCCCCGAGGTCCGCGCCGGTCAGCGGATCGAATTCGGGTTCGGAACGCGTGCGGGCGGCGAAGGTCTCCACCGCCTTTTCTTCGTCGACCGAAAGCGCCACCTCGGCGCGGCCGTCCCCGCCGTCGACAGCCATTTGAGCTTCGCGCTCGTCGACGGTGTCCCACTGCTCGCCCGTGTTCCACGGTCCGGATGCATCGCCCTCGCCCTGGGACATGTTGTAGTATTTGTCGGCGAAGTCCGGATGGCCCGGCAGCTTGCCCGGCGGGAAGTTGGCGGGGATGGCGTAAAGCGCCTTCTCAAACGACTTCTGATGGGCGACCTCACGCGTCATCAGAAACGTCAGGGCGTCCTTGATCCCCGGGTCGTCGGTGACGTTGATCAGCCGCTCATAGACGATCTTGGCCCGCGACTCCGCCGCAATGTTGGAGCGTAGGTCGCAGGCCGGATCGCCGATCGAGTCCACATAGGCCGCCGTCCAGGGCACGCCCGCCGAATTGATCAGGGCCGCGCCGCCTCCATACAAGATGGACGTGGTGTGGCTTTCGCCCCCCGAGGTCATGCTGGCGTAGAGATCGGCCTCCTCCTCCGCCGCCTCGGCCAGACGCCCCTTGGCGCCGCGGTTCAGCATGGCGACGATCGAACCGATGATTTCGAGGTGGCTGAGCTCCTCGGTCGCAATATCCATCAGCATGTCGCGGCGGCCGACGTCCTCGTCCGCCAAACCCTGCGTAAAGTAGCGCATCGCCGCCGCCAGTTCGCCCTGCGGTCCGCCGAACTGCTCCAGCATCAGGGTCGCCAGGGCCGGATTGGGTTCCGAAACCCGCACCGTGTACATCAGCTTCTTGTTGTGCATGAACATCTCGCGTCTCCTTGCGACGGCGATCAGCGGCTGGGGTTTTCGCCTGCGCGCTTCAGCATGAGGAATTTTTCGGTGAGGGCCGGCAGGCTCTGGTCCACCCAGGCCGCCATGCGCGCTTCTTCGTCCAGCGAGGCGTTCAGCGGGTCCAGGGCGACAGAGTAGCCGCCATGCTGGGCCAGGACGATCAGTCCCTTATAGGCGGCGACCTCATAGTTCTCGAAAGCGAAGTTGGCGAAAGCGTTCTTGAGGATCTCATCCTCGGCGAAGGTGTGACCCAGGGCGGCCATATTGCCGCTCATGGACATGGCGGCGTCCTTCAGACCTGACGGGCTCTCGTCCAGGCCCGAAAGGATCTGCTCAAGCCGTGAAATCTGCTGCTCGGTTTCGAGCCGGTGCGCCTTCAGCTTCTCCGCCACCTCCATGAAATTTCTAGCGCGGTCGATCTGCCGATCCATCAGGGCCAGGGCCTGATGCTCCACGGCATGGGCGTTCTTCAAGCCGGTCACGAACACGTCGCGCCAGACGTCATCGTTGTTGATCATGTCGATCTCCTTCGGTTTGCGGGTCTCTGGCAAACCGGCGGAGCGGATGAGGGGTCCGGCTGTCGGATACCCGTCACTTCATCGATCTCCGCAACGAACCCGCCTTCGGTCCATTGGCCCTTCACGCACGGGAGCCAAACATGACCGATCGCCCGATTTCGACTGACGCCGAAGGACGCCACACGGCCGACAGCCTGCGCGCCATTCTGATCCGACGGCCCCGATCGGCTCTCTACGACTATTGGCGCGATCTTTAGAACCTTCCTGTCTTCTCAGAGACGATGAAGTCTGTCGAAGTTCTGGACGCGACGCATTCCCGATGGTGGGCGACCTCACTCAGGCCCTCCACCTCAGCGACAACGAAGCGGCGACCGAGGCTCGCGACCTGACGCGCCGGTTGATTGAGATGGTCGTGGTCACGCCGCTGCCGGAACGGGGCCGCTTTGCACTGGCCGTAAAAGGCAAAATCGCCGCCCTGATGAACCAGGACGGCGATGATACTGTAGTAGTGGGTGCGGGAGCAGGATTTGGACGGTACCTCACACCTGCAATCCGCTTCATGGCTTAACTGCGAGGGGCGCGATCGTGTGAAAGTCGCTGGAGTGGAAGATCAACGGCATGACCCCGTCAGTGGCGGCGGCTTGAAGGCGGAACAGGACCATGTCGTGATCGCCGGCGGGTATTTCGTTTTCGATCGAGCACTCGAGCCAAGCTGTCGCATTCGCCAGGAAGACGGCTCCGCTTGGGGCCTCTTCATAGTGCAGTTCCAGGAAGCGATCCCCTGTCGCCTGCGCCACCTGACGGGCCGTCGCCGCATGACCGTGGCCGAGGAATGAGATTCCGAGACGCTCAAGGGTGCGGAGCTGCCGCGAGGTCCAAGAGCCGCGCTTAATGCAAACCGACACAAGCGCCGGCTCCAGCGAAACCGCGACGAAGGCGCTGGCGGTCGTGCCGATGGGCTGACCCTCGTTCATCGCGCACAGGGTGGTGACCCCGGTCGGGAAGCGGCGGCGGTCGTCCTCAACGTCCGCCTTAGCCGCACGGCGCTGGTACGACGTTGGCGACGACCCAATCCAACTGGGACTTCTCGACGAATTCTCGAAGTTAGGCGTGAAAGCGAACGGCGCGGTCAGGATTGGAAACGTTCTTATCTGACTACAGTGCTGGCCCGCTACCTCACAGAGAGTTGAAACCAAGAGAAGTCATGGAAGAAATTCAACTCAATTATAATCAGTAAAAACGGTTCAGAGTTGTTGGCGAGCGAGCAAATACTTCCTCCGGCACAAAGTAGTCTGCTAGTAGTTCAGCCGCAGGATCATGGGCATAGATTGAGAAATCCGTCACACCCTCTTCGCGAAGCACTTCTTCATCAATAAAGAAGTTGCCCGTGCATGATCGTGACGGCTTCTTGAAGATCGCATAGGCGGCATCGGCTACAATCTCCGGCTTTCGCGGCGCCCCGCGCTCCGTGCCTATGACATTGCGCACTGCCGCCGTATCGATGGCCGTCAGGGGCCAGAGCGAGTTCACGGCGATGCCCCGCTCAGCAAATTCACCCGCATGGCCCAAGGTGCACAGGCTCATGTTGAACTTGGCGATGGTGTAGGCGACGTGAGGCGCGAACCACTTCGCCTGCATATCCAGTGGCGGAGACAGGTTAAGGACATGGGGATTTTCCGCCGCGACCAAAAACGGCGCGGCGGCGCGCGTGCAGAAGAAGGCTCCCCTACCGTTGATCTGATCCATCAGGTCATAGCGCTTGGCATCGGTCGCGGCGGTGTCCGTAAGCGAAATCGCGCTGGCGTTATTCACCAGTATGTCGATCCCGCCGAAGGTTTCGACGGTTTTCGCCATGGCGGCCGCGATCTGATCCTCAAAACGAACGTCGCCGATGATGGCGAGGCTCCTTCCACCCGCCGCCTCGATCTCCGTCGCAGCGGTGAAAACCGTTCCCGGCAATTTGGGATGAGGCTCGGCGGTCTTGGCGAAGATCGCCACGTTGGCGCCGTCCCGCGCCGCCTTCAGTCCGATGGCCAGACCGATCCCGCGTGATCCGCCGGTGATAAATAGCGTCTTGCCCTTGAGACTCATAACGTCCCTCTCTATCCGCTCTGGACATCTACTTGTCGTTCTATATGCTACTTAACAGTAGGAGGCATTATGGTCCAGTCGGAATCGCCGTGGAAGCCGAAGCAAGATCGTTCGAAGGAGCGAGACGCCAAGCGCGAAGCGGTGCTGTTCGCGGCGGCGAGCGCATTCAATGAGAACGGCTTTCACAACACGTCGCTGGACGACATTGCGGTCCGGCTGAATGTCTCCAAACCGACAGTTTATTATTATGGGGCCAGCAAGGAGGCCCTGCTCTCGGCCTGCTACCTCGCCGCGCTCAGCCTGCTCGACGATGTGACACAGCGCACGGGACCGCAAACCGCGACAGGCGAATCCCGCCTGTGGGTTCTGATCGTCGCTTATGCCGAAGCCATTCTGTCGGTCTATGGTCGATGCCTTACACGAGTTCCTGACAATAGCCTCTCAGCGCCTTTGCGCGAGGAAGTCCGCCGCCTGAAACGCACGGTGGATGATCGCATCCGCTCTGTCCTGTCCGATGGCGCATCCGACGGGTCTCTGAGGCCGACAGATTCCAAGCTGACCGCCTTCGCCATCGCCGGAGCCCTGAATGCAGCCGCCCTTTGGTTCGAGGACGACGGCCCCCGTTCACCGAGACAGATCGGCGAACACTATGCAGATCTTTTCACAAACGCCTTGAGATCGACCTAACGGTCACCTCCCACGTCCTGGAGCCGGTATGAAGCTGACGTCCCTTGATTTCCCGACAGCCGCTGTCGTCACAGGCGGCGCCTCCGGCCTGGGCGAAGCCGCAGCTCGCGCCCTCGCCGCGCGAGGCGTCAAGGTCGCCCTTTTCGACATGAACACCGAGCGGGGGGACCGTATTGCGGGCGAGATCGGCGGCGTCTTTTGCAAGGTCGACGTCACCTCCGACGCCGAAGTCGACGCGGCGTTCCAGGCGGCGCGCGCCGTACACGGACAAGAGCGGATTCAGATCAATTGCGCCGGTATCGTTTCCGGCGCCAAGACCGTGAGTCGTAACCGCGAGACCAGCGCCCTGTCGCACTTCCCGCTCGATGTCTTTGAACGAACGATCCGGGTGAACCTGATCGGGACATACCGCTGCATGGCCAAGGCGGCCGTCGGAATGGCGACGCTCGCTCCGCTGGAGGATGGAGAGCGCGGAGTGATCATCAACACGGCTTCTGTCGCCGCCACCGACGGCCAGATCGGCCAGGCCGCCTACGCCGCATCAAAAGCCGGCGTCGTGGGCCTGACCCTTCCGACGGCTCGCGACCTGGCGGGCGAGGGAATTCGGGTCAACACCATTCTTCCCGGAATCTTCCAGACGCCGATGATGGCCAGTCTTCCAGCGAATGTTCAGGAGTCCCTGGCCGCCAACATCCCGTTTCCGAAGAGACTGGGCATGGGCGAGGATTACGCCTCGCTGGCGCTGCACATTGTCGAAAACGTCTATCTTAACGGCGAATCCTTCCGCCTAGACGGCGCGGTGCGCCTGGCGCCGCGCTGACCGATGGAAACGTTGCAAACTCTCATTGTGGAGCGGGAAGCTGGCTATCTGGTCGTCCGAATTCATCGCCCCGAAGCGCTCAACGCGCTCAATAACCAAGTCATGGATGAACTCACCGCCGTATTTTCCGCCGCAGAAGCGGCCCCCGAGGTGCACGCCGTTGTGCTGACTGGATCCGATAAAGCGTTCGCGGCTGGCGCCGACATCAAGGAAATGGCGTCTAAAACCTACGCCGAGGCTTTTCGCGAGGATTTCGTGACCCGCAACTGGGAGGCTGCGGCGCGATTCCGCAAACCCATCATCGCCGCTGTCGCCGGCTTTTGCCTCGGCGGCGGTTGTGAACTCGCAATGATGTGCGACATCATCATCGCTGCTGAAACAGCCAAGTTCGGTCAACCTGAAATCAACCTTGCAGTCACGCCGGGCGGCGGCGGCACTCAGCGCCTCACTCGCGCGATAGGTAAGGCGAAGGCGATGGATATGGTGCTGACAGGTCGCATGATCGGCGCGGTCGAAGCAGAGCGCGCAGGTCTCGTCGCGCGCATTACACCTCTTGATACCTATCTTGCCGAAGCAAAGAGGATCGCCGAGCAGATCGCGCGCCAATCGCCCTTGGCGGTAATGATGAACAAGGAGATGGTCGATGCGGCTTTTGAAACCACGCTCGCCCAAGGCGTCCTGTTTGAACGACGCCTGTTTCACTCATTGTTCGCCTTCGACGATCAGACCGAAGGGATGGCGGCTTTCATCGAGAAAAGAGCGCCCAACTTCGTGGGACGGTGAGATTCGGCGCCCATCCCGAAGCCCGGCATTACTCTCGCGTAGATACCTTTCTTACACACATAACCGCCGCTTGTTACGGCGAGGAGATTTCATGAAGGTACTCGTCCCGGTGAAACGGGTGATCGACTCCAACGTCAAGGCGCGCGTCAAGGCGGACCAGACCGGCGTCGACCTCGCCAACGTCAAGATGAGCATGAACCCCTTCGACGAAATCGCCGTCGAAGAGGCCGTGCGCCTGAAGGAAGGCAAGGAACACCATGCCGCAGGCACGGCGACGGAAATCGTCGTCGTCTCCATCGGCGTGACCCAGGCCCAGGAAACCATCCGCACGGCCCTGGCCATGGGCGCCGATCGCGGCATCCTGGTGCAGTCGGACACGGACCTGGAGCCGCTGGCCGTCGCCAAGATGCTGAAGGCCGTGGTGGACGAGGAGAAGCCCGACCTGGTGCTGCTGGGCAAGCAGTCGATCGACGGCGACAACAATGCGGTCGGCCAGATGCTGGCCGCCCTGTTGGACTGGCCGCAGGCCACCTTCGCCGGCAAGCTGGTGATCGAGGGCGGCAAGGCTGTGGTGACGCGCGAAGTCGACGGCGGCCTGCAGACGCTCTCGGCCGAACTGCCCGCCGTCGTGTCGGTCGACCTGCGCCTGAACACCCCGCGCTATGCCTCGCTGCCCAACATCATGAAGGCCAAGAAGAAGGAGATCGCCATGAAGTCGGTCGCCGACTACGGCGTCGACACGGCCGACCGCCTCAAGGTGCTGAAGGTGACGGAGCCGCCGAAGCGTTCGGCGGGCGTCAAGGTCGCCGATGCGGCCGAACTGGTTTCCAAGCTCAAGTCCGCGGGGGTGCTGTAATGGCCGTTCTCGTCATCGCCGACCACGACGGCTCGGCCGTTCGCGACACCACCAACAAGACCGTGACGGCCGCCCTGGCGCTGTCGTCCGACGTCGACGTTCTGGTCCTGGGCAAGGGCGCGGAAGGCGTGGCTGACGCCGCCGCCAAGATTTCGGGCGTGCGCAAGGTGCTGCTGGCCGAAGGCGACGCCGTCGCCCACGGCCTGGCCGAGGCCGTCGAGGCCACCGTCCTGCCGCTGGCCGCCAACTACGACGCCATCCTGACCCCGGCCAACACCGACGGCAAGAACTTCGCTCCGCGCATCGCGGCCAAGCTGGATACGGCGCCGATTTCGGACATCGTCGAGGTCGTCTCGGCCGACACCTTCGTGCGTCCGATCTATGCGGGCAATGCGCTGGAGACGGTGCAGTCGGCCGACGCCAAGAAGGTCATCACCGTGCGCCCGACGGCCTTCGCCGCCGCCGCTGAAGGCGGTTCGGCCCCGGTCGAGAGCGTCGCAGCGGGCGAAGCGCCCCAAGACCGCCTTCGTCTCCGAGGAAATGGTCAAGTCGGATCGACCCGAGCTGGGTGCCGCCAAGATCGTCGTTTCGGGCGGTCGCGCCCTGGGTTCGGCCGAAGAGTTCGCCGCCATCATGGACCCCCTGGCCGACAAGCTGGGCGCCGCCGTCGGCGCCTCGCGCGCGGCGGTCGATGCGGGCTACGCCCCCAACGACTATCAGGTCGGCCAGACCGGCAAGGTCGTGGCTCCGGCCCTCTACATCGCCATCGGCATCTCGGGCGCCATCCAGCACCTGGCCGGGATGAAGGACTCCAAGGTGATCGTCGCCATCAACAAGGACCCCGACGCCCCGATCTTCCAGGTCGCCGACTACGGCCTGGTCGCCGACTACAAGACCGCCGTGCCGGAGCTGATGAAGGAAGTATCGTGATGTCCGCCGATCCCGTCGTCATCGTCTCTTACGCCCGCACGCCGATGGGCGGGTTCCAAGGCGCGCTGTCCGACGCCAAGTCGACGGACCTGGGCGCGGTAGCGGTGAAGGCGGCGCTGGAGCGGGCCGGTCTGGATGCGAACAAGGTCGAGCAGATCATCATGGGCTGCGTCCTGCCCGCAGGGCTGGGCCAGGCGCCGGCGCGTTCAGGCGGGCATGGGCGCGGGGCTGCCGGTCTCGACCGAGGCGACCACCATCAACAAGATGTGCGGCTCTGGCATGCAGGCGGCCATGATGGCGCATGACGCCCTGGCCGCCGGTTCCGCCGACGTGATCGTTGCAGGCGGCATGGAGTCCATGACCAACGCCCCATACCTGATGCAGAAGCACCGGGGCGGCGCGCGCATCGGCCATGGACGTCATTTCCGACAGCATGTATCTGGACGGGCTGGAGGACGCCTACACCCCCGGCAAGCTGATGGGACAGTTCGCCGAGGACACGGCCAAGGCCTATCAGTTCACCCGCGAGCAGCAGGACGCCTACGCCATCGAAAGCGCCGGCCGGGCCAAGCGCGCGCAGGACAGCGGCGGCTTCGACGCCGAAATCATTCCGGTCGAGGTCAAGACGCGCAAAGGCCTGGTGACGGTGGACCGCGACGAACAGCCGACCAAATCCGACACGTCCAAGATCCCCAACCTGCGCCCCGCCTTCGGCGCCGACGGCACCATCACCGCCGCCTCGGCCGCCTCGATCTCTGACGGGGCGGCGGCCCTGGTCATGATGCGCCAGTCGACGGCGCAGGCCCTGGGGCTGACGCCGGTGGCCCGCGTGGTCAGCCAGGCCGCTCACGCGCACGAACCGCACCTGTTCACCACGGCCCCGGTCTTCGCCCTGCGGGAGGCGCTGAAGAAGGCGGGCTGGACCGCCGACGACGTCGATCTGTGGGAGGTCAACGAAGCCTTCGCCATCGTGCCGATGATCGCCATGCAGGAGCTGGGCATCCCCCACGACAAGATCAACGTCAATGGCGGCGCCTGCGCCCTGGGCCACCCGCTCGGCGCATCCGGCGCCCGCGTCTTGACCACCCTGCTGTCCGCCCTGAAGGCCCACGGCAAGACCAAGGGCATAGCCGCCCTGTGCATCGGCGGCGGTGAAGCCACGGCGATGGGCGTGGAGTTGATCTAAGATCGCATCAGAGGGCGCGTGCAATCACCATCCGCTGGATATCGGACGTGCCCTCATAAATCTGACACACGCGCACGTCGCGGTAGATTTTGGCCAAGCCGAATTCTTCCAAATAGCCATAGCCGCCCAGAGTTTGTATCGCCCCCGAACAGACCGCCTCCGCCGTCTCGGAGGCGATCAGCTTGGCCATGGAGGCTTCTTTCAAGCATGGTCGCCCTGCGTCTTTCGTCGCCGCAGCATGAAGGACAAGTTGACGTGCCGCCTCTAGCCGCGCGGCGAGGTCAGCCAATCGAAAACCGACGGCCTGATGATCCATGATCGGTTTGCCGAAAGCGACCCGTTCGCGAGCGTATTTGACGGCGACCTCCAAGGCTGATTGGGCCATGCCGACACTTTGGGCGGCGATTCCGATCCGGCCAGTCTCAAGATTGGCGAGCGCGATACGGTAGCCCTCCCCTTCTCCACCCAGTCGAAGTCCGTCGTTCAGAACCAGGTCCTCGAATTTCAGGGCGCAGGTGTCAGACGCGTGCTGCCCCATCTTGTGTTCCACCTTATCGACCAGCAGACCTTCGGCTCCCGCTGGGACAAGGAAGGCCGTCAGGCCCTTCTTTCCCAGCACCGGATTGGTAACGGCGAAGACGATCGTGAGACCGGCGGTCCGGCCGGAGGTGATGAATTGCTTCGCGCCGTTTATCCGCCAATCGCCACCCTCCCGAATCGCGCGCGTCGTCAGAGCGGCGGCATCGGATCCGGCGCCGGATTCCGTCAGTGCAAAGGCCCCTATCATCTCGCCGCCGCACAGGCTTGGCAGGAAGGTGGCCTTCTGGCTTTCGGTCCCTTCACGCACGAGGGCCGCGACGACAGGGGCATTATGGACGGATACGACGGTCGAAAGTCCACCATCGCCCGCGGCCAGTTCCATCAGCGCGAGGGCATAGGACACATAGTCTGCTTCAGCGCCGCCAAAGGCGGCGGGTGCAGTCATTCCCATCATACCCAACGCCGCCAAGTCGCGAAATAGGTCGTCTGGATAGCGGCCTTCGACTTCCCAGGCCCTGGCGTTCGGGGTCACGCGGCCTTGCACGAACGTCTTCACTGCATCGCGGATCATCGTTTGGGTTTCCGACAGGATCATAGCTCACCCCCTAAGCGCGAGTAGCGCTCAGTCCGCAGAGCACGGGCGACCAAGTAATGCGCCAGAGCGGCCAGCAGAAAGACGGGAGTTAGGGCCAGCATGGCGACGATGAGGGCGTTGTGGCCATAGCGCGGCGCCGCGAGATCGCTGACGAAGCCAATGAACAGCGGGCCGCCGCCAAGGCCCACGAGATTGTTGATTAGCAGGAACAAGGCGGACGCCACGGTACGATTGGCGGGCTTCGCTCCGTTCTGAACTACCGCCAGCGCGGGCCCCATGAAGACGATATTGAGTGCGATAGGGATCGCAAACAGCAGGACAGACGGCGCCCAGCCAGGCACGATGACCGCCGCCACAAAAGCGGGGGCGGCGAGGACCAGACTTGCGGCCGGTACGAGCCCATAAGCGGCTGGATTGCGGCGTCCCAGCCGATCGGCCAATCGGCCGCCGAACCAGAGGCCTAGCGCCATGGCCCCGGCGTTGATGAAACCAAGATACTGGGCGACTTCGCCCAGAGCCATGCCTTTGGTCCGCATCAAAAAGGACGGGAGCCAGTTCAGAAGGCCATAGGTCACGAACGCCGAAAGCCCTCCCGCCACCGCTACACGCCAAAGCGCCGGAGTCGTGAAGAACTCTCGCACTGCGACAGCCAGCGGCGCCTGGACTTCGATCGATTTCGTCTCGGTGTCGAGGCGGCCAGCTTTAGGTTCCTTGACCAGAAGCCAGAGCAACAGAGCGAAAAAGACGCCCGGCAGACTGACCACGTAGAAGGCTGCTCTCCAGCCGAATTCGACAGCCGCCCAACCGCCCAACGTCATTCCGAGCAATATGCCCAACGGGGCTCCCAGCGAGAAAAGGCCCAGGGCCTGCGCGCGCGCGTGGGGCGGGAAATAGTCCGATATCAAGGAATAAGACGGAGGCGCGCCGCCCGCTTCCCCGACCCCGACCCCCATACGAGCGGCGGCCATCTGTGCGAAGTTCTGCGAAAAGCCGCAGGCGATCGAGCAGACGCTCCACACGATGCAGGAGGCCGCCATCGTCCGCACCCGCCCGAAGCGATCAGCCAGCCAGCCGACGGGAATGCCGAAGACCGAATAGAAGAGGGCGAACGCCAGCCCGGTGAGCAGTCCCAGTTGCGTGTCTGACAACCCCATCTCCGCCTTGATCGGCTGAGCCAGGATCGAGACGATCTGTCGATCGAGGACATTGAAGGTGTAGATCAGGATCAGCAGGCCCAGGACGAAATTCGGCCTCTGGGTCAGACGCGGCAGGCCGGTGGGCGGCGCGGGGCGAAGAGGGGGCAGCATGGGCGGTCCTCAAAAAAGACCCGGCCCCGCGCGAACGCGGGCCGGAGTCGGGAACAGGAGCCGGTTTAGAACTCGACGCCCAGGGAGATGCCGTATGTGCGGGGCTGGCCGGCGACGCGCACGACCGAGTCCTGAACCCGGATCACGCTGTGCCAGTAGTATTCATCGGTCAGATTGCGCCCCCAAACCGAAAACCGCCAACGACCATCGGCCGAAGTGACCCCGAGACGCGCGTCCACCAGAGTGTAGGCGTCGATGTCAAACAAGGGATCGCTGTCGAAGTCTGCGGTCGCGTCGCTGCGATAGGCGACGCTGCCGCCGACGAACGCCTCCATGCCGTTCGAAAGCGGCCAGCTATAATCGACGTCGAGATTGGTCTGCAGTTTCGGCGCGAAGCTGAACGGCTTGCCAGCGAAATCCCTCTGGGCCCCGAGCGCGTCAAATCCGATGAACTCTTCGATCTCGGTGTCGAGATAGGCGAGGCCCCCGTTGACGGTCAGGCCGGCCATAGGCAGCCACTGCAATTCGATCTCGCCGCCCTTAGCGTTGGCGCTGGGAATGTTCACCAAGGCCTGAAGCGGGCCGAAGACGGGATCGACGATCTTGGAGCGCGCCTGCTTGTCGATGTAATCATAGTAGAAGATCGAAGCATTCAACTGCATGGTTCGGTCAAACAAGGTCGCCTTCACGCCGGTTTCATACGCCGTCAGTTCTTCCTGGCGGACGGGATTGTATTGGGTGTCGAACGACCCGGCGACGGTGATGGAATTGCCGGCCTTGTATCCGCGGCTCGTCGACGCAAACAGCCTGACATGGTCCGCCACTTCCCAGTTCAGCGCGACCCGCCAGGAAACGTTGTCCTCGTCCAGGGTCTTGCGCGGTTCGGTCGCCAGGAAATCGGTCCCCAGCACCACGCAGCCATCGGACCGGAATGAAGGCCGCCGGCGGCAGGCCATTGGCGTTGCGGAAAAAGGCGCTGATGTTGGCGAAGGCCTGGATCGCCGCCGGTTCCGTCACATTGGTGCAGCCGACGAAGTCGAGCTCGGCCTTGGTGTAGCGAATGCCCGTCGTCAGGGTGAGGGAATCCGTCAAGCTCCAGTCGCCAGAGGCGAAGATCGCCGAAGACCTGATCTTGTTGTTCACCCGGCTGGAGGCGTCGCTGAACTTCACGCCGAAGCTGTTCTGGACGTTCGACGAACTCTCGATGTTCACCGTGGAATTTTCCTCGGTGTCGGCGCTCGAATAGGAAGCGCCCAGCACCCAGTTCAGGCGCTCGGTATCGCCGGACAGCCGCAGCTCCTGTGAAAAGGCTTCGATGCGGCCGTCGAGCCCATACTGGCTGTTGTCGTTGCTCATGCCGTCGCGGTCGATGTAGTCATCGGTGTCTAGCGACGAATAGGCCGTGATGGACGTGAGCGTCAGACTGTCGTTGATGTCCCAGACCGCTTTAGCCGACGCCTGCCAGAACCGGTCGTCGCGGAAGGGATCACGCCCGTCGCTCCAGTCCGCCGCCCGGGCGTTGTGGGGCGCAAGCGGATAACTGGCCACCTCTGGCAGAACGCGGGCGGGTGTCAACGGCGTGATGGCGATGAGTTGGGTCGCCTGGGGCTCAGAACGATCGACATAGCCGTTCAGGTTGAACGTGACCGACAGGTTGGCCGCCGGATCCCAGTCCAGCAAAGCCCGGGCGCTGGTCCGATTGGCCCCGCCCGTCGAGTCGTCGCGCGTATAGCTGTACTGCCAGTCGTCGCTCTGTACGCTCTGGACGGCCAGGCGTCCGCGGAGGGTTTCGCTGAGCGGGCCGCTGACATAACCCTCCAGTTCCGTGCGGTTGAACCGCCCATAGCTGACCTTGAAGCCGGCGGCGGGGTCCGCGGTGGGCGATGCCGGAATATAGTTGACCAGGCCCCCCGTGGCGTTCTGACCGAAAAGGGTGCCCTGGGGTCCGCGCAGGACCTCCACGCGTTGAAGATCGATCATGGCGCCCTGGGTCATCGCCGGATAAGGCAGGGCCACCTCGTCCAGATAGACGCTGACCGCCGGCGCGGCCGCCAGACTGTAGTCGAAATAGCCTACGCCGCGCAGGGAATAGACCGGCGCATTGACGCCGGTGTCCGCAAAACTGAAGCCGGGCGCGACCTTCTGAAGATCGGCGACCGTCTCGATGCCGCGATTTTCGAGTTGCTGGGACGATACGGCGGTGATCGCCAGAGGAATGGTGTTGACCGCCTGCTCGCGCTTCTGCGCCGTGACGACGATGTCCTCGATGATCGTCGCTGCTTGTGACGCCGGCTCCACCGCCGAGGAAGCAGGTGTCGTTTGAGCGAGCACGCCCGAGGCGAACAGAGCGCATGGCGCAGCCGTCGCGAGATACAGGACGCCCTTTAACTGCCTCATCTCTTCATCCTCCCGATGCGCGCCGATTGTGGGTCTTGGATTATCCGAGCCCGCGCGTCATTACCAGCCTAACATTCGGTAGGTTTTTTTACCTGTCAAGCGTTCGATTTTCTTGTGCGGGCTCGACCTGTCCGTCATGATGGGGCGGCGCTTTAGAGCGCGGCACACTTAGGCAAGGACTGACGATGGCTTCCACGGCAAGCACCGCACCGCGCAAAGGCGAGTTGTCGAGCAGCCGGCTTCTCGAACTCGCGGCGGATCTCTTCCGCCAGAATGGTTACGCCGCAACCACTATGCGAGACATCGCCGACGCCGGAGGGATGAAAGCCGGAAGCCTCTATTATCACTTCAGTTCGAAGGACGAGATCCTCGACGGCGTTCTGGAGCGCGGCATCGGTGAAGCCATACGGGGGTTCGAGGCGGCGATGGCCGCCCTGCCCGCCGACGCCGATTTTGACGCCCGGATACGGGCTGCGACGACCGCCCATCTGAAAACGGTCTGGGAATACGGCACCTATACGGTGGCGAGCCGGCAACTGCTCAAGCACATCCCGGAATCGCTGCATGCCAAACACATCGGCATGCGGCGCCGTTATGACGAGCTTTGGCGAAACCTGCTTCACGGCGGCGTCGAGGCCGGCATCCTGGCGCGCGACGCCGATCTCGGGCTGACCCGGCTGTTCCTGCTGGGTTCGCTGAACTGGACCAGCGAATGGCTGGACCCTCAGAAGAAGTCCTTCGAAGACCTCGGCGCGATGGCGGCCGAGCTTTTCCTGAACGGCATGCGTATGGCGCCCGCTGAATGACGGCCTCGGCGGAAGCTCTGATCCACCTCTCCATCCCCGATGTCGAGCAGTCCTACGCAGAGCGGGACACGATCCTCTATGCGCTCGGCGTCGGCGTGGGAAGCGAGCCGACCTCGCCAGCCCACCTCGCCTACACCTATGAAGACGGACTGAAGCCGCTGCCGTCGCTGGCCGTGGTCCTGGGCCATCCCGGCTTCTGGCCCAGAGACCTCGACACCGGGCTCGACTGGCGGCGCATCGTTCACGGCGAACAGACGTTGCGGCTTCATCGCCCCTGCCGACCCACGGGCTCGTCAGGTCGCAATCCCGCATCAAGGGGATTCAGGACAAGGGCGAAGGCAAGAGCGCGGTGATCGCCTATGAGCGCACCCTGTTCATCGACGGCGTGCTCACCGCCACCGTCGGCCAGACGCTCTTTTGTCGGGGCGACGGCGGGATAGGCTCCCTGGGAGAGGAGGCGCCGAGAATGATGCCTTCCCCCGAGCGCCCCCCGGACCGCAGCTACGAACTGCGCACCCTGCCCCAGACAGCCTTGATCTATCGGCTGAGCGGCGACCTCAATCCGCTCCATGCGGATCCGAACGTCGCGCTTTCCGTCGGCTTCCCCAAGCCGATCCTGCATGGATTGGCTACCTATGGCGTCGCCGCCTTCAGCCTGCTGACGGCGACCGGCCTTCCGCCGGAAACGCTTCGCCGGCTGGATTGCCGGTTCACGGCGCCGGTGTTTCCCGGCGACATGCTCGCCACCGACCTCTGGCGCGAGAATGATCGCGTCCATTTTCAAGTGCGCGCCGTCGATCGGGACCTCGTCGTTCTTTCGCACGGCCTTGCGGAGTTCACCGATGTCGCAGACCAAACCTGATCAAGAGTTCCGCGCCCATCTCGCGGAAGGCCGCTTCATGATCCAGCGAAGCGCCTCGAGCGGCGCCTATGTCTTCTATCCGAGGGTGGCCGAGCCGGGGACGGGCCGACAGGACTTGGAATGGGTCGAAGCGAGCGGCGGTGGCGAAATCCACGCCCTGACGATCGTGCATCCGCGTCCTCCGGAGGTTCCGTACAACGTCGCCCTCGTGGCGCTCGATGAAGGCCCGCGGCTCATGAGCCGGATAGAGGGCATTGCGCCGGAAGCCCTCAAGATCGGTCAGCGCGTCGTCGGCCGGATCGCCGAATTGCAAGACGGCCCCAATGTCGTCTTCGATCTGGCCTGACGCCCCTTGCCAATACCGAACTCGCATACTACCAAACGTTTGTTAGTTTCCTGCGCTGCCGCAGCGCGGGAATGGCTACGAGCGGCAGGAGGATGCAGACGTGAACCAGGACAGCCGCAAGGGCGAGTTCCTGTCGATGGTGCAGGAATCGGCCCAGGCTTTCATCGCTGACCACCATACGCGTGATCGCTTGAGGACGCCCTCCGCGTCGCTGTGGGCCGGCTTGATCGACATGGGGTTGACCGCCGCCCTCCTGCCGGAAGACGACGGCGGGGCGGACATTGGCGCGGTCGGGGCCGTCCGGCTGACACGCCTTTTCGGCAGAGCCCTCCTGCCCGAACCCTATGTGCAGCTGGCCCTGGTCCCGTCCGTTCTCGCCGCGGCCTTGCCGCCGGGCGACGACCGCGACGGCGTCGTCACCGCCCTTACGACCGCAGGCGACACCTGCGCCCTGTGCTGGCAGGAACAGGGCGACGCGATCGACGCATGGCCCGTCCGCTCGCGGCTGACGGCAGGCCGTCTCACCGGTGAAAAGGTGTTGTCGCCGTTGGCGGAGCGTCTCTTCGTCACCGCCGAGGCGGACGGGGAGCCCGTCCTGGCCGCGATCCATTGCGGCGAAGCCGGCGTCAGCGTGAGAACCCGTGCGGATCTAGGCGGCGGCGCGATCGCCGACATGCACTTTCTTGAAACTCCGATCTCTGGAACAATCCTCAAGGGGGCTGCCGCACAACGGGCGGCGCGGCGCGGCCTGGATATGGGCGCGCTGGCGACGGCGGCCCAACTGCTGGGCGTCGCAGAAGGGCTCAACGCCCTGACCCTCGATCATCTAGGGGTGAGACGGCAGTTCGGCCGGCCGCTGGGCAGTTTCCAGGCTTTGCAACACCGCGCCGTCGATCTGCACATGGCCGCCGCCCTCGGGGAGGCCTCGGTGGAACAGGCCGCCGAACTCTATGACGCAGATCCGGACGCCGCCACGACACGGGCCGCGATCAGCGCCGCGAAGGCCAGGGCGTGCGAGGCGGCCGCTCTCGCGAGCCGCGAGGCGATCCAACTGCATGGCGCTATCGGCTTCACGGAAGAATCCGACGTCAGCCTCTTCGTCCGGACCATTCTGGGTCTCACGCCCCGTTTTGGCGGCGCCTTGGCGCACCGACGACGGTTTCTCGCCCTGGGAGGCGACATCGATGGCTGAACATTCGCCGGCGATATCCGACGAAGCCTTCCGCGGGCGCTTCCGCGACTGGCTTGAAACGCACTATCCCGCAGCCTGGCGACAGGACTCCCTTCGTCCGTTTCGGCGGCTGCGAGGCGACCAGGTCCGGGAATGGATCGACCTGCTCAACACCGGGGGCTGGCGCGCGCCAGCCTGGCCGGAAGCCTACGGCGGCCTGGGGCTGAGCTTCGCGCAGCAGGTGATCTACGCCGAGGAGCTTGAACGCATCGGCGCCGCCCGCGTCATTGATCTCGGCGAGGTCCAGCTCGGTCCGACGCTCATGCTCCACGGCTCGGACACGCAGAAGGCGCAATACCTTCCCAAGATTCTCTCGGGCGAGCATCTGTGGTGTCAGGGCTATTCGGAGCCCGGAGCGGGCTCCGACCTGGCGTCGCTCACCACGACGGGCGTGATCGACGGTGACGACATCGTCGTGACCGGCCAGAAAATTTGGACGACCCACGCCAATGAATCCACTCATATTTTCCTCCTCGTCCGGACAGCCCGGACGGAGCGACGGCAGGACGGCATCACCTTCCTGCTGATGCCGATGGAGACGCCGGGCGTAACGGTGCGCCCCATCAACAACCTCGCGGAGGAGGATGAATTCTGCGAGGTCTTCTTCGATGAGGCGCGGGTTCCCCTGACCCAGGTGGTCGGCGAGGTCGGCCAGGGATGGTCGGTGTCGAAATCGCTGCTCGGCTACGAGCGCGTCTGGATCGGCAGCCCCGGCCTTGCGGCTCGGGCGCTGGCCCTCAGCCGCGCCCTGCTGGCGACCGGCGACGTCGACGGCGAGTTGCGCGACCGTTACGCCCGATGCGCCACGGACTTGCATGACGTCCGCGCCCTCTACCGCAAGATCTGCAGGGCGATCGGCGAGGGCCATGAGCCGGGCGCCGAGGTCTCCATGCTGAAGGTCCTGTCCTCGGAACTCCAACAGCGGGCCAGCGAACTCAACCTGGACCTCGGACAGGGCCGGGTCGCCGTCGACGGCGCGTCCCAGGTTGGAGACGTCACCGTCGACCTGGCCTGGCAGTATTACATGTCGCGTCCACAGGCGATCTTCGCCGGGACCAATGAAATTCAACGCAACCTGCTCGCCCGAGCGGTTCTGGGATTGCCGTCATGACCGCAACTGAAATCGCGCCCCCGCCACTGAGCGGGCTGAGGGTGCTGGACCTCACGCGGGTTGTCGCCGGCCCCTTCGCGGCCCAGACCCTGGGCGACCTCGGCGCCGATGTGATCAAGGTCGAGCGAAAGGGCGAAGGGGATGATGTCCGCCGTGTCGGTCCTCCGTGGATGAAGAACGCCGATGGCGAAGACCTCGAGGAGTCCACCTATTTCCAGAGCGTCAATCGCAACAAGCGCTCGATTGCGCTGGACTTCAGCGTTCCCGAAGGCGCGGACGCCCTGCGCCGCCTTGCCGCGATCAGCGACATCCTGATCGAGAACTATCGGCCGGGCACCCTCTCCCGGTACGGGCTCGGCTACGAGGATCTTCGCGCGGTGAATCCGCGCCTGATCTATTGCGCGGTCTCCGGCTTCGGCCAGGACGGCCCCTACGCGGAACGCTCCGGCTATGACTATCTCATCCAGGGCATGGGCGGGGTCATGAGCGTGACCGGACCGCGCGATGGAGAGGCGGGCGCCGGGCCGGTGCGGGTGGGCATACCCCTAGTGGACATCTTCGCGGGAATGAACGCGACCATCGGAATTCTCGCCGCCCTGCAACATCGCCACCGGACCGGTCAGGGCCAGCTGGTCGACATCTCCTTGTTCGATTCTCAGCTTTCATCCCTGTTGAACACCGCTTCGGCCTGGCTGAACGCCGGAACCGTCCTCGGGCGGACCGGCAACGACCATCCCAGCGCCGCGCCCTATGGCGTCTATGAGGCGTCGGACGGCCACGTCATCATCGCCACCTTCAATGATCGGGAGTTCTATCGTCTGGCCGACGCCCTCGGCCGGCCGGAATGGAGAACCGACTCCCGGTTCGCCACGAACGGCGGCCGCGTCGAGAACCGCGCCGCCATCAAGGCCGCCGTGGGGACATCATCCGCACGCAGCCGAGAGCCTGGTGGGTGGAGACGCTGAACGCCGCCAAGGTGTCCTGCGGCCCGATCAACGCCATGTCCGACCTGGAGCACGATCCTCACGTCGAGGCGCGATCGATGATCGTCGCCCTCGACCATCCCAGCCTGGGGGCCGTGCGGACCGTCGCCAGCCCGCTCAGACTGTCCCGATCCCCGGTCGCCTATCGACGGGCGCCGCCTCTGATGGGGGAACATACCCAGGAGGTTCTCGCCGGCCTGCTCGGTCTTGGGCCGGAAGCGATGGCGGCGTTGAGCGACAAGGGAGCGATCTGAATGCAGGCTTCGCTGCAGTTCGCCCACGTCGCCCTTCCCCCTGGCGCGGGGACGCTCCGCGCCGAAGTTCGCGCCTTCCTGGCCGAGCATCAGGACAGTTGGAGCGCCCGATCCGTGGCTCAGTCCTGGGTCGGTTTCGATCGATCCTTCACCCTGGCGGTCGGGGCCCGCGGCTGGATCGGCATGACCTGGCCGAAGGCATACGGCGGTCAGGCGCGCTCGATGCTCGAACGCTATGTGGTCCTCGAGGAGATGATGGCCGTCGGGGCGCCCATCGGAGCGCATTCGACGGGCGACCGGCAAACAGGCCCGCTCCTGCTTCGACTGGGCACGGAAGCCCAGAAGCAGGCCTTCCTACCGCGCCTGGCGAGGGGCGAAATCTCGATCTGCGTGGGCCTCAGCGAACCGGATGCCGGCTCTGATCTCGCGGCGATCCGATCGCGCGCCGATCCCGTTCCGGGCGGGTGGCGGCTCAATGGGCGCAAGATATGGACCACCAACGCCCATCAGTCGGCCTATATGCTCGGTCTGTTCCGCACCGAAGGGACGTCCGCCGACCGGCAGAAGGGGTTGTCGCAATTGCTGATCGACCTGTCGGCGCCCGGGATCGAGATCCGCGGCATTCGCGATCTTTCGGGACAGGCGCATTTCAACGAGGTGACATTCGATGATGTGTTCGTCCCAGCGAGGCGCTTGTGGGCGAGGCTGGCGCAGGCTGGGCCCAGGTGACCGCTGAACTGGCCTTCGAGCGCAGCGGGCCGGATCGGTTCATGAGCGCCTTTCCGCTGTTGGACCGCCTCGCGCGGCATCCGGCCTGCGCCGCCGACCGCGGGGTGAGAGCCCAAATCGGCCAGGCGCTGGCCGATGTGGCGGTGCTTCGTTTCATGTCTCTGTCGCTTGCCGAGAAACTTTCACGCGGGGAGACGCCGAACCTCGAGGCTGCGGTCGTCAAGGAACTGGGCGTGACGTTCGAACAGAACGTGCCGGAACTGACCCGGGCCATTCTCGCGGCCTTGCCCGGACACGAGCCCCTGCCGGCGGACCTGGCGGAGCTCCTTCAGGCCACGCTGGAGATTTCCCCCACCTATTCCCTTCGCGGCGGCACGCGCGAAATCATGCAAGGCATCGTGGCGCGAGGACTGGGCCTGAGATGAGCGAACTGGACATTGGCGGACTGCTCGCGGATCAGATCCGGCGGCTCATGGAAGAGGCGGCCCCCGACCGTCCGGACCGCGACGCCCTGTGGTCGAGGCTTCTGGAGCTCGGCTTCGATCGGGCCTTGATCCGCGAAAGCTCGGGCGGCCAGGGGCTGGAGTGGAGCGATCTGGTCGCGCCCCTCGTCGCCTGGGGCGGCTATGCGGCGCCCGCGCCGCTCGCCGAGGCGCTGGTCGGAGGCTGGCTTCTCGACCAGGCCGGTTTTTCGGCGCCGGATGCGCCCGTCATTCTGACCGGAGGCGATACCGTCCCGCAAGGCGCCTGGGCCCTGACGTCCCGCCGCCTCGATGACGCCGATCTGTTGTCGCTGACCGCCCCTTCGGGCGGCGCGGAGCACCGGACCGTCGCTTCGGGGCTCGCCGAGGCCGCCCTCGCCGTGGCCACGGCCGCCCAGATCGCGGGCGCCCTTCAGCGCTCCTTGGAGCTGAGCGTCGACCACGCCTCGACGCGCACCCAGTTCGGCCGCCCGCTCGGCAAGTTCCAGGCGGTTCAGCGTCTTGCCGCGGAACTGGGGCTTGAAGCGACGGCGGCCCGCGCCGCCGTGGATCTCGGCTTCCATCTTCTGCCTCGCGATCCGACCCTCGCGGCGTGCATCGCCAAAGGCCGGACATCGCTCGCCGTCAGAGTCGGGACGGCCTGCGCGCATCAGATCCACGGGGCCATCGGCGTCACCGAAGAATATCCCCTGCACCGCCTGACCATGGCGATGTGGGGATGGCGCGATGTCGCCGGCGGCGAAGCGGCCTGGGGCGACGCCCTCGCCCGACGCTATCTGCCGACAGCCGGCCGCCTGTGGCCCACGCTGGTGGCGGATTGGGACCTGGGAGCCGCCGCGTGAGCGTCGCAGGCAAACGGATCATCGTCACCGGCGCGGGCTCCGGGATCGGCGCCGCCGCCGCCCGCCTGCTCGCGGAAGCCGGCGCTCGGCTCGCCCTGATCGATTTCGCGGACGCAGAGACGCGGATCTTGGGACAGGCGATCGGCGCCGAAGCGTTTCAAGCGGATGTACGCGACGAGTCGGCGACCGGGGCGGCGATCTCGGCCGCCGTCCAGGCGCTCGGCGGCCTCGACGGCCTGGTCAATTGCGCGGGGGTCGCGACCACCCAAACGCTCGAAAACACCTCGCTGGACGATTGGCGGCGGCTCGTCGACACCAATCTGACGGGCGTTTTCCTGACCTGCCGCGCCGCCATCCCGGCCCTGCGGGCCTCGGACCGGGGCGTCATCGTCAACCTGGCCTCGGCCAGCGGCCTGACCCCGTCGTTCGCCGGCGCCGCCTATAGCGCCAGTAAGGCCGGCGTCGTCATGTTGAGCAAGGCCCTCGCCCGGGAACTGGCCCCGACGATCCGCGTCAACGCCGTATGTCCCGGCGCCGTCCGTACGCCGATGTTCAGCCAGATGACCGGCGACGCGGCCGACGCCGACGCGGTGGTCGGCGCGGGCTACGCCCTGGGTCGGATCGCCACGCCCGAAGAGATCGCGAAAGCGATCCTGTTCCTGGCCGGCGACGACAGCGCCTATGTCACCGGCGTCGCCCTCGCTGTCGATGGAGGCCGAAGCTTCCACTGATCAGAGGTGGAAGCCGCCGTCCACGACGATGCTGTGGCCCGTGACATAGGCGGCCCGGGACGAGGCCAGAAACACCGCCGCGTCGCCGATTTCCTCCAGCTGGCCAAGCCGACCCAGCGGGACGGCCGCGATGGTCGCATCGACGAACTTCTCGTTGATCTGGCCCGCCGCCTTCATCTTATCGAACAGACCGCCGTCCAGGACCCCCAGCGCCACGCCGTTCACGCGCACGCCGAAACGCCCCTCCTCGCGCGCGAAACCCTTCACCATCGACTCCACCCCGGCCTTGGGCACGACGGAGAGTCCGTCCTTCAGAGGCCAACGATACAGGCCGGTGGTGTGGATCGCCACCGCGGACCCGCGCGACCGCCGCAGGGCGGGAATCGCCGCGTGCATCAGGGCGAAGAAGGCCAGGGTGTCGCCAGTGAGAAACTCGGCGAATTCCCCGGGGGTGACGGAGGACAGGAATTTGAACGGCAGCATCGGGCCGGCCGCATAGACCACCGTATGGATAGCCCCCGCCTCTCGCTCAACGTCGGCGACCAGTTCCGCGACCGCGACATGGTCTGTCAGATCGAGCGCGTGACAGTCCGCCTTCCGGCCGAGGTCGCGAACGGCCTCCGCGGTCGCCTCGGCGGCCGAACGGCTGGATCGATAGGTCAGGACCACATCCGCGCCATCGGCCGCCAGGGCGCGCGCGACCGCGCCGCCGACCCCGCCGCCGCCGCCGATCACGAGGGCGGCTCCCGTCTCGAAGGCCTTGTTGCGCGTCATGTCTATATCTCCCCCTGGCGAAGCGCGTCACGCAACGCCGGCTTGTTGATCTTCCCGCTGGGCAGGGTGGGCAGGCTGTCGACGAAGACGACGCGGCGCGGACGCTTGTATCCGGCGATGAGCGTGCGGCAGTGTTCGATGACATCCGCCTCGCTGAGCGTGCTGCCGGGCCGCGTCACGACCGCCGAAAGCACCGCCTCGCCCCATTTGGCGTCAGGCGTCCCGATCACCGCCACCCCCGTGACGTCCGGATGCGCCAGGATGGCGTCCTCCACCTCGCGGGAATAGATGTTCTCGCCGCCCGAAATGATGACGTCCTTCTTGCGGTCGACCAGATAGGCGTAGCCGTCGGCGTCGATATGGCCGACGTCGCCGGTGTGAAGCCAACCGTCCCGAAGCGTCGCCAGCGTCGCCGCGCTGTTGTTCCAGTAGCCGCGCATCATCACGGGGCCGCGGATGCAGATCTCGCCGATTTCCCCGGCGGGAAGCTGGCGATGGGCGTCGTCCAGGATGGCGATCTCGCAGCCGATGAAGGCATGACCGATCGAATAGAGTCGCCGGCGCGCCCCGGCGTCGTCGGAAAGCGAATGGGCCGACACGGGCAGCAATGTGCCGATCCCCTCGGTCTGGCCGTACATCTGCTGAAAGATGGGGCCGAATGCGCGCAAGGCCCGATCCAGCAGCACGGGCGGCATCGGCGCCGCCGAATAGAGCAGGGTTCGGAGGCTCGAAATATCGCGCGTTTCGATATCGGGGCAGTCGAGCAGCCCCTGGACGAGGGTCGGCGCCATGTGGGTGGCGGTGATGCGATGCGTCTCGATGTCCGCCAGGATGGCGGCCGGATCATAGGTCCGGTGCAGGTGGACGACTCCGCCCACCCATTGCTGGGCCAGGGCGATCGCCTTCGCGCCGATGTGGAACAGCGGCATCATCAGCAGAGTCCGATCCTGACCGGCCAGTTGCATCGCCGCGGCGATAATGGAGGCGGTCGCCACCTCCGCCTTGTGCTCCAACATGCAGCCCTTCGGCCTGCCGGTCGTGCCGCTGGTGTAGATCAGATAGCAGAGGTCGTCTGGCTCCGGCGGCGGCAGGTCAGGACCGTCGGCCTTACCGCCGGCGATGAAATCCGCCCACGGCTCAGCCCAGTCGGGGGCGCCCCCGATGACCACGAACCGTTCGACCTGGTCGAGATCGTCCCGGATCGCCGCGATCTGGTCGGTGAAGACGCTTTCGAAGACCAGGACCCTGGCGCCGCTGTCGCTGATGATGTGCCGCATCTCCATGGGAGCCAGCCGGAAATTGACCGTCGCGGCGACGAAGCCATGGAGTTCGCACGCGCCATAGACCGTCGCCAGCTCCAGGGAGTTCATCGACAGGACCGCGACGCGATCCTGTCGATCCACCCCCGCCGCATGCAGCGCCGACGCCAGTCGATGCGCGGACGCCAGAAACTCGCCGTGGCTCAGGCTTCGGTCTCCGCACACGAAGGCCGGACGATCGGCGTACCGCAGCGCATTGCGCAGCAGCATGTCCCGAAGAGTGGTGTCTGGCGTGCGCAACGGCTTCAGGCCCCCATGTGGAAGCCGCCGTTCACCGACAGCCGCTGACCGGTGATGTAGGACGCGCCGTCGGACAGCAGGAAGCAGACCGGCGTCGCCGCCTCGTCGGGAAGAGTGAAGCGTCCCAGAGGAATCTTGGCCAGATAGGTGTCGCGGAATTTGTCGCCGCGCACCGTCTCCGTCATCGGCGTTTCGACCACCCCGAAGGCCACTGAATTCGCGCGAATGCCGAACCGGGCCCATTCGCGCGCGGCGCTCATCGCCGCGCCCAGCATCCCCGCCTTCGCCGCGCCGTAGTTGATCTGGCCGAAGGTGCCCTGCACGCCCGCGTCGGAGGAGACGTTGACGATGGCGCCGGCGACGGGATCGCCCGCCTTCACCCGCGCGATCATGGTCCGGCCGACAGCCTGGGTGAACAGGAAGGCCCCGGTGAGGTGGACGCTGATCACCGCGTTCCATTCGTCCAGCGTCATCTTCTCGATCAGGGCGGTCCGGGTGATGCCCGCATTGTTGACCAGGCCGTGCAGGCCGCCGAAGTGCGCCTCGGCGTCGGCGACGGCGGCCGCCACGAAGGAGGGGTCGGCGACGCTGCCGACGTAGGCCTTGGCGCGGTCGCCCAGCGCCGCTTCAACGGCCTTTAGCGCCTCGTCCTGCAGATCGACCAGGGCCACCCGCGCGCCGAGGCTCACGGCGCGCTCGGCGATCGCCCGGCCGATGCCCTGGGCGGCTCCCGTAACGACGATGACCCGTCCCTCCAGGGTCATCGGATTGCCGGACGGGATCGTCGGCACGGTCGTGGCGGCGTGAACAGCGGTCATCTCAACGCCCCGTGTAGGCGGGCTTGCGGCGTTCACGCATGGCGGCGATCGCTTCGCCGTGGTCGGCGGTGATGCTGGCCATCGCTTCATAGGCCATGCCCGCGTCCATCATCTGGTGCGCCAGCTGTTTGAGGCCGATGTTCATCGTCACCTTGGACCAGCGGATCGCCTTGGTGGCGCCGGCCGCCAGACGGTCCGCATAGGCGTCCACGGCGGCGTCGAGTTCTTCCGTCGGCAGGGAGAAGTTGATCAGGCCCATCGCCGCCGCGTCGGGCGCGGGAACGAGATCGCCGGTGAGCAGATAATGCTTGGCGCGCGCATAGCCGATCATCTGCGGCCAGATGATCGCGCCGCCATCGCCCGCGACAAGGCCGATCTTGACATGAGGATCGCCCAGGCGCGCGGTGTCGGCCGCGAAGATGATGTCGCAGAAGAGCGCGACGGTGGCGCCGAGGCCGATCGCGTCGCCATTCACCTTGGCGATCACCGGCTTGTCACAGTCGATCGCGCCGAAGACGATGCGCTTCGCCTCGCGCACGGCCTCCGAGAAGCCGTGGGGATCATTCCGCATCTTGTCGATATGCGACAGGTCGCCGCCGGCGCTGAAGGCGCGCCCGGCGCCGGTGAGCACCAGAACATCCGTCTCGGGGTCGGCGGCTACGTCCGGAAAAAGATGCGCCAGCTCGGTGTGCAGGGCGCCGGCGATCGCGTTCAGCTGATCGGGTACGTTCAGGGTCGCAGTGAGGACCTTGCCCCGACGCGAAAAGCTGATGGATTTATAGTCTTCGAAGCGCACGAAGGTCTCCTTGAGGGTCAAAGGGCGGCCGCGCCGCCGAGGATCAGGGTGGCCTGGCTGGACAAGGTCCCGCCGTTGCCGTGGGCCAGGGCGGTTTCGGCGTCGGGAATCTGGCGCGCGCCGGCCTCCCCCCGCAACTGACGCACCGCCTCGACGATGGCGAGCAGGCCATACATGCCGGGGTGAGCGTAGGAGAGCCCGCCCCCGTTGGTGTTGACCGGCAGCGGGCCTCCGGGCGCGATCGCGCCGCTCGCGACGAACGGACCGCCCTCCCCCTTCTTGCAGAAGCCGAGGTCTTCCAGGAACAGAAGGGTGTTGATGCTGAAGGCGTCGTAGAGCTGAACCACGTCGATATCGGTCGGCCCCAGTCCGGCCATGGCGTAGGCCCGCCGTCCGGACGCTGAAGCGGCCGTCGCCGTCAGATCGGGCATCGAGGCGATATCGGCGTGCCACGTCTCCGCCGCCCCGCCGAGAACATAGACCGGCTTGGCCGCATGATCCTTCGCCCGGTCGGCCCGGACGAGCACCACGGCTGCGGCGCCGTCCGTAATGAGACAGCAGTCCCGAACCGTCAGCGGCGTCGACACCATGCGCGCGGCCAACACGTCGTCGATCGTCAACGGCCCTTGGGCGAAGGCTTCGGGATTGAGGTTCGCCCACTGCCGGGCCGACACGGCCACGGCGGCCAGATGCTCCCGGGTCGTGCCGAAGACGTGCATATGGCGCGAAGCGGCCAAGGCGTAGGAGGAGAGCGGATTGAGAGGGCGATAGGGCGTCTCATAGGGCGACGCCTGCCGCATCGACACCAGTCCGCCGGCCCCCGTGCGCTGGTTGCTGCCGTGAACGACGAGCGCGACGTCGCAATAGCCGGCGTCCAGGGCCAGGGCGGCCATGACCACGTGACTCATGAAGGCGGATCCGCCCGTGCGGTTATTGTCCGTGAAGGCCGGACGGATGCCGAGATATTCCGCCACGCCGAGCCCGGAGAGCGCGTCGTTCGACGTACAGACGAAGAGGCCGTCGACTTCGTTCAGGCCGATGTTCGCCTGTTCGAGGGCCGCCAGGCCCGCCAGGGCCGCCATGTCGTTCGGCGTATAGCCCGGAGCCTCTCCGACGCCGAAGGTGGCGGCGCCGACGATTGCGGCCGCTCCACGCGGAAATTGATCCATTGACGCCTCCTCGGCCGTCTTCGCAGCCCCTGACCAGACGCTAAACAGCGCCGATGTTTCTGTCTATCGTTTGTTAGATTTTATTCGAATTTCGGCGGACGGCGTTCAAAGAAGGCGGCCAGGGCCTCCCTGAAATCCCTTGATCCCGCCGCCGTGACGAAAGCCTCCGCCTCGGTCTCCAACTGTTCTTCGAGCGGCTTGTCCCCTGCGGCGCGCAAGAGCCTCTTCGTGGCGGCGATCGCCTCACGCGGGCCCCCGCAAAGACGGTCGGCGATCGCCTCGACTTCAGCGCTCAGCAGATCGGCCGGAAAGACCGAGTTCACCAGGCCCAGCGCCAGAGCCTCCGAGGCGCTCAAGGTTTGCCCCAACAGCGCCACGCCCATGGCGCGGCGAAGGCCGAGATGCCGCACCAGACTCCAGGACCCCGAGCAGTCCGGACTGGCGGCCACCTTCAGATAGGCCATGTCGAAACGCGCGGTGTCGGTGCAAACGGCGAGATCAGTGGACAGGGCCAGACTCAGTCCGCCCCCCGCCACCGCGCCATGCAGTTCCGCGATGGTGATCAGAGGACTTTCGGCGAGTAGCGAGATGGCCCGGTGAAGCGGAGCGATCAATCGCCAGGCCGCCGCAGGGGCTTCCGCTCCCGCCTCCCGGAAATAGGCGAGATCGCCGCCCGCCATGAACGCGCGCCCTTCCCCCTTGATGATCACAACCCGCGCCGCGATATCGGCGACCGCCCTTTCGGTGGCCGTCAGGAAAGCCTCCGCCAGGCCGGGGTCGATAGCGTTGAGGCGGTCCGGCCGGTTGAGGACGATAGAAACCACGCCGCCATTCTGGCGGTAAAGGACGGGATCACTCATCGTCACCTCCAATAGGAGCCAGCCTCAAGGCTGGCGCCGTTCACATCGCATTCAAGCCGTTTGACACCTGTCGAACGTTCGTTAGATTTAACGCCTAAGCCGGAAGGGTTGCAAGTCAGCCGCCGACAAGAAACCTAGGGAGTAGACCGCATGGCGTCCGAACTGTTGTCAGATGAGGTTCTGATGCTCCGCGACAGCCTGCGCCGGCTCCTCGACGACATCGCCCCGCCCGAGACGATCGCGAAATGGGACCGGGAAGATCGGCTGCCGCCGGAGCTTATTCTGGGACTCGCCGAGCTTGGCGTCTGCGGTCTCGCCGTGGACGAGGAACACGGAGGCCTGGGCGTGGACGTGCCCGCCTTGCTGATGGTGGTCGAGGAATTGGCCCGCCGCAGCATGGCCTTGGCCGGCCTCTATGTGATGTGCGTCAGCTACGCCGGCCTGAACCTGGGCGAACTCGGCAGCGCCGACCAGAAGGCCCGTCTGCTGCCCCGCGTCGCCGAAGGCCGCCTCCTGTTCGCTCTCGGCCTGTCGGAGCCGGATGTCGGAGCCGACCTGACTGCCGTCGCCACGAGGGCCGAACGGTCGGGCGACAAGATCATCGTCAACGGGGTGAAGCGCTGGTGTTCCGGCGCGGAGTTCGCCGACTACATCTACGCCCTGGTGCGCAGCGGTCCGCAGGAAGACCGGCACCGCAACCTGTCCTTCCTGATCGTCCCTCGCGACGCGGCGGGCGTCAGCATGACGACGACGGAGACCATGGGCGTTCGCGGGGTGCCCACGAACGACGTCGTTTTCGAAAATGTCGAGGTCTCTGTGCGCGACGTCATGGGCGAAGAGGCGGGCTGGAACCAGGGATGGAGCCAGCTCGCCGGCCCGACCCTAGAGGTGGAGAAACTGCAGCCCTCGGCCATGGCCATGGGTCTCGGAGAAGCGATGGTCGAGGAAGCCTGGCTGTACAGTCAGGAACGATCCCAGTTCGGCAAGCGCATCTGCGGGCACCAGGCCGTGCGGCATACGCTCGCCGACGTCCAGACCCGACTGAGGGCCTGCCGCCTGATGCTCGACCATGCCGCCGGCCTGGTGAAGCGCGGCGAGCCGAGCGCCGTGCAGACCTCGATGACTAAGCTTTTCATCGCGGAAACCGTGCGCGGCATCGCCCTCGACTGCCAGACCGTGATGGGCGCCTACGGCTATGCGCAGGGCTTCGCCATGGAACGCTATGTCCGCGATGCTCTTGTCCTGCCGATCTTCGGCGGGTCGTCCACCATCCAGCGTTCCAACATCGCCAATCTGATGCGGCTGCCGCGGGAATGACCGCCCCCTCCGCCGCCGACCGGCCGGCCGTCGCGGTCGGCGACATCCTGCGGCTGTCCCGCCGCGATGAGCAGCGGTTTCGAGCAACCGTCTTCCAGCGCAATCACAGCCAGGCTGTTTTCGGCGGGTGTTTCCTGGGGCAGGCGATGGTCGCGGCCCAAGAGACGGCGCCCGGCCGACCGCCCAGCGCGATGTTCGCGCGTTTTCTGGTCGGCGGCGATCCCGATCGGCCGATCGATTACCTTGTCGAGACGTTGCGGGACGGCCGGTCCTTTTCCGAGCGGAGGGTCACCGCGCGCCAGGGCGACGGCCCCCTCGCCTTCGAGGCGATGATCAGCTTCCACGCGCCCGAGGACGGCGTTGCGCACCAGCGGCCCCGCTCGACCGCGATCGACGCCCCCCAGAGTCTGCCCCGCCTCGCGGACCTGGGGCATGTCTACCCGAGCGACATCGCCTCTGCGGAAGCAGAAGGGGTCGGCGGTCTCAGGGCGATCGACGCCCGGTTGATGCGGCCATTGGACTATTTCACCCATCCGGCGGAGCCGCGCGGCCGGTTCTGGGTGCGGGGCGTGGACGCCGCTCCCGACACCTCGGGCTACGCCGCCCTGGCCTTCCTGTCCGACTTCATGATGCCGACCGCGGCGATGATGCCTCATACACGCTCGGCTTTCGACGGCGGCTTTACGACCCTCAGCCTGAACCACGCCATCTGGTTTCACAGCCCTGTGCAGGCAGACGACTGGTTCCTCCATGAAACGGAAAGCCCCTGGGCCGGCCAGGCCCGCGGACTCAGCTTCGGCCGCCTGTACGCCAGCAGCGGCGCTCTCGCGGCCTCCACTTCCCAAGAGCTTTTGATCCGGCGCCGCTAGCGCCGAAGGAGACACCATGGCCGAGGCCTATATCGTATCCGCCGTCCGCACCGCAGGCGGCCGTCGCAACGGCAAGCTGAAGGACTGGCATCCCGCCGACCTCGGCGGCGCCGTCGTCGATGCGCTCCTGGAGCGCTCCGGAGCCGATCCGGCGCTCATCGACGATCTGATCTTCGGCTGCGTCGGCCAGGTCGGCGAGCAGTCGCAGAACGTCGCCCGCAACGTGGTGCTGTCATCCAATCTTCCGGAGACGGTTGCGGGCGTTTCCGTCGATCGCCAGTGCGGCTCATCCCAACAGGCGCTTCACTTCGCCGCCCAGGCCGTCCTGGCGGGGAGCGCGGACGCCGTCATCGCCGGCGGCGTCGAGAGCATGTCCCGCGTGCCGATGGGCCTGCCCTCGGTCCTGCCGGCGGAACAGGGATTCGGCGTATCGCGCGGCGTCCGCATGGCCGCGCGCTATCCTGGCGTGAAGTTCAGCCAGTTCGACGGTGCGGAAATGATCGCTGCCAAGCATGAGCTGACCCGGGAGGTCCTCGACGCCTTCGGGCTCGAAAGCCACCGCCGAGCCGCCGCCGCCACCCGGGCCGGACGCTTCCGCGAAGAGATCATCGCCCTGAATGTGGAAGGACCCGACGGCGTCGAAAGCCATGAGACGGACGAAGGCGTCCGCTACGACGCCAGCCTGGAGGCCATGGCCCAGGTCAAGCTGCTCAAGGAGGGGGGCCGATTGACGGCCGCCACTTCGAGCCAGATCTGCGACGGCGCGTCGGCCGTGCTTGTCGTGAACGAGGCCGGCCTGAAGGCGTTGGGCCGCCCCCCGCTCGCCCGGATTCACCATATGTCCGTCTTCGGCGGCGATCCGGTCATCATGCTCGAGGCGCCGATCGAGGCGACGCGGCGCGCCCTTTCGCGCGCCGGCCTGGGCCTGAAGGACATCGACCTGTACGAGGTCAACGAAGCCTTCGCGTCCATTCCCCTCGCGTGGCGGAAGGCGTTGGACGCCGATCCTGAGAAGCTCAACGTCAACGGCGGCGCGATCGCCCTGGGCCATCCGCTCGGCGCCTCCGGGACCAAGCTCATGGCGACGATGATCAATGAACTGGGGCGGCGCGGCGGCCGTTACGGGCTCCAAACCATGTGCGAGGGCGGGGGCATGGCGAACGTCACGATCATCGAGCGGCTTTGACCCGGTTCCCGCCCGGCAGGTCGACCTCGACGCGGCGGGCGGCGGCGATGATCGCCGCCCCGGCCGCGACATAGGCGATCGGTGCGATCAACAGCGCCAGCCGCAGACCGTCGGCACCGCGGCTCGGCGCAAGGGCGTCGCTGACGGCGCCGACACACAGGGGCCCCAGCGACGTCCCCAGGCCATGGATGATGAAGACCATCACCGACGCCGTGAGCGCGCGCATGTGCACGGGAGCCATGGTCTGGGCGAAGGCGTAGCTCGGCCCCATGTAGAGCGAGCCGAGGAAAAGCGGCGCCGCCAGCAGAAGCAGCAGCCCCACGCGACTGTCGGTGTTCAGAGCGAAGTACAGGCAAGGGGCGCTGACGACCAGGCCCAGCGCCGCCAGGATCAACGTCCGCCTGGGGCTGTTCCAGCTCGAGATCCATCCCCCTGCGAGGACGCCGGCGCCGGCGGCCAGGCCGGTCACCACGCCGATGTAGGCGCCCGCGTCGGCGATGGAAAATCCCCTGACCCGAACGAGATAGCTGGGTCCGAAAGTGATGATGGCGGACGTGCCGAGCGTGAACAAGGCCCCGCCCACGGCCAGCCATTTGAAGGTTTTCAAGCGCCACAACGTCGCCAGGGCCTGCCAGAGGGTCGCCGTCTCCTCGGCCTCGATCGCGTCCTCGCTCTGCCCCCGTTTCGGCTCCCTGAGCACGATCAGCATGGCCGCCGTCAGCGCCAAGCCTGCGCCCCCGGCCAGAAGCAGTGTTTCGCGCCAGCCCAGGCTCTCGACGAGCCGGCCCCCGAGCGCCAGGCCGCCCATCACGCCGATCGCCCCGCCAGCCTGAAAGACCGCCATGGCGAGACCCCGGCGGCGAAGCGGAAAATAGTCCGCCAGGATCGCCTGGCTCGGCGGAACCGCCCCCGCCTCGCCGACCGCCAGCCCCACCCGGGCGAGCGCGAGGTGAACGAAGTTCTGACTCAAGGCGCCTGCGGCGGTCATCAGGCTCCAGAACGCCAGCGCGCCTGACACCACCAGCTTGCGCGACGTGCGATCCGCCAGCCGGGCCAGCGGCAGGCCTAGGAGAGAGTAGATGACGGTGAACATGACGCCGCCCAGCAGACCCACCTGCGTATCGGTCAGGACGAACTCCGCGCGAATGCTCTCCAGCATGATGAAGGGCAGCTTGCGGTCGATCAGGCTGAAGGCGTTGACCAGGGTCAACAGCAGCAGGGCCAGCCAGGCGGCGGTCGTCGTCCGCGTCTGGCCGAGTCGGGCGGGATTGCTCGCGGTCATCGGGCCTCTCGGTTCAGGATAAAAAGTCCGGGCCGGGGAAGCCCCGGCCCGATAGTCGGGAGGCGGTCAAAGTCCAGGAAACAGGAGCGCGCCGTTCTCGACGAAGAACTTCCGAGCATAGCCGGGATCGAGACGGTCCAACCATTTCTGGAACTTGCCGACCGGATCGCGGCTGCCCTCCAGATGGGGATAGTCGGTGCTGAAGACATAGATCTCCTCCATGCCGTAGCGCTCGATCATCAGAGGCAGATTCTCGTGGTAGAAGGGCGCCACCCGGACGTTCCGACGCACGTATTCACTGGGCTTCATCGGATACGACCGGCCGACCTTGGCCAGAAAGCCCGTCCACAGGTCCATGCGCTCGACGCAAGGCCCGACCCACCCCGACCCGTATTCGATGATGCCGAACCGCAGGCCGGGGAAACGTTCGAAGACCCCGCCCATGACCAGGATCTGAAGATAGAGTTCGGCCGGCATATGCGCCACGAGCATGAAGTAGGGGCTGATCGCCTCTTCGCCGCCGGGGCGCGAGGCGGGCGAGCCCTTGAGCGTCTCCGCCTGGCCCCATTCCCGTGCAGGCAGGATCGGATCGGGATCCTGACCGCTCAACATGCCGCCGCCGCCCAGATGCAGGGTCACCGCGACGTCCGCCTCCTCCAGGCGCCGCCAGAAGGGGTCCCAAGCCGAATGCGCCGGAGACAGACCGGCCGGCGGCGCCGCGCAAGGCAGGGTGACGAGCTTGGCCCCGCCCTTGATCACGCGATCGACCTCTTCGAGCGCCCAGGCGATGTCGCCCATGTTGATCATGCAGGCGACCCGCGCGCGCCCGCCTGTCTGGGCGCCCCAGGCCAGGGCGACGTCATTGTAGCGCCGGCAGGCGGCGCGAGCCGCCGGCGAGTCCACCCGAAGCTCCTTGCCGAAGGTGTTCTGGAAGACCAGTTGCGACCGCAACCCCATCATGTCGATGGCTTCGACTCGCTCTTCGGCGCGCGAGAAGGACGCGCCCAAGGCGCTGATGCCCTTGACGGACCAGATGTCCTCGCGGTTCTGCGCGCGGCTCGCCTTATCCTCGTCCGAGTCGAAATAGGCGGCGATGTAGTCGGAGATCGGGTCGCGGCCGAGATCGCCCAGAATGTCGCGCATCAGGTCCGGCTCGGGATAGACATGGCCGTCGGCGTCCAGCCGCTCGCCGAAGAATGCATCCTTGGGCGGTGCGGCAATTTCGGAAACGCTCATTCGAAACGTCCTTCCTAGAGTTGATATTTGAGAGTGAAGGAGACGAAGCGCGGCCGCTGATAGGCGACGAAATCACCCAAGGCCGAGGTGAACATGTTGGAATAGATCGCTTCGTCCGTGAGGTTCTCGCCCGAGACCAGCGCCGACCAGCGCCCGCTCGGCGACGTCCAGCGCGCCGAAGCGTTGAGCTGGGTGTATTGCGGCTGCCGGATCCGGTTCAGCGGATCGGAATACCATTGAGCGCTGGCGTAAGCGTCCGCGCCCAGGCGCAGATCGCCCCCGAGGAGCGGCAGGGTGTAGTCGAGCCCCAGGCTCCACGTCCATTCCGGAGATCGGGAGAGGCGATTGCCGCTCACGTCCCGCACGACCTGGCGATTACCCGCGGGCGCGCCGCCGACGTAGAGGGCCGGATCCGGCTCAAGCACAACGGCGTCCGGAAACTCGTCGTAGCGGGCGTCCAGGAGAGAGCCGCCGAAGCGCAGGTTCAATCGGTCGGTCAGCGAGGCGTCGATATTGGCTTCCAGGCCCTTGATGGTGGATTGGGCCGCATTGGCCAGGGCGAAGGTGGTGGCGCCGTTGATGAACAAGGGCACGGTTACCTGCAGGTCCTGATAGTCGTATTGATAGGCCGCCAGGTTGAGCCGCACGCGCTGCGCGAGGTCCGACTTCAACCCGACCTCGAAGGCGTCGACATATTCGGGGGCCGCCGGCACCGAGGAGCCGACCGCCGAGGTCGAGTTGAACGTGCCGCTTTTGAAGCCCCGCGTGTAGGAAGCGTACACATTCGAATTTTTGGCGAACTGATAGCGCGCGACCACGCGGGGCGACACGTCGGACCAGTTGTCTTCGCCTTCCGCCGTGACCACGGTCGGCGTCCTCTGGCTGAAACGGGCGCTGCGCTCCTCGTAGGAGGCGCGCAATCCGCCCGTGAGAAACAGGCCCGAAACCGGTTCGAAGACGACCTCGCCAAAGAGCGAGGCCGCCTTGGCCTCCTGTCGACCGGCGAAATTCGTCGCGCCCGAAAGAAAGGGATCCAGGACCGACTCATTAGAAAAGAGATTGCCGCCGAGCGTCCAGTTCCAGCGCCCTGTGCCGCTCGACGCGAGCACCGCCTCAAGGCTGTAGGTCTCAGCGTTGAAGGTCGTGTCATTGCCGGACACAGGCGCCGACGTGTTGTCAGAGTCCGTGAGATTGTATTGACTGGCCTTGCTGTAGGCGAGGATCGTGCGGAGATCGAAGCCTACGAACTCGCGACTGTAGTGAAGATCCACCGCGAACGATTCGCCCTTGGATATGGGAGTGAACTGGGTCGCCGTCGTCCAGGGCTCGGTCGGCACGACCGCTCCCGGAGCCCTACGCCCACGGCTGTTCCCGGCCAGAGGCTGCCCGGACTGATTGGTGTTGTCGCGGCCGTCCTGGTAGCTAACGCCCAGCCAGAGGCGGCTCACGTCGTCGATGTCGAACACCAGCTTGGTGCGCGCGGCAAAAAGTTCGCGGCTACCGCTGTCCTCATTCAGGAAGATGTTGCGGACGAAGCCGTCGTCCTTCAGGGCCGTCACCGCCAGGTTGGCGCTCAGGCGCCGGGTCAGCGGTCCGGAGACATAACCCGCCGCCTTCCAGTAGCCGAAATCCCCTGCGGACAGGGCGACCGACAGGTCGGGTTCGGCCGACGGCAAACGGGTGGTGATGTTGATCGCGCCGCCCGCCGCGTTGCGACCGAACAGCGTCCCCTGCGGCCCCTTGAGGACCTCGATCTGCTCCACGCCTTCCAGTTCAAACAGGTTGCTGAACTGCTCGGGCCGATAGACGCCGTCGATGTAGATGGCGACGCTGGACTCGTCGCCCTGGCTTCCGTTTCGCGATCCGACCCCGCGGATCGTGGGCTGGGCGAATTGGTTCGATCTCGCGAAGACCAGCCCGGGCGTAACGCTCGTCAGGTCCTCCGTGGAGACGATTCCGGCGTCCTCAAGCCGTTCGCTTGAGAGCGCCGTCACCGAAATGGGCACGTCCTGGAGCCGCTCCGCGCGGCGCTGCGCGGTCACCACGATATCGTCCAGAGCGGACGGTCCGCTGGTCGGCGGCTGGAAATTTGAAACGGCGTCCTGAGCCATTGTATTTCCGGCGGACAGGACGCACACCCCCCCCATCGCGCCCAATATGAGATACCTCATGTCCTCTCCCCTTGTTTGCTCTTGTATTGTGAGCATTGGGGATAGACTTGGCTCGATCTCCTTCTAACTCAATATGAACCGCATCAACATCGCAGGTGCGATGATTAGGCGACGCAGGCCGTCCTACCGCCCCACAAACACCGCCTGGCTCTTCTCGAGGAACGCCTTGCGGGCGGCCAGGTGATCCTCCGTGTTGGCGAGACCTGGAACGGTGTTGAGCTCGAAGCGAGCCACGTCGTCTATCCCGACCAATCCCTGGGCCATCGCCGCCTTGATCGCCGCCAGGGACAGCGGCGCTGAGGCCTCGAATTCGGCCGCGACCGCCAGCGCGCGCTCAAGGGCCCCGCCTTCGACGGTCAGTTCGTCGACGAGCCCGATGGCGGCCGCCTCCTCCGCGGCGATTGTCCGAGCCGTCATCATCAGCCGCCGCGCCTTGGGCAGGCCGACGCGCAGAGGGAGGGTGTAAAGAAGGCCCATGTCCGGCAACAGGCCGATCTTGGCGAAGGATGCGCCGAAGCGGGCGCCCCGGGCGGCGATGACGACATCGGCCGCGGCCGCCATGGACATTCCCGCGCCGAAGGCGTCGCCCTCCACGGCCGCGATGGTCGGCTTGGCTCCCCCGACGATGAGTTCCAGGAGCCGGTGAACGCTCTTGAGGCGCTCCCGCACCGCGAGCGGTCCATTGTCGGCGTCGCTCACGCGGCGCAGGTCGGCGCCCGAACAGAAATGGCCTTCCGCTCCGGTGAGGACGACCGCTCGCACGGCAGCGTCGCTGGCGGCGCCGGCGATGGCTTCGGCGATCCGGCTGCGCATCTCCGGATAGAAGGCGTTCTTGCGACCAGGATTGGTCATGGTGAGGACCAGCGCCGGCCCGCGGCGCTGGATGACGAGGCCGTCGATCGCATCAGTCATTGGGGGGTCTCCGGGTTGTCCCGCGCGGCGCGGAGTTGGACTTCATCGTGGCCATAGGGCGCGTCACGGCGCTGGAGCGCGGTCTTGACGCCCTCCGCCTTGACGAGATCGAAGAAGGCGCGCGGCGCCTCGGCCAGGTGGGCGCGCGCGTCGTTTTCGGCGGCGAAGCGCTGAAGCGTCTCCCACCCCATCAGTTCCAGCCCCATGTTGACCACGCGCTTATGTGCCGCCAGCAAGGCGGGATCGCCTAGGGCGATGCGATCCGCGAGGACGGCGACCGCCGCGTCCAGCTCGGCGGGGGGATACGATTCCATGACGAGCCCCAGGGCGGCGGCGTCGCGCCCCCGCAACACGTCTCCCGTCAACAGGAGGCGTTTCGCCCACTGGGGCCCCATCAGATAGAGCCACATATGATTGGCGGGCGATCCGAGCGATCGGGCTGCGGGAAAGCCGATGCGGGCGTCATCGGCGGCGATGACCATGTCGCAGTTGAACGCGATGTCGGTGCCGACCGCCAGGCAGTTCCCCTGCACCTTGGCGATGACCGGCTTGTGCATTCGAAAGATGTCGAGACGGAGATTGGATCCGTAGCGGGTATGCCAGACGTCGTCCTCGAAGGCGGTCCGTCCGCGGTAGTCGGCGGGATCGTAAGGGCGCCGTCCGTCCGCGCCCGGTTCGATGCCCTCGGAGATGTCCGCGCCCGAACAGAAATCCTTGCCTGCCCCTTGCAACACCACGCAATGAACGGACCGCAGATCGTCAGCCTCGCGCAGCGCGTCATTGAGTTCACGCAGGCAGCGCGCGCTCTGGGCGTTGCGCTTCTCAGGCCGGTTGAAGGTGATGTAGGCCACCCTGCCTCGCACCTCGAATCGCAAGGTGTCCGGCGCGTTCAACCATTTTCCCATCGTCTCGCTCCTCTGTCGTCGGGCAAGCGATAGCACCCTGGTTCCGCGAGCGAGCATCGGGGATGCGATGTTTGCTTCGTCCCCACGCGAAACGCGCCAGGGCGAACTAGCCTTGCACCCGGATCGAAACCGGCCTGCAAGGGAGACGCCACCATGAGAATAGAGACCTTTCGCGGCTTTGGCGGCGTCGCCTTGTCGGTCGAGCGCCATGGCTCGCCTGAGGATCCCGGCGTGGTGCTCGTTCATACGGGGGGGCGGCGGTCCAGCGATTGGCGACAGACGGCCGAGGCGCTCGTCGCCGCCGGTCGACATGTTCTTTGTCCTGATCTGCGAGGGCATGGCCTGAGCGCGCGTCCAGCGGACGGGCGCTATGATCTCGAGGCCTACGCCGAAGACCTGCGGGCGCTTCTGCGCTCGCTTCCCACTCGTCCCGTAATCGTCGGGGTCGCCATGGGCGCCGCGATCGCGCTGGCCGCGATCGCCGATGAAGGCGCGCATCTTGCGGCGGGCGTGGTCGTGGCGGGCGTGGCTCCGATACTCGACCCCGACGCCGTTCGCCAGCTGGCGCGAAGCCGACGGTTCGACGCGACCGGCGATCGGCGCTGGACCACCGGACTGGACATCACGGACCTGGAACGCACGCTGGATTCGGTTCTTGGACAGATCAGGCTGCCGATCCTGATCCTGCACGGCGCCGACAATCCCCTCGTCAGCCGCGACGCCCGCGACGCGATGGCGCGTCGGGCGCCCCACGCCCGACATGTCGAGGTCGAAGGGGCCGCGCACGATGTCGCTGCGGATCAACCCGAGCAGTTCCAGGCGCATCTCCTGGAATTCCTCGAGACGGAAGCGCCCCGGGACCCGCAGGCCTATCACGCGGGATCGGACGTCAGGACCCTGCGTGACGCCCTCGGCTGCTTCGGCACGGGCGTCACCGTCGTGACCACCGTGGATCAGAATGGCGCCCCCGTGGGCCTGACGGCCAACTCCTTCACGTCGGTGTCGCTCGATCCGCCGCTGCTGCTCTTCTGCCTGGCGCGGACGGCCGGGTCCTTGGCTGCTTTCGAAGCGTCCTCGACCTTTGCGGTGAACGTTCTGCACATCGGCCAGCAGCCCACGTCCGACCGGTTCGCACGGCGAAGCGAAGACCGCTTCGCGGAGACGGCGTTCGAAGCCTGGCATGACGGCGTTCCCGCGCTCGTCGGATCGCTGGCGGTGTTCCTGTGTCGCAAACATGCGGTTCACGACGGCGGCGACCACCGGATCTTCGTCGGGGAAGTCATACGCGCGCGCTTTGAGCCGCGAAGAGACCCGCTTCTTTATTTTCGCGGCCGGTATCGCCGACTGCATTTTGCTTGAGCGCCATTTGACCACGACCCGGCAGGTGACGCGCCGCCGCGGCGCGGATCCGCTCGGCGAAGTCCGCCGCCCGATCGAGGGTGGTTTCCGCGTCGCTGCCGATGCCGACGCCGAGCAACTGGCCGTCTCCGCAGTCGGGAAGTGGCGTGCAAACCATGCCGCCCCCTCGCCAGACCGTGTTGGCGGTCACGGAATAACCCAGTCGCCGCATTTCGGCTGTCTCTGCGAGAACCGCCGAAGGCGTGACCCTCCATTTTTCGGAAACCTGCGAATTCAGTCGATGAACGAACTTACGGATCGCTTCATCGGGCAACGTCGAGAGGAGCGCCCGCCCCATCGCCGTATGCAGAGGCAAGGAACTGCTTTCCGGAACCACAGTGGTGACAAGTCGGGACGACGGCAACACATGCACATAGCGCACGGCCAATCCTACGAGCATGCCTAGGACGACGAATTCCCCGGTTTGTTCATTAAGGTCCGCCAACATCTCCATGAGCGGACCGCCTTGAAGCAGCAGGGGGGCCGCCCCCGCCCCGAGCAAGGCCACCCTGGCGGTCGGCACATAGGTCCGACGGAAGGGATCGTGGGCCAAATAACCCAGGGCGGTGAGACATTTCAGCAGTTCTGACGTCGAAGACTGCGGAAGGCCATGAGCCTTCGCAATGTCCATGACGGTGGCTTCCGGCTGCTGACGGGTCGAGAAGTATTCAAGCACCTGCAAGACCCGTTCGGCCGACTTGATGCGCTTGGCGTCAGAAGCCAGAAGGGTCGACGCCCGACTCGGGCTTGATGATCGGCGAGGCGTGCGCGTCGGCGTCGCCTGACATGCGCCAGCGTCCATGACTTCACTCCCTAATTCCCTTCTCTGAGGGCTTCTAACTACCATCCGTTAGATTATGAGACTTTGTCAACGGAGCACGGGTCGAACGTCGTCGGTCGCAACGCATATGCGGTGCTTCCATGCCAAGCATTGCGACCGCTCTGGCGTTCCGACACCTTGAATGCGGTCATCGGAGAGGGCGTGTGTGAGCAAGACGAATTCGAAGTCCGATCGAGCGCTTGCGGCGCTGCGCGTCGTCGATCTCGGGCGGCGGCCGGCCGCCGCCCGCGCCGCTCAATTGCTCGCAGAGCTCGGCGCCGACGTCGTGCGCCTCGAACGTGGCGCGGAGCCGGACGACTCCCAGTATCGCGCGCTAAATCGGCACAAGCGTTCAGTCCGGATCACGGCTGATGCCGATAACCACACTGCGTTGGAAGCTTGGCTCCGCGATGCCGATGTCGTGGTTGATGACGGAGAATTGGAGGCCGCAGGCTTCGACCCGACAAAGCCGCTGGCCTGCAACCGCGACCTTATCGTCTGTTCAGTTACGCCCTATGGCCTTTCCGGTCCTCGCCGAGGAGAGGACGCCGATGAAGCGGTGCTCCAGGCGCAGGCGGGACTCATGGCGATCACGGGCCATGACGACGACGCGCCCGGCGGCGGCCCCATGCAGATCGGCGTTCCGCTCATTACCGGCCTGTCCGCTGTGAACGCGGCGACAGGCGTGATCGCGCTTCTGATCGGCCGCCTGCGGGCATTCGCGACCCCTACGTTCGTGGATGTCGCGATGTTCGACGTGGCCGTCACGATGCAGTCCCATGTCGTCCAGAACTATCTGATTTCCGGTCGCCAGCCCCAGAGGCGCGGCAACGCCGGAAACGGAGGCCATCCCGCCCAGACCTTCGACTGTGCGGACGGGGTCATCTACATCTCGGCGGGCACCGATCAACACTACGCCAAACTGTGCGAAGCACTCGGCCACGCCGACATGGTGGGCGACCCGCGCTTCGCCGACGTCCTCGCCCGAGACCGGAACCGCGCCGAGATCGACGCCGTGCTCGGCCCGATCATCAAGACCCGTTCGCGCCAGGCACTGATGGATCTTCTGGTAAAGGCCGGGGTGCCCTGCTCCACCGTCAACACCTACGCCGATCTGGCGGCCGATCCCCACGTTCAGGCGCGCGGCTTGATCGTTCGGGACGAGGACGGCCTCCCTGGCGTGGCTTCCCCCCTCCGCCTGCCTCGCTCGCCGACGGTCCGCTCGGCGGCTCCGCCTCCCGGCGAGCGGTTCAAGGGCTGGCTCGCGCCGCGGCGCCCTCGATCGCTGCACGGCGATGGCGCCGTCTCGGCGGCGCCGCTCGACGGGGTCAGGGTCCTGGACCTTGGCCGGGTGCTGGCGGCGCCGTGGGCGGCGCAGGTGCTGGGAGACTTCGGAGCGAACGTCCTGAAAGTGGAACGGCCGGGCCGCGGCGACGACGCGCGCCTCTACGGACCGGACGCCCTGACGGACGCTACCGGCGTCCGGACGTTGGAGTCCGCCTTCCATCTCTGCGCCAACCGCAACAAGCGCTCCATTCTCGTGGATTTGGCCTCGGCCGAAGGGCAGGCGCGCGTCCGGTCGCTCGCGGCCGACGCTGACGTGCTGATTGAGAACTTCATCGCCGGCAATCTGGCGCGCTTCGGTCTCGATGCTTCCACCCTCAGGAGCATCAATCCCCGGCTGATCTATGTCTCGCTGACCGGGTACGGCCAATCCGGCCCGTATGCCGACAGGCCCGGCTATGACGCCGTGTTTCAGGCGCAAGGCGGCCTTATGGCGATGACCGGTCTCCCGGATGGAGAGCCCGGCGGCGGCCCGTTGAAGACAGGGCCCAGTCTGATGGACGTGTCCACCGGCCAGTTCGCCGCACTGGCCGCCGTCGCCGCGCTCCACCAACGCCATGCCGACGCGGCCCCCGGCCAGCACGTGGACGTCGCTCTGCTGGATGTCGCGGTCGCCATGCAAGCCGGCGGCGTTCAGTCTTTCCTCGAGACAGGACGCCAGCCGCCGAGACGCGGAAACCGGGTCGGCCCTTCTCCAACCGGCCTCTACACCTGTCAGGACGGCCCGATCTTCCTGTCCGTAAGCTCCCCGGATCACCTGCACGCACTGGCCACCATCGCCAGCACCGTCATCCCCTCCCTATCGCCGTCAGATCTCGGCAAGGCAAATGCGGCGGGTCTCGAAGAGCGGCTGCGGGGCGCTTTCCGGCGGACGACGCGCGACCGCGCCCTCGAACGGCTCGCCGCCCTGGGCGTGCCGGGCGCTGCCGTGAACCGTTATGACGAAGTCTTTGCGGATGCTCAGCTTCGCGCCCGCGCGCTCGTTGAAGACATCACGCACCCTGCGTCGGGAACGAATACCGTGCGAATTCTCTCCAGCCCCATCTTCCTGGGAAGCCGCCGCTCGCCTTCGGAGCGCCCTCCCATGCTAGGCGAGCACGAGCCCTTAGCGGTTTTCTGATGGCAGGTTCAAAACCACGATTAACCCCTATAATTTCCAGAAGGGAATAGACAATGATGTGCCCCCTTCTGCTCCCTCGATCTTATGAGAGCCAAAAGGGGTTGCGGTTGCGAGCGCAGATCGGCTCATGGTGCGCAGTCCGGTTCCAGAACTTGTCGAGACCATTTAAGAGCTGCTCACTTCGAGCTCCCAACGGTTGCGTATAGAAAGATGGTCCTGACGGCATTCTCAGAAGTGGAAAATGCTTTGGCGGGTATCAGTCGTCTGCGACATCAGCCATAGAAGCCGAAGCCCAGCACGAGGCGCTCACCGAAGGCCTGCACCATGACCGCACCCGCTATCCTGCGGGCTACGCCTCCTATCTCGAGAGCTGGATGCCCAGCGCGGCCTGCTGAATGTCGAGCTAGGCTTGGTACAACTTCAGGAGAACCGACTGCTTAACAACGCTGCGCTCTATCAAGCCCTTGGTGGCGGATGGACCGCGGCGGGGAGCGAATGATGTCGGCGGCATCCGATTCTGGCGTGTTACTGCCGCCAGCACATATAGAAGAAGTATAGTACTTAACTGTTTGACTTTGGCCCTCGGCACTTATGCAAGAACGCACTCCGGAGTTCTCCTTCCTTCAGGCGCTGCACCTGAAGCTGCCACGATGTGAACTTCGGCGGCTACCCCCCAGTTCATGATCAACCCTTAAGAGCGGGCCGCATCCGTAATGGTATTCATTCCTGTGTTCTCAGACCGGGCTTTCGTGCAGCGGTAGACGCGCACGGTGAACGTCTCAGGCTTTGCCACCTCGACCAGTTCCATAGGCAAGGTCATTGGCCGCTTCTCCTCGAACGTGACGATATCCAGCGGTAGCTCGGCGTCGCTCCACATATAGCCGGCCCACATCCGCCATCCGACACGCCGAACAAGATCTCGATCAAGGAGAAATCGGAGCGCCAGATTGACCCGGGACAGGTGCCGACTGCCCTCGTCATAGTCCGGTGCCTCGTCCAACGTCCCAGCCAAGGCGTCGATCAGATCGCGCTTGGAGAGCGGACGATCGGCGTCGTCGAGCATCCGGCTGATCACCGCGACCGTTTCGTAGCCGGTCGGGACCATGCGGATGTCGACGGGGAAGTGATCGATGGTGAAGTCCACCAGCACAGTCGCGTGGCCCTGCATGCTTTCCGGACGCGAAGCATGCTGGACCACGCGATCATCTTCCGACCAGGAAAGCAGATTGCTGAGGTTGCCGGTGACCGTGATCCTCACGGGGCCGATGCCACGACGGTCCTCGTACTCCGCTGGGATGGGTTCAATCACGATCTTCTCGACGAGCGTTCTCAGGACTTCCTGAGCGCGGGTCGCGTCCCGATCACCATTGGCAAGGGACGATTGTAGATCGTCAATAACTCGCCCCATGCGCGCAATTATGGCGTCGTCGGACAAGTCCGTCAGCGGATGCGACGGAGTCGTCGCCAGTCGGCGTTGCAATTGCTCGCGATCCCGTTCGACACGATTCAGTTCGTCCCTGACAGCACGGCGAGCGGCGCCCTCCAGGTCGCCATCTCGAAGATCCGCCATGAGGTTTTGACTGGCCTTCGTCAGACGCTGCTGCTCCTTCTCCAAAGACGCGCGGCCGCCATTCCATTCATCGATCGCCAATCGGAGTTCGCGGCGGTACTCGGCAATGTACGGCTTGATGTACTGAGGCGTCAGGAGACGAGGCTTGAGCGCTCTCACGATCAGGTCTTCGATATCGGTGCGGGCCACGCGGCGACGGTTATCGCAAACGCCACGCTCCAAGCGGCCGACGCACCCCATCTTCTCATGGCGGATGTGATAAGCCGATCCGCACACGCCGCACCGATAGAGACCAGAAAAGAGGTACTCGGCCTTTCGGCGAGACTGAAATTGATGCTCATCGGAAACCTCGTTGTCAGCCAACCGCTGCTGGACGGCGTCGAACAGCTCGTCGCTGACGATCCGCAGTTCAGGCGCATCGACGACGACATGGTCGTCTTGAGGGACAATCTGGTGTTTGACGCTCCCTGTGCGGCCGTTCCGCTTGGTCTTGGTCCGACCCCAGACAGTCTTTCCCTTATACAGGGCATTTCGAAGAATTCCGGTTCCTTTGCGCTTGTTGCCGTACAGCGCTCCGACGCGCCATGGCCGACCGCCTGGGCCAGGGATCCCGTCGGCGGTCAGTTCATGGCAAATCTGGACGATGCTCTTACCGGCTGCGCAGTCGCGGAACACGCGGCGAACCACATCGGCTTCCGCTTCGACAATCGCTCGCAGCCCTCGTGCGCCATCTTCGGTGAAGACCTTCTTGAACCCGTATGGCACACGGCCCGATTGGCGGCCCGCGAGAACGGCGCCTTCGACCCCGCGGCGAGACTTCTTCGCCAGATTGCGGATGAACTCGGCGTTCTGAACGGCCTTGAACGCCACCTCCATGTCGGTGACCACGCCGCCGTGGGCAGTGCACACGGCGATGTCGAGCGCTTGGAACTCTTCGATGACGCCATGGGCGCCGGACGCCTGGCGGCTCAAGCGATCCATGTCTTCGACCAGGACCACGTCGAACTCGCCGCGGTCGGCAGCAGCCATCATTTCGAAGTAGCCCGAGCGTCCAACAAAGGTGGTCCCGCTGCGTGCGGCGTCGCTGTAGACGGCGACGACAGTCCAGCCGTTCCGCTCAGCGACGGCGGTGCAAACTCGCACCTGATCTTCGATGGATTCCTGGCGCTGATGCAGCGTTGAGAAACGCGCATAGATGACGACCCGAGATCCGGGTGGGGGATCATACCTCACTGAGAGCCCACCGCCCGAGCGGTCGCGTGCGCGTCCATTCGGGCCAACGCCAGGATGAGCGGCAACAGATCATCTCCGGCGCTCAATGCCCGCGCGTCCCGCTCCCTGACCAGCATGCGCTCGTGAGTGAGAAGCGCATCAAGCGATTCCTCTTGGCGAGATCGACTTCGCCCTTGCCCCCTTCTCCCCGAACTTCTCGCTGCGTGCTCGCCGTCAATGTCCACAGCCGGCCTCGCCGCTGGCGGGGCGTACTGGGGGTTGCCTGAGGTAGATTCAGTCATCCGCCGCTCCCCGCATGGAGCCGCTGTTTTTCGAGGAAGGAAGCCACCTCATGTCCCCAATCGTGAGGCGGATCTTCCACGGCGAAGTAGATCAGCCCCCAGACGGCGCGCTCCCGATCGGAAACATCCTGCTGAAGCACAGCCTGAGCGACGGCCTTGGCCAACCCCTGTCCGTCATACACATCGTCGTCGAAGCCGGTAATCACACCACGCTCGTCGCGGATCAGCCGAGCCTGCGGCCAAGAGGGCTGAGCGCAAATCGCCATCCCGTGGTCCACTGCCAGCGCCACGCCGTCAGCGTCGCATTGATGAGCGATGTCGGTCACCAGAGAGGAGATGCCGAGGTACGAGCAGCAAGGGTTCTTGGCGGAGACCGCGTTGGCGATTAACTGGGCGAGCGGGGCGTTCAGTCGCACGGTTCCGAACGGGTCCGGTTCAATCTCCAACGATCCAGCGCCAAGTTCATGTGCGACGTAGGTTTCCACGACATCGTTCAGCACCGCTTCAATGGCGTTCGCTCTCTCCGCAACATCCGCGACCATGGCGGCCGTGAACGTCTCGTCCTCCCACTCACTGGGTCCCACCACGGCCTGGCTGAAACCAACAATCACTCCGTTGAGATCAAAGTGCGTCCGAGCACCTGTCCAATCGTCCGCAGCGACCAAATCCCAGACGAGATCCACCGCCTCGTGGACACCCGCGGTCCGACGGTTCGGCGAGAACGGCGTTAATAGTGACTTCGAGCAGCAGGAAACGAGCCTCGGGACGCTCGTGGGTGGCGATCAGACGAGTGGCATCGCCCAAGCGGATGGGGGGCACGACGCCGCAAACGCCAAATCGACTTCCTGCAAACTTCGCCATCAGGCTGCTCTTGCGTCCCGGATTGGAGAGGTCAAAACGCTCCATCTCGTCCCCCTACATCAACCCGACCGCCCGCTCCCCCGTGGTCGGCGACAAACGTGCCGCGAACGCGGTTCACGATAAACGGCTCGGAGATATGGTCCTCGTTCAGACGAAAGCGTTGGGCGAGGGCGACGATGCCGCCGCCGCCAGGCAACCGATAAGACAAACCGCTCATTTCCGCGCTCCGTAATCCTGGATGATGACATCCATCTTGCCCTCGGCGTTCAACCCCGCTGAGACCAGGACGTTGTCGAAGCCGGCGGCCGCGAGGTGGTCCATCAACAGCACGAAATCGCCGGGGTAGTGCGAGGCCTTGTACGCTTCGAAAATCTCGCGGATGCGGCGAAGGCGTTCGGGATCATCAACGGGCCGGGTCAATGCTTGCCCTCTTCGGCTTGGAGGCGAGCGGCCAGACGACGTTCAGCCGCCAGGCGCAGCCGCCTAGACCGACATTGCGACCAGTCGTCATGGGCTTACCCTCCGGTCTCGATGCCCGCACACGTTTGGAGGATGTCATCCAGCAGGGTTTCGATCGCTTGGGCGCGGGCCGAAACGTTGTCGATCATCACTGCCGCGAGAATTTCGTCAGCCCAGTCCTCGGTCTCGACGATTCCCTGGCTGAACCCAACGACTTCCCCGTCTAGATCATGATGGGCGCGCACACCTGCCCAGTCATCTTCAGCGGTCCAATCCCAGACCAGATCGACGGCTTCGTGCACCGTTCGGTCCGACGGGTCGCCCTGCAGAGAACTGACCAAGACCAATAGCAACAAGAAACGCGCCTGCGGCTGTGCGTGGCTGGAGATAAGTCTGAGGGCGTCCCCCAACCGAACGGCAGGAACGATCCCCCAAGCGCCAAACCGAGTGCCTGCAAACCTTGCCAACAACTCGTTCTGCCCCAGACCGTCAGCGCGACTGAACCCGCTCACTGCCGCGCCTGCCTCTGGAGAGCCCCTGCGCCTTCCACCATCCTCACCGCGGCATCTTCCAAACTAATCACCCCGGCATCGGCAGTGACGAGTTGAATCCGGTACATTTGCAAGCGGACCAAGATGCTGGCGCTCATGTTCGCATCGCGACCTGTTCGGCGTCAGCGCCTTTGGCACAGATCTGGGGTTGCGGATAATGGAGGGATTGGGTCTCGTCGCAGTGACGTAAGGAACGCAGATGAGACCCAATCCCTCCAGCCCAAAATTGGCTGCCAAGCCCACCAAGAAGCCCGCCGAGGTGGTGGTGAAAGATATTCGCCGTGCCACACGCCGGCATTTCTCGGCCGAGGATAAAATCCGCATCGTGCTCGAAGGCCTGCGCGGCGAGGAGAGCATCGCTGAACTGTGCCGCCGCGAAGGCATCGCCCAGAGCGTGTATTATTCCTGGTCAAAAGAATTCCTTGAGGCTGGCAAACGCCGTCTGGCCGGGGACACGGCCCGTGCCGCCACCAGTGACGAGGTCAAGGATCTGCGCCGTGAAGCACTGGCTCTCAAGGAATGCGTGGCCGACCTGACGCTCGAGAACCGCCTGCTTAAAAAAAGCATGATCGCGGATGGGGGCGACCAAGAATGAGGTATCCCGCCGCAGAAAAGCTCGAGATCATCCGCCTCGTCGAGCAATCCCATCTGCCCACCCGACAGACGCTGGAGAAACTGGGCATCCCACGCCGCACCTTTGCCCGCTGGTATGCCCGCTACCTTGATGGTGGGCCTGAGGCGCTGGAAGACCGCCCCTCGGCGCCAAGCCGGGTATGGAACCGGCTGCCCGAGAATGTGCGCAAACAGATCATCGACATGGCGCTGGAGGAAAGCGAACTCTCGCCCCGCGAGTTGGCCACCAAATTTACCGATGAGAAGCAGTACTTTGTCTGCGAGGCCACGGTTTATCGCCTGCTCAAGGCACAGGATCTGATCGCCAGCCCAGCCTATATCGTCATCAAGGCCCGCGACGAGTTCCACACCAAGACGATGCGACCAAACGAGATGTGGCAGACCGACTTCACCTATTTCAAGCTGATCGGTTGGGGCTGGGTTTACCTCTCAACCGTGCTCGACGACTATTCCCGCTACATCATCTCGTGGAAGCTGTGCACCACCATGACGGCGGGCGATGTCACCGACACGCTGGACTTGGCGCTGGCCGCATCAGGTTGTGACAGCGCCACCGTGCTGCACATGCCGCGCCTGCTCTCGGACAATGGCCCGAGCTATGTCGCGGGCGAACTGGCCGCCTATATCGAGGCCCAGTCCATGAGCCACGTGCGCGGCGCCCCCTTTCACCCCCAGACACAGGGCAAGATCGAGCGCTGGCACCAGACCTTGAAAAACCGCATCCTACTGGAGAATTATTACCTGCCCGGCGATCTCGAAGCCCAGATCGAAGCCTTCATCGAGCACTACAACCACCAGCGCTATCACGAAAGCCTGGGCAATGTGACGCCCGCAGATGCCTACTTTGGCCGCGATCGGCAGATCCACGCCCAGCGCGCCGCCATCAAGAAACAGACCATCGAACATCGCCGCTTGCAGCACCGCAAGCTCGCCGCCTAAAAGCCAACCCCTGACGAGGCCCGCTCTCCGTTAACGCCACGCCAAACCTGCGCCAAATGTTTCGACGACGGACAGTTTCAGGCTCTTGGCACCCTCGATTTCCGACACGAGGCTGAGTTTCCCCATGGTCGTGAGAGAGGCCCACTACGGTCGACATTCAACCGACATGCAGAATCCCCGCTCCACCCAGGATCAAATCCAGGCTCTGCGCGTCGTTAGCGAAGCCTGCGGCAAAGCTTCGATCCGGACCTTCACCGACGAAGCCGTCTCAGGCTCAGCGTTGGTCAATCGGCCCGGCCTGCAGGCGCTTCTGGTCGCCGTGGCCCGCGGAGAAATCGACAAGGTCCGCGCAGAATCCCTGGATCGCCTCTCGCGCGATCAGGAAGACATCGCCCACATCTACAAGCGTCTGCAGTTCGCCGGTGTTGCGCTGGAGACCCTTTCAGAGGGGCACGTGACCGAACTCCACATCGGCCTGAAGGGCACGATGAACCAGATGTTCCTGACCGAGCTCGGCAACAAAACTCGCCGCGGCCTTGTCGCGCGCGTCAAAGACGGCTTCAGCGGCGGCGGTCGGTGCTTTGGGTACGACCTGGCCGCCAAGGGCGAACTGACGATCAACACGGACCAGGCCAGGGTGGTGCGCTCTATTTTTGAGCGTTACGCCGAAGGGGAATCGCCCCGAGCCATCGCCCACAGCCTGAACGCCACCGGCGTGCCCGGGCCGCGCGGCGGCACGTGGACTCCATCGACCATCAATGGAGACCGCCGCGCCCAAGACGGAATTCTGCACCAGGAACTCTATGCCGGCGTGCGCGTGTTCAACCGGCGGAAATTCCGCAAGCACCCGGATACCGGCCGCCGCTCCTCGGTGCTGAACCCGCCGGAAGACTGGATCCGCGAGCCGGTCCCGGACCTGCGCATCATCGACGATGACCTTTGGGCCCGCGTTCAGAACCGCAAGGCGGCGCTCTCCGCCCTTCCCGCGGCCCACGCGCGTAAGCCCAAGCGGCTGCTGTCCGGGCTGATGAAGTGCGACCGGTGCGGCGCGGCCATGATCCTGAACGGCGGCAAGTACATCTGCAGCGCCAACCGGGACCGCGGCACCTGCGCCAACGGCAAGATCATAGCGGCGCGCGCGGTCGAACGCCGCGTCCTGGACGGCGTGAAGACGCATCTGATCTCGCCGGAGGCCATCGCCCTGGCGGTGGCGCGCTATCAGGAGGCGGCCGAGGAACACCGGCGTATGATCGAGCGCGAGCGCGCGCCGATGGAGAAGGAGCTGGCGGAGATCGCCCGACGCCTGGAACGGGCCCAGGTCATGTTCATGGAAGAAGTGATCGACCTCGAGACCCTGAAGGCTCGCACCGCGCCCCTGAAGGCTCAGCAGGTGGAGCTGACCGGGCTCCTCTCCGAGGTCGCACCGACTGAGACCGTGCGCCTGCACCCCGGCATCACGCAAGCCTACCGCCGCTTGACCGAGGACCTGCACCTGGCGATCGAGGGCGACGCCGGCGAGGACCTGCGCAAGGAATTGCGCAGGCTGATCGACCGCGTGGACTTCATTCCGCTGGATGGCCTGGGCAAGTTTGATCTGCGCGTCCACGGCAGCCTGGCCGTGCTGCTCGGCCTGGGCGGAACCCAGAAAGCAGAAAACCCCACAGTCGGGGACTGTGGGGTATCACTGGGTGCGGGAGCAGGATTTGAACCTGCGACCTTCAGGTTATGAGCCTGACGAGCTACCGGGCTGCTCCATCCCGCGGCAAGGCGGTGAGTAAAGGAAGAAGGTTCGAGAAGTCATTCATGTGTGTCGGGTAGACCCGGCGGCGACCTACTCTCCCGCGCCTTAAGACGAAGTACCATCGGCTCTGGAGGTCTTAACGACCGAGTTCGGAATGGGATCGGGTGGGGAACCTCCGACAGAGCCACCAGGTCAACCCGACACACATGAATGAGAAGATATTGTCTATGATTTCGACATAGTAAGATCGAATGAGTTTTGCTGAGAAACGATCAAGCCGATCGGATTATTAGTACCAGTAAGCTTCACACGTCACCGCGCTTCCACACCTGGCCTATCAACGTGGTAGTCTTCCACGATCCTCAGCGAAGCCTTGTTTTGAGGTTAGTTTCCCGCTTAGATGCTTTCAGCGGTTATCTATTCCATACTTAGCTACCCTGCTGCACGGCTGGCGCCATGACAGGTCCACCAGAGGTATGTCCATCCCGGTCCTCTCGTACTAGGGACAGATCCTCTCAAGCTTCGAACACCCACGGCAGATAGGGACCAAACTGTCTCACGACGTTCTGAACCCAGCTCACGTACCACTTTAAATGGCGAACAGCCATACCCTTGGGACCTGCTCCAGCCCCAGGATGTGATGAGCCGACATCGAGGTGCCAAACTTTGCCGTCGATATGGACTCTTGGGCAAAATCAGCCTGTTATCCCTAGAGTACCTTTTATCCGTTGAGCGATGGCCCTTCCACGCGGGACCACCGGATCACTATGGCCGACTTTCGTCTCTGCTCGACTTGTCAGTCTCGCAGTCAGGCTAGCTTATGCCATTGCACTCGACGACCGATTTCCGACCGGTCTGAGCTAACCATCGCGCGCCTCCGTTACACTTTGGGAGGCGACCGCCCCAGTCAAACTACCCACCACGCCATGTCCCGGGACCGGATAACGGCCCTCGGTTAGACGTCAACGACAGTAAGGGTGGTATTTCAAGGATGGCTCCACCAGAGCTGGCGCCCCGGCTTCATAGCCTCCCACCTATCCTACACATACGGTCGCTAACGCCAAGGCGAAGCTATAGTAAAGGTTCATAGGGTCTTTCCGTCTGACCGCGGGAACCCCGCATCTTCACGGGGAATTCAATTTCACTGAGCCTGTGCTGGAGACAGTGGGGAAGTCGTTACGCCATTCGTGCAGGTCGGAACTTACCCGACAAGGAATTTCGCTACCTTAGGACCGTTATAGTTACGGCCGCCGTTTACCTGGGCTTCAGTTCGGAGCTTTCACTCCTCCCTTTAACCTTCAGGCACCGGGCAGGCGTCAGACCCTATACGTCGCATTGATGCTTCGCAGAGCCCTATGTTTTTGCTAAACAGTCGCTACCCCCTGGCTTGTGCCACTCAGTCCTGGTTGCCCAGGGTGAGTCACGCTTATTCCGAAGTTACGCGTGCAATTTGCCGAGTTCCTTCAGCACAGTTCTCTCAAGCGCCTTGGTATACTCTACCTGACCACCTGTGTCGGTTTCGGGTACGGTCTCTGCTGGAGTTATTTCCAGGGACAACGCCACCGCCGGGAACAATCCAATAAGCCCCGACGACTTATGCCATCCGTCACTTCCAGCTGGTGCAGGAATATTTACCTGCTTCCCATCGACTACGCTTTTCAGCCTCGCCTTAGGGGCCGACTAACCCTGCGCAGATTAGCTTTACGCAGGAACCCTTGGTCTTTCGGCGACAGTGTTTCTCACACTGTTTATCGTTACTCATGTCAGCATTCTCACTTCCGATACCTCCAGCCAACCTCACAGTTGACCTTCACAGGCTTACGGAACGCTCCGCTACCGCTTGCAGTAAACTGCAAACCCATATCTTCGGCGCATGGCTTTAGCCCCGTTACATTTTCCGCGCAGGATCGCTTGATCAGTGAGCTGTTACGCTTTCTTTAAAGGATGGCTGCTTCTAAGCCAACCTCCTGATTGTCAAAGCAATCCCACATCGTTTCCCACTTAGCCATGACTTGGGGGCCTTAGATGATGGTTAGGGTTGTTTCCCTTTTCACGACGGACGTTAGCACCCGCCGTGTGTCTGCCCGATAGTACTCCTGGGTATTCGGAGTTTGGTTAGTATTGGTACCGCTCGCGCAGCCCGCAACCATCCAGTGCTCTACCCCCCAGGGTATTCGTCGGACGCTCTACCTAAATAGATTTCGCGGAGAACCAGCTATGTCCAGGTTTGATTGGCCTTTCACCCCTATCCACAAGTCATCCCAGAATTTTTCAACATTCACGGGTTCGGACCTCCAGTAAGTGTTACCTTACCTTCATCCTGCTCATGGATAGATCACCTGGTTTCGGGTCGTCATACGTCGAACTTAGCGCCCTATTCAGACTCGCTTTCGCTGCGCCTACACCTAACGGCTTAAGCTTGCTCGACACATGAAGTCGCTGACCCATTATACAAAAGGTACGCCGTCACCCCGCTTGGGGGCTCCGACTGCTTGTAGGCTTCCGATTTCAGGATCTGTTTCACTCCCCTTGTCGGGGTGCTTTTCACCTTTCCCTCACGGTACTTGTTCACTATCGGTCGTAGAGGAGTACTTAGGCTTGGAGGGTGGTCCCCCCATGTTCAGACAGGATTTCACGTGTCCCGCCCTACTCGAGTCTCTTGCTGTTTGACGTCTACGGGGCTGTCACCCGCTATGGCCGGACTTTCCATTCCGTTCGACTTTATTTCACAAGAGCACTGGCCTGGTCCCGGTTCGCTCGCCACTACTACGGGAGTCTCGGTTGATGTCCTTTCCTCCGGGTACT
>NZ_LR588407.1:2295000-2970000 GCF_901421975.1 Brevundimonas vancanneytii
GACTATGCGCGCCGCTACAACCTGCCCTCGCCGCGCATGGCGGTGGGCCGGATCAGCGACTACACCGGCTCCATCTCCTCGGACGGCGGCCGCCAGATCACCCAGGGCGCGTCCCTGATGGCCAACACCGCCCTGGCGAAAGCCGGCGCCCGCATCGTCGAGCGCTACGACACCTCGGTGTCCGAGCTTGAGCTGCGCTACGCCAACAACAAGCTGATCGGCGACGACGTGCCGAACGGCGCGCCCCAGGACGCCGCCTTCCGCCGCATCCTGGCCGGTCAGGTGCCGGGCTCGGACTTCTATGTGGTCGGCGGCATCACCGAGGTGAACTACAACATCCGCTCGGGCGGCTTCGACATCGCCGGCGGCGAAGTGGGCCAGAACGGCGGCTCGGGCCTGCTGACCGGCAAGGTGTTCGTGATGAACGTCGCGATCGACCTGCGCCTGGTGCAGACCACCACCCTCGAGGTCGTGGACGTCGTCTCCTATCAGAAGCAGATCGTCGGCCGTGAAGTGTCGGCGGGCGTCTTCGACTTCCTGAACGGCAACGTCTTCGACATCTCGGCCGGCACCAGCGGCCTGGAGCCCGTCCAGCTGGCGGTTCGCGCCCTCGTCGAACGCGCCACGGTCGAATTCATGGCCAATCTGTACGGCGCCCCCGGCCCGGAAATCTGCCTCAACCCCGCCAATGACCCGCTGGGCGACAGCCCGGTCGGCGCCACCGGCGGCTACTATCCCGCTTACGCAAACACGGACACGAACAATGGCCAAACTCGCGCCGACCCGTCTCGCTGGCACGATCGCCGCGACAGCGCTGTGCGTGGCGGCGGCCGCTGAGGCTTCCGCTCAGGATCGCGGGCTAGTCCTGAATGAACAGCTCAACCTGGGCGACGTCATCAGCGGTCAACGCCTGAACGTCGTCAACGTCAGCGACAACGTCGCCGTGTCGAACGCCGCCATGGGCAACGCCCTGTCCGGCGGCGCCGACGGCCGCGCCGCCGACATCCGCTCGACCCAGGACATGCAGGGCGCCGCCGTGGCGGACACCTCCCTGACCCTGCGCGGCGAGACCGGCTATGTGAACAGCGTGACCCAGGCGCGCGGCAACTATCTGGCCGGGACCGCGGTCAACACGGGCATCGACGTCGACGCCGGTCAGAATCTGAACGGCGACGTCACGGCGCGCAGCCAGATCGTGGAGACCGGCGCTCGCCTGAACTACGGCGGCCATGTCTCGGCCGACGCCATCGGCAACACCGTCGCCCTGGGCGCAAGCGGCACGGGCGAACAGCGCGGCGCCGTCACCGGCCGCACCGATCAGAACTCGACCGGCGAAATCTACGCCGAGAACGAAGCCCGTTTCACCTACGCCCCGGCGCCGGCCGTCTTCAGCAGTCAGGCTTCGGCCAACGCCGTGCAGGCGACCTCGACGCCGAACTCGCACCAGAACCTGTCGGTCAGCCAGAACGCCTCGGGCGCCGGCGTCACCGCCTGGACCGGCGTGTGGGCGGGCAACGCCTGGGACATCGCCGCGCGCAGCCGCGCCGCCTCCAACCAGGCCGCCTTCTACAACCAGGGCGGTTCGCTGGTCGTGGATGTGGATCAGCAGAACGCGGCGGAAGTGCTGTCGCGCACCGAGCTCAGCTCCTATGACTTCGGCGCCGCTCATTCGACGGCCGAGGCCGTGGGCAATGAGGTTCATGCGGGCAACAACGACATCTATGTCAGCATCGACAACACCCAGATGAACACCGGCGGCGTCACCGCCAGCGCCGGTTTCACGGGTCAGAACGGTTACGACGCCTACGTCGGCGCCAATGCGGCGGGCAACGCCGTCACCGGCTTCGGCTGCTCGACCTGCGGCAGCGACCTGAACGTGCGCAACAGCCAGACCAACATGGGCGACGTGCGGGCGACGGCGACGACCAACATCAACGGCTGGGGCCGCAACGTCGTCGCGGGCGCCAACGCCGTCGGCAACACGGCGAGCTTCTACGTCACCAATCCGGGAAATTAACTTTCGGTAACTTGAGGTAGTCAAGCTCGTTTGTCACCGTGAACAGGCGCGAGGCTGAAGAAGCTTCGCGCCTGTCTTACGTGCAGGGCCGCAATCAGTCCCGGGGGCCGCCCGCTCGCACGTCGCGGAGACTACTGAATGCGATCCCCTCGCCGCCTGCTCCTGCTTGCCGCGTCCAGCCTCGCCCTGATGGGCGGAGCCGCGCTTCCCGCCGTCGCCCTGACCCCGCCGTCAGCGGTCGCGACGCAGGACGCCCAATCTTCCAGGCCCTGGGCCCAGGCGGCCAGCGACATTCCCGCCGACGCGGCTGTGCGCTTCGGCGTCCTGCCCAACGGCATGCGCTACGCCATCCTGAAGAACGCCACCCCGCCCGGTCAGGCGTCGCTGCGCCTGCGGATCGCGGCCGGTTCGCTGATGGAGAACGAAGACCAGCTGGGCCTCGCTCACTTCATGGAGCACATGGCCTTCAACGGCACGACGAACGTGCCTGAAAACGAGCTGCTGCGGATTCTGGAACGCCTGGGCCTGGCCTTCGGCGCCGACACCAACGCCTTCACCAGCTTCGACCAGACCGCCTATACGCTGGAGCTGCCGCGCACCAACGACGAGACCGTCGACACCTCGCTGCGGATCATGCGCGAACAGGTCTCCGAAGCCCTGATGAAGGCGGAAGACATCGACGCCGAACGCGGCGTGATCGAGGGTGAAGAGCGCCTGCGCAATACCCCCGCCCTGCGCTCGCTGAAGGCGCAGATCGCCCTGCTGGCGCCCGGCCAGCGTCTGTCGAACCGTCTGCCGATCGGCGACCTCAGCATCATCCGCAGCGCCCCGCGCGAGCGATTCGTCGAGTTCTACGAAGCCTATTACCGCCCCGAGCGCGCCACCATGATCGCGGTCGGCGACTTCGACGTCGATCAGATGGAAGCCAAGATCAAGGCGACCTTCTCGGACTGGACGCCCAAGGCCGCCGACGGTCCCGAGCCCGATTTGGGACAGGTCGCCCCGCGCCAGCCCGAGACCCGCATCCTGGTCGAGCCGGGCGTGCAGTCCTCGGTCCAGTTGAACTGGATCCGCAACCCCGATCTTGATCCCGACACCGCCGCACAACGTCGCGACGCGCTGCTGCAGAACCTGGGCATGGCCGTGCTGAACCGTCGCCTGGGCGAACTGGCCCGCGCCGACAACCCGCCCTTCATCGGCGCCGGCGGCGGCCAGGGGACTCTGTTCAAGACCCTGGACCTCGGCAGCGTCTCGGCCGCCTTCAACCCCGGCGGCATCAAGCGCGCGCTGGAGACCATCGAGCAGGAACAGCGCCGCCTGGTGCAGTTCGGCGTCTCGCAAGTCGAACTGGATCGCGAAGTCGCCAATACGCGCACGGCGCTGGAAAACGCCGTTCAGGCCGCAGCGACGCGCAGCACCCCGGCTTTGGCCAACGCCCTGCTGGGCGCCGCCAACGACGACAAGGTGTTCTCAGCGCCCGCCACTGACCTGGCCCTGTTCGAGGCCGCGGTGAAGGATCTCAAGGCGGAACAGGTCAGCGCCGAGGTCAAGCGCGCCTTTGAAGGTCAGGGCCCGCTTGCCCTGGTCATCACGCCCGAACCGATCGAGGGCGGCGAGGCGGGCGTCACCGCCCTGCTGGAAGCCAGCCGCGCCACCCCCGTGACCGCCCCGGCCGCCCAGGTCGAACTGGAATGGCCCTACGCCGACTTCGGCGCCGCCGCCACGCCAGCCTCGACCACCGAAGTCGCCGCGGTCGGCGCCACCGTCGTCACCTTCCCCAACGGCGTGCGTCTGACCGTCAAGCCCACCGCCTTCAAGGATCAGCAGATCCTGATCTCGGTCCGTACCGGCATCGGCGAAATGGGTCTGCCGACCGACCGCTTCACCTCCGAGTCCCTCGCCCCGATGGTCTTCACGGCAGGCGGTCTGGGCAAGCTGACGGCGGACGAGTTGAACCGCGTCCTGACCGGCAAGATCTACGGCGCAGGCTTCGCCATCGACGGCGACGCCTATCAGTTGTCGGGCGCCACTCGCCCGGCCGATCTGCAACTGCAGATGCAGGTGCTGGCCGCCTATCTGACCGATCCGGGCCTGCGCCCGGCGCCGTTTGAGCAGATCAAGGCCGTCCTGCCGCAGTTCATGGCTCAGCAGATGGCGACCCCCAGCGGCGCCTTCAGCCTTCAGGCCAGCGGCCTGCTGGCCAGCGGCGACAAGCGCGAATCCATGCCCTCGCCGCAGGAAATCGCGGCCTTCACCCTGGATGAGCTGAAGCAAGGCGTGGTTCAGGGCCTCGCTTCCGGCCCGATCGACATCGTCATGGTCGGCGACGTGAAGGTCGAGGACGCCGTCGCCTCGGTCGCCTCGACCTTCGCCGCCCTGCCCGCCCGCGCTCCGGCCGCCCAGCCGACGGCCGGTTCGGATCAGCGCCGCTTCCCGGCGCCGACGGCCCAGCCGATCCGCCTGACCCACGCAGGTCCGGCCGAGCAGGGACTGGCCTATATCGCCTGGCCGACCACGGATGCGGTCAACGACCGCACCGAGTCGCGCCGTGCCGCCATCCTGGCCGAGGTGCTGAAGCTGCGCGTCCTGGACGAAATCCGCGAGAAACAGGCCCTGGCCTATTCGCCCAGCGTCCGCGCCTCGGCGTCCGACGTGTTCCAGGGCTATGGCTCCATCTCGATCACGGCCGACACGGCGCCCGAGAAGTTCGGCGCCTTCTTCAGCGCCGTCGACGCCATCATCGCCGACCTGCGCGACAAGCCGGTCAGCGAGGACGAGCTGAACCGCGCCCGCCTGCCGGTGATCGAGTCCCTGCGCCGCAGCCAGGCCGGCAACGAATACTGGCTGGGCCAACTGGAGGATCTGGCCGCCAAGCCCGCCTCCCTGGAGCAGATCCAGACGCACATCAGCGACCTGGAATCCTTCACCGCCGCCGACATCCAGGCGGCCGCGCGTCAGTATCTGAAGCCGGACACGGCGTGGAAGGCCGAGGTCGTCTCGGCCAGCGCCGCGCAGTAAGACGGCCTTAGACGAAGAAAGGGCCCCGTTCCGCAAGGAACGGGGCCCAGTCATTTAGGCCTATCGACGGAGAGTCGATGCCTGGACCTTAGGCGTCTACGCCTGTCGCCAGGCTGAACAGCCGGTTCAGAAAACCCGGCCGCCGACCCCGCCGTCCATCATGATCATGCCCGTGGACGCCGCGCCCTCGACCATTTCCTCGCGATACTCGGTGTAGGTCTCTTCGCGCATCATGGTCAGCACCTTCACGCCGGCGCCGTAGCGACGCAGCAGCGAACGCTCGTTGCATTGACGCGCCTGCTTTTCAGGACGGCATTCCAGACGCCCGCCCGCGCCGTGCCACAGGGCGTCGCCCTTGTTGCAGGCCACGGTCTCGCCCGGCGCGCCTTCGGCGTCGCTGATGGTCCACTGCAGCTTCGTGCCCGCCAGGCAGCGATACAGTTCGCCGTCATAGCTGTTGGCGACGTCGCGGCCCGGCGTCACCTGGGACGCGGGGTGCGGCACATTGCGGTCGTCGATGCAGACGGCCTGCAGCACGACCTGCTTTTCGATGCGGCGCGTGGCGGTGAAGGGCACGCGCACCGACTGCATCCCGCCCTGGACGTTCAGGCCCTGGATGGTGGTCGGATAGGGCTGATCGACGTTGAAGTAAGCGCCGCCGCCGCCCGCGACGATGACCGTCGAGCCTGCTCGCGATCCGGCCCAGGCGCGCGCCGAGGCGTTGGCGCTGGCGTTCGCATTGACGTTCACGTTGACGTTCACATTGCCGCCGCCCGAGCCGCAGCACGGAGGGGGCGGAGGCGGCAGGCAGCCGCCGCCGGCGCACGGCGGCGTCACCGGCGGACGCGGCGGCAGACAGCCGCTGGGGCCGCACCCCCCGCCCGGCGGCGTCACCGGCGGGGTGATCGGCGGCGAAGGCGGCAAGATCGGAGGGTTGGGCGGCGGAGGCGGCAGGCAGCTCGAAGGCCCGCACTGCGCCGCAGCGGCGTCAGCGACCGCCATCAGCCCCACAAAGGCCACGGCGCCCGCCAGCATTTTCGTAATCCCTACCCGCATGGGATCGGACTCCTGCATTGATCGTCAGCAGGGGCGATGCAAGCGCCGGGCCGTTTCAAGCGTCCGACATTGGGCGGTTTCATCCCCCTTAAGGCGAGTTTGCGCCATACCGCCTCGCCTAAGGGGCCGCCTGTCTCATTGTGAGCCGTGCCATTGTGGGGCGGCGGATCAGTCGAGACGTTTCAACCCGCCCGCATAACGACGCCAGTTCTGCACATAGTGCTGGGCCGAGAGACGCAGCGCCTCGATCTGCCCCTCTTCCAATTCCCGGACCACCTTGCCGGGCTGGCCCATGACCAGGCTGTTGTCGGGAATGACCTTGCCTTCGGTGATCAGGGCGTTGGCGCCGATCAGGCAGTTCTTCCCGATGCGCGCCCCGTTCAGAATGACCGCGCCAATGCCGATCAGGCTGTTGTCGCCGATCTCGCAGCCGTGCAGCATCACCTTATGCCCCACCGTCACCCCGGCGCCGATGGTCAGGGGAGAGCCGACGTCAGTATGCAGGATGCCGCCATCCTGAATATTCGTGTCCGCCCCGATGACGATGGGGTCGTTGTCGCCACGCAGCACGGCGTTGAACCAGATGCTGGCGCCCGGATGCAGAATCACGTTCCCTAGAACGGTTGCATTCGGCGCGATCCAGTATTCGCCCTCCGGCGGAAGCTGAGGCTTGCTGTCGCCCAGACTGTAAACACTCATCCGCACACCGCCTATTCTTCTCAAAATGAAGGCTTTAACCCTTCGGAAACCACGTTAGCATCAGACTGTTGATGCGATTCGGCAGGCTCCATTCGCCCCCGGATCCGAAGCCGGATCAAGCCCGGTCCGGTCAGACGCTGGAGAATGCGCTTGGCGTGTTCGCGACCAGTTCGGGGACGGCGACGCACCTGCTGCGGCGAAGACCCTGCGACCGTTCGGGACGGCTGCGCGACTTCGGCCCCCACCTCCCCCACCGACGACCGAGGCGAGACCCAGCCGGGCTCGCCTTTTTTCATGCCCTGGAGGCGTCCATGAGCAAACGATCGGCCATCAAGCGTCAGCTGCGCGAAGGCGTGCTGGATTCGCCCGAATTCATTCAGGACGCCAAGGTGCGGCGATTGCCCGCCCGCGTCGGCGGCTGGTCGCCCGTGCCGTCGAACGACGAGCGGGACCAGGGCTATATGAAGACGCTGAAGCCCAAGTCGGACGGCCAGGCCGAACTGATGGAGGCCGTCGATCACGCCAATCTGGTGCTGGCGCTGGGGCCGGCGGGCACGGGCAAGACCTATCTGGCCGTCGCCAAGGCGGTCGAGGCGCTGGAGGCGGGCAAGGTCGGCCGCATCGTCCTGAGCCGCCCGGCCGTCGAGGCCGGGGAGTCGATCGGTTTCCTGCCCGGCGACATGGAGGACAAGCTGGCCCCCTACCTGCGGCCGCTCTACGACGCCCTGTCGGACCGTCTGTCCATGAAACGGGTCAAGGCCCTGATGGCCGAGGGCCTGATCGAGATCGCCCCCATCGGCTATATGCGCGGCCGCACGCTGAACAACGCCTTCATCGTCGTGGATGAGGCGCAGAATTGCACCTACGTCCAGCTGAAGATGCTGCTGACCCGTCTGGGCTGGCACTCGACCATGGTGGTCACGGGCGACCCGCACCAGTCGGACCTGCTGCCGGGCGTATCGGGCCTGTCGGACATCGCCGACAGACTTGAAGCCGTGCCCGAAATAGCCGTCGTCCGACTGGCCGAACGCGACATCGTGCGTCACCCGCTGGTTGCCAGCATGATCGGAGTGCTGTGACCCTCGCCCTTCTCTGATGAGAGAAGGAAAAAATAGAGTCCAATTCGTCTGAATCGTCTGAAATCCCCTCTCGGCCCGGATGCAGTCTAGCACAGGCGCCGAGAGGGGATGGTCGATTGTGATTCAGCGACACCGTGCATCTCCGCTGGCGGCGGGCATGATCGGGGTATTGTGCTCCTTGTCCATCTCCCCTTGCGGGAGAAGGTGGCAGGCGAAGCCTGACGGATGAGGGGTTGCGCGACGTCCGCCTCGCAGCCCTTCATTAGATTTCGGAGAGACCCCTCATCCGGCCCTGACGGGCCACCTTCTCCCACAAGGGGAGAAGGAAGAACGTCCTACGCCCTAACGGCCCGGCTGGCGTCGACGCCCAGCGCCGTCACGGCGGCGGCGGCGATGTGTTCGGCGTTCAGACCGGCCTGGGCGTACATGACCTCGGGCTTGTCCTGATCCTGGAAGATGTCGGGCAGGTGCAGAGTGCGAATCTTGAGCCCGCCGTCCAGCGCCCCTTTCTCGGCCAACAACTGAAGCACGAAGGCGCCGAAGCCGCCCATGGCGCCCTCTTCCACCGTGATCAGCGCCTCATGCTCGCGCGCCAGACGCAGGATCAGGTCGGCGTCCAGCGGCTTGGCGAAGCGGGCGTCGGCGACGGTGGCCGAGACGCCCTTGGCGGCCAGCATGTCGGCGGCCTTCAGCGCTTCCTGCAGGCGGGTGCCCAGCGACAGGATGGCGACCGATGTGCCTTCGCGAACGATGCGGCCCTTGCCGATCTCCAGCGGGGCGGCCAGTTCAGGGATGTCGACGCCCACGCCCTCGCCGCGCGGATAGCGGAAGGCGCTGGGGCGGTCGTCGATGGCCAGCGAGGTCGAGATCATCGCCGCCAGTTCGGCCTCGTCCGAGGCGGCCATCAGCACCATGCCCGGCAGGGCGCCCATATAGCCGATGTCGAACGACCCCGCGTGGGTCGAGCCGTCGGCGCCCACCAGACCAGCGCGGTCCATGGCGAAGCGCACCGGCAGGGACTGGATCGCCACGTCGTGGACGACCTGGTCGTAGCCGCGCTGCAGGAAGGTCGAATAGAGGGCGCAGACCGGCTTCATCCCATCGGCGGCCAGGCCGGCGGCGAAGGTCACGGCGTGCTGCTCGGCGATGCCGACGTCGAAGGTGCGATCGGGGAAGGCCTGACCGAACAGGTCCAGCCCGGTGCCGGACGGCATGGCGGCGGTGATGGCCATAATGGTCGGGTCGGCCTGAGCGTGCTTGATCAGCTCAGTCCCGAAAACCTTGGTGTAGCTGGGGGCGTTGGAGACGGCCTTGGCCTGCTTGCCCGAAACCACGTCGAACTTGACCACCGCGTGCAGCTTGTCGGCGCTGCTCTCGGCCGGGGCGTAGCCCTTGCCTTTCTGGGTGACGACGTGGACCAGCACCGGACGGTCGGTGATGGCCGCCGCATTCTTGAGGATAGGGACCAGATTCTCCATGTCGTGACCGTCGATCGGCCCGACGTAATAGAAGCCCAGCTCCTCGAACAGGGTGCCGCCGACGATCATGCCGCGGGCGTATTCCTCGGCCTTGCGCGCGGCGTCGCGGAAGGGGCGCGGCATGTGGTCGACGAACTTCTTCCCGACCTTGCGGATGTTCTGATAGGCGCCGCCCGAGACCTGTTTGGCCAGATAGGCGCTCATGCCGCCGACGGGCGGGGCGATCGACATGTCGTTGTCGTTCAGCACCACCATCAGTTGGCCGCTGGTGGCCTCGGCGGCGTTGTTCATCGCCTCATAGGCCATGCCCGCAGACATGGAGCCGTCGCCGATGACGGCCACGACCCGGTTGTTCCCGCCCTTGGCGTCCCGCGCGGCGGCGAAGCCCAGCGCCGCCGAGATGGAGGTCGAGGCGTGAGCCGCGCCGAAGGGGTCGTATTCGCTCTCGGAGCGCTTGGTGAAGCCCGACAGGCCGCCGCCCTGACGCAGGGTGCGCATCCGGTCGCGCCGCCCGGTCAGGATCTTGTGCGGATAGCACTGGTGGCCGACGTCCCAGATCAGGATGTCCTGCGGCGTCTCGAAGACGTGGTGCAGGGCGACCGTCAGTTCGACCACGCCCAGACCCGCGCCCAGGTGCCCGCCCGTCACCGACACGGCGTCGATGGTCTCAGCCCGCACCTCGTCCGCCAGCTGTTTCAGCTGGGCGATGTCGAAGCCCCGCGTGTCGGCGGGAAACTTGACGGTGTCGAGAAGCGGGGTGTGGGGCATGGGGATCGGGGGCCTTCAGACGACGGAGCGTCAACAGTAACCCGCTGAGGGCGGGCGCGTTTCCTATCAGGACCGGCGTTTAAGCACAAAGTCCACGCTGGCCTTGAGGATTTCGGCCTCATGACCGAACAGGTCAAGGTGCGAGCGAGCCTGATCGGCCAGATGCGCGACCCTCTGTCGCGCCGCATCGACGCCCAGCAGGGTGACGAAGTTGGTCTTGCCCAGGGCCGCGTCCTTGCCGCCCGCGGCCTTGCCCATTTCCTCGGCCGAACCTTCGGCGTCCAGAACATCGTCGACGATCTGATAGGCCAGGCCGATGTCGTGGGCGAAGCTGGTCAGGGCGTGCCAGGCCGCTTCGTTGGCGTCGGCGATGATCAGCGGGATCTCGAAGGCGTAGGCGAACAGGGCGCCTGTCTTCAGACGCTGCATCCGGGCCACGCCGCCCAGATCGTCGCGCACCCCCATCAGGTCGATCATCTGGCCGCCCGCCATGCCGCGCGCGCCCGAGGCGAAGGACAGACGCCGCGCCAGTTCGCAGCGCACGGCCGCATCGTCGTGGGTGTCCTCGTCCAGGATGATGTCGAAGGCGGCGGTCTGAAGCGCATCGCCCGCCAGGATGGCCGTCGCCTCATCATAGGCGATGTGCAGGGTCGGACGGCCGCGACGCACGTCGTCGTCGTCCATCGCCGGCAGGTCGTCGTGCACCAGAGAATAGGCGTGGACGCATTCCAGGGCGCAGGCGGCGCGCAGGGCCGCGCGCTCCTCGACCTCCAGCATCCGCCCCGCCTCGATGGCGAAGAAGGGACGCAGCCGCTTGCCCGGCCCCAGGGCGGCATAGCGCATGGCCTCGGTCAGGCGCGCTTCCGGTCCGTCGGCGCGCGGCAGCAACTGGTCCAGGGCGACAGTGACCAGATCGGCGATCTCGGCCACGCGGTCGATGACGGCCTGTTCCGGCGAATTGGCGGCGAGCATGGTCAAAACAGCCTCCCGCCCAGCGGCAGGTCGCGGTCGACGCCGGCCAGGACGACGTTCCCTTCCGCGTCCGGGAAGCCGAGCGTCAGCACCTCGGACATCACCGGCCCGATCTGGCGCGGCGGGAAGTTGACGACGGCGGCGACCTTGCGGCCGTGCAGCTCGTCCAGGGTGTAGTGATGGGTGATCTGGGCCGAGGACTTCTTGACGCCGATCGCCTCGCCGAAGTCGATGGTCAGCTTATAGGCGGGCTTGCGGGCCTCGGGGAACGGCTCGGCCTTGATGATCCGGCCGACGCGAACGTCCACCTTCATGAAGTCGTCGAAGCCGATCTGCGGCGCGATTTCGGAACCGGACATCAGCCGAACTCGGCCGGTTCGACGCCCTTGGCCTGGCCGTCGGCGCCGACGACGATCTTCTCGACCCGCAGTTGGGCGGCCTTCAGCCGCGCCTCGCAGTGAGCCTTCAGCCGCGCGCCCTCTTCGTACAGGGCGATGGACTCCTCAAGCGGCGCCTGACCCGATTCCAGGCGCGAAACGATGCCCTCCAGACGCGACAGGGCGTCCTCGAAGCTGAGATCGGCGGGCACGGCGGGGGAAGCGGATGCGTCAGTCATGATGGGCGCAACCTAGAGAGGCAGGCGCGCCGCTTCAACGGCCTTCCTGACGCCGCGACGTCAGCGCTTCACGAAACGGCGCTGGGACCAGTATTTGAAGCCCTGGTTGTGGGCCAGACGCCAGCCGTGCGCCTTCAGCCGCTGGCCGACCATGTGGTTGAAATAGCCGTGCGCCCAGCACCAGCACGTCATGGCCTTCCGAGGCGCGAGCGATCAGGACGCGCGCGGCCTGGTCGGCGCGGACCTCGGCCTCGGCGCGGGTCTCCTGGCCCTCGTGGTGGTTGAAGGCGTGCCACCAGATGCGCGAGATCACGCCCCAGTAGCGAGGCGACAGCTTGATCCAGGCCGGAAAATGCGGCGGCGGCAGGGGGGCCTCGATGAACAGGGCGTCGACCAGGACGTCGCGGCCCGGCGCGACGGCGCGGGCGGTTTCCTGCGCGCGCGGCCGGGTGGAGGCGTAGATCGCCCCGGCGCCCTCGGCCGTGCTCAGCAGGGCCTGGGGCGGCGTCTGACCTGCACGCAGGCCGCCGATCTCATAACGCCCCCACCAGTCGCGATACTGGTCCGAGGTGATCATGCATTTGCGCGACAGCGCCGGCTCGCCATGGCGCGCCAGGGTGATCGCGCCATAGGCGGTCTCCGACTCGGCGGAGCCGGCGGCCGCAACCGGCGTCTGAACTGCGGATTCGGAATGAGTCATGAGTGCAGGAGAAGTCATAGCACGGGGATCAGCCTGTGAAACCAAGGCCTTGGCGTCCCTTTACCTCCCCGATCCCAGCATTGGCGTGCGCCGCGAACAGCGCACCTTGGACAAAGGTGGTAGCTTCCGCCGCGCGCCCCTGCAACCACGCAAAGATGACGAGGTTGCAATGAACAGGGCGCGGAGCGTCCCGACGCGCCTTCACCCGGCCTCCGCGCGGCGCTATGCGTCGAAGAATGAGCGAACCCGTGATCCGTCCCGCCCGCCCCGATGACGCCGCCGCCCTGGCCGTGCTGGGACGCCAGACCTTCATCGACACCTTCGTCACCGGCTTCGGCATCCCCTATCCGACCGCCGATCTGACCATGTTCCTGGACGCCAGCTTCAACGCCGAGGCCATCACCAAGAAGCTGGCCGAGCCCGGCGCCGCCTGGTGGGTGGCCGAGCGCGAGGGCGAACTGCTGGCTTTCGCCAACGCCGGGCCGAACACCCTGCCCCACCCCGACGGCCGCGCCAGCCACGCCGAGCTGCGCCGCCTCTACGTCGGCAAGCAGGCGCAGGGGCTGGGCCTGGGCACGAAACTGCTGAAGATCTCGCTGGACTGGATGGAGGCCCACTCCGACGGCCCCCTGTGGATCGGCGTCTGGAGCGGCAATCTGAAGGCGCAGAAGCTGTACGCCGCCTACGGCTTCGAAAAGGCGGGCGAGTATCAGTATCCGGTCGGCGCCTGGATGGACGACGAGTTCATCTTGCGGCGCGGCTAGGCCGGGGCCAGTCTTAAGCCCATGCTTCTGCCCTTCTTCACCGCCTTGCGCGAGGCCAAGGTGCCTGTGTCGCTCAAGGAATGGCTCCATCTGATGGAGGCCATGGACAAGGGCGTGGCGGGCCGCGGACGTCGAAGCCTTCTATCACCTGTCCGCGCGCCGTCCTGGTCAAGGACGAGAAGCATTACGACCGCTTCGATCAGGTCTTCGGCAAGGTGTTCAAGGGACTGGAGGGCGTCAGCCCCCGGCGAAGAGATCACCGCCGACATCCCCGAGGACTGGCTGCGCCTGCTGACCGAAAAATACCTGACCGACGAGGAAAAGGCCCAGATCGAGGCCCTCGGCGGTTTCGAGCAGCTGATGGAGACGCTGAAGCAACGGCTCGAGGAACAGAAGGAGCGCCATCAGGGCGGGCAACCGCTGGATCGGCACGGGCGGAACCAGCCCCTTCGGCCACGGCGGCTACAACCCCGAGGGCGTCCGCATCGGCGGAGCCGGACGTCACGGCCGCGCGGTCAAGGTCTGGGAGAAGCGCGAATACAGGAAACCTGGGACGACACGGTCGAACTGGGCACGCGCAACATCAAGGTGGCGCTTGCGCCGCCTGCGCCGCTTCGCCCGCGAGGGCGCGGCCGAGGAACTGGACATCGACGGCACCATCGACGGCACGGCGCGTCAGGGCTGGCTGGACATCCACATGCGGCCCGAGCGGCGCAATACGATCAAGGTGTTGCTGTTCCTCGACGTCGGCGGCTCGATGGACGGCCATATCCAGCTGTGTGAAGAGCTGTTCTCGGCCGCGCGGACCGAGTTCAAGAACCTGGAGTTCTTCTACTTCCACAACTGCCTCTACGAAGGGGTGTGAAGGACAACCGGCGCCGCCACAGCGAACGCATCCCCACCTGGGATCTGATCCACAAATACCCCGGCGACTGGCGCGCCATCTTCGTCGGCGACGCGACCATGTCGCCCTATGAAGTGACCATGCCCGGGCGGCTCGGTCCGAGCACTGGAACGAGGAAGCCGGCGCCGTCTGGCTGAAACGCGCCCGCGAACAATGGGACAAGTCGGTCTGGCTGAACCCGGTGCCAGAGCGCCACTGGAGCTACACCCCCTCAGTCAGCCTGATCGGCGAGGTGATGGAGCACCGCATGTTCCCCCTGACGCTGGAAGGCCTGGAACGAGCCGTGCGGACGCTGGCGCGCTAAGCCCTAGTTGACGGTGAGAAGCCCGAAGGCAGACAGGATGCCGGCCGCCGTTTCCTGACGGAAGAAATAGCGGCCAGGGTGAAGGAAGAAGTCGCCTCCGACGCGCCGGGCGGCAACAGATAGTGATCCGATGGCGGGCCGGCCGTGGTTTCCGCCATCGACAGGGCCTGGATCAGCACCTGTTCGTCCAGCGGCGGAACCTTAATCGTCACGCGCCGCCGCTCGGGATCCGCCGCCAGCCACCCCGGGCGGCCCGCCACAGGCGTCATGCGCGGATGGAAGACCGACATATCCATTTTTCCGGCATAGTTGGGCGTGGCGATGCTCTCGCCATCTCTGGACACCACGATCGGGTTTTCGGGGCGCAAAGCGCGCCAGGACGGCGGCCACGTGCGGCGCATCGTTCTGAGGCGCGATCGCGGGCCAGTTCCTCGACTGCTCAATCGTCAGCGGATCGATGCCCGTCTTGGCTTTCAGGCGCGCGGCGAACCACAGCCCGCCCCGTCCCTCAATCTCCATCGCATGACTGTAGCCGACGAAGGCGAAGACGCGCGCCGCAGAGTTAGTCGACAGGATGTTGGCGATCAGGTTATCGGCCTGCGCCTCTTCACGCGCGGCGATCTGCGCGGCGCTGTCCGCGTCATCGGGCGCCCTTTGGTCGAAGCTCTGTTCATAGTCCGAAAAGCGGTAGCCGAGCCGGGCCGCCTCGCGCACCATCTCGGCGAAGACCGGATCGTGCGTGTAGTAGCCGTAGCTGGCCAGGAAGGGCGCGCCCTTCGTATAGGCGTCGACCCGGACAAGCGGCACAGGCTGAGGCGGGGTGAAGGTTTCGGCGGCGAACCAGTCGTAGCCCAGCGGGCGCAACGCACGCATCACCCGGGCGGCGAAGGCGCGATGTCCGGAAATGTTGTGCGCCTCGTTCAGGATGACAATGCGGGTGTTGCGGGCCGCCTCGACGATGGCTTCGATCGCTTCACGCGCCACTGCGCCGTCCAAATCGGGTGGAATCAGCGACGGCCGCGGAGGCCGCTCATCCAAGCCGACGGCCGTCGGCTCGTCCCCCAGGAAGGACGCGAACTGACTTAACATCTGTCGCGCCGCTTGATCACCCGCTTCAGCCTTGGCCTTCAGGTCGAGGTAGGTCGGCAAATAGCGACCTTCGGAGAAGAACTGGTCGTCGCTCGAAAGCGCTTCCTGCGCCAGGACGGACGCAGGAAGCCCCACGCTCAAACCCGCCGCTCCCAACAAGATCGATCGACGTGCCCACATCCGCTCTCCCCCTCGAGAAACTGACATGACAACGATACTAGAAAAGATTCCGGCGCGACTGTGGCGAAGCGTCCCTGAACAGAAGCGCTCCGTTCACACCCCGACAGCCTGACTTTCAAGAGTGAAAGCCGAATTGGTCAGAAGGCGCGCGTCACGCCGAAATTCACCTGGGTGTAGTCATAGGTGTAGCCACGGGCGACGGGGGTGTTGCTGTAGGTCAGGCCCGCGGTGAAGGCCCATTCGCGCACAGGGGGGCTGGTGACCTGAGCGTTGAAATAGCGGGCGTTGCGCCAGTCGCTGCCCGTTTCCTTCTGAGCGCCCAGGCCGCCGGCGATCACATAGCGCCAGCCGCCGTAGTAGCGGCGCACCTGCAGCACCGGCATGACCTCGACATAGTTCTTGGGCGAGAAATAATCGTACTCGCCGGGGTCGCTGCTGTGGAAGTAGCGGGTGCGAAGTTGGGCGGACAGGCCCCATTCGGGCTTCAGCACATGGATGTAGTTGAGGCGCAGATGGGTGCGGACGTTGTCGCCCGTGAAATCCTGAACGCCCGCCATGACGGTGAAGTTGTTAAGATCATTGACCGGCAGGTCGAAGGCCCCGCCGAGGAACGTGTAGTAGAGCCCCTTCTCCAAGCCGAGCGGCGTTTCCAGAATCTCGCGCTCGATGAAGTATTCCTGGCGGAACCGGGCGTCGTTGTGAACGCTGACCGCGCCCAGGACGGTGTCGCCGTCCGTGCCCACCTGCCCCTTCCACGACCAGTCGCCGGTCTTGTCGGCGAAGCGCAGATAGACGCGCTGGTCCTCGGTCGACTTCTGGCCCAGCGGCTTGAAGCTGGCCGTCTCGACCCGCAGGCCGAGGTAGTCGTCCGGCCCCCTGTAGCGCCAGTCGAGGTTCACCCCCGCCTTGATGACGTCGGTGTTGTCGGCGTCGGTCGAGGCGAACAGGTCCGCGCCCACCGCGTAGCGCGGCAGGAAACCGGCCGCCACGCTGTCGGGATGCTCGGCGCGGGCGGTCTGCTGGGCCGTCTCCGGCGCGGACTGAGCCTGGGCGGAGGCCGCCGCCAGCAGAACGAGCGCCAGCGCGGCTCCCCCGGTCAGGGCGTTCATTTGGTGTCCCATTTCTTCCGCATCCCCAGCAGTTCGGCGCCATAGCCCCACACGCAGACCGGTTGCATCACCAGACTGTAGCCCAGGGCGTAGAAGAGAAATCCCCCGAAGTTGCGGCGCACCTTCAGCCCTTCGCTATGGAACATACGGCGCTGGATGCGGAAGATGAATATGTTCCACAGGGCCGCCAGCGGCAGCACCGCCAGCGTCAGCGGTCCGGCGATCCAGAAGATGCCGAACATCGCCAGCACCAAGCCGGGGATGAAGACGAAGGTGTAAACCAGATCCAGCGGCAGGAAGCACAGGTTCCACCAGATGAAGATGGTGGTCAGGCGTGGTTTGAGCAGCAGGCCGCCGTGCGCCTTGAACGCCTCGATCAGGCCGCGCGACCAGCGTTTGCGCTGCAAGGCGAACTGTTTGAAGCGCGTCGGCACATTGGTGAAGGCCAGGGCGTCCTCGGCGTAGCCGATGCGGTATCCCTTTTCGAGCAGGGCCCAGGACACGACGATGTCCTCGCCCACGCATTCGGGCCAGCCGCCGACCTGTTCAAGGGCCTCCCGCCGATAGAGGGAGAAGGCGCCCTGGGCCACCAGGGTGCCGTGATACATGGATTGCATCCGCTTCACGGCGGCGATGCCGTGGAAGTAGTCCCATTCCTGGGAACGGGTCAGGAAGTTCTCACGCGAGTTGCGCACCATGACGGCGCCGGCGATCGCCTGGGTGGAGGGCGGATCGGTCAGCAGACGCTCGACGATCTGGGCCAGGCCGTCCTCGCGCACCCAGGAATCGCCGTCGATGGTGACGATCAGGTCGTGCCGCGCCTCCTTCAGACCGCGGTTGAGCACCGCCGCCTTGCCTGCATTGACCGAATAGTCGAGCACGCGCACGGCGGCGTTGGGCGGAAAGTCCAATTCGGCGATCGCCCGGCGCGCGACCGCGACCGTGTCGTCGGTCGAACCGTCGTTGAGAATCAGAATCTCATAGGAACCGGGATAGGTCTGGTGCGCCAGACTGGTGAGGGTGTCGCGAATGCCGGACGCCTCATTATAGGCGGCGACAAGAACGCTGACTGCCGGATAGGTCGTCGGGCGGATGCGCGGCGGCCTTCGATCGAACATCAGCGTGCCGAGCAGGAAGGCGTTCATGAACCCCGGCACATAGGCGATGAAGCCGATGGCGATGAGGGCGAATACCCAGTTGCTCACGCTCGCCAGGTCCGCCAGCCAACGCTGCGAAAGCCAGACGCTGAGCGCCGTCCAGGCGATCGCCAACGTCAGCGCCAGAATGAATTTTGCAGGAACCGGCAGATACAATCGCCGGTAGGGATGCGACAGTCCGGTCGCGCCCTGCACGCCGACCATCGGCTCCGTGTTCGTCTCAGACACTCTATCGGACATCGCTGCCCCCGTGAACGCCTTGTGAATGACGACAGAAATTCTCGTTTCTGAATTTTTACAGCTAACCGAAAGTAACCATCATGCGAATATTACACGCAACATCTCGAATAAATCGTAAATTCTCGCATCACGCGAGTAGCGGGCGTCATGCGGCGACAACGCCCGCCCCCACGTCTTAGCTTCGCTCGCCCTTCAATGCGTCCTTCACGCCGCCGACGGCGTTCTGGACCTTGCCCGCCACCTGATCGGCGCGGCCTTCGGCTTTCAGCTTTTCATCGCCGGTCAGCTTGCCGGCGGCTTCCTTGAGCTTGCCGCCCATGTTCTTGGCGGCGCCTTCGATACGGTCGTGGTCGGGCATGGAGAGCTCCCTGTCTTTCGGATCGCCGGAACTGGCGCCCGTCAGGAAAACAACCCTTTTTCTCTAGCGAGGTTCCGAAGCGGAGGCTGCGGCATGACGATCACGCAACCAGCGCGCAACGGCCCAGCTGTGCGCCTCGTGCCGCAGGCTGAACAGGGCGCGCAGCGGCTCCAGCCAGACCAGCTCATGATCCGCTTCCTGCTTGGTCGAGGGGTCGGCGCCGGTCACATTGACGAGCCAGACGCCGCCGACGTTGTTGACCGGCGTGCCGTCCGACTTGAGGAAATACTGCGCCGCCTCGGTCAGGCGATCGACCGGCTGGATGATCAGGCCCGTCTCCTCGGCGAACTCGCGCGCCAGGGCCTGCTGCTCCGTCTCTTCGCCGTCCAGGGCGCCGCCGGGCAGATCGAAATAGGCGTGCCCGTCGCCGCGATCCACACGCACGCAGGCCAGACGGCCGTCACGCTCGGCGATGCCGAAGACTGCGGGACGGTGGATGTAATCGAGACCGGGACGGGCCGTACCGAACTGAAGCTTCATCGTGGGAGATTAACCCTGCCGCATCGCCGGGCGAAACCCCCAAAGCGTCGTCAGAGATCAAACGCCAAAAGGGCGCGCACGCCGCGATGCGCCGGGTCCACCTCGATCGCCGAGCGCAGTCCGCCCGCCATGGCCGAGATGATCTTGGAGCCCAGGCCCGTTCCCTTGGGCAAGCCGTCGCCCAGGCCGGGCCCGTCATCCTCGACCGTCAGCTGGGCGCGTCGCCCATCCTCCAGACGCCTCAGGATCACGCGAATCTCGCCCGCAGCATCCGGCTCATAGGCGTATTTGACGGCGTTGGTGACAAGCTCGGTCACGATGACGCCGAGGGACACGGCCTGATCGGTCGTCACCTGAAGAGGCTCGGCCTGCAGAGTCAGTCGCGGTCCGTCGCTGTCGGGGCCGATGGACTTGCCCAGCTCATCGACCAGACCGGCCAGATACTCGTCCATCTGAACCCGCTCGACATCGGCCGAGGTGTAGAGGCGGCGGTGGACATGGGCCACGGCCTCGATCCGCACCTGGGCCTCGCGCAGGGCGTCGCGCGCGCCCTCATCGGCCAGCTGGCGCAGTTGCAGGGAGATGAAGCTGGACACCAGTTGCAGCGAGTTGCCGACGCGATGGTTCACCTCGCGCAGCAAGGCCTCGGCGCGGTCGCGGGCCTGGCGCACTTCCTCGTGCGCCTCTTCGTTCTCGCGCTCCAGACGACGCCGCAGCAAGGCGTCCTCGAGAGCCGAACGCAGCAGGGCGGTGAAGTCCTCGGACACGTCCTTGATGACGTAGTCGGCGGCCCCGGCGCGCAGGGCGGCGACGGCGATGCGGCCGTCCTGGGCCCCCGTCACATAGACCACCGGCGGCGGCGTCGGCAGGGCCAGGATGTCGGGCAGGACGTCCAGGCCCTCACGGCCCGGCATGTAGTGGTCCAGGGCGCAGACATCGAACTGGCCCGCCTTCAACACCTCATAGCCGCTGTCCGCATCGGGCGCGCAGATGACCTCATAGCCGTGGCGGCCGAGCTCCTTCTGGACCAAGCGGGACAAGCCGCGGTCATCGTCGATGTACAAGAGACGTATGGCGGCCCCCGGTTCCGTCACGGCGTCAGATCTCAGGCGCCTGCATGACCGACAGGAACAGGCCCAGCTGGCGGATGGCGCCCGCAAAGGCCTCGTAGTCCACCGGCTTGGTGATGTAGACGTTGCAGCCCAGATCGTAGCAGCGCTGGATCTCGACCTTGTCGTCGGTGGTGGTCAGCACGACCACGGGCGCGCGGCGCAGATTGTCGTCGGACTTGACCCGATCAAGGATGTCCGTGCCCGACATGTCCGGCAGATTCAGGTCCAGCAGGATCAACAGGGGGCCGGTGCGCCCCACCTCGTCGCTGAACAGATAGTCGAGCGCCGCCTCGCCGTGATCGAAATGGACGATGTCGTTGGCGATGTTCGCCCGCCGGATGTTCTTCTCAATGAGCTTGGCGTGCCCATGATCGTCCTCGACCATGACGATCTTCACTGAGTGGCTCACAGGCGGTCTCCTTGGTAGTCACCCAGCATAGTCAGACGTTTCGGAAATTTCAGATGAAATGTCGACCCCTGGCCGAGTTCTGATTCGGCGTCGATGGAGCCCCCGAGACGCCGCACGATGTTGCGCACGAAGGCCAGGCCCAGGCCCTCGCCCGGCGTGTCCTGCTTGCCCGAGCGACGGAACAGCTCGAAAATCCGCTCATGATCCTTGGGCGAGACGCCCCGGCCATTGTCGCTGATGCGATACTCGAGCCAGCCGCCGGATGTCTCCTGCCCCTGAATCTCGACCCGGATAGGGCGGTCGGGCTGCTGATACTTCACCGCATTGTCGATCAGATTGCCGAAGATCTGCTCGACCGCCAGGCGATCGCTCTCCAGCATCGGCAGACGGCCGACGACGATCTCGCCCCCCGTCTCCACGACCTGATGGTGAACCGTATCGGCGATGGTCTGGACCATGGCCGTCATGTCCAGTCGTTCGGGCGCCAGGGCGCGGCGTCCTTCGCGCGATAGGCGCAGGATGGCGTTGATCAGACGATCCATCTTGGCCGTCGAAGTGCGGATGAAGCCGACCGCCTCGGGCGCATCCTCGCGCACGCCCCGCAGAACCTCCGGATCCACGGCGCCGGGGCGAGCCGCCTCGATCTGCGTCAGTTGCTCGTCCACCTGCTTGGCGACCTGCTCCAGTTCGGAGGTGTAGCCCATGACGTTGACCAGGGGCGCACGCAGGTCGTGGCTGACGATATAGGCGAAACGCTGGATCTCTTCGTTGGCGCGGGTCAGTTCGGCGGTGCGATCGCGCACCTCGTTCTCCAGACCGGCGTTGACCCGGTCCAGTTCGAAATGCGCGGCCTCGATCTCGGCCACATAGCGTCGCACCAGCCAGACGCTGATCCCCGCCAGAACCAGGATCAGCACCCCGGCCAGAGCGTTGACGGCCACGGTCACCGCCTGGGCCCATTCCGACTGGCGGGTGCGTTCGGCCAGGCGTTTCGCTTCAATGGCGTCGATGGCGGCCAGCTCGACGCGCATGGCGTCCATCAGAGCCTTGCCCTGCCCCCCGCGAATGCGCGAAACGGCCTCGCCGATACGGCCCGTGCGGGTCAGGTTGACGGTTTCATCCATCAGGGCCAGCCGCTCCCGCGCCATCTGCTTGACCTTGACCACGCGCGCCGAGGATTCAGCGTCGCCTTCAACCAGGGCTTCCAGCCGAGCGATCACGGCCGGCAACTTGGCGACCGCGTTGTCGTGAACGCCTAGATACTCGGTCCGCGCTGTCAACATGAAGCCGCGCTGCCCCGTCTCAGCGTCGGTCAGCAGCATCAGCGTGTCCTTGGCCGCCAGGCGCACCTGCTGGCTGTGGTCCACGGTGTCGTTGTAGTTGGAGGTCCGCTGGATCATCACCAGCGTCGCCGTATTGACGGCCAGCAGCAGCAGCAGCGCCAGGGCCAGAAGGGCGATGATCGAGCGACTGAGGGTCGGGGTGCGCAGGAAGGTTCCGAAGGTGCGCAGGGCCGGCCGAATGCGTTTCATGCCGCGAACCTTATTCGCCGTCGAAGCCGTGTCCAGCCCCTACCACGCCGCGACCTAGACTGATCCCACCGTCCTGAGGCGGGCCTTGGGATGAATCTCATTTTGGCTCATCACCACCGTCTGACCGCGGAAGCGTTCGATGATGGAGCGGACGTAGGGGCGCACCTGCGGCCCGGTCAGCAAGACCGGGTTCTCGCCCGTCATGGCGGCGCGCTCGAACACCTCGCGGACGGCGCGGATGAAATCCTGAAGCTTGCTGGGCGCCATGGCCAGTTGCTTGTCCTCGCCAGGGCCGATCAGGCTCTCGGCGAAGGCCTGCTCCCATTCGGGCGACAGGGTGACGATGGGCAGGGCGCCGTCGTCGGCCTTGTGCTGCCAGCACAGCTGACGCGCCAGACGGCCGCGCACGTGCTCGACCAGGGTGGCGACGCTGGTGGTGTGCGGCGCCGCCTCTGCCAGACCTTCCAGAATGGCGGGCAGGTCGCGGATCGACACCTTCTCGCGCAGCAGGGCCTGAAGCACGCGCTGAAGCGTGGTCACGGTGACGACAGAGGGGATCAACTCCTCGACCAGCTTCTGCTCCTCGCCCTTCAGCTCCTTCAGCAGCTTCTGCACCTCAGCGTAGGAGAGCAGCTCGGCCATGTTCTCCTTGAGGATTTCGGTCAGGTGCGTCGTCAGCACCGTCGAGGGGTCGACGATAGTGTAGCCGCGGAAGGTCGCCTCTTCGCGCAGGGAATCGTCGATCCAGGTCGCGGGCAAGCCGAAGGCGGGCTCGCGCGTGTGCTCGCCCGGCAGCTCGACCTGACGGCCCGCCGGATCCATCGCCATCAGGGAGCCGAGGCGCACCTCGCCCGAACCGGCGTCCATCTCCTTGATGCGGATGGCGTAGCCCTGATTGGACAGGCGCATGTTGTCGAGGATGCGCACGCTGGGCATGACAAAGCCGTACTCCTGGGCCAGCGAGCGGCGCAGGGCGCGGATCTGATCGGTCAGGCGGCGGCCTTCCAGATCATTGATCAGGGCCAACAGGGCGTAGCCCAGCTCGATCTTCACCTCGTCGATGGTCAGGGCGGTGGAGATCGGCTCCTCCACGTCTTCCTTCGGCTTCAGGTTCACCGGCTCGGCGGGCGGCGGCTTCAGCCGGTCGCGGCCCAGCTTCCACGCCATGAAGCCCGTCCCCAGCGCCAGCGCCGCGAACGGCAGCAGCGGCATGCCCGGGATCAGGCCGATCAGTCCCGCCGTGCCCGACACCACGCCCAGCGACACCGGATTGCTGGCCAACTGGGCGACGAAGGCCTTGTCGGCCGAACCCTCGACCCCCGCCTTGGTCACGAGGAAACCCGCCGCCACCGACACGATGATGGCCGGAATCTGCGTCACCAGGCCGTCGCCGACGGTTAGCTGGACATAGGTGTTGGCCGCCTCCATGGCGGGCATGCCGTGCTGCACCACCCCGATCAGCAGGCCGCCGATGGCGTTGATGAAGGTGATGATCAGACCCGCCACCGCGTCGCCGCGCACGAATTTGGAGGCGCCGTCCATGGCCCCGAAGAAGGTCGATTCCTGCTCCAGCTCCTTGCGGCGCAGCTTGGCCTGATCCTCATTGATCAGACCCGCCGACAGGTCGGCGTCGATGGCCATCTGCTTGCCCGGCATGGAGTCCAGGGTGAAGCGGGCCGAGACCTCGGCGATGCGGGTCGCGCCCTTGGTGATGACCACGAAGTTCACCACCAGCAGGATGGCGAAGATGATCACCCCGATGATGAAGTTGCCCCCCATCATCAGCTCGCCGAAGGCCTGGATGATCTTGCCGGCGCTGTCGTGGCCTTCCTGACCGTTGCTGAGGATCAGCCGCGTCGAGGCCAGGTTCAAACCCAGACGGAACAGGGTCGAGACCAGCAGGACCGTGGGAAAGATGGCGAAGTCCAGCGGCCGCTTCATCATCACGGCCGTCATCAGGATCAGCACGCTGGACACCAGCGAGATCGCCAGCAGCAGATCCAGAAGCATCTTCGGGATCGGCAGGATCAGCAGCATGATGACGGCGATGACGCCGACCGCCATGCCGACCTCGCCGCGCATCAGCCAGCCGAGCGCGTCACGCCCCGTGGGGCGCGCCATGCCGTCCTTCATCAGGATGGGCGCGTCAGCCATGACGACGTGCGAAGCTCATGCCGCCTGATGACAGGATTCGGCGGCCCTCAGCCATGCCCCAGCGCCTTGAGCGCCTGCCGGGTCGCATCGGCGATCACCGCCTCGCGCTGGGCGTCGGTCGAATCCTTCGTGGCGTGGAAATAGACCGCGATGGCGATGGCCGCCGCATTCGGCGGCAGGATCAGGCCGATGTCGTTGACGGGGCCATAGGCGCCGGTGCCGGTCTTGTGCGCCACTGTCCAGCCCGCCGGGACGCCCGCCTTGATGCGCCCCTGCCCCGTCGGCGTATCGACCAGCCAGCGCATCAACAGGGTCTTCGACGCCGGGCTCAGCGGCGTATCGGCGGCGACCAGCAGACGCTGGATGTTCCGCACCGACTGATCGGGCGTGACGGTGTCCTTGTCGCCGTCCTGGCGATTCATCTCGGGCTCGAGGCGATCGACGCGGGTGCTGTCGTCGCCGATGCCGCGATAGAAGGCGCGCAAGGCGTCCAGTCCGCCCAATTCGCGGATCAGGATGTTGGCGGCGGGATTGTCGCTGACCTCGACCGTAGCCTGCATCAACTGCTCGATCGTCAGGGTCGAGCCGACCGCCGGTTCCGTGACCGGGGCGTGGCTGATCATGTCGGCCTGCGTCACCGGGATCGCCCGGTCCAGCCGCTCCTGCCCCGCCTGGACGCGCAGCAGGGTCGCCGCCGCCAGATACATCTTGAAGGTCGAGCAATAGACGAACCGCTCGTCGCCGCGCCAGGCGGCGCTCCGGCCCTCGGTCGCCGCCGAGACGCCCAGACGACCGCCATGGCGCGCCTCCAGCGCCGACAGGTCGAGGTTGAGCACGGCCGGTTCAGCCGCCGCAGGCTCCGTCGCACGCGCGCAAGCGCCCAGGGCGAGGGCGCCCGCGCCGATCAGCAGGGTGCGGCGGTCGGCGCGCATCCGATCAGCCCGCCGCGCCGTAGGCGGCCGCGACGCCCGACTGGGGCGCCGGGATCGGCGTGCCTGCGTCGGCGTATTCATTCAGCTTGTTGCGCAGGGTGCGGATCGAGATGCCCAGGATGGTCGCCGCATGGGTGCGGTTGCCCAGGCAGTGGCTGAGCGTGTCCAGGATCAGGGCCTTCTCCATCTCGGCCACGGTCTGGCCGACGAAGCTGCGGGTCACGGCGTCGGCGACCTGGGCGGCCTGACCGGCCACGCCGGCGTCATAGGCCGAGGCGGCGGGCGTCGAGGCCCCCTCCCCCCCGCTCAGCAGCGGGCGGCCGTCCGGCAGGCGGATGGCGTCGACGTCGATCTCGGCGCCCGCCGCCAGCAGGACAGCGCGGTGCATGGCGTTTTCCAGCTCGCGCACGTTGCCGGGCCAGCGGTGAGCGACCAGGGCGCGCTTGGCTTCAGCCCCGATGGCGCGCGGCGGCACGCCGTTGGCGGCGGCGTATTTCTTGACGAAGTGGTCCGCCAGCACGGCGATGTCGCCGGGGCGTTCGCGCAGGGACGGCAGGCGCAGGTTCACCACGTTCAGCCGGTACAGCAGGTCTTCGCGGAACGTCCCCTCGGCCACGGCCTTGGCCAGGTCGCGGTTGGAGGTGGCGATGATGCGGATGTTCACCGGCACCGGCTTGGCGCCGCCGACGCGGTCGATCACCCGCTCCTGAATGGCGCGCAACAGCTTGGCCTGGAGCCGGGCGTCCATCTCGCTGATTTCGTCCAACAGAAGCGTGCCGCCGTCGGCCTCTTCGAACTTGCCGATGCGACGGGCCACGGCGCCGGTGAAGGCGCCCTTCTCGTGACCAAACAGCTCGGATTCCAGCAGGTTGTCGGGGATGGCGGCGCAGTTGACGCTGATGAAGGTCTTGTCGGCGCGGCGCGAGTGGGTGTGCAGATAGCGCGCCATCACCTCCTTACCCACGCCGCTTTCGCCGGTGATCAGGATGGAGGCCTCCGAACGCGCCACCTGATCGGCCAGCTGGATGACGTGCTTCATCGCCGGATCGGCCGAGATCATCGGCCGTTCGTCGTCGGCCACGGCGGACAGGACGGCGGCGATCAGATCCGCCTCGGGCGGCAGGGGGATGAACTCCTTGGCCCCGGCGCGGATGGCGTCGGCCGCCTCGCGCGCGTCAGCGTCGACGCCGCAGGCCACGACCGGCACATGGATGCGCTCGGCGTCATTGGCGGCGATCAAGGCGGCGATATCGATGCGATAGTCGACCATCAGCAGGTCCGCGCCCTGTCCCCGGCGCAGTTGCTCGGTCGCCTGATCGGCGCGCTCGACGTGCTGGACCTTGGCGCCGTGCGCCATGGCCATCTTCACCGCCGTCGCCAGTTGGCCGCTTAAACGACCCACCACCAGAAGACGCATCGCCCTACTCCTTCAAAATCCTGTCCGTGACGGGGCGGCCGATCAGGCGCCCTTGTCCTCGGTCTTGATGATTTCCGTCATGGTCACGCCCAGACGGTCCTCGACGACGACGACCTCGCCGCGCGCCACCAGGCGGTTGTTGACGAAGATGTCGATCGCCTCGCCGACCTTGCGGTCCAGCTCCAGCACCGAGCCCTTGTTCAGCTTCAGCAACTGGGCCACCGACATATTGGCCTTGCCCAGCACGGCCGAGATGTTGACCGGCACGTCGAAGACGGGCGCCAGATCGACGGCGGACTTCTCGCCGCCCTCGTCAGCCAGGTTCAGGGCGGTGGACTCGCCGAATTCCTCAAGCGAAAGATCGTCGGTGGCCATCAGAAGCCCCTTCTGTCATGAGCGCCGCCTTCGAGGGGCGGCTCGGCGTGGCCGGCTTCGGCGGCCAGGGCGGCGTTGAGCGCGGCGACCACACGGGCCTCGGCTTCGGCCGGATCGAATTCAGCGCGGCCGTCGGCCCATTCCAGGGCGAAGGCGGCGGCGGGCAGGTGCGGCTCGTCGCGGAACACCACCAGTCCCGAGAAACCCGCCTGGGCGCACAGAGCCTCGATCTGGGCGCGGCCTTCGTCGTCCAGCCCCGAGGCGCGAACCAGCAGACGCGGCGTGGCGTCCATCTCCTGCCCCAGGGCCTCGATGGCGGCCTCGAGCGGACGGCGCGGAAAGCGATCGAAGGCGGCTGAACCGATGACCCGCGCGGCGGCCAACGCCAGTTCGGCGGATTCGCGACGGTGCGACTCGGCCACGCCGCGCAACAGGGTCGCGGCCTGCGCCGTCGACTGGGCCACGATCGACAAGGCGTCGGCGCGCAGGGCCTCGACCTCGGCCAGGGCTTGCTGACGGGCCTCCAGCCGGGCCTGGGCGACCAGGGCTTCGACCTCGGCGGGGGCGAAGGATCGTTTGGCCGGCTGCCAGGTCGAGGCGCGCAGCACGGCGCCGTCGGCCCCGAACTCGGTGTCGAAAGCGAAGGGGACGGCGTTGGCGGGTTGGGCGCTCATGTCAGTAGATCAACTCGTCGTCGCCGCCCTGGCCGGCCAGCATGATGTCGCCCCGCGCCGCCAGATCCTTGGCCACCTGGACCATGGCCATCTGGGCGTTGTCGACGTCCTTGAGGCGGACAGGTCCCATGGAATCCATGTCCTCGCGCATGATCTTCGAGGCGCGCTCGGACATGTTGGAGAAGAACATTTCGCGCAGGGGATCCGAGGCGCCCTTCAGCGCCAGCCCCAGCTGGTCCTTCTCGACCGCGCGCAGCAGGGTCTGCACCCCGCCCGGATCGAGGCGCGACAGATCCTCGAACACGAACATCAGGGCGCGGATACGCTCGGCCGCGTCGCGGTTGCGTTCCTCCAGCGCGCCGATGAAGCGGGCTTCGGTCTGGCGGTCGAAACTGTTGAAGATGTCGGCCATAAGCTCATGGCTGTCGCGCTTGGACGTGCGCGCCAGGTTGGACATGAACTCGCTGCGCAGGGTCTGTTCGATCTTGTCGAGAATGTCGCGCTGCACCGGCTCCATGCGCAGCATCCGCTGGACGCATTCCAGGGCGAAGTCCTCGGGCAGGGCCGTCAGCACGCGCGAGGCGTGGTCCGGCTTGATCTTCGACAGGACGACCGCGACCGTCTGCGGGTATTCGTTCTTCAGATAGTTGGCGAGCACGGCCTCGTTCACATTGCCGAGCTTGTCCCACATGGTGCGACCCGCCGGACCGCGGATCTCCTCCATCAAGGCCTCGACCCGATCGCCGGGCATGAAGGAGGCCAGCAGGCGCTGCGTCTGCTCATAGGAGCCCATCAGCGAGCCGGACCCGCCGATGCCGGACACGAACTCGACCAGCACCTCTTCGACGACGGCGGCGGTGACGGTGCCCAGCCCCGCCATGGCCTGAGAGACCTCCTTGATCTCTTCATCGTCGAGCTGTTGCCACAGGGCGGTGTGCTCTTCGCCCAGAGACAGCAGAACGACGGCCGCCTTTTCAGGCCCCGTCAGCTTCTTCGCGTCGTCAACCGCAGCACCCTTTGACACCAGCCTCGCCGCCATCAGCTTTCATGCATCCACGAGCGCAGGATCGCCGTGGATTCCTCTGGATGGCTGTCGACGAAATCGGCGACCTTCTTGATGGAGGAGGCCTTCACCTGGCCCTCGATGCGGGCGATGTCGATGCGCTGCTCCATGTCGCTGGGGCCCGCCAGCATGGGCGCGCCGCCCGGCAGGGTTCCGCCGACGATCTGGGTGTCCAGGGCGGTCACGGGAATGCCGCCGGCGCCGGCCAGGGCGGGCGCGCCGCCAGAACCCGTCGCCGCTTTCAGCAGCGGACGCAGGACGAAGAAGACCAGCACGAAGCCCGTGACAGCCAGGATCAGCAGCTCGACCCCGCGCATGATGTCGTTCTTGTCGAAGGCGAACATCGAGGAGCCTTCCTCGGCGCCCGGCGCGGCCGACGGCTCGCGGTTGAAGCGGACGTTGACGACCTCCAGCTTATCGCCGCGCGTCTCGTCGATGCCGACGGCGGCGGCGACCAGGGACTTAATCTGCTGCACTTCCTCGGCCGTGCGGGCGGCATAGGTCGGCTCGCCCTTGCCGTCGGCGGCAGGAGTGTATTTGCCGTCGACCGCGACCGAGACCGACAGCTTCTTGACCTCGCCCGGCTCCTTCACCGTCGTGGTGGTGGTGTTGGAGATTTCGTAGTTGGTCGTCTCGGTGTTTTCCGAGTTGGTCGAGCCGATCGGCGTGGTGTTCGGGGCCTGCCCGCCGGGAATGTTGTTGGTGGCGGTGACGCCGCCGTCCTGCTGACCGGTCGTGTCCTGCGACTGCGAGCCGTTGGTCGAGGTCGAGCGGACGACCTGGCCGTCCGGGTCGAACTTCTGCTCCTGCGTCGTCGAGCGGCTGTGGTCGATGTCGGCCGTGACCTGGACGCGGGCAGCGCCGGCGCCGACGACGCCCTCGACGATGTCCTTGATGCGAGCCTGCATCTGGGCCTCGGTCGAGGCCTTGGACGCCTCGGCGGTGGCCGAGGTGAAGCCCGTGTCCTCAGACCCCGCCGCCAGGGTGCGGTTGGCCTGGTCCGTCACCGTGACCTTGTCCGGCTTCAGGTTCGGCACGGACGAGGCGACGACGTTGCGGATGGCCCGCACCTGATCAGCGGTCAGGTCGCGGCCCGACAGACCCACCACCACGGCGGCGGTCGGGTCGATGGCGGCGGCCTGGAACATCTCACGACGCGGCATGGTGATGTGGACGCGGGCGGAAGAGATGCCGCGCATCGACATGATGGTGCGCGCCAGCTCGCCCTGTAGGGCGCGCTGCTCGTTCAGGTTCTGCTGGAACTCGGTCTGGCCCAGCACCGACTGGTTGTCGAAGATCTCGTAGCCGACGCTGCCCGAGGTCACGAGCCCCTTGCCCGCCAGCATCAGGCGCGCCGTGCCCACCTCGTCGCGGCTGACGAAGATGGTCGAGCCGTCGCCCTTGGACGAATATTTGATGCCGGCCTGATCCAGGGCGGCGCTGATTTCGGAGGCTTCGCGCAGGTCGAGATTGGAATAGAGCAAGGCGTCCGGCGCCTGGCCCACGCGCAGCATGACGGCGACCAGCACGGCGGCCACGCCCGCAGCCACGCCCAGGATGGCGGCCAGGCGTCCGATGCCGAACCTTTTCAAAGCTTCCGTGAAGCCGCCCACGCGCCATCGCCCCTGCACACGCGGGACGAACCGAACCCGCTAGGCAGAAACTGCCGCCTGGATGGTAAATGCGGCGTTAAGAGGCGTTAAAGAATGGGAGGCGGGGCCGCTGGCGCAGGCCCAAAAATGATAAAGGGGCGCGGACTTATGGCCCGCACCCCTCAGGCGCCCCCCGGCGCCCGCCCGCCTCTCGAGAGAGGCAGGCTAGCTGGTCAAAGGTCGATCAGACCTTCAAACTTTAGATCTTTAGGGCCGCGGCCTTCTTGTCGGCGGCGGCCTGGATGCGGGCCTCGGCGATGGCGTCGGCGATCAAATGGGTCGGCTTGTTCTCGGCGACCGAACGCTCGAGGATTTCCTCGAAGGTCTCCATCAGGCGCGACAGCTTGCCTTCGACCCACGAGGCGTCATAGGCGCCGCCGGTCTGACGGGCGTTCATTTCCGAGGCGACGTTGATGATGCCGCCGCCGTTGATGACGTAGTCCGGCGCATACAGCACGCCGCGCTTGAACAGCTCGTCGCCGATGTCGGCCGTGGCCAGCTGGTTGTTGGCGGCGCCGCAGACGGCCTTGACCTTCAGGCGGTCCAGCGTCTGCGGGTTCAGGGTCGCGCCCAGGGCGCACGGGGCGTAGATGTCGGCGGCGACGTCATAGATGGCGTCCGGGGCGACGATCTCGGCGCCGGTCTTGGCGGCGACGGCTTCCAGGTTGGCCTGGTTGACGTCGGTGATGATCAGCTTGGCGCCGGCCTTGTGCAGCTTCTCGGCCAGATAGGCGCCGACGTGGCCCACGCCCTGGATGGCGACGGTCAGGCCGGTCATGTCGTTCTGGTTGAACAGGCGACGCGCGACGACCAGGTTCGAGCGGAACACGCCTTCGGCGGTGACGGGGCTGGGATCGCCCGAGGCTTCCGGACCGTCTTTTAGGCCCAGAACGAATTCGGTGACCTTGCGGGCTTCGGCGATGTCCTCGACCGAGGTGCCGACGTCTTCGGCGGCATAGTAGTGACCGCCCAGACCGTTCAGATAGCGGCCGAAAGCATGGAACAGCTCCGGTGACTTCTGGGTGCGGCTGTCGCCGATGATGACCGACTTGCCGCCGCCCATCTCCAGATCCGCGACGGCGTTCTTGTAGCTCATGCCCTTGGACAGGCGCAGCACGTCTTCCAGCGCCTCGGCGGCGGTGGCGTAGTTCCACATGCGGGTGCCGCCGACGGCCGGACCGCGCGCGGTCGAGTGCACCGCAACAATCGCTTTCAGGCCGGTTTTCTCATCATAGAAGGCGTGGACGCCTTCATGGTTCGAGAAAGAAGGAGAATCAAACAGCGTCATGCCCATGACAGGCCTTTCCTGGGGTATTTTTTGTGCGGAAGGACATACGCGCAGCCTGACCAAACGGCAAGCATCACCATGCGGCCGCCCCAGGCTTCTAGGAAACCTGCGGAAAACGCCTCCGCTTTCCGCAGGTTCTGCGTTCAGCGCGCCTTGGGATCAGCCTGCAGGGCGGGCAGCACAGCCGGCGCGCCTGACGGCAGAGGGCGTGTTGGATCGCGCAGCCAGGATTCGACGTCGGCGAACACGGTCTCGGCCTGAAGATCGCGATTCAGGATGTGCCAGCCGTCGGCGTAATAGCCCGTCGTCAGGTTCGCCCGTTCGCCCGCCTGTTCCAGGGCGCGACGCATGGGGCGTTTGGTGATGATCTGATCATGGGCGCCGTACAGCAGCAGGGTCGGTTTCTCGACCTGTCCTAACCGCTGGGTCGCCGTCTCCATCAGATCGACCAGGCCGTAGAGGGAATCGAAGCGCGTCGACAGGATCGACAGGGGGTCGCGGCCGTTGCGGATCAGCTCCAACGTATTGTCCGAGGCGCGGATGTCGCGCACGGCGAAGGACGGCGGCTCGACCCGCTTGGCGCCCATCATGCGCGCGGCGGTCCACAGGCCCGCGCTATTGAAGGCGCTCTGGCTGGACCAGCCCCAGACGCCGGGCGCCAGCAGCACCACCCGATCGGCGTCCGGCGGCGTCTCCGAACCGAAGGCGGCGATGGTCGAGGAGCCGCCCATGCTCTCGCCAGCCACCACGATCAGGGCGTTCGGCCGCTCGGCCCGGACCAGGGCGACGATCGTGCGCAGATCCTGACTGGTCAGGCTTTCGGCCGCGAACTGGCCCCGGTTCGGCGCCAGGCCGAAGCCGCGCTGATCATAGGCCCAGGTCTCGATGCCCCGCTGCGCCCACCACGGCCCGGCGAAGCGGAAGGAGGCGTAGTGGTCGTTGAAACCGTGCAGGGCGACGATGACGGCCCAAGGCGCCTGGCCTTCCGGACTCCAGCGCAGATAGGGCAACCGCGCCCCGTCCTGCACCACAAAGGCGCCGCGTCCCAGGGTTCCCGTTTCGATGCGCGGCCCGTTGAACCCGTTGGGCGGCGTCAGCGGCGACTGGACGTGCGGCGTGGCGCAGGCGGCTAGAGCGAGAGAGAGGAACGCGGCGGCGATCACACCTCTTCCTTCTCCCCTTGAGGGAGAAGGTGGGCGCCGAAGGCGCTCGGATGAGGGGGCTGTATCAGCGGGCAGAACGGCCGATGATGAGGGCGAAGCAGGCAGCCCCCTCATCCGTCTCGCTCCGCGAGCCACCTTCTCCCTCAAGGGGAGAAGGAAAAATCGATGTGTCACGCCAGCATCTCCTTCACCCGCTGACGAAGGTAGAGCAGAACCTCGGCCTCGAACCACGGGTTTTTCTTCAGCCAGGCCGTATTGCGCCACGATGGATGCGGCAGAGGCAGTATGGCGGGGGCGTAGTCGCGCCAGGCGTGGACCGTCTCGGTCATGTTGGCCTTGGCCGCCGCGCCTAGAGCCCAGGCCTGGGCGTAGCCGCCGACCAGCAGAGTCAGTTCGACCTTCGGCAGTTCGGCCAGCAGGCGCGGCCGCCACAGCTCGGCGCAGCGGCGCGGCGGCGGATAGTCGCCGCCCTTGGGATCGGTGCCGGGGAAGCAGAAGGCCTGCGCCGCCACGCCGAGACGCGGATCGCCGTAGAAGGTCGCTTCATCCACCCCCATCCAATCGCGAAGGCGAACGCCGGACGGGTCGGTGAAGGGCAGACCGCTTTCATGCACTCGCCGCCCCGGCGCCTGGCCGCAGATCAGCAGGCGCGTCTCAGGCGCGACCATGACCACCGGTCGCGGCGTGTGGGGCAGCTGGCCCAGACACGCCCGGCAGGCGCGGATCTCGGCCAGGAGCGCGTCCAGGCCGTTGTCCGGTTCAGTCGAAGTCGTCATCCGAAGCTTCGACCGGCGGCAGGGCCGCCAGGGCTGCGGCCGTCTCGGCCTCGGTCGGCAGGCGCAGGCGGATCACGCCGCGGAAGTTGTTGGGATCGACCGCCTTGCCCTTCTTGGTGATGGTCAGCTTGCCCTGACGCATCAGGCCCAGCGCCGTCGCCTTCACCTTGGGCAGCATCCGTTGCCACTGCTCGGGCTGCAGCTCCTTGGCCACGTCGGCCGGTTCAATGCTCTTGCCGCCGACGTTCTTGGGGTCGGCCTTGGCCAGTTTTTCGAAAATGGCCGCTTCGATTGGATCGCTCATAGGGGCTATATGCTGCACCGCGAGATCGGAAAGAAGGCAAAACCGACATGGCCGAGATAATCACCGTCACCGAGGGCGAGTTCGCCGGTTGGCAGACCTATGACCTGCGCGACACCTTCGACGTGGTGGTGGGGCCCTTCTACGGCAAGCCCGATCCCGACGGGCACATGCGCTGCGCCTTCCGCGCCGAGCAGAAGCACATGAACGCCGGCGGCCGGATGCACGGCGGCTGTCTGATGACCTTCGCCGACATCGCCATGTTCCAGATCGCCTATCAGGAGATGGAGGGCGCCTCGGGCGTGACGGTGCAACTCGACTCCACCTTCATCGACGGCGCCTATGTGGGCGAACTGATCGAGGCGACCGGCCAGGTGACCAAGGCAGGCAAGAGCCTGATCTTCGTGCGCGGCCAGATCACCACCGGCGAACGGCTGCTGATGACCTTCTCGGGCGTGATCCGAAAGTTCACGCCGCGCGGTTGAACCGTACGCCCAGCGCCAGGGCCATGGCGACGGCGGCCGCCGGCCACAGGGCGGTCAGCCCCAGACGGCCGTAGACGACCGCGCCCATCAGCGCGCCTCCGGCCAGCCCCGCCCACAACGCCATATAGGGCCGAAACGCCCAGGGGTCGCCGCCGCGCACGGCCGCGGCCAGGGCGTGGCCGGTCTTGACCAGGGTTCCGGTCATATAGGTCAGGCTGACCCCGACCTCGCCGTCACGCAGGAAGACCGAGTTCTCCACCGCCATGGCCAGGACCATCAGGCCGATCGCCAGGGGCGCGATCCCCGCCCCCGCCGCCACGGCGGCCCCGGCCAGCAGCGCCGCCTCGACCGCCAGCACCCGGCTGCGCGAGCGCGCCCCCTCGCCGCCCGCGACCAAGGCCCCGAGCATGGCGCCCAGCACGAACAGCAGCAGAACACCCGCCACCGCGCCCGCCGCCAGCCACCGTCCCTCGGCCAGGTTGACGGCCAGGCGGGTGGTGTTGCCGCTCATGAAGGAGACGAACACCCCGCCCAGATGCAGAAAGCCCAGGCTGTCGACGTAGCCCGCCAGCCCCGCCAGCATCAGAGCCAGCCCGCGATCCGGCGCCGTCAGAGTCCGCAAGGCAGGCTCACATCCCCGCCGCCGCCGCCGGACGGGCGCGGCACGTCTCCAGCCAGCGGGCCAGGTGGGTCAGCTCCTCGGGCGGGCGGTATTTGACCAGGCGGGCGAAATCCAGACCCACGGCCCCTACAATGTCGGCGATGGTGAAGCGGTCGGCGGCGATGAACTCATGCTCCGCCAGATGCCGATCCAGCGTCTTCATGAAGCGCTCGGCGCCCAGGCGGTTGTATTCGGCGACCTGCGGCTGGGGCGCCTCCAGCGCGGCCAGGGCCGGGTGGGTGAAGCGCACGTTCAGCATCATCGGATTGGCCAGGTACATCTCGCACCGGCGCATCCACATCTCGATGATCGCCTGCTCCTTCGGATCGCGGCCGAACAGGTTCGGCTCGGGATGCAGGGCCTCCAGATAGCGGCAGATGGCGATGGATTCCGTCAGGCAGGTTCCGTCGTCCAGCTCCAGCGCAGGAACGTGCGGCACGCCGAACTTGGCGCGATAGGCCGGGGTGCGATGCTCGCCCGCCAGAAGCTCGATCTCGACCCGCTCGACGTCGGTCACGCCCTTTTCCGCCATGACCCAGCGGACGCGGCGCGGATTGGGCGCGCGGCGGCTTTCATAGAGCTTCATCAGAGGGTTCCCCTTCGGCTGCCCTCGGAACGCTACTAGGCGAAGACGGCGGCGGGCAAGGCCCCGACGATGCAGGCCGTCATCAGCGTGGCCAGGAAGCCCGCCAGCAGCGCCTTCCACACCATACCCAGCACCTCCTCGCGGCGTTCGGGCATCAGCACCGACAAGCCGGTGACGGTGATGCCGACCGAGCCGATGTTGGCGAAGCCGCACAGGGCGTAGGTCATCAGCATCCGCGTGCGCTCGCTCATCTCGGCGACGGGCACCTTGCCCAGCTCGATGAAGGCGACGAACTCGGTCAGGGTCAGCTTGACCCCCAGCAGCCAGCCCGCCTTCTGGGCGTCGGCCCATTCCACACCGGTCAGCCAGGCCACGGGAGCGAACAGCACGCCCAGGATGCGCTCGATCGTCAGCGGCTCTCCGGCGATGACGAAGCCGCCCAGGATGACGTTGGCCAGCGCCACCAGGGCCACGAAGACGATCAGCACGGCCGAGATGTTCAGCACCACCATCAGGCCGTCGGACGTGCCCTTCACGATGGCGTCGACGGCGCTGTCGTACTTCAGCGCCGAGTTGTAGTCGGCGACCGCCCCGCCCTCGCCCGGCTTTTCCGGAATGATGACGCGGGCCAGCAGGATGCCCGCGGGCGCCGAGACGATGGAAGCCACCAGGACGTGGCCCGCCGCATTGGTCAGCACAGGCGACAGAATGGTCGCATAGGCCACCATGGTCGAACCGGCGACCGTGGCCAGACCGACCACCATCATCAGGAAGACCTCGGAGCGGCTCAGCTTGTCCAGATAGGCGCGGATGACGATCGGGCTTTCGATCATGCCCAGGAAGACGTTGGCCGCCACCGCCAGGGCCGAGGCGCCGCCCAGCCCCATGGTCCGCTGGAACAGGAAGCCGAAGCCGAGCGTGATCCACTTCAGGATCTTCCAGTGCCACAGCAGGGCCGACAGGGCCGAGATCACTAGGATCAGCGGCAGCACATTGAAGGCGAAGGTGAACAGGGCGCCTTCATTGGCGACGGCGTAGGGCTGATCCCCGCCCGCCAGATAGCCGAAGACGAAGCGCGTCCCCTCTGCGGTCGCCAGCTCCAGCCCCTTCACCGCATTGTTGATGCCGTCCAGCACCACCTGCGAGCCGGGAATGGCGAAGGTCGCCAGCACCAGCGCCGCCTGCACCAGCACCGCCCCGATCGCCAGCCGCCACGGAAAGGCGCGGCGGTTCTCGGAAATCGCCCAGCAGACGGCGACGATGACGACCAGGCCGAACAGGCTCTGGAGGTTCAGGAGGCTGAACATGGAAAGGCGGCTCCGCGACCGGCGCTATGGGAGCCGGCTTCTTCAGTGCGCATCAACGACAGCAGAACGCCGCTGGCAAGGGGGACGACGAAACTCGTCGATGGAAGCCGCCTAGAGTTGGCCGCGCACCAGCTTGCCGTAGTCGTCCATCAAGCTCAGCGACAGCGCGCCCGGCGTGAAGCGATAATCGCCGACCTGGCCCACCGGCGTCACCTCGGCGGCCGAGCCGGTGAGGAAGCATTCGGAGAAATCGCCCAGCTCTTCCGGCAGGATGTCGCGGACAATGACCTCGATCCCGCGCGCCTGCGCCATTTCGATGACGGTCTGGCGGGTGATGCCGTTCAGGATGTGATCGACGCGCGGCGTGTGCAGGGCGCCGTTCCGGACGAAGAAGACGTTGGCGCCGGTCGCCTCGGCCACATAGCCGCGCCAGTCCAGCATCAGGGCGTCGGCGAAGCCGCGCTTCTCAGCCGCCGTCTTGGACATGGTGCAGATCATGTAGAGGCCGGCCGCCTTGGCCGTCGACGGCGCTGTGGCCGGGTCGGGACGGCGCCACTTGGCCCACTCCAGAGCGATGCCCTTCTTCTTGACCTCGGGGTCGAAATAGCTGGGCCACTCCCAGGCGGCGATGGCCAGATGGACCTTGCTGTTCTTGGCGGTGACGCTGAGCTGTTCCGGTCCCAGATAGGCGACGGGGCGGATATAGCAGTCGATCAGGCCGTTGCGCGCGCAGGTTTCCTTGCAGGCGGCGTCGATCTCGGCCACGCTATAGGGAATCTCGAAGTCGAGCAGCTCGGCGGAGCGCTTCAGGCGTTCGCTGTGCGCGGTCAGCTTGAAGATTTCACCGCCATACATACGCTCACCCTCGAACACCGACGAGCCGTAGTGAAGGCCATGGGTCAGAACGTGCGTTTTCGCCTCCCGCCAGGGGACGAATTCTCCGTCAAACCAGATCCATCCGTCACGATCGTCGAAAGGAACGAAGGCCATTGAAGAACATCTCCCGCGCAAGATATTTATTTAGACGCCCGTCGCACGCCCGCGTCAACGGCGCCTCGCGAGGAGATTCGCAGTGAGCATGATCGAGCCTCGCGCCAACGGCCGGTCCGGCCCCATCGCGCCCGCCGGCAGCGGACGGCACATCCTGGTCGTCGACGACGACGACCGCATCCGCGAACTGCTCAAGGAATTCCTGAGCCGCGAGGGCTATCGCGTCACCGGCGCCGCCCACGCGGGCGCGGCGCGGCGCATGGTCGAACTGATTGAGTTCGATCTGATCGTTCTGGACGTGATGATGCCGGGCGAAAGCGGCTTCGACCTGACCACCTGGATTCGCAGCCAGGCGGCCCTGTCCAAGACGCCGGTGCTGCTGCTGACCGCCAAGGGCGACCCGGACGACCGGATCGAGGGCCTGTCGCGCGGCGCCGACGACTATATGTCCAAGCCCTTCGACCCGCGCGAGCTGTCGCTGCGGATCGAGGCCATCCTGCGCCGCACCGGCGGCAAGCTGATGACGCCCAAGGAGATCCGCATGGGCCCCGCCGTCTTCGACATGGAGCGGCTGGAGCTGACGCGCGACGGCGAACTGCAACGCCTGACCGAGGCCGAGGCGCAACTGCTCAAGACCCTGGCCATTCACGCCCATTCGCCGGTCGAGCGCATGACCCTGTCGCCCGACACGGCCGACGTGACCGGCCGCGCCGTGGACGTCCAGGTGACGCGCCTGCGCCGCAAGCTGGAGGCGGACCCCAAGAATCCGCGCTACCTCCAGACGGTGCGCGGCGTCGGCTATATGCTGGCGCCGGACTGACGACAGGACCGGAACGCTCCTCATGCGGCTGATGCCGTTCAACGTCTGGACGCGGTGGATCAAGCGTCGGCTGCCGACCTCCCTGTGGGGTCGGTCGCTGCTGATCATCGTCCTGCCGGTGCTGATCATGCAGGCGGCGGTGACATGGGCCTTCTTCGACGCCCACTGGCAGGCGGTGACGGCGCGCCTGTCCGAGGGTCTGGCCGGCGACGTGGCCTGGGCGGCCGAAAGCTATCGCGACGATCCCTCGCCCCAGAACCTGGCCCTGATCTCCGAGCGCGCCGAACGGTCGATGCAGCTGTCCATCGCCTTCCAACCCTCCGCCTCCCTGCCCGACGAAGAACGGCGCGGCGCCCTGGGCCTGGTCGACCGGACGCTGGAGAAGGCCCTGGCCTCGCGGCTGGACCAGCCCTTCTGGTTCGACACCACCCGCTACCCCGCCTATGTCGACATCCGGGTGCAGGAGGCCGACGGCGTGCTGCGCGTCATCGCCCCGCGTGAACGGGCCGTGGCGACCCAGGCCCACATCTTCGTCCTGTGGCTGATGATCGCCACCATCCTTTTGCTGGGCGTGGCGGTGCTGTTCATTCGCAACCAGGTGCGCGCCATCGAGCGCCTGGCCTCCGCCGCCGAAGCTTTCGGCCGGGGCGAAAGCGTGCCGCGCTTCAAACCGCACGGCGCGCGCGAGGTGCGGGCCGCCGCCACAGCCTTCCTGGACATGCGTTCGCGCATCCAGCGCCACATCGACCAGCGCACGGCCCTGCTGGCCTCGGTCAGCCATGACCTGCGCACGCCCCTGACCCGCCTGCGTCTCGAACTGGCCCTGGCCCCGCCGTTCAAGCGCGCCGAGGCGATGAAGGGCGACCTGGACGAGATGGAGCACATGATCGACGAATACCTCGCCTTCGCGCGCGGCGAGGCGGGCGAGGCGATGCAGACGATCTCCGTGCCCGAAATGCTGCGTCGCGCCGCCGAGGACGCCCGCCGCTCGGGCGCCGTGGCCGAAGTCGAGGCCCCCGACGATCTCAATATGCTGGCCCGCCCCCTGGCCTTCCGTCGGGCGATCAACAACCTGGTCGGCAACGCCGCCTCGCACGGCGAGAAGGTGCGGCTGTCAGCCCGCCCCCTGCCCTCCGGCGGGCTGGAGATCCTGGTCGAGGACGACGGCCCCGGCATTCCCGACGACATGCACGAAGAAGCCTTCCGCCCCTTCTCGCGGCTGGACGCCTCGCGCAATCAGAACCGCAAGGGGGTGGGTCTGGGCCTGGCCGTGGCGCGGGACGTGGCGCGCGGCCACGGCGGCGACATCATCCTGGGCCGCAGCGACCTGGGCGGGCTGAAGGCGTCCATCCGACTGCCGGCGGATCGTCGCGCCGCCTAGATCTTTGCTTCGCGCCCCTAGCGGAACCGTAAAATCGTCGCCATCTTGTCCTGTGTTCCAGGGGGGCCTGGAATCAGGAGCCCGTACTATGCGTCGTATTGCTTTTCTTGCGCCGCTCGCCGCCGCCCTCGCCGTTTCCGGCGCCGCTGCGGCCCAACCCTCGGCCGTCGTCGTGACGGTCAGCCCCGACTTCGCCCAAACCGCCCGAGAATTGGGCGAACGCGACGTCCAGCAACAGGTAAGCGACCTGACCCGCACCGTCGAGCGCGTGCTGACGGATCGTCACGCCTTGGACGGCGCTCGCGTCGAGCTGGTCATCACCGACCTGAAGCCCAACCGCCCGACGATGCAGCAACTGTCAGACAAGCCGGGTCTGGATTCCATGCGCAGCCTGTCGATCGGCGGTGCGGCGGTGGAAGGGTCCGTGACCATGGCCTCGGGCGAGGTCCAGCCGGTCAAGTTCGACTACTACACCCCGACCCTGGCCGATGCGCGCGGTTCGACGACCTGGACCGACGCCCAGCGCGCCTATGACCGCCTGGCCCGCAACCTGGCCGAGGGTCGTTTCGTCCGGCGCTGAATCGCCTGACGATCAGCCGCTGAGCTCAGTAGACTTGGCGACCGCCGCCTTCACGGCGCTTTCGACAGAACGGTCGAGGGCGCCGTTTTCATTGAGAGCGACCAGACCGGCCTGGGTCACCCCGCCGGGCGAGGCCACGCGGTCGATCAGAGCGTTCAGAGCCTCGTCGCCCTCCACGCCCGCCGCAGCCGAACGCAGGGTAGCGCGCGCCAGTCGCGCGGCCGCCTCGGGCGACAGACCTTCGGCCTCCCCGGCCTCGGCCAGGGCGCGGGTGAAGGCGAAGAAATAGGCCGGTCCGCAGCCGGACACCGCCGTCACCGCGTGCATCAGGGTCTCGTCGTCCAGCAGAACCGTCTCGGCGATCGGCTCGAACAGTTCGCGCCCGACCTTCAGGGCCTCAGCCTCCGCCGCCCACAACGTCGCCACGCCGCGCGCCTGGGCCACGCCGGTCGTCGGCATGACGCGCACGACCGGGCGGCCGTCATAGCCGTCAGAGATCGTCTCGCCGCGCACCCCGGCCATGACCGAAACGATCACGGCGTCCGGCGCCAGATGCGGCAGGACGGCCTGCGCGGCCTCCAGCCATTTGGCGGGCTTCACGCCGATGACGAAGGCGCGGGCGTTCGCCAGTTCCTCCAGCGGAGGATTGATCCGCGCGCCCCTGGCCCGCGCCGCCTCGGCGACCGGCTTTTCAGACGGCGTCAGGATGATCAGATCGGCCGGGTCGACGGCGCCCGTCGCCAGCCAGCCTTCCAGAATGGCCGAGCCCAGGCGTCCGACGCCCTGAAGCACGACCGGACGTCCAGAACCGCTCATCAGGCGTTGCCCACGGTCTCGAACAGGCAGGCGTCGATCGCCTCCTTCGGCTTCTTGGAGCCGCGCACCATGAAGTCGAAGGCGGGATAGTAACGGTCCGCCGCCTCGACCGCCGCGTCGATCATGGACGCGGCCTGGGCCAGGGTCGGCCGTTCGGTGTGCGGCAGGGCCAGGGCGTGGCGGAAGACGATCTCGCCCTCGTCCGGCCAGATCTCGAAATGGCCCAGCCAGGTGCGCTGGTTGATCATGGAGACCAGTTCATAGGCCGCCGCGCGCCGCGTCTTGGCCACCCGCAGGTCCAGCGCCAGGCACAGCTGAAGGCAGTCGCCCTCGGGCCGCCAGGCGAACCACAGCTCATAGTCCTTCCAGTCGCCGGCCAGGGCGAAGGCCAGATCGCCCTCGTCCGTGCGGTCGAACGGCAGGTTCTCCGCCGTCAGGACGTGTTCGACCACATCCAGCGGATCAAAGGGCAGGTCGACCTCTTCGGGTCTCACAGCATCCATCAGGCGTTCAACTTCTTCAGCAGCGACAGCGACTCAAGTGAGCGCTTTCGAGGACGGTAGGCGTGTTCGCAGATTCGGCTCAACCGGCTGAATCGGGGTCGAAGCCGCGTCTGTGGACGATCCCTTGGCGGCCTTCTTCGGGGCGGGGCCGCAGCCTCAGCGCGCGATCTCGGCGCGCAGGGCGGCGATCTCGTCCTTCAGCACATCGAACTCGTCGCGACGGACCAGATCCATTTCAGCGACGAAGCGGTCGGCCTGGGCGCGCCAGGCGGCCTTGGCCTCTTCACCCGCGGCCTGGGCCAGGCCCATGGCGCCGGTGGTCAGCTTGGCGAACTCATCAAGGAGGGGATTGCGCGTCTGCATGGCGGCCTCTTGAGAACTCTCGGACCATCGGCCCGAACGTGGTTAACGGTGCATTGATTTGGGTAAACCAAATCTTACCTGCCTGCGGCCTATAGACTGCTTCGCGGGAAAAGCGCGCGACGAATGCAGTCCCGCTTGCTAGACGATGGACAACTTCTGAAGGCGCAGACGGAGGCCCCGTGCCCTTTCCCGAATTCGACCCTGTCCTGATCCACCTCGGCCCCCTGCCCATCCGCTGGTACGCCCTGGCCTATGTCGCCGGCATCGTCCTGGGCTGGTGGTACGCCTCGCGTCTGGCCAAGACCGAGCGGCTGTGGGCGCCGGGCAAGTCGCCGGTGAATGGCCCGCAGTTGGACGACCTGGTGCTGTGGATCACGCTGGGCGTCATCCTCGGCGGTCGTTTCGGCTACGCCCTCTTCTACAAGCCGGAGATGTTCGCTCAGTTGTTCACCGGCGACAGCTGGGGCGAGCGGCTGGAGCTGCTGCAGCTGTGGACCGGCGGGATGAGCTTCCACGGCGGCTTCCTGGGCGTCGTCATCGCCATCACCCTCTACGCCAATCGCCAGAAGGTAAACCCGCTCAGCCTGGGCGACCTGATCGCCCCAGTCGCGCCGCTGGGCCTGTTCTTCGGCCGCATCGCCAACTTCATCAACGGCGAGCTGTGGGGGCGCGAAACGACGGTTCCCTGGGCCATCCGCTTCTGCAACGAACGCATCCAGCAGATGTACGGTTTCTGCCCCGCCGGCAACGAACCGCGCCACCCCAGCCAGCTGTATGAGGCGGGGCTGGAGGGCCTGTTGCTGTTCGTCATCCTGTCGCTGGCGATCTGGAAGTGGCGGATGCTGAAGCGTCCCGGCTTCGTCACCGGCCTGTTCCTGCTGGGCTACGGCGTCTGCCGCGCCGCGCTGGAGAACGTGCGTCAGCCCGACGCCGGGCTGGAGAACCTGCCGCTGGGCCTGACCATGGGCATGATCCTGTCGATCCCGATGATGCTGGTCGGCGCCTGGCTGATCTGGCGGGCGCTGAAGAAGCCGGCCGTCACGGAGGCGTAAGACCATCATGGCGGAGACGCTCAAGGACCGCCTGGTCCGCGAGATCGTGCTGACCGGGCCGATGACGGTGGCGGACTACGTCACCCGATGCCTGCACGACCCCAAGGGCGGCTATTACGCCACTCGCCCCGCGCTGGGGGAACGGGGCGACTTCATCACCGCCCCCATGGTCAGCCAGATGTTCGGCGAACTGATCGGCCTGTGGGCGGTCGAGACCTGGACCCGTCTGGGCGCGCCCGAGCGGGTGCGGCTGGTCGAGGTCGGGCCGGGCGACGGCACGCTGATGTCCGACGTGCTGCGCGCGGCGCGGCTGGTCCCCGGCTTCCTGCAGGCGGTCGACCTGATCCTGATCGAGCCCAGCGCACCGCTGCGCGCCGAGCAGGCGCGGCGGCTGGCCGACGCCGACGTGCATCCGCGCTGGCTCAGCGCCCTGCACAAGATCGAGACGGACGCCCCGGTCATCCTGATCGCCAATGAGGTGCTGGACTGCCTGCCCGCGCGCCAGTTCATCAAGACCGAAGGCGGCTGGGCCGAGCGCCGCATCGGCGTCACCGACGCTGATGAACTGACCTTCGGCCTGACCGCCATCGCCGACGGCTTCGAGGCGCCGGGCTTTGACGTCGAGCCGGGACAGATCATCGAGATTTCGGAACAGCAGGCCGCCTTCGGCCGCGATCTGGCCAGCCTGATCCGCGCCGCATCCGGCGCCGCCCTGCTGATCGACTACGGCCGCAGCAAGCCCGAGGCGGGCGACACGCTTCAGGCCCTGCGGCGGCACCAGAAGGTTGATCCCCTGTCGACGCCGGGCGAGGCCGACCTGACGCAGTGGGCCGACTTCCCCCTGGTGCTGGAGGCCGCCGTGCGCGGCGGCGCCGACGTCACCGGCTGCATCAGCCAGGGCGCCTTCCTGAAGGCGCTGGGGATCGAAGCTCGCGCCCAGCGGTTGATGCAGGGACGCCCCGAAGCCGCCCCGGTCATCCAGCGCCAGTTGGACCGCCTGACCGCGCCGGATCAGATGGGCGAGCTGTTCAAGGCGACGGCGATCTTCTCGCCCCGTTCACTGGCCCTGCCGGGCTTCTGACGCGGCCCGCCCGATGATGGAGACTGATGCGGCCATGACCTTCACCGAGCATGAGCGCCAGATCCTGCTGGCGACCAAGGGCGTCGGCCCCAAGGTGATCCAGCGGCTGGAAGAACTGGGGGTCGGCGGCTTCGCCCGTCTGGCCCAGGCCGACGCGGCCGTCGTCTGCGCCGGAGCCGCCGCTAGCGTCGGCTCGACCTGCTGGAAGAACAGCCCCCAGGCCCGCAAGGCCGTTCAGGCCGCCATCGACGCCGCCCGTTTCAAACTGGAGGGCGCCGCATGAGCCTGAACCCCATCACCCATCCGCTGCTGACCAAGGCCGGGATGCGCCACGGCTTCTTCACCCGCGCGGGCGGCGTATCGGACGGCCTCTACGCCGGATTGAACGCGGGCGTCGGCTCCAAGGACGACCCGGTTCACGTCGCCGAGAACCGCCGCCGCGTCGCCGAATGGATGGGCGGCGCCGCCGACGACCTGTGCGGTTGCTATCAGGTTCATTCCGCTGTCGCCCGCGTGGCCGAAAGCGGCTGGGCCGGAGAACGCCCCGAGGGCGACGCCGTGGTCGCGGGCGTGAAGGGGCCGGTGCTGACCGTCCTGACCGCCGACTGCGCCCCCGTGCTGTTCGCCGACGCCGAGGCGGGCGTCATCGGCGCCGCCCACGCAGGCTGGAAGGGCGCTCTTGGCGGCGTCATCCACTCGACGGTCGCGGCCATGCAGGCGCTGGGCGCCGAGCCGTCGCGCATCGTCGCCGTCGTCGGCCCCTGCATCGCCCAGGCCTCCTATGAGGTCGGCGCCGACTATCAGGACCGCTTCGCCCACCACGATCCCGGCAGCGAACGCTTCTTCGCCCTCGGCGCGACGGACGACAAGCGCCAGTTCGACCTGCCCGGCTTCGTCCTGTGGCGGCTGGAGCAGGCGGGCGTCGGCGAGGCGGCCTGGACCGGCGACGACACGCGCGCCGATGAAGGGCGCTTCTACTCCAACCGCCGCGCCTACCTGGCGGGCGAACCGGACTTCGGCCGGTTGATCAGCGCGATTACGCTAAGCTGACCCTTCTCCCTTTGTGGGAGAAGGTGGGCGCCGGAGGCGCTCGGATGAGGGGTGTCAGCGCGGCATCTAAAAATTAGCGAGGACGGCGACGCGACAATCTGGATGCCAGGGCGTCGCCACCCCTCATCCGTCAGGCTCCGCCTGCCACCTTCTCCCTCAAGGGGAGAAGGAAGCAGTCAGCCCGCCATCGCCATGTCCGGCACGCGCACCGTTTCGCGCCACGCATCCGGCTGAACCAGCAGGGCGCGGACCAGCTTGTTGTTCAGGGCGTGGCCCGCCTTGACGCCTTCATAGCGACCCAGCAGCGGCGCGCCGAGCACATACAGGTCGCCGATGGCGTCCAGCGCCTTGTGGCGCACGAACTCGCGCTCCATGCGCAGGCCGCCGGGGTTCAGGATCTGACCGCCGTCGATGACCACGGCGTTCTCCAGCGAGCCGCCGCGGGCTAGACCGGCCTGACGCAGGGCCTCGACCTCATGGGCGAAGCCAAAGGTGCGGGCCGCCATGATGTCCGAACGGAAGGTCGCCTCATCCACCACGAAATCCACCACCTGATGGCCGATGACCGGCGTCGGGAAGTCGATCTCGAAGCGCATCTCATAGCGGTCGCAGGGCTTAAGAACGGCGGACTTGTCGCCCTCCTCCACCCGGATGGGCTTCAGGATCTCGATATAGGTCTGGGGCGCTTCCTGACGGCGGAAGCCCGCGCGGTCCAGCAGTTGCACGAACTGCAGCGCCGAGCCGTCCAGGATCGGCAGTTCCGGCCCGTCCACCTCGATCACGGCGTTGGAGACGCCCAGGGCGGCCAGGGCGGCCATCAGGTGTTCGATCGTCGACAGGCGCACGCCCGCCGCGTTCTCGATCATGGTGTTCAGGCGCGCGTCCACGACCGCCTCGCCCGAGACGGGGATGCGGTTGTCGCGGTCGGTGACGTCCGTGCGCACGAAGACGATGCCGTGGCCGGGCGCAGCCGGGCGCACGACCAGACGCACGCGGCGGCCGGTGTGCACGCCGACGCCGGCGCAGATGGCCGGGGCGACGATGGTCTGTTCGTACTGGTCGTTGCGGACCGTCACTCGGATACTCTCTGTTGCGCGACCCGCCCCAAACGGGACGGTCTTCGCCTCGCCTGTCGTTTACGCCTCAGGGCTCAAGCCCGAAATGAAAGTCGAGTTTCGGATTGTTTCGGTTCGGCGACAGCTCGACGCCTTGCGCCCACACGCAAAAACGCCCCGGAGGTCGGCTCCGGGGCGTTTCAGTATCAGGGCTTCTTAGGCCGATCAGTTCGCGAGGCGGCGAAGAAAGGAAGGGATCTCCAGGTCGTCATCCTCGGACTGGCCCACCTGCGGATCTTGCTGCTGGGGCTGCATCGCCTGGGTCTGGCGTAGTTGCTGGGTCGTGCGGTTCGACGACGGCGGCGGCGCATAGGACTGTTGCTGCTGCGGCTGCTGACGCTTGCGGCCGAACAGGCTCCAACCGCTGCGGCGATGGTCGCGCTCGTCGTAGAAGGGCTCCTCTGCGGGCTCTTCATGACGGGCGGCCGGACGCTGGGCCGGTTGCTGCGGCGCCGGCTGCTGACGCTGCGGCGCACGGTCGAAATAGAGGTCGCCCTGCTCGGAAGAGGCGGCGGGTTGGGCCCGACCGGCGCTCTGCTCATATTCCTCGACCCACGGATCGACGATCGGCTCCAGATTGCGCGGCGCGTCACGGATGACCGGCTCGGGCTTGGCTTCGATCTTCGGCTCAGGCGCGCGCGCGGCCGGAGCTTCATAGACCGGAGCGGGCGCCGGCTGCGGCGCGGCTTCGCGCACCGGGTCGATGCGGACTTCCGGCTGACGCGGCGCCGCGTTCGGCAGGCCGCCGGTGCGGCCGAAGCTCTGGCCCTGCGGCTCGATCTGCTGGATGACGGCTTCATCCATGCCGGTGGCGACGACCGAGACGCGGATCTTGCCGTCCAGCGCCGGGTCGAAGGCGGCGCCGAAGATGATGTTGGCGTCGCCGTCCACTTCGCCGGCGATGGCGTTGGCGGCCTCGTCGACTTCCAGCAGGGTCATGTCCATGCCGCCGGTGATGTTCACCAGCACGGCCTTGGCGCCCTTCAGGCTGGTCTCGTCCAGCAGGGGGTTGGCGATGGCGTTCTGGGCCGCCAGCAGGGCGCGGTCGTCGCCCGTGGCCTCGCCCGTGCCCATCATGGCCTTGCCCATCTCGCTCATCACGGCGCGGACGTCCGCGAAGTCGAGATTGATCAGACCCGGCAGGATCATCAGGTCAGTGATCGAGCGGACGCCCGAGTGCAGCACCTGGTCCGCCATGCCGAAGGCGTCCGAGAAGGTGGTGCGTTCGTTGGCGACGCGGAACAGGTTCTGGTTCGGGATGACGATCAGGGTGTCGACGTAGCGCTGCAGCTCGGCCACGCCCGCGTCGGCCAGGCGCATCCGGTGACGACCCTCGAAGGTGAAGGGCTTGGTCACCACGCCGACGGTCAGGATGCCGCGATCACGCGCGCATTTGGCGATGACCGGCGCCGCGCCGGTGCCGGTGCCGCCGCCCATGCCGCAGGTGATGAAGACCATGTGCGCGCCTTCCAGGTGCGCATGGATCTCGTCAGCGCTCTCCTCGGCGGCGTTCATGCCGACTTCGGGGTGGGCGCCCGCGCCCAACCCTTGCGTGATCGTCTCGCCCAACTGGATGCGGCGGTCGGTCTTGGCGAAGCTCAGATGCTGGGCGTCGGTGTTGGCGACGACGAACTCCACGCCCTCAAGGCCGGAGTCGATCATGTTGTTGACCGCGTTTCCGCCCGCTCCGCCTACGCCGAAGACGACGATGCGGGGCTTCAATTCCGTAGCTTCCGGCCTGACCAGCGAGAGAGACATTGTATTATTCCGACCTAAGGACCCTGCCCTTCGTCCCCGATGCGAACTCCCCGCCGAATCGCATTGGTTATGAGCGCGTTAAGGAAAACCCTGACTGCGTTAACGAAGGGTTACCTTGGTAGCTGAGTCGGCAAAGACGGGACAGCCCTGAACCAGCACCAACCGAAATTAACTCAGGGCCCGACGTTATCCGCCGGGCCCTGAGCAGCTGTCCGATCTGTGTTCTTAGAACTTCATGCCCAAAGACATGGTCCAGCGTCGACCGATCCGATCCACATAGGCGTCGTTATAATATCCTTGAGCGCCCAGAGAGTTTTTGTCGAACACATTGTCGACGACAAACTGCCCACGCACGGAGTCTGTGAAATCCCAGCCAACCGATAGGCGGTGCAGGCTATACGATGGGTAGCTCACGATCGGCTGGAATTCTATGCCGATCGGAATGCCGGAGCTCTTGATTGAAGCGCTGTCCTGATAATCGATAGTCCAGCGTGCATTCAAGCGGCCCGTGTTGAGCAAGGCCGTCAACTGAAGCTTCAGCTGCGGGTTCGCTAGCGTATTTCGCGTGCTAGTGGCGTCCTCGTAAGTCCCGCTCGCCGACTGAGTGTACTCAAGCAGGTAGTACGCATTGCCGCGGAAGCCGATCGTGGTCGGCCAAGGCGTCCCCTCGATATCATGTGAGTAGGCCACATTGGCGTTGACAGCGCGAACCTTGGTCGAACCTAGGTTAAAGAAGGGAAGCTCAAAGCCATTCGTATACTGGAAGTTGCTGTCACGACGTATACCAGCACAGCTGTTAACACCCACATCCGCGGTATTGTCAGGGAAGTTCGGGCTATCATAGCAGAATTCGGCCGCTGGTTGGGCCAGCAACGGCCCAAGAGCGTCCGTCACTTCAATTTCCAAATAATCGCTCGCGATCATCAAGCCCGGCAGGAAACGAGGCTGAAGAACCACCCCGGCCGTCCAGGACTCTCCCTGTTCAGGCTTGAGCGTTTGAGCGCCTGAGATCAACCCCGTGAACGCACTACCGTTCGGACGATAATGGCTGGCGAGAAAGCTGGTCGCGTCAGCCTCGGAGGCGATCGTAATCAGCCCCCCGCCAGTCGAGCTTCCCAGACGTCCTCCGTTGGCCGCCGCCTTCGCCAAGACATCGCTCACACAGTTCGCGCGGCGGTTGCTGCGAAGATCGATATTCGTCACCGAGCAAGGATCCTGCGGAATGCTCGTGAAGAAAGGCTGCCCGCCGAGGAAGAGCTCCACTATACTCGGGTTTCGCACCGAGCGGGACACATTGCCTCGGAAGGCGATGTCGTCGATCGGCTGCCAAGTCGCCGCAATCGTATAGACATTTTCTGTCTCGCCCTTGTACGTCGGGGTCCGCAAGGTGCCGGAAGTGTCACGGAACGAAGCCGCCTCCCCCTTCAAGCGCGTCCAGCGCACCGACGGGTTAATTTCCAGGGAGCCGACGTAAGGCACTTGGAAATCACCGCCGAACACTGGAATGCGCAGTTCGATCCCGCCCTCGCGAGTTTCCACTTCAGCGAATGTAGTCGCCGAGGGCGCCGAGCGAGTGCCGCCTATCCGATTCACTTCATCGGTCGTGTATGCGAGTTCTTCCTTTCGAAATTCACCGGAAATCGCAAACTGAAGAGGCCCCGCCGGGAGGTTGAAAAGCTCACCCGTTAGAGTCGCTTGGGTGAAGTTTTGAGTGGACTCGTTTTTGAAGAAATTCCTGACGCTAACGAAATCCTTCGCCGCTTGGGACGCCCTACCCTCTCCAAACACATTTACCGGCGCGCAGTTATCGACCATCTGCTGCGTTACGTTGTTCTGGAAGATGACCTGCTCTCGCACTCCATCACTGCCGATCTGACTGATGATCTGCGGCTGGATGCCAGGAATTTGGCGCGACGCACCGAAGCTGTTGAGATAGGCGTTCAAACCGACAGCCTTGGCGCGGCAGACGACCTCACCATTCACATTGACGGCGTCGAGCGCCATAGCGAATTCAACGTCACGAATAGCGCTGAACTCGACCTGTGTCTCAGCCTTGCCATAGGTATGCGACAACTCCCATCCAAACGACCGGCCGAACGCCTCAAAGTCGCCCTTGAAACCATTCACGGAGCGTATGGTCTCCATCGTGGATTCCTGGCTGATGTCATTGACCAGGTCTTCATTGTAACGCGACAGCGTAAAGTTCCCGGTTATGCCTGCCGCAGCCAAATCCGCACGATTCTGCGCAGTCAGGAACGGATGGTTCACGTTAACGAGAAGAGCGGCGTTTTCGGTCGAGGAAGACGTCACACCGTTGAACAACCCACCGGAAGAGAATGGATTTCGAACCGTGATGTCCGAATATAGGTTTTCAGTGAAGAACTGAATGTTGTCGGTAACACGATAGGAACCGATGACGTTAGCAACGTATCTTTCCTGCTCCACACGCAAAACATTGGTGAACTGGCGTAAGGCGCCATCACCGCCAACGGACGAACCCGCCGTGCCCGGCGTGGTCGGTGTTGGAGATCCGTAGCTGAACGCCGCCACATTGCCGCTGGCATCGAAGCGAATGGGAACGGCGGTTCTGGGCAGCATGCCAGCGAAAGCACCTGTATTGGCGACATCGGGCAGGCCAGCGATAAAGCTTCCCAAGAAGGCATTCAGAGGAACATTAGGGTTGGCGGCGAAATATTCTCGCGCCGTCGGATTATTCGCCTGCAAAACCTGTAAAGCCGCAGCGCGGACTTGCGCCGCCGTCGCGCCGGTCGGACGCGCGACATTATAGAAACTGAAGACTCGATTCGCGATAGCGTCCTGCTCAGCCGCGGTCGCACCAGGCAGAGAAGAAGGCGCAAAATTACATATACGAGGATTCGCAGATGCTGCAGCGGCGGCCGCCGCTGAACTAAACGCCCCAGCATTACACAAGTTTGGCGCGCCTGGAATCTGTTGCAGGGCGCTAGAGAAGAAGCTCCACGCTGGCGCCGCGATGCGCGCAAAGCCAGGCATGTTTGCGCTGCCGCCTGGAACCAACCCCGCCACGGCGGGATATTCTTCATTCAAACCGCTGAAGGTGGGATTGAAAATTTGCCCGCCGTACCAGGTCAGATAGCTGCGCAGCCCTGCAGTATAGATGAGATTTGGCTGTCCATCCGCGCCCGACGGCAAGAAGGCGGTCGAGCCGACAGCCCCTGGCGAAAAAGCCCCATTGCGCATTCCGCCATTAAACGGATTGGAGATGGAGCCCGCCTGCTCCATCAAAAAATCGCGCTGATCGCCCAACACGCTATCGATATGACTATATTCGCCTGACACCGCGACATTTAGGCGATCATCTAGGAAGTTCCGGCCATAGGTCGCGTTCACAGAGTAACGTGCCGCATCTTGATAGTCGAACGTTTGCCCGCCAATCAGATTGACCTCTGCTCCCTCATAACGGTCTTTCAAAACATAGTTGACGACGCCGGACACAGCGTCGGCGCCATAGGCGGCCGCTCCGCCGACGGTCAGCACGTCGACTCGATCAATCAGAGCAACCGGAATGGTTGAGGCATCGACTTGCGACCCGGTTTCATTCCCGGAAACGAAGATGGTAGCCGAGTTGTTCGACACAAACCTGCGACCGTTGACCAGCGTCAGCGTGCGCGCCGTGCCGAGATTCAGGAGGTCGACATAGGTGACGCCCAGAGAAGCCGTCTGCCCACCATTCGTGCCGTTGAGGCTGGCACCCGCACCAACGAGAGGAATGTCGTTCAGCACATCACCTGCGTTGGTGAACAAACGCTCAGTGATATCCTTGCTGGTGACTTGAACGCCAGGGATGGTGCCTTCGTATTGCGGGCGAGGGATACGCGACCCCGTCACGACAACCTCTTCGACCATTACGGCCTGATCAGTTTGAGTCGCACTTGAAGACGAAGACTGCCTAGCCGCCTCATCTTGTTCCTGCGCCCAAGCCGGGACGGATACCGCCAGCGCCCCTGCAAGCACAGTGGTTCCCAACCAATAGCGATGCTTTGTCATCAACGCCCCCAAATCAGCCGCCTCACGCCCGATGCGAAGGCCGAGATAACAACGTTAACCCCCGCCAAGGGCGTCGCAAGCTATTTGTGGCGAAACGGCATCAAATTGCGACAATTTGTGGCAAATTGTGGCAATTTAATAACAAATAATCAATGCGAAGAAATCGGCAAGAAAGGCGACAGGAGCACAACCTTTCGCGTCCAGAAGAATTGAAAATTGGGCGCTGAACAGGTTGCGCTAACAGACTTCCTTAATGTCAGCGCCTCACGAACCCTAAAATAGAAGCATTACTGCTTACAGATTATCCCGCAGCCAGCCCGCCGCGCGCGCCACCATGCCGCCACGGTGAACCTTTGGCGCATCCGCCGCTGTGATCTGGCGGGACATCAGCTTGCGGGCGGAGACCGCCTCGCGCGGACCGTAGGCGGCGCGCAGAAGGACGCCTGCGGCTGAGCAAAAGGCAGGGCCGGCGGCGGCGTCGGCCAGGTGGGGCGCGCGTTGCGGGCGGCCCAGGCGCACCGGGCGGTCGAAGACGCGCACGGCCAGCTCGCGCACGCCGTTCAGCTGGCTGGCGCCGCCGGTCAGGACCAGGCCCGCGCCGGGTTCGAGGCCCAGCCCGGCGTGCTTCAGGCGGTCGCGCAGCAGCTCCAGCGTCTCTTCCACGCGCGGGGCGATGACGGTCTTGAGCATGGCGCGCGGGACGATAACAGGACCGGCAGAGGCGTCCTCGCCGCGCGGCGGGGCCTCAAGCATTTCGCGGTCTTCATTGGCCGACGCCATGGCCGAGCCGTGCAGGGTTTTCAGCCGTTCGGCTCCGACGCGCGATGTCGACAGGCCGCGCGCGATGTCGGCGGTTACATGGTCGCCGCCGACGTTCAGGCTTTCGATGTGCAGCAGGGAGCGCCCGCCCCAGACCGCCGCCGAGGTCGAGCCGCCGCCCATGTCGATGCACAGGGCGCCCAGCTCCATCTCATCCTCTTCCAACGCGGCGAGGGAGGAGACGACCGGCGCTGCGGCCACGCCCTGCAGGTCCAGGTGCGCCAGTTCGAGGCAGTGGCTAAGGGCGTTGAACGAGCCCTCGGACATGGAGACGACCAGCAGGTCCAGTCCCAGAGAGCCGCCGCGCATCGAGCGCGGGTCGTGGACGCCACGCGCCCCGTCCACCGACCAGGCGATGGGCAGGACGTGGATCGGGCGCCGGTTCGGCAGGCGGATCTGGGCCAGGGCCATGCCGATGGCGCGGGCCAGGTCGGCGTCGCTGATCGGATGCGAGCCAAGCGAGACGCGCGCCTGCACCCGGTGGCTGGCCATCTGGCCGATAGCCGTGGTGACGACGACGCCGGAGACAGGGGCGCCCGCCGCGCGCTCGGCGCGTTCGACGGCGTGGCCGATGGCCTGTGCCGTCTCGTCCATATTGACGATGGCCCCGCCCTTGACGCCGCGCGACTGGACGTGGCCGGCGCCGGCGACGCGGATGGTGCGGTCGGCGTGGCGCACGCCGTCGGGCTTCATGATGAAGCAGGCGACCTTGGCCTGGCCGAGATCGAGCGCGGCCACGACCGGCGCGCGCGGCGCGCCCCTGCCCTGTTCCGGCTTGATGTCTCGGCTGCGTCCAACCATGGGGTCGTGTCCTAGGAAGTCAGAGGGTCAAACGGCGCCTTCGGAAGGGCGGACGGCCACTTCTTCCGGCGTGCGAAGGTCGATACGGGCGAAGCCCAGGTCCAGCAGGCGTTCGCGCTGGTCCAGGGCGTCGAGGCGGATGAGGGCGGATTCCTGATCCACGGCGGGCAGTTGGATCAGGGCGCCGTCCTTGAGGCGCAAGTCCCAACGGCGCTCGTCCACGCGAACCAGGGCGTCGACCTTGGCCATCAGGCGCGGACGCTGGGCCAGCAGGGGCAGGACGTCGGAGGCCGCCTGATCGGCGCCCTTGCCCACCACCAGCGGCAGGCGCGGGTATCGGCCCGCGTCGGCGCCGGGAATGACGATCCCTTGCGCGTCGATGACGTGGGCCTTGCCGCCCACCTGCCAGACGGCGAGGCGGTCGTGTTCCTTCACGTCGACGATCAGGGTGTCGGGCAGCAGGCGCACCACGCGCGCCTCCTTGACCCAGCCGACCGACTGCACCCGGTCGCGCACGGCGGCCAGGTCCAGGCTGACGATGGGTTGGTCGGCATGAACGCCGACAGCGGCGCGCACGGCGGCGGCGGCCTCGGGCGAGGCGCCGGTGACGTGAACCTGACGCACCTTCAGACCCATGCCGGTCGTGAGCGAGTCAAAGCGTTCGGTGACGGCGGTCGAGATGCGCTCAGCCCGCGCGCCGGTGGCCAGCACGGCCGCCAGTATGCCGACGCCGACCACCAGGGTCGCCGCCACGACGCGCGGCGACATGTCCAGACGGCCGATCTCGGCCGCGCGGCCGGACGGAGCGCCGCGCGCGCCGCCCTTGCCCGAAGACTGTCGCCGACCGCCGCGCACTACCGCGGGCATGAGGCGTCCTCCACCATCCAACGAACCAGTTCGCGATAATCCATACCGACGAAGGCCGCCTGCTCGGGAACGAGCGAGGTCGGGGTCATGCCGGGCTGGGTGTTCACCTCCAACAGAACGAGAACGTCGTTAACATCGTCATAACGGAAGTCGGCGCGTGAGACGCCTCGGCACCCCATGGCCGCGTGGGCCAGCTCGGCCTGACGTAAAGCCTTGTCAAAGACGTGCGAGGGCAACTCGGCGGGCAGGACGTGCCGCGAGCCGCCGGGCGCATATTTGGCCTCGTAGTCGTAGAAGCCCTTGGTCGGGGTGATGTCGGTGATGGTCAGGGCGCGCGGGCTGGTCGCCTCGCCGATCACGCTGACCGCCAGCTCCTTGCCGGGGATGAAGGGCTCGACCATGACCTGATCGCCATAGGTCCAGTCTTCGGCGCCGACCTCGGCCACCGGACGGTTGGCGCCCTCGCGCACCAGAAAGACGCCGACCGAGGAGCCCTCGGCGTTCGGCTTGACCACATAGGGCGGGTCGATGACGTGGCGCGACGCCACTTCATGCCGGTCGAACAGGCCGCCGCCGGGCACGATGACGCCCGCCGCGTGCAGCACGGCCTTGGACTTGTCCTTGTCCATCGCCAGGGCCGAGGCCAGGACGCCGGAATGGGTGTAGGGAATTTTCAGCGTCTCCAGGATGCCCTGGACGCAGCCGTCCTCGCCCCATTTGCCGTGCAGGGCGTTGAAGACGACGTCGGGCTTCAGCGCCGTCAGCACCTGAGCCAGGTCGCGACCGGCGTCGACGCGCGTGACCTTGGCGACCTGTCCCTCCAGAGCGTCCGCGCAGCCGCGGCCCGAGGACAGCGAGACCTCGCGTTCCGACGACAGACCGCCCATCAGGAAGCGACATGGAGGGTGTTCAGGGGCGTACGCATGGCGACATCCGAAGACTAGCCCACCCCTATGCCCTGAATACGGTTAACCGGTTGAAACGATACGGGGTCGTGGAAGGAAATTCGTCACCCTCTTCCTTCTCCCCTTGAGGGAGAAGGTGGCTTGCGGAGCAAGACGGATGAGGGGTGCGAGGAAGCTGGGTGAGCGGCTGAGATTGGGGCCAGGATTAGGGAACGTCGCGTCGACACCCCTCATCCGGCCCTGACGGGCCACCTTCTCCCACAAGGGGAGAAGGATTACGGACGCCCCGATCCGCTTGATTTCCCAGTTCAGCTGCACGCCGGTCTTGGCCAGCACATCCGCGCGCACGGCTTCGCCCAGCCCCTCGATGTCAGCCGCCGTGGCCTCGCCGGGGTTGATCATGAAGTTGGAGTGCAGCTCGCTGAACTTGGCGCCGCCGCCCCCATGCGGTGCAGGCGCGGCGTGCAGCTTGCCGCGCCAGCCCGCCTCGTCGACCAGCTTCCACGAGGAATGACCGTCGGGATTCTTGAAGGTCGAGCCGCCGGTCTTCTCACGGATCGGCTGGGTCTTCTCGCGGCGCTCCGGTGATCTCGTTGATCCGGGCGGCGACAGCCTCGGGCGCGTCGGGCGTTCCGCGATAGGTCGCCTCGACCCAGATGATGTCGGCCGGGGCGTTCGAGTGACGGTAGGTGTAGCCGAAGTCGGCCAGGGCCAATTCAACCCGCTCGCCCTTGCGGTTCAGGCCCCAGGCCGAAACCAGCACGTCCTTCGTCTCCGAGCCGTAGCAGCCCGCGTTCATCGTCAGGGCGCCGCCGATCGAGCCGGGGATGCCCGCATAGAACTCCAGCCCCGGCGATGCCCGCCTTGGCCGAGGCGCGCGCCACCATGCTGTCCAGCGCGCCTGCGCCCGCCGTGACCGTGACGCCGTCGGTCGTCACCTGCCCCCAGGCGCGGCCCGCCAGACGGATCACCACGCCCCTCGACCCCGCCGTCGCGCACGATCAGGTTCGAGCCGACGCCGATCACGGTGACGGGCACGTCCTCGGCAGGGTCTTGAGGAAGTCGGCCAGATCATCGGCGTCCGCCGGAATGAACAGGGCGTCCGCCGCCCCGCCCACGCGGAACCAGGTGTAGGGCCCCAGCGGCTCGTTCAGCAGCAGCTTGCCGCGCCACGGCGGGGAGGTTGTCAGTCCAGGCCATCCGATAAATCCGCTCATCCCCGGCGGACGCCGGGATCCAGTGGCTTTGGCTGCATTCAGCCCGTTTGACGTTGATCCGATGTAGGGCGGCAAGGCTTCGTCGTGAAGCTCTCACTAGATCCCGGCGTCCGCCGGGATGAGCGGGAGGCATGAGATTAAGCCAACGCCTCCAGCTGCGCCGGCAGGGCGTAGGCCCAGCTGGTGATGTCGCCGGCGCCCAGCAGGACGACCAGATCGCCGGGCTTGGCCTCATCCTTGATGACGCGCGGCAGGACGGCGGCGTTCTCCAGCGCGGCGACGTGGGCGGTGGCCGTAGCGACGGACGCCCTCGACAGGGCGTGCTTGTCGACGCCTTCGATCGGCTGCTCGCGCCGCCGGATAGACGTCGGCGACCAGAACGCTGTCGGCGTCCGAGAAGCAGGTGGAGAAGTCCTCCATCAGATCGCGCAGGCGGGTGTAGCGGTGCGGCTGGACCACGGCGATGACGCGGCCGGTGTTGTCGGCGTTCTGCACCACCTGGCGCGCGGCCTTAAGCACGGCGGCGATCTCGACCGGATGGTGGCCATAGTCGTCGATGACGCGCACCCCATGAGCCACGCCCGTGGTGGTGAAGCGGCGCTTGACCCCGCCGAACCCGGCCAAGCCCGTGCGGATGGCGTCGTCGTCCACCCCGATCTCGCGCGCCACGGCTATGGCGGCAAGGGCGTTGGAGACGTTGTGCCAGCCCGCCATCGGCAGGTGCAGGTTCTCGATGCGCGCAGGCTCGCCCAGGGCGGCCATGCCCTGCCCCTGGATCACCACGTCGAAGCGCGAGCCGTCCGGGGTCCATGCGCACATTGTCGGCGCGGACCATGGCCTGAGGGTTCAGGCCGTAGGTGACCAGACGGCGGTTGTCGATCTGGGCCGCCAGCTTCTGCACCTCGGGATGATCCAGACAGACCACGCCGAAGCCGTAGAAGGGAATGTCTTCGATGAAGTCGCCGAACGCCTTCTTCACCGCGTCGAAATCGCCGTAGTGGTCCAGGTGCTCCGGGTCGATGTTGGTGATGATCGCCACGGTGCATTTGAGGCGCAGGAAGGAGCCGTCGCTCTCATCCGCCTCGACCACCATCCAGTCGCCCTCGCCGACCTTGGCGTTGGTGCCATAGGCGTTGATGATGCCGCCGTTGACCACCGTCGGGTCCAGCGAACCGGCGTCCAGCAGGGCCGCGACCATCGAGGTCGTCGTCGTCTTGCCGTGCGTGCCGCCGACGCCGATCGAAAACTGCAGCCGCATCAGCTCGGCCAGCATCTCGGCCCGGCGCACCAGAGGAATGCGGCGTTCGCGCGCCACCGCCAGCTCGGGGTTGGTCGGCTTGACCGCCGTGGAATAGACCACCGCCGAGACGCCTCCGTCACATGGGCGGCGTCGTGGCCGATGTAGATGCGGGCGCCCAGCTTCTCGAGCCGCTCGGTGTTGGCGCTGGCCTTGGCGTCAGAACCCTGCACCTGATAGCCGATCTTCAGCATGATCTCGGCGATGCCGCTCATGCCGATACCGCCGATGCCGACGAAGTGGACAGGCCCGAGGGCGAACGGAACGGGGCGAAGACGACGGATCATCTTCGCGTCATAGCCCAGACAGTATGTGATTTGCATACCCCTTCGTTCGTTCTCTCCTCGCAGAGACAGGGCCGCATCTGAATCTTGGTTACTCCGCCTTAACCGTAAGGATTCACCATAAGCGTCTCATCTGTCCGGGGCCGCTTTTCCATGTCCGAGTTGAAGACCGACGTCATCCTGCGTGGCGACTGCATCGAGGTGCTGAAGGGCCTGCCGGACAAGTCGGTGGATATGGTCTTCGGCCGACCCGCCCTATAACCTGCAACTGGGCGGCGACCTGCTGCGTCCCGACAACTCCAAGGTCGATGCGGTCGACGACGACTGGGACAAGTTCGACAGCTTCGCCGCCTATGACGCCTTCACCCGCGCCTGGCTGGGCGAGTGCCGCCGCGTGCTGAAGGACGAGGGCAGCCTGTGGGTCATCGGCAGCTATCACAACATCTTCCGCCTGGGCGCGGCGATGCAGGATCTGGGCTTCTGGGTGCTGAACGACATCATCTGGCGCAAGTCCAACCCGATGCCGAACTTCAAGGGCACGCGCTTCACCAACGCCCATGAGACCCTGATCTGGGCCGCCAAGTCGCGCGAGCAGAAGCGTTACACCTTCAACTACGACGCGCTGAAGGCCTTCAACGAAGACACCCAGATGCGCTCGGACTGGACCCTGGCCCTGTGCACCGGCGGCGAGCGGCTGAAGGACGAGAACGGCGACAAGGCCCACCCGACCCAGAAGCCCGAGGCCCTGCTGCACCGCGTGCTGCTGTCGGCCAGCCGCGTCGGCGACGTGGTGCTGGACCCCTTCTTCGGCACCGGCACGACGGGGGCGGCGGCCAAGCGCCTGGGTCGCCGCTTCATCGGCATCGAACGCGACGAGACCTACGCCAAACTGGCCGAGAAGCGCATCAAGGCCGTTATTCCCGCCGCGCCGGAAGACCTGGTCGTCACCGGCTCCAAGAAGGCCGAGCCCAAGGTGCCGTTCGGCGCCCTGGTCGAGGCCGGGCTGCTGGCGCCGGGCGACAAGCTGTACTGCCCCAAGGGCGAGCGCGAGGCGCGGGTGCGGGCCGACGGTTCGCTGGTGTCCGGCGCCCTGACCGGCTCGATCCACAAGCTGGGCGCCCTGCTGGAGAACGCCCCGGCGTGCAACGGCTGGACCTACTGGCGCTTCAAGACGGATACGGGCCTGCGCCCCATCGACGCTCTGCGCGCCGAAATCCGCGCCGGGATGCAGTAAGGCGGCCGCTTCTCACCGCCTCATAACCTACAGGCGGCGTTGAAGAATATCGTTCCGGCAACGCTGGAACCCGGCGATCCTGGGCGGATTGAGGTTTCGGCGTCGCGTCGTCACGCGACGCAGGAGCCTGCCATGAAAATCGCCCAAGTCACGCCCTTGTACGAGGCCGTGCCGCCCCGGCTCTACGGCGGCACGGAGCGCGTGGTCGCCCACCTGACTGACGCCCTGGTCGAGCTGGGTCACGACGTCACCCTGTTCGCCAGCGCCGATGCGCGTACGCGCGCCCGCCTGATTCCGGTCCGTGACCAGGCCATCCGCCTGGACCCCGCGCCGCTGAAATCCGATCTGGCGGCCCACATGGCCCAACTGGCCGAGGTGCTGGACCGCGCCGACCGCTTCGACGTCATCCATTTCCACACCGACATGATCCATTTCCCCTTCTTCGAGGGCTGGGCGGACAAGACGGTGACGACCCTGCACGGGCGGTTGGACCTGAAGGATCTGGCCCCGATCTACGAGCGCTGGACGGAGTACGGCCTGGTGTCGATCTCCGACGATCAGCGGCGTCCCCTGCCCCACGCCAACTGGCGGGCGACCGTGCATCACGGCATGCCGGGCGATCTCTATCGCTTCTCGCCCCAGTCGCAGGGCTACCTCGCCTTCCTGGGCCGCATCTCGCCCGAAAAGCGGCCCGACCGCGCCATCGAGATCGCGACCCGGCTGAACAAGCCGCTGAAGATCGCCGCCAAGATCGACGCCGCCGATCGCGCCTATTGGGAGACGGAAATCGAACCTCTGGTGCGCGGCAATCCCCTGGTCGAGTTCGTCGGCGAGATCGGCGATGCGGAGAAGTCCGCCTTCCTGGGCGGGGCCGAGGCCCTGCTGTTCCCCATCGACTGGCCCGAGCCGTTCGGCCTGGTGATGATCGAGGCTATGGCCTGCGGCACGCCTGTCATCGCCTTCGCCTGCGGCTCGACGCCCGAGATCATCGAGGACGGGGCCACCGGCTTCCTGGTGTCGACCATGGAAGAAGCGGTCGCCGCGGCCGCCCGGGCGCACCGGCTGGACCGGGAGGCGATCCGCGCGCGGTTCGACCTGCGCTTCTCGGCTACGGCGATGGCGCGGCGGTATCTGGACGTCTACGGCGACCTTCTGGCCCAGCGGCCGTTCGCCGCCCCAATGCGGACGATCGAGGAAGAGCGCAGCTTCGCCGCCCTCGCCTAACCCTATCGGCCCGATGACGAACGCCGTTTTCATCTGAACTGAACCGCGCGCCGACCGTTCGCTTCTGATCCCAAGCCGGGGGGACGAACCGCAAGCGGAGACGCTTATGGACGACGCCTATTCGGTCCAGACCACCGCCGCCGACACCAACGACCAGGACGGGCTTGAAACCCTGATGGCGCTGAAGGACGGCGACGCCTTCCTGGTCGCCGATCACTGGGGAGACGTGAAGTCGGGCGCCGACGGCCTGTTCGAGCGGGACACGCGGCTGCTGTCGCGCTTCGTCCTGACGGTCGGGCGGGCGCGGCCGTCGCGCCTCAGCTCAGGCGTGACCAAGGACAACGTCTTCTTCACCTGCCACTCGACCAATCGACCCTTGCCGCCGATGGGCGGACGCTCGGCCCCGGCGGGGGTGCTGCATCTGGAACGGCGGCGCTTCCTGTGGGATCGGCGGCTGTTCGAGCGGGTGCGGATGGTCAACCACGGCGTCGAGGACATCCTGCTGCCGCTGACGTTCGAGTTCGACGCCGACTTCGCCGACATCTTCCAGGTGCGCGGCACGGTGCGGGCACAGCGCGGCGAGATCCATCCGCCGGTGATCGACGGGCGGCGCGTGACCTTCAGCTACACCGGCCTGGACGGCGTGGGACGGACCAGTTGCCTGGCGTTCTCAGAGCCGCCCGCGCGCCTCAGCGCCAATCGGGCCGAGTTCATGTTCAGCCTGCCGCGCGGCCGCAGTCTGGACCTGTTCGTCGAGTGCGGTCTGGACGCCTGCGAACAGCCGGACGAGGCGCGCTGGCGCTGGCACGCCATTCTGGCGCGGCTGGCCATGCGACGACGGCTGCGTCGCGGCGCCATCGTCGAGGGCGGACGCAACCAGGGCTTCAACGACTGGCTGCGGCAGTCGAGGGCCGACATCGCCCTGCTCGTCACCGACCTGCCGACCGGCCCCTATCCCTATGCGGGGACGCCGTGGTTCTCGACCCCGTTCGGGCGCGACGGCATCATCACCGCCTGGCAGATGCTGTGGATCGACCCCGGCCTGGCCAAGGGGGTGCTGACCTATCTGGCCTCGCGTCAGGCGACTGAGACCAACGCCTTCATGGACTCCGCCCCCGGCAAGATCATGCACGAGACGCGCGGCGGCGAGATGAGCGTGCTGGGCGAGGTGCCCTTCGGCCTCTACTACGGCGGGGTCGACACCACCTGTCTGTTCATCGCCCTGGCCGGAGCCTACGCCAAGCGCACCAACGACTATGGGACCATCCGCGCCCTGTGGCCCCATCTGATCGCGGCGGCGGGCTGGATGAGCGACTACGGCGACAGCAACGGCGACGGCCTGATCGACTACGCCCGCGCGGCGGACACCGGGCCTGTCGAACCAGGGCTGGAAGGACTCCGAAGACTCCATCTTCCACGCCGACGGCCGCTTTCCCAAGGGGCCGGTCGCCCTGCTGGAGGTCCAGGGCTACGCCTTCGCCGCCTGGAAGGCCCTAGCCGAGATGGGCGCGGCGCTGGGCGACGGCCGCGCCGTCGAATGGGCGGCGCGGGCAGAGGCGCTGCGCGCCCTGGTCGAAGAGCGCTACTGGATGGAGGACGAGGGCTTCTACGCCATCGCTCTGGACGGCGACGGGGAGCAGTGCCGCGCCGTCGCCTCCAACGCCGGGCACCTGCTGTTCATGGGCCTGCCCTCGCATGAGCGGGCGCGGCGGGTGACGCGACGGATGCTGACGGCCGAGTTCCGTTCGGGCTGGGGCCTGCGGACCTTGGCCAAGGGACAGGCCCGCTTCAATCCGATGAGCTATCACAACGGCTCGGTCTGGCCGCACGACACGGCCCTGGCGGCGGCGGGGATGGCCCGTTACGGCGAACGGCGGGCGGTCGCCATGCTGCTGGGCGAGATCTACGGCTCGGCCGCTCATTTTCAGATGCGGCTGCCCGAACTGTTCTGCGGCTTCGTGCGCGAGACGGGAGAGCCGCCGATCGCCTATCCGGTCGCCTGCCTGCCCCAGGCCTGGGCGGCGGGGTCGGTCTTCCTGATGATGCAGTCGGTGCTGGGCCTGAGCATCGACGCCGCCGAGGGCCTGGTCGAGGTCAACAATCCCGCCCTGCCCGCCGGGCTGGACCGGCTGTCGATCACGCGGCTGAAGGTCGGCGACGGAGTGATCGACCTGCATTTCCAGCGTCTGAACGGCCACGTCGTGGTCATGCCGCGCGAACGTAGCGGCGCGGTGAACCTGAGGGCGACGGGTTAGGCCGCGCCCAACCCGCGCTCCAGCGCCTTCCTGAACACGGTCGGCAGGGCCTTCGCCGCCTCAGCCGCTGAGGTCCACAGAAAGTCGCCCTCTCCTTCGGCCACATGCACCTCCAGCGTCAGGCTGAAGTGGGTGAAGACGTGTTCGACCGATCCGGCCGCCCGCCAATCGCCTTCCATCGGCGGAGCGAAATCCGGCGCCGCGCTCCAGTCCGAGGTCGGCAGGCCCGCCATGCCGCCCAGCAGCCCCTTGTCCGGCCGCCGCACCAAAGCGACGCGCCCCGCGTCATCGGTCAGCACATAGGCGTGGCCGCGCCGATGCGGCCGTTCGGCCTTCTTCGTCTTCAAGGGATAGCGTTCGGGCGTCCCCGTCTTCAGCGCCTCGCAGCCGAAGGCCAGCGGGCACTGATCGCACAGCGGCGACCGAGGCCGACAGACGCCCGAGCCGAGATCCATCAGCGCCTGCGCCCAGTCGCCGGGTCGGTGGTCGTCGACGAACAGGGCGGCCAGGCGGCGCAGCTCGGGCCGCGCGGCGGGCAGCGGAGTCTCGACCGCGAACAGACGGCTCATCACCCGCTCGACATTGCCGTCGACGACGTTGGCGGGCCGGTCGAAGGCGATGGCGGCCACGGCGGCGGCGGTGTAGGCGCCCACTCCCGGCAGGGCCAGCAGCTCGGCCTCGGTCTGCGGGAAGGCGCCGCCGTGATCCGCCGCCACGGCGCGGGCGCAGGCCAGCAGATTGCGCGCGCGGGCGTAGTAGCCCAGCCCCGCCCAGGCGGCCATCAGTTCGGCGTCCTCGACGGCGGCCAGGTCGCCCACCGTCGGCCAGCGCGTGGTGAACCGCTCGAAATAGGGGGCGGCGTGCGGCACCGTCGTCTGCTGCAACATCACTTCGGACAGCCAGACGCGATAGGGGTCGGTCTTCGCCTCAGACCCCGGCGGCGCGCGCCACGGCAGGCTGCGCGCATGGGCGTCATACCAATCGAGCAGGGCGGCGCGGAGAGAGGGGACGTCGGTCATCGGTCAGGCTATATAGGATGAATGCGTCGTCCCCTGCCCACCGAAAGCGAAGCGCGCCAGATCCTGGCGCAACGGCGCACGCGTCCCGCTCCGCGCCCGCCGCCTCCGGCTGGTCGGTCGCTGGCGCCGCTGATCAAGAAGCTGGACGCCCAGTTCGGGCGCGGCGCCTCGGCGCTGGAGCCGCGCTGGGTCGAGATCGTGGGCGAACGTCTAGCCCGCGTCACCCGCCCCCAGAAGCTGACCAAGGGGCGCGGCAATGCAGGCGGCGTGCTGGAGCTGCGCGTCGTCGGCCCCCGCGGCCCTGCTGGTCCAGCACCAGTCGGCCGACATCATTCAGCGGGTGAACCTGTTCCTGGGCGCAGGCTCGGTCGAGAAACTGCGCATCGCCCAAGGGCCGGTGAAGCCTCTGCCCGCTTCGGGCGCCAAGCCCCGCCCGCGCGGCCGCGCCGTCCTGCCGCCCCTGCCCGCCGCGACGGAAGCCGAACTGAACGCCTCGGTCGAGGCGGCGCCCGACAGTCTGAAAGCAGCCCTGGGCAAGCTGGGCCGCGCCGTGCTGTCGCAGCCTCCACGCGACGAGGGGCGTTGACAAACCTTCGCCATCGGCGTTCTCGACATTCAGACGATTTCGCCTGCGCGCACGAATCGCGCGACGTTTCTGAATCTCATTTCTGACAAGGACCAGCCGATGGCCCCGATCTTCAAATACGCCGCCATGAGCCGCCGCGCGGCCCTGTCCGCCGCAGCCCTGGCCTCGATGGCCGTGCTGGCGGGCTGCTCGGCCGGCGGCGCTGGCGGCGAGGTCGAAGGCGACATGGCCAAGGGCGCCCCCGAAGGCGCCAAGGTCACGGTCGTGGAGTACGCCTCGGTCACCTGCGGCCACTGCGCGGTGTGGAATGAAGAGGTCTGGCCCGAGTTCAAGACGAAGTACGTCGACAACAACAAGGTCCGCTTCGTCTTCCGCGAATTCCCGACCCCGCCCCAGGACATCGCCGTCGCCGGCTTCCTGATCGCCCGCTGCGCCGGTCCGGACAAGTATTTCGACGTCGTCAGCGACATCATGGCCAGCCAGAAGGAATGGCAGGCGGGCGTCGCGCCGCGCACCACCCTGTTCCGCGCCGGCCAGGCGGCGGGCCTCAGCGAGCAGCAGATCAACGACTGCATCCGCGACAAGGCCGCCATCGAGGCCATGGAGAAGCGCATCCAGGCCGGCATCAGCGCCGGCGTGACCGGCACGCCCTACTTCACCGTCAACGGCGTGAAGGTGGCGGACAGCTCCCTGTCCGGCCTGTCGGAAGTCATCGACGCCGAGCTGGCGAAGTAAGTCGATGCTGCGGTCGCGCCTGACGTTCAAAGCCCTGTTAGGCGCAGCCGCCCTGGCGGCGGTCGCCGTCGCCAGCCCCTCGGCGGCGCTCGATCCTGCCGTGACGCGCGCCTCTGCGACGGCGGCCGTGCCCGCCGTCACGGCGGCGGACCGTGTGCTGGGCCGGGCCGATGCGCCGGTGACGGTGATCGAATACGCCTCCTTCACCTGCAGCCATTGCGCCCATTGGACCAACGACGTCCTGCCGCAGTTCAAGGCCCGCTATATCGACACCGGCAAGGTGCGGCTGGTGTTCCGCGACATGCCGACGCCTCCGGCCCAGATCGCGGCGACGGCGGCGGGCATCGCGCGCTGCGCCGCCCCGAACCGCTTCTTCGACGTGGCCCACAGCCTGATGAGCGGTCAGGCCGCCGCCTTTGAAAAAGGCGACGCCCGCGACTGGTTCGCCGCCGCCATCGCCGCCAGCGGCCGCACTCAGGAGCAGATCGAGACCTGCATGAAGAACCCCGCGACCAGCCAGGCCCTGCAGGCCGAGGTCGACGGGGCCGTGGCGGCGGGCGTAACGGGCACGCCGTCCTTCTTCGTCAACGGCAGGCGGGTCAGCGACCATTCGCTGGAAGCCCTGTCGGCGGCCATCGACCCGCTGATCCGGGCGCGCTGATCGAGACGCGATGCAGTTCCAGCGCCTCCGGCTCGTCGGCTTCAAATCTTTCGTCGACCCGGCCGAGGTGCAGATCGAGGCCGGGCTGACCGGCATTGTCGGGCCGAACGGCTGCGGCAAGTCGAACGTGCTGGAAAGCCTGCGCTGGGTCATGGGCGCCAACTCGGCCAAGGCCATGCGCGGTCAGGGCATGGAGGACGTGATCTTCGCCGGCGCTGCGGGCCGTCCGCCGCGCAACCACGCCGAAGTCCAGCTGACCATCGACAACGCCCAGAAGCGCGCGCCCCAGCCCTTCACCGACAGCCCCATGCTGGAGGTCTCGCGCCGGATCGAGCGCGGGCGCGGCTCGACCTATCGCATCAACGGCAAGGAGGTGCGGGCGCGAGACGTGCAACTGCTGTTCGCCGACGCCTCGACCGGCGCCAACAGCCCGGCCCTGGTGCGTCAGGGCCAGATCAGCGAACTGATCGCCGCCAAGCCCCAGAACCGCCGCCGCATCCTTGAAGAAGCCGGGGGCGTGGCGGGCCTGCACACCCGCCGCCATGAGGCGGAGCTGCGTCTGAGGGCGGCGGAGACCAACCTCGACCGGCTGGACGACATCGGCAAGGAGCTGGAGTCGACGCTGAACCGGCTGAAGCGCGAGGCGCGTCAGGCGGAGAAGTACAAGAAGATCTCGGCCGAGATCCGCGCGCTTCAGGCTGCGCTGCTCTATGTCCGCTGGACCGACGCCAAGACGGCGGCCGAGACGGCGGCGGCCGAACTGCGCGAGGCCGACCGGCTGGTCGCCGAGACGACCACGGCGGCGGCGGCGGCCCAGACGGCGGCCCTGAACGCTCAGGAGGGGCTGAAACCTGCGCGCGAGGAAGACGCGGTCGCCACCGCCCTGCTGAACCGGGCCATCATCGAGCGCGACCGGCTGGACATGGCCGAACAGGCCGCCCGCGCCGAGGTCGACCGCCTGAAAGCCGAGGTCGCCCGCATAGAGGCCGACCGCGCGCGCGAGGACGGCATGGCCGCCGACGCCGGGCGCGAACTGGAACGGCTGGACCGCGAGCTTGAGAAGCTGAAAGCCGAGATCGCCGCCGCCCCCGAACGCGGCCCCGAACTGGAACGCGCTCTGCTGGAGGCCGAAGACGCGCGCAAGGCCGCCGACGCCGAGGTCGAACGGCTGGCCGGGACGCTGGCCGCCGTCGAGGCCCGCGCCAACGCCGAAAGCGCTCGGAAGCGCGACGCCGAGGCCCGGCTGGCGCGCGTGAAGGGCCAGCACGAACAGGCCCGCCGCGAACGCGAGGCGCTCGGCCCGCTAGAGACGCCCGAGATCGAAACGGCCAGGGCGGCGCTGGAGACGGCGCAAACCGACCTCGCCGCCGCGCGCGAGGCCGTCGAGGCCGCCGAGGCGAAGCGCAGCGACATCGCCCGCGCCGAGCACGAGGCCCGCACCGCCGCCCGCGCCGCCGAGGACCGGCTGGGCCGCCTGCAGACCGAGGCGCGCGGGCTGGCGCAACTGCTGGTCACGGGCAAGCGGGAGCATCCCCCGGCGCTGGATCAGGTGTCGGCGGCCAAGGGCTATGAGGCCGCGCTGGCGGCGGCGCTGGGCGATGATTTGGACGCCGCGCTGGACGCCCGCGCCCCGGCGCACTGGGCGGGCGCCGACGCGGCGCCGCCGGACTGGCCGCAGGGCGTCGCGCCCCTGTCCGCCCATGTGACGGCGCCGGATCAGCTGGCGGCGCGTCTGGCTTTCTGCGGCGTCGCCGCGCGCGAGCGGATCGCCGAACTGGCCCCCGCCCTGCCGCGCGGCGCGCGCCTGACGACGGTGGAGGGCGACCTCTATCGCTGGGACGGCTTCGTCAGCCGGGCCGAGGCGCCCCGCCCCGCCGCCGTGCGTCTGGCCCAGCGCACCCGCCTGTCAGAACTGGAAGCCGAGATCGACCTCGGCAAGCCCGCGCTGGAGACGGCGCAAGGCGCGCTGAAGGCGGCGGGCGAAGCCTTCCGCGCCGCCGAGGAAGCAGTGAAGGCCGCGCGCCTGCGCCCCTTCACCCTGGACAAACAGGTGGTCTCCGCCCGCGACCGGCTGGAATCCCTGATGCGCGATCAGGCCCGCAAGGAGGCCCGCGCCCAGTCGCTGGACGAGACCGTCGCCCGACTGGACGGCGAAGTGCAGGAGGCCGAGGCCGCCTTCGCCGAGGCCAGTTCGGTGGAATCGTCCTCTGACGTCGTGGTCCGCCTGCGGCAGGAGCTGACCGAGGCGCGCGGCGGGGCCGAACGCGCCCGGCTGGCGGCGCAGGCCGCGCGCTCGACCAGCGATGAGGAGGCCCGCGATCGCGCCATGCGCGAGCAAAGGCTGGGCAGTCTGACCCGCGCCCGCGAGGGCTGGGTCACGCGATCCGGCGACAGCGCCGCGCGCCTCAAGACGCTGGAGCGCGACGCCGAGAAGGCGCAACTCGCCCTGACCAAGGCCGAGGCCGCGCCCGCCGGTTTCGCCGAGCAGCGCAACGCCCTGATGGACTCTCTGGCCGAGGCCGAGAAGCGCAAGCAGGCGGCGACCGACGCCGTCGCCGTCGCCGAGGCGGGCGCGCAGGAGGCAGACCGCGCCGCGCGCGCCGCCGAAACCGCCGCCTCTCAGGCCCGCGAGAGCCGGGCCGGCCTGTCCGCCCGCGCCGAGGCCGCCGCCGAGAAGCTGGCCGAAAGCGCCTCCAACATCCGCGAAACGGCGCAGATGTCGCCCGAGGAACTGGGCAGGAAGCTGACCGACGACGCCATCGCCCGCCCGCCCGACGCGGCAGGCGCCGAGAGCCTGCTTTACGGCCTTGAACGCGAGCGCGAGGCGCTGGGCGCCGTCAACCTGCGCGCCGAGGAAGAGGCGGCCGAATACGGCGACCGGCTCAGCGCCATGAAGACCGAGCGCATCGACCTGACGCAGGCGATCGCCAAACTGCGCGACGGCATCGACGAACTGAACGCCGAGGGGCGCGAGCGGCTGATCGCCGCCTTCGACGTCATCAACACCAACTTCAAGACCCTGTTCGAGGCCCTGTTCGGCGGCGGTCAGGCCGAGTTGAAGCTGGTCGAGAGCGACGATCCGCTGGAGGCGGGTCTGGAGATCTACGCCTGTCCGCCCGGCAAGCGGCTGTCGGTGATGAGCCTGATGTCGGGCGGCGAGCAGGCTCTGACGGCGGCGGCGCTGATCTTCGGCGTCTTCCTGGCCAATCCGGCGCCGGTCTGCGTGCTGGACGAGGTGGACGCTCCGCTGGACGACGCCAATGTCGACCGCTTCTGCCGGATGCTGCACGAGATGCGCAGCCGCACCGACACCCGCTTCATCGTCATCACCCACAACCCGGTGACCATGAGCCGGATGGACCGCCTCTACGGCGTCACCATGCCCGAACGCGGCATGAGCCAGCTGGTCAGCGTCGACCTGCAACAGGCCGAAGAGATCGTCACGGCCTGACCTGGAGGCGCAGGGTCGAGACGGATGGAAAAAACAGAGTCCAATTCGTCTGAATCGTCTGAAATCGGCCCGGTCGTCTCCTTGTCAGCCCGCGCCGTCGTCGGCGCGCTGAGGAGTATGCGGGATGACTAGAAGACGGCCGGTCGATCCCGTCCAGTCGAGACAAAGGCTTAGGAATTCAAAGCCTCGACCAGCGTCATTGCGATGGCTGACGAGAGGCGCGGTTCAGCGTTTCCTGCGCCGCATGGCCTCTCGCACATCCGCCAACGCCGGGCCGATCAGGAACCAGGGCTCGATGCAGTAGCGGGTGAACAGCCGCTTGGGATCGGCGAACAGGCGGAACAGCCATTCGACGCCCAGCCGTCCCATCCAGCGCGGGGCGGCCTTCTGAACCCCGGCCTCATAGTCGAAGGCGGCGCCGACTGGCAGGATCGGAACCGGCGGCAAGGAGGCCAGATTATCCGCGATCCACAGCTCCTGGCGCGGCATGCCCATGCCGACGAACAGCACGTGCGGGGCGAAGTCCTTGATCGCCGCCAGAACCGCCGTATTGCCCAACGACCCCGGCGTGGCGTCGAAATAGCCGCTGAGCCCCTTCACCATCGCGCCCGGATAGCGGGTCGTCAGTCGCCGCGCCGCCTCTTCGGCCACGCCGTCCTCGCCGCCGACATAGAGGACGCGCCAGCCCTTGCGGTCGGCCAGACTCCAGAAATGATCGCGCCAGTCCAGATAGGTGCAGCGGTGCTGCGGACGCGCCGGATGGCCCAGAAGGCGGGCGAAATGGATCAGCGGCGTCGAGTCCAGTTCGATGAGGTCGGCCGCGTCGTACAGGCGCCGCATCCCCGGCGTGCGCCGGATCAGATAGAGGCTGTGCAGATTGTGGTTGGCGACGACGCTCTGGACGCCCGCCTCCACGCTGCGTTCGACGTGCAGCAGCACCTCTTCAGGACGCACCAGGTCGACCGGCTCGCCCAGCAGGGTGATGCGTTCTTCCGGACGGCGCGTCTGACGAAACGGCGCACGAACCCGTCGCCGCCGATCAGGCGGAGGGCCGGAAGGATCGAAACCGGAAGGCGCGTGGTACATGACGTCTGTCTAGCGCAGCCGTTTCAACGGCGGGTATGCGGACAGGGTTAACCGCCGCCGCTCGTTCGGTCATGTAAAAGGATGTCATCTTGCCCCTCGCCCTGCTGTTGACCGCCGCCCTCGCCGCCGCGTCCGCCCAGGAGACGCCCGTGATGGAGTTGGCCCTGACCGGCGTGGGCCGGTTCGCGGTCTTCGCGGATCGGGCCTCGATCACGCCCGACGGCGACGGCGTGCGGATGCGGTCCCTGCAGGTCAGCGAAGAAGACATGATGATCGGCGGCGTCGCCTATGTCGGGGGCTGGTCCTGGTGGCGGTTCGACTGCGCCGCGCGCACGGCTGACCGTCTCGACTTCGCCTCCCTGCGCGCCGACGGGACGGAAGGACCGCGCACCGCCGAAACCGCCCCGCCCTACGCCATCGCCCCCGGCGGCGACGCGGACGAACTGGCCGCCGTCGCCTGCGGCTCAGTTCGGCCCGAGACCTTCGCCTCCAGCGCGGCGGAGGCCGTGCTCATCGGCCGGGCGCGAATGACGGAAGACTGACCCTCTGCATTGACCTTCTGACAGCAAAACGCCCGCCCTTCGACCGAAGAGCGGGCGCTTCATGTCTTGGTCGCTGAGTAGAATTACTTACGCGACGCGCGGGCCGGCTTACGACCGCCTTGGCCCAGACCCATCTGCTTGGCCAGTTCCGAACGCGCCTTGGCATAGTTCGGGGCGACCATGGGATAGTCTTTCGGCAGACCCCACTTGGCGCGGTATTCCTCGGGGCTCATGTTGTATTTGGTGCGCAGGTGACGCTTCAGCGACTTGAACTTGCGGCCGTCTTCCAGGCAGATCAGGAAGTCAGGCGTGATCGACTTGCGAACCGGGACCGCCGGTTCCTGGGGCTCGGGCTCGGGCTCGACCGGAGCCACCGAAACGCCCGACAGAGCGGCGTGGATCTGAGCGATCAGACCCGGCACGGCGTCCGCCGAAACGGTGTTGTTGCTGACATAGGCCGACACGATGTCAGCGGTCATCTCGAGCAGTTCGGGTTTTTCTTCCATCTGCATCAGCCTCTTGCATGCCCCATTTTCAATCGACTGATCTGAATCGACCTGCCGTCGATCAGTTTCATACTTATGTTTCACATTGAAAGCAATGCAACGCGCGTTGCTCGCTTATGAAGCGAAATCAACGCCTGAATTCAGCTCGCACAGGAATGGCGATTTCAACGACCGAAGTTATCCGCCAAGGCGAGAGCCGCCGCACGCTCTGGCGCCGAGTATTCGTCGACCACCTGGTCTTCCCCGTCACGGATCGCACGCAACAAGGCCGGCGTCAGGGCCGATGACAGCGACCAGTTCCAGTAACGCAGCACTGTCTGAGCGCGATCGACCGCCAGCATTTCATAGGTCAGTTGAACACGATCCCAGTCGGGATGCGCCGCGCCGTCGGCGGTCGTCTCAGGCCGCCGCATGGATCGCCACAAGGCCCGAAGATTTGGCCGCGTCAGCCCTGTCGCCTTACACAGTATAGCCACGGGTTCTCCGCCAGGATCGCTCATGATCTTGGCGGCGGTCAGCGGTTTGACGCCTGACAGATAGCCGATCTCGCTGACCAGTTCGCGCGACAGGCCCTGCGCCGCGGCCGCCGCCACGGCGGCTTCAAGATCAGCAAAGGGGCTCTTCTCAATCGCGGCGCGGTTTCTCTGGCGCCGTTCGATGAACTGAAGGGCCTTGCGCGCCACGGGATCATCCCAGCCCTCGGCCGCCGCCATGGCGAAGACGTCCTCGACGCTGGTCTGCATCACTTCGCGCGAGACGGCGAACCGTTGCAGGATGACGCGTCGCTCGTCCGGTCCGCACCACCAGAACATGACATAGGCGCCGGAGGGTCTTAACTCGTGTCGCTTCAGCAAGGCCGCGCAAAGGTCGCGCGACGAGCGGCTGAGGGCGATCACGCCCTCAAGGCTGGTCTGGGTCAGACGGGCGGAGGCGTTGGCCAGTACGGCGGCGATCACCGCCTCCTCGCCCCAGCTCAGAAGGGTGTCCGTCACGGCCTCGGACAGGTCGCGCCGCGTCGCCATCATCAGTCGATGCTGGATCGTGGCGTCTCGCGCGCAGCCGATCAGGTCCGCATCCGACAAGGCGGCGCAGTCTTCCAGCAAGGGCGCCGCCACCTGAGGCTCGTCACGAATGAGCAGGCGCTTCAGCGCATCCGGCAACTCGCCCAAGGAGGCCAGGCGCAGGGACACGCGACGACGTTCCTCCAGCGGCGCCGGGCGCAGGACATCGACCAGCAAGTCGCCGGCCACCGCCCGTTCGAACGCATTGATCCGGCTGGCCGGCAGGCTGACGACATCGGCCAGCCGGCGCAGCAGCACCTGCCGCGCCGTACGGCCGCGCGGCGCGTGCGTCTCTTCCAAACTGGCCTGGATCTCGCCCATGCCCGCAGCCTAGACGCCAGCGGTTAACCAGCAGTGCAGTTGCGGGGCCCGGACGCGCCGTTACAACCCTTCGAACAGGGCCGTCGACAGATAGCGTTCGGCGAAGCTGGGGATGATGGCCACGATGGTCCGGCCCGCATACTCATCCTGGGCCCCAAGGCGGAAGGCCGCCGTCAGGGCCGCGCCCGAGCTGATGCCGACCGGAATGCCTTCCTCGCGCGCGGCGCGGCGGGCCATGTCGAAGGCGTCCTCGTTCGTGACCTGCTCGACGCCGTCGATGACCGCGCGGTCGACCACCGCGGGGATGAAGCCCGCGCCGATGCCCTGAATCTTGTGCGGGCCGGGGGCGCCGCCCGACAGCACGGGCGAGGCCGTCGGCTCGACCGCGATCATCTTCACCGAGGGCTTCTTCGCCTTCAGCGCATGGCCGACGCCGGTGATGGTGCCGCCGGTGCCGACGCCGGACACCACCACGTCCACGGCGCCCGCCGTGTCGTTCCAGATCTCCTCGGCCGTCGTGGCTTCATGGATGGCGGGGTTGGCCAGGTTCTCGAACTGGGCCGGGCTGACCGAGCCGGGGATTTCCGCCAGCAGTTCCTCGGCGCGGGCGATGGCGCCCTTCATGCCCTTTTCGGCGGGCGTCAGTTCCAGCCGCGCGCCCAGCAGGGCCAACATCTTGCGCCGCTCGATCGACATGCTCTCGGGCATGACCAGGATCAGCTTGTAGCCCTTGGACGCCGCCACGAAGGCCAGGGCGATGCCGGTGTTGCCGCTGGTCGGCTCGATCAGGGTGGCGCCCGGCTTGACCTTGCCCAGCTGCTCCAGCGCCTCGACCATGGCCACGCCGATGCGGTCCTTGACCGAGGCGATCGGGTTGAAGAACTCCAGCTTGGCCAGAACCGTAGCCTTGGGCTGCAGCGCCGCCGTCAGATTGGGCAGCCGCACCAGGGGGGTGTCGCCGATGGTGTCGACGATGCTGTCATAGACCCGACCCCGGCCCGCCTTCTTGTGGCGGCTGGCGTCATAGGCGGCTTGAGAAGCGTCGGACATGGGAAGGTCTCCGTGCGGCGATGTCGGCTCAACAGATAGGCCTTATACGCCGCGAGCAAAGCAGGCCCGCGCAGGAATTCTGACGCAGGCTTTAGATGATCTCATCGCACCAGGGCGCGACGGGCGGGATCGAAGGGCAGAACTTCGCGGATCGAGATCAGGGTCTTGAAGGCGCGGACGCGCGCGTCGTCGTTCAGCATCTCGCGGGTGAAGACCTCATAGGCCTCCATCGTCGGCACGACGACATAGAGGATCAGGTCGGTGTCGCCCGTCACATACCAGGCGGCCTGGACCTCCGGTCGGGCGGTCAGCTTGTCGATCAGGGCATCCAGAACGGCGGTGCCCTCGCGCTCCATCTCGACCAGGACGTGCATGGTCAGGGCGCGACCCAGTCGGGCGGGATCGACCACGGAGACGTCGGCGATGATGACGCCCTCGTCGCGCAGCCGCCGCAGCCGCCGCGACACGCCGATTCGGACAGGCCGACCTTTTCCGCCAACACGCCGCGGGCTGAAGATTGTCGCGCCGGACTAGGGCCAGCAGTCGGCGATCGAAGGAATCGAGATCGATGTTTTCTTGCATTTGATACAAACATACGCCTGTTTCTTGCGTCGCGGCAGGTGAAATCAGCGAGAAACACAGACGGGTTTTGGCTAGGTTCCGCGCCATGTCCTCCCTGACGCTCGCCCTTCGCACGCCGCGCATCGCGGCCATCCTGCCCTATCTCGCCCTGATCGGCGGGATGGTGTCGCTTCGGCCGGCACCTCCTTCGCCAAGACGCTGTACCCCATGGTCGGACCGGCCGGGACGGCGGCCCTGCGCGTGGACTGTCGGCCCTGTTCCTTCTGCTGGTCTTCCGCCCCTGGCGCAGCGCCTTCACGCGCAGCGACCTGCGCGCTCTGGCCGTCTACGGCGGCGTCATGGGCTGATGAACCTTAGCTTCTACATGGCGCTGAACACCATTCCGCTGGGCGTGGCGCTGGCGATCGAGTTCATGGGACCGTTGTCGGTCGCCCTGTTCAACTCGCGCCGCCTGATCCATTTCGTCTGGGTCGGACTGGCGATCCTGGGCCTGGGCCTGCTGTTGCCGCTGGACGGCAGCGTGGCGACGCTGGACCCGGTCGGCTGCGCCTATGCGGCGGCGGCGGCGGTGTTCTGGGCGGGCTACATCGTCTTCGGCAAGCGCGTCAGCCACCTGCCCAGCGGCGCGACGGTCGCCATCGGCATGTCCGTGGCGGCCATGACGGTGGTGCCGTTCGGCATCGCCGGCGCGGGCCTGGCCCTGTTCGACCCGAGGATCCTGGTCCTGGGCCTGGTGGTCGCCCTGGTGTCCAGCGCCCTGCCCTATACGCTGGACATGATCGCCCTGCGCCACATTCCCAAGCGCACCTTCGGCGTGGCGGTCAGCGGCGATCCGGCCATCGGCGCCCTGGCCGGGCTGTTCGTCCTGGGGAGCACCTCAGCACCCTGCAATGGCTGGCCATCGCCGCCATCATCACCGCTTCGGTCGGCGCGGTGCTGACCTCGCCTTCCGATGAGGCTCAGCCGCTGCAAGATCCGGCCGCCCCCGCCTGACGACAGACGCGCGCCCATGAAGTTCCTGCTGTCCCGGCTGCAACGGCCGGTCCCCAACCTGATCCCTGCCTGGTGTTCGGCGCCGTGCTTGCCCTGTTGATGCGGGGCGCGGTGAAGCTGCTGTTCTAAACTCTAGAACTCCGTCCATTCCTCAACCGCCGGGCCGTTGACCACGGCGCGCAGGCGAGCGCGTTGCGCCTCCAGCGCCGGGGGCGGACCGCCGCGCTTCGCCAGCCCCGCGCACCACGCCGTCGTCGGCGCCCGTGCGGAAGCGACCGACCAGTTCGGCCAGATGCTCGGCCTCGGTCTTCAGATTGGCCGCCGCCGCCGTCGTCTGCTCGACCATGGCGGCGTTCTGCTGGGTGACCTGATCCATCTGGTTCACCGCCTGATTGACCTGGCCCAGGCCCGAGGCCTGTTCTTGAGCCGAGGCGGCGATCGCGGCGACCAGGGCGTCCATCTCATCGACCTGTTCCGCGATCGTCTCCAGGGCGCGGCCGGTCTCGGCGACCAGTTCCACGCCCTGCGCCACCTCGGCGCCCGAAGCGGCGATCAGGGTCTTGATCTCCTTGGCGGCCTCGGCCGAACGCTGGGCCAGGGCGCGCACCTCGGAGGCGACCACGGCGAAGCCGCGCCCGCTGTCGCCCGCCCGCGCCGCCTCGACCCCGGCGTTCAGGGCCAGAAGATTGGTCTGGAAGGCGATCGCGTCGATCACGCCGACGATGTCGCTGATCTCAGCCGAGCGGCGGCTGATGCCGTCCATGGCGGCGACCGCCCGGCGCACGACCTCGCCCGAGCGATCCGCCTCGGCGTGGGCCTGAGAGGCGACGGACGCCGCCTGACGAGCGCCCTCGGCGCTGCGCTGAACGGTGGCGGTGATCTGATCCAGCGCCGCCGCCGTCTCTTCCAGACTGGCCGCCTGCTGTTCGGTGCGGCGCGACAGGTCGTCCGACGCCCGGCTGATTTCGTCCGAACCGCCGCGCAGCGTCGTCACCGCCGCCAGCACCTGCTCCAACGCCGTCCTGAGACTGGCCACAGCACCGTTGAAATCCGTCTTCACGGCCTGATGGGCGCCTTCCATCTCCTGTTCGATGGCGGCGCGCAGATCGCCGTCCGACAGACGCGAAAGCTGTTCCGCCAGGGCGCCGACCAGTTCCGCCTGCGCCGCCTCGACCGCGAGACGATCCCGCTCGGCGCGCCGCGAGGCCTGTTCGGTCTCAGTGATGTCGACGGCCAGCTTGACCACCTTCAGCGGCCGCCCCGCGTCGTCCAGCACAGGGTTGTAGGAGGCCTCAAGCCAGACCTCGCGCCCGCCCTTGGCCATGCGCCGGAACTTGCGGGCGACGAAGCGGCCCTCGTTCAGCTCGCGCCAGAAGGCGGCATAGTCCGGCGTCGCCGCCTCGGCCGGGTCCATGAACATCCGGTGATGCTGGCCCCGGATCTCGTCCAAGCCATAGCCCATAGTCTGCAGCAGATTGTCGTTGGCGTCCCGGATCATGCCGTCCAGGTCGAACTCGATCACCGCCTGGGATCGTTCGATCGCCGCCATGCGGCGGTCCAGCTCCTCAAGCCGCAGCTGGTCCGCAGCCTGTTTCACGCGACGACTTCCACTGAACATCCGAACCGCTCCCCTTCAGAACAACGGTGATGACCCAGACCCGCCTGCGGATAGTAGCGACACCAATGGTTTCATAATCATTATAAAACACGCATAGGTTGATATTCCGGCCGCATTTCATCGCCCGTTAACCATGATGGGGCATGAGCGTGTGGATCGGCTGCGCCTCTTGCGGCCAAGGGGCCCTCTTTGCGCAATCTCGTCGCCGCCGTCGAAGCGATCGACCCGCTGGTCGTCACCGGCAAGGTGGCGGGCGTCAGCGGCCTGTTGATCGAGTCGCGCGGCGGACTGTCCCGCCTCGCCGTCGGCGCGCGCGCCGAGATCGAGCGGCGCGGCCAGCCCCCTCTGCCCGCCGAGGTGGTCGGCTTTCGCGAGGCCAAGGCCCTGCTGATGCCCTTCGGCCCGGTCGAGGGCGTGGCGCCGGGCGCCGACATCCGCATCATCGACGCCGCCGCCAGCGTGCGCCCGACAACGGCGTGGTTGGGCCGCATCATCGATTCCTTCGGCGAGGCGATCGACGGCCTGGGGCCGTTGACGCCGGGCCTCGTCCCCTACCCCCTGCGCGCGGCCGCCGCCGCCCGCCCATTCGCGCGGCCGGGTGGGCGAGCGGCTGGATCTGGGCGTGCGGGCGATGGACGTCTTCACCACCACCAGCCGGGGCCAGCGTCTGGGCATCTTCGCCGGTTCGGGCGTGGGCAAGTCGGTGCTGCTGTCCATGCTGGCGCGTCAGGCCACCTGCGACGTGGTCGTCGTCGGCCTGATCGGCGAACGGGGCCGCGAGGTCCGTGAGTTCATCGAGGAGACCCTCGGCGAAGAAGGCCTGAAACGCGCCGTCGTCGTGGTCGCCACTAGCGACGAACCGGCGCTGAAGCGGCGTCAGGCGGCATACATGACCATGGCCGTGGCCGAGTTCTTCCGCGATCAGGGGCTGGAGGTGCTGTGCCTGATGGACAGCGTCACCCGCTTCGCCATGGCCCAGCGCGAGATCGGCCTGGCGGCGGGCGAACCGCCGACGACCAAGGGCTATACCCCCACCGTCTTCACCGAACTGCCCAAGCTGCTGGAGCGCGCCGGGCCGGGGCCGATCCGGCCGGACGGGACCGAGGCGGGACCGATCACCGCCCTGTTCACCGTGCTGGTGGACGGGGGCGACCATGACGAGCCGATCGCCGACGCCGTGCGCGGCATTCTGGACGGCCACATCGTCATGGACCGCAAGATCGCCGAACGCGGCCGCTTCCCCGCCATCGACGTGCTGAAGTCGGTCAGCCGCACCATGCCCGGCAACCAGTCCCCGCCCGAGCGCGAACTGAACCGCCGCGCGCGCCAGTGCCTGAGCGCCTATTCCAACATGGAAGAGCTGATCCGCATCGGGGCCTATCGCACCGGGGCCGACCCCATCGTCGACCGCGCCATCGCCCTGAATCCGGCCCTGGAAGGTTTCTTGACCCAGGACAAGGACGACGTGACGCGCCTGAACGAAAGTTTCGACAGACTTGAAACCATCCTGAACCAGGGCATGGTGGACCAATGATCACGGGAGACGACGCATGACGACCTGGGCCCAATCCCTGATCCGCATCTCCAACTATGAGGTCGAGACGCTGCAGAAGCGTCTGGCCGAGATCAGCGCCCGCAGGGCCGAGGCCGAGATGCGCGTCGCCGTGCTGGACGCCGAGGCCGAGGTCGAGCGTGAGAACGCGCGGCACGATCCGTCCTCCGGGATGATGCTGCAGGCCTATCTCAACGGCTGGAAGCAGCGCCGCGCCGACGCCGAGGCCGAGGTCGCCGCCGTCGCCGCCGAAGAGGAAGGCGCCCGTGACGCCCTGACCGGCGCCTTCGAGGAGCTGAAGAAGTTCGAGCACGTCGCCGAAACCACCCGGCTGAACAAGCTGACGGCCGCCGCCAAGCGCGAGGCCGCCGCCTATGACGAAATGGGCCTGCGTCGCCGCGCCGAGGGCTAGACGTGATCGACCGTCGCGCCCTGCTGGCCTCGACCCTCGCGCTCGCCTCCTGCGGCGCGGGCGAGGCGCCCGCCACGCCGCCGACCGGCCCTGTTCGGCCGCTGAAAGCCGTCGCCCCCTTCCCGGTCGGCACCGTCGCCATGTCGGGCCAGCTGTCGGATCAGGACTGGTTCCGGCTGGTCTCCACCCACTTCTCCCAGCTCACGCCCGAGTGGGAGATGAAGATGGAGTACATCCTCCAGAAGGACGGCTCCCTGCGCTTCGACGCGCCGGACCGCATCGCCTATTTCGCGCGCGATCTGGACATCCGCCTCTTCGGCCACGCCCTGATCTGGTACGCGCAGGACCACCCGTGGTTCACCGCCCTTGTCGACGACCGCCCGCGCTTCATCGCCGAGCATGACCGCTATATCGCCGAGGTGGCCGGGCGCTGGCGCAGTCAGATCGTCGGCTGGGACGTGGTCAACGAACCGGTCGAGGATGATGGAAGCGGCTATCGCGACTGCGTCTGGAGCCGGGGCCTGGGCGGCGTGGACGCCTATATCATCCGCGCCTTCGAACAGGCGCGCATCGCCGCGCCTGAGGCGACCCTGTTCCTGAACGACTACAACCTGGAGAACACGCCCAAGAAGGGCGCGGCCTTCCTGCGTCTGGTCGAGCGGCTGCTGAAGGCGGGCGCCCCGGTTCAGGGCATCGGCATCCAGTCCCACCTCGATATCGAAATCCCCAAGGGCCAGATCACCGCCTTCATGAATGAGGCCCGCCAGTTCGGTCTGCCCATCCATGTCTCCGAACTGGATGCGTCGCTGAAGCGCGGCGGCCGGATGCCGGACCTGCGTTCCCGCGCCCAGCGCCGCGAGCAGCAGACGGCGCGCGTGGCGGAACTGGCCGAGGCCTTCATGAACCTGCCCCCCGCACAACGCTTCGCCTTCACCGTCTGGGGCGTGCGCGACAGCGATTCCTGGCTGCGTCGCGGCGAGAACGACGACGGCCGGGACAGCCCCCTGCTGTTCAATGACGAGGGGCAGCCGAACCCGCTGTTCGGCGTCCTGTCCGGCGCGTTCGACGCCTGACGACGAAGGAAAAGGGGTGCGGAACGCAAGTCCCGCACCCCCTATATGTCTCGACCGAAGAACGGTCCCCCCTCGAAGAGAAGGCGACGCCTACAGGCTGATCGGGTTGATCACCCGGACCGGCTGGCCCGCTTCCAGGCCCAGTTCGGCATAGGTCCAGCTGACCGTCACGCCCTCGGGCGCGAGGGCGCGGCACACGTCGGGCGTACGACGCACCAACTTCAGCTCAGCCGGATCAGAGTCCTTGATCTGCACTTCGAAACTGGACGCCTCGGTGCAGCCGTTGGACCCGACCACGACGTTCAGGCGCTGGCCGTCGAAGTCGACGCGGCGCACCGCCTCCACGACTTCCGTCTTGGCCATATTGGGCTCCGTGACGACCGAAACCTTCTCGCCGCCCCCATTGGAATAGATGACGCAACCGCCCAGCAAGGGCAGCAGGGCGCCGACGGCCAGCAGAGCGCCGCGCATCAGGCGCCTTCCGCCGGCGGCGTGTGTATGACGCGCGTGGTCGGCTTCTCAGTGGCGATGATGATGCAGCCCGACAGAGCCGGCGCGGCGACAGCCGCCAAGGCCAGGGCGATGATGATGCGGCGCATGAGACGCGTCCCTTTTTTTAACTTGGCCGCACCCTGCCAGCGCCGGGTCGCAGGGTCATGTGAATAATCGGCAAGGATCGCCGCCCGTCACGCGGCTGTCGCCGTCTCCTCCAGGTCGATCCAGGCCGCGCCGTGGTGCAGGGCGTCGGCTTCGGGTTGGGGGCGGCCGAGCAGGTAGCCCTGCACCTCATTGCAACCCTGGGCGCGCAGGAAGGCCAACTGCTCGGCGGTCTCGACGCCTTCGGCCAGGACCGGGATCGACAGGCTTTCGCCGATGGTCAGAACGGCGCGGATGATGGCCCGCGACTGCGGCGCCTCGCCGTCCAGTTCGGTCATGAAGGAGCGGTCCAGCTTGATCTTGTCGAAGGGGAAGGCCTTCAGCGTCGACAGCGAGGAATAGCCCGTGCCGAAGTCGTCCATGGCGATGGTCACGCCCAGCGCCTTCAGCTGACGCAGCACATGGGTGGTGCGCGCCATGTCGGTGATCATGGCCGTCTCGGTGATCTCCAGCTCCAGGCGCGACGGCGCAAGGCCGGTCTCCAGCAGGATCTGATGCACCAGACGAGGCAGATCGACGTGGCTCAACTGCACCGGCGACAGGTTGACCGCGATGCGATGCGGCTCCTCCCAGGCGGCGGCCTGGCGGCAGGCCTGACGCAGCACCCACTCGCCGATCGGCAGGATCAGGCCGTTCTCCTCGGCCACGGGGATGAAGTCGGCCGGCGAGATGTAGCGGCCTTCATCGTTCTTCCAGCGCAGCAGGACTTCATAGCCGGTGGCCTTGCCGGTCTCGACCGAGGCCTGGACCTGATAGTGCAGTTCGAACCGCTCGTTCTCGAGCGCCTCGCGCAGGGCCTGGGTCACGCGGCGACGGGCGCGGACCGCCTGGTCCATGTCCGCCTCATAGAAGCAGACGTCCTGGGTCAGCGACGCCTTGGCCCGGTACATGGCCAGGTCGGCGTTGTTGATCAGGGTGGACACGTCCTGGGCGTCTTCCGGCCACAGCGAGACGCCGATGCTGGCGCCGCACGACACGTCGGCATGGTCGAGCGTCACGGTCTGGATCACGGCCTGGCGCAGGCGCTCGGCCACCGCGCGGGCTTCGTCGCGGGTCGCGACCGAGGCCAGGGCCAGGAACTCGTCGCCGCCCTGGCGCGCGATGAACTCCCCCTCGCGCAGGGCGCCCTTCATGCGTTCGGCGATGATGCACAAAAGCTGGTCGCCGACCGCGTGCCCGTACAGGTCGTTGACCTCCTTGAACCGATCCAGGTCCAGGGCGAACAGAGCCAGGCTCTCGCCCTCGGCCGCCGTCTGCTTCTGGCGCGTCAGCCGCTCCAGGAAGGAGGCTCGGTTGGGCAGGCCGGTCAGGCTGTCGTTGCGGGCCAGGTGGGCGATGCGACGTTCCTGGGCCATGCGGGCGCGCAGGTCGCGCACGGCGTAGATCATGGTGCGGCCGCGCGCCGTCAGGTCGCGACGGGCCGACAGTTCGACGGGAATCTCCTGACCGCCGGCCATCAGAATGGTCTGGGTCACAGCGCCGTCGTCGAGACGGTGGGCGTCCTGCACCCAATCCCCCAGATCGGCGCCGATCAGGCTGTCACGGTCGGTTCCGGCCAACTCGGCCAGGACTTCGTTGACGGCCACGATGACGCCGTCGCGCTCGATCGCCATGCCGTCGACGCCGGTCTCGAGCAGGTACTGCAGCCGCTCGCGGTTCAGCGCCAGGGCTTCCCGATCCAGGGCGTGGCTGGCGGCGCCGGCGCCCAGCACCAGCAGACCGACGCCGGCGACGCCCAGCGCCAGCACATGGCGCGCGTCCTCGCCCGTCAGCATGCCGTCCAGCGGTCCCAGCGGAATGACGGTCATCGCCGCCATGGCCGTGAAGTGCAGGCAGACGATGCCCAGCACCATGGCCGCCCCGCCCTTCAGCCGCGCGAAGCGTTCTTCGGTCGAGGCCAGGCGGAAGGCCAGGGCGCCGAACGCCACCGAACCGATAATGGAGACCGCCAGATAGACGGCCGACCAATGCACCACGCCCTCGACCGACAGGGCGGCCATGCCGACGAAGTGCATCCCGGCCACAGCCATGCCGAACAGGGCGCCGCCCGCCTCGACGGCGAAACGGCGGCGCATGGAGGCCGTCGCCAGGGCCAGGCCGACGCCCAGGATCGCCACCGCCAGGGAGACGCCCGTCAGCATCGGCTCATAGGCCGTCTCGACGCCCGGTCGATAGGCGATCATGGCCACGAAATGGGTGCACCAGATGGTCGCCCCGCCCGCGACGGCGCCCAGGAACAGCCACGACACACGCGACAATCCCCCGTTTTCGCGAACGCGCCGCAACAGTCCTGTTGTGATGAAGCTGCCCAGCAGGCAGATCAAGGCAGCCAGGGCGACGAGCCCCAGATGGTGCTCGTCAGTCAGACAGGTCAGGACACGCATGGAAGACGCCGTAGGGAATAGGGAGTCTGATGTCCTAAAAGCCAAGGCGTTAACCCTGGCTGTCTCGATATGAATAACGAAAATTGAAAAAAGCGGCCCTTAAGCCGCTTCAGCCTCTACTGGCTGACGGCCGCGGCCTCGCCGTCCATCATGTAAGGATTGTTGACCAGAACGTTGGCGCCGGGCGGCAGGCCCAGTTCCTGGAAGGTCCATTCCATCTGCACCCCGCCCCGGACCGGACGGCTGCAGCGATCCTCGTCCAGACGACGCAGGGTGATGACCGCCGAATCCTTGAGCTGGGTGATGAAGGGCTTGACGTCGCTCTTGTCGGTGCAGCCGTTCGAGCTGACGCGGAACACGGCCAGATCGCGGGTGAAGGCGGCGGCGTGGATCGGCTCCAACTGCCCCGGCATGCCCTCGGTCCGCACCAGGGTGCCCGGCTTCGAGGCGCACCCGGCCAGGGCCGCGACGGCAACGCAGAAAGCGATCCGATATCTCATCTCGGCCTCCTGCGGCTCGATCCTGACAGCGAGGGGCAACATGCCTTGGTTTGGCCCAAAAGGGAACCGCCGCTGCGTCTGATTAAAAAAGAGGCCCCGGCGAGCCGGAGCCTCTTTTCTTGTCTTGAACCACGACCCGACGGATCGGGCGGGATCGTCGAACTTACGAGGAGTAGTATTCGACGACCAGGTTCGGCTCCATCTTCACCGGATAGGGCACATCGGACAGTTCCGGCACGCGGCCGTAACGGACCGAGAAACCACGATCGCCCAGTTCCAGATAGTCAGGCAGATCACGCTCGCTCGACTGCTGGGCTTCGAGCACCAGCGCCATGTTGCGCGACTTTTCCTTGACCTCGACGACGTCGCCAACCTTCACGCGGTACGAACCGATGTCGACCTTCTTGCCGTTGACGGTGACGTGGCCGTGCGAGACGAACTGACGGGCGGCCCAGACGGTCGGCACGAACTTGGCGCGGTAGACGATGGCGTCCAGACGCGATTCCAGCAGACCGATCAGGTTTTCCGAGGTGTTGCCCTTGCGACGGGCGGCTTCAGCGTAGGTCGCCGCGAATTGCTTCTCGGTGATGTTGCCGTAGTAGCCCTTCAGCTTCTGCTTGGCCTTCAGCTGCAGACCAAAGTCCGAGACCTTGGACTTGCGGCGCTGGCCGTGCTGGCCGGGGCCGTAGGAACGCTTGTTGACGGGAGACTTGGCGCGACCCCACAGGTTTTCACCCATGGCCCGGTCGAGTTTGTACTTGGCGCTATGGCGCTTGGACATGTGTCACTCTTCATCATGATGCGGCCCGGCTGCTCCCCGATTGGAGCGGCGATCTCAACGGCGGTCCACGCATCGTCCGTAATGGACATCGCGCCTCGGGCGAAACCCGGTGCGAGAAGGCCGGGCTTATGAAGGCGACGGCCCCTGGAGTCAATGTCGGCGGCCTCTCCTCCTAGATGACAGAAAGGAAACTTGAGCCTGAAGCCGCTGTTCGTGCAGTTGCCGCCGATAAGAAGAAACGACTCGGGAGGCCCTCGGCATGACACGCAAACCCTGGCTCACGGCGGCGACCCTGGCCGTTCTGGCGGCGACGGCGGCGCAGGCGCACGACGCGAACCGGCCCGCCGCCCTGGTGGTCTCCGGGCGGGTCATCGACGGCTCGGGCGCGGCGCCGATTATCGGAGGGCGGGTGGTGGCCGTGGACGGCGTCATCACCTGCGTCGGCCGCGCGGCCGACTGCCCGACGCCGCCCGGCGCAGCCGTCATCGACGCCGGCGACGGCAGCATCATCCCCGGCCTGATCGACCTGCACGTCCACCCGCGTCCGCACTACTACGGCTGGTTCCTGGCTTCGGGCGTGACCACGGTGCGGTCGGCCAACACCACAACGGAGATGGCCCGCGCCCTGAACGACCTGCCCGCGCCGCACGCGCGGCTGGTCTGGGCCGGGCCGATGCTGGACGGCGAGAACAGCATCATCAAACGCTTCTATCCCGAGGCGACGCCGGACGCGCCCTCGCCCGCGCGCGCCGCCGACGGCCCCTCGCTGGAAGGGATAGAACTGCTCATCGCCGCGACGCCCGCGCAGGCCGTCGCCGCCGTCGACGCCCTGGCCGCAGAAGGCGCCGACTGGGTCAAGCTGTACGAGCAAACGCCGCCCGACGCCTTCGCCGCCGCCGCCCGACGCGCGAAAGACCTGGGGCTGCCGACGATGGCCGACCTGGGCATGGCCTCGACCCGCGGCCTCAGCGGCGCCGAAGTCGACCTGCTCCAGGCCGCCGCCCTGGGGCTGGACAGTCTTGAACACGCCAGCGGCGCGGCCCTGGCCTATCGCCGGCTGGGCGGCGATCTGGAGGCGGAAAGCCTGGATCCGGCGCTGATCGATCAGATGGCGCGCGCCCTGCTGGCGGCGGATACGGCGCTGATCCCCACCCTGTCCGTCTTCCATTTCACCGCCGAGACGCAGTCGCCCGATCCGGTGCTGACCGATCTGCCGCTGGGCGATGCGGCAGGGACGGTCCGCGACGGTCTGGATCAGCAATGGCGCGGCGTGCATCAGCATTTCCACGCCGATGCCGAGAGCAACAGCAAGGCGAGGCAGGACGCCCGCGTCGGCGCGGCCGTGGCCCTGCGTCTGGCCCAACTGGGCGGCCGCATCGGCGCCGGTTCGGACACGCCCGCCGGCGCCTACAACCTGCCCGGCGGAGGCCTGCACCTGGAGATGGAGCTGATGACCCGCGCGGGCCTCAGCCCCCTGCAGGCGCTGTCGGCCGCGACGGGAACGGCGGCCGACATCCTGAAGCGCGACGACATCGGCCGCATCGCCGTGGGCCGCCGCGCCGACCTGCTGATCGTCGAGGGCGACCCATCGCGCGATATTCGCGACACGCGCCGCCTGCGCCACATCGTTCTGGACGGCCGCGCCTATGCGCCGGACGCCCTGAAGCGTCAGGCGATCACGGACGGCGAGGCGCGGCTGGCGGCGCTTCTGGCGGAAGAAGGCGACTGAGCGCCGATCAGACGGCGGGCCCCGCCTCCGCGACCCAGACGTAGCCCTCGCCCCGGCGCTCGATCCGACCCAGGCCCGGGAAGGGGAAGTGAACGCCGTACAGACGCAGCCGTTCGGTCGCGCCGCGCTCAAGGATCTCACGCCGTGTCGCGGCCCCCGCAGCGCGGTCGCTGTCCCAGACCAGGGCCAGGTCGGGACGAGGAACCGAAATGATGGAGCTGTGCAGGGCGTCGCCGAGATAGAGCAGACGCTCGGAGCCGGAGGCGATTTCATAGCCGGAGTGGCCCGGCGTGTGCCCCTTCAACGGCACGGCGCGGATCGAGGGCGTGACCTGCGCGCCCGGCTGGAAGGTTTCGACCTTCGACTTAATGGCCGCCACCAGAGGCCCGGCGCCGTGCGCTTCGGCGCTGGCCTGGGCCGCGCCCCATTCCGGCGCGCTCATGCGGATCACCGCATTAGGAAAGACCAGGGTGCCCTCGGCGTCGACCAGGCCGCCGACATGGTCGCCGTGGGCGTGGGAGATCAGAATATCCGTCACCTGCGCCGGTTCGACGCCCGCAGCCCGCAGCGAACCGACCAGCAAATTGGCCGTCCCCATCTGACCGCCCGCCCCGGCGTCGATCAGCACCACGCGATCGCCGTCGCGCACCAGCAACGGCTGCACCGGCAGATGGACCGCGTCCGTCGGCGCGCCGCCCGCCGTCAGAAGGGCGGTGATCTCTTCAGCCTTGGCCCCGGCTTCGACCCATGGGGTTTGCGCCACCGGCACGACGATCTCGCCGTCCCGCAGAGCCGCCAGCTTCAGCTCGCCCACCGTAAAGGGACGCACGTCGGGCGAGGCCGCGGCGACGACCGCCTGTCCTTGCCCCTGTTCGTCGGACTTGGGCTGCTGCTGGCAGGCGCCGGCGCCGATCAGAAGACCCAGCACAAGCCCCGAAGCGGCCAGTTTCAAATATGGAGTCATCCTCGCCCCCCGAAAGAAAAACGCCCCGCCGGGATCGGCGGGGCGTCTGGTCTGCATCAGCCCTTGGCGGCTTCGTACAGTTCGTTGACCTTGTTCCAGTTCACCACCGACCAGAAGGCCTTCAGGTAGTCGACCCGGCGGTTCTGGTACTTGAGGTAGTAGGCGTGCTCCCACACGTCGGCGGCCAGCAGGACGGCGCCCTTCTCGGCCGCGTCGTCCATCAGCGGGTTGTCCTGGTTCGGGGTCGAGGTGACCTTCAACTTGCCGTCCTGAAGGATCAGCCAGGCCCAGCCCGAACCGAACTGACCGGCGCCGGCGGCGTCGAAGTCAGCCTTGAACTTGTCCATGCCGCCCAGTTCGGCGTCAATCTTGGCGGCCAGTTCGGCCGAGGGCTCGCCGCCCGCGCCGACTGGGGCCAGCAGCTCCCAGAACAGGCTGTGGTTCCACACGCCGCCGCCGTTGTTGCGGATCGGCTTCGGCAGCTTGGACATGATCGCGAAGATGTCTTCCAGCGACTTGCCCTGCGCCTCCGGCGTGGCGTCGACGAACTTGTTCAGGTTGTCGACATAGGTCTGATGGTGCTTGTCGTGGTGGAAGGTCATCGTCTCCTTGTCGATGGCCGGCTCCAGCGCGTCATAGGCGTAGGGCAGCGGGGGCAGGGTGAAGGCCATGGGAGACTCCTCTTTACGGCGTTTGATTCCTCTGGACCCTATCTAGGGCCGCGCGCGCCAGACCCAAGCCTTGAACGTCGCCTTTGTTCACAATTCTTGAGGCGAAACCGCTTTTCGGAACCGAAAGAGCGAAACAGCCGTTTCCCGAACGCCCCAGACCCTCTTTTCAGGTCGCTTACTCAGGGGGATGCGTCATGCCTGATCGCGCCTCTTCGCGAAACGCCCTGCTGTCGGACGTCGAAGCCGAAAGCCTGCGCTTGCAACTGCTGGAAGTGATTCCGCGCCTTCGCCGCCATCACCTGCTGGACCTCGCCGACACCCTGCATGAGGCCGCGCGGGAACGCCGTTGGTCGCCGGAGGAACGGCTGGACATGAGGGCCTGACGCCCTCGCCCGTCGTCAGCCCGCGTGCAGTTCCTGCTTCACCCGTTCGGCCAGGGTCTTGATGTCCAACGGCTTGGGCAGGAAGGACACCCCGACCTCGTCCTGCAACAGATCCGAGAAGTCGCTCTCGGCATAGCCCGAGATGAACATGACAGGGGCGTCGCCCAGGAAGGGCCGCGCCTTCCTGAGCAGCGAAGGCCCGTCCAGCCCCGGCATGATGACGTCCGAAATCAGCATGTCGATCTGGCCCGCCCATTCCTCGGCCAGGATCAGGGCCTCCTCGCCATCGGCGGCCTCGATCACCTCATAGCCGCGCTGGCGCAGCAGGCGAGCGGCGATGCCGCGCACGGCGGCCTCGTCCTCCACGAACAGAATGCGGCCCGCGCCTGACAGGTCGCGCGGCGCCTTGACGACCTTCTCGACCGCGGGCGCCTCGACCAGTTCCTCAGCCGTGGCGGCGGGCAGGAAGATGCGGAAGGCGGCGCCGGCGCCGTCCAGATTGGCGACGGTGATGTGGCCGCCCGCCTGCTGGGCGATGCCGTAGACGGTGGCCAGACCCATGCCCGTCCCCTCATTCACCGCCTTGGTGGTGAAGAAGGGCTCGAAGATCTTATCCAGCAGGGCCGTCGGCACGCCTGGGCCGGTGTCCGACACCTCGATCAGGGCGACCTCGTCCGTCGCCTCGCGCCAGCCCATGTCGCGGGCCTGAGCGCCGGTCAGACGGCGGGTCTTGATCGTGACCACGCCGGCGCCGGGTTCGACCACGCCGCGCATGGCGTCGCGGGCGTTGACGGCCAGGTTCATCACCGCCGTCTCCAACTGGCTCTTGTCGGCCAGCACCAGCGGCAGGTCGCGGCCGTAGTCGGTCTCCAGCCGCACGTCCTCGCGCAGCAGGCGGCGCAGCAGGACGGCGAACTCGCCGACCAGTTCGCCCAGGTCCAGCCGCTCGCGTCGCACCGTCGACTTGCGCGAGAAGGCCAGCAGCTTGCGCACCAGATCAGCGGCGCGGATGGCCGTCTGGCGGATCTCGTTCAGCCCCTCATAAGAGGGATCGCCGACCGGGTGGCGCTCCAGCAGGCCCGACAGTTGCAGTTGGATCGCCGTCAGCAGGTTGTTGAAGTCGTGCGCGACCCCGCCCGCCAGCTGGCCCACGGCCTGCATCTTCTGGGCCTGCGACAGCTGCAGCTCCATCGACTTCTGCGCCGCCACGTCGAACAGCCAGACGCGGCGCCGATCGCCTTCGGGCGCGACATAGAGGTGCAGCTGGCGATCCGGGTGGGCGCGGGCGATCAGCTCGATCGGGCCGGACGACCCGGCCTCCAGCTTGGTTCTGGCCTCGGCCACGCCCGCCGGGTCGAACAGATGGCCGAAGGCGGCGTCGCCCGAGGCCGCCGGGCCGGTCAGCAGGGCCAGGGCCGCGTTCGGCTCCTCGACCCGGCCCGCGAACAGGTCTTCGCCGCCGATGACGGCTGAGCCGAACGGCGCGCCGGCGGCCATGGCCCGCGCCTCGCCGGTCGGGGCGGCGGGCTGGGGCGCGGCGGGCGCGGACGGCGCCAGCGGCAGGACGGCCTCCGGCGCGGCGCGGACGAGGAAGCGCCCCTGCCCCGCCTGGCCGATCAGCACCTCGATCTCGCGCGCGCCGATCTGGACGATGGCGCGGCCCTGATGCCCCTCGCGCGCCTGGGCGAAGGCCATGTAGAGGGCCTGAGCGGACTTACCGCCCCCCTTGCCGGCTCTGGGCAGGGTGGTGACGGTCCCGTTCTCCTCGGCCCAGGCGGCGTTATAGGCCAGCACCTGCCCCGACGGCTGCACCAGGGCGGCGGGTTCGGCCATGGCGTCCAGCATCTCGACCGCCGCATCGCCCGAGGCGGGCCGCCGCTCGGACCGGCCGAACGCCGACAGCCAGATCAGCGCCGTCGCCCCCGCTGCGAAGATCAGGATCAGCCCCGGCGCGGTGAAGGCGCTGGCCCGGAACGCCGGATAGGCGATGGCCGCGATGGCCAGGGCGAAGCCGACCGCCATCGCGGCCAGCCACGGATCGAAGCGCGGGCGGCCGGCGATGCTGGTCTTCTGGCGGTCTTGCGGTCGGGAAATGGTCATGGCGTCTCGCCCGCGCGAATCAGGGTTCGTCAGCATACGCCGTTCCTCCGCCGTCGCCTTCATCGCCGCTTCCTTTGCTGCATGACGAAGCCGATGACCTTGGCGGCCGCCTCGAAATGTTCGCGCGGGATGACGCCGTCCACCTCGACCGCCGCATAGAGGGCGCGGGCCAGGGGCACGTTCTCGACGATGGGCACCTTGTGCTCCCTGGCCACCTCGCGGATGCGCAAGGCCAGGGCGTCCACGCCCTTGGCGACGCAGACCGGCGCGCCGTCGCCCTTGTCCGGCTCATAACGCAGGGCGACCGAATAGTGGGTCGGGTTGGTGATGATGACGGTGGCGTCGGGTACAGCCTGCATCATCCGCTGGCGGCCGCGCTGCATGCGGATCTGACGCAGCTTGGCTTTGACGTGCGGGTCGCCGTCGGACTGTTTGAAGTCTTCCTTCAGCTCTTCCTTGGTCATCCGCATCCGCTTGGCGAAGCGCATCCGCTGCCACAGATAGTCAGCCCCCGCCGTCAGCGACAGGAAGACCAGGGCCGACAGCATCAGCGCCAGCGCCAGATCGCGCGCGAACGGCAGGATCATCGCCGGGCTCATGGCGGCCAGGTTCTCGAGCTCGCGCGCGTGAGGCTTCAGCACCCACCAGCAGACGGCGCCGATGGCGACCAGCTTGATGAAGGTCTTGAGGAACTGCACCAGGCCGTCCGGGCCGAAGATGCGCTTGAAGCCCTCCAGCGGGTTCACCTTGGACCACTTCGGCTTGACCTTGTCGGCGGTGAAGATGAGGCCCGACTGAGCCAGATTGCCGCCGACCCCGCCCAGGATGACCGCAAACATCAGGGCCGCCAGGAACGGCGCCGCCGCCCAGACGGCGTGCATGCCGATCTCGACGCCTCCGCCCGCCTCCAGCCCGCCGATCATGGCGTGCGGCTGGGCCAGGAAGGGCGTCAGCGCCTCGGCGATCCGAGTCGAGAACCAGCCGCCGCCCGCCAGCAGCACGCCGGCCGCCCCGGCCAGAGACAGGGCCGCCGCCACGTCCGGCGACTTGGCGACATCGCCCTTTTTCCGCGCCTCTTCGAGTTTTCGCGGGGTGGCGTCTTCTGTTTTCGACTCGGGATCGGGGCCGTCAGCCAACGGCGCCTCCCGTGAAGAAGGCCGCCACCGAACGGTAGCGGTCGATGAAGACGGTCCCCACCACGCCCAGGCTGAGCGTGAACACCGACAGGCCCAGGATGACGCTCAGGGGCGCGGCGGCGAAATAGACCTGGAAGCTGGGCATGACCCGCGCCACTAGGCCCGAGGCCAGGTTGAAGATCAGGGCGAAGACCAGAACCGGCGCCGCCAGTTGCACCCCGAGCATGAAGCTCTGGCTCAGGGTCTTCACCGCCATCTGGGTGAAGTCCGACACGATCAGCGGCTTGGCAGGGGCGATGGCCTCATACGAGCCGACCATGCCGCCGATGAACAGGTGATGGGTGTTGGTGGCGAACACCAGGGTCACGCCCAGCAGCATCAGGAAGGCCGACAGGGTCGTCCCCGGCTGGGCCTGCAGGGGGTTGGCGGTCTGGGAGAAGCCCAGCGTCGTCTGCAGGGAGACAATCTCGCCCGCCGTGGTCAAGGCGGTCATGAAGCTGCGCAGGATGGCGCCGATGGCCAGGCCGGTCAGCACCTCGCGCATCACCCAGCCGACGGTGGCGCCCAGGGTCGCGGGCAGGGCCGGCAGGCTGGCGCCCACGATGGGCCACAGCGCCAGCGACAGCACCAGCGCCAGCGACAGGCGCACCCGCGGCGGCACATAGGATTCGCCGAAGCCCGGCAACAGCATCAGGATCGCGCCGACGCGCGCGAAGATCAGCCCCCCGGCCCAGACCTGTTCCGCCGTGGCGTAAGGCTCCATGTCCCTGCCCTACAGCCTCGCCCTACATGCCCGCGATGCGGGCGGCGATCTCGCGCATGAAACCGCCCAGCAGCGCGCCCATCAGCGGCAGGAACAGCAGCAGGGACACGAAGATGGCGATGATCTTGGGCGCATAGACCAGGGTCTGCTCCTGGATCTGGGTCAGGGCCTGGAACAGGCCGATGGCCACGCCGACCACCAGGGCCACGATCAGGGCCGGCAGGCACAGCTGGATCGTCAGCCACAGGGCGTCGCGACCCACATCCAGAACTTCCGCGCCGCTCATCGCCGATCCCCGAAGCGCCCCGAACACAAGCACGGGACAGTGGGCAGAAAATGCCGACAGGATGGTTAACGCGACGTTAGGACGATGAAATGAGACCGATGTTCCGGTCGATGCCCCTTCATGCGATTGACAACGGCGGCGACTAGACGAACGGTTTCACCCTCCCCCCGATCAACGCCTGAAGGATGCCTCATGAAACCGTTCCTGCGTCTCGCCTCCGTCCTGACGATCGCGACCTCGGCCTTGCTGGTCGCCGCGTGCGACAACAAGGCGCCGGAACAGACTGAAGCGGCGACGGCTCCGGCCGAGGGCGCCCCGGCCGCCGCCGGTCCCTTCGACGTGAACAGCGTGGCCCTGTCGAGCGCCAGCCTGGGCGACTTCCCCTATCTGCGCCTGCCCGACGGCTACAAGCCGCAGAACAGCGAGGCGCACGACTTCGCCAACTTCCCCTTCTGGACCGGCGCCCGGTTCGAAATGATCGAAGGCCGCGTTCATCAGACCCAGATCACCAATGACACCGGCAAGAGCTTCTCGCGGCTGGAGCTGCTGCGGAACATGGAGCACGCGCTGAAAGAGGCGGGCGCCGTTCGCATCTTTGACGGCCAAATTCCTAATGAAGCCGCCCACGCCCTGCCCGAGGCGGTGCAGATGGCGTCCCTGAACGGCATCGGCGACATCTATAACGGCCCGTCGCAGACCTGGGTGATCCGCCAGGCGGACCGCACGGTCTGGGTCCACCTGTATGTCGGCAGCGCGCAAGGCTCGATGGCGGTGGTCGAGGCCAAGGCCCTGGCGCCGACCGCCGGCCTGCTGCCCGCCAGCGAACTGGCGCGCAAGATCGCCGCCGACGGCCGCGTCGCGGTGCCGGTCGAGTTCGCGCTGGACAAGGCCGACATCCTGGACGCCTCGCGTCCTCAGATCGACGCCATGGCCCAGATGCTGAAGGACGAAGCTGGCCTGCGCCTGTCCGTCGAGGGCCACACCGACAACACCGGCGCGCCCGCCCGCAACCGTCCGCTGTCCGAAGAACGCGCCCGCGCCGTGGTCGCCGCCCTGACGCAGCAGGGGATCGACGCCAAGCGGCTGGAGGCCAAGGGCTTCGGCGCCGACAAGCCTGTGGCCGACAACGCCAGCGACGAAGGCCGCGCCCGCAATCGCCGCGTCGAACTGGTCCGCCTGCCCTGATCGGGGCAGAAGCCGTTTTAAACAGCGGCGCCGTTTCCAAAACCTGTGCAGGGGAGGTATGCAGCCTGTCATGAGCGACCAGACCCCCTCCTCCCCCGCCGTTTCCCAGGAAGAAGCCGAAGCCGCCGTCCGCACCCTGATCCGCTGGGCCGGCGACAATCCTGCACGCGAAGGCCTGATCGAGACGCCCAAGCGCGTGGCCAAGTCCTATCGCGAGCTGTTCCAGGGCTATGAAGTCGAACCGCGCGACTATCTGGAGAAGACCTTCGAGGAGGTCGGCGGCTATGACGAGCTGGTGGTCCTGAAGGACATCCGCTTCATCAGCTTCTGCGAGCATCACATGCTGCCGGTGGTGGGTAAGGCGCACGTCGCCTATCTGCCGACCGACCGGGTCGTCGGCATCTCCAAGCTGGCCCGCGTGGTGCGCGGCTACGCCCGGCGCCTGCAGATTCAGGAGAAGATGACGTCCGAGATCGCCAACGCCATCCAGGACGTGCTGCGCCCCCACGGCGTCGGCGTGGTCATCGAAGCCGAGCACAGCTGCATGACCATGCGCGGCGTCGACGTCCCCGGCGCCAGCCTGTCGACCAGCTGCCTGCTGGGCGCCGTTCGCGAAGACCCGCGCACACGCGAGGAATTCCTGCGTCTGGTGCGAGGATAAGAGATCCTGCCCTCCTTCTCCCCGTGAGAAGGAGGGCAACGGCCCCGTTCTTGCGTAACAGCATTCGAACAAGGGGGTCGTGATGCTGCAGGCTGTATTTTCGTCCCGGAATGAACCGCCGCCAATCATGCGCGGAGGCTGGCTGGACGCGCTGCGTTTCATCGTGGCCGCCCTGATCATCCTGCATCACTTCCAGATGTCGGCGCCCGTCCCCCTGGCCGAAGGGCTGCATCCCGTGTTCGAGCGCGGCGGCTTCCTGCTGACCAACTTCTTCCTGATCGACAGCGGATACGTGCTGATGCGGGTCTATGGCCGCGCGGTCGGCTCGGGCCGAATGTCCAAGACCGACTTCTTCATCAAGCGGGCCTTGAGGGTCTATCCGGCGCATCTGATCGTGCTGGGCCTGCTGGTGGCGCTGGTGCTGGCGGCGACCGCCGCGGGCATGCCGCCCAGCCATCCCGAGTGGTTCGCCTGGGATCAGCTTCCCGCCCAGGCGGCCCTGTTGCAGTCGTTCGGCGTGCACGGCGGCCTGGGCTGGAACGCCCCGACCTGGTCGATCTCGGCCCTGCTGGGCTGCTACGTCGCCTTCCCCTTCGTGCTGCGAGGTCTCAGCCGGATCGGGCCGTGGACGGCGCTGATCCTGGTCATCGTCGGCTATCTGGCCGCCAATGAACTGAGCTGGGCGATCCTGAAATATCCCGTCTATCAGATGCCGCTGAACCTGGGCATCTGGCGCGCCCTGCCCCTGTTCATCCTGGGCATGGGACTGGCCTGGTTCGCGCAAGGCGTGTGGATCAACGCCCGCATCGCCGGCTGGGCCGGGGTGCTGGCCGCCGTCGGCCTGGCTGTGGCCCAGTATTTCGACAAGAACGCCCTTCTGTCGCTGGTCTTCATCTCCGTCATCATCCTGGCGGCGGGCGCCGTGCCGACCAAGCGGCCGTCGAAGCTGGTCGAGGCGGCGGCCATGGTCTCCTTCTCCATGTTCATCTCGAACGAAGTGGTGCGCATCGCCTGGTTCGGCCTGGCCGAGGCCTTCGCCGACAAGCTGGCGCTGGGCGAGGCCTGGCGCTGGGGCCTGTGGGCTCTGGGCGTGCTGGCGGCCTTCGTCTTCGCCTTCGGCCTGCACTATCTGATCGACCAGCCGATCCAGAACCGCATCCGCGCCTGGCTGAAGGCGCGCGGCAAGGGCGCCGCCGTCAGCCAGCCGGTCGTCTCTCTGGAGGGCTAGGCCCCGCCCGCGCCGCCGACCAGGTGCAGGATGTTGCCGTCCGGATCCTTGAACCAGGCCAGACGCAGCGGCCCGGCGACATGGACATCGCCGTCATGCGCCATGCCGTCATAGCGTTCAAAGACGACGCCCTTGGTCTTGAGATCGGCGACGATGTCGTCCACCTCGACGCCCACGTCCCAGGTCACGGCGTTGGCCTGGTTCGTCCCGGCGAAGTCCGAGCGGTAGACCGTCAGCCAGGTGTTCCCGGTGCGATAGCCCAGCACCCCGTCCATGCCGGTGTCCGCCAGGTTCAGACCCAGCACGTCGGAATAGAAGGCCCTGGCGCGCTCCAGATCCTTAACCGCAACGATGGCCGAAGAGTTCTTGTCCTTGAGCATGGTGTTTCTCCCGTTCCGAGAGACAACCATCGGCGCCCAGGGTCGATCCCTGCGAGGCGCGACAAAAAAAGACGCGGAGGTCGCCCTCCGCGTCTTCTTCTTTTCACGAACCAGAAGGTCCGTAAGGCCTTAGAGGAGCTTGAGATCCACGGCCGAAGTCTTGCCGCGCTGGGTTTCCAGCTCGTACTCGACCTTGGCGTTGTCATCGAGACCCACCAGACCCGCCTTTTGCACGGCGGTGATGTGGACGAAAACGTCCGCGCCGCCCGTGTCGGGTTGAATGAAGCCGAAGCCCTTCGTGGGGTTGAACCACTTGACCGTGCCGGTCGCCATATTGCGTCTCCGTAAACGCGCTTTTCCAGGCGGACGTCCTAGCAGGATCGCCCGTCAGCCCATCTGGACAAGCTCGTTCAGGCGAAGGAGCAAGACGCGGGTTTGGACCCCACGTGAAATCCGGACTGCGGCGATGTTGTCACCCGACTATCCACAGCGGTCAACTGTAAAGCGAAACCGAGCCGACAGGCTTTACAGTTAATTTCGCCGCGACGCGCGCAGCTTGCGCTTCTTGGCGCCCAACCGACCACGCACCGACGCGCAGTGATGAGGTCCGACGACTGCACATGGCCGAACAGACGACGTTCCGCCCCGTGCAAACACCGAAGAAACGCCGCTCCTGAAGCGCAGAAGCGGCTATAGCGGGCTCAGATACCCAGCATTTCCATAGCCATGGCCTGACAGGCCGGGCCGCCGCGCCCGCCGTCGTTGGACAGGCCGAAGACGGCCCGGCCGCCCGCCGGATCGACCAGGGCGATGGCGTGCCACAGGGTGTTCGAGCCCTCATGCGCGATTACGAGCCCCTTGGCCCACGGCTGGGGCGGCAGGACGATCCAGCCATGGGCGTAGTTGCGCCCTTCGCCCGGCGTGACGAGACGCCGCACCGTCTCCGGTTTCAGCCAGCCGCCGCCTTCGGTCAGGAAGACCTGTAGAAAGCGGGCGTAGTCGGCCGCCGTCATGTGAACCGTGCCCGCCGGGCCGAGCGCCAGAGGATTGTCCGAACCCGGATCGACCGGGTCCATCGACACGGCCGTCTCGCCCATGCGGCGGTGCCCCCAGGCGTTGTCGCTTCCAGCCGGCGCGCCGAACCCCGCCGAGGCCAGGCCTAGAGGGCCGAACACCTCGGCCTGCATGGCCTCTTCCCACGAGCCGCCGGTGACGGCCTCGATCGCCGCTCCGACCAGCACATAGTTGGCGTTGCCATAGGCGAACGCCCCGCGCGCGCCGGACGGCGGAGCGGCCAGCGCCTTCTCGACGATGGCGCGGCGCTGTGCGGGCAGGGATTGAGGGTCGGCGCGGGCGGTCATCAGCCAGGCCATGCCCATGACCGCCTCGTCCTTCAGCCCCGCCGTGTGGGTCATGAAGTCGTCCAGCGTCGCGCCGTCCCAGCCCGCGTCGATCGTCAGGTCGGGAAAGGCTTCAGCCAGCGGCATGGCCCGGCGCGCCCGTCCCTGCTCGACCAGGCGGGCGAACAGCGCCGCCGTCATCGCCTTGGTGTTGGAGCCCAGGTGCCAACAGTCGTCCGTCGTCGCCGGATCGTCCCCTCCCGCGCGCCGCACGCCGCGCACACCGGACCAGGTCAGTCCTTGGGCCGTCACGACCCCGCCCGCCAGGGCGATCGGCTTGACCCCGTCGAAGGCCGTCGTCAGGGCGGCGTCGAACGCTCCTTCGCCTTGGGCGCGCGCCGCCGATGGCGCGACTGCGGCCGCGGCGCCGACGGCCAGGACATGACGACGATTGATCATTTTCGGCTCCTTTTGCGTTGCACCCTGAACGGCAAGGCTGGCGACGCCAGTGAATTCGCCGCAAGGTTGGTCGATCGCGACACAAGGACACGCCCATGGCCAAGGACGACTACGCCGACATCCTGGAAGCCCTGCAGATCCAGATGGTCGAGACCCAGGCCTGGGCCATCGAACAGGGGCTGAAGGTCGTCATCGTCTTCGAGGGGCGCGACGCCGCCGGCAAGGACGGGGCGATCAAGCGGATGACCGAATACATGGCCCCGCGGCAGACGCGCGTCGTCGCCCTGCCCAAGCCGACCGAGCGCGAAACGACGCAATGGTATTTCCAGCGCTACGCCGCCCATCTGCCGGCGGCGGGCGAGATCGTGATCTTCAACCGCTCCTGGTACAATCGGGCCGGGGTCGAGGCGGTCATGGGCTTCTGCACGCCCGAGCAGCATGAGCGCTTCCTGCACGACGCCCCGCATTTCGAGCGGATGCTGACCCAGTCGGGCGTCATCCTGATCAAGCTGTGGCTGGACATCAGCCGCGACGAACAGGCCCGCCGCCTGGAGGAGCGCGTCGACCACCCGCTGAAACGGTTCAAGGTCTCGTCCCTGGACGCCGAGGCCCAGGCCCGCTGGAGCGCCTATTCCGCCGCCCGCGACGAGATGCTGAAGCGCACGCATCTGGACTATGCGCCCTGGACCGTGGTGGCGACGGATCAGAAAAAGACGGCGCGGCTGAACATCCTGCGCCATGTCCTGCGCCGCCTGAACCGCCCCGGCCTTGAGTGCAGCGAGCCGGACCCGTCGGTGGTCTTCTCCGCCGATGAGGCGAAAGGGCGGCTGGCGGAATAGGCCTCTTCAGCCGCCGAACAGCCGCCGATTCTTGTCGATGAAAGCGCGCATGGCCCGCACCAGCGGCCCGCCCTGGCGCCCTTTCAGATAGGCCCAACCGGCGCCCGCCCCGATCAGGGCGCCGATGGAATCCACGATCAGATCCCACATGGTGTCGACCAGGCCGGACTTCTGGGTGTTGAGGCCGAACACCTGGTCCAGCATGAACTCCCAGATCTCCCACAGGGCGCCGATGGTCACGGCGAAGCAGAAGGCGAAGAAGGCCACCGTCAGGGGCGCGGCCTTCAACTGGCGGCCCTGCACCAGCATCAGCATTAACAGGGCGCCGACCAGGCCGAAGGCCACGGCCGAGCCGCCGTGCAGCACCACGTCCCACCACCAATAGCGCTCGTAGAAGTCGCCCATCTCGCCCAGAAACAGGGTGGCGCACAGGAAGACGGCGATCGCGGTGACGAAGCCGATCGGCAGGTTCAGCCCGATGCGCGGCGCCAGCCAGAACGGAATCAGGGTCAGCAGAAACGTCCCGGCGCCGACGAAGGTGACGCTGAACTCCCCGGTCAGGAAGCCCCCGACGGCCGCGCCCAGCAGCACCAGCCAGGTCAGGGCCAGCAACCAGGGAAATGGGGGCTTCGTGCGTATCGTCATCCGTCTTGTCCGACCGGCTGCTGTTTCTGGCGATCGAGCCTAGCGGGACGATCCCGGCGCGCAAGCGGGGTCTTCACGCCCAGCAGCAGGCCCAGCGGTCCCAGGCGGCGCGCGACCTCATAGGCGGCCCAGCAGCCGCTGAAGGTGACGGCGATCAGCAGCCCCGCCTCCAGCCCCTGCGGCAGAGCCAGCTTCGACAGGTGGTAGGCCGCGACCACGGTGATCGTCTGGTGCACGATGTAGAAGCAGAAGACGCCGCCCGTCAGATAGCGCAGCCACGGCCCGCCCCGGTTCAGATAGCGCGCGCCATAGCCCAGCACGGCGGCGATGAAGGCCCATTGGTCGATGGCGTAGATCAGTCGCATGGCGGCCCTCAACGCCTCAGGCGGGGTTCCCGCGTCGCGATAGGTCCAGGCATAGGCCGCCCATCCCGCCCAGGCGCACAGGGCCAGGATCAGCGCCGGTCGCCGCAGCCGCTCATAGGCCGCCTTCAGCACCGCCGAGCGCATGCTGAGAAAGCCGAACAGGAAGGCGCTGAACGACACCGCGTGGTTGTACCAGTCGTCGGTCAGGGCGTGGGTCGTCGGGAAGAGGCGAGCCAGGGTCCAGCGCAGCAGGAACAGCCACAACACCGGCCAGATCAGCAGGCCCCAGCCCTTCAAGGCGCGCTCCAGCCCGGACTGGATCACAGGCAGCCAGCCGCGTCCGAACGCCAGCAGCCCCGCCAGCACCAAGCTGTAGATGAACAGATAGGCCACGAACCACATGTGGTTCCACGTCGGCGTGATCAGGCAGCCGTCGGCGTCGCACCAGCCGCCGGACGCTGTAGCGTACTTCAGCCAGAAGTCCGCCAGCCAGGGCGAGCGCGCCGGATCGACCACGCCCAGTCCCTGCGCCGCCTGGACCACTTCGTAATAGGACTGCGGCGGCACGATCACGAACATGGCGAACAGCAGCGGCGGCAGCAGGCGCCAACTGCGCGACCCCGCGAAACGGCGTGCGGCGCCCTTCCCTTCGCGTTGGAAGCTGTCGAACAGGAACCGGGTCGCGGCGCCCGAGACCAGAAACAGCAGGGTCAGCCGCCAGGGATTGGTCAGTTGCATCACCGGCTCCAGCCATTCGACCGGCTGCGGGCTGTTCACATGCCAGTCCCAAGGCACGTAGAACATGCCGACGTGATAGAGGATCAGCAGCATGAAGGCCCCGACCCGGATCCAGTCCAGGTCATGGCGGCGCATCGCTGCGAGGGGTTCGGGTGCGAGGGGTTCTGACGACATGGGCGACCTGAAATGACGGAAACGACGCCATCGGCCGTGCCGCGTGCGCCGCATCCCCGACAAGGCGTTGGGGCCGTTCGGTCGGGTCCGGGGGCCGGATCGCCGCCGGCGGGGACGAGCGGCGCGCCTGTCGGGACGAACGGGGCGGACCGGCGCGACCTGCTGGCCGGGGGTTCGATCCTGCTCGCCGTCACCCTGGCGTTTCTGGTGGTCAACGCCCTGACCGTGCTGGCCGACTGGCCAGGCCTGCGCCCCTGGGCGCCGTGGCTGTGGGAGGGGTCCAGCGCGCTGGCGCTGATGCTGTTGATCTGGCTGCCGTGGCGGGCGGCGGGCGCGGCGCCGTCGTCCCTGCTGCACGAAGGCTGGCGGGCGCGAGGGCGGTTTCTGGCCGTGCATCTGGGCGCCGCCTGCCTCTACAGCCTGCTGCACGTCGTGCTGATGGTGGCGATGCGGCACGGCGTCTACGCCCTGCTGGGCGAGGTCTATGACTATGGCCCGCCTATCGAGCGCTTCGTCTATGAACTGCGTAAGGACATGCTGAGCTACGCCCTGTTCATCGGCGTCTTCTGGGGCGTGCGCAGCCTGCGCGAGGCGCGCGAGACGCCGCTGCGGCCCGTCAGCTTCGACATCCGCGACGGGACGCGGCTGATCCGGGCGCCGCTGGACGACATTCTGGCCGCGACCTCGGCGGGCAACTACGTCGAGTTCGTCCTGGCCGACGGGCGCAGGCCCCTGATGCGCGTCACCCTGTCGGCGGTCGAGGGCGAGCTGGCGCGCTTCGGCTTCGTGCGGACGCACCGGGGCTGGCTGGTCAACGCCGCGCGAATGACCGGCCTGCGGCCTGAAGGGTCAGGCGACTGGACCGTGGAGCTGGGCGCGCTGGAGGCCCCGCTGTCGCGTCGTTACTCCGAGGCGCTGGAGCGGCTGTGCGCCGCCTGACGCCGCATCCACCCGGCGACGCCCAGAGCGCAGACGAGGCTCAACACTGCGCCGACGGCGAAGGTCGCCTGCGGCCCGAAGCCGTCCCACAACAGGCCCGCCGCGACATTGCCCGCCAAGGCGATCAGGCCCGAGATCAGGGCGAACAGGCCGAACGCCGAGCCGCGCAGATGGGCGGGCGCCGCATCAGCGATCAGGGTCATCAGCAGGCCCTGGGAAAAGCCCATGTGCAGGCCCCACAGCGCCACGCCCAGATAGAAGACGACCTGATCGCTCGCCAGCGCCAGCGCCACGTCGGCGGCGGCCAGGAAGATCAGGCTAAGCAGCAGCAGGGAGGTACGGCCGATGCGGTCCGACAGCGCCCCCACCGGGAAGGCGGCCAGGCCGAACACCAGGTGCAGCAGGACGATGGCCGCCGGCGCGAAGGCGGCGGGGACGCCGACGTCCAGCCCCTTCATCAGCAGGAAGGACTCGCTGAACCGCGCCAGACCGATCACCGCCGTCAGGGCGATCATGGTCCAAGTGGCGGCGTCCAGACGCAGCGCACCCTTCAGGCTGGGCGGCTTCTTGGCGCCCTCGTCCGGACGCGGCGGGTCGGACACGCCGCCGACCAGCAGGGCCACGGCCAGGAAGGCTGGGATGGAGGCCAGCCAGAACACCGCCTTGATATCGTTCGCCAGCACCACCATCAGCCCGATCGCCAGCAGCGGGCCGACGAAGCCGCCCACCGTATCCAGCGACTTTCTCAGGCCGAAGGCGCGGCCGCGAATGTCCGGCGGCGTCACGGCGGCCGACCAGGGCGTCGCGCGGGGCGGTGCGGACGCCCTTGCCGATCCGGTCCACCCCCTTGGCCAGCAGCACCCCCTCGACCGAGGCCGCCAGAGGGAAGATCGGCTTGGACAGGGCCGCCAGCCCATAGCCCGCCCACCGCCAGCCACTTGGGCCGCGCAATGCGGTCGGACCAGAAGCCCGACAGGAACTTCACCCCCGTCGCCACGACGACAGAGAAGCCTTCGACCAGACCGATCATCACCGCCGAAGCGCCCAGCCCCACCACCAGATAGATGGGCAGAAGCGTCTGGATCATCTCCGACGAGACATCCATCAGCAGGCTGACGAGGCCCAGAATCCAGACGCTGCGGGGGATGGAGCTGCGAGCCATTCGCGCCAAGTGACGGATAGGGCGCCCCCTGTCCACCCCCGGTCCGGCTCCGGCGAGAAACTTCATGAAACTGCGATCCGACGCGCCCCCTTCACCCGGCGCCGCATGGAGGGCTAAGACGGTGCGCATGAACACAGCCCCGCTTCCCGACGCCGCCGGCCAGAACTGGGTCGACCGCCATGCGCCCGAGCGGCTGAAGCCGTGGCTGAAGCTGGGCCGCTTCGACCGGCCGATCGGGACGTGGCTGCTGCTGCTGCCCGGCTGGCAAGGGATCATGCTGGCGCTGAACCAGTATGACCGACCGTTCGGCGGCTATGAGCTGTGGCTGGTCGTCGGCTTCGCCGTCGGCGCGGCCCTGATGCGCGGGGCGGGCTGTGCGGTGAACGACATCGTCGACCGCGACTTCGACGCTCAGGTGGCCCGCACGGCCCTGCGCCCCATTCCGGCGGGCCAGATCAGCGTCAAACAGGCCTGGGCCTTCGTCGGCGGCCTCAGCCTCATCAGCCTGTGCATCCTGCTGACGATGAACCTGACGTCGGTGCTGCTGGGCGCCCTGTCGCTGGGGCTGGTGGCGGCTTATCCCTTCATGAAGCGCATCACCTGGTGGCCGCAGGCGTGGCTGGGCCTGACCTTCAACTGGGGCGCCCTGTTGGGCTTCGCGGCGGCGACAGGAGGCCTGTTCGCGCTCGGCTGGCTCTACGTCCTAAGCGTGAAGGTCAGCGGGGACAGCTACTGGATGGCCGAGGGCCTGAACCGCATGGGGAACCTCGCCCTGTCGGCGGGGCTGCTCTATGCGGGCGGGATCTTCTGGACCCTGGGCTACGACACCATCTACGCGCTTCAGGACATCGAGGACGACGTCATGGCCGGGGTGAAGTCCTCGGCGCGGGCGTTGGGCGGCAAGGTCAGGGAAGGCGTGGTCGTCTTTTACGTCCTGGCCGTGGCCCTGGCGGGCGCGGCGGGCTACGTCGCGGGCCTGGGGCCTGTCTTCTATGTCGGTCTGGCGCTCTACGCCCTGCATTTCGTCTGGCAGGTGCGGCGGTTGCAGCCGGACGACCCGAAACTTTCCTTGCGTCTTTTCAAATCAAATCGCGATGCGGGGTTGATCCTTCTGGCCGCCATCGCGTTCAACGGCCTAGCTTTCTGATCGAACCGTTCCAAAGGAGCCCGGCATGATCCCTTCGCGCCCCCTTCGCGTCCTTCTCGTCGCCGCCGCCGTCTCGGCCTCGCTCGCCGCGTGCCAACGCAATGAGAAGAAGGAGACGCCCGCCGCGCCGGCCGCCTCCGCCCACGCCGTCGAAGGGCCGCTGAAGTACGACAGCGCCACGCCCTACGCCAAGGTCAGCCTGAGCCTGCCGGAAAACGTGCTGTCCTATCCGGCGCTCTACACCCCGCTGTACCGCGACGAGGTGGCCAAGCTGAAGGAATACGCCGAGGGCGCCCAGGCCGACCGCACCGAAGCCGGTTCGCCGGAAGGGATGCCGCCCTATGAGAAGACCATCGTCTACGGCGCCCCGATCGAGACCGGCCGCCTGTTCAGCCTGATGCGGACCGACTTCGACTATTCGGGCGGCGCCCACCCAAACACGGTCGCCACCGGCCTGCTGTGGGACAAGACCGAAGGCCGCCGCATCGCCGCCGCCGACCTGTTCGCCGACAAGGCCGACAAGACCGGCCTGGAGCGCGCCCTGTGCCAGGCAGTGAACACCGCCAAGACCAAGCGTCCCGGCGCCGAGCCGGTCTCGACCAGCGGCGAGATGTGGGCCTGCCCCAAGCTGAAGGACGTGGCCGTGACCCTGGCGCCCGGCTCGGTTCCGGGTAAGGCGGGCGGCCTGACCTTCCTGCTCGACGCCTATGCGGTCGGTCCCTATGTCGAGGGCGCCTATTACCTGACCCTGCCGCTGTCGGCCTTCCAGAGCGCCCTGTCGCCGGAATACGCGGGCGAGTTCGCGGGCGCCCCGACCAAGGCGGGCGACGTCACCGACGACCTGCGGCTGAAGGCGCCCGCCGCCTGATCCGCGATCAGTCCTCGCGCTTCAGGAAGGCGTCGACCAGGGCGTCCAGCCGTTCGGGCTGATCGATCATGATGAAGTGCCGGGCGCCGTCGACGCGCTTCAGCGTCACGCCCGGCAGGGCGGCGTATTCGCGACTCCACAGAGCGTCGGCCATGGCGGCGGGCGCACCGCCGTCCACGTCCGAGGCGTAGACCGCCCAGACCGGCGTGGTCATGGCCGCCAGGCCGAGCCGCGCGTCGGTCGTCATCACTTCGCGGATCGCCGAGGCCATCGCCTGACGGTTCGAGGCCATCGACCAGTCGACCATGGCGGCGCGCCCGGCCTCGTCGCGCATCATGCCGACAGCGGTGCGTTCCTGCTGAATGCGAAAGGCCGCTTCGTCCGCGTTCAGGATGGAGGCGGCGGCCTGATCGGCGAAGGGCTTAGCCGTCTGCGGCGTGACCTGCGGGCCGAACATGGCGCTGAAGAAGGGCAGGCTGTCGACGCTCATCACGCGGCTGACCGTCTCGGGACGCTGCTGCGCCAACAGAAGACCGCTGAGCCCGCCCATCGAATGGCCGATGACGGCGGGTTTGTTCAGCGTCGCCGCATAGCGCGCCAGTTCATCCACGACAGGCTGGACGAAGGCGCCGTCGCCGTGCGTCCACGCCTCGCCCGCGAAACCGGCCAGTTGCACCAGATGGACGCGATGCGTCGCCGACAGACGCCGGGCCAGCGGCCGCCACACCTCGCGCGATGAGGCGAAGCCGGGGATCAGGATCACGTCCGGCCCCTGCCCCATCACCTCGACCGACAGCCGATCAGAGACGAAGGCGGGCGCCTCGGCGCGGGTCGGCTCGGCCTGGGCGGGAGAGACGATGCTGGCGACACTGAAGCCGAGGGCGGCGGCCAGGATGAAGGCGCGCAGGGTCTTGGCGGGTGCGGAGATCTTGTTCATGGCGTTTCCTTGGTGTGTTGGCCCTGCCCGCTGTTCAGCGCGCAGCAGGGTTCGTCCCTCGAGGCGGCCCCGAAGATGACGGCGATGAAGCGAGACAGGAGAGTAAGGTTTTCCTGACTTTACGCGTCAGGCGTGCGGGTTCTCGAAGATGTCCTCGACCGGCCGCTCGAACAGAGCGGCGATGCGATAGGCCAGATCGAGCGAGGGGTCGTGTTTCTCGGTCTCCAGGGCGTTGACCGCCTGGCGCGACACCCCCAGCGCCTGACCCAGTTGCTCCTGGGTCCAGTTGCGCTCGACGCGCAGCAATTTCAGCCGGTTCTTCATCAGTTCGACGACCGGATGAAGGGCGAAACCAGGCCGAAGGCCGCCCAGAACAACGGATAGATCAGCCAGGCCGGCAGATGCGGCGCCCCGGCGAAGCTCTCGCCGAAGCCCCAGAAGGTCGCGGCCGCCATCGCCAGGCCGGAGGCGATGATGAACTGCTTGGCCGTGACCATGCGCACGAACTCATCGCTTTCCCGCATCAGCGACAGCGTCGCCCAGATCTGGCCGATGACCGGAGCCGCCACGGCCGCCGCCAGAACCCACCCCGCAGGCCGCCCCATCACGCCGTCGAAGGCGTCGGTGGTCATCATCGCCACGCAGATCGCCACATAAGGGACCATAAAGGCGAAGGTCCGCAGGACGTAGCGACGTCCGGCGGGGGTCTGTTGTTTGGAGAGGGTCAACATGGCAGGCGCTCCTGACTTTGTGTAAGGCCAACCTTACACCGCCTTCATGTCATGTCAACCTGACTTTTTATCAGCCTGTCCTGACTTTCTTGCCAGCGCCTTCGGCGGCCCCTAGCTTGTCGTCATGCGTAGCCTTCCCGCCTTCGTCCTGGCCGTCCTGACGGCCGCCGCGCCCCTTGCGGCCCCGGCCGCCTCGCCTGCCCCGCCCGCCGTCGAGCAGGATGTCCGGGGCGCGCGCGACTATGAAGACCTGCCGCGCATGGACGGCGCGCGCATCCGCGCCTGGCGCCAGTTGTCGGTGGCTGAGATCACCCTGCCGACCGGCGCGGTGGCTGAAGGCGGCGCCCCGGAAAACGCCCTGCGCCTGCAGGGCCAGATCAGCCACCTGGACTACGCCATCCGCCCCGCCGTCGCGCCGATCGACATGGCGCGCCACTATGAGGAAGCGTTGCGCGAGGGCGGCTATGAGACCGTCTTTTCCTGCACCGGCATCGCCCGCTGCGGCTCGGGCATGGGGGCGCTGATCCTGCTCAGCGACGCCGTGGCGCCCGCCGGGTTCGCCGACGGCGTGTTCAACGATCAGTTGCGGGTGGTCGTGGCGCGCAAGGGTTCGACCTGGGTGCTGCTGCACATGACGCGCGGACCGGATCGGTCGCTGGTCTATCAGGCCGTGATCGAGGGCGCCCGTGAACTCGACTAGACGGATCGCCGACCCCGCCCGTTTCATCCGCGACAACACCCGTCTTCAGCCCGTCTCGCACACGCCGGAGGTTTCGCTGTGGCTGGCCGATGAGGTCACGCCCATCTGGCGGCTGACCGAGGAGGAACTGGGCGAAATGGGCCTGCCGCCGCCGTTCTGGGCCTTCGCCTGGGCCGGCGGACAGGCGCTGGCGCGCTGGCTGCTGGACCATCCGCAGGCGGTTGAGGGGCGTCGCGTGCTGGATCTGGCGACGGGCTCGGGTCTCGTCGGCATCGCGGCGATGAAGGCGGGCGCGGCCTCGGCGCTGGCCGCCGACATCGATCCCTTCTGCGCGGCGGCGGTGGCGGCGAACGCTGAGGCCAACGGCGTCGAGATCGCCTTCACCGCCGACAATCTGCTGGAGGCCCCGCCCCAGGCCTTCGATCTGATCTGCGCCGGGGACGTCTTCTATGAAGGGCCGATGGCCGCGGCGATGCTGGCCTGGCTGAAGCAGGCGCGCGCGGCCGGGTCTAGCGTGCTGGTCGGCGATCCGGGCCGCACCTACTTCCCGAAAGAGGGCCTCAGCCTGCTGGCCGAATACCGCGTGCCGACGACGCGCGAACTGGAGGACCAGGAGGTCAAGCGCACGCGCGTCTGGTCGCTGGACGCCTGACGCCGCCTCAGGCGTCGCGCGGCAGGACGGTCAGCACCCGCGCCATGTGCTGATGGAAGGCTTCCATATAGTCGCGCAGGAACTGCTCGGTGCCGGGGACGCTGACGTTTCCGTCGTCGTCGATCAGGTCCGGTTTGAACTGGATATAGGCCTCGACCGCATTCATCTGCGGGGCCTGAAGAAAGCCGAGGATGGGGCGCAGGGTTTGTTGCCCCACCGCCGTGCCGATGGCGCCGGGCGAGGCGCCGATCACCGCCGTCGGCTTGTTCTTGAAGACATTGGTCCCGTAGGGACGGCTGGCCCAGTCCAGGGCGTTCTTCAAGCCGCCGGGAACAGAGCGATTATACTCCGGCGTGACGATCAGGATGGCGTCAGAGCGCTTGATCGCCGCCTTGAAATCCTGGGCCACGGCCGGATAGTCGGCGTCGTAGTCGTAGGAATAGAGCGGCAGGTCGGCGAAGCTGATCTCGCTCATGTTCAGCTTGTCCGGCGCCAGCTTGACCAGAGCCTTGGCCAGCTTGCGGTTGATCGAGCCCTTGGCCAGGCTGCCGATGATGTAGCCGACGTTGTAGGTGGTCATGGAAGCGTGTCCCGCTGAAATTATGGGCGGCGCCCGGCGCCGCTGATAGCCAAATGTCCAACCAAGCTTAGCGGTTCCGTATCAGACACGCACGGCCTGACGTCCCCGGCCCGCCTCGCCGAACACCCGCAGATAGCGTTCGATCTCGGCCCGGTCGCCGGTGGCCTTTTCGACGTTGTCCGACAGTTTCACCGCCGGGCGACCCGCCGCCTGCGTCACCTTGCAGACCAGCGACAGGGGCAGCAGTTCCCGGCGCCTCGACCGGAGCGCAGTCGCGGAAGTCGTTGGTCAGATTGGTGCCCCAGCCGAAGCTGGTGCGCACCCGGCCCTTGAAGTGGGCGTGGGCCGCCTCGATGCCGTCCACGTCCAGCCCGTCAGCCAGGACCAGCAGGCGCTCGCGCGGGTCGCGGCCCTTGGACGCCCACCACTTCATGATGATCTCGCCGCCCTCGATCGGCGGGGCGGAATCGGGACGGAAACCCTTCCAGTCGGCCAGCCAGTCGGGCGCGTCGTCGAGGAAGGCTTGCGTGCCGAAGGCGTCCGGCAGGGCGATCAGCAGATTGCCGTCATAGGCCGCCCGCCATTCCTCCAGCACCCGATAGGGCGCGGCGCGCAGGGCCGCCTTGTCCTCGCCCGCCATGGCGGCCAGCACCATGGGCAGTTCGTGACCGTTGGTGCCGATGGCCTCAAGGTCGTTGTTCATGGCCAGCAGCACGTTGGAGGTGCCGATGAAGGCGCCGCCCAGCCCCTCCTTCAGCGCCTCGACGCACCAGCCCTGCCACAGGAAGCCGTGGCGACGGCGCGTGCCGAAGTCCGACAGTGCCAACGGCTCCAGCTGTCGCAGCCGCTCGATCTTGCTCCACAGCTTGGTCTTGGCGCGTGAATAGAGAATGTCCAGTTCGAAGCGGCCCATGCGGCGCAGGGCCCGGCGGCTACGCAGCTCGTTCAGGATCGACAGGGCGGGAATTTCCCACAGGGTGACGTCGGCCCAGCTTCCCGAGAACTCGAGCCTGAACTGGCCGTCGGCGCCGCGCGACAGGTCGTAGTCCGGCAGGCGATAGTCAGCCAGCCAGGCCAGGAAGTCCGGGCTGAAGATCGACTTCACGCCGTAGAAGGTGTTGCCGCCCAGCCAGATCAGCTCGCGATTGGTGAAGCGCAGGGACCGGGCATGGTCCAGTTGAGCGCGCAGTTCGGCCTCGTCCACTTCCTCGGCCAGCCGCACCGAAGTCGTGCGGTTGATGACCGAGAAGGTCACGGGCGCGTCGCGGAACCGGCGCCAGATCAGTTGCAGCATCAGCAGCTTGTAGAAGTCGGTGTCCAGCAGGCTGCGGACGATGGGGTCCAGGCGCCAGCCGTGGTCATAGGCCCGCTTGGCTAGGTCGATGCTCGCCATGCCGGATCAGTCCGCCTTCTGTGCAGCCGGCTCGATGACAGCCTCGGGCGGAGCCTCGTCCTCATTGACCAGACGCCCTTCGCGGTGCGGCTTGATGTAGGGCGTCGGCTGCGGCGTCGGCATATTGCCGCGCATCAGGGCGGCCCCGGCCTTCAGCCCGCCGGTCAGGTCCAGGTCCAGGCGCGCCTCGTCGCGACGGCGCACGTCGGCGATGACGTCGGCGATCTCGTCTTCCGGCAGGCCCAGCTCCTCCAGAACGGCCTGGCCGAACCGGAGGGCGGACTCAAAGGTCTCGCGCACCTGATAATCGACCCCCGCCTGGATCAGACGCAACGAATGGCCGCGATCGAAGGCCCGCACCATCAGCTTCACGCCGGGGAACTCGGACTTGACCAGTTGCACGATCTTGTCGGCGGCCTCCGGCTTGTCGACGCAGACCAGCACCGCCTCGGCCTTGCCCGCGCCCGAGGCCCGAAGCGTGTCGAGGCGCGTGCCGTCGCCGTAGTAGACCTTGAAGCCGAAGTTGCCGGCCGCCTGGATCATCTCCACATCGTTCTCGATGATCGACACGTCCACGTCGCGCGCCAGCAGCGGCTGCGACACCACCTGGGCGAAACGGCCGAAGCCGATGATCAGCACCTGGCCGCGCAGGCCGTCGGCGGCGTCCACGCCCTCGGCGTCTTCCGGCGACAGGCCCGCCTCCTTAGGCAGGAAGCGCTTCAACGCCAGGGTCGTCAGCGGCGTCAGCGCCATCGACAGGATGACGATGGCCGTCAGGGCCGCGCTCGCCTGGGCGTCTATCACCCCCGCCGTAGCGGCGGCGCTATACAGGACGAAGGCGAACTCGCCCCCTTGCGCGAACAGGGCCGCGCGCTCGATCGCCTCATGGTGACGCGCCTTGAACAGGCGGGCGACGACATAGATGACCAGGGCCTTGACCACCATGAAGGCCGCTAGGCCGGCCACGACGATGCGCCAGTCGTTGATCACCACGCCGATGTCCAGCGCCATGCCGACCGACAGGAAGAACAGGCCCAGCAGAATGGCGCGGAACGGCTCGACGTCCGCTTCCAGCTGATGCCGGAAGGTCGAGTCGGACAGCAGCACCCCGGCCAGGAAGGCGCCCATGGCCATCGACAGGCCGACCCCGTCCATGATCCAGGCCGTGCCCGCCACCACCAGCAGGGCGGCGGCCGTCATCACCTCGCGCCCGCCGTTGCGGGCCAGGAAGCGGAACACCGGATTGATGGCGTAGATCCCCACCGCCAGCACGCCCGCCAGGGCCGCCAGCGCCAGGCTGATCGACTGCCACAGGGGCGTCGTGCTCTCGGCCGAATGGCCCATCGACGCGCCCAGCAGGGCGACGATGGCCAGCAGGGGCACGATGGCCAGATCCTCGAACAGCAGGATGGACACGGCCCGCTGGCCGCTGGGCGTCGGCAGGTCGCCGCGCTCTTCCAGCATCTGCACGATGACGGCGGTCGAGGACATTACGAAGCCCATGGCCCCGACGAAGGCCACCGGCGCCGACACGCCCGCCGCCATAGCCGCCAGCGTCAGGGCCAGGCCCGCCAGACCGACCTGGGCCGACCCCAGGCCGAAGATCTCCCTGCGCATCCCCCACAGCCGCTTGGGCCGCATCTCCAGACCGATGATGAACAGGAAGATGACCACGCCGAACTCGGCGACGTGCAGGATGGTCTGCGGCTCACGGAACAGGGCCAGGCCGAAAGGACCGATGGCGACGCCCGCCGCCAGATAGCCGAGCACCGAGCCCAACCCCAGCTTGCGGAAGATCGGCACGGCCACCACGCCCGCCGCCAGCAGGGCCGCCACATGGCCCAGTTCCAGTCCCGTCGCAGCCTCGGCCATCGCTCACCCTTGTGCTTGAGCCTTCATAGTGGGGGCGAAAGACCTCAATAGCGAGGGCTTCATCACCACAACCTCTGCGCCACAGGGCGACGGTGATGCGACTTCGCGAAGAACCTTCGCCTTAGTTCCGCCGAACATCGTCATTCTTCATGGTCGCGACAGGGTTGGAGGAGACCGAACAATGCCCCAGCATCCACGGCGCCGCGCCGCCGGATTTCAGCGTCGCCCGGCGAGCCTGACGCTGGTCGCCGTCGCCGCCCTCATGACCGCCGCCCCGGTCGGCGCCGCGCCCGCTCCGCCGCCCGTGGTTCAGGACGGAACGCCCAGCCCGGCCGCCTGTCGCGAACTCGGCTTCGATCTGTCGCCGCCGTCCCATGTGCGGCCGCCCGTCCTGCGATCACGGCCGCCCCATCCCGCACCGCCTCCGCCCGTCACCCTGTCGATCGAAGCGACCAAGAAGGAAGACCGAGTCGAATACGCCGCCCCGCCCGCCACCGTGAACGACGTGGTCGTCAGCGGGTCGCGCATCGGTCCCTATCCCCCCGGCCCTCCCCTGCCGCCGCGTCCCGTCGACACCGAACGCTATCCCGACGCCACGCCCAATGCGGTCAAGCGCACGGCGGATCAGCCGGTCTCGACCTTCTCCATCGACGTGGACACCGCCGCCTACGCCAACGTCCGTCGCTTCATCGACAACGGCAGGGCTCCGCCGCGCGACGCCGTGCGGGTCGAGGAGATGATCAACTATTTCGACTACGACTACGCCCGCCCGACCTCGGCCGCGCGGCCCTTCGCCGTCACGGCGACCACCACGGCCTCGCCGTGGTCCGAAGGTCGCCGGATCGTTCATGTGGGCCTTCAGGGTTATGAGTTGCCCGAGAACCAGCGCCGCCCGCTGAACCTGACCTTCCTGGTCGACGTGTCCGGTTCGATGAACAGCCCGGACAAGCTGGATCTGGCCAAGCAGTCGATGAACCTGATCATCGACCGCCTGCGGCCCCAGGATCGCGTCGCCGTGGCCTATTACGCCGAGGGCGCCGGCACGACGCTGGCCCCCACCGCCGGGACGCAGAAGCTGAAGCTGCGCTGCGCGGTCGCCTCCTTGCGGGCTTCGGGCGGCACGGCCGGGGCCACCGGCATGACCAACGCCTATGACCAGGCCCAGGCCAGCTTCGGCCGGAACAAGGTCAACCGCATCCTGATGTTCACCGACGGCGACTTCAACGTCGGCGTCACCGACGACAAGCGGCTGGAAGACTACGTCGCCGACAAGCGCAAGACGGGGATTTACCTGTCCGTCTACGGCTTCGGACGCGGCAATTATCAGGACGCCCGGATGCAGGCGATCGCCCAGGCGGGCAACGGAACGGCCGCCTATGTCGACGACCTGAAAGAAGCGCGCCGCCTGTTCGGGCCGATGTTCGACCGTGGCGCCTTTCCCATCGCCGACGACGTGAAGATCCAGGTCGAGTTCAATCCGGCGCGCGTCGCCGAATGGCGGCTGATCGGCTATGAAACCCGCCTGCTGAACGAAGAGGACTTCAGCAACGACGCCGTCGACGCGGGCGAGGTCGGCTCGGGCGCTTCCGTCACGGCCTTGTATGAGATCACGCCCGTCGGCGGGCCGACCCAGATTCCCGAGCGCCGCTATGCCGACAACCGCATCTCAACCGGCGGCGGCGATCCGAACGGCGAATTGGGCTTCATCCAGGTGCGCTACAAACAGCCCGGCCAGCAGCGTTCCGAGCTGATCCAGCAGCCGCTGACCGACCGTTCGCGCACCGACGCTCCGCCCGAGGCCACGCGGTGGGCCCTGGCCGTCGCCGCCTTCGGTCAGAAGCTGCGCGGCGATCCGTGGATGGCGCCCGACTACGGCTGGGATCGGGTGCTGGATCTGGCCCAGGGCGCGCGCGGCGACGATCCCTACGGCGAGCGGGCCGAGTTCGTCCAGTTGGTCCGCGCCGCCCAGAGCCTGCCGGAACGTCGGGAACCCTGAGCGTCCCCGCGCCGCCGGAACCGCGACCGGCGGCGCGGGTTCCTTAAGGCCAGGCCGCAACGGCCGCGCCAAGGGAGATGGCCATGAAGATTCGCGACGTGATGAGCAAGGACGTGCAGGTCGCCCGCCCCGAAGACACCCTTCAGAACGTCGCTGGACGCATGGCGGCGGGCGATTTCGGCTTCATCCCCGTGGCTGACGGCGACCGGCTGATCGGCGCCCTGACCGACCGCGACATCGTGGTGCGCGCCGTCGCCTCGGGCGCCGGGCCGGAGGCGAGGGTGCTGGACGTCCTGTCGCGCGACGCCCTGGTGGTGCGGGCCGACGACGACCTGAAGGTCGCGCTGGATCTCATGTCCTCGCGCCAGATCCGCCGCCTGCCGGTGGTCGACAAGGACGGCCGTCTGGTCGGCGTCGTCTCGCTGGGAGACCTCTCGACGCGGGTCAAGGAACGCTACGCCGGCGAGGCGCTGGAAGAAATCTCCCGCCCCTAGGGTTAACCGCCGCTAACCACGTCGCGGAACCCGACGATAACGGCCGGGGCCGCATCATTCCCTTCTTTCAGCAGGGGAAGTTCGGAATGGCGCGCGCCCAGTTCCAGAAAGGCCAGAAGGTCTGGGTCGAGAGCGTCGGCGTCTGGGCCCAGATCGAGAAGGTCAATCCTGTCTGGGCCAAGGGCTTCAACGAGCCGGTCCGCATCACCTACGATGTGGGGCTGGGCCGGGAATTCGCAGCCGCCGAGCTTCAGGTTCCCTCGGACAATCCCGCCGCCGGCGCCCTGGGCGACTGGCGCATCCTGCGCGCGCGCAACAAGTGGCAGGATCCGGCCGACTGCGCCCATCACCCCTTCCCCGGCAGCTATCCCGTCGTCGTCACCGACAAGGCCGACTGGGGCGGCTGGCGCGTGCCCGGCGCCGAATACGACCGCGACCCGCAGCGCGTCGAGTTCCAGGCTCGCCTGATCGCGGGCGCGCCGGAGCTGATGGACCTGGCGCGCGAGTTGATGGCCTCGGTCGCCGAGGCCCCGGACGACGCCCCGCCCGAGACCCAGCGCCTGGCCCGCAAGGCCCAGGCCATCCTGCGCCGCATGACCGAGATCGCCGCCCCGCCGCCTGCGCCCATCCAGCCCGGCGACGGCGCCGAAGCCGAGGCTTAACGACCTTAATCCCCCCCTCGACGGATTCCGCGACGCAGCCTAGATTCCCGGCTGAATCGTCACAGGAGGGTCGCCCTTGCGGGGCACCGAGCGCCGCAGTTACGGGCCGGGCCGTCGGGCCACGGACCATCAGGCCGCGCGCTCTGCGCCCTGGGTCCGCATCCTTGCGCTCGCTGTGGCGCTGGCGCTGGCAGCCTATGTCATGCTGTTCGCCCGCGAGCACAGCCGTCCCAGCCGTGAAGTCGAGGCCGCCCGCCAGGAGACCCTGACGCTTGAGGCTCGGCTCGCCGCCGCCCAGGTCGAGGCCCGCTCCGCCCAGACCGATCGCGCCCTGGACGCCGCCGCCCGCGTTCTGACCCAGACGCCCAGCCAGCCGGTGCAGGCGCTGGACAGCGCCCGGCTGGAAGACCCCGAGGCCGCCTTCCTGATCGCCGACGCAAACGGCCGCGCCCTGGCGGCGCGCGGCGCCCGCCTGGGTCCGGACGCGGCTGCGGGCCTGTCGATCGGGGAGGACGGCCTGACCACGCGCCGGACGACGCCGGGCGGTCATATCCTGGTCGCCCGCACGCCCCTGCCGAACCTGAAGCCGACGCTGGCGCAGGCCGGTCTCAGCGTCCTGCCGTCGGGTCAGGCGCCGGCGACGCCGGATCAGGCGGCCAAGGGGCCGGACGGCCGCCCCCGGACCGCCGCCGTCGCCCCGATCGGCGACACCGGCCTGTCGGTCGTGGCGAGCCTGCCCCGGCCCGACGCCTTCGCCGCCTGGCTGGACGACGCCTGGATGCTGGCGGCGCCCTTGCTGCTGGTGGTGCTGATGCTGGTGGTGATCGCAGTGCAGAACTGGCGTCAGATGCGAGCCAGCCGACGCTGGGCCGACACCGAACGGCGCTTCCGCGTCGCGGTCGAGGCCGCCCGCTGCGGCGTGTGGGAATGGGATCTGGCCAGGGGCGAGGCGACCCTGTCCGACTATATGGCCGCCCTGCTGGAGGTGGAGACGGGAACCACCCTGACCACCCAGGCCATGATCGAGCGGGTCCACCCGCGCTATCGCCAGCTGATGATCGAGGCCCTGGACAAGGCCATGGCCGACGGCGTGTTCGAGGCCGCCTTCCCGGTGCCGCTGAGCAACGGCGGCGTGCGTTGGATCGACGCGCGCGGCCAGTCGCGCCAGCCGCAACGCGACGGCGGCTATGACAGCCTGATGGGAGTGGCGCTGGACGTCACCGAGGCGCGTCGCACCAAGGCCCAGGCCCAGGCCGCCGAGAGCCGCCTGCGCGACGCCATCGAAAGCGTGTCCGACGCCTTCGTCCTGTTCGACCGGCGCGGGCTGCTGATCCTGTGGAACCAGGGTTTCCAGGACGCCTTCGCCTTTCCCAAGGGCGTGGTGCGGCCCGGCGCCCAGAAGGACGAGCTGAACCGCATCGCCGCCGAGGCGATCAAGGCCGAGCACCCTTCCGCCGGGGGCCGCGCCGGGGTGCGCGAGGTCGAGCTGAAGGACGGCCGCTGGCTGCAGATGGCCGAGCGCTTCACCGGCGACGGCGGCACGGTGGTGATCTGCGCCGACATCACCGTCATCCGCCGCCAGGAGGCCGAGCGCCGCCGCGCCGCCGACGAGCTGCGCGCCATGGTGGCGGAACTGGAGGCCAGCCAGGCGAACCTGGCCCTGCTGGCGCGCAAATATGAGGTCGCCATGACCCGCGCCGAAGCCGCCAACCAGGCCAAGTCCGAGTTCCTGGCCAATATGAGCCATGAGCTGCGGACCCCGCTGAACGCCATCAACGGCTTCTCTGAGATCATGGCCGCCGAGATGTTCGGTCCCCTGGGCGACCGTCGCTACAAGGGCTACGCCGCCGACATCCACGGCTCAGGCCAGCATCTGCTCAGCCTGATCAACGACATCCTCGACATGGCCAAGATCGAGGCGGGCAAGCTGACCCTGCACTATGAGCCGATGGCGCTGGACGTTCTGTGCGCCGAAGCGGTGCGGCTGATGCGCGGCAAGGCCCAGGAGGCGCAACTGGCCCTGACGCTGGACTGCCCCGAGGATCTGCATATCGAGGCCGATCAGCGCGGCCTGAAGCAGGTGCTGCTGAACCTGATCTCCAATGCGGTGAAGTTCACGCCCGAGGGCGGCGCCGTATCGGTGAAGGTCGCGCCGCGCGACGCCGCGACCGTGCGCGTCTCGGTCGTGGACACCGGCATCGGCATCGCCGCCAAGGATCTGGAGCGGCTGGCCCAGCCGTTCGAACAGGTCGAGGGTCAGCATTCCAAGTCGACGCAAGGGACGGGTCTGGGCCTGGCCCTGACCAAGTCGCTGATCGAACTGCACGGCGGCGCCATGACGATCGAGAGCGAACCGGGGCGCGGCACCACCGTCTGGTTCGACCTGCCGACCCGCGCGCCCGAGGGCGCCGTGGCCCCCGTCGGCGCTCCGGCCCAGCGGGTTCAGGCCCGCGCGGCGTAGGGCCTATCAGGCCGCCGGTTCAGACGCCGTCGACGACTTGGCCGCCGTCTTCCCCGTCGAGGCCGCGCACTTCGACGACTCCTTCGACCGGGACTTATGGCGCGACAGGATCGGCGCCAGGGCGGCGCGATCAGCCGGATTGAGGCGGTTCAAGGTCTCCACCGCTCCCGATTCCAGCCGCGCCCGACCGCGCATTTCGGACGCGCGCGATCGTTCCAGCAGGGCGGCGACCGCCACGGGGTCGAACTGATCCGAGCGGGTCAGGGCGATCGCTTCGCGGCGGGCGGCGCGCGCCTCCTCGAAGTCAGGGCGGGCCTCCAGAGCCGTGGCGCGCATCTCGCGCTTGATCTGGTCGCGCACGGCGGGCGGGCGGGCCTCGACCACCGCCCAGACAGGCTCGCTGCGGCCCGGCTGACGCGCCTCGGCGGTGGCTTCCTTGACCCGCTTGGCCGCCATCCAGGCCGCGCCCGCGCCCGCCACGGCGAAGATATTCAGGGCGACCGACGCCGCCAGGGCGATCTTCAGGCCTCTTCCGTTCATCCGCCCAGAACCTCCGTGTCGTCCGCGCTGCTCAGGCTGGCCTGGTACAGCACGGTGTCTGCGCGGATGTCCGCCGTCATCTGGCCGGTCAGGACTACGCCGAAGACCGCGCCGGCGCAGGCCGCCGCCGCCCAGCCGGCGCCCGACAGCCAGGCCATGACGCCGATCCCTGCGCGTCGACGACGACCCAGGCCCGCGCCGACCGCCGCCGCGATCACCCGTTCGCGCAGGGCGTGGGACGCCGCCACGCGCGGCGCCGCGTCCAGCAGGGCGTCCAGGCCGTCCGCCTCATGCAGCAGAGCCGCCGCCTGAAGGTCCGCCGCCGCCAGGGCGCGCGCCGCCTCGCGTTCGGTCTCGGGCCAGCGGCGCAGGTCGCCGCCATAGGCGTCGGCCAGGTGCTCAAAGCGTTCTGGAGTCATCATCGTCATCTCGTCCCCCGCCACAGTCGTTCGGCGCGCTCCGCGGCGCGCCCTCGCATGCCCTGTCGCCCATCCCGCGCGACGCCAGAATGCGGCGCGATGTCCGCCAGGGCGGTCCGCAAGGCGCGTCGGCCCCGCGACAACAGGCTTTCCAGCGCTTCGACGCTGATCTCCATCAGGGCGGCGGCTTCGATATTGCCCAGCTCCTGATAGTGACAGAGGACGATGGCTTCGCGCTGCCGTTCCGGCAGACGCGCCAGGGCCGCCTCGACCCGCGCGCCCGTCTCGGCCGCCAGCAGGCCCCGGTCCGGCGCCGGGCCGTCGTCGACGCCGTCCGGCAACACATCCGTCGCGATCTCGCGCCGACGTCGCAGCCGATCATAGCACAGGTTCAGGCCCACCCGGTGCAGCCAGGTGTCGAACCGCGCCTGGCCGGGGGTCCAGCGCGGCGCCTGTCTCCAGGCTCTGAGCATCGCTTCCTGAGCCACGTCCTCAGCCTCCGCCGCGTCGCCCAGCATCCGCCGGGCGAGCGACAACATGCGCGGCAGCTTGCGCGCCACCATGGCCTGAATGGCCGCAGGGTCGCCTTCGCCCACACGGCGCACCAGATCCTCGTCGGGGTCGACGGTTGTCGCCAATCCAGCCTCTTCGGCTCAATCCAGAAAGGGCGGACGGACGAGCCGTCTTCCCCGCCATCACCCTACTCCGAAGCAGGCGCCGAAGGCGACGCCGCCGGCGTGCGCGCGCGACGCTGTTCGTGCCTCTGGCGCATGTCGCCTCGATTGGCGCGCATGGCGGCGCGGCGTTCGTCCTGCGTCAGCACGCCGTCGCTGTTGGCGTCCATACGCGCAAAAGCCTCATTCGCCCGGCGTTCAACGTCAGCGATGACGATAGGGAAACGGCTTTCTCCGCCTCGCGCCATGCCGCGCATGTTCGCGTCCCGATGATTGCGGCCGCCGCCATGACGCCCGCCCATGCCCTCGCCGCGCTCGCCGCGCGCACGCGGCGTGTTGAACTCCTCACGGTCCAGCACGCCGTCGTTGTTCGCATCCAGCCGGTCGAAGCGCGCGGCCCGTCGCTCGGCGCGGCGCGCCTGGGCATAGGTCCGCATCTCCTCGGCCGTCACCTGACCATCGCTATTGGCGTCCGCCGCGCGCAGGCGCTCGACCCGGCGCTGCACGAAGTCCGCCTTGCTGACGGGTTCGGCCATCTGCGCGTGGTGCGGACGAGCGTCCGGCGTCTGAGTCCGAGCCGGCGCCTGGGCCATGGCTGCGCCGCTGACGGCGAGAGCCGAAGCAAGGACGGCCATGCCGCTGAAACTCTTTTTCATGTCGATGTTCTCCATCTGGCCCGAAGGCCGAGAAGCGATCCTGTCGAAAGATGAAACGACGCCCGGATCAGATTCCGTCGCGCAAAGCGGGCAGCATCGCTTCAAAGGCCCGCCGCGCGCGCAGTCTCAGGTCGATCAACCGGGCCTTCAGCGTGTCGAAATCCGGCGCCCCGACCGTTCGGGCCAGCCGCATCTGGAAGCCGAACGGCTCCTGATCCGGGTCGCCCCCGCCGTCGAAGGCGCAGGCCATCAACTGGCCCAGCTGTTGATGCGTGCGCCAGGCGTCCGCCAGGATCGGATCGTCGGCCAAAGCCTCCAGCGTCGAAACGGTCAAAGGGGCTCCGACCTGCGCCGCCGTCAGCTGGCGATACTGGGCTGCGAACTCGGCGTCGACCTGGCCGCCCGCCGACAGCTTCAGATCCCAGAAGCCCTTGGGCCGCCGCTCTCGGTCCATCAGATCGCGCATGGCCCGCACGTCCCCGGCGATGTCGACGCCGGGCCGCGGCCGCCGCAGCGCCGCCTCCAGCGCCGCCTCGACCCGCGCCCCGAACGCCTCGTCGCTGGCCCAGACCAGCCGCGCGCGCGTCAGAGCCATGAACTCCCAGGTCTCGGCCTCTTCGGCGTAGTAGGCCTCCAGCGCCTCCAGCCGCACCGACACCGGCCCCTTCGAGCCGGTCGGACGCAAGCGCATATCGACCTCATACAAGCCGCCTTCGGCCGTATGGGCCGACAGGGCGGCGATGAACCGCTGGGTGAAACGGCCGTAGAAGGTCTCGGCGCTCCAGCCGCGCCCGGCGGACACCGCCTCGGGCGGCGCCGCATAGACGGTCATCAGGTCCAGGTCCGACCCCGCCGTCATCTCACGCGATCCGGCCTTGCCCAGGGCCACCACGGCGACCGCGCCGTCGAAGGCCCCGCCCATCCGCTCAGCCTCGGACAGGGCCGCCGGGGCCAGCCCCTTCATGCAGGCGTCGGCCAGGGAGGTGTAGGTCAGCCCGGCCTGCTCGGCCGTGGTCCGGCCGGTGACGACATGCATGCCGATACGGAAGGTCTGTTCGCGGTGCAGGCGGCGCACGGCGTTCATGGCCCCTTCGAAATCGCCGGCCTCATGCGCCTCGCGCACCACCTGATCGGCCAAGCCGGTGTCGGTGCCCAGGGCCGTCATGAAGCGCGCGTCCAGCACCCCGTCCAGAGCCTGCGGCTGACGTCCCAGCGCCCGCGCCAGTCGCGGCGCGAAGGCCATGACCCCGACCACCAGGTCGAACAGCTTGGGCTGATTCAGGAACAGGGCCTGCACCTGCACCCCGGCGCTGAGGCCCGAAAAGAAGACGGCGAACCGGCGGAAGGCCGCGTCCGGCGCCCCCGTCCTGGCCACCGCCGTCAGCAGTTGCGGCGCCAGGCGGGTGAACAGCTCGCGTCCCCGCGCCGTGCGCGTCGCCTGAATGCGGCCGTGGTGCCAGCTGCGGATCGTGTCGGACACCGTGGCGGGCTCGGAAAAGCCCATGCGGGCCAGGGTCTCCAGCGTGCCGGGGTCGTTCTCCACTCCCGTGAACACTAGGCTGCCGTAGGGCGAGGACAGGTCTTCGCCGCCCTCGAACAGTTCGCCATAGCGGGCGTTGACCTGCACCAGCAGGCGCTCAATCCCCGCATCGAAGGCGGCCAGATCTCCCTGCCCCGCCAGAGCCGCCACATCGGCGCGGCGTTCGGGATCGACGGGCAGGATGTGCGTCTGTTCGTCCGCCAGCATCTGCGCCCGATGCTCCAGCGCGCGCAGCTCGACATAGGCGGCGCGCAGTTCGTCGCGCGCCTCGGGCGCGACGTGGCCGGCGGCGGTCAGGGCGTCCAGCGCCTCCAGGGTGCGCGGCGAGCGCAAGGTCCGGTCGCGTCCGCCCAGGATCAGCTGCTGGGTCTGGACGTAGAACTCGATCTCGCGGATGCCGCCCCGGCCCAGCTTCAGATTGGCGCCCGCCGCCTCCAGTCCCTCGCCGGTCTTGTGAACGTGGATCTGCTTCTTGATCGACTGGATGTCGAGCACGGCCTGATAATCTAGGCTGCGCCGCCAGATGTAGGGGACCAGCGCCTTCAGGAAGGCGGCGCCCTCGGCCGCATCCCCGGCGCAGACGCGGGCCTTGATGAAGGCCGCCCGCTCCCAGTTCTGGCCGACGGATTCATAGTAGGCCAGCGCCATCGGCGCCGCGACTGCGGGCGGGGTCGAGGACGGATCGGGCCGCAGCCGCAGATCGACGCGGAAGACGTAGCCGTCCGCCGTGCGCTCGGCCAGCAGGGCCGTCAGCCCCTGGGCCAGACGGTTGGCGAAGCCCTGCATCTCCACGCCCTCGACCAGGGCGCTCTGCAGCGCCTCCGGCTCGTAGAACAGCGACAGATCGATGTCCGAGGAATAGTTCAGCTCGAACGCCCCGCCCTTGCCCATGGCCAGGACAAACAGGCCCGGCACCGGCCCGCGCGGATCGTCGGGCGCCGAGATCAGCCGACCGCGCCTGCGCCAGTCGTCGGCCGTAATCCGCAGCGCCGCCCGCGCCGCCGCATCGGCGAACCGCGACAGGGCGCCCGTCACCTGATCCAGATTCCAGACGCCGCCCAGATCGCACAAGGCCGTCAGCAGGTGCAGTTCGGCCTTCAGCCGGCGCAGCGGCGCCTTGGCCTCGTCCGGCGCGGCGGTTAGGGCGTCAGCAGCCGCCAGAATCTCCGCCAGTCGCGCTTCGGGATCGGCGTCCAGCGTCAGCCGCAGCCGATCCGGCCAGCGCCGCGCCAAGCCCGCCAGATAGGGCGAGGCGGCGAAGACCGGCTCCAGCGCCGCCCAGGCCGCATCCAGCGTCGCGCGCCAGCCGTCGGCGTCCGCCGCCTCGGCCAGCCGTTCATGCAGGCGCGCCGCCGCCTCGGCGTCGCGCACGGGACCGCACGGCTGCAACCGGTTCGCCAGAGCTTCGCTCACGCCTCAGCCTCAAGCGCCCGCGTCGCGGCTGGCAGGATCAGGGCCACGCGCAGGCCCGGCCCGCGTCCGTCATAGACGCCCGGCCCCTCGTCCAGCTGGATGCGACCGCCGTGCGCCTCGGCCACCGCTGTCACCAGCGACAGGCCAAGGCCCGAACCCGGCTCGGTGCGGCTGTTGTCCAGGCGTACGAAGCGTTGCAGCACGCGCTCGCGATCCTCGTCCGGCACGCCCGGCCCGTTGTCAGTCACGGAAAACTCCACGTCGCCCGACGAGCGCCGCCGCGCCCGGAACGTCACCGCCCCGCCCTCCGGCGTATATTTGATGGCGTTGTCGATCAGATTGGCGAGCGCCTGGGCCAGGAAGGGCTGGTTGCCCTCGATCATCAGCCCCTTCTCGATCTCGGCGGCGAACTCCAGCCCCTTGTCCTCGCCCGCCGGTTCGTACAGCTCGGCCATGTCGGCGGCCAGGTCGGCGGCGTCGAACACCTTGGGATCGGGCGCCCCGCCCGCCTGCAGACGGGCGATGGCCAGGACGGTGTTGAAGGTCTTGAGCAACGCGTCCGCCTCGTCCAGCGCCACGCCCAGGGCGTCCACGCCGGACGTTCGCCCCGCCTCGGCGTCGATCAGGGCGACCTCCATCTTGGCCTTCATCCGGTTCAGCGGAGTCCGCAGGTCATGGGCGATGGCGTCCCCGGCATGGCGGATCGAGGCCATCGAGCCCTCCAGCCGGTCCAGCATCCCGTTCAGCCCCTCGGCCAGTTCGTCCAGCTCGTCGCCGGAATGGCGGATCGGAACGCGCGTCTTCAGGTCGCCCTCCTGCACCGCCGCCACCACGCGGTTCAGACCGGCCATGGCGCGTTCAACGCCCCGGCTGATCCACAGCCCGCCGCCGACGCCCAGCACAAGCACCATGACCATCGCCCCCCACAGGGCTTGGGTCAGCCGCGCCAGATAGGCCTCGATGTCGCCGATGTCCTCGCCCACGAACAGATGCTCGCCGCCGGACAAGGTCGTTTCCACGCCGATAGCGCCGCGACGACGCACACGCCCGTCCTCATCCGTGTCGGTCAGGCGGAAGTCGTCCCAGCGCGCAGTCGACGGCGGCGCGTCCGCCTTGGGCGGGTCCAGCGGCGATTCCGAGACATTGCCGGTGATGACCGAGCGGTCCGGCGCCATCAACAGATAGAGGTAGGGCCCGCCCTTCAGCGTGCGTTCGACCAGCACCTGGTTCAACGCATCGCGCCCTCGTGTGCGATAGACGGCGGTCAGCCCCTCGACCTCAGCCTTGACGCTGGCCTCCGCCCGCGCCCGCGCCTCTGACGCCGAGGCGAAATAGACATAGGCCAGCACCGCGCTGGCCGTCGCCACGAACAGCGCGAGAAACAGCAGCGTCAGCCGAAAGGGCGTCCGTCGAAAGAGCGAGGGCAGTTTCATGCCGGGGCCTTACGCCTCCAGCCGGTACCCCGCGCCGCGCACGGTCTGCAGCATGGCCTTGTCGAAGCCCTTGTCGATCTTGGAGCGCAGGCGGCTGATGTGCACGTCGATGACGTTGGTCTGAGGGTCGAAATGGTATTCCCAGACCTTCTCCAGCAGCATGGTGCGCGTCACCGACTGGCCCGCGTGGCGCATCAGGAACTCCAACAGCTGGAACTCGCGCGGCTGCAGGTCGATCTCCTGGCCGTCGCGGTGGACGGTGCGGGCGATCAGGTTCATCTCCAGATCGCCGACCTTGAGCACGGTCTGGACCCCGCCCGTCTCGCGGCGGCGCGACAGGGCCTCCACCCGCGCGGCCAGTTCGGCCAGGGCGTAGGGCTTGACCAGATAGTCGTCGCCGCCCGCCCTCAGACCCGTGACGCGATCCTCGACCTCGCCCAGGGCGGACAGGAACAGCACCGGCGTCTGGTCGCCGCCCTTGCGGATGGTCTCGACCATGGCGACGCCGTCCAGGCGCGGCATCATGCGGTCCACGACATAGACGTCGTAGCCGCCCTTCTGCGACTCAAGCAGGCCGAAGGCGCCGTCCACCGCATGGGTGACTTCGTGCCCGGCCTCGCTGAGGCCGCGCACCATGGCGGTCGCGGCTTCAGCGTCGTCCTCAACCACCAGAATACGCATGCAGCCTCCCAAAAAAGATTCGGCGGCGATGTTAGCGCATCGCCGCCGATCCCGTGAGTTACGCCTTATTCAGACTTGGCGAAGGGCAGAACTACCGAAGAGTTGGCTCCCTGCACCCGGATCAGCAGGAAGACACCGGGCCGCCCCGCCGTCCGCGCCGCATCAACGGCCGCCTTCAGATCGGCTTCCGAGCGAACCACGCGGTTGTTGGCGCGCTGAATGACCGTGCCGACCGGCATCCGCATCTTGCCTGCTTCCGAACGCGGAGCGACGGCGGTGACCACCACGCCCTGCATATCTTCAGGAATCGAGTAACGCTGACGCAGAGCCGAAGTGATCGGCGTCACCGTCATGCCCTCGATCGACTGGCTGGCGGCGGCGCCGTCCTCGCCCGGTTGCTGAGCGCCCGAATCCTGGCCGCCGTTCAGTTCGGCTTCCGACGGACGGGTGCCGGCGCGGATGTTCAACGTCTGGCGCTTGCCGTCGCGCAGAACTTCCAGCCGCAGCGTGTCGCCGGGCTTGGCGCGGGCCACGCGGCGAGTCAGTTCGGTCGAGCTGTCGACCGCCTCGCCGTTCACGCTGACGACCACGTCGCCGATCTGCATGCCGCCACGCTCGCCAGGGGCGCCGGCCGTCACCTCGGCGACATAGGCGCCCTTGGTATCTTCGCTCAGCCCCAGGGCGGCCGCCGCCTCCTTGGACAGGGTCTGGATCTGCACGCCCAGATAGCCGCGCTCGACGCTTTCGCCGCGCATCAGCTTGTCGGTGACAGCCTTGGCCGTGCTGGCCGGGATGGCGAAGCCGATGCCGACCGAGCCGCCCGACGGCGAGAAGATCGCCGTGTTCACCCCGATCACGCGGCCATAGATGTCGAAGGTCGGCCCGCCCGAGTTGCCCCGGTTGATGGCCGCGTCGATCTGCAGATATTCGTTGTAGCCGACCGGGTCGATGTCGCGCGACTTGGCCGAAACGATGCCCGCCGTCGCCGTGCCGCCCAGGCCGAAGGGGTTGCCCACGGCGATGACCCAGTCGCCGACGCGCGGCTCGGCGCTTTCTTCAAAGCTGACGAAGGGGAAGGCCGACCCCTCGACCTTGATGACCGCCAGGTCGGTGCCCTCGTCGCGGCCGATCAGCTTGCCCTTCAACTCACGGCCGTCGCTGAACTTGACGCTGATCTCCTCAGCGTTCTCGACGACGTGGTTGTTCGTCACGATGAAGCCGTCGGCCGAGATCAGGAAGCCCGAACCGGCGCCCAGGGCCGTGGTCGAGTTGTCTTCGCCTTCCTCGCCCGAGCCGCCCGGCGCGCCGGGGATAGGCACGGCGCCGAAGCCGGGGATCTGGAACACGCCGCCGCGCGGGCGCTGGACGCGGGTCTTCACGTCGATCTGCACCACGGCGGGGGCGACCTGCTGGAAGATGTCGGCGAAGCTGAGCGGCGCGCCCTGCGGCGGGGCGAAGGCCAAGGCTCCGGCCCCGGCCGAGGGAACCAGCTGTCCAACCTTGGCGGCGGGCGCGGCTTCGGCGCCCGGCCAGGTGATGACCCCGCCCGCCGTCGCGGCGGCGGCGAAGGTCAGGCCGACAGCGGCCCCCAGAATGAACTCCTTGCGTTTCAGCATCGTCGTCCTTGCAGTCTCTACTGGCGGATACGGAAAAGCTCCGTTCGCCCATGGATATAGGGCGTTACGGCTCAAGCCAATGCACGCCCTCGCGATGATTGTTCCCGATCGTCGTTCGCGATGTGGCGCGTCTGCGTCAGGAAGGCGGCGAAAGGCTTTCCAAACGGACAGGCTCAGGCGTTCTCGTCGTCCGCCGTCAGGGCGGCCAGGGCGCGTTCTTCCTCCGGCGTCAGGGGGGCGGCCTCGCCCGTCCCGCGCCGACGCGCCCGCAGGACCAGCACCACGCCCGCCCCCGCCGCCAGGGCGAAGGGGCCGAACCACAACAGCCATGTGCCGATCCGCAGCGGCGGCTGGAACAGCACATAGTCGCCGTAGCGGCGCAGCAGGTCGGCCTTGATCTCGTCGTCGGTCTTTCCGGCGGCGATCTGTTCGCGGACCAGGCCGCGCAGGTCGGCGGCGATGCCCGCCGGGCTGTCAGCGATGGATTCGTGCTGGCAGACGACGCAGCGGATGTCGCCGAACAGGGCGCGGGCGCGGGCTTCGTCAGCCGGATCGGCCAGGGGCCGGTCAGGCGCGGGCGGCGGCTCGGCCAGCGCGGGCGCGGCGGCGCCGGCCAGCAGGACGGCGGCGAACAGGGCGGCGGCGCGCTTCACGCCTGCGCCTCGACTGGCTCGACCGGCTGGGCGGCCTTCTTCACGCGTGAGCCCGCCCCGACGCGCAGGCGCCGGTCCAGCAGGGAGATCAGTCCGCCCAGCGCCATCAACGCCGGCCCCAGGAAGATCAGCCGCGCCCAGGGATTATAATAGATGCGCACGATCCAGGCCCGCTCGCCGTCGTCGGTCGCCGCGCGGTCGCCCATGACCGCGTAGACGTCGTCCAGACCGCGGAAGTCGAGGCCGACCTCGGTCGTCGTCTGGCCGCCCGCCGGGAAGAAGCGGCGCTCCGCGGTGATGACGCGCTCGGGCGCGCGGCCGTCGACCGGCATGATGGTCAGACGGCCCTGCTCGGCCAGGTAGTTCGGCCCTTCGATGACCTGCACCGCATCCAGCCGCGCCTTCCACGGCCCGGCGGCGACTTCCCCGCCCAGCGGCAGGGCCAGCGCAGCCTCGGCCTTGAAGCTGGTCTCGACCACGGCCCCCAGGATGAAGACGCCCAGACCGGCGTGGGCCAGCGCCATACCCCAGGCGCCCAGCGGCAGGCCCTTGGCGCGACGCAGAGTCTCGGCCAAGGGCGCGCGGAAGGCTTTGGTGCGCACGCCCAGCTCCGCCAGCGCCCCGCCGATCAACCAGGCGCCGACGCCCAAGCCTGCGGCGGCCAGCGCCTTCTTCGGCTCGAACAGGAAGAAGGCGGCGAAGGCGGCGGCGATGGCCAAGGCGGCGGCCAGCCACAGGCGCTGCAAGGCCCCCTTCAGATCGCCCCGCTTCCACGCCAACAGCGGCCCGGCGGGCAGGATCAAGCAGGCCACGATCATCAGCGGATTGAAGACGGCGTTGAAATAGGGCGGGCCGACTGAGATGGTCGCCCCCGTCACGCCTTCCAGAATGAGCGGATAAAGTGTGCCCAGCAGCACCGTGGCGGCCGCCGCCGTCAGGAACAGGTTGTTCAGCACCAGCGCGCCTTCGCGGCTGACCGGGGCGAAGGCGGCGCCCGAGCGGATGGCCGGGGCGCGAAGGGCGAACAGGATGAAGGCCGCGCCCGCCGCGACGCCCAGAATGGCGAGCAGCATCATCCCCCGCTGGGGATCGACGGCGAAGGCGTGGACGGAGGTCAGCACGCCCGAGCGCACCAGGAAGGCGCCCAGCATGGAGAAGGTGAAGGCCAGAATGGCGAGAAAGACCGTCCAACCCGCCAGCGCCCCGCGCCGCTCGGTGACGATGGCCGAGTGCAGCAGGGCCGCGCCCGCCAGCCACGGCATGAAGCTGGCGTTCTCGACCGGATCCCAGAACCACCAGCCGCCCCAGCCCAGTTCGTAATAGGCCCAGAAGGAGCCCAGCGCGATGCCGACGGTCAGCAGGGCCCAGGACGCCAGCGCCCACGGCCGCACCCAGCGGCCCCAGGCCGGATCGACGCGCTTCTCGATCAGGGCGGCGACCGCCAGGGAGAAGCAGACCGAAAACCCGACATAGCCGCCGTAGAGCAGTGGCGGGTGCACCGCCAGCGCCGGATCCTGCAACAGTGGGTTCAGGGACGCGCCCTGCACCGGCGCCGGGTCCAGCCGGAAGAAGGGGTTGGAGGTGAAGGCGGCGAAAGCCAGGAACAGGCTCGACAGGGCCGCCTGCACGGCCACGGCCGAGGTCTTCAGCCCGAACGGCAGGCCGCGCGCCAGGGCCAGCGCCCCGCCGAAGACCGTCATCACCAGACACCACAGCAGCAGGGAGCCTTCATGGCTGCCCCAGGCGGCGGCGACCTTGTAGAAGACCGGCTTGTCGGTATGGCTGTTCATGGCCACGTTCGACACTGAGAAGTCCGACACCACGAAGGCGTAGATCAGCGCGGCGAAGGCCAGGGCGATCGCTGCGGCCGAGGCCAGCATGGCGCCGCCCCCCGCCCCGGCCAGCACCGGACTGAGCCGCAGACGGCCCGCTGTGGTCAGCGCCAGGCTGAGCGCCGACAGCACCAGCGCCAGGATCAGGGCGAAGGAGCCCAGTTCGACGATCAAGGCTTAGGCCCCCTGCTGCACGGTTGCGGCGGCGGGCGCGGCCTCGTCGCCCTCGGGCCGCCACTCGCCCTTTTCCTTCAGCCGGTCGGCGACTTCGCGCGGCATATAGGTCTCGTCGTGCTTGGCCAGCACCTGGCTGGCCTCGAAGGTGCGGTCGGGGCGGAAGGCGCCCTGCGCCACGATGCCCTGCCCCTCGCGGAACAGGTCGGGCAGGTCGCCGTGATAGATCACCTGCGCCGTCGCCCCGTTGTCGGTGACGACGAAGACGACCGAACCGTCAGCGGCCTTGTGCACGCTGCCCGCCTCGACCAGACCGCCCAGGCGGATCATCTGACCGGCCGGAACCTTCTGCGGCGTCACCTCCGAGGGGGAGTAGAAGAAGGTCACATTGTCCTTCATCGCCCACAATGACAGGCCGACAGCCAGCGCCAGCACCGGCGCCGCAGCGATGACGACCCACAGGCGGCGGCGCGCCTTGGGCGATTTGGGCAACCAGCTCATGTCGACGATCCGGGGACGGCGGAAAACACCACCGCGTATATGGCGAGGTTAAGGGCGGGCCAACGGCTCATCGGGCGGCCTCGGCCAGGCGGTTCTGCAGGTCGGCGCGGCGCGGATCCGACGGCGCCAGCACGGCGATCAGAGGCGTCCACATGGCATCGGCCTCGGCCCGGTCGCCGCGCGCCAGGGCGGCCTCGCCCAGATAGAAGCGCGCGCCCAACTGGTCGGGATCCAGCTTGACCGCCTGGCGGAAGGCCGCCTCGGCGTCGCCGTCGACCGCGCCGTCATTGGCTCGCACCAGGCTCTCGCCCAGCCGCGCCCAGCTCTGGGCGTCGTCCGGCTGGATGGCCAGGGCGCGGCGGAAGGCCGAGGCCGCGCCGATGGGGTCGCCTGCCTCGAACCGGGCGGCGCCCAGCATGGTCAAGGCCAGACGGTCGTCGGGCCGGTCCTTGACCACCTGCCCCAGCACGGCCGCGACCTGCGCCGGCTCCAGCGCCTCGGGCGTCGAGGCCCATTCGCGCACGCGGGTCTCATAGGCCTGATCCTTCATCCCCGGCGCGCCGAAGACGGCATAGAGGCCCAGCGACGCGGCGGCCGCGGCTCCGATCCCGCCCAGCACCCAATAGCGGTCGGCCGGGCGCGACACCGGACGGCGATCCGCGCGCTGGGCGGCCAGCAGGCGACGGCCCGCTTCGGCTCGCGCGGCGGTCCAGCTCGCCTCGTCCAGCAGGCCCCGCGCCTTCAGCCGGTCCAGCTCGGCCAGTTCGCGTGCGCCCGCATCGCGGTCCGCCACGCTTTCCGCCTCGGCCCCGCGCCGGGCGGCGGACAGCACCGCCAACCCCGCCAGCGCGGTCACAAGAGCCGTCATGATCCAGAAGATCGTCATGGCCGCCGCTGTAGCGGATCAGGCGGCCGGAGGCGAGGCGCGCGACGCCGCACCTGACGCCATCAATCGCCGCCGCACCGTGCGCGACGCCTCGCGCGCGCCGATCAGGCCCAGAAGCTCGGCGGTCAGGATGATGCGCTTGCGCGCCGCCGCCTCGTCGGCGGCCAGACCGTCGTTGAGCCGCTCCATGGCTTCATCGGCCCAGGCGGCCAGGCGGCCGGTCAGGGCCTCGGCCGTCTGACGCCGTTCCGCCTCGCAGCCGAACACGGCCGCCGGGCCGCGCACCAATCCCACCAGCGCCGCCAGCGCCCGCGCCCGATCGGCCGCGGCAACCTCGACCGCTCCGTCCAGCCGGGGCGCCGGCCGCGTCATGCGCCCGACCAGGGCGGTCCGCTCGACCGGCAGGACGGCGTCCACCGCCCGCTCGGCCGCGCTGAAGCGTTCGGACAGGCTGAGCGCCACCTTCAGCCGCGCCTGCCGCACCGCCTTGCCCCAGGCGCTGTCGGCCTTGAGCGGCAGGGCTATGTCGATCTCGGCCAGGGTCTCGGCGCACCAGTCCAGATCGGCCTTGAAGGCGTCCAGGTCGGCCTCGCCCCCGGCCGGGTCGAAGGCGGCGGCCTCGGCGGCCCGACGCGCCAGGGCCAGTAGGATGCGGTCGACGAACAGGCCCAGCTCGCTTTCGCCCAAGGCCGTCTCGGCGCTGAGCTCGCGCCCGCCCGGCGCGGCCAGGGCGGCGACGCGCAGGATCAGACGCGCATCCTCCAGATGGGCGAAAATAACCTCCAGCAAGCGGCTGGCCCCCTCGGGCGCGATCCCGGCCGCCTGGCGCAGCGCCAGCTTCAGCTCCGCCGCCGTTTCCGGCCCCGAACGGCCGATCCAGTCGGGCAGGTGCGGCAAGGCCCTGCGCGCCGTCGCCGCCAGATCCAGGCAGGCCGCCAGCTCCTGCGCTTGTCCAGACGCATCCTCCGGCCAGATCTCGCCCGCCCGGTCGCGCAGGGCGAAGGCGGCGCTGAGACACAGGCGGTCGGCGATCATGCGCGACAGGTCGTCAGCGCGATCCAGCTGCGGCAGCAGTTCCGGCTCGTTGCGGGTGGCGCTGCGCCACAGCCGCCCCAGCACCGCCGGCGGAAAGCCGAGGCCCGGCAAGCCGTCAGCGCGGGGCTGAAACAGAGGCAGCAGGGGCCCGAAGGCGATGTTGCGGCGACGCCGATCCAGCGCCTCGACCTCGATCATGTCGCGCAGGTCGGCCGCCCGGTCGCCCGCCATCGTCCCCGCCAGCCCCGAAAGCTGCGTCAGAACCCGGTCCGGACACCGTTCGATCAGCTGGGCCAAGGCGGCCCTCTGGGCGACCGACAGGTCCGCCATTCCCACTCCTCCGGCCGTACAGAGATTCACAGCCACGGCGCCGAGGGTGCGCCATCGCGGGTTAACAGGGGATTTTAAGGCGTGATCGATAGCGTGGACAGGATCGCCCGCCCTTTGAGTGAACCTCGTTTCGCGTCTCTTGCGGCCAGACTGCAAACCCGCAGAATAGCTCCTTCTCTGATGCAATGCGTTGCAGGTCTGATGAAGCCGACCGTCTTGATGGTGGATGTCGATGGCGTCGTGGTTCGTCACCCTGATCCGTCAGGATGGTCCGCTCGTATTGAGGATGATCTGGGCATTCCGCGCCAGGCGCTGCAAGACCGCTTCTTCAAGCCGTGGTGGGACGATGTCGTTCATGGCCGCGCAACGCTGCGGGACCGATTGGCGCCCGCGCTCGCGGACGTCGCGCCGCATGTCAGCTGTGATCGGTTGATCCGCTACTGGTTCGAAGGCGACGCCCATCTGGACGAGGCCCTGCTGCTTCAACTGGCTGAGGTCCGGGCGTCAGGCGTGCCGCTGCACCTGGCGACCGTTCAGGAGCATGAACGCGCGTCCTATCTATGGGATACGCTCAAGCTTCGCGATCGGTTTGACGACATCCACTATGCCGCGCAGCTTGGCGTTTCGAAGCCGTCACAGGATTTCTATGCGGCGGTCGAGCAACGCGTGGGCCTGCCCGCGTCGGCGATCGCCTTCATCGACGACACCGCAAAGAACGTCGAAGCCGCACGTGCGCGCGGCTGGAATGCTGCGCTTTGGACCCCCGGCGCAACGCTCAGCACGCTCATTCCAGAACTAGGCTCAGGACCCATTGAATTGCGGCGTGCGATCTGATTCAGGCTCCTGAGGAGTCTGGATTATGAGCGATCTTTATTGGCTGACGGACGAGCAGATGGCTCGGCTGGAGCCCTATTTCCCTAAGAGCCACGGCAAACCTCGGGTGGATGATAGACGGGTGTTGAGCGGGATCATCTTCGTCAACCGCAACGGCCTGCGCTGGCGCGATGCGCCGCCAGCCTACGGGCCTCACAAGACGCTCTACAATCGCTGGAAGCGGTGGAGCGAGGCTGGCGTCTTCGTTCGGATGATGGAGGGCCTGTCTGGCGCACAGGCCGAGCGCCGGACCGTCATGATCGATGCCACCTATCTAAAGGCGCACCGTACGGCTTCGAGCCTGCGGGTAAAAAAGGGGGCCTCGGGCGACTGATCGGACGGACCAAAGGCGGGATGAATACCAAGCTGCACGCCGTCACCGATGCGAATGGACGCCCCATTAGCCTGTTTGTGACGGCTGGTCAGGTCAGCGACTACACCGGCGCGGCGGCTCTTCTGGATAGTCTACCCCGAGCCCAGTGGCTGCTGGGCGATAGGGGCTATGACGCGGATTGGTTCAGGGACGCCTTGGAAGCCAAGGGGATCACACCTTGCATCCCCGGACGTAAAACCCGCACCGAGCCCATCCGGTATGACAAGCGCAGATACAAACGACGCAACCGCATCGAAATCATGTTCGGTCGTCTGAAAGACTGGCGACGCGTTGCCACGCGTTATGATCGGTGCCCGAACGTCTTCCTCTCCGCCATAGCCCTCGCCGCTACAGTGCTCTTTTGGCTATGAGTCCTGAGCCTAACCTGGCCTCGCACTTTCATAGACGAAGTCGGCGGTGTTACTGCTGGCGCATGGCCTTTTTCTCGATCACCGTTTTCGCCAGCGTTCTGCTGTCGGCCACCCCAGTGGACATGCAATCACAGCGCGCTCCGACGGTCCGACAGCGCATGCTCATGGCATCCGAGGCGGACGCATCATTTACTTTAGGGCGCACGACCGCGTCATTGGGTTGGCGCTGGAGCCACCCTTTCGAGGACGCGGCCGGATCGGTATCTGTATTCGTAGTCCGGACTGCAGAGGGCGCGCCGCCAGGCCAGCCGACACGACCCGTGTTCATTGCGCGTCAGGTCGAGCGAGTGTCCGGAGCCCCTGAGGCAATCCGGTGGGCCGACAGCGATAGATGTCCGTCGCTTCTGCTCCTGATGCATGACTTTGAGGCGTTGCAGCCGCCATCCACGATGATCCCCGGCCTGACCTGGCCTCCGCAGTTCCCTGTCATCACCCTTGACGGCATAGGCTGGACAATCTGGACTCGCGACGCCCAACAAAGCGACCGCTCCACGGCCTATGTCCAGATGTCATCAAACGCAGGAGAGATCGCCGCGTGGGGGCGGCGAAGCTGGGAGGCGTTGTCTGAATGCTGGAGTGAGGACCAACCCTCGATTTAGGAGCAGGTCCGCCCCCCTCAGCAGCAACTCGGCACAGCCGCTTCTCGCGACACAAGTAGACCAGGCTGCAGCCTTCCCCCATGCCCCGGTTCGTGGCACTGACGCCTGATGCTCGCCCGCACCGCCGCCGCCAAGACCGACCGCCCCTTCCCTACCCTGGTGCTGGAGCTTGAGGCGCGCGCGACCTGGAACGGTCATGTCTGCGGGGTGGATGAAGCCGGGCGCGGGCCGTGGGCGGGGCCGGTGTCGGCGGCGGCGGTGATCCTGAACCCGGACGATCTGCCGCCGGGCATCGACGACTCCAAGGCGTTGACGGAGAAGCGCCGCGCGGCGCTGGAGCCGCTCATCAAGAGCCGCGCCCTGGCCTGGGGCGTCGGCTTCGCCTCGGTGGAGGAGATCGACGAGCTGAACATTCTGCACGCCACCGGCCTGGCCATACGCCGCGCGGTCGAGGCCCTGGCCCATGCGCCGGTTCACGCCCTGGTGGACGGCAACTACCGCTTCAAGCTGCCGTGCGCGGTGACGCCCGTGGTCAAGGGCGACAGCCGGTCGCTGTCGATCGCGGCGGCGTCGATCCTGGCCAAGACGGCGCGTGATCGACTGATGATCGAGATGGATGCGACCTATCCGGGTTACGGCTTCGCCAGCCACAAGGGCTATAACGCCCCCATCCACCAGAAGGCTCTGCAGACGTTGGGCCCCTGCCCCGAACACCGGCGCAGCTGGGCGCCGATCAAGGCCCTGCTGGACGTCGCTTAAGCGAAAATCAGACGGACAGGGCGCCGCCCAGCAGCATTCCCATCAGGCCCGCCGCGATCGCGCCGATCAGCAGGATGGTCCAGCTGTCCAGCCCACGCCCGCGCCGAGGCGACGGGCGGACCGGACGCGCGGCCTCCCGCTGGGCGTCGAAACGCGCAGCGTCAAAGCGGGAAGCGGGGGGAGGAAGACTGGAAAGCGTACGCATACGGCACAAACGGCGTGCGCCCGGCTTTCGTTCCCGTCAGGCGGCGACCGGCAGTTCGATCGGTCGATCCGTGACCACGAATAGATATTCCACATTCCTCAGCCGCCCGACCGAGCCGACCTTCTGGCCCTTCAGGTTATGGATGCCGATGCGGGCGCCGACGTAGCGGGGGCGCGGAATCTCGACCACCTGCACATGGCCGCGCGCCGACAGCATGGCCGTCAGCTCGTCGCGGCTCAGATAGCCCTCGTCGTTGAAGCTGACGATCAGGTTCGGCGCCCTCAGCCGCTCGATGACGGTCTGCAGGGCGGGGCCGATGCCCGGCCGGCTGTTGAAGGCCGACTTGCGCGTCTTCACGTCGACCCGCTTGCGCGCCACGCCATAGGTCTCGGGCTTGTCCCACAGCACCAGGCTTTCCCAACAGTGGTAGTTGCCGAGGTAGGAGTGCTGGTTATAGGGCGGGTCCAGATAGACGAGGTCGGCCTCGACCTCGGCGGCGATCTCGACCGCATCGCCGTGCGTCGCCACGCACGGTCCCGCCGCCACGCCGGGCAGCAGGTCCGGCAGGCGCAGCTCCAGCGGCTTCAGCGCGCGCGGCGCCCACTGCTTCATGAAGGCCATCTGCAGGCCCGCCGTGGAATCCACCCGGTCGGCCGCCTCCATCAGGGCGACCAGGACGACCGCCTTCAATTCCGGCTCCAGCCCCATGACCTCGATGCGCTCGCGCATGGCGTCGATGCGGGCGCCGTTATCGGGGTGGAAGAAGCGAGCTTCCTGGCAATAGGTGCGGGTGAACCAGCCGGGCGCGGGCGCCACGGCGCGCAGTTCGGCCAGCACCGCCTCAGCCCGCTCAGCCCAGACCTCGCGGTCGGCCTGGACATAGGCGGTGGCGAGCGCATGGGCATAGGCGTTGTGATCATTGGACCAGACGCGATAGCCCTCGCGCTTCAGCGCATGGCCCACGCGCGCGGTGCCGGAGAACAGGTCGCAGACCGTCCCGCCCTGCGGCTGAGCCGCGCGCACCGCGCCGATCACCTGGCCCAGAAGCGCGCGCTTTGAGCCGATGTATTTGATCATTCCGCCCCGTCAGGTTTTGCGGGCGCGCTTCGCCCCGTGTTGCCGGGGGGCAGCATGGGCCGGAGCATGGGCCAGACGCAACAGATTCGCGGCCCCCGGCGCGCCGAAGGGCGTTCCGGCCAAGATCAGGATGCGCTGGCCCGGCTCGGCCAGGCCGTAGAGCATGGCCGCCTCGACCGCATCGTCGGTCAGGCCTTCCAGCGAGGTCGGCTGTTCGCCCAGGCGCGGCTCCAGCCCCCAGACCAAGGCCAGGCGGCGCGCCGTCTCGGGCTTGGGCGTCAAGGCCAGAACCGGCTGCAACGGCCGCTCGCGCGACATTCGCCGCGCCGTGCCGCCCAGGGTCGTGAACACCACCATGCAGGCGGTCGAGGACGCCTCGGCCGCCTTGCGCGCGGCCGCCACCAGGGCGTCGACGTCGTGGATGTCCATGCCCGCGTGTTCGGCGTCCATCAGGCCGGGCCACAGGGGATCGCGCTCCACCCGCTCCATGATGCGGTTCATGATGGTCACGGCTTCCAGCGGATAGTCGCCCGCAGCCGTCTCGGCCGACAGCATCAGGGCGTCGGCGCCCTCATAGACGGCGTTGGCCACGTCGGACGCCTCGGCGCGGGTCGGGGCCGGGGCGCTGGTCATGGATTCCAACATCTGCGTCGCGACGATGGCGGGGACGCCCCGCTGGCGGGCGGCGCGCAGGATCTTCTTCTGGGCGACCGGCACTTCCTCCGGGTCCATCTCGACCCCCAGATCGCCGCGCGCGACCATGACGCCGTCGCAGTAGTCGAGGATGCTCTCCAGGTCGTTCAGGGCCTGGGGCTTTTCGATCTTGGCCAGACAGGCGGCCTGGCCGTCGACGATCTGCTTCAGCTCGGCCATGTCCTCGGCCTTCTGCACGAAACTGAGGGCCACCCAGTCGACGCCGAGGCGAAGCGCGAAGGCCAGATCCTCGCGGTCCTTGGGCGTCAGGGCCGAGACCGGAATGACCGCCTCGGGCACGGCCACCCCCTTGCGGTCCGACAGCTTGGAGCCGCTCTCGACCGTGACGTCGCACCATTCGTCGGTGCGCTCGCCCACGCGCAGCCGCACCCGGCCGTCGTCCAGCAGCAGCAGCATGCCGGGCCGCAGCGCCTTGAAGATTTCCGGATGCGGCATCTGCACCCGCGTCTCGTCGCCCAGCGCCGGGTTCAGATCGAAGCGCATCTGGTGGCCCGGCTTCACCTCGATCTCGACATCGGCGAAGCGGCCCAGCCTCAGCTTGGGCCCCTGCAGGTCGGCCAATACGCCCAGCGGCCGCTTCAGCGCCATTTCGGCCCCGCGCACGGCCTTGAGGGCGGCGGCGTGGTCGTCGTGCGAGCCGTGGCTGAAGTTCAGGCGAAAGACGTCCACCCCGGCCTGGGCCAGCGCCTTGACCGTTCCCGGCGCACGGCTGGCGGGTCCGAGTGTCGCGACGATGCGCGCGCGGCGGGCTCTCTGCATGAACAGGTTTCCTCTTGCGGCTCTGACGGCCTGACGCCTCCCCTCAGAGGCGTTTCTCAAGCCCTTGTGCCAAGGAAACGCGGAAGGCGTAAGGCCGTCGCACCGCGTCGAAACACGAGTTTATGACGGCCCGCGCAGCCTGTTTCGCGCCGCCTACTTCGTAGGGCAGCGGCCCTTGGCGAACTGGGGCAGGTCCATGCAGCGGCCGTCGATCGGGCCGTCAGGCTGGACGCCGATCAGATTGGCCAGGGTCGGCGCGATGTCGATGGTGCGCATCGGCAGGAACCGCTCCTGCCCTTCGGCGCCCGGCCACCAGAAGACGATGGGCACGCGGCGGTCATAGTCCCAGGGCGAGCCATGGCTGGAGATGGCGCCGCCGACGCGGCCCTGGCCGGTCAGGCCCGGCTGCCAGGCGCGCAGGATGTCGGGCGAGCGGCCCGCCACCGCCGACAGACGCAGGCGCTCGCGCACATTCAGGTCTTCGGGGTTGATCGAGTTCGGCACAGGCTCGGCCAGCAATTCGTCGCGGGCCACGGCCAGGGCGACCTGCGGCTCGGCGTTCAGCAGTTCGATCGCGGCGGCCAGCACCTGAGACCGCAGCGGCTCCGGCAGGGACTTGCGATCCTTGTCGACGATGACGAAACCGCCAGCCGACGACACCACAGGATCGGCGTCCAGGCCGAAGCGGGCCTTCAGCGCGGCGTTGACGCGCGGCTGCAGGGCGCGATCCACCCGGCCGGCGTGAGGATAGCCCTCGACCGCCGAGCGCTCGGGGAAGTCCGAACCGCCGTGGTCGGCCGTCAGAACGACGATGGCGCCGCCGGGGATGGTCGACAGCTTGTCCATCAGCACGCCCAGGGCCGTGTCGAGGCGCAGCATCTGCTCGCACATCTCGGGCCCCTGGGTGCCGTAGCTGTGGCCGATGCGGTCGGTGGCCGACAGGCTGACGCCCAGCATGTCCGTGACGCCGCGACGACCCAACTGCCGGCTGTCCATCAGCTCGATCGCCCCTTCGATGGTCAGCTCGTCCAGGATCGGCGAGTTGTCGAGGCGGAAGTTGGCCGGCGGCACCTTGGAGTCGAAGGTCTGGCCCGCAATGGTCCACTGCCCTTCCAGGCGGCGGCAGGCGGCGTTGGAATAGGTCCAGCTGGGCGCCTGTCGCGTGAAACGGTCGATCATGCGGGCGTTCAGGGCCGCCACCGGGGCCAGGCGCGCCTGGGCCGACTGGCCCGGCTCGACATAGGTGGTGAAGCCGAAGTTGTCGGTCAGCCAGAAGGCGCCGTCGCCCTTGTGCCCAGCCAGGGTGATGGCGCCGCGATCCTTGCCCGACACGCCGTAGACGCGGCTTTCAGGGCTGACCGCCTTCAGCCAGTCGCCCAGGGTCGAGGCGCTCAACTGTTCCGGACCGACCGGGCCGTTATCAGTGTTCTTGCCGTGGGCCAGGGTGTTCTGCGGCGCAGCCAGGCAATAGGTCTCCTGGCCCGTCGTCGTGTCCAGCCAGTCGTTGGCGGGAATGCCGCTGCGCGCCGGATGGGCCCCGGTCAGGACGGTCGAGTGGCCGGCGCAGGTCACGGTCACCCCGTGGGTCTGATAGCCGTTGATCGAGACCATGCCCTGATCGGCCAGGGTCTTCAGCCCGCCGGTGAACTGGCTGCGGTACTGGTTGAACAGATTGGCGCTGAGTTGATCGACCACCACGGTGACGATCAGGGACGGGGCGGCGCGGCCGTCCTGCGCCGCCGGAGCCGCAGTATGAGCCGCAGTCTGAGCCGCAGTCTGAGCCGTCTGGGCGAACGCCGCGGGCGCAGCCGCGCCCAGGCAGAGGCTCAGACCCAGGGCGGAAGCGAGAAGTCGGCTACGAAACATGAAACGGCTCACCTGGCGGAACAATCAGTGTGCGACACCTACGCCCCCCTCATGACGAGGCCAAGACAGTTAAGCTGGACGCCCGCGCAGTTTCGCCCTGCGGAACCGCGGCGCCGCATTTGACCCAAGCCGCGCGAAAGCCGAGAAAACCGTCGTGATTGATCCGCGCCCCTTGTCGTCCCTGCCTCTGCCGCGCAAACGGCTGCCTGCGCCCCCGGCCGGCCGCGGGCGCATTCGGGGGTTCGAGGATATCCGGCTGAGCGTCGAGCAGGCGGAAACGTCGCTGGAGGCGGCGGCGGACCGTCTGTCCCTGCCCCGCTCCGGCTGGTCGTCGGGGCATTTCGACATGCTGGCCGTATCGGGCGGCGCGGCGGGCGGCGCCTATGGCGCGGGCGCCCTGGTCGGACTGACCGAGGCGGGAACGCGGCCTGAGTTCGCCCTGGTCACGGGCGTCAGCACCGGCGCCCTGATCGCGCCCTTCGCCTTCCTGGGACCGGCCTGGGACGAGCGGCTGGCCGACGCCTATACCGGCGGCCATGCGGCCGACCTGCTGAGCCTGCGGCGGCTGGCCTCGACCCTGACCGGCAGCCTGTTCCAGGGCGAGGCGCTGGACGCCCTGATCCACCCCTTCGTCGACGAGGCGCTGATCGACGCCGTCGCGACCGAGCATCGCCGGGGGCGTCGCCTGCTGGTGGCGACGACGGACCTGGACAGCCAGAAGGCCTGCATCTGGGACATGGGGACGATCGCCTGCCACGGCGGCGAGGAGGCGGTCGCCCTGTTCCGCGAGGTTCTGGCCGCCTCCGCCAGCCTGCCCGGCCTGTTTCCGCCGCGTCGTTTCCCGTGCGAGGTCGACGGCGAGCCGTTCGAGGAGATGCACGTCGACGGCGGGGTCGCCGCGCCGCTGTTCCTGATGCCCGAGGCCCTGTTGCGCTGGAAGCGGGTCGGACGGCGCCTGCAGCGCAGCCGGGTGCATATCCTGGTCAACACCGTGCTGGAGCCGGAACCGCGCACCACGGCCCAGAACGTCGCGGCGGTGCTGACCCGCAGCTTCGACGCCATGCTGCGGTTCTCCTATCGTCAGGCGCTGGGCGTCGCCACGACCTTCTGCGCGGCGCAGGGCCTGCCCATCAGCGTCGCGGCCATCCCGGACGAGCCCGAGCAGGGCGGGATGCTGAGCTTCGACACGGCGACGATGCAGCGACTGTTCGAGGCCGGACGACAACGCGCGCGCGGCGGCGATCTGTGGCGCTCGCCCGTCGCCGAACCGCGCGGGTTGATGTCATGGCTGGAGCGGCTGTCGCCGCAGACCTGAAGGCGATCGTCAGAACGGCTGGTGCGGGCGGCCGGGGTCGAACCGGCAAGGGCTTTCGCCCGACGGATTTTAAGTCCGTTGCGTCTACCAGTTTCGCCACGCCCGCTAACCGGACGGGCTGTATAACCAGCCCGCTCAATCCCGCCAAGACGCGCCTTAACGCGTCGACGCCTGCGCCGCGCGCGCGGCCCGGAAGTCCACGTCGGAATCGGCGATCAGGCGCACCAGGGCCGCCCAGGCGGCGACGTTCTGGGTCATCTGGGCCGGGTCGATCTTGTCCAGGGTGTCGTCGGCGGTGTGATGCAGGTCGAAATAGCGCGTGCCGTCCTGGCGCAGGCCGAAGACCGGAACGCCCGCGCGCGCCAGGGGACCGATATCGACCCCGCCGAACAGCTCGGCCTCGCCCGGCAGCACGCCCAGCGGGTGCAGGACGCGCTCGGCGATCTTGGCGAAGTCCGTATTCTGCGAGCCGGGCGGCAGGCCCAGGGCGTAGACGCGGTCGGCGCCGAAGTCGCTCTCGCCGGCGATGACGTGCTTCTCGACGCCCGCGCCGATGTTGCGGACATAGGCGCCGCCGCCGTTGCCGTGGTCGGTCGGCTGGGCGACCTCTTCGGAGCCGTACAACACCACGCGGATCGTGCGCGCCGGACGGCCCTGCTCGGCGATCAGCTTGGCCGCGGCCAGGGTGATGGCGCCCCCCGCCGCGTCGTCGATGGCGCCGGTGCCCAGATCCCAGCTGTCCATGTGCGAGCCCAGGACGATGATCTCATCCGGGCGCGAGGCCCCGACGATGTCGCCCATCACGTTCTGGCTGTGGGTCTCATAGGTGTGGGCGGTGGACTTCAGGCGCAGGCGCACCGTCTCGCCCATGCCCACCAGCCGCGCGATCTGATCGGCGTCCGGCGCGCTGAGCGCAAAGGCGGGCAGCGGCACCTTGCCTTCGACATAGCGGGTAGTGCCGGTGTGCGGCATGCGGTGTTCGTCCGATCCGGCCGAGCGCATGACGAAGGCGACCGCCCCGCGCTTGGCCGCCTCGGTCGGGCCGACGCCGCGAATGCGCGACAGAGGGCCGTAACCGGAGCCGTCCTGCATCCGCACCATCTGGCCGCCGTCGACCACGGCGATCTTGCCGCTCAGCGACCCGGCAGGCGCGGCCAGCAAGGCGTCCAGACCATCGAAGAAGACGACCTCGGCCTCGACGCCTTCGGCCGGGGTGGCGATGGAATGGCCGAGCGCGGCGACGACCAGCTTCTGGGGACGCGCGCCCAGGATCTCGGCGCTCTCCTCGCCGCGCTCCCAGCCGATCAGGGGAAATTGTTCGATGCGGACGTTCTGGAAGCCGTGGGCGCGCATGTAGTCGGCGGCCCAGGCGGAGGCGTCCTGCTCGGCGCGCGAGCCCGCCGGGCGCGGGCCGAAGCGGGTGGTGATCTGGGTGACGTAGTCGAGGGCGATATTGCCCTTCAGCGCCTGATCGCGCACCTGTTCGGCGGCGCGGATGGCGCGGGCGTCCTGCGCCATGACCGGCGCGGCGACAAGGCCGAGCGCCACAGCGCTGGCGGCCATCAGACGGATAGTGAACGACAAGAGCGCCTCCCAGACTCAAACGACAGGCGCGGACCCTAGCGGGCGAAGACTGCGACCGAAAGTCTCAGCTTCGCCGCTGGGCCGAAATCAAAGGCTCGAAATCACTCGCCCTTGATGAAGGGCTCGACCGGGCCTTGCAGTTTGACGGTCAGGGCCTTGCCGCGACGGTCGACGCGGTTGCCGACGGCCAGACGGACCCAGCCTTCCGAGACGCAATATTCCTCGACGTTGGTCTTTTCCTCGCCCTTGAAGCGGATGCCCACGCCGCGCGCCAGCAGTTCAGCATCGTGGAAGGGGCTGTCAGGATCGACCGAGAGGCGGTCAGGCAGGGCGTCGGACATGGAAAGGTCTCGCGAAAAATCGAAGCAGGCTGAATAGCCGCGCAAGGCCTGTGCGACAACCGTCGCCTATTGCACCGACTGACGGGCGGGGGCTGGGGCGTCGGCGGCAGCCGGGGCGTAGGGGCGCGGGCCGGTCTCGGCGGGCGCAGGGGCCTTGGCCGCAGGCTGGGCGGCCGGTCGAGCGGCGGGACGGTTGGCGGCGGGCGTCGGCGCGCGACGCGGCGCCGTCTGCTGAGCGGCGCGGGTCGGCGCGGGCGCGGCGGCCGGCTGAGCCGCCGGTTGAGCGGCGGGCGCCGGGGCAGGCGCGGTCGCAGCCTCAGTCGGCGCCGAAGCGGCGGCGGCGCGGGCGGCGTACTGCTGAGCCTGGAAGCGCTTGGCCAGCTTTTCGGTCAGTTCGCGCGCAGCGGCGGGCTGCATCTGAGCCATGATGGCGGCCAGGGTGCGCGGGCGCATGGCCGAGGCCACCGGCAGGCGCACGCTGTCGTCCAGGGTGGCGAAGACGGCCGCCGCCTCCTTGGGCCGCATGGCCGAATAGACGGCGACCAGACGATCGGCCTCGGCCTTTTCCTTCTCATCGACCTGACCGACCAGAGCGCTGATTTCGCCCTTCAGGGCCTCCAGCGCCTGCAGCTTGGCGTCCAGCTTCTGCTCGGCGGCCACCATCAGCGGCAGGGTGGTGGCGAAGTCGGCGTCGCGCGCGTCCAACTGGTCGCGACGCTTCGACAGCGACTGGATGATCCGCAGTTCAGCCGGAGAGATTCCCGCCTGCTGGGCCAACTGCTCGGGCGTCAGGGCGCAGACGGCGGCGGGCTTGGGCGCGGGCTTGGCCCCCTCGCCTTCTCCGGCGACCGCTTCCTGGGCCCAGGCGGTCGCGCCCTGGAACAGCTCCGGCGCCACGCCCGCGGCGCGCACGGCCACGACGCCGCCGATGGCGACGGCGATCAGGGGCAGAAGGCGGGGCAGCTTGCTCATCGGTCAAACTCAGCGAACGGTTCGGCGCCACGCGCCGGGCAGGGAAAACACTTGGCCCCTCAAGTCGTCCGTGGCCGCGCCTCGGACATAGGGGCTGACATCAGGCGGCGAAAAGGTCGTCGTCCAGACTACGGCGGGCGCGGTTTAGGCTCTGTTGCGCAGCATGGTTAGCGGCCAGGGCCTGCATCACCGGCGAGGCGCGCTCGGGGACAGGCGCGGGCTTCGGCGACGGCGCCTTCATGACCGCGCGGGCGCCCTCGATGCGCTCCATCAGCGAGGCCATGCGGCGGGCGCGCGCCTCGTCGTCAAGCAAGGGGGCGACCGACGAGGTGCGGACGGTCTCGCGCTCGACCTCCATCATCGGCTCCATGTCGGCCAGGGCCTTGGCGGCGGCGCGACGCTCGTCCTCGCGCGTCTCGATGCGGCTCTCGACCGGGCGGGCAGGCGCGCGGGCGATCAGCACCTCCAGCTCCTGCTTAACCGCGCGGGCCTTGATGATGCGGTCGTGCAGCAAGTCCGTCTCCTGCCCCGAGGCGCGCAGGGTGGCCAGCGCCTGTTCGGCGCGCCCGGCGGCGCTGTTCAGCTCGGTCACGGCGGCGGCGAAGGCCAACTGCCCCTCGCGCAGGGTCTTGAGCTTGCGCTCCAGCTTGATGCCGTAGCCGATGGCCGCGACCAGCAGCAGCATGAGGATGGAGTCGAGGATGATGCCGGTCATGTCAGCTGTTCTCCCTGGCGAGGCGGGCGGCGGCGTCGGTGCTGATGGGGCCTTCGACGCGGACGGCGATGTGCTGGCCCTTGCGGCCCATGCGGCCGGTGGTCAGCGGAATGGAGCCCGCCCGCACCGACACTTCGGACTCAGGCGTGACGTTCAGCATCAGGGTGTCGCCGACCTTCAGGTCCAGCACCTTGGACAGGGGCATCTGCTGCTCGTCCAGCACGCAGCGCACCTCGGTTTCCGTGGTCCAGAGTTCGGTGGCCAGGTGGCCTTCCCAGATGTTGTCGCGGCCGAACTTCTCGCCCATGAACTGCTGCAGCAGCATCTTGCGGATCGGCTCCAGCGTCGAATAGGGCAGCAGCAGCTCGACCCGGCCGCCGCGATCTTCCATGTCGATGCGCAGCTTGACCAGGATGGCGGCGTTGGCCGGGCGCGCGATAGCGGCGAAGCGAGGGTTGGTCTCCAACCGATCCAGGTTGAAGTGAACGGGGGTCAGCGGCTCGAACGCCTGGCGGGCGTCGTTCAGGATAACCTCGACCATGCGCTGCACCAGCACCCGCTCGATGGTGGTGTAGGGCCGCCCCTCGATGCGCAGCGCCGCCGTGCCGCGACGCCCGCCCAGCAGCACGTCGACGATCGAATAGATCAGGTTGGAATCGACCGTCAGCAGGCCGTAGTTGTCCAGCTCCTCGGCCCGGAACACCGCCAGGATGGCCGGCAGCGGAATGGAGTTCAGATAGTCGCCGAAGCGGATGGAGCTGATGGTGTCGAGGCTGACCTCGACGTTGTCGGAGGTGAAGTTGCGAAGGCTGGTCGTCATCAGCCGCACCAGGCGGTCGAAGACGATCTCGAGCATCGGCAGGCGCTCATAGGAGACCAGGGCCGAGTTGATGATGGCGCGGATGCCGCTGCGTTCGGCGTCGTCGCCGCCGCCCATGTCGAAGCCCAGCAGGCTGTCGATCTCGTCCTGGTTCAGCACCCGCTCGGACAGGGCTGCGCCCAGATCGACCTCTCCGCCGAAGGGGTCCAGTTCCGTCTCGGGGGCCAGGGCGTCGGTCATGACTACTGGACCAGCATTTCTTCGATCAGCACAGCGTCCACCTTGCCCGGCGCGGCGATCAGATTGACCCGGCGCAGGATCTCGGCGCGCAGCTGATACGACCCGGCCGACCCGGCCAGATCCTCGGGGCGCAGTTCGCGCAGGAAGCCCTGGAACATGTCCTGCATGCGCGGCGCCTCAGCCTGAAGATGCGAGGCGACGGCGGCGTCCTTCATCTCCAGCGTCAGGCGCAGCTTCAGATAGGTCGGGCGTCCGTCGGCCGACTGAATGTTCACGATCATGTCCGGCAGGGTGTAGAAGGTCACGCCGTCGGGGCCGGCCGCGATCTTGCCCGCGCCCTCGGCCGCCTCGCCTTCCTTGGCGCCGCCCCCGTGGCCGCCGCCTTCCTTCTTCTCTTTCTTCTCTTCCTTGGCCGGAGCGGCATGATCGCCCGCCGCCTCGGCGGATTTGGGCTTCATCAGCAGGAAGGCCGTCGCCCCGCCGCCGCCCAGCACCACCAGGGCCGCCGGGATGACGATGAACAGCAGGGGGATCTTCTTCTTGGCGGGCGCGGCTTCGCCGTCCTCGCCCTCGGCGCCGGGCGCGCCGTCGCTCACGGCGGGCAGGTTCGCGTCGTCGCCGGTCGGCGCTTCGCTCTTCTTCTTGCCCAGCTTCAGTTTCAGCATGCGTAAGCCGCCCCGATCCTCACATGCCGGGTGTGGCCCTGTTTTGGTTAACGAGGCGTTTACGATCGGCAAATCCTGCCGGGCGCCGCAGGGGCGAAAACCGCTCAAATCCCCATTCCACGGGCGTTAACCCTGTTGGCACGGTCGTTGCGACGGGAAACGACGAAAGGAGCCCGCTCGTGGAAAACGCCGCCTATATCGGACTGTCGCGCCAGATGACGCTTCGCCGCGAGCTGGACATCGTGGCCAACAACGTCGCCAACGCCGACACCACCGGCTTCAAGGTCGAACAGCTGATGGTCGGGACCGAAGTGGGCCAGCGCGCCCGCAACGACAATATCCGCCCCTCGGCCAGCTTCGTGCTGGACAAGGGCGTGGGCCGCGATTTCGGCCAGGGAACGCTGAAGCAGACCGGCCGCGAGCTGGACTTCGGCATCGAGGGCGAAGGCGCCTTCTTCACCGTGCAGACACCGAGCGGTCCCGCCTATACCCGCGACGGCGCCTTCGTGACCGATCCCGAAGGGCGGCTGACGACCAAGCAGGGCCTGCCGGTCTTGGCCGACGGCGCCGAGATCGTTCTGGACCCGCAGCGCGGCCCCGCCAGCGTCGGCGCCGACGGCACGATCAGCCAGGAAGGCCAGCCGGTCGGCCGCCTGACCGTGGTGCGCTTCGACGCCCTGTCGGTGCTGCAGAAGTCCGGCGACGGCCTGTACCGCAACGCCTCCAACGCCCAGCCGATGGATGCGACCGACGCCCAGGTCCGCCAGGGGATGCTGGAAGGGTCGAACGTCAACACCCTCGTGGAAATCACCAACCTCATCGAGATCAGCCGCGCCTATGAGCGCGTGACCAAGATGATCGAAAACGCCAACGACCTGTCACGCCGCTCCGTCGAGCGGCTGGGCCGGGTTTCGTAAGGGAGAGCTGAGACATGCGCGCGCTTCGCACCGCCGCCACCGGCATGGCCGCCCAGCAGCTGAACGTGGAGGTCATCTCCAACAACATCGCCAACATGAACACGGTCGGCTTCAAGCGTCAGCGGGCCGAGTTCCAGGATCTGCTGTACCAGAACGTCGAGCGCATGGGGGCCCAGTCCTCGTCGCAGGGCACCGTGGTGCCGACCGGCATCCAGATCGGCTCGGGCGTCAAGGCGGGCAGCGTCTATCGCATCACCGAACAGGGCAGCCCCAACCGCACCGGCAACACCTACGACATCGCCATCCAGGGCAAGGGCTACTTCCAGATCACCCTGCCCTCGGGCGAGCTGGCCTATACCCGCGCGGGCAACTTCACCGTCAACGGCGAAGGGCAGCTGGTGACGGACGACGGCTATGCGGTCGAGCCCGCCATCGCCATTCCGCAGGACGCCCTGGACGTCTCCATCTCCAAGTCGGGTCAGGTTCAGGTCACCACCGCCGGCCAGACCGAGCCGCAGGTCGTGGGCCAGCTGGAACTGGCCACCTTCTTCAACGAGGCGGGGCTGGAAGCCATCGGCGACAACCTGCTGCTGGAGACGGCGGCCTCGGGTCCGGCCACGGTGGGGGCGCCCGGCGGGGTCGGCTACGGCAATCTGCTGCAGCACTACACCGAGGCGTCGAACGTCGACGCGGTCAGCGAGATCACCGCCCTGATCGTGGCCCAGCGCGCCTATGAGATGAACTCCAAGGTCATCACCACCGCCGACGAGATGCTGTCCGTCTCGGCCCAGGTGAAGAGCTGAAGGAAAGGTCTGAGCCATGAAGCGCGCCCTGATCCTCGCCGCCGCCGTCGCCGCATTCGCCGCCCCCGCGCTCGCCACCCAAGCCTTGGCCGGGCCGGTCAATCTGCTGCCCGATCCGGTCGACGACGACGGCCGCATCACCCTGGGCGAGCTGTTCGACGACGCGGGCGCCGCCTCGAACGTCGTGGTCGGCCGCCGCGCCGGAGCCACCGCCGTTCTGGAGGCCTCGCAGGTCCAGATCGCCGCGCGCCGCGCCGGGCTGGAGTGGAGCAATCCGACCGGCCTGCGCCGCATCGTGGTGCGCGAAGGCGGCGCCCTTTCTGGCGGGGCCCTGCCAGCCGAAGCCTCGGCCCGCCCCGCCGCCGCCAGCGTCGGCGCGCCCGCCCGAGCGGGATCCAGCGTCGAGGTTCTGACCTACGCCCGCAGCCTGGCCGCCGGCGACGTGATCCAGCCCGAGGACGTGGTCTGGGCCTCGGTCCAGTCGCACCTAGCCCCCGCAGGCGGCCCCCAGGACGCCGAGGCGGTGATCGGTCTCCAAGCCAAGCGCGCCCTGCGCGCCGGATCGCCCGTCGGTCCGCGCGACCTGGCCTCGCCTCAGGTCATCGCCCGCAACGACATGGTCGAGGTCGCTTATATCAACGACGGCGTCGAACTGACCGTCACCGGCAAGGCGACCCGCAACGCCTCGGCGGGCGAGGCCGTGCCGATCCTGAACGTCCAGTCCAACCGCACCATCGACGCCGTGGCCGTGGCGCCCGGCCGGGCCGTCGCCGGTCCCGCCGCCCAGATCGCCCGCCGCAACCCGCAACAGTTCGCCGCCCGTTGAGCGAGAGTTCCATCATGCGCCCCATCACCGTCGCCGCCCTGTCCTTGTCCGCCCTCAGCCTGGCCGCCTGCTCTACCGCCATCGAAGCGGTGAAGGGGCCGGAGCTGGCCCCCATCGGCTATCCGGCCGCCCTGGTCCCGGTCGAGCAGGCCTATCTGCCCGAGCCGACCTCGGCCAGCGCCAACAGCCTGTGGCGCACCGGGGCGCGCAGCTTCTTCGGCGACCAGCGGGCGCGCCGCGTCGGCGACATCCTCACCGTCGCCATCGACATCAACGATCGCGCCCAGACCCAGAACACCACCCAGCGCAACCGCACCAACAGCGCCTCGGGCGGCGTCACCAACTTCTTCGGCCTGGAGAACAGCCTGGGCCGCGCCTTCCCCGGCGGCTTCGATCCGGCGAACATGATCGGCACGGAAGGGGCGGTGAACGCCAACGGCTCGGGCAGCGTCAACCGCTCGGAACGGGTGAACCTGACGGTCGCCGCCGTCGTCACCGCCGTCATGCCCAACGGCAACCTGGTCATCCAAGGTCGGCAAGAAGTGCGCACCAACCGCGAGGTGCGCGAGCTGACCGTGGCGGGCATCGTCCGGCCCGAGGACATCTCCAGCGCCAACACCATCCGCCACAGCCAGATCGCCGAGGCGCGCATCAGCTACGGCGGGCGCGGCGACATCAGCCGGATGCAGGCGACGCCCGCCGCCCAGTCCCTGGTCGAACGCTTCAGCCCCTTCTGACCCGCGTTCACCGAAACGTGTGATTCCGGCCGCACCGCATCACTGAATCGCGCGCGATCCAGCGGAGCCGTGAACCGTTAACAAGCGACCCGCGTTTGATCTGTCGAACGCGAGTGGACTTGTCATGCGTAAAACCGTCTTTCCCATCCTGGCCGCCGTGGGCCTGGCCGCCGTCGCGGCCCATGCGGCGACCTATTCTCCGTCCTCGTCCCGCAGCGGCGGCGAGGCCGTTCCCGGCTGGCATATGCTGCACGAGGGGACGATGGCCAAACTGGCCTATGGCCTGCCGGATTCGGACCAACTGGCTCTGATGCTGACCTGCGCGCCCGGCGACGGCCTCGCCGTGGTCTACGGCGACGTCCAGCCGCGCAGCGCGGGCCTGATCCTGGCCTCGCACGAGCCGCAGCCCATCGACCCGCTGTCGAACGGCGAGGCCTTCGAGACGCGTCTGCCGCTCGGCGACGCGGCCCTGACCGGCCTGGCGCGCGGCGGACGCATGACGGTCCAGACCGAGGCCGGGGACCGCCAGCTGACCGCCACCCGCGCCGAGCGGCGAATGGTCCAGGGCTTTCTTAGCTATTGCGCTTCGGGACATGCCTGACCACAGTCCCCCGTCTTCCTCAGCGGGGGCTGAAACATGACCTCAATGCTCGGCCTGGTTCAGGCCACGTTGCTCTCCTTGGCCGTGCAGACGGCCCCTCAAACCGGGGCGCATCCGCCCGCAGAGCGGCCCCAGGCCGCATCGCCCGCCCGGTCCGCCCGCGCGTCCGAGGGCTGGACCTGGACCCTCTACAGCGGCGACGGTCCCCTGGTCCTGGCCAATGAGATTCCCGACACGCCGCGCCTGCGCACCACCCTGGAATGCGCGCCCGGCTCCAGCGTCGTTCGCCTGGCCTTCCATGACGCGCCCGGCGCCGACGGCTTCGCCGTCATCCGCTCCGGCGGCGCCACGGCCGAGGTAGAGGCCCGCGCGCGACGCGGACGGCTGGAGGCGACGCTGCGCGCCGACCATCCCGTCTTCGCCGCCTTCCTGGCCTCCGGCCGCCTGACCCTCGCCCTCGGCGATCAGACGACCGCCATCGAGATCGATCGGGCGAATCTGTCCAAGCTGCGCCGCTTCGCCGAACTGTGCACCGGATAAGGACGAGGATGCGCCCTGCCCGCTGGCTGACCGCCGCCGCCTTCATCAGCATAAGCACCCTGGGCGCCTGCGCCCCCAGCGTCGCCCCTCTGAGCACGACCGGCGCGCCCTTGCCCGTCGCCGGCTACGACTGGTTCCTGAACGAAGACCCGGACGAACCGCGCCTGTCCTATGGCCTGGCCCAGTCGGACGACGTGCCGCTCAGCCTCATGTGCGCGCCCGGCTCGGGCAAGATCGGCCTGTCCCTGGCCGCCGATCAGGCGCCGAACCGTCGCGCCATCACCCTGGAATCAGGCGGCGACACCGAAACCTTTCCCGCTCGCGTCGAGGCGGCCGACATGCACGACGGCGTCCATCTGGTCGCCACGGCGCCCGCCTCCCACCCCGTTTTCCTGCAGTTTCGTCGCGTCGGCTGGCTGGCCGTGTGGGACGGGGACCAGCGCGCGATGATGGCCGCCCAGCCGGGTTCGGAAGGCCGCGCGGCGCGTTTCCTGGAGTTGTGCCGCTGAAGGCTTGACCGCAGCGGCGCGGTCCGCTCCCCTCCCCGCCAGTTCTTGGGAGGGCTTTAGTTCATGCGTCATCTTCTTCTCGCCGCCGGTATCGGCCTGTCGGGCCTTGCGGGCGCGGGCGCCCTGCCGGCCCAGGCCGCCGTCGTTCAAGGCCAGTCGTCGGCCGCCGCCGCACTGGACGCCTTGCTGGTCGATTACGAGGCCTATCTGCGACAGGTCGACCCCATCGGCTCGGGCATGGATGGCGACCGCGCCGCCCTGTCGCGCCTGCCCGACGCCAGCCGTGCGGGCGAACTGGCCCGCCGCGCTCCGCTGAACGCCCTGAAGGCGCGGCTGGAGGCCATCAACCCGGCCGCGCTGGACGAGGCCCACCGCCTGAACCACGCCTTCGTCGGCTATCTGATCGGCCGCGAGCTGGAGCGGATCGAACTGGACCCGTCGCGTCTGGCCTTTGATTCAGAAGGCGGTCCCGGCCAGCTTCTGGCCTATCTGGCGCCCGCTGCGCGCATCGCCACGGCCGCCGACGCCGAGGCCTGGCTGAAGCGTCTGGAGGCCGCGCCCGCCTATTACGACGCCGGGATCGCCAACACCCGGCGCGGGCTGGAAACCGGCCTGATCCAGGCCCGATCAGTGGTCGACAGCGCCCTGGCCCAGGCCGAGCGCGACCTGAAACCGGGCGCGGCGGGCGACGTCCTGCTGCGTCCGTTCAACACCCTGCCCGCCTCCATCCCCGCCGCCCAGCAGGAACAATTCCGCGCCCGCGCCCGCGCCCTGGTCGAGGGACCGATCACCGCCCGCCGCACCGCCTGGCGCGACCTGCTGCGCGACGAATATGCGCCCAAGGCCCCGCAGGAGCCGGGGCTGGTCCACCGCCCCGGCGGCCGCGACCTCTACGCCTTCCTGGTCCGCAGCCACACCACCACCGACCTGACGCCCGATCAGGTGCATGAGATCGGCCAGCAGGAAGTCGCCCGCATCCGCGCCCGCATGGAGACGGAAATGCGCGCCGCAGGCTGGACCGGCGACTTCGCCGGCTTCCTGACCTTCCTGCGCACTGATCCGCAATTCTACGCCAAGACCCGCGAGGAACTGCTGGAGAAGGCGTCGGAGATCGCCAAGCGCGCCGACGACCGCCTGCCGTCGCTGTTCGCCACCCTGCCGCGCCTGCCCTACGGCGTGCGTCCGGTGCCGGTCGAGATGGAAGAGACCTACACCACCGGCCGTTACAACTCAGGCTCGATGGCGACGGGCGTGGCCGGGGGCTACATCGTCAACACCGGCAAGCTGGACCAGCGGCCGCTGTATGAACTGCCTGCCCTGACGGTGCACGAGGCCGTGCCGGGCCACCATCTGCAGGTCGCCTTGCAGCAGGAAGCCGCCGACCAGCCCTATTACCGCCGCGACGCCTCGGTCACGGCCTTCAGCGAAGGCTGGGGCCTCTACTCCGAGTTCCTGGGCGAGGAGATGGGCATCTATCGCACGCCCTATGAGCGGTTCGGCCGCCTCAGCTATGAGATGTGGCGCGCCTGCCGTCTGGTGGCCGACACCGGCCTGCACTGGCTGGGCTGGAGCGAAGAACAGGCCCGCGCCTGCTTCCGCGACAACTCGGCCCTGTCGCCGCACAACATCGAGACCGAATTGCAGCGCTACATCGGCGATCCCGGCCAGGCCACGGCCTATAAGATCGGCGAGATCCGCCTGCGCGAAATCCGCCAGAAGGCCGAGCGCGAGCTGGGCGACCGCTTCGACGTGCGGACCTTCCACGACGCCCTGCTGGTCGACGGCGCCCTGCCGCTGGCCCTGCTGGACGCGCGCATGGACCGCTGGATCGCCGAACAGAAGACCCAGACCCGGTAAGAAAGCCTCCCTCCGACATGAATTTCGTCAAGCGCATCTTCGGCTCGGTGCAGCCGCGCTATCTGATCCGCGCCTATGTGCTCAGCGCCGCCTTCATGGCCTTCATGACCTGGATGATGCTGTCGCTGGACGGCGCCAAGCCCCTGCATGACCGCGCCGCCACCCTGGCCGTGTTCGGCGTCGGCGCCCTGCTGTTTCCCTTCTCGAAGCTGGTCTGGGACGAGATCAAGCGGGTGATGATGGGCGAAACCGTCTTCTTCATGAACGCCATCGTCCTGATGGTCCTGAAGGTGCTGGTGAACTTCTTCCTGTGGGGCTTCTCGATCTTCATCGCGCCCCTGGGGATTCTCTACCTGTGGTTCCGGTCGCGGAACGCCGCCGCCTAAAGCCCCAGTTCGGCCCGCGCCTTCTTCGTCAGCTTGGCGGCGATCAGGGCGTGGGCCGACTTGAGGTGATCGGCCAGTTCAGCATCCGGCCAATCGCCCGGATCGGCCAGATGCACCCACTTCGCCCGCGCCAGATAGGGGGCCGGCGCCGCCCGCCCCTCCTCGGTCAGCACCGCATAGGCGATGTCGGAGACCTTGAACGACAACCCGCCCTCGGCGCCGACGATGGCGAACATCTTGCCCCCGACCTTATAGGCGTCATGGCCCGGCCCGAACGGGTGATCCATCGTCGCCCCCGGCAAGGCCAGGCAGGCCTCGCCCACGCCCGCGCGATCCATCCTAGGCCCCGACGCCCAAGCCGATCGGGCAGACCACGCCCGTCCCGCCGATGCCGCAATAGCCCGCCGGATTCTTGGCCAGATAGCCTTGGTGATAGCCCTCGGCGAAGTAGTAAGGCCCGGCCGGTTGGATCTCGGTCGTGATCGCCCCGCGCCCCGCCGCGCTCAGCGCCGCCTGATAGGCCTCGCGCGAGGCCAGCGCCTCCGCCTGTTGCGCCTCGTTCAAGGTATAGATCGCCGAACGATACTGCGTGCCCTGGTCGTTGCCCTGACGCATGCCCTGCGTCGGGTCATGGTTCTCCCAGAAAGCCTTCAGCAGGTCGCCGTACGAAATCTGGGCCGGATCAAACACCACCTGCACCACCTCCGTGTGGCCGGTGCGGCCCGAGCAGACCTCCTCATACGTCGGGTTGGGCGTGATCCCGCCCGCATAGCCCGCCGAGGTGACCCACACGCCCGGCAGCTGCCAGAACACCCGCTCGACGCCCCAGAAACAGCCCATGCCGAACACGGCCGTCTGCATCCCCGCCGGATGCGGTCCCTTCAGCGCATGGCCCAGCACGAAGTGGGTCTCATCGGTCGGCAACGCCTCAGCCCGGCCCGGCAGAGCCGTGTCAGGCGTGGGCAGTTCAGCATTCTTCTTCAACAACATGGCGCGAACTCCGCGAAAACAGCGTCCTCGCCTATATGGAGGCTTCAAGGGCGCTTGCCCATGGGGTCGTCATGCTCTAATCAGCCCCTCCCGTCGGTCCGCTCCCGACGGTTCCGCCCCGGACGCATCCGGGACCAGGTGGAATGGACAGGTGGCCGAGTGGTTGAAGGCGCACGCCTGGAACGCGTGTATAGGGGCAACTCTATCGAGGGTTCGAATCCCTCTCTGTCCGCCACACACCCCGCATAGCTTGTCTCTGGCTGCGGGGCCGAGGGCCAACTCTCCGTAGTCTCCGCTTTGTTCCTCGCCAAACCGCCGTGGTTCGCCCTGGTTTCCGACCTTCTGCGCCCGGTTCCGAGGGCCTTTGGGCCCCCAGTCTCTGGCAAGTCTGGAGTTGGTGGAGTTTGGCGATGTCCCTGTTTCGTCTTTTTCGAGGAACCGGCCGTGAGGGGTCGTGAGGCTCCATTTCCTCCGGCGCTTCAGAGCGTTCCGCGAGGGATGGTGCTCAATCCCGGCGCCTCGGAACAGGGAATTCACCAGCCAGGAACAGGGATTTAAATCCGACACAACAGGACGCTCAAATGCGCAGAACAGGGCCTGAAGAACGATATCGGCCGCTTGAGAGGCGATAAAAATACCGCATAACGACGATAATTTTATAGTAATTGATAGTAATCTTCCCGCAGCCAGTGATTAATTGGCGCGACTATGCAGCTGCCCCTAGGCTCAGGACTCATAGCCAAAAGAGCACTGTAGCGGCGAGGGCTATGGCGGAGAGGAAGACGTTCGGGCACCGATCATAACGCGTGGCAACGCGTCGCCAGTCTTTCAGACGACCGAACATGATTTCGATGCGGTTGCGTCGTTTGTATCTGCGCTTGTCATACCGGATGGGCTCGGTGCGGGTTTTACGTCCGGGGATGCAAGGTGTGATCCCCTTGGCTTCCAAGGCGTCCCTGAACCAATCCGCGTCATAGCCCCTATCGCCCAGCAGCCACTGGGCTCGGGGTAGACTATCCAGAAGAGCCGCCGCGCCGGTGTAGTCGCTGACCTGACCAGCCGTCACAAACAGGCTAATGGGGCGTCCATTCGCATCGGTGACGGCGTGCAGCTTGGTATTCATCCCGCCTTTGGTCCGTCCGATCAGTCGCCCGAGGCCCCCTTTTTTACCCGCAGGCTCGAAGCCGTACGGTGCGCCTTTAGATAGGTGGCATCGATCATGACGGTCCGGCGCTCGGCCTGTGCGCCAGACAGGCCCTCCATCATCCGAACGAAGACGCCAGCCTCGCTCCACCGCTTCCAGCGATTGTAGAGCGTCTTGTGAGGCCCGTAGGCTGGCGGCGCATCGCGCCAGCGCAGGCCGTTGCGGTTGACGAAGATGATCCCGCTCAACACCCGTCTATCATCCACCCGAGGTTTGCCGTGGCTCTTAGGGAAATAGGGCTCCAGCCGAGCCATCTGCTCGTCCGTCAGCCAATAAAGATCGCTCATAATCCAGACTCCTCAGGAGCCTGAATCAGATCGCACGCCGCAATTCAATGGGTCCTGAGCCTAGGCTCAGGACTCATAGCCAAAAGAGCACTGTAGCGGCGAGGGCTATGGCGGAGAGGAAGACGTTCGGGCACCGATCATAACGCGTGGCAACGCGTCGCCAGTCTTTCAGACGACCGAACATGATTTCGATGCGGTTGCGTCGTTTGTATCTGCGCTTGTCATACCGGATGGGCTCGGTGCGGGTTTTACGTCCGGGGATGCAAGGTGTGATCCCCTTGGCTTCCAAGGCGTCCCTGAACCAATCCGCGTCATAGCCCCTATCGCCCAGCAGCCACTGGGCTCGGGGTAGACTATCCAGAAGAGCCGCCGCGCCGGTGTAGTCGCTGACCTGACCAGCCGTCACAAACAGGCTAATGGGGCGTCCATTCGCATCGGTGACGGCGTGCAGCTTGGTATTCATCCCGCCTTTGGTCCGTCCGATCAGTCGCCCGAGGCCCCCTTTTTTACCCGCAGGCTCGAAGCCGTACGGTGCGCCTTTAGATAGGTGGCATCGATCATGACGGTCCGGCGCTCGGCCTGTGCGCCAGACAGGCCCTCCATCATCCGAACGAAGACGCCAGCCTCGCTCCACCGCTTCCAGCGATTGTAGAGCGTCTTGTGAGGCCCGTAGGCTGGCGGCGCATCGCGCCAGCGCAGGCCGTTGCGGTTGACGAAGATGATCCCGCTCAACACCCGTCTATCATCCACCCGAGGTTTGCCGTGGCTCTTAGGGAAATAGGGCTCCAGCCGAGCCATCTGCTCGTCCGTCAGCCAATAAAGATCGCTCATAATCCAGACTCCTCAGGAGCCTGAATCAGATCGCACGCCGCAATTCAATGGGTCCTGAGCCTAGGCCCGGTCAGACCGCCTTCATGTCCGCCGCCGTCGCCATCTTCAGGAGCCCCTGATGTCTTCATTCCGGCCTGAACGCCAGGGAGGCCTGGTCGGGCTCGCCTTCGTTTCCGCCCTGTGGCTTGGAATGGTGATCGGCGTCTCCTTCCTGGCCACCCCGATCAAATTCCATGCGGCGTCGCTGACGCTGGCCGTGGCCCTGGATGTGGGACGAGTGACCTTCGGCCTGTTCTCTCGCGTCGAATGGGGCCTGTTCGCCCTCCTGCTTGCCATCGCGGGGACAACTGCGCGCGCCAGGTCGCGGCGCGACCTATGGATCGGCGTCGTTCTGCTGCTTGGCGTTCTGATGCTGCAGTCTTTGTGGCTTCTGCCCGTCATGAACGAGCGGGTGGCCCGCATCATCGTGTCTGAAGCGATGCCGCGGACGCCGCATCACCTGCTCTATATCGCGCTTGAGACGACCAAGGCGGCCGTTCTCGCCGCAATGTCGATCAGGGCGCTTCTAAAATTCGTCCGCGGGCCAAGGGGGCCCACAAAATTGATCCAGATCAAATCCTCATGAAGCCGCCGTCTTGCATGATGAGGTCAGGCTCGTTACGCGCTTCTTGAAACTACGCCGATGAGTTCGAAAATCAATTGGGGGGCCGCGTGGCGTCAGAGCTGACAATTTCAGAGCGCCATCTTGCGCTGGTCGTGTTGGTGGGCTTGGCCCTGTTCGGGATCGCCCTGGCCGCCGGCGGCGGTCGCGTCGGCGATCCCGTCGCCGCGCACGGCTTCATCATCGCCGGGTTCAGCCTGGCCCTGATCTTCCCTATCATCCTGCGCTATTTCGAGCCGGCTCCGTCGGCCGAGCGGTTGAGCGGCTACTACGATACGCCGACCAAGGCGGGCATCGTGCTGGCCATGATCTGGGCCGTCGTCGGCATGGGCTTCGGCGTCTGGGTCTCGGCGCTTCTGGCCTGGCCTGAACTGACCTTCGTGGATTCCGCCTGGGCGAGCTTCGGCCGCATCCGGCCCGTCCATACCTCGGGCGTGATCTTCGGTTTCGGCGGCAACGCCCTGATCGCCACCTCCTTCCACGTACTGCAACGCACCTCGCGCGCCCGCCTGCCGGACCAGTTCAGCCCGTGGTTCGTGCTGCTGGGCTACAACCTGTTCTGCGTCCTTGCGGCCAGCGGCTATCTTCTCGGCATCACCCAGTCCAAGGAATACGCCGAGCCGGAATGGTACGCCGACATCCTGCTGACCATCGTCTGGGTGGTCTATTTCCTGATCTACATCCGCACGCTTCAGCGTCGCAAAGAGCCGCATATCTATGTGGCCAACTGGTACTACATGGCCTTCATCCTGGTCGTGGCGGTGCTGCACATCGTCAACAACCTGGCCGTGCCGGTCTCTTTGTTCGAGGCCAAGAGCTATTCGCTGTTCTCCGGCGTCCAGGACGCCATGACCCAGTGGTGGTACGGCCACAACGCCGTGGCCTTCTTCCTGACCTCCGGCTTCCTGGGCATGATGTACTACTACATGCCCAAGCGGGCTGGGCGGCCGATCTTCTCCTACCGGCTGTCGATCATCGGCTTCTGGGGCATCACCTTCATGTATATGTGGGCGGGCTCGCACCACCTGCATTACACCGCCCTGCCGCACTGGGTGCAGACCCTGGGCATGACCTTCTCGCTGGTGCTGCTGGTGCCGTCCTGGGCCTCGGCGGGCAACGCCCTGGCCACGCTGAACGGCGCCTGGACCAAGGTGCGCGACGACGCCACCCTGCGCTTCATGATGGTGGCGGCGGTGTTCTACGGCCTGTCGACCTTCGAGGGGTCCTTCATGGCCATCCGCGCCGTGAACTCCCTGTCGCACTACACCGACTGGACCGTGGGCCACGTCCACGCCGGCGCCCTGGGCTGGGTGGCGATGATCACCTTTGGGTCGTTCTACGCCCTGGTGCCGTGGATGTGGAAGCAGACGCAGATGTATTCGGCCAAGCTGGTCGAGGTCCACTTCTGGCTCGCGATGGCCGGGACCGTTGTCTACGTCTTCGCCATGTGGAACTCGGGCGTCATCCAGGGCCTGATGTGGCGCACCTATGACGACAACGGCGGCCTGGCCTACTCCTTCATCGAGAGCATGGTCGCCATGCACCCCTACTATGTGGCGCGCACCCTCGGCGGGCTGCTGTTCCTGAGCGGCGCGATTGTCGGGTCCTACAACATCGCCATGACGATCCGGCAGGCGCGCCTACAGCGCCAGGCGTCCGACACCCCTGCCCTTTCGCCCGACTTCGAACCGGCCTCTGCGGCCACCCAGCCTGGAGAGTGATGGTGCGCGGCTTTCATCGAAAACTTGAACGCAACGCGATCGGCTTCGTCCTGGCCATCATCGGCGTGTCGGCCATCGGCGGCCTGGTCGAGATCGCACCGCTCTTCACCATCAACGAGACGGTGGAGGAGGCGCCCGACATGCGGGTCTATACGCCGCTGGAGCTGGTCGGCCGCGACATCTTCATCCGCGAGGGCTGCTACGCCTGCCACTCGCAGATGATCCGCACCCTGCGCGACGAGGTCGAGCGCTACGGCCCCTACTCCCTGGCCGTGGAGTCGCAATACGACCACCCCATGCTGTGGGGCTCCAAGCGCACGGGGCCGGACCTGGCGCGTGTCGGCGGCAAATATTCGGACGCCTGGCATACCGCCCACCTGAAGAACCCGCGCGACGTGGTGCCGGAATCGGTCATGCCCCGCTATGGCTGGCTGCAGGAGAACAACCTGCGCACCAACGATCTCTCGCGACGCCTCAAGGCCCAGCGCGCCGTGGGCGTCCCCTATGACGACGCCATGATCGCCAATGCGGCGGCGGACGCCTATGGCCAGGCCAATCCCGACAGCGCCGCCTCCAACGACGTGCGCGGCCGTTATGGCGCGGCGACCAACATCCGAGCCTTCGACGGCGACGCCGAACGGCTGACTGAAATGGACGCCATCGTGGCCTATCTGCAGGTGCTGGGGCGGTTGACCGACGCCGCTCACGCCCCCGTCAAGACGGCTGACGCCGCCACAGGCACGGGCGGATAAAACCATGCAGATCGACCATCAGGCGCTGGTCGCCTTCGCCAAGAGCTGGGGCCTTTTCTACCTCATCGCGATGGCGGTCGGCGTGCTGATCTACGCCCTGTGGCCGTCGAACCGGAAACGGTTCGACCGCGCCAAGCGCGCCATCCTGGAAGACGACGACCGGCCGGAAGAATAATCATGGACGAGCAGGAATTTGATCCCGTCACCGGTCGCAAGACCACGGGACACGAGTGGAACGGCATCAAGGAACTGGATACGCCGATCCCCCGCGTCGTCCTGTTCTTCCTGGCCGCCGGCACGCTGTTTTCACTGATCTGGTGGGTGTTGATGCCCGCTTGGCCGCTGGGCGTCACCTACACCAAGGGCCTGCTGGGGCTGGATCAACGCGAGGTCGTCACCCGCGAGGTTGAAGCCGCCGCCGCCCAGCGCGCCGTTTGGAGCGATCGCCTGGCCACGGCCGATTTCGCCGAGATCACGTCCGATCCCGAGATGATGGCCTATGTGCGCCAGACCGGTGGCGTCCTGTTCACCGACAACTGCGCCGTCTGCCACGGCGTCGGCGGTGCGGGCGGGCCGGGCTATCCGGCCCTGACGGCAGGCGCCTGGCTGTGGGGCGGCGCGCCGGACCAACTGGCCGAGACCATCCGCGTGGGCGTCAACGCCCAGCACCGCGAGACCCGGGTTTCGGAAATGCTGGCCTTCGGCGACATGAAGATTCTGTCCCACGATCAGATCATGGGCGTCGCCGGCCATGTGCGCGCCCTGTCGGGCCAGAAGCCTGAATATGTCGACGCCGCCGCCCTGGCCGCAGGGCGCCAGACCTTCGCCGACCAGTGCGCCGTCTGTCACGGCGCCGATGGACGCGGCGACGCCAAAGTCGGCGCGCCGAACCTGACCGACCGCCAGTGGCTTTATGGCGGCGACACCCAGTCGATCGTCACCTCCATCCAGAGCGGCCGTCATGGCCAGATGCCCGCCTGGGAGGGCCGTCTGTCGCCCGCCGAGATCCGCATGATGGCGGTCTATGTGGCCGATCTGGCCAAGGACAAGCGATGACAGCCGCCCTGCGCCCGCCCCGATCGAACCTGCGCTGGCCTTTGATCGCCGTCCTGCTGGTCGTGGTGCTGGGCGCCATTGTGATCGGCGCCAACATCCATCTGGTCTGGGCGGCCGTCGGCTCTCAGCCCGAATGCGTGCCCCACGCCAAGACGACGGGCGGCGCGTCGTTCCGCGCGGCCAAATCCGCCTGCTGACCGAAAGGGATTCTCACATGACGAACATCGACGGCATCGAGACGCCCGCCCTGCCCCTCAGCGCCCAGCGCCAGCGGAACCTCCCCGCCAGCGCGGCCTTCGGCTGGCTGGCCGCCGGTTGGCGCGACCTGTGGCGCAATCCCCTGCCCAGCCTGGCCTATGGGCTGATGGTCTTCATCGTCTCCATCCTGGTGGTCTGGGGCCTGTTTCGCTTGAAACTGGACTACATCCTCCTGCCCGCTCTGGCGGGCTTCATGGTGGTCGGACCGCTGATCGCCATCGGCCTGTACCAGAAGAGCCGCGACCTGGAGGAAGGCCGCCCGACCAGTCTGAAGCGCATGATCCTGGTCAAGCCCGAAGGCGGCGCCCAGGTCTGGTTCGCCGGCGCCATGCTGTGCCTGCTGGTGCTGCTGTGGATGCGCGCAGCCGTCATCATCTACGCCCTCTTCTTCGGCCTGCGGCCCTTCCCCGGCTTCGGGGACGTGCTGACCATGCTGACGCACACCTCGCAGGGATGGTGGATGCTGGCGACCGGAGCCTCGGTCGGCGGCCTGTTCGCCGCCTTCGGCTTCGCCATCGGCTGTTTCGGCATCCCTCGCCTGATGGATGACCGCACCGACGCCCTGACCGCCATGGGCAGCAGCATGGCCATGGTCTCGGCCAACCTGCCGGTCATGCTGACCTGGGCCGCTCTCGTATCGGTGTTGACGGCCCTGGCCGTAGCGACGGGTCTGGTCGGCTTGATCGTGATCTTCCCCCTGCTGGGTCACGCCGCCTGGCACAGTTATCGGGCGATGCGATGAGTTTCGCAGCCCGCGAGGAAATCCGTCTCGCCAGCCGGGATCTCGGCGATGGCCTGCGCCAGACCGAGCTGACCGTGCCGGGCATTCGATGCGCGGGCTGCATCGGCAAGATCGAGAAGGGCCTGCTGGAGAGCGCCGAGGTGCGGCAGGCCCGGGTCAACCTGTCGACCAAGCGGGTCCGCGTCGCCTGGAGCGGCGACTCCACGCCCGACCTGATCCAGGCGCTCGACCGTCTGGGCTTCACCGCGCACCTGACCGAGCCGGAAGCCGAACGCAAAGACCCCGAGCTGACGCGGCTGATCCGCGCCCTGGCGGTGGCGGGCTTCACCTCCATGAACATCATGCTGCTGTCCGTCTCGGTGTGGTCCGGGGCCGACGCGCAGACACGCCACGCCTTCCATGCCATCTCAGCCGTCCTGGCCCTGCCCTGCCTGATCTATTCGGGCCAGATCTTCTTCCGCTCGGCCTGGTCCGCCCTGCGGCGCGGGCGAACCAACATGGACGTGCCGATTTCGGTCGGGGTGCTTCTGGCCTTCGCCATGAGCGTCTACGACACCCTGCACAACGGCCCGCACGCCTATTTCGACGCCGTCACCTCCCTGATCTTCTTCCTGCTGATCGGGCGGACGCTCGACCATCTGATGCGCGAGAAGGCCCGCACCGCCGTCAGCGGCCTGGCGCGAATGGCGCCGCGCGGCGCCACGGTCGTCGCGGCGGACGGCGCTCGGGAGCATCGCCCCATCGAAGAGATCGAACCGGGGATGCGCATCGCCCTGGCCGCCGGCGACCGCGTCCCCGTCGATGGAGTGGTCGAATCCGGCGCCTCGGATCTGGATTGCGCCGTCGTGACCGGCGAAAGCGCGCCGCGACGGGTCGAACCCGGCGCCACAGTCCAAGCGGGCGTATTGAACCTGACCGGTCCCCTGATCCTCACCGCCAGCGCGAGGGCCGAGGACTCCTTCCTGGCGGAAATGACCCGCCTGATGGCGGCGGCCGAGGACGGGCGCGCGGGCTATCGTCGCATCGCCGATCGGGCGGCCGCCCTCTATTCGCCCGTCGTCCACAGCGTCGCGTTCCTGACCTTTCTCGGCTGGATGGCGGTCGCCGGCGACTGGCGCCAGGCGATCACCGTCGCGATCGCCGTTCTGATCATCACCTGTCCCTGCGCCATGGGCCTTGCCGCGCCCATCGTACAGGTCATGGCCGCCCGCCGCCTGTTCGAGAACGGCGTCATGGTCAAGGATGGCGCCGGTCTGGAACGCCTGGCACGGATCGATGTCGTCGCCTTCGACAAGACCGGCACTCTGACTCTCGGACGTCCCCGCCTCGTCAACGCAGGGAGCCTGGCCCCCGAACACCTGGCGATCGCGTCCGCCCTGGCCCAGGGCTCCAACCACCCCGTTTCGCGCGCCGTCGTCGCCGCCTCGCCCTACCCTGCGCCTCTGCTGTCGGATGTTCGCGAAGACGCCGGTCTGGGCGTCGAAGGGCGCATCGACGGCGCAATCTGGCGTCTCGGCCGCGCCGACTGGGCTTTGACCGCAGATCAGGCCCAGGACATCGAAGGCACGGTATTGAGTTGCGACGGGCGGTTGTCCGCCGCCTTGATCTTCGAGGACGCTCTGCGGCCGGACGCCGCCGAAGCCATCCGTCGACTGCGCGCCAAGGGTCTGGACATCCTCATCCTCTCCGGCGACCAGACGCCCGTTGTGGAAGCGACCGCCAAGGCCTTGGGCGTAGAGACCTTCTCGGCCCGCCTGCTGCCTTCCGAAAAGGTCGAGCGGCTGAACGCCCTGGCCGCCGAGGGACGGCGCGTCCTCATGGTCGGCGATGGGCTGAATGACGCCCCCGCCTTGTCGGCGGCCCACGTCTCCATGGCGCCCGGCGACGCCGCTGACATCGGGCGCAATGCAGCGGACTTCGTCTTCCTGAACCCCAGTCTGAATTCCATCGAACTGGCGCTGGATGTCGCCAGGGAAACCGAAAAACTCGTCAGGCAGAACTTCGCTCTGTCGATCCTTTACAACGCCATCGCCTTGCCGATCGCCATCCTTGGACACGTGACGCCCTTGGTCGCGGCCCTCGCCATGTCGCTGTCTTCAATCGTCGTGGTGGGGAACGCCCTGCGCCTCAAAGCCGGGCGTCGAGACGCCGTAAAGTCGCAGATGAATGTTCCGGCCCGTCGAGCCAGCACCACGAAGGCCGTGGCATGAGCAGTCTGATCTTTCTGGTTCCCTTGGCCCTCATACTTGGCGGAGCCGCCCTGTGGGCCTTCCTCTGGTCCTTCCGGGCGGGTCAGTACGACGACATGGATGGCGCTGCAGAGCGCATCTTCCTGGATGATCCTGAATAGGTCGGCCGGACCATCCAGAGCCCAGTCCCCGTCATCGCGGAGATAAATTAACCGTCACAATCTCGCCTTTCTTAAAGATACATGATAAATGCATCTTTAAGAAAGGCGAGGTCGCCAATGATGGAATCCGTTCCCCCAGACCCCCGCAGTCCCGGTGCGGCCGTCGGCGTAACCGAGCCGATGATCCATGCCCTTGTCCACGGCTTCTACGATGCAATCCGCACCGACCCCATGCTGGGGCCGATCTTCGACCGTGAAATCGGCGATGGCTGGGACGCTCACCTGGAGACCATGTGCAACTTCTGGTCGTCTGTGGTGCTGATGAGCGGGCGCTTCAAGGGCGCTCCGATGGTGGTCCACGCCCGGATTTCGGATATCAATGGCGTCCATTTCACCCGCTGGCTTCAGTTGTTCCGCCAGGCGGCTCGCGCTCTCACTCCTCCGGACGCTGCAGCCCTGTTCATTAGCCGGTCTGAAGCCATCGCCCAGCGCCTGCAGATCGGAATCGCAGCTCATCGCGACATGTCGGATGACCAGGCATCCGTCTGTTCGCTCGCGAAAGGCCTAGCGCGACCCCTTCCCCCCGTCCCTTCCCTCTCGCCACAAGGTGATGCCCATGCTCCGCTTTCTGATGATGCCGGCCAACATGGTGTGCAACCGGATCGGCCTGACCAATGAACACGAGCGGGGCATGATGCGGATGCTGGTCAATATGGCCCTGTGTTCGGCCATCGCCATCGTCGTCTTCTTCGTGGGCTGGAAACTCCTGGCGTGACGGCGGCGGAACGGTCGATGCCGGCCGTCACCTTCATCCAGACCGATGGAACCCGCCAGATCGTACGAATCCAGGCCGGCGCCTCGCTGATGGAAGCTGCGGTGCGCGCCGGCGTGCCCGGCATAGAGGCCAAATGCAGAGGCGGCTGCGCCTGTGTCACCTGCCACGTCTATATCGAGCCGCACTGGCGCTCAGAACTCGGTGCGCCCAGCGCCATGGAAGAATCCATGCTCGACTTCACCGCCGCAGTCGATGCGCGATCTCGCCTGTCGTGCCAAGTGCGCGTCACCCGCGCGTGCCATGGCCTGATCGTCCAAGTTCCAGCCGAACAGCGAGTGCTCGGCCTGTAAGGCGTCAACCGCGAGCGCCACTATCTCTGGCGCGCCGTGGACCGCGAAGGCGAGGTTCTGGAATCTTTCGTCATGAAGCCCAGAAACAAGGCTGTAGCACTGAAATTCCTCAAGAAAGCCATGCGCCTACACGGTTCCACAAAGTCAGTCGTGACTGACGGCTTGCGGTCGTACAAGACCGCGCTGAAGGATATTGGAGTCGCGGACAAGCAGATCATCGGTCGCGGGGCACGTGCGGAGAATTCAACCTGCCATTTCGACGACGAGAACGGCCATGCAGCGCTTCCGCCAAATGAGGACCTTGCAGAAATTCAGCGCCGTCCACGCTGCCTTCCACAATCACTTCAACCAAGATCGTCACCTCATCAAAGCCCGTCGCTCCGCCGCCCTAGCTGAGTGGAAAGCGCTCGCCGCCTCACGATCGCCCTCCCTCCTTGCCAAGCGGAGACAAATTGTCGTTGGACTGACAGCACCGCCATCTATTCACCCGCTAAAGCGGGCTATGCGGGTCGCCCGCCAATACCCCCGACATTACCGATACTTGCATAGCACGCCAGGGCTATTTGCCGTCTCTGGAGACGGCTATTGGCGCTTAGCTGTTGCAGGCATCTTGGACAGTCGACGAACTTCACGCCGCCGAGGATGGCGCGCGCCGCTGACGAACGCCTGAACTTGAGACCCAGCATCTCGATCTCGTTCCGATGCCGAATGTGGCGCTCCCGAACCTCAGTAAGCTCACGGCTCGTCTCATCGATCCGACCGATGAGGGCGCCCAGCCTCCTCGCCTTGTGGGCGATAAGATCGACGGCATGATCGGCCTGCTGAACCTTCGTCACCTCGCGCAGCGTGCGAATCTCTTCGTCGGCGCGTGACAGGGCCAGCTTCAGCGATGCCTCCCGCTCGGCGATTTGCAGCTCGGAGCCGGCACCTACTTCTGCCAGAGTCCTCGTCAGACTTGTGATCGCAGCGGCCCGCGCCGTTCGGTTCGCGCGCAGTTGATCGAGCTCCGCCTCCAAGTCCGCGACGCGCTCATCGTGGTAGCCAATGACGTAGCGGATCACGTCCCGGCTCTTCAGACGGAGATAGAACTCGGCGTCCTCCTCCAGGTGGAAGAAGGAACTGTCGATGTTGTCCTGGTCCAGATAGCAGTACCAGAGCAGGTCGCGCAGCGAGAGGCGGACCATCTTGGTCTCGACCTTCAGCTTGCTCTGGCGCACGCGCGGAGTCTGGATGCCGGACAGCCAGAACACCAGATCCGACAGGGTTTCGATTTCGGTCTGGGCGATCACCTCTCCCGCCGCTGTCCGGGCCGGCACCACGACGGAGTGGATTTCGTCCCCTACTGTCCAGCTTGCGAAGACATTGTTCGCGTCCCTCTGGCGCTCTATCGACAGGACCGACCGCTCAAGCTCCACCGTCAGGGTCGCTCCGACGAATTCCGCCTGGAGGGCGGGCGAGAGCTGGATTTTTCCGCCTAGGCAGTAGTCGATAAGTTTCGCGATGCTGGACTTGCCCGCACCCATCTGTCCCCAGAAATAGGAGACGTCTGCGAAAGTCAGCGTCTCCTGACCTTGCCGGAGGTCCAGGACGAGAGACTTGAGAACGAATTTCATGGGGTTTCACCATCCACACCAGCACCGACGTTGGCGGCGATCTCCTGCCCCCACTTCATTCCCGTGATCTCCGGGACGATCTCGTAGACGAAATCTTTGAGCCGGCTCCCGGACATATCGCCCACGGTCTTCATCACGATCGTCCCGCGATCCTTCAGGTCGGCGAAGATCGCCTGCCCGGACAGTTCATCCGCGAGGGTGCGTCCCGCATCCGTGAGGCCGATCTCGATCTTGCGCCCCTTCAAGGACACCGTGAGCAGGCCGAGCGACGCCAGGAGGGAGAGCCACCGCCGGTATCGGGCGTCCCATGGACCGTACCGGAACCGGATCATCTTCGTCTCGACGGTCGTCCGTTCCCTCGGGAGGAGGTCGAGGTCCGCCGTGGACTTTCCCAGCTGGAGCAGAGCGCGTTCCAGATAGACTGGATATCGCAGCAGGAAGTCGAGCTTAGCCAGCTTCGTGATGCCCTCGACCGGTTTGGCTATACGGCCCCGCTTGTCGGCGCACCGAAGGAGGATGAGCAGCCGCATGAGATGGAGGCCGTCACTGTTTTCGGCGCGGGCAGCGGCTTTGAGTAGGCCGAGGCTCACGGTTGCTCCTCCCGCACAGGGAACCGCTTGCTCCACCAGACGCGGCACGCCCGTGTCAGCATCGCCGCGACGCCTACGAGTACCTCGTAGGGTTGGCTGCCCAGGAGCGTACGCCGGTCCGTCTCCAGTCGGCGGAGCCGGGCGTTGACGTCGGAGAACATCGCGACGCCGAACGTCTCATCCGGCTTTTCAGCGCTGAAGTAGGCTTCGATGCACTCTCCGTGCACGGCCTCCTCTACCTGCAGCAGGTTTTGTTCGGCGTTGGCGGGATCCCGCGCCTGTTCCTCCAGAAGAGCGTATTCGGCGGCGCGTTCCTTCGCGGTCATGTAGGAGATCGCGTACTGCAGTCCGCCGGCCTCAAGCTTCTGCTCAAGGACGCCGGCGCGTTGCGGACCGCCACGAAGAAGGGTCGGCGAGCCCTGATACTGCGGCTGTTTGAGCGGTGTCGCCGGCGGGGCGAAGACGACATCGGCGCAGGTGATCCGTTTGGCGACGATCACCGGATCCTCGATATCCTGGGCGAAGACGCTGCGGATATGTCGAACCGGGTCGGTAACATGCAACGAAGCAGCCCTGTGAAGACGGGCGACTAGGTCGTCTCGGAGATCGGACAACTGGCTGGCATTCAGGGCCTTGCATTCAGCGAGGCCGCCGAGATGCTCATGCGCTAGGGAGGCGTCGAACTCGGATCGGGACGGTCCCTTGATGATCTCGAGCCGCTGCAAGACGTCGAAAAGGGTTTGACGGTCGGCCCCCAGGGTGCCCGCCAGGACGTCGAACGCTTCGAGGAAGGGCGTCTTGAGATCCGCGAGGGTCACGCATGCCCGGATGTGCTCCAGCATCAGGGTCGGGCACCGGCCACGGCGCTTTTGGTCCTTAACGTCATCCCCCACCTTGTCGACCTCGGCGTTCGACACAAAGACGAAGCGCCTGATCTGAGACCGATAGGTCGACAGCAGGTCGACGAACCGACCGATCGAGCGGACCAGCGCGTCATGCGTCAGCGTCCAGGGGCCATTCTCGGGCGTGGCGGTCTTGATTTGCCACCCATCGAACATGCCGTCCGAAGTTTCGCAGAGAAGATCCTCATGGTGCTCGCAATAGACGCGCAAATAGTCGAGTGAGCCACGACGGACAGCCGCGAGTAGGACGACCCCGTACTGGTGCTGGTATCGGAAGTTACGCTCGGATTCGTCACCGGGGTCCCGGCTGCGAACCTGATTGATCCGCAGCTCCGGCAGCAGACCGCCTGCGTTGTCGCTTGAACCCGTCATTTGCGGCCACCCCTCCCGCGATCATCCGCTCCTTCTCCGGAAGCGGCGACGCGAGACGTCAGTCGAACACGGATCTACCAACGCACCTTATACTCAAGCTCGGTCAATGCAAAGCCACAGAAGGCGGGTCATTGATTGGATGTTAGCCTCGGATCTCGGTTCGGCCCGCCCAGAAGGCGAGCGCGTCGTCGGATCGAACACTCGCGGGCACGACCGGAGCGTCAAAAATCTTGCTGGCCAAAATATAGACCACAGTCGCGATGCCCTGCCTGCGATGCGGCCGCTCCACTTCGATCAGATCGCAGCGCACCACTCCCTCTCCGCAAGCGAACGTTGCGGTCGCCGCCCATGCCCCGACCGGGTCGAACACCTCGAACCAGATCGACCCCAACTCCTTGGGCAGATCTATCGCTCGACTGTCGAAGCGATCCCGTATGCGGGCATCGGCCTCATCCGGTGGGATGCAGTTCGCCTCGACCCGGTAAGGCCAGCCATCCAGATCGTACGTCTGTTGCTCGAAAATGACGATCGGGTTTGGCACGACGACCTCGCGAGGGATTGTTAACGCCACCTTAGCACCGTTGAACGGCTTGGAGGAACTGCATCGGGAAGCCCGAGCCCCGGCCACATCGTCGTGCCTCCAGACAAGCCCCACGCGGCCCGCACCGCCTGCGAACTTTGACGCTGGAACAAGTCCGCAAAGCAGACTTCTTAAACCGCCGCTACGAGTCAGATTCGGAATTTCTGGAGGTCCGCTTTTCGGCAACGCCCCTGCCCTTTTGCGCCTAAGGGCCATTATCCGACGATCTATAGTTATCAATAGTTCACCTCACTCGACTGTCTCGCCACAGGCTTGGCCTGAACAACGCTAGAAGTTAGCGTCTCGGCCATGTCGAGCACTAGACCCTCGAAAGGAAGGTCCATGGCCCCTGACAGGCTGGGGCCGCTGGCGATACTGCTACCGAGAAGGCGAACAACCTCTGGACTTTCGAGAAAGACAGAATGGTTCAGCCGGGAGCGACCTTGCACGTCTGCCAGATTGATAACCGTTACTTCCGCCTGACCTCTCCAAAACGTCCCGGACAGGTCCAACCGAGGGATCTACAGCCCCCACGCGTTGAACGCCTCCCGCCAACAAGCGCGAGAACCTCAGAGCCTTATCGTCGCGGGAAACAAGAAAAGTGAAGTGAGGGCGCTCTGGTCCCAAAGCCGCAAACTGCTGTTCGAAGACATCTACATCGAGGTCCGGTGCGGCAAGGATCACGTTCCTGATTTTCGGATCAACCCGCGACGAGCGGATCGCGTGCTGGCGCAGGGCTTCTACAGCGATCCAGCTGCCCATCGAATGAGCGAGCACCGTGATCTCCGTCACTTCGGGATTACGCGCCGCAACGACGAGCAGTGTTTCGAGCGCATCGCGAGAGTAGTTTGCACTTTCGCGATCATAGACATAACCCCAGACGCGGCCCAGCGATGGCCAGGTGAACAACACCGGTGCCGCTTCAATGCCGGAGTCATGCGTGAGCTGCGCTAGCGAATAGACAGCTTTGTCAAAGGGCACGTTGTAGCCGTGCACAAAGATCAGCAAATGCCCACGCGCTGCGTGTGAGGCTATCCACGCTTCAGCGGCTGCATCATCAGGCACAGGCGTTACGGCCCTTGTGGCAAACTCTATCGCTGGGTCAACCTCACGGTTTCTCGGCCATTCGATCACACCTGTCTGATGTGATGGCGGAATAGTGATATCGACAACCACAGAGCTGAGCCGGTCGCCACGCTGGCCCGAATAAATCTCGCCCGGCTCGTCGGACAGAGCCCTGGTGGAATAGACCAATACACTAACGTCTGTGGCCGCCTCGGGTTTGGAGACAGTTGCCGGAATGAGCACTCCAGACGGCGTGCTGGCACAAGCACCAAGGGTTAACGTCACGCACGCGACAAGGGCCCATTGCCCTAAAGGCCTGCGTAGGACGCCTACCTCGGGTCTTGTCCGGAAAGCGATCATCAGTTTGCCGCCACCCATCCACCGCCGAGTGCTTGGTAGAGAGATACCGAGTTGAGCAGACGGCTTTCATGAAGCTGTACAAGGCTCAGTTCGACGTTCAGTAAGCCGCGTTGGGCATCCAGTTCTTCAAGATATGAAGCATAGCCCGCACGGTATCGGTTTCGTGCGTGGCGCAGCCCTTCAACAAGCGCTTGATGCTGGACTTCGGCTTCGGCGGCCTGACGTTGCAGACGGTCGATACCGGCCAAGGTGTTTTCAACCTCGGAAAAGGCCGTCAGGACCGTCTTGCGATAGGCGAAAGCGGCCTGATCGCGCCGCGCTTGAGACGCATCGACGCCCGCAGCTAGGCGGCCATGATTGAAGAACGGTGCCAGAACACTGCCCCCCAACGACCATACAGTCAGAGGATCAATCCCTTCGGCCACCAATTCGCCCAACGATGCTGTCAGGCGCACTTGCGGCAACAGGGAAGCTTTCGACGAAGCCAGCGAGGCATCGGCGGCCAGAAGCTGGGCTTCTGCTTGTGCAATGTCAGGACGACGGGCCAGCAAACTCGATGGCATCCCAGCTTGCGGATGAACGAGTTCCAGATATTCGAAACGCCCACGCGGTACTGGACCGGGCGCAGCCCCGGTCAGCAAGCGCAACGCGTTTTCCTGATGCGTTACGGCCAACTCCAGTGCCGGTACCTGACGCGCAGCCGCCCGCTGCTCTGCTGTGGCTTGCGTCAGTTCCAGACGAGAAGTGGTGCCGACTTCGGCACGACGCGTCGCAACCCGCAGAGCCTCATCGCGCGAAGCCAGCGTATTACGAGCGATCTCCAACTGGGCATCGAGCGATAGGAGCGTGATGTAGGCCCGCGCCGTCGCCGCAGAGATCGATAGCTGAATGGCATCGCGGCCATAGCGGCTGGCCTGAAGGCTGGCTCGCGCAGCGGCATCGCCATTGCGGACGCGTCCCCATAGATCGACCTCATAGGCGGCCTGTAGCTGGACCGATCCGTTCGCCACTTCGGACGGCATCCCAAAGGCGCTGAGGCTACGGCCATCCTGACCGCCCATAGCCAAATCAAGAGACGGCAACAGGGCCGAGCGCGCCTGCACCGCTAAGGCCTCGGCCTCGCGGATGCGGGCTTCGGCCACAGCAATATCGATATTACCCGCCAGCGCAGCCTCAACCGCCGCTGACAGTTGCGGATCGCCATAGGCATGCCACCACTCGGCCGAGACAGAAGCCTCACCTTGCGACGCTTCACGCCATTGCGTGGGCACTTCGGGTATAGCGGCCTCGGGCACGGGCGAAGGGCTTGTGGCGCAAGCGGCCAACACAAACGATGCCGCCCCCATCAAAAGAAGCTGGCGCATTAGCGGCTCTCCCTCGCCGAAGCGGTATCCACCCGCGCGACGACCGACAGACCCGGCCGCAGCTTATCAAGCCCTTGTTGGCCGCTATCCAGCAAGATCCGTAACGGCAGACGTTGCGAGATCTTGGTGAAATTGCCCGTCGCATTCTGGGCAGGAAGCACGGCGAACTCCGAACCGGTGGCGGGGGAAATGCTCTCGATGCGCCCCGTGAACTCACGGTCGCCGAGGGCGTCCACAGTGACGGTCACCTTTTGACCGGCGAGCATCTTGCCAACCTGACGTTCCTTGAAGTTGGCAATGACCCACAGTTGCGGCGGGACCAGCGACACCAGTTGGCTTCCTGCGGTGACATACTGGCCTAGACGCGCACCGACCTGCCCCACCTGGCCAGCTTCCGGTGCGACAATGACCGTGTTGGCCAAGTCGATTTCAGCCAGTCGCACGGCCGCGCGTGCCGCCTCGACAGCAGCTTCCAAGCCACCACGCGAAACGCCTGTTGCACGGACGTCCTGGCGGGCGACCTCGATATTGGCCTGTACCTGACCCACACGGGCTTCCGCCGTACGCAAGGTAGCCATGGCCTGATCGCGCTCGCGCAGGGAAACAGAGCCATCCTCGGCCAGTTCGCTTACGCGCGCCATGTCGGCTTGAGCGCGCGCCAGTTCGGCTCGGGCAGAGGCCAGTTCAGCAGAACGGGCCGACACCGTGGCTTCTCGCGAGGCCGTGGTCTGAGCCGAGTTGGCGAGTTGCGACTCCGCCGACGCCAGATTGGCCTTGGCCTGCTCGAGACGCTGAGCATAGATGCGGTCGTCAATGCGGAACAGCGGCTGGCCCTTGGTCACGTTCTGGAAGTCCTTGACCAGCACCTCGGTGATGTAGCCATTCACCTGTGGTGCCACGACCGTTACCTGACCGCGCACATATGCATTTTCAGTCCGCTCGACCGGCGAACTGAAGGGCGGAAGCTTCCACACAAACAACACCAACAGCACCGCCGCCAGCGCCAGCACCGCAGTGATGATAGCGGCCTTGGGCAGGCCCTTATTCTTGGGCTTGCTTTCCACTTGCGTCAGCGTTTCCAGACCCTCGTCCTCGGGCTGGGGGGAAGGCTGGGTGGGGGTGTTTTGGGGTTGATCGGTCATTGGTGATTTCCGTCAGATAGCGACGGCGCCAGAGGCGCTGCTGTTATTGGCTTGTGCTTGCTTGCTCTGCTTGGCGAGGGCGATGAACATGAAGATGTTCATGACGATCAGTGCGATCGCCCCCCAGCCGATGATGGTGAAGACGTCATTGAAAGCGAGGATGTTGGCTTGCTGCGTGATCTGTTGGGCCAGCGTTCCCATGCCCTGAGCCGATCGCAGCGCGGGGTCTACAATGACGCCGCCATAGGCACCGGAATACATCTGCAGCAGCTGGGCCTTGGATGGGTCGGTCGCGACAATGCCCTCGGCCAGATAGGTAGCATGGTGCAGGGCGCGAATGGACTGATAGGTCCCCAGCAGTGAGCCGCCCAGAATGCCCCCCAACATCTGGGTGACACCAAACATCATGGCAAAGGTGACGACGGAGTTCAGACCGCGCGCCAGCAATCGACCCAAGCCGAGGATAAGGGCGCACCCCATGAACAAGGCCGCCGCAAAACCCATCATGGCCTGAGTGACGAACAGATTTGCGGGCCGCGTATCAACCGTCGCGCCCGCATCGTTAAAGGCCGCCACACTAATCAGGACCAAAGCCAGCAACAGCATAACCGGCAACAGCTTGGTGTTGAGCATCAAACCGAAGGCGCTGGTGAGCACGCCGGCTACCGTCGCGGCCAGAATGATGGCATACAAGGTCTGCGTCTGGTCAGGCCCGAGGCCCACGGTCTGCACCAGTCCGGTCACGCCGAACGGCTGTTCGATTAACAGTACCCGCGTCAGCATGAGCGACAACGAGAAGTTCAAGAAGTCGAAGGTGAACACCCATCGCGTATCGACCATGGGGTGCGCGCGATAGTGCTCGAGCACCGCACCTGTCGCGAGGCAGATGATGGCCGCAACGATAGCCAGCCCCACCCAAGGCGCATCCAGCCACCAATCCACACGACCAACAGTAGCCACCGCGACCAGCGTTCCGAGGCCCAGAGCCAGGAAGATAAAGCTCGGGATATCGCGCCATTCGAAGGCAACAATCCGCATACCGGGCGGCAAACGCACCAACTGGATCCCTGCCAGACACAGCAAGACCATCGCCGTCTGGAACAGCAGCAGATAGTGCATCCCGCCGGCATCCAGCAGTTCCGGACCAAGGACCCAGATCAGGGGCGCACCAATCTGGGTGCCGCCAATCCCGAACAGCAGAGCAGGAAGCTTGTATTTGGGCTGGGGCGGCAGACCCTGCATCATATACATGACGCACAGGCCGCCCATGGACGCGCCCGCGATGCCGCTCAGCGCCCTGACCGCCAGCACCGCCGGATAGCTGGTGACAAACAGGTTGGCGATCGTCGCGAGTGCATAGATCGACAGGAAGACCTTGGCAAAACGCACCAGTCCGAACTGCTGCCGATATTTGATCAGCAACAGGTTCATCGAGATGTTGAACATCGGATAGATGGCACTGAGCCAAGCGCCCTGGCGGGTATCCAGACCGTAGGTGCCCTGAACAGCCGGCAGATTGGCGCTCACGATCGAAGAGCCGATGCCACTAGTTATGCCGATTAACAGGCCGATAAAGGCGAACCACACACGGCGCGATGCGGGCATATCCGGTGTCGACGGCGAACCGGGGATCATGGGCCGCTCGTGAGGAGCCCAATCCGGCGTCTCGCCTATTGGGTCGCCATAGCGCCTAGTTTTGGACGTCATGAACGCGACCTCATACCGTTCAATGCGAGATCAAATATGCGGTCGACCGACTGAGCGTCGGCATACCGGCTACCGGCGCTGACCATGCGGACAAGCGTCAACACATCATCAAGCGTCAGATCGGCCCTTACGGTGCCCGCCTCCAGCGCATCCGCCAGCGGCTCTCTGAAATGCTCCCGCAGCAGGTTTTGACGGACAATAAGCTCTGGATCGTCGCGCGGAATAGCGCGCCAAGCATCGGAAAGGACCGGCGTCGCGCGTGCGATATTGGCCATCTCGCGGATGAGAGCCAGCAGGACCTCGCCCTTTTCGAGGCCTTCCCCAATGCTAAAGAAAGACTCTACCTGCCGATCGAACAGGGCAAACAGCAAGGTCTGCCGATCCGGAAAATGCCGGTACAGGGTCGCGCGCGACACCCCTGCCATATCCGCCAGCGGCTCTATCGGCGCATGTACGCCCTGCTCAGCGAACAAGCGTGCGGCAGCGTCGAGCAGCGCAACCTTTGAACGCAGGACATCACTGCGGAGGCGACGATTTTGAGACATAATATCTCAAATGACAATCAAGATGAACTGTGTCAACTGCCGACCTAGGCTCAGGACTCATAGCCAGAAGAGCACGGTAGCGGCGAGTGCGATGGCGGACAGGAAGACGGTCGGGCAGCGGTCGTAGCGGGTTGCGACCCGCCGCCAGTCTTTCAGGCGTCCAAACATGATCTCTATGCGGTTGCGCCGTTTGGGTGCTGACAAGTTAACTGGATTGAGCCAAAAGCAGCCCTCCCCTTGCCGATTTCAGGCCCCTTGCGTTGCTGCCGACCAAGCGGTTTCGGCCTGACCTCGCAGCACGCGAAGGCCAGATCGGGAAATCAGGTGCGGTTGAAGATTGAAGACGTTGTAAATCGGGCCGTGGCTGGAGAGAAATCGCTGGGCTGAACCCTGCGATTTAAACCTCTGCTGCTTTCGCTCTCGTCGGCGAATAACGAGGTGAGAATTCTCGGCGCGATTGTTCTCGCGCATCCCGCCTGGATGATGACGCCCTTGAAGATTCAGGACTTTCATCGCCGCGCGATAAGACGCAAGTTTATCCGTCACGATAGCTTCCGGATGAACGCCTGTGTTGCGGAGCAAACGCCGCAGCAACTTCAAAGCCGCGTGCTTGTTGCGTCGCTTTTGAACCAGTACATCAAGCACTTCGCCCTCATCATCGACCGCACGCCATAGATACATTCGGCGACCGCGGATCCTGACAACCGCTTCGTCCAAATGCCAACGGCCCGTCGGACGATTACGAATTCGGCGAATGTTCGCAGCAATCATTGGCCCAAACTTATTCACCCAACACCGGATAGCTTCGCGGCTGACCTCAACCCCGCGTTCCGCCATCAATTCTTCAACGTCGCGAATGCTCAGTGTGAATCGAAAATACCAACGCACAGCCTGACAAATGACCGATCCTGGAAACCGGTGACGCTTGAACGATAAGCCAGACATGAAAACCTCCACCCTTCAACCTAAGTGGAGACTTTTTAGCGTTAGCCTGATGGGGTGGACGGCCCCTGTGTCCGGCGTCGAGTGCGCCATAGTGTGGTCGTTGTTGATGTGGCCACAGAACAGGAACCGTCCACCATGATGACTACCACGATCGGCCTCGACCTCGCCAAGAGCGTATTTCAGGTTCACGGCGTTAGCAGCGAAGGACAGGTTACTGTTCGCCGGAAGCTGCGGCGTTCTGAACTCATGAGGTTCTTTAGAGATTTACCCCCGTGCCTGATCGGCATGGAAGCGTGCGCCACCGCCCATTATTGGGCCCGTGAACTCTCTGCCTTGGGCCACGAAGTTCGGTTGATGCCGCCGAGTTATGTAAAGGCCTACCTCCGCCGCCAGAAAATGATGCGGCTGACGCTGAAGCAATCTGCGAGGCTGTGACGCGTCCGACGATGAGGTTCGTGCCGGTCAAGAGCGCTGAGCGTCAAGCGATCCTGACCTTGCATCGGACCAGGGAGTTGCTGGTTCGACAGAAGACCACGCTGATCCGGGCCATCCGTAGCCATTGCGCAGAGTTCGGCCTCGTCGTCCCGCAGGGCGCGCGACGGATCACTGATCTCCTGCAGTTGGTGCGAGAGACACATCCTTCGACGCTTCCGCAAGCGGCGGTGCTGACAATGCAGATGCTCGGTGCCCAGCTTGATGCCCTGGCCGTACAAATACGCACGCTTGAGCGGCGACTGCTGGCTTGGCATCGCGAGAACGAGACAAGCCAGCGTCTGGCCACCATTCCTGGAGTCGGGATTATCACTTCAACCGCTCTGGCGGCCAGCATCAGCGATCCAAAACTGTTCAAATCCGGTCGTGAGTTCGCTGCCTTCCTGGGACTGGTTCCTCGACAAAACTCATCTGGTGGCAAGGAGCGGTTGGGCCAAATCTCCAAGAAGGGAGATGGCTATCTGCGCAAGCTCCTCGTGGTCGGGGCTACGTCGGTGATCCGGCGTGCTCGAACCGGTGTGACGCCATCAGCTGGCTGGGTCCAGGCGTTACTGGAGCGTCGGCCATCCCGCGTCGTGACCGTAGCCATGGCCAATAAGACCGCCCGGATTGCGTGGGCGGTAATGGCGCGAGGCGAGACCTACAGACCTATCGCTAAGGTTTAACCGAGATTGCTGCGAACCATTGGTTTGTAGCTCCGAACTGGAAGGGTGCATATGGGATGATGATGATCAGGTAGTGGCCGCAGGCTGGGAAAACCCGAGGTACTGTCGGAGCCTTGAGCTCGATAGCCTGATTGGGACCTGGTCCAGCGGACTCCATCAGGGCCAGCGGCCATCGACGCCGCACAAACAGGCCGGACAGATGACCGCAACACCCAGATCGTCACTTCAAACCAGATTCACCCTTGCAGTGCAGGGGCCGTCCACAGATGTTGACGTGCCTCTGAGTTTTCATCCAGCGGCGACCAGAGTCCTTGGGTTAGTTACGCCTCGCAGCGTGGGTTGAGCAACAGGCCGAGCCGCGCAGCTTTCATACTGCGCAGCGGGTCGGCCTGTTGCGGTCAGACTGGCGGCAAAGGCCTCCGGGGTGAGGTAGCCGATCGACGAGTGCGGCCGGCGGGTATTGTAGTCCAGCGCCCAGGCAGCGACCTTCTGGCGGGCGTGATCCAGACTAAAGAACAGGCTCTCGTTGAGCAGTTCGTCGCGCATCCGGCCGTTGAAGGATTCCACAAACCCGTTCTGGGTCGGCTTGCCGGGCGCGATGTAGTGCCAGTCGACGCCATGATCCTGCGCCCAGGCCAGGATGGCCGTGGACGTGAATTCCGTGCCGTTGTCGCTGACGATCATGGCGGGACGGCCCCGTCGAGCGATCAGCGCTGTCAGCTCGCGCGCGACGCGGGCGTCCCGAGATCGAGGTGTCGGGGATCGCCGCCAGGCACTCGCGGGTGACGTCGTCGACCACGTTGAGAATGCGGAAGCGGCGGCCCGTGGCGAACTGGTCGTGCACAAAGTCCAGCGACCAGCGGGCGTTCGGCCTTGCCTCGATCAGGATCGGCGCCCGCGTGCCGATGGCTCGACGACGGGAGCGGCGCTTGCGCACCGTCAGACCTTCCTCGCGGTAGAGCCGGTAGATCCGGTTCTTGCCCGAAGGCTCGCCTTCACGTCGCAGCAGCACGAACAGCCGGCGATAGCCGAACCGTCGCCGCTCGACAGCCAGGGCGCGCAGCCGCTCCCGCAGCGCCGTGTCTGGCGGGCGGCAAGAGCGATAGCGCACCGATTTGCGGTCGGCCTTGATGATGGAGCAGGCCCGCCGCTCGCTGACGCCGAACGTCGCCTTCACATGGGCGACGGCCTGGCGCATCGCCGCGGGCCCTACCACTTTTTTGAGAGCAGATCGTTCAGCGCCGCCTTGTCGAGCATGGCGTCGGCCAGCAGGCGCTTCAGCTTTCCGTTCTCATCTTCCAGGGCCCGGAGGCGTTGGGCGTCCGACACGCTCATCCCGCCGAACTTGGCCTTCCAGGCGTAGATCGTGCCCTCAGACACGCCCGTGCTTGCGCGCCAGCTCGCCCGCTTTCGCGCCGGCCTCGTTCTCCCGCAGGATCCCGATGATCTGCTCTTCCGTGAATCTCGCTCGTTTCATTCCGTCCGTCCTTTCAAGGGGCGGACTCTAGCTCCGCGTGGAGGAAATTCTCAGGGGCACGTCAGACCCTCCAAGCTGGCTGGCGGCGCTGACTATTCGACAACGCCGATCGCCTTGCGCATGGCTGCAAGGCGATCCAGCACGAGCAGGTCCGGGGCCGTTGGAGGGCCGAGTTGGCTAACGAGACCAAGCGACCGAATATGCACCAGCAGAGCATCGCTGCGCCATCCGCCGGACGCGAGATCGCTGAGCATGGCTGAAATGCCCCGAGACACCTCGCCCACCGCCTCCATGTTCGCCGCTCCGGCGATTTCTGCGACGCTCAGGGCCGCCCGGCCCAACCCCTCCCGTTCCGCGTGCAGGACATCGTCGCCCTGGTCCGCGTAGGCCAAGATTTTCCGAGACCTTGGCGCGAATATGGGTCCGGAAGGCGTCACCGAGTTCTTCGACATTGGCGTTCGCCTTGCTGATCAGAACTTCCTGGGGCTGTGCATTCGGTGCGTCAATGACTTTGGCCAATCTATTCACCAGACTGAAGACGCGCGGCTTTGGCATCGGGCGGTCCTAATCGAACAGGGAGTTGATATCGTCTTGAGACAGAGCTCGGGTCGAATCGGAGATCAGGGCCAACGCGTCGGCACGGCGCTCTTGATTCTCAGGCGCCAAACCTTGTTTCGTGCGGCGGTCGGGTCCGCGAAAGCCATCGGACTCGACAAAATCACGCCGATCCCGGGCCAGCCACTCGATCCTCTTCAACAGTATGGCCGGAACGATCGGCTTCTTTATCACGATGTTGGCGCCGGCGTTCCGCGCCCGATAGACCCTATTGATCGATGTGTGCGCGCTCATCATCATGATGGGCGCCGTGAAATTCGGTGATTTCGTTTTAGCCCGTGTGTCGCTGAGGACCGAGAATCCGTCTTCGCCCGGCATCTCCGCGTCGAGGATGATCAGGTCAAACGCCTGTCTCGAAATGGCTTCGCGAGCCTGCTCCCCATCCCGACACACGACCGGCTCCTTGATCCGGAAACCGCTCAGAACGGATACCAAGAGATCAAGAGCGTGCAGATCGTCGTCGACCACAAGGACCTTTGTGTTCCCCAAATCCATCTTGGACGATGACTTCAGCATCGACGTGACATTCCTCATTCGACTTCGATGAGACGCAAAACGAACGCGCGAAAATTTAGAATGATTTGTCCACGGCGGCCTGGTCGAGGCCCTCGCCGGGAAGCGCCGGACCATTCAGCAGCGGGTCGGCGGGTGCGCTGGCGACATCGACAGAACTGATCATGCTGTCCAGCTTGGACAGGCGCTGCCCGGTCAAGTCCTGGAACGCGCAGGCTTCTAGCATGCTGCAGAGCGCCGCCTCGATCCGATCGAGGGCTGCGGCGTCGCCGCCTCGGGCGGCGCCGATGTCACGAAGGGCCTGTTCTGCTGCTGACAGTAGGACGTCTGTTGCAACATCGACCTCATCTCGAATGACCTGGATGATGGCCTTGGCTTCGGTTGCGGACATCCTAGAGCGGCCCCAGGACCGAGGTGAGTTTCTGCTTTAGGACGGCAAGATTGAACGGCTTGATGATGTAGTTGCTGCAGCCTGCCGCACGAGCGAGAACGACGTTCTCGGTCTTGACCTCCGCCGTGACCATGACGAAGGGAACCGCCTTTGTTCGGGGGTCGCCGCGTACGGCTTGAAGAAGTTCGTAGCCCGTCATGGGCGCCATGTTCCAGTCAGAGAGGATCAGGCCATAGTCCTTCTGTCGAATCTTTTCGAGCGCAGTAGGCCCATCCACAGCATCGTCGATGTTGCTAAAACCCAACTGTTCCAGCAAGCCGCGAACGATCCGGATCATTGTCTTGTAGTCATCAACGACCAGTATATTCATAGATTTGTCGACAGCCATACAGTCCGATTCCTCATCTCTGAGCATATCATTGCAACTTCGCCAGCATTTCTGTCCAAAAATAGTTAAGAAGTCGTCCTGGCGGCTCCGCGCAACCAAAAGTGGTTATATTGCGTCGGAACAATGTTAGGTGTTCTGATCTGCCGGCTCGAATGCTGGCGGCGGCGACCACCCGCCAACAATCGTTAGCCTGTTAATGTCCAAAACGTCGTTAACGCAGAATTTACTGATTCGACCCTCAGGTGATCCGCGCAATATTGCGAGCCGTTTGTGCTTTTGGGGTGCCCTTGGACGATTTGGTGAGCGATTTCGTCGCAGAAACGCGCGAGGGCCTCGAAGCACTCGACAGCGAACTCGTGCGCTTCGAGCAGTCTCCCGACGATCCCGAGACGCTCGGCAGGATTTTCCGCCTCATCCATACGATAAAAGGTACGTGCGGCTTCCTGGGCCTGTCGCGTCTGCAGACCGTCGCCCATTCGGCGGAGAACGTACTGGGCGGGTTCCGCGACAGCGTCCTTCCAGTCACGCGCGTAGCCGTCTCTGCGGTCCTCGACACCGTCGACCTGATCCGCGCGATCATCGATTCCCTCGCGGTCACGGGCGTCGAGCCACCGGGCGATGATTCGGCGCTCATCAGCCGCCTCGAAGCCATTCTGAACGATGCCAGCCCGGATGAGGTCACTTCAACCGGTCCGGCGATAGAGCCGTCATCACCCGAACCGACCAACGACGGTCGAAAGCTGATCGATCGACTGGGCGGGGACGCCACGCTCGATGCGGCGGCGGAATCGGCCCTCATGTCGATCCAGAGCAATCCCGACTTCGGCGCCCTTTTCGCCGACGCCGATATCGACAGGCTTCAGGCCGCCATCCGCGACAGCCTGAGCACCTTGGCGCGCAGCGAGCAGCCGGGGCCCGCCTTCGTCACGAGCATGACTGACGTGGGCTCGATCGGCGTGAATTCGAAAGTGTGCGAGGGGGTCTTCGACATCGTCGCCAATGCGCTTTTCGAACTGGATATCGATCCCGACGCGACCGCCGCCCTGCGGAACCTGCTGCTCTTGGCGGACGCCGCAGACCAATCCCCGCTCGCGGCCGCTTCGAGTCCGCAAGCCTCGGCCTCGGCCAGTCCAAACCCTTCGGAAACGGGCACGGCCACGACCGGAGCGACAGCCGCCGAAGCGCCGCGCGTCCGGTCCGATGGCGAAGCTCCGGGCGTGGGAGGCGGCGCGGGACCGGCTCAGACCATCCGGGTCAGTGTCGACGCTCTGGAACATCTCATGACGGTCGTCAGCGAACTGGTGCTGATCCGCAATCAACTGATCCAGACGCTGCGCCTGGAGCCGGAAAGTCCGTTTGCTGCGCCCCTCAATCGGCTCAATCAGGTGACCAGCGAACTGCAGGAAGGGGTGATGACCACCCGCATGCAGCCGATCGGCGGCGCCTGGTCCAAACTGCCGCGTCTGGTCCGCGACCTTTCTCAGGATCTGGGCAAGTCCATCGAGTTGGTCATGCACGGCCAGGAGACAGAGCTGGATCGCCAGGTTCTCGAGCTCATCAAGGATCCGCTCACCCACATGATCCGCAACGCCGCGGACCACGGGCTCGAGACGCCGACGGACCGTCGCGCGGCCGGGAAGTCAGAGACCGGCAAGATCGTACTGCAGGCGCGGCACGAGGCCGGGGCCATCGTCATCGAAGTCGGCGACGACGGTCGCGGGCTGCCCGCCGACAAGATCCGCGCCAAGGCGCTGGCGTCGGGGTTGATCTCTCAGACGCAGCACGATTCCATGTCGGACGCCGAGGCTCGTCAGCTTATCTTTCACGCCGGGCTCTCGACCGCTTCGGAGGTCACGTCGGTCTCCGGCCGCGGCGTCGGCATGGACGTGGTGCGGACCAATATCGAGAAGATCGGCGGAGCCATCGAGCTGACGTCAGTCCAGGGCAGCGGCACACGGTTCACGATCCGTATTCCCCTGACCCTGACCATCGTTTCCGCCTTGATCGTTGAGTGCTGCGGCGACCGCTTCGCCATGCCGCAATCTTCCATCGTCGAACTCGTGAGCGCCAACGGCGCCGGCGGACGGACCATCGAATACATCGACGGATCGGCGGTGCTGAGACTACGCGATCGCCTGTTGCCCCTGGTCTCGCTGCAAAGCCTCCTCGAGCTCCAGCCCACCGAGACCTCCGCTGGCGAAACCTGCATCGTCGTCGTCAAGATCGGATCTTTCACCTTCGGGGTGATGGTCGACAAGGTGTTCGACACCGAGGAAATCGTCGTCAAGCCGGTGGCGACTGTCCTGAGGCATCTGAAGCTTTATTCGGGTGCGACGATCATGGGCGACGGGTCGGTCATCCTGATCCTGGACCTGAAAGGGCTCTCGGCCGAGACCGGCGCCGGCCAAGGCTCCGGCATCCAGGACGAGCCGGTGGGGGAAGTCGCATCGGCGCGTGAGGAGCAATCGGCCATCCTGGTTTTCAGGGCGGCGAACGAACGCCTCAAGGCTACTCCGCTGGCAGACGTGGCGCGCATCGAGGAGATCGCCTCCAGCCAGATCGAATACGTCGATGGTCGCACCGTGGTGCAGTACCGCGGCCAGCTGATGCCGATCGTGGGAACGGAAGCCGAACCCGCCGCGGGCTGGGACGATGACGATCGCCGGCAGTTGCTGGTCTTTGCCCGTGACGATCAGGCGGTCGGCCTGTTGGTCCACGAGATCGTCGATATCGTCGAGAGCACCCTGAAGGCGGATCTCAGCTCCGCGGGCGCGGGTACGCTGGGCAGTCTGATTATCGGCGGGGCTGCGACAGAGCTCATCGACGTGGCCTATTATTGGCGCAAGGCCATGAACAGGCCGGAGCAGGCCGACGCGATGCCTGACACGCCCGTGGCTGCGCCGCCGCCAGTGGTCGCACAGCCAACCCGTCGACTACTGGTGATCGACGAGAGCCCCTTCTCCCAGCTTCTTCTTCGACCGCTGCTGGCTCAGGCGGGTTATGATGTTGTCGTCGCTTCGGATTCAGAGACCGCGTTGTCGCTCTATGAAGCAGGCGAGTCCTTCCACCTGATCATGGCTGATACGTCCCGTCCCGAATCGACGCGCAAATTCGCATCGACGCTGAAGACCGCGACGCGCTGGCATGCGACGCCTTTGGTCAGTCTCGCGGCGCACAAGAACTCGGCCGCTGCCCTCGGGTCTGAATCGACCCTTCTGGAAGCGGTCTCCGACGCATTGGTCGATCATTGGGAGGCGGCATGACAACCGGCGAGGGTGGGATCAGATCCACGGCAGCGTCCACGGCGGGCCTGGTGTCGATCCGCGTCGGTGACCACAGCTTCGGCGTGCCGGTGCTCAAGGTCCAGGACGTCATCGTTCAGACCCCGATCAACCGTGTGCCCCTGGGTCCGCCGGAGATCGCGGGATCGCTCAACCTGCGTGGACGGATCGTCACCGCCGTCGATATGCGCCGGCGCCTTCGGATGGCGCCTCGCGGCCCCGAAGAGGGCTTCATGAGCGTGATCGTTGAACAGGTCGGAGAGCTGTACGCCCTGCTGGTGGATGACGTGGGCGATGTGCTGTGGCTGTCCCCCGATGACTACGAACCCAGTCCGGTCACGCTCTCGGCCCATTGGCGGGCGGTCTGCTCCGGCCTCTATCGCCTGGAGGGCGAACTGTTGCTCGTTCTCGAAGTCGAGCACGTTCTCGACCTCAACGCCGGGGCCAGCCTGGCCGCGTGATCCCACCCCTCGTTTTACCGCTCCCGTGCCGCGGGCGCTCTTAAGGACGCAAAGACATGTCTCCCCCAGCCTCAAACGCCGCTCTCAAGGTCGACGCTGAAGACGATTTCGACACCCTGTTTCAGGACTACAAGGGCCAGATCGAGGCCATCCGCCGCTCTCAGGCCGTGATCGAATTCGACCTGGACGGCGCGATCCTCGACGCCAATGACAATTTCCTCAATGCCACAGGCTACACCCTCGCCGAAGTCCGCGGCCAGCATCACCGGATGTTCGTAGATCCCTCCGAGCAGGTCGGCCCGGCGTATCGTCTGTTCTGGGACAAGCTCGGACGCGGTGAATTCGATACGGGGCAATACAAGCGCGTCGCCAAGGGCGGTCGCGAAATCTGGATCGAAGCCAGCTACAATCCGGTATTCGACACCGCAGGCCGGCCGATAAAGATCATCAAGTTCGCCACGGACATAACCGACCAGAAATTGCTGGCCGCCGACTACAGCGGGCAGATTGCGGCGATCGGCAAGAGCCAGGCGGTCATTGAATTCAACCTCGATGGCAGCATCATCGACGCCAACGCCAACTTCTGTGCGGCGCTCGGCTATCAGATCGACGAGATCAAGGGCAAGCACCACAGTCTGTTCGTCGATCCGGCGACACGCTCGACCCCGGAGTACCGGATGTTCTGGGAAAAACTCGGTCGTGGCGAGTTTGACTCCAGCCAGTACAAGCGCATTGCGAAGGGCGGGCGCGAAATCTGGATCGAAGCAAGCTACAATCCGATCATGGACATGAACGGCCGGCCGTTCAAAGTCGTGAAATACGCGACCGACATCACAGAACAAAAGGCCGGCGTCATCCGGTCACAGGCGATGGAGAACCTCGGCGCTTCGGTGATGATGGTCGACCGAGATCTCAACATAAACTACCTCAATACTGGTGCAAAGGCGCTTTTGGCCAAACATCCGGCGGCGTTCGCCACCATCTGGACCGGCTTCGATCCCAGCAAGGCCATCGGACTGTCGATCGACAGTCTTCACAAGGATCCGTCCCAGCAGCGTCGCCTGCTGACGGATCCGTCGAACCTGCCGCACGCCATGGAACTGACCATCGGGGACCTGCAGTTCACGGTTTCGATCACCGGTATCTTCGACCCGGACGGCGTCTATATCGGCAACTGCCTTGAATGGGCGGATGTCACCGAGCGACGCGCCCAGGAAGCGGTCAACGCGGACTATACCTCGCAGCTTCTGGCGATCTCAAAGTCGCAGGCGGTGATCGAGTTCAACATGGACGGCACGATCCGCGAAGCCAATGCGAACTTCCTCAGCGCCCTTGGCTACAGCATCGAAGAAATCCGCGGCCAGCATCACCGGATGTTCGTCGACGCCGCGGAGCATGGCACGCCAGCCTACCGTGAATTCTGGGAACGGTTCGCCCGAGGTGAAGCCAACATCGGCCAGTTCAAACGCATCGCCAAGGGCGGTCGCGTGATCTGGATCCAGGCCAGCTACAACCCGATCACCGGGGCCGACGGCAAGGTGTTCAAGGTGGTCAAATACGCCTCCGACGTGACGCCGCAACGTCAAACGGCCGAGCGGGTCAAGGAGATCGCCAATATCGTTTCCTCCGCCTCGTCGGAAATGCGCGCCACCGCCGAACAGCTTTCAAGCACGGCGGAAGAGGCGACGAAACAGGCTGCGGCTGTGACCAGCGCCGCGCTGGTCGCGTCGAACAATGTCCAGACCGTCTCGGCGGCAGGCGAGGAACTCTCTGCGTCCATCTCCGAGATCGCTCGTCAGGTGGCGGAATCGACCAACATCACGCAACAGGCGGTCATCGAAACCGACAACACCAAGGCGGCTATCCAGAACCTGGCTGAGGCCGCCAACAAGATCGGCAATGTGGTGACCCTGATCAACAACATCGCCGGGCAGACCAAGCTCCTGGCCCTGAACGCCACGATCGAGGCGGCCAGGGCGGGTGACGCCGGAAAGGGCTTCGCCGTAGTGGCTTCGGAAGTGAAGAGCCTCAGCGACCAGACCGCAAAGGCGACCCACGAAATCTCGTCTCAAGTCTCGGCGATGCAGGCCGCGACGACGACTTCGGTGTCCGCTATCCAGGGCATCGCCGACACGATGGGCAAGGTCTCGATGATCGCGACGGCGATTGCTTCAGCGGTGGAGGAACAATCCGCCGCCACTGGAGAGATCGCGAGTAACGTCACGGAAGCCGCGACCAGCACCCAGCAGGTGTCGAGCAACATCCAGGGGCTCAGCGACGGCGTCTCCCAGACCAGCGCAGCCTCAGCGCAGTTGCTGACCGCGGCGGGCGAACTGGCGCATCAGGCGGAAGCCCTGAGCAGCGAGATGGACGGCCTGACCCGATAAGGGACAGCGCACACCAGAAGAGGCGCTCGCGCTAAGCGCGGGCGCCTTTTCCATGGTCGCCGCTCTGCGGGCGGCGCCTCGCCGTCCGCAGGAAGCCCCGCGATGCGAACCGTCACCGCCGCCCCGGCATGTGCGGGCCGTGCTTAAGGGCGGGGGGTTTCGAAGGCTTGGGGGTTTGACGGGCGGGCGAGGGGGCCGTGGTCAGCCGGCTAGAGCGGCTTGCCGCCCGACCAACCGGTAGGTGCCGCGAAAGCCGGGCGTGGCCTCGAAGTCAGGCGTGATCCCAAGTACGGTCTCGGCCGTTCCGAGCAGAAGCGAACCGTCTGGCGCAAGGGCGCGGGACAGGCTGTTCAGGACAAGACGCTTGTTGTCCACATTGAAATAAATGAGGACGTTTCGGCACAAGATAAGATCGAATGTTCCGAGCCCTGCGGCCCCCTTCAGCAGGTTATGCGACTTGAATTGCACCATCTGGCGGACGGTTGGCGAGAGCCGCCACCCGCCGTTTTCGGCGGTGAACCAGCGATCCAGACGTTCGGGCGATAGGCCGCGTTTGACTTCAAAGTCGCTGTAGAAGCCGGATTTGGCCTTCTCAAGGATCGGGGCGGACATGTCTGTCCCGAGAACCTCCAGCGTCCAACCCGGCAGTTTCGCGCTCATCTCCTGGAGAATGATGGCGATCGAATAGGGCTCTTGACCGCTCGAGCAGGCGGCGCACCAGATACGTAGCCGCTTGGTGGCCCGCCGCGCGGCGATCAGTGCTGGCAACTGGCTCTGGACCAGATGTTCGAAGGGCGTACCGTCCCGGAAGAAGTAGGATTCGTGCGTCGCCAGGGCGTTGACGCAGGCCTGGATCAAAGGCTCCGGGCGCTCCGAGCGAATTTTGGTCAACAGGGCTTCGACCGATGTCACACCCTCGCTGCGCATCACAGGCTCCAGGCGACTCTTGACCAGGTAGCTTTTCTGGGGCGTGAGCACCAAGCCGGATCGTTCAAGCATCAGCTTGCAGAAAAACTCAAAATCCAGTCCGGTCATGCGACGGCTCCTGTTTCACGACGGAGCCACGGCCCAATCTCGTTCAGCGGTAATATGTTCTGGGCCAGCCCGGTCGCGACGGCAGCCCCGGGCATGCCCCAGACGACGCTGGAGGCTTCGTCCTGAGCGATGAAGCGACCTCCCGCCTCGGTTACCGCCTCGCAGCCTCGGGCGCCGTCGTGGCCCATCCCGGTCAGGATCACCGCCAGGACCCCTGTTCCGTAGACGGCGGCGGCGGAGCGCAACATTGGGTCGACGGCCGGTCGGCAGTAGTTCTCCGGCGGCTCCTGATTCAGACGCACGATGGGCACGGCGCCATCCTTGGCGATCGTCATATGCCAACCGCCGGGCGCGACGTAGCACCGTCCCGGCAGGACGGGCTCGCCGTGTTTCGCTTCGGCGCACGGCCGGTCTCCGACCCGACTGAGCTGTTCGGCGAGCAGGGCTGTGAAGGTCGCCGGCATGTGCTGGGTCAGCAGAATGGGCTGATCGACCGCACCTTTGAGGGCCGCGAAAATCTGCTGTAGCGCGGGGGGGCCGCCCGTCGATGAGCCGATGGCGAGGATCGAGGGCTTTCTGCGTTCGAACCTGCGGAGCGGCGGACTGGCTGGCGGGGGGACACTCGCAGAAGGTACCGTGGCGGCGCCGGCGCTACGGCCGCGGCGAGGGGCAAGCGCCTTTACCTTGGCGATGAGTTCTCGTTGGAACTCCTCCGCTGCGCCGAGGCCGGATTCTGGTTTCGGAATATAGTCGGCGGCGCCCAGATGCAGGGCCTTCATACTGATCTCGGCGTTCCTCAACGTCAGAGTCGAGGCCATAATGACACGGATCGCTGGGTATTTCGCAGTCATCTGCTCCAGGGCGGTCAGGCCATCCATGACCGGCATCTCGATGTCCAGCACGACAACATCGACCGCCTTGTCCGCCAAAGCGTCCAACGCCAGTTGACCGTTGGCAGCGGTCCCGACGACCTCGATCGCGGGGTCCAGCCTGAGGTTCTTGGCGATCAGCCCCCGAACGACTGCCGAGTCGTCTACGACCAGAACGCGGACCGGATGTGTTTGAACTGGGGCAAAGCTTTGCAACATTCTCGAACTTCACCCTGTACACGCGCGGCCACCTTCCTCCAGACATAGGAGCCAAGAGAGAAGGATGCGTTAAGCTCGACCGCACCGTGTTCAGGTATTCGATTCACGTGCATCTCTGCACCAATAGCTTCTGGCTTTGCGCTCCTGCAGCGCTGGCGATGCCGGCAGCGGCTGCGATGAACTTCATCTGCATTGGTGGAGCCCCTACCCTCACTTGGAAACGGTCTTGATATATCCCACGCCGAGAGTGCCCAGCGTAAGTGCAGCGCCACAGATCCGGGCACGCCTTTGCGTTTTGCGTGATCTGGGAGGGAACCGTCAGGTTAACTGAGCACATTCAAAAAGCCCCCAACCCTGCAAAATATCAGGCTACCGCCGCCATCCAAGCGGCATCCGCATCGGCGCGAAAACGACGAAGTGTGGATCTGCTGATGAGATGGCGCTGGATATTGAAGGTGTTGTAAATCGCCGCGTGGGTGGTGAGAAATCTCTGGGCTGAGGCTTGGGATTTGAACCTCTGCTGCTGCCGCTCTCGTCGCCGGATCGGCAGGTGAGAATTCTCAACGCGGTTATTATCACGCAGTCGACCGGGACGATGAAGATGCCGTAGTTCCAACTGATCGAGGGCCGCACCGTAGGATGCCAGCCCATCCGTTGTGATGGTTTCCGGGTGCTGTCAGCTTAACTAAGCGAAGTCGAAAGACCCCTACCCCACGCGTTATCAGACGACAGCCGCCGTCCAAGCAGTATCTGCATCGGCACGAAAGCGACGAAGCGTGGACCTGCTGATCAGATGACGTTGGATGTTGAAGGTGTTGTAGATCGCCGCGTGGGTTGTGAGAAATCTTTGCGCTGAGGCTTGAGATTTGAACCTCTGCTGCTGTCGTTCCCGTCGTCGGATCGGCAGATGCGAGTTCTCAACGCGGTTATTGTCTCGTAGCCGGCCAGGGCGATGAAGGTGCCGCAGTTCCAACTGATCAAGCGCCGCACCGTACGATGCCAGCCCATCCGTTGTGATGGTTTCCGGCTCGATAGGTTGGTTGCGTAAAAGACGTTTGATCAGCTTCAAAGCCGCCTCTGTGGTACCCCTCCGGTGAAGGCCGCCTTGTTCGGCTGAGCCCATCGGCGATCCTGGACTCTTAAGTGCGGTCTTAAGACCGGTCATAAGAGCAGGCGTGAGAGCGGATGAGCCAGATCACCCTCCTGACAGGTCCGGAGCGGCGACGTCGCTGGACGGATGAGGATAAGCGCCAGATCCTGGAGGAGGCTTTCGGGCCAGGCGGCAATGTCGTCGATGCAGCGCGCCGACATGATGTCTCGAGCGGGCTGATCTACACTTGGCGCGCCAAGGCGCGGGCATCGATGATCCCAGGCTTCGTCGAGGCGGTCATCGCCGAGGAGTCCGTGGTGACCGACGCCGGCGGGGGAGCGGTGATCCAGGTCGAGCTGGCTTCGGCGCGGGTGAGCATCAGCGGAACGGCGTCGCCGGTCCTGGTCGACGTGGTGCTGCGGGCCCTGCGATGATCCCGATGCGATCTGGCGTGCGGGTATGGCTCGCCACCGGCCATACGGACATGCGCAAAGGCATGCAGGGCCTGACCTTGCTCGTTCAGGAGCACCTCAAGCGCGATCCTCATGGCGGAGATCTCTACGTCTTCAGGGGCGTGGCGGTGGCCTGGTGAAGATCGTCTGGCACGACGGCATCGGCCTGTCGCTCTACGCCAAGCGGCTGGAGCGAGGGCGTTTCATCTGGCCGGCGACCGAGGGCGGGGCCGTGTCGCTGACGATGGGCCAGCTCGGCTATTTGCTCGAAGGGATCGACTGGCGAAATCCCCAGCATAGCTGGCGTCCGACGAGCGCCGGCTGAGTGAAAAAAGATTGGCGAGACTGCATTTTGGGGCGCCACAAGCGACGCAAATTATGATTCAATTCTCGCCATGGAAGTCATGGCCGCCCCCGTTCCGGACGACGTCGCAGCGCTGAAAAGGGCGCTGGCGGCGGCCGAGCTGCGGGCCGACCAGGCTGAGGCAGGGGCTGTCCGAGCGGAAGAGAAAGCGACCCGAGCGGAAGAGAAAGCCGCCCTGGCCGTCGCCGAGGCGGCGGCCGCCAAGGCCGACCGCGCCGAGGACCAGGCGCTGATCGCCCACCTGCAACTGCAGATCGCCAAGCTGAAGCGTGAACGCTTCGGCGTCACGTCAGAGCGCAGCAGCCGGCTGCTGGACCAGCTCGAGCTGCAGCTGGAGGAACTGGAAGCCTCGGCGACCGAGGACGAACTGGCGGCCGAGAAAGCCGTCGCCCGCGCGACCACGACGGTGAAGGGGTTCGAGCGCAAGAAGCCTTCCCGCCAACCCTTCCCGGAACACCTGCCGCGCGAGCGGGTCGTGATCGAGGCGCCCACGGCCTGCGCCTGCTGCGGCGGGTCGCGCCTGTCGAAGCTGGGCGAGGACGTGACCGAGACGCTGGAAGTGATCCCGCGCCAGTGGAAGGTGATCCAGACCGTGCGGGAGAAGTTTTCCTGCCGCGACTGCGAGACCATGGCCCAGGCCCCGGCGCCCTTCCATGTCCTGCCGCGGGGTTGGGCCGGACCGAACCTTCTGGCCATGATCATGTTCGAGAAGTTCGGCCAGCATCAGCCGCTGAACCGCCAGGCCGAGCGCTACGCCCGCGAAGGCGTGCCGCTGAGCCTGTCCACCCTGGCCGATCAGGTCGGCGGCGTCACCGCATTGATGGCGCCGCTGTTCCACCGCCTCGAGATCCATGGCTTCGCCGCCGAGCGGTTGCATGCCGACGACACGACCGTGCCGATTCTGGCCAAGGGCAAGACCGACATCGGTCGGCTCTGGACCTATGTGCTGGACGACGCGCCGTTTGGCGGGACGGGGCCGCGGATCGCGCTTTTCTACTATTCGCGCGACCGCAAAGGCCTTCACCCCCAGGGCCACCTCAAGAACTGGAGCGGCGTGCTGCAGGCCGACGCCTATGGCGGCTACAACGAGCTCTACAAGCAGGGGCGGCCGCCCGGCCCTATCCTGGAGGCGGGCTGTTGGGCGCACGCCCGACGAAAGTTCTTCATTCTGGCCGATCTCGAGGCCGCCGCGCGTAAAAAGGCGCGCGGCGAGAAGCCCCAGGCCGTCTATCCCAAGGCCCTGGAAGCGGTGCGTTTGATTGACGCCCTGTTCGCCATCGAACGCGAGATCAACGGCAAGTCGCCGCTGGAACGTCTGGCTGTCCGCCAGGCGAAGAGCGCGCCGATTATCGCCGAGCTCGAAGTCTGGCTGCAGGAGACGCGCGCCCAGCTCACCCGCGACCACGACATCGTCAAGGCCGTCAACTATCTCACGCGGCGCTGGCCCTCCTTCACGCGTTTCCTCGAGGACGGCCGGGTCTGCCTGTCGAACAACGCCGCCGAACGCGCCCTCAGGGGCGTCGCTCTGGGTCGTAAGGCCTGGCTGTTCTGCGGCTCGGACCGGGGCGGGCAACGGGCCGCGGCCATGTACAGCTTCATCGTCAGCTGCAAGCTCAACGACGTCGACCCCCAGGCCTGGTTCGCCGACGTCCTGGCCCGCATCAACGATCTGCCGGCCAGTCGCCTCGATGAGCTGTTGCCGTGGAACTGGCGTCCCAAGGGCGTCAGCCTGGTCACGGCAGCGGTCTGATGGACGGTCCCCTTCCGCAAGAAAAGGCGCTCATCACCGCAGCCTGCCAACAGTTCATTGACGACGTACTGAAGCCGAGATTTCTTCGCGTCGTGCGCCCCACCGAGTTTAACTACCCGGTCGATATCCAGGGCAAATGGCACGGTGCCCGCTATCGCTTCATCCAGCGATATCGCTCTGGCTCAAGCGACAGTCTGGGAGCAGAGTTCGATGCCGCCTTCGTCCGTCTGGATTGGACTGGTCCCGACCGTTTCGACATCCAATGGCGTCGCCATACCGGATCCTGGATTCGCCTTTACCGTGGCAAGACGCTGGCCCAGGCCCTCAAGCAAATCGAGACCGACGAGATCCTGCAGCCGCTTTAGCTCGCCGCGGTCCTCACCGGATGGCTACCCTCTGTGTCCCGCCGGCGCTGGACAACGACGTCTAAAACCTCGCCTTCGTCGTCGACTGCGCGCCACAGATACATGCGCCGTCCTCCGATCTTGCAGACCATTTCATCGAGATGCCAACGGCCAGTCGGAGGCACTCTCCGTTTCTTCAGCCGCCGTGCAATCAGAGGCCCGAACTTGATCGTCCAGCACCGGATCGTTTCGTAGCTGACGTCAATTCCGCGTTGCGCCATCAATTCCTCGACGTCACGGAAGCTAAGATTGAAGCGAAAGTACAACCACACGGCATGACGGATCACTTCGCTTGGGAAGCGGTGTCGCTTAAACGATAGCGGTTTCATAAAACGCCTTCTCCACCAATGGCTTGCAGCCTTCGAAGTGGAGCACCTTTATCGTTAGACTGATGGGGTGGACGGCCCCTGTGTCCGGCGTCGAGTGCGCCATAGTGTGGTCGTTGTTGATGTGGCCACAGAACAGGAACCGTCCACCATGATGACTACCACGATCGGCCTCGACCTCGCCAAGAGCGTATTTCAGGTTCACGGCGTTAGCAGCGAAGGACAGGTTACTGTTCGCCGGAAGCTGCGGCGTTCTGAACTCATGAGGTTCTTTAGAGATTTACCCCCGTGCCTGATCGGCATGGAAGCGTGCGCCACCGCCCATTATTGGGCCCGTGAACTCTCTGCCTTGGGCCACGAAGTTCGGTTGATGCCGCCGAGTTATGTAAAGGCCTACCTCCGCCGCCAGAAAAATGATGCGGCTGACGCTGAAGCAATCTGCGAGGCTGTGACGCGTCCGACGATGAGGTTCGTGCCGGTCAAGAGCGCTGAGCGTCAAGCGATCCTGACCTTGCATCGGACCAGGGAGTTGCTGGTTCGACAGAAGACCACGCTGATCCGGGCCATCCGTAGCCATTGCGCAGAGTTCGGCCTCGTCGTCCCGCAGGGCGCGCGACGGATCACTGATCTCCTGCAGTTGGTGCGAGAGACACATCCTTCGACGCTTCCGCAAGCGGCGGTGCTGACAATGCAGATGCTCGGTGCCCAGCTTGATGCCCTGGCCGTACAAATACGCACGCTTGAGCGGCGACTGCTGGCTTGGCATCGCGAGAACGAGACAAGCCAGCGTCTGGCCACCATTCCTGGAGTCGGGATTATCACTTCAACCGCTCTGGCGGCCAGCATCAGCGATCCAAAACTGTTCAAATCCGGTCGTGAGTTCGCTGCCTTCCTGGGACTGGTTCCTCGACAAAACTCATCTGGTGGCAAGGAGCGGTTGGGCCAAATCTCCAAGAAGGGAGATGGCTATCTGCGCAAGCTCCTCGTGGTCGGGGCTACGTCGGTGATCCGGCGTGCTCGAACCGGTGTGACGCCATCAGCTGGCTGGGTCCAGGCGTTACTGGAGCGTCGGCCATCCCGCGTCGTGACCGTAGCCATGGCCAATAAGACCGCCCGGATTGCGTGGGCGGTAATGGCGCGAGGCGAGACCTACAGACCTATCGCTAAGGTTTAACCGAGATTGCTGCGAACCATTGGTTTGTAGCTCCGAACTGGAAGGGTGCATATGGGATGATGATGATCAGGTAGTGGCCGCAGGCTGGGAAAACCCGAGGTACTGTCGGAGCCTTGAGCTCGATAGCCTGATTGGGACCTGGTCCAGCGGACTCCATCAGGGCCAGCGGCCATCGACGCCGCACAAACAGGCCGGACAGATGACCGCAACACCCAGATCGTCACTTCAAACCAGATTCACCCTTGCAGTGCAGGGGCCGTCCACAGATGACAGCACCGCCCTCAGCCGTTGCTGGGCCGCCTCGAAAAGGTCCGGGTCGACGATGGCTGGGTGCCGCCCCGGCATGGAGAGCTCGCCGTGGATGATTTCGCCGAGGTAGATGCGGTTCTTCAGCAGGTGGAACAGAGCCCCGCGGCTGTAGGGGACGCCACCCGAGTGGTTTCCCTTGCGGCTGACCCGCACCCGGGTCAGCCAGCCCTCGGCCTCTAGCTGTTGCGCCAAAGCCGCCACCGAGCCCAACTCCAGATAGAGGCGATAGAGGGTGCGCACCTGCTCGGCCTCAGCCTCATTGACCACCAGGGCGCGGGTCATGGCGTCGGTCGGCAGATCGTAGCCCAGGGGCGGGACGCCGCCCATCCACATGCCCTTCTTCTTGGAGGCGGCAATCTTATCGCGGATGCGCTCGCCGGTGACCTCGCGTTCGAACTGGGCGAAAGACAGGAGGACGTTGAGGGTCAGCCGCCCCATGGAGGTGGTGGTGTTGAACGCCTGGGTCACGGAGACGAAGGAGGCGCCGCGGCGGTCGAGGCGCTCGACGATCCGGGCGAAGTCGGACAGGGCCCGGGTGAGACGGTCGATCTTGTAAACGACGATGGTGTCGATAAGGCCGGCGTCCACCTGAGCCAGCAGGCGCTGCAGGGCCGGCCGGTCCATATTGCCGCCTGAGAAACCGCCGTCATCGTAGGCCGTCGGGACCAACACCCAGCCCTCCGCCGCCTGACTTTTGATGTAGGCCTCGCAGGCCTCCCGCTGGGCGTCCAAGCTGTTGAAGGCCTGATCCAACCCCTCCTCGGTGCTCTTGCGCGTATAGATGGCGCAGCGGATGCGGGGCCGGCTCATCGCGCGCCCTCCTCCCGCAAGCCGAAAAAGCGCGGTCCGTTCCAGCGTGATCCCGTAATGGCGCGGGCGACCTCCGACAGGCTGCCATAGACCCCTTCCTCCCAGCGCAGACGGCCGTCGCCCTCCACCGTCACGTCATGGCGCACGCCTTTCCACTCGCGAGACAACCGCGCGCCCGGCGGCAAGGCGGCCAGTCCGGGCGATCCGCCCGGCCGTCGCATGGCGCGGCGGACGCTTGTCTCCATACCCCCTTCGCGCTCGGCCTGGAGCCGCCAGGCCAGCATCAGGGCCAGAAGCTCGCGCGAGCGGATCGACGGCGGTGCCCCATACCGAGATCGCCACCGACGCCGAAGGTCGTCCAGTCCAAGCTCCGCCAAGCGGTCGAGGGACATGTGAAAGTCGGTCATGAGGGCCTCACAGGTCAGCATCCGTTCCCGCCCCCGGCCGCAGCCGGACGTGCAGGCCTGGGACACCAACGCTCCGCCCGGGCGGACAGTCCAGTCGAAAACGTGGACAAGAAAAAGGGCGCGGAGACCGTCCGCGCCCTTTCAGGAGTGGTGCTTCTTTCGACCTTCAGTTCTTCCTGGATCGCTCCGCCAGGTCTTTCAGGAGCCGTCCCATCCGCGCCTTGGAACGGCGTCGGCGGTTAACCTCGACCAGGTCCACGTCGTCGATCAGCTTGAGGCCCGGGCAGCGGGCCACGTTCTCCTCATTGCCTTGCTCCAGGTACCGAAGGAAAGTTTTGGCGGCGCTCGCCTTGCCCTTGAGGCCGGCATTGGCCAGGGCCATCGCCATCGCTTTCATCATCGGCACTTCCTCCCCGTTAGCGCCCTTCACCGTCATGTTGCTCACCGCCCGAAAGTCACGACCGATCTGCCCGGGCGTGTCCGCCCGGGGCAGGGTCACGGGCCGTCCCCGAGGGTTGCCGGACTGGCCCGGCTTGAACCGCGAATGTTTGGGCGGCTTGCGATAGCCGACCTCGTAGTCATCCTCGTCATGAGCGCTCATGCCGCATCCTCCAGAAGGGTTGCGGCGCGCTCGGCCGCGACCTGTTGGAAGGATTGGCCAGCGAGCGTGGCCTCCAGGCCGGCGCGTTCGCGCAGGCGCCGGATAATGACGTCACAATAGATCGGATCGATCTCGACGCCGTACCCCCTGCGGCCGGTCCGGTGAGCGGCCAGGAGCGTGGTCCCCGAGCCCGCGAAGGGGTCGAGGACGATGTCGCCGCGGCGGGAGCAATCGAGAATGGCGTCCATCACCAGGCCGACCGGCTTGACCGTGGGATGATCGGCCAGGTCCTGGTCCCGGCCTGGGCCGAAACTGTTAGCGCCCGGATAGGTCCAGACATTCGTGCGGTAGCGGCCGTTCTTGCCCAGCTCGACATTATTGACGTGCGGCGCCCTGCCCGATTTGTAGACGAATACGAGCTCGTGGGCGGAGCGGTAAAGCGAACCCATGCCTCCATTCGTCTTGGCCCAGACGCAGAGATTCTTCAGCTCCGTGTAGGCGTCGTTGCCGGCTTGGAGCATCTCGCCCATGTGCCTCCAGTCGATAAAATGGAAATGAATCGAGCCGTCCATCGTGACCTTGGTAAGGTGAGAAAAGACCTCGAAGAGGAAGCGGACGAACTCCTCCGACGTCATCTCGCCAGAGGCCATGGCGAACTCTCGGTGCTGAGCCTTGCCCAGGCCTGAAACATGGCCGGCGATGGGGAGGTTGTAGGGCACGTCCGCAAACACCATGCCCGCCATTTCATCGCCCATCAGGCGAGCATACGTCTCCTCAGCGAGGGCGTCGCCGCAGATCAGGCGATGAGGCCCGATGTCCCAGACGTCGCCGAGCCGAGTGCACGGCCTCTCGCAGGGCGGGCCGACTGCCGCGTCATCGGGCGTGGGCTTGGGCTCTTTGTCGCCGCCGCCAAACAGAAGGCCTTCGATTTCAGGCAGCTCGAAACCTGTGACGGTGACATCGAAGTCGAACTCCAGCGTGGTCAGGAACTCGAACTCCGCCTTGAGCAAGGCCGGGTCCCAGCCGGCGTTTTCAGCCAGCTTGTTGTCGGCGATGACATAAGCCCGTTTATCGGCTTGGCTCATATCTGCGAGTTGGATGGTCGGGACTTCGACCATGTCGAGCATGCGAGCGGCCTCGACGCGGGCGTGGCCCGCCAGGATGGCGCCCTCCTCGTCCACCACGACCGGGACGGTGAACCCGAAGCGTTGGATGGCCCGGGCCAACTGTTCCTTCTGACGACGACTATGCGTCCGCGGATTGCCGCCGCTGGGGCGCAGCAACTCAAGATTCAGATAAGTGACCTGCACTGGGTGCATGGCTATGACTCCGTGCCTCGACGTGCGAGAGGCTGATCAAGATGGATCGATCACGGAGGGAGAGCCGCACGTCGAACCCCGCCGAGATCCGGGGAGTTTCATGGCCGACCGGCGGCCACGGGAGCGGATGAGTCTGCAATAAGTCGGCCTAACTTTTTCTGCAAGCGAAGCCGTAAAACGGCGCGCCGTAACCCTGACAATGGCAGAGCCGATCAAGTTTCACTTGGCCGCGCCGCCGAGGTGACAGCCGGAACGCGCCAGGAGCGGTCATTCATACCGGCGCGGAAGCAGACAATCCGATCAAGTCGCTAACGTCCCCCAGAATGTCGCTAGATATAGTGTTTGAACGGCAGGGGCGGCAGATCGGCGATAGGCGCGGCAGTCAGGATTTCGCCTACGTCGTCCGCAAACCTCAGGGTAACAGGCGTGCCGTCTCCATAGATGCAGGCGTTAAAGTTCAGCTTGGTGAGACCGAGGACGTCCTGCATGACCTGCGTCAGGTCGGCGTCTCCCCGGGTGAGTTCTATCGACAGGGGATTTGGCGCCTCCCGGCCCGGATAGGTCTGGAGATCAGGCACGAACCCGACCGTCCAGAGGTGTCCGTCGTCGAAACATTTGGCGCAGGTTTGGCGTGGCGTTAACGGAGAGCGGGCCTCGTCAGGGGTTGGCTTTTAGGCGGCGAGCTTGCGGTGCTGCAAGCGGCGATGTTCGATGGTCTGTTTCTTGATGGCGGCGCGCTGGGCGTGGATCTGCCGATCGCGGCCAAAGTAGGCATCTGCGGGCGTCACATTGCCCAGGCTTTCGTGATAGCGCTGGTGGTTGTAGTGCTCGATGAAGGCTTCGATCTGGGCTTCGAGATCGCCGGGCAGGTAATAATTCTCCAGTAGGATGCGGTTTTTCAAGGTCTGGTGCCAGCGCTCGATCTTGCCCTGTGTCTGGGGGTGAAAGGGGGCGCCGCGCACGTGGCTCATGGACTGGGCCTCGATATAGGCGGCCAGTTCGCCCGCGACATAGCTCGGGCCATTGTCCGAGAGCAGGCGCGGCATGTGCAGCACGGTGGCGCTGTCACAACCTGATGCGGCCAGCGCCAAGTCCAGCGTGTCGGTGACATCGCCCGCCGTCATGGTGGTGCACAGCTTCCACGAGATGATGTAGCGGGAATAGTCGTCGAGCACGGTTGAGAGGTAAACCCAGCCCCAACCGATCAGCTTGAAATAGGTGAAGTCGGTCTGCCACATCTCGTTTGGTCGCATCGTCTTGGTGTGGAACTCGTCGCGGGCCTTGATGACGATATAGGCTGGGCTGGCGATCAGATCCTGTGCCTTGAGCAGGCGATAAACCGTGGCCTCGCAGACAAAGTACTGCTTCTCATCGGTAAATTTGGTGGCCAACTCGCGGGGCGAGAGTTCGCTTTCCTCCAGCGCCATGTCGATGATCTGTTTGCGCACATTCTCGGGCAGCCGGTTCCATACCCGGCTTGGCGCCGAGGGGCGGTCTTCCAGCGCCTCAGGCCCACCATCAAGGTAGCGGGCATACCAGCGGGCAAAGGTGCGGCGTGGGATGCCCAGTTTCTCCAGCGTCTGTCGGGTGGGCAGATGGGATTGCTCGACGAGGCGGATGATCTCGAGCTTTTCTGCGGCGGGATACCTCATTCTTGGTCGCCCCCATCCGCGATCATGCTTTTTTTAAGCAGGCGGTTCTCGAGCGTCAGGTCGGCCACGCATTCCTTGAGAGCCAGTGCTTCACGGCGCAGATCCTTGACCTCGTCACTGGTGGCGGCACGGGCCGTGTCCCCGGCCAGACGGCGTTTGCCAGCCTCAAGGAATTCTTTTGACCAGGAATAATACACGCTCTGGGCGATGCCTTCGCGGCGGCACAGTTCAGCGATGCTCTCCTCGCCGCGCAGGCCTTCGAGCACGATGCGGATTTTATCCTCGGCCGAGAAATGCCGGCGTGTGGCACGGCGAATATCTTTCACCACCACCTCGGCGGGCTTCTTGGTGGGCTTGGCAGCCAATTTTGGGCTGGAGGGATTGGGTCTCATCTGCGTTCCTTACGTCACTGCGACGAGACCCAATCCCTCCATTATCCGCAACCCCAGATCTGTGCCAAAGGCGCTGACGCCGAACAGATCTATGCGGACCAATGTGCGTCCTGCCACGGTGCGCAGCTCGAGGGGCAGCCGGACTGGAAGACGCCCCTTCCGTCCGGGCGTCTCCCGGCGCCACCACACGATGCCGACGGCCACACGTGGCACCATCCCGATGACATCCTGTTCCGGATCGTCAAGGAGGGCACGGCCGCCATCGTCGGGGGCGGCTATAAGAGCGACATGCCGGGCTTTGCCGTCCTCAGCGACGCAGAGATCCAGGCTGCGCTCGCCTATATCAAGAGCACCTGGCCGGAGCGCGAGCTGACCTACCAGGAGAATGTGTCGCAAGCACGCTGAGCGCTGATGGCACCTTCGGGATGGAGCTTCGCTGCAGGCCGGAGCTGCCCGTGCGACCGGCTGCTCAGTTTTCCGAGGCCCACCCGGTGACAGTTGTGGCTGCCGGACAGAAGCGGCATATTTGGATCGACCTGATGGCGAAACCTTTGGGAGGGATGTTCGTGGGATTATTCATGGCTTACTTGGCATTTGAAGCGCGCTCGATCTTGGCGCCGCCTCGGGTTTTCCCTCGATGAACAATCCCGGCTCCAGTTCATCGAAGCGGGTTCAGGACCGCACGGACCGACTCAACAAGAACTGCTTCTGCGTTACACTGGACCTTCCATCGCTGCGCGAAGCGATGGAGCGCGAGGCCGGTGAGCCGGCATTCTTCGAGACGTTCATCCGCCCCAAGGCCCATCTGTTCTCGCACGTACCGGTGTTCCTTTCGGCCACCACCGTGGATGAGATGCGCGCCATCGCAGCGGCTGTGGAGACCACCGCCCAACTCGCGGCATACAAAGCCGCGGTCCTTTCCTGGGCGCCGGAAATCGCGCGGGCGGATCACGGTCCGATCGGGGCATTGATGGGCTACGACTTTCATCTTGGCGAAGACGGCCCCCGGCTGATCGAGATCAATACCAACGCCGGCGGGGCATTTCTCAATGCCTTTCTTGCAAGGGCGCAGCGCGCGTGTTGTGCCGAAATGGATATCCCCCCGGCGCTGCCATCGTTCGAGGACGCGGCGTTTCGCATGTTCCAGAACGAATGGATTCGGCAGCGGGGAACGGGCACGCCACAACGCATCGCCATCATCGATGACAATCCGCCGGAACAGTACCTTTATCCCGAGTTCGTGCTCGCGCGGCAAGTTTTGGCGGCACGAGGGGTAGACGCGGTCATCGCCGACGCCGGTCACCTTAGCTACGACGATGGTCGGCTCAGCGTCGACGGAAAGACGATCGATCTCGTTTACAATCGGGTCACCGATTTCGCCTTTGATCAGCCCGAGCACAAGGCATTGCAGGAATCCTACCGTGATGGCGCGGTTGTCGTAACGCCGAATCCGCACAACCACGCGCTCCTTGCCGACAAGCGCAACCTTTCGCTTCTTTCGAATTCCGCGACACTTGAGGCATGGGGAGTCGACCCGGGGATTCGGGCCGGGCTTGCTGCCGTTCCACGCACCGTTCTGGTCAATCCCGACAACGCTGATGCACTTTGGAAATCCCGCAAGGACCTGTTCTTCAAGCCGACAGGAGGACATGGTGGCAAGGCGGTATATCGTGGCGACAAGCTGACGAAAGGAGTCTGGGCGGAGATCGTGGGAGGCGGATACGTTGCCCAGACGCTGGTCCGCCCCAGCGAGCGCATGATCAAGATCGACGAGACACCCCAGAGGCGCAAAATGGACGTGCGACTGTATACCTATGATGGGCAGGTGCTTCTGGTGGCCGCGCGCCTTTATCAAGGCCAGACCACAAATTTCAGGACGCTAGGGGGTGGGTTCGCGCCGGTGTTCGTGATCTGAAGCGAGAGCTGTTGGGATCTTGTATAATGAAATCAATCCCTTAAGGTGGAGAAGGTTGGACGTCAGACCCATCCCCTCCGCCACCGACCCCAGCTAGCTTGTCTCTCTTACCCCCACACGCCAGCCGGTGGCTCGTCGCGGGCCCTTGGCCGGCCCAATGTCCTGTGGCTGCCACCGGGTCCCCCTCCCTCCCCTCCATCATCCGCGCTCATGCTCGGCCCAGTCTCCGGCCGATCTCAGATCGGAGGACTTTGCCTGTTTTCCTGTTACTTGTGTTTTTGGCGGATTGCCGTAGTCGCACTGCGCTGAGCAAAGCCCCGCGTGCACTGGCTTTCAGCGCCTTAACCCCCATGGGCGAACACCTATTTATCAGGCGACCTAACAGGTGCGTATCAGGCGGCTTGCAGGTCACTAGCAGGTGGCCAGCAGGCGCATATCAGACAGAACAGGTGAAGCTCACCTAGGCCTCAGGCATAGGCGCGTCGTTGATCGGCCCAATCTGTTGGAATCGGCTCGTGGAGGAGACGGGCGAGGGAGAGGCTGGGCGACTGCTCGCCCGCCAGGATGGCTCGCTGAATGTCGGGCGCCAGGAAGGCTAAGCGCACCAGCTTGCGGTCATAGGCCGTGTCTGGCTGCCTGATGGTCAGCTCAGCCAGATCGCCGTCGCCCGCGCGCCAGCCCATCGCCTTGGCGAGTTGGTGAGCCTTCTGCAGTCCTCGGATCAAAGTCGGATCGCGCCTGACCCTCTGCCTCTTAGCGCCTGGCGACAGGATGTGCTCGACCCGCCCGCCCCTGAGCTGGCATCGCATGGGCACAGTCACGACCAGTTCGTCGCCCTGCGTCGTCAGGCCTTTTCGGCCGGCCGGTGTGAGGCAGTCTGCAATCAGGTTGAGCCGAACCTCGTCGGGCAAGATCTCGATCCGGCGCACGGCGCCGACGGCGGCGTCGATCCCATCTCCTTTCCTGGAGAGCCGAGGCCCGACAGCGCCGCTGACGATCTCGTGGATCGATTCGGCGGTCACCCGCCGGATGGCCTTGTCGCGATCCAGCTTATGCTTGTGACCCGCCTGCAGCGGCGCGGAGACGTAGTAGCGGTAGACCTTGCCGCCTCGGCCGTATCCGAAGGAAGGGCTCATCGGATGACCGTCAGCGTCGAACAACTTGCCCTTCAGTTTCAGGTCGGCGGATCGCCGCGGTCGCTCGGCCCGGGTGACGGTATTTTTGGCCAGTTGCTTCTGCACCCGGTCAAAGACGGCCTGGTCGATGATGGGCTGGTGCAGGCCAGGCGCGCAGGTCGGGCCGTGAACGATCTCTCCGACATAGACCCGGTTCTTCAGGAGGTGGAAGAGCATGCCTCGACTGTAAGGCGCCCCGCCGGACGGAACGCCCCTTCGGCTCACCCGCTCGCGCGTGCGCCAACCCTCAGCCGCGATGTGCTGCTCGAGGGCCGAGACCGTGCCCAGCTTAAGGTAGAGCTGGAAGATCGACCGGACCCGCTCGGCGTCAGCCTGATGAATCACCAGGGCGCGGGTCGTCGGGTCGGTCGGGATATCGTAACCCAGCGGTGGGACGCCTCCCATCCACATGCCCTTCTTCTTGGACATCGCGATCTTGTCGCGGATTCGCTCTCCGGTGACCTCCCGCTCGAACTGAGCGAACGAAAGCAGCACATTGAGCGTCAGCCGGCCCATCGAGGTGGTGGTGTTGAACGACTGGGTCACCGAGACAAACGAGGCATCAGCCTTGTCCAGTCGCTCGACGATGCGGGCGAAGTGGTGCTGTCAGGTTAACTGAACCCGGTTGAGAACCACCCTACCCTGGTCATTTTCAAGCGACAGCCGCCACCCAAGCGGTATCTGCATCGACGCGAAAACGACGAAGTATGGATCTGCTGATAAAATGGCGTTGGATGTTGAAGGTATTGTAGATCGCTGCGTGGGTTGTGAGAAATCTCTGGGCTGAGGCTTGGGATTTGAACCGCTGCATCTGCCGTTCCCGTCGTCGGATCGGCAGATGCGAGTTCTCAACGCGGTTGTTGTCACGAAGCCTGCCAGGGCGATGCAGATGGCGCAGTTCCAACTGATCGAGTGCCGCACCGTACGATGCCAGCCCATCCGTTGTGATGGATTCCGGCTCGACAGGTTGGTTGCGTAAAAGACGTTTGATCAGCTTCAAAGCCGCCTCTGTGTCCCGCCGACGCTGGACGATGACGTCTAAAACCTCGCCTTCGTCGTCGACTGCGCGCCACAGATACATGCGTCGGCCGCCGATCTTGCAAACCATCTCATCAAGATGCCAACGGCCTGTCGGGGGCACTCTCCGTTTCTTCAGCCGCCGTGCAATCAGAGGCCCGAACTTGATCGTCCAGAACCGGATCGTTTCGTAGCTGACGTCGATTCCGCGTTGCGCCATCAGTTCCTCGACGTCGCGGAAGCTAAGATTAAAGCGAAAATACAACCACACGGCATGACGGATCACTTCGCCTGGAAAGCGATGTCGCTTAAACGATAGCGGTTTCATAAAACGCCTTCTCCACCAATGGCTTGAAGCCTTCGAAGTGGAGCACCTTTAGCGCTAGACTGACAGCACCTGGCTCACGGCCGGCTCCGGCGCGACGGGGCGGCAGTATGCCACCGCCTTGCACAGGACGCCGTCAGCGTGCGGTGACCGTTCCCGACGGAGCACGCACGGGCGGCGGACATGGCGTCAATCATCGTAGAAGCCACCCCCCGCACCGGCGCCCAGGCGACCCTTGTCGATGTAGTTCACCTTGAGATATTCGGCCCAGCCCTGCGTTGCGGGATTTGCGCTTGCGATGTTGTACGCCGTGCGCAGGCCGACAATGTCGTAGATCTGGAACGGCCCCAGCTTGGCGCCGGTCCCGATTCGCCAGGTCTTGTCGATGTCCTCCGGACTCGCCACACCTTTCAACAACAAGGCGGCGGCCGCGTTGAGCAACGGCACCAGCAGCGAATTCAGCACGTAACCCGGCTGCTCCTTGTGCAGTCGGATCGGTTCCATGCCGATTTCCGCAGCGAAGCGCGCCACCTGCTCGAACACCTCAGGATCGGTCTGCGGCGTACCCATCACTTCCGCTGTGTTCTGGCGCCAGATGTGATTGGCGAAATGCAACGCCAGGAACTTCTCCGGCCGGCCCGTCGCATCCGCGAATGCACTGGGCAGCAGCGTGGAGGAGTTGGTGGCGAAGATGGTGCCTTCGCGCGCCAGCCTGGCGAGTTCGGCATAGACTGAGCGCTTGAGTTCCAGCTTCTCCGGCACCGCTTCAATTACCAGGTCCGCGTCGCGCACGGCCTGCGCAAGGTCGCTGCTCAGTGCGATGGCCGCCGCGACCCTGGTGGTCGCCTCGGGCGTCGTCCCCGGCAGGTCGGCGGCATATGTCTGAGCCAATCGCGTCAGGGCGTCGCGGGCACGCTCCAGCGCTGCTGCGTCAATGTCGTACGCCGTGACGCTCTTGCCGTGAAAGGCGCACTGGAAGGCGATCTGCGCGCCGAGCACGCCAGTGCCCAGCACGGTCACCCGCTGCAGGCCGGAGGGCGAGGCGACGGTCTTTGTGGTGTCCTGTGTCATGTTCATGCGTCCTCCCCGGCCAGCAGGCCGGCGTCGTGGAGCAATGCACCGATCTCGGTGCGGTCGAGCCTGGCCAACACGCGGTCGCGCAGGAACGACGGGCCCGGCAACGCCAATTCTTCGCCATCGCGCAGCTGGTGCAGTGCATCCAGCAGGGTGCGGATGTCGTAGGTGGAATTGAACACTTCCGGCACGCCGCGTTCAATGCCCAACAGCGTGTAGACCGCTTCCATCGGCGTGCGCACCGAGTACTCGGTGGTGAAGATACAGTCGCGTTGCTTCGACTCCGCGAACTGGCCGATGAATGCGAAGTTCACAGCGCCCGCTGGCACCACGTCAGGGCGATCACCGGCTTGACGCGGCATGAAGAAGGCGGTGATGTACGGTATCATCACCGGCACGGTGTTGGCTCCCGTGGCTGCAAGCTCCGCGATGTCCTCAACCGGCACACCCATGTGATACAGCCATTCCTGGGTGATTTCCTCGCCGGTGCAGTCCTGCATCGGCTTCTTGACGTAATCCCCCGGCACGTCGCGAACAGGCCATAGAGCCAGATCACGACCTGGTCCTTGGGCTGCTTCTTGAAGTGCGGCTGGCGGTTCACCGTCCAGCTCAGCAGCCAGCTGGAATCCTTGACGGTGACAATCCCGCCGGTCACCACCTTGCCGCTGAACGGGTCGCGCTTGGCGATCTTCTCGATGTACTTCGGGATACGCGCGTCCAGCGTGGTGATGGTGGCGGATTCCCATTTGGTCTCCGGAATGTGCGTGCCGAACACGTCGGGCCGCCCGAACGACGGATCCTTGCCGCGATGCGCCGCCACAGATCCCAAGCCGGTGCCGGGCCTTCGTCCAGCAGCGCCGCGGTCTTGTGGTCGCCCTCGTTGCTGTTTTCCACCAGCGAGCCGATGGTCATGAACAACAGGTCATCGGGGCCGAGTGCCATGCCACCGGGCTGGCCGTCGCGGTTCCAGTGGATGCGCGTGGCCTGCTTGCGTCCGTTGGTGGCATCGATGTCGAAATCGACATCTGTCACCTCGGTGCAGTACTGGAACACCACGCCCTGGTCCTTCAACCACTTCACCAATGGCAGCACCAGCGATTCGTACTGGTTGAAGCGGGTGAACTTCAACGCGGAAAAAATCCGCCAGACCGCCGATGTGGTGGATGAAGCGGTGCAGATAGAGCTTCATTTCCAGCGCCGAATGCCACTCTTCGAACGCGAACATGGTGCGCCAGTACATCCAGAAGTTGCTGGCGAGGAAGTCCTCACCGAACACCTCGTTGATGCGCTTGTTCTCCATCTCCTCGCGCGTGGCCATGAAGACCTTGAGCATGTCCTTCTGCGCGGCCTTGCTGAGCGTGAACTTGCCCATGTCGGGCGCAGGCTTGCCCTGTTCGATGGTGGCGCGCTGCAGGGAGAAATTGGGGTCGTCCTTGTTCAGCCAGTAGAACTCGTCGAGCACGCTGGCCCCCTCGACTTCCAGCGAGGGAATGCTGCGGAACAGATCCCACAGGCATTCGAAATGGTTCTCCATCTCGCGGCCGCCGCGGATCACGAAGCCCTTGTCCGGCTTCTCAAGTCCATCCAGTGCGCCGCCCGGCACGTCGATGCGTTCCAGGATGGTGATGCGCTCGCCCGGCATCTGGCCATCGCGGATCAGGAAGGCGGCGCCGGCCAGCGAGGCCAGGCCGGAGCCGACGAACCATGCGGATTTGCCCGTCGACCCCCGTCTGGCTTGCGCGGGCGGGCGAAGGCTTCGTAATTGCCACTGCTGTAATACATGTACGGACTCCAGTCGGGGAAGTTCAAGGTCATCGATCTAGCGAAAGGTCACTCCCACGGTAATGTATATCATCTGATATTTGAATTCGATTCCTGATTGGTGCTGTCAGCTTAACTAAGCGAAGTCGAAAGACCCCTACCCCACGCGTTATCAGACGACAGCCGCCGTCCAAGCAGTATCTGCATCGGCACGAAAGCGACGAAGCGTGGACCTGCTGATCAGATGACGTTGGATGTTGAAGGTGTTGTAGATCGCCGCGTGGGTTGTGAGAAATCTTTGCGCTGAGGCTTGAGATTTGAACCTCTGCTGCTGTCGTTCCCGTCGTCGGATCGGCAGATGCGAGTTCTCAACGCGGTTATTGTCTCGTAGCCGGCCAGGGCGATGAAGGTGCCGCAGTTCCAACTGATCAAGCGCCGCACCGTACGATGCCAGCCCATCCGTTGTGATGGTTTCCGGCTCGATAGGTTGGTTGCGTAAAAGACGTTTGATCAGCTTCAAAGCCGCCTCTGTGTCCCGCCGGCGCTGGACAACGACGTCTAAAACCTCGCCTTCGTCGTCGACTGCGCGCCACAGATACATGCGCCGTCCTCCGATCTTGCAGACCATTTCATCGAGATGCCAACGGCCAGTCGGAGGCACTCTCCGTTTCTTCAGCCGCCGTGCAATCAGATGCCCGAACTTGATCGTCCAGCACCGGATCGTTTCGTAGCTGACGTCAATTCCGCGTTGCGCCATCAATTCCTCGACGTCACGGAAGCTAAGATTGAAGCGAAAGTACAACCACACGGCATGACGGATCACTTCGCTTGGGAAGCGGTGTCGCTTAAACGATAGCGGTTTCATAAAACGCCTTCTCCACCAATGGCTTGCAGCCTTCGAAGTGGAGCACCTTTATCGTTAGACTGACAGCACCCAGACCGGGAGCAACGACCTGGAAGTCGTCGTGGTCGACGGATCGGGCGCTTCCCAATCTTATCGCTACAGCGCCTATATCGACTCGATCGACCTCGATCCCGGCGAGTACGAATACGGCGGATATCTCGGGGTGGCCGGACGTCCCAGCTTCGGCCAGCCGGACTATTCGGACGGCGACCTCGCCTTCACGGGCTACTGGCGCAAGGCCTTCATCGACAAACCCGCCCTGGGCGTCGGCCTGCAGGCCAGCGAACGGGTCCAGATGGCCAACGCCCAGACCCAGTTCATCCTGCGCAACGGCTCTCGCCTGAACTTCCAGGTCGGCGCCAGCAACAGCGACACGGCCGGCGGCGGCTACGCCCTTGTCGCAGCCTATGATTTCTATATCGACCGCCCCACGACGTCGGACTTCTTCACGGTTCAGTTCGAACATGTGTCGGAAGGCTTTGCGACGCTTTCGGACCCGGACGCCTCCAACCCCATCGCCTGGCAGGCCTACGGCCAGTACTCGCGCGTCTTCTCCGACCGCCTCTACGGCAGCGTGGGCCTGGCCTACAACAAGTCGCGGGATAGCGCGGGCCTGGGCGATTCCTTCCGCTCGGACCTGACGGCCAACTACGCCATCAACCGTCAGTGGAGCGCTCAGGCGGGAGTGAACTACCTCAAGTACGAAGACACGCCCGGCGGCCGCCGCGACCGCGACGGGTGGGGCTTCACCTTCGCCCTGACCTGGCGGCCGTCCAGCGACGTACGCGCCGACGCACGCTACGATTCCAACCTGAACAGCGCCTCCGCCTCCTTCTACAAGATCCCGGAGAACCTGGCCGGTTCGATCGGCTATTCCGCCATCGCCACCTATGACGACGGTCCCGCCAGCCTTCTGGGCGGCGTCGACTATGTCGGCAACCGCTTCAACGCCTCGATCTCGCACGCCGGATACGGTCAGGACTTCGGCTCGATCAGCGACCAGCAGGTCACGACCGCCAGCGTCTCTACCGCCATCGCCTTCGCGGGCGGCAAGGCCGCCATCGGCCGGCGCGTCGCCGACAGCTTCGCCATCCTGTACGGCCACCCGAGCCTGGAAGATCGTCCGGTCATCGCCGGCGAAGTCCTGCGCGACGGCCGCTACTCGGCCGCCAGCGGGCCGCTGGGTCCGGTGCTCTATCCCTACCTGGGGTCGTATGTGAACGATTCCGTCTACTACGACGTCATCGACGTGCCCGCCGGCTATGACATCGGCGAGGGCGTACGGCGGGTGCGGCCGGCCTATCGCAGCGGCTACGCCTTCGAGATCGGTTCGGACGCCTTCGTCAGCGCCGTGGGCTCCGTCACCGGGCGCGGAGCCGCGGGCCCGGCGCCGTTGTCGCTGATCGGCGGGCGTGTGATCGCCCTGGACGAACCCGACGCCGCTTCCCAGCCCTTCTTCACCAACAGCGTCGGCCGCTTCGCCGTCCAGGGGCTGAAGCCGGGCGGGCGCTATCGCGTCGAACTCTTCACTGACCCCAGGGGCGGCTTCGACTTCACCGTCCCGGCCGACAACGACGGCCTCTACAATCTGCGCGTCATCCACGTCGACATCGCTGCGCCTGAAGGAGATTGAGCATGAGCGTTCTTCAAAAACGTGCGTCGTCCGCCTTCGCCGGCATGGCGCTGATCGCATCGCTCGCGGCGGCCGGAGCCGCCACGGCGCAGGCGTCGCGGCCCGCCGCCCCCGGCTGCCAGATGCGGATCGAGCCGCAGCAGGCGCGGTGGGAGATCCGCGGCTATGATCCCTATGGCGACGATGCGGCCTTCGCCACTTTCGACATCGCCTGGTCCAACGACGGCGCGGCCGCCTGCGAGGGCGAGGTGGAAGTCACCACCGTAGGCCAGCCGTTCGGCTTGCGGCCGACCACCGGACCGAGCGGCCGCTGGTCCACCCTGCCCTACAGCCTGACGGACGAGTTTTCGGCGGCGAACCTGACCCCGGTCGCGGGCCGATCCCAAGCCCGCCCAGGCGGCGCGGCCTTGGCGCTTCAGCCGGGCGCGCGCGTCCTGCGCCGCTATCGTCTCGAAGTCGATGTCGATCAACTCAGCCAGGACGGCCTGTTCGAACAGCCGGTGCAATTCGCCTTCCGCGCCAAGGACAACCGCATTTCAGCAGACAAGCTGCTGGTGCTTGCGCTCAACGTCCAGCCGTCGGCCGTCATGGGCCTGCGCGGCGCATTCACCCGCACGGACGGCGGCGGCCGGATCGAACTGGGCGAACTGGCCGAAGGCGGGACCAATCTGCCGCTGCAGGTGTGGGTCAAGAGCACCGGCGGCTATCGCGTCGCGGTGTCGTCGCGCAACAAGGGCCGCTTGGTGCTGGCCGAGGACTCGTCCTGGTGGGTGCCCTATCGCCTGAGCCTGGGCAACCGTCCCATCAACCTGGGCACGGGCGGTCAGGTGGAAAGCCGCAAGGGCACCGGCCTGGGCGAAGACGCCTATGACCTGCAACTGCAGGTGGGCGAAACCGCGCGCCGCCGGGCCGGCCTCTACTCTGACCTTATCGAGTTGACCGTAGCGCCGATCTAGGCCGGAGCACGGCATTGTCGGGAATTGAATAGCTCATGCTCCGCTCGCCTCCCGCTCGGGGCGATAAGTCGCGGAAAAATGTAGTTTAAGTCGCGGAAAAATGTAGTTTTCGGTTCCCCTCTCTGTCCGCCGCCTCAATCAATATCCGCCTCATCGCCCTGCGCTCAGGGCAGGCGGCCGCTATGTCGTTTCGAAAGCGGCGATGCTAACCTCGTCGCCTCCCCTTTTTCGACGGATGCGCGACCCCATGACGCCCTTGCCTGCTCTCGCCGCTCTGGCTGCTGACATGACCGCCTGGCGGCGGGACATCCACGCCCACCCGGAACTGTCCGGTCAGGAGTCGCGTACCGCAAAGCTGGTGTTCGACGTGCTGGAAGGGCTGGGCCTCAAGCCCGAGAGCGGCATCGGCGGAGAAGGCGTGGTCGCCGTCGTCGAAGGGCGCGACCCCGGCCCGTCCATCGGCCTGCGCGCCGACATGGACGCCCTGCCCATGAACGACGACAGCAACGTCTCCCATGCCTCGACCAGGCCCGGCGTCTCGCACGCCTGCGGCCACGACGGCCATACGGCGACCCTGCTGGGCGTGGCGCGCCATCTGGCCGCCAACCCGCCCGCGCGCGGGCGGGTGGTGCTGATCTTCCAACCGGCGGAAGAGACGGGCCTGGGCGCCGTCGCCATGATCAAGGACGGCCTGTTCGACCGCTATCCGTGCGACGAGGTCTATGGCTATCACAACATGCCGCTGCTGCCGCTGGGCGAGGCGGCGGTCCACACCGGCCCGACCATGAACGGCTATAAGGTGTGGAAGATCGACATTCAGGGCGTCGGCGGCCACGGCGCCGCCCCGCACAAGACGAAAGACCCCGTTCAGGCCGCCGTGCGCGTGGCTTCGGAAATCTCGTCCATCGTCGGCCGTCATGTCGACCCGATGGAGCCCGCCCTGATCACCGTGACCAAGCTTCAGGCCGGATCGTCGCACAACGTCGTGCCGCACGAAGCCAGTCTGGCGGGCACCCTGCGCGCCACCTCATCCGACGTGATCGAAACGATGTGGCAGAAGCTTCAGGACATCTGCACAGGCGTCGGCGTCATGACCGGCTGCACCGTCACGGTGCGCGAGACGGCGGGCGTACCGCCCGTCTTCAACGCCGCCGCTCAGGCCAATGTGGCGGCGGCGGCGGCGGGCGGCGTGTTCGGCGCGGACAAGGTGCATCGCGACCTGAAGCCGTACCCGTTCACCGACGACTTCGCCTATATGTTGCAGATCGCGCCGGGCGCTTACTTCTTCGTCGGACAGGGCGGGACGATGGTCCACCAGACGGCCTATGACTTCAACGACGACCTGCTGCCGAACGTGGCCTCGGTCTTCGCCCGGATCGTCGAGGCGAAGCTGTCCTGAAGGCAGGTCAGGGCGGCGGGATCAGGCGCGCAGCGTGGCCCCGCCGTCGACGTAGAGATCCGTCATGGTGATGTGGGCGGCGCGGTCGGACAGCAGGAAGACCACCGCCTCGGCGATGTCTTCGGGCGTCGCCAGCTTCTGCAGCGGGATGCCCGCCTTGAACGTCTCGGGCGAACCGGCGATGACGCGGGCGGCGCCGTCCTCATCGGCCCACATTCCGGTCTGCATCGACGTCAGGGTCGAGCCGGGGGCGACGATGTTGCAGCGGACGCCCTTGGGCCCCAGCTCGAGCCCCAGACAGCGGGTGAACATGGTCGCCGCCGCCTTGGACGCGGCATAGGCCGCCATCGCATGACGCGGCACGCCCGCCGCGTTGGAGCTGACGGTGACGAAGGCGCGGTTTTTCTTATCTTTTGGGCCTCGCTCGCCCATCCGGCGCGACGCCGCGCGGCCCAGATGGAAGACCCCGTCCGCATTGACCGCAAAGACGCGGCGCCATTCGGCGTCGGAGGTCTGATCGACCGTCACATTGGACAGAACGCCCGCCACGCTGGCGACAAAGTCGATCGGGCCGTCCTCGGCCTCGATGCGGTCGAACAGGGCCTCGACCGCCGCGCCGTCGGACACGTCGAGCGGCTCGACGCGCACGCCGTTCAGGAAGGCCAGACCCGACAGGGCGGTGGACGGCAGGTCGGTCGCGACCACGCGCGCGCCCTCCTCGACCAGCAGGCGCACCACGGCGGCGCCGATGCCCCCGCCCGCGCCCGTGACCAGGGCCAGACGGCCGGACAGTCCGCTGTCTCTCATCGTGCGGTCTCCTCGAAAGCGGTCATGCGGGCGTCCAGCGCCGGGGCGATCAGGGCCGTCGCCGCCGGGCCGGTGAGTTGCGGGTGCAGGAAGGGAACCTCCACCACGTCCAGATCGGCGGCGTAAGGGCGCCACAGGCCGGGCGTCAGGTCGCGATCCTTGTGATCCAGCGCCGCGCGGACGTGGGTGGTGCGGCCGCCGAAGGGCTTGTGATGGTGTTCGCGGACCAGGCGGTTGGTGTCCAGCACCACGCGGATCACTCCGTCCAGCGCCGCCTCGGGCAGGCCGCCCAGCGCGCTGTCGCCCGCCTTCAGGAAGGCGACAATGGCCGCGCGGCTGCGCAGTTCGGGATACTGGGTCGGGTCATAGCCGGCGATGGCCAGAAGGGCGCGCATGGCGTCGACCGGATCCGGGTCAGGCTCGGCGCGCCAGCACTCGGCCGGATAGGAATCCAGCATGGCCATCAGCCCGACCTTGACCCCGCGCCGCTCCAGTTCGACCGCCGCCGCCTGGGCGATGATGCCGCCGACGGACCAGCCGGCGATGTGGACAGGGCCGGGCGCGCCCAAGGCCAGAATGTGATCGACATAGACCGACGCCAGCGCGTCGATCCCGTCCGGCAGGGCGTTGGCCGGGTCCAACGCAGGCGACTGCACGCCCCACACCGTGCGGCGCGGCGACAGGGCGCGCGCCAGGGTGCGATAGCCCCACGACAGCCCCCCCGCCGGATGGATCAGGAACAGCGGCGGCAGGGCCGGATCACCCTCGGCCAGACGGATCAGCACGCCAAGGCCGTTGTCGAAGTCCAGCGCCTCGGCGTCGATCAGGGCGGCCAGTTCGGCCACACGCGGCCGGTCGAACAGGGCGCCCAGCCCGGGATCGCGCCCCAGCCGCTCGCGGATCAGCATCATCAGATGCACCGCCAGCAGGGAGTCCCCGCCCAGGGTGAAGAAGTCGTCGTCGGCGCCCGCCGGTTCGGCCCGGCCCAGCGTCTCGGCGAACAGTTCGGCGATGATTTTCTCGGTCGGCGTTTCGGCCGCCCGACCCGCTGCGGCCTCGAACACCGGGGCGGGCAGCGCCTTGCGGTCCAGCTTGCCGTTGGAGGTCGTCGGCAGGGCGTCCAGCGCCACGATGGCGGCCGGGACCATGTAGTCGGGCAGGCGCGCCGCCAGCTTTGCCTTCAGCGCGGCGGGGTCGTAGCCCTCGGCCGGGACCAGATAGGCGACCAGACGGCGCTCGCCGGGGCGGTCTTCGCGCGCCAGCACCACCGTCTCGCGCGCCAGACCGCTGGCGATGACGGCGGCTTCGATCTCGCCCAGTTCGATGCGCAGGCCGCGGATCTTCACCTGATGGTCGCTGCGGCCCAGATAGACCACCGCCCCGTCGGCCCGCCTGCGCGCCACGTCGCCGGTGCGATACAGCCGCTGGCCCGGATGGTGCGGGTCGGGTATGAAGCGGTCCTCGGTCAGGTCGGGCCGGTTCAGATAGCCGCGCGCCAGCTGAACGCCGCCCAGATGCAGATGGCCGCCCATGCCGGGCGCCACGGGGCGCAGCCGCTCGTCCAGAATGACCAGCCGCGTGTTCCACACCGGCCAGCCGATCGGCATGGGGCGCGACGTATCGTCCGGACCGGCGGCCCAATAGCTGACGTCCACCGCCGCCTCGGTCGGGCCGTAGAGGTTGTGCAGTTCGGCGCTCACCGTCTGGTGGAAGCGGTCGCGCAGTTCGGCGGGAAGCTCCTCGCCGCTGCAGAAGACGTGGGCGACCGCGATCCCCTTGGCCGCCGGATCGGCCAGAAAGGCCGACAGCATGGACGGGACGAAGTGCAGGTCGGTGATCGCATGGCGGCGGATCAGCCCGGCGATGGCGGCCGGATCGCGGTGCGCGCCGGGCGGGGCCACGACCAGTTCGCCGCCCGAGATCAGCGCCAGGAAGAACTCCCACACCGACACGTCGAAGGTGGCGGGCGTCTTCTGCAGGATGCGGGTCTGGGCGCCGATGCCGTATTGCGCCTGCATCCACAGCAGGCGGTTGACGATGGCGCGATGCTCGACCAGCACCCCCTTGGGATCGCCGGTCGACCCCGAGGTGTAGATGACATAGGCGGCGTCCTCGCCCCCTTGCGCGACGGCAGGGGCAGGCCCGTCCAGCGGCCAGTCGGCGGGCGCCAGCAGGGCCGCGCCGAACGCGTCGCCGATGTCTTCATGGGCCAGCACGACGCTCGGACCGGCGGCGCGGACGATGGCGGCGATGCGCTCGGCCGGATGCTCCAGATCGAGCGGCAGATAGGCCCCGCCTGCGCGTAAGGTCGCGACCAGCGCGATCACCAGTTCCAGCGAACGCGGCAGGGCGACGGCGACGAGACTCTCGCGCCCCACGCCGCGCGCCGCCAGCGCCGAGGCCAGCGCCGCCGTGCGGCGATCCAGTTCGGCGTAGGTCAGGGTCTGCTCGCCGAAGGTCAGCGCCGGGGCGTGCGGCGTCGCCTGCATGGCCGCCTCCAGCAGGGAGGTCAGCGTCGTGTCGGGGACCGGATGGGCGGTGGCGTTGAAGGCTTCCAGTTCGCGCGCGGCCTCGCTCGGCGTGGCGATGGGAACCTCGCCCAGCGTCTCGGCGTCCAGCGCGTTGGTGAGGAAGGCGGCCAGACGCTCTGCGTGGGCGGCGGCCTCCTCCAGCGTATAGAGGTCGGGGTTGGCGTCGACCTCCAGCGTCAGAGCCGGGGCGGCGTCGCCGCGGAAGGTGAAGCTGATGTCGTCCACCGGGCCGGTGCCCAGCACCTTCAGCGTCGTGTCCAGTCCCGCAAAGCGCGGCGGCAGGTCGAACGGCAGGACATTGACCAGCGGCCCGTACAGGCGCCGCGCCCCGCCGATCAGGCCCAGGTCGCGCCGCAGTTGCTCGCTGCGGTAACGGCCGTGGCGGCGGGTCTTGATCAGAGCCTTGGAGGCCAGGATCAGCTGTTCGTCCAGCGGGGCGTCCTCGTCCAGCGTCAGGCGCAGCGGCGGGACGTTCATGATCATGGCGGGCGTGCGTGCCGAGGCGCTGCCCATGCGGCCCATCCACGGCACGCCGATCACGGCCTCTTCCGCGCCCGAGAAGCGGCGGACATAGGCGGCCCCGATGGCCGTCAGCACGTCGGGCCATGACAGGCGCCCGGCCTCGGCGCGGGCGCGCAGGCGGGCTGTGACCTGCGGCGGCAGGGCGCGCTCGATGCGGTGGAAGCGGTGGGCGGTCGTGGCCTTGCCCGGCGCCAGGGAGGCGACCTCGGGCGCGTCGCCCATGATCTCGCGCCAGTAGGCCGCGTCGGCCGCGCGCTTTTCGGAGGCGCGATAGGCGGCGTCTTCTTCCCACACCCGGGCGATGGCGTTGAAGGCTGGACCGGGCGCCGGGCCGCCGCGCGCGGCGTTGTAGAGTTCGGCCACGCGGTTGGTCAGCAGGGCCATGCCGAAGCCGTCGGTGGCCAGATGGTGAACGCGCAGGCTCCAAAGGAAGCGTTGCGGCCCCATGCGGAACAGGATGTTGGCGGCCAGCGGGTCGCGCGTCGGGTCCAGCGGCGTCTCATGATCGCGGCGCATGGCGGCCATGGCCTCAGCGACCGGATCGGCGGCGGCGGACACGTCGACGATCTGCAACAGAGGCCGATGGGTCGGGTCGAGGGTCTGGAACACCTCTCCGTTCTTCTCGACGAAACGCAGCGACAGGGCCTCGGCCTCGGCGGCGGTCTTGTCGACGGCGGCGCGGAAGGCCTCGACGTCCAGATCGCCCCGGATGTCGAGATAGTGGGCCGTGTTGAAGATCGGATTGGCCGGGTCCAGCCTCTGGGCGAACCACAGGCCGGATTGGGCTTCCGTCAGCGGATGTTCCAGCGCCGCCGCCATGCGTCCGTCGTCCATGATATCAGGTCAGGCGTCGTGACCGGCGGCGCGCAGGCGCGCCTGAACCACGCTCCACCAGCCCGCGAGCGTGGTGTGCTCGGCCAGTTCGCTGAACTCCAGCGGCACCGCCTCGCTCCACGCCAGCGACAGGTTGAGGGCGCGCAAGGAATCGACGCCCAGGTCCATCAGATTGTCGTCGTCCAGAATGGAGTCCGGCGTTTCGTGCAGCACGGCGGCGACATCGGCGCGCATGCGCTCCAGCGTCAGATCCTGCGGGGTCAGCTTGGTCATGTCAGTCGTTCCAGAACGCGCGCCGTCGAAAGGGCCACGGCGCAGGTGTCGGCGGCCCAGGCCACCGCGCCCATATGCTTGTCGCGCGAGAAGTCGCCAAGCGCATCGGCGACGAAGAAGGGTTCGATATCGCGCTGAAACGCCTCGGCCGCTGTCAGCTGACAGCCGATGTGGGCGTAGACGCCGCAGACGATCAGCTGGTCCCGCCCCCGCACGCGCATCAGCGTCTCGAGGTTGCTGCGCTGGAAGGCGCTGTAGCGGTGCTTGACCAGAGGGAAGTCGCCCGGCGCCGGAGCCAGTTCGGGCAGGATCTCTTCATGCTCGGGCGCGCGGCTCATGCCCGGTCCCCACAAATCTGCTTGAAGACCCCGGTCGCGGCGATCCTGATCGCCATGCTGGGCGGTGTAGAAGACCGGAACGCCCGCCGCCCGCGCCGCCGCGATCAGGCGGGCGATGTTGGCGATCAGCCCCGGCAGAGGCTCGGCGCCCGGCGCATAGGGGCGCATGAAATAGCGCTGCATGTCATGGACCAGCAGGGCGGCGCGAGCTCGCTCCAGCGTCCACTGGGCGCGCGAGGCGGGGATCTCCGCCTCGGTCGGCAGGGCGTAGGCCGGGACGGTGGGCAGACCTCTGGAGACGCTCACGCCTTGCCCTCTTCTTCCAGAATGCGCTGACGCAGGGCCGCGCGCAGTTCGCGGCGGCTGACCTTGCCCACGGCGGTCACGGCGAAGTCGTCGACGAAGACGATCTGGTCCGGCACCTTGAAGTCGGCGATGTCGCGCTTGCGCATCCAGGCCTTCAGCTCGACGCCGCGCGGCGGGGCGCCGTTGGGGATGACGAAGGCGCAGATCCGCTCGCCCAGATAGTCGTCCGGCACCGACACCACGGCGGCGTCGAACACGGCCGGATGGGCCAGAAGATGATCCTCGACCTCCTCGGCCGAGATCTTCTCGCCCGCGCGGTTGATGTGGTCGGTGGCCCGGCCCATGACGACCAGATAGCCCTCGGGCGTGCGGCGCACCACGTCGCCGGTGCGATAGAAGCCGTCCTCGGTGAAGGACCGCGCATTGGCCGCCGGTTCATTGTGATATGCGCGGATCGTATAGGGCCCGCGCGTCAGCAGATTGCCCGGCTCGCCCTCGGCCACCGGCGCGCCTGCGTCGTCGACGATCAGGATTTCGTCGTCGGGGCTGATCGGTCGCCCTTGCGTCTCGACGATCAGGCTCTCGGGGTCGTCCAGCCGGGTGTAGTTGACCAGCCCCTCGGCCATGCCGAACACCTGCTGCAGGGTGCAGCCCAGTTCAGCGCGCACGCGCCGCGCCGCCTCGGGCAGGAACTTCGCCCCGCCGACCAGCAGCACCTGAAGGCTGGACAGGTCGTGGGTCTTATTGGCCGCCGCCTGCATCCACAGCAGGGCCAGAGGCGGCACCAGTCCGGTGATCGTCACCCCCTCGCGTTCGATCAGCGGAAAGCAGACATCCGGCGACGGCGACGGCGCCATCACCACCGTCGCCCCGACATAGAGGGCGCCCAGATAGCCCGGCGAGCTCATCGGGAAGTTATGCGCCGCCGGCAGGGCCGTCAGATAGACGCTCTCCGGCTCCAGCCCCGAGATGTCGGCGCTTTCGCGCACGCTGTAGAGATAGTCGTCGTGGGTGCGCGGGATCAGCTTGGACAGGCCGGTCGAGCCGCCCGAAATCTGCAGGAAGGCCACGTCGGACGGATCGGCGTCGTCCGTCGGCAGGGAGGCCGGATCGGCGCGAAAACCGTCGAAGGATGCGAACTCCTCGGCCTCGCCCACCACGACCACATGGCGCAGAGCGGGAACCTCGGCCTGAACGGCGCGGGCCAGGGCGCGATAGTCGAAGCCTTCATGCCGGTCGGCCACGACATAGGCCGACGCCTCGGCGCGCGTCACGAAGTGGACGATCTCGGTCGAGCGGTGCGCGGGCAGCGCATAGACGGGGATCAGCTTGGCCCGGAACAGGCCGAACACCACGCTGAGGAACTCGGGCAGGTTGGGCAGCTGCACCACCACCCGGTCGCCGGGCTTCAGGCCCAGCGCCAGAAAACCGGCGGCGGCCGTCTCGGCCTTTGCCAGCAGCTCGCCATAGGTCCAGCGTTGGTCCATGCCGACCACGGCGACGGCGTCGCCTTGCGCCTCCGCCCGGCTGCGCAGCAGTTGGGAGAAGGTTTCGCCGCGCCAATAGCCCTTGGCCCGATAATGCGCCGCCATGTCGTCCGGCCAGACCTGTTGCAGGGGAATCATACGCTCGCCTCATCCACGCCCAGGGCGCGCAGGACGGCCTGGAACTTACCCGACGTCTCGTCCGCCTCGGCGGCGGGATCGGAGCCTTCGACAATGCCCGCCCCGGCATAGAGACGCGCCTGATCGCCGCACGTCTCGGCGCAGCGCAGCGAGACGTACCACGCCCCGTCGCCGAAGGCGTTGGTCCAGCCCACGGCCCCGGCATAGAAGCCCCGGTCATAGCCTTCAAGCGCGTGGATCATCTCAGCCGCCCGGTCGCGCGGCGAGCCGCAGACGGCGGGCGTCGGATGCAGCAGGGCGGCCAGTTCGGCGGCGGAAGTCTCGTCGGGGCGATGCAGCCGCCCCTCGATACGGGTGCCCAGGTGCCACATGGTCCGGGTCGAGACGAGCGCCGGGCCGGGCGGCGCGCGCAGGTCGCTGCAATAGGGCGCCAGCAGATCCATGATGGCCTCGACCACCAGGGCGTGTTCGCGGCGGTCCTTGTCGGAGGCCAGCAGGCCTTGCGCCGCCGCCTCGTCCTGCACCACGTCGGTGCTGCGGCGGGCCGATCCGGCCAGAGGATGTGAGAAGACGGCCGGGCCGCGCTTGGACGCCAGCAGTTCGGGCGTAGCGCCGACCAGACGGCGCATGGCCCCGCCCTGCCCTTGACCAAGCGGCGTCAGGAAGCGCGCGGCGGTCGGGTCGGCCTTCAGGTCGCGCCACAGGGCGAAGGGGTCGATCGCGCCGTCGCCCTGAACCTTCAGGCTGCGCGACAGCACCACCTTGTCGACCGGCTCGGCGCCGCCCTGCGAGGCGCGCATGGCCTCAAGCGCCTGCGTCACCGCCGCCTCATAGGCCGCGCGCGAAGGCTCGGGCGTCAGGGCGCGGATCGCGGGCCGGTGCGCGCCCGAGGGCATGTCCCAGATGCGGTTGGCGGCGCGCTCGGGCAGGAACAGGCAGTCGTCGGCGCTGCGGTCGAACGGCAGGGCGCCGACCAGCAGGCGCGGCGACGGCTCATCGGTTTCCGGGGCGACCGGCAGATCGGCGAAGAAGCGGCGCACGCGCTCGCCCAGGGTCGCCGCCGGTCCCGGCGTCAGGCGCTGCTTCAGGCCCGTGGTGAAGAGCCGCAGCTCCGGCGTGCTCAATCCAAAAGCCCAGTCCATGTCGTCCTTCGGCGCGGCGGCCTCATGCCGTTCGGATGCGCCGCCGCCGATCTGAACCGACAGATCGGGCGCGCCCCAGAACTCCGCTATTCTCGACTCCATGCTGATCCCTGCCGCACTCAAGCTGTTGCATATCATTCGCAACAAACTGGCCTATAGCCGAGCAACCTTCGCATTGTCTTGCGGCGAGATTAATTCCAAGCCGGTCTGGTCGTTTCGTCGCAGAGGTTTAGAAGAGCGCTCATGCGAATGCTTGTCATTGACGATGATGCCCGAACCCGCGCCTTCGTGGCCGAAGGCCTGCGCCAGCAGGGGCATACGGTCGATGAGGCGGGCGACGGCGAGGCCGGTCTGCACATGGCGATGGAGGGCGCATACGCCGCCATCGTCGTTGACCGCATGATGCCGGGGCTGCTCGGTCTGGAAGCGGTCCAGGCCATGCGCGCGGGCGGGCTGAAGACGCCGGTGCTGATGCTGACGGCGCTGGGCTCGGTCGACGACCGGGTGGCGGGGCTGAACGCGGGCGCCGACGACTATCTGGTCAAGCCTTTCGCCTTCAGCGAACTGAGCGCGCGGCTGCAGGCGCTGGTGCGGCGCCCCCCGCTGGCCGAAGCCACGACGCGGCATCGGGTCGCCGATCTGGAGGTCGACGTGGCCGCCCACCGGGCGACCCGCGCGGGCCGGACGCTGGACCTGACCCCGCATGAGTTCAAACTGTTGGAGCGGCTGGCGCGCAACGCCGGTCACGCCGTGACGCGCACCATGCTGCTGGAAAGCCTGTGGGGCTTTCACTTCGACCCCCGCGCCAATCTGATCGACGCCCACATCAGCCGCCTGCGCGCCAAGGTGGATCGCGGCTTCGATCAGGAGCTGATCCACACCATCCGGGGGGTGGGTTATGTCCTCAAGGCCCCGGACTGAGCCCAAACGCCCCTCGGTCTGGTCCACGGCCAGCCTGCGCTACGCCGCCGCCTTCTCGGCCCTGTTCGGACTGGGCGCGGCGGTGATGATCGCGGGCGTGGACTATGGGCTGATGCGCTTCGCCGAGGCCGAGGTCCGCGACGGGCTGAACCATCAGATGGACGTCATGCGCGCCGACGCTGACCGGCACGGCACGGCCCAGCTGGTGCAGGAGCTGAACGCCGAGGCCCGCAACCGCGACGCCCGGCGCTATCTGCTGCTGGTCGAGGCGCCGGACGGCAGCACCTTCTCCAACGGCCTGACGCGGCTGGCGGTCAATGAGACCGGCTTCCGCCGCAACCTGCCCAACAAGGCGCGCCCCGCGCGATGGCCCGACCAGACGCCGAACATGCTGGCGCTGAGCGCGCGGGCCTCCGACGGCGGCCTGCTGGCGGTCGGACGCGACATCCAGCATCTGGACGAGCTGCGCGGCGGCATCCGCCGCTACGCCCTGATGAGCGGGATCGTCCTGATCCTGCTGGCTCTGGCCGGCGGCTGGTTCGCGGGACGGCTGTTCCTGCGGCGTCTGGAAGACGTCAACCAGGCGGTCGGCCGCATCATCGCCGGCCAGGATTCGGCGCGCCTGCCCGCCGTCGGCCTGGGGCGAGAGTTCAACGAACTGTCGGCCAATCTGAACCGAATGCTGGACCGGCAGGAGGCGGCGCTGACGACGCTGAAGACCCTGTCCGAGGGCGTGGCTCACGAACTGCGCGCGCCGCTGAACCGGATCCGCAATCGACTGGAGGATCTGGCCGCCAATCTGGACGACGCCCAGGCGCGCGAGGCCGCCGTCGAACGCGCGCTGGAGGAGACGGATCAGGTCAGCGCCCTGTTCGAGGCCTTGCTGACCCTGGCGCGGATCGAGAGCGGCGACGCCGCCTTGCAGACCGAACGGCTGGATCTCGCCGCCTTGGCCGCCACGGTGGCCGACATCTACAGCCCCTTCGTCGAAGAGGCGGGCGGGCGCCTGACCGTCGCCCTCGCCCCTACAGGAACGGTCGAGGCCGATCCCGCCCTGATCCAGCAGGCCCTGGCCAACCTGATCGAGAACGCCGTCTTCCATGGCGGCGGCCGAATCGAGGTCTCGACGTGCAGCGAAAAAGGCCGGGCGGTCGTCCGCGTCGCCGACCACGGCCCCGGCGTGCCGGAAGCCGAGCGCGACAAGATCCTGCGCCGCTTCTATCGCCTTGGTCAGGGCGGGAGCGGCCATACGTCCGGCGCGGGCCTGGGCCTGGCCATGGTGGCCGCCGTGGCGCGGGCGCACGGCGGCGAACTGCGGCTGGACGACAACCGGCCCGGACTAGCCGTGGAACTGGCGCTGCCGACCGTCTCCTGAACCGTCTGCGCCGTCAGCCCCCACCGGTGCGGGGCCTGGCTCGAATTCAGCGAAGAGGGCGTCGATCAACCACTGGGTTCCGGCGTCCCCGTCCGAGCGTTCGTGCCAGACCAGATGGTAGTCGAACGGCCGCATCTCCTGCGGCGCTGGAAAGGCGCCGAGACCATGCGTCGCCGCGAAATGCTCGGCCGCCCGACGCGGCAGCAGAGCCACCGCTTCGCTGGTCTGCAACAGATAGGGAACCAGGGCGAAGCTCTCGGCCCGCACTAGGACGCGGCGCTCGGCCATGTCCGGCAGGTCATCCGCCACCCAGTCGCCGAAGCCGTCCCCCGCCGAGGGGACGACATGGGGCCAGCGCAACAGTTCGGCGTGCGTCGGCGTCGCCTGATGCACCGGATGATCCGGCCGCGCCAGGCCCAGATGAGTTTCGCGGAACAGCCAGCGCGACTTCAGCCCCGCGCCTTCGGGGCTCCAGCCGGTCAACACCATATCCAGCCGGCCGTCCTCCAGCCGCCGCAGGCTGGCGTCCGACAGAGGCTCGACCGCCAGCTCCACCCCCGACGCCTCGTGCTCGATACGGGCCAGGGCCGGCGTCAGAACGCTGAGCAGGCCGAAGTCGGTGGAGGCCAGGCGGAACACCCGCTTCATCCGCCCGACGTCCAGGCCGGGGTCGCGCAGCAGGCTCTCGCCCGCGTCGAGCCAGGCGCGCAAGGGACCGGACAGGGCCTCGGCGCGCGGCGTCGGCATCATGCCGCGCGGCCCGCGCACCAGCAGAGGGTCGTCGAACTGATCGCGCAGCCGGGCCAGGATGCGGCTCATCGCCGGCTGGCCGATGCCCAGGCGCTCGGCTGCGCGCGAGACGCTGCGCAGCTCGATCAGCACCTGAAGATGCTGAAGCAGGGTGAAATCCACGCGGTGGGGAAGTCGCCCCGACATATGGCCTCGCTGCATGACGCCCGGCGCGTCGGCCTCCGCTGTATTAAGAACGCCTCTTAATTGCAACATATCGACATAGGCCTTTGCTCCCCGGCCCATCACGCCTCCGACGGCCGCGCCCTCATGCGGCTGGGCGAATAGGCCCCATGCCGAATCCGACATTGAGACAATATTGCGAATGATTATTAGGAGCGAGCCGCTCGCACGGTCGAGCTTTCCTCCCCTCCTCGGGCGCTCGTCGCCCGCCAACGCACGCCTTTGGGGGCGCAGATGCACCTATCGAAACGCCGCATCGGGCTGGGCCTGATGACAACCACCCTGCTCGCCACATCGCCGGTCCTGGCCGAGACGATTCCCGCCGATCTCTCAGGCGTCGATCCGCAGGCCACCGCCGTCGGCGACGTGATCGTGACCGCCTCGGGCTCGGCCGTCGACGTGCGCGACGCCCCGGCCTCGGTCAGCGTCATCAGCCGCGACGAGATCGAGCGCCAGCCGGTGCAGAGCCTGGGCGAACTGCTGGGCCGTCTGCCCGGCGTGACCGGCGGCGTCAGCCCGACCGGCGCCATGTCCAAGATCACCATCCGCGGCCTGCCGGACAACTACACCCTGGTTCTGGTCGACGGGCGTCGCGTCGGCAACTCGCGCGACATCAGCTATCGCCCCGACCTGGGCCGCCAGGATCTGAACTGGATCTCGCCCGACATGATCGAGCGCATCGAGGTGGTGCGCGGGCCGATGTCGTCGCTCTACGGCTCCGACGCCATGGGCGGCGTCATCAACATCATCACCCGCAAGATCGCCCCGACGTGGCGCGGGTCGGCCAACACCAGCTACACCTGGTCCGAGGATTCCGAGCGCGGCGACGCCTATCAGCTGGGCGTCAACGTGGCCGGCCCGCTCACGGAGAACCTGGGCCTGCGCCTGGGCGCGACCTACGCCCGCACCAATCCCGACGAAGTGAACCTCTCCGGCGCCAACGGCACGGGCGGCGTCGTCAACAAGAGCCTGAACGGCGTGCTGAACTGGGCGCCCGTCGAGAACCACAACCTCTCGTTCGAGGCCAACTATGGGGTGGAGGAGCCCCTGGCTCCCAAGCTGCTGGTGCCGAACCGCAACGGCGTGCTGACGCCGCAGGGGGCCTTCGGCTCGGAAACCGAACGCACCAACTTCCGCGCCAGCCACGAAGGCGAATGGTCCTTCGGCAAGACGCGCCTGGACGTCTATCGCAACGCCTTCGAGAACAAGGCGATGGGCGAGTACGGCGGCTCCGGCGAATTCGAGGAGTGGATCGTCGACGGCCTGTGGAATTTCGAAAAGACCTTCGTCTGGCTGCACAAGTTCGCCATCGGCGCCCAGTACCGTCAGGAAGAGCTGACCAACACCGACACCATCGGCACGGTGCCGATCGACTATGACGGCAACGTCATCACCGGGGCCACGCTGAAGGGCGACACGGCGGCGATCTTCGCCGAGGACCAGATCACCCTGCGCGAAAGCCTGCTGCTGACGCTGGGCGGCCGCCTGGACAGCCACGACAAGTACGGCGAGCACTTCAGCCCGCGCGCCTATCTGGTCTGGCATCCGGCCGAGGCCTGGACCCTGCGCGGCGGCGTCTCCAAGGGCTTCCGCGCCCCGTCCCTGAAGGAGAACAGCGCCGGCGCCGCGACCCAGTCCGGCGGCAACGGCTGCCGGGGCCTGATCGGCATGGCCGCCAAGGACAAGAACGGCAATCCGATCCTGGACGGAAACGGCAATCCGCTGGTCTACACCTCAGGCGGCTGCTGGATGGCGGGCAATCCGAACCTCAAGCCCGAGGAAAGCACCAGCTACGAGTTCGGCTTCGCCTATGACGGCGCCGCCTACAGCTTCGCCGCCACCTATTTCCACACCGACTTCGAGAACAAGATCCAGTACGCGCCGCTGGGCTATTTCGAAGGCCGCTGGTGGACCAAGAACGAGAACGTCCAGCGCGCCCGCACCAAGGGCCTGGAGCTCAGCGGTTCGGCGGCCCTGCCCTACGACCTGACCCTGCGCGGCAACGCCACCTGGATGATCGAGGCCAAGAACCTGGACACCGGGGCCAGCCTGATCACCACGCCGGAATGGTCGGGTTACGCCTCGCTGGACTGGCGGGCGACGGACCGCCTGGGGCTCATGCTATCGGCCCAGTACACCGGCGAACAGCTGAGCGGCGGCTCGACCCTGACCAACGCCCGCACCGAGTTCGACCTGACCTCCGCCTATGAGGCGTCCGACACGGTGACCCTGCGCGCCGGGGTCTCCAACCTCTTCAACGAGAAGGTCAGCGGCACCGCCGGCGATGGCTACTACTCGCCCGGCCGCCGCTTCTTCCTTGGCCTGACCACCCGCTTCTGATCCGGAGAAACTGCGATCATGACGACCCTACGCAAATCCCTTCGCGGCGCCGCCCTCGGCGCGCTCCTGGCGGCTTCGGCCGTCGCCGTTCCGACCCTGGCTTCGGCCCAGGCCCTGTTCTCGGCGCCCGAACGCCTGGACGGCGGCCAGGTCGGCTTCTCGTCCGGCGAACGCGGCAAGCCCGTCCTGCCGGGCGGCCCGGTCGTGGCCAATGGCCGCGGCTTCCATCCGGGCCAGAGCATCGTCCTGATGTACGGCCAGACGCCGCTGTCGACCGGCCCGATCACGGCGAACGCCGAGGGCGGCTTCGAAGCGCGCCTGACGCTGCCGGCGAACGCCCAGCCCGGCAACCACCCGATCGTGGCGGTGTCGCAGTCGCCCTATAACGCCGTCCTGGCCGATCTGAAGATCTCGCCGAACGTGCCGCTGTCGAATGAAGCGGCCTATCGGATCACCAGCATCCAGCCCACGCGCGGCCTGTACCAGACCGCCTATAGCGCCAAGCGCAACGCCGTCTTCGCCACCTCGGCGGTCGGCCGCCCGCCGGTGCGCCAGTCGGAGCTGCTGCGCCTGAACGCCGACACCCTGGCGGTCGAGGCCCGCATCACCCCGGCCGCTGCGCCGGGCCGCGCCGGCCGCGACGGCCAGCCCCAGGACGGCGGCGTCTTCGCCGTCTACGGCGTCGGCGTCGATGACGCCAACGACACCGTCTGGGTCTCGAACAGCCGTCAGAACACGGTCGCCGTCTATCGCCAGTCGGACCTGTCGCTGGTGCGTCAGTTCGAGCCGGGCACGGTCAACCACGCCCGCGACGTCGTCATCGACGAAGAGCACGGCAAGGCCTACGCCAGCGCCACCTTCGAGCCCGAGGTCGTGGTGTTCGACACCGCCGCCCTGACGGTCGCCAAGCGCATCAAGATCGACTCGACCGTGCGCGGCGAGACCTTCTCGGCCGCCAGCGTCTCCTACGACCGCGAAGCGCGTCGCCTGTACGTCGCCTCCAACTCGACCAATGAGGTCGCGGTCATCGACGCGGCCGCCGACACCGTGCTGAACGTCTTCCGCGTGCCCGGCGCGCGCAGCGTGATCGGCGTCTCGCACGATCCGCAGACCGACCGCATCTTCGTCGCGGCCCAGGGCACCGACAACCTGGTGGTGCTGAACGGTTCGGACGGCTCGGTCGTGGCCGACACCCCGGTCGGCGCGGGCGCCCTGAACGTGGTGTTCGAGCCGAAGTCGCGTCGCGCCTTCGTCAGCACCTTCGGCGCGGGCACGGTGACGGTGACGGACGTCGACGGCCGCATCGTCGCCAACCTGCCCGCCCCGCCGGTGGCGAACCACGTCTCGACCGATGGTCGCGGCAACGTCTATGTCGCGGTCAAGTCCGGCTGGACCACGGACGGAAACGACTCCGTGCTGCGCATCCGCCCGGCGCGTTGATCCGAACAGCCCCCGCGCCCGGCGCGGGGGCTTTTTTCTTGCCGCCGCGACTAGCCTCGATAAGGCGCGGCGAAGCGCAGCACAGTCGGCAAGGCCGCATAGGGCGTCGAGCCGTGATCCTCGTCCTCCAGCACCCGCAGGCTCGCCCCACGGGCCTCCAGATCGCGGGCGTTGGAGACCATACGCCGGGCCAGGTGCGCGAACGGCAGCCCCTCCATCTCCTCGCGGGCGCCGACCGCGACCAGCAGGTTCGCGCTCTCGGGCTGGGCGGCGACCACCGCCGGGTTCCACCAGATCGACGGGCTGATCGCAGCGTAACGGACGAAGGGCGCTCCGGCGGCGCGCGCCTCCAGAACGAAAAGGCCCGACATGGAATGTCCCATCAGCACCGCCTGCTCGGGATCGGCGCCGAGGGCCGCCAGTTGCGGCAACACCTCCGAACTCAGGCGCGCCAGCAGGGCCGCGCCGCGCGGCTCGGGCGCCTGGCTCTGCGGCCCCGGCGTGAAGGCGTAGGCGGCCACGCGATCGGCCACGCCCGACAGGCTGACGCCCCGCCGTCATCATCGCATCCACCCGCGTCTTGGCCGAGCGCCGCAGCAGCCGTCCGGCGACCTGGGCGGCCGTATCGAAAAAGGCCTCCCCCTCCAGCAGCACCAGAACCGGCCAGCCGCCGGGCGGCCGTTCGCCCTGCGGCGTCGCCACCCGCACATCCACGGCCGGCGCGCCATCGACAGCGGGCAGGCGGATGGCGTAGGGCTGGGTCGTGTCGGGAGCCGCGTCCTTCTGGGACGGGTCTGCAGGGGCGGGCGAGGTCAGCGTCATACGGCCACCCTAGCCTATCTGGCCATAGATATGTATTGCGACGCATTCTCTGAGTGGAGTTCGTGAATTGGCGAACGCTGAAAACGCCGTGCCCGAGGCGGTTGTCGCCTATTCCAGAAGCGTGCGGACCAAGCTGTTCGCCATCGCCGTTTTGGCCGCGCTGGCGGCGGCGGCCCTGCTGCTCGACATCGCCACCGGCCCCTCGTCGATCTCGCCCCTGACGGTGCTGCAAGGGGTGTTCGATCCGTCCAGCCTGACCACGGCCCAGCAGGCCATCGTCTGGCAGGTGCGCCTGCCCTACGCCCTGATGGCGATGATGGTCGGGGCGGCCCTGGCCCTGGCGGGCGCCGAGATGCAGACGGTGCTGAACAATCCGCTGGCCAGCCCCTTTACGCTGGGCGTCTCCTCGGCCGCGTCGTTCGGCGCGTCGCTGGCGATCGTGCTCGGCCTGGGCGCCTCCTTCATCGGAGCGGACTGGCTGGTGCCGCTGAACGCCTTCGTCTTCGCCTTCGGTTCGGTGCTGGCGCTGCAGGCTCTGGCGCGCATGAAGGGGTCGGGGATCGAGAGCATCGTCCTGTTCGGCATCGCGCTCGTTTTCGCCTTCAACGCCCTGACGGCCCTAGTGCAGTTCCTGTCCTCGGCCGAGGCGCTGCAGCAACTGGTGTTCTGGACCATGGGATCGCTGTCGCGCGCGACATGGAGCAATGTCGCGGCCCTGGCGGTGGTGCTGGTCGTGGTGACGCCCTTCTCGCTTCTGTCCTCGCGCGCCCTGACGGCCCTGCGGCTGGGCGAGGACCGGGCCATGAGCTTCGGCGTCGATGTGAAGCGGCTGCGCTTCCTGTCGCTGTTGCGGGTCAGCCTGCTGTCGGCGACGGCCGTGGCCTTCGTCGGCGCCATCGGCTTCATCGGCCTGGTCGGACCGCACATCGCCCGCCTGCTGGTGGGCGAGGATCACCGCTACTTCCTGCCCGCCAGCGTGCTGGCCGGGGCGGTCATCATGTCGCTGGCCTCGGCGGCGTCCAAGATCATCGTGCCGGGCGTGCTGATGCCCGTCGGCATCGTCACCGCCGTCATCGGGGTGCCGGTCTTCCTGCTGCTGATCTTCCGCAACGGAGGCCGGGCATGAGCGACCTGTCGATCAGCGGCCTCGACGCCGGCTACGGCGGCCAACCCATCATCAGCGGCTTCAGCCTGCCTCCCCTGACCGCAGGCGAAGTCGTGTCCGTCGTCGGCCCCAACGGCGCGGGCAAGAGCACCCTGCTGCGCAGTCTGGCGGGCCTGATCCCGGCGCACGGCTCGATCCGTCTGGACGAGGCCGAACTGACCCGGCTGTCGCTGGCCGATCGGGCCAAGCGCGTCACCTACATGCCGCAGACCCTGCCGCAGGGCGTGGCCCTGACGGTGCTGGAGACGGTGGTGGCCTCGATCCGCGCCACGCCCCTTCGCGGCGCCGTCTACACCGACGCCCAGGCGGCCGAGCGCGCCTATGAGGTGCTGCAACGGATCAACGCCGAGGCTCTGGCCGGACAGCGTCTGGACCGGCTGTCGGGCGGTCAGAAGCAGCTGGCGGGCCTGGCTCAGGCTCTGGCGCGCGAGCCGCGCCTGCTGCTGCTGGACGAGCCGACCAGCGCACTGGACCTGCACTATCAGCTGCGCGTGCTGGACCTGGCGCGCGAGGCGGCGGCCGAACGGGGCATGACGGTGATGATCGTCCTGCACGACCTGCAGGCGGCCGCGCGCGTCTCGGACCGGATCGCCGTCATGGCCAAGGGAAAACTGGTCGCTTTCGGAACGCCGGACGAGGCCATCACGCCGGGCATTCTGGCCGAGGTCTATCGCGTCTCCGCCCGCGTCCAGCGCTGCGACCGCGGCGCGCTGCAGGTCATGATCGACGACGTGCTGAGCTAAGCGCTCCCTCTCCCGATGGGAGAGGGCTTGAGCCTCCAAGAGCCGGAGGCGATTGGCGCAGGCGAAAGGGTGAGGGTTCGCGGGTGAAGTCGGCCGAATGGCCGTTGTGCTGAAGTTTGCGCGGCGGCTTGCGCCGAAGGTATGGACAGAACCCTCACCCTTTCGCGCAAGAGCGACGGCTGCGCCGCCGCGCGCTCAAGCCCTCTCCCACCGGGAGAGGGCTGCCAATCGTCTTACGGACGGATCAGCGTCACCACGTCGCCGGTCGGGTCGACCGGGACCGGCGTGCCCGCCGGGGCGCCGCGCGGCAGACCGCGGGCCTTGTTCGAGACGTAGACGGCGTTGGTCGCGCGGTCGATGGCGATGGTCTGAGGGAAGGTGCCCGTCTCCAGGTTCGCCTTCACCGCATAGGTGTCGGAATCGATCACCGTCACCGTGCCCGCCTGACGGTTGGCGACGTAGATCTGCTTGACCGCGCCGTTGTAGGCGACGCTCAGGGCGCCCGCGCCAGTGGTGATCTTCTGGATCAGGGCGCCGGTGTCGGCGTTCAGCACCGTCAGCTCGCCCGATTTCTGATTGGCGACGAACAGGCGGCGGCCTTCGGAATCGACGGCGACGTTGATGGTCGAGTCGCCGTGCGACGGCCATTTGCCGACCGTCTCGCCGGTGGCCAGGTCGATGGCGGCGACTTCATTGCTGCTCATGCCCGTGACGTAGAGGCGGTTGGTCGCGGGATCGAGCGCCGCGCCGGTCAGGCCACCGACCGTGGCGGTGATGGTGCGTTCGACCGTATTGGTCGCGCCGTCGATGACCCAGATCAGGTTCGGCTTGGAGGCGTCGCCCGCCTCGCCGCCGACGACGCTGATGTAGACCTTGTTGTTCGCCTCATCGACGACGACCTGGCGAACGTGGGCGCCCTCTTCGTCGCCGTTGCGGATGGTGGCGATCACTTCGCCGGTGCGGGCGTTGATGGCCGTGATCACGCCCGAACGCGTGTCCGTGCCGTACAGCACCTGGGTGCGGGTGTTCAGGTTCAGGCCGAACAGCGGATTGGCCGAGACGTCGACCGAGGATTCCGGCTCCAGCGTCTGGCCCTGCAGGCGGACGATCTGGGCCTGGTTGGCGCCGCGCGGGCCGACGGCGGCGACATAGAGGTCGTTGTCGGCCGGGTTGAAGACGATCTCGTACAGGCCGCCGGGGGCGACCTTGACGGTCTTCTCGATCGTCTGGGCCGAGGCGGTCGACGCCATCGCCAGGGCGGCGAAGGCGGCGGCGGTCAGGATGCCGTTGCGAAGGGTGATCATGGCGGTTCTCCGGGGTGAAATCAGGCGGCCGGGACCAGGTCGGTCCAGTAGTCCCCGCGATAGGGGACGGCCAGAAAGTCCTTGTTGATCGCGTCCAGCGTCGCGCGCGGATCCAGGTCAGCGAACAGCTCGGGCTGGATCCACTTAGCCAGGACTTCGGCAGCGACGATGTCGATGGGCGAATTGATCAACTGGTGCGACAGGCCGTGCACCCTGCCCTCGCGCACAGCCTTCAGGGTCGACAGGCCCCGTCGCCCGGCCACGCGGCGCAACGAGGCGCGCGAGGTCTCGACGTCGTATTTCGGGCCGACGACGAAGCCGCCGGTCTTCTCCAGATGCGGGCCGCCGGTGGCGATGTAGATGTCGGGATCGCGCTCGACCACGAACTCCAGGTTCAGCTTGCCCGACGGCTGTTTCAGCACCTCGGCGCCGATGTTGCGGGCGCCGACGAAGGTCAGATAGTCGCCGATGTTCCCGGCGCCCACCGAGTTGCAGCAGTCCGGCCCATTGCCCGCGTGCGCCTCCAGGAAGACGGTCGGCTTCTGCTCGTCCCTTAGACCGGCCACGCGGTCGGAGATGGTCTTCAGCCTGGAGGCGCGGAAGGCGTTGTAGGCTTCCGCCTGTTCCTCGCGGCCGATCATGGCCCCCAGCAGGGACAGGCTGCGCGGCTGGTTCTCGAACGGGTGCTGGAAGAAGTCGATATAGGCCACGCGCACGCCCGCCTGCTCCAACTGGGCCGTCTGGGCGTCGGTCGGGCCGGAATCCAGCGACACCAGGGCCACCTGCGGCTGGGCGCCCAGCACGGCCTCGACGTTGAAGGCGGCGGCCGAACTCGGCGTCTTGGGCAGGCTCGCCAGCGTCGGCGACTTTTCCAGATAGGCGGCGTAGATGTCCGGGCTGAGGCGGTTCACGTCGCCCGCCCAGGCGGCCAGCAGGCTGACCGGATCGGGATGGATCAGCGACAGGGCGATCAGGAAGCGGCTGTCGTCGATCGACAGCTTCGTCACCGGCGGGGTGATCGCCAGCGGCCGGTCGCGCAGGTCGGTCAGCAGCGAGGACGGGCCGGCCGCATCGCGGCGCGTACAGGCGGCGGCCCCTGTCGCCATCAGGGCGGCGGCGCCCATCAGCAGGGCCCGACGTCCCAACCTCACCTCGACCATCGACCCGTTCTCCGCCCATTCATCAGCGACGCCAGCGGCGTTTCGCCTCGACGCTTAATGATAATCAGTGTCAGCTTCAATCGCTGATTTGTCGCATGAGGCGGCGCGATTGTTCAGCGCGGCGGGATGATCCGGGCGAAACGGGCGGCGTCCCCGCGGAGAAGCGCCTGGTCCGGCGCCGCTTCTTGACGCACGGCCTCGGTCAGGGCCTTGGGATCGTCGCAGAAGATGCGGTGCAGCATGGCCATGACGGCCTCGGCGCGTTCGTCAGCCAGCGAATAATAGATGGAGCGCGACTCGCGCCGGGTCTTCACCAGCCCCGACTGGCGCAGCTCGGCCAACTGTTGCGACAGGCCCGGCTGGCGCAGGCCCAGCTCCTGTTCCAACTGACCGACCGAACGCTCCTGCTGCGCGATATGGCACAGGATCAGCAGGCGATTGGCGTTGGCCAGTTGCCGCAGCAGTTCAGCCGCCTCGGGCGCGGCCGCCTTCAACCGTTCCAGATCGCCGCCGGGGGTCATCGCGACGCCGGTTGATAATACCAGGCGTCATCGCCCGACAGCACATCGCCCAGGTCGGTCGGCGCCGCCTGAAGCAGGGGCGCGCCCGGCGTCCAGCCCTCGGGCGCCGAAGCCCCTTCCCGATCCGCCGCCTGCAGGGCCGTGACCAGCCGCAGCAACTCCTCGATCGAGCGGCCGACGTTCATCGGGTACCAGCTGATCGCCCGCACCACGCCGTTCGGATCGATGACGAAGGTGGCGCGCACCGAGGCGCTGTCCGGTGCCGCCGGGTCGATCATCCCATAGGCCTGGGCGATGACCATGGAGGGATCTTCGATGATCGGAAACTCCACCGTCACGCCGAAGCGGTCGCGGATATCCTTCAACCAGGCCAGGTGGGAATAGAGGCTGTCGACCGACAGCCCCAGCAGCTCGCAGCCGATGGCGTTGAAGTCCGCCTGACGCCGGGCCAGGGCGATGAACTCGCTGGTGCAGACCGGGGTGAAATCCGCCGGGTGCGAGAAGAAGGCCAGCCACCGCCCGCGATAGTCGCTCAGCCGACGCTGGCCGCGCGTCGTGCGCGCGGTGAAATCCGGCGCCGCCTCATTGATCCGCAGCGGCCGCAGGAAAGGCGTGTCCGTCATCGAGTCGGTTTCCATGCCATAGGGCTACGCGCAGTCGGGGTGCAGCGCACCTTGAAAACAATTACTTGTATATAATATGTAAATATCTAATTGCTTGATAAAGATCAATGCGGAGAAACGCCGTGACCGACGCCCATATCGACCCTGCCCGCGATCACGCCGCGGACTTGATCCAGGCCGCCCTGGCTGAAGTCAGCCGCCGCCCGGTCGTTAAATCCTTCTTTGACGAAGCCACCTTCACCGTCAGCCATGTCGTGCGCGACCCGAACTCCAGGGCCTGCGCCATCATCGACAGCGTGCTGGACTATGATCCCGCCTCTGGCCGCACCTCGACCGCCTCTGCCGACGCCCTGATCGCCTATGTCGAGGCCGAAGACCTTGAGGTTCACTGGCTGCTGGAGACCCACGCTCACGCCGACCACCTGTCGGCCGCGCCCTACCTGCAGGAACGCCTCGGCGGCCGCCTGGCCATCGGCCGCGACATCATCAAGGTGCAGGACGTCTTCGGCAAAGTATTCAACGAGGGGACCGAGTTCCGCCGCGACGGCAGCCAGTTCGACCAGCTGTTCGACGACGGCGACCGCTTCGCCATCGGCGAGCTTCAGGCCACGGCCCTGCACGTGCCCGGCCACACCCCAGCCTGTCTGGCCTATGTGATCGGCGACGCGGTCTTCCCCGGCGACACCCTGTTCATGCCCGATTACGGCACGGCGCGCTGCGACTTCCCCGGCGGCGACGCGCGGACGCTGTATCGCTCGATCAAGCGGCTGCTGTCCCTGCCCGCCGCGGCGCGCGTCTTCCTGTGCCACGACTACAAGGCGCCGCCCGCCCGCACCGAGTTCGCATGGGAGACGACCATCGGCGATCAGTGCGCCTGCAACATCCACGTCCACGACGGCGTGACAGAGGATGAGTTCGTCCAGATGCGGACCGCCCGCGACGCCACCTTGTCCATGCCGCGCCTGATCCTGCCTTCGGTTCAGGTCAACATGAACGGCGGCCGAATGCCCGAGCCGGAAGACAACGGCGTCCGCTACCTGAAAATGCCCATCAACGCGCTCTGATCCCCAAGCCCTTTAAAGCCCCTTTCCTCAAAGCCAGAGAACCGCCTCATGGACATCCGCCCCCTGGAAGACCGCCTGCACGTCTCGCCGCAGATCCTGCCTGAGGAGGTCCAGACAGCGGCCGATCAAGGCTATCGCGCCATCATCTCCAACCGCCCCGACGGCCGAAGAGCCGGGCCAGCCGATGACCGAGGACATCCGCGCCGCCGCCGAGGCCGCGGGCCTGACCTTCGTCCACATCCCCATTCGCGGCGGGGCCATGACGCCGGACGACGTGGCGCGCTTCAAGGCGGCGCTGGCCGAACTGCCCCAGCCCATCCTCGGCTACTGCCGCTCGGGCACCCGCACCACCTATCTGTGGGCCCTGTCGCAGGCGGGCGAGCGCCAGGCCGAAGAGATCGTCGCCCTGGCCGCCGCCGCCGGCTACGACGTCTCGCCGCTCGGCCCGCGTCTGGAGGGCTGAGGCATGGCCCATCCGCAAGCTTCCCAGACCTGCGACGTCCTGATCGTCGGCGGCGGCGCCGCCGGGATCGCCACGGCGGCCAGCCTGCTGCGCCGCCGCCCCGGCCTTGACGTCGTGATCGTCGAACCGTCCGAGCGTCACTATTACCAGCCCGGCTGGACGCTGGTCGGCGCGGGCGTCTTCACGCCCGAGCGCACCATGCGCGAGACCTGCCGCCTGATCCCCACGGGCGCCCGCTGGATTCAGGACAGCGTCGTCGACTTCGCGCCCGAAGCCGATCAGGTGCGCCTGTCGGACGGCCGTCGCATCGGCTATCGCGCCCTGGTCGCCGCGCCCGGCATCAAGCTGGACTGGGACGCCATCCCCGGCCTGAGTGAAACGCTGGGCCGCAACGGCGTGACCTCCAACTACCGCTTCGATCTGGCGCCCTATACGTGGAAGCTGGTGCAGGAGCTTAAGGGCGGCCGCGCCCTGTTCACCCAGCCGCCCATGCCGATCAAATGCGCGGGCGCGCCGCAGAAAGCCCTCTATCTGTCGGCCGACCACTGGCAGCGCACCGGCGCCCTCAAGAATGTGGACATCGAGTTCCACAACGCCGGGGCCGTGCTGTTCGGGGTCAAGGACTACGTCCCCGCCCTGATGAAATACATCGAGCGTTACGGCGTCGACCTGCGCTTCAACTCGCGCCTGACCGCCATCGACGGCGAGGCTCGCCGCGCGACCTTCGCCGTCACTGACGCGGACGGCGCCGTCAGCGAAGTCGTCCGCGACTTCGACATGATCCACGTCTGCCCGCCGCAGACCGCGCCCGACTTCATCCGCGCCAGCCCGCTGGCGGCCGACAGCGGCTGGATCGACGTCGATCAGGCCACCCTGCACCACAACCGCCTCGACAACGTCTTCGGCCTGGGCGACGCCTGCTCGGCGCCCAACGCCAAGACCGCCGCCGCCGCCCGCAAACAGGCGCCCGTCGTGGCCGAAAACGTCATCTCCATGCTGGACGGCAAGGCGCTGAAGGCGGTCTACGACGGCTACGGCTCCTGCCCCCTGACGGTCGAGCGCGGCAAGATCGTGCTGGCCGAGTTCGGCTATGGCGGCAAGCTGCTGCCCAGCTTCCCGGCGTGGATGCTGGACGGGCGTCAGCCGACGCGCCGCGCCTGGCACCTGAAGGCGCAGGCCCTGCCGGAAATCTATTGGGTCGGGATGCTGAAGGGCCGCGAATGGCTTTGCGCCCCCGACTGCGTCGAGCCGGGCGTCGCCCCGCGAACGAGGGCCGCGTGATGAGCGAGTCCCTCAGCCTTTTGCAGTATGGCCTGGGCGCCGGGGCGGGGTCGCTGGTCGGCTTCACCCTGGGCCTGGTGGGCGGGGGCGGCTCGATCCTGGCCGTGCCGCTGATCGTCTATCTGGTGGGGGTGAAGGATCCGCACCTGGCCATCGGCACCAGCGCCTTCGCCGTGGCGGCCAACGCCTTCGCCAATCTGCTGAACCACGCCCGACACGGGGCGGTGAAGTGGAAGATCGCCCTGCTGTTCGCGGCGGCGGGCGTGGTCGGGGCGGCGCTGGGCTCCAGCCTGGGCAAGGCCGTGGACGGGCATAAGCTGCTGGCCCTGTTCGCCGTGCTGATGCTGATCGTCGGCGCCCTGATGCTGCGCGGCCGCTCTGCGGCGGGCGACCCGCACGTGACGCTGAACGCGGGCAATGCGCCCAAGCTGGTGGGCACGGGCGCGGCCACGGGGATGCTGTCGGGCTTCTTCGGCATCGGCGGCGGCTTCCTGATCGTGCCCAGCCTGATGGGGTCGACCGGCATGCCTATCTATTACGCCGTCGGCTCGTCCCTGGTCGGCGTCACCGCCTTCGGCCTGACCACCGCCTTCAACTATGCGCTGGCGGGATGGGTGGACTGGCCGCTGGCGGCGGTCTTCATCGGCGGCGGCGTTCTGGGCGGGTTGGCGGGCGCGCGGCTGGCCAAACTGATGTCCAGCCGCAAGGGCCTGCTGAACAGCGTCTTCGCGGGCCTGATCTTCGTGGTGGCCCTCTATATGCTGTATCAGAGCGCCGTAGCCCTGAATCTGATCGGCTAGGCCTGCGGGCCGCCGCGCGACACGACGGCCCGCAGCCTTTCTATCCGCCGATGGACATGACCACGCGGCCTTCGATCTGGCCCTTGTGCATCCGGGCGAAGATGTCGTTGATGTTGTCCAGCGGCTCGATCGTGTTGATCGACTTCACCTTGCCGTCGGCGGCGAAGTCCAGCGCCTCCTGAAGGTCCAGACGCGTGCCGACGATCGAGCCGCGCACCGTCGTCCCGTTCAGCACCATGTCGAAGATCGACAACGGGAAATCGCCCGCCGGCAGACCGTTCAGCGCCACGGTCGCCCCACGCGACGTCATCCCCAAGGCCTGTTCGAACGCCTTGGGCGAGACGGCCGTGACCAGCACGCCCTGGGCGCCGCCGTCGGTCTGGCGCTTGATGTCGGCGGCGGGATCGTTGGAGGTCTTGGCGTTGACCGTCACCGTCGCACCCAACCGCCGAGCCAGATCCAGCTTGGCGTCGTCGATGTCGACCGCCGCCACGTTGAGCCCCATCGCCTTGGCGTACTGCACCGCCAGATGGCCCAGACCGCCGACGCCCGAGATCACCATCCAGTCGCCCGGCTTGGTGTCGGTCATCTTCAGGCCCTTGTAGACCGTGACCCCGGCGCACAGGATCGGCGCGATCTCCTCGAAGCCGATGTTGTCTGGCAGATGGCCGACGAAGTTCGGATCGGCCACCACATATTCGGCGAAGCTGCCGTTGACCGAGTAGCCGGTGTTCTGCTGCTCGTGGCACAGGGTCTCCCAGCCGCCGAGGCAGTGTTTGCAGTGGCCGCAGGCGGTGTAGAGCCACGGCACGCCGACGCGGTCGCCTTCCTTGACGTGCTTGACCCCGGCGCCGACGCCCGAGACGTAGCCGACGCCTTCGTGGCCCGGAATGAAGGGCGGGTTCGGCTTGACCGGCCAGTCGCCCTCGGCCGCGTGCAGGTCGGTGTGGCAGACGCCGGTGGCCTCGATCTTCACCTGGATCATGCCGGGGCCCGGCGTCGGGATCGGCGCGTCCTCGATCACCAGCGGCTTGCCGAACTCCCGCACGACGGCGGCCTTCATGGTTGCAGCCATGGTCTTTCCTCCTGGGGTGCAATCGCAAGACAAAAGGCGCGAACCGAAGTCCGCGCCTTGATGGAAATCAGAAGAAGCCCAATTTGTCCGGGCTGTAGCTGACCAGCAGGTTCTTGGTCTGCTGATAGTGATCCAGCATCATGCGGTGGTTCTCACGCCCGATGCCCGACTTCTTGTAGCCGCCGAAGGCCGCGTGCGCCGGATACTGGTGGTAGCAGTTGGTCCAGACGCGGCCCGCCTGAACGGCCCGGCCCGCGCGATAGGCGGTATTCATGTCGCGCGACCACACCCCGGCGCCCAGGCCGTATTCGGTGTCGTTGGCGATGGCGATGGCCTCTTCCAGCGTCTTGAAGGTGGTCACGGCCAGGACGGGGCCGAAGATCTCCTCCTGGAAGATGCGCATGTCGTTGGTGCCCTTGAACACCGTCGGCTTGACATAATAACCGCCCGCCAGATCGTCCTTCAGCACGGCTTGGTCGCCGCCGGTCAGCACCTCGGCGCCTTCGTCCTTGCCGATCTTCAGATAGGACAGGATCTTCTTCAGCTGCTGGTCCGAGGCCTGGGCGCCGACCTGGGTGGTCGGGTCCAGCGGGTCGCCCTGCTTGATGGCCTCGACGCGGGCGATCGCCTTCTCGATGAAGGCCTCATAGATGTCTTCGTGGATCAGGGCGCGGCTGGGGCAGGTGCAGACCTCGCCCTGATTGAGCGCGAACATGGCGAAGCCTTCCAGCGCCTTGTCGAGGAAGGCGTCGTCGGCGTCCATCACGTCCTTGAAGAAGATGTTCGGCGACTTGCCGCCCAGCTCCAGCGTCACCGGAATGATGTTCTGGGTGGCGTATTCCATGATCTTCTGGCCGACGGCGGTCGAGCCGGTGAAGGCGATCTTGGCGATGCGCGGATTGGTGGCCAGCGGCTCGCCGACCTCGATCCCCGTGCCCGACACGATGTTCAGCACGCCCGGCGGCAGGATGTCCTGGATCAACTCGGCCAGCAGCAGGATGGAGGCCGGCGTCTGCTCGGCCGGCTTCAGCACGATGCAGTTGCCCGCCGCCAGAGCCGGGGCGATCTTCCACGCCGCCATCAGGATGGGGAAGTTCCACGGAATGATCTGGCCGACCACGCCCAGCGGCTCGTGGAAATGATAGGCGACCGTGTCGTTGTCCAGCTCGGAAATGCCGCCTTCCTGCGCCCGGATGCAGCCGGCGAAATAGCGGAAGTGGTCGATGGCCAGCGGGATGTCGGCCGCGAGCGTTTCGCGCACCGGCTTGCCGTTGTCCCAGGTCTCGGCCTCGGCGATGGCCTGAAGGTTCTGCTCCATGCGATCGGCGACGCGGTTCAGGATCAGGGCGCGCTGGGCGACGCTGGTCTTGCCCCAACCGTCCCTGGCCGCGTGTGCGGCATCCAGCGCCAGCTCGACGTCGGCCGCGTCCGAACGAGCGATCTCGCACAGGACGCGGCCGTTCACCGGGGAGGTGTTCTCGAAATAGCGGCCGTTGACCGGGGCGACCCACTGGCCGCCGATGAAGTTGTCGTAGCGCGCCTTGTATTTCGGCGTCACGGCGCGGACGAATTCGGGTTTGGTCATGGGAACGGCCTCCTTGCGGTTTCCTTGGGCGCCGATTGTCGGCGTCGTTTGAGGCAAGGTCGGTCGACCCGGCGGCCTGTTCCAGACGCCGCCCGGATGGTGCGGCGCACACCTGTCGCAGACTTGCGACAGTTTCCGTCGAGATCGGTCAGTTCAGATCGATCAGGCCCAGACGGTGCAGCTTGCGGTGCAGGGTGGCGCGGCTGACGCCCAGCGCCCGCGCCGCCGCCGAGACATTGCCCCCGGTGCGGGCCAGGGCGCGGCGCACCGCCCCACGCTCGGCCTCCAGCAGGTCGATCTCGGCCCCGCCGGGCGTCAGCAGGTCCGAGGCCGGCAGCTGGGCCGCGATCCGTTCGTCGGTGATGGACAGGGACAGCCGCGCCGCCCGCGTGGCGCCGACGACCAGGTCGTCGCGGTCGACGGCCAGCAAGGCCGCCGCATTGCGCTCGCTGGCCCCGCCCGCCAGCACGATGCGCGCATCGGCGAAGGCCTGGCGGAAGGTCTGGGCCTCGATCGCCCGCGCCGCATCGGCCACGGCCGCCGAGATCAGCCCCAGGATGGCCTCGGTCGCGTCGGCGCGGCACGACGAAACGTCCAGCGCCCCGGCCAGCCGCCCCATATGGTCGTGGATGGGGTGGGTGATGCAGCTCAGCCCCGTGTTGCGGGCGTGGAAATGCTGTTCGCGATGGATGGTCACGGCGCGATGCTCGGCCAGGGCCGTGCCGATGCCGTTGGTGCCCTCGACCGCCTCGGACCAAACGGCGCCGGGCCACAGGCCCCAGCGGTGGAAGGTGTCGTCGTCCGCGGCCGCCCCGCGTCGCTCGACCGGCACGCCCTCGGCGTTGGTCAGCAGGACGCAGCACCCCACCCCGCCGACGGCCAGGAACAGCCGGTCCAGCACGCCTTCGGCCGCGCGCGTCATCGCCTCCATCGCCTGACGCGCCTCGCGCAGCTGCTGTTCGGTGATGGTCTCGACCGCGCCGTGTTCGCTGGGGTCCAGGCCGTACAGGGTCACGGACCGACGCCACGACGCCGCCAAAGCCGAGCGCGCCCCGGCGCCCTCGTCGTCCAGCGCCTGACGGATCAGGCTGGCGTGTTCATCTCGCACTCTATCGCCCATGGCCGCAGCCTCCCAGGGTCAAGGTCGACCCCGATCAGACCCCCAAGAGCGCCGAGCGTCAATGCGACCTTTGCTCTAGGTCTCAGCCCGCTCGAACAGACCGGCCATGTCGACGCGGCGGCTGAGCAAGCCTTCCAGGGTGTAGCCGTCCAGCACCTTCATGAAGGCGGCCAGGGCCTGATGCAGGGCGCCCGTCAGGCCGCAGGCCGGGGCGATGATGCAACTGCCGCAGTCGACCAGATCGAAGCCGTCCTCGGTATGGCGCACCACGGCCCCGACATTGATCTGATCCGGCGGACGCGCCAGCCGCACCCCGCCGAACCGCCCGCGCACGCTGTCCAGATAGCCCGCGTTCACCAGGTCGCTGACCACCTTCATCAGGTGGTTCTGCGAAATGCCGTAGGCCTGGGCGATCTCCGCGATCGAGCACAGCCGATCCTGCCGCGCCCCCAGATAGAGCAGCACCCGCATGGCGTAGTCGGTGTAGCGCGTCAGGCGCATTCAGCCTCTCGTGAGCCTTGGCGATCAGCGCGTCATCGCGCCGCAGAAAATTATATGCATCCTCGTTGCATGTTTCAAACGCGGGCTATAGATGCATTATCAATGCATCAATGGAGCGAAGGCGATGAACGGCCGCTCGCACAGTCAGACATCACAGCCGACGGACGGCCCCGACGCCGCTTCTGCGCCAGCGCCCTATCGCTCCACCCCGGTGTTCGACGCCGCCACCTTGCCCGCCGCCCTGCGAGCCGATCACAGCCTCAAGGCCGGAACCTGGGGGCAGATCCAGGTGCTGGAGGGCGAAGTTCGCTTGACCTATAGCGACCCGCACATGACCACCGTCCTGAAGCCCGGAACGCCGGGCCGCATCGGGCCGCAGCAGGTTCATTTCGTCGAGCCGCTGGGGCCGATGAAGATGCGCGTCGAATTCTACGACCGGCCGCCCGACGGCTAGGGCGCGGCCTCCCCCCTTCCTCCCCTTCCACATCGCAACGCCTAGGAGTTTCCTGATGGCTCAAGCCCTCAGCGAGCGCACGATCGCGCTTGTCAAAGCCACTGTCCCCGCGCTCGAGGCCCACGGCCTCGACATCGTCCGCGAGATGTATTCGCGGATGTTCCAGAACCCCGAGATCCGCGACCTGTTCAACCAGTCGCACCAGGGCGACGTCGGCTCGCAACCGCGCGCCCTGACCGGCGCCATCCTGGCCTACGCCAAGAACATCGACAACCTGAGCGCCCTGGCCGCCGCGGTCGAGCGCATCGCCCAGAAGCACGTCGGCCTGCAGATCCTGCCCGAACACTATCCCCATGTCGGAAACGCCCTGCTGGGCGCCATCGCCCATGTGCTGGGCGAGGCCGCGACCGAAGAGATCATGACCGCCTGGGGCGAGGCCTACTGGTTCCTGGCCGACATCCTGATCACCCGCGAGGCGGCCATCTATGAAGACCTGGCGGCGGCTCACGGCGGCTGGAACGGCTGGCGCGCCTTCGAGGTGGTCGAGGTGCGTCCCGAAAGCTCGGTCATCACCTCCTTCGTGCTGAAGCCCAAGGACGGCGGCCCGGTGCTGCGTCACCGACCGGGCCAGTATCTGACCTTCTGGTTCGATGTTCCCGGCCATGCGCCGATCAAGCGAAACTACTCCATCTCCTGCGCGCCGAACGACGAGACCTATCGCATCTCGGTCAAGCGCGAGGACAAGGGTCTGGCCTCGGGCTGGCTGCACGACAACGCCCGCGTGGGCATGGTGCTGAAGGTCGGGGCTCCGGCGGGCGACTTCTTCCTGCCCGAGACGCCGCAGCGCCCGGTCGTCCTGCTGTCCGGCGGCGTCGGCCTGACGCCCATGGTGTCGATGCTGGAGACGCTGGTGGCGGAAAAGACGGACACCGAGGTCCACTATGTCCACGGCGCCTATGACGCAGGAGCCCACGCCATGGGGCCGCACATCCGCGCCCTGACGGCGGCCCATCCGCGCGCGCGCAGCACCGTCTTCTATGAAGCCCCGGCCAATGACGGCGACGGCCATGATCACGCGGGACGCATCTCCGGCGCCTGGCTGAGCCAGCAGACGCCGATCCAGGAAGCCGACTACTATCTGTGCGGCCCGCGCCCCTTCCTGCGCGCCCTGGTTTCGGACCTGCGCGACGCCGGCGTCCCGGCCGACCGCATCCACTATGAGTTCTTCGGCCCGGCGGACGAAATCCTCGCCGCCTGAGAACTCACGTCGAATCTGGGCCGTCGACGAGGCGGCCCAGGCTTCGCTCAATCCGGCTCGGTCGCCGCCAGACGAGCGGGGTCGACGCGGTGCGTCACCATGCGGCGATGCAGATCGTTGATCACCCCGCTGCCCGTCTTGACGCACAGGCCCGGAAATACGGCGTGGACGAAACAGGCCAGCGAGCCGACGAACATGGCCGCGCCGAACGAGGCGGCGACGCCCATGTGCTCCGTATAGCTCTCTCCGACCGAGGCCGGGTGATCGACGAACAGACGCTTGAGCATGAACCCTCCGCTACAGGCGACGGAGGATATCTCGATCTTCAGAGAGGATCATTTCTTTTCAATCTCCGAAACCAGCCAGAATAGAGAATATTATTCTCTCCACAGGCCGGTCAGAGCGGCAAGGCCGTCGTAAACTTGATCTGCTCCATGGCGAAGCTGGAGGAGACGTCGTCCAGCGGGGCGATGGCGATCAACCGGCGATAGAAGCGGTCATAGGCGGCGATGTCCTTGACCAGCACCTTGAGCAGATAGTCGACCTCGCCGCTCATCCGGTAGAATTCGACCACCTCGGGCAGGGCGGCGGCCTGCTTGAAGGTCTCCAGCCATTCGGCGTCGTGCCGCCGCGTCTTCACCGAAACGAAGACCACCAGCGGCAGGTCCAGCGCCTCGCGGTCCAGAAGAGCCACGCGCGAGGCGATGATCCCCGTATCCTGAAGCCGTTTCACCCGCTTCCAGCACGGCGTCTGCGTCAGGCCCACCCGCTCGGCCAGCTCGGCGATGGGCACGGTGGCGTCGTCCTGCAGTATGGCCAGCAGGCGACGGTCGATGGCGTCCAGTCCGCTCATGTCCCGGCCCTCCCCGGCCGTTCCAGGCGCCGCCTCAGGTCGTCAAGGCGCGGGGCAGTTTGAAGGTCACGGTCTCACGGGCGCCGTCGTCCTCGGTCACGGTCACGTCGAAACGGGCGCGCAGGGCGTCGATCACGCCCTGCACCAGCGGTTCGGGCGCCGAGGCCCCGGCGGTCAGGCCCACCGTCTCGACCCCGTCGAACCAGGCCCAGTCCAGATCGCCCGCGTCATCGACCAGCCGCGCGTCCTCGGCCCCGGCCTTCAGCGCCACATCCACCAGCCGCGCCGAGTTGGACGAATTCTTCGACCCGACCACCAGCACCAGGCCGCAACCCTCGCCCAGCCGCTTGACCGCCTCCTGGCGATTGGTGGTGGCGTAGCAGATGTCTTCCTTGTGCGGGTCGGGCAGTTCAGGGAAGCGCCGCTTCAGCGCCGCCAGAATCTCGGCCGTGTCGTCCACCGACAGCGTCGTCTGGGTGGCGTAGGCCAGCGGCTGATCGCCGGGGCGCTGGAAGGCTTCCGCGTCCTCGACCGTCTCGACCAGGCTGATGGCCCCGGCGGGCAGCTGGCCCATGGTGCCGACGACCTCGGGGTGGCCCGCGTGGCCGATCAGGATGACGTGGCGGCCCGCCGCGAAATTGCGCTCGGCCTCGACGTGGACCTTGGACACCAGCGGGCAGGTGGCGTCCAGAAACAGCATCTCGCGCGAGCGGGCCGTCGCGGGCACCGACTTGGGCACGCCGTGGGCCGAGAAGACGACCGGCCGATCGTCCGGACACTCGTCCAGCTCCTTGACGAAGACGGCGCCCAGCCCCTTCAGCCGGTCGACGACGTGGCGGTTGTGGACGATCTCATGGCGCACATAGACGGGGGCGCCGTATTTCTCGATCGCGCGCTCGACGATCTGGATGGCCCGGTCCACCCCCGCGCAGAACCCCCGTGGCGTCGCCATGCGGACGGACAGGGGGCGGCGTTGAAACTGTGAGGGCGGGACAGGCGCGTTCATGGCCCGGAACCTAGTCCTTCGCGCGCGCTCTCGCCACCTTCATCGCCGGGTGATGCGCGCGCCGTTTGCCGCGCCTCGCTTTAGCCGCTATCACCACCCAGCGTGGCCCGTTCGGGCGTCTGATCGGCCCCGCCTTCATCGACTGCCGGAAAGCTCCTGATGCGTCGCGTCCTGACCGCCCTCGCCGCCCTCTCCCTCACGGCCGCGCTGATCCCTCACGCCGCCGCGGCCCAGAGCGGTCGCCCCCAAGGCGGCCAGCAGGGCGGCCAGAAGGCCGAGCAGGCGCCGTCGCGTCCCATGCGCATTGCGCCGCTGAGCCGTCGCGCCAACGCCGGTCCGTGCCCCTATGTGAAGATTCTCTACGACGCGGCCCGCTTCGTCGAACTGTCCAACTATGAGCAGCCCACGACCAACGGCGTCGGCTTCACCGGCGAGATCGAAGGCGTCAGCTCCGACTGCGTCTATCGCGAGTCCGACCCGATCCGTCTGGACGTCAACCTGCTGTTCAGCCTGGGCAAGGGCCCGCAGGCCGAGGGCGACGCCCCGCACCTATCGCTACTGGATCGCCGTGACCGAGCGGAACTCCGCCGTCCTGGCCAAGGAATATTTCGACCTGCCGGTGACCTTCGGCGGCGCCGACCGCACCCAGGCCGAGGCCAGCCAGACCATCGTCATCCCGCGCGCCGACGCCACCACCAGCGGCGGCAATTTCGAAGTTCTGATCGGCTTCGACGTCCACGCCGCAGATGGCCGAGTTCAACCGATCCGGCAGCCGCTTCCGCCCGACTGCGGGCCAACAGACCAACTAAGACATGACCGACCTCAAGACTTCTCTCAGCGAAGCGGTCGGGTCCGCCTTCGCCGCCGAAGGCGTGGACAAGGCCCTGGCCCGCGTCACCGCGTCCGACCGTCCCGATCTGGCCGACTTCCAGTCGAACGGCGCCCTGGCCGCCGCCAAGGTGCTGAAGGCCAATCCGCGCGAACTGGCCGCCAAGGTGGCCGAGCGTCTGGCCGCCGATCCGCGCCTGTCCTCGGTCGAGGTCGCGGGCCCCGGCTTCATCAACATGAAGCTGTCGAACGCGGCCCTGGCCCAGCGCGCGGCCGAGGTCGCGGCGGACGAGGAACTGGCCGGCGCCTCGCGCGTCGAACCGCGCAAGGTGGTCATCGACTACGGCGGTCCGAACGTGGCCAAGCCCATGCACGTCGGCCATTTGCGCAGCGCCATCATCGGCGAGAGCCTGAAGCGGCTGTTCCGCCTGCGCGGCGATGACGTCACCGGCGACGCCCACTTCGGCGACTGGGGCTTCCAGATGGGCCTGCTGATCACCGCCTGCGGCGACGAAGGGCTCGCGGACGCCTTCATGGTCGAGGGCGACGGTCCCTTCCCGGCCGAGACGCCGGTGACGCTGGCCGATCTGGACCGCCTCTATCCTCTGGCGGCGGGCAAGGCCAAGGAAGACCCCGCCTTCCGCGATCGCGCCCGCAAGGCGACCGCCGAACTGCAGGGCGGCCGCCCCGGCTATCGCGCGCTTTGGCAGCATTTCGTCGCCGTCAGCCGCGAGGCGCTGAAGCGCGAATATGACGATCTGTCGGTCGACTTCGACCTGTGGAACGGCGAGAGCGACGCCGATCCCCTGATGGACGAGATGATCGCCGACCTGAAGGCCAAGGGCCTGCTGGTCGAGGACGACGGCGCCCAGGTGGTCCACGTCGCCCGCGACGGCGAGACGCGCAAGAAGAAGCTGGCCGACGGCTCGGTGATCGAGGCCCCGTCGCCTCCGCCCCTGCTGGTCATCAGCTCGGAAGGGTCGGCCATGTACGGCACGACCGATCTGGCGACGATCCTGGACCGCAAGAAGTCGATCGGCCCGGACCTGATCCTCTACGTCGTCGACGAGCGTCAGGCCGAGCATTTCGAACAGGTCTTCCGCGCCGCCTATCTGGCCGGATACGCGCCCGAGAAGTCGCTGGAGCACCTCGGCTTCGGCACCATGAACGGCGCCGACGGCAAGCCGTTCAAGACCCGCGCCGGCGGCGTGCTGAAGCTGCGAGACCTGATCGACATGGCGACCGAAAAGGCGCGCGAGCGTCTGCACGAGGCCAAGCTGGGCGACGACCTGCCCGCCGAGGAGTTCGAGGACATCGCCCACAAGGTGGCGGTCGCCGCGCTGAAGTTCTCGGACCTGTCGAACAACCGCACGACCAGCTACGTCTTCGATCTCGACCGCTTCATGAGTTTCGAGGGCAAGACCGGCCCCTATCTGCTGTATCAGGCCGTGCGGGTGAAATCCCTGCTGCGCAAGGCGGCGGAACAGGGCGTGGCCCTGGCCTCCATCGTCATCGAGGAAGCCGCCGAACGCGATCTGGCCCTGACGCTGGACGCCTTCGACGCGGCCACGGCCGACGCTTATGATAAGCGTTCGCCCAATCTGATCGCCGAGCACGCCTATCGGCTGGCGCAGAGCTTCTCGAAGTTCTACGCCGCCTGCCCGATCCTGGTCGCGCCGGACGAGGCGACCAAGGGTTCGCGCCTGGCCCTGGCCGCCGCGACCCTGCACCAGCTGGAGACGGCGCTGCGCCTGCTGGGCATCGAGACGCCCGAGCGGATGTAATGTGATAAGGGGGAGGCGACCGCCAAGGAGCCTCCCCCATGTCCCTCGACGCCTTCATCACCGGCCTGCCCAAGGCCGAATTGCACCTGCACATCGAGGGCTCGCTTGAGCCCGAACTGATGTTCGAACTGGCGCAGCGCAACGGCGTCGCCATCCCCTACGACAGCGTCGAGGCCGTGCGCGCGGCCTATGACTTCTCGAACCTGCAGGACTTCCTCGACATCTATTATGCGGGCGCGGCCGTGCTGCTGACCCGTCAGGATTTCGAGGATCTGGCCTTCGCCTATTTCCAGCGCGCCGCCGCCGACAACGTCCGCCACGCCGAGATCTTCTTCGACCCCCAGACCCACACCGACCGGGGCGTGCCCTTCGCCGTCGTGGTCGAGGGCCTGATCGCGGGGATGGATCGCGCCAAGGCGGAACTCGGCGTCACCAGCGGCCTGATCCTCAGCTTCCTGCGCCACCTCAGCGAAGACGAAGCCTTCGCCACGCTGGAGGCCGCCAAGCCCTATCTGCATCACTTCATCGGCGTCGGCCTGGATTCCTCCGAGGTCGGCCACCCGCCGTCGAAGTTCCAACGCGTCTTCGCCGCCGCCCGCGAACTGGGCCTGAAGCTGTGCGCCCATGCGGGCGAGGAAGGCCCGCCCGAATACGTGCGCGAGGCGCTGGACCTGCTGCACATCGACCGCATGGACCACGGCAACCGCTCGATGGAGGACGAGGCCCTGATCGCCCGTCTGGCCGCCGAGCAGATGACGCTGACGGTCTGCCCCCTGTCGAACCTGAAGCTGTGCGTGGTCAAGGATCTGAAGGACCACCCCGTACCAGAGATGCTGCGCCGGGGCCTGCACGTCACCCTGAACTCAGACGACCCGTCCTATTTCGGCGGCTATGTGAACGCCAACTACAGCCAGTTGGCCGAGGCGGTCGGTCTGACGCGGGAGCAGGTGGTGCAACTGGCGAAGAACAGCTTCGAGGGCAGCTTCCTCAGCGACGCCGACAAGGCCGCGCGCATCGCCGAGGTCGAGGCCTACGCGGCGGCGAACTGAGGCGCTCCACTCCCCCGCCGTCATTCGACATCCGACTCCCACGCGCCCAATGTTCCTGATATGTTCACATCATGGAGCACCTCGGCCGACAGCCCGATGAAGACGCCGCCGGCCTGCGTTGGCTGTTCGTCGACCTGAACGCCTTCTTCGCCAGCGTCGAACAGCAGCAGAACCCCGACTGGCGCGGCAGGCCCGTCATCGTCCGCCCTGTCGAGAGCGAATATTCCGGCGCCATCGCCGCCAGCTATGAGAGCAAGGCCTTCGGCGTCCGCACGGGGATGCAGGTGGCCGAGGCGCGTCGCCTGTGCCCCGACCTGATCGTCGCCGAGGCGCGGCCCGACCTCTATGTTCAGGTCCACAAGCAGATCATGCACGAGATCGACCAGCACGTGCCGGTGTGGAAGGTCGGCTCCATCGATGAATGCTCGTGCCAGCTGATCGGGCCGGAGCGGCAGGAAGCCAACGCCGTCGCCCTGGCCCGGCGCATTCAGGCAGGGATCATGAAGAATGTGGGCGGGTGTCTGCGGTCCTCCATCGGACTGGCGCCCTCGCGGTTTCTGGCCAAGACGGCCTGCGGCATGAAGAAGCCCGCCGGGCTGACCATATTGCGCGCCCATGAACTGCCCGGCGCCATCCTACACCTGCCGCTGTCGCAGTATCCGGGCGTCGGCTCGCGGATGCGCGAGCGGCTGGCGGCGGCGGGCGTCACGGACACGGCGGGCCTGTGGAACATGACCGCCAAGGAGGCGCGGGCGGTCTGGAACAGCATCGAAGGCGAGCGCATCTGGCGCGGCCTACACGGCCTCGACAGCGAGCCGACGCCGGAAAAACCGCCCGCCTCCATCAGCCACAGCCATGTGCTGGCGCAGGCCATGCGCAACCCGGACAAGGCGCGAGCGGCGGCGCGGCGCCTGATGGTCAAATGCGGGGCGCGGCTGCGGCGAATGGGGCTGACGGGCGCCGGGATCAGCCTGCATCTCGACATGGGACCGAAGGGCGCCAAGCGCGGCTGGGACACCACGGGCCTGACCCGCGCCGTCGCCCCGACGCAGGACACCTTCGCCCCTGCTGGCCGCGCTGGACGTGCTGTGGCGCCGGGTCGAGCCGGAGTTGGAGGCCGGACGGCTGAGCTATGTCGGCGTCGGCGTCCACGGCCTGAAGGCGCGCGACGCCTTTGAGGCCGACCTGTTCGACATCGGCCCGGATCAGGGCGGCGACGCGCCGTCCTTACGCCTGTCGCAGGCGCTGGATGCGTTGAACAAACGTTATGGCAAGGACACGGTCAGCATCGGCCCCAAGGCGGGCCTGCCCGACTATATCGGCGCCAAGATCGCCTTCACCCGCATCCCCGACGAGGCGGACTTCTATGAGTGAGAAATCAGGTCTGCAGCCGCGATCTCGGCGATCTTCAGCGCGCTGAAGCTGGTCTTGGCGGCGGCCGCCGTGTCCGGGGCGATGGCGCGGCAGGCGTCCTCGATGACCACGGCTTCAAAGCCTTCGCGCACCGCGTCCTCGGCGGTGAAGCGGACGCAGTAGTCATAGGCCAGACCGCACAGGAAGACGCGCTTCACGCCCAGATCGCGCAGCAGACCCGCCAGACCGGTCGCCGTCCTGTGGTCGTTCTCATAGAAGCCAGAGTAGCTGTCGACCGCAGGATTATAGCCCTTGCGGACCACGGCCAGCGCCTTGGTCACGGCAGGCGCTGCGTCGGGCTGGAAGTCCGCCCCCGGCGTCCCCTGCACGCAGTGATCCGGCCACAGCATCTGCGGACCGTAGGCGACTTCGATCTGCGTGAAAGGCGCCGCGCCTGCGTGGTTGGAGGCGAAGCTGATCTGGTCCGGCGTGTGCCAGTCCTGGGTGGCGATGACGGTCGTGAACCGCTCGGCCAGTCGGTTGATCAGGGGCATGATCGCCGCCCCGCCCTGAACCGCCAGGGCGCCGCCCTCGCAGAAGTCGTTCTGGGCGTCGATGACCAGAAGGGCGTCAGAAGCGGCGATCTGCATGGCGTCAGGCCGCCGCGATCTGGTCGACTTCGTTGGCCGAGCCGAGCACGACCGGCACCCGCTGGTGCAGTTCTCTGGGGGTCACGTCCATGATGGCCTGCTTGCCGTCGGTGGTGGACTTGCCGCCCGCCTGCTCGACCAGGAAGGACATGGGGTTGCCTTCGTACATCAGGCGCAGCTTGCCCGGCTTGTTCGGCTCTCGCTTGTCCCACGGATAGAGGAAGACGCCGCCGCGCATCAGGATGCGGTGCACGTCGGCCACCATGGCGGCGACCCAGCGCATGTTGAAATTCTTGCCGCGCGGGCCGTCGGCACCCTTCAGGCAGCCGTCGACGTAACGCTGGACGCTCTCGGCCCAGTGGCGCTGGTTCGACATGTTGATGGCGAACTCCTTGGTGTCCGCCGGAATGCGCACGTTCTCATGCGTCATCAGCCAGCGGCCGTCGGGCGCCAGGGTGAAGCCCGCCACCCCCTTGCCCGTCGTCAGCACCAGCATGGCCTGACCGGCGTAGACGGCGTAGAGCGCCGCGACCTGCTGACGGCCGGGTTGCAGGAAGTCGGCCTCGCTCGGCTGGGCCGACGGCGCCTTCAGCACCGAGACGATGGTGCCGACCGGCGCATTGATGTCGATGTTGGACGAGCCGTCCAGCGGATCGAACAGCACCAGATATTCGCCCGCCGGATTGGTCGCCGGCTGCACCGTGTCCATCTCTTCCGACGCCACGCCCGCCACGGCCGGATTGGCCAGCAGGGTCTCGGTCAGGATGTCGTTGGCGATAACGTCGAGCTTCTTCTGCTCCTCGTCCTGCACATTGACGGCGCCCGACGCGCCCAGCGCCCCGACCAGGGCGCCGCCCGCCACCACCTGACGGATCTCGACGCAGGCGGCGGCCGCCGTCGTCAGCGTCTCGACCAGTCCCTGCGGCAGGTCGAGGGAGGCGAGGTGGGCGGCGAGATCGGTGCGGGCGGTCATGACGTCCTTGAAATCCTGTGGGCGAAGCGCGGTTCCACCCCCTCATGGCCGTTCGGATCGATCGCGGCAAGTCCGGCGCCGCTTGACTTCGCGCCGGAGTCGGGGCCTTAGGTCGAACGCTCTCGCGGGAGAGATCGGGTCCGTTCGCGGCGCCCGGAGCCGAAGGCGCAACCGCCCCGGAAACGCTCAGGCAAAAGGACCGCGAAAGCGCACGGACGCTGGAAAGTCGCCGAAGGATCGTCAAGAATCCGAGGGCGCGCCGACGGAGCAAGGCCGCCCCTTGGGAGGGAACGGTCGGAATCTCTCAGGCTTCAGGACAGCGGGGGCGCGACGACGGCGGAGCTATCGCCGCAACCCGCGACCCGGAGGCGACGCCATGAGCGATCAGGCCCTTAAGACTACCCCCCTCAACGCCGCGCATCGCGCGCTGGGCGCCCGCATGGTCGGCTTCGGCGGCTATGACATGCCGGTCCAGTATGAAGGGGTGCTGGCCGAGCACCGCTGGACCCGCGAGCACGCCGGCCTGTTCGACGTCTCCCACATGGGCCAGGCGCGCATCACCGGCGCCGACGCCATCGCCCAGTTCGAGCGCTTCGTGCCCGGCGACTATGCGATCGTGAAGCCCGGCAAGCAGAAATACTCCCTGCTGCTGAACGGCCAGGGCGGGATCATGGACGACCTGATGGCGGGCAAGCCGTTCGAGGACGGCCTCTACGTCGTCGTCAACGCGGGCAACAAGGACGCCGACTTCGCCTTCCTGAACGCCAATCTGTCGGGCGACGCCAAGCTGGAGGTGCTGGACCGCGCCCTGCTGGCTATCCAGGGGCCGGAAGCCGCCGAAGTCATGGCCAAGCACGAACCGGCGCTGGGCGACATGGGCTTCATGGACTGCCGCACCATCCGTCTGTTCGACGAAGACTGCATCGTCTCGCGCTCGGGCTACACCGGCGAGGACGGCTATGAGATTTCGGTTCCGGCCGCCGCCGCAGAGCGCGTGTGGAACCTGCTGCTGACCGACGCCCGCGTGAAGCCGGTCGGCCTGGGCGCGCGCGACAGCTTGCGTCTGGAAGCCGGCCTGCCGCTGCACGGCCACGACATCGACGCCGAGACCACCCCGGTCGAGGCCGCCCTGACCTTCGCCCTGTCCAAGTCGCGCAAGGAACGCGCCGACTTCGCCGGGGCTGACGTCATCCTGAAACAACTGGCCGAGAGCCCGGCTCGCGTCCGCGTCGGCCTGCACGTCAAGGAAGGCGCCCCCGCCCGCGAAGGCGCCGAGATCGCCGACGCCGACGGCGCCGTGATCGGCAAGATCACCTCGGGCGGCCCCTCGCCGACGCTGGGGCACAACATCGCCATGGGCTATGTGCCGCCGGCTCTCGCCGAGCTGGGCACAACCCTGAAGGTTCTGGTGCGCGGCCGTCCCGCCGCCGCCGAAGTCATCGCCACGCCTTTCGTGGCGACCCGCTATTATCGCAAACCCAAGGCCTGAAGAGGGGTCAGTACATGAAGTTCACCAAGGATCACGAGTGGGTTCGCCTGGACGGCGACGTCGCCACGGTCGGCATCTCCAAGCACGCTGCTGACGCCCTGGGCGACGTGGTGTTCGTCGAGACGCCGGAAGCCGGCAAGACCGTCTCGGTCGGCGACAGCTTCGCCGTCGTGGAATCGGTCAAGGCCGCCTCGGACGTCTACGCCCCCATCGCGGGCGAAGTGATCGAGGGCAACGCCGCCCTGGCCGACGCCCCGGAAACCGTCAACGCCGATCCCGAAGGCGAAGGCTGGTTCGCCAAGATCAAGGTGTCCGACGCCTCGGTGCTGGACGGCCTGATGGATCAGGCCGCCTACGACGCCTATCTGACCACCCTCTAAGACCCGCCGTCGTCCCCGGACGGCGCGGCGCGCCGATCCGGGATCGCCGGATTCCCCGCCGCTTGAAGCGCTCCCGGAGCGTCGCCCCGCGCGACCTCCGGGATGCCGCCGAGGACTTGTAATGCGCTACCTCCCCCTGACGCCCGACGACCGTGAGGCCATGCTGGCCGCCATCGGCGCCAAATCCATCGACGACCTGTTCATCGACGTGCCGCAGGCCGCGCGCCGCGACGGCTTCGTCGACCTGCCCCGCGTGGCGGGCGAGCTGGAGGTCGAACGCGCCCTCTCGGCCATGGCGAGCAAGAACGCCACGGCGGGAACCGCGCCCTTCTTCTGCGGCGCCGGGGCCTATAAGCACCACATCCCGGCCACCGTAGACCATGTGATCCAGCGGTCGGAGTTCCTGACCAGCTACACCCCCTATCAGCCGGAAATCGCCCAGGGCACGCTGCAGTACCTGTACGAGTTCCAGACCCAGGTCGCGAACCTGACCGGCATGGAAGTCGCCAACGCCTCACTCTATGACGGTTCGACCGCCATGGCCGAAGGCGTGCTGATGGCCACCCGCGTGACCCGCCGCAACAAGGCCGTCATCTCGGGCGGCGTCCACCCCCACTACGTCAAGGCGACCGAGACAGTGGTTCACGCCGTCGGCGTCGAGACCCAGGCCCTGACCGCCGCCGTTGACGCCGAAGACGCCGTCATCGCCGCCATCGACAAGGACACGGCCTGCGTCGTCGTCCAGACCCCCAACGTCTTCGGCACCGCCACCGATGTGACGAAGATCGCCGAAGCCGCCCACGCCGCGGGCGCCCTGCTGATCGTCGTGGTGACGGAAGCCGTGTCGATGGGCTTGCTGAAGTCGCCCGGCGAAATGGGCGCCGACATCGTCGCGGCCGAAGGCCAGTCGATCGGCAACGCCCTGAACTTCGGCGGCCCCTACATCGGCCTGTTCGCCACCCGTGAGAAGCTGCTGCGCCAGACGCCCGGCCGCTACTGCGGCGAAACGGTGGACGCCGAGGGCAAGCGCGGCTTCGTCCTGACCCTGTCGACGCGCGAGCAGCACATCCGCCGCGACAAGGCGACGTCGAACATCTGCACCAACTCCGGCCTGTGCTGCCTGGCGTTCAGCATCCACATGAGCCTGCTGGGCGAGACGGGCCTGCGCCAACTGGCCCTGCTGAACCACGAGAAGGCGCTCGCCACGCGCGACGCGCTCGCCGCCATTCCGGGCGTCGAGGTGCTGACCCCGCGCTTCTTCAACGAGTTCGCGGTCAAGCTGCCGAAGAACGCCGCTGAGGTGGTGCAGACCATGGCCGACCACGGCATTCTGTGCGGCGTGCCCTACAGCCGTCTGGCGCCCGATGCGGGCCTCGACGACGTCCTGCTGGTCGCCGCCACCGAGACGACGCTGGACGCCGACATCAAGATCCTGGCGGGTGCGCTCGCCAAGGTTCTGGCCGCCTAAGGGGAGATTGGAACCATGAGCACGATGAACACTGTCGGCCGCCCGACCGCCCCGAACGCCGCCTCGGACGCGTCCTACAAGCCCGCCACCCTGACCGGCGGGCGCGGCCTGCTGCAGGACGAGCCGCTGATCTTCGAAGGCGAAGGCTGGGGCAAGACCGGCGTCGACCTGCCGAAACCCGCCGGCAACGGCTCGGACCTGGGCGACCTGGTCCGCAAGGATCCGATCGGCTTGCCCGGCCTCAGCGAGCCCGAGGCCATGCGCCACTATGTGCGCCTGAGCCAGAAGAACCACGCCATCGATCTGGCCCTGTATCCGCTGGGCTCGTGCACGATGAAGCACAACCCGCGCCTGAACGAAAAGATGGCGCGTCTGCCGGGCTTCTCGGACATCCACCCGCTGCAGCCGCAGTCGACGGTGCAGGGCGCGCTGGAGCTGATGGACCAGCTGGCCCACTGGCTGACGACGCTGACGGGCATGCCCGCCGTCGCCCTGTCGCCCAAGGCGGGCGCCCACGGCGAGCTGTGCGGCCTGATGGCCATCCGCGCCGCCCACGAAGCCAAGGGCGAGCATGAGCAGCGCCGCAAGGTGCTGGTCCCGACCTCGGCCCACGGCACCAACCCGGCCACGGCCGCCTTCGTCGGCTACTCCGTCGTCGAAGTCGCCCAGACCGACGACGGTCGCGTCGACGTGGCCGATCTGGCGTCCAAGCTGGGTCCGGACGTGGCCGCCATCATGGTCACCAACCCGAACACCTGCGGCCTGTTCGAGCGCGACATCCTGGAGATCAGCCGCCTGACGCACGAAGCGGGCGCCTACTTCTATTGCGACGGCGCCAACTTCAACGCCATCGTCGGTCGGGTGCGCCCCGGCGACCTGGGCGTCGACGCCATGCACATCAACCTGCACAAGACCTTCTCGACGCCGCACGGCGGCGGCGGTCCGGGCGCCGGTCCGGTCGTGCTGTCGGAGGCCCTGGCCCCCTTCGCCCCCGCCCCGTGGGTGGTGAACACCGGCGACGGCTACAAGCTGGTCGAGCGCGAGGAAGACGAGGCCGAACAGGCCTTCGGCCGCCTGTGCGCCTTCCAGGGCCAGATGGGCATGTATGTGCGCGCCCTCAGCTACATGATGTCCCACGGCTCTGACGGCCTGCGTCAGGTCGCCGAGGACGCCGTGCTGAACGCCAACTACATCAAGGCCCGTCTGGAAGACCTGATGAGCCCGGCCTTCCCCGACGGCCCCTGCATGCACGAAGCCCTGTTCGACGACGAATGGCTGAAGGGCACGGATGTCACCACGCTCGACTTCGCCAAGGCGATGATCGACGAGGGCTTCCACCCGATGACCATGTATTTCCCGCTGGTCGTCCACGGGGCCATGCTGATCGAGCCGACCGAGACGGAGTCCAAAGCCGAACTGGATCGCTTCATCGAGGCCATGCGCCTGCTGGCGGGCGCCGCCAAGGCCGGCGACGTGGAACGCTTCAAGGGCGCCCCCTTCCATGCGCCCCTGCGGCGTCTGGACGAGACCCGCGCCGCGCGCTCGCCGCGCCTGCGCTGGGCCGCGCCGGAAGGCTCCAACCGCGCCGGCTGATCCGGTCGGAACAGGCCTGAACACCGGGAACGCCGTGTCTTTCGGGACACGGCGTTCTGCATTTCTGGACCGACTTACGAAAGCGTCATGGCGACGCCGCCTTTCGGCCTTGTCTCGTGCGTTTACTGATCGTCGGCCCTCCCTGGCCGAACCCTTGTTCGAGACGCCGCCTCCGTGACCCTGGTCCTGCCCTCGCTGCGCCCGCCTCCGCCGCCCCGTCCGGGGCTGGCGCGGCGTCTGCGTCGCCTGGCGCTGATGGCGGTCGGTTTCCTCATCATCGTGCTGGGCATATTGATCGCCCCCCTGCCCGGCCCCGGCGGCGTGCCGGTCATCGCCCTGGGCCTCGTCATCGTCCTGCGCAACTCCTGGTGGGCCAAGCGGCAGTTCATCCGCGCCCAGCGCGCCCGGCCGAAATGGGTCTATCCCTTCCGCCGTCTGATGCGCAAAAAGCCCGAAATCGCCCCTGTCTTCTGGCAGCAGACCCTGCGCGCCGAAAAGATGGTGCTGCGTCGCCGTCGCCGCCCCCTGGCGCGGTTCCGTCGTCGCCTGCGCCGGGCCTGGCGCGCGTTCCGGCGATAAAGGCCAAGCTAAGGCAAACACGGTAATGTGAACGAGGTTCACGCCGCATCCGCGCGGATCGGCGTATGCTCCGCCTTGCGTAGTCTCGAAGTTGAATGCGTTGGGAGGCGCTGTTCACATGATGTCACGCGTAAAAAAGGGAATCATCGCCGGCTTCGTCGCTACGGTTGCGGTTTCCGTGCTTGAAATAGCCAACCTGTTCCTCAATCACATGTTCGATCCCTTTCCGGGGATCATCGCCCAGATGTTCGGCATGCCGGGCAATATGGCGGCCGGTTGGGTGATCCACCTGCTGATGGGCACCTTCGTGCTTGGTTCGCTGTTCGGCGTCGTCTATCCGCGACTGCCCACCGCCACGCCGATCACAAAGGGCATCGTCTTCGCCGTCGGCGCCTGGGTGGCGATGATGCTGTTCCTCACCATGGTGGGCGACTATCGGACCTTCACCGGCTCGTCCGGCTTCGGCACCATCGGCTGGCTTCTGGCGCTGCACATGGTCTTCGGCGCCGTCCTGGGCAACGTCTACTATCGCCTGGTCGAGCGCGAGAAACGCGGCGCAGCTCCGATTGGAGCCGCCCCCGCCCACTGACCGTCCTCCGTCCCGACAACAGGATTTCGGACAAGCAAAAAGGCCCCGCCGTCGCCGGCGGGGCCTGATTGCTTTTCGGGGCTAAGCCTGTTCGCCGAAGCGATCAGTTCAACTTGCCGCCGATCTGGGCGATGGCCTGATCGATCAGCGCGTCCGTCTTGGCGCCGGCGATGCGGGCGGTCAGGATCTGGTGCGCGGCCTTGGCGGCCAGGTCGGCGGCCGCAGCCTTGACCTCTTGGGTGGCCTCGGCCTCGGCCTGGGCGATGCGGCGCTCGGCCAGGGCCTGACGGCGGGCGGTCGATTCCTCGATGCGCGCCTTGGCGTCGGCTTCCAGGCGCTTGGCGTCGGCTTCGGCGGTGGCCAGCAGGTCGGCGGCCTGAGCTTCAGCCTCGGCCTTCTCCTGACGGATCTGGGCCAGCATCGCTTCGGCTTCGGCGCGCAGGCGGGCGGCCTCGTCCAGTTCGGATTGGATCTTGGCGGCCTTGGCGTCCAGGCTGGTGGCGACCAGCTTGGGCACGCCCGCCATCACCACGATGGCGATGAAGATCAGCAGGCCGATCGCGACCCACAGTTCAGGGTTGGCGACATCATAAAAATGACCGGTCAGGAAGGCGGGCATATCAGGCGGCTCCCTTGATAGCGGCGGCCAGTTCGGCGTCTGAGGCCTTCGAGCCGGTCAGACGCTCGAGCATGGCGCCCGCCGCGTCCGAGGCGATGATCGTGACGTTCGCCATGGCGGCGTCGCGGGTCTTGGCGATGGCCCCTTCGGCCTCGGCGATGCGCGCGTTGACCACGGCTTCGTCCGCCGCCAGGCGGGCGTTGAATTCTTCGGTGACGCGCTGCTTGGCGGCCACGGCGGTCGCGCGGGCGTCCGCGCGGGCCTTTTCAACCTCGGCGCGGGCGGCCTCAGCCTGAGCGGCCGCTTCGGTCTGGACCGAGCGGGCGGCGGCGACGGCGCTGTCGATGGTCTCGGCGCGCTCGTCCATGACCTTGCGCAGACGCGGGGCGAAGACCTTGGCGACCAGCACATACAGGACGACGAACAGGATCAGCAGATAGCCGATCTGGCCCGCCCAGTGCTGGAACTCCAGCTGAGGCAACCCCGATGAGCCATGCTCCACTGAAGCATGCGTGTCTGCGATCACGTCGCTGGACACGTTGTTCAGCGTGTCATTTGTGCTTTGTGCGGCCATGGTCCGTCTAATTTCAGATCAAGACAACGGCGCGCAGGACGAGCCTGCGCGCCATCGAAACTGGTGATCTTCTCAGATCAGAGGAAGAACATCAGGATGCCCAGCACGAAGGCCAGGATGCCCAGGGCTTCGGCCAGGGCCGCGCCGACGAACAGGTTGCCGACTTGCGAGGCGGCGGCGGCCGGGTTGCGCAGGGCGCCGGCCAGGAAGTTGCCGAAGATGTTGCCGACGGCCAGGGCCGAGCCGATCATGCCCAGGGTGGCGAGACCAGCGCCGATGTACTTAGCGGCTTCAGCGTCCATGATGATTTCCTAATTTCTTGGAGCGTTGGAGGGTAGGGTTACAGACTGGACGTAGGCCTTAATGGCCCTCGCCCAGGTTGACCACATCGTTGAGGTAAATGCAGGTCAGAACGGTGAAAACGAAGGCCTGAAGGAAGGCCACGAGGAACTCAAGCGCCGTCATCGCGACCGTCATGCCCAGCGACAGAGCCGCCACGCCGATGAGCGCATAGGCGAATCCGCCGGCAGCGATGGCGAAGGCGCCCAATTGAACCACGAACTGGGCGAAGATCTTCAGCGCCACGTGACCGCCCAGCATGTTGCCGAACAGACGAAGCGCGAGCGTGAAGGGACGAAGGAGGAAGGATACCAGCTCAATGGCCCCGACCACCGGCCGCAGCGCCAGGGGCGCACTGGTCGGCCAGAACAGCCCCAGGAACCGGAAACCGTTCTTGACCACGCCGATGACAACGACCGTCAGGAAGGTGATCAAGCCCAGGGTCAGGGTGATCGCCAGCTGCGAGGTGGCGGTGAAGGTCAGGAACATGCCCAGCAGGTTCATCGACAGAACCATCAGGAACATGGTGAAGGCGAAGGGGAAATATTTCCGGCCTTCATGACCGATGATGGAGTTGGCCAGGTTGTCGACCATGCCGAACAGGCTTTCGCCCGCCGCCTGCATCCGGCCCGGCACCACCTTGGCGCCCGAGGTCGCCAGGGCCAGGAAGCCGACGACGCCCACGAAGGCGATGGTCATGGCCACGTGCGAATTAGTGATGGCGATCACCTGCTCGCCCAGGACGGGAACATTGACCGTGCCGAACTCTACGAGCGGCTTGACCTCAAATTGTTCAATCGGACCGGCCATAAAGCCTATCGTTCCCTGTTTTCTTCGTCAGCCTCGACGATAGGTTCGCCCTGTTGAGGCAAACCCGCCGCCTTGGCCTGCGCCATCAGCCGATTGGCTGTGCGGCGCGCCATATAAACCGATAAGGCGAAGCCCAGAAGAACCCCGCCCACAACGCCTATCGGCGTCGTCCCGAACAGCCGGTCGACGCCAAAACCAAGTGCGAGACCGATCAGCACCCCGCCGAGCAATTCGGCGATGATGCGATAGGCCTGGCCGACGACCTTTTGCGCGACGACATCGACGGACTTGTCCGCCTGGACCTTCGCCTCCAATGCGGATGCGCTTTCGTGGAGGCGTTTGATCGCCTCTTCGCGCGATTCCTTCGTCGGGGACATGGGCCTGTTCGCTCAGCGCCCGGCGCAGGGCCGGAACGGGTCTGAATTTCGGCGCGGAACCTATAGGCGAGACGGCCTCAGGTCAAGGCGGCGCGCCTTGGACTTAAGTCCATGACTTTCCGACGCTTCTTGGGGGCGCGACGATCCGTCCCCATCAAGGTTGCGACTCTTCGTCCTCGCTGACGAAATCCTGGGCGAACTCGGGCGCCGCGTCGTCCAGCCCGGTCAGCAGATCCTCGCCTTCGTCGTCGCCTGCACGCGAGGGGTCGGGCACCTCGAAACCGACCGGCATGGACAGATCCAGCAGGCCCGCCGCCTTCATCTCCTGCACGCCCGGCAGGTCATAGAGACTCGCGAGACTGAAATGCTCGAGGAAGCGGTCGGTCGTGGCGTAAGTCACCGGCCGTCCCGGCGTGCGGCGACGCCCACGCAGGCGCACGAAGTCCATCTCCAGCAGCAGGTCCAGCGTGCCCTTGGACAGGGAGACGCCGCGCACGCTCTCGACTTCGGCGCGGGTGCAGGGCTGGTGGTAGGCGATGATGGCCAGGGTCTCGAGCGCGGCCTTGGACAGGCGGCGCGGCTCCTCGCGCTCCTCGGTCATCAGGAAGCCGAGGTCGGGCGCCGTGCGGAACCGCCAACGCTCGGCCACGCAGTCCAGCTCGACCCCCGCGGCCCTGATAGCGTTCCTGAAGCGCGGTCAGCGCCCCCGCCGACGTCGGCGCCCTCGGGCAGACGACGCGCGATCTCGGCCAGCGACAGCGGCGCGGCGGCGGCGAACAGCAGGGCCTCGACCCGGCGTTCGATCTCGAGGTGATCCGGGGTGAAGTCGAGGGTCACGGCGTCAGCTCCAACGGCTGCCCCAGCCCTCTGCGCTTCAGCCAGACCGCGTCGAATGGCCGCTCCTGCCGGATGTCCATGCCGCCCTCCTTCACCAGTTCCAGACTGGCCGACAGGGTGGAGGCGGTATAGCTGGCCTGGCTGGGGCCTTCCTGCCCCTCCGGCTTCTGGGGCGCCACGCGCTCCAGCGGCGTCCATTCAGCCAGACGCGGCATGATCTCGCGCAGCCAGTCGCGCGCGGCCTCCAGCTGGAAGGCCTCGACCCGCTGGCCGGGGGCGTATTTGCGGCGCTCCTCGCGACGGCGCTGGGCGACATAGGCGCTCATCAGTTCATAGAGGCTGGCGTCCACCCGGTCAGACGGGATGATGACCGTCGCCTGAGGATCTCCGCGCGTAAAGACGTCGCGCTTCAGCTGCGGGCGGCCGGTGATGGCCTCCACCGCCGTGCGCATGGCCTCCAGCTTCTGCAGGCGGAAGGCCAGGGCGGCGGCGATCTCTTCGGCGGGCGGCTCCTCCGGCTTGTCCTTCTCGTTTCGCGGGATCAGCAGGCGCGACTTCAGATAGGCCAGCCACGACGCCATCACGAGGTAGTCGGCCGCCAGCGCGAAATTCCTCCGCCGCGCCTCATGCACGAAGGCTAGATACTGTTCCGCCAGACGGGTGATGGACAGCTTCAGCAGGTCCACCTTCTGCGTCCGCGCCAGGGCCAGAAGGACGTGCAGCGGGCCTTCATAACCCTCCAGATCGACGACGAAGGCTTCCTGCGCCTCGACCTGTTCGACGGCGGTGAAGTCGAGGTTCGGCTGGAAGGCCTCGCTCATGCGCCCTCCCCGGCCATCTAGGCCTGCGCCTCGCCCACGTTCGGCCCCTTGGCGGCGTCGAAGCGGCCGGTCAGAGCCGCCTCCAGCCGGGCGCGCCCCTCGGCGACGTCCAGCGGCTCGGGCGCGCGGACGATGCGGTTCAAGGCGGCCTCGGCGCGGCGCTTGGCCTCGCCCTTCAGCTTCTTGGTTCCGTCGGCGACGGCAGCCATCTCCTTCAGGTCGCCGTTGCAGTGAAGCACGACGTCGCAGCCTGCCTTCAACGACTGCTCGGCGCGCTCGGTCAGCGCGCCCGACAGGGCCTGCATCGACAGGTCGTCCGACAGGATCAGGCCGGAAAAGCCCAGCCGCTCGCGCATCAGGCGGATCGCCTTCTTGGAGGTGGTGGCCGGGCCTTTGGCGTCGACGGCGGTGAAGACGACGTGGGCCGTCATCGCCATCGGCATGTCCGACAGGGCCTTGAACGGGGCGAAGTCCCAGGCGTCCAGTTCCTCGATCGCCGTCTCGACCACCGGCAGATCGTGGTGGCTGTCCGAAAAGGCGCGGCCGTGGCCGGGAATGTGCTTGATGATCGGCAAGACGCCGCCGGCCAGAAGCCCCTCGGCGGCGGCGCGGCCCAGCTGGGTCACGGTCGCCGGATCCTGGGCGTAGGCGCGGTCGCCGATGATGTCGTGGGCGCCCGGCACCGGCACGTCCAGCACCGGCACGCAGTCGACGGTGATCCCCAGTTCGCGCAGGTCATGGGCGATCAGCCGCGCGCCCAGACGCACCAGCTCGCGCGCCGACGCCGGGTCGTTGGTCGCCCTCAGATAGGCGGCGCCCGGCGGATATTTCGGCCAGTGCGGCGGGCCGAGGCGCTGGACCCGGCCGCCCTCCTGATCGATCAGAACCGGGGCGTCGTCGCGGCCCACGCTGTCGCGCAGTTCGGAGACCAGCGCCTTGACCTGCTCGGGGCTGTCCACATTGCGGCGGAACAGGATGAAGCCCCAGGGCTTGGCCTCGGCGTAGAAGGCGCGTTCCTCCGCCGTCAGCCGGTGGCCGGAACAGCCGTAGATGGCGGCGGAGGTCATGCTTGCGCGATCCTTAGCGGACGATGCAGTCGCGGCCCGCAGCCTTCAGCGCATTGCAGAAGGCGACGGCGCGATCACGGCTCATGCCGGTGAAGGTGGTGCGGTAGACGGTCGAGCCGTTGGCGGCGGTGACTTCCTGCACGCGCTTCTCGGCGCCCGAGGCGTACTGGCCGAAGCGGGCGGCGACGGCGGCGTATTCGCGGTCGGCGATGGCGGTCGAGGAGAAGGCGCCAATCTGCACGCCCGACGATCCGCCCGTCGCGGCCGGAGCGGGCGCGGGAGCCGGGGCCTTGGTCGCCGGAGCGGGGGTTGCGGGCGCAGGCGCGACCGGAGCCTTGGCCGCCGGCGCAGGCGCGGCGGGCGGCAGGGTCGAGGATTCGACCGGCGGGGCCGGGGTCGTCGGCGCGGGACGCGGCAGCACCTCTTCCGGACCGGGGGTGAAGGTCGGCGCCGCGTCGGTCGGGGCGCCGCCGTCGCGATAGACGCGGATGTCCGCTTCCGGGTCGACCGGCTGGGCGTCCAGCGGGGCTTCGACCTTCATGCTCTCGACCGGCGTGCCGACGGCGGGCGGCGCATCCGTCGAGGAGCGCACGCCCGAGCGATAGAAGACCACCACGGCCACGATCAGCAGCAGCAGCACGACCGCGCTGATGATCAGGGTGATCGGCGGCGACTTGGCGGCCGGGGCCCGGCGCGGGTCATAACCGCCGCGCGTGAAGGGCAGGTCGTCGTCGGTCGGCGGCGTATAGGCGCCCCGGTCGCGGCCGGCGTTGGGCCCGGCGTTGGGATTGCCTCGGTGGTCGTCGTCGTAGGACATTGGGTCGCGCCTTGATGGTCGTGGGACACGCGCGCGAATCGGCGCGCGTCGGCGCTCAGTCTAACGCGCCGTGAAGCCCTTCTCGAATCACAGATCGAGGGCGAGGTCGAGGCTGAACAGCTTCCTGTGGACCTCGATAGCGTAACGATCTGTCATACCGGCGATGTAGTCGCACACCGCCCGCGCCCGCGCGTCCCGGTCGTCGGTCAGGGCCGAGGCCTGCCATTCCGGCGGCATCACCTCCGGCTCGGCCATGAACAGCTGGAACAGCTGGGCCAGCACCCGGCGCGCCTGACTGCGGGTGCGGTTGACGCGGTAGTGGCGATACATCCGCTCGAACAGGAAACGGCGCAGCACCGCCAGTTCCGCCATCATGCCGCTTGAGAACTGCACCAGGGTCTCGGGCGCGTTGCGGACGTCCTCGACCGTCTCGATGCGGTGCTTGGCCAGACGGGCCTCGGTCTCGGCCAGAACGTCGTCGACCATGACGCCGATCATCCGGCGCACGGCCTCCAGCCGCAGCATCCGCTCGTCGATGTCGGGCCAGTCGGCGCGCGCGCTGGCGATACAGCGTCCGATCAGCGGCACGTCTGCCAGATCCGACAGGCTGAACAGCCCCGCCTGCACCCCGTCGTCCACATCGTGGTTGTTATAGGCGATGTCGTCGGCGATGGCCGCGCACTGGGCCTCCAGCGAGGCGAAGGTGCCCAGACGCAGGTCCCAGTCGGCCGCCCCGCCCGGCGCATAGGCGGCGACCGCCTTCCAAGCCGGATCCGACAGCAGGTGCGCCACCGGGCCGTTGTGCTTGACCACGCCCTCGACCGTCTCCCAGCTGAGGTTCAGGCCGGGGAAGCCGGGATAGCGGGTCTCCAGCTCGGTCACGACGCGGAAGCTCTGGACGTTGTGATCGAAGCCGCCGAACGCCTTCATCTGTTCGTGCAGTTCGTCCTCGCCCGCATGGCTGAACGGCGGGTGGCCCAGGTCGTGGGCCAGAGCGACCGTCTCGGCCAGATCGTCGTCCAGCCGCAGGGCATGGGCCAGCGAGCGGGCGATCTGCGCCACCTCAAGACTGTGCGTCAGCCGGGTGCGGTAGTGGTCGCCCTCATGCGCCACGAAGACCTGCGTCTTCTCCTTCAGGCGGCGGAAGGCGGTGGCGTGGATGATGCGATCGCGGTCGCGGGCGAAAGCGGTGCGGGTGCGGCTGGCGGGCTCGAAAACATGGCGGCCGCGGCTTTCCGCGGGGTTTTCGGCGTAGGGGGCGCGGGTCTGGCTCAAGGCGGCAGGACTTCGTGATGGCGACAGGCCTTTGCGAACGCCTGTCGGCCCCTCATATAGAGGGCCGTGAGCACCGTCCAATCTACAGAATCAGTCCGCGACCTGTCGCTGTCGGTCGCAACCCGGTCGCCCGAGGGCATTGTCCTGGCCGAAAGCGGCGCGCGCCGCCTGGCCAAGCTGTCCGAGGCGGAAGGCAAGCCGGTCCTGCTGCGCGTCGCCGTCGACGGCGGCGGTTGCTCGGGCTTCCAGTACCGCTTCGAGCTGGTCGACGGTCCCGAGGCCGACGATCTGGTGGTGCGTCGCGACGGGCAGGCCGTGGTGATCGACCCGGTCTCCATCCCCTTCCTGAAAGATTCCGAGATCGCCTTCGTGGATGAACTGGCAGGCGCCCAGTTCGTGATCCGCAATCCCAACGCCGCCTCCAGCTGCGGCTGCGGCGTCAGCTTCGCGATCTGAGCCGCGATAAAGTCTCGCTTGGCGGCGAGGCGCAACACACCCATCTGTATGGGCATGACGCGCCTGTTCGTCCTAACCCTGTTGCTCTGCGCCGCCCCCTTGTCGGCGCAGGCCCAGACCTGGCCCGGCTGGCCCGGCCCTCCCCCTGCGGGTTACGATCCCCACATCGCCCGCGCCGAACAGCACGCTCAGGCCATGGAGCGTCTGCGCCTTCAGGCCGACCAGCGTGAGGCCGAGGCCGCCCGCATGAGGCTTCAGACCAGTCAGACATTGCAGCGGCTTGAAGCCGCGCGATCGCCGGCCCCAGCGACGCCGCCTGCGACGGCCTATGCGCCGCGCTCGACAACCCTGCCCGCGCCGGCGCCCCTGACGCCGCCGCTCGACCAGACCGCGCCCGGCGTGACGGAGATCGACGCCTGGCTGAGCCGTCCGCCGCACTGAACCACAGCGTTACATTTGCATCTCTTCACCTGCGCCTGCGTTTCAGCCTAGCTTCGGAGCAGACGACGAAAGCGGAGAGCGACAGATGCGTTGGCAAGGCGGACGGCGCGGCGGCGGGATCGAAGACCGGCGCGGCATGGGCGGCGGCGCGGTCGCGGGCGGCGGCATCGGCGTGCTGGTGCTGGCGGCCATCGGCTATTTCGTCTTCGGCATCGACCCGAACACCACCCAGCAGTTGGCCAGCCAGTTCGGCGGCGCCGGTCAGGCCGAGCAGCAGGGCCAGATGGGCTCGCCAGGGGATCAGGACGGCCAATTCGTCGAAGTCATCGGCTCCAACATCAACGACGTGTGGAAGACCAAGCTGCGCGGCTACACCCCGCCGACCACCGTCCTATATGAGCAAGGCACCCAGACCGGCTGCGGCTACGGCCAGGCGGCGATGGGGCCCTTCTACTGCCCGGCTGATCAGAAGGTCTATCTGGACCTCAGCTTCTGGCGCGAGATGGAAAGCAAGCTGGGCGCGTCCGGCGCGGATTTCGCCAAGGCCTATGTCATCGCACATGAATTCGGCCACCACGTCCAGACCCTGACCGGCGCCAGCCAGCAGGTGCAGCGCGCCCAGCAATCGGCGCGGTCGCAGGCCGAGGGCAACCGCTATTCCGTCGCTCTGGAGCTTCAAGCCGACTGCTACGCCGGGGTCTGGGCCAGCAACGCCGCCGCCGTGTCGAACGGTCAGGTGGCGCTGGAGCCGGGCGATCTGGAGGAAGGCATGAAGACGGCCCAGGCCATCGGCGACGACGCCCTGCAACGCCGCGGCGGCGGCCGCGTCTCGCCGGAAAGCTTCACCCACGGCTCTTCGGCCCAGCGGGTCGAGTGGCTGCAGCGCGGCTATCAGACGGGCGACCCCGCCGCCTGCGACACCTTCGCCCAGCTTTAGACCTGATGGATCAGGCGGCCTTCGTGCGTTTCAGGGGCGAAGGCCGTCCATAGGCGAACCAGCGCAGCGCCCATTCCAGCGGGCCCATGCTGAAGACCCGCAGCCACAGGGCGCTGAAAGCCATCTGGAACACCCAGATGCCCGCCGCCACGCCCCACAGGCCCCACCAGTCCAGCCTGCCCCACAGATCAAGGCCATAGAACAGCAGGCCCGCGATCGCCGACTGGGCCAGATAGTTGGTCAGGGCCATGCGCCCCAGATTCCTTAGGGCGCGCCCCACGAAACCGAGCGCGTTCATCTTCCACAGCGACAGAAGCAGGCCGACGTGCCCCAGGGTCATGGCGCAGCGACCCAGTTCATAGCTGGTCTGCGCCGTCCAGGACTCGGACGAGAACTGGCTGGTCCACAACATCACGGCCTGGGCGCCGTTCACCGCCAGACCCAGGGCGTAACCGCCCCCGGCCAGCGCCAGATAGAATCCGAGCGAACGCGCCCCGCCCAACACCCCCAGCTTGAAGAGCGCCATGCCCAGCAGCATGAAGGCGACCGATTCAATGACCAGGGTGATGGTGTAGCTGGACGCCGCATAATCCAACCAGGTGCGTACGCTCCATTTCAGCAGACCGACGACGCTTCCCGTGCGTGCGGCTGTTTCCTCGACGATGGTCTCGGGCGTCAGGGTCTGCGCCTCTTGCGCGCGGACATGGAGCTTCAACGCCTCGGCGTCCTCGACCGACAGGGCGGCCCCGGTCTCGACCTGACTGGCCAGTTCAGCGCCGCGTCGCGCCTCCATGGCCTGATAGGCGCCGACCACGGCCGACTCGAGTGTCAACAGCAGAAGCAGAGCGGCCGACAGGGCGATCAGCGTGCGCGGCCGAACCGCGCGAAAGACGAACAACAAGAATCCCGACAGGCCGTAGACATAGAGAATGTCCCCCGGAAACAGCAGGACGGTGGCGTTGAACACGCCCAGCGCCAACAAGGCCATGCAGCGCCGGAAGTAGACGTCGGCTGCCTGGATCGTCCCGCGCCCGTCTTCGCCGCGCAGGGTGATCAGCAGCATCCCCGCCCCGAACAGCAAGGTGAACAGGCCCCGCATCGAGCCCTGCACGAACAGGTGCTGGATTATCCACGCCGACCAGTCGGGATTGGCCAGGGTCGGCGGCAACTCCGGATGATACTGCCCCCAGAGTCCGCCCATCATCATGATGTTGACCAACAGGATGCCGCACAGGGCGAACCCGCGCAGGAGATCCAGGCTCTCCAGACGTTGATTGGGCGACACTGATGTCATGCGAGGCGGCAGGGCGGTCATACGGGCCGCTTATCCCCCTTCAGGCCGCGGATGAAACGGATTTTTCAGATGGAAACCTATCAAAACTAAACAATGGTCACATCCATCAACGGCGCGAGGTGCAGCCGTCCGTCGCCCAAGTTCAAAATAACGTTCCGCCCGGCGAAAGCCTCCATGCCCAGCAGGGCCTCGGGGTAGTTGGGCAGCGCCCGGTCGGTATAGACGGCGGTCGCCACATTGCGCCACGCCTCGCCGCCCAGCGCCACGCTTTGCGCCCGGACCATCCGCGTCCTGGCCACCCCGCCCAGGACGATGCTGGACCCCGACTCCTCGGGCCGTCCGTCCAGCAGGCCCGCGGTCCGCGCCGCCTCGTCGCTGAGCGCCAGAAGCGAAGACGAGCCGGTGTCCACCACCGCCCTGACTGGCGCGCCCTCGACCACGACCTCGGCGATCAGAGCCGTGCCCGAGCGCCGAACGGGCAAGGGCCGGTAGGCGGGCGCCAGCGCCGTCCGGGCCTCGTCGAGCAGCCGCAACCGCCGTCGACGCAGGTCCATCTCCAGCGCCGCCTCCATCAGCAGATCCTGGCCCAGGATCAGCGGCGCGCCCAATCCCTCGTCGCCCCCCAACGGTCCCAGGTCCAGTATGCCCGCGCGTAGACGCCCCACGCGCGCCGTCCCTACCGCAAGATCCAGCGTCACGCCTCGCCCCATCTGGGGGCGCCCGTCCACGCCATAGGCGATCAGCGGCATGTCGAAGAGGTCGTCCAGCCCCAGCTCCGCCACCAGCCGTCGATCGATCACCGAATACTGCGCCCCGCTGTCGATCAGGGCGGTCAACTCCCGCCCCGCCAGCCGCACCCGCACCGTCGGCAACAGGGTCCGTGGCGCGACGAAACCCAACCAGCCGCTCGTCCCGTCGGCGCCGAAGGTCACGCTGGGTCGCCGCCACAGCACATGATCTTTCAGCCACAGCCCGCCGCCGACGGCGGCGGCGACGGCCCCGGCGCGAATGAGGAGGGTACGGCGGTTCATTCGCCTGACATGAACCGGGCGGCCGCGCGACGCCAGCCCCTTTTCCGGCGCCGCGTGATCAAGGCGCACGCCCGTCGTCGACTGAGCCAGGTTGTTGCGTCATCGCGCGAAAATTCCTTTCGCATGCGCAAAATAATCATGACGAAGCGCTGGATCGCGGATAGAAACGACCCCGATATGACGACCTCCCCTGATCGCTACATCTCGACGCGCGGCGACGCCGCTCCCACCCGCTTCAGCGACGCCCTGTTGCGCGGCATCGCGCCGGACGGCGGCCTCTACATGCCGCAAGCCTGGCCCTCCCTGCCCGCCGACGCGACACGTCCCGGCCGCGGCTACGCCGAGATCGCCAAGGCGGCGATGGCGCCCTTCATCGGCGACGCCCTGCCTGCGGGCGCGCTGGACCGCGCTCTGGAACGCCTGACCAAGGGCTTCGACCATCCGCTGGTGACGCCCCTGGTCGAGCTGGAGCCGGGCCTGTTCGTACTGGAGCTGTTCCACGGCCCCACGGCGGCGTTCAAGGATCTTGCCATGCAGTTGGTCGCCGCCCTGTCGGACGAGGCCCTGGCCGCGACGGGCGAGACCCTGACCCTGCTGACCGCCACCAGCGGCGACACCGGCGCCGCCGCCGTGCGCGCCTTCGCGAGCGCCGAACGCATCAAGCTGATCGTCCTGCACCCGCTGGACCGCGTCTCGCCGGTGCAGCGCAAGCAGATGACGACGGTCCAGGCCGACAACGTCCTGAACCTGGCCGTGCGCGGCGACTTCGACGACTGCCAGCGTCTGGTGAAGGGGCTGCTGGCCGAGGAATCCTTGCGCGAACAGGGCCGCCTGTCCTCGGTCAACTCGATCAACTGGGGCCGTCTGGCGGGTCAGATTCCCTATTACGTCTCGGCCACCGCCCAGCTGGGCCAGGCCGCGACCTTCGTGGTGCCGACCGGCAATTTCGGCGACGCCTTCGCCGGGATCGCCGCCAAGAAGATGGGCCTGCCCGCCGCCGGCTTCGTCGCCGCCGTCAACCAGAACGACGCCCTGGCCCGCGCCATCAACGACGGCGTCTACGCCCGCCGCCCGGCGGTCGAGAGCGGCAGCGTGTCGATGGACGTGCAGGCGCCGTCCAATTTTGAACGGCTGGTCTATGAAGCCTCCGGCCGCGACGCCGAGACGACCCGCGCCGTATTCGAGACCTTCGCCCGCGAGGGGTCTGTCGCCCTGTCCTCCGACCTGCTGGCCGCCCTGCGCGCCGAGGTCTCGGCCGTCTCGGTCGACGAGGCGACGACCAAGGCCGAAATCGCCCACGCCCACGCCGCCTGGGGCCGCGTCGTCTGTCCGCACACGGCCGTGGCCCTGGCCGCTGCGCGCCGGCTGGACCGCAACGGCGCGCCCATCGTCGCCCTGTCCACCGCCCATCCCTCCAAGTTCGGCGCCTTCGTCTCCGACGTCATCGGCGTCGAGCCGGAACCGGCCCCCGTCATCCGCGCCCTCGGCGACCGGCCGGAGCGCCTGACGGTGATCGAGAACACGCCCGAAGCGGCCCTGGCGGCGGTGAAGGGGTTCGCCGGGTAAGAAACAGTCCAGTTTCAGCCTTAGCCGGGCAGCGTCGAACAGGTCGGTTCGACAAGCCCCTCTTCGGCAACGCGGTATCCGGCCAAGCTGTCGCCGACAACTCGAAGCGCCGACTGGGTCGCGTATGATCCGCCATTCAGGGCGCGATCCTGAAAACAAGCGATGACGCCGTCTGGCGTTATTCGGATGATGCGCAAACTCAATGCCCAATCATTCGGCCGCTCCAGCGTTGCGACACCATCTGCAACGTTCATCTGCGTGAAGGACCAATCGCGTGGGCGTCTACGGCCAGCCTCTCGCGACGGCCCCGTCGAGTTCTGGAACGAAGTAAGATCAAGAAGTTGCAGGATATGGGCCGCCGACACGTCCTGTAAGGATATTGAAGACGCCAAGGAGGCCGTCGAAGCGAGATTCGCTCCGACAAACAAAACCACTAGAGGCAGGCGAAAGCAGACCATCGTGATACCCTTGGCTGGAAACCACGAATACGCCAACATCAGCTCGCGCCTGTCTAGCCGATACGCTCTCCGATGCGCCTAAGCCGGCTCCGCCGCCTTCCAGTAGTCCAGCCGCCGGAAGAAGGGCGCCGGATCCTTGGGCGTGACCAGGTTGGAAGGGTCGTGGAACAGGCGGTCGTGCAGACGCGTCAGGGTGAAGCGCACCGCCGCCGCCGCGCCGAGTTCCGGCAGGGCCTGGCGCTCGGCGTCCGACAGAGGCCGCACCGACTCATAGCCCTTCTGGAAGGCGCGCAGGGCAGAGGGCATGGGCCGCCCCTCGGCGTCGAACCCCCAGGCGCTCAGCGCGATGGCGAGGTCATAGGCCAGCACGTCGACGCAGGCGAAATAGAAGTCGATCACCCCGCCCACATCCGTCGCCCCATGCTCGTTGGTCGCGAACAGGACGTTGTCGGGAAAGTAGTCGGCGTGGATCGGCCCGCGCGGCAGCGAAGGGTCGCTCCACGGCCGGGCCAGATCGGGCAGCAGGCGCTGCATCTGCTCCAGCATCCGGCGGTCCTCGCCTCTGGCCACCGTATCGCAGCGCGCGGCCAGGTCCGCCCAGGCGCGCGGCCCGACCGGGTTCTCGCGCACGCCGTCATAGTCGGCCGCGTCCAGATGCAGCAGGGCCAGCACCTGACCGGCGCGATACTGATCCTTGTCCGTCGGCTGGCGCTTCCAGGCGCCGGGCGTCCATTCGACGATGGCGGCCGCGCGATCGTTCAGACGGCCGATCACCTGGCCTCGATGATCCGCGACGGGCGCGGGCGTCGGAAAGCCCTGCGTCGCCAACCGCCCGGTCAGGCCCAGGCAGAACGGCAGGGCCGAGGCCTCGGTCCGCCCCTCGAACAGGGTCAGGACATAGGCGCCCTTCTCCGTCACCAGACGATAGTTGGTGTTCTCGACCCCCTCGGCGATCGGGGTCAGTTCGACCAGCCCGCCGAGAGGGTAGCGCATGAGATAGTCGTCGGCCTGTTGCGGCGTGACGGGCGTGAAGACGGCCATGACTAGACAAGCTCCGCAGCGGCGCGGCGGGCGCGCATGACATCGGCCACATCGGCCAGGACGCTCTCGGTCGTGGCCCAGCGCCCGGCGCCGCGCCCCTTGCACGTCCACACCCGGCCGTCCTGACCATAGACCTTCAAGGCGTTGCGCTCTCCGTTCAGCGACAGGAAGAGCGCGTCTTCCAGTTCGCCGTCAAGACGCACATAGGGGTCCAGTTCGCCGTCGCGCTCGAAACAGGCGCCGATCTGACGCACCGGGCGGTCGCCCAGCACCGTCTCCGCCGCCAGCACGTCGCGCGGCAGATCGTCGGGCGAGCGGCCGAACGCCTCGAACGACAGCAGCTTGACCTTGGCCGCGGCGTCGAAGCCTTCCAGATCGGACGAGGGATCTTCTTCGGCGAAGCCGGCGGCGCGCGCGTCGGCCAGGGCGTCCGAGAAGGTCGCCCCCTCGCCCAGACGTTGCAGCATGAAGTTGACCGTGCCGTTCAGCACCGCCTCGAAACCGGCCACCGGACCGGCAGCGCGGGCGGCGCGCAGCGTCTCAATCATCGGCGAGCCGCCGCCGACCGAGGCCGACCAGGCGACGCGACAGCCGTTGGCGTCGGCCAGGGCCTGAAGCCCCTTGGGATCACGGGCGACCGCCTGTTTGTTAGCGCTGACCACGTCGCAGCCCGCCTCCAGCGCACGGCGGATCAGGGCGTGGCCCGCCTCGCCCTCGGACAGGGCCTCCAGCACCAGATCCGGCTTCTTGGCCAGCAGGGCTTCGACGTCATTGGTGAACAGTTCGGCGGGCGCCGAGACGTCGCGCTTTTTCAACGGGTTGCGCACCAGGACGCCGACCACTTCAAAGCGGTCGTCCGGCAGCAGGCGGCTGAGCAGGCCGCCGCCCACGACCCCGCAGCCGGCCACGGCGACCTTCAACGGCGCCGCCGCCTGCACTGGGCCCGGAGGCGCCCCGCGTTCGCCGACGATCGTGCCCTCGGCGCGGCCCAGGGCGGCGACCTCGATATCGACGCCGCGCGCCTCGGCCAGGTCGATCGCATCGTGCTGGACCAGGGCGCCGCCGACCTGACGCGCCGTGTCCCAGCTGGCCCGGCGATAGCGCAGCGGCGTGCCCGTTTCCGAGGCCGGATCGCGGTCGTAGAGGCCGTCGACGTCCTTCACCAGACGCACCCGCTTCAGGCCCAGTTCAGCGGCCAGAACCACCGCAGTCAGGTCCGATCCGCCGCGCCCCAGCAGGGCTGTCCGGCCGTTCGCGCGCACCGCGCCGAAGCCCGGCACCACCACCACCTCATGCTCGGCCAGGGCCTGATGCAGACGCTCGCCCTTCAGCGACACGGGGCGAGCGTGCTGGGCCGGGCCTTCGGCGACGATGCCCAGTTCGCGCACCGACAAACCCACCGCGTCCAGCCCCACCCGGTCGCAGGCGACAGCGACCAGGGCGGCGGCTTTTTCCTCGCCCAGCACGACATAGGCGGGCAACAGCTCGTTCTCGTGATCCAGACCCAGGCTGCGGGCGTCGGCCAGCAGCTGATCCGTCTGTCCGGCCAGGGCCGAGACCACCGCCACAACCTTACGGCCGGCGCGGACGTGGCCGTAGATTTCGCTGGCGACCGCAGGGGCCTGGGACGCGTCGCGCAGGACCGAGGAGCCGAACTTCAGCACCACCACTTCGGCGGCGGAAGCGAGGGCTTCGACCGGTTTCGACTGATCGGCGACGAGGGCGAGAGAGGCGGGCATGGGCGGTTTCCTGAAGGCTGGGTATGGGAGGATTTCGGGAGGGTCGGGGGTGATCGAGGTGGGTTCGGGCCAATAAAAAACCCGCCCGGAGGTCCGGGCGGGTGATCGGTTTTCTGCGTTTTCTCGCCTAGACGGCGCGCATCATCCGGTCCCCGCCCGCAAGGGCATGGTGGTGGTACCGGTGGTGGTAATCATGGACGCGAAGAGGCCCGTCGCCGAGGCGGCGATCAGGGTCGTCTTCATGCTGGCGAGGCGGTAAGGCACAGGCGGCGTCCGGTTGAAAATCGTGCCTTAGGGTGAGCCAGGGCGCCGCGCCGCGTCAACCCCGTCTCGAAAGAATTTTTCGCAACATCGTCTCAGGACGCCGTTTTCGCCACCTACATGTGCCACCAGCGACGAAATGGGGTGAAATTTTTCGCTTGACCGGCGCTCTTCGCAACCGCACCGTAAGCTCACTCATCAAGACCGGCTGAGGGATTAGGCCCTTTGACGCCGGGGCAACCATCGGGTTCCGCCCGAAACGGTGCCAACTCCTGCGGGGTTCTTCGGGCTTGCCTGAATGGACCGCGAGAGATGGGTGGAGCGTCGATAAGGCGACGCGCCACAGGTCTGTCACGCATGGGTTTCGCCGGTGAGCCGAACCTTTGAGTGATGCGATGACCTTGGCCCTGATTTCCACCGAAACCACCGAAGAGCCTTCCTGTAAGGCCTCCGTCGCTGCGCCTGCGCCCAAGGGCTGCGCCCAGATCGGCGCCCGGGCCGCGCGCCGTCCGTCGGAACTGCTTCAGCGCGACGGCGCCCATGACGTCGCGGTTGCGATCCCCGACGACTTCGAACTGGATTTCGGCGGAACCCTGACCCAGAAGCGAGTCATCGGCCGCCTGCACGGCAAGGCCAACGCCCCGCTGATCGTGGTCGCGGGCGGCATCTCGGCCGACCGCTACGTCCACCGCACCGAGACCAAGGGGCTGGGCTGGTGGTCCGGCGCCGTGGGCGTGCGCGCCCCGATCGACCTGACCCGTTTCCGCGTCCTGGCCTTTGATTTCGCGCCGGAATTCGGCGAAGGCGTCAAGGACGCCAAGACCCCGCTGACCATCACCACCCAGGATCAGGCGCGGCTGCTGGCCCTGCTGCTGGACCATCTGGGCGTCGAGAAGGTCGCCGCCTTCATCGGCTGTTCCTACGGCGGCATGATCGCCCTGGCCTTCGGCGAGCTGTTTCCCGACTGGGCCGAGCAGCTGGTGGTGGTGTCCGCCGCCCACCGCCCGCACCCGCTGGCCACGGCCTGGCGCGGCATCCAGCGCCGCATCCTGCAACTGGGTCTTGAAACCGGCCGCATCGATCAGGCCGTCGGTCTGGCGCGCGAACTGGCCATGACCACCTACCGCACCCAGGAAGAGTTCGGCGACCGCTTCGATTCCGAAGCCCCCAGCCATGCGGGCCAGGCCTATCCGGTGTGCGACTATCTGCAGGCGCGCGGCCGGGCCTATCGCGACCGCACCACCCCCTCGCGCTGGCTCAGCCTGTCGGACTCCATCGACCGCCACCGCGTCGAGCCCGAGGCCATCAGCGCCCCCGTCACCCTGATCGGCTTCACCACCGACCGCCTGTGTCCGATCGAGGACATGAGGGAGCTGGCCGACCGCCTGCCCAACCTCTGGCGCTTTGAACAACACGCCTCCGTCTACGGCCACGACGCCTTCCTGAAGGAAGACAAGCTGGTCGCCGACATCCTCACCTCCGTACTGAAGGACATCGACCAATGAGCCGCGCCCGTCCCGCCGATCCCCGCACCATCGCCGCCCGCTCGGGCGTCGATACGGACACGGCTCACGGCGCGGTCATGCCGGCGCTGTATCTGTCGTCCAACTACTCCTTCGCCGCCTTCGGCCAGCCGCGCAAATACGACTATTCGCGCTCGGGCAATCCGACCCGCGACGTGCTGGCCGAGACCCTGGCCGAGCTGGAAGGCGGCGCCGGCGCCGTCATCACCGCCACCGGCATGGCGGCGGTCGACCTGCCGCTCAGCCTGCTGGAGCCGGACGACCTGCTGATCGCCCCCCATGACTGTTACGGCGGCACCCACCGCCTGCTGACCGCCCGCGCGAAAAAGGGCCACTTCCGCGTCGCCTTCGTCGATCAGAACGACGGCCCCGCCCTGGACGCCGCCCTGGCCGACGGGTGCAAGCTGGTGCTGGTCGAGACGCCGTCCAACCCCCTTCTGCGCGTCACCGACATCGCCGAGGTCTGTCGCCGCGCCCATGCCGCGGGGGCCAAGGTGGCGTGCGACAACACCTTCCTGTCGCCCGCCCTGCAACGGCCGCTGGAGCTGGGCGCCGACATCGTGGTCCACTCGACCACCAAATACATCAACGGCCATTCCGACGTGGTCGGCGGCGCCGTGGTCGCGGCAGATCCGGCCGATCATGAAAAGCTGGCCTGGTGGGCCAACTGTCTGGGCGTCACCGGCTCGCCGTTCGACGCCTATCAGACCCTGCGCGGCCTGCGGACCCTGTTCACCCGCATCGAGCGCCAGCAGGCGACGGCCGGCCTGGTCGCGGCGGTGCTGGAGCTGCACCCGGCGGTCAAGGCCGTCCACTATCCGGGCCTGACCAGCCACCCTGGCCACGACCTGGCTGCGCGGCAACAGTCGGGGCCGGGCGCCATGCTCAGCTTCGAACTGAACGGCGGGACCGAGGCGGTGCGCCAGGTGATCGAACGGCTGGAGGTCTTCACCCTGGCGGAATCCCTGGGCGGCGTCGAAAGCCTGGTCGCCCACCCGGCCACCATGACCCACGCCGCCATGACGCCCGAGGCCCGCGTGACGGCCGGCATCACCGACGGCCTGCTGCGCCTGTCAGTCGGGCTGGAGGATCAGGACGACATCCTGGCCGACCTGACCCAGGCCCTGGACGCGGTGACGCTGAAGGCGGCCGCGTAAGCGCGAGGCGCGCTTCTCCCTCCCATGATCGGGAGGGAGAATTCCTCGCTTAAGCCACGGCTCGCGCCAGGGCTTCCATCCGTCCGCGCGCATCCAGGTCGCGCGCATCGTCCAGAGCGAACTGACCCATCATGCGGTCCAACTCGACCGCGTCGGAGGCCAGGGCGTGGCTGGCGGCGGTCGATTCCTCGACCATGGCCGCATTCTGCTGCGTCACCTGATCCATCTGGTTCACGGCGATGTTGACCTGCTGCAGGCCGCTGGACTGCTCGTGCGAGGAAGCGGCGATCTCTTCGGCGATGACCGTCAGGCGCTGGATCTGACCGGCGATCCGTTCCAGCGCATGGCCGGTGTCGCCGACCAGGGCCACGCCCACGCCGACCTGACGACCCGACTCGGTGATCAGGGTCTTGATCTCCTTGGCGGCCGAGGCCGAACGCTGAGCCAGGGCGCGAACCTCCGACGCCACAACGGCGAAGCCGCGCCCCGCGTCGCCCGCCCGCGCCGCCTCGACGCCCGCGTTCAGCGCCAGCAGGTTGGTCTGGAAGGCGATCTCGTCGATCACGCCGATGATGGCGCCGATCTCGGAGGAAGAGCGTTCGATCTCGCCCATGGCGGCGATGGCGCGACCCACCACGGCCTGTCCTTCGACGGCTTCAGACTGAGCGCCGCGAACCACGCCGCCCGCCTCAATCGCCCCTTCGGCCGAACGGGCTACGGTGGCGGTGATCTGCTCCAGGGCGGCGGCGGTTTCTTCCAGGCTGGCGGCCTGCTGTTCGGTGCGGCGCGACAGGTCGTCGGACGCCTGTGAGATCTCACGGGCGCTGGCGCCGATGGCGGCGGCGCGCTCGACGATCACCCGCATCACGCCCTGCAGCTTGTCCATCGCCGCGTTGAAGTCGGCGCGCAGCCCCTCATACTCAGGCGCGAACGGATCATTGAGGCGGAAGGCCAGTTGGCCGTGCGACAACCGGTCCAGCCCCTTGGCCACGCCCTCGACCACGCGCGCCTGCTGGCGGGCGGCCTCGGCGTCGCGTTCGGCCTGGGCCTGGCGTTCGACCTCGGCGGCGGCGCGGGCGGCCTCGGCCTCGGCTTCCAAGCGCACCTTCTCCTCGGCGTTCTGTTTGAAGGTCAGGACGGCGTCGGCCATGCGGCCGATCTCGTCGCGACGGCCGATCGCCGGAATGGCGACGTTCAGATCGCCGCCGGCCAGACGGGTCATGGCGCGCGTCATGGCCTCGACAGGGCGGCTCAACGCCCCGATCAGCCACAGGGCCGCGCCCACGGCGATGCCCAGGGCCAGCACCCCGCCCACAGCAAAGGCGACATAGGCCTCAGTGAAGGCGAAGGCCTTGGCCTCGGCGCGAGCCTGGGCGTGAACGGCCTCCTTCTCGCGGATCGAACCGACCGCCTGGCGAATGTCCGACAGGCGCGCCGCCGTGGCCAGTTGAGCCAGGGCCTCCTGATGCGTCGCCGGGTCGCGCGCCAGGGCCATGACGCCTTCCGCGCTCTTCTCGAAGTCGGCCGTGGCGGCGATCAGCGCCGTCTGCTCGGCGGCGTAGGCGCCCTCGACATCGGACGCAGCCAGGTCCGCCATCCGCGACTTCACGTCGGCGCCGCCCTGGTTGAAGGACTCGATGAAGCCGGGATCGCGGCTGGCGACATAGCCGCGCATGGCGTTCTGCTGCTCTACGGCGGCGGCCATCAGGCGGTCCGACGCCTTCATCACCTCGCGCGAGGCCGTGTCCGCCGCATCGGCGCGCTGCAGGGACGCCACGCACCACAGGACGATCAGGGTCGCCGCCCCGCACGCCGCGATCACCGCCATGAAGGACAGGATCAGCTTCTTGGGGACCGACAGGTTCTGCAACATGACTCTAAGGCTCGGGGAGAGAGGTTCAGCCTCGCTCCTAGCCCGCGCTTGTTCGACAAAGTGTTAGCGCCCGCCTGCGGGCATCTACTTAATCGTGGTCACAGCGCCTTCAGCACCACCGACAGGGCCGTCAGCAGCAGATAGACCGCAAAGGCCCGGCGCAGCATCTTCCGATCCAGCCGATGCGCCAGCCGCGCGCCATAGGGCGCCGTCAACGCCGTCAACAGCCCCATGATCACCGCCGCCGGCACATTGACGTAGCCCAGCGACAGCGGCGGCCGCCCCGGCGCGTCCCAGCCGAAGACGGCGAATCCCAGAGCCGCCGCCGCGCCGATGGCCAGGCCGAAGCCCGAGGCCGTCGCCACCGCCTGATGGATCGGCCGCCCGCACAGGGTCATGGTCATGCCGCCGAAACTGCCGCCCCCGACGCCCATCATGGCCGACAGCAGGCCGATGCCCGTGCCCACGCCGCGCCGCCCCCAGCCGGTCGGCATATCCTTTCGCAAGGTGAACCGTTCGGGCAGCAGCCCCATCTGCGCCGCGATCAGCAGCAGGCAGACGCCATAGACGATCGCCAGCCCCTCCATGGAGGTGAAGCCCGCGACCGCCGCCCCGATCAGACCGCCGAACGCCACCCAGGGCGTCCAGGTCTTCAACACCTGCTCGTCCACCGCCCCATGCGCGCGGTGCGTCGCCAGCGAACGCAGCGAAGTGGCGACGATGGTCAGCAGCGAGGTGCCGATGGCGACGTGCAGATTGCTCTCGCCCCCCACGCCCAGCACTGAGAAGGCGTAGAACAGCGCCGGCACCAGAACCGTCCCGCCGCCCACGCCGAACAGGCCGCCGATCACCCCCGCGACCGCCCCCGCCCCGACCAGGGCGGCGAGCATCAGGGCGAGTTCGGACAGGGGCAGGGTCATGAGCCATGGCTTAGCCGTCCGCCGTCGCGCCGTCAGCCCCTTCGCCGAGATGAGCGGAGGCGAGCGGTCAGGCCGCCTTGCGCGCCTCGGCCTCGCGCACGGCTTCGACCGCGCGATCGACGACCTCCAGCCCCGCGCCGGGCTTCACGCCCTCGACCGTCAGGATGCGGCGGAAGGCGCGCGCCCCCGCCCGGCCGTGCATCAGGCCCAGCATGTGCCGGGTCATGCCGGCCAGGTTCGCCCCCTCCTCCAGCCGCGCGGCCATATAGGGTCGGTAACGCTCAAGCGCCTCGAACACATCCACGTCCGGCGTCGTCTCGCCGAAGATGCGCCGATCGACCTGCCCCATCAGGGCGGGCTCATGATAGGCGGCGCGGCCCAGCATGACGCCGTCCAGCTGCACGCCGTCGTCGGCCCTCAGATGCGCCTCAGCCTGATCCAGATCGCCGATGCCGCCGTTGATGCTGATGGACAGATGCGGCCGCTCGCGCTTCAGCCGTCGCACCAGCGCATAGTCCAGCGGCGGCACGTCGCGGTTCTCCTTGGGCGACAGTCCCTTCAGCCACGCCTTGCGCGCGTGAATGATGAAGCTGTCGATGCCGACGGCGGCCGAGGCGTCGACCGTGGCGAACAGGCTGATCTCAGGGTCTTGATCGTCCACGCCGATGCGACATTTGACGGTGGCCGGAACACTGACCGCCTCCTTGATCGCCGCCATGCAGTCGGCCACCAGTTCAGGCTCGCGCATCAGGCAGGCGCCGAACTTGCCCGACTGCACCCGATCCGAAGGGCAGCCGACGTTCAGATTGATCTCGTCATAGCCATAGGCCTCGCCGATCTTCGCCGCCTCGGCCAATTGGGCCGGGTCCGACCCGCCCAGTTGCAGCGCCACAGGATGCTCCACCGCGTCAAAGCCCAGCAGGCGGTCGCGGTCGCCGTGGATCACCGCCGGGGCCGTCACCATCTCCGTATAGAGCAGGGCGCGCGTGCTCAGGGCGCGGTGAAACGCCCGGCAATTGCGGTCGGTCCAGTCCATCATCGGGGCCACGGACAACCTACGATCTTGATTTGTCAGCATTTTCATTAAGATCAAAATGTTGGAAGGCGACGTGTGCACTCGAACTTGCGACGTGTTGCGACGTTTGCCCGAGTCTCGACACCTCACGCACCCAGAGCGTGCACGAAATGGCGACCTACTCGAAACTCCCGTCAGGAACGTGGCGGGCCCAGGTGAGACGGAAGGGGCGCTATATAAGCCAGACCTTCCTCAAACGCGATGACGCCCGCCGATGGGCCACCGAAGCTGAGGGGCGGATTGATCGTGGCGAGGTCCCTACCCCATCACGATCAGCGCGGCTTCGCACGTTTGGCGAACTTATCGACCTGCACATCGAAGACATGAAGTCCGTCGGGAAGGCGCCCAGGCGATCGAAGGCGGCGACGCTCAAGATGCTGAAGACACGCCTGGGCGGGAAAAAGATCGCCCAACTGGATCGACAACTGTTCATCGACTTCGGTCGGAGCCGCGCCACCGAATGCGCCGGCCCCATGACGCTGAGCATCGACATCGGCGCGATCAAGCTCATCCTCTCCCATGCCGCAGCGGTTCACGGCCTGGCTGTCTCAGTTGAGGCTGTTGATATGGCCCGCCTCGCCCTCAAGCGCCTTGGTTTGATTGGCAAGGGCGTCGAGCGAGATCGCCGCCCCAGCGAAGAAGAACTGGAACGCTTGATCAGCCACTTCGACGAGAAGCCTCGCCAATGGGAACCGTCATTCGGTTCGCGATCGCTACGGCGATGCGCCAGGAAGAGATCTTCAAAGTCGTCTGGGATGACTACACAGCCCGGACCAAGATGCTGACCATTCGCGACCGGAAAGACCCTCGTGAGAAAACGGGGAACGACCAGCGCATCCCGCTCCTCTCCGTCTCCGGTTTCGATCCCGTCGCGCTGATAGAGGGACAGCGCCCCTCCCGCAAAAACACGGACCTGCGCATTTTCCCCTTTAATCACCGATCAGCGGGCACGGCGTTCACCCGAGCCTGCAAAGCTCTGGGAATAGCGGACCTGTCACGACCTTCGCCATGAAGGGACTAGCCGCTTGTTCGAGGCAGTATTTCAAATCCCCCAGGTCGCGCTGGTCACTGGCCACAAGGATTGGAAGATGCTTCGACGCTACACCCACCTGCGTCCCGAGGCTCTTCACCTCATTGCATCACGCCAGCGCACAGATATGGACCCGATTGGCGCCTCAGCACCGTCAAGCGGGACGTCGCCGTCTGTCACGCCCTCTCCTGCGGTCGTTTCGACTGCGCCCTCAGAGGCGAAGGTGAGGGCCGCCAAAGGGGTGTCCAGGTCGTCTTCCTCCAAAAGGGCGAACTGGAGGTTCGGCAGTGGGGGCGGAGTACGCCGCTCTCGGCGGGAGACATCTTCGTCTGTTGCGGCTGGCTCCCGGTTTCGCTCCATTCGCCGGACCGCCTCCAGGCCCTGATCTTCGACCTCCCTGCCTGGTGGGCCATCGACCGCTTTCTCGACCGGTTCGCCGTCACACCAGACCTGAGGATCAGCCGCAGCTATTTCGCCTCCGGCGTCATCACCGCCCTGGCCGAGGCCGTTCTGGCCGAAGAAGGCGCAGGAGACGCCGAGGCGCAGGGCACGGAAATGCTCGCCGGCCTCCTCAAGACCGCGCTCAGCGCCCGCGCCGAAGACCATGCGCCCATGCCACGGGTGGCTGGGAGGATAGGACGCATCATGCAATTCATCGTCCGCAACATCGATAGGCCCGGACTATCGGCTCGGAACGCCGCGGCAGGCCTCAAGTGTTCACCGCGCACAATCTACCAGACCTGCGCGGATGAAGGCACGACCTTCAATGCGGTCATGATGGAACTGCGCCTTCTCAACGCCCAGCATCGGCTTCTACGCAGCGAGGATCAGGTCGCTCAAATCGCCTACGCCGTCGGCTTCGCCAGCCTCTCTCACTTCTCCCGCCTCTTCAAGGCGCGCTTCGGCGTCCCGCCCACCGCCTTTCGTCGAACCAGATCGCGCCTTCACTGAGGGGCCAGGCGCCAAGGCAGGACCGCCGGGCCGGGGCGCGCGCCGCTGATCACACTCGACCTGTCGTCCCAGGCGAGACGACCTGCCGTGGCCGGAGCTCGGCCGGGACCAGGTCAAATCTTCCGAAACGCCGCGCCCTTCATCCTCTTCGCCCCTCCAGGCGCACGGTCGCCCAACCGTGCATGGCACGGCTATCGGGCGAACCCGCCGCTGCTGCGGCGCCCACGCATCGGCTTCTGGCGACTTGTCATGTGGCCGCCCGACCTTTCCGACTGAGCAGGAAGATGCGTCTGAGGGTGCAACTCGCGGCTCTGGCACCCGAGGCATATTGCCTCGCACGACGCTTCGATCAAAGGGCTGGTCCGCGCAGCGGCCTCGCCCCCAACCAAGGTCGCGGCGCGGCGCCGGCCCTCCCTTCGCCAGTGGAGGCGCCGGCGTCCCGAGCCGTCGTCAGCGGCTTACGACGGAGGCGTCGGCGCGCCTCCGTCCCGTTCCTTCACGGAGATAGCCATGCAGATCAGTTTCGTTTCCAGGGCGGCCGAGACCCATTCGCCCAGGCCGTGCTCGCCCGCAGCGCCGAGGGCAAGGCGCTCGACTATGCGCCCCAGGCGCGCGTTCTGGACGGGGCTACGGCCGGCGCTGTCGGACGGGCAGCTGAGGCTGGACGTTTCGTCGGCTCGACCGGTCAAATCCTGGACATCCTGGCTCCCCAGGGCGTCGACGCCGCCCGTCTTCTGGTGATTGGCGTCGGGTGCACCGATTTTAACGATGCCGAAGCCGTCGAGATCGCGTCCGCCCGGGCCTGCCGCGCCATCGTCACCTCCGGCCTGTCCGAGCTCGTTCTGGACTTCGGCTGCACCCCGGAGACGGCCGCGCGGGCTGCGCTCGGCGCACGCCTGTCCGCCTATCGCTTTGATAACTACAAGACGCGACAAAAGCTGGACACCGCTCCGTCCCTCCTGAACCTTCGGATTCTGGTCGACGAGCCCGACGCGGCTCGTCAGTCCTATGAAGCTCTCGCCGCCCTGGCCGACGGCGTGGTTTTCAGCCGTGATCTGGTCTCGGAGCCTTCCAATATCCTCTATCCCAACGCCTTCGCCCAGCGGGTCAAGGCGCTCGAATCCTCGGGACTTGAGGTCGAAATTCTCGGCGAAGCCGAGATGAAGACGCTCGGCATGGACGCCCTTCTCGGCGTCGGCCAGGGCAGCACCCGTGAAAGCCGGCTCGCCGTCATTCAGTGGAAGGGCGCGGCCGATCCGGAAGCGGCCCCTGTCTGCTTTGTCGGCAAGGGCGTCTGTTTCGATACCGGCGGCATCTCCATCAAACCCTCAGCGGGAATGGACGAGATGAAGACCGACATGGCGGGGGCCGCCGCCGCGGCCGGGGCCATGCTCGCCCTGGCGGGTCGCAAGGCGAAGATCAATGTCGTAGCCGTCCTGGGTCTGGTCGAGAACATGCCCGACGGGCAGGCCCAACGCCCAGGCGATGTGGTGAAATCCATGAGCGGCCAAACCATTGAGGTCATAGATACGGACGCCGAAGGTCGCCTCGTTCTGGCCGACGCCCTCTGGTACGCCAAGGAGAGGTTCCAGCCTCGCGTCATGATCGACCTTGCCACCCTTACGGGGGGCGTCATCGTCGCTCTGGGCATGGATGTCGCCGGCCTGTTCAGCAACGACGACGACCTGGCCGACCGGTTGGCGCGGGCCGGGGAGGCGGAGCGTGAGCCGGTCTGGCGCCTCCCCCTGACCAAGTCCTATGAGAAGCTGATCGACAGTCAGATCGCCGACCTGAAAAATCTGGCCGGCCGCCCGGCCAGCGCCATTACGGCGGCGCTGTTCCTGCAGCGCTTCGTCGGCGACACGCCTTGGGCTCACATCGATCTCGCCGCCCCGGTCTGGCGCAAGGAATTCACGGACCCGACCGTTCCAGAGGGGGCGACGGGTTACGGCGTCCGCCTGCTCAATACCTTCATCTCAGGCTATGAGGCCGGTGACGCGCAGGGGCTGCAAAACTCATGACCCGGAGCACCAATACGGTTTTCTACGATCGCATCTCCGCCGAACTGGATGACATCGATGCGCAGGGCCTGACCAAGCCCGAGCGCGTCATCGCCTCGCGTCAGGGGCCGGTGATCTCGGTGAACGGCCGCGAGGTTCTGAACTTCTGCGCCAACAACTACCTCGGGCTGGCGGGCGACGAGCGCGTCACCCAGGCCGGCGTCAAAGCGATGCAAAAGTGGGGCGCCGGCACGGCCTCGGTCCGTTTCATCTGCGGCACGCTGGAAATCCACAAGGAACTGGAACGCGCGATCGCCGACTATCTCGGCTTTGAAGATGCGATCCTGTTCGCCGCCGCCTTTGACGCCAACGGCGGCATCTTCGAGCCCCTGTTTACCGAGGCCGACGCCATCGTCTCGGACAGCCTGAACCACGCCTCGATCATCGACGGCGTGCGCCTGTGCAAGGCCAAGCGCCATCGCTTCGCCACCTCGGACATGGCCGATCTGGAGGCCCAGCTGAAGCAGGCCCGGGCCGACGGCGCGCGCGAGATCATCATCGCCACCGACGGCGCCTTCTCGATGGACGGCTATGTCGCCAAGCTGAAGGACATCCGCGCCCTGGCCGACCAGTACGGCGCCCTGATCATGGTCGACGACTGCCACGCCACCGGCTTCATGGGCGACAAGGGCAAGGGCTCGTTTGCGCATTGCGGCGTCGAGGTCGACTTCGTCACCGGCACCTTCGGCAAGGCGCTGGGCGGCGCCATGGGCGGCTTCATCTGCGCCCGGCCGAGCGTGGTGGAACTGCTGAAGCAGCGGGCGCGGCCCTATCTGTTCTCCAACGCCCTGGCGCCCGCCGTCTGCGGCTCGTCGCTGGAGGCCATCCGCATCGCCGCGGGGGATGAGGGCGACAAGTTGCGCGCCCAGCTGTTCGCCAACGCGGCGCGGTTCCGTTCAGCCATGGCCGAGGCGGGCTTCGACCTGCTGCCGGGCGAGCATCCGATCATTCCGGTCATGCTGGGCGACGCCAAGCTGGCGCAGGACATGGCGGCGCGTCTGCTGGAGCTGGGCGTCTACGTCATCGGGTTCAGCTTCCCCGTGGTGCCGCGCGGCCAGGCCCGCATCCGCACCCAGATGTCTGCGGCCCACACCTTCGAACAGATCGACGCCGCCGTGGCGGCGTTCACGGCGGCTGGTAAAGAACCGGGAGTGATTTGATGGCGGACATGATGAAGACCCTGGCCAAGACGAAACCGGCCGAGGGGCTGGAGCTGATCGACGCCCCCATTCCCGTCGCGGGCGACGAGGACGTGCTGATCAAGGTGCACCGCACCGCCGTCTGCGGCACCGACATCCACATCTGGAACTGGGACGAGTGGTCCCAGAAGAACGTGCCCGTGCCGATGATCACCGGCCACGAGTTCGCCGGCGAGATCGTCGCCATCGGCAAGGACGTGGATCGCCGCCTCAAGGTCGGCCAGCGCGTCTCGGCCGAGGGGCACGTCATCGACCTGAACTCCGAAGCGGCCCGCGCCGGTCACTTCCACCTGGACCCCGACACGCGCGGCATCGGCGTGAACCGCCAGGGCGCCTTCGCCGAATATGTGGTGGCCCCGGCCTTCAACGTCATCGAGCTGCCGGACGACGTGCCCTATGAGATCGGCTCGATCCTGGACCCGTTCGGCAACGCCGTGCACACGGCGCAGCAGTTCGACCTCCTGGGCGAGGACGTGCTGGTCACGGGCGCCGGTCCCATCGGCATGATGGCCGCCGCCGTGGCGCGCCATGCGGGCGCCCGCACTGTGGTCCTGACCGATATCAACGACTTCCGCCTGGAACTTGCGCAGAAGGTCGCGCCGGGCGTGCGCACGGTGAACACCACCAAGGAAGATCTGCGCGACGTCATGCACGAACTGGGCCTGAAGGTCGGCTTCGATGTGGCGCTGGAGATGTCGGGTTCGCCCATCGCCTTCAAGCAGTGCGTCGACACCCTGATCATGGGCGGCGGCATGGCCCTGCTGGGCATTCCGTCCAAGCCGATGGAGACGGACTGGGGCGCGATCATCCTGAAGGCCCTGACCATCAAGGGCGTCTATGGGCGTGAGATGTTCACCACCTGGCGCAAGATGCTGGGCCTGCTGAAGGCCGGTCTGGACCTGACGCCGCTGATCACCCACCAGATGCCGTATCAGGACTTCTAGCAGGGCTTCGAGGCCATAAAGTCCGGTCAGTCGGGCAAGGTCGTCCTGAACTGGGCGGACTGACCCTTCTCCCGGCTATCGACGGCCTGGAACAAAAAGAACTGGCGAAAAGATCAAAATCGGCACGTCTTGAAAGGCCGAAATCGGATGATCCTCACGAAATGGCGCCGAGCTCCGGTCAAGCTTGGTGCCGATCACAGATCAGATGGATGACATGAGTTCAAACTGGCGTTTCTGGATTGATCGCGGCGGCACCTTCACCGACATCGTCGCGCGTGCGCCGGACGGGGCGCTGCAAACCGGCAAGCTGCTGTCGGTCAATCCCGAGCAATACGCCGACGCCGCCGTCGAGGGCATCCGACGCATCCTGAAGGCCGCGCCCGGTCCGCTACCCACAGGTCTGGTCGATGAGGTGCGGATGGGCACCACGGTCGCGACCAACGCCCTGCTGGAGCGCAAGGGCGAGCCGACCCTGCTGGCCATCACCGCCGGGTTTGGAGACGCCCTGAGGATCGGTTGGCAGGCGCGACCCGAACTGTTCGTGCGCCACATCGTCCTGAACGATCAGCTCTACGACCGCGTGGTCGAGATCGACGAACGCGTGACCGCCGACGGCGCGCTGGATCGTCCGCTGGACGAGGACAAGGCGCGGGCCGATTTCACCGCCGCCCATGCGGCGGGCTTCCGCGCCATCGCCATTGTCCTGGTCCACGGCTGGCGCTTCACCGCTCATGAGACGCGCCTGGCGCAGATCGCGCGCGAGGTCGGTTTCGAGCAGGTCTCGGTCAGCCATGAGGTCGGCGCCCTGATCAAGCTGATCGGGCGCGGCGACACCACCGTGGCCGACGCCTATCTGTCGCCCATCCTCAGGGCCTATGTCGATCGGGTCGGGACCGACCTGGGCGAGGCCACGCCGCTGCAGTTCATGCAGTCGTCGGGCGGGCTGACGGCGGCCGACGCCTTCCGGGGCAAGGACGCCATCCTATCGGGACCCGCAGGCGGCGTGGTGGCGATGGCCGAGACGGCTAGGGCCGCCGGGTTCGACCGCGCCATCGGCTTCGACATGGGCGGCACCTCGACCGACGTGTCTCATTTCGCCGGAGACTATGAGCGGACCTCCGACGCCGTGGTCGCGGGCGTCCGCCTGAGGGCGCCAATGTTGAGCATTCATACCGTGGCGGCGGGCGGCGGCTCCATCTGCCGGTTCGACGGGGGGCGCCTGAGGGTCGGCCCTGAGTCCGCCGGGGCCGTGCCGGGACCGGCCGCCTATCGTCGCGGCGGGCCGCTGACGGTGACGGACTGCAACGTCATGCTGGGCAAGCTCAGCCCCGACTTCTTCCCCGCCGTCTTCGGCCCTCACGCCGATCAGCCGCTGGACGTCGAAGCCGTGCGGACCCGGTTCGAGGCCATGGCCGCCGAAGTCACGACCGCCACGGGCCGGACCACGACGCCCGGCGAACTGGCCGAAGGCTTCGTCACCATCGCCGTGCAGAACATGGCCGAGGCGATCCGCTCCATCTCCATCCAGCGCGGCTATGACGTCACCAAATACGTGCTGAACTGTTTCGGCGGCGCGGGCGGACAGCACGCCTGCCTGGTGGCCGACGCCCTGGGCATGACCCAGGTCCTGCTGCACCCCTTCGCAGGCGTGCTGTCGGCCTATGGCATGGGCCTGGCCGAGGTCCGAGCCATCCGTCAGACCACCGTCGCCCTGCCCCTCGGCTCTGATGTCGACGCCGCCTTGACCGAACGGGTGAAGGAACTGACCGGCGCGGCGCGCGGCGACCTGACGGCCCAAGGCTTCGACGCCGCCGCCGTCTCGACCATCGCCCGCGCCGAGATCAAGTTCGCCGGATCAGACACCCCTCTGACCGTACCCTTCGGCCCTTCCGCCGACATGGCCGCCGCCTTCGAGGAGACGCACCGTCGCCGCTTCGGCTTCTTCGCCGAGGACAAGGCCCTGGTGGTCGAGACTCTGGAGGTCGAGGCCGTCGGCCGTTCGGATCAGGCGCCGGAGACGTCGCAGACGTTCGACAAGGCAGCGACAGCGCCCGAAGCCGTCGCCTCCCTAAGCGTTCGCATGGCAGGCGCGGAGCGCCAGACGCCCGTCTATCGCCGCGAGGCCCTGCGGCCCGGCGCCCACATCGACGGCCCGGCCATCCTTTTGGAAGAAACCGGCACCACCGTGGTCGAGCCCGGTTGGCGCGCTTCCGTCGATGCGGCGGCCAACCTGCTGCTGAAGCGGGTCGTCGCCCCGCCCGCTCGCACCGCCATCGGCACGGACGTCGATCCGATCATGCTGGAGGTGTTCAACAGCCGCTTCATGGCCTGCGCCGAGCAGATGGGCGAGGCCCTGCGCGCCACCGCCTATTCGGTAAATATCAAGGAGCGTCTGGACTTCTCCTGCGCCGTCTTCGACGCGGGCGGGTCGCTGATCGCCAACGCCCCGCATATCCCGGTGCACCTTGGGTCCATGGGCGAGAGCATCCGCACCGTCATCGCCTCGCGCGGCGATCATCGGGATGGCCGGGGCATGAAGGCCGGCGACGTCTACATGCTGAACGCCCCCTACAACGGCGGCACCCACCTGCCCGACATCACCGTCATCATGCCGGTGTTTCTGGACAATGACGCCGAGCCCGCCTTCTTCGTCGCGGCGCGCGGCCATCATGCCGACGTGGGCGGGATCACGCCCGGCTCCATGCCCGCCGATTCACGCACTGTGGACGACGAGGGCGTGCTGATCGACGACTTCCTTCTGGTCGACGCGGGCAAGCTTCGCGAAACGGAAACGCGCGCCCTGTTCGCCTCCGGTCCCTGGCCGTCGCGCAATGTCGATCAGAACCTGTCGGACCTGAAGGCCCAGGTCGCTGCATGCACGCGCGGCGCCCAGGAGCTGATCCGCATGACCGGCGAGTTCGGCCGTGACGTCGTCATCGCCTATATGGGCCACGTCCAGGACAACGCCGAGGAAGCCGTCCGCCGCGCCATCGCCGCCCTGAAACCCGGCGCCTTCACCTATGAGATGGACGACGGCGCCGTCATCCGCGTCCGCATCGACGTGAACGCCCAGACTCGCAGCGCGGTCGTCGACTTTACCGGGACCAACGACCAACTGCCGACCAACTTCAACGCCCCGCTGTCGATCGCGCGGGCGGCGACCCTCTATGTCTTCCGCACCCTGGTGGACGACGCCATTCCGCTGAACGAAGGCTGCCTGAAGCCGATCGAGCTGATCGTGCCGGAAGGCTCGATGCTGAACCCGCGCTATCCCGCCGCCGTGGTGGCGGGCAACGTCGAGACCAGCCAGGCCGTGGTCGATGCGCTGTACGGCGCGCTGGGCGTCCTGGCCTCCAGCCAGGGGACGATGAACAACTTCACCTTCGGCGACGAGGCGCGTCAGTATTATGAAACCATCGCCGGCGGCTCGGGCGCCGGGCCTGACTTCGACGGAACCGCCGCCGTCCAGACCCATATGACCAACAGCCGCCTGACCGACCCCGAGGTGCTGGAGACGCGTTTCCCCGTGCTGCTGGAGGAATTCTCCATCCGGCGCGGCTCGGGCGGCGCGGGCCTGCATTGCGGCGGCGACGGGGCCGTGCGGCGGATGCGTTTCCTTGAACCGATGACGGCGGCCATCCTGTCCAACCATCGCCGTGTGCCGCCCTTCGGCGCAAACGGCGGCGAACCCGGCGCGGCCGGGATCAATCGGGTCGAAAGGCCTGACGGTCGGGTCGAGCCGCTGGGCGCCACAGCCGAGGTCGCCATGGCGCCCGGCGACGTCTTCGTCATCGAGACGCCTGGCGGCGGCGGCTTCGGCTTCGGCGCGAAAGACGCTTCCTGATCCGACCGAACCGCGCAACCATTCGCTAGAAGTCCGTCTGGGGAGGGCGTGATCCGATGCTGGTTCTGCTGGGAATATTGATCGTGGTCGCGGGCTTTGTCGCGCGGATCAATCCGCTGGTCGTCATTCTGATCGCCGCCATAGCCACCGGGGTGCTGGCGGCGGTTAGACCTGGCGTCGACGCGCAGGGTCTGTTGACGGCAGGTATCGACACGATCTCGCGCTTTGGCCAGGCCTTCAACGACAACCGCTACTTCCACATCACCTGGCTGGTCCTGCCGGTGATCGGCCTGCTGGAGCGCGCCGGCCTTCAGGAACGGGCGCGCGATCTGGTCACTAGGGTCAAGGCGGCGACAGCCGGGCGGCTGATGCTGATCTACCTCCTCGTGCGTCAGGCGACCTCGGCCCTGGGCCTGACCTCGCTCGGCGGCCATCCACAGATGGTGCGGCCTCTGATCGCCCCCATGGCGGAAGGCGCGGCCGAGAGCACGCACGGCCCCCTGACCGACAAGGCGCGGTTCCGCATCCGCGGCATGGCGGCGGGCACCGACAATATCGGGCTCTTCTTTGGCGAGGACATCTTCATCGCCATCGGGTCCATCGTCCTGATCGTCGGCTTCCTGGAGCAGGCGGGCATCCGCGTAGAGGCCCTTCACGTCTCGCTGTGGGCCATTCCCACCGCCATCGTCGCCTTCATCGTTCACGGCGTGCGGCTGCTGATGTTCGACCGGCAGGTGAAGAAGGACATGACCGTTCCCGATGTCGCTGGAGACGCGGAGGCCGGTCAATGATCACGCTGGAGCACGCCTATGTCGCCACCGGCCTGATGTTCGCGGCCTTCTCCATCCTCAGTCTGCGCGATCCGCTAAACCCGACGCGGTTCCGCAGCGCCCTGTTCTGGGGCCTGATCGCCGTCTCCCTGCTCTTCGGCTCCTGGCTCGGCGGGTTCGGCAACGGCCTGCTGGTTATCGCCCTGGTCGTCATCGGCGCGACCGGCAAGCTGGGCGTCGGCAAGCCCGCCACCACCTCGCCTGAACAGCGTCTGGTCAGCGCCGCCCGCTGGAAGAACGCCCTGTTCGTGCCAGCCCTGATGGTGCCTCTGGTCGCCGTCGGCGGCACCCTGCTGGCCAAGCACACGCCCGCCGGCGCCTGGCTGATCTCGCCGGTGCAGACCACCCTGATCTCGCTGGGTCTGGGCTGCGTCGTCGCCCTGGTCGCCGCCATGGTCTGGTTCCGTCCGCCGGTCATGGCCCCGGTGCAAGAGGGGCGCCGCCTGATGGACTCCATCGGCTGGGCCGCCCTCTTGCCGCAGATGCTGGCCTCGCTGGGCGCCGTCTTTTTGGCCGCCGACGTGGGTCAGGTGGTGGGCGATCTGATCGCGCGGGTCATCCCCATGACCTCGGCCTTCCTGGCCGTCTTCGCCTATTGCGCGGGGATGGCCCTGTTCACCATCATCATGGGCAACGCCTTCGCCGCCTTCCCGGTGATGACCGCCGCCATCGGCCTGCCCATCGTGGTGCATCAGTTCGGCGGCGATCCGGCCATCGTCTGCGCCATCGGCATGCTGGCGGGGTTCTGCGGCACGCTGATGACGCCCATGGCCGCCAACTTCAACGTGGTGCCCGCCAACCTGCTGGAACTGCCCGACCGCAACTCGCCTTTGAACGGCGTCATCCGTGCGCAAATTCCTACAGCGGCCATCATGCTCGTAGCCAATATGCTGCTGATGTATTTCCTCGCCTTCCGGTTCTGACATGATGACAAACGCCCCGGTCACCGACCCCGCACTCACCCCTGACCTGGCCTCTCGCTTCGCCGCCACGGCGCTCGGCCATGTGACGCGAGAATACCCCAACATCATCATGCACGTCCTGACCGGACCGCAGGACGCCCGCACCCCGCGCGACATGCACCCCATCTTCTTCGGCAGCTTCGACTGGCACTCCTGCGTCCACGGCTGGTGGACCCTGTTCACCCTCTATCGCCTGCACCCCGAGATGGCCGAGGCGGCGCAGATCCGCGCCCTGGCCGACGACCTGTTCACGGTAGAGAAGGTCGCGGGCGAGGCCGCCTATCTGGCGCGTCCCGAAAGCCGGGGGTTCGAGCGCCCCTATGGCTGGGCCTGGCTGCTGATGCTGACGGCGGAACTGGAACGGCACGACACGGATGAAGGCCGCCGCTGGGCCGAAACCCTCCGGCCCCTGGCTGAGGTCTTCGCCGAACGGTTCAAAGCCTTCCTGCCTCTGGCCGACTATCCCGTGCGGGTAGGAACCCACTCCAGCACCGCCTTCGCCCTGCGCCTGACGCTCGACTACGCCGATGCGCACGACCCGGCTCTGGCCAACCAATGCCGGAACGCCGCGCGTCGATGGTACGCCGAGGACCGCGACTGCCAGGCCTGGGAGCCGTCCCAAGACGAGTTCCTGTCGCCGGCGTTGATGGAAGCCGTACTGATGCGACGCGTCCTGCCCGCCACCGAATTCCGCGCATGGTTCGACGCCTTTTTGCCGCACCTGAATCACGGCCGCCCCGCCGCCCTGCTGTCGCCAGCCCGCGTCAGCGACCGCACCGACGGCAAGATCGCCCATCTGGACGGCCTGAACCTGAGCCGCGGCTGGTGCTGGCGCGAGATTATCGCCTCCTTGCCTGCCCATGACCCCCGCCACGCGATCGGCCAACGGGCGGCGGCTATCCATCTCGAAGCCGCCCTGCCCCACGTGACCGGCGACTACATGGGCGAACATTGGCTGGCCAGCTTCGCCCTTCTGGCCCTCCTGAGCGCTGCCTGATCCGAAATAAGGGCGGTCGAGCAACGACCGGCGCCGCTTCAAGCCTAGGGACCGCGTCCAAGATCTTCTCGCTGCCCGAGACAGGAGGGGGAGCAGGCAGGATCCGCCTTTCGACGTCGCTACCTCCCCAACAGGCCCTTTGCGACCGCGCCGGCGACTGTATCTCTCAGCGACTTCTGGCAGGATAGGTTCGGCCTGTCCCGAGAAAGGCGCCTGATCGGCCGCGACGCCCCCGGAAAAGCGTCTTGTCGCTCCACCTCGCGTTCGCGCGAGGGCGCCTCTCAAGGCAGGCCGCTATTTTGATGGCGGCTTGCCACATTCCTCGGTCTAGGTCGTTATGGAGAAATGACTCAGCCCAAAGACTCGGACCATGACGATGAGCCGCCGTTCGAGCCGTCGGACGAACTCAACTACGAAGCCTATGTCTGGCTTGTCCGAATGACGAGCGGCGAGGTTTCCGAAGAGGATATGGTGAAGTTTCTCAGGTGGCGCGACGCGTCGGACGAGAATCTCATCGCCATCTCCAAGGCGACAATCCTTTGGAACGCCCTGGGCGACCTCAAGCCGAGAGAGTCGACCTCGGACGATCTCGACGATTCGGATCAGACCCCCGTATCGCCCGGGCCCAATCTCACACTCCAATAGACCTGAGTCACGCGCAGGAACTCGCGACCCCGGCCCTGACGGCCCGGCTCGCGAGGGCCTCATCATCCGCCCGCCCGCTCGTCCATCAGCCTACGGGTCAGATAGGTGTATTCCAGCGCGATGCGGCGGGCCGTCTCGCGCAGGTTGGCGCCGGCCGCGTGGCCGCCGTCGACGTTTTCATAGAAGAGCACCGGATAGCCGAGCTCCTCCATCCGCGCCGCCGCCTTGCGGGCGTGGCCGGGGTGGACGCGGTCGTCCTTGGTCGAGGTGTGGATGAAGACTTCCGGATAGGGCTGGCCCGCCGCCAGCTTCTGGTAGGGCGAATACTGCTCGATCCAGGCCCGCTGTTCGGGGATGTCCGGATTGCCGTATTCGCCGATCCACGAGGCGCCGGCTAGCAGCTTGTGGAAGCGCAGCATGTCGAACAGGGGCACCTGGATGACCGCCGCATTGATCAGGTCCGGGCGCTGGGTCAGCATGGCGCCCATGAAGAGGCCGCCCTGCGAGCCGCCCATGATCCCGAGGTGCGGCTGAGAGGTGACGCCGCGCGTGATCAAGTCTTGGGCTACAGCCTGGAAGTCCTCGTGCGCGCGCTGGCGGTTCTCCTGCTGGGCCGCCTGGTGCCACTTCGGGCCGAACTCGCCGCCGCCGCGGGTGTTGGCGATCACATAGACGCCGCCGCGCTCCAGCCACAGCTTGCCGACCGTCGGCGAATAGCCGGGCAGCAACGACGACTGGAAGCCGCCGTAGCCGTACAGTAGCGTCGGGTTCGATCCGTCCATCGCCATGGCGTCCTTGTGGACGACGAAATAGGGGATCATCGTCCCGTCAGCGCTGCGCGCCTCGAACTGATCGACGCGCATGCCGCTGGCGTCGAACTTGTCCGGCAGGGCCTTGGTCAGGGCGACCGCGCCGGTCGCCGCATCGGCCAGATAAAGGCTGGATGGGTTCAGATAGCCGGTGACGCTGACGAAGATCTTGTCGTCGCGCTCCGACGCCGAACCGACGCCGACCGAGACGTTCTGCGGCAGGTCCAGGCGCGTGCGGCTCCAGTCGGCCGGGTCATAGACGTAGACCGAACCGCGCACGTTCTCGTACAGGGCGACGACCAGCTTGTTGCGGGTGGCGTTGACGCCCTCGATCGCCTCGCGCTCGCCGGGACGGATCACCAGTTGCGCCGGGGTCTTGGGATCGGCCAGCCAGGCCTGCAGGTTCCAGGCGATCACATCGCCGGTCTTGAAGTCCTGGCCCGACGGCGCGGTCCAGTCCTGGTCCGTCGTCACCACCAGCTGGCCGGCGACCAGGGCGTTGATGTTGGACTTGAGCGGCAGTTCCAGCCTGGTCGTCGAGCCGTCGGCGTTCAGGCGCCAGGTCTCGCTCTCATAGAAGTTGATCCCCCGGTTCAGCAGCACCGCCTGCACCACGCCGTCGGCGTCGCGCAGGGTGTAGCCCGAAACCGAGACGTCGGTCTGCTGACCGGCGAAGACCTCGACCGCCTGATCGACGCTCTGGCCGCGCTTCATCAGACGCACCGTGCGCGGATAGCCCGAGTCCGTTAGCGAGCCCTCGCCGAAGTCGCGCGAGATCAGCAGGGTGTCCTTGTCGATCCAGCTGGCGCCGCCCTTGGATTCCGGCAGGCTGACGCCGCCCTCCACAAAGGTTTTCGTGACGCTGTCGAACTCGCGGACCGTCACCGCGTCCTTGCCGCCGTTCGACAGGGAGATCAGGCAGTAACGCTCGTCCGGCGGCAGGCAGGACGCGCCTTTATAGACCCAGTTGGCGCCTTCGGCCGCCGACAGGGCGTCGATGTCCAGGATCGTCTCCCACTGCGGCGCGTCGGTGCGGTAGGAGTCCAGCGTCGTGCGGCGCCAGATGCCGCGCACATGCTCGGCGTCCTGCCAGAAGTTGTCGACGTGGCCGTCATGGGTGAAGCCGGGCGAGGGGATGCGGTCGCGCGACTGCACCAGGTCCAGCGCCTGCTGGTGCAGGCCCTCATAGCGCGGATCGCCCTGCAGCACGCCCAGAGAGGTCTCGTTGTGCGCCTTGACCCACGCCATGGCGCGGTCGCCCTCGACCTCCTCCAGCCAGATATAGGGGTCGGTCGCGTCGCTGGCGGCGAAGCCCGTCTCCGGCTTATTACCGCCTCCCATGGCTTTGATCGGGTCCTCTTGGGTCATCACGGGAAGTCCAGAAATAGAGTAGAACAGAGGTGTTGCGAGCGTGGACGCTCGCCGTCATCGAAAAAACAGGGAAGCCCTGGGCTTCCCCCGAGAGGGTCGTCAAACTGCCCGACCACCAAGTGCGTCAGGCCCCTTCCGTGCCCGTTCGACTGGGCTTGCGGACAGAAAAGGACCTGGCGATCAGGCGCCCACGGGGTCGACAAGGTTGTCCGGCTGTTCAGCCATGTTTCGCGCGATGCTGAACGGCGCCCCGTCCTCATCCGCACGGCGGTCATCAACGGCCTGCCCGGCTATATCAGCTACGATCCGGACGGCCGTCTCCAGACGACCGCCCTGGAGGTCGAGAATGGGCGCATCCGCGCGATCTACATCGTCCGCAATCCGGATAAACTGACGCACGTCACGGCTGGCTAGCCCAGGGTGGCGCCGGACCGCGCCAGGAGCAGGGCTTGGCCAGAGCTTCAAGTGCTCCCCCCAGTCTGGCGCACGCTTCCGTCCGCATGACCGAGATTTAACTGGCCGCGCGCCGGATCAGCTGACTACCAATCCTGAACACTGATCTTGGTCAGTCATGTTCCTTCCTATCTCGCCGCCCTCTCGCTGACGCAGCAGGCTTCCGAAATTTTCGACGCCGAGGCGCGCATCAATGACGCGATCGCTGTCGTTCGCCCCGTCGCCTATCGCAGCCGGCAGGTCGACTGGGACGCCGTGGCCGAGGACATGAGCCGTCGCGTCGAAGGGGCCCGCGACGACATCGACATGCTTCCGGCCTGGGCGGCCCTGGCGCAGGGACTGGGCGACGGCCATTCCTTCGTCCAACCCACTCCCGAAGCCATCGCCGCCTGGCGCGAGCGATATCGCGACCGCCCGCTCTTGCCTGATGCGCCGCCTCGACCTCGTCCCAAATCCCAGTTCACGAAGCGAACGGATATCGAGGCCCACACGCTTGCTGTTGGCCCCAATCACGACGCGGCGCTGATCACCGTGCCGTCTGTCTCCGGTTTCGGCGACAAGGCTATCGCCAACGCCTCCCGCCTGTTCGGCGCCGTCGCCGACGCCAGCCCGCGCACCTGCGGCTATGTCCTGGACCTGAGAGGCAATACGCGCGGCAATATCTGGCCGATGCTCATCGATGACCGCGCGTTCGGCCACCACGTCCGGACGCGCCTGAGCGCCTTCATCGCTCGGCAGTTCTTCGGCGTGCAGCAGGGGATCGAAGCCCTGGCGGTAGAGATCGCGCACGACCACCTCGCCGCCTTCATTCTGCGCCGCGGCGGCGTAGGCCCCCGCCATGGCCATGGTGAAGCTGCGGGCCCTGGGGTGGCATACGATCAGAACCTGCTTCATCGGAGCCTCCTTTTCAGCCGCCGGGGACGAGAGTCGTCGCCGGTGCGCGAGGGCCGTCAAGATGGGACGGCGCCTCCAGGGCGTCGCGCAATCGCGCCAACAGGGCTTCACGAGCCTCGTCGTCAGGCGCGCCTTGCAGGGCCTCATTGATGTCGCCGAGCAGCGCGGCGCGCCCGTTGCGCCAGTCAGGCCGGCTCGCCGCCCCAGGCCTCAACCGCCCAACGGCCCCCAGAGGCTGCGCCTCTGTCGCCGTGAGGGCGAACGCCGAATCCAGCATCGGCGTGACGATGGCTTCGGCCTCCAAGCCCGCCCGCATGAGACGGGACGCCAGGCCGGAACGCGCGTCAGGCTCGCCGTGGGTCAGGAAGACCTTTCCCGTCACCGGCATGCGGCCCTTGAGCCACTGCACCAGGCCGTCGGCGTCGGCATGAGCCGAGTAGGCGTCTATTTCGCGTATGCGCGCATTGACCCGTACGTCATCCCCCTGGATGCGGACCAGTCGGCGCCCTTCCAACAACACCCGCCCCAAGGTTCCCACGGCTTGAAAACCGGTGATCAGGACCGTCGTTTCACGGCGCCAGAGCAATCGCTTCAGATGCCGTCTGATGCGGCCCGCGTCGCACATGCCGCTGCCCGCCAGGATGATGTGCCAGTCGCGCAACCGCTCCAGCCCATCGCTTTCCTGAGGCCGCATCAGATAGTGAAGGCGCGTCGCGCCGCGAAGCTCCAGGTAGGGGTTCTCCTCCGCCTCGGCATTCCATCCGCGCCTCAGAAAGACATCGGTCGCTTCGATCGCCAGCGGCGAGTCGAGGAAGATCTCGGTCGCCAGCTCCGGCTCATCGCGCATCACCGCCAGAAGATCCAAGATCAGTTCCTGGGCCCGGCCGACGGCGAAACTCGGCATCAGCAACGGCCCCCCAGCCGCCTTGGCGTCGTGCATCTCCTTGGCCAGCAGAGCCCGACGCCTTTCGGGCGTGACGGCCTCGCGAACGCGGTCGCCATAGGTGGATTCCAGGATCACATGATCGACCCCGACTGGGCCGTCAGGCGTGGGCAGCAAGGGCTGATGGCCGGATCCCAGATCGCCCGAGAACAACAGCCGCACCGGCCCTTTGTCCTCATGGAGCACAACCTCAATGGAGGCGGCGCCCAGCAGGTGCCCGGCAGGCCACCACCGAGCCTGGATTCCCGGTAGCGGGTCGATCATTTCGCCGAACTTGACGGTCTGAAACAGTCGCAACGTCGGCGCGACGTCCGCCGTCGTATAGATGGGCTCTACCCCGCGGATGCCCCGCCTCTGGTTGCGGCGGTTCAGATGGGCGACGTCGCCTTCCTGGATCTCGGCCGCGTCGGCCAGCATGACCTCGCAAAGATCGCGCGTGGCCCGTGTGGCGTAGATAGGCCCCCGATAGCCTGCCCTGACCAGCTTGGGCAGCAGGCCGGAGTGATCGATATGCGCATGGGTCAGCAGGACGGCGTCGATCGAATCCGCCTCAAACGGCAAGGGCTCGTAGTTCAGCGCCTTGAGCGACTTGGAGCCCTGGAACATCCCGCAATCCACCAGGAAGCGCGCGCCGCCACTCTCCACCAGCATGCACGACCCCGTGACGCATTCCGCCGCGCCGTGAAAGGCGAGGTTGACGCTCATGACGCTCGCTCCCTGTCTTCGTCAGTCGTCGGGACGCCGCCGCCAGAATATGAAGCGGTAAACCTAGTGTGGCGTCTCGACCCTTCAGAGTCCATCTCACCGCCAAGACGCTCGTTTCACTGACCGATGTCTAGGAAGAAAAACTGAATTCCACATCACCCTTCCACCGAAACGGAAAGCGGTTTTGACTACCGTCAATTCTTGCACGGTGCGCCGTCAATCAAACGGACTAACGACGTCTACGGCCCATGCAGGCGTTTACGATAGGCAGGCTGCGAGGGTCAGCGTTGCGTCAACGCGCGCGCCAGGGATCCGATCGTGGGGTGGAACAGCCCGTTCCACTCATAGCCCTCGTGCAAGCGCTTGATGACGAAGTCCGCCTGCGGCGCGCTTTCAGCCAGGCGATAGCCCAGCCGTTCAAGCGCCCTGCCCAGCCAGAGTCCCGCAGGGCCAGCCGCGTCGATAAAGGCCACGCCTCGCGGCGAGGCGCGGGTTTCAAAGCGCCCGCTCGATAGGGAAAAGACCAGGTTCGACTGGTCGAAGGCCTCGCCGATGGCGCCGGACAGGGCCACGTCCTCAGGCGCGCCGTCGATGAAGCGGCCCTCGCCGGGCAGCAGCCAGATGCGGTCGGCGGCGTTGAGCGACAGCTCCAGATCATGGCTGGAAAGAATGATCGAGACGCCCGTTTCATGGGCGACCTTTCGCAGGGTCGATGTGATCGTCACCCGGCTCGGCAGGTCCAGGAAGGCGGTGATCTCGTCCAGCAACATCACCTGCGGTTGTTGAGCCAGGGCCCGCGCGATCATGACCCGCTGCCGTTCGCCGTCGGACAGGCTGTCGACGAAACGATCACGCAGGTGTTCGCCCTCGACCTGCGCCAAGGCCTCGGCGGCGATCGCCCGGTCATCGGCGGACAGGGCGCCGGTCCAGCCGGTGTACGGCTGCCGCCCCATCTCGACCAGCTCCCACACGCGCAGCGCGCCGACCTGCGGTCGATCGGTCAGCACGACCGCGACCTTGCGCGCCCGTTCGGCGGCGGGCCATTCCCGCACGGGCCGACCGTCGAGCCGCGCCTCGCCCGCCACCGGCCGGATGAAGCCGGCGAAGGTCCGCAGCAGCGTGGACTTGCCTTGGCCGTTTCGTCCCAGCAGGCAGATGAACTCGCCCCGCTCCACCGTGACCTGCGAGAGGGTGGACAGAACCCGGCGGCCGTATCCGATCTGAAGATTGTCGATCGCGAACATTCAGCTCTCGCCTCCCCTCAGGCTGCGGGCGCGCAACAGCAGCAGGATCACCAAAGGCGCGCCAATCAGGGCGAGAATGGCGTTCAGATGCAGAAAATGCTGCTCCCACGGCAGATGAACGACCAGGTCGGCGCTCAAGGTCAAAGCGGCCCCGATCAAGGCCGTCGCCGGAATCAGGACGCCGATCCTGGCGGTCCCCGCCAGGCCGCGCGCCAGATGCGGCACGATCAAACCGACGAACGCCACCGGGCCGCAGAAGGCCGTCACCGGGGCGGCGAGAAGAATGGTCGCGCCCAGTACGAGACGCCTGAACCGGGGCACGTTCACGCCCAGGCTTTCTGCATAGATGTCGCCCAGCAGAAGCGCCGTCAACGGCTTGGCCAGAATGACGCAGCCGACCAGGCCCAACCCCAGCAGCGGCGCCAGGGCGACGAAGTCGCTCCACGTCACATTGGCGAAGGTGGCGTCGTTCCAGGCCGCGAAGATTCGGCCCTGGCTGCGGTTGGTGAAATGCAGCAGCACGCTGATCAGGCCCTGGGCGAGAAACCCCAGCATCAGCCCCAGAACCAGCAAGGTCACCGCGCCGACACGACGCGCCATCGCGCTCATGGCGAGCGCCACGGCGAGCATGCCCAAGGCGGAACCGGCCACGACGCCCAGGCCCGCGAACCCCGTCAGGACCATCAGGAATCCCGGCCCGACGACCGCTCCGGCGACGATGACCAGGGCGGCGCCCAGCTGGCCGCCCGCCATGAGGCCCAGCGACCAGGCGTCAGCCAGCGGATTTTGGAACAGGGTCTGCATCATCAGGCCGGCCAGCCCCAGGGCGGCGCCGCCGAGGATCGCCGCCAGGACGCGCGGCAGGCGCAGATCGACGACGATGCGGCTTTCCATCGACCCGGACCCGATGGACCCCAGCCCCATCAACACCTCGCCGGGGCTCAGCATGACCTGACCGATCATCAGGCTGGCGACGGCGACCGCCGCAAGAACGCCGGCGGCCGCCAGACTCACGGCGATCGGACGAAAGGCGGCGCTCATTTGTAAGTCCCCTGGGCGACGGGTTTCAGGAAGCGGAAAGGCTCGCTGACCAGATCGGGATGAAGCGCCTTGACGAAGTCGGCCAGCACCCAGTCCGGCCGCACGAAGGCGGTCTGATACCAGTCATAGGCGTTGGCGGCGGGATTGCTGCGGCCCGTATTGGCGAACAGGCGGCCGGTGCGGAACGCCGGAGACCCGCGCTCCACGCCCGCGCCGCGCGGCGGGGCGGCGTGCAGATCGCCCACGATCCACACCTGGGCCTGATCGACGACCGGCAGCATCTGCTCGGTCGCCAAGGTTTCGGACGACCATTTGCGCGCATCCTCCGGTCGGAGCAGCAGATTCCGACCGCCGGCGTCCGCAAGATAGGCCTGTTCGGCGCCCCGCACGGTGACCACCCATCGATCGCCGCCCGCCGGATAGGCCCACACCATCGGCACAGGCGGCCGTTGCGACGCCGCGCCCTTCAACCCCGTCACCCGCGCCTCGATCTGTTCGAAGAGGCGATCCGCCTCCGCCTCACGTCCGGTCAGAAGACCGTGCAGCCGAATCCATTCGGCCCGCCCGAGATAGGTCGGCTCGTCCTCGGCGAAGGTCGGCGCCACGGTCAATCCGAGGCGACGCGCCCGGTCCAGAACCGGCGTATGGGCCAGGTCCGACAGCCGCATCAGGAAGACATCGGGCCGAACCGCCAGCAGGACATCCAGATTGGGCGGCGCGTGCCAGTTGTAGCCGATCTGTCCGATCCGCCCCTCCATGACGCCGCGCCGGACGTCGTCGTCATAGGATACGCGCCCGCCGACCGCCGCCAATCGCTCCTTGACCCCCAGCTGCCCCAGGAAGGCCTCATCCGAACTCGCATTGGCGCCGATCCGCGTGACGGGCGTGCGGATCACCGTGGCGTCCTGCAATCTCCCGACCAGGATCGGGGCCGGTCCGTCCTTCGGCGCCAGCACCAGCACGGCCGCCTGTTCCTGCGCCTGTCCTCCGCTCTGATCCGCAACCGGCGCGCGCAGCCGGGCCACGACGAACCCTTCATGGCGTTCGAGCCGCAGATAACGGGCGTGGCGCAGAGGGATGGGAACGCCGCCGCCTTCATCGACAGAGGCCGTCTGACGCGCGTCGTCGCCACACCCAGCCAGCGCCGAGGCGGCGCTCGCCAACAAGAAGGACCGTCTCTGCATCGCTTCCCCTCTGCGGCCGCCTGCAACGCCCGGCGCCCGCCGTGACTGCAGATCGCATTTATGGGGTGACTATATGCAACGTTATATCATAACAACCCCAAATCATTTCATCGGGGATCTCATGAAAACGCTGCTCACAACCGTCGGCCTCGCCGCGCTTCTCGCCAGTCCGGCGATCGCCCAGGACGCCCCCATCGTCACAGGGGTCGACGATGTGACCGAGGTGGAAGCCATCACCGTCTTCGGCCGCGCGCTGGGCCGCATTCCCGGCGAGACGGCGACCAAGTCGGGCGCCCCGACGCTGGAAACGCCGTACACGGTCAACATCGTGTCGCGAGAACTGCTGGATCTGCGCAATGTGTCGAACATCGGCGAGGCGGCCGAGACGATCAGCGGCGTTCAGCGCACCATCGGCTTCTCGGGCAATCAGCGCTTCCGCATTCGCGGCTTCCAGAACATCTCCACCCTGCGCGACGGTTTCCGCCAATCGGTGAGCCAGCCGGAAATCGACCTGCAGGGCGTGGAAAGCATCGAGGTTCTGAAGGGCCCCGCCTCGGCCCTCTACGGCCGGTTCGAGCCCGGCGGCGTGATCAATTTCGTGTCCAAACGCCCCTATTCCGAGGCCGGCGGCGAAGCCTTCGTCGTCGCGGGATCGAACGACTACTGGCGCGGCGGACTGGACCTGAACACGCCGCTGACCGCTGACGGCGCGGTCCTGGCCCGGCTCAACATCGGCTATGAGAACGCCGGGAGCTTCCGCGAACTTGTCGACAACGAACAACTCTACATCTCGCCCGTGGTCGAATGGCGCCCCGACGCCGACACCAGCCTGCTGGCGCGGCTGGAATATCTGCAACGCGACGCCGCCTTTGACCGCGGCTTCGGCAACAACGCCGCCTTTCTGAAACAGCCTGTGCGCCGCAACTACGGCGAGGACTTCATGCGGATCGAGAAGGAGCAATGGGTCGCCGGTCTGGAGTTCAACCGCCGCCTCAACCCGGATTGGCGCCTGCGCCTGGGCGGCTTCATCTCCGCCGTCGACGTGCCCGAGGAACAGTTCTTCAACTACGGCTTTCCGGCCCTGTCCGGCACGACGGTCAACCGCAACTTCGTCAGCTATGACGAAACCCAGGACGACCTGACCCTTCAGGCGGAACTATACGGCCGGGTCGTGACCGGGCCCCTGACCCATAGGCTGCTGATCGGGATCGACCACAGCCGCGACCAGCTCTCCTACCTCGACGGCCAGATCGCCTTCGGCCGTCCGATCGACCTGTTGAACCCGGTCCGCACCGGACGTCCGACGACCTATCTGCCCGTGGGCGACAGTCACTACGACTACACCTCCACAGGCCTCTATGTTCAGGACGAAATCGCATGGAGCCGGTGGCGGCTGCTGCTGGGCGGTCGGCTCGAAGAGGTCGAGACCTACGCCTTCGCCGCAGACTTCATCGAGCCCGGCGTGCGCCGCACGGACCGCCCCTTCTCGCCCCGCGCGGGCCTGACCTATCTGGCGACGCCCGACTGGTCGATCTACGCCAGCTGGGCGCGCTCATCGCGCAATGAGGGCGACGCCGGCCTGTTGGAGAGCGGCCTGACGCCCAAGCCCACGCGCGGCGAGCAATTCGAGATCGGGACCAAGGCCCTGGCGTTCGACGGCCGCGCCGAACTGACGCTGTCCGCCTTTGAGATCACCAAGACGGATGCGGTCGTGGCCGACCCGATCGACTTCAACCTGGTGATCCAGGCCGGCGAAATCCGGGTGCGAGGCCTGGAAGCCGAGGTCTCGGCCCGGCCGCTGGATCCATGGACGATCATCGCCTCCTACGCCTACAGCGACAGCGAGATATCCAGGGACACCAACGCCTTCATCGTCGGCAATCGCCTGGCGGGCGTGTCGGATCACCAGGCCGCCCTGTGGACTTCCTGGGCTTTCGGCGGCGACCTGGACGGCCTGACCATCGGCGGCGGCCTGTTCCACGCCTCAAGCCAGGCGGCGACGACCGGCAATAACCTGGACCTGCCCGGATACACGCGACTGGACCTGAACGCGGCCTATCGGTTCGGAGCGGGCTATGAAGTGCGCCTGAACGTCGACAACGCCACTGACGAGACCATCTACATCACCGGCGGCTTCTCCCAGATCCACCCCCAGGCGCCGCGCACGGCGCGTCTGACCCTCAGCAAGCGGTGGTGAGATGATGCGCTTCGCCCTTGTCCTCTCAGTTCTGGGGACGCTGACCACGGCCGACGCGAAAGCTCCGGACGCGCCCCAGCAACCGCCCGCCTTCGCCGTTGCATCCAGACCCGCGCCGGCGTTGAACCATGTCTATGTCGTGCTGGACGCCGCCACGTTCGCGGCCGTCCGCGACAGCGCCCCTCTCAGCCGACTGCTCGGGCGCGCCGACGGCGGCCTGCCCGACTACGCCCCGCCGCAGCCCGGCGCCGACCGCGTCTTCTTCCGCGGGCGAGAGACCTATCTAGAGTTCTTCGCGCCGGAGAACCGCTTCGGCGAACCCGTCGGCAAGGTCGGCCTGGCTCTGGGCTATGACGCCTCCGGCGACCTCGACGCCCTGGAGCGGATTTGGCGGCGAACCTGCCCGATCGGCGCCAGGCGCACGCCCGTCCGCTATCGTCGTGTCGACCCGTCCGTGCCCTGGTACGACTCCGTACAGTGCGACGAGACGGCGGGCGGAGATCATCTCGCGGTGTGGGCCATGGCCTACCGCCCGGAATTCCATCGCTGGCAGTCGGGAACCGGCCCGACGGAGGCGCCGCAGACGTCGCGCGCGCACATCCTCGCCCCGCGAAGTGCAGAGGGCCAGGGGCGTTTCGACATCAATCACCTGGCCCTTAAGGTCACGCCGCCCATGTTCCGCCTTCTGATCCGGCAGTTGGAAGACGCCGGTCTGCAGCGGCGGGAAACCGCCGACGGAACCCTGCTGACCGGGGATGGCTGGACGCTGTTGCTTCGCGCCTCCGAAGACCCGCCGCGCCTACTGTCGCTCGACCTTGCGACCGACGGCGCGCCGCCCGACAGGCTGTCGTTGGGCTCAGGCGTCCTGATCCGAATGGACCGGCAGACGGTCGCCTTTCTTCCCACGAAAGGCATTGACTGACATCGACGTGCGTCCAGGCAGGTCGTCAATCCTTGTTGACAACCGCACGCGCGTCAATCAAAGTTGACGCATGATCGACCTGCACGACATCGCCGTCCCTTCCGATCCCGCCGAGGCGCTGACCGCAGTCGTGGCCTTGCGGCGCCTGGCGGACCGCATCGAACGCGACGCCGTCGGCTCGGCCCTGGGCCAGGGGTGGTCATGGGCGCGGATCGCCCAGGCCCTGGGCGTCACCAAACAGGCCGCCCACAAGCGGTTGTCGGACATCACGCCGACCCACCATTTCTGATAAGGGGACCGCCATGCTTCAAGGCGTCAAGTCGAAGCTCGTCGACATAGGCGTCATCAAATTTCTCAGCGAAACGGCGGAAACCTACGCCCTGCAGGACCAGCAGCGGGAGTCCGGCGCCGAGCACCTTCTCCTGGCGGCGCTGGACCTGTCGGACGGCGCCGCACGCCGCGCCTTTGAACAGGCCGGCGCCTCGCCCGACGGCCTCAAGGCTGCGATCCAGAAACAGTATGACGACGGCCTGGGTTCACTGGGCTTGAAAGCGGACAGCCCGCTCCGCACGCCGATGACGGCGAACGCCGGCGTCTATCGCGCCGCCGCTTCGGGTCAGGACGTCATGCAGAAACTGGCGGCGCTCAAGAAGGGGCGAACCCCTCTTAACGGCGCGCATGTCGTCAGCGTCATAGCGGGCCTGTCGGAAGGCGTGGCGGCGCGCGCGCTGCGGGTTCTGGACGTCGATCTCTCTCGGTTGAAAGCCGCGGCGGACGACGTCAGCGCGGCGCCGCGCCGGCTGATCTCCAGCCGAGACAGGACCGGATGACCACGCGCCGCCGCCCTCACGGCCTCGGTCGTCCTTTCAGAAGTCGGTACAGCCAGAAGCCCTCGTCATTCCGGACCGAGGTTTCCAACCTGCGCGGCGACAGTCCCGTCACCCGCCGCACCTCCCGACCAAGATGCGACTGATCGGAGAAGCCCGCGTCGATCGCAGCGGCGGCGAGATCCGACGCCGTCTCCCGCTCCCCCGCAAGGCCGTGAAGCGCCGCGGCCTCCACACGCTCATAGAGCTGCAGATCGCGTCGGCTCTGGCCCGTCCACCCCTTGATGCGGCGCTGCACCTGGCGCGCGCCCTCCCCATCCGGAGACGACGCCGCGCGCGCGCAGATCATGGACAGCCACGCCCGAATGTCGACGCCGCTCGGCTCGACCGGGCGGCCCGATGGCCAGGACGAGACGATCGACTGCACGCGCGAGAAAGGCTCAGGGCCGCGTTCGATGGTCAGCAAGCATGTGAGCGCCGCCCCCGACATCACCGCCTCAAGCGGCAGGATCACGTCCAGACAACGCTCAAGGGGAATGTCCAGCACGCGGCCGAGGGCTTCAGGATAGAAGCTGACCGTAAGCGCATGGACGGCGCCGGGCGACCAGCTCGCCACAGGCCGTCGATGCGGCCCCGCGAACACCACCCGAGGAAGCGGCCGCCCCAACCTCCCTTGCGCGACAGCCGGGCGCTCTGCGGCCATGTGCAGCTCGCCCTCGAAAATCCATGAGATGCTCGGAAACGGCGTGGCCGGATAGCAGTTGAAGCGCTGTTCGTCGGCGAGCGGTTGCCCACGCGTATCGCGTTCGACGGCCATATAGATCCAGGCTGACGCCGGGGCGCTGGGCCGGTGCAGGCGGGCCGACATCATGCGCGACCATCCCCGTGTCGCTTCGGTTCTATACGCAGAACAACCTCCCCAGCATGGATCGCCGGGCGTCGGCCTGAAGCCCCCGCTGACGCGGCGCGCCGTCCTCCAGGCGGAGCTCCCATTCGCCTGCACTCCTGCTCAAAAGGCCTGTCATGAAGCCCAAAGACTTCCTGTTTCAACGCTTTCCGTTGGACGGCCGCGTCATGGTCGCGGACGAAGAACTCACCACGCCCTATCATGTCTATGACGGCGTCATGCTGTGCATGAACGGCACGGTCGATGGGAAGAAGGCGGCTGAGCTGCTGGCTCAGGAAGGGCTGACGCCCCTGCTCGACACGCGAGGCCGGGCGCTGGCCGCCATCTGGATATGCGACTTCGTCAAGGCCAACCTCGGCGCCCATCACGAGTTGCAGATATCCCTGTTCGCGACCCCCGTCGCGGGAGCGAAACTGCCCGCCCACCCCTTTGCGTTTTTCGGCGCCCTGGCGAACCGGCCGGGTCTTCACATGGTCTGCCACGGCCTGTGGAACGATACGCTGCGCGTCGTTCGCTACAATGACGAGCATCTGCGCCTGCCCGCACGCCTGACCCGAAGCGAAATCAAAAAGGAAGGCGAGCTGTGGCGCTTTCGATTTACAGACACGGCCGGCGATCTGATCGCCGAGGGCTCCATTCTGCACCGCCATGGCTCGTCCATCGCGCCGGCCTGGCGGATTGCCGGACAAACCGGCCTCAAAGGGATGATGACGCTGATGCGCGCCCCCGCCGTCAACATCCCCGTGGTGAACCTGAGACGAGCCGGCGAGACCCATAATCAGGTCTGTCAGACCTATACGACCTATAATCGGGCGCATGTGAGAGCCGCCGGACCCAGCGATGAGGTGACGATCCGTCACCCCGTCTACGCGCCGCTCGATTTCAAACCGGCGGCCATCCAGCAGTTCGACAACGTCGGCTTCATCTTTCTGCGCCCGGAACCTCTGTTTGACGACCGCCCCCCCGTTGACGCGCCAACCGGCCTATCGAAATGAAACAGACTGGACCTTTCTAACCACCCGGAAAGCCAGCACCCTCGCCCCGGTCGCCACAGTTCACGCGATTTCGGACAAGCAGGACGACCGGCCATGAACCAAGACTCGCGCATCCATAACCCAGGGCCGCGCAGGCGCTCTTTCGAAGGGGCCGATACGCCGGAAGGCGGCGCTTCGCGCAAGACCGCCCTGATCCAGATACTGGCCCTTCCCATCGCCGTAGTGACGGCGGCGGTGCTCATTGCGACCATCGCCGTCATCACGATCGGATGGAGCTGAATTCGCTTCGCGGCGCTCAAGCCGCCCTGCTTGAGCGCCCGCCTCGCGTCAAAGCCCCGCAGGCGGCTTCGAGGCGGGCTCCTGCGTCGGCGATCTCCTTGGCCGTCACCGTCAGCGGCGGCGCGAAACGCACGACGTTATCGCGCGCCGCCAGGGCGATCAGCCCCTGCTCGCGCAGCGCCGCCACGACATCGCGCGCCTCGACGCCTCGAGCGCAGAAGCCCTGCAGCAAGCCCTCGCCGCGCAGTTCTCCGACCAGCCTGCCGTAGACGCGCTGCACTCGCTTCAACTGGCGCCGCAACAGCACCGCCTTGTTCAACACCCGCGCCAGGAAGGCGTCGTCCTGTACGATGTCCAGCACGGCGTTGCCGACCGCCATGGCCAGGGGGTTGCCGCCGAACGTGGTGCCGTGGGTGCCCAGGGTCATCCCTTCCGCCGCATGGCGCGTCGCCAGACAGGCGCCCATGGGAAAGCCGCCGCCGATGCCCTTGGCCACCGTGACGATGTCGGGAACGATCCCGCTCCATTCATGGGCGAAGAACCGGCCGGTGCGGCCCACGCCCGACTGAACTTCGTCGAGGATCAGCAGCATGCCGCGCTCGTCGCACATGCGCCGCAGCCGCTCCAGGGTCTCGGTCTTGACGACGCGCAGCCCGCCTTCGCCCTGGATGGGCTCGATCATCAGGGCGGCGGTCTGATCCGTGACGACCGCCTCCAGCGCGTCCCAGTCGTCCAGCCGGACCTGATCGAAACCTTCGACCTTGGGGCCGAAACCTTCGATGTAGGGCGGGTGGCCGGTGGCGGCGATCATGGCCAGGGTGCGTCCGTGAAAGGCCCCCTCGAAGGTGACGATGCGATACCGCTCCGGCCGACCCGCCACGGCGTGGCGACGGCGCGCCATCTTGACCGCCGCCTCATTGGCCTCGCCGCCCGAGTTGGCGAAATAGACCACTTCGGCGAAGGTGCTGTCGACGAGCCGCTGCGCCAGCCGTTCGCCCTCGGGAATGCGCACCGTGTTGGACGTGTGCCAGATCTTGCCCGCCTGCTTCTTCAGCGCCCGCACCAGGTGCGGGTGGCAATGGCCCAAGGCGTTCACCGCGATCCCCGAGGCGAAGTCCAGATAGGCCTTGCCGTCCTGGTCATAGAGCCAGGCGCCCTTTCCATATTCGAACGCCAGATCCAGACGGGCTGCGACGGGTAGGATGGGGCTGGTCATGAGGCTCTTCGTGAATAGGCCGGACACGGCGAAAACCTGTCGACAGGACAGGCACGCAGCCACGCTAATCCGACGCCGGATGGTTCATCAGGGTCGGTTTCAGGAATTCGCCTAGACCGGATGACCGTCCGATCAGCAGAGGCCTGACGGCCTGACCAACCTCAGTCGCGCGCCACCTGGAAGCCGGCGAACGACTGGCTGACCGGCATCAGCTCCAGCGCATTGATGTTCAGATGCGCCGGCAGGGTCGCGACCCAGAACAGGGTCTCGGCGATGTCTTCGCCGGTCATCGGGGCCGCCCCGCCATAAAGGGCGTCGGACGCCGCCTGGTCGCCGCCGGTGCGGACCAGGGTGAACTCCGTCTCGGCCATGCCCGGCTCGATGGAGGTGACGCGCACCCCCGTCCCGTGCAGGTCCGAGCGCAGCCCCAGCGAGAACTGGCGCACGAAGGCCTTGGTCCCGCCATAGGCGTTGCCGCCCTTGTACGGATAGGTCGCCGCCACCGAACTGATGTTCAGGATCGCCCCTTTGCGAGCGATCAGGCGCGGCAGCAGCCGGTGGGTCAGCGTCACCAGACCGGTGATGTTGGTGTCGATCATCTGGCGCCACTGGGCCAGATCAGCCTCCTGCGCGGTGGCCGTGCCGAGCGCCAGACCGGCGTTGTTGATCAGCACGTCGATGTCGCGGAAGCCCTCGGGCAGGGCGTCCAGCGCCGCGTCGATGGCGGCTTCGTCCCGCATGTCGAACGGCGCGGCGTGGACCCGGTCCGCGCCCAGTTCGGCGACCAGTTCGTCCAGACGTTCCTGACGGCGGCCGGTGGCGATCACCTTCCAGCCCGCGCCGGCGAAGCGACGCGCCGCCGCCCGGCCGATGCCCGAGGTGGCTCCGGTGATCAGAATGACGCCGCTCATGATGTCCGTCCTGGCTGAGGCTTTACTGTCGGCCCGACTTAATCCCGCACCAGCCCGCCGTCGACCACCAGATTCTGCCCTGTCACCGCTCGGCTCCACGGCGAGGCGAAGAAGAGGGCCGCATCGGCGAACTCTTCCGGCGTGGTGACGGACCGCAGCGGGGTCATGCCGGCGATCAGGTCGAACACCGCCTCCGGCGTCGCGGCGCTGGCGTCGGTCGTGCGAAGAAGCCCGCCCGAGATCATGTTGACCGTGATCCCCGACGGCCCCAGATCGCCCGCCGCCGTTCGCGTCAGGCTGAGCAGAGCGGCCTTGGCGGCAGTGTAGTCGTGATAGGGCACGACCGGATTCTGGAACAGGTTGGTGCCGATGTTGATCACCCGGCCGAAGCGTTGCGCGCCCATGCCCGGCGCCGTCGCCTGGATGACGTTCAGGGCGCCGCGGATCACGGTCGCGAACTGACGCTCCATGTCTTCCCACGGAATATCGGCCATCTGGGCGCGGGCGTCGCCGTTGAAGCTGTAGTCCAGCGCATTGTTGACCACGGTGCTGACCGGGCCGCCGAAATGGCCCTGAACCTTGGCGACCATGGCCTCCACCGCCGCGCGGTCGGTCACATCAGCCTGAACGGCGAAGGCTCGCTCGCCCAGTTCCGCCGCCAGCGCCTCGGCCTGCTCGCCGCTGCTGCGCCAGTTGATCGCCACCCGCGCGCCCTGCCCCGCAAAGGCCCGCGCCGCCGCCGCGCCCACGCCGCGCGCGCCGCCGGTGATGAGAACGATCTGATCGCGGATTTCCATGAGAACAACTCGCAAATTCTGAACCAACCTCAGCCATAGGCCGCACCTGCCGCCAAGGCCAGCGGCGCCTGAAAGAACAAGGGTTGCCCTTGCGCCTCCCTTGGCCGACTAACTCAGAAGACGTTCAGGAGACATCTATGCTGACCTTCGCCGCCGCCCTGCTGCTCTCGCCGGTTTCGACGCCGGTAGAACTGCCGTCCAGCCCCGCGCCGCTGCACGGAACCCTGCTGACGCCCGAGAGCCAGATCCACGCGGCCGCCGTCATCCTGCCCGGCTCCGGTCCGACGGATCGCAACGGCGACAGCCCGCAAGTCGGCATCCGCGCCGCGACCTATCGCCTGCTGGCCGAAGGTCTGGCCGAGCGCGGCGTCGCTACCGTCCGCATCGACAAGCGCGGCATCGGCGAGAGCGCCGCCGCCGGCCCCTCCGAGGCCGATCTGCGCTTTTCCGCCTATGCGGACGACGCCCGCGCCTGGGCGGCCGAGGCGGCGGCGAAGACGGGCCGCCCGTGCGCCTGGCTGATCGGCCACAGCGAAGGCGCGCTGGTCGCCCTGGCCGCCGTGGCGGAGGGCGACGACAAGGTATGCGGCCTGGTGCTGCTGTCCGGCGCCGGACGTCCGGCGGGAACAGTGCTGCGCGAGCAACTGTCCAGCCTGCCCGAGCCGCTGAAGGCCGAGGCCTATGCCGTCGTCGGCGAACTGGAGGGAGGCCGCACGGTCGCCGATCCGCCTGCATCGCTGGCCGCCCTGTTCCGACCGTCGGTCCAACCCTACCTCATCTCCTGGCTGGCGTTGGATCCGGCGAAGATGGCCGCCGCCTATGACGGCCCGATCTTCATCGGCCAGGGGACCACCGACATTCAAATCAGCCTGACCGACGCCGAAGCGATCAAGGCGGCCCAGCCCCGCGCCGAACTCGTCGTCTGGGACGGCGTCAACCACGTCCTGAAGACCGCGCCCGCCGAACGTGCGGCCAATATCGCGACCTATATGGACCCAGCCCTGCCCTTGGCGCCCGGCGTGGTCGAAGCGACAGCGGATTTCATCCTGAAACCGCGCTAGGCCCTAATCGTCCAGTTCCGACCGCGCCTGTTCGGCCAGGTCGAAGAAGCGGCGGCGGACTTCGGCGGCGAAAGGGTTGTCGTGTTCGATGGCGCGGAACACCGCTGCGCTGTCGTGGCGGACCATGTCGACGCCCTGAATGACGCGCTCGAAGCTGGTCGTCGTCATGCGCGTCGGCAGCGGCTCCATCGCCAGCAGCACCTTGGCGATCAGATGGGTCAGGCCCTGCACCGTCGCCGCCTCGCGGTCGTGATCCTCGGGCGTGACGACGAAGACCTTCAGCCCCAGCGCCTTCCTGCAGAAGGCGGCCACGCGCCACGCCGCCTTGTCGCCGCGCACCGGACAGACGGCGATCCTCAGCCCCGCAATGCCGTCCTTGCCGCTCTGGGGGCCGAACAGGGGGTGGGTTCCGACGATGCCGACGCTGTCAGGCAGGCCGTCCAGCATGACCTTGGCCGGCTTCACCTTCACCGAGCCGACGTCGAGAATCAACGCCCCCGGCGTCAGATGCGGCGCGATCGCCGCGACCGTTTCCGCCAACACGCCGACCGGCACGGCCAGCACCACCACCGGACAGGCGGCGGCCGCTTCCAGCGTGGTCAGCCGCGCCAGCCCCTCGTCGTCGCTGGCCGCCGGATCATGAGCGAGGATGTCGAACCCCGGCGACAGATGCTTCGCCGTCAGCCGCCCGAAGGCGCCGAAGCCGATCAGGCCGAGTTGGGGCTTTGGGCCGCTCACCCCGCCAGCGTCTCCTGGAACCGCACCGGCTGGCCGTGGGCCTGACCGATCAGTTCGCCGTCCTTCATGACCACACGGCCCCGCACGATGGTGGCGACCGGCCAACCCGTCGCCTCGAAGCCGTCGAAGGGGGTCCAGCCGCAGCGCGTGGCCTGCTGGTCGTGCGTAATAGTCTTCTTCGCCTTCAGATCGACGATAGTCAGGTCGGCGTCATAGCTGACGGCCATCCGTCCCTTGTTCGCCGTGCCGAACACCCGCTGCGCCCCGCCCGAGGTCAGGTCGATGAAGCGTTCCAGCGACAGCCGCCCGTTGGCCACATGGGTCAGCATCAGCGGCACCAAGGTCTGCACCCCCGGCATGCCCGAGGGCGATGCCGGATAGGGCTTGGACTTTTCTTCCTTCGTGTGCGGCGCGTGGTCCGAGCCCAGCACATCGGCCACGCCCTGCTGCATCCCCCACAACCACAGGGCGTCGACATGCTCCTGCGACCGGATCGGCGGGTTCATCTGGGCGTAGGCGCCGAGGCGTTCATAGGCCTCGGGCGCCGCCAGGGTCAGGTGCTGGGGCGTGATCTCGACGGTGGCGACGTCCTTGTGGAAACGCAGGAACTCCATCTCGTCCTTCGTCGTGACGTGCAGGACGTGGATGCGCGCGCCGGTCTCCTTGGCCAGGCCCACCAGCCGGCGGGTGGACATGATGGCGCTTTCGGCGTCGCGGACCTCGGGGTGGCTGGTCCAGTCGCCGGTGCGGGCCAGGTTGCGGCGCTCGCCCAGGCGGTATTCGTCTTCGGAGTGGAAGGTGGCGCGGCGGCGCACGTTCGACAGCACCTTGCGCACGCCCTCGTCGTCGGCGATCAGCAGGTCGCCGGTCGAGGCGCCCATGAAGACCTTGACCCCGCAGCAGCCCGGCAGGCGCTCCAGATCGGCCAGATGCTCGGCGTTCTCATGGGTGCCGCCGACGTAGAAGGCGTGGTCGGTCCACATCCGATCCTTCGCCCGCGCCAGCTTGTCGGCCATGGTGTCGGGGTCGGTGGTGTTGGGGTTGGTGTTCGGCATCTCGAACACGGCGACGACGCCGCCCAGAGCCGCCGCGCGGCTGCCGGTCTCCAGGTCTTCCTTCCACTCCAGCCCCGGCTCGCGGAAGTGGACCTGGGTGTCGATGACGCCCGGCAGGACGGTCAGGCCCGTCGCGTCGAACACCTCTCCGGCCGAGGCCTGAGACAGGTCGCCGATGAAGGCGATGCGGCCGTCGATGACGCCGACGTCAGCCTTGCCCCGCCCGGCGTGGTTGGCCACCTCGCCGCCCCGAACGATCAGGTCATAGGTCTGGGTCATCGCGCGCATCTCCTGAAGTTCCGGCGCTTATGCGCGCCGAAGGCTTGGAGACGCAAGCCGAGGGCGATCAGGCCGTCCGTTCGGCCAGCAGCTTCTTCGCCGCCTTCAGCACCCGCTCATAGGGCAGGTCCATCATGTGCTGGATGTGCTGGTTCAGGCGCGGGTCCAGTTCGTGGAACTCGTCCAGGGTGCGCGGGCCGCGTACGGCGACGCCGGTCCACGGACGCTTCAGCGTCTCGTCCGAAGGGCCGAACACCGCCACCGCCGGAACGCCCGCAGCTACGGCCAGCTGGGTCCACAGGGAGTCGCCGCCCAGATAGAGATCCGCGTGCGACAGGGCCGCCGCTGTCTGCAGTCGCGTCAGCCGCCCCTGCAGTTCGATCACCCGGTCCCGCTTGACCGCCGAGCGGACGGTCTGGGCCGCGTCGCGGTCCGCCTCCTCGCCCACGATCATCAGCCGTCCGCCCGCCAGCGGCCCGCCCTCGCCCAGAAGGGAGATGGCGACCTTGGCGTAGCGATCGGCGGGCCAGCGTTTGCCGATCCAGTCTGCGCCCGGCCCGACGGCCAGGATCGGACCTTCGCCCGGCGGGATCAGGGAGTCGGCCGCTTCCTGCGCATCGCGTGCGATGAACAGTTTCGGCGGCGGAATCTCGTCCAGTTGCAGGGTCCGCGCCGCCTGCTCCACCAGATGCACGCCCGGCAGGGTCTTGCCCCGAACCGCCCGGCGCTGGCGCCGCAGCTTGCCCGACAGGGTCGAGCCGCGCATGTCGACCACCAGCCCCCAGTTGGTCTCGCGCACCTGGTTCCACAGGGCGATCCAGTCCCAGCGCCCATCCCGGTCAAGGGTGATCAGCCGCTGCAGACGCGGCAGGTCGGCGAACAGCGGCGCGCTGGCCGGCGAGCCGACGACGGTGAAGGTCGCCTGAGGGATGGCCTCGACCAACTGGGCCAACACGCCCGACGACAGGACCGCCTCCTCGGCGTCCGCCTCGGCGATGTAGAGGATCGGAAAACGACCATGCATGGGCTGAGTCTAGCCGGATTCTCTTCGGAATTCAGCGGGAATGCGGGACGGCGGGCCGCCGCTGCACGCCAACCGCCCCGTCGTCCTCGAGTCGGACGAAGCGCACGGGGCGAGCGGCGCGCTCGCACCCCGCCAAACGCCCTGACAGCGGGAAGAAACGACTTTTCGGACGCGCCTTGAAATTGTGCTTACTGGGGCGAAATTTGCGATCGCGTCAACATTGTTTCATAATCGAAGGATTGAAATGACAATATGAGAACGACTTGGCGAATATTTCCTCATATTCGCTGAAAATACATTTGTTCTTATGTTGCCGATCAATCGAAGAATTAGATAGATAATCACTTAATTCTATAAGTATGAACTCTAAGATATTAAGACGGTTTTATATTTTCGCGCGCCGATTCCATGACCTCATTCCATATATTGGGAGTGCTGGCGATTCGGCCCTTCTTTCGCCCCGTGTGATTTGCGGCCGCAGCGCCGCCCTGCGCCGGGGCCTCTGACCCATCAGCCCAGAGTGAATATGCCCAAGCAAAACGTATCGCCATCATCGGCGCCGGCCCTTCGGGACTGGCCCTGCTCCGCGCCTTCCAGTCGGCCCGCGACAAGGGCGCGGACATCCCCCAGATCGTCTGTTACGAGAAGCAGAAGGACTGGGGCGGCATGTGGAACTACAGCTGGCGCACCGGCATCGATGAAAACGGCGAGCCCGTTCATGCCAGCATGTACCGCTACCTGTGGTCGAACGGCCCCAAGGAATGCCTTGAGTTCGCCGACTACACCTTCGACGAGCATTTCAAGAAGACGATCTCTTCCTATCCGCCGCGCGAAGTCCTGTGGGACTATATCCAGGGCCGGGTGAAGAAGGCGAACATCCGCCCGTACATCCGCTTCAACACCGCTGTGAAGGACGTGGTCTTCGACAAGGCGTCGGGCCGGTTCACCGTGACGGCCAAGGACTATTCGGCCGGTCGCCGCACCACCGAGACGTTCGACCATGTGATCGTCGCCACCGGCCACTTCTCGACGCCGAACGCGCCGTCCTATCCGGGTTTCGACCTGTTCCCCGGCCGCATCCTGCACGCCCACGACTTCCGCGACGCGGCCGAGTTCAAGGGCAAGGACGTGCTGCTGATCGGTTCCAGCTATTCGGCCGAGGACATCGGCTCGCAATGCTACAAATACGGCGCGAAATCAGTCACGACCAGTTATCGCAGCCGGCCTATGGCTATGACTGGCCCAAGGGCTGGGAGGAAAAGCCCTGCCTGACGCGCGTGGACGGCAAGACCGCCCACTTCAGCGACGGCACGCGCCGCGACGTCGACGCCATCATCCTGTGCACCGGCTACAAGCACCACTTCCCCTTCCTGCCGGACGAACTGCGCCTGAAGACCAGCAACCGTCTGTGGCCGCTGAACCTGTATGAAGGCGTGGCCTTCACGCCCAATCCCAAGCTGTTCTACCTGGGGATGCAGGACCTCTGGTACAGCTTCAACATGTTCGACGCCCAGGCCTGGCTGACGCGCGACATCATCATGGACCGCATCCAGCTGCCGTCGCGCGCGGACATGGAGGCCGCCAACGACCACTGGCGCGAGATGGAGGTCGAAATCCGCACGGATGCCGAGGCCTTTGAATATCAGGGCGAATACATCAAGCGCCTGATCGCCCAGACCGACTATCCGGATCTCGATATCGACAACATCAACCGGATCTTCCTGCAGTGGAAGAAGGACAAGAAGGCCGACATCATGGGCTATCGCGACAAATGCTATCGCTCGGTCCTGACCGGCACGCTGGCGGCGCGTCACCATGTGCCCTGGATGAAGGCGTTCGACGACTCGCTGGAAGCCTATCTGCGCCTGCCCTCGACCCGCAGCCAGGCCGCGCGCGCCTGATGCATGGCCCCGCCCTGCGGTCCGGCGGGTCGCAGGGCGGGACGCCCCGTGCGCCAGAACTCCGTCAAAGCCCGCGCATTTGCGCCCGACCTGCGCTAGACGGCGGCCATGTCCCTGCCCCTTCTTCCTGAGCGCACCTGCGGCGGCTGCGTCGAATGCTGCCGCGTGATCCCGCTGGACCTGCCCGAACTGGCCAAGCCGACGGGCGAACTGTGCGCCTATTGCGTCGACGGCGCGGGGTGTTCCGTGCATGAGGTCCGGCCGCAGACCTGTCGGGTCTGGTTCTGCCTGTGGCGGGCGGTCGAACTGTCCGACGACTGGCGTCCCGACCGCAGCGGCGTGATCGTGCGGCCTGACGGGGTCGAGGACGGGATCATCACCCTCTATGTCCTGCGCCGTTCGGACTTTCTGCTCGGGATGGACTTCTTCATCACCGTGGCGGGCTGGATCGCTGAGGGGATCGAGGTCGCCCTGAGCGCGCCCGGCCCGGTCGGAACCTATCCGGCGCGCGCCGTCGTCACCGACTGGCTGCGGCCCGCCGTCGAGGAGGGCGACCCCGACGCCTTCGCCGCGCGCGTCCTCGCCTCGCTGGACCGGCTGGCCGCCCACGACTTCCAGCCGGACGGGATCACCGCGCGCTACGCCGTCGGCTGAGGCCCGTCGACGACCGTGATCTCGGGCCAGCGGCCGCGAGCGTTGGCGATCACTCGTTCCCAACCCTTGGCCAGGCCGCGCGTCGGATTGGGGCGGATGGTCATGGCGAACACGTCCTCCAGCCCGAAGGGGGCGACCACGCTGATCGCGTCGTCCGCCTCCAGCCGCACGCCGACGGCGAAGGCCGGAGCCACGAAGCGAGCCGGGGCGTCGTCGGTGCAGGTCAGGGGGTCATAGGGCTCGCCGAACTTGCCTTCGAACCACAGATGCACCCGCGCCTGGTTCCGCACCTCGACCTGATCGCGCAGGGGCGGCTCAAAGGCGGCGGCGACGCGCTTGATGACGGCGTCCTCGGCGTCCCAGGAGGTGTCGGCGTCGAAATAGCCGATGTCGTAGTCCTTGATCCCATAGCCGACCGGGCGGCCTGTCTGGGCGTTCCACACCGCCTGATAGACGGCGCCGGAGAACAGCCGCCAGTCGGGCAGATCCAGTTCCCGCATCACGGTCAATACGTGCATCAGGCCCGCGTCGGCGCGGACGATCTCGGTCAGGCGAGCTTCCAGGGTCATGCCGTCCTGTGAGGGCGATTCCGGCGCCGCGCCAAGCGGCCTCAGCCCCGCACCGGCCAGGCGTGATCCAGCGGACCGTGCCCCTGACCCAGGCCGGGCGCGCGGCGGATGGCTTCGGCGACATAGGCCCAGGCTTCCGCCACCGCGACCGGCAGGGACAGCCCCTTGGCGATCCCCGCCGCGCAGGCGCTGGCCAGGGTGCAGCCGGTGCCGTGCGTGTGGCGCGTCTCGACCCGTTCGCTCTCCAGCACCGTCTCGCCGTCAGCTGTCAGCAATAGGTCGACCACTGTCGCGCCCGGCACATGGCCGCCTTTCATCAGCACCGCGCGCGCGCCCATGTTCAACAGCGCCTCGCCCGCGCGGCGCTGGCCGTCCAGATCGGCGACCTCCAGCCCGGTCAGGGCCTCGGCCTCCGGCGCATTGGGGGTCAGCAGGGCCGCGCGCGGAACCATCAGGCGGCGGACGGCCTCCACCGCCGCATCCGCCAGCAAGGGCGAACCGCCCTTGGCGATCATGACGGGATCGACCACGGCCGGAACGCCCCCCGCATAGTCGATCAAACCGGCGACCCTCTCCACCACCTCGACCGAGCCCAGCATTCCGGTCTTCAGCGCGTCGGCGCCGATGTCGTCCAGCACCGCCTTGGCCTGGGCCTCGATCACCTCCAGCGGCACAGGGTGGACGCCGTGAACGCCCAGGGTGTTCTGGATGGTGATAGCGGTGATCGCCGTGGCGGCGAACCCGCCCAGCATGGTCACGGCCTTGATGTCCGCCTGGATGCCTGCGCCGCCGCCGGAATCCGAACCCGCCAGGATCAGCACCCGGCCTTTCATGCCGTCACGCCCGAGAACAGCTTCAGCCCGACGATGCCCGCGACGATCAGCAGGATGCAGACCGCCCGCACCGCCGTCGCCGGCTCGCCATAGACGGCCACCCCGACCACGGCCGCGCCCACGGCGCCGATGCCCGTCCACACGGCATAGGCCGTGCCGACCGGCAGGCGCTGCGTCGCGGCCCACAGCCCGACCATGCTGGCGGCCAAGGCTACGGCCACGCCCAGCGAGATCAGCGGCCGCTGCACGCCGACGTATTTGACGCCGGACGCCCAGCCCACTTCGAACAGCCCCGCCACCACGAGAACCAGCCAGGGATTAAGAGACAGAAGCCAAGACATGACGGCTGAATGGCGGATGGCGCCCATTCAGACAAGGGCCTCCAGCCCCCCATTGTTCAGGCGCCGGCTTCCTGCTGGAAGGCCCAAGCAGAACACGCCAGCCCCACAAACGCGGAACAACGGGTGAAAACAGACAAATGATAACAATGATCCTGAAATGAGATTCTTAATTTCAATGTTCGTTGTTTTCAGTTATGTTGCCGTTTGCATTCTTTTATTCCCGTCGCAGAAACAATTCTGCGACGATAAGCGTTGCCGCCTCGATTCTCTTGGGAGATTGGGATTGAATGCAAACGCCTATGGTCCAAACCGGAATACTGATCCGACGCCCCGTAGATGAGGTTTATCAAGCCTTTACCGAACCAGGGGTGACGTCGTGGTTCTGGTTCACCCATGGCGACCGCCGCTTGTCGCCGGGGGCGACCGTGACATGGACCTGGGGGATGTACGGCGTTTCGACGCGTGTCCTGGTCAAGGATGTTCAGGTTAACCGGCGAATTCTTGTCGACTGGAACCTGGATGATCAGCCGACCGAGGTCGAATGGCGCTTCGAAGCGCGCGGCAAGACGACCTGGGTCGAAATCTTCAACCGGGGCTTTCCCGCCACGGACGAAGGGGTGAAGGCCGCGCTTGACGCCATGGAAGGCTTCACCCTGGTTCTAGCCGGCGCCAAGCTGTGGCTGGAGCGGGCGATCGAGCCGACCTTCATCGTCGATCGCTTCCCCGATCAGGTGCTGCCTGACTGGAAGGGCTGAGGCTCAACCGGCCGCCGTCACCGCCGCCTGAAGCTTCAGAGCCTGGACCGTTTCGCGCACGTCGTGGACCCGCACCATGCGGGCGCCGCGCCGCCCGCCCTCCAGCGCCAGGGCCAGAGAGCCGCCCAGACGATCGTCCGCCTCTACCGCCGCGGCGTCCACGCCCTGAATGAGACGCTTGCGACTGGCGGCGTAAAGAACCGGAAAGCCCAGGTTGACCAGGGCGCCCAGTCGCGCCGTCAGCGTCAGATTGTGGGCCGTCGTCTTGGCGAAGCCGATGCCGGGGTCCAGCCAGATCTTCTCGCGCGCGATACCCGCCGCCACGGCCGCCTCGGCCCGCGCCGCCAGAAAGGCGACGACCTCGGCTGTGACGTCGTCATAGCGCGGGTCGTCCTGCATCGTCTTGGGCGCGCCCTTCATGTGCATCAGCACCACCTCGCAGCCCAGCTCGGCGGCGGTCGCCAGACTGTCAGGCCCATAGTTCAAGGCTGTGACGTCGTTCCACATCGTCGCCCCGGCGGCGACGGCGGCGCGGGCGACGGCGGGCTTCATGGTGTCGATGCTGATCCGGCCGCCCCACCGCGCGCGGATCGCGGCGATCAGCGGCGCGACGCGGGCGATCTCTTCGGCTTCATCGACCGGGTCCGAACCCGGCCGCGTGCTTTCTCCGCCCACGTCCAACACGTCGGCGCCCTGTTCGATCAACTTCAGGGCGTGAACCAGCGCCGCCTCGGCCGTGGCGTGCCGCCCGCCGTCGGAAAAGCTGTCCGGCGTGACGTTGACGATGCCCATGACGAGCGGCGGCTTCACGAGGGATTGATGGGTCATGCGACATCGACTCCAGAGGCCGCAGTTTGACTTTCACCGCGCCTGGGTCCAGCCTCTAAAGGCAATGGAACGCTTCGTCAGCCAGGCTCGACGCCTCACCCACGCGGGACGCCGCGTCGAAGGCCTTTAACCCGTAGCGGTCCGCCGTGCGCCCTGCGCCGGGCGCCCGTTACGGGACCAAGTTGCTTTAAGTCTCCTGTTTCCCCCATTCATTTTGCAGGACCGCGCCGGCCTGGAGCCGCTCGCGTAGATTTGCGCCATGACACGCCGCCCAGACACTACGGACGACAGCCGTCCCGGCGAACCGCCGCGCGGCGCCGACATCATTCCTTTTCGGAGACCGACCGCGCCCGGGGCGCCGTCCGACCCCGAACATGCCGATCCAGAACAGCCCGACGACGACGGCCCCTCGGCCGCCTGACGTCGCCCGAATTTCCAGAGAGTTTTCCTCATGACCACCCCCCGCAAGGGCGCCCTGCCCGCCATCACGCTTCGCAGCGACGACTTCGACGCCCTGGACCGCCTGGTCGGCGACCTGCCCGGCTCAGGCCCCGCCGGCCTGCTGCAACAGGAACTGGACCGCGCCAAGGTGTGCGAGCCCAAGGCCATGCCCAAGAACGTCGTCACCCTGAACCGCTGGCTTCAGTACGTCGACGACCACAGCCCCGAGGTGCGTCGCGTCCAGCTGGTGCTGCCCAAGGACGCCGATATCGACGCCGGGCGCGTCTCCATCCTGTCCTATGTCGGGGCGGGACTGATCGGCCTGAAGGAAGGCCAGTCGATCAACTGGCCCGACACCTCCGGCGCTGCACGCAAGCTGACCCTGGTCAAGGTCGAGGACGCCGAAGCGGCCGCAGGCTGAACCGCTTCCGATCAGAGCAAAAAATAGGGGCGCGTCCGACGGACGCGCCCCTTTTCATACCGGCCCGCCGAACAGGCTCTACGCGCTCGTCGCGGGCTGGACGGCGGGCTCGACCTGCGGCGCCGCCTCGTCTTCCGGCGTGGCCGGGACCGACAGCGACGGGCCGACGACCGAGTCGTTCTCATCGTCGCGCTTGGGCGGTTGGTCTTTCTCCAGCAGATCCTTGATCTCGTCGCCCGACAGGGTCTCGTACTCCAGCAGGGCCTGCGACAGCTTCTCGTGGTCGCCCGCCTTCTCGGTCAGGATGCGGCGCGCCTCTTCCCAGCCTTCGGTGACGATGCGGCGGACCTCTTCGTCGATGATGCGAGCCGTCTCTTCCGAGACGTTCTGGCTGCGCGACACCGAATGGCCCAGGAAGACCTCTTCCTGGTTCTCGCCATAGGCCACCGTGCCCAGCTTCTCGGAGAAGCCCCAGCGCGTGACCATGGCCCGCGCCAGCTTGGTCGCCTGCTCGATGTCCGAGCTGGCGCCCGAGGTGATGCTTTCCGGCCCGAAGATCAGCTCCTCAGCGACGCGGCCGCCCGCCATGATGGCGATGCGATCGATCATCTGCTGGAACTTCATGGAGTAGCGGTCGCCTTCCGGCAGCTGCATCACCATCCCCAGGGCGCGGCCGCGCGGGACGATGGTCGCCTTGTGCACCGGGTCGGCCATCTTGACGTTGATGGCGACGATGGCGTGACCGGCCTCGTGATAGGCGGTCAGGCGGCGTTCTTCCTCGTTCATGGCCATGGACTTCCGCTCGGAGCCCATCATGACCTTGTCCTTGGCGTCCTCGAAGTCGCGGTGCGTGACCATGCGACGGTCCTTGCGGGCCGCCATCAGGGCCGCCTCGTTGACCAGGTTCGCCAGGTCCGCGCCCGAGAAGCCCGGCGTGCCGCGCGCCAGGGTCTTCACATTCACATCGGCGGCCAGGGGCACGTCCTTCATGTGGACGCGCAGGATGCGCTCGCGGCCCGAGACGTCGGGGTTGGGCACCACGACCTGACGGTCGAAGCGGCCCGGACGCAACAGAGCCGGGTCCAGCACGTCGGGACGGTTGGTCGCAGCGATCAGGATGATGTTCTCCGACGCCTCGAAGCCGTCCATCTCGACCAGCAGCTGGTTCAGCGTCTGCTCGCGCTCGTCGTTGCCGCCGCCCAGCCCGGCGCCGCGGTGACGGCCCACGGCGTCGATTTCATCGATGAAGATGATGCACGGCGCGTTCTTCTTGGCCTGTTCGAACATGTCGCGCACGCGGCTGGCGCCGACGCCGACGAACATCTCGACGAAGTCCGAGCCGGAGATCGAGAAGAATGGCACGCCCGCCTCGCCCGCCACCGCGCGCGCCAGCAGGGTTTTACCCGTACCCGGAGGGCCGACCAGCAGGGCGCCCTTAGGGATCTTGCCGCCCAGACGCTGGAACTTGGCCGGGTCTTTCAGGAAGTCGACGACCTCCTGCAGTTCGTCCTTGGCCTCATCGACGCCGGCGACGTCGTCGAAGGTCTTGCGGCCCTTGTGCTCGGTCAGCAGCTTGGCTTTGGACTTGCCGAAGCCCATGGCGCCCTTCGCCCCGCCCTGCATCCGGTTCATGATGAACAGCCAGAAGCCGATGATCAGCGCCACCGGCAGCAACAGGCCCAGCAGACCCGACCACCACGGCTGACGCGTGCTCTTGGTTTCGACCTCGACGCCGGACTTGCGGATCTGCTCGACCAGCTCGGCGTTCGGCACCGGCGTCACGGCGGTGAATTTGCTGTCGTTCTTGAAGACGCCGGTGATCGTCTCGCCGCGCGCGACGATCGACTTGATCTCCTGACGCTCAACGGCGGTCATCAGCTGGGAATAGGTGATGGGTTCGGGGCGACCGGCGGCCGCGGCGCCCTTGGCGCCCGGCATGGCGGGGGCGCCGCCGTTCTGGCTGATCGCAGCGTAGACCGTCACCAGTCCCAGAAGGATCACGCCCCAGATGGCGAAATTGCGCAGGTTCATTCGGTCCTCGGTTCCTCGACGCGGCCGCGCTCGGTCCGTCGATCAGCAGTCTTTCTTTGAAAATAGGTCAGACGGCGGCGTTTCGCCATGAAGGGATTGAAAGAGTCCGTCTTCCTGCGTCGTTTCGCCCCCGAACGCCGCCAGGGCGAGCGCCAGACGTCGCGACGCCAGCGCCCTTACACACGCCCCGCGCCAGGCCAGAACCGGCCGTCCTTCGGGATCGATCAGCACCGGCGCAGCGGCGCGTGCGGCGGGCGGCAGGGGCGCCAGAACGGCGCGCTCGACGTCGGAAAGTTGCGCCAGCCGCCCGGCGGCCGCCTCGACGCGCAGGCCCGACTGATCCGTCACGATCTCGAAACGCCCGTCCCAGACGGCGGGCCGCCCCGGCGTCAGGGCCAGCGCGGCAGGCTGGCGGCGTTTCCACTCTCCCGGTTCACGCATCGCCTGAACATGCGCGCCGGACGCCTCGACTCGAGCGCCGCACAGGACCGCGGTGAAGTCCTCGCCGTCCGCCAGTCGCGCCTGAAGGGCCGCCAGGCGATCCCCGCGCGGCGGCGTCGCGCCGCCGCCTGCGCACAGCAGCACGGCCGCCAGCATCGACGCAGGCAGGTCGCGCGATAGAGGCAGAACCCCGGCCCAAGCCTGGTCGCCCGGCTCATGGGCCGCGCTCGCACAAGCAACAGTCGCCGATGACGCAGCAGGGCCCTCTGCCTGCGCCAGCGCCGCCCGCGCCCTGCCCCGCCCGTAGCGCAGGTCCGCGTTAGCGGGGTCTTCCAGCCATGTCAGACCACGCGCGCGCAGATGATCCCTCAGCGTCTCGCGCCCCTCGCCAAACACAGGCCGCAATAGCAACAGCCCTCGCCCTTCCGGCCAGGCGGGCGACGGCGACGCCTCGCGCAGGCGGCCCAGCGTCGCGCCTTGGGCCCGCATCCAGTCGCCCTCGGCGACGTCATCGGCGGTGTGGCCGGTCAGGATGACGCGCGCGCCGGCTTCCCGCGCGGCTTCGGCCAGCAGGGCGTGACGCGCCGCCCGCGCTCGCGCCGGTGCGCCGGGACCGCCGCGCGCGCCCTGCCAGACCATCCCCCGCCAGTCGGCGCCCGCCGCGCGCGCGGCCTCGGCGGCGAAACGGGTCCAGTCGGCGCTGTCGGGGTGGAGATTGTGGTCGACCGTCAGGGCCAGCAGCCGCCGCCCCCTCGCCTTCGCCCATGCGGCGGCAAGGTCCAGCAGGGCCAGGGAGTCGCCCCCGCCCGACAGGGCCAGGGCGACCGGCTCGGGCCCGGCGTGGTTCAGGCGCGCGTCCAGCCGAGTGAAGACTCGGCCGGCCAGATCGCCCATCAGCTGCAGCTGGCGCGCGTCCGAAGCTGGGTCGCGCGGGTCTTCTGCGCCGCCGTGGCCGCCTCGGCGTAGCGGCGGCCGAACTCGGTCAGGGCGCCGCAGGCCTGGGTCGCGCGATCGGTGGCGCGCAGGGCTTCGGCCAGCTTCAGCGTCGTCTCGGGCGCCCACGGCGTGCGCGGCCAGCCGTTCAGGGCGGCGGCGTAGGCCTGAACCGCCGAAGCGTTGTCGCGCGCGGCGACGTGCAGATCGCCCAAACGGCTGTTGGCCTCGCGCGCCTGGGGCGTGTTCGGCCAGGTGACGATGACGGTCTCCAGCGCGCGTCCGCCGCGCGCCGCGTCCTCGCCCGCCAGACGCATGGCGGCCTGCAGATCCTGCGCCGCGTCGCCGGTCGGCGAGTGGGCGACGATCGGGCCGTTCAGTTCAGCGGCTTCCTCGGCGGCCTTTTCGGCGCGCTCGACGCGGCCTTCCAGATCGCGCAGGCGGCGGCTCATCTGCGTGTTCTCGCGCGTGACCTCGTCCAGTTGGAAGGTCAGACGCTCGCTGTCGGCGTTCATGCGCTGGAACGTCTGCTCCACGTCGCTCAGACGGCGCTCCATGATCGAGACCTGGCCTTGCAGGGCCACGACCTCGGGATCCGTCTCGACCAGCACCGGCTCCCCGGCCGCGTTGCGCTGGGTCAGGGCGCGCTCCAGACGGCGGACGTTACGATCCAACTGGTCCAGGCGGCGCTTGTCCCACTGGATCGGCTCCATCGGCTGCACCTGGGCGACGACGGCGCCCCCGATCAGGGTCAGGCCGATCGCCGTCAGGACGGCGGGTTTGGTGAGGCGGAATGGCGTCTTCAGCATGGTCCTGTCGTCCCATCGATTTGCGGCGACGGCAAGGCCCCGATCAATGTCCGAGGCCCAGATAGATGATGGCGACGATGAACAGCGTCGCCGCGATCTCGCAGAAGATCAGCAGCGCCACCGTCCGCCACAAGGTCGAAAAGACCTTCAGGCTGTAGGCGCCCTTCAACTGGGCGAACATGTGCGCCGGCACGATCAGGGCCGCGATCGTCGCGGCCGCCGCGCCCGCCCCCTTCAGCGTCGTCGCGACCAGCACCACCGCCATCAGCAGCAGCGACATGAAGGTCAGGGAATAGAGGACGAAGACCCCGTGGTCGTACAGGGTGAAGCCCCGCTTCCACAGGAACATCAGGGCCACGAAGGGGATCGACAACGGCACCAGCAGGAAGGCGAATTTGTAGATGGTCTGCTGCAGCTTGTAGAGCGCCAGGTCCGGGTTCTTCAGCTTCTTGGCGACGGTCTTGGTCAGGCCGTTGGTCTGGCCGTCCGTGCCGACGCTGGAGGCGATGTCCGCCACCTGGGCCTGCCAGCTGCCCGAGGCCAGACCGTCCTTGCGGCCCTCGATCGCGTCCTTCTGCAGACGCTCCAGCTTGGCCTTCTCGGCAATGACGCCGGCTTCAGCTCCGGCCAGAGCGCCGGCGGCGGCGCCGGCCCGCGCGCCGCTGTTGAACGCCGGGGGCGAGCCGTCCGACGGCTCCATCGCCGCCTCCGCCGCATCGACTTCCTTGCGGGCGGCGGCTGCGACCTGCTCCGCTTCGACTATCGCCTCCTTCTGGGCCTCGATCTGCTGCGAGAGGGACGGCAGCGTCACCGCCTGATGCGGCATGAAGCTGAGGGCGAAGAACATGACGAACAGGGTGAACAGGAACATCGCCAGCGGCGAGACGAAGCGGGTCCGCTTGCCCTGCACCCATTCGCGGGTCAGCCGCCCCGGATTGAGGATCAACAGCGGCAGGGTGCGCCACAGACGGCCGTCGAAATGCATGACCCCGTGCAGCAGCTCTTCGCCCAGATGCAGCAAGGTGCGGTGGACATGGGCCGCCTGGCCGCAGTTCGAGCAGAAGTTGCCCGTAACCTCGGCCCCGCAGTCGGCGCAGGCGCCGTGAGCTTCGCCCGCATGGCCCGTCGGCTTCTCGATCGCCCCGGCGATGACGCCCGCCGTCACCGCTCCGCCCGCCGCTTCCAGATCCATGCCGTCCCTCCCCAGGATTCGCGGCGGACTTTGATCGTCTGGAGGCGCAAAGAAAAGAGGCGCCGGCTTGCGCCGACGCCTCGATCCGTCTGTTTTTTACGTCGCGTGTTTAGCGCGGCGCGCCCGACACGATGGCGGTGCGGGCGTTGCGGTTCTGGGCCCAGGCCGACTCGTTCGAACCCTCGGCGATCGGACGTTCCTTGCCGAAGCTGATGGTGTCGATGCGGGCGGCCGGAACGCCGCGGCTGATCAGGTAGGAGCGAACGGCCTCGGCGCGGCGGGCGCCCAGGGCCAGGTTGTATTCGCGCGTGCCGCGTTCGTCGGCGTTACCTTCGATGCGGACCGTGACCTGCGGATAGCGGGCCAGCCAGGCGGCCTGGGCGTCCAGACGCGGCTGGGCCTCGGCGCGCACCGAATAGGAGTCCAGGTCGAAGTAGACGCGGTCGCCGACGTTGACGACGAAGTCCTGCTCCGAGCCGGGCGCCGGGGCGCCGACGTTGCCGCCGCTGACGGGGCCGGTCGGGGCGGTCGGATACTGCGGACCGACGGCCGGCGGCGGCGTTTCGACCGGCACGGCCGGCTCGACCTTGGGCTTGGTGCAGGCGGCCAGCGAGGCCATGGCGACGCCGACAGCGGCGAGCCGGATCAGGGTGGAGGTGTTCATGGATCGTCTCCTTCTCATTCGGTTCGAGGCCGACGCCTCTAGCTTGACTGTATGCGAGCGCTGCTAACGCGCAGCGCAACACCGCGCCAGCCGCGATAACGCACAGTTTATGGGAATGGCTCCGCTCGTGATCTCACGAAGCCGTAAGTCCGTCAGGCCGGGCAGGAATCCGCGCCCTGACCGATGCCCAGATTGACCGGCGGCGCGTCCAGCAGACCCGACCAGGCCGGGTCCGAACCGCGTCCGTCATAGCCCGCTTGAGACACGACCCGGCCCGACAGGTCGACGGTCCACAGACGGGTGTCGCCGCCGGGGCTCTGACGTGCGAAGGCGATGTAGCGGCCGTTCGGCGCCCAGGACGGGCCTTCCTCGAAATAGGAGGACGACAGGATGCGCTCGCCCGTGCCGTCGGACTTCATTACGCCGATGTGGAAGCGGCCGCCTTGCTGCTTGGTGAAGGCCACCAGGTCGCCGCGCGGGCTCCAGGCCGGGGCGGTGTAGCTGCCGCCGCCGCGGCTGATCGGGCGCTGGCCCGAGCCGTCCGCCCGCATGGTGTAGAGACGCGCCGAACCCGAACGGTCCGAGGTGAAGACGATCTGATTGCCGTCGGGGCTGAACGACGGCGAGGTGTCGATGCCGGGGTCGGTCGTCAGACGCGACAGCTGGCGGCTGCGCAGGTTCATCACATAGACGTCGGTGTTGCCGCCCCGGATGATCGAGAAGGCCATCTTGGACCCGTCGTTCGAGAAGCGCGGCGCCAGAACCTGGCCGTCGAACTCGCCCAGGCTTTCGCGACGGCCGGTCGACAGATTGTAGAGGTAGATGCGGCTGTAGTCCTTGCCCAGCGCCACATAGGTCACTTCGTCGGGGTTCGAGGCCGAGAAGCGCGGCGACATGATCACCTCATCGCCCTGGGTCAGGAAGACGGGGTTGTAGCCGTCCTGGTCGACGATGGTCAGGCGCGACAGCTTGTTCAACTGGGTGCCGCTTTCGGACACGAACAGGACGCGGGAATCGAAGAAGCCCGCCTCGCCGGTCAGGCGCTGATAGACCACATCAGAGATCTTGTGCGCGATGCGGCGCCACTGCTCGGACGTGGCGGTGAACTGGTAGGACACCAGCTGGCACTGGCGATAGGGGTCGTACAGGCGAAAGCCCACGTCGATCCGCCCGTCCGCGCGCGGCGTCACTCCGCCATACAGCACCGCCTGGGCGCCGATGGAGGTCCACTGGGGGAAGTTCGGGGCGTTGGCCAGGGTCAGGCCCGTCTCCACGAAGCTGGCCGGGTTCAGCGGATCGAAGAAGCCCGATCGCTTCAGGTTGCCGCTGATGACGCCCGAAATCTGCGACCCGTTCTGGCCGGTGAAGGGCACGACGGCGATCTGAAGCGGGCGCAGCACGCCCTCGTCCACCACCACATCCTGCATCGGCGCCCCGACGGCCGGGGCGGATTGCGCCTGGACAGACCCGCCCAGCGCCAGGGGCGCGGTCATCGCAAGCACGGCGGCCGAGGCGAGAAGGCGGTTCAGGCGCATGGATCGATCCTTCGGGTCGTTACGGTCAGGCTGGCCGCCCCTCTTAACATCAGCGCGGCGGATGATCGCCAGCTTCACGGGGATTTGGGCGACTTTGGGGTGATAGGCGATTTACGTCCTAACGGTTCCCGCATTGACGCTTGGTTTCAAAGCGGAAGGGCACTTCCTGCGCCTGGAAGCCATCGGGCACGGTGAAGGGCGAGGTCGCCCGCAGCGCGCGCAACATGGCCTCGGACGCCGCGCGCCAGGTCGGGTCGTTCTGGGTGTCCTGAAGGCGCGGCGTGCCGATGATCTGGCCGTCGGCGCTCAATCGCACCGTCACGCGGATCACCAGGTCGTCCATGCCCGGCATGTCGCAGTTCAGGTTCCAGTTCGGCGTCACCTGGGCGCCCAGGGCGGCCAGCTGCGGCCCGGTCGCGCGCGGCGCGGAGCCCGCGCCCTGCTGGCCCGGCGCCGGACGGCCGCGGTTCTGGGTCGGGCGCGGCGGCCCGGCCAGGGCGTCAAGGTCCAGTCCCGGCGTCGGGCGCGTACGCGGCGGCGTGGCGGGGGCCTTCTTCTCGGGCGGACTAGGCGTGGGCCGAGGCGACGGCGTCGGCGCCTTCTTCTCAGGCGGCGTCGGGGTCGGCCGCGGCGTAGGCGCGGGACGCGGCGTCGGGGCCTTTTTCTCGGGCGGAGTCGGGGTCGGGCGCGGCGCGGGCGGCGTCGGGCGCGGTTGCGGCGCGGGCGGCGTGGGGTCCGGCTCGGGCGGAGTCGGCTCGGGCGGGGTCTCGACCGGGGCCGTCTCCCCATCCTCGAGCGAAGGCTCCTCCTGCGGATTGTCGGCGGGCGCAGCGGCGATCTCGATGTCCGAGACGATCGACACCGGCACGGAGTTCACCAACGGCTTCGGCTCGTCTTTCGACGACCAGGACACGAAGGCGAGCGCCACCACCCCCGCGTGCAGGGCGATGGAGCCGAGGATGGCGGGGCTGGGGCGGCGCAAGGTCCGTCAGCCCTCCGTCGGCTCGTCGGCGGCGGTGTCGGTGATCAGGTTCAGCTTGGTGAAGCCCGAGGCCGACAGGCGCGCCATCACGCGCGCCACGGCCTGATAGGGGGCGCGGCCGTCGGCGCGGATGAAGATGGCCTTGTCGCGCGCGTTCTCGCCGCCCTCTTCCGCCACGCGCAGGGCCAGTTGCTCCCAGCGGACCTCGCCCTCGCCGATGAAGATGGCGCCGTTCCGGTCGATGCTGACCGTAACCGGCTTGTCGGTCGTCTCGACCGCGCTGGCTTCGGTCTTGGGCAGTTCGACCGGCACCCCGACCGTCAGCAGCGGCGCCGAGATCATGAAGATGATCAACAGCACCAGCATGACGTCCACCAGGGGCGTGACGTTGATCTCGCTCAGCGGCCGTTTGCGTGCGCGACGACGGCCGCGCCCGCGCGCTTCACCGCCGCCTCCTCCACCCAGGGCCATGGATCAGGCGCCCCGGCGCAGGTTCAGGTCGGACGACGGCGGCGGGGGCGGAGGCGGCGGCGTCGCAGGCGCGCCCAGACGCCGGGCGATGGCCGACTGCAGATCGTCCGCAAAGGCCTCCAGACGGCCCGTGAACTTGCCCGCCGACACCGAGAAGGCGTTGAAGGCGATATAGGCCGGGATGGCCGCCGCCAGGCCGATGGCCGTGGCGAACAGGGCCTCGGCGATGGCCGGGGCCACGGTCGTCAGATTGGTGTTGCCCGCCGCCGCAATGCTGTCGAAGGCGTTCATGATGCCCCACACCGTGCCGAACAGGCCGATGAAGGGCGAGGCCGTGGCGACCACCGACAGCACGCCCAGACCGTTCTCGATCTTCTGGCTTTCCCGAGCGATGACCGAATCCAGCGCCCGGTCGATACGGGCGATCAGCATGTTCCCTTGCGTGTCCGTCATGGCTCCGCGCGCGCGCGCCTCGCGCCAGTCCTGCAGGGTCAGCACCAGCATGCGCGGCAGGGGATCGACCGGCTGAGGCCCAGCCTGGGCGGCGACCTCCTCCAGCGAGCGGCCGCTCTCGACCTGCTTTTCGAACTCGGTCGCGCGGGCGTTCATGCGTGAGAACCGCACCGCCTTGTCGATGATGATGGTCCAGGACCAGACCGAGGCCGCGGCCAGGCCGATCATCACCGTCTTGACCACCCAGTCGGCGGTCATGAACAGCTCGATGGGATTCAGCAGGGAGGCGTCGGCGGGCGGAGTCATGCGTGGTCCTTGGCGAAGAGTCCGTTCATCCGCCTTTTGCACCGGGCGGACGTGGCGGTTTCATGGCGGCGGGTCTAGCGGGCGTCGCGCCCGGCGTCATCAGCCTACCGGCTGACAACCTCGTTATTGCCGAGCCGATCCTGTTTCCCCCCGACAGCCAGGGCGTCACCAGTTCGATCAGCCGCTTCGTCGGACGGCGCGGACGCCCGTCCAGATGGATGCAGACGGCGACGACGTCGGCCCGGCACAATACGTCGCCGTCGCGCTCGACCGTCTGGCGGATGATCAGGCGCGGTCCCTTGATCGCCTCATAGCGGGTGCGCACCACCAGGGCGTCGTCGATCCGCGCGGGCTTCAGATATTTGATCGCCAGGTCCGACACCACGAAGGCCAGCGGCTCCTCCTGCTCCAGCAGGTCGACATGCCCTACCCCCGCCAGACGCAGGAAGTCCGACCGCCCCCGCTCGAAATAGCGGACGTAGTTGGCGTGATAGACTAGGCCCGTGAAGTCCGTGTCCTCGTAATAAACCCGCACGGGCAACAGGTGATCACGGCCGTCGAAGCGGCCGGCGCTGGGTTGGTCGGTCATGGTCTCAGCTCTTGCCGGAAACGGCGGCGGGCGCCGGGGCGTCGAAGCCCGGACAGTAGCGCGATTTCAGCGTCGCGAACTCGCCCGTCAGCGGGTCGTGGCTCATCAGGATGCGGTTGGGCCGGGAAACGAAGGCCACGGCCTCCCGACTGCCCTTCAGCCCGGCGTAGCCGCAGGCGGCCTTGCCGCGCCCGGCCTCGACATGCCGGACCTCGGCCTGCGGCCCCATCTGTTCGCGCACCTGCTCAAGCGCGCGTTCGGCGGGCGTGGTCTGGCGGGGTCCGAAGCGCGCCCCCTGGGTCAGGGCGTAGAGGCTGAAACCGCCCAGCACCAAGACAGCCGCGCCGAGCACGACGATCATCCGGTTCATCCTGCGGGGATGCGCCAAGGCCGCCTCCTTCTGGGAAAGGGAGGATGACCGGCTTTACCGCCGAGGTGAAGTCTTTTTGCGAAAGATTCGCGCGACGTCTGCTCAGTCGCGGTCGTAGAGGCGCATCACGGCCAAGGCGCCGATGGTGGTCAGCACGCCCAGCGCAAAGGCGCCGACCAGCGAGCTGGTGGCCGCCGCCGTCGACACCGTGACGGGCCGCTTGGCGTACCACTGAACGATCTCGCCGGCGTGGGCGTGATCGATGCCCTCGTCATAGGCTTCGTCCAGATAGGTGTCGTCGGCGGCGGCCATCGGCGTCTCCAATTCTTGCCTGCGCATAATCCCCGGCGCGTTCGGGCGGTTCCCCTCTCGTGACAGAGGAAGCGCCATCCAGTAAAGGGCGCCCCTCAGCATATTCGACATCTGGCGAGCGACTCCATGGCCGGCCATTCCAAATTCAAGAACATCATGCACCGCAAGGGCCGCGCTGACGCGGTCCGTTCAAAGCTCTTTTCGCGCCTGTCACGGGAAATCACCGTGGCGGCCAAGTCGGGGATGCCCGACCCGGCGATGAACCCCCGGCTGCGTCTGGCGGTGAACAACGCCAAGGCCGAATCGATGCCGAAGGAGAACATCGAGCGCGCCATCAAGAAGGCCTCGGGCGGCGAAGTCGATGCGATGGAGGAGATCCGCTACGAGGGCCGCGGCCCCGGCGGCGTCCAGGTCATCGTCGAAGTCCTGACCGATAACCGCAACCGCGCCGCCTCGGGCGTGCGCTCGGCTTTCGCCAAGAACGGCGGCGCCCTGGGCGAGAGCGGCTCGGTCACCTTCATGTGGGATCGGGTCGGCAAGATCCACTATCCGGCCGAGGCGGGATCTGAAGACGCCGTGATGGAGGCCGCCATCGAGGCCGGCGCCGCCGACGTCGAGAGCGACCTGGTCAAGCCCGACATCTATGAGGACGCGCCGGGCCACACCATCTGGACCGCCTTCGAAGACCTGAACGAAGTGGCCGAGGCCATGTCCAAGGTGCTGGGCGACCCCAAATCCACCGCCATCGTCTGGAAGCCGCAGTCGGAGATCGACCTGACGGGCGATTCGGTCGGCGTCCTGTTCAAGCTGCTGGACGCCCTGGACGGCGAAGACGACGTGCAGCAGGTCTATTCGAACGAGAACATCTCGGACGAAGACGCGGCCAAGTACGCGGGCTGATCCGCACGCGATGATCCTGTCCCCGACGCCGCACCCATGCGGGAGCGGCGTCGGGGCTCAGGAACCGGACCTGTGTTCGGAGGCTTCTTAGGGCTCAAGCCTTGCCGCGAGGAGCCCGCCCCATGGACATCACCCAGCTGATCCTGGACGACCACGCCGAACAGCGCAGGCTGTTCTCGCTGATCGAGCAGATCGGCGCGGACAATGTCGAGGCGCTGGAGGCGGTCTGGGGGCGGCTGTCGGCCTTTCTGGACGCCCACGCCGAGGCCGAGGAACGGCATTTCTATCCCGCCCTGCTGAAACTGGGCGAGGGCGTCAATGACGCAGACGACGGCACGGTCGAGGGCGAGACCGAGGACGCCATCGAGGATCACAACAAGCTGCGCGACGCGGTGAAGGCGGTGGCCGCGCACGCGGTCGGCAGTCGCGCCTGGTTCGACGCGGTCGGCGCGGCCAACATCGTCAACTCCAAGCACATGGGCGAGGAGGAGCGGCAGGGGCTGACCGACTTCCGCCTGAACGCGGACCTGCAGACGCGGCACGACCTGGGCGTGCGCTTCGCCGCCTTCCAGGCCCGCCACATCGCCGGGGTGAAGCCGGTCAACAAAGACCCCGAAACCTACGTCGAGAACCATGGCTGACGCCGCCTGGCTGGAGACCGTCGTCCTGCCCATCGCCGGCGCCCTGATCGCCGGCGGGATGATCGGCTTCGAGCGCGAGTGGCGCGGCCGACCGGCAGGGTTCCGCACCCACATCCTGGTCAGCCTGGCGTCCTGCCTGCTGATGCTGGCGGCCATGACCCAGGCCGACTGGGCATTCCGCGCCCTGCCGGACGAGAACATCGTCACCGACCCCACCCGCATGGCCCACGGGGTGCTGACGGGAATCGGCTTCCTGTGCGCCGGGGTCATCTTCCGCACCGGCTTCTCCATCCACGGCCTGACGACGGCGGCCTCGCTGTGGATCACCTCGGCCATCGGCCTGCTGTTCGGGGCCGGCCTGTTCGCCCTGGGCGCGGCAGGGACGGTGATCACGGGCCTGATCCTGGTCGCGCTGCGGCTGGTCAGCGCGCGGCTGCCGGACCGCACCCTGACCGATGTGGAGGTGCGCTGGCGTCGTGACGGCCCCTCGCCCGAGGCCGAGGTCGAGGCCGCCCTGCGCGCGATCGATCCGAAGCCCGCGCCCGACCGTTTCGAACTGATCGACGACGGCGCGGTGGTGCGTCGCAGCTGGCGCGTCCACGCCGAGGGCGAGACGGCGCTCAAGACCCTGGCGGGGCGGCTGTCGGCCCTGCCTTCGGTCTGCGGCTACGTGCTGAATCCGCGCGACGACTGACGACTTGCCCTGGCCTGCGCGGAGGTCCAACCTGCGCGGTCGTTGGGAGCGTTGGGATCATGGCGATCGACTGGGGCGTGACGCATTGGGGCGTCGAGGAACTGAGTCTGCTGGCGCCGGTGGCCTCGGCCATGGTCGCGGGCGGGCTGATTGGGATCGAGCGGACCTATCACGGCCATCCGGCGGGGTTCCGCACCCACATCCTGGTCTGCATGACCTCCTGCGTCCTGATGCTGGCGGCCATGCATCAGGCCAGCTGGGGCTTCGTCGCCCTGCCCGAGCAGCGGCTGGTGATCGACCCGACGCGGATGGCGCACGGCATACTGACCGGCATCGGCTTCCTGTGCGCCGGTGTGATCTTTCGCGAGCGGTTCTCGGTGCACGGCCTGACCACGGCGGCTTCGCTGTGGACCACCTCGGCCACCGGGGTGATGTTCGGGGTCGGCCTGTGGAAGCTGGGACTGATCGCGGCGGGAGCGACCCTGCTGGTGCTGGCCATCCTGCGCTTTCTCGACGCGCGCCTGCCCCACGTCGGGGTGCTGGACGTCACCCTGCGCTGGACGCGCGGAGCCGCGCCGCAAGAAAAGGCGCTGCGCGCCCTGCTGGCCGAGAACGGCCTCAAGCCCACGCGCATCGGCCATGTCGTCAGCCCCGACGGCCAGATCCACGAACACCACGTCAAGGCGCGGGGCCCCATGCCGCTGAAAGTCGACGCCCTGTCCCGCGCCCTGTCGGATCAGGCGGGTCTGGCCGGTTTCTCGGTCATGCCCAGAGACGATTGAGCCGACATCGGGCCCTGAGGCTGCGCCCGGTCATTGTTCGCTAACCCTCTTTGGGGCAATAGGAACGGATGGCGAACGAAACGACTCGGATCCTGGGGCTGGACCCCGGCCTGCGCCGCACCGGCTGGGGCGTCATCGAAAGCGAGGGCAGCCGCCTGCGCTGGATCGCGCACGGCGTCGTCGCCCCCGACGACAAGGCGCCCTTCTCCGAGCGGCTGCTGCACCTGCTGGAGCAGGTCGGCGAGGTCTGCGCCGCCTATGACTGCGACGAGGCGGCGATCGAAGAGGTCTTCGTCAACGTCAATCCGGCCTCGACGCTGAAGCTGGGCCATGCGCGGGCGGCGGTCATGCTGGCCCCGGCGCGGGCGGGTCTCAGCGTCGCCGAATACGCCCCGACCCTGATCAAGAAGGCGGTGGTGGGCGCCGGGCAAGCCGACAAGAGCCAGATCGCCTTCATGATCAAACGCCTGCTGCCCGCCTCGGGCGAGGTCAAGGCCGACGCCGCCGACGCCCTGGCCGTGGCGGTCACCCATGCGCATCATCGTCGATTTCGGGCCTTGCCGGTGCGAGGCGCGGCATGATCGGCCGTCTGCGCGGAATCCTGGCCGAGGTCGGCGAGGCGGAGTGCCTGATCGACTGCGGCGGCGTGGGCTATGTGGCCGCCTGCGGGGCGCGGACGCTGGGCCGACTGCCCGCGCCGGGCGACGAGACCCTGCTGTTCATCCAGAGCCAGTGGAGCCAGGATCAGGGGCCGCGCCTCTACGGCTTCCTGAGCCGCGACGAGCGCAAGGTCTTCAACCTGATGCTGACCATTCAGGGCGTGGGGCCGAAGGCTGCGCTGGGGGTGCTGGACGTGCTGCCGCCCGCCGAACTGGCCGCCGCCGTCGCGCGCGAGGACAAGGCCGCCGTGGGACGCGCCAACGGCGTGGGGCCGAAACTGGCCCTGCGCATCGTCACCGAACTGAAGGGCAAAAGCCTGAGCGAGGGCGTCTTCGCCCCGACCGCGCCCGGCGTCCACGCCGAGATCGCCGTCGCCCCGCCGCCCAGCGTCACGGGCGAGGCGGTCGCCGCCCTGCTGGGCCTGGGCATCGCCGAGGTCAACGCCCGCCGCGCCGTCGATCACGCTCTGATCAAGCTGGGCGAGGAGGCGGAGCTGCCGCTCGTCATCCGCACGGCCCTGCAGGAGCTGGGACGGTGAGGGACGCTGCGACTATCCCTTCTCCCCTTGTGGGAGAAGGTGGCAGGCGTAGCCTGACGGATGAGGGGTTGCGCCCACATCCAGCGCTGCCTGACATCACCGATAAAGAGACCCCTCATCCGACCTCGCCGCGCTCGGCCACCTTCTCCCACAAGGGGAGAAGGACGAAATGACTGACGACCGCATCATCTCGCCTGCCCCTGCGCCCGGCGAGCAGCACGACCGCGCCCTGCGACCCCAGACCCTGTCCGAGTTCGTCGGCCAGTCGGCGGCCAAGGGCAATCTGAAGGTCTTCATCGACGCCGCCCGCGCCCGCGCCGAGGCGCTGGACCACGTCCTGCTGTTCGGGCCTCCGGGGCTGGGCAAGACGACCCTGGCGCAGATCGTGGCGCGCGAACTGGGCGTGGGCTTCCGCGCTACCTCCGGCCCCATCCTGGCCAAGGCTGGCGACCTGGCGGCCATCCTGACCAACCTCGAACCGCGCGACGTCCTGTTCATCGACGAGATCCACCGCATGGCCCCCCAGGTGGAGGAGATCCTCTATCCGGCGATGGAGGACCATGTGCTGGACCTGATCATCGGCGAGGGGCCGTCGGCGCGCAGCGTGCGCATCGACCTGGCGCCCTTCACCCTGGTCGGGGCCACGACGCGGGCGGGTCTGCTGGCCACGCCGCTGAGGGACCGCTTCGGCATTCCGCTGCGGCTGGAATTCTATACGCCCGAAGAGCTGACGGCGGTGATCCGCGGCGCGGCGCGCAAGATGGGCGCGGCCATCACCGAGGACGGGGCCATGGAGATCGCACGCCGCGCGCGCGGCACGCCGCGCATCGCCGGGCGGCTGCTGCGTCGGGTGCGGGACTTCGCCGACGCTGAAGGCGGCTCCATCGACCGGCTGGCGGCGGCGAGGGCGCTAGCGCGGCTGGAGGTGGACGAGGCCGGGCTGGACAGTCTGGACCGCCGCTTCCTCAAGGCCTTGATCGAGAACTACGGCGGCGGGCCGGTCGGCATGGACACCCTGGCCGCCGCCATCGCCGAGGCGCGCGACGCGGTCGAGGACGTGATCGAGCCCTATCTGCTACAGCAGGGCTTCATCCAGCGCACCCCGCGCGGCCGCATGGCCTGCGCGCGCGCCTATGAGCATCTGGGGCTGGAGGCGCCGCAAACGCCGCCCGCCGCCGCGCCGGACCTGTTCGGGAAGTAGAGCGCGCGCCCTACCCCGTCATCAGCGCCTCGACCTCGGCGCGGTCGCCCAGCGACGGCTGTGCGCCCGGCCGGGTCGCCGCCAGCGCCCCGGCGGCGCAGGCGAAGTGAAGCGCGGCGTCCGGCTCCATGCCCTCCAGCAGGGCCACGGCGATCGCCCCGACGAAGGCGTCGCCCGCCCCCACCGCGTCCACAGCCGTGATGCGCGGCGGCGTGGCCCAGGCCATCGCCACCCCGCGCCGGTACATGACCGCCCCGCGCGCGCCCTTGGTCACGACCACCAGCCCGCCGCCGACGTGCAGGGCGTCGCCGTAGAAGGCGGCTTCCGTCTCATTGACCACCAGCAGGTCCGCGCGGCGCAACAGGGCCTCCGACACCGGCGCGGCGGGCGCCAGGTTCACGCAGACGAAGTCCGTCGCCCGACCCACCGCCGTCTCCACCGTCTCGATCGGCAGCTCCAGCTGGGCGATCAGCGGCGTCTCGATCCGGGCGGGCAGTTGCTCCGGCGTCACGAAGTGGTTGGCGCCGGCGGCCACGGTGATCTGGTTCTCGCCGGTTGGATCGACGGTGATCAGGGCCACGCCGGTCGGCGCCGCGATGTCCGTCTCCACCCCCGACAGGTCGACGCCGTGCGCCAGCATCAGAGCCACCGCCGCGCCCGACATTTCATCATCGCCGACCCGGCCGATCAGCGAGACTTCGGCGCCCAGCCGACGCGCGGCCAGAGCCTGATTGGCGCCCTTGCCGCCGGGGTGGCGCGACAGGGTCGCCCCCGTCACCGTCTCGCCCGGCGCAGGCAGGGACGGCGCCGCCGCCACAATATCCAGATTGATCGAGCCGACGACGGTGATCCTCATGCGCCTTCTCCCAAACGCTGGGTGATCAGGGCGAAGACCCCGGCCGCGTCGGCCTTCGTCGCCCAGAAATGGTTCGCCCCGGCCGCCTCGACACGGAACTCGACCGCCGTGTGGCCTCGGGTCAGGTCGCTTTCGGTCTCCACCGCGATGCGGCAGGGAGCCAGCTCGAACAGGTCAGGCCGCAACAGCCAGGCCACCGTGCAGGGGTCGTGCAGCGGCCCTGCGTCCCAGCCGACGATCCGCCGCTCCACCCGCTGGGAGAAACGCAGCATCGCCGCCGCCGTGCGGGCCGAGGCCGTGGGCAGGGCCTCGATCGCCGCGATCCTACCTTCCGTCGCCCGCACCTGATGGGTGGCGTCCAGCCCCATGACGATCATGCGGCAGCCCGAAGCGAAGACCTCGGCCGCCGCCTCGGGGTCGGCCCAGATGTTGAACTCGGCCGAGGCGGTGATGTTGCCGCCTTCCGAGCGCGCCCCGCCCATGACCACGACCGGCCCCAGATGCGCCGCCAGCGCCGGTTCGGCTCGCATGGCCAGCGCCAGATTGGTCATCGGCCCCATGACGGCCAACGCCACGGAACCCGCAGGCCGCGTCATCACCAGCCGCACGATGGCCTCAGTCGCCGTGCCCTCGGCCACAGGCGCGGCGGGCTCGAACGGGGTCAGCTCGCCCAGCCCCTCAGCCCCGTGGAACTCGCCCGCCCCGGCCGGGTCGCGGCGCAGGGGGCGCTCGGCGCCCGCGAACACCGGCACGTCCTCGCGCCCGGCGATCTGGCGCAGGATGCGGGCGTTGCGCGCGGTCTTTTCGGCGCTGACGTTGCCCCCGACCGTGGTCACGGCCAGCAGGTCGAGGTCAGCAGAGGCGAAGGCGGTCAGCAGCCCCGTGGCGTCATCCACGCCGGGGTCGCAATCAATGATCAGGCTCTGTTTCACCGATCCGGTGTGCCGTTTGGCAGGCCGTGAATCAATGCCCGGCGCGCCTTGCCTCCTCCCGCCGCGCGCCCATATGCTTCGTCACACACGCTGTTCCAGAAAGCCGCCGCCATGACCGACGCCGCCCCGCTCAAGCCGCTGAAGATCGACTTCGTCTCCGACGTCATGTGCCCGTGGTGCGCGGTGGGGCTGGGCGGGCTGGAGCAGGCGCTGGAGCGGCTCCAGGGCGAAGGGATCGCCGCCGACATCGCCTTCCAGCCGTTCGAGCTGAACCCCGACATCGCCCCCGAGGGCGAGAACATGGGCGAGCACCTGGCCCGCAAATACGGCTCCACCCCCGAACAGTCGGCCGCCAACCGCGCCGCCATCACCGCCCGCGCCGCCGAGGTCGGGGTCGAGATGAACTTCCGCGACGACAGCCGCATGTGGAACACCTTCGACGCCCACCGCCTGCTGCACTGGGCCGGGCTGACCGCGCCGGACAAGCAGGCGGCGCTGAAACACGCCCTGTTCGGCGCCCACTTCACGAAAGGGCGCAACGTCTCGGACGCGGGCGTCCTGACCGAGGCGGCCGAGGCCGCCGGGCTGGACCGCGCCGAGGCCGCCGAGGTGCTGGCGTCCGGCCGCTATATGCAGGAGGTCCGCACGGCGCAGGCCCTGTGGCGCGCGCGGGGCATCACCTCCGTCCCCGCCGTGGTGGTGGAGGACAAATATCTGATCTCCGGCGGCCAGCCGACGCAGGTGTTCGTCAACGCCCTGCGCGAGATCGCGGGCAAGGCGTAAGGCCCTTCTCCCCTTGTAGGAGAAGGTGGACGACGGAGCCGGACGGATGAGGGGTGGCGACGCCGTGTCCGCCCCATGTATCGGCCGGTGAGAGACCCCTCATCCGGCCCTTACGGGCCACCTTCTCCCGCAGGGGGAGAAGAGTCGGGAAAAACAGAGTCCAATTCGTCTGAATCGTCTGAAATCGCCGCCTCTCCTTCCGGCGCGAGGCGGGCGCTGAGGACGGCGATGCGGGCCTCGACCGCGCGGCGGCCCAGCAGGTCGTCAGGGGCCAGACGGGCGGCGTCGCGGGCGACGGCGGCGACCGCCTTCATGTCGGCTTCCAGCGTGTCGAGCGGGTCCGATTCAGGCGCAGGCGGCGGGCTTTCCGGTTCGGCGGCGGCCAGCAGGGCCGGATCGGTCAGCGCCCGCCAGGTGCGCAGCCACGACGCCGCCTCGGCCGCCCGGCCGCGCCGCACCGCCCGGTTCAGCCGCATCAGGGCCTGAGCCGCCATCGCCGCCAGATCGGGGGCGTCCGCCGCCGCATCCTCGACCGGATCATCGTCGTCAGGCCAGAGGTCCGGGTCGCCCGCGTCGCAGCGGCGCCAGCCCTCGCGCGCGGCGCGGGACCGCAGCGTCCCCAGCTTCAGCCCATAGCGGTCGCAGACGGCCTCGGCCGTATTCCCGGCCAGATAGTCGCGCCGCGCCGCCGCCCAGGTCGCCTCGGAGCGGACGCGATAGCCGTCCCGCGGCGCCGGGTCTTCGTAATAATGGCCGCGCGGGGCGTCAGCCGTCTCGGCCCGCTCGGCGGTCGAGGGCCGCACATGGTCGGGGATGTAGGTGGTGTCGCCGTACTCGTCCTGCTCCCCCCGGCCGGAGGCGATGATGCGCGGCGCCTCCTCATGCCAGTGTGTCTCGGGCCAATCCTTCTCCCGCCCGCCCGAAGCCTGATCGTCCATCGCGCCGCCTCCTGCCTGAAAGGCGGAGGATGGAGGACGGGTGCGTCAGGATCGGACGGGGCGCGCTTCTCCTCCCTACGCAGTGGGGAGGTGGATCGGGCGCGCCAGCGACCGAGACGGAGGGGCCGCTTGGTTCCGCTGCCGTAAAGCCCCTCCACCGCTACGCGGTCCCCCTCCCCATTGCATGGGGAGGAAAGAGGATCAGGCCCGTTTGCGCTTGGTTTCGACCTTCGGCGCGGGGGCGCCCGTGACCAGACGGCCCTTCCAGCCGGGCGGGGGCAAGAACTTGCCGGACTGCTCCTCGCGGGTGCCGTGCTTGGCCGTCTCGGCGGCGCGGCGCAGAGCCTTCAGGGCGGTTTCGTGATCAAACAGCGGCTTGTTCATCGCGGCCCCCAATCTAGCAGTTCGGGGGTCTCGCCGCCACTAGCGTAGACCTGCCAGTTGTCGGCCAGCGGCTTGTAGACGGTTTCGAGGTAGTCGAGGCTGAGCGGATAGCGCCGCCTCAGCGTCTCTTCGGGAATGCCGTGGCCGCCGCGCGCGACCCGGTGCGCGACGCGGGCGATGGAGGCCTCGACCGAGGGCAGGCGCAGATAGACCAGTTCGAAGCGGTATCCGGCAGCCTTCCAGTCGCGGATGCGGCGGGCGTGGGTGCGCGTGGCCAGCGTCGTCTCCAGCACCACGTCGGCGCGGGCGTTAGTGAGTTCCTCCAGCCGCTCCAGCACCAGCCGTCCGGCGGCTAGGTCACGACCGGGGCCTTGCGGCAGGGACCGCGTCACTTCATCCGGATTGACGAACTGAAACGCCTCGGCCCGCTCGCGTAGGAGGTCGTTGATGAGGACGGTCTTCCCGGCTCGTTAGGCTTGGCGAGAGGTGTCGATGAGGCGTGAAGGCAATGTTGGACGCGCCGTCACAACGAGGTTACGACAACCCTATGATGACCCACGATAACGCACCTAACATGATTGGACTGAGGCAAGCCAAAGCCCAGATACAACTACGGCCGCCCAAAAGCGGCCGTAGGACTTGCCGCCCGATCTCCCGGTTCGGCGATTAGCATGTGCTACAGGCGGAGCATTTAGCTCCTGCTAGCAGCATGTCAACCCCAGCCCTAAAATTTGGTTCCATTCTGAACATGAAGATTTGTTACGTTGATGAGGCTGGCTGCACCGGCGCTTTGAAAACTTCGGCATGCCCTATCCAGCCAACCATGATCATGGTTGGCGTCATTATTGACTATAGCCAAATTCATCACCTTACGGATGGATGGCTTTCTTTAAAGCAAACCTTGTTCCCGAATTTGACTCCGATTCAAACTACACATATGGGGTGGATTTTGCCCGAGATTAAGGGGTCGGATATCAGGAGAGAATCTTGTTCAAATTCAAGAAATTCCAAAAGACATTCTTTTCGCGTGCTGGAGAAGACCGTCGATTTGCTTGAGGCAGCAAATTCGAAATTGACTGGTCGCGTATGGGTGAAAGGTATTGGTGCGCCGCTAAATGGCACATCCGTTTACACCTACTCAGTGCAATCTATATGTTACGATTTTCAGAACTATTTGGCATCTGAGAACGATATCGGCGTAGTGATATTAGATGGGAGACTGAAACACCTTAATACGCAAGTTGCTCATTCAATTTTTACGCAGAAATTCAAAGGAACTGGAGATGCCTTGGATCGCATTGTAGAGCTTCCAAGTTTCTCTCATAGCGACAACCACGCCGGATTACAGATCGCGGACATGATGTGCTCAGGGATTCTGACCCCTATGGCTGTCCACACATATTGTGAAGGACACGTGCAAAATGCACATGTCCGCTCTGGATACATCGACATAAAGCAGAAATTCTCGCATCGGGTAAAAGAGATGCAACACCGCTATCAAGAAGCCAGCGGTCGCTGGCGCGGAGGCATAGTCGTCTCAGACAGTCTAACCCAGCGTTCCGGCGGAGAGCTTTTTAGATAGCGCCAACCCCTCACACCTTCACCTCAATCTCCCCGCCCCCCGCTCTGAACTTCGCGCTCATCTCGGCCATGCCCGCCTCGGCGTCCGTCAGGCTGGCGCCCGCGTCGTTCTGGGCCTTGGCGGCGTCGCGGATGTCCTGGCTGATCTTCATGCTGCAGAACTTGGGGCCGCACATGGAGCAGAAGTGGGCGGTCTTGTGGGCCTCCTTCGGCAGGGTCTCGTCGTGGAATTTGCGGGCGGTCTCGGGGTCTAGGGAGAGGTTGAACTGGTCCTCCCAGCGGAACTCGAAGCGGGCGCGGCTGAGGGCGTCGTCGTGGGCGCGGGCGCCAGGGTGGCCCTTGGCCAGGTCGGCGGCGTGGGCGGCGATCTTGTAGGTGATGACGCCGTCCTTGACGTCCTGACGATCCGGCAGGCCCAGGTGCTCCTTGGGCGTGACGTAGCAGAGCATGGCCGTGCCGAACCAGCCGATCATGGCCGCGCCGATGGCCGAGGTGATGTGGTCGTAGCCCGGCGCGATGTCGGTGGTCAGCGGCCCCAACGTATAGAAGGGCGCCTCGTGGCAGTGCTTGAGCTGCTCGTCCATGTTGGCCTTGATCTTGTGCATCGGCACGTGGCCGGGGCCTTCGATCATGACCTGGCAGCCCTTGGCCCAGGCGATTTTCGTCAGTTCGCCGAGGGTGCGCAGCTCGGCGAACTGGGCCTCGTCGTTGGCGTCGGCGATGGAGCCGGGGCGCAGGCCGTCGCCGAGCGAGAACGAAACATCATAGGCGCGCATGATGTCGCAGATGTCCTCGAAATGCTCATAGAGGAAGCTCTCCTTGTGGTGGGCCAGGCACCACTTGGCCATGATGGAGCCGCCTCTGCTGACGATGCCCGTCACGCGCTTGGCCGTCATCGGCACGAAGGGCAGGCGCACGCCCGCGTGGATGGTGAAGTAGTCGACGCCCTGTTCCGCCTGTTCGATCAGGGTGTCGCGGAAGACTTCCCAGGTCAGATCCTCGGCGACGCCGTTCACCTTCTCCAGCGCCTGATAGATGGGGACGGTGCCGATGGGGACGGACGAGTTGCGGATGATCCAGTCGCGGATGTTGTGGATGTTGCGGCCGGTCGACAGGTCCATGACGTTGTCGGCGCCCCAGCGGGTGGCCCAGACCAGCTTGTCCACCTCGTCATCGACGGAGGAGAGGACCGCCGAGTTGCCGATGTTGGCGTTGATCTTCACCAGGAAGTTGCGGCCGATGATCATCGGCTCGACTTCGGGGTGGTTGATGTTGTGCGGGATGATGGCGCGGCCGCGGGCGATCTCCTGACGCACGAACTCGGGCGTGACGAAGTCGGGGATGGAAGCGCCGAAGTCTTCGCCGTCGCGGATACAGGGGGCGGTCTGTTCGCGGCGCAGGTTCTCGCGGATGGCGACATATTCCATCTCGGGCGTGATGATCCCGGCTTTCGCGTATTCGTACTGGGTGACGGGGCGGCCGTCGACGCCCCTGAACACCTGATGGTTAGAGGTGTCGAAGCGGGGGGCGAGGTGCTTGCCGCTGGCGTGGCCGTTGTCCTCGGGCTTGACCTCGCGCGGGTTCGCGACGGGGGCGATGTCGCCGCGGTCCAGCTGCCAGCTGGATTTAACGCGCGGCAGGCCCTTCTTGATGTCGATGGTCACGGACGGGTCGGTGTAGGGGCCCGACGAGTCGTACATCGTCACCGGCGGCTCATTGGCGCTGGGGTGGACGGCGACCTCGCGGAAGGGGACGCGGATGTCGGGGAAGAGCTCGCCCGCCACATAGACCTTCTGACCGCCCGCCCGGGGGCCGGTGGGGATGCGACCATGCTCGGCGGCGACTTCCTTGCGGGCGTCGGCGAGGGCGAGGTCGACCTGCGGCTCGTGCGGCTGTTCGTTGGAAACGTGGATATTCATTGTGGCGGCCTCCTGCGAGAAGAGGTCCGCCGGCGCGGTAGGAGCGCCCCCTACGCCGGACTTCGGGCGTCGAAAGCGGTGAACTCGTCCCTTCGCCGGCATGACCCGGATCAGGTTCGACGGGTCAGAGGAGAAACCTCAATCTCAGCCGCTCGATTGCGACCCCCCGGAGAACGGCGCGACCCTAGCCCCTTTCCCCTGCGGGTCAAGCCGCGGGCGTGCTAGGGATCGGGACATGTTGACCATCCGCCCCTATCGCGCCGAGGATCGTGAGGCCTGCCTGGCCCTGTTCGACGGCAATATGCCGCGCTTCTTTGATGAGAGCGAGCGCGATGGATTTGTCGCCTGGCTGGACGACCAGGCCCTGCATTGGCCTTATCTGGTGATCGAGCGCGACGATCAGATCGTCGCCTGCGGCGGCCATGCCGTCCAGCCGGACGGCAGCAGCGTGGCGATGTGCTGGGGCATGGTGGGGAACGCCCTGCACGGCCAGGGTCTGGGCCGGGCGCTGACCGAGGCGCGGCTGGCGGCGGCGCGGGCGACGCCGGGCGTCCGACGCGTGGTGCTGGACACCGGCCCGCACACTCACAGCTTCTACGCCCGCTTCGGCTTCAAGACGGTGAAGGTCACGCCTGACGGCTATGCGCCCGGCATGGATCGCTGGGACATGGAACTGAAGCTGGATTGAGGGAGAGGGGGCGGCCCGGCTTCTCAGTCGGGGGGGCGTTAAGGCCGGGCCGCCGCAGACTTCGTCGGGGTTGGGGGGGCGTCCGACGTGTCCGATTGCACAATCCCCGGCCGCGATGTTGGTTCCGCTGATTTTCGCGTGTTAACGCTCTTTGTCGAACAATAATCGTTTTTCCCGCTGCGCCCGGTTTACTTGGCGCGCGGCGGTTCAGCAGGATCGTAAACATGGCGCGCGTACTGGGCGTTCTGGGCGGCATGGGGCCCGCCGCGACAACAGCCTTTCTGGCGCGGGTGCAGGCCCTGACGCCGGCGACGGGCGACGAGGACCACATCCGCGTCATAGCCGACATCAACCCCCAGGTGCCCAATCGCCATACTCAGCCCGAGGCGGCGGGCCGGACGCTGGGCGAGATGGCGCGGGCGCTGAAGGCGGCGGGGGCGCAGGTGCTGGCCATGCCGTGCAATACGGCCCACGCCCATGCGGGCGCCATCCGCGCGGCGGGCCTGCCCTTCATCGACATGATCGCCGAAACCGCGAAGGCGGCGGGCGCGACCGGGGCGCGGCGGGTCGGGGTGCTGGCCACGCCGGGCGCGGCCTTGCTGTACGCCGAGGCTCTGGCCGCCGAAGGGCTGGAGATGGTCGCCCCCTCCCCCGCCGAGCGCGAGCGGTTCATGCAGGTGGTGTTCGGGGTCAAGGCGGGCGACGTCGGACCTGACCAGCGCGCGGCCATGCGCGATCTGGCGCAGGCGCTGATCGCGGCGGGGGCCGAGGCGGTGATCGGGGGCTGCACCGAGGTTCCGCTGCTGCTGGATCAGGGCGACGTGGACGCGCCGCTGATCGACTCGGCCGAGGTGCTGGCGCGGGCCTGCGTGGCGGCGTGCCGCTGACCGGCCGCTAGGCGAGGCGCCCGGCTTGGCCTAAGCGGAAGGCGACGCCGTTTCAGCAGGAGCCTTCATCATGGATCGCCGCGCCTTCATCGCCGCTTCGTCCGCCGCCGTCGCCGCCTCGACCCTGGCCGGGCCGGCCCTGGCGCGGAACGACCGCTTGCAGATCGGGATCATCGGCACGGGGCTGAGGGCGCAGAGCCTGATGTCCATCCTGCTGAAGCGGGCCGATGTGGACATCGTCGCCCTGTGCGACATCGAACCGCTGATGATCGCGCGGGCCAAGGGGATGATCGCCGCCGCCGGGAAACCTGCGCCGCGCGCCTATGAAGGGGCGCCGGACCGGGCCTATCGCGACCTGCTGGCCCATCCGGGGCTGGACGCCGTCATCATCGCCACCCCGTGGGAATGGCACGCCCCCATGGCCATCGCGGCGATGGAGGCCAAGATCCCGGTCGGCTGCGAGGTGGTGGCGGGCGTCAGCCTGCAAGACCACTGGGACGTGCTGGAGGCGCACGAGCGGACCGGCACCCCCTATATGGTGCTGGAAAACGTCTGCTATCGCCGCGACGTGCTGGCGGTGCTGAACATGGTGCGCGCCGGGCTGTTCGGCGAGCTGGTCCATCTTCAGGGCGGCTATCAGCACGACCTGCGCGCGGTGAAGTTCAACAGCGGCGACCCGCAGAAGCCCTATGGCGGCGGGGTCGAGTTCGGGCCGAAGGGCTGGTCCGAGGCGCGCTGGCGCACCTGGCATTCGGTCAACCGCAACGGGGAGCTTTACCCGTCGCACGGCATCGGGCCGATCGCCAACTGGATCGACCTGAACCGGGGCAACCGGATGACGACGCTGACGGCCTACGCCTCCAAGGCGCGTGGGCTGCACGCCTATGTGGTGGACAACGGCGGGGCCGACCATCCGAACGCCCAGGTGCAGTTCAAGCTGGGCGATGTAGTGACGACCTCGATCGGCTGCGCCAACGGCGAGACCATCCTGCTGCAGCACGACACCAATCTGCCTCGTCCCTATTCGCTGGGCTTCCGGGTGCAGGGGGTGAAGGGGCTCTGGATGGATTTGAATCAGTCGGTCCACATCGAGGGCCGCAGCCCCGCGCACCAGTGGGAGGCGCAGGCGGCCTGGTTCGAGCAATACGACCACCCGCTGTGGAAGACCCACGCGGACACGGCGGCCGGATCGGGCCACGGCGGCATGGACTTCTTCGTCATCCACGCCTTCGTCGAGGCGCTGAAGGCCAAGGCGGCGATGCCGCTGGACATCTATGACGCCGTGAGCTGGAGCGCGATCACCCCCCTGTCGGAACAGTCGATCGCCGAGGGCAATCGCACGGTGGACTTCCCCGACTTCACGCGCGGGGCGTGGCGCGAGCGCAAGCCGATCTTCGGCTTCGACGGCGTGTATTGAGGCCTCTCCCGCCCCCGTCACCCTCGGGACAAGCCCGAGGGTGACGGAGCAGAGGTCAGTTCTCCGACTTCTTGCCCATCAGCGGCGACAGCAGGCTGTTGACCTCGTCCATCTGGCCGTGGCCCTGGGCGGCGCGGTGCTCCAGTTCGTCGGCGCGGCGCTCAAGCGCGCGCGCGCGTTCGGCGCGCGGGTCGTCCTCGGGCACGGCGTGAAGGGCGGGACGACGGGCCTCCAGTTCGGCGATCAGCTCGTCGAAACGGGCCTGGTTCATGTTCTCGCCCTGCTCGAACAGGGCGATGGCTTCCTCCAGGGCGGCTTCAAAGGCGTCTTGATCGGGCATGGGCCTCATCCTCTTATGCTTACGCTTTCAATGAGCGGGGCCGTGCGCCGGTTCCGCCTTGGCCGCCGATCACGCAGGGTTTACGAGACCGCCATGCGCACCCTTTTCGCCTCCGCCGCCCTGATGGTCCTGCTGACCGCCTGCACCGTGTCGACGGAAGCGGCGCCGGAGCGAGCCGAGGTCGCGGGCGCCGTCTGCGACGTGCCGGACGATGTGCGCCCCGCCCGCCCCTATCGCATTCCGCAGGACGAGGTGGCGGCCGACGTGCCGGTCGCCTTCAACATGCTGGCGGTCAGTTGGTCGCCCCAGGCGTGCCGCAGCGGCAAGGACTATCCCGACGAACGCTATCAGTGCGCGGCCAATCAGTTCGGCCTGACCCTTCACGGGTTATGGCCCAACGGCGCCGCTGACAAACACCCGCGCTATTGCGCCGCGCCCGGCCCGGCCATCCCGGTCGAGACGGTGCGCGAGCATTTCTGCATGATCCCCTCGCCCAGCCTGCAACAGCACGAATGGGCGGCGCACGGCACCTGCGGCTGGGACAGCCCCGAGGCCTATTTCGAGCAGGCGGCGAAGATGTGGGACGGGCTGAACAAGCCCGATCTGGAGGCCATCCCCGTCCAGCGCCTGACCGCCGGGGCGATCCGCGACGCCTTCGTCGCCGCCAATCCGGGCTTCCCGCGCGACGGGGTGTTCATCGCCACCACTGACGGCTGGTTCCGCGAGGCGCGGCTCTGCTACTCCAAGGACTATCGGCCGATGCGCTGCCCGCGCGGCCTGGGCGCGCCGGATCGCGCGCGGCTGAAGCTGGCCCCGAAAGGGGTTCCGGACGGCGTGCAAACCGCCGGTTAACCAAAGCAGGCACAGGCTGCAGGGCTGCTGTTTCGCCCGAGGCCGTCATGTCGACCATGCTGACCCAGTCCCGCCGTCGTTCCAGCGACCATTTCCAGCCCGAGGACATGGAGCCGCAGGAGCAGCGCCGCCTGCGCGGCCTGCTGGAGCAGATCGACTACGCGGCCTATGTCGCCAACCGCGAACTGATCGGCCACGCCCTCGCCCAGGTGGATGTCGGCGCCTTTCAGAAGCTGGCCGTGCTGACGGCCCAGGCGCGGGCGCGCTGGGGCGCCGAGGCCGTGCGCCTGGCTGAATCCGGCGCCCCGGCCACCCCCGACCAGGTGGCCCGCCTGACCGCCGCCCGCACCGCCTATGACGAGCTGGCCGAGGCCTATGACGCGCTGCGCCGGATGGTGGAACGCGGTTACCTGCCGCTGAAATAGACGCCGGGCGTCAGTCTCGCCGCGAGATCAGTCCAGCTTCTGCGGCCGGGTGACGATCGGGGCGTTGGGATCGGTCTGGGCCGGGCGCGCCTGGGTCGGCGGCGGGCCTTCGGCCTGGGCCGGCGCATCCGGCTGGGACGCGGCGGGGGGAGCCACCACAACAACAGGCGGGGGCGGCGTCGTCGCCGGAGGCTGGGTCACGGGAGCCTGAGCCGCAGGCGACGGGACCGGCCGGGTCGGCGCAGGGGTCGAACGCGCAGGCGCGGGCGCCGCGGCGGCTCGCGTCGAAGGCGACGACGCGCGCGCGGCCAGCGCGGCGGCGAGCGGCGCCTCAACCGCGACCGGAGCGGGCTGCGGCGTCGGCGTTTCGAGCGGGACGGCGGGAGCCTCGACAGCGGGTTCCGTCACGACGACGGGCGGCGGCGCGGCGTCTTCCGCGCCCGAGCGGGCCCACAGCCAGACCGCCACGGGAACCAGGACCGCGGCGGCCGCCGCCCCGGCGTAGAGCGGCCAGCGCGAACGGGGCTTGGGCGCAGCGGACGTCACGGGCGCGGCGATCGTCTCGACCACCGGCGGCGCGGCGGGCTGGACGACGGGGGCCGGCGCCGCGGTCGGCGCGGCCGGAGCCGACGCGGCGAGCGTCGGGCTGGACGCGGCTTGCGACAGGGGGCGCGGCGTCAGCGAGGCGGCGGGCGTCGGAGCCGGCGCAGGCTGCGGGGCGGCCGGTTGCGGCGGGGTCTGTTGCAGAGCCGAGGCGGTCGGCGCGGGGCGACGACGCGGGACCATGGAGCCGCCGAACACGTCGGCGGGTCGGGCGGCGGGCGCGGCCGGGCGCGTGGCGGCGGGCTGGGCCGCCTGCGGGCGCGCGGGCGCGGGCTTCGGCTGCGCCGGTTTCGGGTGCGGCGGCATGGCGGCCAGACGCGCCAGACCCTCGTCGCGCGGCAGGGGGCCGACGTGGAAGGCGGCCTGGGGCGGGCGGCCCCAGGTGATCTGGCCCCGGCGGAAGGGCTCGGGGGCGCCCGGGGCGGGCTGCGTTTCAGGCGACTGGGGCTTGTCGTCGGCGTCGGACATTCGGTCTCCGGCGCTCACGGCGAGCGCGCATCAGGTCGAAAAGGCGTTAGAGGGGCAGGACGGTGAGCGCCGAGTTCGGCGCTTTCGTGACCTTCAGTTCTTCAGACGATAGCCGGTCTTGAAGATCCAGCCCACCACCGCCAGACAGGCGAAGAAGAAGCCCAGCGTGGCCGCAAGGCTGATTTCGACGCTGACGTCCCCCACGCCGTAGAAGGCCCAGCGGAAGCCCGAGATCAGATAGACGACCGGGTTGAAGAGGGCGACCGTGCGCCAGCCCTCGGGCAGCATCTCGATCGAATAGAAGGCGCCGCCCAGGAAGGTCAGGGGCGTGACGATCAGCATGGGCACGAACTGAAGCTGCTCGAAATTCTGCGCCCAGACCCCGATGATGAAGCCGAACAGGGCGAAGGTGGTCGAGATCAGGATCAGGAAGGCCAGCATCCAGAAGGGGTGCAGGATCTCGAGCGGCACGAAGAAGGCCGCCGTGGCCAGAATGATGAGGCCCAGGATCGCCGACTTGGTCGCCGCCGCCCCGACATAGGCCAGCACGATCTCCAGCGGCGACACGGGCGCGGACAGGATCTCGTAGATCGTCCCGGTGAACTTGGGGAAGTAGATGCCGAAGGAGGCGTTGAAGATCGACTGGGTGAACAGGCTGAGCATGATCAGTCCCGGCACGATGAAGGCGCCGTAGGGCACGCCGTCCACCTCGGTCATGCGGCTGCCGATGGCGCCGCCGAAGACGACGAAATAGAGCGAGGTGGTGATAACCGGCGTCACCAGCGACTGCCACAGGGTGCGTAAAGCCCGCGCCATCTCGAAGCGATAGATGGCCCAGACTCCGTATCCGTTGAAGCTCATCACGCGGCCTCCCGATCCTGATGGACCAGGCCGACGAAGATGTCCTCGAGCGAGCTCTGGCGGGTGCTGAGATCCTTGAAGCCGACGCCGAGATCCGACAGGCGGCGCATCAGGGAGGGGACGCCGGTCTTTTCGGCGTTGGAATCAAAGACGTATTCCAGTTCGGTCCCGTCGCCTTGCAGCGTGAGGTTCCAGTCGGCCAGTTCGGGCGGCAGGGCCGCCAGCGGCTCCTGAAGCTGAAGGGTCAGGGTCTTCTTGCCCAGCTTCTGCATCAGGTCGGCGGTCTTCTCGACCAGGATCAGTTCGCCCTTGAGGATGACGCCGACGCGGTCGGCCATCTCCTCGGCTTCCTCGATGTAGTGGGTGGTCAGGATGATGGTCACGCCGCGCTCGCGCAGGCGGCGCACCAGAGACCACATGTCCCGGCGCAGCTCGACGTCGACGCCCGCCGTGGGCTCATCGAGAAACAGGATTTCCGGTTCGTGGCTCAGGGCCTTGGCGATCATGACGCGGCGCTTCATCCCGCCGGACAGGGTCATGATCTTGGCGTCCTTCTTGTCCCACAGGGAAAGGTCGCGAAGGATCTGCTCGACATAGGCCGGGTTCGGCGCCTTGCCGAACAGGCCCCGGCTGAAGGTCACGGTGGCCCAGACGGTCTCGAAGGCGTCGGTCGTCAACTCCTGCGGCACCAGGCCGATCTTGGTGCGGGCGGCGCGGTAGTCGCTCTGAATATCGTGGCCGTCGGCGGTGATGGTTCCGCTGGACGGGGTGACGATGCCGCAGACGATGGAGATCATCGTCGTCTTGCCCGCCCCGTTCGGACCCAACAGGGCGAAGATCTCGCCCTTCTCGATCTCCAGATCGACGCGTTTCAGGGCCTGATGGCCGGACTTGTAGGTCTTGGTCAGACCTTCGATGGAAATGACGACTGGCATGGAGCCCCTCCCGGCTTCGGGGAAGGCAGATAAGGAGCGGCATGATGCGGCTCAAGGGGACGCCCGCCCTCTTCCAACGGGAAGGGGTTGCAGGAGCGATCCGCCCTGAAAGGCGTTATAGTCGAGGCCGAACCGCACAGGACGATCGCCATGTCCCCTCGCCGCCCCCTTCTTCTGGCCCTGCCCCTCGTCGCCCTGCTCGGTCTGGCGGCCTGCGAGACCGAAAGCGTGCTGCCGGAAACAGACGGTTTCGGCGCCGCGCCCAACCTGCCGGCGCCCCGGCCCCAAGCCGTGCCGACCGTGAAGATCGCCCGCGCCGTCGGCTGGCCGCAGGGACAGACGCCGGTTGCGGCGGCGGGCCTGGCGGTGAACGCCTTTGCGACGGGGCTGGATCATCCGCGCTGGCTCTACGTCCTGCCCAACGGCGACGTCCTGGTCGCCGAATCCCAGGGGCCCGCCAAGCCGAAGGAGAAGAAGGGGGGCCTGCGCGGCTGGATCGAAGGGCTGGTTATGGCGCGCGCGGGATCGGGCGACCGCCCCAGCGCCGACCGCATCAGCCTGCTGCGCGACGCCGACGGCGACGGGACGGCGGAGACGAAGACCGTCTTCCTGAGCGGCCTGACCTCGCCCTTCGGCATGGCCCTGGTCGGAGAGCGGCTGTACGTCGCCAACGCCCACGCCGTGGTCATGGTCCCCTATCAGACGGGCCGGACGCGCATCGACGCGACGCCGGTCAAGGTCGCGGACCTGCCCGCCGGACGCAATCATCACTGGACCAAGAGCCTGGTCGCCTCGGCGGACGGGACCAAGCTGTATGTCGGGGTCGGCTCCAACTCCAACATCGGCGAGAACGGGCTGGACGAGGAGGTCGACCGCGCCGCCATTCTGGAGATCGACGCGGCGACGGGCGCACGGCGCGTCTTCGCCTCGGGCTTGCGCAACCCGGTCGGCCTGGCCTGGAATCCGCAGGACGGGCGTTTGTGGACCTCCGTCAATGAGCGCGACGCCCTGGGCGACGATCTGGCGCCCGACTACATGACCTCGGTCACGCCCGGCGGATTCTACGGCTGGCCGTGGAGCTATTACGGCCAGAACGTCGACGAACGGGTGCAGCCCGCCCGGCCCGACATGGTCGCCAGGGCGATCAAGCCCGACTACGCCCTGGGGTCGCATACGGCCTCTCTGGGCCTGACCTTCTATACGGGGGCGCTGCTGCCCCAATGGGGCGACGGGGCGATCATCGGCCAGCACGGCTCGTGGAACCGCAACCCGCCCTCGGGCTACAAGGTCATCTTCGTGCCCTTCCGCGACGGGCGCCCGGACGGGCCGCCGCAGGACGTGCTGACCGGCTTCCGCAACGCAAGGGGCGAGGCCATGGGGCGGCCGGTCGGGGTGGCGGTAGACGGACGCGGCGCCCTGCTGGTCGCCGACGACGTGGGCGACGCGGTCTGGCGCGTGACGCCCGCCTCGCGATGAGATGCGGCGTCCGCCTGATCAGTCATGAGGGCGCGGGCCCGATTTCATCTGTAGACGATCCAGTGTGGAACCGCGGATCAGCGCCGGATCAGCTTGACCTAAGGTCGGCCTTCGACTTGACCCTACGTCATTGAAAAGGACGCGAAAGCTTGCCTTTTTGTCGAATGGCCCCGCCTGCGTCTCCACCGCCGGTTGACCCGCCGCCCCGCGCCGTCCATCAACCATGACAAAGGCAATCGGGAAGAGGCGGCGCACCCATGGGACTGGCGGCAAACATCCGGCGTGACATCAAGTTCGCTGGCGGGCTGTTCAGACTTCTGAAGCGCATCAAGCCCATCACGCTCGACAGCGACGTCCTGGCCTGTGACGACATCGAGGAGGCGGTCGACAGGTTCGGCCCCAACATCGCGGTCGAGGACGAGAGCCGCAAGCTGACCTATCGCGAGTTCGAGGCCCTGGCGAACCGCTACGCCAACTGGGCCAAGAGCCGCAATCTGAAGCGCAGCGACGTCATCGCCCTGGTGATGCACAACCGCGTGGAATACGTGGCCGCCTGGTTCGGCTTCTCCAAGGTCGGGGTGGCCACCGCCCTGATCAACAACAATCTGACCGGCGCGGCCCTGGCCCACTGCCTGACCATCTCGACCGCCTTCAACGTGGTGACGGACGAGGACTGCTGGCAGGCGGTCGAGGACGCGCGCGGCCTGGTCGACCGCAACCTGATGATCTGGGTCCACGGCCTGGGCGAAGAGAACGAGACCAACGCGCGCCGCGACCTGGACAACGCCGTGCGCAGCGCATCGTCCGTGCGGCCCGACCGTTCGCTGCGTCAGGGCATGACCAACCGCGACACGGCCCTGTACATCTTCACCTCGGGCACGACCGGCCTGCCCAAGGCGGCGCGGATGCCGCACTCGCGGGTGCGGACCTATATGCGCGCCTTCGCCGGAGCCACGGCCTCGACGCCGAAAGACGCCCTGTTCAACGTCCTGCCGCTGTATCACTCGACCGGGGGGCTGGTCGGCGTCGGCTCGGTGCTGCTGAACGGCGGGCGGATGATCACGCGGCGGCGTTTCTCGGCCACGCATTTCTGGCCCGACGTGAAGACGACTGGCGCGACCATGTTCGTCTACATCGGCGAACTGTGCCGCTATCTGATCAACAGCCCCGAAAACCCGGACGAGAAGGGCCACAAGCTGCGACTGGCCTTCGGCAACGGCCTGCGCCCCGACGTCTGGCCCGAGTTCCAGAGCCGCTTCGGCATCAAGGACATTCTTGAGTTCTACGGCTCGACCGAGGGCAACGTCTCCCTGTTCAACTTCGACGGCAAGGCCGGGGCCATCGGCCGCGTGCCGGGCTTCCTGAAGTCGCAGATCAACATCCGCCTGATCGACCTGGACCCGGAGACGGGCGAGCCGGTGCGCGGCCCCGACGGCCTGTGCCGCCTGGTGCCGACCGGCGAGACGGGCGAGGCCATCGGCCAGATCGGCAGCGACATCCGCCACGACTTCTCGGGCTACGCCGACAAGAAGGCGTCGGAGAAGAAGATCCTGACCGACGTGTTCAAGAAGGGCGACCGCTGGTTCCGCACCGGCGACCTGATGCGCCAGGACCGTCAGGGCTACCTCTATTTCATGGACCGTCTGGGCGACACCTTCCGCTGGAAGGGCGAGAACGTCTCGACCGCCGAGGTCGAACAGCGCCTGTCCGAGGCGCCGGGCGTGCAGGAAGTCATCGCCTATGGCGTCGAGGTGCCGGGCCAGGAAGGCAAGGCGGGCATGGTCGGCCTGGTGCTGGACGAGAAGTTCGACGCCGCCGCCTTCGCCGCCTGGGCCGACGAGCAACTGCCGACCTACGCCCGGCCGGTGTTCGTGCGGATGCTGAAGTCGGCCGACACCACCGGCACCTTCAAATACCGCAAGGTCGATCTGGTCGCCGACGGCTTCGACCCGGACAAGGTCGACGGCCCCGTCTGGGTGCGCGGCGGCAAGGCTGGTTATCAGAAGCTGACCGCCAAGGCGCGCGAGGCGATCCTGAGCGGCGCGACGCGGCTGTAAGAATTTGCGGCCCTCACCTGTTGGGAGAGGGTCTTGGTGCGTTTTCGTCCCGAACCGGGATTCGCGAAACGCGGCCTTAAGCATTAACGCCGATAACGGCGTCCTGACCCTTCGGCTCCAGGACGCCTGCTCGCCTCATGTTCCAGATCATCGGCATCGTCATGCTGTTCGCCATGGTGTTCGGCAGCTTCCTGCTGCACGGCGGCAAGATGGCGACGATCCTCTATTCGCTGCCCTATGAGCTCATGGCCATCTTCGGAGCGGGCATCGCGGCCTTCCTGATCTCCAACAGCCTGCCGGTGATCAAGGCCACCCTGGGCGGCCTGGGCAAGTGCTTCGCCGGGCCGAAGTGGAAGAAGCAGGACTACAAGGATCTGCTCAGCCTGCTGTTCCAGCTGACCAAGACGATGAAGTCCAAGGGCGTGATCGCCCTGGAAAGCCACATCGAAAAGCCGGCCGAAAGCGCCATCTTCCAGAAATATCCCAAGGTGCTGAAGGACCACTTCGCCACCGACTTCATCTGCGACACCCTGCGGATGATGACCATGAACCTCGAGGATCCGCACCAGATCGAGGACGCCATGGAGAAGCAGCTGGAGAAGCACCACCACGAGGCCCTGGCCCCGGCGCACGCGCTTCAGACCCTGGCCGACGGCCTGCCCGCCCTGGGCATCGTCGCCGCCGTGCTGGGCATCATCAAGACCATGGGTTCGATCACTGAGCCGCCGGAAGTGCTGGGCGGCATGATCGGCGGCGCCCTGGTCGGCACCTTCCTGGGCGTCTTCCTGGCCTATGGTCTGGTCGGGCCGTTCGCCTCGCGCCTCAACGCCATCGTCGAAGAGGAAGGCGCCTACTACAAGATCATCCAGTCGGTGCTGGTGGCCCACCTGCACGGCAACGCGGCCCAGATCTCGGTCGAGATCGGCCGCGGCGACATCCCCTCGACCGCGCAGCCGTCCTTCACCGAAATGGAAGAAGCCCTGGCCGCCGCGCCGATGGACGCCTGACGCCCTTCGGCGATCTTCGGAACACGGAGCGTTCACGACGGTTCTCTCAGGATCACGGCCGCGTGCGCGGCCCTACGCCTGGAGCTGTCCCATGCCTGTGCGTCTCACCCGCCGTCCCGCTCATTTCGCAGCCGCGCTCGGCGGCCTGTCGATTCTGATGCTGACCGCCGCCTGCAACGAGCGGGCGCCCGAACGACCCGCCCCCCTGGCCGACCCCGCGCCCGCGGCCGCCGCGCCTCCGGTCAGTCCCGCGCCTGCGCCCGATTCGACGGGAACGGCGACCCCGCCGCCAGGCGACGCGATCCCCGTCCCCACGCCCCCGACCCTGCCGCCCGATCCGAACGAGCCGACTCCGCCCGACCCCATGGACCCGACGGCGCCGCGTCCCGTTCCCCCGGACAACCCTTGAATTTCAGGGCTGAATCCGGCCTGCCTCAAGTTGTCTTCACGAACGCGTGAGAAATCGCTTGCACTCCCGCTCACGAAGCCGTTATCACTTCCTCAGCGAGGTTCATGGTCTCGCTTTTACCTTCTGAAGGAAGAAACCTATGCGCATCACCGCTCTGATCGCCGCTTCGGCCGCCGCTCTGGCCCTGGCTGCTTGCCAACCGGCCGCCACGGACAAGGCTGAAGACGCCGCCGCCGACGCCACCGCCGCCGCCGACACCGCTGCCGACGCCGCTGCTACGGCTGACGCCGCCGCCACCGACGCCGCCGCCGCCGCTGGCGAAGCTGCCGGCGAAGCCACCAAGGCTGCCGACGCCGCTGCTGCTCCGGCCGCTGACGCCGCTGCCGCTCCGGCCGCTGCTCCGGCTGCTCCGGCTGCCGCTCACTAAGACTTGCGTCTTGGATCGCGGTCTTCGGATCGCGATGCGGAAAGGGGTCGTCCTCACGGACGGCCCCTTTTTCATGCCCGCTTTCCAGGCAGGGCGGCTTTCGTCCGGCGGCGCGGCCCGATAGACCCCCGCCATGACCGCCGCACCGCCCTCCGACGACGCCTCGCCCCAACTGCTGTGGGCCGACGACGGCTCGCCCCGTTCCGGGCGATTCGGCGATGTCTATTTCTCCAAGGACGACGGCCTGGCCGAGACCCGAGCGGTCTTCCTGCAGGGCTGCGGCCTGCCCGAGGCCTGGTCCGGGCGATCCGCCTTCACCGTCGGCGAGCTGGGCTTCGGCACCGGGCTGAACATCGTCGCCCTGCTGGACCTGTGGCGGCGCACGCGCGCGGACGGGGCGCGGCTTAAGGTCTTCTCCATCGAAGGTTTCCCGCTGACGCGCGATGAGGCCGCGCGCGCCCTGGCCGCCTGGCCCGAGCTGGCCGAGACGGCCGCCGGGGTGCTGAACGCCTGGCCCGCCGGGACGCCCGGCTTTCATCGGCTGGACCTGCCGCAGTGGGGGGCGACGATCGACCTGGCCGTCGGCGACGCCCGTTGGGCGCTGGACCAATGGTCGGGAGCGGCCGACGCCTGGTTCCTGGACGGGTTCTCGCCCGCGCTGAACCCCAGCATGTGGTCGCCCGAGATTCTGGCCCTCGTAGCGGCGCGCTCCAGCCCCGGCGCGCGGCTGGCCACCTTCACCGTCGCCGGAGCCGTGCGGCGCGGCCTGGCCGAGTACGGCTTCACCGTCGAGAAGAAGCCCGGCCACGGCAGGAAGCGCGAACGGCTGGAGGCGCGCATGGCGGGCGAGGCGCCGACGGAGCGCCCCCGCCATGTCGCCGTGATCGGCGCCGGGATCGCCGGGGCCGCCGTCGCCCGCGCCCTGATCGCCGAGGGCGCGCGCGTCACGGTCGTCGAGGCCGAGCGGGCGGGCGCGGGGGCCTCGGGCTTTCCCGCGTCGCTGGTCACGCCGAGGCTGGATGCCGGCGACGCCTTCATCGCCGGGTTCCACGCTCAAGCGCTGGAGCGAGCGGGAAGCCTGTACCGCGCCCTGCCCGGCGCCGTCGTCGCCGAAGGGGTGCTGCAACTGGAGCAGGCGCCGCGCGACGCCGCCCGCTTCGACAAGATCGCGGTCCAGCCCCTGTGGCCCGAGGGCGCCATGCAGCGGCTGGCCCCCGCCGCCTGCGCCGAGCGCCTGGGCGAACCCACGACGCGCGGCGGTCTGATGATGGGCCAGGCCCTGGCGACGCGCTCCAGCGCCATACTGGAGCCGTGGCTGGCGGGCGCCGAACGGGCGGCGGGACGCGCGGCCGCGCTGGAGGCGACGACAGACGGCTGGCGCGTGAAGGGCGAGGACGGCGACGTGCTGGTCGAGGCGGACGCCGTGATGCTGGCGGCGGGCTGGGGATCGGCGCGGCTCATGCCCGACCTGCCGTTGTCGCCGGTGGCGGGACAGGCGGACTGGATCGAAGGGACGCCGCCCCCTCTGCCCGTCGCCTGGGGCGGCTACGCCGCGCCGACCGGAAACGGGATGCTGTACGGCGCCACCCACGACCGGGGCGTGAAGACGCCCGAGGCCTCCGATGCGGCCAGCGCCCGCAACCAGGCGACCCTGGCCGCCGCCCTGCCCGCCCTCGCCGAGGCCGTGGACCAGACCCCCGCCGAGGCGCGCGGCCGCCGGGTCGCCGTGCGGGCCACGACGCCCGACCGCCTGCCGCTGTGCGGCGCCTGGGGCGAAACGGGCCTGTATGTCCTGACGGGGCTGGGCTCGCGCGGCTTCTGCGTCGCCCCGCTGCTGGGCGAGCATCTGGCGGCGCTGATCATGGGACGCCCTTCGCCCCTGCCCGTCGAGGCGATACGGCGGCTGAACCCGCGCCGCCATCAGCCGCAACCGACGGCGCCGTCGGACATTGACCGCAAAGGTTCATCTTCAGGCGCTATCTGAGCCAGGGCGAGCCGCCGCCTGGGCTCGAAATTTCATGGAGCACGCCATGTTCGTCCGCCTCGCCTATACCGCAGCCGCTGTGTTCGCCCTGACGGCCTGCGCGCCTGTGTCAAAGCCCGCAGACGGAACGACGACCGCCGCCGCAAACGCACGCAAATGCTTCTTCCAGAGGGATGTGCGCAGCTTCCGCGTCTCGGCGGACGGGCGGAAGGTCTATGTGCGCGAACTGGACAAGACGATCTATCGGCTTGATGTGGCGGGATCCTGCCCCGAGTTGCGCGACGCCCTGGCCATCGGCTTCGCGCCGATGGGAGGAACCAGCAGCCTTTGCACCGGCGACTACACCCGCCTAGTCGCGGGCGGCTCGCCTTCGGCCATGCCGTGCAGCGTGCGCATGGCCGGCGCCCTGACCGACGCTGAGGTCGCCGCCCTGCCCGAACGCGACCGGCCCTGAACCACGCTCGCGTCGGTTGCAGATTACATCGCAGTAATTGCGGATGAGTCGTTTGAGCGCGGATCGCCGAACGGGTAAACAGCGTTGCTATGCCCGCGACGCCGGACAGAAGGTTGGCGCGCGCCTGACTGTACGCTCAACCTCCCAGGATATCCGCACGTGGCGATCTCTCGACGCTTTCCGGCCCGGCTGAACGTCAGCCTGGCTCTCGCCTTGGCTTCAAGTCTGACCCTGGCCGCCTGCGGCGGACACGGGGACGAAAAGGACAAGAAGGACGGCGCCTCGCGCCAGACCGTCAGCGCGACGACGGCGACCTCGGTCGCCCTGCCTCGCACCGTGGTCGCCTCGGGCACCGTCTCGGCCTGGGAAGAGGTGCCGGTCGGCGCCGAAACCGGCGGACTGACGGCGACGACCCTCTATGTCGACGAAGGCTCCTATGTCCGTCAGGGCCAGCCGCTGGTGCAGATGAACGACGTCCTGCTACGCGCCCAGGTGCGCCAGCAGCAGGCGGCGGTGCAGACGGCCGAGGCCAACGTCGCCCGCGACGACGCCGCCCTGGGCCGTGCGCAGGAGCTAAAGACGCGCGGCTTCCTGAGCCAGGCGTCGCTGGACACGGCCCTGGCCAATCAGCGGGCCTCGGCGGCCAATCTGGCCTCGGCCCAGGCCGCCCTGGCCGAGACCCAGACTCGCCTGTCCCAGGCCACCATCCGCGCGCCGGTCAGCGGCCTGATCATCAGCCGCAGCGTCACCAAGGGCCAGATCATCAGCGCCGGAACCGAACTGTTCCGCATGGTGCGCGACGGCCGTCTAGAGCTGGACGCCCAGGTGCCGGAGACCGAATTGCCGTTGATCCAGGCCGGTCAGAGCGCGGCCGTCACCTCCAGCCAGGCCGGTTCGACCACCGGCACGGTCCGCATCGTGACGCCCGAAGTCGATCCGCAGACCCGCCTCGGCCTGGCGCGCATCAGCCTGGCGCCCGGCAGCGCGCTGAAACCCGGCATGTTCGCCCGCGCCGCCATCGAGGCGGGCGCCCGACCGGCGACCGTGGTGCCGACGGACGCGGTCCTTTACCGCAGCAACAAGTCAGGGGTGTTCGTGCTGAACGCCGACTCCTCGGTGCGCTTCGTGCCGGTGACGGTGCTGTCGCGGCGTGACGACCAGACCTCGGTCGAGGGGCTGAACGCGGGCGTCCGCGTCGTGGTGGCCGGCGCCGGCTTCCTGAACGACGGCGACAAGGTGACAGTGGCCGCGCCGCGCGCCGCTGCGCCCGCAGCGGCTCCGGCCGCCGCCCCCGCCGCCCAAGCGCCCGCCAAGAAATAAGGCCCGGCCATGAATCAGCTTTCCGCCTGGGCGATCAAGAACCCCATCCCCATCATCCTGCTGTTCCTGCTGCTGACGCTGGGCGGCGTGACCGGCTTCGCCGGGATGCGGATCAACAACAACCCCGACATCGACTTCCCCCTGGTCGCGGTCACGGCCGCGCGCCCCGGCGCCGCCCCGACCGAGATGGAGGTGCAGGTCACGCGCGTGATCGAGGATTCGATCGCCGGCCTGTCCGGCGTGCGCCACATCTATTCCAACGTTTCGGACGGGGTGTCCTCGACCACCATCGAGTTCGAACTGGGCACCGACACCGAGCGCGCCACCAACGACGTCCGCAACGCCATGAGCGGGGTGCGCGCCAGCCTGCCCCAGGACATGCAGGAGCCGACGGTCCAACGCATCGACATCACCGGCGACGCCCTGATCACCTATGTCGTGCGCTCGGAAACGATGACGCCCCGAACAGATCAGCTGGTTCATCGACAATGAGATGAGCCGCGCCCTGCTGGCGCTGGGCGGCGTCGGCGAGGTCAACCGCTCCGGCGGAGTGGACCGCGAGATCCGCGTCGAACTGGATCCGCAGCGGCTCAGCGCCTACGGCGTGACGGCGGCCCAGGTCAGCCAGGCCCTGACCAACGTCAACAACAACCTGCCGGGCGGGCGCGTCACCATCGCCGGGTCCGAACGCGCCGTGCGCACCCTGGGCGCCGCCGGTTCGGTCGAGCAGTTGCGCGAGACCCTGGTGCCTGTCGGCGACGGCAAGAACGTGCGCCTGGGCGACCTGGGCGCGGTGGTCGACAAGTGGAGCGAACCGCGCCGCCTGGCTCGCTACAACGGCCAGGAGGCCGTGACCTTCAACTTCCTGCGCTCGCGCGAGGCCAGCGAGGTCAAGGTCTCGGAAAAGGTCCGCGCCGAGGTCGAGAAGATCGACGAGGCCCATCCCGAACTGACCATCGAACAGGTCACCTCGAGCGTGAAGTACATTGAGGAATCCTACCTCGCCTCGCTGGAGGCGTTGATCCTGGGCGCGGTTCTGGCGGTCATCGTGGTGTGGATCTTCCTGCGCGACTGGCGGGCGACCCTGATCGCGGCGACGGCCATGCCGATGTCGCTGATCCCAACCTTCGCCATCCTGGGGCCGATGGACCAGTCGCTGAACGTGGTGACGCTGCTGGCCCTGTCGCTGACGATCGGCATCCTGGTCGACGACGCCATCGTGGAGATCGAGAACATCGTCCGCCACATGCGCGACGGCAAGCCGCCCTATGACGCCGCCTTCGAGGCCGCCGACGAGATCGGCCTGGCCGTCGTGGCGACGACCGGCACCATCATCGCCGTGTTCGCGCCCGTGGGCTTCATGCCCGGCATCATCGGCCAGTTCTTCAAGGCCTTCGCCCTGGCCGCCTGCATCAGCGTCTTCTTCTCTCTGGTGGTGGCGCGTCTGCTGACGCCGCTGATGGCGGCCTACATGCTCAAGCACACCCACCATGAGGACAAGGATCCCTTCTGGATGGGGGGCTATCTGCGCTCGCTGAAGTGGTGCCTGCGCCACCGCTGGATCGTCTTCATCATGGGCGGCGCCTTCCTGTTCGGCTCCATCGGCCTGTCGATCGCGGCCAAGATGTCGTTCGAGTTCATGTCGCCCGCCGACGAGGGCCGTGCGGCCTTCCAGATCGAACTGCCGCCCGGCTCCACCCTGCATCAGACCGATGTCGTGGTGCAGCAGGTGACGCAGAAGCTGAACGCCCGGCCCGAGGTCACCTCGGTCTACGCCGCCATCGGCGGGCAGTCGGTGAACCAGGCCAATGTCTACGCCGACATGGTGCCCAAGGGTAAGCGCGAGCTGAGCCAACAGGCCTTCGCCCGCGTCATGGTCGATGAGATGAAGCAGATCCCCGGCGCCCGCATCCGCGCCGGCATCGCCCAGCAGGGCGGCGGACCGGGCGACGGCACCAGCTACACCTTCTCCATCCTGGGCGACGATCCCGTCGTGCTGGAAGCCGCGGCCCGCAAGGTCGAGGAAGAGATGCGCGGGGTGCCGGGCCTGGCCAATATCGTCAACACCGCCGCCATCGCCCGGCCGGAAATCCTGGTCACGCCGCGCCCGGATGAGGCGGCGCTGCTGGGCGTCTCGGCGGGGGCCATCTCCCAGGCCGTGCGCGTCGCCACCATCGGCGACATCGACCAGAACCTGCCGAAGTACAATCTGGGCGACCGGCAGATCCCCATTCGCCTGCAGCTGACTGAGGCCGCGCGCGAGGATCTGAACGTGCTGGAGACGCTGCGCGTGCCGACCGCCTCAGGGGCCGCCGTGCCGCTGAGCGCCGTGGCCGACATCGAGTTCGGCGCCGGTCCGGCCACGGTCAGCCGTCAGGACCGCTCGCGCATCGCCTCCATCTCGGCCGAGCTGGACGGCATCACCACCGGCGCGGCGGGCCAGGCGGTCAACAAGCTGCCCTCGGTGAAGAACCTGCCGACGGGCGTGCGTCAGGTGCCCGCCGGGGACGCCGAGTTCATCCAGGAGATGCTGGTGGGCTTCGGCATCGCCTTCCTGTCGGGCATTCTGCTGATGTACGCCGTGCTGACCCTGCTGTTCAAAAGCTTCGCCTACCCGGTCACCATCATGGCGGCCCTGCCCCTGGCCATCGGGGGCGCCTTCATCGCCCTGGTGATCGCGGGCAAGAGCTTCTCCATGTCGGCCCTGATCGGGGTGCTGATGCTGATGGGGATCGCGGCCAAGAACTCCATCCTGCTGGTCGACTACATCATCATGGCCGAGAAGAGCGGGTTGAGCCGTTTCGCCGCCATCATGGACGCCGCCCACAAGCGGGCGCGGCCGATCCTGATGACCACCTTCGCCATGGGGGCGGGCATGGTGCCCATCGCCATCGGCTGGGGCGCCGACGTGGAGTTCCGCTCGCCCATGGCCGTGGCCGTGGTCGGGGGGTTGATTTCCTCGACCTTCCTGTCGCTGCTCTACATCCCGGCGGTGTTCACCATCATCGACGACATCGCCGGCTTCGGGCGGCGCATGCTGAACCGGATGTTCGCCGGGCAGCGGAGACTGGCGGGGGAAAACCACACCCCGGCGGAGTGAGGCGGCCGCCCTGCGGTTGAATGAGGAAAAGCCCCCGGTCATGCGGCCGGGGGCTTTTTCGTATGGGGGTCGCGTTCGATAGCCGCTCATCCAGCGGACGCCGGGATCCCGTCAGACCGTCGCCGACCCTGCCTGATTATGGAGACGTTCTGAGGCCAAAACACTGGCCCCCGGCGTCCGCCGGGGTGAGCGGGATTGGGCCCTCCGTCCCACGCGGTCCCGCCAAAAGCAAAGGGCGGGCCGGATTGCTCCGCCCCGCCCTCAGACTCTCAGACGCCCTGCTGGATCAGTAGCGGACGCGCAGGGTCATGCCGTAGGTGCGCGGCTGGCCCATGAAGGCGTTGTAGGTCTGGGTGTCGCCGGCCGGGTTATAGTAGGTGCCGTTCGGCTGGACCGTGGTCTGGAAGGCCGAGCCCTGCAGCGGGGCGTTGATGGCCACCTGCATATACTCTTCGTCCGTCAGGTTCTGGCCCCAGATATCCAGCGCCCAGTTCTCGTCTTCCGCGCCCAGGGTGATGCGGCCGTTCAGCAGGGTCATGGCGTCCTGCATCTTGTAGGGCAGCAGGTCGGAGCCGGTGTTGAACTCGGTCGAGTATTTTGCCGACAGGTTCATACCCAGCTTCAGCCCCGCGCCGATCGAACGGTCGAAGGCCACGGAGGCCGTCGCCGACCATTCCGGCGCGAACGAGGCGCGGGCGCCCGGCAGCAGGGACAGCTGCGGGAAGTTGGCCGGGTTGGTCAGGTCCGAAGCGACGAAGTTCCCATATTTGGTGTCCGCGTAGGTCACGCCGCCCGAGAAGGACAGGCCCTCGACCGGGGTGAACCAGACGAAGTCGGCGTCGACGCCCTCGGTCGTGACCTCGGGGATGGACTCGACCACGAAGGCCGTGCCCAGGAAGGTGTTGAGCTGGAAGTCCTCGAACTTCTGATTGAAGTAGGTGAGGTTCAGCAGCACCGAGCGGTTGAACAGGGTGTTCTTCAGCCCGATTTCATAGCTGTTGACCGTCTCGGACGGGAAGTAGAGCGACGAGGTCGGCGTCACGCCCGCCTGCACCCGATCCATGTTGTAGCCGAACGACTTGTAGCCGTGGGCGTAGGAGGCGTAGCCCATGACGCTGTCGTTGAAGCGATAGCTACCCTTGATCGTACCCGAGAACTCGCCGCCGTTGTTCGATTCCGAAATGCGGCGATTGTCGAACTGGGGGTTGGCCCAGGGCAGGCAGATGGTGCCGACCAGGGTCGAGGCCAGGGCCTGGATCTGGGCGGGCGTCAGCGTGGGGTTCGCGATGCCGATGGCGCCGCCGATGGCGCCGGCGTTGCCCAGGGCGCCGCCGCAAGCCGCGCCGTTCGTGCCCACATTGTCCTGAACGCCGATCAAACGCTTGTGGTCGTTCGAGTAACGCAGACCCAGGGTGACGTCGAACTTGTCGGTCAGCTTCACCGTGTTGTTGGTGAAGAAGGCGATGGATTCGGTGCGCTGGCTGTAGTGGTCCTTCACGCCCTGTCCGACGCCGAAGCCCGGCCCGGTCGGAGCGGTCGCCCCGGTCAGGCAACCGACGATGCCCATCGGCGTGGCGCCAGCCCCGGTCACGCAGTTCACGGCGGCCGGATTGGTCAGGTTCAGCCGCGACCCCAGCAGCAGCGACATATAGGGGGTGTAGCCCGCGCCGTACCAATAGCTGTCTTCACGGGCGATGCTTTCGCGCGTGAGGAAGGCGCCGACCAGCCAGTCCAGGCGGTCGGTGGCGCCCGCCAGGCGGAACTCCTGGGTCAGGTTCTCCAGCTCGAAGCCGTAGCCGCCGTCGTCCACGCGATAGAGCAGGTCGGCGGTGGTGTAGTCGAGGTCCATGCCGTTGACGCCCGACCAGTTCCGCCAGGAGCTGAGCGAGGTGAAGGTGGCGTTCCACGACGGGATGTCGATGTTGGCCTCGGCGGAGAGGCCCATGTCCTCCATTTCCTGCCCGGTGCCGCGGTTGGCGTAGGCCTTGCGCGAGAAAGGCAGCTTGCCGAAGCCCGGCGCGGGCGGCGTCTGCTGGCCGCCGATGGCCGTGATGATGCCGTAGGTCGGGCCGGTGCGGACCTGGGTCGAGACGCAGCAGTATTCGTCGCGCTTGGAGTAGTCGGCGATCAGGCGGATCGACACGTCGTCCGAAGGCAGGATCAGCAGTTGGCCGCGCGCGGTCCAGAAGTCCTGGTTCTGGTCGTCCTGCTCCTGACGCGGGCCGGGGCCGGTGACGACGTCGTAGAAGCCGTCACGCTGACGCTTGGCCACATAGAGGCGGCCGGCGATCTGATCGGTGATCGGGCCGGTGATCGACCCGGCCAGGCCCCAGGCGTTGAAGTTGCCGTAGGTGGCCTCGGCGCTGAAGCCCGGCGTGAAGGACGGCGCCTCGGTGATGATGTTGATGACGCCGGCCGAGGTGTTCTTGCCGAACAGGGTGCCCTGCGGCCCCTTCAGCACCTCGATGCGGCTCAGCTCGCCCAGATCGCCGAAGCCGACGCCGTTGCGCGAGCGGTAGACGCCGTCGATGACCACGCCGACCGAGCTCTCCAGGCCGGGGTTGTCGCCGACGGTGCCGACGCCGCGGATGCGGGCGGTGGTGGCGGTTTCCGACTGGGTCGAGGTGACGGTCATGCCCGGCGTCAGGATCTGCAGATCCTTGATGTCGCGGACCCCGGCGCCGTCCAGCGCCTCCTGCGACAGGGTCGTCACCACGATCGGCACGTCCTGCAGACTCTGTTCGCGCTTCTGGGCGGTAACGATGATGTCGTCGACCGTGGTCGGTCCGTCCTGAGCGGCGGCGGCGCCGACAAGACCGAAGGCTGCGACGCCGACGACGGCGACCGAAGCGGTGCAGCGGAGGATGTGGTTCAAACGCATAAGGCGGCTCCCCGACTCTATGGGCCCGACCGCATTCGCGGCCGTGCGCGATTCCTGTCCCTGATGACCCGCGCTCATTGAACGACGCGAATTCTCATTCAAAAGGGGTAGTCTATGGTCGAGTCACCGACAAGGAGAGGCCACTTGGAGAACGATAATTTCACTCAAGCCCGCCTCACCTGTGGCGATAAAGAGACAAATATACTGACGTTAGGTCAATGTTATCGTCGTTCAGGTAGCCGAAGCGACTGATTTCGCATCGCGTCTTTTCTTTCGCCCGGCCTCGGCGAGCGCCAGAATCGTCGCCGCCATGACGGCCGACAGCAGCGACCCGCCGATGACGCCCAGCTTGACCTCGATCTGCTCGGGCGAGTCCACCGCGCCGGGGAAGGCCAGGACGCCGATGAACAGGCTCATGGTGAAACCGATGCCGCACAGCAGGCTGACGCCGTAAAGCTGCATCCAGCCCGCGCCCGACGGCTTGTCGCCCAGGCCCAGCTTCACCGCCAGCCAGGCGACGCCGAAGACGCCGATCTGCTTGCCGATGAAGAGGCCCAGCGCGATGGCGATGACCAGCGGGGCGAAGGCCTGCTCCAGCGACAGGCCGGCGAAGGAGACGCCCGCCTTGGCGAAGGCGAACAGGGGCAGGACCAGATAGGCCACATAGGGGTGCAGGTCGTGCATGGCGTCCTTGAGCGGGCTCTGCGAGGTCTCGCGACGCGGGTCGACCGGCACGATCAGGGCGAAGGCCACGGCGGTCAGGGAGGTCGACAGCCCCGACTGCACCGTCAGGTACCAGACGGCGCCGAAGCCCAGCACCCAGAAGGCGGCCGCCATGCGGCGACGCCCCAGGACGGCGAAGACGGCGATGACGCCCAGCGCCGCCAGCAGCGGAACCCACTGCACCCCCTGGCTGAACAGAATGGCGATCAGGGCGATGGCGCCCAGGTCGTCGACGATGGCCAGGGTCAAGAGGAAGACGCGCAGGGAGGACGGCAGATTGCGCCCGACCACGGCGAAGACGGCCAGGGCGAAGGCGATGTCGGTGGCCAGGGGAATGGGCCACCCCTGCGTCGGCCCGCCCAGCGCCCCGACCACGCCCAGGTAGACCAGGCCCGGAATCGCCATGCCGCCCAGGGCGGCCAGGATGGGCAGGGCCAACTTCTTGGGATTGCTCAGTTCGCCCTTGAGGATCTCGTATTTGATCTCCAGGCCGACGACGAGGAAGAAGATCGCCATCAGACCTTCCTTGATCCAGTCGGAGACCGTCTCTTCGAGCCGCAGCGGGCCGATCTGGACGGTGTGGACGCTCTTGAGCCAGGCGAAATAGTCGGCCGACAGGGGCGAGTTGGCGACGATCAGGGCGGCGACGGCGGCGAGGCCCAGGACGGCCCCGGAACCGGCCTCGGTCTTGAGAAAGGCGAGCGTGAATTTTCTGGCCACGAAGGTCTCCGAAACAATGAGATGGTCTGTCGTGGCGTCAGGTTATCGACGGACGCCGGACCGGATTCGCGCGCAGGGCGGCGCCGGCCTGGCCTCGGGATCGGTTCACGCGAGACCTGATGTCTGCGGGAGAAAATACGGATCGGCGACGAAGGTTCAAGCCTGATCGGCCAGATCGGGCTCGCAGTTGCGAAATGCGCGGCGAAGGCGCATCTGCCGCCCATGCCCGTCTCCCCCGCCTATCGCCCCGAACCCCGCTTCTTCGACCTGGGCGCCGACTATGGCGACCCCGTGCAGGCGGCCGATTTCCCGCAGACGATCCTGCGCCTGCGCAACGACCGCGCGGCGGCGCAGGTCGGGCTGGAGACGCTGAGCGACGCCGAATGGATCGCCCATTTCGGCCGGTTCGAGCCCCTGCCCGGCCAGCCCGCCCCCGTGGCCATGCGCTATCACGGCCATCAGTTCCGCATTTACAACCCTGACATCGGCGACGGACGCGGCTTCCTGGCGGCGCAGATGCGGGAAGTCCCTCAAGGCGATAAGGACGTCAGCCTCCCTCAAGCAGCCTCCCTCCGCGAGGGAAGCGGCGCTCAAGCAGCGAGCGACCGCGTCGCGAGCGATAGCGCTCTTCCAGGTCGCCTCCTCGACCTTGGAACCAAAGGCTCGGGCCAGACGCCGTGGTCGCGTCATGCGGACGGGCGGCTGACGCTGAAGGGCGGCGCGCGCGAGGCGCTGGCGGCGGCCATGCTGGACAGCCTGGGCGTGCCGACGTGCCGCATCCTGTCGCTGATCGAGACGGGCGAAGACCTTGAGCGGCATGACGAGCCGTCGCCGACACGATCGGCCGTCATGGTGCGGCTGTCGCACAGCCACATCCGGTTCGGGACGTTCCAGCGCGCCGCATACTATGGGCGCAAGGATCAGATCGAGACGCTGATGGAGCACGCCCGCAGCCTGTATCATCCGGCGGTCGCGCCGGGCGACGCGGCGGGCTTTCTGGCGGCGGTGGTCGAGGCCTCGGCGGCGCTGACGGCCAAGTGGATCGCGGCGGGCTTCGTCCACGGGGTGCTGAACACCGACAATCTGAACGTCACGGGCGAGAGCTTCGACTACGGCCCGTGGCGCTTCCTGCCGCACTATGAGCCGGGCTTCACCGCCGCCTATTTCGACCAGAACGGCCTCTACGCCTTCGCGCGCCAGCCCGAGGCGGTGTTCTGGAACCTGACCCAGCTGGCGGGCTGCCTGAAGCTGATCGCCGAACCCGAACCGCTGGCGGCGGCGCTGAACGCCTTCGGCCCGGCCTACATCCGCCACCTGCGGACGGCCTTCCTGAACCGGCTGGGCGTGCAGAGCCTAGGCGAGGCGGCGGACCAGCGGCTGCTGGATGCGACCCTGGCGTTGGCGCGCGAGAAGAAGGAGGCCCTGCGCTGGGAGCCGATCTTCTTCGACTGGTTCGGCGGGTTCAGCTCGGCGGCGCGGGCGCTGGGCGGGGTGCGCGGCAAGACCTATCAGGGCGAGACCTTCGACGCCTTCCGCTTCGCCCTGATGGAGCATGAGCCCGACCGGCCCGAGCGGCTGGAGCATCCGATGTTCGCCGCCGCCGAACCGGAAGAGATGCTGATCGACGAAGTCGAAGCCCTGTGGAGCGCCATCGACGCGGCCGACGACTGGGCGCCGCTGCAGGCCAAGCTGGCCCGACTGGAGACGGCGAAGGCGGCCTGGCGTCTTTGACGCCTCGCCATCCCCGCGCAGGCGGGAATGAGCGAATACTGTGAAGTCGCGCCCTTAAGTCATCAATTGATGTCATCGAGCGTTGACTCGAAATCCGCCCGGGCGTAGAGGCGGATGATCCCGGCTGGGTTACGAGGAATTGTGGTTTCGGCCCTGCTGTCGCCACGTCGTTCTCCGACCGTGATCACAGATTGTTTCAGCCGCTTGCAAATCGGAACCCTGCAACTGACCTTGTGTCTGTTGCGAATTAACGGTTACGGCCATGACGACGACCACCTTGACCAATCATCAGGCGCGCGCCCGCGCCGACTACCTGAACATCGCGCTTTGGACCTTCCAGGGCTGGATCGCCATGTTCTTCATCGCCGCCGGCTACGCCAAGCTGTCCGAACCGATGGAGAATCTGATCGTCCTGATGCAGTGGCCCGCAGCGGCCGGCGAGGCCTTCGTGCGCGGTCTGGGCGTCGCCGAGATCATCCTGGCCGCCATGGTTCTGGCGCCGCTGGTCTCGTGGCGGTTCGGCCGCCCCCTGCTTCTGACCGCAGCGGCGGGCCTGCTGATCCTGGAGAGCATCGCCCTGGGCGTGCACGCCTTCGGCCTGGACCTGGGCCTGAGCCTGACCAACGTCTTCCTCATCGCCATCACGGCGCCGGTGCTGTGGCTGCGTCGCCGCTGAGCCGCCGCATCGCTTAAAGGTTTTGCGGGTCCGCTTCTCCCTCCCCCCCCCTGAGGGCCCGCAAATACAGAGGCCGCGACCCGTCCCCGGTCGCGGCCTTTTCTTTTGTCCGCCGACGCCCTCTCGCCCGCTCGTTCACAACTTCGTAGCCCGGCGCGCGAAAAGCTTCCCTTTACGTCCGCGTCAAGTTATGAAGTCGTCATGCCGATTGCTGACGAACATCGCACCTATTCCATCCGGCAGCTGTGCCGCGAGTTCGGCGCGACCGCGCGCGCGCTGCGCTTCTATGAAGACAAGGGCCTGCTGACGCCGTCGCGCAAAGGGCAGACGCGGGTCTACGGCCCGCGCGACCGCGCCCGGCTGAAGCTGATCATGCGCGGACGGCGCATCGGCTTCACCCTGGTCGAGATCCAGGAGATGCTGGATCTGTATGACCAGAAGGACCACAACGTCCATCAGATGGCCATCGCCCTGCCGCGCCATCGCGCCCGCATCCAGGCGCTGAAGCAGCAGCTCGAGGACATCGAAGGCGCCATCGAGACGGCCGAGGCCGCCTGCGCCTGGATGGAGTCCAAGCTGTCGGAACACCGTCCCGATCTTCTGCCGGGCGCAGAGGCCTACGCCAGCCTGCTGAGCGAACGCCTCAACGACCCCGACGACCACTTCCAGACCTTCAAAGCGAGAGCGTGATCCCATGGCCTACAAGGCGCCTGTCCGCGACCTGTCCTTCGTCCTGCACGACGTGCTGCAGGTCGAGAATTTCGGCAATCTGCTGCCCGACGCCGACCTGTCGCGCGACCTGATCGACCAGATCGTCGAGGAAGGCGGCAAGTTCGCCGAAGAGGTCATCGCCCCGATCAACCGCACCGGCGATCAGGAAGGCTGTCACATCCAGGGCGACGTGGTGACGACGCCCAAGGGCTGGAAGGAAGCCTATCACCAGATGGTCGAGGCGGGCTGGCCCTCGCTGGGCTTCAGCACCGAGTTCGGCGGTCAGGGGATGCCCTCGGTCGTGTCGAGCGCGGTGGGCCAGTTCACCGCCGCCGCCAGCGCCGCCTTCTCCATGTACCCGGGCCTGACCAGCGGCGCCTTCCACGGCATCGAGGCCAGCGCCTCGGACGAGATCAAGCAGAAGTACCTGCCGAAGATGGCGTCGGGCGAATGGACCGGCACCATGAACCTGACCGAGCCGCAGTGCGGCACCGATCTGGGCATGGTCCGCACCAAGGCGGTTCCGAACGGCGACGGCTCCTATTCGATCACCGGCCAAAAGATCTGGATCTCGGCGGGCGAGCACGACTTCGCCGACAACATCATCCACACGGTGCTGGCCCGAGTCGAAGGCGCGGTTCCGGGCATCAAGGGCCTGTCCCTCTTCGTGGTGCCGAAGTTCCTGGTGAATGAGGACGGGTCGCTGGGCGAGCGCAACGGCGTGTCCTGCGCGGGCCTGGAACACAAGATGGGCATCCACGGCAACGCCACCTGCGTCATGGCCTATGAGAACGCCAAGGGCTGGCTGATCGGCGAAGAAGGCCGCGGCATGAACAACATGTTCGTGGTCATGAACGAGGCCCGCCTGGGCACCGGCCTGCAAGGCCTGGCCATCGGCGACGCCGCCTATCAGGCCGCCGTCGAGTTCGCCAACGACCGCCTGCAGGGCCGCAGCCTGACCGGACCGAAGAACCCGGACGGCCCGGCCGACCCGATCATGGTCCACCCGGACGTGCGCCGCATGCTGCTGGAAGCCAAGGCCTTCGTCGAAGGCGGCCGCGCCTTCATCCTGTGGACTGCGCTGCAGGCCGACCTGCAGAAGGCCGCCGATGAAGCCGTCGCCACCAAGGCCAAGGACTACATGGGCCTGATCACGCCCGTGCTGAAGGCCTATCTGACCGACAAGGGCTTCCACGTCGCCTCTCTGGCGATGCAGGTCCACGGCGGTTCGGGCTACACCGAGCACTTCCCGGCCTCGCAGTATCTGCGCGATGCGCGGATCACCATGATCTATGAGGGCACCAACGGCATTCAGGCGCTGGATCTGGTCGGCCGCAAGCTGCCCGCCAACGGCGGCCGCGCCATCATGAGCTGGTTCGCCGACATCGACGCCTTCGTCGGCGAGAACGGCGACGACGAGGCGATCAAGCCCTTCGTCGACGGCCTGGCCGACGCCAAGAAGAAGCTGCAGGAGGCCACCATGTGGCTGATGCAGAACGGCATGGCCAACCCGGACAATGCGGCGGCCGCCTCGACCGACTATCTGCATATCTTCGGCCTGACGGCCTACGCCTTCCTGTGGGCGCAGATGGCCAAGGCGGCGCAAGAGAAGATCGCGGCCGGGGACGCCGATCCCTACTACGCCAACAAGCTGATGACCGGCCGCTACTTCGTTGAGCGCATCCTGCCCGACGCCGGGGCGCACCTGAAGAAGCTGAAGTCCGGCGCCGAGGTGCTGATGCAAATGCCCGCAGAGGCGTTCTGATCCGCTTCTGATCCAGGGGCCTCTCTCGCCGCAGCGGGGGAGGCCCTTTCTTTATCGCAGAAGGGCGGCGCAGACCGCCCGCGTCAGCAGGAAACAACCCTATGAACGTCCTAGGCAGCCCCGACCCCGACTTCATGCGCGAAGAGGAGATCGTCCTCTTCTCCGACTCCGTCGCCAAGTGGATCGACGAACACGCCCCGCCAGAGAAGTTCCAGCAGTGGATCGCCGCCTCCTCGGTGCCGCGCGGGCTGTGGAACGCGGCGGGCGAAGCGGGCCTGCTGGGCCTGTCGCTGCCGGAAGAGGACGGCGGCTTCGGCGGCGATTACCGGCACGAAGTCGTGCTGATGCGCCAGCTGGGCTGGAAGGGCGCGGACCACTTCGGCATCAGCCTGCACAACGCCATCGTCATGCCCTACATCTGGCACTACGGCACGGCCGAGCAGAAGGCGCGCTGGCTGCCGCGCCTGCAGTCGGGCGAACTGGTCGGCGCCATCGCCATGACCGAGCCGGGCGCCGGTTCCGACCTGCAGGGGGTCAAGACCACCGCCGTGAAGCAGGGCGACCACTATGTCCTGAACGGCTCCAAGACCTTCATCACCAACGGCCAGCTGGCCAACTTCATCATCGTCGTCGCCAAGACCGACCCGGCCGAGGGCGCCAAGGGCACCAGCCTGATCTGTCTCGAAACCGACGGCGCCGAGGGCTTTGAGCGCGGCCGCAACCTGCACAAGATCGGCATGGAGGCGAACGACACCTCCGAGCTGTTCTTCAACGATGTGAAGGTGCCGCTGGAGAACGTCATCGGCGACACCGAGGGACAGGGCTTCGTCCAGCTGATGCAGCAACTGCCGCAGGAGCGGCTGAACATCGCCGTTCAGGGCGTGGCCGCCGCCGAGCGCGGGCTGGAGGCGACGCTGGCCTACGTCAAGGAACGCAAGGCCTTCGGCAAGCGCGTCATCGACTTCCAGAACACCCAGTTCAAACTGGCCGAGATCAAGACCAAGCTGACCGTCGCCAAGGTCTTCGTCGATCACTGCATCGGCCTGCACCTGAAGGGCCAGCTGGACGCCGCCACGGCCTCCATGGCCAAATACTGGGTGACGGACATCCAGGGCGAGACCATCGACGAGATGCTGCAGCTCTTCGGCGGCTACGGCTATATGACCGAATATCCGATCGCCCAGCTGTACAAGGACGCCCGCGTCCAGCGCATCTACGGCGGCACGAACGAGATCATGAAGCTGCTGATCGCGCGGACGCTTTAAGGGCGCCGTGCGGCGCCCAAGGGAGATCAGGGACGGATGGCCGCCCATAGCGAAACGGACCTGTCAGAAGCGCTGCGCGCCGTCGAATCCCTGATCCCCAAATGCGAGAAGGCGGTCCTGAAGCTGGCTCCCGGCGCGGCGCAGCACACCCTTCTCGTCCGCCGCATCGCCGCCTTGAAAATCGCCCGCGAACTGATCGAGGAACGGCTGGACGCCACGCGCTGAGGCGTCCTATCGCAGCAGCAGCAGGGCGCCCGCGACCAGAGCGCCGGCGAGCACAATCGAAGCGGCGATCCACCGCCCGGCCGAGACGATCGACCGGGCGGTTTCCTTGTCCGACGCTGCGTTGACGACCAGGTCGGCCGTCAGGCGGCGCGAGGCGGCGCGGATCAGGCGGGGCAGGTCGTCGCTGGCCGCCGACAGGTCCAGCAGGGTGCCGATCAGGCGGTTGCGCAGGGCCTCGGGGCTGCGGCTGGAGAAGAGGGCGCGGCTCCAGGCGCCCTTCATCGTCTTGACCAGGTCGAAGTCGGGATCGACGCGCGACAGCACCCCCTCGATCGTCACCAGCGCCTTGAGGATCAGCACCAGATCGGGCGGGGCGGCCACCCGTTCCTGCCGCATCAGCCCCATCAGATCGGCGACGATGGCGGGCAGGTCGACCGCGCCCTGGCCGTGGCGGGCGATCAGCCGTTCGGCCCCGGCGGTCAGGCTGGTGCGCGAGACGTCCGTCCCCTCGGTCCAGTCGGCCAGCACCTCGGCCATGCGGGCGCCGTCGCCGGCGGCCAGCGACTGGACGAAGCTGATCAGTTCGGCGCGGCGGCGCGGGCTGACGGTCCCGACCATGCCGAAGTCCATCAGTCCCACCCGGTCGCCGGGCAGGCCACGCAGGTTGCCGGGGTGCGGATCGGCGTGGAAGCGGCCGTTGACCAGCACCATGTCCAGCACCGCCTCGGCGCCGACGCGGGCCAGCCGGTGCGGATCGACGCCCGCCGCCCTCAGCCGCGCCGCGTCCACGGGAGGGACGCCGTCGAGATAGTCCTGCACCAGCACGCTGTCGGTCGTGTGCCGCCAATAGACGGCCGGGATGACCACATCGCGGTTCCTGGCGAAGTCGGCGGCGAAGCGGTCGACGTTGCGGCCCTCGGTGGTGAAATCCAGCTCGTCCAGCATGGCCTCGGTCAGCTGGGCGATCAGGGCGCGCGGGCGATAGCGGGCGATCTCGGCGCTGGACTGTTCGGCGCGGCGGGCCAGTTCGGCGATCAGGCGCAGGTCGGCCTCGACGCGCGGTCGCACGCCGGGACGGCGGATCTTGACCACCACCTCGGTCCCGTCGTGCAGGACGGCGCGGTGCACCTGGGCGATGGAGGCGGCGGCCAGGGGCGCCGTGTCGAAACGGGCGAAGACCTGTTCCGGCGACCCGCCCAGCGCAGCCTCGACCTCGGGCCGCAGCGTCTCGAAATCGAGGGTGGGTCCGGCGCTCTGAAGCTGTTCGAACTCGGCGATCCAGTCGGCGGGCAGCAGGTCCGAGCGGGTGGACAGGATCTGGCCCAGCTTGACGAAGGTGGGGCCCAGCGCCTCCAGCGCCTGACGGGTGCGACGCGACAAAGGCTCCGGCCCGTCGGCATGGGTCTCGCCGCCGCCGAGGCCGAGGCGCAGCAGCACGGCCTCAAGCCCGAAGCGGGCGACGACGCCGGAAATCTCGGCCAGACGTTTTCGATCGCGCGCCGCTACGGCCAAGGTTGTGAACATGAGAGGCCAACGCAGGGCAGGCTCGCCGCGTTCCCCTCATACATCCGTTCTCAGGGATGCAAGGCAGGCTGTGAACGCTTGCTCCAGATCCAGCGCGCCCCGCTTCGGATCACAAGGCCCCACAAGCCCAGCACCGGCACGCCAAGGAATGGCGGCATCACCGCAGACAACGCCAGCCAATACACGCCCCATGTCAGATACCAGCTGATCGTCAACCCGCCAGCAAACATGCCCGGCATATCCGGAGCACATCTGACGCCGATGAAGAGGGCATCGTAAAAATAGCATCCCGCCGGTTCCGCTCCGCCGCGATAATAAGGTAGGGCGAACTGCGCATAGGTCCCGGCTGCGACAATTCCTATCATAGCGACCACTGCAAAAGGCCCCGCCCGGCGCTCCAGTTCTCGCAGCATTTCAAACGCCTCCAACGCATAACCATGACAGGCGAATGAGGGCGCGGCCATCCGCAAGACGGATTTCACCTGCATCGTGTCAGAGCGGGATGACGATCGTCTCCACCCTCGCTAAGTCTGTCGCATGATCCGTCTTCATGTTCAGGGCGACCTCGCCCCCGGCGCCGCCGTGGCGCCCACGCTCGACCAGTCGCGCTATCTGACGCAGGTGATGCGGTTGAAGGCGGGCGACGAGCTTCTGGTCTTCAACGGCCGCGACGGCGAGTGGCGCGTCAGCGTCGCCGAGGTGCTGAAGAAGGGCGTCGTCCTGCGCGCCGAAGAACAGATGCGGCCGCAGATCTACGGCCCCGATCTGGAGCTGCTCGTCGCCGTGGTGAAGAAGGCGCGCGTCGAGACCATCGTGGAGAAGGCCGCCGAACTGGGCGCCAAGCGGGTGCGGTTGGCGCTGACCCATCGCACCAACGCCGACCGCCTGCGGCTGGACCGGCTGGACGCCATCGCCGAGGAGGCCGCCGAGCAGACCGGACGCCTGGACGTCCCGGTCGTGGATGATCCGGTGAAGCTGGACGCCCTGCTGGACGGCTGGGAGGCGGGGCGTCGGCTGATGTTCTGCGACGAGACGGGCGGCGCGCCCGCCGTATCGGCGTTGACGCAGGCGGGCGACGGCAAGTGGGCCATTCTGATCGGGCCCGAAGGCGGCTTCTCGCCCGAGGAGGGCGAGCGGCTGCGGTCCCTGCCCTTCACCACCGCCGTCTCGCTGGGGCCGCGCATTCTGCGGGCCGACACCGCCGCCATCGCCGCCATGACCCTGTGGCAGGCGGCGGTCGGCGACTGGGATCGCTAGAAGTTTCCGCCGCCCCCCTTGAGCATGGCCGTCGGCTGGCCCATCTAGCCGCGACAGCAGAGGTTACAGATGTCCGACACGGCGCCCCTTTCCAGAGACCAGCTGATCCACGCCATGTCGAAGGGCGAGAAGCCCCGCGACCAGTGGCGCATCGGCGCCGAGCACGAGAAGTTCGGCTTCGACAAGTCGACCCTGCGTCGCCCCGCCTATGAGGGCGAGAACGGCATCCTAGCCATGCTGACGGGCCTGCAGCGCTTCGGCTGGTCGCCGGTCGAGGAAGCCGGCCGCGTCATCGCCCTGGAACGCAAGAACGCCGAGGGCTTCAGCGCCTCGATCAGTCTGGAGCCGGGCGGTCAGTTCGAACTCTCGGGCGCCCCGCTGAAGGACATCCACGACATCTGCAACGAGACCGGCCAGCACCTGATGGAGGTCAAGCAGGTCGCGGACCAGTTGAACCTGGGTTTCCTGGGCCTGGGCTTCGACCCGATGTGGCGGCGCGAGGACATCCCCGTCATGCCCAAGGGCCGCTATGACATCATGCGCGCCTACATGCCCAAGAAGGGCAAGCTGGGCCTGGACATGATGCTACGCACCTGCACCATCCAAGCGAACCTCGACTTCGATAGCGAAGCCGACATGGTGATGAAGTTCCGGACTTCGCTGGCGTTGCAGCCCATCGCCACGGCCCTGTTCGCCAACAGCCCCTTCACCGAAGGCAAGCCGAACGGCTTCCTGTCGGCGCGCGCCAACGTCTGGACCGACACCGACCCGGACCGCACGGGGATGCTGGACTTCGTGTTCGAGAACGGCTTCGGCTACGAACGCTACGCCGACTATGCGCTGGACGCGCCGATGTATTTCGCCAAGCGCGGCGAGACCTATGTCGACCTGTCGGGTCAGTCGTTCCGCGCCTTCATGGACGGCAAGCTGGACGCCCTGCCGGGCGACCGCGCCACGGCCAAGGACTGGGCCGACCACCTGACCACCCTCTTCCCCGAGGTGCGGCTGAAACAGTATCTGGAGATGCGCGGCGCCGACGGCGGGCCGTGGAGCCGCATCTGCGCCCTGCCCGCCCTGTGGGCCGGAATCCTGTATGACGCGCCGTCGCTCGCGGCGGCCTGGGATCTGTGCAAGGACTGGGACATCGCCGACCATGAGCGCCTGCGCCGCGACGTGACGCGGCTGGGCCTGAAGGCCGAGGTCAACGGGCGCAGCGTGCGCGACATCGCCGTCGACATGGTCAACATCGCCAAACAGGGCCTGAAGAACCGCGCCCGCTTCAGCGGCGGCATGGTGGACGAGCGCGGCTACATCACCGAACTGGAAGACATCGCCGACAGCGGCGTGACCTCAGCCGACCGCCTGCTGGAGCTCTACAACGGCGAATGGAGCGGCGACGTCAGCCGCGTCTATCGCGACATGGCCTACTGAAGCTCTCCTGAGACGCGAGCCGCAAGGCGCCCTTAACCGGCAGGCGCTAGGGTGAGGTCCAGCCCGCCTTCAGGACCGCGCCTCAGGACCGCCCATGCCCCTCACTCCGGCCGCCGCCCCTTCCTCGACGGGACAGCCGCAGCCGCCGCCTGACGCCGGAGTCGATCTGGCGACCTTCTTCGACGTGTCCCTGGACCTGCTGGTGATCCGCGACCTGGAGGGGCGGATCGTGCGGGTCAGCGCCTCCTGGGCCTCCATCCTGGGCTATCGACCCGAAGAGCTGGTCGGCCTGCCCATACTGACCCTGGTCCACCCCGACGACATGCCCGGCACCCTGGGCAGCGTGACCGAGGTCGAAACGCGCCGCCCCGGCGATCCGGTGCTGGGCCACGTCAACCGCTATCGCCACAAGGACGGCCGCTACGTTACCCTGGAATGGCGGGCGCAGAAGTTCGGCGACCGCATCTACGCCGTCGCCCGCGACGTGACGGCCAAGGTGGCCGCCGAGCGCGCCCTGGTCGAGGCCAAGGCGGCGGCCGAGGCCGCCAACCGCGCCAAGTCCGACTTCCTGGCCAATATGAGCCATGAAATCCGCACGCCGCTGAACGGGGTCATCGGCGTCATCGACGCCCTGGCGCGCACGCCGCTGTCGCCCCAGCAGGCCGAAATGGTCGAACTGGTCCGCAGTTCGAGCGTGACCCTGGAGCGGCTGGTCACGGACATCCTGGACGTGTCGCGCATCGAATCCGGGCGCATGACGCTGGAAACCCGCCCCTTCGACCTGAACGACGCCCTGATCCCCGCCATCGCCCCCCTGCGCGGCCTGGCCGAGGAGAAGGGGCTGACCTTCCGCCTTGAGCGCGCCGATGCGGCGTGCGGCGTCTTCAACGGCGACGTGGTGCGGGTTCGCCAGATCCTGGGCAATCTGCTGTCCAACGCCGTCAAATTCACCGCCCAGGGTCAGGTGTCGGTCCATGTCGATCTGCTGGACAGGGGCGACGGCGCCGTCCTGCTGACTCTGGAGGTGCGCGACACCGGCATCGGCTTCGGCGCCGATCACGCGGCGCAGTTGTTCCAGCGGTTCAGCCAGGCCGACGCCTCCATCACCCGGCGTTTCGGCGGGGCCGGGCTGGGCCTGTCCATCTGCCACGCCCTGACCGAGATGATGGGCGGACGCATCGAGGCCGAGTCGGCCCCGGGCGAAGGCAGCCGCTTCCAGGTCGAGCTGCCGCTGACGCGCATCGCCTCCCTGGCCCAGTTCGACGCGGCCTACGTCGAAGAGGCGGCGTCAGACGCGCCGCCTGCCGGCCCGCGCCCGCGCGTCCTGCTGGCCGAGGATCATCCGATCAATCAGCGGGTGGTGCAGTTGATCCTCGGCGACAGCGTCGAGCTGACCCTGGTCGAGAACGGCGAGCAGGCGGCGGCCGCCTTCGCCGCCGAACGGTTCGACCTGGTGCTGATGGACATGCAGATGCCGGTGATGGACGGGCTGAGCGCCACCCGCGCCCTGCGCGAGATCGAGGCCGCCGATCCGGCGCGTCCGCGCGCGCCGGTCATCATGCTGAGCGCCAACGCCATGATCGAGCATCAGGAACAGGCCGCCCATGCCGGCGCCGACCTGCACCTGGCCAAGCCCGTCACGGCCGAGGCCCTGACCGATGCGGTCCGCAGGACGCTGGCCGACCGCGCGGTCCAGCCCGGCTGACCTAGCCCAGCCAGCCGGCGATCATGGCTCTGAGCGGATTGGCCGGATCGGACAACAGCCGCGCCGTCATGGCCAGGGAGATGACCACCAACAGGGGGCGGATCAGGCGCGGCCCGAAACGCATGGCCGCGTGCGAGCCCATGCGCCCGCCGACGAACTGGCCCACCGCCATGATCCCGGCCAGAACCCAGACCACATGGCCCCCGACCGCCAGGACGACGATGCCGATGATGTTGCTCATCAGGTTCAGCGCCTTGGTGTGGGCCGTCGCCCGCGTCAGCCCCATGCCCAGCAGCATGACGAGACTGAGCGCGAAGAACGACCCCGTCCCCGGCCCGAAGAAGCCGTCGTAGAAGCCGATCCCGCCCGCCACGAAGGCGTAGGCCAGCGGCGTCAGCCGGGCGTGGGCGTCCTCGTCCGCCGCCTTGGGCCCGAGCAGGAAATAAAGCGCGATGCCGACCAGCAGCACGGGCAGCAGGATCATCAGCCACCGCGTGTCGACCAGCGTCACGGCGAAAGCGCCCAGCCCCGCCCCGATCGCCGTCAACAGCATCGGCCAGCGGATCAGCCGAAAGTCCACCCGTCCCTTGCGCCAGAAATTCCACAGGGCGCTGGCGGTGCCGACGCTGCCCTGAACCTTGTTGGTGGCGATGGCGGCGACCGGGTTCAGCCCGACCGACAACAGGGCCGGCAAGGAGATCAGCCCCCCGCCCCCGGCGATGGCGTCGATGAAGCCGGCGATCACCGACGCGACGCCCAACAGGGCGATGATCTCAGGCGTCAGGTCGAACACGCGCGCAGCACTCCGGTCAGGCTGGCGCTATAGCCCCGTGGGGGACGGATCGCCACGCTCTTGCGCGCAAACGAGGCTCAAGGCGTAGCGGTTTAGGACGCGGGTGCGGCCGCCCTGACCCGGCAGGCGTTGGCCACGCCATCGCGAATATCGCGATACCCGGCTCTCTGTGCGATTTCTGTCGCCCGCTCGCACTCATTGGCGGCGATCAGCTTGTCCAACTCATCCGCCAGCTGCCAGCGCTGATTGATCACCGCGGCCTCGTAGTTCAACCGGACGCGCTCGCGACGCATGTCATCGATAGCGCGGCGATCATCCATGTCTTGAAAGCGCCACATGGTAGGGTCCGCCTTATCCGGACTGGGATGGATGAACTGATGGTTGGACTGTGCTGGCGCCTGCTGGAATGCGGGCCGAACCTCCGCCTGACCGGCCAGCGCCGTGACGCCGTAGAATAGGACCGCCAACAACATGATCGACCTCCGTTTGTCGACCAACACTATGCATAGACCGCCGTAGAGGCCAAGCCATTGCGAGCGCCATAGCGGCTTTGCATAGCGCCATCGACGAAATCCTGCGATCAAGACCACCGTACAGGAGGCCTTCCCATGACAGGATCCATCCACATCGGCGTCGGCGGCTGGACCTTCGAGCCATGGCGCGGGGTTTTCTATCCCGAGGGGCTGGTGCAGAAGCGGGAGCTGGAGTTCGCCAGCCGGGCGCTGACCTCGATAGAGATCAACGGCACCTATTATTCGACCTTCAAGCCCGACAGCTGGGCGAAGTGGCGCGACGAGACGCCCGACGGCTTCGTCTTTTCGGTCAAGGCCAGCCGCTACTGCACCAATAGAAAGGTGCTGTCGGACGGCGCCGAGAGCTTCGAGCGGTTTCTGTCGCAGGGGCTGACGGTGCTGGGCGACAAGCTGGGGCCGATCAACTGGCAGTTCATGGGAACCAAGAAGTTCGATCCCGAGGACTTTGAAGGCTTCCTGAAGCTGTTGCCCAAGGAGAAGGACGGGGTGCGGTTGCGGCACGCGCTGGAAGTGCGCAACCCGACCTTCGCCACCGAACAGTTCTATGATCTGGCGCGCAAATACGGCGCGGCCGTCGTCTATGCGGTCGATGACGAGGAGCCGACCTGGCCGCAGATCGACGAGGCGACGACAGACTTTACCTACGCCCGGCTGATGTCCAGCCGCGAGGACGAGCCGACGGGCATGACCTCGGAAGAGCTGGACGCCGTGGCGAAACAGGCGCGCGGCTGGGCCGAGCGCGGCGACGTCTTCGCCTACTTCATCTCCGGAGCCAAGGTGCGGAACCCGGCGGCGGCCCAGGCGCTGATCGCCAAGCTGAAGGACTGACCGCCATGCCCATCGCCACGCGCGCCTTCGCCGCGACCGCCGCCGACCAGCCGCTGCGCCCCCACAGCTTCGAGCGCCGCGATCCCGGGCCGGACGACGTGGCGATCGAGATCAAATACTGCGGCGTCTGCCACTCGGACCTGCATGTGGTGAAGAACGACCTGGGCGGCACCCACTATCCCATCGTGCCGGGCCATGAGATCGCCGGGGTGGTGACGGCGGTCGGCGCGAACGTCGCCCGCTTCAAGCAAGGCGACCGCGTCGGCGTCGGCTGCATGGTCGACAGTTGCCGGACCTGTTCGGCCTGCCGCGAGGGGCTGGAGCAGTATTGCGAGCCGGGCATGACCCAGACCTACGGCTCGCGCGATCCGAAAGGCCAGGCGGTCGGCCAGACCATCACCCAAGGTGGTTATTCGGACAGGATCACCGTCGACCAGGCCTTCGTGCTGAAGATTCCCGACAGCCTGCCGCTGGATGCGGCGGCGCCGCTGCTGTGCGCGGGCGTGACCACCTGGTCGCCGCTGAAGACCTGGGGCGTGGGGCCGGGGTCGAAGGTGGCGGTGATCGGCCTGGGCGGGCTGGGCCATATGGCGGTTAAGCTGGCCGCCGCCCTGGGCGCCGAGGTGACGGTGCTGTCGACCTCGGACCGCAAGAAGGCCGACGCCGAGCGGATGGGCGCCCGGCATTTCCTGATCAACTCGGACGCCGAGGCCATGAAGGCGGCGGCCGAGCAGTTCGACCTGATCATCAACACCGTCTCGGCCACGCATGAGATCGCCAGCCACGTCAATCTGCTGGCGCGCGACGGGACCATGGTCATGCTGGGCCTGACGACGGAGGGGCTGCCGGTCTTCGCCATGCCCCTGCTGTGGCGGCGGCGGCGCATCGCCGGTTCGCTGATCGGCGGCATTCGCGAGACGCAGGAGATGCTCGACTTCTGCGGCGAACACGGGATCGTGTGTGAGATTGAGGTGATCGCCCCCGATCAGATCAACCAAGCTTATGAACGGATGGAGCGGTCGGACGTGCGCTACCGCTTCGTCATCGACATGGGCCGTATGGCCGCGACGGCGTAACCCCGTCTTCTCGTTCGCCGCCAGCCGCGCTAAGGCTGTCGGCAAGGGAGGCGGACGGCGTCGCGACCACGACGGCCGCCGCACAGGACAGGGAGACGTCATGACGCGTACCGCATTCGTCACCGGGGGCACCCGGGGCATCGGCAAGGCGATCGTTCAACGACTGAAAGAAGACGGGCTGCAGGTCGCAGCCGGTTATTCCGGCAACACCGAGGCCGCAGAGGCCACCGCCCGCGAACTGGGCGTCATGGTGGTGAAGGGCAACGTCGGCTCGTTCGAGGATTGCGAGCGGGCGGTCAGGGAGGTCGAGGCGCAGCTGGGCCCCATCGACGTCCTGGTGAACAACGCCGGCATCACGCGCGACGGCTTCTTCCACAAGATGAGCGCGGACCAGTGGTCCGACGTGATCCGCGTCAACATGGACAGCGTGTTCAACATGACGCGCCAGGTCATCAACGGCATGCGCGACCGGGGCTTCGGCCGCATCGTCAACATCTCCTCGATCAACGGCCAGAAGGGCCAGATCGGCCAGACCAACTATTCGGCCGCCAAGGCCGGGATGATCGGCTTCACCAAGGCGCTGGCGCTGGAGAACGCGCGCAAGGGCGTGACCGTCAACTGCATCGCGCCGGGCTATATCGACACCGAAATGGTCGGCGCCATGGACCAGAAGGTGCTGGACGCCATCGTGGCCCAGATCCCCGTCGGCCGCCTGGGCAAGGGCGAGGAGATCGCCGACATGGTGTCGTGGCTGTCGGGCGAGCGTGCCGGATATGTCACAGGCTGCACGCTCTCGCTCAACGGCGGGCAGTACCTGGTTGGATAAGCCGCGTTCGCCCAAAATCCGCCGTTCGCGCGTATCACCTCTGAAAACATGAGGACTGCGGTCGAAGTCGTGGCGGAGAAACCGCCTTTCTTCGCCGTCGCGACGCCCAGTGCAGCGACGGGCGCGGGCGTGCGCCTGCTTCAGGCCACAGGGCTGGCGCTGGCGTTCGCCTGTCTGGCGGGCGCGGTCGAGGCCGAGGCCCAGACCCGCTCGAACGTCCAGTCCGAACAGAGCCGCGTTATCCGCGACCAGTCGGTGATCCGCACCACTCCGCCGCCGGGGCGCTATGTCTCGGAAGCGGGCCAGACCTTCATCCTGGACCGGGCGGGGTCGCTGACCCTGCTGCGGTTCGAGCGCTCGACCGAGACCTGGGCCCTGCGCCCGTCCTCGGCGCCGCGCGGCGACACCATCTATCGCAACGATGCGGGCGATCAGGTGCTGCGCGTCACCACCGGCGGCGGCATCACCGTCTATACGACGCGCACGCCCGGCGGCTCGCCGGTCAGCCTGGCCGGGCCGCCCGTCAGCCTGGAGCCGCCCTCGCTCGGCCCGGTGCAGATGTTCAACCTGATGACCCGGCGCAGCAGCCTGGTGTCAGAGGCCATGGGCCGCCTGGTCCGCATCAACGTCTTCGGCGAGGAATCCGAGGCCCTGTGCATCGAGGCCCTGATCGTCACCACCGACGCCGTGGTCCGCATCGCCCGTTCGCCCAGCGCCCGCCCCTTCCTGGACCGGCTGCGCAGCATCACCGTAGTCGAAGGCCCGCGCGCGAGCGTGACCTATTCCAGCGGAGACCTGCGCGTCGTGGTCGATCCCCGGCGCGGCATCGCCGGCCGCCCTTCGTCCGCGCGCGTCATCCGGGCCGTCATCCCGCAGGACTGACGGTGGACCAAAGGTCCGACCCGCGCCATCTGCCCTTTCGCGCCCATTGGGCGTATGAGGGCCGCCATATTCACTATCAGAGAGGCTGATTTCACAGTGACCTCTTCCCTCACCGCCGTTTCCGCCGAGGACAAGGCCAAGACCCGCGCCATCGTTCCGGTGTCGATGAAGGGCTACGACGCCGACTTCCAGGCCTTCGCCGACGCCTTGGGCGCCTCCTTCGCCCGTTACGGCTTCGCCGTCATCGCCGACCACGGTCTGGACCAGGGTCTGATCGACGCCGCCGTGGCCGACGCCAAGGCCTTCTTCGCCCTGCCTGAAGACGTGAAGCGCCAGTATCACCAGGCCGGCACGGGCGGCGCGCGCGGCCTGACCCCCTTCGGCGTCGAGGCGGCCAAGGGCGCCAAGGCCGTGGACCTGAAGGAGTTCTGGCACACGGGCCGCGAGCTGCCGGAAGGCCATCCCTATCGCCAATACATGCGCGACAACGTCTGGCCGACCGAGGTGGCGGGCTTCCGCGAGCACGTCTACGGCCTGTTCGACGGCCTGGATGAACTGGGCCGCCGCATCCTCAAGGCCATCGCCCGCTATCTGAAGCTGGACGACGACTATTTCGAGGACAAGGTCCAACTGGGCAACAGCGTGCTGCGCCTGCTGCACTATCCGCCGATCCCGGCCGACGCCGAGGGCGTGCGCGCGGGCGCCCATGAGGACATCAACGTCATCACCCTGCTGCTGGGCGCCGAAGAGGCCGGGCTGCAGCTGAAGGACTCCGACGGCGAGTGGCTGGACATCGCCCCGCCGCCGGGCGCCCTGGTGGTCAACATCGGCGACATGCTGCAGCGGCTGGTCAACCACGTCCTGCCGTCGACGACGCACCGCGTGGTCAATCCGGCGCCCGAGCGTCGCGGCTTCGCCCGCTATTCGACGCCCTTCTTCCTGCACTTCAACCCGGACTTCCCGATCGAGACCCTGCCGTCGACGATCACGGCGGAGAACCCGGACCGCTATGCGGGCGAGACCATCCTGGCCGAGGACTTCCTGACCCAGCGCCTGAAGGAGATCCGCCTGATCTGACCGGGCGGTGCGGCTGAAAAGCACGAAGGGCCGACGGAGCGATCCGCCGGCCCTTTTGCTTGCCCCGCGTCTTCGTCAGCGGGCGATGCGCAGGCGGGTGATGTCGCGGCCGATGGCGCGGAAAGCTTCCTTCAGGTCGGTGCCGTCATCCGCCTGGAAAAAGTGCGTCTGTTCATTGGTCGCGCACTCGCGCATCACGTCCAAGGCGGTATCCACGACGCCCTCACGTCCCGTGGCGCTGCCCAGGTCAAAGCCGACAGTATAGACGACCACTCCCTTGGCCTGCATGGCCTGGCATAGGGCGACGGACTGGGCGAAGGGGTCTCCGTTGGACGAGTTCAGGTCAATATGACTGTCCAACCCGCCGCTGCCGGTTCCGGCGTCAAGAGCGATGACCCCATCCCTGAAGGGCGTGTTGAACTCGCCGTCAGTCATCAGAATGGCGACCTTCAGTGTATCGCTGGGAGCGTAAGCGCCTGGCTGGCCTTCACCACTGAACAGGGAAGCGAAGTCAGGCGAGAGCGCATACCAAGCCCAGGCGATGCCGATCTGGCCCGCCGTCGAACCGCCGGCGCTCATCTGATCAATCTTGCTCTTGAGCGAACTGGCGCTGGTGGAAAGGGCGGACAATTCCGCCGAAGGACAAGAGTTCGAAGACGATAGGTAACTGCGCCCCACATAGGCTGTCGACGGACGAGCATCCGTATACCGCTCCACACCGACCCGTTCGCTGACACAGGTGCTGGAAGCGTGGACGTTGACGTACCCATCCGCCGTAGGGAAAACCCGCCATTCGCTGCCGTCGCGACCGTTCATGAGCTTGCCGCCGCTGCTATAGGTCACGCCGCCCTTGGACGCGCCAGCCAAGCCCAGGCTGCGTGTCGTGTCCAGAACAACCTGGGAACCGCTGACGCTGGCGACGCGATAACCACCGTCGTTCAACTGCGCGAGCCCGCCCATGTTCGTCAGGCGCACATAATCATCTGCCGCAAGGCCGTGACCAGACGCCGTCAACACCAGACCGCAATCCGAACGCGCGCATTTGGCGACATAAGCCGTGTTCGACATACTGCTGGAGGAACTGACATAGCTGGACGCATTGCCCCACCTGTCCAGTGAACGCAGTCGGAACTGGCTGCTGGAAACGCGCACGACCTCATAGGGCACGCCATTCAGACCCGTTATCCTAGCGACGTTCCAAAGCACAACGCGATCACCGTTAGAAAAGCCGTGGCTGCTGGCGTTGACGGTCAAGGGCGAGCCCCCGGAAATGCTCGAGATCGTCTTCACAGAGCCCGTCAACCATGTGGCCCCCGAAATGTTGTGGGTGGTCGTGTCCAACGGACCGCGCGCACTAATCGCTGAAGAACCGACGTTGACGCCTGCAGCATAGGGAATCAGAGCGACCTTTGAATAAAAAGGCGTCTGCTGATCCTGCACCACGATGTCGACCAATTCCTTGGCCGCAGCCTGCAAATCTTCAAGCTTGGAGGTCGGTGGACAGTTGCGGCTGCAGTTGTCCATCGATCCGGTAATGTCCAGCGCCATCGCCACCTCGACGTTGCGCGAGGCGCGCAGGACTTCGGAGCGGCTGCTGACCGGCAAGAAGTCATCCAGCAGCTTGCCGTAGGGCGGCAGGACGACGTTGGCGACCAGGACCTTGACGTTCACCGTCGCCTCGCCGGTGACGCGGTTGTTGAGCAGGACGAAGTTGGCCGTGTCGCTCGAGGCCTCGCCGAAATAGCTCGGCATATTGGCCTTGAGCGCCGCCAGGCCGACCTTGTTGATGTTGACGTCGTCGGTGAAGGTCGAGCGGGCGGCGGCCAGGGCGGCGGCGTCCAGCGCGTCCTGAAGTTGGGCCTTCACCTTGGAGGCCTGGTGGATGTCGATGGCGCCCAGGGTGATCATCAGCAGCACCGGCAGGGCCATGGCGAACATCATCGCCACATTGCCCTGGGTCTGGCGCAGGAAGCGCGAGGCCAGGCTCTTCAGCCCGGCGGCCGCGCGGGCGCGTTTCAGTCGGTCCATCGTCTTGCCAAACCCCGGCTGCCTCGGCGCGGACGCACGGGTCCGCAGTCGATCCCAGGCTGACACGGTTCCGTTAAGGCTTGGCCCCACGCTCACGGTTAACGACAGGTTGCGAAACGGCCGGCTTCAGCGGCGGTCGACGCAGGCGTCCAGCCCCTGTTCGCGCACCGTGCCCATGGCCGCCTGAATGCGGGCGGCGCGTCGACGGACATAGGGACCGGGCGATCCCGCGTTGTAGCGGCGCGGGCTGGGCAGAATGGCGGCCAGGCGAGCGGCCTCGCGCGCCGTCAGCTTGTCCGCGCTCTTGTCGAACCAGTGGCGCGAGGCGGCCTCGGCGCCATAGACGCCCGGCGCCCATTCGGCGACGTTCAGATACATCTCCATGATCCGCCGCTTGCCCCAGCCGATCTCGATCAGGCCGGTGTAGCCCGCCTCCAGACCCTTGCGGACCCAGTCGCGGCCCGGCCACAGGAAGACGTTCTTGGCGGTCTGCTGGCTGATGGTGGAGCCGCCGCGGACCTTGCCCGAGCCGCGTTGTTCGGCGCGTTCATTGGCCTCCAGCGCCTTCTGGATCGCCTCGACGTCGAAACCGTGGTGCTGGCAGAAGCGGGCGTCCTCGGCGGCGATCACCGCCTCGACCAGACGCGGCGAGATGCGGTCCAGCGAGCGCCAGCGATAGTCCATGCCGTGCCCGGCCGCCGCCTGCTTGACCATCAGGATCGTCGCCAGCGGCGGCAGGAAGCGATGCACCGCCACCCCGGCCAGCGGGAACAGGGCCAGGATCACAAGCAGGGTCAGAAGCGGGCGGCGCTTCCGGTGTTTCGTGCGGGTCATGAGACCATTGTGGCGCAGGACGGTTGAGAAATCACGGCGACGCTTAACATCCGCTTCGTCTCCCTTCCCCCATCGAGGGGGAGGGTTCGAGAACTACAGCGACACCACGCCCGCCTGCCCGTCCTCGTCGGCCCAGGCGATGCGAGCGGCGCCGGAACTCATGGCCAGGGCGGTGATGGGCGCGCCCTTGTCCTGCTTGACGAACTGCAGGCCGCGCCCGGCCGGGTCGGCCCACCAGACGCGCCCGTCCTCCAGCCCGGCCGCCAGACGACCGTGGGCGGGGGCGGCGGCGACCTGGGCGATCAGGGTCGTCTCGTCATAGCCGATCTCGGTCGCCTCGCGGCCCATCGGCCCGTTGGAGCCGACGAAGGGCCACAGCACCACGCCCTGCGCGCCCGAGGTGGCCAGAAGCTGCCCCTTGGCCATGAAGGCGAAGCTCTTGATCTTGGACGGATAGCCCCCCATCCGCATGTTCTTCTGATCCTTCAGGCGCCAGCCATGCAGCTGGTTGTCCTGCATGGAGGTGACGACATAGGCGCCGTCGGTCGAGAAGCCGACCGCCAGATGCGACCCGGCCCAGGCCAGCTTCGTCGGCTGCTGCTGCTCGATGCGGGCGTACCACAGCCAGGCGCCGCCATAGGTCGAGGCGGCGATGCGGCGACCCTTGGGGTCGAAGGCCACGCCCGAGACGGTGCGCTCGTGCTGGAAGTCGCGGCGGAAGTGCGGGTCTTTGACGTCCAGCACGCTCAGCGCGCGGCCCGAGGAGAAGGCGATCAGCCCGGACTCGGCCGAGGCGGCCACGGCGTCGATCCATTGGCCCTTGGTCTGGGCCAGCAGGACGGCCTCGCCCTCGCGGCTCCAGACCAGTTTGCCGTCGTCGCCGCCGGTGACGATCCCCTCGCCCGAGGGGTGGACGCAGGCGCATAGCACGGCGCCGTCATGGACCTCGCTGCGGGCGCCGCTCTCGAACCGCACCGAGCCGTCGCCCAGGGCGAAGATCGCGCCCGTCTTGTCGAACAGGGCGGCGGTGACCTGGGCGTCGAAAGAGAAGGTCGTCATGTCGGCTCACGCAGGGCGAAGGAGAAGTCGGATGCGCCTCATAACCTCCCCCGTCGCGTCTGTCGCGTGGCGGGTCTATGAGGGAGCCATGACCCTGCTGCTCATTCCCGGCTTCATGGCCGATGCGACCCTGTGGGACGCCATGACCGACGATCTGGCCCCGTTCGGGCCGCTGGTCGCCACCGACCTCAGCCGGGGCGAGGATATCGAGCGCATGGCGGCGGCCGTCCTGAGCGATGCGCCGGAGCGGTTCGTCGCCGTGGGCTTTTCCATGGGCAGCTATGTGGCGCGGGAGCTGGCGCGGATCGCGCCGGAGCGGGTGGAGGCCCTGATCCTGATCGCCACCTCGGCGCGCGGGGATACCGAGGAGCTGATCCGCCAGCGGCGCTCGTCGTTGAAGGCGCCGCCGAGGGCCTTCAAGGGGTTGAGCCGTCCGGCCATCGTCTCGTCCCTGCATCCTGATCTGGCGGACGACGAGACGATGATCGCGCAGGTGCGGGACATGGGGCTGAGGCTGGGCGGCGAGGTGTTTCACCGCCAGTCGGCGATGGCGCGTGCGGGCGATCTGGACCGGCTGGGAGAGATCGTTCAGCCGACGCTGATCGTGGCGGCGGGCGCCGATCGCCTGCGGATGCGCGAGGAGGCGGAGGAGCTCCACCGCGGGATTTCCGGCTCGACGCTGAAGACGGTGGAGCACAGCGGCCACATGATCCCGCTGGAACAGCCGAAGGCGCTGGCGCGAGTGATGACATCGTGGCTGAAAACCCTCTCCTGATAGGAGAGGGTCAGCAACCTATTTGTGCGTCTCGACCCAGCGTTGGGTCATCAGTTCGCCCGAGGCGTAGGCCTCCTGAAGCTCGACGCTCCAATAGTTGAGCGCCTCCAGCGGGATCGGCGCGCCCGAGACGGCGCAGCGGACGTGGTCGCCGTGCTGCACGATCTCGAACTCGGGCGTGCCGTAGATCAGCTTGGCTTCGGTGCGCGGGCGGGGCGGCGGGTTCATGCGGCGCAGGCCTCGAACCCGGCCTTCAGGGCGGCTTCGTCCAGGTCGCGGCCGATGAAGACAGCGCGGCTCCAGCGGCGCTCCTTGTCGCCCCACGGCTTCTGAAGGTCGCCTTCGAGGATCATGTGCACGGCCTGGAAGACCAGGCGGCGGTCCTCGCCCTGAACGTCGATGATGCCCTTGGCGCGCAGGATGTTCTGACCCTGCTCGCCCAGCAGCTTGTCCAGCCAGGCGGTGAATTTGGCGCCGTTCAGCGGACGGTCCAGCGTCAGGGAAATCCCCTTGATGTCGTCCTCATGGGCGTGGCCGCGCGGGCCGTGTGCATGATCGTGGTCGTGATCGTGATGCTCATGGCCGCAGTGTTCGTCGTGAACGTGATCCTCGGCATGGTCATGCCCGTGGCCGCAGTGCTCGTCGTGGACGTGGCCCTCGGCGCCGTGGGGCGGGTTCACGAAGTCCGGCTTGACCTCGAGGATGCGGTCCAGGTCGAAGGCGTGCAGGCCCAGCACCTGATCCAGCGGCACGTTGGAGCGCTCGGCGCGGACGATGGGGGCCAGGGGGTTCAGCGCCCGCAGGCGGGCCTCGACGGCGGCCAGAGCGGCCTCGTCCACCAGGTCGATCTTGTTCAGGATGATGCGATCGGCGAAGGCCACCTGCTCGCGGGCTTCCTTGGAGTCGTCCAGACGCGCCATGACGTGCTTGGCGTCGACCAGGGCGGTGACGCTGTCCAGCTGGGTCTTGGCCTTGACCTCGTCGTCGACGAAGAAGGTCTGGGCCACCGGGCCGGGGTCGGCCAGACCCGTGGTCTCGACGATGATGGCGTCGAAGGCGGGCTTGCCCGGGCGCTGGCGCTTCATCAGGCCGTTGACCACGCGGATCAGGTCGCCGCGCACCGTGCAGCAGACGCAGCCGTTGTTCATCTCGAACACGTCCTCGTCGGCGCCGACCACCAGGTCGTTGTCGATGCCGATCTCGCCGAACTCATTGACGATGACGGCGTAGCGCTTGCCGTGGTCCTCGGTGAGGATGCGGTTCAGCAGGGTGGTCTTGCCGGCGCCGAGGTAGCCGGTGAGGACGGTCACGGGAGTCTTCTGGGTCATGGCTCGCTAGATGGCGGCTGATGGCCGCCTTGGGAAGAGGCGAAACCGCTCAGCAGGTCGGACAATCCGGCAGGACCGCCGTTTCCAGCTGAAGGGTCGTGTGGCTGATGTCGAATCGGCCGCGCGCCAGGCCTTGCGCCTCGGCCAGCAGGGCGTCGCCGTCGGGGCGTTCATGGACGATGTGGGCGGTCAGGGCCGCATCGGTCGTCGACAGACCCCAGACGTGCAGGTCGTGCACCGCCGTCACCCCCGGCAGGGCCAGGAAGGCGGCGCGGATCTCGCCCACGTCCAGACCGTTGGGCGCGGCGTCCAGGGCCAGGTTCACCGAATCCTTCAGCAGGCCCCAGGTGCCGATCATGATGACGGCGACGATGATCAGGCTGACGATCCCGTCGATCAGCGACCAGCCGGTGAACAGGATAACGACGCCCGCGACGACCACGCCCAGCGACACGGCGGCGTCGGCCATCATGTGCAGATAGGCCCCGCGCACGTTCAGGTCCTTGTGCTGGTCCTTCATGAACAGCAGGGCGGTGCCCAGGTTGATGACGAAGCCGATCCCCGCTACGGCGATGATGACGCCCGAAGCCACCGGCGCGGGCTCGGCCAGGCGGCGCACCGCCTCGAAGGCGATGGCGCCACAGGCGAAGATCAGCAGAAGGGCGTTGCCCAGGGCCGCCAGGACCGTCGCCTTGCCATAACCGTAGGTGCGCTTCGGCCCCGCCGCGCGCCGCGCCAGCCAGGCCGCCCCGCCCGCCATGGCCAGGCCCAGCACGTCCGACAGATTGTGGCCCGCATCCGCCATCAGGGCGGTGGAATCGGCGATGAAGCCGGCCGTGAACTCGGCGGCGACGAAGGCTAGGTTGACGATCAGGCCGACGGCGTAGCGCCAGTCGCCCGTGTCGGTCGGGCCATGATGATGATGCCCGCCGAAGCCGTGCGAGTGGCCATGGCCATGCGAATGACCGTGGTCGTGGGAGTGGTCGTGGCCGTCATGGCCGTGTGCGTGATCGTGCGCCATGTCCGCTCAGCTAGGTCTTCCCGCGCGAAAAGGTCAAGTCCCGCAGAAGATAAGTCTTTGAATGTAAATATATAACCTATCGAAACTCAGTGTTGGTGCGTCAGCACCAGGAAGCCGATCAGGATCAGCGCCCCGCCCAGGATGGCCCCTTCATAGCGCGCCCATCGCTCCAGCCGCAGGATGGAGTAGCCCGCCGTGGCCAGGGCCGCCAGCAGGGTCATGCCCAGCACCGTCCCCGCCGCGAAGGTCAGGGTCAGCAGGGCCAGGGCCCCCACCCCCTCGGTCGCCGAGGACAGATAGATCGGCAGCAGCACCTCGCCCGGCGTCACCGCCATCATCAGCACCAGGCCCCAGAAGGCCGCCTTGTCGGACACGGCGGGTTCAGCCAGTTCCGTCGCCGGCCCGCCCGCCGTGACGGGACGCTTCAGCGAGGCCCTGGCCAGGTAGAAGGCGCCGAACAGGAACAGCAGGGCCGCCGACAGGTGCGGCAGCAGCCCCTCGACCCAACGGTTCAGCGCCAGCCCCGCCGCCACGATCAGCGAACCGACCACGGCCGTCGACAGAATATGCGCCAGCCCCGCCGTGACCACGGCCGTCATGACCCGCGCCACGCTCCAGCGCTGGGCGCGGCCGACCAGGACGAAAGGCAGCCAGTGGGTCGGCAGGGCCGCATGCAGAAAGGCCGCGACGAAGCCGCCGCCCAGAAGCGAAATCAGAACCGGTTGCTGCAGGTCGGGCGGCGTCATTGGGGACGCCTATAGGCTGTTATTATGTAACGGTCGAGCCGCCTCTTGCCTTATCGATAAAGATCAGCCCTATCCAGCGACAAGCCAGACGGCCCCGGGCGGCGACGCTGAGCCACTGTCTGATAGACCAGAACCGACCCTCGCTCGAACCCCTTGGCGAACAAGGCGAAGTAGATCAGCCATAGCCGCGTGCGCGCCTCGCCCGCCAGTCGATAGGCGTCTGCACGACGATCATAAAGGCGTCGCGTCCATTCACGCAGCGTCAGCTCGAAATGCTCGCGCATGTCTTCGACGTCCAGGGTCTCGAACCCCAGGCGGCCGAGATTCCCGACCGTCATGCCGATGGTGTCCAACTCGCCGCCGGGGAAGATGAAGCGGGTGATGACACGGGTGGTCGGCGTGGGCTTCAATTCGCCCTTGCCGCCGCGCCGCACGGACGCCTGGTGGAAATAGAGACCACCCGGCTTCAGCAGGCGATGCATCTGCCTGAAGTGCTTTTCGTGATTGGCGAAGCCGGCGTGCTCGAACATCTCGACCTGGGCGATGGCGTCATAGGCGCCGACGCCGTCAACCTCGCGATAATCCTTGAGCTCCAGCGTCACCTTGTCCGACAGTCCCAGGCGTTCGACCTTGGCTCGCGCATGATCCAGTTGCGCTTGGCTGAGGGTGACGCCGTGCACGTGGACGCCATATTTGCCTGCCGCCCAGCAGGCCAGGCCGCCCCAGCCGCAGCCGACATCCAGCATCCGTTGACCCGGCTTGAGCCTCAGCTTGCGGCAGATACGATCCAGCTTTTCCTGCTGGGCGTCCTCAAGCGTTGCGTCATGGCCGGTGAAATAGGCGCTGGAGTAAACCATCTCCGGATCAAGGAAGAGAGCGTAGAAATCATTGCCGACATCATAATGGAACTGGATGAAATCCTGGTCGCGCCGTCCGTTGCGATCCCGGCCGACGCCGTCGTCGCCCGTCGCATCCCAGGCCGGAAGTCGCACAGCGCCATCTCCGCCCCCGCCGAGCAAGAAGGGCAGCGCCTCACGCAGAATCAGGCCGCGATCCATGGACCGCTTCAGGTGCACCGCCCGTCCATGGTCCCAACGATCGGCCGCCTCCAGCGGGCTGCCCCCTTCGACCTTCAGGTCACCTGTGGCGAACAGTTCGAATAAGGTCATCAGCGACGGCTTCAACATCAGTCTGCGCACGGCGCCTGGCCGTGCGATCACGATCTGAATGTCGTCGCGCGCGCCCGCACCTAGAGGCAACACCTCCCCGTTCCACAGACGTACCGACAGGTCGGCCTTAAGATGGTCGGCGACATGGCGGACGATGCGACGGGCCGCGACGACCTGTCGATCCGTATTCATGTTCATTGGCGTTCCCCTTCCCTGAACAGGGGCCCGGCAATCGCACGAATGCCAACGGCCGGACAACGAAAACTCGAGGATTCACGACAGGATCGGGGTTTTCGCGCCGTGAACGTTGACTCTTCCGTGACCATCCGTATATGTCGCCGCTCTTCGCCCGCAGGGTCTCCTGGCGGGCGCATCCATTTTTGCGTTCACGCTGAGGCTTCCTAATGTACGCGGTGATCAAGACCGGCGGAAAGCAGTACCGGGTCCAACCGGGCGATGTGATTGTTGTCGAGAAGATCGACGGCGACGCTGGCGCTGCCGTCAATTTCGGTGAAGTCCTCATGCTGGGCGGCGACAAGGGTGTTACGGTCGGCGCTCCGCTGATCGACGGCGCCGCTGTCGCAGCCACGCTGATCGAGACCCGCAAGGGCGAGAAGATCAAGATCTTCAAGAAGATCCGTCGTCAGGGCTATCGCCGCACGAACGGCCATCGCCAGATGGAATCGGTCCTGCGCATCACCGGCATCGAAGGCGCCGGCGAAAAGGCCAAGTGGGACGGCAAGGTCGAGCTGATCACCAAGGCGGAAATCAACGCCCGCGCTCGTGGCCTGGCCCCGCGCGTCGAGGCTGTCGAAGCCGAGGCTCCGAAGGCCAAGAAGGCTCCCGCCAAGAAGGCCGCCAAGGCCGAAGGCGCCGAAGCCTAAGATTTTCACCGGCGCTGGATCAGCGCCTAGCAGGACAGATGGCGCGCTCAAGCAGCCCGAACGGGCGGTAGCGCACCAAGGAAGAGGAGCAGCAAGATGGCTCACAAGAAATCTGGCGGTTCGTCGCGTAACGGTCGCGACTCAGAGTCGAAGCGCCTTGGCGTGAAGAAGTTCGGCGGCGAGCGCGTGCTGGCCGGCAACATCCTCGTGCGTCAGCGCGGCACCAAGTTCCACCCGGGCGCCAACGTGGGCCTGGGCCGCGACCACACCCTGTTCGCCACGGCGACCGGCGCGGTGCAGTTCACCACCAAACGTGGCGGCCGTTGTTACGTGTCGATTCTCCCGGCCAACGACGACGCCCAGGCGATGGCCGCCGAGTAACGCGAAGCCAGGACAGTATTTCCCCGGATCGCGTTGCTCTCGACAGCAGCCGATCCGGACCAAGGGAAAATTTTCCGCGGGGAGTCTGGATCACCAGGCTCCCCGTTTGCGTTTCCCCGCCTCGCAAGCCGCCCGAGCCCTCCAAGGAGGCGGCGCCGAAGACATCGAGGCCGAACCATGTGCGTGATCGAAACCTCCCCCGTCGTCGAGACGCGGCGTCTGCTGCTGCGCGCGCCCGGCGCCCAGGACGTGACGCGGATCGCGGTCCTGGCCAATGACCACGACATCGCCCGCATGACCCAGCGCATGCCCCACCCCTTTCGCGTCGACGACGCCGAGGACTTCGTCCTGCAGGTGGCGTCCCAGGATCCGAAGCGGGCCAACACCTTCCTGATCGAGCACGAGGACCACGGTCCCGTGGGCGTCATCGGCATGTTCCAGAACACCGACGCCGTGCCCGAGGCCGGCTATTGGATCGGGCGCGAGTTCTGGGGCCGCGGCTATGCGACCGAGGCGCTGGAAGGCGCCCTGGTCTGGGCCTCGACGCGGTGGAAGCGCCGCGCCCTGATGGCCGGCCACTTCGCCGACAACCCCGCCTCTGGCCGGGTGCTGGAGAAGGCGGGTTTCCTGTACACCGGCGAGACCCGCCCGGCCTTCAGCCGCGCGCGGGGCGAAAGCGCCGATACGCGGATGATGGTCTGGCTGGCCTGATAGAGCGCGGATTTCTCGGAGCTTTTGGTCAACGGTGCAGTTTTTTCAGGAATCGGAAAAAAGCCTGTTGACCGCCCCGAGGCTCCCCCCTATTAGTCCGGCCCTCGGCGGGGCGACCCACCGGGCCCAGGTGGCGGAATTGGTAGACGCGCTGGCTTCAGGTGCCAGTGGCTTAACGGCCGTGGAGGTTCGAGTCCTCTCCTGGGCACCATTTCTCAAGCGGCGCTGTATCCGATCGGATGCGGCGCCGTTTGTCATTTCGGCCCTTGCTTCCCATTCCCGACGGCCGCGACAGCAAAGCTCGAGCCTGCGTCCTAGCGATAGCGCGCGGTTCGTCTATGTTACGGCCTGAACGACGAACGAGTTTCTGCGCATGACGGTTTATTTCCACGAAGGCGACCTGCCCGACGGCCTCGACCTGGGGCTGCAGGTGGCGATCGATTCCGAGACGATGGGCCTGCGCTTCCGTCGCGATCCGCTGTGCGTGGTGCAGTTGTCGTCGGGCGACGGGAACGCCCACGTCGTACGCCTGAACCGTCCGGCCTACGACTGCCCCAATCTGAAGCGGCTGCTGACCGATCCGAAGGTGCTGAAGATCTTCCACTTCGGCCGCTTCGACATCGGCATGTTCGACCTGCACCTGGGCGTCGAGACGCGCCCGGTCTACTGCACCAAGATCGCGTCGAAGCTGGCGCGCACCTACACCGACCGCCACGGCCTGAAGGACGTGGCCAAGGAGCTGGCCGGGGTCGACATGTCCAAGGCGCAGCAGAGCTCGGACTGGGGCGCGGCGGAACTGAGCCAGGCGCAACTCGACTACGCCGCCTCGGACGTTTTGTATCTGCACGCCATCATGAACCGGCTGAACGAGATGCTGGTGCGTGAAGGCCGCATGGAGCTGGCCCAGGCCTGCTTCGACTTCCTGCCCGTGCGTTCGCGCCTCGACCTGGCCGGTTGGGACGAGATCGACATCTTCGCACACGCCTGAGAATCGGACCCGAGACGCCGATGAGCGAACAGCCCGCCCAGGACGAGCAGAAGCGCGCCGACGAGGCGCGCGTCGCCCTCGCCGGCAAACGCTGGCGCACGCGCTCGCGCCGGGTGAAGCTGTATCGCCGCGTCCTGCCCATCGTCATCCTGATGCTGGCGGGCGGCGCCCTGACCTGGACCGTGTTCCGCACCGTCATGTCGGGAGTGGAGCGCAAGGCCAGCGAGAGCCGCGAGATCCGCCTGGACAACCCCATGTTCCACGGCCAGGACGCGCAGGGCCGCTCCTTCGTCATCGGCGCCCAGGGCGCGGTGCGCGATCCGGCGACCGGCCATTTCCGCCTGGTCGGCCCGCTGCTGCGGCTCAACCTCGGCGCGCGCAAGACGACCGAGCTGACCGCCGACGGCGGCACCTATCTGGAAACCCAGCGCAAGGTCGTCATCGGCCCGAACGTGAAGATTTCCGACGGCGGCACGGGCTGGACCCTGGTCACGCCCGAGGCCGTGGTCGACACCGAGACCGGGGTGGTGACCGGCGACAAGGGGGTGCAGGGTCGCGGCCCCCTTGGAAGCATCAATGCTTCGTCTTATGCGATTTATGATCAAGGCCAGCGGGTCGTTTTCAACGGCCAGGGCGAAACCAAGGTAAGCGGGACGATCAATCCCGCCGGAGCCGACCGATGAACATGTCCAAGTCCAAGCTGACGATCGCGGGCGCCGTCCTGATGACCGCCCTGGCCCTGCCCGCCGTTTCGGGCGCCCAAAACCGCGCCGACGCCAGCCGCCAGCCGGTCCAGTACGGCGCCGACAGCGGCGAATATACGCCCGACGGCTTTTCCCTGCGCGGACGAGCCGAGGTGACGCAGGGCGGCAACCGTCTGCGCGCCGACGCCATCCGCGGCTTCACGGCCAACGGCGAGCTGAACCGCATCGAGGCCAACGGCGGCGTCTACTTCGTCACCCCGGACCAGAGCATGAAGGGCGACCGCGCCGTCTACACGCTGAACGACGGCAACGTCGTCGTGACCGGCGACGTCATCCTGACCCAGGGCAAGAGCGTGCTGACCGGCAACCGCCTCGTCTACAACGTCCGCACCGAGATGGCGCGCATCGAGGGCGGCGGCGCCAACGGCCGCGTCCAGGGCGTCTTCTATCCGCAAGGGAACTGACCCCGCGTGGCGCGCAAGGAACTCTCAGCCCTGAACCGGGACGCGCCCGCCGCCGAGACGGCGGCGACCTCGGCCGACGATGCGCGTCCGACCGGCCTTCGCGTCGAGCACATCGCCCGCAGCTTCGGCCAGCGCCAGGTCGTGCGCGACGTCTCCCTGAACGTCCAGCGCGGCGAGGTCTGCGGCCTGCTGGGCCCCAACGGGGCGGGCAAGACGACCTGCTTCTACATGATCACCGGCCTGATCCCCGCCGACAGCGGCTCGATCTGGCTGGATAATGAGGACATCACCCAGCAGCCCATGTACCAGCGCGCGCGCATGGGCCTGGGCTATCTGGCGCAGGAAGCCTCCATCTTCCGCGGCATGACGGTCGAGCAGAACGTCAAGGCCGTGGTCGAACTGCGCGAGAAGACCGCCGCCGGCGTGCGGGACGAAACCACCCGCCTGCTGGAAGAGCTGCGCATCGACCATCTGCGGCACGCCCCGGCCACCGGCCTGTCGGGCGGCGAGCGGCGCCGCGTCGAGATCGCCCGCGCCCTGGCCGCGCGCCCCAGCTTCATGCTGCTGGACGAGCCGTTCGCGGGCATCGACCCCCTGGCCATCGCCGACATCCGCCAGGTGATCCGCTATCTGTCCAGCCAGGGCATCGGCGTGCTGATCACCGACCACAATGTGCGCGAGACGCTGGACATCATCGATCGCGTCTCGATCATCTCGTCCGGATCCGTCCTGTTTGAAGGCACGGCCGACGAGGCCGTCGCCGACGCCGAGGTGCGCCGCGTCTACCTGGGCGAAATGTACGCCTGACGCCCAGAAGGCCTCACGCGGCGGCTGTTCGCCTCGCGTTAACGGCTTCCGATCCATGATCCCAGCAAGAAGCGGGCCAACAGCGCCTGCGTGCGGGGTGGAAACGACGTGATCGGTCAGAGGCTGGAGGTCAGGCAGGGGCAGGGGCTGGTCATCACGCCCCAGCTGCAGCAGGCGATCAAGCTGCTGCAACTGTCGAACCTTGAGCTGGAGGCCTTCGTCGAGGGCGAGCTGGAGCGCAATCCCCTGCTGCAGCGGGATGAGGGCGAGCCCGGCTCCGAGAGCGCGCCCGAGGCCGCCAATGACGCGTCTGCGGGCGACGGCGGCGACGACGGCGAGATGCGCTTCGTCGAAGGCTCGGACGCCCACGCTCAGAGCCTGGACGCCGGCGCCGACGATCTGTACGGCGACGCCGCCCCCGGCGAGCGCGTCAGCGACCGCCAGGATGATCCGGCCACCGACCAGCCCGGCCTGGCCGACTGGTCTCGCGCCGGCTCGGGCGGCGGCCTGGCCGACGGCGAGGAGCGCGAACGCCCCGACCAGCGCGACGAGACCCTGTGGGAGCATCTGCAGGCCCAGGCCTCGGCCGCCGGCTTCAGCCCCGCCGACCACGCCATCGCCCTGACCCTGATCGACGCCACGGACGAAGGCGGCTATCTGCGCGCCGACCTGGGCGAGATCGCAGAACGGCTGGGCGTGGACGAAGCCCGCATCGAGGCCGTCCTGGCCGTCTGCCACGGCTTCGAGCCGACCGGCGTCATGGCCCGCTCCATCCCCGAGTGCCTGAAGCTGCAACTGGTCGAGCGCAACCGCTTCGACCCGGCCATGGGCGCCCTGCTGGACCATCTGGACCTGCTGGCGCGGCGCGACCTGGCGGCCCTGCGCAAAGTCTGCGGCGTCGACGCCGAGGATCTGGTCGAGATGATCGCCGAGCTGAAGGCCCTGACGCCGCGTCCCGGCGCCGGTTTCGGCGGCGAACCGGCCCAGACGGTCGTGCCCGACGTCCATGTGCGCCCCGACCCGGCCGGCGGCTGGCGGATCGAACTGAACACCGACACCCTGCCCCGCCTGCTGGTCGACAAGCGCTATCACGCCGTGGTGGCGGCCGGCGCGCGTTCGGACATGGAGAAGACCTTCGTCGCCGACTGCGCGGCCCAGGCCAGCTGGCTGGTCAAGTCGCTGGATCAGCGCGCCCGCACCATCATGAAGGTGGCGTCCGAGATCGTGCGCCAGCAGGACGCCTTCCTGGCCTTCGGCGTCGAGTTCCTGCGGCCCCTGACGCTGAAGACGGTGGCCGAGGCTATCGAGATGCACGAATCGACAGTCAGCCGCGTCACCTCGAACAAATACGTGGCCACCCCGCGCGGGGTGTTCGAGCTGAAGTTCTTCTTCACCGCCGCCATCCAGTCCAGCGACGGCGGCGCGGCCCACTCGGCCGAGGCCGTGCGCCAGCGAATCAAGACCATGATCGACGGCGAATCCGGCGACGGCGACGTGCTGAGCGACGACCGCATCGTGGAGATTCTGAACGAGGCGGGAATCGACATCGCGCGGCGCACTGTGGCGAAATATCGCGAGGCCCTGCGCATTCCCTCGTCGATCCAGCGCCGCCGCCTGATGAAGGCCGGCTGACCCCTTCTCAAGCGTCACCACAAATCGGTGATCGGCATTGACACCAAAGCCAGTCAGTCGCGTTCTAGGGACATGAAGATCCAAGTCAGCGGCAAGCAAGTGGATGTCGGCGAAGCGCTAAGCTCGCGCATCTCCCAGGAACTCGAAGAGGGCATCGGCAAGTATTTCGCCCGCGGCGCCCAGGACGCCGAGGTCGTGGTGTCCAAGGATCGACACGGCTTCCGGGTCGATTGCTGGGTGCGTCTGGCTTCGGGCCAGTCGCTGGTGACGACCGGTTTCGGCGGCGACGCCCAGGCGGCCTTCGCCGACAGCCTGTCCAAGCTCGAGAAGCGCGTGCGTCGCTACAAGCGCCGCCTCAAGGACCACCACATCGGACCCAAGGGCCTGTCGCCCGAGAAGACTGAGAACGCCGCGCGCGAAGTCGCCGCCCTGACCATCTTCCGCGACCCCGACACCGTCGAGGACGAGGAGTTCGGCGAAGCGGGCCTGCCGGGCGAACCGCCCCCCGTGGGCATGGTCATCGCCGAGACCGAGGCCGAAATCCGCACCCTGACCGTGGGGCGCGCCGTGGCCGAACTGGACATGACCGGCTATCCGCTGGTGATGTTCCGCAACGCCGCCCACGGCGGGCTGGCCGTGGTCTATCGCCGGCCCGACGGCAACGTCGGCTGGATCGATCCGCAACGCACGACCAAGGGCGCGGCGGCGCAAGCTGTCGGCTGAGGCTTCCTCAGGAAGGGCGAAGGCGCTAAAGAGCACCCGCCCTTCCGCCAATGTCGGGTTCGATTTTCGGGGTAAGCATGGACATCGCTGATTTGCTGTCGTCGGACGGGATCGTCCTGCGGGGCGGGGCGTCATCCAAACGTCAGGCCTTGCACGCCGTAGCCGAAGCTTTCGGCGCCGCTTTCGACCTGGACGCCGACAAGGCGTTCGAGGCTCTCCAGGAGCGCGAGGCCCTAGGCTCGACGGGTCTGGGCTCGGGCGTCGCTGTGCCGCACGCGCGCATCAAGGGGCTGGATCGGGTCTGCGCCGTCTTCGTGCGCCTGGACACGCCGGTCGCCTATGAATCGCTGGACGATCGTCCGGTGGATCTGCTGTTCGCCCTGTTCGCGCCCCTGGACGCCGGGGCCGAGCATCTGCGGGCGCTGGCGGCGGTGTCGCGCGCCCTGCGCTCGCCGGAACTGCGCGAGCAACTGCGCCAGGCGCGGACCGTGGACGCCATCCGCGCCCTGTTCGTCAAGGATGTGTCGAAGACCGCCGCCTGAGCGGTCTTCCTCGCATCTCCGCCCGTTCTCACGGACAGCGCAGTTTTCAAAAATGCAGGACGCTAGTGGACCGACATCGGCTCGAGGTCGTGCGCCACGGCGGCCGCGAAGGCGGTCTCGCGGTCCAGCATGACGGCCAGACGCTCGCCGTCGGCGCCGTGCACCGCATAGAGGATCTGATCCGGATCGATTTCGATGTCGGCCGCCGTCTCGACCCTGACGTCCTCCAGAACGTCGGAGGCGCGGATCGCACGGACATAGACCAGGTCCGGGGCGCCAAAATCGGCGAAGTCCTTCGTATTCATGTTGGGCGTCATAAGACCGCCTCCTTACGCTTGACTAAACGCCTGGAAAGCCAGGCGGTTCGACGGCCGTTCAGCCCGTCGTGATGGGGATGCGCCGCACGCTGCGTTCCTGTTCCGGACGGACCAGTTCGACGTGCAGCAGGCCGTGCTCCAGGCGGGCGCCCGCGATCTCCAGCCCGTCGGCCAGGACGAAGCTGCGGACGAAACCCCGCGCTGCGATGCCCCGGTGCAGGAAGGCCTGCGGGTCGCGCCCGGCGTCGTCGCGCTTGCCGGTGATGGTCAGCTGACGCCCTTCCACCGTGACCGACAGCTCTTCGGGGGTGAAGCCCGCCACCGCCAGGGTGATGCGCACCGCCGCCTCGCCGAGTTGCTCGACGTTGTAGGGCGGATAGGACTCGGCCGCCGCCTTGGCCGCCCGATCGATCAGGGCGCGCGTATGGTCGAAGCCCAACAGGAAGGGGCTGTCGAACAGCAGGGTGCGTGCAGTCATGGGGCCCTCGCAATGAAGCGACCTCGGCCGTCCGGCGCCCCCCGTGATCGGCGAAGCGCCCGGCCGCTGTTACAGATGGGGGGACAGGCTGCGGAGGTCAACGGCAGGCGACGCCGGTCCGCGTTCATGGTCCATACACATTGAAACCTTAACTGTGGGGCAAGCGTTCACGCGACCAGAAGTCGCCATCGAAAGGATTTCCCATGCGCGCCAAGATCGCCGTCGCCGGTCTGAGCATCGCCGCCCTGCTGGGCGCCGCCGCCTGCACCACGACCGACCCCTACAGCTCCACGCCGCGCCGCAACAACACCGGCACCGGCGCCGTCGCGGGCGCCCTGGGCGGCGCGCTGCTGGGCTATCTGACCAACACCTCCAGCGGCGAGCAGGGCCGCAAGAACGCCCTGATCGGCGCAGGCATCGGCGCCCTGGCCGGCGCCGGGGTCGGCCAGTACATGGACGGCCAGCAGCGGGCCCTGGAAGCCGAACTGTCGGGCACCGGCGTCGGCGTGGCGCGTCAGGGCGACAACCTGGTCCTGCGGATGCCGTCGGACGTGACCTTCGCCACCAACCAGTCGGACCTGGACCCGCGCTTCCTGCCGGTGCTGGACGACGTGGCCCGCGTGCTCAACCAGTACGACCGCTCGATGGTCGACGTGGTCGGCCACACCGACTCCTCGGGCGGCGACGCCATCAACCAGCCGCTGTCGGAGCGCCGCGCCGCCTCGGTCGCCTCGCACCTGATCAACCGCGGCGTGATGCGCGAGCGCATCTATGTCGCCGGCATGAGCGCCCGCGCGCCGATCGGCTCCAACGCCACCCCGGAAGGCAAGGCCCAGAACCGCCGCGTCGAAATCCTGATCCGCCCCTTCACGGGCTGATCGGCGACAACTGGATGTGAAGAAGGGGGCGGCGCGTTATGCGCCGCCCCCTTTCTCGTGTTCCACGGTTCAAGCCGAAAACGGCACAGCTTCACGCCCTGCCCTCTTGCCTTGCGAGGCCGACTGTCGGCTTCCTGTCCAGGCAGGAGATTCGGATGGAAGACGACGGCCTGGGCCGGGCGATGAAACTGGTCGGGATCGCGGCGGCGTCGGCCGTCGTGGTCGCCGCCGTGGTCATCACGGCCGGTCGCCTGCTGCTGCTCTAGTCAGGCCGCGTCCAGCGGGCGGCCGATGGAGAAGTAGCGGAAACCACGCGCCCGCATATCTTCCGGACGATAGACGTTGCGCAGGTCGACCATGACCGGCTGCTTCAGCAGCAGCTTGATCCGGTCCAGATCCAGGGCGCGGAACTGGTTCCACTCCGTCATGATGACGGCGGCGTCAGCGCCCGCCAGGGCGTCATAGGGGCCGTCCTTGAACACCACGCCGTCCAGCAGCTTGGCCGCCTCCTCCATGCCTTCGGGATCGAAGGCCTGGACAACGGCGCCGCGCTCGATCAGCGCCGGGGCCACGTCCAGCGAGGGCGCGTCGCGCATGTCGTCGGTGTTCGGCTTGAAGGTCAGGCCCAGCAGGGCGACCGTCTTGCCCTTCAGATCGCCGCCCAGCGCCTCGGCGACGCGGTCGGCCATGGCCTTCTTGCGCGCGTCGTTGATGGCGACCGTGGTCTCGATCAGCTTCAGCGGCGATCCGGCGTCGGTCGCCGTGCGGACCAGGGCCAAGGTGTCCTTGGGGAAGCACGATCCGCCGTAGCCCGGCCCGGCGTGCAGGAATTTCGAGCCGATGCGGTTGTCCAGGCCGATGCCGCGCGCGACCTGCTGCACGTCGGCGCCGACCGCCTCGCACAGGTCGGCGACCTCGTTGATGAAGGTGATCTTCATGGCCAGGAAGGCGTTGGCCGCATATTTGATCAGTTCGGACGTGCGACGCCCGGTGAACATGATCGGCGTCTCGTTCAGGTTCAGCGGGCGATAAAGCTCGGCCATGACCGCACGGGCGCGCTCGTCCGTCGTGCCGACCACGACGCGGTCGGGGCGCTTGAAATCGCCGATGGCGGCGCCCTCGCGCAGGAACTCAGGGTTGGAGACGACCGCGAACTCGGCGTCGGGACGGCGCTCGCGGATGATGCGCTCGATCTCGTCGCCGGTGCCGACGGGGACGGTCGACTTGGTCACCACGACGGTGAAGCCCTGCATCAGGTCGGCGATCTCCTCGGCCGCCGCATAGACGTAAGACAGGTCGGCATGGCCGTCGCCGCGCCGCGACGGCGTGCCCACGGCGATGAAGACGGCGTCCGCCGTGCGGATCGCCTCGGCGCCGTCGACGGCGAAGGCCAGACGCCCGTCGCGGACGTTGTTGGCCACCAGATCATCCAGCCCCGGCTCATAGATGGGCATGATGTTCTGGTGCAGGCGCTCGATCTTCGAGGCGTCCTTGTCGACGCAGGTCACCGTGTGGCCGAAATCGGCGAAACAGGCGCCTGACACCAGGCCGACATAGCCCGTTCCGATCATGGCGACGCGCATGGACTGCTCCTCTTATCAACCGTCCTTGCCGCAATAGCCCCGGTCGCGGCGGATCGCCAGCGACGCCCGGCCGCAGGTTCAAGAAAAAGCCAAAGAAAAAGGACGGCCGCCCAGTGGGATCGACCGTCCTTCATGTCTTGCAACCTTAAGGTTTCGGGGGCCGATCACGACCGGCCCCCTTGAGCCTTAGAAGTTGATGTCGACGGTGGCGCGGCGGTTCAGCGGCTCACGCACGCCGTCGCCGGTGGCCTTGGCCGGCTGGGTCTCGCCCTTGCCGTCCAGGGAGATCACGCCGCCGTTGACGCCTTGAGCGACCAGGGCGTCAGCCACGGTGCGCGCACGGCGGTTCGACAGGCCTTGGTTGTAGGCCGCAGCGCCCTGGGTGTCGGTGTGGCCGACGACCAGCACGCGGGTCGGAGCGCCCGACTTGGCGTAGTTGGCGGCTTGCGTCACCACCGAGCGGGCTTCCGCCGTCAGGTCCGAACGGTCGAAGTCGAAGTAGACCACGAACTGACGCGCAGCCGGCTTGGCCGGAGGCGGCGGAGGCGGCGGAGGCGGCGGCGGGGGAGGCGGCGGCGGGGGCGGCGGCGGGGGCGGCGGCGGCGGGGGAGCAGCCGGCTCGGCGCCGAACGCATAGCGCAGGCCCAGCGTCACGGTGTGCGACTGGTCGTAGTCGCCCGACAGGGTGCCGAAGGCCGGAGCGGCCGACTGCGTGGTGTCGAACTCCATGTCGCCCGTCAGGTAGCGGTACGTCAGGTCGATGTTGGCGCGGTCGCCCACGGCCCAGGCCAGACCGGCGATCGCCTGAGCGGCGAACTTGGTCGAGCTGTCGTCAGCCGTGAAGGTGACGCCCGGGTTCTGACGCAGACGGCCAATGGTGTCGACGTTGACGCGGTTCACGCCGACGCCCAGGCCGACGAACGGACGGATGGTCCAGTCCGGCGAACCGAAATCGTACAGGACGTTGGCCATCAGAGTCGTCGACTCGATGTCGCCTTCCGGCGAATGGCACGGGCCGGTGGCCGGGGTCAGGTTGCACAGGCCGTTCGGGCCCGAGACAGCGCGCACCTTGCCGATGTCGCCCGAGCGGTAGCCGCCTTCGAGCTCAACACGCCAGTTCGGGTTGAAACGGTAGCCGAGGCGAGCGAAAGCCGCCCAGCCGTCGTTGACTTCCCAGTTCCAGTTGTGGCCGGTCGTCGACGCTTCCGTGTTGATGTCGTCGATGATGTGGTAGCCGGCGTCGATCGCGCCGTACCAGCCATCGGGCTCAGCCGATGCAGCGCCGGCCGACAGGGCCAGGGCGGCCGCTGCGCTCGACGCCAGGATCAAACTCTTGACACGCATAGGATGCGGCCCTCCGAGGTCTATTGACGGGTGGGCGACCAGAAAGTCACCTGCCGCGTCCCTACCAGCGTTGCCATTTCTGGTCGAGCATAAACACATCAAAGTCACAGGTAATTTGAGAACAGTGGCCCACACGCTACAGAAATAAACAGAGGGTAAACGCCAAGCGCGCCTGCCCCCTTGACCTGCCGCCCGCCCTGTCGTCCACATCCGCCCAATCGCGACGACGTATTGGACACCATGGCTTCCATCTGCATTGACGGCTTCAACTTGGCGCTGGCGAAGGGATCGGGCATCGCCACCTATGGCCGGAACCTGCTGATCAACGCGCGTGAAATCGGCCTGGGAACCCAGGCCCTGTATGGCCCGCCCGCCCCGCGCCGCGCCAGCAACGTCGTCAATGAAACCGCCCTGACCGACGCCGAACGTCCGCCCGAAAAGCTGAACCGCAAGAAGAAGATGCAGCGCTTCCGCGACACCTACATGTCGCGCTTTGGCCGCGAGGCCCACGCCATCCTGCCCTCAGGCGAGGTGATATGGCCCAGTCGCGGCGGGGGTCGCCCGGCCGTCGACCGTTTCTGGGCGGCGCAGAACCTGTTCCAAAACGCCAACCGCTGTTTCGCCGCATACGGCAAGGAAACGCCGGTCCGCTTTGAAGCGACGCATGACGCGCCAGCGCCCGATGTGATGCATTGGACGGCGACCCTGCCGCTCTACGCCAAGGGCGCGCCGAACATCTACACCATCCACGATCTGATCCCGCTGCGTCTGCCGCACACCACGATGGACGACAAGGCGGTGTACATGAAGCTGTGCCAGGCCGTGGCCGCCCGCGCCGATCACATCGCCGTCGTCTCTGAAACCACCCGCCAGGACGTCATCCGCCTGCTGGGCGTGTCCGAGGACCGCGTCACCAACACCTATCAGGCCGTCCACCTGCCGACGACGCTGACGGAACGCAGCCAGGCCGAGGTGGAGCTGGAGTTGGAAGGCGTCTTCAACCTGGGATGGAAAGACTACTTCCTGCATTTCGGCGCCATCGAGCCAAAGAAGAACCTGGGCCGGATCGTCGAAGCCTATCTCGCCTCGGGCAGCAAGACCCCTCTGGTCATCATCGGCGGTCGCGCCTGGCTGGACGAGGGCGAGACAGCCCTGTTGAACCAGGTCAAGCGCGACGGGGGCCCCAGCGCCGACCGTATTCGCCAGTATGAATACATGCCCTTCTCCATGCTGATCAGCCTGATCCGGGGTGCGAAGGCCACGCTGTTCCCGTCCCTGTATGAGGGCTTCGGCCTGCCAGTGCTGGAATCCATGGCCCTGTCGACGGCGGTGCTGACCTCGACCGGCGGCTCCCTGCCCGAGGTGGCCGGCGACGCGGCCGTGGTCGTCGATCCCTATGACGTCCAGGCCATCACGCGCGGCATCCAGGCCCTGGACGCCGACGAGGCCCTGCGCGCCGATCTGGCGACCCGCGGCCTGGCTCAGGCCGGAAAGTTCACGCCCGAAGCCTATCAGGCGCGGCTGCGGGAGCTGTACGCCAAGGTCGGCCTGGCGACGACCTGAGCCATGCCCGTCCCCCCCTCGCCGCAACGCCTGAGCCATCTTGAACGGCTGGAGGCAGAAAGCATCCACATCCTGCGCGAGGTGGCGGCCGAATGCGCCCGCCCCGTGCTGCTCTATTCGATCGGCAAGGATTCAGCGGCGCTGCTGCACCTGGCGCGCAAGGCCTTCTATCCGGCCCCGCCGCCCTTCCCCCTGCTGCATGTCGACACGACGTGGAAGTTCCGCGCCATGTACGCCCTGCGCGACCGCATGGCGGCCGAAAGCGGGGCGCGCCTGATCGTCTATCGCAACCCCGAAGCCGAGAGCCGGGGGATCAATCCGTTCGACCACGGCTCGGCCGTCCATACGGACCTGTGGAAGACCCAGGGGCTGAAACAGGCGCTGGACCTGCACGGCTTCGACGCCGCCATCGGCGGGGCGCGGCGCGACGAAGAGGCCAGCCGCGCCAAGGAGCGGGTCTTCTCGTTCCGCGGCCCCGGCCACCGCTGGGATCCGCGTCGCCAACGCCCCGAGCTGTGGAACCTGTACAATGCGCGCGTCTCGGCCGGAGAGAGCATGCGAGTCTTCCCCCTGTCGAACTGGACCGAGTTCGACGTCTGGGACTACATCGCCGCCGAGAACATCCCTGTCGTAGACCTCTATTTCGCCGCCCCGCGCCCCGTGGTCCGACGTGAAGGCTCGCTGATCGTGGTCGATGACGAACGGATGCGCCTGCTGCCGGGCGAGGCCCCGGAAATCCGCACCGTGCGCTTCCGCACCCTGGGCTGCTACCCCCTGTCCGGCGCCATCGAAAGCCAGGCGGCCGACCTGGAGGCGATCATCGCCGAGATGCGCGCCTCTCGCACGTCCGAACGTCAGGGCCGGCTGATCGACCGCGACCAGGCCGGGTCGATGGAACGCAAGAAGCAGGAGGGTTATTTTTGAGCGCCCCCTCCCCCCAGCGCGACCTGCTGCGCTTCATCACCTGTGGCTCGGTCGATGACGGAAAATCGACCCTTATCGGCCGCCTGCTGCACGACCTGGGCGTCGTGCCCGAGGACCAATTGGCGACCATTCTGGACGCCGACGGCCGACCCGACTTCTCGCGCCTGGTCGACGGCCTGCTGGCCGAGCGCGAGCAGGGCATCACCATCGATGTCGCCTACCGCTATTTCTCGACCGCGAAACGCAGCTTCATCGTCGCCGATACGCCGGGACACGAGCAGTATACGCGCAACATGGCGACCGGCGCCTCGACCGCCGATGCGGCCGTCATCCTGGTGGATGCGCGCAAGGGCGTGCTGACCCAGACGCGCCGTCACGCCCACATCCTCGCTCTGATGGCGGTGAAACGCGTCATCCTGGCCGTGACCAAGATGGATCTGGCCGACTGGTCCGCCGAAGTCTTCGCGCGGATCGCGACGGAGTTCGACACCTATGCCCGCCAGATCGGTCTGGAGGCGCAGGCCATTCCCCTGTCAGGCGCGACCGGCGACAATGTGGTCGGGCGCGGCGGCGGCTGGTTCGACGGCCCCACCCTGATCGAGGCGCTGGAGGCCCTGCCTGTCGCCACGGCGGCGCCCGACCGGGCCCTCCGCCTTCCGGTGCAGGGGGTCGTGCGCCCCAACCAGGATCTGCGCGCCTATACGGGGCTGATCGCCTCAGGCGCCGTGCGTCCGGGCGACGCGGTCAGGGTCGTGCCGTCGGGGGTCGTGTCGCAGGTGGCGCGCCTTCTGGCGCCCAAAGGCGACCGTGAGGCCGCCATCGCGGGTCAAGCGGTCATGCTGACGCTGACCGACGAGATCGACCTGTCGCGCGGCGATGTCCTGTGCGCCGCGTCGGATCCGCTGGAAGCCGCCGATCAGTTCGAAGCGACCGTCATCTGGATGGACGAGGCGGCCCTGCTGCCCGGCCGTCAATATGACCTCAAGCTGGGAACCCGCACGGTATCCGCCTCCGTCACCGACATCCGCCACAAGGTGAACGTCAACACCCTGGAGGCTTTGGCGGCGCGGACGCTGGAGCTGAACGACATCGGCGTCTGCCGCCTGTCGCTGGGCGCCGACATCGCCTTCGCCCCCTATGAGGTCGATCGCCAGCTGGGCGGCTTCATCCTCATCGATCGGATCAGCCAGGCCACAGTCGGGGCGGGCATGATCCGTTTCGCCCTACGCCGCGCTCACAACATCCATCGCCAGTCGATCAAGGTCGACCGCGCCCGCCGCGCCGCCCTGAAGCAACAGACGCCCGCCGTGCTGTGGTTCACCGGCCTGTCGGGATCCGGCAAATCCACCATCGCCAACCTGGTCGAAGAGCAGTTGGCCGCCGAAGGACGCCACACCTATCTGATCGACGGCGACAACCTGCGCCACGGGTTGAGCCGCGACCTGGGCTTCACCGACGCCGACCGGGTCGAGAACATCCGTCGCGCCGCCGAAGCCGCCAAGATGATGGCCGACGCCGGCCTGATCGTCCTAGTCTGCCTGATCTCGCCCTTCCGCGCCGAGCGGGCGATGGCGCGCGAGATGATGGGCGACATCGCCTTCCTGGAGGTGTTTGTCGACGCCCCCCTAGCGGTGGCCGAAGCGCGCGACGTCAAAGGACTTTACGCCAAGGCCCGTCGCGGCGAGCTGACGAACTTCACCGGCATCGACAGCCCCTATGAGGCGCCGGAAAGTGCCGACGCCCACATCCAGACCAGCAAAAGGTCCGCGCCCGAAGCGGCCGAGCTCATTCTGAACGTCCTGCGCAAGACAACCCCTTAGCGGCAAGCGCAGGCCTTGGGCGACCGAGGCGCCGCATCGACAAGCCGTCCTTGATCTGCCTATGCAATCGTGGTCGCGTGAAACGAACCGGAGAACACCATGGAGCTCGTTGATCGATCAGATCAATATGTTGACGAGAATGGGTTTGTCGATGTTCGACGCCTGATCGCGGCCTATGGTCACGATGAACACGCCGCCCGCGCTGACAACTATTTCCGCGGCATCGACAACCCTTGGACCCATGTGCTGAGGAAGCCGTTCTCCAATCTTCACGAGACCCCGCCAACCCTGTCGGGGATCTCGGCTCTGCTGCAGATGCTTCAACCCAAGCCGGGCGATGTCGTGGTCGATTTCGGCTGTGGAACCGGATGGCTTTCCCAGGCTCTGGGCCTGCTGGGATGCCGGCCCATCGGCGTCGATATCTCTAAGGAAGCCCTTTCGATCGCCCGCGCAGCCGTCGCCGAGCACCCTTATTTGTCGCAACGCGACATTCGTTTCGAAGCCATAACGGAAGGCGGCATCCCCCTGCCCGACGCATCCGTCGATCGGGTGATCTGCTTCGACAGCTTCCACCACGTGGCTGACCAGGCGATGTACATTCGCGAGTTCCACCGCATCCTGAAGCCTGGCGGCATCGCCGGTCTGCACGAACCCGGCCCCAATCACTCGTCCACGCCCATGTCGCAATATGAGATGCGGCAATTCGCGGTGATCGAGAACGACATCGTCGTCGAGGACATCGCCGCCATCGCGGCGGAAACCGGCTTCGAAGACTTCCGCATGGCGCTCTTCACCGACATCCCTCTGACGCTGTCGCTCGACGAATACCGGGACATGCAAAGCCGTCCCAATCGCGCCGTCGTGGATATCGGCTCCTACGTCATCGAGAACAACAAGAACCGGCGCGTCTTCACCTTCCGCAAGCCTGGGGCGGAGCGCCTGGACAGCCGCACCCGCGAAGGCTTCTTCGGGACCATCGAGATGGTCTCGGTCGCTGAGAACAAGACGGACTCTGTCCGCATCGCCATCACCAACACAGGTCAGGGCAGTTGGCGGGCCTCGGGCGTCGAGCCCGGCTGTGTGAACATCGGCGTCAAGGCGTTCGACGCCGCAGGCGCCGCTCTCAACTCGGAGCCCTCGCGCATCTTCGCCGTGCCGCCGCTCGAGCCCGGCGAAAGCGCTGAAGTCCAGATCCGCATCGCCTCTACGGATCTAGCCGAAGGCGTGCATTTCGAGATCGACCTGGTCGCGGAACAGGTCGCCTGGCTCAGCGTCTTGGGCGCGCCGACGTTGAAGTTCTAAAGACCGCACCTTGAAATCTCGGCGTTTCCGTCAAGAAACCCTTCGCGATTTCAGTCCAGAAGGCGAATGAAACTTTGCACCCCGGCAAGGGTCGGCTATGGTCCAGAAACGTCGAGGCGGGCCTCCTCCTCGACGCGCTCAGCTCCTTGCAGCGTCGCTGCGTCAACACTCGTTCGATGTTCGCAAAAGCAGCCCGCCACCTGAAAATCGTCGGCGCATTGATGATGCGCGAGATGGCCACGCGGTTCGGTCGCGAGGGCCTCGGTTTTGCGTGGATCGTCGGCGAACCCTTGCTGTTCTGCTTCGGCGTCATGTTCCTGTGGGCCGCCACCAAGCCCGAATATGAACACGGCGTGCGCCTCATCCCGTTCGTCATGACGGGCTATATGTCGCTGATCCTGATCCGACATCTGATCGGGGCCCTGGCGTCGGCTCTGCAATCCAATCTGGGGCTGCTGTATCACCGCAAGGTGAGCCCGATGCATATCTTCACCTCGCGGGCCATGATCGAGATCGGCGGCACCACCGCGGCCTTCGTATTCGTCTACCTGGTGCTGCTTGCAATGGGTGAAGTGCAGCTGCCGCACGATTATCTGACGCTTTACATCGGATGGACGCTTCTGTGCTGGGTCAGCGTGGGCTTCGCCCTAGTGCTGACCGGACTGGCGATGCGGTACGATGTGTTCGAACGACTGATCGGTTTGATCAGCTATCTGCTCATTCCCCTTTCGGGCGCCTTCAGCATGGTGGCGTGGCTGCCCCCCGACTTCCAGAAGTTCATCCTCCTGATCCCCTTCGTCCACGGGGTTGAGATGGTGCGGGCGGGCGTTTTCGATGAATTCACGCCGACGTATTTCGACGTCGGCTACGCCCTGCTATGTGGCGCGGTGTTCAATCTGCTAGGCTTGGCCATGATCGCGGGTGCGCGCGATCGCATCGCGGTCGAGTAAAGAGCCAACGATTTCCAAGGCGAAACCTCTCTATGGCTGAGCAAAAGATCAGTTACGTCGGCCCTCTGAACGCTATCGAGGGCCCAAAGAAGAAGCCAAAGGACATCTGGAAACGGATTCCTCTGGGCTTCGTGCTGGTCGTCGCCCTGCCGACCCTGATCGCAGCGGTCTACTACCTGCTGATCGCCGCCCCGCTCTATGTGTCCGAAGCGCGCTTCGTCGTGCGTTCGGCCAATGTCGGCCAGCCCTCGGCCGTGGGTTTGGCCCTGCAAGGGGTCGGCTTCTCGACGGGCATGAATGACGCCTTTGCGGTGCACGAGTACATGTCGTCGCGGGACGGCCTGGAGGAATTGCAAAAGCAGTTCGACGTCAACAAGGTCTTCGCCCGCCCGGGCTCCGACTTCATCGCCCGCTACCCGCGCCCTTGGGAGACTCGTAGCGAAGAGAGCCTCTACAAGGCGTTCAAGCGCTTCATGACGGTCGGCTATGACGCCGGCACGGGCATCAGCACCCTGCGGGTCGAAGCGTTCGACCCCAAGGACGCCCAGAACGTCAACAAGGCCCTCCTGGCCAGCGGCGAAACCCTGATCAACCGCCTGAACGAGCGGGCGTCGGCCAACGCCGTGCGCGACGCCAAGGCCGCGCTCGAGCGCGCCCAAACCGAGGTCGCCGCCTCTCAGCAGGCGCTGACGGCCCTGCGCAACAACGCCCAGTTCATCGATCCCCGACTGGCTGCGGCCGAAAGCTCGGGCGTCATCAACGGCCTGTTGGTGACGATCGCCCAGCTGCGCGCCGAGCGCACCCAGATCGCGGCCGAGGCGCCGTCCAGCCCCCAACTGCCGATCCTCAACAACCGCATCGCCGCCTATGAGCGCCAGGTCGCCGAGGCCCGCGCCAAGATGGCCGGCGACGCGAGCTCGCTGGCGACCAAGATCGGCCCGTTCGAAGAGTTGACGCTGCGTCGCGAGATAGCCGACAAGCAACTGGCCCAGGCCACGGCCGCCCTGCTGTCCGCCGAACAAGAAGCCCGCCGCCAGAAGCTCTATCTTGAGCGCATCGTCGAGCCTAGCCTGCCGGACAAGGCGTCCGAGCCGCGCCGCTGGCGGTCGATTCTCACTGTCCTGGCCTCGGCCTTGCTGCTTTACGGCGTGGGCTGGCTGATCTGGGCCGGCATCCGGGAACATAGGCAGGACTGATGACGTCGGACGCCGATACGGACCCCGGCCTTCGCGTCCAAAACGTCGGGAAGACCTATCACGGAGCGCACAAGCCCCTGTTCACCGGGTTGAATTTCGACCTGGGACGGTCGGGACGACTGGCGATTCTCGGTCGCAACGGCCAGGGCAAGTCGACCCTGATTAAGATGCTAGGCGGCGTCATGCCCGCCAGCGAGGGCTCCATCTCGTGGCGGATGTCCTCGTCCTGGCCGATCGGCTTCGGCGGCGGCTTTCAAGGCAGCCTGTCCGGCCTAGACAATGTGCGGTTCCTGGCGCGCCTCTATGAGAGGGACTACCATGAGACGCTCGAGCGCGTGGACGACTTCGCGGAGCTGGGAAAGGCCCTGCGCGACCCGGTGAAGCACTATTCGTCGGGGATGCGCGCGCGCTTGGCCTTCGGCCTGTCGCTAGCCATCGAGTTCGACTGCTATCTGATCGACGAACTGGTGGCGGTCGGCGACGCCCGCTTCCAACGGAAGTGCCAGGAAGGCCTATTCGAGGAACGGGCGCACCGCGCCTTCCTCATGGCCTCTCACGACGTACAGCTGATCGCCAACTACTGCGATCGCGCCCTCATTATCGAAAGCGGCCGAGCCAAGATGTTCCATGACATCCAGGAAGCGGTCGAGGTCTACACTTGGCTGCGGGCTGCATGAGCGCCGATATGAACGTCCGCAACTGGATCGTCCTGCCCCAGTTGCCGAACCGGCAGGACTGGATCGGGCGCTTGGGCGAGGCCGCCACGGCGGCGGGCTACGTCCTGCATGACTGGGATGAAAGCCAGGCGTTCGACGCCGCCGCCCCTGTCCTGTTGCTGACCGCATCGGCCGACGAAGCGCGCAGCCGCCAACCCGACGTCAACCACATCGCTGTCGTCCTGGACGCCCTGGACATCATCATCCCTGATGAGATGGAGCAGACGGAACGCCATCGGGTCGTGCACGCCGCCAGCCAGGGCTTCGCTCAGGCGACGACCCTGCCCCCTCAGCGCGTGTTCGGCCCTGAGGATCTTGCGAAGGGGCCTATCCGTCTCTTCTCCGATCTGGAGGTGACACGCCCGCACGCCCGGCCGCCCCTACAAGGGCCGATGGCTGCGGCGCTGCAATTCTACACGCAAGGCCGGGCGGTTTGGCCCGGCGCCGTTCTGACCTGGCACAAGCCGCCGACCCATGCGGACGGATTCGCCTCTCTCGACCTGACCGGTCGACCGCGCATCATCGTCTACGGCCCCTATTTCGACATGCCCCAGGGACGCTGGAAAGCGGTCTTCACCCTGTCGGTCGACGACTACGCCAGCCGATATCTGTTCCGGGCCGATTGGGGCGGCACGGAGGACTTCGCCAGTCAGGAGTTCCGGCTGCAACGTTCCGGCGTCTTCGAAATAGAAATGATCTACGACTGGACGACGCCGGGCATCTGCGAGTTCCGCCTGCTGGTGATGGAAGGCGTCTTCCACGGCCAGATCAGCCTATCGGACCTGGTCGTCTCTCGCGTCGACTAGGGCCCGGACAAGCCGCGCCTCTCCAGACTGCTCCCCGCCAGCGGGGTCCACCATTCCTCGTTCTGAAGATACCAGGCCACGGTCTGGGCCACGCCGTCCTCCATCGCGCCTTGCGGGCTCCAAGCCAGGTCGCGACGGATGGCGCTAGCATCGACGGCATAGCGCCGATCATGCCCCGGTCGGTCCTCCACCAGACGGATCGCCGAACGATGCGGCTCTGCGTCTTCGCGAGGGCGAAGGCGGTCAAGCGCCCCGCAAACCAGCTCGGCGATCTGAAGATTGGTGCGTTCCGCATCGCCGCCGACGCAATAGGTGCGGCCCGGCTCGGCCTCTTGCAGCATCAGCGCCAGGGCGCGGGCGTGATCCTCGACGAACAGCCAGTCGCGGACGTTGAGGCCGTCGCCGTAGATCGGCAGGCTCCGCCCCGACAGGGCGCGCAGGATCAAGGTCGGAATCAGCTTTTCCGGAAACTGCCGAGGGCCGTAGTTGTTGGAGCAGTTGCTGATGAGAACGGGCAGGCCATAGGTCTGGCCCCAGGCGCGCACCAGATGGTCCGACGCCGCCTTGGAGGCGGAATAGGGCGAGCGCGGGTCATAGGGCGTCGTCTCATCGAACCGCCCCTCGGCGTCGAGGGAGCCGAACACCTCGTCCGTCGAGACATGGAGGAAGCGGAAGCCGTCGCGCGCCGCTCCGCTCAGTCCACGCCAATGGACCAGCGCCTGGTCGAGCAGAACCTGCGTCCCGACCACATTGGTCTGGATGAAGACGGCCGGGCCGTCGATCGAGCGATCGACGTGGGTCTCTGCCGCCAGATGGGCGACGCGATCCGGCTGGAAATCGCTGAAGGCGCCGGCCATGGCCGGCGCATCACAGATGTCGGCCTTGAGGAAACGGAAACCGGGATGGGCCGCGACTTCGTCCAGCGAAGCCTCGACCCCGGCGTAGGTCAGCTTGTCGACAACCAGCACCTCATCGCCACGCGCCAGAAGTTCGCGAACCAGAGCCGAGCCGATGAAGCCGGCGCCGCCGGTGAGCAATGTCCGCACAAGCGTCTCCTTCGTCGCAGACGCCCCGGCTAACGGCTAACCGCGCCCAGGTCCACAATCGACAGGGTGGAGGCCTGATCGCCTCGGAAAGGCGTGTCCAGATCCCGCAGGCGCGGCCAAGCGCGGTCGCGGTCCGCCAGAACAACCTGGTCCGCCGTGACCGGCCAGGAAATCTCGAGGTCGGGATCGTCCCACGCCAGCCCCGCCTCATGCTCGGGCGCGTAAGGCGCCGAGACCTTATAGGCCACCTCCGTGCCTGGCCGCAGGGTGACGAAGCCGTGGGCGAAGGACGGCGGAACGAAGAGCTGATCGCCGCTCTCCGCCGTCAGCTCGACCGCATGGGCGCGGCCGAAACTGGGCGCCCCGGCGCGCAGGTCGACCACCACGTCCAGAATGGCGCCGCGCAGACAGCGCACCAGCTTCGCCTGGGCGTAGGGCGGGCGTTGGAAGTGCAAGCCGCGCACGACGCCCTGGGCCTCGGACCAGGACTGGTTGTCCTGCACGAAATCGCAGTCGATGCCCGCGGCCGCAAAACGCGCCCTGGACCAGGTTTCCGAGAACCAGCCGCGCGCATCGCCGTAGCGCGGGGTCCGCAACAGGATGACCTCTCCGTTCACGAGCCGGCCGAGCCGGACGCCGTTTCGGCCGAGGCTTCGGGCCTGGAGGCCATGAGGGCGTAGGCGCGGTCCAGCGCCTCGTTGCGGACGAACAGCAGGCGCGGCGCAGGCGCCGCCTCCCGCTCCCAGGCGCCCGGCGTGGAGCCGCCGTTCAGCGGCGAACCGTAGAAGATATGAGCGCCGATCTGACGCACGCGCTCCAGCCTCCGCCCCCAGGACGGGCGGACATAGTTGGCGTGATAGTTCACCGAATTCTTGGGCAGTTGGCTGGCCGAGCGGCCTTCATAGACCTCGCGCGCAATGCGCTCGGCGCGCGCCCAGGCGACTGCGCTGACGGGCCGACGGCCGATCGAGCCGTCACAGGTGAAGGTGAACTGACAGGTGCGGCTGTTGCGCTGATAAACGACCTCGCAGACGTCCTTGGGATAGGCGCGATGCCGCGAACGATTCAGCACGACCTCGGCGACCGCGGCCTGACCGGATTCGCTCTCGTTCCGAGCCTCATAATAGACCGCCTGGGTCAGGCACTCGAGATCATTGTCCGGAATGCGCGGCGGCGTTCTCAAGTCCAGCGTCGGCTCGACATAGCCGCGGCTGTTGCGGCGGGCCGAGCTCGCCGCAGACAGGTTGACGGGCGGGGGCGCGAAGGAGGCGGCGGGCTCGCTCCGGACCTCGGACGCGGCGCGCGCAGCGCCGGGGGCGCGACGAGTTTCAGCTCGGCGAGCTTCGGTGCGAGGGCGAACAGGCCGCGGCGGGGCGTCCGTCAAGCGTGCGCCCGCGCCTTCCTTGACCATGGTCTGCAGACGGGCGTTCAGGCGGGCCCGGCGATCCGCATCGGTGTCCGTCGTGAGGGTCGGCGACGCCGGGGCATAGGCGGGGATCGGCTTGATCGCGCCGGGCTCCGCCTGGGCGAAGGGGACATTATTGGTCAGCCCCGCCCAACCGGCGACGCCCAATCCTCCCGCGATCAGCACCGAAGCGACGCCGCGCATCATTCCCCCCCGCAAACTATCCGCTCTGAATACCAGCCGTCACGATCAGCGCCAAGCAGAAGCGCCGGTCGACGAGATTGGCAGGCGCGGCGCGAGGCTCTAGTAAGGCCTTGTCATGCAGACCGCGCGCCGCTCCGGCTTTTCCCTCATCGAAGCCCTGGTCGTCCTGGCGATCGGCGGCATGGCGCTGGCCGTCATCTTCTCGATCGGAATCAAGGCCGGCGATAGCGGCTTTTCGTTGGGCCGACGCGCCATGTCGGTCGCCGACGCCGATGTCGCCGTCAGCGACCTGCGCAGCATCATCCGCAGCGTCAGCGTCCGCCCGCCCGCCTCCATGTTGGAAGGCGTCGACCAGCCTATCCTGGCGGCGCCCGATCGGCTGGAGGTCGATGTGGTAATGGAGCGGGCCACGGGTTGCGCCCCCCAGGGTTGGGCCGGCCGCATGACCCTGAGCCTTCGCACCGAGGGCGAACCCGCCGTGCTGTGCCAGGCCGGCGACCGGACGATCACCTTGATGCCCCTGCCCCAGGGCGTGGAGGCCGCATTGTCCTATTCCGAAGACGGCCAGGCCTGGAGCCCGACATTCGAGACCCCGAAGGGCCAGTCCCTGAGCATGGAGGGCATGCGCAGCCGCCAGCTGTTCGTCCGCCTGAAGGCCGGGCCGGTGGATGTCATCGAGACGGCTTCGAGCGGTCTGCCCGGACGATGGGTGAGGTCCGATGTCGACTTCTAGCCTCGAATCTAGCCCCGACGCTCGCTTGTCCGCGACGCAGCCGCGTCGCGGCTTCGCCCTGCCGGCGGTGCTGGCGGTGACGGGGGTGGTGACGCTGATCTTCCTGGTGGCCATCACCGCCCTGGCCAGCCTTACGGCCGAAGCGGCGGCGGCGCGCGCGCGCGTGCGCTTCCTGCAGCGCGCCATGACGGCCGAAGCCGCCCTCGCCTATATGGCCGCCACCGAACCGACGCGCGCCTATGGCTTCGGCGTCAATGACATCCGCAACCCGTTCGACGCCGACTTCAACGCAGAGCCGTCCAATGCGTCTGGCGTGCCGGTTGAACAGGTTTTCGCCGACGGCCGCCGCTATCTGATGGATGTGGACGGCCCTCTGGTGCTGCGGCTCCAGGATCAGGCGGGCATGCTCAACACCGCCATGTTGTTCGGCCAGGTCCATGAGCGTTACCTCGAAGCTGTCGGCGTCGAGGCCAGCGAGCGTCAGCCCATGATCGCCCGCTTTCAGGACTACATCGACTACGACGACCTGAGACAGCCCAACGGCGCCGAACGCGCCGATTACGCCAATGGCGGACCGGCCAATCGCCGCCCGATCCGGCCGACCGAATGGCTGTCGATCCTGGGCGCGCGTCAAGCCGTGGATGCGAAGGCGTGGCGACGGATGCGCCCGCACCTGGCCGCCGACCCCACAGCGTCGTCTATCAATGTGAACACCGCTGGCGCGCCGGTCCTGGCCCTCTTGTTCGGGCTGAACGAAAGCCAGGCCGAGGCGCTGATCCGCGCCCGCGCAGACCGCCCGCTGACCTCCCTGACCGACATCGGCAATGTCACAGGCGCCGCCTTCGACGGCGACTATGAGCAGGTCTACACCTACCCCTCGGGCGTCACGATCCTGATCCTGCACGACACCCGATCCGCCTGGACCTATCGCGCACGCCTGACGCTGACTCCGACCGGTCTTGAGCTGTCCGTCGTCGAAACATTTGGCGCAGGTTTGGCGTGGCGTTAACGGAGAGCGGGCCTCGTCAGGGGTTGGCTTTTAGGCGGCGAGCTTGCGGTGCTGCAAGCGGCGATGTTCGATGGTCTGTTTCTTGATGGCGGCGCGCTGGGCGTGGATCTGCCGATCGCGGCCAAAGTAGGCATCTGCGGGCGTCACATTGCCCAGGCTTTCGTGATAGCGCTGGTGGTTGTAGTGCTCGATGAAGGCTTCGATCTGGGCTTCGAGATCGCCGGGCAGGTAATAATTCTCCAGTAGGATGCGGTTTTTCAAGGTCTGGTGCCAGCGCTCGATCTTGCCCTGTGTCTGGGGGTGAAAGGGGCGCCGCGCACGTGGCTCATGGACTGGGCCTCGATATAGGCGGCCAGTTCGCCCGCGACATAGCTCGGGCCATTGTCCGAGAGCAGGCGCGGCATGTGCAGCACGGTGGCGCTGTCACAACCTGATGCGGCCAGCGCCAAGTCCAGCGTGTCGGTGACATCGCCCGCCGTCATGGTGGTGCACAGCTTCCACGAGATGATGTAGCGGGAATAGTCGTCGAGCACGGTTGAGAGGTAAACCCAGCCCCAACCGATCAGCTTGAAATAGGTGAAGTCGGTCTGCCACATCTCGTTTGGTCGCATCGTCTTGGTGTGGAACTCGTCGCGGGCCTTGATGACGATATAGGCTGGGCTGGCGATCAGATCCTGTGCCTTGAGCAGGCGATAAACCGTGGCCTCGCAGACAAAGTACTGCTTCTCATCGGTAAATTTGGTGGCCAACTCGCGGGGCGAGAGTTCGCTTTCCTCCAGCGCCATGTCGATGATCTGTTTGCGCACATTCTCGGGCAGCCGGTTCCATACCCGGCTTGGCGCCGAGGGGCGGTCTTCCAGCGCCTCAGGCCCACCATCAAGGTAGCGGGCATACCAGCGGGCAAAGGTGCGGCGTGGGATGCCCAGTTTCTCCAGCGTCTGTCGGGTGGGCAGATGGGATTGCTCGACGAGGCGGATGATCTCGAGCTTTTCTGCGGCGGGATACCTCATTCTTGGTCGCCCCCATCCGCGATCATGCTTTTTTTAAGCAGGCGGTTCTCGAGCGTCAGGTCGGCCACGCATTCCTTGAGAGCCAGTGCTTCACGGCGCAGATCCTTGACCTCGTCACTGGTGGCGGCACGGGCCGTGTCCCCGGCCAGACGGCGTTTGCCAGCCTCAAGGAATTCTTTTGACCAGGAATAATACACGCTCTGGGCGATGCCTTCGCGGCGGCACAGTTCAGCGATGCTCTCCTCGCCGCGCAGGCCTTCGAGCACGATGCGGATTTTATCCTCGGCCGAGAAATGCCGGCGTGTGGCACGGCGAATATCTTTCACCACCACCTCGGCGGGCTTCTTGGTGGGCTTGGCAGCCAATTTTGGGCTGGAGGGATTGGGTCTCATCTGCGTTCCTTACGTCACTGCGACGAGACCCAATCCCTCCATTATCCGCAACCCCAGATCTGTGCCAAAGGCGCTGACGCCGAACAAGCGGCCCTAAAAATTCCGGCGAGGTGAAGAAGGTGCGCACCAGCCTGTCCGGCGACCAGGTCCGCATGTCGCGGACGGTCTCTTCAGACTCGGCCTCGCGTCGCAGGGCGAACCGGTACAGGCTGAGGACATCCTCTTCGTCCCAAGCGTGCACGTCCGCCTCTTTCCCTGCCGTCATAAAAACATCACCCCCGTAAGACTGCCTGTCTCTAGACCGCTCCTGCCTCTTCGTCGATGCAGGCTCATGGCGTTGCGCCTTGCAGATAGATCGACGATCCCGGTTCGCCTCCACATAAACCGTCGATATATTCGCTACTGCAGGGCTTGACGATACGGACAGGACTTGGTCTGCCGCGTGCAGGGTCGGCCGGCCGCATTTCCAGACGCTTCGGGAGCCGTTGATGAGTGACAAGATACCGATGCCTCAGGGCATCGCCCGGAGTCTCGCGGAGCTGAGCGCTCCCCTGACCGGCCGTCGCCGCTCAACACAGGACTTGAAACGTCAGGCCGAAAAGGCCCGCACTCAACGGGACTGGGCGCTGGACGTGCTCTACCGGCGCCAGATCTGCGCGATGGAGCCCGCCAAGCCCGGCGTCTGGATCCAGTACGGCCATGCGCTGAAGGAAGCCGGCTTCCACGCCCGCGCGGCGGAAGCCTACGCCAAGGCTCGGGAACTGGACGGCGACAGCGCCGAGGCTGCCCTGCAGCTCGGCCACCTGGCCAAGATCCGCGGCGATTTCGACACCGCCGCGCGCGAGTTCGAGACGGCCGCCGCCCTTGGCCATCCCGCCGCCGACGAGATCGCGCTGCAGCTGAAACTGTTCCGGCGGATCGACAACACCGCCGTTTTCCGCGGCGCCAACCCCAGCGCGCCCAAGGCGCCCCTGCGGGTCTTCCTCTCGGTGCCCGGCGGCCAGGTTCACGAGGGCGACAAGGAGGCAGCCTCGGCCGGACTGGGCGCCGCCGACTATTCCTACTCCTTCGCCATGCGCGGCTTTATCCAGGCCTTCGAGGAGATGGAGGTCGACTACACGGTAATCGACAAGCCGGAATACATCTCCGACATTCGCGACCGATCGGGCGCCGAGGTCAACATCCACCTGGGCTTCTATCCGCCCGAGCGGATGCGGGTGCTGAAGGGCGCCTACAACATCAACTGCTTCGCCTGGGAGTTCGATCGGCTGCGCCTGCCGACCGAAGCCTTCAGCCATCACGCTTTCGCCGACCAGGCCCAGATGCTGGATGTCGCGGACGAGCTGTGGGTCACGTCGCATCACGCGACGGCCGCCGTCGCCGCCCAGATCACCAAGCCGGCCACGCGCGTGCCCTCGCCGGTCCTGTCGAACCTGGCCCGTCGCCCGCGTTCGCACCGCCCGGACCTGCGCGAACTAGAACGCATCGGCCGCGACCTGGCCGGGATCAACTGGGAACCGCTGAGCATCCTGCCGCGCCTTCAGCCCATGCTCGACCACGCTGCGCGGAACAAGGCTATCTCCCTGCCTGCCATCCTGTCCTCCCTGGACGGAGAAGAACGGCCAGAGATCTTCCTCAGCGTCTTCAACGTCCACGACTACCGCAAGCAGATCGAGCCCATGCTGACCGGGTTCATGCGCTTCCTGGAGCAGCGCCCGAACGCGCTTCTGCTGCTGAAGATGACCACGCCGCATCGGGCCAAGCGCCTGGCCAACCGCATCCTGATGGAAGAACAGGTTTCGGACGCGGGCCGCTTGATCCCGCCCATGGTCAGCGACCGTATCTGGCTGACCGACTCGGTGCTGACGCGCAATGAGCTGAACCGTCTCTATGACGCGGCGACCTACTATGTCTGCACCTCCTACGCCGAAGGACAGAACCTGCCGCTGATCGAGGCCATGGGCCGGGGCGTGGTGCCGGTGACGGTCAATCACACCGCCATGAGCGACTACATCTCAGAGAACGACGCCGTCGTCATTCCATCCGAGCCGCGCCCGCTGGATATCCGTCTGGCCGCTCGCTACCGGATGTTCGGAACGGACACCAACTACGTCGCCGCAGAAGACGTCCGCGTCTCGCTGGAGCGAGCCGTGACGCTGGAAGACGCTGATTACGCCCACAGGTCTTCGGCGGCCTTCGAGGAGGTTCGCAACCAGTTCGGCCTGGCCCCCTTCGCCGAGCGCTTCTGGAGCACGGTTGAACAGCTCAAGGCCCAGGGAGGCCAGGCATGACGCGTAAGGCAGTCCTCGATGTCGGCGCCCTGTTCGAAGAACACTGGACCGGCATTCCTAACGTCGTGGCCGCCCTGGTCCGCCACGCCCTGGAAGATCAGAGCATCGACTGGATCTTCACCCACGAGACCGTGCCCCTGCCGCGCGAGCTGGTGGTGAAATTCCTGCGTCAGCGCTCCGGCGCGGGAGGGCTGGACGCCCTGTCGCAGCTGGTCTGGGACGTGGCGCCGATCCCGCAGGCCGAGGCGGCCGAAATGGTCGCCGTCTTCCCGAACATCAAGCCGGTGCGCCGCTACTTCGGCAAGGAAGCCGCCATCATCCACGACCTCAGCCCGGTCGTGACGCCGCAGTTCCACAACGCCGAAAACATCTTCCACTTCGCCAACCGGATCCGGTCGGATGTGGAGACATCCGACCACCTGTTCTGCGTATCGCGTGCGACCCTGACCGACGTCGAGGCCTATTTCGGCAAGCCGCGCTCGGAGATGTCCGTCATCCGCCTGGGCTGCGAGTTCGAACCGAACGAGCTCAGCGCCGGAGCCCTGCAACTGCGCCCCGAACTGTCGGTCGAACCCTATGTCGTGGTCATCGGCACCCTGGAACCGCGCAAGAACGGCAGCCTGATCTTCGACTATCTGATGACCGATCCGGGCTTCGCCTCGCGGTACAAGGTCGTCTTCGTCGGCCGTGACGGCTGGCTGGACGAGAAGACCCGGCTGATGAAGCGTCTGGATGGCGCGGGCGTCGCCGCCGACCGCATCCTGTTCACCGGCTTTATCTCGAATGAAGAGCGCACGGCGCTAATGCTGAACAGCGCCTTCTGCATCTATCCCTCCTTCTTCGAGGGCTTCGGCCTGCCGGTTCTGGAAGCCGGCGCCCTGGGCAAGGTGACGGTCTGCTCCAACAGCTCGAGCATGCCGGAAGTCTTCCCCGAGCAGTGCGTCTTCTTCGATCCGACCGAACAGTTCGAGTTCGCCCAGGCGCTGCGAACCGCCGAACTTCGCGCCGTTCAGACGCGCTCGGCCGGGCAGTCGATCCCCGACCTCCTGCAGCGCACAGCCCCCCACGGCTGGGAGCGTTGCTATGCGGAAATCGCGCGCTGGGTGAAGGAACAGTGATGACCAGCCCCCATTATTCCAACGCCCCCGTGGCTGTGTCCGAAGTGCTGATCGAAGGCGCGCGCGTCTTCGGCTACGCTGCGCCCCAGTCGGGCGGCCCCTGCCTGCTGCGCCTGTCCGCAAACGACACCCCCATCAGCTTCGCCGTCGCCGGCGGCTTCTCTGCGGCTGCAGCCAAGGAAGGCCTGCGCAGCGGCTGGTGCGGGTTCGAACTGCAGGGCCTGCGCGCGGCCATCGCCCTGGGCGAACGGGTCGAAGTCGCCTGCGCCGTCTCGGGCCGCATCCTGAAATCGCTGTCGCTCGACGCCGAGGACATGCCCCCGCCCCCCAGCGTCACCCGCTCGCTGAGCGTGGAGGAGCTGCTGAGCGAAGTCCGCGCACCGCGCAGCTGCCCCGGTCTGGAGCAGTTGCTGCCCTTTGCCATGAATCACTATCGCCGCCACGGCGCCCAGTCGTTCCGGGACATGGCCTATCTGACCCTGTTCGGCCGCTGGCCTGACGAGGCGGCCGCCCACCCTGACGGCGAGATCGTCGAGGACGAAAAGCGGATCTCCGCCTATCTGGACGATTTGGTGTGGAGCGACGAATTCGGTTCGAAATGGGCCGGCCAGCTGCCCGGCCCCTATCATCCGGACTTCCGGTTCGACACCACCGGCTTGCTGTAGAGCCCAGCAGCTCCACCGGCATAAGCCCGCCAAACCTTCTTCTTTATCGCCATCAGGCGAAGCCGTTTCCACCCTCCCCCGCCGAACTGCGCTCGCCAAGCAAAGGGTCGCAAGCCACGACATGATTACGTTCATCCAGACGTCCGACGTCTCGAAATATCGCCCGCTGATCGACCGATCCTCGCTGTCGCTTAGGCTCAGGACTCATAGCCAAAAGAGCACTGTAGCGGCGAGGGCTATGGCGGAGAGGAAGACGTTCGGGCACCGATCATAACGCGTGGCAACGCGTCGCCAGTCTTTCAGACGACCGAACATGATTTCGATGCGGTTGCGTCGTTTGTATCTGCGCTTGTCATACCGGATGGGCTCGGTGCGGGTTTTACGTCCGGGGATGCAAGGTGTGATCCCCTTGGCTTCCAAGGCGTCCCTGAACCAATCCGCGTCATAGCCCCTATCGCCCAGCAGCCACTGGGCTCGGGGTAGACTATCCAGAAGAGCCGCCGCGCCGGTGTAGTCGCTGACCTGACCAGCCGTCACAAACAGGCTAATGGGGCGTCCATTCGCATCGGTGACGGCGTGCAGCTTGGTATTCATCCCGCCTTTGGTCCGTCCGATCAGTCGCCCGAGGCCCCCTTTTTTACCCGCAGGCTCGAAGCCGTACGGTGCGCCTTTAGATAGGTGGCATCGATCATGACGGTCCGGCGCTCGGCCTGTGCGCCAGACAGGCCCTCCATCATCCGAACGAAGACGCCAGCCTCGCTCCACCGCTTCCAGCGATTGTAGAGCGTCTTGTGAGGCCCGTAGGCTGGCGGCGCATCGCGCCAGCGCAGGCCGTTGCGGTTGACGAAGATGATCCCGCTCAACACCCGTCTATCATCCACCCGAGGTTTGCCGTGGCTCTTAGGGAAATAGGGCTCCAGCCGAGCCATCTGCTCGTCCGTCAGCCAATAAAGATCGCTCATAATCCAGACTCCTCAGGAGCCTGAATCAGATCGCACGCCGCAATTCAATGGGTCCTGAGCCTAAGGCCTACTGCGAAAAATTCGGCCACGCCTACGAATGCTTCTACGGCATCAAGCGCGGCGCCCAGCCCTGGCACGCTTCCCTGAATCGAATCCCGATTCTGAAGTCCTACGTCGAGAGCGGCTATGACGGCTGGATCATCTATGTCGATGCGGACGCCTATATCGCCGACCTGTCGTTCGACATCGGCGCCTATCTCGCCGAACGAAACGAATACGCCCTGATCGCCGCTCCCAGCGGCCTGACGCCGCCGCGCTGGTGGGACATCAACGCCGGCGTGTTCGCCATCAATCTGGGCCACGCCAAGGGCCGCGAACTCGTCGATCTGTGGTTCGAAAAATTCATGGCCCCGCCCCTGGACGTGCTGTCCGCCGAGCAGGTTTGGGGCGATGTGATCGACGATCAGGCGATCCTTCACGACTCGCTGAACGCCATCGACGGTTTCGAAGCGGCGCTTCTGCGTGACGAAGGGGCGCACCCGGTCTTCAACTGGGATTCTCGCTTCATTCGCCAAGTCGTGCGCGACGCCGCCCCGATGTGGCTGCGGATCAAGCGGATCGAAGAAGCCGTAAACCAGAGCCTGGCCGCGGCGGGCCTGGATACGTCGGCTCTCCCCCGACGCGAGCACCACGGCGAGCGCGAAGAGGCGAACGAAGAGTTTGTCGAAGCCGTCTATCAGGTGATGTTCGGGCGCAACCCGGACCCTGGCGGCCGCGTGTCCTCGCTCGCCGCCTTGCGCAATGGGGACCGCACCTATCGCGACGACCTGCGCAGCTGCATGGAAAGCCCCGAGTTCAAGGACCGCCTGCCGGTTCTTCTGAAGCGCATCCTCACGGACGAAGAGCGCCAGGCCCTGGCCGCCGCCCTGGTCTGACCTCTGGGCGGCGCGCGTTCAGCCTTTCGCGTGCCAGTTCCAGGCGTGCCGAGCCATATCGGCCAGGCCCCATTGCGGTCGCCAGCCCAGCGTCTGGGCGGCGGCCGCATTGTCGGCCACGAGGCTGGGCGCATCCCCCTGGCGACGCGGCTGCGGCACGGTCGGCAACGGACGGCCGCTGGCCTGCTCCACCGCCGCGATCAACTCCTTCACCGTCGTTCCGGCGCCCGTGCCCAGATTGAAGGCGTCCCCGCCCGGCGCGCCGTCCAGCAGACGTTGCAGCGCCAGCACGTGAGCATCCGCCAGATCGAGAACATGGACATAGTCGCGCAAGGCCGTGCCATCACGCGTATCATAGTCCTGGCCGAAGATTGAGAAGGTCGCCCTCTGCCCCAGCACCGTCTGGATGGCCAGGGGAAGGGCGTGGGTCTCGGGTTCATGCCGCTCGCCGATACGGCCCTCGGGATCGGCGCCCGCGGCGTTGAAGTAGCGCAGGATGATCGGGCGGATCGTCCCGAAACGCGCCAGGTCCGCCAGCGCCTGTTCGACCGCCAGCTTGGTGCGGCCATAGGGATTGATCGGCTGCTGCGGATGAGCCTCGTCCAATGGCAGATACTGCGGCTCGCCATAGGTGGCGCAGGTCGAGGAGAAGACGAAAGGCGCCACGCCCGCCGCGCTCATGGCGGCCAGGACATTGAGCGCGCCGCCCACGTTCACGGCGTAGAAATCGCTGACCTGATCAAACGACAGTCCGACCTCGATCAAGGCCGCGAAGTGGATCACGCCGACCGGCCGCCACCGCTCCAAGGCACGCTGAACGTCCGAGGGCGAACGGACATCGCCTTCCTCCAGCGGTCCCCATTGCACGGCCTCCCTGTGCCCGTTCGACAGATTGTCGAAGACTACCGGCTGAAAGCCGGCTTCAGCGAGGCGCATGCAGGTATGGCTGCCGATATAGCCGGCGCCGCCCGTGACCAGGACATTGTTCATCGTCATGGCTCTCTCCAATAGCCGACCGGCCGCTCAGCACGGCTCAGTTCGGCTCAGCTCAGGGGCTTGCTCGTGTCGCCGACCGTCAGGCCAAGACGGCGGGCGCTGGCGCTCAGCTGCCCGAACGCCCCCATGATGTGATAGAAGGAGCTGGCCGGCGCCGCCTCGTTCATGAAGCCCTTGCGACCCAGCCGCTTGTCGCGCCAGGCCCCGTTCGGCGTCAGATAGAGCCACAAGGCCCGCAGCGCGTCGGACGCATCGGCCAGATAGCGGCGACGTTCGCCGTCCTCGGCGGTCTCCGCCAGGATCAGCGCGGCCTTCAGCCATTCGGTTTGCGGCCAGAGGCGAGCGCGTTCGCCCCGTGGACGTCCATCGGCGTTGATGGCGTCCAGCGCGACGCGGCTGTCGCTGACGCCCTTGACGCCGAAATCATACAGCCGTCGCGCATGGCCCAACAGAGCCGCATCGCCGCGCAAACGGGCGTACCGCGTCAGCAGCCAGGCCCATTCGAACTGATGCCCCGGCTCGACGAGACGGCCCTCTTCGCCGGTCGCCGGACGCCAGGCCGCATCAAAGAACTCCCGCAGGAAGCCCCCGGTCGGATCAATGAAGCGCGTGAGCGCCAGGCGCACCACCTCATCCGCCATTTCAGCCCAGCCGGCGTCGCCGCCGCCCTCTTCCCAGGCCAGGCAGGCTTCCAACAGGTGCATATGGGCGTTCGCCTGATAGGGATGCTCTCCCTGCTCCTGCCATCCGCCGTCCGACAAGCGCTGGGATTGCAGAATGTCGCGGATCTGAAGGGCGCGCTGTTCGATGTCCGCCGGATCCGTCGCCTGCGCACGCGCCGATTGCAGCGCCAGAAGCACGAACGCCTGATCGTACAGCATGGCGGTATCGTCCAGCGACGCGCCGTCCGCCGTCAGCAATGTCCGGCACAGGCCGTCCGCACGCAGATACTCGGTCGCCAACCGTTCGGCGCCCAGACGGACGGCGCGCCGCCAGGGCCCGCTCCACCCGAGGCGGCCCGCCTCGGCGTAGGTCCATATCTGCCGCGCCTGAACCCGCGCACGACGCGCGACCTTCATCACATGACCGTCCAGGCTGATGGCCTCGGCGAACCGGCCGTCTTCGTCCTGTCCCAACGTCGCCCACAAGGGCAGGGCGGACTGCCTCAGCCAATCGCCGAAGCGACGACCGCCGACTTCCAGGCTCTCAGGCTCGGCCTTGCGGAAATCGAGATGTTGAGGGAACGCCGTGCGCACGCGCTCGACCACGCTCTTCACGTCCTGAGCCCGGTCCAGATCACAGACCAGAATGGCGTCATCCTCGGCGACGATGGCCAGGTTGCTGACCCCCAGGACGCCGACCAGCACGCCTTCCGGCGCACGAACCAGGCAGCCTTCGGAATCCTCGAAGATGTGCGAGCCGAACTCGCCCTCTCCGGTCTCGGCGATGGCGTCCCAGGCGCCCAGGTCCGACCAGGCGAAATCGACCGCCAGGACCGAGGCGCGCAACGTCTTCTCCATCACGGCGTAGTCGATGGAGATCTTGGGCGCATCCCGGAAGGCGTCGCCCAGCACCTGGACATGCCCCGGCGCCAGGTCGCCCAAGGAGCGCTTGGCCGCATCGGCCACGCCAGGGGCGCGCGCCTCAAGCTCCTCGACCAGGGTGGCGGCCGAAACGATGAAGTTGCCGCTGTTCCACAGATAGCCGTCGCGAATGAACTCGGCCGCGCTGTCGCGATCCGGCTTTTCGCGGAAGGCCTTGACCGGCGCCAGGCCCGGCCCTTCCGGATTGATGTAGCCATAGGCGGTCGAAGGCGAGGTCGGCTTCACCCCCAGGGTGACGATTCGTCCCGCGCCCGCAGCCGCGGCGCCCTTGCGCACCGCCTGACGGAAAGCCTCGTGGTCCGGCACATGGTGGTCGGAGGCGACGAAGACGTTCACCGCCTCGGGATCGCGCGCCAAGGTCCAGGCGGCGGCGGCGGCCATGGCGGCGGCCGAATCGCGCGCTTCGGGCTCCAGCAGAATATGGGTGCGGTCCTGCAGACCCAGCTGCTCCAGCTGCTCTATGACCCATTCCCGGTGACGCGTACCCGCGACCACGACCATGACGCCGTCGCCGACGAGCGGCGCTACGCGCATGGCGGTTTCCTGAAACAGCGATCGATTGCCCGCCAGGGGAATGAACTGCTTGGGTCGAGAGGGGCGAGAGGCGGGCCACAACCGGGTGCCCGAGCCGCCGCACATGATCACTGGATAGAGATTCATCGCGTCCTATTAGACCGTGGCGCCCCCAATGCGAAGGCTAGGACAGGCTGTCGTGAACCGCTAGTGACAGTCTTTAGACAAACGGCGTTGGCGAAGATGACGAAGAAAACGGCCCTGATCGTCTTGGGGATGCATCGCAGCGGCACCTCGTCCGTCGCGGGCGCCTTGGCGCTGGCGGGGGCGGCGGCGCCGAAACACCTGATGCCGGCCGCCGAAGACAACCCCAGAGGCTTCTGGGAAAGCAGCGCCGTCGCCGACTTCAATGACCGAGTGCTCGCTCAGGAAGGGTCGAACTGGCATGACTGGCGGACGCTCCCGGGGGGTTCGATCCTGGTCGACGCCGCCCTGCGCAAAGACGCCGCCGCCCTGATCCACGACGAGTTCGGCGCTGCTGAGACCATCGTGCTCAAAGACCCTCGCATCTGCCGGCTCTTTCCCTTCTGGCGCCAGGCGCTCACCGAAGCCGGGTATGATCTCCTGATCGTCAGCCCCTTCCGCGCGCCGTCAGAGGTCGCGGCTTCCCTGGTGTCGCGCAACACCATGGGACGCAGCCATGCCCTGCGTCTGTGGATGCGCCATGTTCTGGACGCCGAGCACGCTTCGCGCGGCCTGCCCCGACGATTCGTCATGTGGCCGGACTTCCTGACGAGATGGCGGGCGAATTTCGCCGAACTCAGCCAGATGTCCTCGACGCCGCTCAATCTCGATGACGCCGTCTCGGCCGAGATCGACGCCTTCCTGTCCAGCGACCTCCGGCGGCAGTCGGACACCTCGCCGGTCCCGGCCAGCATCGCCCGAGCGCATGACGGCCTGTTGCAGTTGTCCCGTCATGGCGAGCACCCCGATCTGCACCGCGCGCTGGACGAGCTTCGCTTCGACTTCGACCAGGCCTGCGCCGTGTTCGAGGACGCCCCGCGCTGAACCCTGATGCGTCTTTGATTCAGACGCCTTCATGCGTGACTCCCGCCGCCCTTGGGGCTATCGAGCGGCGCACGATGATAGAGACTGATCGGCAATCCGAGGAACGCGGCTGGGAAACGGCGAAGACGCTCGCCGAGGCCCTGCCTTATATCCAAGTCTATGACCGCGAGACCGTGGTCATCAAATACGGCGGCCACGCCATGGGCGAGAGCGCCGTGGCGAAGCAATTCGCCGCGGACGTGGTGCTGCTGAAGCTGATGGGCGTGAACCCCGTGGTGGTCCACGGCGGCGGGCCGCAGATCAGCGCCATGCTGGACAAGGCGGGGGTCAAGTCGGCCTTCGTCGACGGCCTGCGCGTGACGGACAAGGACACCATGTCGGTGGCCGAGATGGTCCTGTCCGGCGCGGTCAACAAAGAGATCGCCCACTGGATCACCGTCGCCGGCAAGGAAGCCGACGTGCGCGGCGTCGGCCTGTCGGGCAAGGACGCCGGCTTGCTGACGGTCGAGAAGACCAAGCGCACCAAGCGCGATCCCGACAGCATGATCGAGCACGAAGTCGACCTGGGCTTCGTCGGGGAGCCGACCAAGGTCGATCCCAAGCTGATCAAGGGCCTGATCGCCTCGGAGACCGAGGACTGGGTGCCGGTCATCGCCCCCATCGGCGTGGCCGAGGACGGCCAGACCTACAACGTCAACGCCGACACCGTCGCCGGGGCCGTCGCGGGCGCCCTGCACGCCAAGCGGATGCTGCTGCTGACCGACGTGCCGGGGGTCAAGGGCGCCGACGGCGAGATCATTCGCCAGATGACGCTGGACGAGGCGCAGGGCCTGATCGACGACGGCGTCGCCACCGGCGGCATGATCCCCAAGCTGGAGACGGCCATGGCCGCCATCCGCGCGGGCGTCGAGGCCGTGGTCATCCTGGACGGGCGCCGCCCGCACGCCATGCTGGTCGAGCTGTTCACCGAGCACGGCGCCGGCACCCTGGTCCGACGGAAGTGACGGGTTCGGCGTCGAAGACGGCGCCTGAAACCGCGCCTACCGAGATCGGCGCGGACCTGCGCCATGTGCGGTCCTGGGTCTTCGATCTGGACAACACCCTGTACCCGCCGGAGACGCAGTTCCTGCGTCAGGTGGAGCAGCGCATCAACCAATACGTCGTGCGGACCTCGGGCCTGGAATCGGCCGAGGCCCTGTCGGTGCAGCGCGGCTATCTGCACGACTACGGCACCTCCCTGGCCGGGCTGATGATGCACTATGAGATCGACCCGCATCACTTCCTGGCCGAAGTGCATGACGTGCCGCTGGACGCGCTGGCGCCCGATCCCGGCCTGCATGCGGCGCTGGAGCGGCTGCAGGGTCCGCGCCTGATCTTCACCAACGGCTCGGCCGGTCACGCCCAGCGGGTGATGGAGAAGCTGGAGCTGACGCCCTTCTTCGACGGAGTGTTCGCGCTTGAGGACGCCGACCTGATCCCCAAGCCGGACCCGCGCACCTTCCACAAGATGCTGGCGCGTTTCGGCGTCGATCCGGCGACCGCCTGCTTCTTCGAGGACACGCCCAAGAACCTGGAGCCGGCGCGCGACCTGGGCATGACCACCGTGCTGGTCGGAACCAAGGCCTTCACCGCCGAGGGCGACCACATCCAACACCGGGCCGCCTCCCTCGGCCCCTTCCTGACCACCGCCATGCTGGACGGAGATCCGCAATGACCGACCTGACCCACCTGGAATCCGTCATCGAGGCCGCCTGGGAAGCCCGCGCCGAGGTCTCGGCCGCCACGCGCGGCGAAGTGCGCGACGCCGTCGACACCGCCCTGGCCCTGCTGGACTCCGGCCAGGCGCGCGTCGCCTCGCGCGGCGCCGACGGCGTGTGGAGCACGCACCAGTGGCTGAAGAAGGCGGTGCTGTTGTCCTTCCGTCTGAACGACAACGTCATCATGCGCGCGGGCCACGCCCCGACCCTGCCGCTGTCGGCCGATCATCCGGTCGCCGTCGGCCCCTTCTGGGACAAGGTGCCCAACAAGTTCGGCGATTGGAGCGCCGCCGACTATCAGGCCGCGGGCTTCCGCTCGGTGCCGGGCGCGGTCGTTCGTCGCGGCGCCTATGTCGGCAAGAACGTGGTGCTGATGCCGTCCTTCGTGAACATCGGCGCCTATGTCGATGAAGGCTCGATGGTCGACGCCTGGGCCACCGTCGGTTCGTGCGCCCAGATCGGCAAGAACGTCCACCTGTCGGGCGGGGCCGGCATCGGCGGCGTGCTGGAGCCGCTGCAGGCCAATCCGACCATCATCGAGGACGGCTGCTTCATCGGCGCCCGCGCCGAGGTGGCCGAAGGCGTCATCGTGCGCGAGGGCGCGGTCCTGGCCATGGGCGTCTATCTGTCGGCCTCGACCAAGATCGTCGACCGGGCCACGGGCGAGATCTTCCGCGGCGAGGTGCCGGCCTATTCCGTCGTGGTGCCGGGCGCCCTGCCTGACCCGAACGGCGGCCCGAGCCTCTATTGCGCCGTCATCGTCAAGCGCGTCGACGCCCAGACCCGCGCCAAGACCGGCGTCAACGAACTGCTGCGCGACTGATCGTCCGTCACCGGATCGGACGGACTCGTCAATCTCTCTGAAACCAGCCTAATGGCTGGATAGGTTTCGGGAGAGGGAACCATGTCCGTTCAGCGTCTGCGGCGATACGCCGTCTCTATCAGCGTTCTGGGCCTGCTGGCCCTGCCCTTGGCAGCCTGCGGCGGCGGGGGCGGCGGAACGGGCGGCGGCATCGTCACGCCGCCGCCTCCACCTCCGCCGCCTCCTCCTCCTCCTCCTCCTCCTCCGCCGCCCCCTCCTCCTCCGGCCATCCCCAGCGCGACGTCCGCCGAATATCTGCGCAACTGGGGCGTCGGAGACGTCGGCGCCATGAGCGCCTGGCAGAGAGGCGCCACCGGGCGCGGCGTGACCGTCGCCGTGGTGGACAGCGGCATCAAGCTGAACCATCAGGATCTGGGGGGGAACGTCTCTCCCCTGTCGACCGATGTGGTGCCCGGCCGCAACCAGCCGCAAGGTGCGGACGACCACGGGACCAATGTCTCCAGCATCATCGCTGCGCCTTTCAACGGCTTCGGCACCGTCGGCGTCGCCTTCAACTCGACCATCTTGTCGATTCGCGCCGATGTCAGCGACTGCACGGACCCCGACGACAAGGTCTGTTTCCGATCATCCGACCTGGTGCGCTCTTTGGACTACGCGGTTCAGAACGGGGCCAAGATCATCAATCTGTCCCTGGGCGGCGAGACGCCTCTAGGCTCCCAATTCGAAGCGGCCCTGCAGCGCGCGGTGAACGCCGGGGTCATCTTCGCCATCGCCGCCGGCAACGAGGCGGGCGCCAATCCCGAATGGCCTGGCCGATACGCCAGCGACCCGCGCTTCGCCGGCTCCATCATCGTCGTCGGCGCCCATGATCGCGCGCGCCAACTGGGCGATTTCTCCAATAAGGCGGGCGTTTCGCAGGGCGTCTATCTGACGGCGCCGGGCGTCGATGTGATCGTAGGCTGCGAAGGCGACGGCTGCTGGCGGGTCAACGGCACCTCCTTCGCCTCGCCCGCCGTGGCGGGCGCCCTGGCCCTGCTGCTGGAGGCCTTCCCCAATCTGACTGGACGGGAGGCGGTGGACATTCTGCTGCGCACCGGGGCGGATCTCGGCGACGCGGGGACCGACGTCACCTTCGGGCGCGGAGCCCTGGATATCGCCCGCGCGTTCCAGCCCGTCGGCGCAACCGCCTCGCCCATGGCGGCCGGCGCATCAGTGAACATCGCCGTGGCGCCCGGCGCCCATGTTGGGGGTCCGTTCGGGGACGCGATGGGTCGGACCGGGGCGCTGAGCACCATCGCCTATGACGAATATGAGCGCCTGTTCCGGGTCGACCTGGGCGACGCCTATCGCCCCCGCGCCGCGCCGCAGCTGGCAGCCCGAGACGCCGACGCCCATGCGCCAGTCGCAAGTGTCGCTGGATGCGCCGGGCGGGACGCGACTGTCCCTGGCCGCCGCCGTGCCGGTCGAACTGCCCGAGCCGGTCGTGGCGCGTTACGGCCCCTATGACGCGCCCTGGCTGGGGGACGAGCCACGCAGCGAGGCCCTGTTCGACGTTCAGGCGGGACGGCTGTCCTTCGCGGCGTGGCAGGGTCAGGGCGGGGCGCGCTCGCCCTTCCGCAGCGGCTCCGGCGACGGCTTCGTGGCGCTGAGCCAGGCCGACCACGCCCTGCGCGGCGCCTTTAGTTTCGGCGCCCTGACCTTCAGCGCCGAGAGCGGATCGGGCGACCGGCGCGCCCCCCTGCGTCCGGTCGAGCGCGACGCCTCGACCTACGCCCGCGCCGGACTGGACTGGCGCGCCGAGAGCGGCGGCCAAGACCGAGGGGGACTGGTCGTTCAGTCTCGGGGCTCTGGACGAGCGGATGGGGCCGCTGGGGGCCTATCTGCCGACGCAGTCGGACTTCGCCCTGCCGTCGCGCACCCGCTTTGCGGCGGTCGGGGCGGATGTGGACCTGGGACGCGGCCTCACCCTGTCGGGCGAGGCGGGCTTCGGCCGCACCGAACTGGAAGGGGCGGTTCCTGCACCTGTCGGCCCCGGCGCTCAGCTCGACCTGGCGGGCGTCGTTGCAGTCGGCCTGTCCGACGTGGTCCTTCGCCAAGGCCCTGGGCTGCCGCAGCCTGACGTGGGAGATCTCCCAACCGCTGCGGATCGAGGATGGGACGTTCAGCGCCTATCTGGCCGACGCGCCGCTGGACTATTTCGACCCGGTGACCTTCTCGGAGCGACGCTTTTCGGCCGCGCCGTCGGGGCGGCAGATCGACTTCAGCGTGCGCAGCCTGCACGCCCTGCCCGGCGGGTCCTGGCTGCAGCTCGAGGCCGTCGCCAGCCGCGAGGAGCAGCACCGCGCGGGCGCCCCGACCGGCTACGCCCTGCTGGGCAGCTGGCGGCGGGGGTTTTGAACACTCACCTCCCGCTCGTCCCGGCGTCCGCCGGGATGAGCGGGGATTAGGGGCGCAGGAAAAAAGGCCGGCGATCGCTCGCCGGCCTTTGTCGTTTCAGCTTGGCATCGTGACGCTTAGCGCTCGACGCACATCGCCACGCCCATGCCGCCGCCGATGCACAGGGTCGCCAGGCCCTTCTTCGCGCCCGAGCGCTTCATCTCGTGCAGCAGCGTCGTCAGGACGCGCGCGCCCGAAGCGCCGACCGGGTGGCCGATGGCGATGGCGCCGCCGTTGACGTTCACCTTGGCCGGGTCGAGACCCAGCTCCTTGACCACGCACAGCGACTGGGCGGCGAAGGCCTCGTTGGATTCGATCAGGTCCAGATCGGCGACGGTCCAGCCCGCCTTCTCCAACGCCTTCTTCGACGCCGGGATCGGGCCGGTGCCATGATGGCGGGATCGACGCCCGCCGTGGCCCACGACGCGATGCGGGCCAGCGGCTCCAGGCCGCGCGCCTTGGCTTCATCGGCGCTCATCAGCACCAGCGCCGCCGCGCCGTCGTTGATGCCCGAGGCGTTGGCCGCCGTCACCGGTGCCGTCCTTGACGAAGGCGGGCTTCAGCTTCTCCATCGCCTCGAGGGTGGCGCCGTGACGGATGTATTCGTCCTGATCCACGACCACATCGCCCTTGCGGGTCGAGATGACGACCGGGGACAATTTCGTCGGCGAACTTGCCCGCCTTCTGGGCGGCCTCGGCCTTGTTCTGGGAGGCGACGGCGAAGGCGTCCTGAGACGCGCGGTCGATCGACCATTTGGCGGCGATGTTCTCGGCCGTCTGGCCCATGTGATAGCCGTGGAAGGCGTCGATCAGGCCGTCCTGAAGCATGCTGTCCTTGAAGGCCAGCTCGCCCATCTTCTGGCCGTTACGAAGCTGGGCCGTGTGCGGCGACTGGCTCATGCTCTCCTGACCGCCCGCGACGACGATCCTGGCGTCGCCCTGCACGATCTGCTGATAGGCCAGGGCCACGGCGCGCAGGCCCGAGCCGCACAGCTGATTGAGGCTCCAGGCCGGGGTTTCATTGGCCAGGCCCGCGCCGATGGCGGCCTGACGCGCCGGGCCCTGGCCCGCGCCCGCCTGCAGCACCTGGCCCAGGATCACTTCATCCACATCGGAAGCGGCCACGCCAGCGCGCTCCAGCGCCGCCTTGATGGCGACCCCGCCCAGCTTGGAGGCCGGAAGGGTCGACAGGGCGCCGAGGAAGGAGCCGACCGGCGTGCGGGCGGCGGAGACGATGACGACGTCGGTCATTTTATTCACTCCCTGGAGAAATTCTTTGCGCGAGGTTGTGCCGCATTCGCAGGCGCACGTCACCTGTTGCGATGCAGCAATCAGCAAAACGTCATCACCGCGCCGCACCATCGGCCGGGAACGATGCCCCGTGCCGCGCTTTCAGAAAGGGAAGGAGACGTGATCTTGCCGAAAGCCTCACCATGCTGAAAGCCCTCGCCCGCCGTATCTGCACCCCCGACGATCTGGACATGATCGAACACTACCAGACGCGGGCCGAGCGCCTGGCCGATCTGTGGGTGCATGTCGTGGGCCTGGCGCTGGCGGCGGCGGGCGGCGTGGTTCTGGCCGTTCTGGCCAGCGTCTATGCGGGCGTGGGCGCAGCGGTGGTCGACGGCGATCTACGCCCTGTGTCTGGTGGCCATGCTGGCGGCCTCGACCGTCTACAACCTGACCCATCCGTGCGCGGCGCGGCCGGTGCTGCGGCGGCTGGACGAGGCGGCCATCTTCCTGATGATCGCGGGCAGCTACACCCCCTTCACCGCCGTCAGGTTCGAGGGCGCCTGGTCCGTGGGCTTCACCCTGGCGGTGTGGACCATGGCCATCGTCGGCGCGGGGGTGAAGATGCTGGCGCCGCGCCTGTCCGACGCCTTCTGGAGCGTGATCTACGTCCTGTTCGGCTGGGTGGCGGTGTTCGCGCTGAAACCGATGATCGAGACCGTGCACCCGCTGGCGCTGGGCCTGCTGGTCGCGGGCGGACTGATCTATACGACGGGCGTCTTCGTCTTCATCAGCCAGAAGGTGAAGTTCCGGCGCGCCATCTGGCACGGCTTCGTCGTCACCGGCGCGGGCGTGCACTGGGCCGCCGTGCTGATCGGCGTGGTGCTGGTCCAGGCCTGACTCCACGCGTCAAAGACGGGACTCGCCTTCGCGCGCGCAATGCGGGATGCTTGGGCGTTGCAACATCGCGAGAACAAGCGTGACCGACAAGAAATCCGAGGGCGGAAAAACCCGTGACGGCATGGTCGTCATCAAGAAGTATGCGAACCGGCGGCTCTACAACACCGCCACCAGCGCCTATGTGACGCTGGACGATCTGGCCCGCATGGTGCGCGAAGGCGTGGAATTCGTCGTCTATGACGCCAAGACCAACGACGATCTGACGCGCCAGATCCTGACCCAGATCATCTTCGAGGAAGAAAGCCGCGGCGAGGCCCTGCTGCCGGTGCAGTTCCTGCGTCAGCTGATCGGCTTCTACGGCAACTCCATGCAGGGGGTGCTGCCGTCGTATCTGGAGATGTCGCTGGATACGTTCACGCGCCAGCAGGAACAACTGCGCGGCCAGTTCACGCGCGCCTTCGCCGCCGCGCCCGGCGGCAATCTGATGGAAGAGGCCGTGCGCCAGAACATGGCCATGTTCGAGCGCGCCATGCGGATGTTCCCCGGCTTCGCCTATGGTCGCCCGGAAGGCGAGGCGGCCGAAGCGCCCGCCGCCGAACCCAAGGCTGAACCGGCCAAGGAAGGCGCGGCCCTGGACGAGATGCGCCGCCAGATGGACGAGATGCGGGCTCAGATCGACCGCCTCGCCCAATCCAAGAGCTGAGGCCGAGGTGACGGATGAAATCCGTCCTATCGGCGCGTCGGGGCCGCTGAACGACCCTGTCGTGGACGATCGTCGCGAAGGCGACCGCCGCCATCGCGAGCGGCGGCGCGCGCGCGCCCTGGTTCCGACCGAAGCCTCGTCGTCGGACGAGGTGGCCGATCCTGCCGCCTCCCCGGCAAAGCCTGCCGTCACCCCGCCTCCGCCGCCCGCGGCCTTCGCCGCCCAGGTGCTGGGTCAATCGGGGCAGAAGCGCGGGCTGAAGGGCGGCGCGCCGGTGCTGGACGCCGCACGCACCACCTATCTGGGCCGGGAGTATTCAGGGCGGCACGACCGGCGCCCCTCGCCGGGACGATCACGCAAGACCGAGATCTGACGCCGACTGGCGCCCGACTTGCGTATGCCAAGGCTCAACCGCCTTCGGATCGCGCCATGCCCGCCGTTTTCAGCCTCGCCGCCCGCCTGCTCGACGTCACCGTGGTGGCGGTGATTTTTCTGGCGTTCAGCTAGGCCTTCGGCCTCAGAACTCGCTGATGTCGCCCGGACGGCGCGAGCGGGACTTCAACCACATCACGCCCAGCAGGTCCGAGAAGGACGCCCGCAGCCGCCCCCAGTTGGTGTATTTCGACCGGCCCGTCTCGCGGTGGCGGTGGTCGACGTCGAGGTAGCGGTTCTCATACCCCTCGCGGATCATCAAGGCGGGCAGATAGCGGTGGATGTGATCGAAGTAGGGCAGCCGCAGGAAGACGTCGCGGCGAAACGCCTTCAGCCCGCAGCCGGTGTCGTCGGCGTCGTCGCCCAGCAGCTTCTTGCGGATGCGGTTGGCCCATAGCGACGCCTGGCGCTTGGCGTTGGTGTCCTGACGCTTGGCGCGCACCCCGCCGACCAGGGCGACGTTGGGCGGCGCGGCCAGCAAGGCGTCGGCCAGACGCGGCGCATCGGCGGGCGGGTTCTGGCCGTCGCCGTCCAGCGTCACCACGATCGGCGCCCGCGCGGCTAGCACTCCGGTGCGCACCGCCCGGCTCTGCCCCGCATTGGTCCCGTGCGACAGCACCCGCAGGGCGGGCAGTTCGGCCATCGCCGCCTGAAGCTCGGCCAGGGTCGTGTCCCGGCTGGCGTCGTTGACGAAGATCATCTCATAGGACCGCCCGGCGAAAGCCTCGGCGATTTCGCGCGCCAAGGGCACGGCGGCGCCGGATTCATCATGCACGGGCACGACGACGGAAATGTCGGGCGAAGAAGCGGAGCGGTCGATCATCGACGCTCTTTAGCGCAGGCCGGCCTTCGGCGAAACGGCGCGTCCACAGCCGATGAAGAAGCTGAAGCTTCCGGGCGCCGCATCCGGCGTGATACGACAGCGGCATGAACCGCCCGAACCTGGATCATTACATCGCCGGCTGGCGCGGCCCTGTCCTTGCGGCCCTGCTGGCCCTGATCGCCGGCCTGCCCAGCCTGATGCTGCTGCCGCCGCTGGACCGGGACGAGAGCCGCTTCGCCCAGGCGACGGCCCAGATGCTGGAAGGCGGCGACTATGTCGACATCCGCTTCCAGGACGATCCGCGCTGGAAGAAGCCCATCGGCATCTACTGGATGCAGGCGGCGGCCGTGGCCGCGACCTCGGACGTCGAGGACCGCAACATCCAGCCCTATCGCCTGCCGTCACTGCTGGGGGCCATGCTGGCGGCCTGGGCCGTGGCCTGGGCGGGCGCGGCCCTGTTCGGCCAGAGGGCGGGCTTCCTGGCGGGCGCCATGCTGGGCGCGACCTTCCTACTGTCGACCGAGGCGGGCATCGCCAAGACCGACGCCATGCTGGCGGGTCTGACCACCCTGTCGATGGCGGCGCTGGCGCGCATCTACATGTCCACGCGGGCGGGCGAGAAGGCGAACCGGCTGCACAAGCTGCTGTTCTGGGCGGGCATCGGCCTGTCCATCCTGATCAAGGGGCCGATCGGCCTGCTGGTCGTGGCCCTGACCGTCATCGCCCTGTCGCTGTGGGATCGGAACATCAAATGGCTGGGCCAGCTGGGCTGGGGCTGGGGGCTGCCGCTGGTGGCCCTGCTGGTCGGCCCCTGGGCCATCGCCATCACCATCGCCACCGACGGCGGCTTCTGGCGCGAGGCCATCGGCGGCGACCTGGCGCCCAAGATCGCGGGCGCCCACGAAAGCCACGGCGGCTTCCCCGGCATGTATGTGCTGCTGTCGCCGCTTCTGCTGTTCCCCGTCACCCTGATGCTGCCCGCCGCCCTGTCGACAGGCTGGCATCGCCGGGCCGAACCCGCGATCCGCTTCGCCGTCTGCTGGCTGGTCCCGGCCTGGCTGATGTTCGAGCTGGCGCCGACCAAGCTGTGGCACTACACCCTGCCGACCTTCGGGGCGATCGCCCTGCTGGCCGCCGCCGCCCTGACCCAGCCGATCGGCAAGGTCTCGCGCGCGACCGGCGCCTTGCTGGGCCTGTTCGCCGCCGTGGTCATCTGCCTGATCACCGTCTACGGCCTGACTGAGTTCGGCCGCTCGACCGCCCAGACCTGGGCCACGGTCACCATCGTCTTCGCCGTCATGGCCGCCGCCGTGGGCGGCTTCCTGCTGGTCAACCGCGCGGCCATCACCGGGGTGCTGATCGCCCTCGTCTTCGGCATACTGGCCCACGCGGGCCTGGCCGGGACCATCCGCCAGCTGCGTCCGCTGTCGATCGCGCCGCGCCTGGTGCAGACGCTGGACTCGGCCGAGCTGAACCCGGCCCAGGGCCGTTATCCGGGGCCGGTGGCCATCACCACCTTCCATGAGCCCAGCTTCGTCTTCCTGACCGGCAAGGACACCCAGCTGACCGACGGGGCCGGAGCCGCGCGCGCCCTGGCCGAGGGCCGCCCCGCCATCGTCGAGGCCCGCGACGACGAAGCCTTCCGCCGCGCCCTGGCCGATCTGGGCGCCGCCGGGCGCGCCGTCGGCGTGGTCAGCGGCCACAACTATTCCTCGGGCGACGACGTGCGCCTGACCGTCTACGCTCCCGCCGGATCGGGCCAGCGGAGCACGAACCAGGGGAGCCCCCGCCGATGAGCCGCTTCATCCAGATCGTCGAGGTCGGCCCGCGCGACGGCCTGCAGAACGAGAAGACGGTGCTGGAGCCGGCCGTCCGCGCCGACTTCGTCCAGCGGCTGGAGGCGGCCGGGGCCCGGCGTATCGAGGCTGTCAGCTTCGTCCACCCCAAATACGTGCCCCAGATGGCGGGCGCCGAAGAGGTCATGGCCGCCCTGCCCCGCACCGAGGGCCGCAGCCGCATCGGCCTGGTCTTGAACGGCAAGGGCTATGACCGCGCCCTGGGCACGGCGGTGGACGAGGTCAACGTCGCCATGTCGGCCACCGACGGCTTCGGCCTGAAGAACCAGGGCCTCAGCGTCGACCAGCAGGTGCAGATGCTGTCCGACATCATCGCCGGCCGCGCCAACGCTGAAGGCGCGCCAGGCGCGACGCCCAAGCTGTCGGCCACCCTGTCCTGCGTCTGGGGCTGCCCGTTCGACGGCGAGGTCTCGGTGCAGCAGGTCAGCGAGTTGGTCGCCCGCATCGCCGCCCTGGGCGTCGAAGAGATCGCCTTGGCCGACACCATCGGCGTCGGCGATCCGTGGAGCGTGACGAAGAAGGTCGAAGCCGCCCGCAAGGCCGCGCCCGACGCCACCCTGCGCCTTCACTTCCACGACACCCGCAACACGGGCCTCGCCAACGCCTATGCGGGCGTGGAGGCGGGCGTGGACGTGCTGGACGCCTCGGTCGGCGGCATCGGCGGCTGCCCCTTCGCGCCCGGCGCGACCGGCAACATCGCCACCGAGGATCTAGTCTACATGCTGGAGCGCGCGGGCTATTCGACCGGCTACGACCTGGACGCCCTGATCGCTGCGGCCCGCTGGATCGGCGGCCGGATCGGCAAACCCAACCCCAGCGCGCTCAGCCGCGCGGGCGGGTGGCCGCGCGGAGCCGGTTGATCCCGAACCGCTACGGCGCCGACTGTGGTCGGGCGCGAGCCAGGCTTGCGGACCACCGCCTGATCCAACGCCAAGGCCCCGAAGGCTGCACCCGCGCTCCAGCCATCTTCTGTCGATAGTTCTTCAACAGCCGAGGATATTTCTTGTCCTGAGGATCGAGCGTGATCGCCCGCGTCGTCGCCTCGACAGCGGCGTCATACTCGCCGGCGGCCCACAGCACCGCACTTTCCCACGCATGCAGATGCGCCATATGCGGCCAGGCGTTGACCACCTCTCGTGCGGTCGACAGAGCCTCGGCCGGCCGGTTCGCCGCCATCAAGGCATTCACAAAATGAACGAGATAGTTCGGATCGCCCCTCGTCAAGACCGTCACGCGCTCCATCTCGGCGACCGCCTGGTCGTGTTCGCCGGCTCGCGACAGGATACGCGCGAGAGCCACCCCCGTCAGCGGATTGCTGGGCGCCTTCTCGACCGACAAGCGCGCCAGGGACAGCGCCAGCCCTTGTCGATGGCTGGGCTGTGATTGGGCGAGGTTGGAAATATACAGGCTGCTTCGACGCCGCGCCAAACGCCCTTCACGATTAAAGGCCGGCCCGTCCAACTCGCCCGACAAGGTTTGCAAGACCAGCGGCTTAAGCAGCCCGACCTCCCCCAGATAGGTCGTCGCCGGATGCGAGACGTAGGGCAGGCTGATCGCCGTGATCGCGATATGCTTCTGAATGAGGGCGACATGTCGCCCATCCTCCGCGGTAGGATCGAACACCACGACGGGGCGCGCCGCACAGGTCAGCTGACCGTCGATCTCGGGCAGCCAGCGGATGCGTCGGCTGTCTTGAATCCAGCGCTTCTCGAAGGGCGCCTTCCTGGGATCGATCGAATACTGGGGCGACAGCGCCAGAGCAGCGTTGGCGCCCGCAGCGTCAGCAAAACGCAAGGCGGCGTAACCGCCCATGCTGGAGCCATAGGTCATGACCCGATCAGCGCCCGCCACTGATTGACGCACGCTCGCCATCGCAGCCGCCATCTCTGGGTACTGATACCAGTCCTCACGTGCGCCTAGCACATGAACGGCCGAGATTCCCGCGCTGTGCAAGAACTCTTGGCCGAACCCCGGACGGTCGAACCCGTGACCGATACCGTAGTTATCAAAGGTCACAACCCAACGGCTGACGTCCGAGGCGGGTATGCTGCGGACAACGACGTTGTCGCTGCGGAAGAGGTCAAGCATTCGGTCTCCTTGACCGGACTCCTTAGACCGAATTTGGGCGGTCGCGAAGATTGCCGCGCACAACGATCGGCGCCTGGCGACAGCCCCGTCCCGTCCTAAGAAAACAGCAGCAGTTTCACAACAGGGCTAGCGACCGCGCTGAACGATGAAGCCTATGGAGGTGGCGCCGAAACCGCTCAGCGCCATCTTGAGGTGCGGTTGCTCCTTGTAAGGCGCGATATCGTAGTAGCGGTCCAGAGGCTCCGCTCCCGGACTCCAGTCTATCGGGGCGACGAAATGGCCCTGCGCCCGCAAGCGCTCCGCCAACGCTTCCAGGTCACGGCGACGGAACAGCACGGTTTCCATGTGATCCACCGTCTCGAAGTTCGACGTGACGTTGAACTCGGTCGTATGAATCGCCCAGCCGCCAGGTTTCAGGCACTGAACCGAGCGCTCGATGAAAGCCAGGCCCTTCTCGATGGAGCCCAGATGCTCGAGAGCACAGGCTGACCAGCAGAAATCGTACCCCGTCAAATCGTCCGGCACGGCGTTCATGTCGCACTCGCGGAACTCGACATTGCGATCGAACAGGTCGTCGGGACAGATCGCCGGCTTACGAAGCGCCTCCTTGCCAGCGGCATGCTGGTTCGTATCGGTCCACCCCAGACTCGCCGCGCCTTCGAACATCAGGTCCGTCGCCGTGACCCTCACATCCTGAGACGCAAAAAAGGCCGACAGGGGTTCAATACCGACGCCGAAGCCCAGCCCTCGACGCCCAGAGATGACGACGCCGCGTTCCCACAAGGCCTGGGCGATGAAGACGAACTCCCAGAGTTTGCGGTGATACCTCAGGGAATCCCCGAGCCGCGTCGTCCAGTAGGAAAAATAGGGCTGGCGAAAGCTGTCCTGCCGACACATGGCGGCCGAGGCGAAGACCATCTGCCCGGGCTCGCCAGCGATGAGCGGCGGCTGGCCAAGCCATTGCTCCCGTGTAGGAAACGACAGTGTGTCGAGCAACAGAAGGTTTTCCCGCCGCATCTCCACGACCTGCTTCAGCAGACGGTCCACCTTTCGCTCCAGCTGCGTCGTCCGCCCCGGAAGCCGATTGATCTGTCGGAAGAAGTGACCCGCCCGCTTCACAAAATCACTCATTCCGGCTTCCCCTCGTTACTTCACACCGCGTTCAACGAACGCATGGCAAACAGCACGCAGAGGAAAGCATAGACCTACGCTTGTGAAGCGTTGTTCTGAATGAAAACTCCAGCCCCCGCGCCGGGGCGTGAAACCGCTGCAGCGCACTGACGAGAGCACGCTGCAGCGATCATCTTTACAGGTTCAGCAGCGCCGGATCGCCGCCCTGGGCGGCGATGTTGATACTGATGGCCTTTTCAGCGGCGTAGCGGATCAGGCTGTTGGGGCCGCCGGCCTTGGGGCCGGTGCCGCTGAGGCCTTCGCCGCCGAACGGTTGCACGCCGACCACCGCGCCGATGATCGAGCGGTTGACGTAGACGTTGCCTGCCGGGACCAGTTCCATCACTTCCTTCGCGAAGGCGTCGATGCGGCTGTGGACGCCCAGCGTCAGACCGAAGCCGCGCGCCGCCAGCTTGCCAGCGACCTTTTCCAGGTCCTTCGGCTCATAGCGGTAGACGTGCAGGATCGGGCCGAAGACTTCGCGCTCCAGGAAGTCCGGGGTCGGGATCTCGGCGATGGTCGGGGCGAACAGGTCGCCCTTGTCGGCGCCGGCCGGCAGTTCCGCGCGGGCGATGATCTTGGCTTCCTTGGACAGGCGCTCGACGTGGGCTTCCAGGTTGGCGCGGCTTTCGGCGTCGATCACCGGGCCGATGTCGGTCTTGGCGTCGGTCGGGTCGCCCAGCACCTGGGCGGCCAGGGCGCCCTTCAGGCCCTCGATCAGGGCGTCGGCCGAATCCTTGGGCGCATAGAGGACGCGCAGGGCCGAGCAACGCTGACCGGCCGAGCCGAAGGCCGACAGGATGACGTCGTCGATGATCTGTTCCTTCAGCGCCGTGGTGTCGACGAACATGCCGTTCAGGCCGCCCGTCTCAGCGATGAAGGGGATGATGGCGCCCGGACGGGCGGCCAGGCCGCGGTTGATCGCCGAGGCGGTGTCGGTGCCGCCGGTGAAGGCCACGCCGTCGACGCCCGGATGGTTGGTCAGGGCGGCGCCGACGGTCTCGCCGCGGCCGGGGACCAGGGCCAGCAGGTCGGGGTTCAGACCGGCCTTGTAGTAGAGGCGCACCGCTTCGGCGGCGATCAGCGGCGTCTGCTCGGCGGGCTTGGCCACGACGGCGTTGCCGGCGGCGAGCGCAGCGGCGATCTGGCCGGTGAAGATGGCCAGCGGGAAGTTCCACGGGCTGATGCAGGCGAAGACGCCGCGGCCGTGAAGGACCAGTTCGTTGGTCTCGCCGGTCGGGCCCTTCAGGGTCTGGCGCCCGCCGAAGTCGCGCTCGGCCAGCAAGGCGTAGTAGCGGCAGAAGTCTGCGGCTTCGCGCACCTCGGCCACGCCGTCGTTCAGCGTCTTGCCCGCTTCACGCGACAGCAGGGCGACCAGACGGTCCAGATCGGCTTCCAGGGCGTCGGCCATGGCGCGCAGGACGGGTGCGCGGCCCGCGCCGCCCAGACGATCCCAGGCGAGCTGAGCATTGGCGGCGGTGTTGACGGCCAGATCGACGTCTTCGACCGAGGCTTCCGACACATGGCCCAGCACGCGCGAGCGGTCATAGGGGTTGGTGACGTCCTGGGCGTTCACCCCGGCGCGCAGCTTGCCGCCGATGATCGGGCCGGCGGTCAGCTTCTCGCTGTCGACGCGCTCCAGAGCCGCCGCATGACGCTCGCGGTCGGAAGCCTGCGAATAGTCGCGGCCGAGGGAGTTCTGGCGGTCACCGTAGATGTTCATGGGTACAGGGATCTTCGGATGGCGGTCAGGCTGGGCCTCGACCGAGGTGATGGGATCGGCGGCCACGTCGGCCGCAGGCACGCGCTCGTCCAGCAGGGCGTGGACGAAGGAGGAGTTGGCGCCGTTCTCCAGCAGGCGGCGCACCAGGTAGGGCAGCAGTTCTTCGTGGCCGCCGACGGGGGCGTAGGCGCGCACGACCACGTCGCCCCACTCGGCCTTGGCGCCGTCATAGAGGGCCTCGCCCATGCCGTGCAGACGCTGGAACTCGATGGTCACGCCGCGATCGGCGGCCATGCGGTGCACGGCAGCCAGGGTGTGGGCGTTGTGTGTGGCGAACTGCGAGAAGATGTAGGGCGAGGCCTCGATCAGCGCCTTGGCGCAGACCAGATAGTTCAGGTCGGTCGCCGGCTTGGTCGTGAAGACCGGATAGTCGGTGCGGCCGTTGACCTGGGCCAGCTTGATCTCAGTGTCCCAATAGGCGCCCTTGACCAAGCGCACCATCAGGCGACGGCCCGAGGACTTGGCCAGTTCGGCCAGCTTGGCCACCGTCTCGGTCGTGCGCTTCTGATAGGCCTGAACCGCCAGGCCGAGCCCCTGCCAGTCGCCCAGCGCCGGTTCGCGCGCCAGCCGCTCCAGCAGCTTCAGCGACAGGGCCAGACGGTCGGCCTCTTCTGCGTCGATGGTGTAGTTGATGTCGTATTTGGCGGCGATCAGCGCCAGGCGCAGGATGCGGGGATACAGCTCTTCCCACACCCGGTCTTCCTGCACCGCCTGATAGCGCGGCGACAGGGCCGACAGCTTGACCGAGACGCCGTGGCCGCGCTCGGGGCCTTCGCCCTTGGCGGTCTTGCCCACGGCCTCGATGGCGTCGGCGTAGATCTTTTCATAGCGCTCGGCGTCGGCGGCGGTGCGGGCGCCCTCGCCCAGCATGTCGAAGCTGCACAGCCAGTTCTCGCGATCCGAACGCTTCAGGGCCGCCTCGATGGTGCGGCCGACAACGAACTGCTCGCCCATGATCTTGACGGCGGTGGCGACGGCCTGGCGGATGACCGGCTCGCCCAGACGCCCGACCAGACGCTTGAGGAAGTTCGGCAGGTCGCTGCGGGCTTCATCGTCGACGTCCACCAGCTTGCCGGTCAGCATCAGGCCCCAGGTCGAGGCGTTGACGAACAGGCTGTCGGACTGGCCCATGTGGCTGGCCCAGTCGGCGGAGCCGATCTTCTCGGCGATCAGGCGGTCGCGGGTGTCGGCGTCAGGCGTTCGCAGCAGGGCCTCAGCCAGGCACATCAGGGCCAGACCTTCGCGGGTGCCCAGGCTGAATTCCTGCAGGAAGCTTTCGACCACGCCCTGGCGCTTCTGGCTCTTGCGGGCGCTTTCGACCAAGCCGACAGCATCGTTCAGGACCGCCGCGCGACCGTCAGGCGTCAAGGGTTCGGCGGCTAGCAGTTCGGCCACCACCTCACGTTCGTCCCGGTACTTGTTCCGGTCCAGCTCATCCCAATGGCGAAGATCGGTCGGCGTCATGAAATCCATCCTGTGAATTTCCGCATATATGGCGACTGAGACCGAATGTGCATCGCATGATTGCGACATACGCCGCACAGAATTCGGCGACGCGTAGAATCTTCTGGAAAAACCCTCAACCAGAAATGAGGTGCGGCTCAACATGGCCGTTCGCGAAGAGGTGAAGCCTGTTCACACCCTGCTCTATCATGCCGTCTCGCCTTCGTCATGCGGAGCGTCTAGAAGTTTCGCCTCCGCGAAACGGCTCAAGGCCCTATCGACTTCATGCGCATTGTTCTGGTCACCGACGCCTGGGAGCCTCAGGTCAACGGCGTCGTCCGCACCCTGACCCGCACCGTGGCCGAATGCCGCGCCATGGGCCATGAGGTCGAGGTCATCGAGCCGAGCCAGTTCAAGACCATTCCCTGCCCGACCTATCCCGAGATCCGCCTGGCCCTGGGCGCCGAGGAAGAGATTCGCGAACGTCTGCGCGCCTTCGAGCCCGAAGCCGTCCACATCGCCACCGAAGGCCCCCTGGGCATCGCCACGCGGCGCATCTGCGTGGAGTGGAAGCTGCCGTTCACAACCAGCTATCACACCAAATTCCCGGAATACGTCTCGGCCCGTTTCCCGATCCCGGTGCAGGTCGGCTACGCCTATATGAAGTGGTTCCACAAGCCGTCGGGCCGGCTGATGGTCGCCACGCCGACCCTGCGCGACGAACTGGTCGAGCACGGCTTCAAGAACGTCTCGCCCTGGACGCGCGGCGTGGACACCGAGCTGTTCCGCCCCGACCTGGAGCCGATCTACCAGGAGATGGGCGGCGAGAACTGGCCGCGCCCTTTCTTCCTGAATGTCGGTCGGGTGGCGGTCGAGAAGAACATCGAGACCTTCCTGGGGCTGGACCTGCCCGGCACCAAAATCATCGTCGGCGACGGCCCGGCCCGCGCCGAGCTCGAAGAGAAGTATCCTGACGCGAAATTCCTCGGCGCCAAGTTCGGCGAGGATCTGGCGCGCTGCTTCGCCGACGCCGACGTCTTCGTCTTCCCCAGTTGGACCGACACCTTCGGCCTGGTGATCCTGGAGGCCATGGGCACGGGCACGCCTGTCGCCGCCTATCCGGCGCACGGCCCCATCGACATCATCCCCGGCTCGGGCGCGGGCTTCATCGACGACGACCTGAAGACCGCCTGCCTGAAGTGCCTGGAGCTCGATCGCAAGGACGTCCGCGCCTATGCGGAGAAGTTCAGCTGGCGCGCCTCGGCCGAGCAGTTCGTCGAAAACCTGCAGCCCTATCCCGAGCCCGCGCGCGGCCGCTTCTGGCGTCGCCTGCGCCGGGTGGCGCGGCTGCGGCGGCGCGTCGCCGCCTGATCATTCAGGTACGCCGCAGCGCGGCCCCACGTCGCCTCGGTAAAGGCGGGTCAACGTGGCCAGCATGTCGTCGAATGTCATGTCCAACGCCTGGCGCGTCTGAACCGTGGGCTTCAGATAGACCGACCGACCGACGGCGCTCCGCTCCAGCAGGTTGCGCTCGACCAGATCGTTGACCCTGCGGTGGATCGTCGACACCGGAATGTCGAGGACGCCGGCCAGCGCCGACAGGTCATAGGGCCGTCCCTGAATGTCGCCGACGATGATGGTCCGCACGATCAAGGCGTCCAGGGGACCGCCCCACAGCCCTGTTTCCATCGCATAGAACCGGTTCAGGCACTCGATCACCTGAGCCTGAGCGGCCGCCTTGATGCGTTCCTCCGCATCCGGTTCCATCACACCCCATCCTCACCGCCTGCACCGTCGCAGCCTAGGCTCGGCGGCGACCTTTGCAAAATGGAAAGCTCCGATCTCCGGCGCACAAATCCTTCGGCTATCGTCCTCAGTCAGGCGGAAGGGCGAGCCGTCCGCGACGTCTTGAGGAGGGCGAGAATTTGACCAAGCACATCTTGGTGGTCGGCGGGGGCATCGGCGGGACCATGACCGCCAACAGTCTGGTCGCGAAGCTGTATCCTGAAATCGCCAGCGGCAAGGTGAAGGTCACCATGCTGAGCGATTCTCCGTGGCACTATTACAAGCCCGCGTTCATGTATGTGGCCTTCGACATGTTCTTCAACGAAGAACTGCGCCGCAAGCAACGCAGCCTGCTGCGCCCCGAGATCGACTTCACGGTCGACAAGGTGGTGCAGTTCGACTTCGCCGGTTCACGCGTGAAGACCCAGAGCGGTCAGGTCATCGGCTATGACTACATCGTCGTCTCGACCGGCTGCCTGCCGGCGCCGGAACGCATTCCCGGACTGAAGGAAGCGGGCGACTACTTCTATCAGCACGACCCGGCCCGCCAGTTGGCCGACAAGCTGCGCCGCTTCGAGAAGGGCCGCATCTTCATCACGGTGAACTTCCCCGAGACCCCGAACGTGCCGCACCAGTGCGGCATCGCCCCGATCGAAACCACCCTGATGCTGGACGAGTACCTGCGCCGTCGCGGCATCCGCGATCAGGTCGAGATCGTCTACACCTATCCCAGCGTGGCCCAGCTGCTGCGCAACTGCCTGTTCCTGCAGCAGGAGACCTGCGAGATCCTGCCCTCCATCTTCGAGAGCAAGGGCATCAAATACCAGCGCGGCTTCACCCTGAACTCGGTCGATCCCGACAAGAGGATCGCCACCTCGGCCGAAGGCAAGGAAGAGGGCTTCGACCTGCTGATGTGCACCCCGCCGATCCGGGCGGTGGACGCTGTGCTCGAAAGCGGCGTGTCCCAGGCGGCGAACAACGAAGGCTGGCTGCCCACCGACCGCCAGACGCTGCAGATGGAAGGCTATCCGAACGCCTATGTCATGGGCGACACGGTCGACCTGCCAGTCAGCAAGGCGGGCGGCTCCTGCCACAACCAGTGCCCGGTGATCGTCAACAACATCGCCGGCGACATCCGCATCGGCCGCACCGTCGACGCCTATGACGGCAAGGTCCAGGCCGTCGCCCAGATGGGCCTCGAGGTCGGAATGCCGCTCTGGTACGACTATGACGAGGACGTCCACCCCACCCCGCCGACCAAGGTCGGGGGCCTTCTGCGCAAGGCCTTCAACCGCGGCATCTACTGGTCCGTCGCCCGCGGGATCGTCTGATCCATGGCCGCAGACACTGAAACCAAGGGGAAAGACACCATGAGCACCGCCAAAACCACCGCCCCCGCACCGGCCATCGTCATCGACGAAGCCACCGAGCGCGGCGTCCAGCATCTGATCGACAAGGCCGCCCCCCTGCTTCAGGGACAGCGTTTCGACAACGTCATCGACCTTCTGTCCCTGCTGTCCGACGCGGTCGACATGTCGGACGACGCCATGATCCAGAAACTGATGAAGGTCTATGAGGAGGGCGTCGGCGCCGCCTGGACCCTGGGCAACGCCGCGCGCTACGCCGGAGCCCAGGCCGCCCACACGCCGCCGCCGTCGCTGCTGGGCCTGGTGCGGGCGGCGGGTGACGAAGACGTCCGCCGCGGCCTGCATTTCGCCATACGCTTCCTGGGCGTGCTGGGCCGTCATATGAAGGACGACGGCGCCGCATGACCCCCGACGATCCGCTCGCGAGCCTCTATCACGATCGGATCAGGACGCTGGCGGCGGCAGTCCGCAACGATCGCCGCCTGGAGGGAGCCGACCTGTCTCTGACCCAGGTCAGCCCCCTGTGCGGCAGCCGGGTGACGCTGGATATCGCCCTCGACGCAGCGCTGCGGATCAAGGCCTTCGGCTGGCGCGTCCGCGCCTGCACCCTGGGCGCGGCGGCGACGGCTCTGGTCGTGCGCAGCGCCCAGGGCCTCAGGCTGCACGCCGCCGCCGGATGGCATGACGCCATGCAGCGCCGCCTTGAGGGCGAGGATGCGGCGGTCGAACGCCTGGAGACGCCCGAGATATTCGACGCCGCCCGATCCTTCCGGGCGCGGCACGGGGCGGTGCTGCTGCCCTTCGCCATCCTGGCCGAGGCCTGCGCGATCCGGCCGGACGCCGGCGCATAAGAAAACAGGCCGCCCCGGCGAAAGGGCGGCCTGTCTTTCTTCGAGTCTGCTCGCCGCTTAGTTCGGGCGGGCCATCGAGGTCATGGCCGAGGCCTTGGCGCGTTCGGCGGCCAGTTCGTCGGCGACCAGCGGCACCAGGCCGCGGTCCTGCAGATAGCCGCCGCGCCCCGCCGAACCGTCAGACATGAACTCCTGAACGAACTGTTCGAGGCCCGGCGTCACGCCGATGTGGGCCTTCTTGACGTAGATGTAGAGGCTGCGGGCCAGCGGATAGGAGCCGTCGGCGATGGTGGCGACCGAGGGGGCCACGCCGTCGATGGTCTCGGCCTTCACCGTGTCCATGTTCTGCTCGAGGAAGGAGAAGCCGAACACGCCCAGCGAGCCCGGCGTGCGGTTCAGGGTCTGGACGATGGCGTTGTCGTTCTCGCCCGAGTCGATCCAGGCGCCGTCTTCACGCAGGGTGTGAGCCACGGTCTCGAAGCGGGTCTTGTCCTGCTTCTCGATGGCGGCGACGGCCGGGATCAGCTTGGCGCCCGGAGCCATGCCCAGCTCCAGGAAGGCGTCGCGCGTGCCTGAGGTCGGCGGCGGGCCGTAGACCTGGATGCGGGTGGCCGGCAGTGCCTTGTTGACCTCGTTCCAGGTCTTGGCGGCGTTCGGGCCCAGCTGGCCGTCGGCGCCCGGCGTTTCCTTGGCCAGGGCCTCGTAAAGGTCGTTCAGCTCGAGGTTGAAGCTCTGGCCCGTGCGGGCGGTGGCGACGACGATGCCGTCGTAGCCGATCTTGATCTCGACGATGTCGGTGACGCCGTTCTCGACGCAACGGTCGAACTCGCTCTGCTTCATCGGACGCGAGGCGTTGGCGATGTCCGGGGTCGAAGGGCCGACGCCCGAGCAGAAGGCCTGAATGCCGCCGCCGGTGCCCAGGGATTCGACGCGGGGGGCCGAGCCGCCGCCGCCGTTGCGAGCGAAGGTCTCAGCCACGCGGGTGGCGAAGGGGAAGACGGTCGAGGAACCGGCGGCCCAGATGCCCGTCCGAGCCTTCTGCGAGCCGGGGGCGCCGCCCCCCTCGTTGTTTCCGCAGGCCGCCAGGGCCAGCAGGGCGGCCGCGCAGGCCGTGAACTTCAGTGTGCGGATCATGGCCGGACCTTCTCCAGTCGTCAGTGCACGACGCTTAAAGCAGGAAAATGTGACGGTCCGGCCAGACCTTTGTGACAGTCAGGGCAAACCTGCCCGATACGTCGTCAGAGCAGGCGCTTGCGCATGATCTGGGACAGGGTGTCGATCAGGGTCACGGCGATGACCACGATGATGACGATGGCGGACACGGCCTTGAAGTTGAAGGCGTTCATGCTGTCGAACAGCACCTGGCCGATGCCGCCCGCCCCGATCAGGCCCAGCACGGTGGCCGAGCGGCTGTTCGATTCGAAACGGTAGAGGGCGAAGGAGGTCCACAGCGGCGCCACCTGGGGAATCACGCCCCAGACGATCTCGTGCAGCTTGGAGGCGCCGGTGGCGCGCACGCCTTCGACCGGACCCTTGTCGATCGACTCGACCGCTTCGGAGAACAGCTTGGCCAGGACGCCGGCCGTGTTCAGGGTGATGGCCAGGACGCCGGCCAGCGGGCCCAGGCCCACGGCGGTGACGAACAGCAGGCCGATCACCAGATCCGGCACCGAACGCAGCAGGTTCATCAGCCAGCGCACCGGCGTCACCACCCAGGCCGGGGCCATGTTGCGGGCGGCGGCCAGACCCAGCGGAATGCCGAAAAGCACGGCCAGGAAGGTGCCCCACAGGGCGATCTGGATCGTCTCCCACATCTTGGCGACGAACATCTTCCAGTCGGAGAAGTCCGGCCGCAGCAGGTCGTGGACGAACATCTTCATGCTGTCGTTGCCCGAGAACAGGCGCGAGATGTTGCCCAGGTCGACGGCGTCGACGCTGTACAGCAGGACGGCGATCACGCCGCCCCAGACCAGGACGTCCATCGCCCAGGAGACGGCGGACTTTTGCGGCGCGGCCGGAACCGGCGACGTCGGAAGCGGAGCTGCGGTCAAGGTTGGACCTCACGCAGGCTGCGCAGGCGCTGAAGCTCGGCTTCGGCGGCGGCGACGCCGGCCTTGTCGCCCTTGGCTTCGGCTTCGCCGCGCTTCTGGTCGGCGATCATCTCGCGGATCGGGTTGAGATAGGAATCATCGGCCGGGGCGAAGCGCGAATACTCCAGACCCGCCAGCACCTTGCGCTGGCGCTCGGCCTCGGGGCCTTCGCCCTGGCCGTAGGTCAGGAAGAAGCCGCGGATCTTTTCCTTCAGGGCCGGGTCCAGGTCTTCACGCACGACGATGCCGCTCTCGGGCACCGGCGGCGAGGTCCAGATCTCCTCGATCTGATCGGCCAGCTGGGCGTTCTCGCGGCGCATGAAGACCAGGTTGACGCTGTTGGAGGTCGCCACGTCGATCACGCCGGTGGCCACGCCGAAGGCGTTGGCCTGGTGGTTGGCCGAGCGCACGGTCTTGAAGCACTGCGACGGCACGACGCCGCGCGCGTTGAACAGGAAGGTCATGGGCGCCAGCGTGCCCGAAGTCGACTGGGCGTCGCCGATGCCGAAATTGTACTGCTTGCCGCAGGCCAGCACCTTGTCCAGCGTGATGCCCGAGCCCTTCTTGACGATCAGGGTCGACTGATAGGAGTCCAGCCCTTCGCGGTTGACGGTGCGGGCGATGACCTCGGCGTTGGCGCGGTCGATGGCCTCGACCTCAGGCTTGGCCGAGAACCAGCCGACCTGGGTGTGGTTGCCGCGCATGGCCTCGACCAGAACCGTGTAGTTCGAGCCGAAATAGGGCTTCACCGGCACGCCGATCGCCTTGGACATGTCGTCCAGCAGCGGCTGCCACAGCGGTCCGGCCGAGGCCTGGCCTTCCGCCGACAGGATGGAGAAGGTGATTTCGCTGGGCGCGGCGCCCGACTTGGTCTCTTCGCCCTTGCCGCAGGCGGCGAGGCCCAGGGTCATGGCGGCGATGGCGGCGGCGCCCAGCAGGCGGCGATTGATGGCGATGCGGGTCATGCCTTGGCTTCCCAGAACGCGTCCTCGTACTCGGGACCGTAGATTTCGATCAGGCGCTGGGTGTCCAGGCCCGTGGACGGACCGTCATAGACCACCTTGCCCTTCTGCAGCGCGATGACGCGGTTGCAGTAGCGAATGGCGTAGTCGACCTGGTGCAGGGTGACGATCACGCCCATGCCGTCGCGCTTGTTCAGCTCGACCAGCAGCTCCATGACCTTGCGGGCCGACACGGGATCGAGCGAGGCGACCGGCTCGTCGGCCAGGATGGCCTTGGCGCCCTGGACGATGGCGCGGGCGATGGCGCCGCGCTGCTGCTGGCCGCCCGACAGGGTGTTAGCGCGCTGGGCGGCGTAGTCGGACACGCCGACGCGGTGCAGGGCCGCCATGGCCTTGTCCTTGTCCGCTCCCGGCCAGACGCCGAACAGGCCGCGCCACGACGGCAGGCGCCCCAGGGCGCCCAGCATGACGTTGGAGAAGAGGCTCAGCCGCCCCACCAGATTGAACTGCTGGAAGATCATGCCCAGGCGGCTGCGCGCGCGGCGCACGGCGCCCGTGACGCGGCCGTTCTGCTGAACGACCTCGCCGAAGACCGTGATGGTTCCGCCGGGATCGATGGGGTGCAGACCCGTGATCGAACGCAGCAGGGTGGACTTGCCCGAACCAGAGGGACCGATCAGGGCGACCATTTCACCGGCGCCGACCTCGACGGACACGCCGTCGAGCGCCTTTCTGGCCCCGTAGGTCTTCGAGACGTCGCGAACGGACGCGACGGCGGCTGTTGAAGAACTCATGAACCCATGGATGAGGTTGCGACAAAGGGGGCGCCGCATGACGCGAGACGGGCGCAAGGGCAAGTCTTAATGGCATGTCTGCGTCGATTTCGTCCAGTGCGGCGCCGATTCAGCCGAGCGCTGCGGCGCGCGCGCCATGCAACCCCGCCATGAAATTTCCACTTTACATGACAGGCCAATGCCCCCATATCGCGCGTTCCGGCGGACCCCGTAGGTCCTATCTTGCGCCGCTAACGCCGGGTCTGGGTTTAACAATCATCAGGGGGTTACGTGAATTGCACACGTACCAGCTTCCCCTGGACCTGGTCCGTCAGCGGTCCCCGGAGCGTCCGGTCGCACTCGTGCGTCCCCGCTCCGTTGCCGTAGCGGCGCAGTGGTTCCAGGATAATCTAAAAGCCGACGTCTTCTATGCGGTGAAGGCGAACCCTTCGCGCTGGATCATCGAGGTTCTGGTCGAGAACGGCGTCAACGCCTTCGACGTCGCCTCCCTGGCCGAGATCGAACTGGTTCGTTCGGTCAGCCCGAACGCGCGCCTGGCCTTCATGCACCCGGTCAAGAGCCGCGGCGCGATCAAGGCCGCCTACGCCGACCACGGCGTGCGCACCTTCGTGCTCGACAGCCATGACGAGCTGGACAAGATTCTCGAGTCGACCGGCCACGCCGACGACCTGAACCTGATCGTCCGCATGGGCGTGTCGGCGGACGGCGCCGCCTATTCCCTGTCGGGCAAGTTCGGCGTCTCGCCGGACCAGGCCCCCGCCCTGCTGCAGGCCACGCGCCACGCGGTCAAGGACGGTCAGATGGGCGTCAGCTTCCACGTCGGTTCGCAGTGCATGCGCCCCTCGGCCTATGAGGCGGCGATGACTCAGGTCGGCCGCGCCATCAAGAAGGCGGGCGTCTTCGTCGATATCGTCGATGTCGGCGGCGGCTTCCCTTCGGTCTATCCGGGTATGGTCCCGCCGGACCTGAGCGAATACGCCGACGCCATCCATCGCGGCTTCAACGAGATGCCGGTGTCGGAAACGACCGAGCTGTGGTGCGAACCCGGCCGCGCGCTGGTGGCCGAGGCCTCGTCGGTGCTGTGCCGCGTGGACCTGCGCAAGGGCGACGCCCTGTATCTGAACGACGGGTCGTACGGCTCGCTGTTCGACGCCACCCACTCGCGCTGGCCCTTCCCGACCAAGCTGGTCCGGGACGGGGAGTCGTCGTCGGAGCTAAAGCCCTATCGCTTCTATGGTCCGACCTGCGACAGCATCGACCACATGCCGGGCCCGTTCTGGCTGCCGGCCGACGTCCAGGAAGGCGACTTCATCGAGATCGGCATGATGGGCGCCTATGGCGTCGCCATGTCGACCGGCTTCAACGGCTATGGCGAACACGAGATCGCCGCCGTCGAGGACGCCCCCATGGGCTCGATGTACGGCCTGGCGCCGCGCTCCATCCCGACCGTGCGCACCACGGCCGAGGAGAACGCCCGCAAGGTCGTCCGCCTGTCGCGTCCCAAGGGCAAGGCGGGCCAGCGCAAGCGCAAGCGCTGATCCATCGCATCACGCCTTGAACTGAAAAATGTCTCAAGGCTTTGGTACAAGCAGCGGCCCGTCGCTCCGTCCGGGCCGCTGTTCCTTATTGACGACGGGCGCTCAAACCAAAGGGAAACCCGAGAGATGAACGCACCGGTTCGTTCCAACGCCAAGGCGGAGCTCCTGGCCACGACCGTCGAGCACATCGACATCACCAGCTTCGACGCGCGCCCGATCATCGATTCCATGCGCAAGATGTCGTTCTCCTCGCGCGACACCGCCCGCGCGGCCGACATCTTCAACATGGCCCTGGAAGACGAGGCCTGCTCGCCGTGGCTGATCCTGGCCGGTTCGACCTCGGCCGGCGGCTGCATGGACGTCTACCGCGACATGGTGAAGTTCGGCATGGTCGACGCCGTGGTCGCCACCGGCGCCTCGATCGTCGACATGGACTTCTTCGAAGCCCTGGGCTTCAAGCACTATCAGGCCGCCGGCCAGGTGGACGACAACGTCCTGCGCTCGCACTACATCGACCGCATCTACGACACCTACATCGACGAAGAAGAACTGCAGGCCTGCGACCACGCCATCTATGAGATCGCCAGCCGCCTGGAGCCGCGCGGCTATTCCTCGCGCGAGTTCATCTGGGAAATGGGCAAGTGGCTGTCGGAAGGCAACGCCAAGAAGCCCGGCTCGCTGATCCAGACCGCCTATGAAGAAGGCGCGCCGATCTTCTGCCCGGCCTTCGTCGACTCCTCGGCCGGTTTCGGCCTGGTCAAGCACCAGAAGGAGCGCATGGCCGAGGGCAAGCCCTACATGATGCTGGACGCGATCGCCGACTTCCGCGAACTGACCGACATCAAGATCGCGGCGGGCGTCACGGGTCTGTTCATGGTCGGCGGCGGCGTGCCGAAGAACTTCGCCCAGGACACCGTCGTCTGCGCCGAGATCCTCGGCGTCGAGGCCGACATGCACAAGTACGCGGTCCAGATCACGGTCGCCGACGTGCGCGACGGCGCCTGCTCGTCCTCGACGCTGCAGGAAGCCGCCTCGTGGGGCAAGGTCCAGACCACCTACGAACAGATGGTCTTCGCCGAAGCCACGACCGTCGTGCCGCTGATCGGTTCGGACGCCTATCACCGCGAAACGTGGAAGAAGCGTCAGCCGCGCCGCTGGAACAAGCTGTTCGGCAAGTAAGACCCGCGCGGAACGGAAGGCGGCGCCTTCTCGATCCCGCGACAAAGACGAGGGCCGGCGGATCGCTCCGCCGGCCCTTTTTCTTTGCACGCGCAACATTGCCTCGCGTGAATGCGGGAACCTCCGCGCGACCGGTCCGCTTGTCTTGCACGAGCAAGGAGACCTTCCATGACCGATCCCGCCGCCGAGAACGAAGACGCCCGCGAGGCCGCCGCCATGGGCGAGAAACCCGATCTGGGCCACGTCGAGGACGCCTTGAAGAAGGCCCTGCAAGGCAGCGATTCCGGTTCCGACACTCGCGCCGGCTCGCTGCGGGGAGGCTCGGCTTCCGGCTCGGAGATCGATCCGGACCAGGACGCCATCAACGCCGATATCGCTCGCCAGGGCCGCGAAATGGCCGAAACCCGCTCGCGTCCGGCGGGAGGCCCGGAACAGGCCCGCAAGTCGACGGGCCAGCCCGGCGACGACGTGGACGCTCCTACGGGTTGAACCGCCTTGCTGCCGCCGCACGGATAGGCCACGGTGCAGACAGTCGCATAGGGATTAAGGACGTAGGCTGAATGAAGCGTAGCGTGGCAACCGTCGTCTTGGCGCTGAGCGTCGGCTTGGCGGCGTGCGATGACCGCAGTCAGGCCGCGCCCGAAGTCGAATCGCCCTCGGTTCCCGCCGCCGAACCGGCGAGGGAGGCCGCGCCTGCGGCGGCTCCGCCCGCCGCGGCGACGCCCGCCGCGCCCGCCACAGCCATCAAGGGCGCTCCGGCTTTCGCCGCCCTCTATCCCGGCGCTCAGACCGATGCGGCGCCCGTCACGGCGTCCGGCCCCGACGGCCCGGGCGGCATCGTCACCTTCACGACCGACGCCACGCCCGACGCCGTAATCGACTTCTATCGCCAGCGCGCCGAAAAGGCGGGCCTGTTCCCCATCATGGCGATGAACCAGGGCGAAGCGCGCGCCTACGGCGCCTCCGCCCGTACGGAAAAAGGCGCCAGCCTTCAGGTCGTGGCCGCGCCCGACGAAGACGGCCTGACCTCGGTTCAGCTGAGCTGGAGCGACGGGGCGTGATCACCCGCCCGGCGCTCGTCGCGACCGCCGCCGCCGCGACTCTGCTGCTGGGCGCCTGCGCCGGCACCCCGGCGGCCCTGCGCCCCGAAGCGGCTCGCGCCGCCGCCGCCCCATCCGGCTATCTGGACGCCTCCGCGCTGGAAACGCTGGCCGCCGCCCTGCCTGGCCCGCCCGCGCCCGGCTCGATCGTCGACCAGACGGACAAGGCGCGCTCGACGCGCATGGCGGCGCTGGAAGACACCGACCGCTGGCTGCTGGCCACCGCCCATGCCGAATTGCGCCCGCCGCTGGCGCTGCAGCATTTCAACTGCGCCCTGGGCGTTCAGCTGACGCCCGAAGACGCGCCGGAGCTGACGCGGCTGATGCAGCGCCTGTTCCACGATGCCGACACGGCCGCTGAATCCGTCAAGTCGCGCGCCTTTCGCGCCCGTCCCGTCGGCGACGACCCGACCCGTCAGGCCTGCCAACGCCTGACCGAGGCCGGACGCCACAGCGCCTCCTATCCTTCCGGCAGCTCGACCGTCGCCGTCGTCTATGGCGAGGCCTTCGCCGCCCTGGACCCCGCGCACGCCGACGAGGCCCGCCGCATGGCCCATGCGATCGGTCAGAGCCGCCTGGTCTGCGGCATGCACTATCCCAGCGATGTCGCCGCGGGCGAAGATCTGGGCCGCGCCGTCTTCGCCGCCGCCGCCGCTCAACCCGCCTTCGCCGCCGACCTGGCCGCCGCCCGCGCGGGGATGGCGGCCCTGCGCGCGCGCGGCGCGACGGCGCCCGGCTGCGCCTCCGAGGCGCTGGCGCTGGCCACGCCCCTGCCCTGATGGCGGCGCTGCTGGCGGGACTGATCCTGGCCGGCGCCCAGACCTGGTCCCTGCCCGCCGCCCGCCCGTGCGACGCTTCGCAACTGGCCGAACTGACCGCCGAAACGACGACGCCCTACCGCCTGACCTGCCGCGCGGTCCTGACGCCCGGACAGGCGATCGTGCGTCCCCTCCTGATCGAAGGCGCCGAGGCCTCCGGCGCGGGCCTGGACTGCGCTGGCGGCGCCGTCGGCCGCCCCGGCGCCGCCGTCAGCACCCGCTCGCCCTCCATCGCCGTCTGGTCGCGCCGGATCGCCGTCGACCGCTGGAGCCGTCCGACGGACGTGCGCATCTCGCGCTGCCTGATCCACGGCTCGGTGCGGGTGTGGGGCATGGGAGCGGACGGGAGCTATGACGACCTGCGCGCCTCCTCCCGCACCGCCGACCACACCGCCGCCGCCCAGGCGGCCGCGCCCAGCCATATTGCGCTCGATGAGGTGATCATCCGGGGAACAGGATCAATCCCGCTCTACGTCGGTCCCGGCGTCACCCGTCTCGCCCTGACCCGATCCACGCTCGAGGGCCGCAGCGTCTCCACCGCCCTCTACCTGGACGCCGAAAGCGCGGACAATCGGATCGAAGGCAATCTGTTCCGCACCCGCACCGAGCGCGAGATGATCGCGGTCGACGGATCCGCGCGAAACCGCATCACCGGCAATCGCTTCGAATTGGGCGGGCGGCCCGGCGTCTTCCTCTATCGCAACTGCGGCGAGCGCGGCGTCATTCGTCACCAGACGCCGTCATACAACATCATCACCGACAACGCCTTCACCGGCGTCGCCCGCTGGCGTCCGCGCCTGGTGGTCGAAAACGCCCGGCAAGGCGGCCGCGCCTACTGCGGCGCCGACAAGGGTTACCCCTGGGGCAGCAGCGCCGATGACCGCGACGGCGCATCGCAGAACGCCGTTTATGACAATTTTCGAAAATGAGCGCAATTTTTGCCTCATGTTCCGAATATACTTCATTATAGGGCAATTTCTTCCATTATGTGCCATTATTGACGCAATTCTGACTTGCTTGAGGCAAGCCTCGCCGTAATGTTGTCGGCGCAGGCCGTTCGGTCCTGCACGTACCGCGAGCCGTCGGTTCAGCCCCATCGTAGGGGGCGGGCGACGGCTTGTTTTGTTCAGGAGAGGGTCTCTTTTGAGAAAGAGAATTGTCCGCGAGTCCTTGCTCGCCTCGACCATCATCGGGGGCGCCGCCCTCAGCTTCATGGCCGCCACGCCGGCTTTCGCCCAAACGGCCGAAGAAGAAGTTTCCGAAGTCAGCGCCATCGTCGTCACCGGCTCGCGCATCCGCCAGCCGGGCTATGAGGCGTCCAGCCCCATCACGTCGCTGAGCTCCGAATCCATCGCCATGTCGCAGCCCGTCGCGGTTGAAGAACTGGTCAAGGATCTGCCGGCCGCCGTGCCGGCCGTCGGTTCGGCCACCAACAACGGCTCGGGCGGCGGCGCGACCATCAACCTGCGCGGCCTGGGCACCAACCGCACCCTGGTCCTGATCAACGGCCGCCGCGTCGTGCCGTTCAACCTGGAAGGCGTGGTCGACACCAACACCATCCCGCTGGCCCTGGTCGAGCGCGTCGACACCGTCACGGGCGGCGCTTCGGCCGTGTACGGCGCCGACGCCGTCGCCGGCGTGGTCAACTTCATCCTGAAGAACAATTTCGAAGGCGTTGAGGTCAACTCCTCCTACGGCTTCTCGGGCGAGGACGACGCCGTTCGTCGCAAGTTCGACGTCACCATCGGCGGCAACTTCGCCGAAGACCGCGGCAACGCCGTCGTCAGCTTCGGCTACACCAAGACCGATCCGCTGTATCAGGTGCGTCGCCCCTGGGGCGAAGTCGCGCTGTCTTCGACCTCCGGCAAGCCGCTGGGTTCGGGCACCTCGGTCCCCGGCCGTTTCGACCTGACCCCGGTCAAGGGCGGCGTCGCCCTGCCGTCGGGCGCTGAACTGGACCCCACCACGGGCGCCCTGATCGGCTCGGACCACCCGAACTACAACTCGGCCGGCTATAACTACAATCCGTACAACCTGTACCAGACGCCGCTGAGCCGTTACCAGATCAACGGTCTGGGCAGCTTCAAGATCAACTCGGCCGCCGAAGTCTACAGCCACCTGACCTATGTCCAGAGCGACGTCTCGCTGGACAACGCCTCCAGCGGCACCTTCGGCAACACCTACAAGGTGCCTATCGGCAATCCGTTCATTCCGGACGCCATGCGCCAGCAATTCTGCGGCGCCCTGCTGATCGATCCGGCCAAGTGCGTCGCCGGCGCGGCGGGCGACACCATGATGGATCTGACCATCAACCGTCGCTTCACCGAAATGGGCACCCGTCCCGTCGACATCGAGAACAAGACTGTCCAGCTGCTGGCCGGCGTGCGTGGCGACATCAACGCCGACTGGAACTACGACGCCTACATCTCGCACGGTGAAACCCAGCAGCTGCTGACGCGCCGCAACTGGGGTTCGCTGTCCAAGCTGCGCAACGCCCTGAACACCGTCTCGTCGACCCAGTGCCTGGTTCCCGGCGCCTCGACCCCGGTCGCGGGCTGCGTGCCGATCAACGTCTTCGGTCCTGAAGGCACGATCACCAAGGAAATGATCGACTACATCAACCTGTCGTCGATGAGCAAAACCACGATCAAGCAGGACGTGGCCTCGGGCTCGATCTCGGGCATCCTGCCGGAGCAGTTCAGCAGCCCCTGGAGCGAGCGTCAGATCGCCGTCGCCTTCGGCGCGGAATGGCGCCGGTCCAGCGCCGAGACCCGCGGCGATGCGGCCTCGCAAGCCAACGGCGAAATCCTGGGCACCGGCGCGCCGGTTCCGGATCGCAACGGTCAGTTCGAACTGCGTGAAGCCTTCGCCGAACTGGCGGTGCCGCTGATCGAGAACATGCCGTTCATCCACAGCCTGAACCTGGAAGCCGGCTACCGCCAGACCGAGTTCAAGGCCGGCGGTTCGAAGACCAACTACGGCAGCTACAAGTTCGGCGGCGACTGGTCGCCGATCGAGGACGTCCGCGTCCGCGCCATGTATCAGCGCGCCACCCGCGCCCCAAACATCGGCGAACTGTTCAACCCGCAGGTCACCGGCCTGGGCAACATGGCGATCGATCCGTGCCAGTTGAACCTGATCAACAGCGCCGACGCCAACACCGCCGGCACGCTGAGCAACCTGTGCCGTCTGACTGGCGTGCCGGAAGGCGCGATCGGCTACGTCGCCAAGCCCAACTCGGGTCAGGTCAACCAGCAGACCGGCGGCAACCCGAACCTGGGTCCGGAAGAGGCTGACACCTGGACCATCGGCGCCGTCTGGCAACCGGCCTTCGTGCCGAGCCTGCGCCTGAGCCTCGACTATTATGACATCAAGATCGACAAGACGATCAACAGCCCCAGCCTGGCTGATGTCATGAACGGTTGCTACGACAAGGCTCTGAACCCGACGCTGGCGTTCAACGACAGCTGTAAGGCGATCCAGCGCAGCGCCGCCAACGGTTCGCTGAACGGCGTCGACGCCAAGGGCGTGATCCGCCCGTCGACCAACGCCGGCAACGAGCGCGTTTCGGGCTTCGACCTGGCGGCCAACTACCGCGTCGAACTGGCCGACTTCGGCTGGGGCGACATCGGTCGCGTCGATCTGAGCGTCAACGGCAGCATCCTCACCAAGCACGAAACCCAGTCCACCCCGGCCTCCGTGCTGCGTGACTGCGTCGGCTACTACTCGGTGTCGTGCGGCGAACCCAAGGTCAAGCAACGCTGGAACAGCCGCGCCACCTGGACGCTGGGCGACTACTCGGCCTCGCTGAGCTGGCGTCACCTGTCCGACGTCGAAGTCGAGCCGAGCAACACCAAGTGGTTCCCGGACTACGCCCAGATCGACAGCTACGACTACTTCGACCTGAGCGGCCGCTGGGACATCACCGAGTCGGTGCGTCTGACGGCGACGATCAACAACCTGTTCGACAAGTCGCCGCCGATCGTCGGTTCGCAGATCGGCACCACGGCCGCGAACAACGGGAACACCTTCCCGCAGACCTACGACGCGATCGGCCGCTACTTCACCTTCGGCGCCACGCTGAGGTTCTGATAGCGTTCAACGCGTAAAATGAGAGAGGCGGAAGACCCCGGTCTTCCGCCTCTTTTTTCGTTTGGATCAGGTATTCCGCTAGAGCCGGATCAGGCCGGGCGCCCTGTCGCCAAGGCGCCGTAGAGGTCGGTGCGACGATCGCGGAAGAAGCCCCAGGCCGCGCGGTGGCGATCTAGGAAGTCCAGGTCGAAGGTGTGGACGAGGACGCCCTCCTCCCGGTCCAGGCTCTCGACCAGATCGCCGCGATGATCCGCGATGAAGGAGTGGCCGTAGTAGGTCTGGCCCGCTTCCGTCACCTGCTCATGGCCGATACGGTTGGCGCCGACGACCGGCACGACGTTGGACACGGCGTGCCCCTGCATGGCCCGGCGCCACGGGGCGGCGGTGTCCAGGGTGTCGTCATGCGGTTCGGTGCCGATAGCCGTCGGATACAGCAGCACCTCGGCGCCCTGCAGCATCATGGCGCGCGCCGTTTCCGGGTACCACTGGTCCCAGCAGATGCCGACGCCGATACGGCCGAAGCGCGTATCCCAGACCTTGAAGCCGGTATCGCCGGGGCGGAAGTAATACTTCTCCTGATAACCGGGGCCGTCGGGGATGTGGCTCTTGCGATAGACGCCCATCAGCTCGCCGTCGGCGTCGATCATCACCAGGCTGTTGAAGTAGTGCGGCCCTTCGCGCTCGAAGATCGAGACCGGCAGGACCACGCCCAGTTCCCTGGCCACCGGCTGAAGCTGGGTCACGGCCGGGTGTTCGCGCCACGGATAGGCGGCGCCGAACCACTTCTCTTCCTGCGAGACGCAGAAGTACGGCCCTTGGAACAGCTCCGGCGCCAAGATGACCTGAGCGCCCTTGCCCGCCGCCTCGCGGATGAAGCCGATGGTCTTGTCGATGTTCGCCTGCATATCCTCGCCGTAGGCGGTCTGGATGGCGGCGACGGTGATCTGACGGGTCATCAGGCGGGCTCCTGCTGGCTGATGCAGTGGAACGAACCGCCGCCCGACAGGATGGCGGTCGACGGCAGGGGGATGATCTCGCGATCGGGGAAGACGGTCGCCAGGGCTTCGCAGGCCAAGCGCGCGGCCATGTCATTGCCATAGGTCGGCACAACGACGGCGCCGTCGGCGATCAGGAAGTTCATGTGGCTGGCCGGGACCGGGCGCTCGTCCTCGTCCAGGATCAGACCGGGCGAAGGGATGCGCAGCACCTTGATCGAACGACCGGCGGCGTCGGTCATGGCGGCCAGAGCCTGGGCCGTCTGGTCATAGACCTCGGCGTTGGGATCCTTGGGGCCGAAGCCGACCGGGCAGGCCGCCACGCCCGGCGCGACGAAGCGGGCCAGATTGTCGACGTGGCCGTCGGTGTGGTCGTTCAGCAGGCCGTCGCCCAGCCACAGCACCTTCTTGGCGCCCAGGGCCTGCGCGAAGGCGGCTTCGGCCGTCTCCTGCGTCCAGCCGGTGTTGCGGTTACGGTTCAGGACGCACTGGCGCGTGGTCAGCACCGTGCCCTCGCCGTCGTGATCGACAGCGCCGCCTTCCAGGATAAAGTCATGGCGGGTCAGGGCGACGCCCGTCTGTTCGCCGATCTGATCAGCGACCTCGTCATCGTGGGGCAGGTCGTACTTGCCGCCCCAGCCGTTGAAGACGAAGGCCTGAGCCGAGGCCGAGCCGGCGCCGAAGATCGGCCCGGTGTCGCGCAGCCAGATGTCGCCGAACCGCCCGGCCACAACCGTCACGCCCGCCACATCGGCGAAGCGCGCCCGGGCGTCGGCCAGGGCCTCGTCATGGCCGACCATGAGCTTGACCTGCTCGCGGCCCGGCCCGGCCAGGGCGCGCACCAGGGCCTCGACCTCGGCCTGAGCCGGCTCGAGGTTCTCCTCCCACAGATCGGCGTGGCTGGGCCAGCCGACCCACATCGCGCGATGCGGAGTCCATTCAGCGGGAACAGGCAGGGTCATGGGGCGAAAACGTCCACACAAAAGGATGAAGCACGAAGGGGGCGAGATAGGCCCTGACGGCGCGCGGTTCAATGGCGACGGGAAGCGCCTGACGCCTCAGGCAGCGCGACGGCCCTGTAGAGCGAACAAAGAGAAAGGGCGGCCCGTCGCCGGACCGCCCTTTCCGTCTCGTTCAATCAGCGCTGCTTCTTAGAAGCGGTAGCGGACGCCGACCTTCACTTGCCACACCGACTCGGTGCCGAAGGTGGCCGGGCTGCGAGGCGTGAAGCCCGTGAAGTTATACTTGCCGTCAACAATCGACGCCGCGACGTTGTTCGAGGTGTAAGGGAAACCGATCTGTTGGATCGTGCCCCACTCGTCGTTGATCAGGTTGCCCAGGTTCTTGACGTCGAGGTAGCCTTCCAGCTTGGCGCCGCCCGGGAAGAAGGCCGGCAGCTCTTGCGAGATGTGCAGGTCGACCGTCGTGACATACGGCGAGTTGAAGGCGTTACGCGGCGAGATTTCACCGGCGTACTTGATCAAGCCCGACTGGTGCAGGAAATCGTTGAAGGCACCAACGTTGAAGTTCGGGCCATAGGTGACCCGCGGGTCGCTAGTGGCCGTGACATTGCCCGCCGAGTCAGCCGTCGGCACGTACAGCAGCTGGCGCTGGGTCGTGACATACTCGCCGTACAGATTCGCCGGGCTGGTGCCGAAGGTATAGCTGAACGGCAGGCCCGAACGACGCTGGGCGTACAGGTTGAAGCGCGTGCGGTAGTCGCCGAAGAAGGCGCGCGAGTAGGTCAGGTTCAGCTTCAGCGCATGCTCGATCTCATAGTTCGAGGTCGCCAGCTCCGGGTCATTCGGATCCGAGAGGGCGATATTGCCGAAGTTGGAGCTGGCCGTCGACGACGTAGCCGGCGAGCGATCCGTGCTGTCGAGATAGGTGTAGGACAGGTTGAAGCCCGCGCCGTTCAGCCAGCCTTCATACCAGGCCTTGTCCAGGCCGATGGCGAACTGGTCGGTCTTGCCGCCGTTCAGGTTGGTCAGCATCAGCACCTGCTGGCCGCGACGCACCGGGTTCGGCCCGAAGATCGGACGACCGTCCGGCGCCGTGCCGTTCTGGGTGTCAGCCATGCTCAGGTCGACCCAACCGATGGCGTTTTCCAGCTCCGAGTGGACGTACTCAGCCGTCACGCTCCAGCCGGCGCCCATATGGAAGCGGCTCAGGTCGAAGATCTTGTTGACGCCCAGCGAAGTCTTCCAGATCGACGGCGTCTTAAAGGACGGGCTGATCAGGTTGATGTTGCCGGTGCCCTTCTCGGCGCTCTCAGTGACCTTGTCCTTGAACTGGTTATTCGGATTCAGGCCGTCGATGTTGTCGAGATAGACGCCGCTCTCGCACAGGCCGAAGCTGCCAGCGAACTGCGACTGATAGTTACGATCGCGCTTGCACTGGTAGGAGCCGGTCAAGTTGCCCGGGTTCGAATAGGAGTTCGAGATCCAAACGTTCGGCGAACCGCCCTGGAAGCGGCCGAAGCCGCCGTAAACGGTCAGGGTCGGGTCCGGACGCCAGTTGAAGCCGAAGCGCGGCTGTAGGATGCTGATGCCGTCCAGGTTGGTGTCGTTGCGGAAGCCAAAGCGGTCGTAGAAGGCTTGGTTGAACTGCGGCTTGTCATCCGAGGTGTACCAATCGTAGCGCAGACCAGCCGTCAGGGTCAGCTCGGGGCTGACCGACCATTCGTCCTGGAAGAACAGGGTGTTCAGCGCGTAGCCGAAGCTGGCGCCGCCATCGTTCTTGTTGTTGCTGGCGGCGTTGGTGTAGCCGACCGAAGCAGCCTTACGCGCCTCGAAGTCAGCCAGCGACGCGAACTCATACTCAGCATTGGCCACTTGGACGAACAGGTTGAAGATATCCTGTTCTTCACGCTCATAGCCGGCCGTGATGCGGTGACCGAAACCAGCTTCCCAGTTCCCGACGAGGCGATACTGGGTGGTGTCGACCGTCAGCATGTTAGCGTGGCGCGAGCGCTCGGGGCCGAAGCGGACCGAACGGCGGACACCAGTATTCGTACCGTAAGGTGCGTCCAGATAGACCTGCATGGCGGCGAAGTCGTTTCCGGCGAGGCCCGTCGACAGGTTCTCGACTTCCTTGCGGCTGACCGAGAACTCGGTCGAGAAGGTATCGGTCCAGTCCGAGAATAGTTGGGCCTTATAGGCCTTCAAGTTCTGGTCGATCTGATAGGCCGACGACAGCAGACCGACGCTGACGTAGGGACCGCTGGTCGTCGTGTTGTTCAGGCGCAGATCGCTGCCTTCGGTCTGCTGGTACGAGAACACCGCGCGGTGCTGGTCATTGATGTTCCAGTCCAGCTTGGCGAAATACTTCTCGTCCTGAACCGTCAGGGCGTCGGCCGACCAGTCGAGCGGGTCATAGCCATAGACACGCTTGGCGATATCACGAACCTGATCGACGTGAGCCTGGGTGATGCCCGGAGCCTGGTTGACAGCGCTGGAGCCTTCCGGACCCGACAGAACCGGCTGGGTCGATTCATACTTCTCGTAGTTCACCAGGAAGAACAGGCGATCCTTGATGATCGGGCCGCTCAGGGTGGCGCCCCACGTCTTCTCTTCGAAGGCGCCGGTCAGGGTGCGGTTCTGGCGCTCGCCCGAGATGAAGTCCTTGTAGCTGAAGCTGTCGCCGCGCAGATCGTCGTTGGTGACTTCCCAGAAGGCTTCACCGTGGAACTCATTGCCACCCGACTTGGTGACCGAGTTGATCACGCCGCCGGTGAAGCTGCCGTATTGCACGCCGTAGGGAGCCACGTCGACGCTGACCGCTTGCAGCACCGAACGCGAGATCGGCGAACGCAGGGTCGGATAGCCGTTGCCGTTCAGGCCGAAGTCATCGCTCTGCTTGATGCCGTCGATCAGCATGGCGTTGTAGCGGGTGTTCTGACCGCCGATCGACAGGGCGTCGTTGTTCGTCGGGTCCACCGTGGCGAACGGGGTCGTGCGCACGATGTCCTTAATGTCGCGGCTGATGGACGGCAGCGTCTCGATGTCTTCTAGGTTCAGACGAGCCGTCGGCGACGTGCGGACGGCGCGCACGCCGCGCACGACCACTTCGGCGACTTCCGTAGCCCCGGCATCGACTTCAGCCGACACCGTAACGTCGAACACCGTCGGGGCGCCGATGCCGACGCTACCCAGCGTCGCCGTCTCGGTCTGGCCGTCGATGACCACAGCCACAGTGTAAGGACCGCCAACGCGCAGGTTGCGCGCCGTGTACAGGCCCTCTTCATTGGTCACGGTCGTGGTGCTGGTGCCCGACGGCACGTGCGTGACGACGATGGCCGTGTTGGCGACCGGGGCGCCCGAAGCATCCGTAATCACGCCCCGGATACCGCCCGTGGTTTCCTGGGCGAAGGCGGCGCTGGAGGTCGCCAACAGGATGGCTGCGGCGGAAACCCCATAGGCGAGGTTGCGGTTCAACATTGGTGCTGTGATCCCTTTACGACGCCAGATGCCAGAACGACGATCCGCGCGGTCATTGATGAGGCGGCTTTAGGCCCCCCGTCCGACGCTCGGGCGACAGCTAGATGACAGAATGATGACAGCGCTTCGGGGTGGCTTGGGCGCCACACCGAAAAAAGGGCTCTTCAGCGACCTAAATAAGCCGGGTCGCCAGAGCGTCCGCCACCCGCCCGGCCGTCGCCGCCATGACGCGCGGCTCATGATAATTGCCGTTGATCTGGGTGCGATTGATCACATAGGCGCGGAAGGCGGCGAACAGCTGGCGTTCCGCGGGACGCGGCGCCTGCCAGAAGGCATCCAAGGGCTGCTGATCCGTCAGTCCCTCGAAGTCGAAGAAGGCCTGACCCAACACCTTGACCGGCGTACCGAACCCCAGAGCCGACAAGGCGGCGCTGGAGTTGTTGACCACCATGCCTTCCGACGCTCGACACAGCTGGGCCAGATTGCCGCCGTCGATGAAGTCGACGCGCCCCCTCAGCCCGCGCGCCTCGGCCATCCGGCGGGTCTCACGAGCGAGATTGACGATGCCCGGGTCAAGAGGATGGTTCTTGACGACCAAGCGGCTGTGCGCCGGCGCGCCGGCGGCGAAACTGTCCATGACCCGCGCCAGGAAGGACAGATTGTCGTGGATGTCGGAATAGCGCAGCAACTGGGCGTCGCCGTCACGCTGCAAGCAGGCGATAAAGAAAGGCCCCTTGCTCCGAAGGCGGTCAGCGTTGCTGGCGCCTTGCCGCCCAACGCCTAGCCCCAGATAGCGGCGAACGTGACCCAGGCATTGCCGCCATGGCGAGGCAGAGTAATGATGGCGGTAGCGCGGAAACAGCAACCACCCCAGCGGCTGCACCGCATGGTAGAGACTGATGTTGATGACGTGGTGCGGCAGAATTTTGCCGACAGGGCGCGAGACCGGCAGTTCCGGCGGCGGCGGCGGATAACCTGACGCCGAACGCGGCAAGGCGCTGGAGCCGTTCACCCCATTGCGCTCCAGAGTGATCCAGTCAGGGCGGAAGTAACCGTTCTCGAGAACCCAGACGCGCGCCTTCAACCGGCTCGCCTGATTCAGGACGCCCTGATTATAGGGACCGCCCTCCCCGAACACGATGATATCAGTGAACTCGGCCTCGAGAACCGCCAATCTTTCTGGCCACAGCTCCGCTCCCTCGCGGAAAGGCAGACCGCCCGAACGGCCCCAGTTCGAGACATCTCCGGCGTTGAACAACATGCGCTGCACCTCGCCGCCACGCGCCTCAATGGCATGCGCCAACACGCGCCCGAAACGGCCGAAAGGCGCGGACACGATAAGGAAGCGACGGCCGGTCAGATCAACTGCAGTGTGAAGACCTGCGTCTGTCTGGTCAGGATCAAAGGGCGCGAGCAAACGCTGATATCTTTCGAAAGCAGACCCTATTAATAGCCGAGCCGGATTCTTGGCAAGGCGAAACGAGAGCCGGTCTGTAACATAAGCTCTTGAATCAAAGCCGCCGAACTCAGGTCGAGTTCGGCGGCCTGATCAATCAATCGACCAAGGTTTCGGGGGCCGATCACGACCGGCCCCCTTGAGCCTTAGAAGTTGATGTCGACGGTGGCGCGGCGGTTCAGCGGCTCACGCACGCCGTCGCCGGTGGCCTTGGCCGGCTGGGTCTCGCCCTTGCCGTCCAGGGAGATCACGCCGCCGTTGACGCCTTGAGCGACCAGGGCGTCAGCCACGGTGCGCGCACGGCGGTTCGACAGGCCTTGGTTGTAGGCCGCAGCGCCCTGGGTGTCGGTGTGGCCGACGACCAGCACGCGGGTCGGAGCGCCCGACTTGGCGTAGTTGGCGGCTTGCGTCACCACCGAGCGGGCTTCCGCCGTCAGGTCCGAACGGTCGAAGTCGAAGTAGACCACGAACTGACGCGCAGCCGGCTTGGCCGGAGGCGGCGGAGGCGGCGGCGGGGGCGGCGGGGGAGGCGGCGGCGGGGGCGGCGGCGGAGGCGGCGGCGGCGGGGGAGCCGCCGGCTCGGCGCCGAACGCATAGCGCAGGCCCAGCGTCACGGTGTGCGACTGGTCGTAGTCGCCCGACAGGGTGCCGAAGGCCGGAGCGGCCGACTGCGTGGTGTCGAACTCCATGTCGCCCGTCAGGTAGCGGTACGTCAGGTCGATGTTGGCGCGGTCGCCCACGGCCCAGGCCAGACCGGCGATCGCCTGAGCGGCGAACTTGGTCGAGCTGTCGTCAGCCGTGAAGGTGACGCCCGGGTTCTGACGCAGACGGCCAATGGTGTCGACGTTGACGCGGTTCACGCCGACGCCCAGGCCGACGAACGGACGGATGGTCCAGTCCGGCGAACCGAAATCGTACAGGACGTTGGCCATCAGAGTCGTCGACTCGATGTCGCCTTCCGGCGAATGGCACGGGCCGGTGGCCGGGGTCAGGTTGCACAGGCCGTTCGGGCCCGAGACAGCGCGCACCTTGCCGATGTCGCCCGAGCGGTAGCCGCCTTCGAGCTCAACACGCCAGTTCGGGTTGAAACGGTAGCCAAGGCGAGCGAAAGCCGCCCAGCCGTCGTTGACTTCCCAGTTCCAGTTGTGGCCGGTCGTCGACGCTTCCGTGTTGATGTCGTCGATGATGTGGTAGCCGGCGTCGATCGCGCCGTACCAGCCATCGGGCTCAGCCGATGCAGCGCCGGCTGCGAACAGCCCCGCAGCAGCGACACTGGCCAGAAGTTTCAGCTTCATGGTGTCCTCACACTCTTAGTTGATCCGAAAGCCCATGCGATACCGCGAAGGCGCTCGAAAGCCGAACGATATTGCAGTGCAGCGGTTCCCCATTTGAGCGTTGAATGTGTCCACTGTGGCGCCATTTCAACATAAATCGGGTTGCCGCCCCGCACCGGGGCAATACGGCTTCACTGTGTCAGCAAGGATGAATGGTCGATGAACCGGCCCTTTCATCCAAGCGACGATCATGGCGACGACCGCTAGCAAGAGAGCCTAATGCGACCCTTCTTTCGACTGCGACGCAGCCATCAGCGCCTGAACATAGTCGTCGCGCCAGCGGGCGACGTCAGTGTCGCGCACGACCTTCATCAGGGCCTTCCATTTCCGTATCCGTTCCTCCCGCGGCATGGTCAGGGCCTTCTGGATCGCCTCGGACAGCTCCTCGCGGCTGAAGGGATTGACTAGAAGCGCCTCCCCCATCTGTTCGGCGGCGCCTGCGAAGCGCGACAGGATGAGGACGCCGGGGTCTTCAGGATCCTGCGCCGCCACATACTCCTTGGCCACCAGATTCATGCCGTCGCGCAGGGGCGTCACCAGCCCCGCCTTGGCCGCGCGATAGATCCCCGCCAGCTGGTCGCGGCGGAAGGTGCGGTTCAGATAGCGGATCGGCTGCCAGTCCATGTCGGCGTAGGCGCCGTTGACCCGCCCAGCCAGAGCTTCCAGGCGCACGCGCATATCCTGATACGTATCCACCTCGTCCCGCGAAATCGGCGTGACCTGCAGCAGGAAGACCTCGCTGCGCAGTTGGGGATTGTCCTCCAGGAACTGTTCATAGCCGAGCAGGCGCTGCTCCAGCCCCTTGGAGTAATCCAGCCGGTCTACGCCGACGATCATAGAACGGAAGGCGGCCGAAGCCGACATCCGATCATAGGTCCGTCGCCCCAGCGGCGAGTCGCGCGCCGCCAGGAAGCCGTCCACATCGATGCCGATGGGGAAAGCCCCCGTCTGAACGCTGCGGCCGAAGGCCTCGACCCGGCCGTCGGCCCGCACCTTGCCTCCCGCCTCGACCTCGACATAACGCTGGAACAGGCCCAGCCACTCGCGCGTCTGGAAGCCCAGCAGGTCGAAGTCGAACATGGATTCCACCAGCCGCCGGTGATGCGGCAACGTCACCAGCAGCTGACGCGCCGGCCAGGGCGTGTGCAGGAAGAAGCCGATGCGGTTCTTCACCCCCAGCCGTCGCAGATCCCGCGCCATGGGAATCATGTGGTAGTCGTGGATCCAGATGACGTCGTCAGGCTGGAGCAGCGGCTGAAGCACTTCGGCGAAACGGCGGTTGGTGCGTTCATAGCCTTCACCGTAGGACCGCTCATAGGCGGTCAGGTCGATACGATGATGGAACAGCGGCCACAGCGTCTTGTTGGCGTAGCCGTTGTAGTATTCGTCCACATCCTGCGGCTCCAGATCGACGGTAGCGACGGCGACGCCCGCACGGTCCTCGATATTCAACTCGCCGGTGAAATGCTCGACCGTCTCGCCGGACCAGCCGAACCATAGACCTTCATATTTGCGCAGCGCCGCCGACAGAGCCATGGCCAGACCGCCGGCCGAGCCCGCCGCCGGATCCTTGGGCGCTGAAACGCGGTTGGAGACGACGATCAGGCGGCTCATCGCGCATCCGTCCACGAACGACTGAGCAGGACCGCGCAGTTGATGATGCCCACCAGGGAATAGGTCTGGGGGTAGTTGCCCCACAGTTCGCCGTCCTGGATCGCGATGTCCTCGCTGAGCAGGCCCGCATGGGTGCGGCGGCTGAGCATCTCCTCGAAGATGACGCGCGCCTCTTCGACCCGACCGTTCAGGGCCAGCGCCTCAATGTACCAGAAGGTGCAGAAGTTGAAGGCGGTCTCCGGCTCGCCGAAGTCGTCGGGGTGGATGTAGCGGAACAGATAGGGACCGCGCTTCAGATCGCGTTCGACCGCCTCAAAGGTCTTCACCTGACGCGGGTCATGGGCGTCGAGAAAGCCCAGGTCCGTCATCTGCAGCAGGGAGGCGTCCAGCTCCGTCCCGCCGAAGCTGGCGGCGAAGCGGCCCTCGTCCGGCAGATAGGCCTCGGCCTCGATGCGCTCGCGGATGATGCGCGCACGCTCGCACCACAACTCGCAGCGATCGTCCAGACCCAGATGATGCGCCGCCTTGGCCAGACGATCGCAGGCCGCCCAGCACATGACCGAGGAATAGGTGTGCACCCGCGCGATGGTGCGGAACTCCCACAGACCTGCGTCAACCTGGTCGTGCATGGCGAAGGCGCGATCGCCGACCTTCTCCAACGCGCGAAAATCCTCAATCGTGCCGGGACGCAACAGCCGGTGATCGAAGAAGGCCTGCACCAGCGGCAGGACGATCTGGCCGTAGACGTCATGCTGAAGGTGCTCGTGCGCCTGATTGCCGACACGCACCGGCTTCATGCCGCGATAGCCTTCGACGCTGTCAACGATGCGCTCGACGATGGCGGGCTCCAGACCCACGCCATAGACCGGCTGAACATGACCGCCCGCCGAGGCGTCGACCAGGTTGCGCAGATAGCCGAGATAGCTCTCGAGGATGTCCACCGCGCCCAGACGGTTCAGCGCCCGCACCGTATAGTAGGCGTCGCGGATCCAGCAGTAGCGATAGTCCCAGTTGCGTCCGCTCTCCGGAAACTCCGGCACGGAGGTCGTCATGGCGGCGACGATGGCGCCAGTCTCTTCATAGACGCAAAGCTTCAGCGTGATGGCGGCGCGGATCACCGCCTCCTGCCAATCCAGCGGCAGATAGAGGGTGCGGGTCCAGTGCTTCCAGTGAGCGATGGTCAGGTCCAGGGCGGCGGTGACGCCCGCCAGCACCGACTGATCATAGCCCTCGTCCGGGCCGAGGAAGAAGGCCATCTCCTCCTCCAGGCGGAAGGCGCGTTCGTTCAACACGTGGCTGACCGGGCAGTTGGTGGTCAGGCGTAAAGTCACATCCCTGCACAGATAGCGGATGTGGTTGGAGCCCGAGGTGCGCTCAGCCGCCCGCGCGCCCCAGTCGGTCGACGGGCGCAGACGCATGGTGACGCGCGGCGCGCCCGACAGAGGCCGGATCACGCGCGCAAAGGCGATCGGCCGATAGATGCGCGAGTGCTTCAGATGCCGCGGACAGAAATCCAGTATCTCGACCGCCCCGCCGTCCGCCGCCGTCAGCACGGTGCGCAGGACGGCGGTGTTGCGGACATAGGCCTGTTCGACCGCGACCTGCCCCTCCAACTCCACAGCCCAGAAGCCGTGCTCGGGCGAGGCCCCGTCCATCAGGGCGGAAAAGACGGGATCGCCGTCGATGCGCGGCGCGCAGGCCCAGACGAACCGCCCCTGCCGATCGACCAGGGCGCTGACCGAACAATTGCCGATGGGGGCCAGATCCAGGTTGGGGGTCATGCGCGCGCCTCCTTCTCCTCTACGGCGGCCGAGGCCAGGGCGCCGAGCCAGTCGAGCACCGCCTCCACGTTTTCGAGCCGATAGCGGGCCGCCGTCGGCCGATCCGGCCCGACCAGAACGCCGAAACCGCCCAGAGCTTCCGCCGCCCGGAAGCCCGCCTCGTCGGTCAGGTCGTCGCCGACCATGACGGGGGTGGCGCCCACGAAAGGCGCCTCGGCCATGAAGGCCGCGACGGCCGTGCCCTTGTCCGAGCCGGGCGTCTTGAGCTCCAGCACCATCGATCCCGGCTGAAGCGCCAGACCCGTTTCGCCGGCCAGGGCGGTCGCCAAGGTCAGGGCCGCATCGGCCTGGCTCGGCACCTGACGGAAATGCAGCCCGGCAGACAGACCCTTGTCCTCGACCAGGACGCCGGGGCGAGCCTCGGCGAAGTCGCGAAAGGCGGCCAGCGCCGTCTTTACCGAGGGCGCAGGGTCGCGGGCGCTCAGCACGCCGTCTGCCCGGCGACGTTCCAGCCCGTGCACGCCCGAGGCCGCACGCGCCGCCCCGTCGACGATCCGGTCGATCTCGGCCAGGGTGCGGCCGCTGACCACCGCGACCCGGCCGCCCAGAGCGTGGGTCAATTGTTCGACCGTCCGGGTGCGACGCGGTTCCGGTCCCACGGCGTCCGGCGTCGGCGCCAGCGGGGCCAGAACCCCGTCCAGATCAAGGAAGAGCGCCGCTCCGCTCAGACGTTTCGGCGGCGCAGGCAGTGGGGGGCGCGCAAACCCCTGTGCAGAAGACATGCGTTTCAGAGTGCTTTCTATGCGTGGACCCTACGGCAACGCATGACGCCTGGAATGGTTGTCGCTATTCATCGTTCGTTCACCCGCGACGGCGCCATTGTGCCGAACTCTCGAATGAGGCATTTGCCACTGCGCTACGATAGAGCCGCAGAAGCGGCCCCGGCGCCTGGAGCCGTCATGACTGCTTTCTCCGTTCCTTCCTCTCCTGAACAACTCGCCGCCATGTCCGACCGGGCGCGCGAAGTCGTGCGCCTGAACATAGAAGCGCTGGAGGCGCTGGAACGTTCGCTGGATTCCTCGATCGCGCGCGCGGCCGACATCATCCTGTCGCGCCCCGGCTATGTCGTGGTGACGGGCATGGGCAAGTCGGGCCACATCGGCGGCAAGATCGCCGCCACCCTGGCCTCGACGGGCACCAACTCCTTCTTCGTCCACCCGGCCGAGATGAGCCATGGCGACCTGGGCATGCTGCGCCCCGACACCACCCTGCTGGCGCTGTCCAACTCGGGCGAGAGCCGCGAACTGCGCGATCCGCTGATCTTCTGCGCGCGCAACGACATTCCGGTGATCGGCGTCACCCAGCGGCCCCAGAGCTTCCTGGGCCGTCATTCCGCCGTATGCCTGACCATGCCCAAGGTGGCCGAGGCCTGCCCCAACGGCCTGGCGCCGACGACCTCGACGCTGATGTCCCTGGCCATGGGCGACGCCCTGGCCATGGTGCTGATGGACCGACGCGGCTTCACGCGGGAAGATTTCGGCCTGCACCATCCCGGCGGCGCCCTGGGCATGAGCCTGCAGACCGTACGCGAGTGGATGGGCGACAACGCCGCCGCTCCGGCCAGCGTGCCCCTGGACGCCGACTTCGGCGCCGTCGTCTCGGCGATCACCGAAGGGCGCAAGGGGGCGGTCGCCGTCCTGGCCGCCGACGGGGCCCTGGCCGGCATGATCACCGACGGCGACCTGCGCCGCGCCCTCACCCGCGACGTCAGCGCCGTCCGGGCGGAAGACATCATGAGCCGCAGCCCCATCACGGTCGATCCGGACTCCCGCATGAGCGACGTGGTCGACCTGCTGAGCGCCAACAAGATCAGCAATCTGTTCGTGGTCGATGACCGCCGCCCCGTCGCCATCATCCATATCGCCGAACTGATGCAGGCGGGCTATGTGTCCTGATGCCTGAGGACATTCTGTTCGACGCCAGCCGGCTGCTCAGCCGTACCGAACGCAGCGCTCCGACTGGCGTGGACCGCGTTTGCCTGGCCTACGCCGAATGGCTGATCGAACACCCTGTCTATCGGATGGTGCCCGTCCGGGCGCGCCACGATCAGCTGGCGCGCGTCGACAATGAGTGGTTCCGCGACCGGCTCGCCGAACTGCGGGCGCGCTGGAGCGGGCCCGGCGCCGTCCACGACCTAAGCCCCGACGCCCAGCGCCTGTTCGCCGCCCTGCGCTCGCGTGACAACGGCGCCTCCGTCATCGGCCACGTTCCCGATACGGAAACGCCGCCCAAACGCATCAAGCACCGGGCCTGGAAGCAGTATTTCCGTACCCGCAGCGTCAAGGCGCCGCCAGCCGCACGCGCCTATCTGAATGTCGGCCACACCAGCCTGAACACGCCAGACATCCTGACCTCCCTAAACGCAGGGGGCATTGAGCGCGTGCTCATGGTGCACGACCTGATCCCCATCACCCATCCCGAATTCTGTCGCCCCGGCGACCGCGCCAAGCATGAGCGCCGGGTGGTCAATGTACTGCGCCACGCCTCGCGCATCATCGTCAACTCGCAGCACACCGCCGATGAACTGCACGCCTTCGCCGGTCGTTCGGGCCTGGCGACGCCGCCGGTGGACGTCGCCCACCTGGGCTTGGAGCGGACCCTGAACGGCAGCGTCGTGGTCGGCGCCGCCCACCCCTATTTCATCCATGTCGGCACCATTGAAGCGCGCAAAAACCTCGCCTTCCTGCTGACCGTCTGGCGCCGCCTGCAGGAAAGGATGGGCGCCGAAGCCCCCCGCCTGGTCCTGGTTGGCCGCTACGGTTGGGAGAATGAAGCGGTGCTCGACCTGCTGCAGCGTTCGCCCAACCTGCAGGGTCTGGTCCACCAAGCCGAGAACCTGCCGGACTGCGCCCTGTCCGCCCTGATGCGCGGCGCCCGCGCCGTGGTCGCCCCCTCTTCCGTCGAGGGCTTCGACCTGCCTGCGGTCGAAGCCAGCTCCATGGGCGTGCCTCTGATCGCCTCGGACATCGCCGCGCACCGCGAACTGGTGCCGCACGCGCGGCTGATCGACCCGCTGGACGGGCTGGGCTGGCTGGCCGCGCTCGAAGACTGGACGCGCACGCCCCCGATCGCCCCCCCCTATTCCGCCCCCACCTGGGACCGACATTTCCAGGTGATTGAACAACAGGTGCTGCCGCCCTCTGGCGGTGTCGACGCCGTGCGGGTAAGCATCTGACCAAACTGCACAGAGTCACCATGACCAGAACCGCCGCCAGCCTGATCATCGTCGCCCTGCTCGCGGGCTGCTCCACCTTGCCGCGCGATGGGCCGTCTGGCCGCAATGTGGTGGAAGGCGCCGCCTCGCCTGAGCGGGCGGGCGACTACGCCCTGATCAACCTGGACTTCGAACTGAGCGAGCGCATGAAGGCCGCGCCGCCGCCATCGTTCAGCAGCCTGGCTCTGGCCTCCAGCGACGCCCCGTCCGATGTGATCGGCGTGGGCGACACCCTGGCCGTCAGCATCTTTGAGCCGGGCGGCGGTTTGTTCGGCAGCATCAGCGCCAACGCGACGACCCCCGCGGGCAACCAGACTCTCCCTCCGCTCGTGGTGAACCGCAACGGCGCGGTGCCCGTGCCCTTCGCTGGCGACGTGCGGGTTGAGGGTCTGACCCCGGCCCAGGCCTCGACCGCCGTGCGTCGCGCCCTGATCGGCAAGGTGGCCAACCCCCAGGTGATCGTCACCGTCGCGGGCAACGCCTCCAACGCCGTGACTGTGCTGGGCGAAGTGCGGACTCCCGGGCGCCAGCCCCTGTCGGCCAATCACGACCGCATCCTGGACGTCATCGCCGCCGCCGGCGGTTCGGCGCGTTCGATCTACGACGTCAATGTGCAGATTCAACGCCAGGGCCGCACCTATACGGCCCCCATGTCGATCGTCACGACCGAGTTCAATGAGAACGTCCGCCTGCAGCGCGGCGATCAGGTGAATCTGGTTTACAAGCCCCGCCGCTTCAGCTCCTTCGGCGCCTTCAACGCCGTGGCGCGTAGCGAACTGCCGCCCGGCCCGCTGACTCTGGCCGAGGCTCTCAGCGGCGTCGGCGGCCTGGATTCCAACCTGGCCGACGCCAAGTCGGTGCTGATCTTCCGCTTTGAGCGTCCGGAAACCGCCCAGGCCCTGGGCATCCAGCAGCCGGCGACGTCACGCGGCGTGCCGGTGGTCTATCGCCTGAACCTGAACGAAGGCGAAGGCTTCTTCATCGCCAGCAACTTCCAGATCGAGCCGGACGACATCATCTACGCCCCTCGTGCGGGCGCAGCTGAAATGCGCAAATTCTTCGAGTTCGTACAGAGCATCACCCGCGTGGTCTACGACGTCTCGGTCACCAGCACCCTGAACGTCAACTAGGTCATGTTCCGGCCCCGCGCCTCGCCTCTCCCTTCGCATAGCGACGACATGCAGCGGATGGAGCAGGCGGCGGGCGGCGAAGATCTTGAAACCCTGCTCCAGGCGATCGAAGAGAGCGCCCTGCGGCTTTACGCGCGGCATGACCTGCCCACCGTTTCAGGCCACTATCGTTCGCGCGGCCATGACGATGCATGGGTCGCGCTGGGTGCGCAGCTCAGCGCCGCTGAACGTTGGGCCATGATCCATGAAAGCGCCGACGGCGAGTGGCGCTACGCCACCCTGGAGGCTATCGGAGCACGCTCCGAACACGCGGAGGTGCGCCAGGCCTCCGCGATCCTGTGCGCCTGCTCCGGGTTGCGGCAACGCATGAGCAGCCACCCTTCCATCGCCCAGGATCTGGCGGATTCCATCCGCCTCGGCGCCGCCTGGCAGGCGTTTGAAACCGCGCCTGCGGCTCTTGACGCTCCAATCTCCTCGCCTTCCCCTCAGACGCTTCCAACCGCTTCGAGACAATCCAAGCCAGCTTGACTCACGCGAGCGCAGCAGGCGCTACTGCCTCATCCGCCTAGACTTCCAAGAGCTTGCATTCACGGCCTTTCTCAACCCGGAGCGATTGATGCCCGACTTGAACTGGAACGCTACACTGTAGGGTGCCGACTATGATTGGCCTGGCGCTGGGGATGAATGGAGCGCTCCTTGGGGCGGCAGCGAGCCGCAATGGTTCGGAAGCTTCTATCCCCGACTGCATCGACGGCTGCCAGCTGCGAACAATCTGGAAATCGCCCCGGGTCATGGTCGCTGGACGCGCTTCCTGCTTCCGCAGTGTGAGAACTACCTCGGCATCGATCTGAACCAGTCCTGCGTCGACGCCTGCCGAGCCAGGTTCGAAAAAACGCAGCACGCGCGCTTCGAAAGCAACGACGGCATGACGCTGGCTGCGGCGGAAGACGGCGCCTATAACTTCATTTTCTCGTTCGATTCCCTGGTTCATGCCGAGATCGACGTCTTCCACTCTTACATCCCTGAGCTTCTCAGGAAGCTGAAGCCGGGCGGGGCGGCCTTCATTCACCACTCCAACTACGCCGCAGGCCAGCTCCCCGAAGGGCATCATGATCACAGCCGCGGGGCCTCCGTCTCCGGCGCCGCCGTCGCGGACATCATCACCGCCAGCGGCGGCGGCGTGATCGTTCAGGAAGTCATCACTTGGATCGACGCCCACCTGCTGGACTGCCTGACTCTATTTGGTCGGCAAGATGGCGGACACCAGCAGCCGCCTGCCCTGCTGTCCAATCCGCACTTCGGCGAGGAAGCCAACCTGATCGCCCGCTTCCAGGCGCCTTATTCGTCAATCTGAGCGCTTTACTCCGGTCGCCGCGGCGAGCAGCTCGAAAGAGCGCACGCGGGCGGCCGGATCCCAGATCTGGCTGGTCAGCATCAGCTCGTCCGCGTCGGTCTGGGCGATGAAGGCGTCGAGGGCGGCCTTGGCCGTCGCGGGCGCGCCCACCGCCGAACAGGCCAGGGCGGCGTCGATCATGCCGCGCGCCGCGCCGTCCAGCCGTTCGTAGTAGCCCTCGACCGGCGGCGGCAGCTTGCCGGGGCGGCCGGTTCTCAGGTTGACGAAGGCCTGCTGGACCGAAGTGAACAACAGGCGCGCCGCCTCGTCCGTCTCGGCCACAAAGGCGTTGTAGCCCAGCATGACATACGGCTTTTCCAGATGCGGCGACGGACGGAAGGTCTGGCGATAGATGTCGAGGGCTCGCATCATCTCGCCCGGCGCGAAATGGCTGGCGAAGGCGTAGGGCAGCCCCAGGTGCGCCGCCAGCTGGGCGCCGTAGGTCGAGGAGCCGAGGATCCAGATCGGCACGGCCTGGCCCTCGCCCGGATTGGCGATGATGCGCTGATCCGGCGTCGCGGGCGCGAACCACTGCATCAGCTCCATCACGTCCTGAGGGAAGGCGTCGTGGTCGCCCTGAAGCGTGCGGCGCAAAGCTCGCGCCGTCGCCTGATCCGAGCCAGGCGCGCGGCCCAGACCCAGGTCGATCCGACCGGGGTGAAGCGCGTTCAGGGTGCCGAACTGCTCGGCGATGACCAGGGGGGCGTGGTTGGGCAGCATGACCCCGCCGGCGCCGACGCGGATGGTCTTCGTCGCCGCCGCCACCGCGCCGATGACGACCGAGGTCGCGGCGCTGGCGATGCCCGGCATGTTGTGATGCTCGGCTAGCCAGTAACGGCTGTAGCCCAGCCGTTCGGCGTGGCGTGCCAGATCGATGGTGTTGGCGAGCGCCTGCCCCACGTCGGAGCCTTCCGGCACGGGGGCGAGGTCGAGAATGGACAGAGGGATCATCCGACCGATATGGGGGCCGCTTTTCAGCGACGCCATACCGGCCGTGACGATCAATCGTCTATGGGCGGGCGCTTACTGACCGGCGGGGCAGTCGCCGATGCGCTCGGCGGTCATGGTGACCTTGGTCTGGGCCATCTGCGGCGTCGGCGCCGGGTCCATCTTGGTCGTGACCTCGGTGACGTAGCGGCTGTTGAAGTCGCCGGTCACGCGGATGGTGGAGTCGGCCTTCATATTGCCCGGCAAGGTGCAGGACGAGGTGGCGACCATGGCGTCGCCCTCACGCGCGAACGGCTTGGTCGTACAGTCGGCGCCCGGCTGCTGGGCGCTGGCCGGGGCCTCAAGCTTGGCTTCCTTGATGCAGACTTCCTGCGGCGGGACGGCGGCGCCGCCCGGCATGCCTTCCATGGCGGTGGACACGCGCCACAGGCCCGGCTTGGGCGCATCGAGCATCGCCGGCGCGGCGGCCGTCGAAGCGGTCTCAGCCCCGTCGGCGGCCGGGGTTTCGGCCTTGTTGTTTCCGCAGGCCGACAGACCCAGCAGGCAGGCGACGGCGACGCCGCCGATGATCGCTGAACGCATGGAGCGCTCCCCTCTCGTTAAGAACCGAGGGGGACAACGCCGGTCTGGCTTAACGGTTCACGCGGATGTGAGATTCAGTCGAGGACGACGCCCGTGGTGCGCATGATCTCGGCGCGCAGCTCGGGCAGGCCGAAGCCCTTTTCCGACGAGGTGACGGCGACGTGGGGATAGGCGGCCGGGCGCTTGGAGATGGCCTTCAGCGTCGCCGCCTGGACCTTTTCGGCCTCGCCCTTCTTCAGCTTGTCGGCCTTGGTCAGGACGATCTGATAGGAGACGGCCGACAGGTCCAGTGCGTCCAACGCCTCGTCGTCGACCTTCTTCAGGCCGTGGCGGCTGTCGATCAGCAGATAGACGCGCTTCAGCGTCACCCGGCCGCGCAGATAGTCGCGGCCCAGATCCTGGAACTTCTTGACCGTGGTCTTGGACGCCTTGGCCCAGCCGTAGCCGGGCAGATCGACCAGACGCATCCGCCCGTCCAGATCGAAGAAGTTGACCTCGCGCGTGCGGCCCGGCTCGTTCGAGGCCCTGGCCAGCTTGTGCATGCCGACCAGGCCGTTGATCAGACTGGACTTGCCCACATTGGAGCGGCCGGCGAAGGCGATCTCGGGCAGGTCGGGGGTCGGCAGCTGCTCGATCTTGGCGCAGCCCAGGACGAAGCTGGCCTGGCGCGCGAACAGGACGCGCGCCGCCTCGATCTCGGCGTCGGAATATTCCCCGACCTTGGGCTCGTCAGACGCGTCCAACCGATCAGGCCTTCTTGAAGCGGGCGAGGAAGGCGTCGATCGGGTTCTCGGCCTTGAAGCGATGCATGATCACATACTGCTGGATGATCGACAGCACGTTGTTCCACGCCCAGTAGATCAGCAGGCCGGCTGCGAACGGCGCCATGATGAAGGTGAAGACGATCGGCATCAGGGCGAAGATCTGACGCTGCATCGGATCCTGCGCCGGCGGGTTCATCGCCATCTGCAGCCACATGGTGAAGCCATAGACCAGGGGCAGCACGCCCAGGTGCAGCGGGCCGTTCAGGATGCCGCCCAGGATGGGCAGGGTCGCCGGATCCCATGGAATGGCGCCGAACAGGTTCCAGATCGTCGAAGGGTCGCGCGCCGACAGGTCGCGGATCCAGCCGAAGAAGGGCGCGTGACGCATTTCGATGGTCACGAACAGCACCTTGTACAGGGCGTAGAAGACCGGGATCTGCACCACCATCGGCAGACAGCCCGCCAGCGGATTGATCTTCTCCCGCTGATACAGGGCCATCATCTCCTGCTGCTGCTTCTGCGGTTCGGAGCCGTGCTTCTTCTTGATCTCCTCCATCTTGGGCTGGAGGTTCCGCATCTTCGAGAGGCTCTCGTAGGACTTGTTGGCCAGCGGGAAGAGGATCAGCTTGACCACCACCGTCAGGGCCAGGATGGCCAGGCCGAAGTTGCCCAGGACGCCGTAGAAGAACTCCACCACCGTGAAAATCGGGCGCGTCAGGAACCAGAACATGCCCCAGTCGATGGCGTAGACGAAACGCGGCAGGTTCAGCGACTGCTCATAGGCCTTCAGCACCTCGGCGCGCTTGGCCCCGGCGAACAGACGCTGGGTCTCCTCGATCTGGCGGCCCGGCTGGATGGTGTGGGTGGCGCCCAGCATGGCGGCTTCGTGGATGTTCATCCCCTGGGCGTCGCGCACCGAGAAGCGGCCCTCGATGGTCTCGTCCTGGGTGGGGATCAGGGCCGCCAGCCAGTATTTGTCGGTGATGCCCAGCCAGCCGCCGGTCGATTGGTTCTCGATACGCGGCTTCTTGGCCCAGTCCTTGTACTTGACCTGTTCGGTCGAATAGCCGTCCCCGTCGCCGAAGGTGCCGATGGCGCCTTCGTGCAGGATCATCTGCTTGCCCAGATCGACCGGAACGCCCTGGCGCTCGACGCGGCCGTAGGGTGCGATGGCGATGGCCTGGGTTCCCAGGTTGGCGACCGTATCCTTGACCGTGAACATGTACTGGTCGTCGATCGAGACGACGCGCGTGAAGCGCAGGCCCGAACCGTTGTCCCAGGTCAGTTCGACCGGAGTGGTCGGCGTCAGGGTCGAACCCTTGGTCAGGCGCCAGACGGTGTTGGGGCCGGGCACGCCGCCGGCGACGTTCGGGCCGCTCCAGCCGAACTGGGCGAAATAGGCGTGCTCCATGCCCTGCGGGCGGAACAGCTCGACCGGCGGCGAATTCTTGTCCAGCGTTTCCTTGTAGTTCGTCAGGTACAGGTCGTCGATGCGCGCGCCCTGCAGCGACAGCGAACCCTTCAGGGTCGGGGTCTGGATCGGCACGCGCGCGACCGTGCCCAGGGCCTGGGCGCGATCCTTGATGAAGACGCCCGGCGCGGCGCCCGACGGCGTCAGGCCGGCGTCGGCCGAAGCCTCGCGCGCCTTCTGCTGCTCGGCGGCGACGATCTGCGCCTGGCGGCGGCTCTCGGCCTGCGGGCGCATCACCATGAAGTAGTAGACGCCCATGATCAGGGCCGCGCACACGAAGAAGATGATGGTGTTGCGCGAGTTCTCGTTCTGCATCGGGATCAGCGGTCCTGGTCGGCGGGGCGCGGGTCGGGGGCGGCGCGGGCGGTCGAAACGGCCCGGTCTCCCATATCGGAAGCCGTGCGCGGGGTTGCGAGCCTTGTAAGGGCCGATTTCACATCGTCAAGCAAGCGGTCCCAGTCGCGGTCCGCCGTGCCCATGCGGGCGATGAACACATAGTCACATCCCGCCCGCCCGTGCAGGGGCGTCAGCAGGCGCGCAGCTTCGCGTAGACGGCGCTTGGCGCGGTTGCGCACGACGGCGCCGCCGATCTTGCGGGTGGCGGTGAATCCCAGGCGCACCGTCGGGTCGCCGTCGGCGCGATCCAGTTGCTGGACCACCACGGCGCCGCGAGCCTGAGAAACGCCTTTGGCGGCCGCCAGAAACTGGGGCCGCCTCAACAGGCGATCGATTTTCATCAGATCGGTCATGCGCCCGCCCTGAAGGGTAATGGGCGCGTGACGTCAGGCCGTCAGGCGCTTGCGGCCCTTGGCGCGGCGACGCGCGACAATCTTTTGACCGTTCTTGGTGGCCATCCGAGAACGGAAGCCGTGACGGCGCTTGCGCACGAGTCGCGACGGCTGATAGGTCCGCTTCACGGTCGGCTCCGGGTTACTGGGGTTGGCGACAGACACAAGCGTCAGCCGCGAGAGAGGCGGGCGTATAAGCGGCGACAGGACGAGAGTCAACGCCGAAGCCGCTTTCCCGCAATTCCGGCAGGGGCGCGCAGCGCAAGGAAATCCGCTAAGGATGCCGGAACGAAGAAGACGGAGCGCGGCTTGGACCGGGTCAAAAGATTTCTGCCCCTGGCCGTGTTGCTGGCCGCTGTCGCCCTGATCTTCGGCATGGGCTGGAATCGCTATCTGTCGCTGGACACCCTGCGTGAGCACGGAACGGCGCTGGAGGCCCTGACCGCCCAGCGCTACCTGCTGATGCTGGGCGCCCTGATGCTGATCTTCAGCCTGCTGACGGCCAGCGTGGTGCCCGGCGTGGTCTTCATCACCGTGACGGCGGGCTATCTGTTCGGGCCGTGGGTCGGCGGCGTCGCCACCGCCTTCGCCGCCACCGTCGGCGCCCTGGCCGTCTATTATGTGGGGCGCACCGCCCTGGGCGATTCCCTGCGCCGCCGCGCCGCCGCCGATACGGGCCTGTTGAACAAGGTCTGCGCCGGGGTGGACAAGAACACCTTCTGGTATGTGCTGGTCGCGCGGCTGGTGGTCACCGTGCCCTTCCACATGATCAATGTGGCGGCGGGCGTGATGGCGGCGCCGCTGCGCCCCTATGTCATCGCCACCTTCATCGGCCTTTTGCCCGCCCACACCATCTATTGCTGGATCGGCGACAGCCTGCACGACGTTCTGATCACGGACCCGAATCCTGACATTCGGAGCCTGTTCGCGGAATTCTTCTGGCCTCTGATGGGAGTCGCCTTCCTGTCCATGCTGCTGCCCCTGCTGCTCAAGCTGGCCCAGAAGCTGCGTGCGCGCCCCCGCATGGAGGCGTCATGACGGAACGCGAGGCCCTTCCGACGGAGCTTCAAACGCCCCTGGCCCCGGCGACGACGGCCAGACCGCCTGCGACATCACCCGCCCCATGGCGCGTCCTGCGCCAACGGCTGCAGCCCCGCGCGCCCGACGGCCTGTCCAGCCGCTTGCTGCTGCTGACCGTCGCCTTCACCCTGGCGGTCGCCGCCCTGATCATCGTGCCCAGCGCCGCCTCCTTCCAGGAGCGGTGGCTGATGGACCGGCTGCAGGCGGCTGAGCTGGCCTCGGTCGGGGTCGAGGCCCTGCCCTATTCCGCCGTCGAGGACTCCACCGCCGAACAGCTGCTGAGCATCGGCGGGGTGCAGTCGGTCGTCATCGGCGAACAGGGGGTGCGGCGACTGCTGCTGCAAGCCCCCAACCTGCCGCGCGCGCCCGAACTGATCGACCTGCGCCAGCGCAACGTAGGGGCGCGGCTGCTGGACCCGTGGAAGACCCTGTTCGGCCACCCCGACCGTTCGCTGCGGGTGCAGGCGGCGCCGCGCTATCGCTCGGGCGATCTGGTCGAGATCCTGGCCCCGGCCCAGCCGCTGAAGAAGGAGCTGGAGGGCTTTCTGGTCAACAGCCTGATGATGTCGCTGCTGATCGCGGCCGGTGGCCGGCGGCCTGCTCTACGCCTCCCTGTCGATGCTGGTGCTGCAGCCCCTGCGCCGCGTCACCCGCTCGATTGAACGCTTCGCCGCCAATCCGGAAAGCCCGGCCGAAACGCCCTCGGACCGTCAGGACGAGATCGGCCGGGTCGAACGCGAACTGGCCCGGATGCAGGAGGAGGTGCGCCAGTCCCTGCGCTCGCGCGCGCGCCTGGCGGCGCTGGGCGAGGCGGTGGCCAAGATCAATCACGACCTACGCAACATGCTGACCTCGGCCCAGATGGCGTCCGAGCGGCTGTCGACCTCGTCCGACCCCCTGGTGGCGACCGCCCTGCCCCGTCTGGAGCGGGCGCTGGACCGAGCCTCGACCCTGGCGCGCAACGTCCTGGCCTACGGCAAGACCGAGGAGCCGGCGCCCCAGCTTCAGAAGATGCTGCTGGCCCGCGCGGTGGCCGCCGCCGCCGAGGACGCGGGGCTGGAGCCGGATGGCGTGCGGCTGGTGCGCGACCTGCCCGCCCGCTTCACCGTCAACGCCGACCCGGACCAGCTTCACCGCATCTTGGTCAATCTGATGCGCAACGCCCGCCAGGCCATCGAGACCGCGCCCCAGAGCAAGGACAAGAGCGGCAAGGGCGCCATCACCGTCAGCGCCGAGACCCGCGGCGGCATGGCCGCCGTCACCGTGCGCGACGACGGCCCCGGCATTCCGCCGCGCCTGGCCAATCGCCTGTTCGAGCCCTTCGTCAGCGGCGGCGGGGCCGACGGCACGGGCCTGGGCCTGACCATTTCACGCGAGCTGGCGGCCAACCACGGCGGCGCCCTGACGCTGCTGGACACCGGACCGCAGGGCACGCGTTTCGAGCTTCTGTTGCCGCTCTAGGGCGCCGGACGGCAGCCTTACGCCGTCCCGGACGTTGTTTCCTTTGAACGCCGAAAGCGCCAAGCTTGCGGTCCTTCGTATTCCTCCCGCCAGGAGCGCTCCATGACCCGCCCCCCGTCCTCGCAAACCCGCCCCGCCCGTCCCCTGGCGGCGCTGATGCTGACCACGACCCTGGCCTTCTCGCTGGCGGCCGGCTCCGCCTACGCTCAGGGCCAGAGCCAGACCCGCCCGCAACCGGCGCCGAAAGATCCCGTGGCCGAAATGCTGCTGTCCAAGGGCGAGCGTTATCATCGCGCGCCGGATTCGGCCCAGGATCCCGACGAGCTGCGCCAAACCCAGGCCCTGAACGCCGAGATCGTGGCCCAGAACGACCTGGCCGAGAATGAAGACCGCGCCAATCAGGCCGCTCAGGCCGAGGCCCAGCGGCGCTGGCAAGCCGAAGTGGAGCAGACGGAGGCGCAGGCGCGGGCCGATCGCGAACGGCATGAGGCGGATCTGCGCGCCGCCGACGAGGCCCAGGCCCGCTATGAGCGCGACATGGCCGACTGGCGGGCCACCGCCGCCGCCTGTCAGCGCGGCGACACGGCGCGCTGCAACGCGGGCCGCAAGACGCCGAACTGAGGCTTCAGACAAGGAAAGGGCGCCGCCGACCTCGCGTCGGGGCGCCCTTTTCTCGCTTGAGATCAGGCCGGATCAGGCCCCGACGGATTCCGTGCGGCGCTTCATCATGTTGTCGAAGCTGTCCCAGACGCCGTCGGCGCCGTGCCAGGCGCCTTGCGTCGCCGCCTTGGAGTATTCGGTGGCGCGCGCCTCGAAGAAGTTGGCGTGCTCGACGCCCGACAGCAGGGCCTGCAGCCACGGCAGCGGATTCTCGGTCACGCCGTAGACTTCCGGCAGATGCAGCTGACGCAGGCGCCAGTCGGCGATGAAGCGGATGTAGGCCTTGATGTCGTCCGGCGTCATGCCGTTCACCGGGCCCATTTCGAAGGCCAGGTCGATGAACTTGTCCTCCATCTCGATCACCGTCTTGCAGCAGTCGACGATGTCGTCGGCCACGGCCTTGGTGACGGCGCCCGTCTCCTTGTTGAAGGCGTGGTACAGCTTGATGATGCCTTCGCAGTGCAGGCTCTCGTCGCGCACCGACCAGGACACGATCTGTCCCATGCCCTTCATCTTGGACTGGCGCGGGAAGTTCATCAGCATGGCGAAGCTAGCGAACAGCTGCAGCCCTTCCGAGAAGCCTCCGAACATGGCCAGGGTCCGGCAGATGTCGGCGTCGCTGTCGACCCCGAACTGGCCCATGTAGTCGTGCTTGTCCTTCATGGCCTCGTATTCCATGAAGGCGCCGAACTCGCTCTCGGGCATGCCGATGGTCTCGAGCAGCAGGGCGTAGGCCGCGATATGGATGGTCTCCATATTGGCGAAGGCGGCCAGCATCATCTTCACTTCGGTCGGTTTGAACACCCGGCCGTAGCGCTCCATGTAGTTGTCCTGCACCTCGATGTCCGCCTGGGTGAAGAAGCGGAAGATCTGGGTCAGCAGGTTACGCTCGCCGTCGTTCAGATTGGCGGCCCAGTCCTTGACGTCCTCGCCCATCGGGACTTCTTCAGGCATCCAGTGGACCTGCTGCTGCTTCTTCCACATGTCGAAGGCCCACGGATAGCGGAAGGGCTTGTAGGCGGCCGAGGGGGTCAGCAGACCGGGCGTGCCGGGACGAATGATCGTGGCGGGAGCGTTCATCGAAGAAGACCTGGGGCGAATCCGGAAGAAGTGCGTTTCACCATGCGTCCGCCGGCGCGCGGGGACAAGGGAAGATGCGCACATCTAGCGATCACTTTTCAACCGACCGCTAGATATGGTGTTTCCGTGACAGGAAATTGGGGAGGAAGATGGGGATGGTTTTCACGCTCTACGGCGCCGCCGGGTCCGGCTCGGTCCCGGTCGAGGCGACGCTGCGGCTGATCGGGCAGGACTATCGCGTCATCGAGGCCCCGACGTGGGAGGGAGAAGCCGAACGGCGCAAGGTGGCGTCCGTCAATCCGATGCGGCAGATTCCGGCCCTGGTCACGCCGGGCGGCGAGGTCATCACCGAAAGCGCCGCCATCCTGATCTGGTTGGCCGATTCCCACCCGCAGGCCCGGCTGTCGCCCGCGCTGGACGATCCGCGCCGGGCGCAGTTCCTGCGCTGGATGAGCTTCATCCCCGCCGCCGTCTATTCGATGTTCTGGGTGCGGGACGAGCCGTCTCGCCTGGCCGGAGACGATCCGCAAGCCCAGGCTGAAATCCAGCGCCGCACCATCGAACGCATCGCCGACTGCTGGCGGATGATGGACGCCCAGATCACGCCCGGCCGCTTCCTGCTCGGCGAAGAGATGACGGTGCTGGACCTCTATGTCGCCGTCGCAAGCCGCTGGACGCCTCGGCGTCGCCGCTTTTACGCCGAAGCGCCCGGCATGGCCGAGATCGTTCGCCGCGTGGACGCCCTGCCTGAGCTTCAATCCTTCTGGGCCGAGCGGTTCCCGTTGGACGAGGGCTGGGAGGGTTAGGCCGCAAGACGCGCGTGCGCCGCACGGAACGCCTGGTCCACGGCGGCGTAGAGCCGTTCATGGGTGATCGGCTTGGCCAGATGGCCGTCCATGCCCGCCCCGAAGCAACGTACGGCGTCCTCAGGCATGGCGTCAGCCGTCACCGCCAGAACCGCCGCCGAGGACGAGGCCGAGCCGCCGCTGCGAATGATCTGCGTCGCCTCCAGCCCGTTCAGGCGCGGCATGCGCACATCCATGAGGATCAGGTCGAACGCCTCGGCCGAGGCCTGCTCGACGGCCTGGAGGCCATCCGCCGCATCGACCACCCGACAGCCGGCCGCCTCCATCATGATCCGCAACACCAGGCGGTTGGTCGGATGGTCGTCCACCACCAGAACGCGAGTGACCTGCCCGTCGGATCGCGCAGGCGCAGGCGTCGCGACCTCCGCCGCGCCGACGCCCTCGACCGCCCCCTCGCCCAGGCGCACGGTCAGGATGAAAACCGAACCCCGATCGGACGTTTCGCCCAGAATCACGTCGCCCCCCATGGCGCGGGCGTGTCGACGCGCGGCGGGCAGGCCCAGCCCCGCCCCCCCGTGCCGCCGGTTCAGGGAATCGTCGCCCAGTTGGAACAGGTCGAACAGCGCCGGCTCCAGGTCCGGTGCGATTCCCGGCCCCGTGTCCCGCACCGTCAGGGTCAGGCTTTCGGCGTCCAGTCGAGCCTCCAGCTCGATCCGGCCTCTCTCGGTGAACTTGACCGCATTGGTCAGAAGATGCCTTAGGGCCGAAGCCAGCCGACGCGGATCACCCATGCGCAGGGCCGTGTCCGGTGCGTCCAGCTTCAGCTCGAACGCCACCCCCTTGGCGCGGGCGGCGACCGCCGCCGAGGCGCAAAGGTCGCGAATCAGGCCTGTCGCATCGAAGGGTTCGACCTGCACCGCATCATCCCCGGCCGAGGCGTCCAGAACATCCTCGACCAGTCGCAGCATCTCCTCCCCTGCCTGGCGAACCGCCTCGATGTAGGTCTGTGCCTCCTCCGGCAGGTCGTCGCGCTGAGACAACAGGTCGGCGTAGCCGCTGACGCCGTTCAGCGGGGTGCGCATCTCATGGCTCATAACGGCCAGGAACCGCGCCTTGGCGGCGGCGGCGGCCTCTGCCCGGCGCCGCTGCTTCAAGGCCAGGGCGGTGCGTCGCGCCAACCGCGCGACGCTGGCGCGACGTTCCGCCATCAGGGCGCTGAGCGGCAAGGAGGTCAAGACCAACACCATCAGGAAGACATGGTACAGCGGCATCTGTCGCAGCCGCAGGGGCAGGTGGGCCAAGGCCGCGACGTCCGCCACCGGCGCGGCGGCGATGGGACCGTACCCCTCCAGCGTCAAAATGCAGCTGATCCCGACAGACACCAGGATCGTCGCGGCCATCCACGGCGGCGACAGGCGATAGGCCGCCAGCATCAGCGGCGGAAAGATGAGAAACAGCAGCGAGCTCGGCTGGCTGAAGACCCAGAAGACCATCGCCGCCGTCAGCCCCGCCATGCCCAGCACAAGCCAGGGGGCGGTCGCCTCATTGCGGAACCTGGGGGCCCGCGCCAGGAACAGCAGGTTGGGCGTGACGATCAGCAGGCCCAGCGCCTCCATCATGAACAGGTGCGTCCAGAGGAAAGCCGTCAGTTCCGGCGCATAGTCGCGCAGCCACGCCGCCAGCAGACAGGACAGGGTGGTGGTCAGGAATACCGCCGGCGCGACGGCGCCCAAGGCGAAGCAAAGAAACCGTCGCGGGCGCCGCAGATCGAGCGCCGCACCGCAAAATCGACGCGCCAAAACGCCCGCGATCAAAACCTGACCCAAGTTCAGCAGGGGGTTCAGCCAGACGAAGGGCTGGGCGTCGCCTCTCAATGCCGTGCTGACCAGATTCAACCCGAAACAGACCAGCAAGGTCGCCGCCGCCTTGCGCCGAGGAAGCAGCAGATAGGCCGCCAAAAGCACGCCGTTGGCGGGCCAGATGATCACGGCGTTATAGGTCGACGCGTTCCAATGTCCGATTAGCAGACACAGGACGAATAGAATGACATAGGCCGCCGCCGGAGGGCCGGCCTCGCGGCCGGCCGCATGACGAAACATCCGCCAGTGCGCCTGCATTCCCGTCTTCACCCTCCCCGGTTCGTCGCCAGCTTCTCCCGGAAGAAGTTAAGGAAATCTCCCCCGAGGCGCGTCAGAGCAGGCCCATCGCCTTCGCCTCACGCTCCAGCCCCTCGCGGAATTCGGGCGCGGCCAGGCTGATCAGGGCGCGGGCGCGGGCGTCGTCGGTCAGCCCCTTCAGATTGACCGCCCCATGCTCGGTGACGACATAGTGAATGTCGTTGCGCGGGGTCGTCGCCGGGCCGTCCAGACGCGCCACGATGCGCGAGGCCGTCCCTTTGGCCGCCGTGGAGTGGCAGGCGATGATCGACTTTCCGCCCTCGGACGCCGCCGCGCCGCGCACGAAGTCCAGCTGGCCGCCCGACGCCGTGTACTGCCGCCCGTTCAGGTATTCCGAGCAGCAGGCGCCGAACAGGTCGATCTGCAAGGTCGCGTTGACCGAGATCATCTTCGCATTGCGGGCGATGACCGCCGGGTCGTTCACATAGTCGACAGGGCGGGCCTCGAAGGCCGGGTTCTCGTGCAGGAACTCATAGGTCGAGCGGTTCCCCATCGAGAAGGTGAAGACCGTCTTGCCGGGGTGCAGAGTCTTACGCGCATTGGTGACGACGCCCGCCTTCATCAGTTCGACCAGGCCGGGCGTCAGCATCTCGGTGTGGATGCCGAGGTCGCGATGGTCGTGAAGCGCCGCGCACACCGCGTCCGGCAGGGCGCCGATGCCCATCTGCAGCGTCGAGCCGTCCTCGACCATGCCGGCGATCAAGGCCCCGATGGCCAGATCCTGCGGCTGCTGCGGCGCCTTGCCCGCCTCCAGCAAGGGGGCCGAATGCTCGACCAGGGCCGCAACCTGCGAAACATGGACGCGGCAATCGCCGAACACGCGCGGCATGTGCGGATTGACCTCCAGGATCACCCGTTCGGCGCTCTTGGAGACAGCCAGGGCGTAGTCGGTGTTGGTCCCCAGGCTGAAATAGCCCTCGGCGTCCATCGACGAGACCGTCGCCAGCAGGGTGTCGACGCCGATTTCGCGCGTCAGCACGCGCGGCGTCTGCTGGAAGCCGGTCGGCACGAACCAGACGGCGCGGCGGCCCTCTTCGATCCCGCGCGCTTCCAGCTTCCGCTCGATAGCGCCGTGGAACAGGCTGTGCGGGCGGATGCGGTCAGTCAGCTCGAAGCGCATCACCGTCTCGCCCGCGATGGCGGTGGACAGCAGGTAGTAGAGGTTGACGTCCCACACCTGCCGCGCCTCGGCCCGATCGGCCAGGGCCTTCAGCAAGGCGGGCGGCTGGCCGACGCCCAGGGCCATGGCGACCTTGGCGCCCGACGGGATCAGGGCGGCCGCCGCCTGAGGCGTCGTCAGGCGTTCGGCGTAGAGGGCGGCGAAATCGGTCATGGGAAACTCCTGAAGCGTCGTCCTTGAGGGCGTCCGTCGCTTGCGTGGCGACGGCTTCTGATCGCCTTTATCCGACAGCCGCGCGCCTTCGCGGCGCTAGACCTTGGTCTAAAAAACCATACGCCTAGGGCGCGTCCTGCAGGGGCGCGTCGTGCAGGCGCTGGCGCCGCTCGGCGGCGTAGGCGATCAGCCACAGGGCCATCGACCAGGCGGCGCCCACGCTCCACCCCGCGAACACGTCCGACGCCCAGTGCGCGCCCAGATAGATGCGCGTCAGCCCGATCAGCAGGGCGATCGCCACCGCGCAGCCCAGAACATAGGCCTTCAGCCGCTTGCGTGGAAAAGCGCGCGTCAGCATGACCCCCAGCGTCAGATAGAAGACGGTCGACAGCAGGGCGTGGCCCGAGGGGAAGCTGGCGTTCAGCGTCTCCACCGCCTGATAGATTTCGGGCGGCCGTTCGCGCTCGAACAGGGCTTTCAGGCCTTCGCTCAGGGCCACCCCGCCCGCCAGGCCGACGACCAGCATCAGCGCCGACAGCCGCTTGCCCATGATCAGCAGGAAGCCGATGGCGATGACGGCGAACAGGGTCAGCACCGATATGCCGCCGAGCGAGGTCAGATCCGCCGCCGCCTCGTGCAGCCACCACGGCCCCCAGGGGCGCCCCGGATCATCGGCGAAGGGCCGCACCGCCGCCAACACCGCATGGTCAAAGGCCTGGCCGTCGGCTTCCTGAATGTCGTCGGCCACCTCGATGAAGATCAACACCCCCAGGGCGACCACCAGCATGGCGGCCACGGCGGCGATCTCCGTGCGGGCGACGCGCAGGGCGCGGGTCAGGAAGGCGGTGGGATGCGGGGCCATGGGGCGCTAACGGCCAAGCTGTTGCGGTGTTCCCTGTCAGCCCTCGCAGAAATCGACGACGGTTCGGTGAAAAATGTGATCCCGCATTTCCTGAGTCATTTCCACAGGGTGTGATCAGCCGCCCACCGATTCGTCAGAAAAGCTCCCGTCAAGAGCTTTACCTGCGGTTAGGGATATGCACCCATATATCTAGCCGAACACCGGCAAGCAGCCACTAGATGTAGTGTCTCAAACCGGTACGGCCTTCTAATCGCATTTGTTCGGGACAGGGACGAAAATGGCTGGCGGCGAAGCGTTGCAGACGACGGAATTCTCTACGGTTTCCTCGGCGTCGCCCGAGACCAAGCCGGAGCTGACGGTGGTGAACGGCCTGAAACTGGACCGCACGCGCGACGCCCTGCTGACCGAATTCGGCAAGAAGACGCTGGAAGACCGCTACCTGCTGGCGGGCGAAAGCTATCAGGACATGTTCGCCCGCGTGGCCACGGCCTACGCCGACGACGCGGACCACGCCCAGCGCGTCTATGACTATATGTCCAAGCTGTGGTTCATGCCGGCGACGCCGGTGCTGTCGAACGGCGGCGCGGATCGCGGCCTGCCGATCTCCTGCTTCCTGAACTCGGTCAACGACAGCCTGGACGGCATCCAGAACGTCTGGAACGAAAACGTCTCCCTGGCCTCGAACGGCGGCGGCATCGGCACCTATTGGGGCGGCGTCCGCTCCATCGGCGAGAAGGTCAAGGGCGCGGGTCAGACCTCGGGCATCATCCCCTTCATCCGCGTGATGGATTCGCTGACCCTGGCGATTTCGCAGGGCTCGCTGCGTCGCGGCTCGGCCGCCGTCTACCTGGACATCCACCACCCGGAAATCGAAGAGTTCCTTGAGATCCGCAAGCCGTCGGGCGACTTCAACCGCCGCTCGCTGAACCTGCACCACGGCATCAACATCACCGACGCCTTCATGGAGGCGGTCCGCGACGGCAAGCCGTTCGACCTGATCTCGCCCAAGAACGGCGAGGCCCGCAAAACCGTCGACGCTCGCAACCTGTGGACCAAGATCCTGGAGATCCGGATGCAGACGGGCGAGCCCTATCTGATCTTCTCGGACACGGTGAACCGGCAGATGCCGCAGCACCAGAAGGATCTGGGCCTGTCGGTCAAGCAGTCCAACCTGTGCTCTGAAATCATGCTGCACACGGGCCTCGACCATAAGGGCGTCGAGCGCACCGCCGTCTGCTGCCTGTCGTCGGTCAACGCCGAGACCTTCCTGGAGTGGCGCGAAGAGCCCCGCTTCATCGAGGACATCATGCGCTTCCTCGACAATGTGCTCGAGGACTTCATCACCCGCGCCCCATCGTCGATGGCCGCCGCCGTCTATTCGGCCCAGCGCGAGCGTTCGGTGGGTCTGGGCCTGATGGGCTTCCACTCCTTCCTGCAGTCGCAGGGCGTGGCCTTTGAATCGGCCATGGCCAAGAGCTGGAACATGCGCCTGTTCAAGCACCTGCGCCGCGAGGCCGACAAGGCCAGCCGCACCCTGGCCGAGGAAAAGGGCCCCTGCCCCGACGCCGCCGATCGCGGCGTGATGGAGCGGTTCAGCCACAAGCTGGCCATCGCCCCCACCGCCTCGATCTCGATCATCTGCGGGGGTACGTCGGCGGGCATCGAGCCGATCCCGGCCAACATCTACACCCACAAGACCCTGTCGGGCTCCTTCGCGGTCAAGAACCCCTATCTGCAGGATCTGCTGGGCGAGAAGGGCATCGACACCGAGGCTGTCTGGTCTTCGATCCTCGAGAACGAAGGCTCGGTCCAGCACCTGGACGCCCTCAGCGACGACGAGAAGGCCATCTATAAGACCGCCTTCGAACTGGATCAGCGCTGGGTCATCGAACTGGCCGCCGACCGCACCGGCGACATCTGCCAGGCGCAGTCGCTGAACCTGTTCATCCCCGGCGACGTCAACAAGTGGGATCTGCACATGCTGCACTGGTCGGCGTGGGAGCGGGGCCTGAAGTCCCTCTACTATCTGCGCTCCAAGTCGGTGCAGCGCGCCGCCTTCGCCGGCGCCGAGGACAAGAAGGAAGAAGAGATCGATCCGAACCAGCCGGACCTCTTCTCCATCGCCCGCACCGACTATGACGAGTGCCTGGCCTGCCAGTAAGGCAAGCCTTCACACTCAACGCCATCGCCTTTGAGCCGCCCGGGGAACCCTCTCCGGGCGGTTTCGTTCGTCATAAAGGAATGTGGCGTAAAAGAGTCCGTTGCGGTTCCCCGGCGTTCGTGCACAGTGGAAGCGTTAACGGATCGGGAGGCACCGTTGATGCGTCGGATGGCATGGGCAGGATGGATGATCGCGGCGGTCGCCCCGACGACCGTTTTCGCCATGCCGCAGACCGTTGTGGAAGGCCCCATCGCCGCGCGCGGCGGCGACGCCATCCGGTTCGAGGACGCCGTCGCCCGGCTGGACAGCCGCCTGCCCTTCACCGCCAAACCTGACGCCGCCTTCGGCGCCCCGGTGCAGTTCAGCGACGTCGCCCGACTGAGCGCCGATCAGGGCGAACTGCGCCAGGAAGCCTGGTTCGCCGGTGACGGCTTCACCGACCGACTGCGGATCACCACGACCGGGGAACTGCGCCGCGCCGACGGCTCGCCCGCGCCGCCGCGCGCCCTCGACCCCGTCGCCTTCTCGGGCGAGAGCTATGACGTCACCTATACGCGCGGCTGGACCGCCGCCAAGGGCCGCACGGCCTCGGGCCTGGAGGTGTCGCTGACGCCCCACGCCGGCTTCGGCGTCGGCAGCGACGGCCCCTCGGCCGAGGCGGGAGCCACCCTGCGCATCGGCGAGAACCTGGACCGCCTGGCCCCCAACGGCGATGAGGCCTTCGGCGAGCGGCCGCGCTGGTATCTGTACGCGGCCGGGTCCAAGCGGGCGGTCGGCTACAACTTCGCCCGCACCCGCGACGGCGACTTCGCCCGGTCCGGGGTCAGCCAGGACGCCGGAACCTACCTGGGCGACGCCTCCATCGGCGTGGCCTATCGCCGGGGCTCAGTGCAGAGCTCCTTCGGCGTCGTCTATCGCGAGATCGAGGCCAAGGGCCTGCGCGGCTATCAGGGCATCAGAACCGATGTGTCGGAAGGCCTGGTGGCCTTCCAACTGACGATCCGCCCGCCGCGCTAGGCGGCCTCGCGCCCCTTACTGCGTCCGCGCCACGCCCTCACGGCGGCTGTCGGCCGCCCCGTCCCAGCGCCCGTTCCGCCACAGTCCGCCATGCAGGCCCGAAGTCTCGGTCGTATTGGGCCGCAGCTCGACGCCCCGCTCCGCCATGCCGTCACGCACCGCCTCGGGGAAGCCTTCGGTGTCGGCGCCGAAGCCGTCGCCCTTGGCCACCAGATTCGGCAGGTCGAAGGCCTGCTGCAGCGGCAGCCCCCAGGCCAGGGCGCCGATCAGGGCCTTGGCGTTATAGGCCAGGATAGACGATCCGCCGGGCGAGCCCAGCAGGCCGATCAGACGTCCTTCGCGATTCAGGATCAGGGCCGGCGACATGGACGAGCGCGGCCGCTTGCCCGCCGCCACGGCGTTGGCCGCAGGCGTGCCGTCCGACGCCGTCGGCACCATGGAAAAGTCGGTCAGCTGATTGTTCAGGAAGAAGCCGCCCGCCATCCGGCCCGAACCGAACAGGCTCTCGACCGTGGTGGTCATGCTGACGGCGTCGCCCTTCGCATCGACGACGACCAGGTGCGAGGTGCCCGCCGGTTCGCGCGTGGCGTCCGCGCCGACGTTCGGCGCCCCCGCCGGCACGCCATAGGGCGCCGCGCCGCGCAGAGCCGGCGCCAGGGCCGCCCGCTCAGCGACATAGGCCGGGTCCAGCAGGCCTGCGACCGGCACGGAGACGAAGGCCGGATCGCCGAAATAGCGGTCGCGGTCGGCGTACATCAGCCGTTGCAGTTGGCCGAAGGCGGCCCAAGCCTCGGGGCTGTCCGGCCCCTTGTCGATGTCCGGCGTCTGCTCGGCCATGGCCAGCAGCTCCAGGATGGAGGCGCCGCTGGACGGCGGCGGCGGCACGCAGATGGTGTAGATCTTATAGGAACCGCACACGGCCTCGCGCACCACAGGGCGATAGCCGGCGATGTCGGCGGCCGTCAGGGCGCCGGGTCGCGGGCCTTCGTTGACCGCCGCGACGATGGCCTCGGCCAGCGGGCCCTGCTGCAGGGCGGCCGCGCCCTCGCGCGCGATGCGGCGCACCGTCTCGGCGTAGGCCGGATTGCGCAAGGTCTCGCCCGCCTGATAGCGCGCGCCGTCCGGCTTGGTGAAATACTCGGTCGCCCAGCGCGTCTTCGCCTGGGGGGCATCGCCGTTGATCATGCCGGCCAGACGCGGGCTGACGACGAAACCGTCCTGCGCCAGTTTCTCGGCGTCGCCGAACAGGTCGGACCAGGCCAGGGCGCCGTGCTGCTGCTGAGCCAGGGCCAGCATGGGCACCACGCCCGGCGCCCCGGTCGAGCGTCCGCTCAACACCGCATCGACAAAGGCCAGCGGCTTGCCGTTCTCATAGAAGAGCTCAGGCGTGGCGGAGGCGGGGGCCGTCTCACGTCCGTCATAGACGGTGATCGCGCCGCTTCCGGCGTCATAGAACATCATAAAGGCGCCGCCGCCCAAACCCGAGGACTGCGGCTCGGTCAGACCCAGCACCGCCTGGATCGCCACCGCCGCGTCCACGGCCGAACCGCCGCGCGCCAGCACCTTCATCCCCGCCTCGACCGCCAGAGGGTTGGCCGCCGACACGAACGGCCCCCTGGCGACGGAGGCTTGCGCCGCCGCAGGCGCCTCAGCCGAAACCGGCGCCGCCTCGGCCTGAACCCCTTCCGCCGTCGTCGCGCATCCCGTCAGCAACAGGGCCGCAAGCGCCGTCCCGGCCGCGAGAGAGGAAATCCTGCGCGCAGGGCGCAGATGGGAGAAGGAAAAGGCGCGCACTCAAGCACTCCGGGACATTACAGGGAGGCTTTATGCCTAGGCCCGCAGGCCTCCGAGGCCAACCCCGCATTTTCTCAAGATTTTCTGAGAAAACCTGCTTGCCAGCACGAAAGCGACCCGCTAGATACCCGGCCCTGCCCGCAAGGCGGTGCGCACCCGTAGCTCAGCTGGATAGAGCACCAGACTACGAATCTGGGGGTCAGGAGTTCGAATCTCTTCGGGTGCGCCATCTCTCCCACCATCGTTGAAAACGCTGCGGAATTACCGTCCGCACAACCGTTTTCGCACGATGCCCCCACAAAGCGTCTACACAATCCGACTGACTGTCAGGAGCTAAACTCTTCTGATCGTTGGGTTAATCGTGACAAGGGCGTCTACACAAAGCGTCTACACATTGTTCGAACGCATCTCGTTCTGAAGCGCGGTAGGATTCACTATCGGCGGCGTGTGCCTGACGCCCTTCAAGGCATCATCGGGAAGCAAGAAATCTGGAGATCGTTGGGGACGGACAGCCCAACGGCAGCCAAGCGTCGCGCTTGAGAGATAGATTATTAGTCTCGGTCTTTAGCGACCCTCGCTACGAAACGAGAGCCTGTCCAGATGGCCACTTCTTGGTCACGGGACAATCGCGCAGCGCACCCGTGGCTCGTGCGATGGCGGCTTCGTCAGATGGCAGTGTTGCCGGGCTGAAATGACGCCCATTCGCCGACGAGGGCAGCGTGTAGAACGTGTATCCGTCCATCCTGAACCCAAGCCTCTCCCTCAAGAAGCAGCCCGGCAAAGATAAAGGGTTGAGGGGGGTCAAGCCTAATCCACTGGCCGGGCTGGGCCGGTCTCGCACGACGACCGAGCCTCGCTATTAAACTCACATTTCACATCAATAGGCGAGGACCAAAAACCGTGGTTCTCGGAGGTAGGTCAGGGTGTCGGCGGCGTTGCGCGAGCTACTCCGTTGTGGTGCCGTCGAAATGCTCTTCGCTGGCCTCAGCTTCCCCTTTAGTGGAGCGCACGATTCCGTCCTTGTGATCGGGGGGGCCGTAGACAGTGTAGAGTTTCAGCTTTTTGTCGCCGGTATTGATTACGTTGTGGCGGGCACCCGCTGGCACGACAATCGCGTCATCCGCTTTGATCTTCGTCCGCTGGTTATCGATCCACACTTCTCCCTCGCCCTTTTCGATGCGGAAGAACTGGTCGTGGTCGTCGTGAACTTCTTCGCCGATTTCCTCGCCGGGTCGCAAAGCCATCAGCACCAGTTGAAGGTGCTTGCCTGTGTAGAGCACCCTGCGGAAATCCTTGTTCTCGACCGTCAACCGGTCAATGTCATCGACAAAACCCCTCATCACGCTCTCCTCTATTGCGTTATGGTGACGCTACGATTTTCGATGGTGGAAACCATTGATATGCATCAATCGTAACATCATCGTTACCAGACAGGCGGCGGTGTGCTTCATTGTTCATAAAGGTGCGATAAATCGAGGCCCGTATATCGAACACGGTCGATAGCCTCCTTCAGCGTGGCGATGCGATAGCCGCTCCCATAGGCATCGGAAACCGACGCGGCCCCGCTCGCCGTCGTCCACCCGCCGAGCGCGAGTGCGATGTCTCGGTCGATGCGCGCCTCCCGTAGGGCGTCGCGAAAGCCGTGGCGGAAGCTGTGAAAGCAGGTCTTTGGTGAGTCTGCTCCGGCTTTAGCGACGAAGCGACGAAACCACGCCGAGAAGGTCGAAGACCGATAGCCGGTGGCCCCCATCGGGACTTCACCGAACAGCTTGGTTTCACTGACGTGCCTCTGAGTTTTCATCCAGCGGCGACCAGAGTCCTTGGGTTAGTTACGCCTCGCAGCGTGGGTTGAGCAACAGGCCGAGCCGCGCAGCTTTCATACTGCGCAGCGGGTCGGCCTGTTGCGGTCAGACTGGCGGCAAAGGCCTCCGGGGTGAGGTAGCCGATCGACGAGTGCGGCCGGCGGGTATTGTAGTCCAGCGCCCAGGCAGCGACCTTCTGGCGGGCGTGATCCAGACTAAAGAACAGGCTCTCGTTGAGCAGTTCGTCGCGCATCCGGCCGTTGAAGGATTCCACAAACCCGTTCTGGGTCGGCTTGCCGGGCGCGATGTAGTGCCAGTCGACGCCATGATCCTGCGCCCAGGCCAGGATGGCCGTGGACGTGAATTCCGTGCCGTTGTCGCTGACGATCATGGCGGGACGGCCCCGTCGAGCGATCAGCGCTGTCAGCTCGCGCGCGACGCGGCGTCCCGAGATCGAGGTGTCGGGGATCGCCGCCAGGCACTCGCGGGTGACGTCGTCGACCACGTTGAGAATGCGGAAGCGGCGGCCCGTGGCGAACTGGTCGTGCACAAAGTCCAGCGACCAGCGGGCGTTCGGCCTTGCCTCGATCAGGATCGGCGCCCGCGTGCCGATGGCTCGACGACGGGAGCGGCGCTTGCGCACCGTCAGACCTTCCTCGCGGTAGAGCCGGTAGATCCGGTTCTTGCCCGAAGGCTCGCCTTCACGTCGCAGCAGCACGAACAGCCGGCGATAGCCGAACCGTCGCCGCTCGACAGCCAGGGCGCGCAGCCGCTCCCGCAGCGCCGTGTCTGGCGGGCGGCAAGAGCGATAGCGCACCGATTTGCGGTCGGCCTTGATGATGGAGCAGGCCCGCCGCTCGCTGACGCCGAACGTCGCCTTCACATGGGCGACGGCCTGGCGCATCGCCGCGGGCCCTACCACTTTTTTGAGAGCAGATCGTTCAGCGCCGCCTTGTCGAGCATGGCGTCGGCCAGCAGGCGCTTCAGCTTTCCGTTCTCATCTTCCAGGGCCCGGAGGCGTTGGGCGTCCGACACGCTCATCCCGCCGAACTTGGCCTTCCAGGCGTAGATCGTGCCCTCAGACACGCCGTGCTTGCGCGCCAGCTCGCCCGCTTTCGCGCCGGCCTCGTTCTCCCGCAGGATCCCGATGATCTGCTCTTCCGTGAATCTCGCTCGTTTCATTCCGTCCGTCCTTTCAAGGGGCGGACTCTAGCTCCGCGTGGAGGAAATTCTCAGGGGCACGTCAGCTTTCAGGGGAGCCGCCGAAAGCGTGGGCCTTGATGTTGAGTGGGATGAACAGTTGCCCATCGTTCGGCTTCCCGACACGTCGCAATATCGAGATCATGCGATCTATCCCTGAGGATAAATACCGGAAACGAAAGCGACCGGTATGGATATCTACCACCACTTCCACGAACGCGGACTAACCGACTCCCATCGACATTTCAGCAGCGCGTGGCTTGGCCGCGCTGAGAATTACCTCTGCCTCCGAGGAAGTCGCGGCCCTTCGAGCGATGCCCTCATCGACCTGTTCCAGACGCTCTGGCGCGAATGCCGGTTCATGCTCGCACTCCGGGTCGGTTGGGCAGTGTTATGGCTGGAGAAGGGGGCACGGCGATGAACGACGATGACCTCCTATTCCCGGTTGACGATCTTGAACGCTGGAAGCGCCACCAACTTCCAAAAGACTGGTTGGCGAACCGCCAGAACCTGCTCCTCGAACGTCTTCGGCGTTTAGCGGCGGAAGCCGAGGGCGCCTCGGGCTGCTCCGCGTCAACGCCGAAACCCGCTACTCTTCCCCGCAGATAGCGACGTATTCTTCGGACCCCTCGCCAGCCATCTCCAGTCCGTCGAGCTTCGGATCACCCATGCTGCCCACATGGGTCTCGCCATCGAGGCCCACCTCTTCCGACATGCCGAAGCATCCGTGGCGTTCGTCTTCAGACAGTAGGTTGATTACGGTCGGCGTTCCGGGTTCGACCCTGACCGTGTAGCCTTGCGCTTCGGCCAGTTCGATCACCTCTGCGAGGGTCATCGGTTCGACGCTGATGTGTCCGGTAGCCATATTGTTCTCCAGTGCGAGTTGGGGGTGATCAGCATCCGACTGCGAGGTCGGAGCGATGGTCGTCTGACGCGCCAGCAGATTATCGCGGCCACGTCGAAGGGAGTGGGCGAGCGAAGTCGGCTACGCCGCCAGATTGGCTGGCTCGAAGCGACTGTGGATGTCAGCAAGGCTTCGAGCCGCCCGTTCCATTGGCGTCGCAGTAAGTCGCCGCTTTGTCATGGCGCAGTAGTCGGCAGATTGGTCGATGCCGACAAAACGTCGTCCTTCCATCAGCGCGGCGACTCCAGTCGATCCAGAGCCGCAGAATGGATCAAGGACCGTTTTGGCTTTCGTTGCTGCGATGATCATGCGCGGCAGTTCGACCGGGAACGGGGCCGGATGAGGATTGTCGCGATCCGGCAGAAGCTTGATGACATCCTTCAAGCCGTGCTTGTCGCGAAACCGGAACTTCGGCTTGGCAAACACATAGATCACTTCGTGCGACGGGGTGGCGAAAGCCGAGTTGAAGTTCATGCCGGAACCACGATCCCACACGATGATCTGGCGAAGCGGAAGGCCGGGATTCAGATCGTGGGGCGTCCGCAGAACGCCTTTTTGAACCCGGTTCTTGTGCTGGTAGAAAATGGCCCCGTCCTCGGGGATTAGTCGCCAGCACTCGCGCAGAAACTCTTTCTGCCACTCGACGTAATCGGCGTAAGGCATCGCGTCGTTGTGACCGTCGTAGCCATCGCGAAGCTTGGCGCGTCGCCAATTTCCATTCTTCGTCGGGAAGCCGCCCTGTCCTTCGCCGAGGTTGTAGGGCGGGCTGGTCACGATGATGTCCACGGAGCCGTCCGCCATCTCTTTCATCTCGGTCAGGCTGTCGCCATTGATGACCGTCGCTCCGGTCACGTCACTGGAGGGGATTTCGCGCCCGATGTCGTCATTCGCGGGCGACGTCATTCCAGCACCTTCAAAATCGTCACGCGCCGCCGAGGCCGCATCCAGCAGCAGGACCGGCATGACCGCTTCGATGCGTTGCTTCGCGATTTCAAAGAACTCGGGATCGCGTTCGATGCCGATGAACTTGCGCCCGGCAGCCACCGCCGCGCAGCCGGTCGTTCCGCTTCCCATCGTGTTGTCGAGCACGACGTCGCCGGGATTTGAGTAAGTGCGGACGATCCAATCGAACAGTTCGACAGGCTTTTGGGTCGGGTGAATGCCCTTGCTGACCGAAGGAAAGCGCAAGACCGAGCGGGGGTAGTTGGTGTGCGTCTGACGACGGTCGGAATCGGAACGGTAGGGGTGAGTTTGGTAGAGGGCCGATCCCATGCCGCCGTTGCGGCTCATGCGAGGTTCGGCGAGTTCGACCAGTCCCTGCGGGTTGTAGGTCATCGGATTGGAAGCGCGATTGCCAATGCCGCCCTTCGAGAACACGAGAACGTCCTCATGCTGCATCAGAACCTGCGACTTCGCGTGGACGAAGCGGCTGGCGCGCGTCTTCTCCCAGACCAAGGAGTGTTTGTAGAGGTCGGGTGCCGCCATCATCAGCTTGGCGGAAAACAGACCAGCCGAAGTCAGGACGATGGTCCCGGTCGGCTTCAAAATGCGACGATACTCGGCCCACAGAGCAGCCATCGGAATGATCTCATCCCAAGCCGCTCGCGTGCAGCCATACGGAAGATCGGCCGCAATCAGGTCCACCGACTGGTCGGCGATTTCACCCATGCGGGCGAGGCTTTCGCCGAGCAACAGACGAACGGCATCTTCTTGCAGGCCCAGACGCTTCTCGATGATCGGCCAGTAGGTCGGTTCCCGTTCGATCAGAACCGCAGAACGGCCGTGTTCGACAGCCGCCGCACCCGTCGTTCCCGAGCCGCCGAACGGGTCGAGCACGACATCTCCGGGGTTCGAGCAGGCCAGCACGATGCGCTCGATCATGGCTTGCGGGAACGGGCACGGATGGCTGGTGCGCTCCTTGGCGGTGCCGTGAACCTGCGTGAAGGCCCAGATGTCAGCGGGGTTGGCACCCGCCGGGTTGTTGCGCTTGTCAGCCGACGTCGAAGGACGACGCACATCGTCGAGATTGAAGGTGGGGGTGATCGTCTTCGGACGACCGCGCCCGCCCTTCAACACACCGGGCTTCACCAGATAGAGCCAGCGTTCCGAGCGAGTGGAGAAGCGTTGGGTCGTGTTCTGCTGGGCGCGGCGGTCCCAGACGATCTCCTGAACGAAGGTTAAGCCGGTGCCCGCGATCAGGGGAAACAGATAATAGGTGATGGGCACACGGCTGTTCGGCCCGGCCTTATGCATGCCGACGTTGATCCACATCGCGCCGCCGGGTTTCAGCATACGAGCCGCCGCCGTGATCCATCGGCGCGAGAACTCGATGTAGTCCTCGATGCTCGCGAACGTGTCGCCATAGGGCATGCCGATGTTCAGATAGGGCGGCGACGTCACGACCAGATCGACCGACCCGGCGACCATGGAGTCCATGAAGGCGACGCACTCACCCTTCACCAGTCGCGCGGTCGGCGCGGCGGGCGGCGGCGTGGTAATGGGCAGGTTGTCGTTGGCGGCCGGAGCCTTCTGAACTTCAGCGACCTTCTGGCGGCGGATGACCATGTGTTTGTGACGTCCTCATCGGTTGGTGATGAGAGCGTTGTGATGTCTGGCGCCATTGCGGTCGAGGACGGGGAAATGATGTCCGAAGGACGGATTTTCACTTAAGCTTCCGAGTTCTCACATTGGCTTCCGAGTTCTCACTCGGGGCCGCTCCGAAACCTGATCGAAAGCTTCAGGGTGCGAGGTTGGACGAATGTCCGACGCCGCTTCCCCCTATCGTTCGATCACTAAATCCGCGCTCGCTGCGTTGCTCGGCATCCCCGAGAACCAGCTTCGCACTCGGGCAGAAGCGGCCGCCGGATCTCGATGTCAGTCAGGGATATCTTGCCAATCTGGCTATGCCGGATTCCGAGGGCATCGGCAGTGGCCCGGCCTACTACCGATCTACGACCAGCCCCACAGGCGGAACGGCTTGGTATCCAACATCGGAAGTCGAAGCCTTTGGGAGACATCGCGCTGCACCGATCAAGCGGAGCTATGATCGCAAATCGGGTCAGCAGGATTGGACCAAGCTCCAAGACGATGTGGAACGCCTCCCTGTCCACACAGTGGTCTCGATGATCGAGGAGTGGCGGGACAGCGAACTCTACCGACGTGCCCAAGCCATCCTCTACGACCCTAATCCGATGGCGGGACGACCAGCTTATGAAGAAGAATGCAGACTGTTCGGGGCGGCGCAGAAAGGCGGCCGCGTCGAGGCGTTTGCTGCCATCGCTGCTTCAGAAGATGCGGCCGCCCAGCGAAAGGCAATCTTCGAGAGCCTCGACGACCAGACGAATGCCGTAGAGGCCCACCTTCTCGCGCTGACGGCTTCGCGAGGTTTATCCGTCTCATCGGGCCCATCCATCCTTCTTTGTTCTGACGACGATGTTCGAACGGGCATGGGGCGAGGTTCTGGAGGCCGAAACACGCTGGCGGAACTTCGACTACACGGGAATGCCCAAGCACAGGCCGAGCACCACCAACGAGATCACGATCTCCGTAAGTGTGAAAAAGTGATCGACCTGCTGATCCTCGTTGGAACATGACCTCCAACGGTGTCCCGCCCACCTTTCCTTACTTATAACCGTCGAGAACTGGCGGCGGCCATATCTTTCGACGTGGTGAGAGAGGCATCTGAAAGGAGCGGAGCGACCTCTTTGTCTTCCAGCCGAACTTCCCCCGTTAACGGACTTGCTAATAGAGGTCTTATTAGGAGAGCCGATAAAGGGGGAAAACTTCTCTCTTCCCCTGTGCCCAAGGGTGCCGCCGCCAGATCGGGCTGGAAGTTGGCGGCATAGTCGGAGCGAGGTTGGCTGCGATCCTGACAGAGGCTTCAGCCAGATCGCGATGACATCGGCTGGAAGATCGCTCGAAAAACCCACCACGACCGTTCTCGAAAACAGGGGTGGAAATCGCTGTGTTTCACGGCCCGCAAACGCAGTGCTGGCGTAGTCGATATTTTGTGCCCGCTTCCATCTGTTTCCGAAGACGCAGGTTGTGCCCCTCGCAGAGCCATGTTCTGCTTCCGCCATGGGACGGCTCTCGACAAGCTGAAGCGCGGCGCACCCGCCTACGACGTAAAGGTCGAACGGGACGGCTTCACGCTGATCGGCAAGCCTGACCACATCGACGAGTTCAGCGACATCGTGCGCGAGGCGGCGGAACAGGCGGGCGAGGAGTTCGTGGTCTTCACCACGAGCGATGGCCACCAAGGCTACAGCCAGATGTTCGTCATGCCGCTGGACGCGGTTGATGCTCGCTGAGCGGAGTCACCTCGAAAACAACGGTTGGGGAACGCGGCCCTGTGATCGGCGTTCAGATCGCCATGCGTCTTCCGACCAGCTATAATCGACTGCGGGCTGCGCTGGCCCGAGAGCAGGCCAGCAAGACCTTCGTCGTCGAGCATCGTCAGCACTATCTACGACTCGCCTTTCAATACGACGCCATTGCCGCACTGGAAGCGGAAGCGACCGCGCCTGACGGTGCCCGCACGACGGCCTGCCGGGATCGTCGCCTCACTTCCCAACTGAGCCGTTTCTGAACCATCCGACGCCTCACGCCTTCCAAGAACATGGATCGGCTCAACACCCTTCTCGAAGGCTCCCCGGCGTATGGAGTGCTCGACGCCAAGGACGGCGTGGTGCTGTTCCGCCGATCCGGCTTCGAGCAGGAGTTCAACGAACTGGCCGCTGAAGCCGTGGAGGCGGCAGGGGAAGAGTTTGAGGTCATCCCATTGACCAGCGGTGACGACTGCGACCGGCTCTTCATCGCGCCGAGGGAAGAGCGGTCGTTCGCCCGATCTGATTGACGCTCTGCCGATCCATGAGACCCTTACGTTCTCCCAACTGCAATCGGAGAACACCCCTGACCAAGCGCGTCGCGATCTACGCCCGTGTGAGCACGGCCGATAAGAACCAGACCGTCGAGAACCAGCTTCGCGATCTGCTGGCCGTCGCCGAGCGTCAGGGCTGGACCGTCACCGCGACCTTCACCGACGAAGGCATCTCTGGCGTCAAGGGACGTGATCGGCGCCCCGGCTACGACGCGCTGCTCAAGGGCGTGGCGCGCAAGGACTTCGAGCAGATCATGGCGTGGAGCGTGGACCGCCTCGGGCGCAGCCTCCCCGACCTCGTGGCCTTCCTGAACGACATTCAGTCCAAGAATGTGGACCTCTACCTGCACCAGCAGGGCCTCGACACATCGACGCCTTCAGGCCGGGATGATGTTCCAGATGCTGGGCGTCTTCGCCGAGTTCGAGCGAGCCATGATCCGTGAGCGCATCCTCGCCGGGCTTCGTCGGACGACCAAGAAGTCCGGGCGGAAGCCCATGCCTGACGACCGTGTGGAAGCGATCAGGAGATCGTTGCAAGACGGTCAGGGCATCCGAGCCACCGCCCGGCTCCATCGGGCCTCGCCCATGACTGTGACCGCCATCAAACGCTCGATGCTCACGGTCGAGGAAGACCGTCTGGAGAGCGTGACGCACGTCTGAACCGGACGTAGCCAATCGACTACGGCTTGCTGACATCGTGCCCGCCCGGAGCCGACAGGATCGGTCGCACACGCCCGTTCGCCGGTGCCCGGACCGTTGACCGGAATCGCCTCGGTGACGATGGCTGGACGCTCCAGATCATGAGCGACAGATGACCGACGACATCAGCCAACCGAGCCATCTCTTCGGGTGCGCCATCTCTCCTTATCATGATGATATAAGGCGGGACGGCCGTAATATGCGCCGTTCGCTCTGGCTGCGCGACGCACGACCCACGCCCTCCATCGCCAAGTTAATATAAAATCAACGTTTCTGCGCCTTGGCCGGAACGACCGTCGCATTGTGGCCGTTTCTTGTCCGGAGGAACGCCCGAGATGGTGTGCGAGAGGGACGGAAGCCGGACCGCCGGAGGTGGTGGGTCGCGCCTGCCCGCAAGGGCATGGTGACGCGCGCGGTCAGCGTGCGCCGTTCCGTAACTGCGCCGGCCGATCTGGCCGCCCTGCGCAATCTCGCCTCCATCACCCGATTGAGCGATGAAGAACGCGCCCTGATCCGACGATTGTGCGTGTTTCAGGAAGCGGTGCCCGCGGGCCAGCCTTTCGATCCCGACGGCCGAGCCGCCTCGCCGCGCCTGATCCTGAGCGGATGGGCGTGCCGCCAACGTATCCTGGCCGACGGTCAGCGCCAGATCTTCGGCTTCCTGCTGCCCGGAGACTCCGTAGGGCTGAGCCTTGATCCGCGTCCGCTGGACGAGACGACCATCATCGCCCTGACGCGGGTCGAATATGTCGACGCCCTGATGCTGCGCGAGATCCTGGCGCTTCAAGACCCGCGCCACGATCGGCTGCGCCGCGCCCTGGCGACGTCGCGCCGATACGAGGAAACCTGCCTGCTGAACCATGTGGTGCGGCTGGGCCGGCAATCCGCCCAGGCGCGTCTGGCCCACCTGCTGCTGGAGTTGCGCGACCGGCTGCAGCGCGCCGGGCTGTGCACCAGCGACCGCCTGCATCTGCCGCTGACCCAGGAGACCCTGGCCGACGCCCTGGGGCTGAGCCTGGTCCATGTCAGCCGCACCCTGGGCCAGATGCGGCGCGGGCGGCTGATCGCCATGCAGAGCGGCTGGGTCACCCTTCTGGACGAGGCCCATCTGCGCGCCGCCAGCGACTATGGCGTCGACGACCACGCCCTTCACTGAAACCCGAACGAAAAGAGAGAGAGCGAGCGTCATGAGCCCCCACCGACAACCGTCTCGGCCCCGCCCGCCTCTTTCACAGCATCGACCGCCGCGCCGGACCGGGTCCGCGCTGCGGATGATCGGCGCCTCGGTCGCCATGGCGGCCCTGCTGGCCCCCGGCGCCGCCCTGGCCCAGGACGAAGAGCTGGCGGCGCGAGTCGCGCGGCTGGAAGCTCTGGTCATCGAGCAGCAACGCCGTATCGAGGCGCAGGAAGCCCTGTTGAACGAACGCGCCGCCATGGCGCCGCCGTCCGTCGATCCGCGCTGGCAGGTGCAGACCGACGCCTCGGGCCGAGCGGTCTTCGCAGATCGAACCCTGAACCAGTTGCGCGCCGGCCAGCAGGTCGCCAGCACCATCGCGCCCAACGGCCCGGCTCAACCAACCCTGCCCCCGAGCGAAGCCCCGCCGCCGCCCGCGCCCGAGGTGCGGCGCGAGCAGCTGGCCGCCATTCCCGAAGGCATCGCCGTGCTGAGCCAACCGGGAAAATTCACCCTGGACGTCTCGACCGAGTACACGCGCTCCAGCGCCAACCGCCTGGTGTTCCGAGGCATCGAGATCGTGCCCGGCGTGCAAATCGGGGTGATCGAGGCCAATGAGGCCGATCGCGACACCGGCGTCGTCACCCTGGCCGGGAAATACGGCATCGGGCCGCGCATGGAGGCGGAGCTGCGCGTGCCCTACGTCTGGCGCAACGACACCATCACCACCGTGCAGCAGCGCGACGAAGCGGTGACGCGGACCATTGACCTGAGCGGCGACGGCGTCGGCGACGTCGAAGCGGCCCTGCGCTATCAGATCAACGGCGGCGAGCGCGGACGCCCCATCTTCATCGCCGGCCTGAGGGTCAAGAGCGACACGGGCGAAGGGCCGTTCGACATCGATCGCGACGAGTTCGGCATCGCCACCCGCCTGGCCACAGGCTCGGGATTCTGGGGCGTCGAGCCCAGCATCAGCTTCCTGTACCCCAGCGATCCGGCGGTCATCTTCGGCAGCCTGAGCTACTTCGCCCACCTGCCGCGCGACATCAACAAGACCGAGGGCGAAATCCGCATCGGCGAGGTCGATCCCGGCGACGCCATCGGCCTGTCGATCGGTTTCGGCTTCTCGCTGAACCCGCGCTTCTCCTTCTCGCTGGGCTACAAGCACAACTACATTCGGCCGACGAAGAGCGAGTTGAACGACATCACCGAAAAGTCCGATGCGCTTCAGGTCGGCGCCCTGCAGTTCGGCATGTCCTACCTGCTGAACGATCGCTACAGCCTGAACGGCAATTTCGAGTTCGGCGTGACCGAGGATGCGCCCGACATGCGCTTCATCCTGCGCCTGCCCATCGTCTTCTAACATGAAGAAGGGGCCGCCCGACGGCGGCCCCCGAGAGACTCGAACGTTGCGGCCTAGAAGCCGCCCAGGCTCCTGAGTCCGGCCCAGTCGATGTCGCGGGCGATGTTCGATCCGTAGTTGTGCATCTGACTGTTGGTCTGGATCGTCGCCAGGTCAGGCAGGACCAGGTTCAGCTCCATGTCCTGGCGGATGTTGCGATTATCGGCGTTGTTGATGATCAGGTTCTGCAACTGGCTGGTCGTGATGTTGTGCAGGATCGCCGTCGCGCCCGAGCCGTCCACCACCGCCACCCCGCCGGTGTTGCTCAATCCGCGAAGGTCGATGCCGCCCGCCACCAGGCTGGCCATGGCGCCCGCCAGATCAGCCACGCCGGGGACGTTGTGCTGAACCTGCTGACTTACGGGTCCGGTCGGCGTCCAGGTCAGTTGCGTCTGAAGAGCCAGCTGATCGTTCACATAGGAACGGACCACCACGCCGAAACCGAAGGTGAAGCCTCCCGCCGACATGAAGCCGCCGCGCGCCTCGGACATGTCCGCGTCCGTCATGACCTGAGGCCCGCGCATGACCTCGCCCGGAGTAGCAACCGGCGATGGCGCCGCCGACGGCGGGGTCGCGAAGGACTCCAGAGAGGCGTCGCCGACAAGCTCGGCGGCGAAGGCGACGGATTCGGCCGAGACCGGCGCCGCCAGACTGACCGGCGCCAGGCAGGTCATGACGAGCAGAATGCTTGAACGCGCGCGTCTCATGGTCGTCACCTCAGATAGGGATCGAGGGAGAAACGCGTCGTCACTTGATACAGCGGCGGCAACTCCCGCGTCAGTTCCGCCAAGGACATGGGTTGAAGCGCCTGCCCCGGCCGCGACCGGTTCCAGATGCGCCACTCCTCGGCGTCGTTGAAGGTGTCCGCCGGCTGGCGGACGACGAAGGCGACTCCGTTCCACATGGCGGTGAACTGGTCGCGCGAATAGATCTTCAGGCCCAGGGCCGGATCGCCGACCAGGACATGGCCCGCGTCATCGCCCTTGAAGACCACGAAATGCTTGTAGCCGGCCGTGTCGATCATCACGATGGCCGGAGCGTTCATCTCGATCAGCTCGTCCAGGCTGAGCCGGAAGCCGTCGGCGGGATAGCCGCGCGCGTCGAGGTATCGCTTCATGTCCAGCAGGGAGAAGCCGACGCGGCGGATGGTCTCCTGATCCCCATCGGCGAACATGGCGCGGAACACCTGAGCCTCGCCGACATCGCGGCCGTAGTGATGGCGCAAAAGGGTGGCCAGAGCCGCCGAGCCGCAGCTGAAGTCGTACTGCTGGCGCACCACGGTGCGGAAGGGCAGGTCGCGATAGCTGACCACCTTCACCCGGCCCGCGGCGGGACCGTTGTTCAGCAGGATCTCGGCCTGGGCCGAAGTCGCAGACAGGGCCGACAAACCCGCCACGGCGGCCAGCCCCAGGTTGAGCAGAAGCCGGGCGGACGAGCGTGTCACGGGTTCGGGGCCGTCGTCACGATATTGATCGTGATCGCGCCTTGCAGGTTGTTGTTGTTGCCGCTGTTCATGACGAAGTTGCCGATGCCGTTGAAACCGGAAAAGGCGTTGGCGTCGATGCGCATGCCGCCCGTCGTCACCGTGTTGGCGTTGACGCTGTTGCCGCTGTTGGTCGCCTGCAGCAGTTGATCGCTGGCGATGATCACCGACGACGCGCCTTGACGGCCGTGCAGAGCATCCAGTTCGTCCACCGCCAGAGAACGCGGACCGCTCACAGCCGCAGTCGCAGCGTCAACGGGAGCCGGGGCGATGATGATGAAAGGCGGAGGGGGCGTCGGCGGAGAGGCCGAATTCGGATCGGCCGCCCCCAGCAACGCCAGGGTCGACAGAATGCTGAGCATGGTTCCCTCCCAGGAAAAAGGAGTTCGGCGGCCGGAGAACCGGCCGCCGAAACGAAGGCTTAGTTGCCGCCGCCGTTGCCGAAGGTGACGTTGGCGTTGGCGCTGATCGCCGTGGCCGCCTGACCAACCGAAGCCAGGCCGGTGTTGTTGCTCACCGTCTGGATGCCCGCGAAGCCTGCGAAGGCGCCGCCGCTCTGGTTGATGTCGCCGGTGCGAATCCGGCCGTTCTGCCGACCGTCATTGTCTTCCGACATGTCGAAGCTCAGGTTGCTGACGTTGGCGCTGAGCTCCTGCATGTTCAGGGACACACGGATGTCGCCGATATTGGTGGAGTTGTCGTTACCCGAGTCATTCACCGAATTGTCGTTGAAGGAGTCAGAGACCCCCAACTCCAGGTTGGTGTTGGTCGAGTTGTCGGTATTGGTCGAGTTGTCCGTATTGAACGAATCGTCGACGCCCAGCTCCAGATTGGTGTTGGTGGAGTTGTCCGAATTATCGTTCAACGAATCCGAAATGCCCACATCCAGGTCCGTGGAGTTGTCGGTGTTGAACGAGTCATCGACGTCCACGTCCACATCAGTATCGGTGCTGTTGCCGCCGCTGTTGTAGGAGTCAGTCGCCGTGGTGTTGCCGCCGACCGCACCGTTCGGACCGCTCGAGGACTGAGCCTGAGCCATGCCCGCAAAAGCCAGAGCCCCAGCCAGGACCGCAGCAGACGTCATTAGTTTGGCACGCATTTCCTTGCCTCCAATCAAAGGTGATTAAGGAGGCTCCTCCACCTCCGAAGGCCGAAATCGTCGAATGACACGGGTCGTTCCCCTTAAGAGAACCCCTGATTTTCCTCGAGAATTCGTACACTCCGGCCATCTTGCGGGAGAAGATTTGATCAAATGGAGTGGAGCCCTGCGGCCAGGACGCTCGACATCCCGTCATTTGATCAAAAGACCACCCAGAATAAAGTTGGCGAAGTCGTGACTTTTTTAAGGCAGGCGCGCCGGTAGCGGTTCGAGTCTCCGCTCAACGGCTCCCGTGGCGCAATCGCTCCGGCCGTGCTACGCGCGCCGAACCATGACGACGCCCCCTATCGAACGCATCCGCAACTTTTCGGTGGTCGCCCACATCGACCACGGCAAGTCGACCCTGTCCGATCGCCTGATCCAGTTCACAGGCGGCCTGACCGCGCGCGAAATGTCGGAACAGGTTCTTGATAATATGGACATCGAGAAGGAGCGCGGCATCACCATCAAGGCGCAGACCGTGCGCCTGAACTACAAGGCCAAGGACGGCGAGACTTACGTCCTGAACCTGATGGACACGCCGGGGCACGTCGACTTCGCCTATGAGGTGTCGCGTTCGCTGGCCGCGTGCGAAGGCTCGATCCTGGTGGTGGACGCCTCGCAGGGCGTCGAGGCCCAGACCCTGGCCAACGTCTATCAGGCGATCGACAACAACCACGAGATCGTCCCGGTCCTCAACAAGATCGACCTGCCCGCCGCCGAGCCGGACCGGGTGCGGGCCCAGATCGAGGACGTCATCGGCATCGACGCCTCCGACGCCGTCATGTGCTCGGCCAAGTCGGGCATCGGCATCGAGGACGTGCTGGAGGCCATCGTCGCGCGTCTGCCGGCGCCCAAGGGCGACATCAACGCCCCGCTGAAGGCCATGCTGGTCGACGCCTGGTACGACCCCTACCTGGGCGTGGTGCTGCTGGTGCGCGTGTTCGACGGCGTGCTGAAGGCCGGCATGCGGGTGAAGATGATGCAGACCGGCTCGTCGCACCTGGTCGACCGCGTCGGCGTCTTCCTGCCCAAGAACACCCCGGTCGAGCAGCTCGGCCCCGGCGAGGTCGGCTTCATCACCGCCCAGATCAAGGAAGTCGCCCACGCCGCCGTCGGCGACACCATCACCGACGAGAAGAAGCCCACGGCCGAAGCGCTGAAGGGCTTCAAGGACGTGCAGTCGGTGGTCTTCTGCGGCTTGTTCCCGGTCGACGCCGCCGACTTTGAAGACCTGCGCGCCGCCATCGGCAAGCTGCGCCTCAACGACGCCAGCTTCACCTATGAGATGGAATCCTCAGCCGCCCTCGGCTTCGGCTTCCGCTGCGGCTTCCTGGGCTTGCTGCACCTGGAGATCATTCAGGAGCGGCTGAGCCGCGAGTTCAACCTGGACCTGATCGCGACGGCCCCCTCGGTCGTCTACAAGATCGGCCTGCGCGACGGGACCGAGATCGACCTGCACAACCCGGCCGACCTGCCGGACGTCATGCAGATCGAGACCATCAGCGAGCCCTGGATCAAGGCCACCATCCTGACCCCTGACGAATACCTCGGCGGCGTGATCAAGCTGTGCCAGGACCGTCGCGGCAGCCAAATCGAGCTCTCCTACGTCGGCAGCCGCGCCCTGGTCGTCTATGAGCTGCCGCTGAACGAGGTCGTCTTCGACTTCTACGACCGCCTGAAGTCGATCTCGAAGGGCTACGCCTCGTTCGACTATGAGATCACCGACTACAAGGTCGGCGACCTGGTGAAGATGTCGATCCTGGTCAACGCCGAGCCGGTCGACGCCCTGTCCATGCTGGTCCACCGCGCCCGCGCCGAGACGCGCGGCCGCGGCATGGTGGAGAAGATGAAGGAGCTGATCCCGCCCCACATGTTCACCATCCCGATCCAAGCGGCCATCGGCGGCAAGATCATCGCCCGCGAAACCGTCCGCGCCCTGCGCAAGGACGTGACCAGCAAGTGCTACGGCGGCGACGCCACCCGCAAGAAGAAGCTGCTGGAGAAGCAGAAGGCCGGCAAGAAGCGCATGCGTCAGTTCGGCAAGGTGGAGATCCCGCAGGAAGCCTTCATCGCCGCCCTGAAGATGGACGAGGATTGATCCTCGTACGAGGAAAATGAAATCATGAAGGGCGGAAGGCGGTGCTTTCCGCCCTTTGTTCTTTTGCCCTCAAAACCCCGCCCGCCACGTCTCCGCGGTTAGCGTCACCGCCGCTTCGAGCGGGGGCTTGAGCTGGAACAGGCCCGGCGCGACGGCGAGATCGTGGAGGCGGTAGAGGCGCCAGGCGTCGGGGCATTCGGTTGAGACCTCGCGCTCGGTGCGGGTCAGGAAGAAGTCGGTGGCGGGGCCGCCGCGCGTGGCCTTGACCTCGATCAGGCGCTCGCGGCCCGCCGGATCGAAGCTCTTGATATCGTAGCCGGCGCCGTCGCCGCGCTCCTGGGACGTCCATTCGATCTTGCGGGCCAGATCGGGGCGGTCATGGGCGATCAGGAAAGCGCGCTCGTGGTGGAAGACGTGACGCTCGCCCCACTGGCCGAGGACGCGGTTGCGGTGATCGCGGGCGGCGGGGTCGTATTTGCGGACGATGCGGGCGAGCCCCTCGGGCCGGGGCTTGCGCGCCGGGCCGAGGGGCGGCGGGGCGGTGATGGGGAGGATGACGGGCGGCGGCGCGTCCGGCTGGCTCCATGGCGAGGCGAAGGGTTGATCGGGTTCGTGGACGGAAGGCTGGCGTGGCGTCGCCCCCTCCACCACTTCGTGGTCCCCCTCCCCATGGAATGGGGAGGAAAATGACAGGCCGAGGCTCCAGGCGTCGGGATGGGCGTCGAGGTAGCGTTCGACAGCCGGAAAGAGCGCGTTCTGGATGTTGTCCATGCGCCTGTAGCCGCGGATGGTCGGCAGGCCGAGATCGGCCAGGACCGAGGACAGGTTCATGTGCTTGAACTCGACCGAGCGGTGCGAACGGCCCGTGCGCGCCATCAGGTCGCGGGCGTGATGCGCCTTGACGTAAGGGCGCCCCGCAAGCTCGGCCGCCAGCATGGTGAAATAGGTCGCGACGATGGCGTCCAGTTCGTCCGCCTGCCAGTCGGTTCCTACCTTAGATTGGTCGATCATCGCCCCTCCGCCTACCGGAGGTTAGCTTTGCCGTGGAGTCTTGGCCAGGACGCATGGGACAGGCGGGGCCGAGGCGATCACCTCGTCCTCCCACCCGGTCGCTGGCGCGACCACCCTCCCCATAAAGGGGAGGGTGAGGCGTTAAGGTCAGCGTAAGGGCGTGTGGGTTTTCAGAGGCTTGGGGGCGGATCGGCGCACCCAGCCCGCCTGGGTCGGCGCCGGTCCTATCCTTGCGCGCATGGAGGAGACCCTGGACGCCAAGCCCGCGCACTATCGCCTGTCGCGGGCGACGTGGGAGATCATTCTGGAGGCCTATCGCAACGGGGCGACCGTGCCGGAGCTGAGCGAGCGGTGGCGGGTGTCCCAGCACGCCCTGCGCAAACGGATCACCGTCCATGGCGCGACCAAGCGCGACTGGGGCGATGCGCGGGCGCGCGAACAGGCCGAGGCGCGCGAGCGGATGCAGGCTGAGCGGGCGGCGGCCGAGGCGGTTCGCGCCGAAGCCCTGTTCGCGCCGTCCGAAGGGGAGGCGGATGAGACGGCGGAGGTTCTGGCCGAGACGGCGATGCGGGCCTCGGCGCGGGCCATGCGGGGACGGATGTGGGACGAGGCCAGGGCCCTGGCCCAACTGGCCGAGGCCTATGGCCGGATGGCGCAAAGGAGCGAGCGGGCGCGGGGACGCGGCGAGGTGACGCTGGACGACATTCCGCTGGAGCTGGTCAAGGCGCTGGCGCTGAACCAGGATCAGTGCGCCTCCAGCCGTCTGGCGATCTGGGACGAGGCCGACCCGCATCCGGCCCAAGCAGGAGTATTGGGCGGTCAACGCCGCCCAGCGCGAGGCGGGCATGGAAGAATGGCTGGCCCTGATGCGAGAGCGCAAGACGCTGCGGGATCGGGTGCGCGAACTGGAGGCGGCGGCGGGCCTGGCTCCTCGCTCCGATCAAGCGCAGGCCGGACGCGCCGAAGATGAAGAATTATCCATATAACAATGTGTCGCGTTGCGGCGGCGGCGCGCGTGGTTAAGGTCCGCCCCAACATGATCTTTTGGGGACTGAAATCATCATGCGCCTTGCCGCTTCTTCCGTTGCGCTCGCCGCCCTGCTGGCCGTGAGCACGCCCGTTCTCGCCGCGCCTGCGGCCGCCGCCTCCGCTGCGACGACGACCCAGGCCGAGCCGCTGCGCGGCGCGCCGGTGTCGGAGTTGATCGCCCGCGTCGACATTCCGTGGAAGCGTTTCCAGCTCGACAACGGCCTGACCGTCCTGGTGCACGAGGACCGCAAGGCGCCCGTCGTGGCGGTGTCGGTCTGGTACAATGTGGGATCGAAGGACGAGCCCAAGGGCTCGACCGGCTTTGCGCACCTGTTCGAGCACCTGATGTTCGGCGGGTCGGAGAACTCGCCCTCCAGCCACATCCAGACGATGAACGCCGCGGGCGCGACCAGCCTGAACGGCACGACCTGGTTCGACCGCACCAACTATTTCCAGACGGTGCCGACCCCGGCGCTGGACTACACCCTGTATCTGGAATCCGACCGCATGGGCTATCTGCTGGGGCAGGTCAGCCAGGAGGTGTTGGATCTGCAGCGCGGCGTCGTTCAGAACGAGAAGCGTCAGGGCGACAACCAGCCCTACGGCATGACCTATTACGCCACGCTGGAAGCCCTGTTCCCCGAGGGGCACCCCTATCGCCACTCGACCATCGGTTCGATGGCCGACCTGGACTCGGCCAGCATGGAGACGGTGCGCGACTGGTTCCGTGAGAACTACGGCCCGAACAACGCCGTCCTGGTCCTGTCGGGCGACATCGACGAGGCCAAGGCCCGCGAGCTGACTGAGAAGTATTTCGGCGCCATCGCGCGCGGCCCGGTCAACACCCCGGCGGCGGCCCCCGTGCCGACCCTGGCGGCGCCGGTCGAACAGGTGCTGCACGACCGCGTGGCCCAGACCCGCATCAGCCGCACCTGGGCCGTGCCGGGCCTGGGCGATCCGGACTCCGTGCCGCTGAGCGTCGGCGCCTCGGTGCTGGGCGGCCTGGCCAGCTCGCGCCTGGACAATGTGCTGGTGCGCGACGAACAGACGGCCTCCAGCGTCTCGGCCTCGAACCAGACCTTCCAGCGTCTCGGCATGTTCAGCTATTCCGCCATGGTCAAGCCGGGCGCGGACGCCGACGCCGTGGCCCAGCGCATGGACGCCGTGCTGGCCGACCTGATCGCCAACGGCCCGACCCAGGACGAGATCAACCGCGTGGTGACGCGCTACGCCTCGCAGCGCATCCAGGGGCTGGAGACCGCCAACGGCAAGGCTTCGGTCCTGGCCGAGGGGCAGCTCTATTCAAACGATCCGGACTTCTACAAGAAGGAGCTGGCGGCCTACGCCGCCGTGACCCCGGCCCAGGTCCAGGCGGCGATGCAGAAATGGCTGAGCCGCCCCGTCTACAGCCAGATCGTCATGCCGGGCGAGCGCGAGGCCTACGCCGAGGCCGCCGCCGCCCCGTCGGGCGCGACCCCGACGCCGGCCGAGCCGATCCAGCGCGTGGCTCGCGACCCCGCCCCGGCCATCGGCCAGGTGTCCAACGTCGACTTCCCGGCGGTGGAGCGCGCCGCCCTGTCGAACGGCATCGAGATCGTCTACGCCCGCTCGACCACCGTGCCGGTGACGCGCGTGGCGCTGGAGTTCGACGCCGGGGTCGCGGCCGACCGCGCCGACCGGCTGGGCGCCCACACCCTGATGCTGAGCGTCATGCAGGAAGGCACGACGACGCGCGACTCCAAGGCCCTGGCCGAGGCGCAGGAACGTCTGGGCGCCAACGTTTCGGTCGGCTCGTCGATGGACCGCACCATCGCCAGCCTGTCGGCGGTGACGACCAATCTGCAGCCGTCGCTGGCCCTGCTGTCGGACGTGGTGCGCAACCCGGCCTTCGCTCCGGCCGAGATCGAGCGTCTGCGCGCCACGCGCCTGGCCGCCCTGGCCAATGAGAAGACCCAGCCCGCCGCCATCGCCGGCCGCGCCCTGCCGCCGCTGATCTATGGCGAGAGCCACCCCTACGGCCGTTCGTTCGGCGGCACGGGCGACGAGGCGGTGATCCGCGGCCTGTCGCGCGACGACCTGGCGGCCGAGCACGCCCGCTGGATCCGTCCGGACAACGCACAGCTGTTTGTGGTGTCGGACCTGCCGCTGACCGAACTGAAGCCGCAGCTGGAAGCCGCCTTCGGCGACTGGCGCGCCCCGGCGACGGCCAAGGGCGCCAAGGCCTTCGACGCCGCCCTGCCGCAGACCTCGGCGCGGGTGGTGCTGATCGACCGGCCGCAGTCGCCGCAGTCGCTGATCTACGGCGGCCAGGTGCTGCCGGTGTCGGGAACGGACGACATCCTGACCCTGACCACGGCCAATACGGTGCTGGGCACGGACTTCCTGTCGCGCATCAACGCCGACCTGCGCGAGACCAAGGGCTGGTCCTACGGCGTGCGCGGCACGATCAGCCAGTTGGAGAACCGCGCGCCCTATATCGTCAACGCCCCGGTCCAGGCCGACCGCACGGGCGAGTCGATCGCCGCCCTGGTCAGCCAGTACGACCGTTTCCTGGGGGCCGAGGGCGTAACGGCGCAAGAGCGCGAGCGCACCGTCCTGGGCCGCACGCGCGCCCTGTCGGGCAGCTATGAGACCTCGTATCAGGTGCTGGGCGCCCTGCAGTCCAACGCCCTCTACGGCCGCCCGGACGACTATCCCGAGACTCTGGCGGGCCGTATCAACGCCCTGACGGCGCAGGAGATGGACGCCGCCGCCCGCGCCGCCATTCAGCCCTCGCGCTTCGTCTGGGTGGTGGTCGGCGACGCCTCGGTCGTCAAGCCGCAACTGGACGCCCTGGGCCTGCCGGTCGAGGTGCGCGCCGCCGAGGCGTCGAAGCCGGCCCAGTAAGCCGCTTCGATCCGTCTGAAACGACGACGGCCGGCGGGGCGACCCGCCGGCCGTTTTCTTTGCAGTTGATTCCGGGCGCGGCCGGGGCGAGCCTTCCCGCCTCTCCTCCCCTCGCCGGAGCCTACATGCCGACCGACGCCTTCAACCCCGCCGCCCGCGCCCCGCGCCTGGCCGTGCTGATCGACGGCGAGAACGCCTCGGCCCGCATCGCCGAGGCGCTGTTCACCGAGATCGCGACCCTGGGCGAGGCCTCGGCGCGGCGCATCTACGGCGATGCGGCCAGTCCGGCCTTGCGGGGATGGATCGACGTCCTGCCGCGCTGGGCGATCCAGTGGCAGCAGAATTTCCAGAACACCAAGGGCAAGAATTCAGGCGACATCGCCCTGGTCATCGACGCCATGGACCTGTTGCATTCGGGTCGGTTCGACGGCTTCTGCCTGGTGTCGTCGGACAGCGATTTCACCCGGCTGGCGGCGCGCATCCGCGAACAGGGCGTCCCGGTCTACGGTTTCGGCGAGCGCAAGACGCCCGAAAGCTTCCGCCAGGCCTGCACCCGCTTCATCTACACCGAGAACCTGACTGGACGCGCCGCCGCCGAGGCGGGCGCGGACGCGTCGCCCCCGGCCGAGCGCAACCCCGCCGAGGCCGTGCCCCTGATCGCCGCCGCCATCGCCGACATGGACGAGGACGGCGACGGCTGGGTCAATATCGGCGGCGTCGCCAACCGGCTGCGCAACACCTATTCCGACTTCGACCAGCGCACCTACGGCCACGCCAAACTGTCCGAACTGGTCCGCGCCACCGGCCGCTTCGACGTCGAGGTCGGCCCCGGCGGCGTCATGCGGGTGCGGTTGAAACCCCGCTAGGCTCAAGCGAAGCCGTTGAGCGAACAATGTTGCAACATCGGTCGATTGCCCGCATGGTGACCGTCTGACATCCCCCATTGGGAGGCTTCCGCCATGCTGATCTCGACCCTCGCCCTCCTGGTTCTGAGCGGTGCGCCGATGCAGGACGACAGCGCCGCCGAGGCCGATCTGCGCTCGCCTATCGCTTCGACTTCGCCCAGCCGCACCATCTCCGCCCGGCCGCCGTCGGTGACGAACGGCCCGACGCGGACGGTTTGCAGTTGGGAGCGCGCCATGGGCAGCACCATCCAGCAGCGCGTCTGTCGCAAGGTGCCGCTGAACAGCAGCCAACGCGAACGCATGTCGACGGATATGATGCGAGACATGCAAGGTTCGCGCTGGGGCGAACGGCCCGCCGCTCGTTCGCCCGGCGGTCGACCTGTGGGCTGACCCGCACGCCCTGCCAGATCGGACGGACGCGCCTCTAGGGGCCGTCGCGACGGAATCGCCGACCTAGGACGCCTCGTCCCCTTTCCCCCGTCGCAGTATGGTCTATGTGTGGCGGATGGCCGCCGCAGAGACCCCCGTAGAGACGTTCAAACGCGCCCTGTCGCACGCCGCGCGGGCGCTGGCCGAACAGGCCGAGCTGGAGGTGCGTTTCGGCTCGGACGGGCCGCGTCTGTCGAACGGCGTCCTGTCCCTGCCCCACCCGCCGCGCGATCCGGCCGCGCCTGAAAGCGCCGCCCTGCGCGGCCAGGCCGACCGGCTGGCCCTGCGCCTAGCCAATCATGATCCGGCGCTGGATGCGCGGCTGCGCCCGGTCGACATGAACGCCGCCGAGGTGTTCGACGCCGTCGAACAGGCCCGCGTCGAGGCCGTCGGCGCGCGCGAGCTGAAGGGCGTGCGGCGCAACCTCGAGTCCGCCCTGATCACCCGGCTGGAGAAGTCGGGCGCCCTGCGCGCCGAGGCGGCCCAGGTGCCGGTGGCCGAGGCGGCCGCCCTTCTGCTGCGCGAGCGGATGACGGGCGAACCGGCGCCGGACGGAGCCAAGGCCATGCTGGACCGGGTCCGCGCCGACCTTGAGGCCAAGGCGGGCGCCGAGCTGGACGCCCTGGCGGCCCTGGGCGACGACCAGGCGGCCTTCGGCGCGCGGATGAAGGATCTGCTGCGCGCGCTGGATCTCGATCCCGGCGACGCCGACGGCGGCGACTCGCCCGAGGAGGACGGCGAGGACGACGCCGACAAGCCCGATCAGGACCAGGCGGATCAGGACGAGCAGGAAGAACAGGACGGCGGCGAGGGCGGCGACTCCCTGGACGGCACGGCCGACGACCAGTCCGCCGAGGACGAGCGCCAGGCCCGTCCCGACGGCACGCCGGGCGAGCCCGACGGCGAGGGCCAGGAAGACGCCCCCGAACTGAGCGAAGGCGACCGCCCCAACCATCAGCAGACCCAGGACGACGGCCGGGCGGTCGAGGTCTATCGCGCCTTCACCACCGCCTATGACGAGGTCATCGACGCCGCCGAGCTGTGCGACCCGATGGAGTTGGACCGGCTGCGCGCCCTGCTGGACGCTCAGCTGTCGACGCTGGGCAGCGTGGTCTCGCGCCTCGCCAACAAACTGCAGCGGCGTCTGCTGGCCCAGCAGAACCGCTCGTGGATGTTCGACCTTGAGGAAGGGATGCTGGACACGGCGCGCCTGACCCGCGTCATCACCGACCCGACCAGCCCCCTGTCGTTCAAAATGGAGAGCGAAAGCCCGTTCCGCGACACGGTCGTGACCCTGCTGATCGACAACTCCGGCTCGATGCGCGGGCGGCCGATCATGGTGGCGGCGGTGTGCGCCGACATCCTGGCGCGGACGCTGGAGCGGTGCGGGGTCAAGGTCGAAATCCTGGGCTTCACCACCCGCGCCTGGAAGGGCGGACAGTCGCGCGAGGCGTGGATCAGCGCCGGGAAGCCCGCCAACCCGGGCCGCCTGAACGACCTGCGCCACATCATCTACAAGGGCGCTGACGCGCCGTGGCGCCGGGCCAAGAAGAATCTGGGCCTGATGATGCGCGAGGGCCTGCTGAAGGAGAACATCGACGGCGAGGCGCTGGAATGGGCGCACGACCGCCTGCTGGCCCGGCCCGAGGCGCGGCAGATCCTGATGGTGATCTCGGACGGCTCGCCGGTCGATGATTCCACCCAGTCGGCCAACGCGGCCCTCTATCTGGATAAGCACCTGCGGCAGGTGATCGAGAAGATCGAGACGCGCAGCCCGGTCGAGCTGCTAGCCATCGGCATCGGCCACGATGTGACCCGCTGGTATCGCCGCGCCCTGACCATCGTCGACGTCGAACAACTGGCGGGCGCCATGACCGAAAAGCTGGCCGAACTGTTCGAGGCCGAGCCGAAGACCGTCAGCAGCAAGGGCGGACGGGCTCCGCACAAGCGCGCGGCGTGAATCGCCGCCTCTATGTCGCCGCCCTGATCTCCCTCGCCCTGGCCGCCTGCGCCGGGGCCGCGGTCACGTCACGCCCCTGGACGCCCGAGGCGACGGCCGACGGCTGGGCGCCCGCGGGCGGGTCGACCCGGCAGGTCGGCCTGGGCTGGCCCGGCGGCGCCCGCCTGGCCACGGGCGTGCGCTATGCGGGCGGAGTGCAGTTGATCGCGGCGCCCGTCTCCAGCCTGCACGGACTGTCCGATCTCAAGCTGACGGGCGACGGCGGTTTCGTCGCCGTGTCGGATTCCGGCGATCTGGTGCGCGGGCGGCTTGAGCTGGATGCGGACGGCAAGCTGTCGGGGCTGCACGATCTGCGGGTGCGGCGGCTGACGACGGCCGAGGGCGAGCCGATCGCCGACAAGGCTGCGGGCGACGCCGAGGGGCTGGCTCTGGGCGAAGACGGCGAGGTTCTGGTCAGCTTCGAGCGCGAACATCGCATCTGGAGCTACGGCCCGCTGGACGCGCTCAGCGCCCGGCCGCAGGCGCGGCCGCATCCGGCGGTCGACTTCCCGCTGAACGAAGGCCTGGAGGCGCTGGCGACCGCGCCCGGCGGCTGGCGCGTCGGCGGCGAAGGCGGCGGGGTCTGGGACTGCTCGCTGGAGGGTTGCCGCCCCGTGGTCGAGCCGACGGCGCCCGCTGACAGTTGGCGGCTGACCGGTCTGGAGCGCGATCCCCGCGGCGACGGCTGGTTCGCGGTGCAGCGGTCGTGGCGTCCGCCCTTCGACGTGCGCGCGCGGGTGCGCCGCATGGACGCCGACGGGACGTTGGGACCGGTGCTGGTCGAGCTGAAGCTGCCGGGGCTGACGGATAATTTCGAAGGGATCGCCGCCGAGCGCCGCGCGGAAGGAACGCGCCTCTACATCCTGTCCGACGACAACGCCAATCCGGCGCAGAAGACCCTGATGCTGGCGTTTGACGTCAAGTGACCCTTCTCCCTCAAGGGGAGAAGGGTTTCAGATACGTTCGCTGATCTTGATGGCGGCCTTGCAGCCGACCTTGATGACGCTGCTGAGCAGGCGGTAGGCGGGGGCCTCGCGGCTGCCGTGCTCGATGGCGTGGTCGTGGTGGGCCAGTTCCTCTTCGCGGAACTTGGTCAGTTCGGCGGCCAGTTCGGGATCGCGGTCGCGGATTTCCTCGATCTGGTCGGCGTAGTGTTTCTCGATGACGCTCTCGACCGCCTCGGTGCAGGCATGGGCGGCCTTTTCCGAGATCAGGGCCGTCCCGGCGCCCAGGGCCGTCGCCGCCAGCTTCCACAGCGGGATCATGGCCGTGGGGCGCACCCGGTTCTCGTTCAGCAAAGCCTCGAACCGGGCCAGGTGGACGGCCTCGTGCCCCTCCATCTCGGTCAGGTCGGCGGCGATGCCGTCCTTGCCCTTGCGGCCTTCCAGCACGGCGCGCTGGGCGCGGTAGATGTGGACGGCGGCGAACTCGCCCGCGTGGTCGACGCGCAGCATCTCGGCCAGGCGCGCCTTGTCCTGCCCCACCCCGGGGCGGGCCAGGGGAATGCGACGGGCGGCGGAGACGGCTTCGGCTGATTGGGTCATGACGCCTCTATCCTAGCTCCTCGGCGCGCGGGCGTCCTTGGGACGTTTCGCCGCCAGCAGGCTGAAGACAGCCAGCGTCAGGGAGATCACAAAGTTCCAGCCCGCCATCGACAGACCCGCGAAGCTCCACGGAATGTCGCCGCAGGAAACGAAGCCCGCGCTTCCGCCCGTGCCGTCGATCAGGGCCGTCAGGGCCGACAGGTCGATGGTGGTGCTCGGCGCGGCCATGCAGGTGGCCGGCAGGGCCCACCACTTCAGTTCGCCCCCGGCGTGATAGCCCGCCGTGATCGCCCCGGTCAGGAAGATCGCCGCCAGCAGGAAGGAGGCGATGCGCGGCGTGCCCCGACTGGCCCGACTGAACAGAGCCCAGAAGGTGGCGGCCCCGGCGATGGCGACGGCGGCCCAATAGACCTCGCGCTGCTTCAGGCACAGGCTGCACGGCGGCATTGCGCCGAACCGCTCGAACGCATGGGCCGCGCCCAGCATGGCCAGCGACGCCCCAAGAGCGAAGGCCGTCCACCAGCGGGTCAGCAATTTGTAGATCGCGCTCATCTGCGCCTCACAGGAACCAGGCGCCACTCATAAACTGAGCGGAGAGCGGCGTCGATCAGTGACCGATCAGCTTGACCATAAAGAAGGCGCCGACCAGCAGGACCAGGAACAGGACGGTGAACAGGGCCAGCCGCTTTTCGACGATCGCCAGCATCGGCGGCCCCCAGCGCTTGAGCACGAAGGCCACCAGGAAGAAGCGGGCGCCGCGCGTCACGACGCACAGGGCGATGAACAGCGCCAGATTGAACTGGAAGATGCCCGAGGCGATGGTGATCAGCTTGAAGGGGATCGGCGTCAGCCCCTTGATCAGGATCACCCAGGCGCCGTGCTGCTGGAACAGGGCCTTGGACGCCTCGAAGGTGTCGGCCTTGCCCAGCAGGGCCAGCATCCACATGCCGACCGGCTCCAGCCAGTAGCCGATGGCGTAGCCCAGGATTCCGCCCAGCACCGAGGCGATGGTGCAGACCGTGGCGTAGAAATAGGCGCGTTCCGGCTTGGCCAGCACCATGGGCGCCAGCATGACGTCCGGCGGAATCGGGAAGAAGGAGCTTTCGGCGAAGGAAACGACGGCCAACGAGCGCGTGGCGTGACGGTGGCGGGCCAGAGAGAAGACCCAGTCGTAGAGCTTGCGAAGCATTCAGGCGTCCCGATCGAGGCCCCCGCCTCTCGTCCCCCGCCCGATAGCAGGCCAGGCGAAACGGCGCGAGAGGCGAACGATCGCCTGCGACACCGGAACGTGTGCCGTTTCAGTCCACAGCCGCCTTGCGCCCGATACCGCCCCGCCAGTAGGTTCCGCCCCAATCAGCGGCCGCGCCATGCAGGCTTGAGCCGCGTCAAACCATAAGAGAGAGGAGACGCGTCATGCAGGACGCCGCCAAACTCGACCAGGAAAACCCCCTCGGCGTCGACGGCTTCGAGTTCGTCGAATTCACCGGCCCCGAGCCCGAAGCGATGATTTCGCGCCTGGAGCTGATGGGCTTCACCCCCACCCATGTGAACCCGGCCAACGGCGTGGTGCGCCTGAAGCAGGGCGACATCACCATGCTGGTCCACCGCACGCCCGCCGGGCAGGCGGCGGACTTCGCCAAGGACCACGGCCCCTCGGCCAACGGCATGGCCTTCCGCGTCGCCGACGCCAAGGCCGCCTATGAGGGCGCGCTGGCGCGCGGCGCCCGCAAGGCCGAAGGCACGGGCGGCGGCGCCCTGGCCGGCGACTACCCCTATGTGCTGCAGGGCATCGGCGGCAGCCTGCTCTACGTCATCGACCAGTACGGCGAGAACGGCTCGCTGTATGACGCCTGGGACGAGATCGAGGGCTGGGAAGAGGCCGAGCGCAAGAACTCCATGGGCCTCGAAATCCTGGACCACCTGACCCACAACGTCCGTCGCGGCGAGATGCGCACCTGGTCGGGTTTCTACAGCTCGGTGTTCAACTTCGAAGAGCAGAAGTATTTCGACATCAAGGGCAAGGCGACGGGCCTGTTCTCCCAGGCCATGATCGCGCCCGACCGCGCCATCCGCATCCCGCTAAACGAAAGCCAGGACGAGAATTCCCAGATCGAGGAATTCATCCGCCGCTACAACGGCGAAGGCATCCAGCACATCGCCCTGACGACCGAGAACATCTTCGAGACGGTCGAGGCCATGCGCGAACGCGGCGTCGACTTCCAGGACACCATCGAGACCTATTTCGAGCTGATCGACAAACGCCTGCCGGGCCACGGCGAGGACGTGGAGCGGATGCGCAAGAACCGCATCCTGATCGACGGTTCGGACGAGGAAGGCCTGCTGCTGCAGATCTTCACCCAGGACACCTTCGGCCCGATCTTCTTCGAGATCATCCAGCGCAAGGGCAATGAAGGCTTCGGCAACGGCAACTTCCAGGCCCTGTTCGACTCGATCGAGCTGGACCAGATCCGTCGCGGCGTCATCAAGGTCGACGCCTGAATGCGGTTTCGGCCTCCGCACTGGCTGCCCTGGCTCGGTCCGCTTCTAGCGGCTGGGGCTGGGGCCCTGGCGGGCGAGTACTGGCTGGGGGGCGGCTTCTGGATGGTCCTGGCCGCCGCCCTGGTCTGCGGCTTCGCCCCCATCCTGGCCCACCGCCTGTGGCGACGCCTGCATCATAAACGCTAGACTAAGGCGGAGGGGCCTGGGCGATTGACGCCGCCTCTCCGGCTCGTCTGCCATCGCGGCCGATCCGCCTCCCTCGCGAAGGGAGAAAAAGAATGAATGGGGAGCTTGAAATGAAATCCATCGCCTTGGCCGCCGCAGCGGCCGCCGCCTTGCTGGCCTGCCCGGCCGTCGCTCAGGATGCGCCGCAATGGTCGCTCGCCATCCACGGCGGCGCGGGCGTGATTGAGCGCGCCCAGCTGAGCCCCGAACGCGACGCCGCCTATCGCGCAGGCTTGCAAGCCGCGCTGGACGCCGGATCGGCCGTGCTGGCGCGCGGCGGCTCGTCGCTGGACGCCGTTCAGGCCGCCATCGAGGTGATGGAGGAGAACCCCCTGTTCAACGCCGGGCGCGGCGCCGTCTTCACCTCGGCCGGGAAGAATGAACTGGACGCCGCCGTCATGGACGGAACGGACCTGAACGCCGGGGCCGTCGCGGGCCTGACCCGCACCCGTCACCCGATCGCCGCCGCCCGCGCGGTGATGGAGAAGTCGCCCCACGTCATGCTGATCGGCGAAGGCGCCGAGACCTTCGCCCGCTCGGCCGGGCTGGAGGAGGTGGCGCCGTCCTTCTTCTTCACCGAAAGCCGCTGGCAGGCCCTGCTGAAGGCGCTGCGCGATCGGGGCGAGCCCCTGCCGCCGCGCCCGGAAGGCGCCCCGGCCGAACCGACCCGCCTGGGCCCGGCCGCGCCGCTGGCCTTCAACCTGCATGAAGCCCCGCTGGACGAGCGCAAGTTCGGCACCGTCGGCGCCGTGGCCGTGGACAGCCAGGGCCGCCTGGCCGCCGGCACCTCGACCGGCGGCACCACGGCCAAACGCTGGGGCCGGGTCGGCGACGTGCCGATCATCGGCGCCGGCACCTACGCCTCCAACGCCGACGGCTGCGCCGTCTCGGCCACCGGCACGGGCGAGTATTTCATCCGCGCCACCGTCGCGCGCGACATCTGCCGTCGCACCGCCGAGGGCGCCGGCGTGCAGCAGGCCGCCGACGCGGAAATCGCCGAGGTCGGAAGCATCGGCGGCGACGGCGGCGTCATCGTCATGGGCAAGGACGGCGTGCACGCCTTCTCGATGAACACCTCGGGCATGTATCGCGGCGCCGTCTCATCGACCTCGCCCGCGCGCGTCGCCATCTACGGCGACGAAGCAGGCGCGCGTTGAGACCTAAAGGCGACCATTCCGGCGTCGTCGTGCCGCCGCCGGTGATCTATTTCGCCTTCCTGCTGGGCGGGTGGGGGCTGGGCCAATGGCTGGCCGAGCCCTCGCTGGGCCTGGCGACCGAGGTCCGGCGCGGCGTCGCCCTGGCCTTGATCCTGGGCGGCCTGCTGCTGGATGGAGCGGCGGCGGGCCATTTCCGCCGTCTGGGCACCCCGCCCGAGCCGTGGAAGCCGACGACGGTCCTGGCCACGGGCGGCCTCTACCGCTTCAGCCGCAACCCCATCTATCTGGGGTTCGCCGTCACCTATCTGGGGCTGGCGATCGCCATGGACAGCCCGATCGCCCTGGGCCTGCTGATCCCCTGCCTGATCGTGATCGACCGCTTCGTCATCGCCCGCGAGGAACGCTATCTGTCTGCTCGTTTCGGCGCCGAATACGACGCCTATCGCCAGAAGGTCCGTCGATGGCTGTGAGCCCTGAACCTCCCGCGCCCCATGCCGACGAACTGTCGGAAATGGCCATTGAAGAGCTGGACGCCGCCTGCGGTCTGCGCTGGGTCGAGCTGAAGGCCGTCACGCCCTGGGGCGACACCTATGAGGGCATGGCCCCGTCCGGCCGCACGGTCGAGATCGAGCGCCGCTACCTGTGGGCGCACGAACCCGCGGGCGCCGTCATCGTCGAGGTCGAGGTCCGCGACCCGGCCCAGCAGACCGGCGCCGAAGCCCGCGCCGTCATCTCGCCCCCGAACAGTTGATCGAACGGCGTCCGCCCCCCTCATCTCCCCGCTTCCCAATCACCTCAGCCAAGACTAGCCTCTCCTTATGAAACTCGCCTCGCTCAAGCACGGCCGTGACGGCCGCCTCGTCGTCGTCTCCAACGACCTGAACTGGTTCACGGACGCCTTTCTGATCGCGCCGACGCTGCAGGCGGCGCTGGACGACTGGGAGCGGTGCGAGCCGCTGCTGCGCGCCCTGGCCGAGAGCCTGGAGCACGAAGCCGTGCCGCGCGGCCGCTTCCACGAGCGCGACGCCGCCGCCCCCCTGCCCCGCGCCTATCAGTGGGCGGACGGCTCGGCCTATGTGAACCACGTCGAGCTGGTGCGTAAGGCGCGCGGCGCCGAGATGCCGCAGAGCTTCTGGACCGATCCGCTGATGTATCAGGGCGGCTCCGACGGCTTCCTGTCGCCGCGCGACGCCATCCCGCTGAAGGACGAGGCCTGGGGCTGCGACCTGGAGGCCGAGATCGTGGTCGTGACCGGCGACGTGCCCCTGGGGGCGACGCGCGAAGAGGCGCTGGCGGCGATCCGCCTGGTCGGCCTGGTCAACGACGTCAGCCTGCGCAACCTGATCCCGGCCGAACTGTCCAAGGGCTTCGGCTTCGTCCAGTCCAAGCCGGCCAGCGCCCTGTCGCCGGTCTTCGTCACGCCGGACGCCCTGGGCGACCGCTGGACGGACGGCAAGCTGTCGGGCGCCCTGCTGGTCCAGGTCAACGGCCAGGACTTCGGCCGCGCCGACGCGGGCGTCGACATGACCTTCGACTTCGGCACGCTGATCGCCCACCTGGCCAAGACCCGCGCTCTGGGCGCCGGGACGGTCATCGGCTCGGGCACGGTGTCGAACAAGGACGCCGACGGCGGCCCCGGCAAGCCGGTGTCCGAAGGCGGCCTGGGCTATTCCTGCATCGCCGAGATCCGCACGGTGGAGACCATCCAGACCGGCGCGGCCAAAACCCCCTTCCTCAAGCACGGCGACACCGTCCGCATCGAGATGCTGGACGACAAGCACCACACCCTGTTCGGCGCCATCGAACAGACGGTGGCGGCGGCCTGAGGCGTCCGACGTAAAAACTGGCGGCGGCTGCGCTTCATCGATTGACGCGACCACAGCCGCCGCTAGATTGCGCCGCCTTGAGCCTAGCCGTGCCGGTGTGGTGGAATTGGTAGACGCGCCGGACTCAAAATCCGGTTCCGCAAGGAGTGTCGGTTCGAGTCCGACCACCGGCACCAGCTGACTTCAAGTCTCCGCTGAGGATTGGAGCGACGCTCTCCTCGGCGCATCGTATCCCGCAAGACGACCCGTCGGCGAAATCGCGGACGCCTCAACAAACAAGGGCGCGGCGCCGACTAGAGCCCCGTCCTCGGCGCAGAACGGATTCATCTGCCGCTCCCAGCCGCCGTTGAGCGAGCAGGAATAGCAACCCGACAGCATCACGCAGACGCCGAGGACCGCCAGGGCTTTCCATGTGCGTGCGAGCATCATCGTCCTTCCTCGTCCCTCGCCTTCAACGCGACCTGTAGCACAGTCCCCGCCCGCGACGCCGATCGCGGCGCAGCGTGCGCGCGACTTGTGCATTTCAAGAAAACAGTCCCCTTGAACAAGCGGACACAAGTGTCCACTTAGCGCCTCATGACCCGCCCCTTGCGACAAGACGCCGCGGAACGCCGCGAAAGGCTGCTGAAGGCGGCCGAGGAGGCCTTTGCGCGCGACGGGCTGGACGTGCCTCTGCATCTGATCGCCGAAAAGGCCGGGGTGGGGCGGGCGACGCTGTATCGAAACTTCGCCGATCGGTCGGAGCTGGTGTTGGCGATCTTCGTCGAGCAGATCGAGGATCTGGGCCGCCGCACGCGCGCGCGGTTGCATGATCCGGACGCCTTCCTGTGGTTTCTGGATCAGATGGCAGCCCTAATGATGGGCAGCGCCGGCCTGTCCACCGCCATTCGCGACCTGAAGGTCGAGGCGATGGAGCCGGTGCGGCGAAGCCTGCGCGAGGCCGGCGCCGAGGCCCTGGCCGTCTCGCAGGCGGCGGGGCGAGTGCGGGCCGATCTGACCGTCGAGGACATTCGCGTCCTGGCCCTGATGCTGGGCGCGCCGTCGCGGGCCGTCGTCTCGCCCGAGGATCGTATCGCTCTCAGCCGCCGCTCGCTGGAGCTGGCGCTCGAGATGGTGCGCGCCCAAGGCGGTGCGCGCGCATGAGCCGCCGTCACTGGAATCTGCCCTGGGAAGAATTCTTCGCCACGCTGAAGCCGCACGAACGGCCGGTCATGCCCGGTTCGCCGTCGACGCCCGACCATACAATGCCCTGGCGCCTGGCCTATGGGCTGGTGGGCGCCCTGGTCACCATGACCGGCAGCCTGGGCAATGCGGCGGTGACGGCCAACCAGCCGCAGTTGGCGGGATCGCTGGGCGTGACCCTGGCCGAGGCGGCCTGGCTGCCGGTCATCTTCGTCATGACCAACGCCAGCATGAACCTGCTGCTGGTCAAATTCCGCATCCAGTACGGCCTGCGGCTGTTCGCCGAGATCGTCTTGATCGTCTTGATCGTCTTCCTGGCCGCCGCCCTGGCCCACCTGTTCCTGCAGGACTTCGTCTCGACCCTGGTGGTGCGGGCCGTCGCCGGGGTCGCGGCGGCGGGCATGACGACGCTGGGCATCCTCTACATCATTCAGGCCTTTCCGGCGCAGCACCGGCTGAAGGGCATCATCCTGGGCGTCGGCCTGTCCAGCCTGGCCATCCCAGCCGCGCGACTGGGCGTCACCACCCTGCTGGACCGCGATCTGTGGCGGGCCTTCTACATGTTCGAGGTGGGGCTGGTGCTGGTGGCCCTGCCCGCCGTCTTCGCCCTGAAGATGCCGCCCGCCCAGCGCATCAAGAGCTTCGAGCCGCAGGACTTCATAACCTTCGCCCTGTTCGCGCCAGGCATGGCGCTGCTCAGCGCCGTGCTGGGTTTGGGGCGGATCGTCTGGTGGTTGGAGGCGCCGTGGGTCGGCTGGGCCCTGGCCGCCGCCGTCCTGTTGCTGTCGGCCGCCGCCATCCATGAGTACAACCGCGCCAATCCCCTGATCGACCTGCGCTGGCTGGCCGGGCGTGACATCGTGCGCCTGATGCTGGCCATCCTGCTGATGCGGATCGTCCTGTCGGAACAGACGACCGGCGCGGTCGGCTTCCTGCAGCAGATGGGACTGGGGAACGACCAGATGCACAGCCTGTTCTGGGTCATGCTGGCGGCCACGGCGGCGGGGTCGCTGGTCAGCGCCTTCACCCTGAACCCGACCAAACTGTGGAAGCCGATCTCCATCGCGCTGGGCCTCATCGCTCTGGGCGCCTATCTGGACAGCCACGCCACCGTGTTGACGCGGCCGAGCGAGCTGTACGTCAGCCAGGCCCTGCTGGCCTTCGCCGCCGCCTTCTTTATCGGGCCGACGATGATCATCGGCTTCGGCAAGGTGCTGCAGGGCGGCGGCAAGAGCTTCATCAGCTTCATCATCTTCTTCTCCCTGTGCCAGAACGTCGGCGGGCTGATGGGCTCGGCCCTGATCGGCACCGTCCAGACCCTGCGCGAGAAGTTCCATTCCAATCAGTTGGCCGAGAGCATCGGCCTAGGCGATCCCGAGACGGTGCAGCGGCTGCAACAGCTGGGCGGCGCCTACGCCCACGTCATCGACGACCCGGCCCTGCGCCAGAGCGCGGCCCTGCGCCTGCTGCACCAGCAGGTCAGCCAGCAGGCCCAGGTGCTGGCCTACAACGACGTCTTCCTGATGATCTCTGTCGTCGCCGCCGTCGGCGCCGTCTGGGTCGCCGCCAACCATTACCGCCCCCGCATCGAGGCGCTGTGCGCCCGCCGTCGCGACGCCGCCCAGGCGAGCCAAGCGCCAGCGCCCTCCGCCGAGTGAACCGGACCCGACCATGACCGACGCCTCCCCCTCCGCCCCGCCGCCTCCCGCTCAAGCGCCTGCGCCTGCCGCGCCTCCGCCCCTGGTGTCCAGGACGCGGCGGATGATGTGGGGCGTGGTCCTGGGCGTGATCGCCCTGATCGGGGCCGGGCTGATCCTGCACGCCTGGGGCCTGCCGCCGTTCTCGGGCGGACCGCAGACGACGGACAACGCCTATGTGCGCGGCCAGGTGACGATCATCAGCCCCCAGGTCAGCGGCTATGTCACCTCGGTCGAGGTGCAGGACTTCCAGACGGTAAAGCAGGGCCAGCTGCTGGCCACCATCGACGACCGCATCTATCGCCAGCGGCTGGAGCAGGCGCAGGCCTCGCTGCATTCGGCCGAGGCGGCGCTAGCCAACTCGGCCCAGAGCCAGGCCTCGGCGCGCGGATCGGTGGCCCAGACGCGCGCCGCCATCGCCGCCGCCCAGTCGGCCGTGACCAAGGCCCGGGCCGACGCGACCCGCGTGCGCACCCTATTCGAGGGCGGTTGGGTCGCCCAGGCTCAGGTCGACGTGGCCCAGAACGCCCTGCGCGCCGCCGAGGCCCAGCTGGCCGAAACCCGCGCCGCCGAGGACGTGGCCCAGACCGGCGTGACCTCGGCCGTGGTCAGCCGCGGCTCGCTGGAGGCCGCCGTCGAGAACGCCCGCGCCCAGGTGCGGCTGGCCCAGATCGATCTGGACAACACCCGCATCGAGGCGCCGCGCGACGGCCGCCTGGGCGAGATTTCCATGCGTCAGGGCCAGCAGGTGGCGGTCGGCACGCAGATGACGGCCCTGGTCCCTGACGTGGTCTGGGTCACGGCCAATATGAAGGAGAACCAGATGCGCGACGTGCACGTGGGCCAGCCGGTCAAGATCACCGTCGACGCCCTGGGCGGCCGCGTCCTGACCGGCAAGGTCGAGCGCATCTCGCCCGCCACCGGCTCGGAGTTCAGCGTCATCCGTCCCGACAACGCCACCGGCAACTTCACCAAGGTGGCCCAGCGCATCCCCGTCCGCATCGCCGTCGATCCGGGGCAGGAAGGCGTCGAGCGCCTGTCGCCCGGCATGTCGGTGACGGCGCGGATCACGGTGAAGAACTAGGCCTCCGGCTCGGACCCTGCTCATCGCCTGTCTTATTGTTGCAGCGCAAAAAACTTCACCTTTGCAGGGTTGCGTCAGCCTGTCGCAGGCGGCATCTGCTCTCCATGACCCGAGCCCCGACCCCGCCCGCCGAGATCGAGGCCAAGCCGTCGCTTCCCGCCAAGGGGCCGGGCTTCGCCGAATTCGTCTGCCTGATCGCCGTGATGATGGCGCTGAACGCCCTGGCGATCGACGCCATGCTGCCGGCCCTGCCCCACATCGGCCAAGACCTGGGCGTGACCAATGAGAACAGCCGTCAGTGGATCATCACCGCCTATCTGCTGGGCTTCGGCGGGGCGCAGCTGTTCTATGGCCCGCTGTCGGATCGTTACGGACGACGCCCCGTGCTGTTCGCGGGCATCGGCGTCTATGTCGCCTTCAGCGTGCTGGCCGCCTTCGCCCACAGCTTCGACCTGCTGATCCTGTCGCGCGTCGGCATGGGCGTGGGCGCAGCGGCGACGCGGGTGCTGGCCGTCTCCATCGTGCGCGACCGCTATGTCGGACGGACCATGGCGCGCGTCATGTCGCTGAGCTTCCTGGTCTTTCTGGGCGTGCCGATCATCGCGCCCGCCGTGGGGCAGATGATCATGCTGGTCGCGCCCTGGCCGTGGATCTTCGGCGTCTTCGCCCTGTCCGGCGGGGCCTTCCTGATCTGGGCCGGGCTTCGCCTGCCCGAGACCCTGCATCCCGAGGACCGGATGCCGATCAATCTCGGCCGCATCGCCGGCGCCTTCCGCTTCGCCCTGACCCACCGTCAGGGGATGGGCTACACCCTGGCCATGACGGTCATCAGCGGCGCGCTGTTCGGCTTCATCAACTCCTCGCAGCAGATTTTCTTCGACGTGTTCAAGGCGCCGGGCCTCTTCCCCGTGGTCTTCGCCCTGGTGGCGGCGGGCATCGCCGTGGCCTCGATCCTGAACGCCCGCCTGGTCGAGAAGCTGGGCTCGCGCCTGATCGCGCACACGGCCCTGATCGGCTTCATCGGCTTCAGCGCCCTGCACGCCGTCATCGCGTACCTGGGCCACGACAGCCTGTGGATGTTCGCCGCGCTGCAGGCCTGCAAGATGTTCTGCTTCGGCTTCATCGCCGGCAATTTCGGCGCCATGGCCATGGAGCCGATGGGCCATATCGCGGGCACGGCCTCCTCGGCCCAGGGCTTCATCTCCTCGATCGGCGGCGCCTTGCTGGGCTTCGCCATCGGCCAGCAGTTCGACGGTTCGACCGTGCCGATGACCGTGGGCTTCGTCCTGCTGGGCGTCGCGGCGTTGGCGCTGGTGCTGACGGCCGAGAAGGGGCGGTTGTTCAAGGCGCATCACCTGCCGCCGCCCGCAGCAAAGGCTTGATCTTTCGGGCGCGAGGGGGCCTTTTCGGGCGCATCTGAATACGGAGCGTTCGATGACCCTGAAGCTGGTCGGGCGGGTTTCCGCCCTCGCCCTCGCCGCCGCCCTCGCCACGTCCCTGGGCGCGTGCGCCACGACCGGAGAGATCACCCCCATGACTCCTCTGGTCCCCGCCGCGCCGACGCCGGCCCCTGCGACCGACTACGTCAACGACGCCCACTCCTACGCCCGCCCGGCCGAAGCGCGGGTGACGCACGTCGACCTGGACCTGGCCGCCGACTTCGCCGCCAAGACGTTATCGGGCAAGGCGACGCTGGACGTGACCGGCCGTCCCGGCGCGACCGAGGTGGTGCTGGACGCCAAGATGCTGGACATCAAGGGCGTGACCGACGCCCAGGGCCGCGCCCTGCAATGGAGCCTGGGCGCGTCTGATCCGATCAAGGGCCAGCCCCTGACCGTGCGCATCCCGGCCTTTCAGGGCGGCGAGACGCAGAAGATCGTCATCGACTATTCCACCCGCCCCGACGCCTCGGCCCTGCAGTGGCTCAGCCCACAGCAGACGGCGGGCGGCCAGAAGCCCTATCTGTTCAGCCAGGGGCAGGCGATCCTGACCCGCACCTGGATTCCGACGCAGGACAGCCCGGGCATCCGCCAGTCCTACAGCGCCCGCATCACCGCCCCGGCTGATCTGACCGTCGTCATGTCGGCCGAGCAGTTGACGCCGAAGGGCGAAGCGGCCGGCGCCGGGACCAAGGCCTGGCGCTTCAAGCTGGACAACCCGATCCCGCCCTATCTGATCGCCATCGGCGTCGGCGATCTGGCTTTCGCCCCGTTCGACGAGCGCACCGGCGTCTGGGCCGAGCCGAGCCAGCTGCAGGCCTCGGCGCACGAGCTTCAGCCGACCGCCGAGATGGTGGACGCGGCCGAGGCCCTGTACGGCCCCTATCGCTGGGGCCGCTACGACCTGCTGGTGCTGCCGCCCAGCTTCCCCTTCGGCGGCATGGAGAACCCCATGCTGACCTTCGCCACCCCGACCATCATCGCCGGGGACCGGTCGCTGGTCTCGCTGGTGGCGCACGAGCTGGCGCATAGCTGGTCGGGCAACCTGGTGACCAACGCCACCTGGGACGACTTCTGGCTGAACGAAGGCTTCACCTCCTATTTCGAGAACCGGATCATGGAGGCCGTCTACGGCCGCGACGCCGCCGTGCAGGAGCAGGTTCTGGCCTGGGGCGGGCTGCAGGACGAGTTGAAGGAGCTGGCCCCGGCCGACACCCGTCTGCACCTGGAGCTGACCGGGCGCGATCCCGACGACGGCATGAACACCATCGCCTATGACAAGGGCGCCGCCTTCCTGCGGACCATCGAACAGATCGCCGGGCGCGAGAAGTTCGACGCCTGGCTGCGCGGCTATTTCGAGCGCAACGCCTGGCGGCCGATGACGTCGGAACGCTTCCTTCAGGACATCCGCACGCACCTGATCAAGGGCGACGCGAGCCTGGAGCAGAGGCTGCAACTGAACGCCTGGGTCTATGAGCCGGGCCTGCCGTCCAACGTCCAGGCGCCGGCGTCGCACGCCTTCGAGCCGGTCGATGCGGCCGCCCGCGCCTTCTACGTCGCCAAGGGCCCGGCCTCGGCCGTGCCGTGGAAGGACTGGAACACCCAGCAGCGCCTGCGCTTCCTGTCGTGGCGGCCCGAGGGGCTGGCGGCGGGCGCCGACTGGCTGAGCCCGGCCCAGCTGGCCGATCTGGAAAGCACGCTGAAGCTGGACCGCGAAGGCAACGCCGAACTGGTCTTCGCCTGGCTGCAGGCCGCCCTGGCCAACCGCTACGAGCCCGCCGTCGCCACGGCCGACCGCTTCCTGACCAGCCAGGGGCGGCGCAAATTCGTCCTGCCGCTGTTCCAGACCCTGTGGGCCGAAGGCGACTGGGGCCGCCCCATCGCCACGCGCATCTACGCCAAGGCCCGGCCGCTGTATCACCCGGTCACCAGCAACTCGGTCGATCAGGTGGTGGGGCGTCCGTAAGACCGCCTAGAGGTTCGTCACCTCCGCCCCGTCCTCGCGCGCCAGCCGGTCCGCGAGGATGGAGCGGTGGCAGCCACAGGCGTCGGCCTCGAAGCACAGCAGGGCGACGCGCCGTTCGCCCGCCGCGTGGCGCAGTTGCTGGAAGGCGGCCTCGGCGTCCGGCTCCTGCATATGGGCGCTGAAGACGGCGCGCATGGTCGCGGCGTCGCCCTTGCGCGCCGCGTCGCGCCCGGCCTTGGGCGTGCCCAGGGCGCGCAGTTGCAGATAATCGAGCCCCTCGGCCTTCAGGCTTTCGCCCAGGACGGTTTTGGAAAAGCCCGCAATGCGCGACGAAGCGACCGCCCGCACGTCGGCGACCAGTTCGACCCCCGCCGCCTTCAGCCGGTCGATGACCTGGGCCTGCGTCGCGCCTTCATAGCCGATGGTGAACAGCTTCATGCGGCGATGATGCGCGCAGGATCGCTTGACGCCAAGCCCGGCTGCGGCTCCCCTGCGCCGCGACTGGAGGCGCTGATGATCCGAACCCTGAAGACCCTGTCCCTGGCCGCCGCCCTGATGCTGGCGGCCGCGCCTGCGGCCTACGCCCAGAACCTGCTGATCCGGGGCGGGCCGATCCATACCGGCGACGAAGCCCGGCCGACCGCCGAGGTGGTGGTCGTGCGCGACGGGCGCATCGCCTATGTCGGCGCGGCGAACGGCTCCCCGTCGGCCGAGGGGCTGGAGGTGGTGGACCTGAAGGGGGCGGCGCTGTTCCCCGGCTTCACCGACGGCCACGCCCACCTGGACGGCATCGGCTGGCGCGAGACGACGCTGAACCTGGAAGGCTCCGCCTCGGTCGTCGAGGCCATGCAGAGGCTCAGCGCCTGGGCCGAGGCCCATCCCGAGGGCGTCATCGTCGGACGCGGCTGGATCGAAACCCATTGGCCCGAGAAGCGCTTCCTGACCGCCGCCGATCTGGACGCCGCCGCGCCGGGCCGGATCGTGATGCTGACCCGCGCCGACGGCCATGCGGTGGCCGTGTCCAGCGCGGCGATGAAGGCGGCGGGGATCGACGCCTCGACGCCCTCGCCCTCGGGCGGGGACATCCTGAAGGGACCGGACGGCCGGCCGACGGGCATGCTGGTCGACGCCTCGGGCGACCTGATCGCGGGCCTGGCGCCGCAGGCCGATGCGGCGGCCACGCGCGCGGCCTATCGCGCGGGCTTCGACGTCTACGCCCGCTACGGCTGGACCGGCGTCCACTTCATGAGCGCGCCGTGGAAGGACGTGCCCCTGCTGGAGCAGATGGCGCGCGACGGCGAGGCCACGGCCCGCGTCTACAACAACATCGACATGGGCGACGCGCGCGCCCTGATGGCGGGCGGCCCGCGCGACGCGGGCGACGGCCTGGTCATCACGCGGGCGATCAAATTCTACGCCGACGGCGCCCTCGGCTCGCGCGGGGCCAAGCTGTTCGAGCCCTATTCCGACCGGCCCGAGACGTCCGGCCTGATGCTGGCCTCGCGCGAAGAGGTCATGCCCCTGTATCAGGAGGCGCTGCGCACCGGCATCCAGATCGCCACCCACGCCATCGGCGATCAGGGCAACCACGACGTCGCCGCCTGGTATGAGGAAGCCCTGCGCGCCGTGCCGAAGGCCGAGTGGAAGCTGGCCGATCCGCGCTGGCGCATCGAGCACGCCCAGATCATCCGGCCCAGCGACTATCACTACTTCGACGAGCTGCCGATCATCGCTTCCATGCAGCCCAGCCACGCCATCGGCGACCTGCATTTCGCCGCCGACCGGCTGGGCGACGCGCGGCTGGACGGGGCCTACGCCTGGCATACGCTGGTGGATCGCGGGGTGATCGTGGTCGGCGGCTCGGATGCGCCGGTCGAACGGGGCGATCCGCTGATCGAGTTCTACGCCGCCGTGGCGCGGCGCGATCTGAACGGTTTCCAAGGGCCGGACTGGCGCCCGAATGAAGCGGTCGATCGGGCGACGGCGTTGAAGATGTTCACCCTGTGGCCCGCCTACGCCAGCTTCCGAGAGAATGAACTGGGCACCATCGCGGTGGGCAAGCGCGGCGACTTCACCGCCTTCGACATCGACCTGATGACCGTCCCCGCCGCCGACATCCCCAAGGGCCGAGCCGTGCTGACGGTCGTGGGCGGGCGCATCGTTCACCGAGCGGACTGAGGGGGCCGGCTGAAGGGGCTGGCGGATCGGGCGGAATCCCGCCCCTTCTCGTTGCGAGGCGGGGCCGCTTCGGTTAAGCCCCGCCCATGAGATTTTCGCCTCCGGCTGCGTCTGCGGCCGGGGCTTGGCGTTGGAGCGTCTGAGATGGCTGATTTCGCCCCCGGTCTGGTCACCGTGTTCGGAGGCTCGGGCTTCATCGGAACCCAGGTGGTGCGCGCCCTGGCCCGTCGCGGCTGGCGCGTGCGCGTCGCCGCGCGCAACGCCAAGAGCGCGCCCGTGCTGCACATGGCCGGCGACGTCGGCCAGGTTCAGGTCGTCCGCTGCGACATTACCGACAAGGCCGCCGTAGCCGAGGCCGTGCGCGGCGCCGACGCCGTGATCAACCTGGTCGGCATCCTGTTCGAGACCGGCGGCCGCAAGTTCCAGACCCTGCACGTCGAGGGCGCGACCAACGTCGCCGAGGCGGCCAGGGCGGCGGGCGTCAAGCGCCTGACCCACATCTCGGCCCTGGGCGCCGACGCCAAGGGCAAGGCCGACTACGCCCGCACCAAGGGCGAGGCCGAGGCCGCCGTGCGCGCCGCCTTCCCCGGCGCGGTCATCGTGCGCCCGTCGATCGTCTTCGGCTCAGGCGACCAGTTCCTGAACCGCTTCGCCGCCATGGCGACCTGGTCGCCGGTCCTGCCGTTGATCGGCGGCGGCCAGACGAAGTTCCAGCCGGTCTATGTCGCCGACGCCGCCGAGGCGATCGCCCGCGCGACCGTCGCCTCCGAGGCCCAACGCGAGACCTATGAGCTGGGCGGCCCGTCGGTCTGGACCTTCGAAGACATCCTGAAGTTCATCCTGCGCGAGACCAACCGCAGGAACATCCTGCTGCCCCTGCCCTTCCCGGTCGCGCGTCTGATCGGCTCCCTGGCCCAGATCCCGGCCGTGATCGGCCTGGCCCCGGCCCTGACCAAGGATCAGGTCGTGCTGCTGGAGAGCGACAACGTCGTGGCGCCGGGCGCCAAGGGCCTGGCCGATCTGGGCGTCGAGCCCTCGGGCCTGGAAGCCATCGCGCCGAGCTATCTGTGGCGCTACCGCGACGGCGGCCAGTACGCCGAAAGCCCTGCCGCCTGATCTCAGATACGGCTCAAGAAAAACCCCTCGGGACCGGCGTCCCGAGGGGTTTTTAAATCACGCGGCATGAGGGCGTCAGAGCGCGCCCGTCACGCCTAGGCCGATGATGCCGACGACGCCGACCACGATGCGCCACCAGGCGAAGGGGCCGAAGCCGCGCTTGGACACGAAGTCGAGCAGGAAGCGCACCACGGCCAGGGCCGAGACGAAGGCGGCGATGAAGCCAATGGCGATCAGGCCCAGGTCGCTGAAGTCCAGTACGTCGCGGTTCTTGAACAGGTCATAGAAGACCGCCGCGCCCATGGTCGGCAGGGCCAGGAAGAAGCTGAATTCGGCCGCCGACCGCTTGTCCGTGCCCAGCAGCAGGCCGCCGGCGATGGTGGCGCCCGAACGCGACACGCCGGGGATCATGGCCAGGCACTGGAACAGGCCGATCAGGAAATAGACCCGGAAGGGATAGCGGTCCGCATCGAGATAGGCTGGAACCTTGCGCATCCGGTCCAGCCACAGCAGCAGCACCCCGCCGATGATCAGGGCGACGCAGATCACCAGCGGCGTCTCGAACAGCACCGTCTTGATGAAGCCGTAGGCCAGGAAGCCGATCACCACCGCCGGCAGGAAGGCGACCAGCAGGCCGATCAGGAAGCGTCGCGCCTCCGGGTCGAAGGGCCAGCGCGTCGCAAGCGTCCACAGCCGCTTGAAATAGACGCTGATGATGGCCAGCAGGGCGCCCAGCTGGATGACGATCTCGAACGTCTTGCCGGTGCTTTCAAAGCCGAGGAAATGCCCCAGCAGCAGCAGGTGGCCGGTGGACGACACCGGAATGAACTCGGTCAACCCTTCGACCAGACCCAGAAGGATCGCCGTCAGCCAGTCCGCCATGAATGCTCCGTCTCGATCTTTACGTCGGGCGCGCTGCGCCCTGCGGCGTCCCGTCTCCTCTCCTTAGCGTCCCAGCCCCGCCGCCGCCATTGGCGCGGGCGCTGTTTTGGGCGACAAGGGCAGGGAAATGACCGCCTCTCCCCTCGACGCCGCCCATGAGACCACGCGCCGGATCACCACCTTGTCGGTGGCGACGGCGGTCCTGCTGATCGTCATGAAGGCCTTCGCCCTGGGGGCGTCCGGTTCGGTCTCCATCCTGGCCAGCCTGGCGGATTCGGCGTTGGACCTGGTGGCGTCGCTGGCGACCTTCTTCGCCGTGCGCTGGGCCGCCGCCCCGCCCGACGACGACCACCGCTATGGTCACGGCAAGGCCGAAGGTCTGGCTTCGCTGGTGCAGGCGGGCATGGTGCTGGCCTCGGGCGTCTTCATCGGCTGGGAGGCGGTGCAGCGCATCTTCGATCCCCGCCCTGTCACCTCGGGCGGCTGGGCCGTGGGCGTGGTCCTCCTATCCATCGCCGTCACGGCGGGTCTGGTGTGGATGCAGACCCAGGCGATGAAGAAGACCGGCTCCCTGGCCGTGGCGGGCGACCGCGCCCACTACGCCGCCGATCTGGCCGCCAATGTGGTGGTGCTGGTCGGAGTGATCTCGGGCGCCTTCCTCCAGGCGCCGGGACTGGACGCGGCGGCGGGCCTGGTGGTCGCGGTCTGGCTGGCCTGGGGCGCCGTCAGCCTGCTGAAGGACGCGGCCGGCCACCTGCTGGACCGGGCCGCCTCGGACGAGGAGCGCGCCGCCATCGTCGCCGCCGTGACCGAGGACGACCGCGTCGCCAACGTCCACCAGTTGCGCACCCGCATGGCGGGCCAGGCCCTGATGGTGCAGATGCACGTCGACCTGGACCCCGACCTCAGCCTGAAGGCTGCGCACGACATCATCCTGGATGCCGAGAAGCGGGTGCTGAAGGTCTTTCCCCACGCCGACATCCTGATCCACGCCGACCCGCGCGGCGCGGCCGAACCGCACGGCGGCGCCTTCGCGACGACGCGGCCGGAGACGTCGGACGCCGCCTCGCCCGAAGCGCCCTCGCCGCAAGCCGGACCCTGGTCCTGACCCCCTGCGACAATCGCGCGCGGTAAACGGAGCCTTAACGCGCGCGGGCGCATGAAGGCGGACGATGTCCACGCCCGCCGTCCTCTATCATTTCGCCTATCACCCGGCTTCGCGCACGGCGCGGCTGGCGCTGGGCGAGGCCAAGGTCGACTATAGCGAGGAAGCCGTCCGCCCGTGGGAGGACGACTGCCCCCTGTTCGAGATGAACCCTTCGGGCATGCCGCCGGTGCTGACGACGACGGAAAAGAACCGGCCCCTGACTCTGTGCGAGCTGGACGCCATCCTGGGCTGGCTGGAAGACCGCTCCAAGGGCGACTTCCTGCTACCCGCCGATCCGGCCGAGCGGGCCGAGGCGCGCCGTCTGGCGACCTGGTTCAGCCGTCGCTTCTCCGACGAAGTGGACGCCGTCCTGCTGCATGAGCGGATGGAGAAGCCCCTGCTGCGGCTCGGCCCGCCCGACGCGCGGATGCTGCGTGAAGGCCGCGAAGCGCTGAAAAGCCATCTAACGGTGCTGGAGCCGCTGGCGGCGGGACGCGAGTGGCTGGCCGGACGCCGTCTCAGCCAGGCCGACCTGATCGCGGCGGGCCATCTGTCGGTGCTGGACTATTTCGGCGAGATCGCCTGGGCGTCCTGGCCGTCGCTGAAGCTGTGGTACTCCAAGCTGAAGTCGCGCCCCTGTTTCCGGCCGCTGCTGGGCGACCGCTTCCCCGGCGTGCACCCGGCGCCCTGGTACGCCGACCTCGACTTCTGAGGCCCCTCAGGGCTAAAGCGCCCTCATGGCGGCCGATCCCCGCATCTTCATCCGACAGCGCGCCGCCGAACTGGGCTTCGGCGTGTGCCGCTTCGCCTCGGCCAGCGATCCGTGGAGCGCGGGCGAGAAGCTGGCCCATTTCGTCGACGCGGGCCGTCACGGCGACATGGGCTGGATGGAGACGACGCTTGAGCGCCGCGCCCATCCCACCGCCATGTGGGACGGGGCGAAGACGGCCATCGTCCTGGGCATGAACTACGGCCCCGACGAAGACCCCCGGCCCGAGCTGGAGGAGGCGTCGGCGGGCTATATCTCCGTCTATGCGCGCGGCGACGACTATCATGAGGTCATCAAGGGCCGGCTGAAGATCCTGGCCGGCCAGATCGCCGCGCGGCTGGGCCAGGAGGTCAAGGTCTTTGTCGACACCGCCCCCCTGATGGAGAAGCCGCTGGCCCAGCGGGCGGGCCTGGGCTGGCAGGGCAAGCACACCAATCTGCTCAGCCGCACCCACGGCAACTGGCTGTTCCTGGGGACCATACTGACCGCCGCCGAGATCGAGGCGGACGAGGCCGAGGTCGAGCATTGCGGCCGTTGCACCGCCTGTCTGGACGCCTGTCCGACGCAGGCCTTTCCGGCGCCGTTCCAGATCGACGCCCGACGCTGCCTCTCCTACCTGACCATCGAATATGCGGGCGCCTGGCCGCGCGAGTTCCGCATCGCGACGGGCAACCGCATCTACGGCTGCGACGACTGCCTGGCCGCCTGCCCGTGGAACAAGTTCGCGCAAGAGGCCTCGGAGACGCGGCTGCAGGCCCGCGATGCGCTGAAGTCGCCGCCGCTGGCGGACCTGCTGGCGCTGGACGACCCCGCCTTCCGCGCCCTGTTCACCAAGAGCCCGGTCAAGCGGATCGGCCGCGATCGCTTCATTCGCAATGCGCTCTATGCGGCGGGGAACTCGGGCGAGGCGACGTTGATCGGGGCGGTCGAGCGGCTGCTGGACGATCCGGCGCCCGTGGTGCGCGGTGCGGCGGTGTGGGCGTTGTCGCAGCTATCCCCGGAGCGGTTCGCCGGGCTGCGCGAGACGCGGCGGGCAAGCGAGACAGATGAAGCTGTGAAGCAGGAATGGCGTCCTTCTCCCCTTGCGGGAGAAGGTGGCCCGCGCAGCGGGTCGGATGAGGGGTCTCGCCGCCCTCAGACCTAGCAAAAAGGGGCTTCCCCCGCGGAGAAACCCCTCATCCGTCAGGCTCCGCCTGACACCTTCTCTCGCAAGGGGAGAAGGAAGATCAACCCATCGCCTGGCCCACGCCGCGGCCGCCGCCGGGCACGGGAGCCACGTCCAGCAGCTTGAGACGGAACACCAGCACCGCATTGCCGGGGATCATCGGCGGGCCGCCCATCTCGCCGTAGCCCAGCTCGGGCGGCAGGAAGAGAATCCACTCGTCGCCGGGCTTCATCAGCTGCAGGGCCTCGGTCCAGCCGGGCACCACGCCCTCGGGCGAGAAGACCGCCGGGGCGCCGCGCTTGAACGAGCTGTCGAACACCGTGCCGTCCGTCAGCGTGCCTTCATAGTCGACCCTGACCAGGTCGTTGCGATCGGGGCTGACGCCGCCCGCCGGACCGGAGGCCACGACCTTGTACTGCAGGCCGGACGGCAGGGTCTGCACGCCCTCTTCCGAGGCGTTCTGCTTCATGAAGGCGGCGGATTCCGCCGCGTTCTTGGCCAGGTCTTCAGGCGCGCCGGACGGTCGACCGCAAGCGGAGAGGGCCAGAAGAGCGGACGCCGCCATGGCGGCGCCGAGAGGGCGCCTAGCCCATGCGAAGTTCATAACCCTGGTCCTTCAAGGCGGCGCCGATTTCCTCGGCATGACGGGAATCGCGGGTCTCGACCATGATGTCGAACTCGGCTCCCTTGGCGGGCACGTCCAGCGCCAGCCGGTTGTGCACCACGTCGATGATGTTGCCGCCCCGCCCGCCGATCACGGCGGCCATGGCCGACAGCATGCCGGGGCGGTCGTCGCCCAGGATGCGATAGACGATCAGCCGCTTCTCGCGGACCATTTCGCGGTTCAGCACCACGGCCAGCATCCGGGCGTCGATGTTGCCGCCGGTCAGCTCGACGCCGACCTTCATGCCTTTGAAGCGTTCCGGGTTGGCCAGGATGGCGGCCAGGCCGCCAGCCCCGGCGCCCTCGGCCACCGTCTTCTCCAAGGTCGCCAGCAGGGCCACGCCCTTTTCGAAGTCGGCCTCCTCGCAGACGAAGACCTCGTCGATCAGGCTGTCGGCCAGGGCGAAGGGGATTTCCCCCACGGCCTTGATGGCGATGCCCTCGGCGATCGTTTGTCCGCTGCACTTGGCCGGTTCGCCGCGACGGCGCGCCGTGAAGGACGGATAGCGAGCGGCCTCGACGCCGAACACCTTGATCTCCGGCTTCATCGCCTTGGCGGCGATGGCGCTGCCCGCGATCAGGCCGCCGCCGCCGATGGGGATGATCAGGGCGTCCAGGTCCGGCGCGTCCTCCAGAAACTCCAGGCCGCAGATGCCTTGCCCCGCGACGATGCCCTCGTCATCGAAGGCCGAGACGAAGACATAGCCGTGCTCGGCCTGAAGGCGCTTGGCCTCCTCGGTCGAACCGGAGAAGTCGAGGCCGTGGATGACCACATTGGCGCCATGGGCGCGGGTGCCGTCCACCTTCACGAAGGGGGTGCCCTCGGGCATGACGATGGTCACGGGCACGCCCAGACGGCCGCCGTGATAAGCCAGGGCCTGGGCGTGGTTGCCCGCCGAGGCGGCGACGACGCCGCGCTTTTTCTCGTCCGGCGTCAGCTGCAGCAGCCGGTTCAGGGCGCCGCGCTCCTTGAAGCTGCCGGTGAAGTGCAGATTGTCGAACTTGATCCAGATCTCGGCGCCGGTCAGTTGCGACAGGCGGCGCGAATAGCGGACGGGCGTGCGGTCGACCTGACCGGCGATGCGTTTTTGCGCCTCGCGGATGTCGTCGATGGTGACGGTCATGAATTCCCTGATTTTGTTTACGGCCGGCCTCTTTCGTCCGGTCTACGGCCCCCTTTTGGAACAGGGCGCGACGGCGAGCAACCTTGACTCGCCCTGCCCTGCAAGGTCATGCCGGGCCGACGCCTGAACTGAAACCGGGAGCCGCCACCATGACCACCTTCTCGCGCTCGCCCGCCCGCCTCAAGGGGCTGGCCGCCCTCGTGATCGGCGGTCTGGCCCTTTCCGCCTGCGCCACGACCCCGATGGGGGGCAGCGCTGTCGGCCCCGCCGTCTTCAACGCCGACGATTTCGCCTGGTCGACCCGCGCGGGGCAGGCCTCGATCGAGGGCCGCGTGGCCTTCGCTCAGGACGGTCGCGTCTTTCAGTGCGCCGGCAACGTCGGCCTGATCCCCGACACCCGCTACACCCGCGCCCGCATCGACCGCCTGTACGGCGCCGCCGATCGCGCCGCCGTCCCGGCCGCCGTGGTGCGCGCCCGATCGGCCGGCGAGCAGGGCGCCGACTATCGCTCCTATGAACGGGCCGAGCCCTGCGCCGACGGCGGCTTCCGCTTCTCCGGCCTGCCGGACGGAAGCTGGTTCCTGATCGCCCCGGTCAAGGCCGGCGACAGCGTCATGGTGCTGATGCGCCGGGTGCAGACGCGCGGCGGCCGCGCCGTCAACGTCACCCTGGGGGGCTGAGCCTCTTCCAGCTGAGCCGTTAGCTGGGCCGTAAACTAGGCCGTTAGCTGAGCAGTTTTTCGACGGCCGCGCCTCTGCGCGGCCGTCGTCGTTTGACCGGCGTTCGCCATCCTTTGGCCCCAAGAAGCCGCTCTCTGAGGCGTTCCGTTCAAGGAAAAGTCGGGAGCGTCTTCTTTGTCCCAGCACAACATCATCGGCTCCGAAGCCTTCACCAACCGCCCCTATGTGCTGGTGCGAAACGTACGGCCGGGCGGGTTTCGCCGTCGCCGGTCGCGCTCGCTGATCGCCTATGGGGTGGTGGCCGTGCTGGCCCTGTCGGCCGGCGCCGCCGTGGCCGCCTTCGCCATGGGGCCCCTGTTGATCGACAAGGCCGTCGAAGCCCCGGCGGCGACGCCCGCGCCGCTGACGACGCCGAGCGCGCCCTAAACGCCTTCGCTCAAGGGACCACGAAAGCCAGGGCCTGGGCGAACAGTTCGCCGCGGCTGCGCACGCCCATCTTCTGATAGGCGCGCTTGAGGTGGGACCGGACCGTCTCCAGCGAGACGTCCATGATCTGGGCGATGCGGCCGGTCTCGTTCCCCGCCAGCAACATCTCCACGATCCGCCCTTCGGACGGCGACAAGAGGTGGGTCTCGATCAGGGCCTGAAAGCGCGTTTCGCCGCCGACGCACTGCAGGGTCAGGCCGATCAGGCAGGTCGGGGCCGACGCCACCTCGCGCGCCCAGATCACCCAGGTCCGTCCGTCAGAGCCCGGCGTCGCCAGACACCGCGTTTCATCTGATCGCGCCTGCGCCATCAGACGCGGCAGGGCGCGCGACCGCAGGGACAGCCGCCCCCCTTCGACCCCGAACAGGTCGCCGTCTTCCTGGAGCGCGCGCGCGGCCTCATTCAGCCACACCACCTCCAGCATCCGCGTGACCAGCAGGCGCGCGCGCATCTCGTGATCGATCCAGGCGGCCAGGGCGCGATTGCACTGCCCTTCGACATCGTCGGCGGCCGCCGTCAATGGCCGTCGACGGCGATCCGGGTTCGATCGTCTGTCCGGGGCGAACCACGCCCCCTCTGCGGCCCGGCGTCCTGCCCGACCGGCCTCCCACACAGCTTGTTCCAACGCCAACGCTCCAGGACTGGCGCACGGCCTCGCTCGAAACCGGCGGCCTCTTCAACCTAAGCAACGCCTAAGCACTAACGATACCTTAACGCATATCCACAGAAGACGCACGCTTATTGCTTTTTGAGTCTTGAATTTCACATTTCAAGGCAAAGCGTCGCTGCAATTGACAGATTCGCGACCCATCTGACCGCTCACTGCAGGCGACCGCAGCGCATCGCCCGAAGCGCAATTGAAAACGGCGGCCCTTCGCAGGGCCGCCGCTCTCGCTTGATCGTCTGAATGACCGTCAGGCTGTCGCCGGGCGCTCCGCCCCGTCAGCCCCGTCCACAGGCATGTCGTCCAGTTCGCCTTCCCACTTGGCGACCACCGCGGCGGCGACGGAGTTGCCGACGACGTTGGTGGCCGAGCGGCCCATGTCCAGCAGGTGGTCGACGCCCAGGACGATGGCGATCCACGCCTCGGGCAGGCCGAAATAGGTCAGGGTGGCCATGATCACCACCAGGGAGGCGCGCGGAATGCCGGCGATGCCCTTGGACGTCACCATCAGCAGCAGCAGCATGAAGATCTGTTGCGACAAGCTCAGCTGCACGCCGTGAGCCTGCATGATGAACATGGTGCCGAAGGTGCAGTAGAGCATCGACCCGTCCAGGTTGAACGAATAGCCCAGCGGCAGGACGAAGCTGACGATGCGACGGCGCACGCCGACCTTGGGCAGGGCCTCCAGGATGCGCGGATAGGCCGCTTCCGAGCTGGCCGTCGAGAAGGCCAGCAGGGTCGGGGTGCGGATCTCGCGGAACAGCGGGATCACCCGCTTGCCCAGCACCACGGCGCCTGCCAGGAACAACAGGCCCCACAGCACGCCCATGGAGCCGTAGAAGCCCAGCACGAACTTGGCGTAGGTGCCCAGCATCTCGAGACCCTGGGTGGCGATGGTCGAGGCCAGGGCGGCGAAGATGGCGAAGGGCGCCAGCTTCATCACGAACTCGGTCACCTTCAGCATGATGGAGGCGGCCTGTTCGACCAGGTGCAGCACCGCCGGAGCCTTGTCGTCCAGCGCCGCGACCGCCGTGCCGACGAAGACCGAGAAGACGACGATCTGCAGGATCTCGTTCTTGGCCATGGCGTCGAAGATCGAGGTCGGCACCAGATGGGTGATGAAGCCATGCAGCGAGAAGGCGTCCGTCGAAGCCGCCGGCGCGCTGGCCGCCACGGGCTTCAGGCAGATGCATGTTCGCGCCCGGCTGCAGCAGTTGAACCATCACCAGACCCAGCACCAGCGACACGATCGAGGCGCCGATGAACCAGGTCATGGTCTTGACGCCGATCCGCCCCACCGAAGCGGCGTCCTCCATGTGCGCGATGCCCGCCACCAGAGTCGTGAACACCAGCGGCGCGATGATCATCTTGATCAAGCGCAGGAAGACGTCGGTGATCAGATTCAGGTTCGACGCTGCGGCCGAGGCCTGATCCGCCGTCAGGAAATGATTGAGGCCCCACCCTGTGAGAACCCCCAATATCATGGCTCCGACGATGAAATAGGCGAACAAGCGTTTCATACAAAAAGTCGTCCAGCTTTGCAGGCCCGACGTCGCCGGACCGCAGTTACAAACCGATGGAGGATCCCCACCCGCCCAGAAGGAAGAGGCAGCGAATAAACGAAAATCCTCTGAGCTCCAACGAACTCCTCGAGGCCCAGGCGGGGGAGACATGGATCGGCCGCCGAATTTCGGCCTAGAAACGAATATTTTCCGGCCTGAAGTCCGAAAATTCGTTCATGTCTGAAACATATTCCGGAAAGGGGCGATCTCTCCCGAATTGTCCGAGACAGCGCAGGAAAATTACTCGCCTGAGACGCCGACGACCGGATCGATGCAAATTGCGTTCACGCCAGGAAGACGCCAAGCTGCGCTCAAGCCTCGCAGAAGGCTATCGAGTGAACGCATCAGGAGTCCGCATGTCCCGCCCCATCCTTGGTTCTGCACGCCGGTTGGCCGCCGGACTGGCTGTTCTGGCCCTCTCGTCGACCAGCGCCCTGGCGCTGGAGGCGGCGGCCTTCATCTCTCCCGCCCCGGCCGCGGCGGCCGCTGCGCCCGCCCGCGCCCTGACCACGCCGATGGAAGCGTTCGGCCATGAGGTCGGCGCGGATTATCGCCTGATCACCTACACCCAGTTCGAGCGCTATCTGCACACCCTGGCCGGGCAGTCGGACCGGATGAAGCTGCTGGAGATCGGCCGGTCGTCGGAAGGGCGGACGCAATACCTCTCGGTCGTCTCCTCGCCGCAGAACCTGGCCAATATCGACCGCTATCAGGAGATCGCGCGCCGCCTGGCCAAGGCCGAGGGCGTCAGCGAGGAGGAGGCCCGCGCCCTGGCCGCCGAGGGCAAGGCCGTGGTCTGGATCGACGGCGGCCTGCACTCCACCGAGACGGTGCCGCCCCAGGCCCTGATCGCCGCCCTCTATGAATGGCTGACGGCCGAGGACGCCGAGGCCAAGCGCATCCTGGACGATGTGGTCATCCTGTTCGCGCCGCTGAACCCGGACGGGTGGGAGCTGGTCTCCACCTGGTATATGCGCAACGAAGACCCGCTGAAGCGCGAGTACGACAGCATCCCGGTGCTGTACCAGAAGTACGTCGGCCACGATAACAACCGCGACTATTACCTGTCGGCCATGGCCGAGACGACCAACGTCAACCGGCAGTTCTTCCGCGAGTGGTTCCCGCAGATCATCTACAACCACCACCAGACGGCGCCGGCGGGGACCGTGGTCTTCATGCCGCCCTTCCGCGACCCCTTCAACTACAACTACGACCCGCTGGTCATGAGCACCCTGTCCGAGGTCGGGGCCGCCATGCACAGCCGTTTGATCGAAGAGGGCAAGCCCGGCTCGACCATGCGCAGCGGGGCCAACTACTCGACGTGGAACAACGGGATGGAGCGCTCCGTCACCTATTTCCACAACGCCGTCGGCCTGCTGACCGAGATCACCGGCCACCCGACGCCCAGCCAGATCAGCCTGATCCCGCAGAACCAGCTGCCGCGCAACGACCTGCCCATGCCGGTCGCGCCGCAGACCTGGCGTTTCGCCCAGTCGATCGACTATTCGCAGTCGATCAACCGCGCCGTGCTGAACTACGCCTCGCGCAACAAGGACCGGACGCTGTTCAACATCTGGCGCATGGGTCAGAACGCCATCGACAAGGGCAATACCGACACCTGGCGCCTCACCCCCTCGGCGGTGGACGCCCTGAACGCGGCGGCCGGAACGCAGGTCGACGCCCGGCGCGGCGTCGATCCGGCCCTGTATGAGCGCATCATGCGCGACCCGGCCCGTCGCGACCCGCGCGGCTATGTCATCCCGGCGGATCAGGCCGACCTGCCCACCGCCGTCGCCTTCCTGAACAGCCTGATCAAGACCGGGGTGGACGTCGAGCGGGCGACGCGCGCCTTCACCGTGGACGGCAAGACCTATCCGGCCGGCTCCTATGTGGTGAAGACGGCCCAGGCCTATCGCCCGCATGTGCTGGACATGTTCGAGCCGCAGGACCACCCCCACGACCTGCAATATCCGGGCGGCCCGCCCGCCCTGCCCTATGACGCCACCGGCTACACCCTGGCGCTGCAGATGGGGGTCCAGTTCGACCGCATCCTCGACGGCTTCGAGGCGCCGACCGAGCGCGTCGCCGACGTCATGGCCCCGCCCCCCGGCAAGATCGAGGGCAATGGCCGCGCCGGCTGGCTGATCGATCATGCGCCGATCAACGGCTACCTGCTGACCAATCGCCTGCTGGCGGCGGGCGTGCCGGTCTACTGGCAGGAAGGCGAGACCCGCGCGGGCCGGGCGACCCTAGCGCCCGGCGCCCTGTGGATTCCGGCCGACGACAAGGCCCGCCCGATCGTCGAGGCGGCCGTGCGCGACCTGGGCCTGAACGCCCACGCCGTCGCCCGCGCGCCCGGCGGCGAGCGGATCACGCTGAAGCCGGTCCGCATCGGCCTGGTCGATCGCTACGGCGGCTCGATGGCCTCGGGCTGGACCAAATGGATGCTCGAACAGTTCGAGTATCCGTTCGAGGTCGTCTATCCGCAGCGCCTCGACGCGGGCGACCTGAACAAGGATTTCGACGTCCTGCTGTTCGCCTCGGACATGATCCCGGCCAACCTGTCCGCCGCAGCCCAGCGCCCGCAACCGGCGCCGGACAGCATCCCCGCCGAATACCGCAGCTGGCTGGGCCACATCACCGCCGAGAAGACCGTGCCCCAGCTGGACGCCTTCGCGCGGGCAGGCGGCAGCGTCGTCACCATCGGCTCGGCCCACCGCCTGGCCGCCGCCATGGGCGCGCCGGTGCAGGACGTGCTGACGGGCGCCGACGGCAAGCCTCTGGCCTCGACCGACTTCTTCATCCCCGGCGCGGTGATGAAGACCGAGGTCGACAACAGCCGCCCCCTGACCTTCGGCGCGCCGCGTCAGATGGACGTCTTCTTCAACCGCAATGCGGGCTTCCGCCACGCGGGCGACGGCGCGTCCCTGGTGCGCTATCCGCAGCAGGTCGCCGTCTCCAGCGGCTGGGCCATCGGCTCGGACAAGCTAGCGGGCGCCGACGCCGTGCTGGATCTGGAGCACGGTCAGGGCCGGGTCATCGTCCTGGGCCCCGACGTGGTCAACCGCGCCCAGGCCCGCGCCTCCAGCCGCCTGCTGTTCAACGCCCTGTTCTACGGCCCGGCTGCATCGCGCGACGCGGCCCGCTAATCAGACCGACCGAACAGGACAGGCCGCCCGGCGATCAACCGGGCGGCCTTTTTCGCGGCCCAGTCGTGGAGAGTGAACGCGTCCGGATTCGCCGACGCACTGGGGGCGGTCGTCATGAGGTCGCGTTCCGAAGCTGGGCATGGTCGCGCCACTCCCACCGACCGAGAAGAATGATCAAGGACATCAGCAGGAGCACGCAGTTCACGGCCGCCAGGAAGATGTCGCCGTTGAGCGTGTGAAAGACGACCATGCCGCCGGCGACCGCCAGAAGGCCGGTAGCGCCGACCAGCATGACGAACGGAACAGCGACCAGGACATCAGCGGCGCCACGATGAACAGGGCGAGCGCCGTCTCGATCCCGCCGATCACACGCAGCAGTTCCGTATCGACCTGAGCCGGCCACGTCATCATCAGGGCCAGCAAGTCATGCTTCTGAGTGAGCTTGGCGTATCCGGCCCCGATGTAGAACATGGCCAGCCAGCTTTGCATGACCCACAGGAACAGGTGCGCGTACAGGCGTGAACGCCGCGCTGCGGGGGATGTCGGCCCAGGACGGCGCGCCCCTGCGACCCAGGAACGGGGAAGCATGATCGATCTCAATCGGCGGAAGTTGACAGAAAAGGCCCGGCGGGTCGGTTCAGCCCCGCGGTCCGGCCTGTAAGGCGGCGGCGGCGCGCGAAAGCCATCGCGTGCCGACGCCCGGCGTCTGGGCGATGCACCCCCAGCAGGTGGATGTAGAACATGGCCAGCCAGGTCTGCATGATCCGCAGGACACGCTGCATGCCGCCCCAAGAACGAGAACGCATGGTCAATCAGTCCTTCTTCGGCCCGGTTCCGGCCGCTTCGGGGAAATAGAGCCCCGTCACGGAATCCACAGCCATGCTCGCGGCCATGCGGCCGATGTCCCGGCGCGGACCGTAGGCGGCGCAGGGGTCCGGTGAGGGAATCTTGATCTCCTTGCGGGCCTTGGTGGCGAAGGCTTCTCTCACCGCGTCTCCCATCGGCTCGGCCATCTGCAAGGCGTCGCCGACGCGCGAAAGCGAAGGCGTGTCCATGCCCACCACCTGGGCGGTGCGCGCCCAGGAGATGGCGGCGATCTGGCGTCCGCCGCCCGGCTCCAGCAGCTCCGATTCCACAGCCAGTCCGCCGGTCGAACCCGGCACGCGCAGAGTGACGACAGGCACGACGAAGCCGCTGGCGGCGCTGACGACGGACCCCACGCGGCCGGTCGCTTCAAACCGCACGATGGCCGTGCGGACCGTCGCGGTCTTCGACGTCGGCGTCGTCACCACCGCAAAACGCTCGCTGACTTCGAAACAGATCTGACGATCCACCTCGCGCAGCACCATCGAACGCTCCGTCTCCGTCAGACCTTCGCCGACGCGGGGAGCGAAAACCGCCTTTTCCAAGAAGACGCTATCAACGCTGTCGGATGCGGCGTCGTCGCGCCGCTGCTGAATCGAGGCGCCCTCGTTTATGCCGCCGCGCTTCTGCATGTCGGCGTAGCTGCTGAGAAAGCCGGAGTTCGGCGCCGGCTTGGTGCTGCAGGCGGCAAGGCCCGCCGTTGCGAGAATGGGGGCGATCATGAGCGCTCTGTTCATGAGGTGTCTCCGGTCGTCGTCTTGGCTCACAGCGCCCTGATGCCGGCGCTCCACCTGAGACGCCGCCGCCCCGCCTCCCCCTCAATCGAATTCAAAATATTCTTCCGGACTCCAACTTGACGCATTGCGAAAAACGCCAGCGCATTGGAGAAGGCCGCTTCTGGATATGGCGACGTCTGACATCGAGGGGTCTATTCACACGTGACGTCGAACGCGAAAGCCGAACTTCTGGCCGTTTACTTGGAACGTCGCCCCGCGCTCGTCCGCTTCTTTGCGACGAGGACCGGATGCCCTGATCGTGCGGAAGACATCGTGCAGGACATCTACGTTAGACTTCAGGCCCTGCCGGAAACCTCTGCGCGCGAAATCGCCAATCCCGCCGCCTTCCTATACCGGATCGGCGGCAATCTGATGTTGGACGGCGTTCGGCGACGACAGCGCGCCTCGGCCAGGGATCAGGCCTGGTCCGATGCGTCGAGCCTAAGCTCTGACGGCGTATCGGTCGCCGATTCCCCCTCTCCCGAGGATGCGGCCTGGGCGCGGTTGAAGTTCGATCGGGTCGCGGCGGCCGTCGAGGAGCTCGCCCCCAATGTCCGCATCGCCCTTCGTCTGCACCGGATCGAAGGCCTGACCCACGCAGAGGTCGCCGCACGCATGGGCGTCTCGCGCAGCTCGGTCGAAAAGTACCTGAGCACGGCCCTGGCCCACCTGTTGAAACGGGTCGGATGGCCATGAAATCAAGATTTCACCGCTATTCATTGTGGGTCGTCGCGCTCCGCGGCGTCTCTTTCTCTGGACGCCCCCTCGTCCTACGGGCTGAAGCCGCATGACACGCCACACCTCGCCCTTTTCCCAGAGCGTTATCGACCAGGCCTCGGCCTGGGCCGTCCGGCTGGGCGGCGGCGACATGTCCGAGGCGGACTACCTGGACCTTGAAGCCTGGCTGGCGGTCTCGCCCGATCATCCTCACGCCCTGACCGAAGCCGAGCAGCTATGGGCGGCCCTGGACGATGATCGCGGCGCGCTGGACGCCGCCTTGACGCAGGCCGCCGCCGCGACAGCGCCGACGATATCCGCCCTCGCGCCCCGCAAAGGCTCGCCCAATCGACGCTGGCGGTGGGCCGGCGGAGGCCTGGCCGCCGCCCTGGCCGCAGGCCTTCTGCTTCTGCCCCTGTTGAGCGATCGGCCCTCCACCTATGTCACCGCGCCCGGCGAACAGAAGACGATCACCCTCCGCGACGGCTCGTCCATCGCCATGAACGGCGGCTCGGAACTTTCGGTCCGCCTGTCCCGCAAGGAGCGGTTGATCGAAATGAAGTCGGCCGAAGCCGCCTTCGACGTGGCGCACGACGCCCAGCGCCCCTTCCGCGTGACGGTCGGCGAGAGCCGGATCGAGGTCTTGGGCACGGCCTTCGACGTTCGTCGCGACGGGCGCTCCACGACCGTCAACGTCTCCAGAGGCGTCGTGCAGGTCTCCGAACTGGCGGACCCCGCCCACAACGTCCGCCTGACTATGGGACAGGCCGTCACCCTGGTGGACGGCAGCCACGCCCTCGAGGTGACGCAAGGCTCGACCGAGACCGCCGGCTGGCGCGCCGGGCGGCTGGTTTACGACAACCGCCCCCTGTCGGACGTCGCCGCCGACCTCAGCCGCGCCTATCCGACGCCCGTACGCGCCGTCGGCGACGCCGCCGATATCCGCTTCACAGGCACCCTAATTCTCGACGACCAGGCCTCGACCTTGCGTCGTCTCGAGGCCTTTCTTCCCATCTCCGCATCCCGCGCGGATGGAGCCGTCCAGCTCAGGTCACGCGAAGCCGCTCGATGATCTGCAGAGGGCGACGCGGGTTCATCCTGTTCGGCATTGCGTTCTCGCTGGGCGGCCAGACGGCGCAGGCCGGGGAGCGACATCGCCTGTCCATCCCCGCCCAGCCGATGACGGCGGCCGTCCTGCAACTCGGCGTTCAGGCCCGGGTCTCGATCAACGCCGGAGCCGCCGCCGCCTGCGGCCGTTCGCGCGCCGTCCGCGGCTCTCATGACGTCCAATCGGCCTTGCGCCTGATGACGGAGGGGAGCGCCTGCGCCTTCCGGCGCATCGACGATCGAACCTACATCATCACGCCGCGCCCCCAACCGCGCCCTGCGTCCTCCCCGAGGACGGCCCCCGAAGCGCCGCCGGTCGAGCACGTCCCTTTCGCCGTCGATGACGTCATCGTCACCGCCACGAAACGCGATCTGGCGCTGGCCGACGCCCCCTACGCCCTGTCCGCGCTGGACGGAGACGTCTTTGACGCCGCGGCGCGACAGGACACCGCCGCCCTCGCCACTCGCCTGGCGGGGCTCACCGTCACCAACCTGGGCTCCGGCCGCAACAAACTGTTCGTGCGGGGACTGGCCGACAGCCCCCTGACCGGCCAGACGCAGGCGATGGTGGGGCTGTACCTCGACGAAACCCGCCTGACCTACGACGCGCCCGATCCGGACCTGCGCCTGGTCGACCTGGAACGCGTCGAGCTCCTGCGCGGCCCCCAGGCTTCGCTCTATGGGGCCGGCGCCATGGGAGGGGTGCTGAAGCTGGTGAGCCGAGCGCCCGAACTGGACGCCTACAGCGGCAAGGCCTCCGCAGGGGTCAGCTTCACCGAAGGCTCCATCTCCGGCAATTCGACGGATGTGATCTTCAACGCGCCGTTGATCCGCGACCGCCTGGCCATGCGCACCGTCATCTATCAGGAAAGGTTCGGCGGCGTCATCGACGACACGAATCTGGACCTGATCGACACCGGCCGCACCGTGCGCTCGGGAACGCGCATGACGTTTCTGTGGCGCATTGATCCCCAGTGGCAGGCGCGGCTCGGCTGGGTGCGGCAGGACATCAGGATCAACGACAGCCAGTACGCCTTCGAATCCCAAGGAGCCTACGAACGCGCCCTGTCGAAACGCGAGCCGAGCAACAACAACTTCAGCGGCATGGCGCTGGCTGTCACGGGAGATTTGAGCTGGGGGCGGGTGAAGATCACCAACGCCTTTCAGGCGCACAACCTCGGCCGTCGCTACGATGCGACCAAGGCCGCCGCGTCACTGGGCGCAAGCGACGGGCCGCTGATCTATGACGAGGCGGACAGCATCGAGGCGATCGCGCTGGAGATGTCCGTCGCCACCCATCCAGGAGGCCCCTTCGAAGGCATCGCCGGCGTCTACGCTTCGCAGTACGAACATGACCGGGCTGGCGAACTGCGCGATCTCGAGCCTGACCAGCAACTGTTTCGGGCCATCAAGCAGGACAAGACCTGGGAAGCCGCCCTGTTCGGCGAAGCGGCCTGGAACCCGCTTGATCGCGTCAAGCTCACCGTCGGCGGACGCTACTTCGTCGTCGCGATCCTCTCCCACACCTATCAGCAGAGCCGCGTGTCCGAGGACAAGTTCGAGGGACAGCATGAGGATGCAGACTTCGCGCTGAAAAGCGTGCTTGAGTATGATGTGAGCGACAGCCTGCTCGCCTATGTGCAGCAAAGCCAGGGCTATCGCGTCGGCGGCTTCAACGGCGGCGCGCTGATCGACAAACCGTACGGCCAGCCGGGCTCCGGGGCCCCGCCCTTTCGCGAATTCGCCCCGGACAGGCTCTATAGCCTGGAGGCGGGCGTGCGCTGGCGGGGCTTCGACAACCGCCTCATGCTCCGCGCCGCCGCCTTCCGGACCCGATGGGAGGAGATTCAATCCGACCGCGTCTCTCCGGACGGCCTTCCCTTCACCGCCAATATCGGCTCCGGAGGCAGCACCGGCATAGAAGTCGAGGGCGTCTGGCGCGACGGCCCGTGGCGGTTGGACTTCAACTTCATGGCCAATGACGCCCGCCTGGAGACCGCGGACAAGAACTACCCCCTAGAAGAAGGCGGCCATCTGCCGGGCGTGCCCAGGGTTCTGGGCGCAGCCAGCGCCCGCCGCGAGGTGTCGCTGGGCGGCCTGCCCGGATGGATCAGCGGTTCGGTCGGCTATGTCGGCCCGTCCAGCCAGCAATTGTCCCCCGTCGCCACCACCCAGATGGGAGACTATGTGACGTCCGAAGTGGCCGCGAGCGTCGCCATGGGCGCCTGGGACGCCACCCTCCGCATAGACAATCTGTTCAACGGCTCGGGCGACACCTTCGGCTACGGCAACCCTTTCCTCGTCGGCCGAGAGTCCGTCGCCACGCCCCAAAGACCGCGCAGCTTCGCCCTGTCGCTGACGCGCAGCTTCTGACGGCGGGGCATGCCGCACCCTGTCGCCTGCGGCGACTTGGCCGGCTGCCCATAAATCATTGAAATGATTGGAGCGGGTAGCGAGAATCGAACTCGCGACATTCAGCTTGGGAAGCTGACGTTCTACCTCTGAACTATACCCGCGCCGCGCCGAGGCGGAGCGCGAAGATATAGGGCGCGGGGCAAAAGAAAAGGCCCGGCGAACCGGGCCTTTGGTTTTTTTGACAGAGGCCGAGACGGATCAGTCGCGGACTTCCTCGACCGTGACGCCGCGCTTGGCCAACATGGCCTGAACGCTGTCGGCCCCCGCCAGGTGGCCGGCCCCGACCGAGATGAAGGCCGTGCCCGAGCCTTCCAGCAGGGTCACGATCTGATTGGTCCAGTCGGCGTTGCGGCGCGTCAGCATGACCTCGTACATCTCCGGCGATTCCGCCTTCATCTCCTGGCCGATCAAGACGTCCAGACCGTCCACGTCGCCGGTCGACCAGGCGCCGACCATGCGGCCCAGGAACTCCGGCGCCTGATCGAACTCCTTCAGGCCCGAGCGCAGCATGGCCAGCTGCGCCTCTTCCGACATGTCGGCGATGAAGCCGATCTGCTGGGGCATGGTTTCGAGGCCCTTGATCGGCTTGCCGGTCGCGGCGGCGCGGGCGTGCAGCACCTGGTCCCCGCCGTTCTGCGGCAGATAGCCGGCCTTGGTGATGCTGGCCATGGCCAGTTGAAGGGCCGCGAACCACGGGCGCAGCGGGTCCAACTGGGCGGCCGTCGCGCCGATGGAGCGGGCGGCGGCGTCGAGGTCGGCCTGTTCCCCGGCGGTCAGCAGGCTGGACAGGGGACGGTCGGGCGAGACGCCCTTGGACTGGATGATCGGCACGGCGCCCGCGACGTCGTTCAAATCGGCGATCTCGAACCAGTATTCGTCGGCGGCGGCGAAGGCGCGGTCCAGCTTGGCGCTGCCCCAGGGCGTCTCGGGCTTCAGCACATGGACGGTGCCGAACAGATAGAGGGTGGAGTCCGCATCCTTGACCACCCACAGGCGCGGACCGGACCCGGCCGGGGCGACGGTCACGGCGGCCGGATCGGCGGCGGCGGGCGCGGCCTGGGCGAAGGCGGGCGTCGTGGGCGCCAGCAGGACGGCGGTCAGGGCGGCGGCGGAGACGGAGGCGGCGGCGCGGCTCCAGAGTCGGCGGATCATGGTCAGGCTCCTAGGGTCGCAAAAGAGAAACAGCCGTCAGCCTTCTTCGTCGATGAAGATGGATTCGATCGGCATCTGGAACAGCCGGGCGATCTTGAACGCCAGCGGCAGGGAGGGGTCGTAGCGGCCGGTCTCGAGCGCGTTCACCGTCTGACGCGACACGCCCAGTTCGTCGGCCAGGTGCGCCTGGCTCCAGTCGCGCTCGGCGCGCAGCACCTTGAGGCGGTTCTTCATGCACGTCTCTCCTGGCCGGGACGCGACAGGTTGAAACGCGCCACCTGGGCCATCGCCTCGCCGAACAGAAAACCGCCCGCAGGCAGGGTCGCCAGCATGACAGGGCTGACTCCATCGCCCATCAGGCTCGAGATGACGAACAGGGTCGAGCCGTAGGCCAGGGCCCACCAGCCGCCCTGAGCCTGCGCCATCAGGGCCAAACGCTCTTCCAGCTCATCGATCGCCGCCTGTCGGCGAAGCACGGCGATCCAGACGAAGACAGGCAGAACCACGGCGGCTGCGGCCAGCGCCTTCAAAGGCAGCGCGTCGCCGCCCGTCGACAGGTAGGCGCCGCCCCAGGCGGCGCCGGCGAGCCAGACGACGCCCGCCGCCATCTTCAGCAGGAACAACACACCGGTTCGGGCCAAGGGCTTGTCGCCCAGGAAAGCGCTGTCGCTCACGGCATTCTCCTCAACGACGGCCCAGCCACCACCAGGCCCAAGCCAGGCTGTAGCCGGCGACCTGGAACAGTAGAATGGCCATCATGCCGCTCAACAACAGGTCAGGCGGGGTCTCGCCCACCCACCGCGGTAAAAGAATTTCGTCCCGGCGCAGAGACAAGACCAGCAGCAGCACGGCCCCGACGGCCATGCCCCCCATGCCGCCCCAGAACCAGGACCACTTATGGGCTTCGCGCGCCGCCTCATCGAGATGACGCCACCACCAGATGCAGATCAGCAAAGTCCCGGCCATGACCAGGGCCAGCATGGCAGCGGTCATGGCAAAACCGGCCACGCCCGGCTGGTCTGACAGAACAACGCCGAGGACGCCGCCGAGCACTCCCAGCGCGAGAGACACGACGAACACCAAAAGAGCGCCTCGCACTCCGAGCGGCTTGAACGATTTGGACGACATGGACGCTCTCGAGGACAAACAGACAAGTTTGTTTGTCACCCTCAGCACAAAACGTCAAGCGTGTTTGTCACACTCAGTCGTCACTCCGGCGCGTTCAGCAGCTCCGGGCGGCTGAGGGCGCGGGGCGATTGTTCGACGGCGTTCAGTTCGGGCAGCTCCTTGCCCTCGTGATCGACCTTCAGATCCTCGAAGCGGCGGGCCGAAACCATGACCTGGCTTTCCAGCGAGCCGACGAACTGGTTGTAGCGGGAAACCGCCGCGTCCAGCGCCTTGCCGACCGAGGCGGCGTGGCCGCCCATGACCGACAGCCGCTTGTAGAGCTCCTTGCCCAGCTTGGCGACGTCCTCGGCGTTGCGGGCCTGCTCCTCGGCGCGCCAGCCGTAGGCGACCGCCTTGCACAGGGCGAACAGGGTGGTGGGCGTGACGATGACCACGCGCGAGGCCATGGCCGTGGTCATCAGGTCCGGCTCATGATCCAGCGCGGCGGCCAGGAAGGCGTCGCCCGGCACGAACATGGCGACGAAGTCGGGGCTGGGCTTGAACTGGTCCTGATAGGCCTTGGACGACAGCTGGCGCACGTGGGTCTTCATGCTGGCCGCAGTGCGCAGGGACATGGCGCGGGCCTGGGCCTCTTCATCGCCGTCGGCCTCGTCGGCGAAGGCCAGCGACACCTTGGCGTCGATGACGAACATGCCGCCGCCGGGCAACTTCACGATGAAGTCCGGGCGCTGCTGGCGGCCTTCATCGGTGGCCGAGGAGTTCTGCTCTTCGAAGTCGAAGCGGCCGGCCATGCCCGCCGCCTCCAGCACGTTGCGGCAGGTCTGTTCGCCCCAGCGGCCGCGACGGCCGGTGTTGCCCTTCAGCGCCTCGGTCAGACGCCGCGCCTCGTCGCGGGTGGCGGTCGAGGCGGCCATCAGCAGGTTGAGCTGCTCCTTCAGACCGCCGGTCTCGTCGGCGCGCGCCTTTTCCAGCGCCGTGACGTGCTGCTGAAACTTGGCCAGGGTTTCGGACACGGGCTTGAGCTGGGCCTCCATCCGCTCACGCGCGACGCGGTCCTGGGCCTGAAAGGTCTCGGTGGCGCGGGCGACCAGCTTGGTCGCCACCGCCTCGGCCGACTGCGACGCCTGCGCCTTGAGGAACTCGGCCATGGAGTCCCGGCTCTCCTCCATCAGCGCCAGCCGCGCATCGGCGGCGTCCAGCGCGCCGCGCGTCTTCTGCCAGCCCATATAGGCCCACAGGAAGCCCGCCGTGGCGACCGCGACAAAGGCCAAGAGGACGAGTTCCAGCATGTTCATGCTCCGTTCCTAGCGGGAGTCGGAGCCAGATTAAAGGCGGGCCGCGTCAGATGCGGACGCGCCTCGGCGCCCTCAGCCCAGTTCGGCTTCCAGATCGGCCAGGCGGGCGGCCTGGTCTTCGGCGATCAGGGCGTTGAGCATGGGGTCGAGGTCGCCCTCGAGGATTTGCGGCAGGCTGTGCAGGGTCAGGCCGATGCGGTGATCCGTCACCCTTCCTTGCGGGAAGTTGTAGGTGCGGATGCGCTCGGAGCGGTCGCCCGAGCCGACCTGGGACTTGCGCGCGTCCGAACGGGCGGCGTCCTTGGCCTGGCGCTGCATGTCGTAGAGGCGCACGCGCAGGTTCTTCATCGCCTTGTCGCGGTTCACGTGCTGCGACTTTTCCGAAGAGGTGGCGACGATGCCGGTGGGCAGGTGGGTGATGCGCACCGCCGAGTCGGTCTTGTTGACGTGCTGGCCGCCCGCGCCGGACGAGCGATAGGTGTCGATACGGATGTCCTTGTCGAGGATCTCGATCTCGACGTCCTCGACCTCGGGCAGGACGGCGACGGTCGCCGCCGAGGTGTGGATGCGGCCGCCCGCCTCGGTGGTGGGCACGCGCTGGACGCGGTGGACGCCGCTCTCGAACTTCAGGCGGCCGAAGACGCCCTCGCCGCTGACAGTGGCGATGATCTCCTTGAAGCCGCCGGCGTCGCCCTCGGCGGCGCTGTCGATCTCGACCCGCCAGCCGCGCGACTGAGCGTAGCGCGAGTACATGCGGAACAGGTCGCCCGCGAACAGCGCCGCCTCGTCGCCGCCGGTGCCCGCGCGCACTTCCAGCACGGCCGAGGCGTTTTCATCGGCGTCGCGCGGGGCCAGCAGCAGGGCGACTTCACGCTCCAGTGTCGGCAGGCGCTCGGTCAGGGCGTCCAGTTCATCGGCGGCCAGGGCGGCCATTTCCGGGTCGGCGGCCATGGCCTTGAGGTCGTCCGCCTCGGCGCGGGCGCGGGCCAGGGCCTGAACCGCGTCGGCCACGGGCTTGAGCTCGGCGTGCTCTTTCGACAGGCGCACGATCTCGGCGCCGTCGGTGGCCGCGCCCATGCGCGCCTCCACCTGATGGAAGCGGTCGAGCACCTGATCGAGCCGGGCCTGAGGCAGTCGCAACGGCGTGTCCTTGCTGAGAAAATCGAGCGCGGAGCCTTACCCGCGACACGCCGCCGTGTCGATAAAAACGCCTCTACACGCGCTCATGGAGCAATCGTGAACAGCCGTCACAAGCCCGTCAGGCCGGTTTTTTCGCAACTGCAAAACCCCTAGCTGCTGTGAGGCTGAAACAGAAGGAGACAGGGGCATGACCGTCATCAAGCCTCAGAACGCCGCCCCGCCGGGCGCGGCGAATACCGATGCGGCGCGACTGTGCGCCCTCTACGACGGCCTGTTGCAGGCGGGCGGAACGGTGTCGCCCGAGGCCGAGCGCGAGTTGAGAGCCCTGGCCAAGATCTTCGACCTGGACGCCGAGCGCCCCGCCGCCGAACTGTGGCCCTATGTCCGCGCCGTCCTGGTGCGCCAGGCCCCGGCGCCGGAGCGGACCTCGACCGAGCCGATCACGACCCCGGCGGCCGAAGCCGCCCCCCTGACCGTCCTGCTGGTCGAGGATGACGCCGACGCCGCCCTGGACCTGACCGAGGCGCTGGACGCCGCCGGGCACCGCGTCGTCGGTCCCTTCCACAGCGCCGAAGCCGCAGCGGCGGCGACCGCGCTTCACCCCATCGACGTGGCCCTGCTCGACATCAACCTGTCGGGCGAGAACACGGGCGTGGACCTGGCCCGCAGCCTGAAATCGCGCTGGGGCGTGCCGGTGATCTTCCTGTCCGGCGACGTGACGGCGGCGGCGCAAAACGCCGAACTGGCCGCCGCCATGGTCATCAAGCCCTATCGCGGTCGCGACGTGCTGGACGCCCTGTCCCGGCTGGAGTCCGCCTGAGCCGGCTCATGACGGCCATTGCCAGGCGGCGCGCGACCTGCGCCTGATGGCCCTCAACCCCACCGGCCCGAGGCGCTGAATGGACACCTTCTTCCTGTTCCTTCTGGTCGGCGTCCTGGCCCAGGCGGTCGACGGCGCCCTGGGCATGGCCTACGGCGTCATCTCCTCCTCGGTGCTTCTGGCCCTGGGCGTGCCCCCGGCCACGGCCTCGGCCAGCGTCCACGCCGCCGAGGTCTTCACCACGGCCGCCTCGGCGGGAAGCCATGCCTGGCACAAGAACGTCGAGTGGCGGCTGCTGGCGCCGCTGGCCATCGCGGGCGTGATCGGCGGGGTGCTGGGCGCCTATGTTCTGACGGGACTGGAGGCCTCGACCATCAAACCCTTCGTCGTCGGCTATCTGGCCCTGGTCGGGGTGTGGATCCTGTGGCGCGCCGGGCATGACATCCGCCCGCGCCACCTGCCCGCCTGGGTCACGGCGCCGCTGGGGCTGGTCGGCGGCTTTCTGGACGCCGTGGGCGGCGGCGGCTGGGGGCCGACCGTCTCCTCGACCATGGTCGGCGCCGGGCATGAGCCGCGCAAGGCCATCGGCACGGTGAACACAGCCGAATTCTTCCTGACCGTGGCCGTCTCGGCCACCTTCGTCTGGGCCCTGGTCAGCGGCCACTGGGAAGAGGCGGGCGCGCTCCAGAACCACGCGGCGGCCGTCGGCGGCCTGGTGGTCGGCGGCCTGATCGCCGCCCCCTTCGCCGGACTGATCGTCAAGAAGGTGCCGCGCAAGGCCCTGACCTATGCGGTCGGCTTCCTGCTGCTGATCCTCGCCGCCTTCCAGGGCGCGCAACTGCTGAAACTAATCGGCTGATCCCGTCTAGCGCGGGAAGGTGTCGATGAAGCTGGGACGCTGCTCCAGCGCCGCCTGCAGGGCGACCAGGTTCGGGCGGCCCGTCTTCCAGTCGTAGTCCGGGTGACGGAAGCCGATCCAGGTGACGGCGATCCCGGCCGTCAGCACGCCCATGTCCAGCGCCTCGGCGTCCGGGGCGGCGGTCTCCAGCGCATCCAGGGCGCGGCCCATGTTGACGGTCCAGCGCGCGATCCAGGACGGCGAGCGTTCATGCTCGGGTCGCCGCTTCTCCAGCACCAGTTTGACGCCCATCTCCAACGCGGCGTTGGCCAGGGTCTCCAGCCGCTTGACCCGCAGGCGCTCCGTCCCCTCGGTCGGCAGCAGACGCGGTCCTGACCCCAGGGCGTCCAGATACTCGGCGATGACCGGGCTGTCGGTCAGCGGCAGGCCGTCCGCGGCGATCAGCGTCGGAACCTGAACCACGGGGTTGGTCGACAGCAGCTCCGGCGCGTCGGCGTAAGGATCGACGATGATCTCCTCGACCCGGTCGGCCAGCCCCTTTTCGCGAGCGACGATGCGAACCTTGCGGGCGAAGGGCGACGGGGTGGTGATGTAGAGCTTCATGGTCATTCGGCGGCGTTGAGAGCAATGGCGGCGGCGCGGGCGGCGTCCAGTTCGGCGGCCTTGGCTTCGACCTGGGCGACGATCTCGTCGATCATGCCCTCATTGGCCTGTTTGTGAGCGATCTTGCCGTTCAGATAGACCATGCCCGCCCCCTTGCCGCCGCCGGTGAAGCCGATGTCGGTATAGAGGGCCTCGCCCGGCCCGTTGACCACGCAGCCGATGATGGACAGCGACATGGCCGTCGAGACATGCGCCAGTCGCTCTTCCAGAATCCCCACCGTCTCGATGACGTTGAAGCCCTGACGCGCGCAGGACGGGCAGGCGATGATGTTCACCCCCCGGTGACGCAGGCCCAGCGACTTCAGGATGTCGAAGCCGACCTTGATCTCTTCGACCGGATCGGCGGCCAGGGACACGCGGATGGTGTCGCCGATGCCCGACCACAGCATATTGCCCATGCCGATGGCCGATTTGATGGTGCCGGTGCGCAAGGGGCCCGCCTCGGTCACGCCCAGGTGCAGGGGGCAGTCAATGGCGTCAGCCAGTTGCTGATAGGCGGCCACCGTCAGGAAGGGATCGGACGCCTTCACCGAGATCTTGAACTCGTGGAAGTCCAGATCCTGAAGAATCCGGGCGTGGTTCAGGGCGCTTTCGACCATCGCATCCGGACAGGGCTCGCCGTATTTCTCCAGCAGCTCCTTCTCCAGCGAGCCGGCGTTGACGCCGATGCGCATGGAGCAGCCGTGGTCGCGGGCCGCCTGAACGACTTCCTTGACCCGCTCGATCGAACCGATGTTGCCGGGGTTGATGCGCAGGCAGGCGGCGCCCGCCTGGGCCGCCTCGATGCCGCGCTTGTAGTGGAAGTGGATGTCCGCCACGAGCGGCACGCTGGCCTCGCGCGCGATGGTCCTGAAGGCCGCCGTCGACTCCTCGTCCGGGCAAGAGACGCGCACGATGTCGGCCCCGGCCTCTTCCAACTGACGGATCTGCTCCAGCGTCGCCGCCGCGTCGGTCGTCGGCGTATTGGTCATCGACTGGACGCTGATCGGGGCGTCGCCGCCGACAGGGACGGAGCCGACCATGATCTGGCGGCTCTTGCGGCGCTCGATGTGGCGCCAGGGGCGGATATGGCCGAGTTCGGAATGGTCGCTCATGACGCCGGGAACATAGGACAGGAAGAGCGGCAAAACCACGACAGGCGGCGAAAGATCGCGCCTTCGTCGAGGAAAGTATCAGGCGGCGGGCGCGGGAGCCGCGGCGGCGGCCTGGGTCGACGTCGGCGAAGGCGTCGCGGCGGCCGCAGCCGCAGCCGCCGCCTGAGCCGCGCGGGCCCGGGCCTCGACGGCGGCGGCGGCGCGGGCCTCGGACTCGCGCGCGGCCGCCTGGGCGCGGTTGTTCAGCGACCCGAGCGGCGACTGGGGCGCGGGCAGGACGCCGCCGTGCTCGCCGTTCAGATAGACGTCGAAGGCCGCCGGATCGGGCGTGTCGATGGTGGCCGCCACGCCGGGCGGCGCGCGCCAGGCCTCGCCCGCAGCCAGTTGGCGCGCGAACAGGATGCGGCCGTCGCCCTGGCGGATGACCAGGATGGCGGACTTGCGCGCCTGAAGCGTGACCTGGGAGACCGTGGCCGAGGCGCCGTAGATGGCCCCGCGCGGGTTGAAGGCGGCCTGCACCGGCGGCGCGGGCGGAGGCGCGGCGTTGGGGTCGTCCGGGTCGATCCCCGTCAGCTGAGCCTCCAGCCCCGGGGTGATGTACATGGCCGGCGTCGTCTGGTCCGGCGGGGCCGCCTTGGGCGCGCCGAGATAGAGGGCGCGGTCCCGTTGATGGTCGGCCTGCTCGGCCCAGTCCTTGGGCACGGCGACCAGGTCGGAGGGGTGCGGCGCCTCGATTCGGTTGACGCGCTGGAAGACGTTCCAGCCGATCACCACCGCCAGGAAGACGCCGATGACGCCCAGGATCTTGGGCGAGTTCTGGCGCATCTGCTGCAGGGCGGCGCCCGTCGGCGGCTGCAGCGGCACGGCCGCATCGGGGTATTCCTGCTTGAACCGCTCGACCGCGTTCAGCTCGTCCAGGCCCAGGGCGCCGGCATAGGCGCGCACATAGCCCATGGAGAAGATGCGCGACGGCAGGACGGCGTACTCGCCCTGCTCCAGCGCGGTCAGGAAACGCGGATGCACCCGCGTCTTGGTCGACAGCTCGGCCATGGACAGGCCCGACGCCAGGCGCGCGGCGCGCAGGGACGCGCCCAGGGAATCGTCCGAGGGTTCTTCAGGCGTCGCTTCGGGCGTCGCCTCCGGGGTCTGATCCAGCGTCGCGTCGGCGTCGAAGTCGAACGCGGCTTGCCGATCCTGGTCCATAGGGTCGGTGTTCCGTCACGCTGGGCGCCGATGCGCCCGTCACCCCCGCTTAGACGAGGCCGGGAGCGCGGGCAACGCGGGAAAGCGGCCCCGCTTTCTCAGACTTCGACATTGAGCTTGCGCGCCAGGGACTCGATCTCGCCGCGCACCGACGCGGCCGAGGAGCCGAGCAGGGCGTTCATCCCCCGCCGCGCCGCGTTCAGATCAGCCGACAGGATCATGCGTTTGACCGGTCCCACCCCGCCCGCCGGAACGGACAAACGGCTGTAGCCCAGGGTGATCAGGGCGAAGGCCTCCAGCGGACGGCCCGCCAGTTCGCCGCAGACCGAGACGGGCGTGGCGCTGTCGGCGCACTTCTGCTGAATATCCGCCAGGGCGCGCAGGAAGGGCGGCGACAGGGGATCGTAGCGATCCGACACGCGCGGGTTCGTCCGGTCGGCGGCGAACATATACTGCAGCAGGTCGTTGGTGCCGATCGAAACGAAGTCGGTCAGCGGCAGCAGGGCGTCCAGGTGCCACAGCAGGCTGGGGCATTCGATCATGGCCCCGACCCGCAGCAGGGACGGCAGAGGCCGCCCCCGGCGCCGCGCCCAGTCGCATTCGACGTCGACCAGTTCACGGGCGGCGCGAAACTCGTCCACCGTGGCGATCATGGGGAACATGACGCGCAGCTCGCGCCCGGCGGCGGCGCTCAGCAGGGCGCGCAGCTGCATCCGCAGCAGGGCCGGACGATCCAGCCCAAGACGGATGGCGCGGCGGCCCAGCGCCGGGTTCTCTTCGCGCTCATTGTCGAGGTAGGGCAGCACCTTGTCGCCGCCGATGTCCAGCGTGCGGAAGGTGACGGGCCGGTCGCCCGCCGCATCCAGCACCAGCTTGTAGAGCGCCGCCTGGGCGTCCAGGCGCGGCAGCTCGTCCGAGACCATGAACTGGAATTCGGTGCGGAAGAGGCCGATGCCCTCGGCGCCCGTGGCGTCCAGATTCTCCAGATCCACCGCCAGGCCGGCGTTGGTCAGAAGCATGATGCGCTTGCCGTCCCTGGTGACGGCGGGGGTGTCGCGCAGCTGGTCGAACTCGGCGCGGCGCTGTTCGCGCACCGCCATGCGGCTCTCGACCGCCGCCAGCATGTCGGGGCGGGGCCGCAAGTAGGCCTCGCCCGTCTCGCCGTCGACGATGACCTGATCGCCCTCGGTCAGGCGATCGCGCAGGCCCTGCAGGCGGCCGACGCAGGGAATCTGCAGGGCGCGGGCGACGATGGCCGCGTGGGCGGCGGCCGAGCCTTCTTCCAGCAGCAGGCCGCGCAGCTTGTGGCGCGGATACTCCAGCAGGTCCGCCGGTCCCAGGTTCTTGGCCACCAGGATGGCGTCGTCGGGCAGGTCGCGCTGGCCCGGATGATCGCCCGCCATCAGCCGCAGCAGGCGGTTGGCCAGATCCTCGAAGTCGTGCAGCCGCTCGCGGATATAGGGATCGCGGGCGTTGGCGAAGCGGGCGCGGTGCTCGTTGCGGACGCGGTCCACGGCGGCCTCGGCCGTCAGGCCGGAACGCACCGCCTCCTCCAGCGACCGGTTCCAGCCCCGGTCGTCGGCGAACATCCGATATGTCTCCAGCACCTCATAGGGGGTGCCGCCCAGCTTGCCCTGACTGCCTTCCAGCAGGGCGTCGATGCTGGTGCGCAGACGCTCCAGCGCCTCCTTGAGCCGCACCTCTTCAGCAGCCGGATCGTCGGACAGCAGCTGTTCCGGCGCGATCGGCGCCTCGTGCAGCACGGCCTGCCCGAACGACAGGCCCTCGGCGAACTTCTGCCCCTTCAGCCGCTCGGGGCGGTGGGGCGCGACCTCGACGTCGCGCAGCTCCTCCAGCGCCAGCAGCTCGCCCGAAGCCACCGTCTCGGCCAGGACCATGGCGATGGTCTGGATGTCCTCGACCTCTTCCTCGTCATAACGACGGGCGGCGCGGTTCTGGACGACCAGGACGCCGATGGCCCGGCCGCCGCGCAGCAGGGGCGCGCCGAGGAAGGCGTGATAGGGGTCTTCGCCCGTTTCCGGCCGATAGGAGAAGCTGGGATGCGACTGGGCGTCCGACAGGCTGATCGGCGCGGCCGTGCGGGCCACCTCGCCGACCAGGCCCTCGCCGGGGCGCAGACGGGTGTTGTGGACGGCCTCGGGGTTCAACCCCTCTGTGGCGAACAGCTCCAACTCGCCCGACGCGCGCCGCAGATAGATGGAGCAGACCTCGGCCACCATGGAGCGAGCGATGATCCGCACCACCATGTTCAGCCGGTCCTGCGCGGGCGCGCCGCCCCCGGCCCCGGCCAGAGCCTCGCGGATCTGGCGCAGCAGAAGGCGGGGCCCCCTCGCCGTCGCTGCCACGCCCTTGACCATGCCTGCTCCCGCCTTGCCGCTCCCGATCCGTTCCAGATAGGGCGGCGCTTCCGATATCCTAGTCTTCCGCGTCCAGACCGTAGGCCGCGTGCAGCGCTCGGACCGCCAGCTCGGCGTAATCCGAATCGATCAGCACGCTGATCTTGATCTCAGAGGTCGAGATGGCCTGGAACTTCACGCCCTTGTCGGCCAGGGCGCGGAACATGGTCTGGGCCACGCCCGCGTGACTGCGCATGCCCACGCCGATCACCGAGACCTTGGCCACGTCGTCGTCGACCCGCAGCTCCTCGAAGCCGATCTCGGCCTTGGCGGCGGTCATCAGTTCGGCGGCGCGGCGCGCGTCGCGGCGGCCGGTCGTGAAGGTCAGGTTGACCGCGCCTTCGGTGCGGGCCTGGCTCTGCACGATCATGTCGACGTTGACCTCGGCCTCGGCCAGGCGGGTGAAGACGTCGGCCGGAGCATCCGTCCGGTCCGACAGGCCAAGCAGCGTGATCCGGGCTTCGTCCCGGCTCATGGTCACGCCGGAAACGATGCGCTTTTCCACGATCTCATCCTCGTCGCAAATCAGGGTGCCGGCGTGTTGCGGCAGGTTTCCGTTTTCATCCGGTTCGATGAAGCTGGACAGGACGCGCACCGGCACGCGCTTGTGCATGGCCAGCTCGACCGAGCGGGTCTGCAGCACCTTGGCGCCCAGCGACGCCATCTCCAGCATTTCTTCGTAGGACACCTTCTCCAGACGCCGGGCGCGGCTCTGGATGCGCGGGTCGGTCGTATAGACGCCGTCCACGTCGGTATAGATGTCGCACGGCGCGCCCAGGGCCGCCGCCACCGCCACGGCCGAGGTGTCCGAGCCGCCCCGGCCCAGGGTGGTGATGCGCCCGTCGCGGGTCACGCCCTGGAAGCCCGGCACGATGGCGATCTCGCCCGCGTCGAGCGCGGCCCCCAGCGCATCGCCGGGCACCTCTTCGATGCGGGCGCGTCCGTGGGCGTCGTCGGTCAGGATCGGAATCTGCCAGCCCATCCAGCTGCGCGCCTTCAGGCCCATGTTGCGCAGGGTCAGGGCCAGCAGGCCCGACGTCACCTGCTCGCCCGAGGCGACCACCACGTCGTATTCGTCGTCCGACAGGACGCCGTCGCCGTACAGGCCCGGCGCGGCCGCGCCCACGCCGTCGGTCCAGGCGACCAGCTCATTGGTCTTGCCCGCCATGGCCGAGACGACCACGGCCACCTTCTTGCCCCTGGCGGCTTCGGCGGCGACGATGCGCGCCGCGCGACGGATGCGTTCCAGGTCGGCCATGGAGGTGCCGCCGAACTTCATCACCAACCGGTTCGTGTCGGCCCGCGTCATCCTGGCGTCTGATCCCCTGCTTGCATGGCGGGCGAAGGCGGTCCATGCCTCTGCCCATGCCCGCTTCTAACGACAGCCTCGATCCACGCAAACCCCAAAGCGAAGAGGGTTTTTCACCCTTTGCTACCGATCGTGCCGAAGGACCGAGCATCGACCCGGCCGACGTGGCGCGCTTTTCGGCCCAAGCGGCCGAGTGGTGGGATCCCAAAGGCCCCTTCGCCCCCCTGCATCGTTTCAACCCGGCGCGGCTGAAATTCGTGCGCGATCGGGCGGCCGAGCACTTTGATCGCGACGTGCGCACGCGCGCGCCTTTCAGCGGCCTCAGCCTGATCGACATCGGCTGCGGCGGCGGCCTGATCGCCGAGCCGATGCGGCGCATGGGCTTTGAGGTCACGGCCATAGACGCCTCGTCCGAGAACATCGGCACCGCCCGCGCCCACGCCGATCAGGTCGGTCTGGACATCGCCTATCGCGCCGCCACGGTGGAGCAGATGGTCGAAGCAGGCGCCGGGCCGTTCGACGTGGTGCTGACCATGGAAGTCATCGAACACGTCGCCGACCCCGAAGCCTTCATCCGCGCCTGCTCGAAACTGATCAAGCCGGGCGGCCTCATGATCGTCGCCACCTTGAACCGTACGCTGAAGGGCCTGCTGCTGGGCAAGGTCGCGGCGGAATATGTGCTGCGCTGGGTGCCCGCAGGCACTCACGACTGGCGCCAGTTCCTCAAGCCCGACGAACTGCGCGCCATGCTGGACGGCGAGCCCCTGACCGTCACCGGCCCCTATGGACTGGCCTATGACCCGCTGAACGACCGCTGGAGCGAGGGCGACGACGTGGGCATCAACTACATGATGATGGCGACCCGCGACGCATGATCAGCCCGCGCCGCATCGTCCTGACCGGCGGTCCCGGCTCGGGCAAGACGACGCTGCTGGAGGCGCTGGCGGCGGCTGGCCATGTAACCTCGCCCGAGGCCGGGCGCGCCATCATCCGCCGCCAGCAGGCCATCGACGGCGAGGCCCTGCCGTGGAAGGACCGGGCCCTGTTCGCCGAACTGATGCTGGATCGCGAGTTGGAAGCCCACGCCCGCGCCGAGAGCGCCGACGGGCCGGTCTTCTTCGATCGCGGCGTCCCGGACGTGGTCGGATACCTGAGCCTGTGCGGCCTTCCGGTCCCAGCCCATATGGAGCGGGCGGCGCAGGACATCCGCTATGACCGGCGCGTCTTCATCGCCCCGGTCTGGCCCGAGATCTTCGGCCAGGACGCCGAGCGCAAGCAGGATCTGGACGAGGCCCGCCGCACCTTCGACGCCATGGCCGAGACCTATCCGCGCTTCGGCTATGAACTAATCGAACTGCCCAAAGCGCCCGTGTCCGAGCGCCTCGACTTCGTGCTGAAGACTCTTACAGGGGCCTGACCATATAGCGGGCGTCGTCGCCGTAGCTGGCCAGCTTCTTGGCCATGCCCGGCGGGTTCTGGATCTCGAAACCGTTGCGCGCCCAGAAGCCTGATGCGTCGTTGACCGCCACCAGGGCGACCGCCGGCCAGCCCGCCGCCTTGGCCTGCTCGGCCAGGCGCTCGACCACCGGCCGGGTGTGGCCGCCGCCGCGCGTGTCGGGGTGCAGAGCCAGGTCGTGCAGATAGACGACCTCGGCCTCGGCCGGGATGGCGTCGATCAGCACGTTCAGCGCCGGGGCGGCGTTCAGCACCCACGGATAGGCGACCAGATAGCCCATGACCGGCCCGTCTTCGGCGGCCAGCACGAAGCAGCCTTCGGGGTGCAGCTCCAGACGGTTGGCGAAGCAGGCGCGCTCTTCCGGGTGATCGGGGAAGGACAGTTGGGCCACCGCGACCACGCCGTCGAGGTCGTCCGGCGTCATCGGTCGCCAGGTCAGAGTGGACAGCGGGCGTTCAGCTCCGCCCTGTTGAATCGCCATTGCACGCTCCGGTTCTCATCGTCGTCCGCCCCTTCGATCCGGGCGGTCAGTCTATCCCCCGCGCGTTCATAGATGATGCGGTGCGGAAAGTCGTTGTCCGGATTGGCGAAAACCGCCCGCTGGGGGCCGCTGTCGACCAGGCGGAAAGGCGTCGCGGGCGCTCCCTCAGGCTGGGCGAAATAGGCCAGGCCGCCGTCTGTCAGGGGAGCGATACGCGCGCTCTCGAAGCCGCTGCGGCCATTGCGCACAGTCACCGAGTGGCCGACGATCAGACCCGCGCGCGGATCGCTCCAGGTCTCTGACGCCTCGCGCCCGCCGGAACAGTCCAGCCAGTAGCCCGCCAGCCACGACAGGTCGGGCGCAGGCGTCGCGGGCAAGGATGCCTGCCACAGGGCGGCGGCCAGCAGGCTGGAAACGGACATGGGCTCTCCCTCCTCAAGGACGAAGGGAAGGTTACGCAGCCCTCACGGCGCGGGCTTGTAGGAATGCGACGCCCGCCGCAGCGCCAGCTCCACCTGTTCGCGCGCCCAGGCGGTGGCGGTGCAGCCCAGGAAGCGGCGGAAATCGCGCGCCATCTGCGGTTGGTCGAAATAGCCGGCGGCCAGACCGGCCTCCAGCCAGGAGGCGGCGTCTGCGTCCTGGCCCATCGCGTGATCGAAGATGCGGCGGAAGCGGAAGACCGAGCGCAGGGTGCGCGGCGCCACGCCGACCCGGTCGCGGAACCGGCGCTGCAGGGCGCGGCGCTCGGCCGGGCTCAAAGACAGCCCCTCAAGGTCGCTCTCGGCGGCGGCGACCTGGGCGCGGACGGCGGGGTCGATGCGCCAGTCGCCCGCCCGGCGCTGATCCTCCAGCCAGGCGCCCAGAGCGGCGGCCTGCCCCGCCGGATCGCCGGACGGCGCCGTGAAGCCGTCCAGCCGCGCCACAAGGTCCAGCCGCCGGTCGGTCGCCTCGATCAGCGGGCGGCCGAGAAACGCGCGCGCCCCGTCCGGCTCGAACTTGGCGGCGACGATCTCGACCGGGCCGACCGGACGGATGGCCATCGGCCGGGTCATCTGGCCGGCGAAGATCACCGACGGCTGCGGGTGGAAGACGCCGTCGACGTCCTGTTCCTCATAGGGGGCGGCCAAATCGACCACCAGCTCGGGACAGCCGTCCGGAGCGATGCGCTGGACCCCGCCGCTGGGGCGAGGCGCAGCGTAGGTCCACAGCAGGCGCACGAAGGGGCGCAAAGGTTCGGGCGGGGCGAATTCCTCGTACCGCTCCCCCTGCCCCATCTGCGATCAGTTCGCCTTCTTGGGATCGGGCGGCAGGCTGGGCAGGGGGGCGCAAGGCACGCCGTCGTCCTTCAGCTTCTTGACCTCGGCGGGGGTGGCCTCGCCGTAGATCTCGCGCTTCTCGCTGCGGCCTTCGTGGATGTCGCGGGCCTCGCGGGCGAAGGCGTCGCCGACGTAGTCGAAATTCTGCTCGACGTGGTCGCGCACCTCGCGGGCGGCCTGCATCATCATCGACTGCATATGCTGCAGAGCTTCAGGTTTCAGGGCGTCGGGCGAGGTCTTCTTCGTGCCGGAGACGGCCGGGGCCATCACCTGCTTCCTCACCGCTGTCGAGCCGCAGAAGGGGCATTCCACCAGACCGCGCGCCGCCTGATCGTCATAGTCGGACGAGGAGCCGAACCAGGCCTCGAAGCCGTGGTCGTGGTCGCAGGACAGGGCGTAACGGATCATAGAGGCAGGTCGAAGTCGCGGTCGTGGCGCAGGGCGGGGACGCTGGCGCGCGCCTTCTCCACGGCGGAAAGGTCCAGCCGGGCGTGCAGGACGCCCGGTTCGTCGTGGTCGAGTTGGGCGATGACCTCGCCCCACGGGCCGACGACCAGGGAGCGGCCCCAGGTCTGGCGGCCGTCCTCATGCGTGCCGCCCTGGGCCGGAGCCAGGACGAAGGCGCCCGTCTCGATGGCGCGGGCGCGCAACAGGGTCTCCCAGTGCGCCTCGCCGGTCGGGCGGGTGAAGGCGGCGGGGACGGCGATCAGTTGAGCGCCCGCCTTGGCCAGGGCGCGGTGCAGATGCGGGAAGCGCAGGTCGTAGCAGATGGTCAGGCCCAGGCCGCCCCAGGGGCTGTCGGCGACCACCGCCGCCTCGCCGGGCCGCACCGAGGCGCTTTCGCGATAGGTCTCGCCGTTCGGCAGGTCGACGTCGAAGACGTGGAGCTTGTCATAGCGGGCCGTGATCGCCCCGCTGGGGTCGATCATCAGGGACCGGTTGGCGGCGCGCGGGTCATCCGCCACGCCCGAGCGGACGATGGCCGAGCCGACCAACAGCCACACGCCCAGTTCGGCGGCCAGGGCCTTCAGCCCCAGGACAGCCGGGTCAGCGCCTTCGTCCGACAGGGCGGCGTCGCGCAAGACGCGGCGTTGCTCGAGAAAGTTGGTCCCCTCGGGCGTCAGGATCAACTGCGCCCCCTCGGCCGCCGCCTGACGGATCAGGGGCTCGACATGCGCCAGCCCCGCGGCCGCCGTCGCCGGCGTCCGCGTCTGGATCAGCGCGATGTCGAGCGTGTCGGTCACCTAGGCCGCCAGCAGGGCGTCCAGCTCGCCCTTGCGATCCAGGGCGTGGATGTCGTCCGAGCCGCCGACGTGCTTTCCGTCGATGAAGATCTGCGGGAAGGTGGCGGCGCCGCCCGAGCGTTCGACCATCTCGGCCTTCTTGGCCGGATCGTTGGAGGCGACGATCTCCGTATAGGCCGCGCCCTTGCGGTCCAGCAGGGCCATGGCGCGGATGCAGTAGGGGCAGCCGGGTTTGGTGTAGAGGACGACTTCGGCCAAGGGGAACTCCTGAAGGCGGATGGGAAGGTTCTCCCTCACTTAAGCGGTTCGCGCGCGTTTTTCACCCTCGCGATGACGGCCAGGTCGACAGCGCGCGCTCCGGCCTCGATCAGCGCCCGCGCGCAGGCCTCGGCCGTAGCCCCCGTGGTCAGCACGTCGTCGATCAGCAGCAGACGACGTCCCTTGATGCGTCGGCGCCCGACCTCGGTCACGGCGAAGGCCGCCTTGACGTTCAGCCGCCGTCCGCGCGCGGACTTGCCGCCCTGGCTGGCGGTCGGCAGAGGACGGATCAGGGCGTCGGGCAGATAGTCGAGCCGCGCCGCGCGGGCCAGCGGCCGGGCGATCTCGGCGGCCTGATTGAACCGCCGCGACAGCAGGCGGGCGCGGTGCAGCGGCACGGGGACCACGGCGTCGGCCGTCTCGATCAGGGGGGCGGCCGAACGGCTGATCCAACGCGCGAACAGAGGGGCGAACTGCTGCTGGTCGCCATGTTTGAACTTGAGGATGATCCCGCGCGACGCCTCGTCGTAAACGCAGGCCGCCCGCGCCCGGCCGAAGGCGTAAGGGCTGGCGACGCAGGCTGCGCACCGCTCCGCCGCGAAGTCGCCGCCGTCATATTCGAACGCCGCGCCGCAGCCCTCGCAGACCGGCGCCTCCAGAAAGGCCACCCGGCTCCAGGCGCCCGGCGACAGGCCCGCGGACGCCGCCGCCTCGCGGCTGTCATGAGCGACGGGCGGCAGCAGAATATCCAGCAGGCCCCGGCCCGTATCGCGCGCGCCGGATGCTAAAGGCGCAACGACGCCTTTCAATCGACCTCGCCAGCCCCCATCCTGAACCGACATGAGCGCCCCCTCTCCCTCCTCCGGTCCCCCGATCATCTTCGACGCCGCGCGCCGCGCCGCGCGCCTGAGCCGCGCCGCCCGACATTTCCCCGACGCCGACTTCCTGCACCTGCGCGCCGCCGACAATGCGGTGAACAGCCTCGAAGTGATCCTGCGCGAGTTTCAGACGCCCGTCGACCTGTCGCCGCACCCCGGCGTCTTCGCCCGCGCCCTGGCCGACAGCCCGGCGCGCGCGCGGGTGGCGCAGGTGCGCGCCGTCGGTTCGACCGCTGAGCGCGCCGCGCCGGGGGCAGGGCCTCTGGGGCTGGAGGACGGGTCGGCCGATCTGATCGTCAACCTGCTGGGCCTGCACTGGGCCAACGACCTGCCGGGCGCCTTGAGCCAGATCCGCCGCGCGCTGAAGCCCGACGGCCTGTTCGTCGCCAGCCTGTTCGGGGCGGCGACGCTGAAAGAACTGCGCGGCGTGCTGACCGAGGCCGAGTTGGAGGTCAACGGCGGCGCCCAGGCGCGCGTCTCGCCCTTCGCCGACGGCTTCGACGGGGCGGCCCTGCTGCAACGGGCCGGGTTCGCCCTGCCGGTGACGGACGTGGACCGGGTGACGGTGCGCTATGGCGATCCCTTCGCCCTGATGCGCGACCTGCGGGCGATGGGCGAGACCAATGTGCTGGCCGGGCCGATCCGGCCGCTGAGCCGCGCCGTGCTGGCCCGCGCGGCCCAGCTTTACGCCGAGCGCCACACGGAGGCGGACGGGCGCATCCCCGCCACCTTCGAGATGGTGCATCTGGCCGGATGGGCGCCGCACGACAGCCAGCAGAAGCCCGCCAAACGCGGCTCGGCCAAGACGCGCCTGGCCGATGCGCTAGGCGTCAGGGAGCAGACCGGCGAGGAGGGCTGAGCCCCGCTCTTCCCTGGATCTAGGCTCCGCCGATAGCGCCGCTGATGGTCGTGGAGATGTAGTCGTACATGGCCGTCGACCGCGCCGCGAAGGCGCTGACGGCGCCGATGATGACCAGGAAGATCAGGGCGCAGATCAGGCCGTATTCAATGGCCGTGGCGCCGCCTTCGTCGCTGTGGAACCGGCAGATGAAACCCTTCACGCCCGGCCCTCCCCTATCGTCGGCCCGTCAGAGCAGATCGCGCAGCCAGGCGATCAGCGGTTCGTCGGCCGGAGGCATGGGATAGGCCGACAGCTTGTCCGGCTTCACCCAGGCCAGACCCGCGTGTTCGCGCGCCTCGACCACGCCGGACCAGCGCCGGCACAGGTAGAGTGGCATCAACAGGTGAAAGGATTCGTAAGCGTGACTGGTAAACACGAAGGGGGCCAGGCAGGCCTCTTTCACGTCGATGCCCAGCTCTTCCTTCAGTTCGCGGATCAGGGCGGCCTCGGGCCGTTCGCCCGGCTCGACCTTGCCGCCGGGAAACTCCCACAGGCCCGCCAACTGCTTGCCCTCGGGACGCTTGGCGATCAGCACGCGGCCGTCCGGGTCGATCAGGGCGACGGCGACGACCAGGACGGTGGGAACGGCGGGCATCTCGCTCACGAGCGGTAATCCCCGTTGATCTCGATGTAGCGTTTGGTCAGGTCGCAGGTCCAGACGGTGGCCGAGGCCCGGCCCGAGGCGACATGGACGGTGATGTCGATCTCGGCGTTCTTCATATAGGCGCTCATGACCGCCTCGTCGTAGGTCGGCGAGGGGGCGCCGTCGACAGCGGCGACGTGCGGACCGAAGCGGATAGCCAGGCGGTCGCGGTCGACCGCCTCCTCCGTCTTGCCCACGGCCATGACGATGCGGCCCCAGTTGGCGTCCTCGCCGGCGATGGCGGTTTTGACCAGGGGGCTGTCGGCGATCGACTTGGCCAGCTTGCGGGCCGAGGCGGGGCTGGCGGCGCCCTCGACCGTCACCTTGACGAACTTGGTCGCGCCCTCGCCGTCCTTCACCAGCTGGTGCGCCAGGTCGAGCATGACGGCGTCCAGCGCCGCCGAGAATTCCTTCAGCCGACGGTCGCCGACGCGGCCGATGCGCGGCGCGCCGGACGCGCCCGTGGCGAACAGCAGGGCCGTGTCGTTGGTCGAGGTGTCGCCGTCCACTGTCACCGAGTTGAAGGTGGTGCGGACGTGCAGGTTCAGCAGGGCCTTCAGCACCGGCGGGGCGATGTCGGCGTCAGTGACGATGAAGGCCAACATGGTCGCCATGTCCGGCGCGATCATGCCCGAGCCCTTGGCGATGCCGGCGATACGGACCTTGACGCCCCTCGATCTCGCATTCGGCGTAGGAGCCCTTGGGGAAGGTGTCCGTGGTCATGATGCCCAGACCGGCCTGCGCCCAGGCGTCAGCCTTCAGACCGGCTTCGACCTCGGGCAGGCGGGCGGTGATCTTCTTGTCGTCCAGCACCACGCCGATAACGCCGGTCGAGGCCAGCATGACGTCGCGCTGGCGACAGTCGAAGCGTTTGGCGACCTCGGAAGCCGTGCGGCGCGCGGCGTCGGCCCCGGCCTTGCCGGTGAAGGCGTTGGCGCATCCGGCGTTGACGACCAGGGCCTTGACCCCCTCGCCGCCCTTGTCCGCGTCCAGATGACGCTTGCACCAGTCAACCGGGGCCGAGCCGACCTTGTGCCGGGTGAAGACGCCCGCGCAGGACGCGCCCTCGGGGAAGCGAAAGACCACCAGATCGTCGCGCTCATGCTTGTAGAAGCCCGCGCGCGCCGTCGCGATCTCGACCCCGCCGATCGGCGGAATGGCTGGGAAAGGCACGGCCAGGGGCGAGATCATCAGGCCCGGCTTGCCGGGCGAGGCGGCGACCGCCTGGGTGGCCGATTGCGTCGCGCGCTTCAGCGCCGAGGCCAGCGGATCCAGCGCCTTCTCGATGGCGGTTTCGATCTTCTTGCCGGTCGAGGCGGACTTGGAGGGCGGCTGGCTCATGAGGCGTTTCCGGCGGGAGAAGCGGAGGTTTTCTGGGCCGCAGGCGGGGCGGCGGACTCAACGGGGGCTGAAGGCGGGGCCGTCTTGGCCCCGTCCAGGGAGATCTCGACCTCGGCCTGGCCGCGCAGTTGCTCCAGCAACTGACGAACGCCTTCATAGGTCAGGTAGCGCACGATCTGCGGCCGCGCCTGCTCCAGCGTCGGCGGAGTTTCGACGCGGCGATCCTCGACCTTGAGCACGGCCCAGCCGGTCTCGGTCTGGATCGGACCGACGACCGCGCCCGGCGTCTGGCCCTGCAGGGCGGCGGCGTAGGGACCGGGCAGAACGTCGAGCGTCGAATAGCCCAGGTCGCCGCCGGAATAGCGGGTGGCGTCGTCGATGGAGCGTTGGGCGGCGACGGCCTCGAAGGCCGCCCCCTGCCCCAGGACGCCCAGGACGGCGTCCGCCTGTTCCTTGGTCGGCGCCAGAATCAGGCGCACCCGCACCTCTTCGGTCGCGCGGGCCAGCCGCTGCTGCTCGGCGTAGAGGCGTTCGACCGCCTGTTCGGACACGGCGCCGGACACCACCTTCTCGACCAGCATGTCGCCCAGGATGCGCTCGCGCACGGCCTGCAGGCGGCGCTGGGCGGCGGGGCTGGAATCGAGGCCGCCGGCGCTCGGCCTCGGCCGCCAGCAGCTTCTGATCGACCACCTCGTCCATCACCCGGCGAAACAGTTCCGACGAGGCGTCCAGGGGATCGTCCTCGCCGATCAATCCCTGCGCCACGGCTTCGCGGCGCACGTCCGAGGCCCAGACGGCGCGATCGTTGACTCTGGCCACGACGCGGTCGTTCTTTTCCGGCGCGGCCTCGTCGCCGCCGCGCCCGCAGGCGGCCACGCCCAGCGCCAAACCAGCGACGACGACCAGAAACAGGCTGTGGAGGGGACGTCGCGCTCGCATCGGACGCTCCGGGCAAGGGTCTGTGGACAGGCCGTCGAAACGGACATTCGCGCCTGAAACACGCCGCCTTAAAAAGGCCCTCGCGTTGACAGGGATAAGGGCGGTGCTTAAGTCCCGCCTGCGCCCAAGTCGAGGGGTTTTCGATCGTCTGCGCGGCCCTTCGCGCGCCCTCATCTGCAGGGAAGGCCCGGGGCCGGCGTGATCGCGGCCCTCCGACCGGGTGAAACTGTCTTTCTCAGAGCCTTCAGCCGCTCGACCGCCTGACCCGGATCGCCCATGCTCGGCTTCGCCAAGAAATTTCTCGGTTCCTCCAACGACCGCAAGGTCAAGGCCTTCATGGGCCAGGTCCAGAAGATCAACGCCCTGGAATCCAAGTTCGAGGCCTTCTCGGACGACGAACTGCGCATGATGACGCAGACGTTCAAGGATCGCATCGAAGCCGGCGAGAGCCTGGACAAGCTGCAGAACGAAGCCTTCGCCGTGGTGCGCGAAGCCTCCAAGCGCGTGCTGGGCCAGCGTCAGTACGACGTGCAGATGACCGGCGGCATGATCCTGCATGAAGGCGGCATCGCCGAAATGCGCACCGGCGAAGGCAAGACCCTGGTCGCCGTGGCCCCGGTCTATCTGAACGCCCTGGCCGGCAAGGGCGTCCACGTCGTCACCGTCAACGACTATCTGGCCCGCCGCGACGCGGAGCAGATGGGCAAGGTCTATCGCTTCCTGGGCCTTGAGGTCGGGGTCATCGTCAACGGCCTGTCGCAGGGCCAGCGCCAGATGGCCTACAACGCCGACATCACCTACGGCACCAACAACGAATTCGGCTTCGACTATCTGCGCGACAATCTGGTCTACGACCGTCGCGAGATGGTGCAGCGCGGCCACCACTTCGCCATCGTCGATGAAGTCGACTCCATCCTGATCGACGAGGCGCGCACGCCGCTGATCATCTCGGGCCCGACCGAGGACCGTTCGGACCTCTACAAGGTGCTGGACGCCCTGGTGAAGGAATTGATCAAGGACAAGGACACCTACGACCTCGACGAGAAGCAGCGTCAGGCCCTGCTGACCGAGCTGGGCTCGGAGCGGATGGAGCAGATGCTTCAGGACGCCGGCCACTTCGCCGAGGACACCGTCGACCTGTACGACCCGGCCAACGTCAGCCTGGTCCACCACACCAACCAGGCCCTGCGCGCCAACACGCTCTACACGCGCGACAAGGACTACATCATCAAGGACGGCGAGATCGTCCTGATCGATGAATACACCGGCCGCATGATGACGGGCCGTCGCCTGTCCGAAGGTCTTCACCAGGCCATCGAGGCCAAGGAAGACGTCAAGATTATGCCCGAGAACCAGACCCTGGCCTCGGTGACGATCCAGAACTATTTCCGCCTCTACGAGAAACTGTCCGGCATGACCGGCACGGCCGCCACCGAGGCCCAGGAATTCCTCGACATCTACAAGATGGACGTCCTGGAAGTGCCGACCAACCGTCCGATCCAGCGCAAGGATTACGACGACGAGGTCTATCGCACCTTCAAGGAAAAGAACGCCGCCATCGCCGCCCAGATTGCGGAATGCCACGTTCGTGGCCAGCCGATCCTGGTCGGCACCGTCTCGATCGAGAACTCCGAAGAACTGTCCGAAGTCCTGAAGACCTACACCTACAAGGTCGAGCGCTCGCGCACCCTCAAGCCCGAATACGCGGGCCGCGAGAAGGAAGCGCAGAAGGTCGGCGACGCCGCCTATGACATCGACTACGCCACCGGCCGCGGCATTCCGCACAACGTCCTGAACGCGCGCCAGCACGAGCAGGAAGCCTATATCGTCGCCGACGCCGGTCTGCCGGGCGCGGTGACGATCGCCACCAACATGGCCGGTCGCGGCACCGACATTCAGCTGGGCGGCAACCTGGAGATGCGCATCCAGCGCTGGACCCAGGAACAGCGCAACATGGCCGTCGCCGTGACGCCGGAAGACCTTGCAGCCAAGGAAGCCGAGTTCAAGGCCGAGATCGCCTCCGCCAAGGAACAGGCCATGGCCGCCGGCGGCCTGTTCGTCCTGGGCACCGAGCGCCACGAAAGCCGCCGCATCGACAACCAGCTGCGCGGCCGCACCGGCCGTCAGGGCGACCCCGGCACCTCGAAATTCTACCTGTCGTGCGAAGACGACCTGCTGCGCATCTTCGCCGGCGACCGTCTGGACGCCATCATGAAATCCTTCGGCGTGGCCGAGGGCGAGGCCATCAGCCACCCCTGGCTGAACCGCGCCGTCGAGACTGCCCAAAAGCGCGTCGAAGCCCGCAACTACGACATGCGCAAGAACGTGCTGAAGTAACGACGACGTCGTGAACGACCAGCGCAAGGCCGTGTTCGAACAGCGTCAGGAGTTCATGGACTCCGAAGACTTGTCGGAGCTGGTCGCCGACTTCCGCAACGACGCGATCAACGACCTGGTCGAACGCTATATGCCGCCCAAGGCCTATGCCGAGCAGTGGGACATCGACGGCCTGGACGAGAAGGTGAAGTCCACCCTCGGCCTGGAACTGCCGCTGCATGACTGGGCCGCCGAGGAAGGCGTCTCCAACGAGGAGATCGAGGAGCGCATCGTCGCGGCCGCCGACGTGCGCGCCGCCGAACGCCTCGAACTGATCGGCGCCGACCAGACGCCGCGGCCTCGAAAAGCAGTTCATGCTGCAGATGATCGACATGCAGTGGCGCGAGCACCTGGTCCATCTGGACCACCTGCGCGGCGTCATCGGCCTGCGCGGCTACGGCCAGCGCGGACCCGCTGAACGAGTACAAGACCGAAGCCTTCAACCTGTTCGAGACGCTGCTGCACGACCTGCGCCACAACGTCACGCGCTGGCTGATGACGGTCGAGTTCCAGTTCCAGGCGCCGCCGCCGATGGAAATGCCCGAGTTCCAGGAAATCCACCTGAACCCCGGCACCGGCGAAAATGAGATGCTGAACCCGATGGCTCAGAACCCGGAAGGTCAGCTGACCGGCGACGACCGCTCCAAACTGCCGGTCGAGGCCCTGCCCGTCGGCTGGGAGCGCACCAGCCGCAACGCCGACTGCCCCTGCGGCTCGGGCCGCAAGTTCAAGCACTGCCACGGTAGTTTGATCTAAGGCGCGCTGAAGTGCGCGGCGCTACGCTCGCGACGCGGTCGCTCGCTGCTTGAGCGCCAAAGACCGACTTGAGAGAGGCGGGTTTGCGAAAGCGGCCCGCCTTTTTCTTTGGCCGCGCCTTTCCTTATCGCTCATCCGTCTTTTCTGTTGGGCCGCCCGCTGATCCGGGTAAGGTCGGACCATGAACTACAAGCCCCTGTTCTCGCGCGCGCTGGGCCTCGATCCGGAACGCCTGCATTTCGCCGCTCACAGCCACCACCTGTGGCCCGACGTCAGCTTCGACGGGCCAGGTCCAGGCCTGGGCCGAGGCCAACCGCTTCGCCGACCGCAAATGGGATCTGGTGTTCGGAGAGGTCATCCCCGAGGCGCAAGCGCATGTCGCCAAGGAACTGGGCCTGCCCTCGCCCGACAGCCTGATCTTCGCGCCCAATACGCATGAGATTCTGCTGCGGATCGTCTCGGCGGTCGACAAGGCGCCGGTACGCATCCTGGCCACCGACGGCGAGTTCCACTCCTTCCGCCGCCAGTCGGAACGCTGGGAGGAGGCGGGACAGGCCGTCGTCACCCGCGTGCCCCTGGCTCCGTTCGAGACCTTCGCCGACCGCTTCGTCGCCGCGGCCAGGGCGGGCGGGGCACGACCTGATCTTCGTCAGCCAGGTCTTCTTCCGCACCGGCGGGCTGTTCGAGCGCATCGCCGAACTGGCGGAACTGGCCGACCCGGCGGGACCGTGGGTGGTGGTCGACGGCTACCACGGCTTCATGGCCACGCCGACCGATCTGTCGGCCGTGGCGGACAAGATCTTCTATCTGGCCGGGGGGTATAAGTATGCGATGGCCGGCGAAGGCGCCTGCTTCCTGCACGCCCCGCCCGGCTTCGGCCCGCGCCCGGTCGTGACCGGCTGGTTCGCCGAGTTCGGCCATCTGGAAGGCCCGCCCGGCGGGGTTCAGTACCGCACCGACGGCGGCCGCTTCTGGGGGGCCACCTTCGACGCCAGCGCCCTTTATCGCTTCAACGCCGTGCGCCGGATGCTGGAGCAGCACGGCCTGACCACGGCGATGATCGCCGATCACGCGCGCGGTCTTCAGGCCCGGTTCCAGACGGCGATCCAATCGAACGAGGCCGGGGCGCTGGCCGGGGCCCAGATCCTGAACCCGGTCGAGGGGACGGCGCCGCGCGCCCGCTTCCTGGCCCTGCGCCACGCCGACGCGCCGCGCTGGAAGGCGGCGCTGCAGGAGATGAACGTCATCGCCGACGTGCGCGACGACGTGATCCGCTTCGGCTTCAGCCTGTATCAGAGCGAGGACGACGTGGAGAAACTGATCCACGCCTGCGCCCGCCTGAGCTAGGCCGTCAGAAGAACAGGCTGTCGGCGTCGCGCCGCGCCTCGGGCGGATCGGTGCGCCGGGGCGAGGCGGGGCGCGCAGACGAAGCGCGGGGCGCGGGCGAGGCCTTGGCTTCAGCTCGCCTGGGCGCCGGATCTCCCGGCAGGGACGGCGCCGGGGACGCAGCCCGCGCCGGAGCCGCAACGGGCGGCGCAGACGGCGCGGCGGTCTTGGCCGGCGGAGGGCCCAGGCGCGGATAGGCCGGCCCCTTCGGCTCGACCGCCCGGCGCGGCGCGACCACGGAAGGCGACGCCTGCGCCTCGACCGCATCCGCCGATGTCGCGGCCGAGGCCGCCAGCAGCTGACGCGCCTGCGCTCGCGCGCGCGGATGATCGCAGCGGCACAGCATCAGCCCGGTCGGCCCTCTCCAGATCAGCAGCGGGCGGCGCGGCGGCTCGGCCCAGCGGCGGGCCAGGCGCTCGATCTCGCGGACTAGTTCGGCGTCGTCCGTCGGCACGGGCCGAAGCTCATGGCCCTGGGCCTCGAGCTCGGAAGCAATCTGGGACAACCAGACGGCGCCGCTGGAATCGGGGCCGTCGCGATCATGGACATAGACGGGCGTAAGGCCGAAGGCGGCGCCCCCGGCCGCCGCTTCCAGCCGCGCCTCGAACCCCTCGGGCGCGATGATCGGCTGAGGCTCATGACGCGCGACCGCCAGCCACCAAGCGGCCAGCGCCACCCCCAGCATCAGCAGGCCCAGGACAGCGCCGATCAGCGCGCCCAGCAGGACGCGCGGCAGTTGAGAAGAAGAGGCGGACGACGTCATCGTCCGTCAGGACTAGCATCGAACCGACGCACGACAACCCCTGAGGCTAGGGCGTGGTCTTCATGGCCTGGGCCGACCAGCGCACCACGACCTTCTCTTCCTGCTCGGCGCCGAGGCGGGCGTAGAAACGCCGCGCGCCGTGATTGTCCGCGCAGACCTCCCAGCGGCCGCTCAGCCCCTCGCCCGCCGCCTCGGCCGCGAACGCCCGCATCAGCGCCTCGCCTACGCCAGCGCCGCGCGCCTCTTCGGCCACGAACAGGTCGTCGAGGTTGAGGTAGTCCCCGCCCCGCCAAATGCCGTAGACCCGCGTCCAGGAGACGAAACCCGCCGCTCGCCCTGCGATCTCGGCCCAGAAGGAAGGCGGCGCGCGGCGGCTGGGCTGACAATACCTGCGTCAGACTGTCCGGCGTGGCGGCGAGATAGGGCGCCAGGCCCTCATGCTCCGCCAGAGCGCGCATCAGGGCGTGGATGCGCCCGGCGTCCGTCGCCGTCGCGCGGCGCACCGTCAGGTCTGCGGTCATGACGATATTCCCTCTCGGCCGGTTCCATACTGCCTCTTGGCGCGACAGGGACGTTCCGCCAAGCGCGGGGTCAGACCGCCAGGTCGAACAGGGCGTCGCGCGTGATCTCGGCATGGGTCATGGGAAACAGATGGCCGCCGCCCGCGACCGTCTCGACCTGCATGTTCGCGCGCCGAGCTGAAGGCCGAACCGCGCACAGGCTGCCGGTCTCGCCCTTGAGAATGCGCACCGCCCCCGGATAGCGGGCCAGCGCCCGCCACGGGTCATGCGCCTGGGCGCCGTAGTTGGACGCCTCCCACGCCGGGCTGCAGGTCAGCTCCAGTCCTCGATCCGTCTCGGCCAGGCCGTCGGCCAGATAGTCGGCCAGCATCAGGTCCGGCCAGCCCTTGAAGGCGCCCCGTCCGCGATAAGCGGCCAGGGCGTGTTCACGGCTGTCGAACACCGCGCGGCGTTTCAGCGTGCGCGTGACGATGGGAAAACGACGCGACGCCCGCCCGATCAGGGGCAGGTTCATCGCCATGACCATCGGACGCGGCCAGATCACGGGATCGAGCAGCAGCAGGCGCGAGACCCGTTCGGGCTGTTCGGCGGCGGCCAGCAGGCCGCTGGTCCCGCCGATGGAATGACCGGCCAGGGCCACGGGCGGGCCGCCGATCGCCTCCAGCAGGCCGATCAGGTCGTCGCGGTGATCCTTCCAGCTGCGATGGCCCTCGGGCTCCGCGGGCAGGCGCGTCGCGCCATGGCCGCGCAGGTCGGGCGCCCAGATGCGCAGGGCGCTGGACAGGGGCTGCAACAGGGTGCGGTAGGTGCGGGCGTTGAAGCCGTTGGCGTGGACGAAGACCAGATCGACCGGCCGCTCGCGATCGCCGAAGTCCAGAACCGCCATCTCGCCGCCGCCCCAGCGATTGTCGATGGGGACGCTGATCCGGCGCGGCGCCGACAGGGCCAGGGCGTCCATCAGGTTCAGGCCGCCACGCGACAGGCCGGGCAGCGGCCATGCCCTTCTATGGTGGTGCGTTCGATGGCGTAGCCGGCGCCGGCGGCGGCGCGGGCGAAGGCGTCGCCGCCCTGGACCGCCACCTCTTCGGCGGCGCCGCAGCAGTCGCAGATCAGGAAGGCCGCCGCGTGGCCCTTGTCTTCGCCCAGGGCGTCAGCGGTGCAGGCGACATAGGCGCTGATGGAGGCGATGCGGTGCGCCAGGCCCCGGCGCTCCAGGAAGTCCAGCGCGCGATAGACGGTCGGCGGCTTCGCCGCCTGGCCGTCCAGGCCGTAACGGGCGATCAGGTCATAGGCCTTCACCGGCTCGCCCGCCGTCAGCAGCAGCTCCAGCACCCGGCGACGCGGGGCGGTCATGCGCTCGCCGTCGGCGGCGCAGCGCGCCTCGACGGCCGTCAGGGCGCGCTCCACCTCGGCGGCGCCGAGCTCGTGTTCAGCGTGTTCATGATCGCAGGCCAGACCCATGGCCTACAGCTAGGAGGTCAGGGCCGCCGCTGCAACCGCACGACGGTCGCACCCGCTCGGGTCGCCGCCCGCAGCCGGCGCAATGTGGCCAAACAGCGGCGTTTGCGGCGGCCCCGGCCATGGGCTAGAAGAACCGTCCTTTCTGTTCAGAAGATCCGTTTTTCATGACCGACGCCATCCAAGCGAACAGCCCCCTGTCGGGCAACGTCCTGTTCTATTCCCAGCCCGAACCCCTGTCGGCCGAGGCTCACGGCAAGCTGGGCGTGACCCCGGCGGACAAGCCCTACGCCTTCGTCGCCCAGACCAATGTGGTGCCGCTGACGGTGACGGAGTTCGCCCCGGCCGCCCTGTCCTATCCGGTCATCTTCGTCGGCGACGCCAAGCAGCCGGTCGCCGCCATGGGCCTGAACGCCGGAGAGAACCTGTTCATCGAGGACGGCGACTTCCGTCCCGACGCCTACATCCCGGCCTACGTCCGCCGCTACCCCTTCGTCTTCGCCAATGACGAAGAGCAGAAGCGCCTGGTGCTGTGCATCGACCGCGCCGCCCCCTTCGTGGTCGAAGGCGGCGAGACCCCCCTGTTCGAAAACGGCCAGCCCAGCGGCTACGTCAACTTCGGCATGGAGTTCTGCAACAACTTCGAGCAGGAGCGCGTGCGCAGCGAATCCTTCGTCGCCCTGCTGAAGGAACTGGACCTGTTCGAGGTGCGCGAGGCCAACTACACCCCGCGCAACGCCGACGGCACGGCCGGAACGCCGCAGAAGATCGCCGAATATTTCGCCGTCTCGGAAGACAAGCTGAAGGCCCTGCCGGCCGAGAAGCTGGCCGAACTGCGCGACAACGGCGCCCTGGGCCAGATCTACGCCCACCTGGTGTCGCTGCTGGGCTGGGATCGCCTGATCGCCGTGGCTCTGACCCGCGCCGCCAAGCAGCAGCCGGTCGCCGCCAACGCCTGATTTTTTAAGGGCCTAACGCGCGTTAGCGCGGCTTAAGGCCCTTGGAACACCAAACGGCAAACGCCCCGTCAGGAAACTGGCGGGGCGTTTTCTTATCCTTCTCCCCTTGTGGGAGAAGGTGGCCCGCCAGGGCCGGATGAGGGGTCTCTCCGAAGTTTGGCGCCGGCTGACGGTCAAGGGCGCGAAACCCCTCATCCGTCCGGCTTCGCCGTCCACCTTCTCCCGCAAGGGGAGAAGGATTCTAACGGCGCGCGACCAGGGCGCGGGTCAGGCAGGAGAAGACCAGCCGCCCCGCCTCGTCCAGCAAGTCCTGCTGGGCGATGACCACGCCCTTTTCGTCCCCGACCGGATCCTTGCCCATAATGGTCAGACGGCCGCGCAGAAGCTCGCCCGCCGGGGGACTGCGCAGGAAGCGAAGCCCGTCGACCGCCAGGGTCTTGACCCCCGCCCAGCCGCTGGTGCGGTCGGCGGCCAGGCGGCTCCACAAGGCGTAGACCATGGCCTCGGGCGCGCCGTAGGCGACGTCCCAGCCCGGCTGGAACCGCTCGGCGAACAGATCCAGCGCCGCCGCATCCACGGCGCAGGCGCCCAGAGGGATGACCTGACCGATCTCGAGATCCTCGAAATGGATGTGCAGCGGCTCGGTCATGCGCGGTCTTCCCTCCGTCAGGCGGCCGGTTCTTCCGACACCCTGACCATCAGCTTGCCGTCATGGTCGCCCGTGAACAAGCGGTTCAGCGAACCAACCGCCCCTTCCAGCCCGTCGTCGACATGGACCTTCCAGTGGATCTTCCCGTCGGCCAGCCACGGGCCCATCTCGGCGACCATCTCCTTGGCGCGATGAGCGTAGTCGAGGACCAGGAAGCCCTTCACGTCCAGGCGGTGGGTGATGATGCGGGCGAAGTTGGGCGAAGGCGGCATCCGCGTGGCGTTGTAGGCCGAAATCAGGCCGCAGACGGCCATGCGGCCGTGCACCTTCAGCCGGTTCCAGACGGCGATCATGATGTCGCCGCCGACGTTCTCGAAATTGAGGTCGATGCCGTCGGGGGCCAGGCGATCCAGGGCGTCGCCGACGTCCTCGTTCTTATAGTCGACGGCGCCGTCGAAACCGAGCTCCTCGGTCAGCCAGCGGCATTTCTCGGCGCCCCCGGCGATGCCGACGACGCGGCAGCCGCGCTGCTTGGCCACCTGACCGGCGATGGAGCCGACCGCCCCCGCCGCCGCCGAAATGACCAGGGTCTCGCCGGCCTTCGCCTTCAGCACGTCGGTGACGCCGAAATAGGCGGTCATGCCGGTCATGCCCAGGACGGACAGGTTGGCCGTCAACGGCAGGCCCGGCGCACGGTGGACCGGCCGCAGCCCCGCCTCGGGCACGACGGCGTAGTCAGCCCAGGCGCCCGACAGGGGCATGACCAGATCGCCTTCCTTGTATCGCTCGCCGCGCGACTGCTCGACCACGCCCAGAGTCAGGCCGCGCATGACGTCGCCCAGGCCGACGGGCGGCAGATAGCCTTCGGAATCATTCATCCAGGTGCGGTTGGTCGGGTCAATCGACAGATAGACGGTGCGAACCAAAACCTCGCCGTCCTTCAGATCGGGCAGGGCGCTCTCGACCAACTCCAGATCGCCGTCCTGAATCAGGCCGTGCGGCCGCTGACGCAGGATCCATTGTCTGTTGCGCAGGCTCATCAATCGATCTCCTAAAGCGTTTTCTTTCAGAACCCATAGTGACGCCTCGCCGCCAGAGGGCAAGCGCGACGGATCGACCGTTCGCCCCGGCCTGCCGACAAAAAAGAAGGCGGACCCGTTCAGGATCCGCCTAGGAGTCGCATCATCGAGAATGAGGCGAGGGCGAAGACCGGCCGAGCCGGTCCGGGGGAACGACCCTCGACAATCAGACAACGGCGAACGCGAAACTCGGTTCCAAAGGCGCGGACCGCCCGGCGATCCTCCCCATCGGAACGGCGGAGCGGGGGCGGCGTTGGCCCTAGAGGTTTCCAGACCGCGAAAAGGAGGCGAGCCGATGACCCACCAAGACCCGCATTCCCACTCCGCCGACGCCGTGCACGAGCACCAGGCGGTGGAGGCTCAGTATGTGCGCCAAGGCCGAAGCGGACGCCGCATCCTGGTGCTGCTGATCGTTTCGGCCGGGGCCGCCGCCATCCTGCTGCTGGGGTGGTGGGCGCTCAACAACGCGGGGCTCCAACGCACCTCGGAAGCTACCGACGCGACGCCCGAACCCTCGCCGGTTGTGCAGACCGACCCTGCGGTCCGCCCCGCGGGGCCGGAAGCCACGCCGCCGCCTGTCGAACCGCCTCCGGCGCCCTGATGCGGTTCTGAACGAAAAAGGGCTCCGCTGCAGCGGAGCCCTTGATCTTGGCCGAAGAAATTCAGCTCGATCAGGCGGCCTGCTTCTGGCGCGACGGATGGAAGAACAGCGCCTGGCTGATCGCCGCCTTCACCGTCTCCGGCTGGAAGGGCTTGGTGATCAGGAAGGTCGGCTCGGGGCGCTCGCCGGTCAGCAGCCGCTCGGGGAAGGCGGTGATGAAGATGACCGGCACGTCGAACTTCTTGAGGATGTCCTTCACCGCATCAATGCCCGACGAGCCGTCGGCCAGCTGGATGTCGGCCAGCACCAAGCCCGGCGTGTGGCGCGACACGGCGTCCACAGCCTCGTCATGGGTGGTGGCGGTGCCGGTGACGCGGTGGCCCAGCTCCTTCACCAGGCTTTCGATGTCGGCCGAGATGATGGCTTCATCTTCAATGATCAGGACGTCGGTGGCCAGCTCGGCGTCGATGTCCGACTGGGCCTCGGCGATCAGCCGTTCGACCGTGCGCGGATCGACGGCCAGGATCTGGGCCGCCTCGGACGGCGTGAATCCTTCCAGCGCGGTCAGCAGGAAGGCCTGGCGCGAGCGCGGCGAAATACGCATCAGGCGATGGGCGGCGTCGTCGCCCTCAGCCGCCGCGCCGTCCTCGAGCTGGGCGCCCGTGGCCGCCCAGATGGTGTGGAAGACGTGATACAAGGCCACGCGCGGCGTCATGTCCGTCGGCAGCTGGCGCTCGCCCGCCGCGAGGGCTTCAAGGGCCACGCGGACGTAGTTGTCGCCCGTCGCCTGGTCGCCGGTCAGCGCCCGGGCGTAACGACGAACGTAGGGCAGATGAGGCGCTAGTCTGGCCAGAAGGCTCATATTGGTTCGTTCCCCGACAATCTTCGCGCCGCATGTCTAATGGCGCACCAGCGGATTGAACGTGCCAAATGGGCCGCGGTTCCCGCACCGTCCGCCAGCTTGAGCATAAAAACGTCCGGCGTTAGGAACTCTATGCGAGAGGCGGCGTTTTCCGTTTCTACAGGCGTTTCAACTGGCTTGGGCGGCAGCCGTAAACTCGATGATCAACACCAAGGACACCCCCGTTCACCCCGACGGGACACCGTCGAATGAGCGAGGGCTTGAAGAGGTCCGCCTGCGTCAGCAGGCGATCGGCGTGAAGCTGCGCCACATGTTCGACGAGGTCGTGAACGAACCCGTTCCCGACGAGTTCCTCGAGATTCTCAGACGCGCCGACCAAGCGTCGTCCACCAAGGAGGGACAGTGACCAGCACCCCATCCCGGCCCCCGTCGGCCGATGACGGCGCCTTCAAGGCCGAACTGGTCACCCTGATCCCCCACCTGCGCGCCTTCGCCCGCACCCTGACCGGCGACCCCACCGCCGCCGACGACTTGGCGCAGGAAGCCATGATGAAGGCCTGGGACGCCCGCGCCAGCTATCAGATGGGCACGAACATGAAGGCCTGGACCTTCATGATCCTGCGCAACCAGTTCTACTCCGAGAAGCGCCGCTCCTGGCGTCAGACCCAGCTTGACCAGGAAGCCGCCGAACGCACCCTGATCGCCGTCGACGATCCCGAGGCGCCCGTCGCCCTGGACGAACTGCGTCAGGCCTTGCAGACCCTGCCCGAAGAGCAGAGGGAAGCCCTGATCCTGGTCGGGGCCGGAGGGTTCGCCTATGAGGAGGCGGCTGAGATCTGCCAGTGCGCCGTGGGCACGGTGAAGAGCCGCGTGTCGCGCGCCCGCAAGGCGTTGCAGGCCACCTTGGAGCGCGGCGGCTACGCCCGCGACGGAAAGTCCGCCGGGGATGCGATGCGATCCATCCTGGCCGACGCCGACAGGCTGAGCGGCTCCGGGCGGAGATAGTCGTGCGGCGGATCGGCCGGGTTCTGGGGCGAAAGCTCGGATGGCCCAGCGTGCAGGGAATCCGCTTTCGCCTGGGCGTGGCCATGGCCATCGCCCTGCTGCCGATCCTGCTGCTGGCCATGATCCAGACCGAGGCGGGCTTCCGCCGCCAGGCCGCCGAACAGCGCATCGATCTGCAACTGGCCGCCGACCGCAGCGCCGCCCACGCCAAGAACAACATCGACAGCGCCGTGGTGCTGTTGCAGGCCCTGGCCCCCGAAGGCGTCGGCTTCTATTGCGAACCGCGGCTGACGACCCTGGTCGAACGGATGGACAGCATCGCCGCCCTGGCCCGTTTCAGCGCCACTGGCGAGCCGGTCTGCGCCTCCCGCTCCAATCCGCCGCCCTCCGGCGCCGAGGTGCGCGAGCGGTCCTGGTATCAGCGGCTGAGGCGCGGCGAGAACGTCGTCATGGAGTGGACCGCCGGGAAGCCGAACGCCCTGTTGGTCGCGGTCCGCTCCGAACGGCCCATGGGCGCCTTCCAGGGCGCCATGACCGCCATTCTGCCGCTGGCTGCGCTGCAGCCGGACATTCGCGATCCCGCCCTGCCCCTGGGGGCCCAGGCGGCGGTGATCGACGCGTCCGGACGAGTGCTGACCACGACCGACGCCGAATCCTTCCAGCTCAACGATCCCCAGGCCATCGTCGCCTGGGCCGCTGAGGCCCAACGCGGCGACACCACCCTGTTCGAGGCGAAGGACGCGCGCGGCCGCCGCCACGTCTATGCGGGGGCGCCGCTGTCGGGGCGCGACGTCTTCGTCCTGCTGTCGGCGCCCGCGCCGGGCCTGCTGTCCTGGGCGCGGCTGAACCCCTTCGGCACCCTGCTGCTGCCGCTGGCGGCCTGGCTGGCGACCTTCGCCGCCGTCATGCTGTTGTCGGAGCGGATCGTCGTGCGCTGGCTGATCTATCTGGAGCGGGTGGCCGCCATCTATGCGCGCGGCCGCTTTTCGGTCCGCCCCGTCCAGGCCGAACACGCCCCGGCCGAAATCCGCGTCCTGGCCCGCACCCTCGGCGCCCTGGGCGACAACATCACCCGACGCGACAAGGCCCTGCTGGAGGCCCTGGACGAGAAGGACGCGCTGATGCGCGAAATCCACCACCGGGTGAAGAACAACCTGCAGATCATCTCATCCCTGCTGTCGATGCAGCAGCGGGCGGTGACAGACCCCAGCGCCCGCGCGGCCCTGGGCGACACCCGCCAGAGGATCGCCGCCCTGGCCCTGATCTACCGCATTCTCTACCAGAGCGAGCACGTCCGCGAAGCCGACTCCGAGACCTTCCTGCGCGAACTGGTCGGCCAGCTGATCGCCGGAGAAGCGATGCGCGGCCCTCTGGTGACCACGACGATCCAAGCCGATCCCCTGGTCATCGACCCCGACAAGCTGGCGCCCCTGGCCCTGTGGGTGGTGGAGGCCGTCTCCAACGCCCAGAAGCACGCCTTCGCCGAGCGCGGCGGCGACCTTCAGGTCCGCTTCCGGGTCCAGGGCGACACCAGCGTGCTGGAGGTGCAGGACGACGGCCCCGGCGTCGCCGACGCCGCCGGGGCGGGGGTGGGCCGCACCCTGATGATCGCCTTCGCCAAACAGCTGCGCGGCGAGGCTGAGATCGTCCCCGCGCCCGACGGGGGCTCGATCGCCCGCCTGACTTTCGTCACGCCCGAAGCCCACGGATCGGCCCATGTGCGCGAGGTCGCCGCCTTCCGGGTCAGTGGAACCCGACCTTGAGCGTGGCGTTCAGAAAACCTGAGGGCTTCCGTCCCGACCGTCCCATGCCTCAGGAGCATTCCATGCGCAAAATCATCATCCTGGCCGTCGCCGCCGCGGCCCTGACCACCGCCGCCTGCAACACCATTCAAGGCGTCGGCAAGGACACCCAGGCCGCCGGCCAGGCCGTCGAAGGCGCCGCCCGCGACGCCAAGAACTGATCCCCTTCCGATCAGGAGACTGCGCCTGGACCCCGCCGAGAGCATCGCTCGGCGGGGTTTTATTTTTCACTGGCGCGACCTTGGCGGCTCATTTAGCGTCGCCGCGCCCCATGAAGGGGCCAGGACTTTGAAAAGAAGATGCGCGTCGGCTGCCCCCGAGAAATCAAGACCAACGAACATCGCGTCGGCCTGACGCCCGCCGCCGTACGCGAATACGTCGCCCACGGCCACGCCGTCGTCATGGAGACGAGCGCAGGTCTCGGCGCGGGCTTCTCCGACGCCGACTACGTCAAGGCGGGCGCCCGCATCGCGCCCGACGCCCGCACCGTCTTCGCCGGCAGCGACATGATCGTGAAGGTCAAGGAGCTGCAGCCGACCGAGTTCTCCCTGCTGAACGACGGCCACATCCTCTTCACCTATCTGCACCTGGCGCCCGATCCCGAACAGACCAAGGCCCTGCTGGCCTCCGGCTGCGCCGCCGTCGCCTATGAGACGGTGACCGACAAGAACGGCGGCCTGCCGCTGCTGGCGCCCATGTCCGAGGTGGCGGGGCGCATCGCCGTCTTTTCGGCGGCCGAGACCCTGCTCAAGCACAAGGGCGGCATGGGACTGCTGTTCTGCGGCGTGCCGGGCGTCGCGCCGGCGCGCGTGCTGGTGCTGGGCGGCGGGGTCGTGGGGCTGAACGCCGCGCGCATGGCCATGGGTCTGGGCGCCGAGGTGGTGGTGCTGGAACGCTCCATTCCCCGGATGCGCCAGATCGACGAAGTGACCGGCGGCCGGGTCATCACCCGCTATTCCTCGCTGCACGCCATCGAAGATGAACTGCCCAAGGCCGATGTGGTGATCGGCGCCGTCCTGACGCCGGGGGCGGAGGCGCCGACCCTGGTGCGGCGCGACCAGCTGGCGTCGATGAAGAAGGGCAGCGTCCTGATCGACGTCGCCATCGACCAGGGCGGCTGTTTCGAGACCTCGCGCCCGACCACCCACGACCAGCCGACCTATGTGGTCGACGACGTGATCCACTACTGCGTCGGCAATATGCCCGGCGCCGTGCCCCGCACCAGTTCGGAAGCCCTGAACAACGCCACCCTGCCCTTCGGCCTGGCCCTGGCCGACCGGGGGCTGGAGGCCCTGCGCGCCGACCCGCACCTGGCCAAGGGGCTGAACGTGCTGAAGGGCGAGATCACCCACCCAGCCGTGGCCCAGGCCCTTGGGATGGAATGGCGCGACCCCTTCGGCGTCTGGGCGCGCAGCTGAAATCCCACCCGTGAATTTCGGCCGCCTGTAATTCGCCGCGCTTCTGGGCCATAAGGCGCCCATGAAGTTCCTCGATCAGGCCAAGATCTATATTCGCTCCGGCAACGGCGGCGCGGGCTCCGTCTCGTTCCGTCGCGAAAAATTCATTCCCAACGGCGGTCCCGACGGCGGCGACGGCGGCAAGGGCGGCGACGTCTGGGTCGAGTCGGCCGACGGGCTGAACACCCTGATCGACTTCCGCTATCAGCAGCATTTCAAGGCCGCGACCGGCAACCACGGCCAGGGCCGCCAGATGCACGGAGCCAAGGGCGAGGACGTGGTCCTGCGCGTGCCCGTCGGCACCCAGGTGCTGGACGAGGACAAGGAGACCGTGCTCGTCGATCTGGACGAACCGGGCATGAAGGTGAAGCTGCTGTCCGGCGGCAACGGCGGCTGGGGCAACACCCGCTTCAAGGGGCCGGTCAACCAGGCGCCGCGCCACGCCAACCCCGGCCAGGAAGGCCAGGAGCGCTGGATCTGGCTGCGGCTGAAGCTGATCGCCGACATCGGCCTGGCGGGCCTGCCCAATGCGGGCAAGTCGACCTTCCTGTCCGCCGTCTCGGCGGCGCGGCCCAAGGTGGCGGACTATCCCTTCACCACCCTGACGCCCAACCTGGGCATGGTGGACCTGAGCCCGTCGGAACGCTTCGTCATCGCCGACATCCCCGGCCTGATCGAAGGCGCCAGCGAGGGCGCAGGTCTGGGCACCCGCTTCCTGGGCCACGTCGAGCGATCGGCCAGCCTGATCCACCTGATCGACGGCACGCAGGACGACGTGGTCGAGGCCTATCGCATCATCCGCGGCGAGCTGGAGGCCTATGGCGAGGGCCTAGCCGACAAGGTCGAGATCCTGGCGCTGAACAAGATCGACGCCCTGACGCCCGAGGCCCGCGAGGAGAAGGCGGCGGAGCTGGAGGCGGTCGCCGGTCGTCGGCCCTATCTGGTGTCCGGCGTCTCGGGCGAGGGCGTGACCGAGCTGCTGCGCGCCGCCTGGGCCGAGGTGAAGAAGACCCGCGGCGAGGTCTCGGACGAGGGCGAACACGTCATCCCCGAAACGCCGGGCGGCTGGCAGCCCTAATCCGTCACATGGCCGGATGACGGGGGCGTCGCCGCCCCCTATGTTCGCGCCATGACCGACGCGCCCGCCGAAATCCCCGCCCGCCCCCTCACGCAAGACGGGCCGCCTCTGCGGCTGTGGATGATCGACGCCTCGGCCTACATCTTCCGCGCCTATCACGCCCTGCCGCCGCTGACCCGCAAGTCGGACGGCCTGCCTGTGGGGGCTGTGCAGGGCTACTGCAACATGCTGTGGAAGCTGCTGAAGGACATGAAGGGCGAGGACGGGCCGACGCACCTGGTCGCCGTCTTCGACCATTCGGAGAAGACCTTCCGCAACGATCTCTATGACCAGTACAAGGCCCACCGCCCCCCGGCGCCCGAGGATCTGGTGCCGCAGTTTCCGCTGGTGCGCGAGGCGACCAAGGCCTTCGGCGTCCACTGCGTCGAGATGGCCGGATATGAAGCCGACGACCTGATCGCCACCTATGCCTGTCAGGCGCGCGACGCGGGCGGCGAGGCGGTGATCGTCAGCTCCGACAAGGATCTGATGCAGCTGATCGGCGACGGCGTGGTCATGTACGATCCCATGAAGGACCGGCGCCTGGAAGAAGAGGCCGTATTCGAGAAGTTCGGCGTCACGCCGGACAAGGTGGTCGAGGTTCAGGCCCTGATCGGCGACAGCGTCGACAACGTCCCCGGCGCCCCCGGCATCGGCCCCAAGACGGCGGCCCAGCTGATCCACGAATACGGCGACCTCGACACGCTTCTGGCGCGCGCCAGCGAGATCAAACAGCCCAAACGCCGCGAGACCCTGATCAACTTCGCCGACCAGATCCGCCTGTCGCGCGAACTGGTGAAGCTGACCTGCGACGCGCCGATCCCTGAACCGATCGACGACTTCCTGATCCGCGATCCGGACCCTGAAACCCTGTCGGCCTTCCTGGAGACGATGGAGTTCAAATCGCTGGCCCGCCGCGTCGGCGACGGCAAGGCGCCGCAGAAGGAAGGCTCGGCCTTCACCCGCCAGCCGAGCGCGCCCGTCGCCACCCCGCGCTACGGCCAGACCGAGGTCGCCGCGCCGACAGAGACCCATGCGATCGATCGGGATCGCTATGAATGCGTGCAGACGCTGGAAGACCTCGACCGCTGGATCGCGCGGGCCAGGGCGGCGGGCGTGGTCGGCTTCGACACCGAGACCGACGCCCTGTCCTCGACCCACGCCGGGCTGTGCGGCGTGTCGCTGGCGGTCGGGCCGAACGAGGCTTGCTACATCCCCCTGACGCATGAGCATGAGCCGACCGGCGACGGCGGGCTGGACTTCGGCGACGGCGGCGACGCGCGCCCGCCCCTGCAACAGATCGACAAGCCGACGGCCCTGGCTCGACTGAAAGACCTGCTGGAAGACCCATCGGTGCTGAAGGTCGGCCAGAACATCAAATACGACCTCGCCGTCATGGCCCGGCGCGGCGTTCGCGTCGCCCCGATCGACGATGTGATGCTGATCTCCTACGTCCTCGAAGGCGGTCTGCACGGCCACGGCATGGACGAGCTGGCGCGGCTGCACCTCGGCCACGAGCCGATCCCGTTCAAGAGCGTGGCCGGGACCGGCAAGAGCCAGAAGAGCTTCAAACACGTCGAGCTGAAATCGGCCGTCTGCTACGCCGCCGAGGACGCGGACGTGACCCTGCGCCTGCATCGCCTGCTGAAGCCGCGCCTGGCGGCCGAGGGCCTGTCGAATGTCTATGAGACGCTGGAGCGCGGCATGCCCGCCGTCCTGGCCGACATGGAGCGGGCCGGGGTGCGGGTCGACCCGGACCGGCTGCGCTCGCTGTCCTCGACCTTCGGCCAGCGCATGGCCGAGCTGGAGGAAGAGGCGCACAAGCTGGCCGGCCGCCCGTTCAACGTCGGCAGCCCCCGCCAGATCGGCGAGATCCTGTTCGGCGAAATGAACCTGCCCGGCGGCAAGAAGACCGCCAGCGGCCAATGGGGCACCGACGCCAGCGTGCTGGAGGATCTGGCCCAGAGCCATCCCCTGCCCCGCACCATTCTGGACTGGCGCCAGCTGTCCAAGCTGAAGGGCACCTATACCGACGCCCTGGTGGCGGCGATGGACCCGCAGACGAACCGGGTCCACACCTCCTATCAACTGGCGGCGGCGACCACCGGCCGCCTGGCCTCGTCCGACCCCAACCTGCAGAACATCCCGATCCGCACCGAGACTGGCCGCCAGATCCGCCAGGCCTTCATCGCCTCGCCGGGCCATGTGCTGATCAGCGCAGACTACAGCCAGATCGAGCTGCGCCTGCTGGCCCACATCGGCGACATTCCCGAGCTGAAGCGCGCCTTCAAGAGCGGCCTCGACATTCACGCGGCGACCGCATCCGAGATGTTCGGCGTCCCGGTCGAAGGCATGCCCAGCGAGACGCGCCGCCGGGCCAAGGCCATCAACTTCGGCATCATCTACGGCATCAGCGCCTTCGGCCTGGCCGCCCAGCTGGGCATCGATCAGGGCGAGGCCGGGGCCTACATCAAGACCTATTTCGAGCGCTTCCCCGGCATCCGCGACTACATGGACAGGACCAAGGCGCTGGTGAAGGAGCAAGGCTTCGTCACCACCGTCTTCGGGCGGCGCATCCACATCCCGGCCATCCACTCCAAGTCCGGCGCCGAGCGCCAGTTCGGCGAGCGCGCGGCCATCAACGCCCCGATCCAGGGCGCCGCCGCCGACATCATCCGCCGCGCCATGATCCGCATGCCGGGCGCCCTGGCCGAGGCCGGGCTTCAGACCCGCATGCTGCTGCAGGTCCACGACGAACTGGTGTTCGAGGCCCCCGAAGCCGAGGCCGAGCGCGCCGTCGCCGTCATCCGCCGCATCATGGAAGGCGCCGCCCTGCCCGCTGTGGACCTGAGCGTGCCGCTGGACGTCGAAGCCAAGGCCGCCGGCAACTGGGACGACGCGCACTAAATCCGCTTATCTTTGAATAGGGACGAGATATGAGCCTGGACCCCGAAATCCGCGACAATGAAGAGGCCAAGCGTTACGAGCTGGAGGTCGACGGCGAGACCGCCGTGGTCATCTACAACCCCGTCGCGGGCGGCCGGCTGATCACAGAGACCATCGTGCCGGTCCCGCTGGAAGGACGCGGCATCGCCAGCCGCATGGCCAAGCACGTGCTGGCCGATCTGAAGGCGAAAGAGCTGCTGATCCTGCCGACCTGCCCCTTCTTCTCCGGCTATCTGAAGAAGCACCCGGAATACGCCGATCAGGTGCATCCGACCTATCGGGCCATGCTGGGCCTGTAGGGCATCGCTTCAAGCCCCGCCGCCTGCTAGGGCGGGGCGATGAAGTCTTCAGACATCGACGTCCTGATCGTCGGCGCCGGCGCGGCCGGCATGATGTGCGCCATCGAGGCGGGCAAGCGCGGCCGCCGCGTGCGCGTGATCGACCACGCCCGCGCCCCCGGCGAGAAGATCCGCATCTCGGGCGGCGGGCGTTGCAACTTCACCAATCTGGGGACCGGCGGCGCCAACTTCCTGGGCGAGAATCCGCGCTTCGCCCTGTCGGCCCTGCGGCGTTTCACCCAGCACGACTTCATCAAGATGGTGGATCGCCATGGCGTCGCCTGGCACGAGAAAACGCTCGGCCAGCTGTTCTGCGACGACAGCGCCAAGCAGATCATCCGTATGCTGACGGACGAGATGAGGGCGGCGGGCGTCAGCCTGTCGCTGGGCGTGGGCGTCAAGGCGGTGGAGCGCGCGGGCGAGCGGTTTCAGGTCGATCTGGACGACGGATCGCGCGTGACGGCGGCCTCGCTGGTCGTCGCCACCGGCGGCAAGTCCATTCCCAAGATGGGGGCCACCGGCTGGGGCTATGAGATCGCGCGGCGCTTCGGCCTGCGCGTCACCGACACCCGGCCCGCGCTGGTTCCCCTGACGTTCGAGCCGGGGCTGCTGGAACAGTTGAAGCCTCTGGCGGGCGTGTCGGTCGACGCCGTGGTGCGGCACAAGGCGCCCAAGGATGCAGGCGCGGGCCGCTCGGGCAAGGAAATTGTCTTCCGTGAAGGCCTGCTGTTCACCCATCGCGGCCTGTCGGGGCCGTCGATCCTGCAGATCAGCTCCTACTGGCGCGAGGGCGAGGCGATCACCGTCGATCTGGCCCCCGACCGCGACGCGGCGGCTGAAATTCTGGCCGCCAAGACTGAGAACGGTAAGCAGGCCGTGCACACGGCTGTCGGCCGCGTCGTGCCGCGCCGTCTGGCCGAGGCCCTGTGCGCGCGCGAAAACCTGTCGGGCAAGCTGGCCGAGGTCGGCGACAAGAAGCTGCGCGCCCTGGCCGAGGGGATCAACGCCTGGACGGTCAAGCCGGTCGGCTCCGAAGGCTATCGAACGGCCGAGGTGACGTTGGGCGGGGTCGACACCGCCGCCCTTGATCAACAGACGATGGAGGCCAAGGCGATCCCCGGTCTGTTCTTCATCGGCGAGGTCGCGGACGTCACCGGCTGGCTGGGCGGCTACAACTTCCAGTGGGCCTGGTCGTCGGGCTGGGCGGCGGGCCAGCACTGCTGACGGTGTGAAAACAAAGCCTGCGGCGACGCGGCGCGTTGTCGCGCAGGCGGGCGATCCCTACCTCTTCTGCTCTAGCGGGACGGGCCCCTCTGGCGGCGCTTCGGCGGCGTGATGTCGGACCGCATTCAACGACGAAAGAGGATGTCATGCCCCTGCTGATGTGCCCGAACGACAATGCGCCCATGCAGACGCTGGACCGCCACGGCGTCCAGTTCGACATGTGCCCGACCTGCCGCGGGGTCTGGCTGGATCGCGGCGAGTTGGAGAAGCTGATGGCCGCCGCCGGCGATGAAGGGCGCGCCGCCGCCCCTGCCTACGCCCCGTCCCCGCAACAGGCCCAGCCGCAGCCCCAACAACCCTGGGGAAGCCAGCCGACCTATCGCGAGCCGCCGCGTCCTCGCGACGACCGCTATGACCACGACCGTCGCCGCGACGACGACTACCACTACCGCAAGAAGAAGAAGCGGCTGGACATCTTCGACATCTTCGACTGACGCCGAAGAGCGGTCAGGCCGCCAGGCCGACCGCCTGCATCAAGGGCCGCAAGGTCAGCACCGCCTGCGGCTCCGCCCCCAGGGCGGCGCGGGTGTCCGGCGCGCGTAGCAGACGCAAGGCCTCGGCCCGCGCGCGCTCCGCGACCGGGCCGGTCGGGCCGGTCTCCGCCGCCGCCAGCCGCAGCAGGGCCGCCAGCTTCTGAGGGATCGGCGCCGGCGCGCGGGCGATCTGCGTCGTCAGCCGCGCATCGGCCTCGACCGCGCCGCCGACCAGGCCCAGAGCGTCGACGACAGCCTGGGTCTCGCGCTCGGGCAGACCCGAGTTGCGCACCGACCGCTGCAGCGCGACCAGCGACAGCAGACGCTGCCCCGGCGGCGCGGCTTCGGTCGTCAGGCGGCCGCGCAACTCGGTCTCGAAGCGCAGGGAGGCGACGCAGGCGTCCAGCCAGCGCGCCGCCGCCCGCTTGTTGGCGCCGCCGGTGACGTTCTCGCACAGGCGGGTCAGGCGCTCGGCCTCGGCCAGGACAGACGTGCAGTCGGCGACATAGGCGGCGACGAAATCGGCGGCGACCAGGCTGCGCGAGCGCTCGATGAAAGCGGTCTGCACCTCTTCCAGCGTCAGCAGCCGCCCCGCCGTGGCCGTCAGGGCGGTGGCCAGGGCGCGCAGAATGTCGATCTCGCCTACGGCGTCGCCGGGCCGCAGGCGGCGCTGGCTCATCAGCTCGCGCAGCACCATCCGCGCCAGGGCCGCCGCCAGCAGGGGGAACTCGCCCGCCGCCAACCGCTCGCCCAGTCGCGCGGGCGGGCCTTCCACCGGCGGCACCAGCAGGGTCAGGCGCGGGTCATGGGCGAGGATGGCCCCCACCTCGCGCGGAGCGACCATGCGCACGGCCGCCGCCAGGCTGGAGCCCTGATCCAGACCGGGGCCGAGAATCTGCGCCAGGCCCGCGCGCGATCCCAGAAGCTCGCACAGGATCTGCTCGACCGCGACGAACACCAGGGCGCGCGGCGGCCCCTCGATCGGCGCCCGATCGCAGATGTCCATCAGCCGCTCCAGCCGCGCCCGCGCCCCCGTCAGGCCGCGCAGCGATCCGGCCACCGCCCCGCCCATGAGAAAGGCCCGGTCCGCGGCGCCGGTCAGGCTGCGCGCCAGATCAGCGACGGATCGCGTCTCCAGATCGGCGAACGTCCGGCTGCGGCCCGCCTTCAACAGCCGCTCGATCGCCTGTTCGGCCAGGCGCTGATAGTGGCGCATCAGTTCGTGCACCGATTGGCCGGGAACGGCCTGGGCCTCAGGCACGGCGACCTTCTGGATGGCGTGCTGCAGCTCCACGCCCGACGCTTCCAGCCGTTCGGCCAGATCCGGCCGGTGCAGCAGCTCGAAGGCCGTCGCGCCCTGGCGACCCAGCCAGTCTTCCAGGATGCGGCCGATGGTCTCGCGCGCATGGGGGGCGTAGAGATCCTGCACGCCGCTACAGGCAGGGCCGCGCGGTTCGACCGGCGCCGGGCGCTTGCGCTTCAGTTCCGGCGCCCCTCGCGTCAGGACGACGACGCTGGCGAACTCCATGGTCTCAGGGTCCATCGTCTCCTTGGTGACGCGCACGGCCACGGCCTGACGGTCGCGCATCAGATCCTCGGCCGTCTCCATGGCGCGGCGGCGGTCCTCCATCGCCTGCGACAGGGACCAGTCGTCCGGCGGCGTGCGGCGGATGTAGATTTCGTAGTGAACGGGACCAGCCATGGCGCCTTCGTGGACAGCAAGACGGCTATTCTGACTTTCCAGGCTTTAAGGCGAGGTTTCGTCTTTTCCTCACACGGGTTGAAAGGCAGAGTCGCGCAAACCATTTTGCGGTGGCCGTAAAGTCACCGCGAATGCATAGAACGGTTACGCTTGCCGTGCGTTACCGGATACGGCGGCCGATCACGCGATCGCCCCGCCCGCACTAAGGAGAAGCCCTTGGCTAACATCACCCTGGTCGACGACGACGAGAACATCGTGGCCTCCGTCTCACTGGCGCTGGAAAGCCACGGCCATACGGTGACCGCCTATCACGACGGCGCCTCGGGCCTGGAAGCGCTGGAGACCACCCCGCCGGACCTGGCCATCCTGGACGTGAAGATGCCCCGCATGGACGGCATGGAAGTGCTGCGCCGCCTGCGCCAGACCTCCAGCATTCCGGTCATCATGCTGACGTCCAAGGACGAGGAGATCGACGAGATCCTCGGCTTCAACCTCGGCGCCGACGACTATATCCACAAACCCTTCAGCCAGCGCCTGCTGATCGAGCGGGTGAAGGCCCTGCTGCGCCGCGCAGGCGTGGAAGGTCTGGACCCCGTCGACCCTGCCGCCGTCGAAGCCGGCAAGGCGATCAAGCGCGGCAAGCTGTCGATGGACCCGGCGCGCCACGAATCGACCTGGGACGGCAAGCCGGTGAAGCTGACCGTCACCGAGTTCCTGCTGCTGCAGGCCCTGGCCCAGCGCCCCGGCTTCGTGAAGAGCCGCGACAATCTGATGGACGCCGCCTATGACGATCAGGTCTATGTCGACGACCGCACCATCGACAGCCATGTGAAACGGATGCGAAAGAAGTTCCGCATGGTCGACCCTGAGTTCGACGCTATCGAGACCCTGTATGGCGTCGGATACCGCTACCGCGAGAGCTGAACCTGAAGACGCCCCGGCGCGGCGCCGATTCCGCTTCGGCGGCTCGCGTCTGGGCGGCTTCATTCTGGCCCTCAATCTTCTCAGCCTGCTGATTCTGTTCGGCGGCGCCCTGCTGCTCAACGAGTGGCGGCGCGGTCTGATCGAGGCGCGCCAGGAATCGCTCGGCGTCCAGGCCGAACTGCTGGCCAACGTCCTGGGCGAACTGGGCATCACCCAGGGCGACCCCTATCCCATGCTGGACGATCGCGCGGCCGCCCTGTGGCTGCGCGACAACTTCATCCCGGCAGGCCAGCGCGCCCGCCTGTTCGACATGGACGGCATCGAGGTGTCGGACTCCTTCCGGGTCAGCGACACTATTCCCGGCGCCCCTCTGCCCCCGGCCAACCCGGCAGGCACGGCCCTGGCGCCGTCCGAGCCGTCGCCGCGCGAGACCGCGCGCCTGGCCCGCGCCGATGCGGAACTGTCGGCCGAGGTCGAGCGCGCCCTGCAGGGCACGCCTCAGGCCGCCATCCGCCGCAACGAAGAGGGCGAGCGCGTCGTCTCCGTCTCCCTGCCCGTGCGCCATGTGCAACAAGTGCTGGGCGTGCTGACCCTGGAAGCCGGCGACGTCAACGCCACCCTGGACGCGCAACGCCGCGCCCTGATGCCCTTCGCCCTGGTGGCGTTGGCGGTGAACCTGCTGGCGTCGCTGGTGCTGCACCTGTTCGTGGCGCGGCCGGTGATGCGGCTGTCGGCGGCGGCGGATCAGGTGCGCCTGCAGCGCGCCCGCGCCATCTCCCTGCCCGACCTCGAGGATCGTCGCGACGAGATCGGCGATCTGGCCCGCGCGCTTGAATCCATGACCGACACCCTGTCGACGCGCATGGACGCCATCGAGCGGTTCGCCGCCGACGTCAGCCACGAGATCAAGAACCCCCTGACCTCGATCCGGTCGGCGCTGGAGACCCTGCCCCTGGTCAAGACCGATGAGCAGAGGGCCCGCCTGACCAATCTGCTGCAGCAGGACGTGCGGCGGCTGGATCGTCTGATCACCGACATCTCCAACGCCTCGCGCCTGGACGCCGAACTGTCGCGCGACCGCCCGCGCGCCATCGATCTGAAGGAGCTGCTGGGCGACATCATCGGCGTCTATGAGGCCGGTCAGAAGCCGGGCGAGCCCCCGGTGCTCTTCGTCTCGACCGCCGACAGCGCCCGCGTCATCGGCCGCGACATTCCTCTGGGGCAGGTGTTCCGCAACTTGATCGACAACGCCCGCTCCTTCAGCCCGCCCGACGGCGAAGTGCGGGTGAGCCTGGAACGCGACGACAGCCAGCCCGACCTGCCCCTGCGCGTCCGCGTCGAGGACGACGGCCCCGGCATCCCGGCCGACAACCTGGAGACGGTGTTCGAGCGCTTCTACACCTCGCGGCCCAAGGGCACGGCCTTCGGCGCCAACTCGGGCCTGGGCCTGGCCATCGTGCGCCAGATCATCGACGCCCACGGCGGGCATGTCCACGCCGAGAACCGCACCGGCCCGGACGGCGCCGTGGTCGGCGCCCGCTTCGAGGTGCGGTTGCCGGCGACGGGCAAGCGCCCGTGACAACGTCCCGCCAGCCCCTGCACGCCACCGTCGCCGCGCTCCGGCACCGCGGCGCCTGGCGCGGCGTATTGATCCAGGGACGATCCGGCGCGGGCAAGAGCGACCTGGCCCTGCGGCTGATGCAGAACGACTGGCGGCTGGTCGGCGATGACTGGGTCGAGGTTTTCGCCTGCAAGGGGGCCCTCTACGCCGTCGCGCCCGCGACCATCGCCGGACGGATGGAGGTTCGCGGCCTGGGCGTCGTCAGCCGGCCTTTCCTGCCCCTGACGCGGATCGCCCTGTCGCTGCATCTAACCCATGAACCGGTCGAGCGGATGCCCGAAGCGGACCAGGACGTGATCGACGGAATCGCTATTCCGCGCCTGGTTCTGGACCCGCGTCCGGCCTCGGCGCCCCTGGTCGTGGCGGCGGCGATGGCGCTCGTCGCAAAGCGTCCGCTAGGGCGCGACGACGGCGCCCTTTGATCCGCGCCGCGATTGCCCTATGAAACGAGGCTTGTCGCTCGTCGAGGCGAGCTGGGGATGTCTTTGGTGAAGCCTATATGATCGGGCTGGTGATCGTCACCCACGGGGGCCTGGCCTCCGAATTCCTGTCGGCGATGGAGCACGTGGTGGGGCCGCAGCGCGGCGTCGCCGCCATCTGCATCGGCCCTGAAGACGACATGGAGCGGCGCCGCCGCGACATCGTCGACGCCGCCGCCGCCGTCGATGAAGGCGAGGGCGTCATCCTGCTGACCGACATGTTCGGCGGCACGCCGTCCAACCTGGCCATCTCGGTGATGGAGCAGACCGGCGCCGAGGTCATCGCCGGGTTGAACCTGCCCATGCTGATCAAGCTGGCCAGCGTGCGCGGCCGCGAGACGCTGGAGGCCTGCGTGGCTCACGCTCAGGATGCGGGCCGCAAATACATCTCCGTGGCGTCGTGGGTGCTGGCGGGCGAGAAATGAGCAACGTCGCCCCTTCCGCCCAGGCGGTGCTGAACATCTGCAACCAGCGCGGCCTGCACGCCCGCGCCTCGGCCAAGTTCGTCAAGCTGGCCTCGGAATTCGAATCCGAGATCCAGGTGACGCGCGACGGCGTGACCGTGGACGCCCGCTCGATCATGGGTCTGCTGATGCTGGGCGCCGGGATCGGCTGCGGCGTCGAGGTGAAGGCCGAGGGGCCGGACGCCGCCGAGGCCGTCGCCGCCCTTACCGATCTTGTGGCGCGTCGCTTCGACGAGGATCAATAGCCGTCAGGTCGGGCGGCGTGCGGACCACGCCGGCGCATTCGCCCTCCAGCGGCACCCGCACCCCTTCGCCGGAACGATCGGTCCGGTCGCGGAACAGGGCCGCGCGCGCCAGGATGATCAGCGTCACCGGCGTCGTCACCGTGAAGAAGACCGCCACCAGCAGCTCGACCGGCATGAACCGCCCCTCGGCCGCGGTGAAATAGACCACCGATCCGCCCAGGATCAGGAACATGCCCAGCGTCGCCCCCAGCGTCGGGGCGTGAACCCGCTCGTAGAAGGTCTTGAGCCGCACCAAGCCTAATGCGCCGATGAAGGTCAGGCCGGAACCGGCCAACACCAGCCCCGCCGCCAGCAGCGCCGCCCAGGCCGGGACGTTTGCGGGAAAGCCGCTCATTCGATCACCTCGCCGCGCATCAGGAATTTGGCCAGGGCGACCGAGGAGGTGAAGCCCAGCATGCCGATGATCACCGCCGCATAGAAATACAGATGGCTGCCCGTCCGCACCCCGAAGGCGACGATCAGCAGCATCCCCGCTTGATAAAGGGTGTCCAGGCCCAGGATGCGGTCCTGGGCGCGCGGCCCCTTGGCGATGCGCCAGACGCCGATCAGGGCCGCACCGGCCAGGAACAGCTGCGCCAGAACCAGCGCCCAGTAGAAGACGGCGCCGCTCATTCGAAGATCTCCATCAGGCGGCGCTCATAGCGGTTCTTAATGCGGTCCTCCCAGTCGTCGCCCTCCCGCAGGTCGAGGATGTGCAGCAGGAGCACGCCCGTCGCGTCCTCATACTCGACCCAGATGGTGCCCGGCGTGCTGGTGATGATCACCGCCAGCACCGCCAGGCCGTAGCGGTCGCGCATCTCCAGCGGAATATGGACGAAACCCGAGACGCGGCGGTCGCGCGAGGCGTTCAGCCCCAGCACGACCAGGGCGACCTCCCAGTTCGACCGGATGATGTCGCGCATCACCACCACGGCGAAGCTCAGCAGGGTCAGCGGCTTTCTGACGCGAACCGGCTCGACCTCCAGAGCGCGCATGATGTGAGGCGCGGCCAGGGCCATCAGCAGGGCCAGGGCCAGGGACGGCGGCGCGGCCGATCCGCTGAGCAACAGCGAGGCCCCGAACAGGGCCAGCGACAGAATGGGATGCGGCAGGACCGCCCGGATCATGAGCCGCCTCCCAGCACTGCGCGGACATAGGCGTCCGGCCGCACCAGCCAGTCGGCCGTGTGGTCGGCATAGGCGAAGCCAGCCTCGCCGAAGATCGCCAGGAAGATGCAGGCCGCCAGCAGGCCCGCGATGGCCACGCCCTCTGCGGCGCCGACCACGACCGCCGGCTCGGCGTCGTCGTCCCGCGCCCACAGGGCCGCCATGCCCAGGCGGGTCAGCCCGATCAGGGCGCCCAGCGACGCCAGGGACAAGGCCGCGATCACCGTGTAGCCCGCCCAGCCGCCGACGCCCGACAGGGCGTCCATCATCGCCAGCTTGCCGATGAAGCCCGCCAGCGGCGGCAGGCCCGCGATCATCAGGGTCGAGATCAGGAAGGCGCCGCCCAGGGCCGCCACGGCCGCCGGGATGACGAGACCGGGCTCGTTGCGCTCTTCGTCGTCAAAGGGGTCGATATATTCATCCTCGAACACGGCGCGGCCCGAACGCGCGCCGGGATCCTGGCCCCGGTTCAGCACCTCGGCCAGCATGAACAGGGCGCCGCAGGCCAGGGTCGAGCCGACCAGGTAGAAGACCGCTCCGCCCAGGACGTCGGCGTTGCCGATGCCGACGGCCGCCAGCACCGTGCCCGACGAGACGATGACGGCGTAGGCGGCGGCGATCGACAGGTCGCGCGCGGCGATCATCCCGGCCGTGCCGAAGCCGATGGTCGCCAGCCCGCCCAGCAGAATCCACAACTGACCGAACCCGGCCGAGGCGCCGCTGTCCGGCGCGAACAGCAGGAAGCTGAGGCGGATGATCACATAGGCGCCGACCTTGGACAGGATGGCGAAGACGGCCGCCGCCGGGGCGCTGGCCGCCGAATAGGTGGTGGTCAGCCAGAAGCCCAGCGGCCACATGGCGCATTTGGTCAGGAAGGCCACGCCCAGGACGGCCGCCCCGACGTGGAACAGGCCCCGGTCCGCCTCGGCGATCTGGGGGATGCGCACGGCCAGATCGGCCATATTGAGGGTGCCGGTCACGCCGTAGATCAGGCTGACCCCGATCAGGAACAGCATGGAGGCCGTCAGGTTGACGGCGATATAGGCCAGGCCCGCCCGGATGCGCGCCTCGCCCGACCCATGCAGCGCCAGGCCATAGGAGGCCGCCAGCATGATCTCGAAGAAGACGAAGAGATTGAACAGGTCGCCCGTCAGGAAGGCCCCGTTGACCCCCATGACCAGCAACAGGAACAGGGCGTGGAAACGCGGCCCCGCTCGGTCCCAGCGCGCCAGGGCGAAGATCATGGAGCAGGCGCCCAGGACGCTGGTCAGGGCCACCATCAGGGTCGACAGACGGTCCGCCACCAGGACGACGCCGAACGGCGCCGGCCAGTCGCCCAGTTGATAGACGCGGGCGGTGTCGCCCCCGCCCGTCGCCCCGGTCGCGCTCTCGTGCAGCAGGGCCAGGGCCATGGCCAGGATGGCCGCCATGGCGAACAGGCTGAGGCCGCCCTTCAGCAGACGGCGGCGCTCGTCGAACAGCAGCATGGCCGCAGCGATGACCATGGGCAGGACGATCGGCCCGATGATCAGATGTTCCTGCCAGTCGGTCATTCGGGCGCCTCCTGGCCGTCGACATGGTCGCTGCCGGTCTCGCCGCGCGAGGCCAGCAGCACCACCAGGAACAGGGCCGTCAGGGCGAAGCTGATGACGATGGCCGTCAGCACCAGGGCCTGGGGCGTCGGATCGGCGTAGAGGGCCGGGTCTTCCGCGCCCTTGCTGGTGATCGGCGGCGCGGCCGAACGCAGCCGCCCCATGGAGAAGATGAACAGGTTGACCGCATAGGAGACCAGCGACAGGCCGATGATGACCTGGAAGGTGCGCGGGCGCAGCATCAGCCACACGCCCGAACCGGTCAGGACGCCGATGGCCAGGGCTAGGACGATCTGGGTCATTGCGCCCCTCCCTTCTGCTCGGCCTCGGCTTCCGCTTCGGCCTCGGCTTCCTCGATGCGCGCGCGGCGCAGCGACTGGTGAGCCAGGGCGACCAGCACCAGCACCGTGGCGCCGACCACCAGCACCACCACGCCCAGGTCGAACAGGACGGCGCTGGCCAGCGGCACGCGGCCCAGCAGCGGCAGATCGGCGTACTGGAAATAGGTCGTCAGGAAGGGCTGATCGAAGATCCAGCCCACCGCCCCGCTGAGCGCGGCCAGCAGCAGGCCGACGCCGATCCAGATGATCGGGCGGATCTCCAGCCGCTCCTCCACCCAGCGGGCGCCGGACGACATGTATTGCAGGATGAAGGCGATCGACAGCGCCACCCCCGCCGCGAAGCCGCCGCCGGGCAGGTCATGCCCGCGCAAGAACAGGTGCACGGCCAGCAGGATGATGAAGGGGAACAGCCAGCGCATCACCACGCCGGGGATCATCATGGTGTCGCTGAGGGTGTCGCCCTCCGTGCGGCCTTCGCGGGCGCGATCCGAGGCGTCCTGCACCCGCTTCTGCATCGGCTGGGACAGGCTGTCGCTGGCCGGGCGGAAACGACGCAACAGGGCCAGCACCGTCAGGCCGACGACGCCCAGGACGGTGATCTCGCCGAAGGTGTCGAAGGCGCGGAAGTCAACCAGGATGACGTTGACGACGTTGCGGCCGCCCGCCTCCTCATAGGCCTTCTCGACGAAGAAGCGCGACACCCCTTCGACCGGCGGGCGCACCATGACCGCCCAGGCGATCAGGGCCACGCCGGCCCCGGCGCAGACGGCGATCCCACGGTCCAGACGACGGCGCCAGCGGGCGCGGCGCTGCTCAGACTCGGGCACATGGATCTCGGCCAGCCGCTTGGGCAGCCAGCGCAGGCCCAGCAGCAGCAGCACCGTCGTCACCACCTCGACCACCAGCTGGGTCAGGGCCAGATCGGGCGCCGACAGCCAGACGAACGTCAGACAGCTGGCCAGGCCGGCCCCGCCCATCAGGATGACGGCGGCCAGGCGGTGATATTTGGCCTGCCAGGCGGCGGCCAGGGCGCAGGCCCCGCCCGCCAGCCACAGGGCGGCGAAGGCCAGGTTGTGCGCTTGGGGAACGCGGAACTCGGGCCAGGTCAGGACGAAGCCGCCCGCCGCCGCAACGACCGCCGACAGCAGGGCCGTCAGCAGGATCAGGCGCAGTTGCGGCTGCAGGCGCTGCGCGCCCAGCCAGCGCACGATCCACTGCGACAGGTCCATCAGGATGACCTGGGACCGCTCGAACAGATAGCCGCCGTTGAGCCGCTTCATGCCCCAGGGGCCGCCGCGCGGATTGGCGTTCAGCGCCTTGCCGAACACGGCGTAGAGGCCGATCCCGCCCGCCATGGCGATGACGCTGAGCAGCAGCGGCAAGTTGAAGCCGTGCCAAAGGGCCAGGCTGTAATAGGGCAGATCGAAGCCCAGCATGGTCACGGCGGCGCTGCGCAGGAAGGGACCGACGGTGACGGCGGGAAAGACGCCGACCAGCAGACACAGGGCCACCAGCACCTCGATCGGACGCCGCATCCAGCCCGGCGGCTCGTGCGGGACGCGATCCAGCTCGGTCGGCGGCGGGCCGAAGAAGGTCGTATGGATGAAGCGCAGCGAATAGAGGACGCTGAAGGCGCTCGCCAGGGTCGCCAGCACCGGCAGGGCCTGGTTCAGCGCCGAGGTCTGAGTGCTGGCCAGGGCCTCGGCCAGGAACATCTCCTTGGACAGGAAGCCGTTCAGCAGGGGCACGCCCGCCATGGCGGCGGCGGCGACCATGGCCAGGGTGGCGGTGATCGGCATGAAGCGGATCAGGCCGCTGAGCTTGCGCATGTCGCGCGAGCCGGCCTCGTGGTCGATGATGCCCGCCGCCATGAACAGCGAGGCCTTGAAGGTGGCGTGGTTGATGGTGTGGAAGATGGCGGCGATGGCGCCCAGGTCCGATCCCAGGCCCAGCAGCAGACAGATCAGGCCCAAGTGGCTGATGGTCGAATAGGCCAGCAGGCCCTTCAGGTCGTGCTGGAAGATGGCGCACCAGGCGCCCACCAGCAGGGTCGTCAGCCCCAGGCCGCCGACCACGAAATACCACATCTCGGTCTCGCCGAAGACGGGCCAGAACCGCATCAGCAGGAAGACGCCCGCCTTCACCATGGTCGCCGAGTGCAGATAGGCGCTGACCGGCGTCGGCGCCGCCATGGCGCGCGGCAGCCAGATGTGGAACGGGAACTGGGCGCTCTTGGTCAGGGCGCCGATCAGGATCAGACCCAGGGCGACCGGGTACATCGGGCTGGCCAGGATGACGTCGCGCGCGCCGATGACGGCGTCCAGCTCATAGCTGCCGACGATGCGCCCGATCAGGATCATGCCGACCAGCAGGGCGACCCCGCCGGTCGCGGTGATGGTCAGAGCCATGCGCGCGCCCTCGCGCGCCGAGGCGTTCTGGTGCCAGTAGCCGATCAGCAGGAAGGAGAAGAGGCTGGTCAGCTCCCAGAAGACGACCAGCTGGATCAGATTGCCCGACAGCACCACGCCCTGCATGGCGCCCATGAAGGCCAGCAGGAAGGAGAAGAAGCGCGGCACCGGATCCTTCGGCGACATGTAGTAGCGCGCATACAGGACCACGAGCGCGCCGATCCCCAAGATCAGGGCGCTGAACAGCCAGGACAGGCCGTCCAGGCGAATGGTCAGATTGACCCCCAGCGACGGCAACCAGGCCAGGGTCAGCTTCAGCACCTCCCCGTCCTGGAACCTAGGCCAGAGCACCGCCAGACAGCCGACGCTGATCAGGGCGATGATCCATGACAGGACGGCCGCAGAGGTCCGTGCGTGACGCGGCAGACCCGAGGCGATCATGGCCCCGATGAAGGGCAGGAGCAGGATGACGAGCAGGAGGAAGCTGGCGGGCACGGGCGTGTCGATCATCTCCGAAAGATTTTGGGACGGCGTCCGAAAGGCTGCGGATCGCTCCTCATCGTTCTGCCAGAGTTTTTCCTAAGGGAAATGACGCGCTTGCGTCAAAGCGACGAGTTGGCGCGATTGTGACCGTAGCAGGAGCGATTAGGACCCAAAAAGACTAAGATTGATTCTGATAATCGTTCGCATTAAAGCGAGCCCAGTTTCAACCGGGGTTTCGCCGATGCGCTCGCTACTCATGATTTCCGTCGGGCTGACCGCCCTCGCCGCCGCCGCTCCCGCCATCGCCGCGCCCGCCGTCGAGGACTATGCGATCGATCTGAACGAGCCCGTGCGCGTGGCGCCGGTCACCGTCGTCGGCACCCGCACCGAGCGCCGCGTCGACGAGGTGCCCGCCAGCGTCAGCGTCATCGCCGCCGAGGCGATCGAGACGAACCTCGTCACCGACATCAAGGATCTGATCCGGTTCGAGCCGGGCGTCAGCGTCCCGACCAGCCCCGCCCGCTTCTCGGCCGCCCTGTCCGGCACCGGACGCGACGGCAATTCGGGCTTCACCATCCGCGGCATGGGCGGCAACCGCGTGCTGATCGTTCAGGACGGCGTGCGCGTGCCGGACGGCTTCGCCTTCGGCGCCCAGTCGGTGGGTCGCGGCGGCTATAACGACCTGGATCTGGTCAAATCGGTCGAGATTCTGCGCGGTCCGGCCTCGGCCCTCTATGGGTCGGACGGCATCGCCGGCGCCGTCAGCTTCACCTCGAAAGACCCGTCCGACTTCATCGAGGCGGGCCGCAACTTCGGCGCCCGTGCGCGCGTCGGCTACAACTCCGCTGACGAGGGCTGGACCGAGGGCCTGGCCCTGGCCGGGCGCAGCGGCGCCTTCTCGGGCCTGCTGGCCTACACCCGCCGTGACGCTCAGGAGACCGAGAACATGGCCGAGACGGGCGGCGTGGGCGCGGCCCGCACCCAGCCCAACCCCCAGGGCTTCGCCTCCAACGCCGTGCTGGCCAAGCTGGTCTGGGACGTGAACGATCATCACACCCTGCGCCTGACCTACGACCACTTCGATCAGGAGATGGATGGCGAGGCGCTGAGCAGCTACTCGGCCACTGTCGTCGGCCTGACCGCTCATGACGAGACCCAGCGTGATCGCGTCAGCCTCGACTGGCGTTTCGATGATGTTCTGGGTCTCGATTCCGGCTCTGTGGCCGCCTTCTGGCAGGATTCGACCACGCGCCAGTTCACCTATGAAGACCGCACGCCTGCGGTCGACCGCTCCCGTGACGTGACGTTCGACAACGCCGTCTGGGGCCTGGCGGCGCAGGGGTCCAAAAGCTTCGGCGGCGAGGCCGTCCGCCACCGGATCACCTTCGGCGCGGACTGGTCGCGCACGACCCAGGAAGGCGTCCGCGACGGCACGGTCCCGCCGATGGGCGAGCCCTTCCCCGCTCGCCCCTTCCCCAAGACCGAGTTCGACCTGGCGGGCCTGTTCATTCAGGACGAGATCGACCTGCTGGGCGGCCGCCTCAGCATCATCCCGGCCCTTCGCTACGACTGGTATGAGCTGACGCCCAAGAAGGACGCCCTCTTCCCCGCCGCCGCCGAGAAGCAGAGCGACAGCCGCCTGTCGCCCAAGATCGGCGCCATCTACTGGGCCGACGATCACTTCGGCGTCTTCGCCAACTACGCCCAGGGCTTCAAGGCGCCCTCCCCGATGCAGGTGAATAACTTCTTCGCCAACCCGGTGTTCGGCTATGAATCCATCCCCAACCCGGACCTGAAGCCCGAGACCAGCGAGAGCATCGAAGGCGGCTTCCGCTTCCGTAACCTGGACCTCTTCGGCGGGAGCCTGTCGCTGCAGACGACGGCCTTCCGCACGGAATACGACGACTTCATCAACCAGGTGGTGGTGCGCGGCACGGGCCGTCCCGGCGTCGATCCGCTGATCTATCAGTACGTCAACCTGACCACGGTGAAGATCTGGGGTCTGGAAGCGCGCGGCGACATTCATTGGGACAACGGCTTCTCGACCATCGTCGCCGCCTCTTTCGCCGACGGCGAACAGGAGACGGAGGGCGAGCGCGGCGCCCTGACCAGCGTCGATCCGATCAAGCTGGTCGGCGGCCTGAACTACGCCGCGCCTTCGGGCGTCTGGGGCGGGAGCGCCACCGTCACCTGGTCGGACAAGAAGTCGCACCACGAGTGCGGCGGCGGCCTGTGCTGGCCGGGCGAGCGCTTCACCCTGCTGGACGTCACCGCCTATTGGAACGTGGCCGAGCGGGCCACCCTGCGCGCCGGCGTCTTCAACGTCTTCGACGAGAAATACGCCTGGTGGAGCGACGTGCGCGGCCTGAACCGACCCGCCGTCGGCGCCAGCCCCGGAACCCTGGACGCCTTCACCCAGCCGGGACGCAACGTCGGCGTTTCGCTGAGCGTGCGCCTGTGACGGACTTGAAATCACCCGCCGCCAAGGAGCCTTCCATGCGCGCCATCCTGATCGCCGCCGCCCTGTTGACCGGGGCGGCGCCCGCCGCCCTCGCCACGGCAGCCTCCGCCCAGACGGCGCAGGCCGCCGCGCCTGCCCGCAGCCCCCAGTTCGAGCGCGACCGCCAGTCCATCCTGGCCCAGGCGGGCGCGTTCCGCGTCCACTTCGACATGCGCGAAAACGTCAGCTTCGTCGCGAACTACGACCCGCTGGAAGAGCAGCTGTCCAGCGGCACCGAAATCGTCCGCGTCGTCTATGACCACAGCGACCGCATCAGCCTGCAGCACATCCTGGTGATGGAGCACGGCGGCAAGAGCATCGTCGTCAAACACTGGCGCCAGGACTGGACCTATCAGCCGCAGAGCGTCCTGACCTATGTCGGCGACAACAGCTGGCGCACCACGCCCGTGCCCGCCGCCGAGCGTGAGGGCGCCTGGTCGCAGACCGTGTGGCAGACGGACGATTCCCCACGCTACGGCGGCGTCGGCCGCTGGACCTATGAGAACGGCTTAAGCGCCTGGACCTCCGGCCCGACCTGGCGGCCGCTGGCCCGCCGCGACGCGGTGCGCAACCCGGTCTACGACCGCTATCTGGGCGTCAACCGCCACATCCTGAAACACGACGGCTGGGTCCACATCCAGGACAATATGAAGCTGTCGGGCAAGGACGGCGGCGAGCCGGTCGCCATCGTCCAGGAAGACGTCATCAACAGCTATGACGCCTCCACCGCCTTCTCGCCCAAGGCGGGCGACGACTACTGGGCGGCGACGAAGTGTTACTGGGCGGCCGTGCGCGACGCCTGGGACGCAATCATCGCCCGCGACGGCGGCGTCCGCGTCGCAGAGGAAGCCGAGACCGGCGCCATCACCGCCCCGCCCCTGATGAAGCTGGCCGATCAGATCCGGGCCGGCGAACTGACCACCGAGGCGGCCGTCGCCCAGGCCCGCGTCCTGATCGAGGCGACCGCCCGCTGACGCAAAACGCCCCCCCGCTCCGACAAGGGAACGGGGGGCGCTTCAATTCAGGCCTTGGCGGTCAGGCGTCAGCCTTCGCCCATGCCCTCGGCCGGGCGCGGGGCGCCGCCCGCCCGCACCGCCGCCTCGATACGGCCGCCGACGTCGGGGTCGATGCTCTTCCAATAGTCGAAAGCGCGCTCCAGCACCGGGGAACGCACGCCGCCCAGCAGGCTGCCCGCCACCTGATCGACCAACTGAGCGCGCTGGTCGTCGTTGAACACTTCGCGCACCAATACGCCGGGCTGGGTGAAGTCGTCGTCCTCGGCGTGCAGCGTATAGGCGCTGCGGACCAGTTCGCCGTCGACCTCCCAGCCGTCATGGACCGGGCCGGTCTCGTCCGACCATGTGCGGCCGCCGCTGTTGGGCGCATAGACCGGCTGGGCGCCCGAGTGGTGATAGGCCATATGCCCGTCGAACATATAGGTGTTCATCGGCACCTTGGGCTGGTTCACCGGCAGCTGGTGGAAGTTGGTGCCGATGCGGTTCCGCTGGGCGTCGTTATAGGCGAAGGCCCGGCCCAGCAGCATCTTGTCCGGCGACAGGCCGATGCCGGGCACGGTGTTGCCGGGCGAGAAGGCCGCCTGTTCGATCTGGGCGAAGAAGTTCTCCGGATTGCGGTTCAGCGTCATCACGCCGACCGGGATCAGCGGATAGTCCTTGTGCGACCAGGTCTTGGTCAGGTCGAAGGGGTTGAACCGATAGGTCGCCGCCTCGGCGTAGGGCATGACCTGAACCGACAGATCCCAGACCGGATGCTCGCCGCGCGCGATGGCGTCGAACAGGTCGCGGCGGTGGAAGTCGGCGTCGGCGCCCGACATGGCGGCGGCCTCGGCGTTGGAGAAGAAGGCCATGCCCTGGCGGGTATGGAAGTGGTACTTGACCCAGAATTTCTCGCCCGCGGCGTTGATCCACATATAGGTGTGCGAGCCGTAGCCGTTCATCTGACGCCAGGTGCGCGGCAGGCCTCGCACGCCCATCAGATAGGTCACCTGGTGCGCCGACTCGGGATTGTTGGTCCAGAAGTCCCACTGCATGTGGTTGTCGCGCAGCCCGGAGTCGGGCAGCCGCTTCTGGCTGCGGATGAAGTGGGGAAACTTCATCGGATCGCGCACGAAGAAGACCGGGGTGTTGTTGCCGACCAGGTCGTAGTTGCCCTCGTCCGTATAGAATTTCAGCGAGAAGCCGCGCACGTCGCGCCAGGTGTCGGGGCTGCCTTGCTCGCCCGCCACGGTCGAGAAGCGCGCCAGCATTTCGGTCTTCGCGCCCGGCTGGAACAGCGAGGCCTTCGTATAGGCCGAGACGTCGTGCGTGGTTTCGAACACGCCGAACGCGCCCGAGCCCTTGGCGTGGGGCTGGCGCTCGGGAACCTTCTCGCGGTTGAAGTGCGCCATCTGCTCCAGGAAGTGCACGTCGTGCAGCACCACGGGCCCGTTCGGCCCGACGGTAAGCGAGTTCCGATCACTGACCGCCGGAGCGCCTGCGCCCGTCGTGGAGCCTGATTTCTGTTGGGTCATCGCCTGTCTCCTCTGCCGCCCGCCGCGTCACCCACAGCCGAGCTTGGCTTATGAGATGGACCAGAGGCGTGAAATTGCAACCGTCCCTGTCGCTGAAAAGACAACTGCTCTGACGGGTCGGTAAAGCGCCCATGACGGCGCAGCCGATCTCGCCGGATCAAGCTCCGGGTCAGCGATCTCAGCAGGCGACATCTGGCAGAACGACCTTAGGCCCCAGCCGTTCCGGCCAACGTCACAGCAGGCGGTGCGCGGCCTGGAGCGCCTCGGCGGCCTGCGCCTGGCCGGGGACGACTGCAATCAGAACCGCCGTCGCCAGCGCCAAACCCGCAATCGTCAGAGGCGCGATCGCCCGTGGTGAAATAGCGAACTTCATGCCCGTCAGCCCCGTCTGCGATGACGCTGAAAACTAGGGCGGCTCCATGATGATCCGCGCACATTTCCACGGCGGTCTAGCCAAGTTTCAGCGACAGAAGTTTGGCGGAACATCGCTCGACAGATGATTGCTCGGGACGCAGAGCCGCGCCGCTTGATGCCTTTTCAGCATCAATTCTGAACAAATCGGCATTTTGGGTCATGACACACGCCTCCTAAGGTCGGTCTCAACAGAGAACGCGGAGACGACAGGGTGCAGGCATCAGCGATTGAACGGGTGGAGACGATCGTCCTCGACGTGCCGACCATCCGGCCGCACGTCCTGTCGGTCGCCACCATGCAGTCGCAGACCGTGGTCCTGGTGCGCCTGCACTGCGCCGACGGCGTCGAGGGCGTCGGCGAAGGCACCACCATCGGCGGTCTGAGCTACGGCGGCGAAAGCCCCGAAGGCATCAAGCTGGCGATCGACGCCTATTTCGCGCCGCTGCTGATCGGCGCCGACACCACCCGCCCGGCCGTCATCATGGATCGCCTGCGCCGCTCGATCATCGACAACCGCTTCGCCAAGAACGCCGTCGAGACCGCCCTGCTGGACATTCAGGGCAAGCGCCTGGGCGTGCCGGTCAGCGAGCTGCTAGGCGGGCGCATCCGCGACCGCCTGCCGGTGCTGTGGACCCTGGCCAGCGGCGACACCGCCCAGGACATCGCCGAGGCCGAAGCCATGATCGCGTCGGGCCGCCACGCCGCCTTCAAGCTGAAGATCGGCAAGCGCCCGGTGCAGGACGACGTGGCCCACGTCGCGGCGATCAAGCGCGCCCTGGGCGCCCGCGCCAGCATCCGCGTCGACGTCAATCAGGCCTGGAGCGAGGCCGCCGCCAAACGCGCCCTGCCCCTGCTGGCCGAGGCGGGCGTCGATCTGGTCGAGCAGCCGATCCGCGCCCATGCGACGGCGGGCATGGCGCGGCTGACGGCGATGGGCCTGATCCCCATCATGGCCGACGAAGCCCTGCACGGTCCCGAGAGCGGCTACGCCCTGGCCTGCGGTCAGGCGGCCGACGTCTTCGCCCTGAAGATCGCCCAGGCCGGCGGCCTGACCGAGGCCAAGCGTCTGGCGGGCGTCGCCCAGTCTGCGGGCGTCGCCCTTTACGGCGGCACCATGCTGGAAGGGCCGGTCGGCACCATCGCCTCAGCCCAGTTGTTCGCCACCCTGCCCGAGATCGAGTTCGGCACCGAACTGTTCGGCCCCCTGCTGCTGACCGAGGAACTGCTGGTCGAGCCGCTGCACTACGCCGACGGCTGCCTGAGCGTGCCCAGCGGGCCGGGTCTGGGCGTTCAGTTGAACGAGGACGCCATTGCGGCGCTCCGCCGCGATCGAGATTCCCGGACCTCGGTCATCACGCCCAAACTGGTTGCGGGGTAAGACGATGCTGTTTCATGTGACCATGGATGTGCGCATTCCGCACGACGCCGACCCGGCGAAGATCGACCGGCTGAAGGCCGAGGAAAAGGCCCGCGCCCAGGATCTGCAGCGTCAGGGAATCTGGCGCCACCTGTGGCGCGTCGCGGGGCGATACAGCAACGTCAGCGTCTTCGACGTCGCCGACGCCCAGACGCTGCATGACCTGCTCAGCACCCTGCCGCTGTTTCCCTACATGGACGTCCAGGTCACCGCCCTGTGCCGCCATCCGTCATCGATCCACGAGGACGATCGCTAAGAGCCCACAAGGGCCAACACTATTGGAGAGGAAGAAGACATGACCGAAGATTTCGTCGCCACGCCCGAGGTTCAACAGCTTCTCGACCGCGCCAGCGGCATGACCGTCGAGGGCGGCGATCCCCGACTGAAGTCCATCACCCGCGACGTAATCGAGGCCCTGATGCGCGTCATCGCCAAGCATGACGTCAGCGAGGACGAGTTCTGGGGCGCGATCAAATTCTTCCAGGACGGCGCCCAGGAGTTCGGCCTGATCGTGCCGGGCACGGGTCTTGAGCACTTCATGGACCTTGTCCTCGACGCCAAGGACGCCGAGGCGGGCCGCACCGGCGGCACCCCGCGCACCATCGAAGGCCCCCTCTATGTCGAGGGCGCGCCCCTGGTCGAAGGCGACAGCGTCAACCTGACGGACGACGCCGACGACACCGACACCCTCTATATGACCGGCAACATCGTCGGGCCCGACGGCGAGGCCCCGGCCGACGCCATCCTTCACGTCTGGCACGCCAATTCGAAGGGCTTCTATTCCCACTTCGACCCGACCGGCGAGCAGACCCCGTTCAACAACCGCCGCCGCATCAAGGTCGGCGCGGACGGCCGCTACTACTTCAGCTCCAAGATCCCCAGCGGCTATTCGGTGCCGCCGAACGGCGCGACCGACCGGATGCTGAAGGCCATCGGCCGCCACGGCAACCGCCCGGCCCACGTCCACTTCTTCGTCGAGGCGCCCGGCTATCGTTCGCTGACGACCCAGATCAACTTCGGCGACGATCCGTTCGCGGCCGACGACTTCGCCTTCGCCACGCGCGACGGCCTGCTGCCGGTGCCGCAGCGTCAGGGCGACAGCGCCTACGTCGCCTTCGATTTCACCCTGCAGCGCGCCGCTGACAAGGCGGACGAGCACCTGTCCGGCCGCGCCCGCGCGGCGGCCTGATCGGAAGACCTGCGGTTCGTGTCCAAGATTTTCGCTTCTCCCCGCGCCGCGCTCGAGGGCCTGTTGTTCGACGGCATGACCATCATGTCCGGCGGCTTCGGGCTCTCGGGCAACCCCGAGAGCCTGATCCCCGAGATCAGGGCGGCCGGGGTCGGCCGGCTGACCGTCATCTCCAACAACGCAGGCGCCGACGGCTTCGGCCTGTGGATGCTGCTGGAGAGCCGTCAGGTGAAGAAGATGATCTCCAGCTACGTCGGCGAGAATAAGCTGTTCGAGCAGCAGTATCTCTCGGGCGAACTGGAACTGGAACTGAACCCGCAGGGCACCCTGGCCGAACGCATCCGGGCGGGGGGCGCGGGCATCCCCGCCTTCTACACCAAGACCGGCGTCGGCACCGTCGTCGCCGAGGGCAAGCCCGTCGAGACCTTCGAGGGCGAAGACTATGTGCGCGAGACCTGGCTGCGCGCCGACCTGTCGATCATCAAGGCCTGGCGGGCCGATCCGGCCGGGAACCTGATGTTCCGCAAGACGGCGCGCAACTTCAATCCGAACATGGCGACCGCCGGAAAGACCACCGTGGTCGAGGTCGAGGAGTTCGTCCCCGAAGGCGCCCTCGATCCCGACGCCATCCACACGCCGGGCATCTATGTCGACCGCATCGTCCTCAGCACCATCAATGAAAAGCGCATCGAGAAGCTGACGACCCGTCCGCGCGAGGAGGCCTTGTCATGAGCTGGACCCGTGACGAGATGGCGGCCCGCGCCGGGCAGGAACTGCGCGACGGCTACTATGTGAACCTGGGCATCGGCATTCCGACGCTGGTGGCCAACCATGTGCCCGAAGGCGTCCGCGTCACGCTGCAAAGCGAGAACGGCCTGCTCGGCATCGGTCCCTTCCCCTACGAGGGCGAGGCGGACCCCGACCTGATCAACGCCGGCAAGCAGACGGTGACGGTGCTGCCAACCTCCAGCTTCTTCTCGTCGGCCGACAGCTTCGCCATGATCCGCGGCGGCCACATCGACATGGCCGTGCTGGGGGCGATGGAGGTCGCCGCCAACGGCGATCTGGCCAACTGGACCATCCCCGGCAAGATGGTGAAGGGCATGGGCGGCGCCATGGATCTGGTCGCCGGGGTCAAGCGGATCGTCGTGGTGATGGATCACGTCGCCAAGGACGGCTCGCCCAAGATTCTGGAGCAATGCGCCCTGCCCCTGACCGGCCGGAAGGTCGTGGATCTGATCATCACCGATCTGGGCGTCATCGCCGTCGACCGCAAACAGGGCGGCCTGACGCTGATCGAGACCGCCCCCGGCGTCACGGTCGAGGAGATCACGGCCAGGACCGGCGCCCCGCTGGCCATCGCGGCGGCGGTGGCATGACCGCCCTCATGCAGGGAGCCGCCGCGCGGCGAGCGATAGGGCAAGCCATATGACCGAGGCCTTCATCTGCGACGCCGTCCGCACCCCGGTCGGACGGCTGAACGGCGGGCTGTCGGCGGTGCGCGCCGACGATCTGGCGGCGATCCCGCTGCGGGCGCTGGCGCAGCGCAACCCTGCGCTGGACTGGAGCGCCATCGAGGACGTCATTCTGGGCTGCGCCAATCAATCGGGCGAGGACAACCGCAACGTGGCGCGCATGGCGGTGCTGCTGGCGGGCCTGCCCGAGACCGTGCCGGGATCGACGATCAACCGCCTGTGCGGATCGGGCCTCAACGCCGTGGGGCTGGCGGCGCAGGCCATCCGCGCGGGCGAGGCCGAGCTGGTGATCGCGGGCGGCGCCGAGAGCATGACCCGCGCCCCCTATGTCATGGGCAAGGCCGCGACCGCCTTCGACCGCGCCCAGATGATCGAAGACACGACGATGGGCTGGCGCTTCATCAACCCGGCCCTGCGCGCCGACTATGGCGTGGATACGATGCCCCAAACGGCCGAGAACGTCGCCGAACAATGGGGCGTCAGTCGTGAGGCGCAGGACGCCTTCGCCCTGGACAGCCAGACCAAGGCCGCCGCCGCCCTGACCTCTGGCCGGTTCGACGCCGAGATCGTTCCCGTCTCCGTGCCCCAGCGTCGCGGCGACCCCGTCGTCTTCGCCGTGGACGAGCATCCGCGCGCCACCTCACTCGATGCGCTTGCCAGGCTGAAGCCGGTCGTGCGGCCGGACGGCACGGTGACTGCGGGCAACGCCTCGGGCCTCAATGACGGAGCGGCGGCGATGATCGTCGCCTCCGAGGCCGCCGCCCGCGCCCACGGCCTGACGCCGCGCGCCCGCGTCGTCGCCATGGCGGCCTCGGGCGTGGCGCCGCGCATCATGGGCGTCGGCCCGGTCGAGACGGCGCGCAAGCTGTTCGCCCGCACCGGCCTGAGCATGGCCGACATGGACGTCATCGAGCTGAACGAGGCCTTCGCCGCGCAAGCCTTGACCGTGTTGCAGGAGCTTCAGGTCGATCCGCGCGATCCGCGCCTTAACCCCAACGGCGGCGCCATCGCCCTGGGCCATCCGCTCGGGATGTCCGGCGCCCGCATCGTCATGACGGCGGTGGAGCAGCTTCACCGCACCGGCGGCCGCTACGCCCTTTGCACCATGTGCATCGGCGTCGGTCAGGGCATCGGCATGATCGTGGAGCGGGTATGAGCGAGCAACACGTCACGCTCGGCGACGGCTGCCGTCTGGCCTATCGGTTCGACGGGCCTGAAGACGCGCCCGTGCTGCTGCTGTCCAACTCGCTGGGCACGCGGATGGAGATGTGGGACGCCCAGATGGCCGCCTTCGCCGCCCGGTTCCGGGTGCTGCGTTATGACAGCCGGGGGCACGGCGCCTCGGACGCGCCTGCGGGCGCCTATGGTCTCGACCGACTGGGCCGCGACGTGGTGGAGCTGCTGGACGCGCTGACGCTTGAGCGCGTCGCCTTCTGTGGCCTGTCGCTGGGCGGCATGGTCGGCCAATGGATGGGCGTGCGCGCGCCCGAACGGCTGGAGCGGCTGGTGCTGGCCAACACCTCAGCCTTCATGGGGCCGCCCTCGGCATGGGACGCACGCATCGCCAGCGCACTGTCGCAAGGGATGGCGCCGCTGGCGGCAGCCTCGGTCGCCCGCTGGTTCACGCCGGACTTCGCCGCCCGCGCGCCCGATCCGGTCGCCGTCATTGAGGCCGGACTGCTGGCGACCTCGCCGCAGGGTTACGCCGGGTGCTGCGCCGCCATTCGCGACATGGACCTACGGCGACTGGGCGGACTGATTACGACGCCGACGCTGGTCATCTCGGGCGACGCCGATCCGGCCACCCCGCCCGACCACGCCGCCGCCCTGGTGAAGGCCATTCCCGAGGCGCAGTTGAAGGTGCTGAACGGCGCCCACCTGTCGAACGTCGAACAACCCGACGCCTTCGCCGGCGCCGTGCTCAGCTTCCTCGCGGCCTGATCTGGCTGCGGGTGCGTTCGCGCACCAGGGCGCAGAAGCCGCCCAGCACCGAGGATCGGTTGTCGCGCAGATAGGCCAGGCTCAACTGCGTCTCCCGCTCCTGTCCCAACAGGGGCCGATAGGCGACGCCGTGCAGTTGGGCCTCCGAGGTCGATTCCGGCACGAGCGACACCCCCGCCCCCACCGACACCAGCGACAGGGCGGTCTGGATCTCCAGCGTCTCCTGGGCGATCTCGGGCGTGAAGCCCTCGGCGCGGCACAGATCCAGCACATGGTCGGCGAAGCTGGGCCGGGGCTGGCGCGGATAGAGGATGAAGGGCCGCACGGCCAGATCAGCCAGGGCGATATGGCTCTGTTCGGCCAGGACGTCGGTGTCCGGCAGGGCCACGATCAACGGCTCGCGCTGGACCACCTCGCTGACAATGTCCGGATCCTGAATGCCGGGCCGGGCGAAGGCCACGTCGATGGAGCGGTCGCGCAGCGCCACCCGCAGTTCCGCCGTGTTCATGGCGTGCAGCACCAGTTCGACCTCGGGATACTGTTCGCGATAGGCGTTGAACACGCCCGGCAGGATCGAAAAGGTCGCCGAGCCGACGAAGCCCACCTGGATCACCCCGACCAGTCCTTCGGCCGCGCGGCGCGCCACCCGCACGGCGTCGGCGACCCGCGCCTGAATGTCGCGGGCGCGCGGCAACAGGGCCTCGCCCGCCGGGGTCAGCTGGATGACGCTGCGGCTGCGGTCGAACAGCAGGGCGCCGATGGCGTTTTCCAGGCTGGCGATCTGACGGCTAAGCGCGGGCTGGGCGATGTAAAGCCGTTCCGCCGCCCGGCCGAAGTGCAGTTCTTCGGCCACGGCAAGAAAATAGCGCAGGCGCCGCACATCGACGCCCGAAAGGACAGCGCGCGGCAGAGGTTCCGGCTTCGGCGAGCGTTTCATTCCAACATCAGAGCCTGACGCCCGCCCGCAAGGCAATAACCAAAAGGCATCAGACTCTGCCCTTTTTGTATTGGCCCATTATCAGACCCTCCGACAGTCTTCGTTTCAGGGAACGGAACAACGAACCGCGAAAAGCGGTCCAACCCAGGAAACGAACATGACAGCGGCGCCCAGCCCGATCACGCGACCCAGCCCGTTTTCGAGCGGTCGCCCCAAGCTCCAGACCGTCGTCCGCAACCTGACGGACAACGGCATCGTGGAGTTCGACTTCATCTACGGCGACCCCGACCTGAGCGTCGAACTGGTCCTGCCGGTCATCGCCTTCCGGGAGTTCTGCCTGGAGAACGGCTGTCTGGTGACCGCCGCCGATCCCGCCGCCAGCCACGCCGTGCTGCGCCTCGTCAAGGACGGCCCCGCCGTCGCCCCTGAGCCTGTTGGAGCGTCACAATGAATATCGACCTCAAAGCTGAGGCGATTACGCCGCGGCGTCACACCTTCTCGCACATCGCGCGGCGCTTCGGCGTCGACAAGCCCGCCTCGCGCTATGACGAGGCCACCTATGACGTCCAGCCGACGGCCAATTTCCACTATCGGCCGACCTATTCGCCCGAGTTCGAACTGTACGATCCGCGCCGCACGCGCATCGTGATGAACGACTGGTACGTCTTCCGCGACCCGCGCCAGTTCTACTACGCCTCGTACAATATCAGCCGCGCGGCCATGCAGCAGTCGTTCGACGACGCCGTGAACTTCGTCGAGAAGCGCGATCTGGCCGCCGGCGTCGACCCGGCCTGGCGCGACATGTTCGCCGCCTATCTGCTGCCGCTGCGCCATGTCGAATGGGCAGCGAACATGAACTGCCAGCTGATGGCCGACTGGGGCTATGGCACCCAGATCACCTCGGCGGCGGCCTTCTGCGGCGCCGACCGCCTGGGCATCGCCCAGGTTATTTCACGCATCGGCCTGCTGTTGGGTCAGGGCACGGAGAGCGCCCTGGCCGACGCCAAGACGCAATGGCTGGAGGCCGATGTCTGGCAGCCCCTGCGCCGTCTGGCCGAGGACCAGATGGTCGTGCACGACTGGTTCGAGCTGTATGTCGCCCAGCTGATCGTGCTGGACGGCTACATCTATCCGCTGGTCACAGGCGCCTTCGACCGCGCCGGCGCCGCGCATAACGGCTCGGCCTTCTCGATGATGACCGGCTTCCTCGGCGACTGGTTCGCCGACAACAGCCGCTGGACCGACGCCGTGGTCAAGGCGGCGGCCGCTGAATCGGACGCCAACCGCATCGTGCTGGGCGAGTGGTTCGAGCGCTGGTCCGCCCGCGCCGAAGAGGCCGTCCGCCCGATCGCCGCCATGGTGCTGGGCGCCGAAGGCGACGTCGCCGTCGATGCCGTCGGGGCGCGTCTGCGCGAACGGATGGTCGGCCTGAACGCCCTGGAAGCCCGGGAGATGGCAGCATGATCAAGCCCGTTTCCATCAGCATTCAGAACACCCAGGACGGTTTCGCCATCATTGAAGCCATCCTGGCCGACAACCCCGAGGCCAAGAGCAACCCCTTCCCGGCCATGACCAAGATCGACTGCCCCGGTCGGCTGGAAATCCGCGCCGAGAGCGTTTCCGAACGCCTGGGCCGCGACTGGGACCCTCAGGAAATCCACCTCAGCGTCATCTCCCTGTCCGGTTCGGTGGACGAGGACGACGGCTCTCTGATCATCTTCTGGAGATAGGCATGACCCCGCGCAAAATGAGCCTGAAGCAGAAATACGGCGCCTATACGCGAGGTCTGGACTGGAAACCGACCTATCAGCGCGCCGACGACATCTTCCCCTTCGCCAAATACGAAGGGATCAAGATCCACGACTGGGACGCCTGGGAAGATCCCTTCAAGCTGACCATGGACGCCTATTGGAAATTCCAGGCGGAGAAGGAGCGCAAGCTCTACGCCGTCATCGACTCCATGGCCCAGAACAACGGCCAGCTGGGCATCACCGACGCCCGGTATCTGAACGCGGTCAAGCTGTTCATCCAGGGCGTGACCCCGCTGGAGTATCAGGCGCACCGCCACTTCGCCCACCTGGCGCGGCACCTGCCGGGCGCGGGCCTGCGCGTGGCGGCGCAGATGCAGTCGATCGACGAACTGCGTCACTGCCAGACGCAGATCCACACCATCAGCCACTACAACAAGTATTTCGACGGCATCCACGACTTCACCCACATGCATGACCGCCTGTGGTATCTGTCGGTGCCCAAATCCTTCTTCGACGATGCGACCAGCGCCGGACCGTTCGAGTTCCTGACCTCGATCAGCTTCGCCTTCGAATACGTCCTGACCAATCTGCTGTTCGTGCCCTTCATGTCGGGCGCGGCCTACAACGGCGACATGGCGACGGTGACGTTCGGCTTCTCGGCCCAGTCGGACGAGAGCCGCCACATGACGCTGGGCCTTGAGGCCGTCCGCTTCCTGCTGGAACAGGACGAGGCCAATGTGCCGATCGTCCAGGGCTGGATCGACAAGTGGTTCTGGCGCGGATACCGCCTGCTGTCCCTGGTCGGCATGATGATGGACTACATGCTGCCCAAGAAGGTCATGTCCTGGAGCGAGGCCTGGGAGACCTATTATGAGCAGGCGGGCGGCGCCCTGTTCGCCGACCTGGCGCGCTATGGCATCCGCGAGCCGAAATACGCCGACGTCGCCAAGGCCGAAAAGGGCCACATGACGCACCAGGCGTGGGGCATCTTCTACAACTACACCCACGCCGCCGCCATGCACACCTGGGACATCGACGAAGCCCACATGGCCTGGCTGCGCGAGAAGTATCCCGACACCTTCGCCCAGCACTATGAGCCGCGCTATCGCAAGTGGCGCGAACAGGCCGAGGAAGGCAAACGCTTCTACAACGACGGCCTGCCTCAGCTGTGTCAGGTCTGCCAGATCCCGATGGCCTTCACCGAGGTCGGCGATCCGAACACCATCAGCTTCCGCGTCTCTGAGCACGGCGGCGACAAGTTCCACACCTGTTCGGACGGCTGCTGTCCGTCGTCGAAACATTTGGCGCAGGTTTGGCGTGGCGTTAACGGAGAGCGGGCCTCGTCAGGGGTTGGCTTTTAGGCGGCGAGCTTGCGGTGCTGCAAGCGGCGATGTTCGATGGTCTGTTTCTTGATGGCGGCGCGCTGGGCGTGGATCTGCCGATCGCGGCCAAAGTAGGCATCTGCGGGCGTCACATTGCCCAGGCTTTCGTGATAGCGCTGGTGGTTGTAGTGCTCGATGAAGGCTTCGATCTGGGCTTCGAGATCGCCGGGCAGGTAATAATTCTCCAGTAGGATGCGGTTTTTCAAGGTCTGGTGCCAGCGCTCGATCTTGCCCTGTGTCTGGGGGTGAAAGGGGGCGCCGCGCACGTGGCTCATGGACTGGGCCTCGATATAGGCGGCCAGTTCGCCCGCGACATAGCTCGGGCCATTGTCCGAGAGCAGGCGCGGCATGTGCAGCACGGTGGCGCTGTCACAACCTGATGCGGCCAGCGCCAAGTCCAGCGTGTCGGTGACATCGCCCGCCGTCATGGTGGTGCACAGCTTCCACGAGATGATGTAGCGGGAATAGTCGTCGAGCACGGTTGAGAGGTAAACCCAGCCCCAACCGATCAGCTTGAAATAGGTGAAGTCGGTCTGCCACATCTCGTTTGGTCGCATCGTCTTGGTGTGGAACTCGTCGCGGGCCTTGATGACGATATAGGCTGGGCTGGCGATCAGATCCTGTGCCTTGAGCAGGCGATAAACCGTGGCCTCGCAGACAAAGTACTGCTTCTCATCGGTAAATTTGGTGGCCAACTCGCGGGGCGAGAGTTCGCTTTCCTCCAGCGCCATGTCGATGATCTGTTTGCGCACATTCTCGGGCAGCCGGTTCCATACCCGGCTTGGCGCCGAGGGGCGGTCTTCCAGCGCCTCAGGCCCACCATCAAGGTAGCGGGCATACCAGCGGGCAAAGGTGCGGCGTGGGATGCCCAGTTTCTCCAGCGTCTGTCGGGTGGGCAGATGGGATTGCTCGACGAGGCGGATGATCTCGAGCTTTTCTGCGGCGGGATACCTCATTCTTGGTCGCCCCCATCCGCGATCATGCTTTTTTTAAGCAGGCGGTTCTCGAGCGTCAGGTCGGCCACGCATTCCTTGAGAGCCAGTGCTTCACGGCGCAGATCCTTGACCTCGTCACTGGTGGCGGCACGGGCCGTGTCCCCGGCCAGACGGCGTTTGCCAGCCTCAAGGAATTCTTTTGACCAGGAATAATACACGCTCTGGGCGATGCCTTCGCGGCGGCACAGTTCAGCGATGCTCTCCTCGCCGCGCAGGCCTTCGAGCACGATGCGGATTTTATCCTCGGCCGAGAAATGCCGGCGTGTGGCACGGCGAATATCTTTCACCACCACCTCGGCGGGCTTCTTGGTGGGCTTGGCAGCCAATTTTGGGCTGGAGGGATTGGGTCTCATCTGCGTTCCTTACGTCACTGCGACGAGACCCAATCCCTCCATTATCCGCAACCCCAGATCTGTGCCAAAGGCGCTGACGCCGAACAATCGCCCAGTATCGCCCCCATCCCGGTCGCCTGATCGAATGTCAGAACCTCACCACGCATGATCATGCCCCCGAATGCTCTCACATCCGGCCTATCGATGTAGCAGCGGATTGACCAGAGCTTTCATGGCCCAATGCACGTCCGGCATGGCCGCCACGTGTTTATGGATAAACGGCAGCGAGGCCACGTTCTTCAACTGATGACGCGCCGCATCCTCGATGAGCAAGTGCTCCGGATCTTCGATCGCGTGCGTGCGACGTGGTCGTCTCTCTTCATGCGTATGGACCTATCGGACCGTCGGAGCGCCTGTGTCATCGCCGCTTCGAAACGCGATCTGGTAGGCGCGGCTCAAGAGGGTGCTTTTCGATCCGACCTGTTCTATCACCTGTACGTCGTGCGTTTGCGGATGCCCCCGCTGCGCGAAAGGCGAGAGGATATTCTTCCGCTTCGCGCATTTCCTGGCGGACCGAAAGCAGGGGGCGGAGATGGACGCCCTGCAAGCCCGGATGGGCCTGAGGCCCAGAGCCATGCGCGAACGGTGAAGCCTGGTGAACCCCCATTCGACACGATGCTGTTGGCGCTGGAGCAGGCGCAGACAGCAGAAAGTCCCGAGGCGTATGCCATCGGGGCTTTGTGAGCTTGGGTGCGGGAGCAGGATTTGGGCGATACCTCACCCTTGACTTCCTCGCCTGAGATTTCGTCGACAGACACTAAAACTCGGCCGATGCGACTCTGAGGTCCGCCAGGAATTTGGCGCGTTCGCTATCCCTCGCAGCCGGATCAGGCAGGCGCAGCAGATAAGCAGGGTGAACAGTAAGAAACACGCGCGCGCCGTCGTCCGCCGTGATGACCCGGCCCCGCTCGGCCTGCACGGCAGGTTTCCGGCCAAGCACCGCCAGACTCGCCGTTGCGCCCAGCGCCAGGATCAGCCGAGGCTTCACCAGACGTCGCTCATGATCCAACCACCAGCGGCAGGCCTGAACCTCGCTAGGGCTTGGCGTTCTGTGCAGTCGGCGCTTGCCGCGCGGTTCGTGCTTGAAGTGCTTGACCGCATTAGTCAGGTAGAGGTCACGACGACGCAGGCCCGCTTCTTCAAACGCCGCGTCCAGGAGGCGTCCAGCGGGACCGGTGAAGGGTCGTCCGACCAGATCCTCCTGATCGCCCGGCTGTTCGCCTACCACCATCAGAGCCGCACGCTTGGGGCCCTCGCCGCAGACGCCCTGGGTGGCGTCGCGCCACAAAGGACAGCGGCGGCACCCCTGAACGCCCCGCGCCAGCTCATCCAGATCGCCAGGAACCAGATCGTCGGTCGGCGCGCGATCGACGGAAGGTGCGCGGACGCGCTGGAAACGCTCATTGGGTTTCGGTGCGGACTGCGTCACCATGGCTTCGGTGCGAACCGACGCAGCGGCGGTCAGTTCCGGTATCAGCGCCGCCTCGGGCAGGTTCTTCCAGTAGCGCTTGGGCATTTCCGACCGCATCGCCTGAAGCCGCAGCCGTGCGGGATTGAAGGTCGAAGCGTAATAGGTGCGCCAGAAGTCCTCCACGGCGTCCTCGGCCGGGGCCTGCGCCTGTTCGCCGGCAGGGCCGAAGGTCAAGGTCTCTCCGTGCCAATGAGCTGAGCCGTCCGGCGTCAGGATCGTCCATCGCATGGCGCTGAATCGCCGGGCGAAGAAGGGCGCGGTCGCCTGCAACACGCGATGCGCCGGCTCGAACCAGGCGACCCAGTGGTCGCCTGCCTCATCCTCAGCCTGTCGGAATCGGACGAAGGCCTTCATCTTGTGGGCGGCGCGGCGCACCGCCTTCACCCGATCAGCCGCCTCGGCCACATCCCGATCCGACAGGACGGCCAGCAGGTCAGGCTGATCCTTCAAGCGCCACAGCAGGCGATACATCAGATCAAAACGATCCTCGGATCGATGCTGGATCAACTGCGCCGCCGTCTCCATGAAGGCGCGCGGGGCGTTGAATGCGCCCTCGACTTCGGGAAGAGCCGCCGCCTCGTCGAACAGGTCGCCACGCGAACGGCCCACGGCGAACCGCGCCTGGGCCGGCTCGACGCCCGCCAGCCTCAAACGCCGGGCCGCCTCGCGCCAGCTGTCGAAATCAAGCGGATCGGCCAGGACAAGGGTCCGCATCAGAACAGGCTCAACTGTTCGGCCTTGCGCCGGGGGGCCAGGCGCGCACGCAGGTCCGCCGCATCGGTCAGGCCGCCGGGCGTCCAGTCCAGGGCGGTGATCCACGGCCGCACCGCCTCGATGGAGCGCGTCAGTCGGCCCACGTCCTCCAACCGCAAGGTCCGATGCCGCCGCACGGACAGGATGCGGTCGACCGCCTTCACACCCAGTCCCGGCACCCGCAGCAGCGCCTCACGCGCTGCACGGTTCACGTCGACGGGAAAGGCCTCGCGCCGACGCAAGGCCCAGGCCAGTTTGGGATCGACGGCCAGATCCAGCATTCCATCGTCCGTCCCCTCCCCGATCTCGGGCGCGGTGAAGCCGTAGAATCGCATCAGCCAATCGGCCTGGTAAAGCCGGTGTTCCCGCATCAGCGGCGGCTTGGTCGGCGGCAACAGGTTGGAGCCGTCGGGGATAGGACTGAAGGCGGAATAGTAGACCCGACGCAGGCCGTATCCGCCATACAGGGCGGCGCTGCGCGCCATGATCTCTGTGTCCGGCGCCCCGTCGGCGCCGACGATTAATTGGGTCGACTGCCCCGCTGGGGCGAAGGCGGGCGGGCGTTTTCGGTCCTTCTTTTCGGGCCGGGCCGCTTCCAGCTTCAGCCGCACCTGCCCCATGGCCTTGCGGATCGTTCGCGCGTCCTTTTCGGGCGCCAGTCGGCCCAAGGCCTCGTCGCGGGGCAGTTCGATGTTGGCGGACAAGCGATCGGCATACAGGCCCGCCAGCTCGACCAGCCGTGCGTCCGCCTCGGGGATCAGCTTCAAATGGATGTAGCCGCGAAAGTCGTGATCTTCGCGCAGTCGCCGCGCGACCTCGACCAGTTGTTCCATGGTGTAGTCGCCGTTGCGGATCACCCCCGACGACAGGAACAAGCCCTCGATATAGTTGCGCTTGTAGAAGGCCAGGGTCAGGTCCACGACCTCCTGCACCGTGAAACGCGCCCGCTCGACGTTCGATGACACCCGGTTGATGCAATAGGCGCAGTCGTAGATGCAGAAGTTGGTCAGCAGGATTTTCAGCAGGCTGACGCACCGGCCGTCCGGCGTATAGGCGTGACAGATGCCCATGCCCTCGGTCGAGCCTATGCCTCGACCGCCCAGGGAATCTCTCTTGGTCGAACCCGATGAGGCGCATGAAGCGTCATACTTCGCCGCATCCGCCAGCACCGCCAGCTTTCGTCTCAAATCAATCTGCGCCATTTGTTCATGATATGTTCCATTCATGGGATGATCCAGCTTGGCCGGAGCGATTTCTCAGAACGCCAGCGGTGCGGTCTGCCAGGTCACGCCGACGGCGGCGACCAGAGCGCCTGTTAAGGCGACACGCCGCTCCCAAAGAGCCGGCCCCTCCGGCGCCGGACGCCGCGCCATGGCGAAGGCCGCGGCGGCGATCAGCGTCAGACATAGAAGGCTGAAACCCAACCCGATCCAGCGACCGGCGGCCGCCTCGGTCGAGGACCACACGTCTGCGGCGCTGGCCAGCAGGTAAAGCCCCAGAAAATGCGCGGCCCAGATCAGCAGCCCCGCCGTCATGGCCAGCCAGCGCCTCATGCGCCGGAGCCCGGAAACAGTCGGATCAGCAGCATCACGATCACCGCCTGCGCCGCCGTATAGGTCATGAAGAGGCCGATCAGGTCTATCGTCGACGGACGCTCGGCCGACAAGCGCCTGAACGCCCGTCGCAACAGGATGTAGAGCCCCATTAACATCCCGATCCCGGCGAACGTCGCCGACCAGCCGAGCAGGGCGAAGACGGCTGCGCCCTGGCTGGTGGCGTCAGGCTTGAGCCCCGAGGTCCACCAGGCTTGGAGCTCAAGCCCTATCGCCATCGCGGCGCCGATGGCGCTGATGACCAGAAGAACCGTAGCGAGCGTCTCCGCTCCCTTCCCGGTCCGGCGCAGAACGCGCGGCGCCGCTGCGGCGCACAGCCCTCCTAAGGCCAGACCGCCCAGATGCAGCATCATCGACGCCGTCTCCGGCGGCGCCTGCCACAGATCCGGGCGCCGGCTCCACAGGAAGATGTAGGAAAAGCCGGCCAGCAGGCAGACCATGCCGCCGACGATCAGCACGATCACCATGGCCCACCAGCCGTGGCTGGCCGGACCGGAGACATAGTTGGGTACACGCACGCCCGCTCCGATGTCGGTCGTCTTGCGGGTATGCGGCGCGTCCAGAAACCAGCACCAGCGCATGATGCAGTAGATCGCCAGCACGCCGCTGACCACGGCGGCGACATAGGCCTGGATGGTCAGGATCAGGAAAAAGCCGGCCGTGAAAAGAGCGCCGAACACGTGCCAAGGCGATGGGCGCGGGAGGCGCAAGACATACTGCGGCTCAGCGTTCAGAGGGCTGGTGACCAGCGTCTGGCGCTCGCCTCCCGCCGCGCCGGGCAGGAACCAGCGCCCCTCCTCCACCTCCTTCGCCAAGCTCTTCTGTTCCCACAGCGGATAGAGGCTCTTCACCACCGGGACGGAGCGCACGGAATAATAGCCGCTGGGCAGCCACTCCAGGCCTGGGCCGTCGTGGATATTGCCCGCCTCGCGCGGGCCGAAGGGGCGGAAGTTGCGGATCATGTCGACGACCCACAGCAGGACCGCCAGGCCGAACAGGAAGGCCCCGACGGTGGAGATGAAGTTGGGCAGATCCCACCCCCGCCCCGGCAGATAGGTATAGACTCGACGCGGCATCCCCATCAGCCCAGTCAGATGCATCGGCATGAAAGCGATGTTGTGACCGGCGAACATCAGCCAGAAGACCCATCTGCCCATGCGCTCGCTCAGCGGCCGGACGCTGGACATGGGCAGCCAGTAGTAGATGGCCGCGAACATGGGAAAGACCATGCCGCCGATCAGGACATAGTGCAGGTGGGCGACGATGAAGTAGCTGTCGTGGGCCTGCCAGTCGAAGGGAACCATGGCGACCATCACCCCAGTCAGCCCGCCCATGACGAAGATGACCAGACCGCCCACGGCGAACAGACCCGGCGTGGTGAAGCGCATCTTTCCGGCCGCTATGGTGGCGATCCAGGCGAAGACCTGCACCCCGGCAGGCACGCTGACCGCCATGGAGGCGGCGCTGAAGTAGTTGATGCTGATCTGCGGCATGCCGGTGGTGAACATGTGGTGCGCCCACACGCCGAAGCTGATGAAGCCGGTCGCCAGCATGGCCATGACCACGAGGGGATGGCCGACCAGCTTCGTGCGCGCCATGGCGGGGATGATGGTCGACATGGCCCCGGCCGCCGGCAAGAAGATGATGTAGACCTCCGGGTGGCCGAAGAACCAGAACAGGTGCTGCCACAGCATGGGATCGCCGCCCTTTAGCGGGTCGAAGAAGGGCCAGCCCAGCGCCCTCTCCAGCTCCAGCAGCAAGGTCGCCAGGATCACCGAGGGAAAGGCGATGATGATCATGCAGGCGAAGATCAGCATGGCCCAGGCGAAGACCGGCAGCTTGTCCAGCGTCATGCCGGGCGCGCGCGTCTTCAGCACCCCGACGATGATCTCGATCGCTCCGGCGATGGCCGAGATCTCGATGAAGCCGATGCCCAGCAGCCAGAAGTCGGCGTTGATCCCCGGCGAATAGGTCATGCCGGTCAGCGGCGGATACATGAACCATCCCCCGTCCGGCGCCAGGCCGAAGAACAGGGAGCAGAAGAAGGCCAGGCCGCCGATCAGATAGGCCCAGAAGGCGTAGGCCCCGAGGCGCGGAAACGGCAGGTCTCGCGCCCCCAACATCTGCGGCAACAGCAGCACGCCCAACGCCTCGACCGCCGGCACGGCGAACAGGAACATCATCACCGTACCGTGCATGGTGAAGATCTGGTTGTAGGTCTCCTGCGGCAGGAAGCCGGTCATCGGCAGCGCCAGCTGGGTGCGCATCAGCAGCGCCAGCACTCCCGCCAGCACGAAGAACAGCATGGCCGCGCCGACGTAATAAACGCCGATGATGTTGTTGTTGATCGCCGTGATCCACTCGCCGGGACGGCGCGGACCGCACCAGGCGGCCTCCAGTTGCTCCAGCTCGCCGTCCGGACGCGGCTCTTCGGTGGGAAAGCGATCGTATTTGCGGACGTCGAAGCCGGTTTCCGACGTCATTTCAGACTGTCCAGATAGGCGGCCAGGTCGCGCAGCTCGCGCCCGGTCAGCACCGGATAGGACGGCATCCGATTGCCCGGCTTTATCCCCTGGCTGTCGGCGATCCAACCCGCCATCGTGCCCTGATTGTTGGGCAGGATGCCCGCGCCCAGCGTCTGGCGCGAACCGACATGGGTCAGGTCCGGCCCGGCCAGGCCGTTGGCCTCGGTTCCGCGTATGGTGTGGCAGGCGCCGCACCCCGAGGCGCCGAACGCCGCCGCGCCCGGCAGGGCGGACGGCGCGGCGGGCGCGGCCTGCCTGGCCCGCCAGGCCTCGAAGTCGGCCTCGGGATGGGCGACGACGACGAAGCCCATCAGGGCGTGAGGTCCGCCGCAATACTCCGCGCACTGTCCCGCATAAACGCCCGGCTTGTCAGCCTGCAGGCGCATGAAGTTGCGACGGCCTGGGATCATGTCCGTCTTGCCGCCCAGGCGCGGCACCCACAGGCTATGGATGACGTCGGCGCTCTCCAGTTCGACCACCACCGGGCGGCCGACGGGGATGTGAACCTCATTGGCGTCCTGGACCTTTTCGCGGCCCTGGTCGTCCAGATAGGCCACGCGCCACCACCACATCTCCCCGGTGACGCGCACGCGCATCTCGCCGCCGCGCGGCGCATCCGACACGCGCGCGGTGACGCTGAGGCCGTAGATCAGCAGGCCCGTCAGCACGACCACCGGAAAGGCCAGGCCGCCGATCCAGACTAGGCGCTCGCCGCCGACGCGACGTTTCCACTTCCTCGGCCCGAACAGGGCGACGCCCAGCGCGATCAAGACGACGGCCAGCACCACCGCGCCCATGACGAACAGCACCCAGGCGACGACCGTCACCGGCCCGGCGAACGGCCCAGCGGGGTCCAGCACCGGCGGCGGCCAGCCGCCCAGCATGTCCGGCGTCTCAGTCGTCATCGAGCGTATAGAGATAGGCCGCTATGTCGCGGGCTTCGGCTTGTGTCAGGGGCATGGGCGGCATGCCGGTGTCGGGCAGCAACGACGGGGCGTCGCGCACGAAGGCGGCCATGACCGCAGGCTGGTTCGGCAGTCGCCCGGCGATCATCGGCCGCGCCCCGACGCCCGCCAGCGATCCGCCGGTCCGCCCCTCGGGCCAGGCCACGCCGGGAATAGCGTGGCAGGCGCCGCAGCCCTGGGTCCGGATCAGGCGCAGCCCCTCGACCGCGTCGGCGCCCGCCAGGTCGCGCGGCGCCCCAGCCTTGTCCGCGCAGGCGGCGAGGCCCAGCAGGCCCGCGGCTGAAACCGCAGCCCCTATCTTCCCCATCGTCGCGACATGACAGCATCCGGCCCCTTTCCGCTTCGCCAGAACCAATCCGCCGGGCGGCCAGGGGTTCCGAGGCGGAACCGGCGCCGCAACGCCGGTGTTGGATCAGGGTGCGCGCCCTGCTCCTCGCTTTTCTGGGATTGACCCTCGCCGCCTGCGATACGACGCCGGGCGTAACTGATCGCGCCTTTCAGGCGTCCGGCGAGATCATCGCCATGGGTGGCGGCGCGGGCGGCGCGACCAACGCCTGTTTCACCTGCCACGGCCTGAAGGGCGAAGGCGACGGCGTCTCGACGCCGCGTCTGGCCGGTCTGGACCAGGGCTATCTGCAGAAACAGATGGAGGACTACGCCAGCGGCCTGCGCCCTGACGACGTCATGACCCGCGTGGCCAAGGGTCTGGATCAGGACGCGCGCCGGACCGTGGCGGCCTGGTACGCCGGACTGCCCGCGCCCGCCGTGCGAGCTTCAACCGTCTCCCCGCCTCCGATCTGGCTGACTGGCGATACGGCCCGCGGCGTCACCGCCTGCGCCGCCTGCCATGGCGTTGAGGGCCAGGGCGCGGGCGAAGGTCAGCCGATCGTGGCCGGGCAGCCCGCCGCCTATACGCTGGAACAGATTGACCGCTGGAAGTCCGGCGAGCGGCGAAATGACCCGCGCGGCGTCATGGCCGCCGCCGTCCAAAGGCTGACGGACGACGAAGCCCGCGCCATCGCCGCCTGGCTGTCGACCCAGCCGCCCTCCCCGGTCCGCGCCGAAGCGTCGAGCGCCCGCGTCGCCTCGGTCGCTGCTGCCGCGCGCCCGGCCGCGTCGCGCGAGATCCGCCGCCCCGCTCGTTCCGACGGCGACTGAACTCCTCGGGAACAGGCCGCGCGCCCAGAGATTGCCTGTCACACGACTAACAACCCGGTGGAGGCCCCTCATGCACGCCCACAGCTATCGCAATCTCGCAATCGAACTGCTGATCGACTTCGTCATCATGTATCTGGTGATGTTCACCATGATCGCGACGCTCGATCATTTCCGCTTCAACCTGAACAACGTCTATATGACGCTGATGATGGTCGCGCCGATGGCCGTGGTCATGCTGCTGTCGATGCGTTCGATGTTCCAGAACAGACGCGCCAACTGGATCATCATCGGAGTCGCCGCCGTCGTATTCGCCGCCAGCTTCTACGCCATGCGCACCCAGGCGGCCATTAACGACCAGGAACTGATCCGCGGCATGATCCCCCATCATTCCGGGGCGATCCTGATGTGCGGAAAGGCCAAGTTGACCCACCCTGAACTGATCGCCCTGTGCGATGAAATCATCGTCGCTCAAGAGCGGGAGATCGCCCAAATGCAGGCGATCCTGGACCGACTCTAGACCTGGGAGCGGGTGCGGCCGCGCCGCAGCCCCCGAACGGTCGTCGCGATCCTTTTCTCCAGCGCGCGCCATCGTCGCTGCCATCGCGTGCGGCGCGGCCTCAGTTGAGGCACGACCGGCAGCATGGCGTGAAAGACGTCGTCGCGGTCGATCAGGTGATGCTTCAGCGCCGCCCCCGCATGGATCGGGATCATCAGCAGAAGAGCGACAATCAACGCCCAGTGCATCCACTCCGCCGCAGCCTCGACCGCCCACAGCTGGCGGTTCGACAAATTCTGCATCGGCAACAGCGGCCATGGAATGAAGCCCGCCGCCTCCAACTGGGTGTTTCGCGCCGTCGCGGAGACCATCGCCCAACCCGACAACGGCAGGCCGAACAGACAGACGTAGAACACATAGTGGGTGACGCGGGCCGCCGTGCTTTCCCACCCCGGCTTGTCTGCGTCATTGATCAGGTCCGGCGCGACCAGCCGCCAGGTCAGGCGGCCGATCACCAGCAACAGCATCAGCACGCCGACGGCGAAATGGACCTCATAGGCGGCGACCTTCTCGCCGCCGACCGGCAACCGCCCCATCCACCAGCCCCAGCCCAACTGGAACACGACCAGACCTGCCATGATCCAGTGAAACCAGATGGCCACGGGGGAATAGCGCCCCTCATCATGATGACCGGCTGCCCACTCCAGCGCCTGGGCGATCAGCCGGTCGATCATGCCGCCGCCTCGCCCGCCGGCTTCAGCAGACCGTGAATCCGCCACAGGGCGACCAGGAGATAGGCCGCCGCCGCCGGCGCCCACATGATGAGTCCGGCCGCCTGCTGGTCCTCCAGCGGCGTCATGTTCCAAGCCATGGTGCTGGCGAAATGCGGCGCATAGAGGGGCTGGCCCGCGAACACGATCAGGGCGCCCAGAAGCCCCATCAGCAGCATGGCCGCCAGCAAGGCGGCGACGGCCGCATGGCCTCTGGCGCTGCGCACGGCCGCCCAGAACCAGACTGCGCTGCCCAGAATAGTGAACTGCATCAACCAGTAGATCGCATCATGCGACAGGGCCTGGGCATAGAGGCCCGGCGCATGCCAGGCCCAGAAGATCACCGCCTGCGCGGCCGTCGCCGCCGCCAGCCTCGGCTTTCTCATCGCCGGCACACAAAGGGCCAGCAACGGGGCCGCCGCCAGCACCAGAAGCAGGTGGTGCAACGTCCGTGCGGTGAACAACGCCGAACTCAGCGCGCACAGAGGCGAGATGAAACCGATCACCAGCACGGTCATCGCAGCCGTATATCGCCCCCTTTCCGGCCCGCGCAGCAGAACCAGCCCCGCGACCGTCGCAGCCGTCAGAACGACCCAGAGAACCGGATCGCCGTTCCAGCGGCTCAGCGCCTCGAGCGGATCGGGCGCGGGCCCGCAATAAGGTGTCCAGACGGCATCGACCATCCTGGGCCAACGCCTCCGCGCAGCGACGGTTCACCGCTCCTGCTGGCTCAAACGAAGCGGAACCCGGTTTCGCCATGCGCCGTTTCCATGCCCTGTTCAGGAACCCGCTCATGTCCGATACCGTCGCCGACCCCGCCTTCGAGCCTCCCGCAGAAGCCCAGGCCTTTTATGAAGAGTCCTTGCGTCTGCTGAAGGAATCCGGCGTTCCTTTCCTGCTCTCGGGCACCTACGCCGTAACGGCCTATACAGGCATCCGTCGGCCGACCAAGGATCTGGACGTCTTCTGCAAGCCCGGCGACTACCCCCGGATTCTGGCCTTCTTCCAGGCGCACGGCTATCGCACCGACGTCGAGGACGAACGCTGGATCGCCAAGGTCTGGAAGGACGACAAGCACTTCTTTGACGTCATCTTCGCCATGTCGAACGGCACCATCGCCGTCTCCGACAGTTGGTTCGGGCCGGATCGCATCACCGTCTACGGGCATGAGGTGACGATCACCCCGCCGACCGCCCTGATCCTGTCCAAGGCCTTCATTCAGGACCGCTATCGCTACGACGGCGCCGATGTGAACCACGTCATTCTCAAGCAGGCCGACGCCATCGACTGGAAGTCGCTTCTGGATCAGATGGACCTCTATTGGGAGGTGCTGATGGCGCATCTGCTCAACTTCCGCTTCGCCTATCCGACGGAGCGCGGCCTGGTGCCGGCGTGGCTGATGACGGAGCTGATCGGCCGCCTTCAGGCTCAGGTCGATCTGCCGGCGCCGCGCGTAAAGGTCTGCCGCGGCCGCTTGTTCAGCCCCAGAGACTACATCGCCGACATCTCCGAATGGGGCTTCGGCGACGTGGTGGGCAAGGGCCTGGAGGAACGCCATGACCCCGTCGCCTGAACCCGCCGCCCCCGCCGCTGAAAGCCAGACGCCTCAACCCGGCATGGAAGCCGGACCGAAGAAAAAGCTTCGCGTCGCCGCCGTCGGCGACCTGCACGTCGGCGAGACCTCGCATCGCGCCTATCGCGACCTGTTCGACCGGGTGCATGAAGACGCGGACGTGCTTTGCCTGTGCGGCGACCTGGTCAATTTCGGCAAGACGGTCGAGGTGGAGAACCTGCTGGAGGATCTGCGCGCCTGCCGCATCCCCATGATCGGCGTGCTGGGCAATCACGAGCACGAGTGCGGCCAACCTCTGGAGGTGGCCCGCATGCTGACCGAAGCCGGCGTGAAGATGCTCACCGGCGAGGCCTATGAGATCGACGGCGTCGGTTTCGCCGGGGGAAAAGGCTTCGTGGGCGGCTTCGGCCGCTACATGCTCAGTTCGTTCGGCGAGGCCTCGGTGAAGACCTTCGTCAATGAGGCGGTGGAGGACGCCAACCTCATCGAGAACTCCATCCGCACCCTGCGCACCGAACGGAGCGTCGTGCTTCTCCACTATGCGCCGGTGGTCGACACGGTGATCGGCGAGCCGCCGGAAATCCACGCCTTCCTCGGCTCATCGCGGCTGGCGGAGGTCGTCGATCGCTATGAGAACGTCAAGCTGGTGGTGCACGGCCATGCGCATCGCGGGGCGCCGGAAGGCCGCACGGCGCGCGGCGTCCCAGTCTACAACGTCGCCCTGCCCGTGCTGCGGGCGCTAGGCGACACGCCCTATCGCGTATTCGAGGTCTGAGCTCAGGCGATCCCGGCGCCGCCGGTGACGCCCCAGACCTCGCCCGTGACGAAGCTGGCTTCCTGCGACGCCAGCAGAACGTAGACGGGTGCGATCTCGACCGGCTGGCCCGGGCGGCCGAAGGCGCTGTGAGCCCCGAATTTTTCGACCTTCTCCTGAGGCTGGCCGCCGCTGGGCTGCAGAACCGTCCAGAAGGGGCCCGGCGCCACGGCGTTCACCCGCACGCCCTTCTCGATCAGTTGCTTGGCCAGGGCCTTGGTGTAGGTGACGATCCCGCCCTTGGTGGTGGCGTAGTCGAGCAGGATGTCCGACGGTTCATAGGCTTGGATCGAGGCCGTGGTGATGACCGCCGCGCCCGGCGGCAGGTGCGGCGTCGCCGCCTGACACAACCAGTGCAGGGCGTAGAGATTGGTCTTCAGCGTGGCGTCGAAATCCTCGGTCGAGACCTCGCCTACGTCCTCGCGGAACTGCTGCCGACCTGCGTTGACGACCAGGATGTCCAGGCCGCCGAAGGCCTTGAGCGTGCGCGCCACCATGGCCGCATTCCACGCCTCGTCACGCACGTCGCCGGGCAGGGCCAGCGCCTTGACGTCTTCGGCCTCGATCAGGGCGATCACCTCGCGCGCGTCGGCCTCCTCGGAGGGCAGATAGGAGACGGCGACATCGGCCCCTTCGCGGGCGTAGGCGATGGCGATGGCGCGGCCGATGCCGGAATCGGCCCCGGTTATCAGGGCGCGACGCCCCTTCAGCCGCCCGTGGCCGCGATAGCTCTCCTCCCCATGATCGGGACTGGGCTCCATCTCAGCCGCCAGTCCGGGCGCCGGTTGCGGCTGCCGCGGAAATGGCGGACGCGGATACTGATGACGGGGATCCTGCATTGTCAGACGGTCGGACATGACGGCTCCTGTAGACGTTTGAAGGGCGTGCCTTCCTAAGTCGCCCTCTGTCCGCGCGTTCCCCTCCTGCGGCGGAACGTCGTCTTCAGACGCGACGTTTCCGACGCACCCGAGCCGGAGAAGCCGCATGCCAGATTCCGTTCCCCAAGCTCCAGCCGTCCCTGAACCGCGCAAGGGCATGCCCAGCCCGGAACTGGACCGCGCAACCTTTGAAACCCGCTTCCGCAGCCGGTTCGCGGACCCCGCCTTCGATCCCCTGCGCGACGAGATCGACCGCCTGGCCGCCGCAGCCTGGGACGGCTACATCGGGGGTCGGAAATCGCCGCTGACGCGCCCCGCCGGTCCGAGCTTCGCCGAGCCGGACTATGAGTTGGCGCTGGACTGGCTGGACGCCCACAAAGCTCTCCGCGCCGCCGAGGCGCAGCATGACGACGCCGCCATGCCCGCGCGCATCCTGATCATCAACGCTTCCAGCCGTTCCGAACACACCTGCCCCGGCGAAATGTCCAAGAGCTGGCGTCTGGTCCAGATCGCCCGCGAAGTTGTGGAAGGTCACGCGGGGGTGGAGACTGAAGTTCTCGACCTGTCACGCCTGGCGTCGGAATACGGCCGGAAAATTCATCCCTGCAAGGCCTGCTTCTCCACCGCAGCGGCCCTCTGCCATTGGCCGTGCAGCTGCTATCCCAACTACAGCCTGGGCCAGGTCCACGACTGGATGAATGACATCTATCCGATGTGGGTCCGCGCGCACGGCGTCCTGATCGTCACCCCGGTCAACTGGTATCACGCCTCAAGCCCGTTCAAGCTGATGATGGACCGGATGGTCTGCGCCGACGGCGGCAATCCCGACCCCACCACGACGCACGGCAAGACCGTTCCGATGGCCAAGGCGCTGGAGTTGGCCGACTGGCCCTATCCCCGCCATTTGGCGGGTCGGCGTTTCGCCCTGGTCGTTCATGGCGATGCGGAAGGCGCCGAGAACGTGCGTCGTTCTCTGTCCGACTGGCTGGTTTCGATGGAGCTGTCGCCGGCCGGCGCCGAGATCGATCGTTACATTGGCTATTGGGAGCCTTACGCCACCAGCCATGACGCCTTGGATCGCGATCCCGCCGTTCAAGATGAAGTGCGGCTGACGGCCGAGAAACTGACCTTGGCCGTGCTGGCCCGGGGCAACCGCCCCTCAAAGCCCTTTGAATCTAGCCTAAAATCCCCGCGGCAAAAATAAGGACTGACCGGCGCCGTATGGAACAGGCTCGGCGTCGTTTCCTTCTCCTATCAATACGAAAGGAGTTCTCTTTGCCGCTTGCAAACAAGGAAAAACCACCGATTTTGCGACGTCCGCGCCGGCTGTTGATGCTCGTCGGAGCCCTTCTGGCCCTGTTGTTCGTCGTCTACCTGGCCACGGCGGCGACCGGTTTTCTCCGCACACAAACAAAAACTCCCGATGCACGAATGACCGGCGCCGAAGCCCCGCTGGAACGCGCCATGTGACGGCATGTCCAGGCTTGGGCATTTGGAACACCTCCGCGTCCCGCCGCTTAAGCTCCCGTCACAGGGAGGATTAAAGACATGATCGATCGCAATCGCCGCCCCCCGGGCGTCCCCGCGACGGGAGACCGCCATGCGCTTCTATGAAGTCGTGGTCGGCAGCGACAGCGGCCCTCAAAGACGCCTGCGGGTGGCCTCGCCTACCGACGCCCAGGCCATTGACGCCGCTGCCCCGCTGATGCGCGTTCACGAGGCCGTTTTGTCCATCCGAGAAACGCCGGACGACGGCCTTCAGCACGCCGACGCGCCCCCGCCCAAAACTCAGGCGGAAGAACTGGCCCCCGTCACGCCCGGCATGGCCGCCAAATCCTGATCAACTAAGGAATCAATATGATGATGAAGCAAACCGCCGCCGTCCTGGCCGCTTCAGCCGCCGCTCTCACCTTGGCTGCCTGCAATCAACAGCAAGGGTCCGAAGCCGTCGACAAGGCGCAGGACGCCGCTTCCGAGCCGGTGGGCCAGACCTCGGCGGCGACCATGGGCGCCAATATGGTCAGCGCCTATGTCCCGAACGCCGCCATGGGCGACATGTACGAAATCCAGGCCGCCGACATCGCCCTAGAGCGGTCAAAGAACGCCCAGGTCAAAGAACTGGCGCAGATGATCAAGACGGACCACTCGGCCGCCTCGAGCGCTCTAAAGGCCGCCGCCGGGCAGGCTGCGCCGGACACGACCTTGCCGACCGAGCTGGACCAGCGCCGCAAGGGCTTGATCGACAACCTGCGCTCAGCCTCGGCGGCGGACTTCGACAAAACCTATATCGACCAGCAGGTCGCCGCCCATGAGGAGGCCGTCACCCTCCATCGCGGCTTCTCGGACAAGACGGACGCCCCGGCCCTGGCGGAGCACGCCCGCACCGTCCTGCCCAAGATCGAAGCCCACCTGGAGCGCGCCAAGCAGTTGCAATCCAACCTGGTCGGCTGACATCGGCCGAAAGTTAAAACGGCGCGAAGGGGCGGACTGCAGTCCGCCCCTTCTTTCTATTCAGCGACTCCCCGCCGCCTTCGGCATTGGCCAGGCTGTCCAATTCGCAAGGGTTCCGTTGCGCCCGGCCCTGTTCATATCCGAACATTAGGAACGCGCATGTCCGCCTGCCGCTTCGCAGGCTCCCCTTTTCATATTCAGGAGAGCCCCATGGCTGAGAAAACGCTGCAGACCCTGTTTCACGACACCTTGCGCGACATCTATTACGCTGAGCGCAAGATCCTGAAATCCCTGCCGAAGATGGCGCGCGCCGCCCAGTCGCCCGATCTCAAGGCGGCCTTTGAAAAACACCGCGAGCAGACGGAAGGGCAGATCGAGCGCCTGCAACAGGTGTTCGAGATCATCGGCAAGCCCGCACGCGGCAAAACCTGCGACGCCATCGAAGGCATCCTGGCCGAGGGCGACGAGATCGCCGAAGAGTACAAGGATTCGGCGGCGCTGGACGCCGGCCTACTGGCCGCCGCCCAGGCGGTCGAGCATTATGAGATCACCCGCTACGGCACGCTCAAGCGCTGGGCCGAGGTGATGGGGCTGAAGGACGCCGTCAAACTGCTTGATGAAACCCTGCAGGAAGAGAGCCAGACCGACGATGATCTGACGGCCATCGCCGACGCCGCGATCAACGCCGAGGCGTTGAAGCCCGCCGCCTGAATTCCGACGGCCCCGCCGCCCGATCAGCGGCGGGGCCGTCATTCGGCGCTAAACCGGCAGTCGCTCCAGCCGCAGATAGGAGGGATTGAATTCGGCCTCGTCCGCCAGACGGTCCCATTCCAGAATACGGACCTCAGATCCCGTCCACTCCAGCCATCCAGCCTCGCGCATGACCTTCAGCGTACGGTTCACGTGCACGGCGGACATGCCTAGCAGATCCGCAATCTCAGCCTGTATGATGGGGAAGCGAAAGACGCCGTCATGCGCCAGCCCCACCGCCTCCAGGCGAGCGTAGATTTCGCAGACCAGCAGGGCCGTCCGCTCCAGCGCCTCCTGCCGCCCCAGCGCCAGCAGCCACTCGCGATGCATCGCGGCGTCGACCACCGTCTCCAGCCACAACAAGCGTGTGAGATGAGGATGCTGTTCAGTTAATTCGCGCAGACGGTCATGCGGGGCCTCGGCGATAAGACAGTCCGACAGCGCACGCACGCCATGGTCGACACGCTTGAGAACGAAGCTGTGCAGGTCGATGAAGTCGCCGGGCAGGTTGATCTGAGTATACTGCCGCCTTCCGTCGCTCAGATCGCGATAACGCGCGCAGAAGCCGTCGACGACCAGACTGGAATGATCGACCAAAGCGTCCTGGGAGACGATGTCGCTGCCGGCGGGCTTCAGAACCACATGGGTCAGCACGCTTCGCAAGGCCTGCCGTTCGCAGTCCGTGATGACGTCGCGGCGCTCCAGCTTGTTCTCCAGAAGACGGCTGTGATCGTGCATCTCGCTCCCCTACGTTGGCGGAAACACAACGCCGATTCTTCGCGAATGTTGCGCGGCTGGGGAAGCCGCCGGGGTTCCCGGGGGCCGCAAATGCGACACAGAGAACCGCGAGGCCTGAGCCGCATTGTCTTCCCGTAACAGGGGAGTTTGTATCGTGAATAGAACACCAGTTATCGAGCGCGCCTTCGAGTTGGCTCGCAGCGGGCGTTTCCGTATCCCTAGCGAAGTGCGAAAGGCCCTGATCTCAGATCGGTATACCCAGGCTGAGCTCTTCCAACTGGAAGGCAAGGCCACGTGGAGGCAGCTTCGCACCCTTTGCTCGGATTCCTACTACCGCGCCTAAAAGAGCTCTGATGACGATGTCGCAAGCGTGACGTTCGAGCGTTCCGACTAACCTATGTAAAGAACGAAACACCTCTGGCCGTGCTGTTGGTCAGGGGGATGAAGAATCAGTCTTATCAAGATGATGTAGACATAGCCGCGGCGTCGCTGGAACGTATGCTGTCCAGCTTCGTCGCGCTGTCGCCCGCCGACGTCGATCGGGTCCGCGGCTGGTTCCACGGTCCGGCGCTGGTCCACCCGCCTGGCGGGTCGGTGTCTCTTCATCCCGAACGTCAGGACGCCCGCGTGGTGGCCCGCGGCTGGATCGCGCGTGGAGCCATGCTGGAAGACGGCCGGCGGCAGATCGTGGGCCTCAGCCTGCCTGGCGACGTCATTCTGGCCGCCGACGCCGTGGACGCCGACATGGCGGTCTGGGCCCTTACCGACGCTTCCACCCTCGACGCCTCCCTGCTGTGGGAGGCGATTTCGGAAAGCGTCGACGTCAGCCCCCGATTGCTGGAAGCCTGGCGCCAGGTCCGCTCTGCGGAGCGTCTGCGCCTAGCGCGGCACGTGATCCGTCTGGGGCGTCTCAGCGCCTATGAGCGGACCGCCCACCTTCTGCTGGAATTGTACGAGCGGCAAAGCCGCCTCGGCGCCGCCGAGCCCGGCGTTCTTCATCTCCCTCTGACCCAGGACATGCTGGCGGACATCCTGGGGCTCAGCGCCGTGCATATAAATCGCACGCTGCAGCAGCTCCGACGGGCGGGCCTGGTCGACTACCGGACCGGGCGGGCCATCCTGCCTGACCTGCAGGGTCTGGCCTTGGCCGCGGGGCTCAGCATCGCGGACGATCTCGCGGATGCGCCGCCCAGTCGCGACTAACCCATGTAAGTGGGGATCTTAGGCTTCCGTGGCAGGGCTTCAGGTCAGGAGGCCCCATGCCCGCAGATTCAGCCGCCGTTCTCCCCTCGCCCGCACGGCCTACCGGCCGTTCCCGGCCCAACATCCACGACCATCCGGTCTATCGCGCCCTGCCGTCGGACGCCCAACAGCGTCTGATCGCCGAGGGGGTGGAGCTCGACCTGTCAGGCGATGCACAGACCCCGCTGGACAGGGACCACCTCTGGTTCATTCTGTCGGGGGTTCTGGGCGTCTTTCCCGCCGCCAGCGACGTCTGCGTGGCGCCGATCGTCTCCGGCTCCGTCTACGGCTGGGATCACGCCCTGGGCTCCAGCGGCAGCGGCGCCGACGTGCGCCCGCTTTTGGATGTTCGGCTGTTTCGCGTTCCAGCCGCCGCCGTCCGCGAAGCGCTGGGCTACGACTGGCTGTCGCGTTTCATCGCTCTTCAGGCGGTTCAGCGTTTGACGTTTCTGGAACAGGAAGCCGCCTGCAATGCTTCGCACCGCGTGTCGGAGCGTCTGGCGAAATGGCTGCTTCGCCTGCACCACGGCGGCAACGGCGCGTCGCTTCGCCTGACGCAGGCCCAGTTGGCCGCCATGCTCGGCGTCCAAAGAACGAGCATCAACGCCGCCGCCAGCAACCTGCAGACTATGGGCGCTGTGCGCTTCAGCCGCGGCAAGGCGTCTATCCTGGACGCCGACAGCCTCTCAGATTTTTCGTGCCGCTGCGGCGCGCCCCCCGCGACGGATCACATAGGGGAGCCGAAGCTGCGCTCTGGCGTTGCCTAGACCCAAACTCAGCCAGAGCTGCAGAGATGCTGACGAGTGCGCCCCAGCCGCCGTCTTCCGACGGACTGATCTGGTCCAGCAACGAGACTCCGGGCCTCACGCGTCGCCGGAGCGGGCGAGGTTTCTGCTACCGTGACGCCAAAGGCCGCCTGGTCCGCGATCAGGGCATCCTCATGCGCATCCACGCCCTGGCCATTCCGCCTGCGTGGCGGGACGTCTGGATCTGTCCTGACCCGAACGGCCATATCCAGGCGACGGGACGCGATGCGCGCGGCCGCAAGCAGTATCGCTATCACGCCGAATGGACGGCTCAGGCCGCCTCGCACAAGTTCGCCCGCCTGCCTGATTTCGCTCGCCGCCTGCCGCGGCTGCACGCGCGGGTGGAGAACGATCTATCGCGCCGGGGGCCCTGCAAGGAGAAGGTCGTGGCGTCGGCCGTCCGTCTGCTGGAGATCACCCTGATCCGCGTCGGCAACGCCGCCTATGCCCGCCAGAACCGCAGTTTCGGCCTGACGACCTTGCGCAAACGCCACCTGGAAGTCGACGGTTCGGCCCTGATCTTCGAGTTCCGGGGCAAGAGCGGCAAGGAACACTGCGTCAAGGTCAGCGACCGGCGTCTGGCGCGTGTCATGCGCGGGTTGGAAGGCCTGCCTGGCCAGCACCTCTTCAAATACCGCGACGCCGAAGGCGTTCTGAAGCCGATCAGTTCAGACGACGTGAACGCCTATATCCGCGAGGCCATGGGCGATCAGTTCTCCGCCAAGGACTTCCGGACCTGGGCGGCCACCGTTTCCGCCGCCCGCGCCTTCTGCGAGATGGCCCTCCCCACGTCCCAGACCGAAGCCCGGCGCAACGTCTCAGCCTGCATGAGAACGATCGCGGGCCTGCTTGGCAATACGCCGACGGTCTGCCGGGGTTCCTATGTGCATCCGCGCGTGATTGAACTTTATGAAACCGGAAGCATCACAACCTTACTGCCTGGTCCAGACGCTCAGGGTTTCGATTCGAGCCTGGCGCGATTGCTGGGCGGCCCCGCCTAGATCCAGGCTTCGAGAACTTCGTCGCATTCCGCCGTCTCGATCTGCTGGCCGAAACGGTCGTGATAAAGACCCAGCAAGGCGTCATGCGACTGGTCTGAGGAACTGCACAGAGCGTCCGACACCACCACCACGCGAAAACCCAGATCCACGGCGCCCAGAACGGTCGCCAGCACGCACATGTCGGTCTCGGCGCCCGTCACCACCAAGGTGTCGACCTGGCTCGCCATCAGAGCCGACGCCAGACCCGTGTCGACCCAGGGAGAATAGTGCGCCTTGTCCAGCACCTGTCCGGGCGGAGCGAATGCCTGCAACTCGGGCAGAAGCTCCACCCGTTCCTCCCCCAGATTTTCAAGCTTCATCGAGGCCCATCGCCGCCAATACCGACGCCAGGCTCCCCGCCCCTCATCGGCCGAGCGGGCGGGGATGAACCGGGTGAAACAGGTACGCTCGGCCTTGCGCTCGCACAGATGCACGATCACAGGCAGGACGCGCGGCATCCAGGGCGTGCGCCACGGCGTGTCCTCCGCGAACAGTCTTTGCATGTCCACGCACAGATGGACGGCGTTTGCCGGTATGGGGCCAAAGTGGATGCCGGAAGCCATAGGCAGCCAAAGCTCATGCTCGCAGAGGGTTCCCTTGACGGGCTCGAACATAGGGCGAACAGGCGCCCCCAGCCTCGCTCTTCGCCCAGCCTGTGCGATGAGTCCAGCATAGGTTATTGTACGCTTCGCCCCCGCCTGTAGGCAGGGCGTTCCCGAGGCTCGCCAAGGTTCGCAGATTGATGAAATCGCCACGTCGCCCGTCTACGGGCTCAAAAATGGAAGCCTGGGCGACGCTGGGGCTGGCCCTTGTTCTCGCCTTCTTTTTCGCCACCGGCGTCGTCGCCTGGCGCAACGTGGAAGTCTTGCGGGCCAACAACCAACAGATCATCCATACACACCGGGTGATCGTCGCGGTCGATGAAGTACTGTCCGCCGCTCAGGATGCGGAGACGGGGCAACGTGGCTATCTGCTGACGGGCGACCTTCAGTATCTGCAGCCCTATGAAGCCGCGAGCCGGGACTTGGCTCGACGTCTGGACGAGGTCGGCGATCTGACGAAGGACAGCCCGACCCAGCAAGCTCATCTGCGCCAACTGCGACGCCACATCGACGCCAAGATGGCTGAATTGGGAGCCACCCTTCAGACGCGCCGCACCGAGGGGATGCAAGCCGCCCTGGCGCGCATGGCGACGGATCAGGGCAAGCGTGAGATGGATGCGGTCCGCGCCCAGATCACGCTCCTGCGCCAGGAAGAGCAGCGGGTGCGCCAACTGCGCCTGAACGAAATGGACGCCGCCTATCGGACGGCGCTGATCAGCGGCGTGCTTTCCGGCCTGCTGGGAGCGGCGCTGACGCTTGTCGTCTTCACTCTGATCCGCCGCAGCGCGCAAGCGCGCGCCCGCCAGGAATGGCTGCACGAAGGGCAGGTCGGCCTGGCCGCCGCCATGATGGGAGATCAGTCCCTGGAACAACTCGCGGACAGCATCCTCGCCTATCTGGGGCGTTATGCCGGCGTGCAGGCCGGCGCGCTGTTCAAGGGCGAAGGCGGCCTCTACCGGCGCGTCGCCGCCCTCGGCGTACCGTCTGACGCTCCCATCGCAGAGCGCTTCGGTCTGCGTGAGGGGCTGCTCGGTCAGGTGGCGGCTGAAGGTCAGGTTCTGACCCTGTCCGACGTGCCCGAAGGCTATCTGACGATCGGTTCGGCTCTGGGCCGCGACAAGCCTCGGCACCTGGTGCTCGCCCCAGCGCGAGCGGACGGAGCCGTCAATGCGGTTCTGGAACTCGGCTTCCTTCACGCGCCTGACGAACGGCTCATGGCGCTGCTCGAAGAGGCGGGCCCCGCCATAGGCACGGCTTTGCGATCCGCTCGCTACCGCGCCCAGTTGCAGAACATGCTGGAGGAAACCCAACGCCAGGCCGAAGAACTTCAGGTCCAGAGCGAAGAGCTTCGCGTCTCCAATGAAGAGCTGGAGGAGCAGGGCCGCGCGCTGAAGGAGTCCCAGACGCGTCTCGAGCAGCAACAGGCGGAGCTGGAGCAGACCAACAGCCAGTTGGAGGAGCAGGCCCAACTTCTGGAGACTCAGCGCGACGATCTGGAGCGCGGCGCCTCAGCTTTGACGCTGAAGGCGCGCGAACTGGAACAGGCCAGCCAGTACAAATCCGATTTCCTGGCCAACATGTCCCATGAGTTGCGCACCCCGCTCAACTCGCTGCTGATCCTGTCCAAGCTGCTGGCGGACAACCCGGAAGGGACGCTGTCTGAGGACCAGGTCAACTACGCTCGCACCATTCAGTCGTCCGGCAATGACCTGCTGGCCCTGATCAACGACATCCTCGACCTATCCAAGATTGAAGCCGGTCACATCCAGGCGCGTCCCGAAGCGGTTTCGATGCAGCGGTTGACCGAAGACGTGCGCCAACTCTTCCAGCCGGTGGCGGACGATCGCGGCCTGGCTTTCGACATCGAGTTGGACGCCGGAGCCGATCTGATGGAGACAGACCGTCAACGGCTGGAGCAGATCCTCAAGAACCTGCTGTCGAACGCCTTCAAGTTTACGGAAAGCGGCAAGGTAAAGCTGAGCATATCGGCCCAGCCCGGCGACAGGATCGCCTTCGCCGTGTCGGATACCGGCATCGGCATATCGCCCGAGCAGCAGAAGGGCGTTTTCGATGCCTTTCAGCAGGCTGACGGAACGATCAGCCGCAGATACGGCGGCACAGGCCTGGGCCTGTCGATCTCGCGCGAACTGGCGCGTCTGCTTGGCGGGCGGATCAGGCTGGAAAGCAGACTGGGCGAAGGCAGCGTCTTTACCCTTTCTCTGCCGCGCACCTATGACGCGGCGCAGGTCGCCTCTCGCGAAACGCCCGCCCCTGCCCTGGAAACTTCGTCCCCATCGGACGCAACTCCTGAGCGCCGCCTGTCTCATGTGCCGGCAAGCATAGAGGACGACCGCGATCATCTGGCCGGGACGCGCCGCCTGCTGCTGGTGGTGGAGGATGACGACCGCTTCGCCGCCATCGTCCGCGACCTGTCCCGCGAGCTGGGCTTCCAGTGCATTGTAGCGGGTACGGCGGAGGAGGCCCTCAAACTGGCCAAGCGCCATCGCCCCAGCGCGGTCGTGCTGGACGTGGGCCTGCCCGACCAGTCGGGCCTGACCGTACTGGATGTGCTGAAGCGCGACGACGACACCCGTCACATTCCGATCCACGTCGTCTCGGCCGAGGATCACAGCCAGACCGCCCTGTCGCTGGGCGCCATCGGCTATCTGGTCAAGCCGGTGAAGCGCGAAGATCTCGCCGAGGTTCTGCGCACCCTGGAGGACAAGCTGACCCGCACCGTGCGTCGCGTGCTCATCGTCGAGGACGACGTGGTCCAGCGCGACGCTGTGAGCCGCCTGCTGGCCTCAGGCGATGTGGAGACCGTAGGCGTAGGCACCGCCGCCGAGTGCCTGGAACAACTCAGAAGCCAGACCTTCGACTGCATGGTGCTGGACCTGACCTTGCCGGACGCGTCGGGCTTTTCCCTGCTCGAGACCCTCAGCCGCGAAGGCGGCCACGGCTTCCCGCCGGTGATCGTCTATACAGGACGCGATCTATCGCCCGATCACGAGCAGCAGCTGCGCCGCTATTCCAGCTCCATCATCATCAAGGGCGCAAAGTCGCCGGAACGCCTGCTCGACGAAGTGTCCCTCTTCCTGCACCAGGTGGTGTCGGAGCTGCCGCCCGAGCAGCAGAAGATGATCCGCAAAGCCCGCAACCGCGACGCCGTGCTGGAGGGGCGTCGGATTCTGATCGTCGAGGACGACGTCCGCAACGTCTACTCCCTGACCAACGTCCTAGAACCGCGCGGCGCCATGATCGAGATCGCCCGCAACGGCAAGGAGGCGCTTGAGGCCCTGGAGCGATCCTCGACCGACCCGTCGAAGGCCGTCGACCTGGTGCTGATGGACGTGATGATGCCGGTCATGGACGGTCTGGCGGCCACGCGCGAGCTGAGAAAGGATCCACGCTGGAAGACGCTGCCGGTGCTGATGCTGACCGCCAAGGCCATGCCGGACGACCAGGAACGCTGCATGGCGGCCGGGGCGAACGACTACATGGCTAAACCGTTGGACGTGGACAAGCTGCTGTCCCTGGTCCGCGTCTGGATGCCCCGCTGAGTTCCGCCATGACGAACGAGATCGAGGACATCGAGATCGGGCTTCTGCTGGAGGCGCTGTTTCAACGCTACCACTATGACTTTCGCCATTATGCGCGGGCGTCGATCAAGCGCCGCCTGCTTCAGGCGCGCAGCCATTTCGGCCTGCCGAGCCTGACGGCCCTGCAGGAACGCGTGCTGCACGACCCCGAAATGTTGCCGCGTCTGCTCGCCTTCCTGACCGTTCAGGTCAGCGAGATGTTCCGTGACCCCGACTATTTCCGCGCCCTGCGCGAGCAGGTTTTGCCCCACCTGCGCACCTATCCTTCGCTCAAGGTCTGGATCGCGGGCTGCAGCGCTGGTGAGGAACTCTACTCCATGGCCATCCTTTTCCGCGAGGAAGGCCTGTTTGACCGCACCCTCTTCTACGCCACCGATATCAATCCTGACGCCCTGCGCGCCGCCGAAGCCGGGATCTATCCCCTCGATCGCATACGCAAGTTCACAGAGAACCATCAGAAGTCCGGCGGGCGATCGTCGCTGTCCGACTATTATACGGCGGACTACGGCCGGGCTGTCTTCGACAAGTCGCTGCGCGCCAATGTCGTCTTTTCGGACCACAGCCTGGTTACGGACGCCGTCTTCGCGGAGGTGCAGCTCATCTCCTGCCGCAACGTCATGATCTATTTCGACCGGGGGCTTCAGGATCGCGCGGTGGGCCTGTTCCAGGATTCCCTGGCGCGCAACGGCTTTCTGGGCATCGGATCAAAGGAGAACCTGCGCTTCTCGCGCCATGCGGCCGCCTTTTCGGAGTTCGTCCCGGCGGAGAAGATCTACAGGAAACGCGAACCGTGAGTCCCTCCCCGGACCAAGCCGTGGCGATCGGCGCCTCCGCCGGAGGCGTGCAGGCGCTGCTCACTCTTCTGCCGACGCTGCCGGCGGACTTTCCCTGGCCGATCTTCATCGTCCTGCACGTCCCGGCCGATCGCGGCAACGTGCTGGCCCCTCTGTTCGAGGCCAAATGCCGGCTTGAGGTCAAGGAGGCCGAAGACAAGGAGACCGCCCGTCCCGGCGTGATCTATTTCGCCCCTTCGGACTACCATCTGCTGGTCGAGAGCAACGGCGATCTGGCCCTGTCTTCCGACGAAGCTGTCAACTACTCCCGCCCCTCCATCGACGTGCTGTTCGAGAGCGCGGCGGACGCCTACGGCGCCGGCCTCACCGGCGTGATCCTGACCGGCGCCAACGAGGACGGCGCCGCAGGACTGAGCGCCGTCGCCGCTGCGGGCGGAATTGCCCTGGTGGAGGAGCCCGCCGCCGCCTACGCCCAGGCCATGCCCCAGGCCGCCCGCAACGCCTGCGACGCAGCCCTCGCCCTGCCGCTCGAACGCATCGCCGAACATCTGAAAGGTCTCGGAAAAGCATGATCAGCCCCGAACAGCCGATCCATCTTCTGCTGGTCGACGACCTTGAAGAGAACCTGCTCGCGCTGGAGGCGCTGCTGAAGCGCGAGGGCGTGGTCTGCCTGAAGGCCCGCTCGGGCGATGAGGCTCTGGAATTGCTGCTGGTTCACGACGTGGCCCTGGCGCTGGTGGACGTGCAGATGCCCGGCATGGACGGATTCCAGCTGGCCGAGTTCATGCGCGGCAATGTGAACGCGCGCCACGTCCCCATCATCTTCGTCACGGCGGGAAGCGCGGACCTGCAACGTCGCTTCAGGGGCTACGAGGCCGGCGCGGTGGACTTCATCCAGAAGCCGGTCGAAACGGACATCCTGCGCAGCAAGGCGAAGGTCTTCATCGACCTCTATCGCCAGCGGATGGAAATCCTCTCCCAGCGCAACGAACTGGAAGCCTCCGCCAACGCCCTGCGCGCTGCCGATCGGCGCAAGAACGACTTCATCGCCATGCTGGGCCATGAGTTGCGTAATCCGATCATGGCTCTGCGGGCCGGTCTTCAACTGCTGGAGCGTCAGTCTGACGAGCGGATGAAAGCCGGCATCCACGCGCGCATGGAGGTTCAGGCCCACCACCTCTCACGCCTGATCGAAGATCTGCTGGATGTCGCCCGGATCGACCAAGGCAAGATCTCTCTCAAGCGCGAGCGCGTCAGCCTGCAGAGCGTCATCGAGTCCGCTGTCGACACGAGTCGCCCCAAGATCGAGGCCGGGGCGCATGACCTCACGGTCGCCCTGCCTGCCCAGCCCCTGTGGTTGAAAGGGGACTTCACGCGGCTCTCGCAGGTGGTCAGCAACCTGCTCACCAACGCCGCCAAATACACGCCGCCTGAAGGTCAGATCCGCGTCTCGGCCGACGTCGATCAGGACCACGTGCGAATCGACATCGCCGACAATGGCGTGGGCGTGGCGCATGACATGCAAGGTCGCATCTTCGATCTGTTCACCCAATCCAAAGGCCCCGACGATCGTTCGCGCGAGGGCCTCGGCATCGGCCTGGCGCTGGTTAAACAGTTGGTCGAGATGCACGACGGCGCGATAGAACTGGCCAGCGAAGGCCCCGGTCAAGGCAGTTGCTTCACGGTGCGCCTGCCCATCGCCGCGTGATGTTCAGGGCGGCGTCGCGCCCGGCTTTCCGTCCCTGAACCGCCATTTCATGAACAAAACGCCTGACGCCATGAACAAGGCGCAGGCGTTGGCGAACGCTACCGGCCAAGCCGAGACCATGACGCCATAGATCGTCCACAGAATGAAACAACTGACGGTCAGCGAATAGGTCTTCAGACTGACCGCCGATGCATCACGCTCCCCGCCAGATCTTATAGCCCTGAGGCGCAAAACTGGTGATTGAGCAGAGCGCCGCAGCCGAGCCTATTAAGTTTGCGACATCTTCAGCCATGATCAGCCAACGTGACGCCTGCAGGGCTGTTCCAAGGGGCTCCCGCCCTTTCAAAGCAAGCATCGTCGAATGACGCCGAACTGTCCGAGCCCGCTGGATGACGTCGACAGAGGCTGAAGCCTGACCGAGAGTCGTGCATCATCCGCCCCGACGCGAAAAGGAACATCCCCTTTCCCTTCGTCTTCTCTCCAGACGCCAGAAGGAGAAGACCATGATCAAGCCCCCCTGCGACAAGGGCGCCCCCCAAGGTGGAACAGCCAGGCGCGGCTGACCGAACAGAGGTCGAGAAGGCGCGTGCTTAGCTCTGACCTCAGTCCTCTTCACCGTTCTCGGCGTCGAAATCGTCAAAGAGCGTCCGCGAATAGGCGCCGTTGCGCCTTCTCAGCGGCTGGCCCGATCCGATTTCACGCTGAGGTTCCGACCGCTTCCCAAAACTTATCGTGTAGCGGGGCCGCAGGAACAGGCTCAGCGCCTGTTGATTGGCTCTATTCAACCAACAGGAGATCATAATGACCGACGTCCAACCCAATGACCCCAACCGTGATCAAGCCGACGCTCCCGATCTGAAGGGCGAAGAAGTCGAGGCTGGTCGTCAGGCCCGGAAGACGGGAACCAATCAAGACCCCCTAGCGAACAATAATCCAGCCGACAGAAACGCAACGCCTTCAACAGGCGGCGATGGAGCCGCCGGAGCCGGCGGCCCCAAGGGCTTCGGCACGGGCACGTAGGCAGCTCGGCGGGGGAACCCCTTCCCTGCCGCCCGGCTGAAACAACCGACCCTGTCGACTCCATTAGGAGGAAGGACCAGACCGTAGTCATAAGCATGCGGATCGCGGGCCCAGAGTAGCCATCCGGTGAGGACCGCGGCGAGCTAAAGCGGCTGCAGGATCTCGTCGGTCTCGATTTGCTTGAGGGCCTGGGCCAGCGTCTTGCCACGGTAAAGGCGAATCCAGGATCCGGTATGGCGACGCCATTGGATGTCGAAACGGTCGGGACCAGTCCAATCCAGACGGACGAAGGCGGCATCGAACTCTGCTCCCAGACTGTCGCTTGAGCCAGAGCGATATCGCTGGATGAAGCGATAGCGGGCACCGTGCCATTTGCCCTGGATATCGACCGGGTAGTTAAACTCGGTGGGGCGCACGACGCGAAGAAATCTCGGCTTCAGTACGTCGTCAATGAACTGTTGGCAGGCTGCGGTGATGAGCGCCTTTTCTTGCGGAAGGGGACCGTCCATCAGACCGCTGCCGTGACCAGGCTGACGCCCTTGGGACGCCAGTTCCACGGCAACAGCTCATCGAGGCGACTGGCCGGCAGATCGTTGATGCGGGCCAGGACGTCGGCGAACCAGGCCTGGGGGTCGACGTCGTTGAGCTTGCAGCTGACGATGAAGCTGTACATGGCCGCGGCCCGTTGCCCGCCCCGGTCCGAGCCGCAGAACAGCCAGGCCTTACGACCCAGAGCGACGCCCCTGAGGGCGCGTTCGGCGGCGTTGTTCGACAGGCAGACCCGGCCGTCCTCGAGGAAACGCGTGAAGGAGGGCCAGCGCCGCGTGAGATAGTTGACGGCCTTGACGATGTCGTGGTCGCGGGTGAGCTGGGCGCGCGTCTCCTGCAGCCAGACTTCGAGCTCGGCGATAATCGGCGCGCTCTTCGCCTGGCGGACAGCCAGACGTTCCAGCGGCGACTTGCCGTTGATCTCGCGTTCGATGGCGAACAGGGCGTCAATCAAACGCACCGCTTCCAGGGCCTTGGGATAGACGGCCTGGGGCTTCTCGCCGCGCGCCTTTTTACGCGCGGCGGCCTCGAGATCGGCCAGAATGAAGAACTTTCGTCGGGCGTGCGCCCAACAGCCCGCCTCCAGGATAGGGCCGGGCGGCCGCCCCTGCTTGTAGAGCTCGTTGTAGCCGCCATAGGCGTCGGCCTGCAGCACGCCGCTCCAGTTCTTGAGGTGGCCCTGGGGGTGAAGGCCTTTGCGGTCGCGCGAATAGTAGAAAAGCGCGATCCGCGGCCCCGTCCCGCCAAACGGCGCGTCGTCCAGCACATAGGTCCAGAGCCGACCGATGTCGGTCTTGCCCTTGGCCAGAATCGGCACGGTCGTGTCGTCGGCATGCAACCGCTCGGCGGCGAAGCCATGGATCTCGAGGCGGTGGAACAGCGGCGCCATCAATGCGGTGACGCCGCCGACCTGATCGGCCAGGGTGGACAGGCTCAGCGGCACGCCTTCGCGGGCGTAGCGCTCGGCCTGGCGGTTCAGCGGCTGATGCTGGCCGAACTTCTCGAACATGATCATGGCCAGAAGGTTCGGTCCGGCCCAACCCCGCGGCAGGACATGGAAGGGCGCCGGGGCCTGGGCCATGGTCTCGCAGTCGCGGCAGGAAAACTTCTCCCGCACGGTCTGGATCACCTTCCACTGGCGCGGGATCACTTCCAGCGTCTCGGTCACGTCCTCGCCCAGCTTCGACAGGCGCGACCCGCCGCAGCAGGCGCAGGCCGTGGGCGCCTCGATCACGACCCGCTCGCGCGGCAGGTGTTCCGGGAAGGGTTGGCGGGAAGGCTTCTTGCGCTCGAACCCCTTCACCGTCGTGGTCGCGCGGGCGACGGCTTTCTCGGCCGCCAGTTCGTCCTCGGTCGCCGAGGCTTCCAGTTCCTCCAGCTGCAGCTCGAGCTGGTCCAGCAGCCGGCTGCTGCGCTCTGACGTGACGCCGAAGCGTTCACGCTTCAGCTTGGCGATCTGCAGTTGCAGGTGGGCGATCAGCGCCTGGTCCTCGGCGCGGTCGGCCTTGGCGGCCGCCGCCTCGGCGACGGCCAGGGCGGCTTTCTCTTCCGCTCGGGTCGCTTTCTCTTCCGCTCGGACAGCCCCTGCCTCAGCCTGGTCGGCCCGCAGCTCGGCCGCCGCCAGCGCCCTTTTCAGCGCTGCGACGTCGTCCGGAACGGGGGCGGCCATGACTTCCATGGCGAGAATTGAATCATAATTTGCGTCGCTTGTGGCGCCCCAAAATGCAGTCTCGCCAATCTTTTTTCACTCAGCCGGCGCTCGTCGGACGCCAGCTATGCTGGGGATTTCGCCAGTCGATCCCTTCGAGCAAATAGCCGAGCTGGCCCATCGTCAGCGACACGGCCCCGCCCTCGGTCGCCGGCCAGATGAAACGCCCTCGCTCCAGCCGCTTGGCGTAGAGCGACAGGCCGATGCCGTCGTGCCAGACGATCTTCACCAGGCCACCGCCACGCCCCCTGAAGACGTAGAGATCTCCGCCATGAGGATCGCGCTTGAGGTGCTCCTGAACGAGCAAGGTCAGGCCCTGCATGCCTTTGCGCATGTCCGTATGGCCGGTGGCGAGCCATACCCGCACGCCAGATCGCATCGGGATCATCGCAGGGCCCGCAGCACCACGTCGACCAGGACCGGCGACGCCGTTCCGCTGATGCTCACCCGCGCCGAAGCCAGCTCGACCTGGATCACCGCTCCCCCGCCGGCGTCGGTCACCACGGACTCCTCGGCGATGACCGCCTCGACGAAGCCTGGGATCATCGATGCCCGCGCCTTGGCGCGCCAAGTGTAGATCAGCCCGCTCGAGACATCATGTCGGCGCGCTGCATCGACGACATTGCCGCCTGGCCCGAAAGCCTCCTCCAGGATCTGGCGCTTATCCTCATCCGTCCAGCGACGTCGCCGCTCCGGACCTGTCAGGAGGGTGATCTGGCTCATCCGCTCTCACGCCTGCTCTTATGACCGGTCTTAAGACCGCACTTAAGAGTCCAGGATCGCCGATGGGCTCAGCCGAACAAGGCGGCCTTCACCGGAGGGGTACGGCCCAGAGAGCGAGCCCGTATTCTCATTGTTTGAGGCGCAGACAGCAGAAAGCCCCGAGGCGTATGCCATCGGGGCTTTTTAATCTTGGGTGCGGGAGCAGGATTTGAACCTGCGACCTTCAGGTTATGAGCCTGACGAGCTACCGGGCTGCTCCATCCCGCGGCAAGGCGGTGAGTAAAGGAAGAAGGTTCGAGAAGTCATTCATGTGTGTCGGGTAGACCCGGCGGCGACCTACTCTCCCGCGCCTTAAGACGAAGTACCATCGGCTCTGGAGGTCTTAACGACCGAGTTCGGAATGGGATCGGGTGGGGAACCTCCGACAGAGCCACCAGGTCAACCCGACACACATGAATGAGAAGATATTGTCTATGATTTCGACATAGTAAGATCGAATGAGTTTTGCTGAGAAACGATCAAGCCGATCGGATTATTAGTACCAGTAAGCTTCACACGTCACCGCGCTTCCACACCTGGCCTATCAACGTGGTAGTCTTCCACGATCCTCAGCGAAGCCTTGTTTTGAGGTTAGTTTCCCGCTTAGATGCTTTCAGCGGTTATCTATTCCATACTTAGCTACCCTGCTGCACGGCTGGCGCCATGACAGGTCCACCAGAGGTATGTCCATCCCGGTCCTCTCGTACTAGGGACAGATCCTCTCAAGCTTCGAACACCCACGGCAGATAGGGACCAAACTGTCTCACGACGTTCTGAACCCAGCTCACGTACCACTTTAAATGGCGAACAGCCATACCCTTGGGACCTGCTCCAGCCCCAGGATGTGATGAGCCGACATCGAGGTGCCAAACTTTGCCGTCGATATGGACTCTTGGGCAAAATCAGCCTGTTATCCCTAGAGTACCTTTTATCCGTTGAGCGATGGCCCTTCCACGCGGGACCACCGGATCACTATGGCCGACTTTCGTCTCTGCTCGACTTGTCAGTCTCGCAGTCAGGCTAGCTTATGCCATTGCACTCGACGACCGATTTCCGACCGGTCTGAGCTAACCATCGCGCGCCTCCGTTACACTTTGGGAGGCGACCGCCCCAGTCAAACTACCCACCACGCCATGTCCCGGGACCGGATAACGGCCCTCGGTTAGACGTCAACGACAGTAAGGGTGGTATTTCAAGGATGGCTCCACCAGAGCTGGCGCCCCGGCTTCATAGCCTCCCACCTATCCTACACATACGGTCGCTAACGCCAAGGCGAAGCTATAGTAAAGGTTCATAGGGTCTTTCCGTCTGACCGCGGGAACCCCGCATCTTCACGGGGAATTCAATTTCACTGAGCCTGTGCTGGAGACAGTGGGGAAGTCGTTACGCCATTCGTGCAGGTCGGAACTTACCCGACAAGGAATTTCGCTACCTTAGGACCGTTATAGTTACGGCCGCCGTTTACCTGGGCTTCAGTTCGGAGCTTTCACTCCTCCCTTTAACCTTCAGGCACCGGGCAGGCGTCAGACCCTATACGTCGCATTGATGCTTCGCAGAGCCCTATGTTTTTGCTAAACAGTCGCTACCCCCTGGCTTGTGCCACTCAGTCCTGGTTGCCCAGGGTGAGTCACGCTTATTCCGAAGTTACGCGTGCAATTTGCCGAGTTCCTTCAGCACAGTTCTCTCAAGCGCCTTGGTATACTCTACCTGACCACCTGTGTCGGTTTCGGGTACGGTCTCTGCTGGAGTTATTTCCAGGGACAACGCCACCGCCGGGAACAATCCAATAAGCCCCGACGACTTATGCCATCCGTCACTTCCAGCTGGTGCAGGAATATTTACCTGCTTCCCATCGACTACGCTTTTCAGCCTCGCCTTAGGGGCCGACTAACCCTGCGCAGATTAGCTTTACGCAGGAACCCTTGGTCTTTCGGCGACAGTGTTTCTCACACTGTTTATCGTTACTCATGTCAGCATTCTCACTTCCGATACCTCCAGCCAACCTCACAGTTGACCTTCACAGGCTTACGGAACGCTCCGCTACCGCTTGCAGTAAACTGCAAACCCATATCTTCGGCGCATGGCTTTAGCCCCGTTACATTTTCCGCGCAGGATCGCTTGATCAGTGAGCTGTTACGCTTTCTTTAAAGGATGGCTGCTTCTAAGCCAACCTCCTGATTGTCAAAGCAATCCCACATCGTTTCCCACTTAGCCATGACTTGGGGGCCTTAGATGATGGTTAGGGTTGTTTCCCTTTTCACGACGGACGTTAGCACCCGCCGTGTGTCTGCCCGATAGTACTCCTGGGTATTCGGAGTTTGGTTAGTATTGGTACCGCTCGCGCAGCCCGCAACCATCCAGTGCTCTACCCCCCAGGGTATTCGTCGGACGCTCTACCTAAATAGATTTCGCGGAGAACCAGCTATGTCCAGGTTTGATTGGCCTTTCACCCCTATCCACAAGTCATCCCAGAATTTTTCAACATTCACGGGTTCGGACCTCCAGTAAGTGTTACCTTACCTTCATCCTGCTCATGGATAGATCACCTGGTTTCGGGTCGTCATACGTCGAACTTAGCGCCCTATTCAGACTCGCTTTCGCTGCGCCTACACCTAACGGCTTAAGCTTGCTCGACACATGAAGTCGCTGACCCATTATACAAAAGGTACGCCGTCACCCCGCTTGGGGGCTCCGACTGCTTGTAGGCTTCCGATTTCAGGATCTGTTTCACTCCCCTTGTCGGGGTGCTTTTCACCTTTCCCTCACGGTACTTGTTCACTATCGGTCGTAGAGGAGTACTTAGGCTTGGAGGGTGGTCCCCCCATGTTCAGACAGGATTTCACGTGTCCCGCCCTACTCGAGTCTCTTGCTGTTTGACGTCTACGGGGCTGTCACCCGCTATGGCCGGACTTTCCATTCCGTTCGACTTTATTTCACAAGAGCACTGGCCTGGTCCCGGTTCGCTCGCCACTACTACGGGAGTCTCGGTTGATGTCCTTTCCTCCGGGTACTGAGATGTTTCAGTTCCCCGGGTTCGCTCAATGAACCCTATGTATTCAGGTCATTGTACCTTTAAGCGATCATCCAATCGCTGCTCCGAAAAGCAGAGTTGGAAGA
>NZ_LR588407.1:2972500-3383349 GCF_901421975.1 Brevundimonas vancanneytii
CCGTTTAGCGCCGGGTCCGCGGCGGAGGCGGCTATCTAGCCGACCCAGTTTTTCGTGTCAAGCAGTTCTTTTTAAAGAACTTTCTTTTCACGAAACCGCTCCGGAAGGAGCGGCGGAGGCGGCTATCTAGTGAGAGCCGATCTCCTTGTCAACCGGGCTTTTCAGCCTTTCTGCTTTTTCCGAAACCGAAGCTCCGAAGGCCGCAGTAAACCGCCGGGAAAACCGAGAGGCTATCCCTCAACTCAATCCAGCGATTCGATTGAAGCGCGGAAGCTAACCGATCCAACCACCCGAAGCAAGACGCTTTTCCAAACCCTTGCCCCGAACAAAACCCCGAAAACACCGTCTCCGAAGCCCGCTGGGCCAGCCCGTCTCCGAGCGAGGCGGCGATATACGTCCGCTCTTTGCGGGTGGCAATAGGCTTTTCACAAAAAGTCCAAGAAACTCAACGAACCAGAGTCGTCCGCGCCTTACTTCCGGCGCCCTTCACGTACGCGCGCGTCGGGAGAGCTAAAGAGAAATCGGCCTCAGGATGAAATTTTTATCCCAGACACGCACTTGAGCGACTGTTTTTGGCGTTCAAATCCCGCAGCGACGCCGCCGCAGGGTTCTTTCTTCCATAATTCGTGCATCCACGGTTGCGCCGCAACATTCGGCGAGGCATAAGAGCGCCAGTTCGAAAGGTCTTTCCTTGTCCCACCGCGCCGCCATCGTTGCGATCCCTAGCCCCGCGCAAGCGGCGGCCGATCTGCGCGTGCTGTCGCTGGGCGTACTCCTTCTCTCGGTAATTCTCATTCCGCTTAGCCAAGCGGTGTGGATGCCTGCGACCTGACCTGAACCCAGCCAGTTTCGCCCATTCACCCCGCTCCGGCTCCGGACGCGGGGTTTTTCTTGTGCCCAGCCCAACACCGACAGGCAAGAAGTTCCAACATCACAATGACGACGCCTTCTGACAGCACGAAACAACCTAACAGCCGCTCTGCGGCCGTCACCCAGGGCCCAAACCGGGCGGCGGCGCGGTCCTATCTGCGCGCGGCGGGCATGCAGGACGCCGATTTCGACAAGCCGATGATCGGCATCGTCAACACCTGGTCGACCGTCACCCCTTGCAACATGCACCTGGACCGTCTGGCCAAAGACGTGCGGGCCGGGATCGTCGCCGCAGGCGGCTATCCGGTCGATTTCAACACCATCGTCGTCACCGACGGCATCTCCATGGGCACGGCGGGGATGAAGGCCTCGCTGATCAGCCGCGAAATCGTCGCCGATTCCATCGAACTGGCCATCGAGGGGCATCAGCTGGACGGCGTCGTCTGCATCGTCGGCTGCGACAAGACGATTCCCGCCGCGGCCATGGCCCTGGCCCGCATGGATATCCCCGGCCTGGTCTATTACGGCGGGACCATCCTGCCCGGCGTCATCGGCACGAAGGAAGTCTCGGTCCAGGAAGTGTTCGAGGCCATCGGCGCCCACGCCGCCGGTTCGCTGGACGATGCGGGCCTGAAGGCGGTCGAGAGCGCGGTCTGCCCCGGCGCCGGCGCCTGCGGCGGCCAGTTCACCGCCAACACCATGGCCATGGCCCTGTCGATGATGGGGATCAGCCCCATGGGCGCCAATGACGTGCCCGCCGTCGATCCGGCCAAGGGCGCGGAAGGCGAGCGCTGCGGCCGCCTGATCGTCGAGCGCGTCTTCGCCGGAGACACCGCCCGCAAATACATCACCCGCGCCAGCCTGAAGAACGCGGCCATCGCCGTCTCGGCCTCGGGCGGATCGACCAACGCCGTCATGCACCTGACCGCCATCGCGGCCGAGGCGGGCGTCGATTTCGGCGTCGAGGACTGCCACCAGGCCTGCGTCGAGGCGCCGGTCATCTGCGACCTGAAGCCGGGCGGGCGTTTCCTGGCCTCGCACCTGTATGCGGCGGGCGGCACGCGCCTGGTCGCCCAGCGTCTGGCCGAGGCGGGCAAGATCGCCAACGTCCCGACCGTCTCGGGCCGCAGCCTGTTCGCCGAAGCCGGCGACGCCGAGGAGCAGCCCGGCCAACAGGTCGTGACCCGCTTCGAGGCGCCGGTCATGGCGCGCGGCTCCTACGCCGTCATCTATGGCGATGTCGCGCCTGAAGGCGCCGTCATCAAGCTGACCGGCCACAAGGTCGACCGCTTTGAAGGTCCGGCCGCCGTCTTCGACTGCGAGGAAGACGCCTTCCACGCGGTTCAGGACGGCTCGGTCGGCGAAGGCGACGTCATCATCATTCGCTACGAAGGCCCCAAGGGCGGCCCCGGCATGCGCGAGATGCTGCAGGTCACCGCCGCCTTGAAGGGCCGCAAGGTCGAGAACGTCGCCCTGCTGACCGACGGCCGCTTCTCGGGCGCCAGCTACGGCTTCGTCGCCGGCCACGTCTCGCCCGAAGCGGCGGCGGGCGGCCCGATCGCTCTCATTCGCGATGGCGATCCGATCGTCATCGACGTCACCAACCGAAGGATCGATGTGCTCGTCGATCTGGAGGCGCGCCGGGCGGACTTCGCCCCCAACCGGATCCGCCCGGCGCAAGGCGTCTTCGCGAAATACCGCGCCGCCGTCGCCTCCGCCTCGCAAGGGGCCGTGACCATTCCCAATCCGCCGCCGGCCCAGATCCCCGCCGATCTGGCCGCCTGCTCCACCGAAACCGCTGCTTCCTAAGGACGTCCTCCCATGGCCATCACCATCTACACTAATGAAGACATCAAGCCGGGCGCCATCGCCGGGCAACGCATCGCCGTCATCGGCTACGGCTCGCAGGGCCGCGCCCACGCCCAGAACCTGAAGGATTCGGGCCACGACGTGATCGTCGGCGTCCGTCACGGCGGCACGGGCTGGAAGCACGCGACCGAGGACGGCCTGGCCACGGCCGAGCCTGCCGAAGCCGTTCGCGGCGCTGACATCATCGCCATCCTGACGCCCGACATGATCCAGAACGAGATCTATCGCGACGTCATCGAGCCGAACGCCAAGCCCGGCTCGGCCCTGCTGTTCGCGCACGGCTTCTCGATCATCTACGGCCGCATCGCGCCGCGCGACGACATGGACGTCATCCTGGTGGCGCCCAAGGGGCCGGGCGATCTGGTCCGCCGCGAGTTCACGCGCGGCCGCGGCGTCCCCTCCCTGTTCGCCATCGAAAAGGACGCGACCGGCAAGGCGCGCGACCGCGCCATGGGCTACGCCAAGGGCATTGGCGGGGCGACCGGCGGCCTGCTTGAGACCTCGTTCCGCGAAGAGACGGAGACCGATCTGTTCGGCGAACAGGCCGTCCTGTGCGGCGGGGCCAAGGAACTGGTCATCCAGGGCTTCAACACCCTGGTCGAGGCCGGCTACCAGCCCGAGATCGCCTATTTCGAATGCCTGCACGAACTGAAGCTGATCGTGGACCTGTTCTACGAAGGCGGCATCTCCAAGATGCACCACTTCATCTCGGAAACGGCCAAGTGGGGCGCCGTCGCCTCAGGCCCGCGCGTCATCACCGACGAGACCCGCGCCCGCATGAAGACCGTGCTGGACGAGATCCAGAGCGGCCAGTTCGCGCGCGAGTGGATCGCCGAGAACGAGGCCGGCAAGCCGAAGTACGAGGCTCTGCTGGACGCCGATCGCAACAGTCAGATCGAACAGGTCGGCGCCCGTCTGCGCGACCGAATGGCCTGGCTGCAGACGGCCAAGCAGGCCGCCGCCTGACCCTCTGTATATATAAAGAGAGACTGATCCGATGAGCGCCGCCGCGCCCGCCCTGAAAACACCCCCCGCCCCGGCCGTCATGACCGGCGCGCGCCTGCTTGTCTCCAGCCTGGAGCGGATGGGCGTAGAGGTGGTGTTCGGCTATCCCGGCGGCGCCATCATGCCGATCTACGACGCCCTGACCGGCTCGTCGCTGAAGCACATCCTGGTCCGCCACGAACAGGCCGCCGCCTTCGCCGCCGACGCCTATGCCCGCCTGAGCGGCCGGGTCGGGGTCTGCATGGCCACCTCGGGCCCCGGCGCCACCAATCTGATCACCGGCATCGCCAACGCCATGATGGATTCGGCGCCGATGGTCTGCATCACCGGCAATGTCCCCCAAGGGGTCATGGGCACCGACGCCTTTCAGGAGATCGACATCCTGGGCGTCACCCTGCCGATCGTGAAACACTCCATCCTGGTCCGTGACGCCGCCGAGATTCCGGCCGCCATCGAACAGGCCTTCCACATCGCCGCCTCGGGCCGCCCCGGCCCGGTGCTGGTCGACCTGCCCAAGGACGTCCAGTTCGCCGAAACCGTCGCCCCGTTCGGCTTCAACATTCCCAATGAGACGCCCGCCGCCGACGCCGACGCCATCGCCGAGGCCGAGCGTTTCATCCGCACGTCTGAGCGCCCGCTGATCTACATCGGCGGCGGGGTGAAGATCGGCCGCGCGACCGAGGCCCTGCGCGCCTTCGCCGAGACCACCGGCATTCCCGTCGTCGCCACCCTGAACGCCCTGGGCACGGTGCCGACGGACGCGCCCGGCTTCCTGGGCATGCTGGGGATGCACGGCGCCCGCGCGGCCAATGAGGCGGTTCAGGCGTCCGACCTGCTGATCGTCATGGGAGCCCGCTTCGACGACCGCGCCACCGGCAAGCTGGCCGAGTTCGCCCCTCATGCCCGCGTCATCCACTTCGACGTCGACGCCTCCGAGATCGGCAAGCTGCGCGAGACCCACGTCGCCGTCGGCGGCGAGATCCGTCCGGCTATCGAGGCCCTGACCGCGCGCATGTCGGCGGCGCCGCTGGCGATCGACCCGTGGGTCATCCGCTGCGCCTCGGCGGCCGAGCGTCACGCCGCCCGCTATGACGCGCCGGGCGAAGGCGTCTACGCGCCCGCCCTGCTGAAGCAGTTGTCCGAAATGGCGGGCGACCGCTTCGTCGCCGCCTGCGACGTCGGCCAGCATCAGATGTGGGCCGCCCAGCACTGCCGCTTCGCCCGGCCTGAAGCCCACATCACCTCGGGCGGTCTGGGCGCCATGGGCTTCGGCCTGCCTGCCGGTCTGGGCGCCCAGATGGCCGACCCCGATGCGGTCGTCGTCACCATCGCCGGCGACGGCGGCTTCATGATGAACGTTCAGGAGCTGGCGACCCTGCGTCGTTATGGCGTGCCGCTGAAGATCGTCCTGCTGGACAACTCATCGCTGGGTCTGGTGCGCCAGTGGCAGGAGCTGTTCTTCTCGGAGAACTATTCCGAGATCGACCTGTCCGACAATCCGGACTTTGTAAAGGTGGCCGAGGCCTTCGGCGTCGAGGCCTTCCGCATCGACCGCCGCGACCAGGTCGAGGCCGGTCTGGCCCGCCTGCTGGCCGCCGAAGGCGCCTGTCTGGCCCACGTCGTCATCGACCCCAAGGAAAACGTCTGGCCGCTGGTGCCGCCGGGCAAGAGCAACGCTGAAATGATGGAAGGCGCATGATCATGAGCGACACCATTCACATCCAGATCGACCGAGCCGACGGCTCGCTTCAGCGTCTCATCGGCCTGGTGGAGCGCCGCGGCTTCCACATCGACGGCATGAGCATGGCCGATGAAGGCGCGATGCGCCGCATCGCCCTGACCGTTCGCGGGCGTGACGCCGCCCGCTCCATCGACAACCTGGGCCGCCAGATCGACCGCCTGATCGGCGTCGCGCGCATCCAGGCCCAAACCTTCCAGTCCGAGGCGGCGTAATGTCCCGAGTAGAACGCGTATCCAAAACCGCCCAGATTGCGGCGTCCGACCCCAACCGCGTCATCATCTTCGACACCACCCTGCGCGACGGCGAACAGGCCCCCGGCTTCTCCATGTCGGCCGTGGCCAAGCTGAAGATGGCCCATGTTCTGCGCGACCTGGGCGTGGACGTGATCGAGGCGGGCTTCGCCGCCGCCTCGCCGGGCGACGAGGAATGCATCCGCCGTGTGGCGGGCGAGATCGAGGGCCCGGTCTTCGCCTCCCTGTCGCGCGCCAACGAGAAGGACATCGACGCCTCCTTCCGCGCCCTGGCTCCGGCGCCGAAATCGCATCGTCGCTGCCACGTCTTCCTGGCCACCAGCCCGATTCACCGCTCGGCCAAGCTGCGCATGAGCACCAACGAGGTGCTGGCCACGATTTCGCGCACGGTGGAATACGCCGCCTCGATGTTCGACGACGTCGAGTTCTCGGCCGAGGACGCCTTCCGCACCGAGCCGGAGTTCCTGGCCGAAGCCCTGACGGCCGCCGCCGATGCCGGTGCCCAGACGCTGAACGTGCCCGACACGGTCGGTTACGCCACGCCGGAAGAGGCGCGCCAGCGGTTCGCCTATCTGGACGGGATCATCCGCCCGCGCCACGCGGACGTGATCTTCTCCTCGCATTGCCACAACGACCTGGGCCTGGCCGTCGCCAACTCCCTGGCCGCGGTCGAGGGCGGGGCGCGCCAGATCGAGGGCGCGATCAACGGCATCGGCGAACGGGCGGGCAACGCCTCGATCGAAGAAGTCATCATGGCCCTGCGCACCCGCGCGGACCGCTATGGGGCGACCGTCGCCGCCGAGAGCCGCCATCTGGTGCGCGCCTCCCAGACCCTGCGCGACGTGACCGAGACGGTCATCGCCCGCAACAAGGCCATCGTCGGCCTGAACGCCTTCGCCCACGAGGCCGGGATCCACCAGCACGGCATGATGGCCGACGCCCGCACCTACGAGATCATGCGTCCCGAGGACGTCGGTTTCGAGGGCAGCTACTTCGTGCTGGGCAAGCATTCCGGCCGCCATGCGGTCGGCAAGCGGGCCGAGGCTCTGGGCCATGTGCTGGAAGGCCAGCGCCTGGCCGACGTCTTCGCCGGCTTCAAGCAACGCGCCGACCAAATCGGCGAAATCAATGACGCGGAACTGACCGCCATCATCGCGGCCGTCACGGCCTCCGCACCACAGGATACGACCTATGCAACCGCTGGCTAAGAACATCTGGATCAACGGCGAACTGACGGCGTGGGAGAACGCCACGGTTCACGTCATGAGCCACGCCCTGCACTACGGCACTTCGGTGTTCGAGGGCATCCGCGTCTATGACACCCCCAACGGTCCGTGCGGCTTCCGCCTGACCGACCACATCCGCCGCCTGTTCGACAGCGCGCGCATCTACCACTTCCCCATGCCTTATAATGAGGACGAGCTGGTTCAGGCCTGCAAGGAGGTGGTGCGCGCCGAGGGTCTGCGTTCGGCCTATCTGCGGCCGCTGGCCTTCCTGGGCGAGTGCGGCATGGGCGTCAGCCCCTCGGCCGAGGCGATCCGCAGCGATGTGATGATCTCGGCCTTCGCCTGGGGCGCCTACCTGGGCGAAGAAGCGTTGGAGAAGGGCGTCGACGCCTGCATCTCCAGTTGGAACCGCGTGGCCCCGAACACCGTCCCGGCGGGCGCCAAGGCGGGCGGCAACTATCTGTCCTCCTATCTGATCGGACGCGAGGCCCGCGTGCGCGGCTTCGGCGAAGGCATCGCCCTGGGCGCCGACGGCCTGCTGTCCGAGGGCGCGGGCGAGAACCTGTTCATCGTCAAGGACGGGGTGCTGATGACCCCGCCCGCCGCCGCCTCCATCCTGCAGGGCATCACCCGCGACAGCGTGATGAAGCTGGCGCGCGGCCTGGGCTATGAGGCGCGCGAACAGGTGCTGCCGCGCGAAGCCCTCTATGTCGCCGACGAGGTCTTCATGACCGGCACGGCGGCCGAGATCACCCCCGTCCGCTCCATCGACGGCATCATGACCCGCGCAGGCGGCCCCGGCCCGGTGACGAAGGCGGTCAACAAGGCCTTCCGCGGCCTGTTCGACGGCACGACGCCCGACCGCTTCGGCTGGCTGGAGCCCATCGGCGAAGCGGCCGCCGCCCCAACCAGGGAGCGCGCGCATGAGCCAGCCTAAAACCCTGTATCAGAAGGTCTGGGACCGGCACGTCGTCGTGCCGGAAACCGCCGAGACTCCGGGCGTCATGTATGTGGACCTGCATCTGGTCCACGAAGTCACCTCGCCCCAGGCCTTCTCCGAAATCGAGGCGCGCGGGCTGAAGGTCCGCCGCCCCGACCGCACCTTCGCCACCTTGGACCACTCGACCCCCACCCTGCCCGCCGGGCCGGACGGGCAACGCCCCTATGTCACAGAACAGGCGCGCCGTCAGGTCGAGACGCTGGAGGCCAACTGCGCCCGTCATAACGTCGAACTGGCGGGCTGGGGCTCGGACCAGCGCGGCGTCGTCCACGTCATGGGGCCGGAGCTGGGCCTGACCCAGCCGGGCATGACCGTCGTCTGCGGCGACAGCCACACCGCCACCCACGGCGCCTTCGGGGCGCTGGCCTTCGGCATCGGCACCTCGGAAGTCGGCCATGTGCTGGCGACCCAGTGTCTGCTGCAGCGACGGGCCAAGGCCATGCGGGTGACGGTCGACGGAGCCTTGCGCCCCGGCGTGTCCGGCAAGGACGTGGCGTTGGCCGTCATCGCCGCCATCGGCTTCGGCGGCGGCACCGGCTACGTCATCGAATACGCCGGCCAAGCCGTCCGGTCGCTGGACATGGAAGGTCGCATGACCCTGTGCAACATGTCCATCGAGGCGGGCGCGCGGGCGGGCATGATCGCCCCTGACCAGACCACTGTCGACTGGCTGCGCGGCCGTCGCCATGTCCCCGCCGACTATGAGGCCGCCGCAGCCGACTGGCTGAGTCTGGCCTCGGACCCCGACGCGGTCTTCGACAAGGAGGTCGTGCTGGACGGCGCCGCCATCCGCCCGATGGCCACCTGGGGCACCACCCCGGACGCAGGCGCCCCCGTCGGCGCGCCCGTGCCGCAGCCGCGCTCGGCCTCGGACCAGAAGGCCATCGACTACATGGGCTTCACCGCCGGCGAGGCGGCCACCGGCCACAAGGTCGACGTCGTCTTCATCGGCAGTTGCACCAACGGCCGCCTGCCCGACCTGCGCGCCGCCGCCGACGTCCTGCGCGGCCGCAAGGTCCAGCCGGGCGTGCGGATGCTGGTCGTCCCCGGCTCGGAAGCCGTCCGCCGCGACGCCGAGGCCGAAGGTCTGGATCGGGTCTTCACCGAGGCGGGCGCCGAATGGCGCATCCCCGGCTGCTCCATGTGCATCGCCATGAACGGGGACTTCGTCGCGCCGGGCCAGTTGGCCGTCTCGACCTCCAACCGCAATTTCGAGGGCCGCCAGGGCAAGGGCGCCCGCACCATTCTGGCCAGCCCCGCCACCGCCGCCGCCAGCGCCGTGGCGGGCGTCCTGACCGACCCGCGCGTCTATCTGGAGGCGGCCGCCCATGTCTGAGCCCTTCAAGACCCTGACGTCGAAGACCCTGACCCTGAGTCAGGCCAACATCGACACCGACCAGATCATCCCCGCGCGTTTCCTGACCACCACGACGCGCGAGGGTCTGGGCGCCCACGCCTTCCACGACTGGCGCTATGAGGCCGACGGTTCGCCCAAGCCCGAGGCGGTGCTGAACCGCATCGACCCGACCGAACAGCGCATCCTGCTGGCGGGGCCGAACTTCGCCTGCGGCTCGTCGCGCGAACACGCGCCGTGGGCCCTGCTGGACTACGGCTTCCGGGCGGTGATCTCGACCGAGATCGCCGACATCTTCACCTCCAACGCCCTGAAGAACGGCTTCCTGCCCATCGTCGTCGATCAGGCGACCTGGGACGACCTGGCCGCCCACCCGGAACAGCCGGTGACGATTGATCTGGACGCCAGTGAGATCCGGCGCGGCAACGCCCCGGCCGTGCCGTTCAAGGTCGAGTCCTTCGCCCGTCAGTGCCTGCTGGACGGGGTCGACGCCCTCGGCTGGCTTCAGTCGAAACTGCCCTACGTCACCACCTTTGAACGCCTGAGAAACGACGCCTTTCAGCCGGAGACCGCCTGATGACCGCCCATGAAACGCCCGTCGCCCGCACCTTCGACATCGCCGTCCTGCCCGGCGACGGGGTCGGTCCCGAAGTCGCCCTGGCCGCCCAGCGGGTGTTGACCTGCATCGGCGACATCTACGGGCACCGCTTCAACTTCACCGAACACCTGATCGGCGGCGCCGCCATCGACGCGACGGGCGAGTCCCTGCCGGAAGAGACGAAAGCCGCCTGTCTGGCCTCCGACGCCGTGCTGCTGGGCGCGGTCGGCGGGCCCAAGTGGGACGGCGCCCCGGTGCGGCCGGAACAGGGCCTGCTGGCCATCCGCAAGGCCATGGGCCTGTACGCCAACCTGCGCCCGTTGCAGGTCTCGCCGGTCCTGGCCCACCGCTCGCCGCTGAAGAAGGAGATCGTCGAGGGCGTCGATCTGATCGTCTTCCGCGAACTGACCAGCGGCGTCTATTTCGGCGAGCGCACCCGCACCGAAACCAGCGCCTCGGACCTGTGCGTCTATACGGTCGAGGAGATCGAGCGCGTCGCGCGCGCCGCCTTCCAGGCCGCCGAACAACGGCGCGGCAAGGTCACTTCGGTCGACAAGGCCAACGTCATGGAGACCAGTCGCCTGTGGCGCGAGGTCGTGACCCGCATCCACGCCGAGGAATATCCGCAGATCACCCTGGAGCACGCCCTGGTCGACTCCATGGCCATGCACCTGATCCGCAAGCCGCGCGACTATGACGTCATCCTGACCGAGAACATGTTCGGCGACATCCTGTCAGACGAGATCTCTGTGCTGGGCGGCTCCATCGGCCTGCTGCCCTCGGCCTCCCTGGGCGCCGACGGGCCGGGCCTGTTCGAGCCGATCCACGGCTCGGCGCCCGACATCGCCGGACAGGATCTGGCCAATCCGGTCGGCATGGTGCTGTCGGCGGCCATGATGCTGCGCCACAGCTTCGATCTGGAGGATGAGGCCGATTCCATCGAGGCGGCGGTCGCCGCCGTCCTGGCCTCGGGCGCCGTCACCGCCGATCTGGGCGGGCCGCTGGGCACGGTGTCGGCCACCCGCGCCATCGTCGACGCCATCCGCGCCATCCACTGGGCGGCGGCGCGCCATGTGCCGATGCACTGGGCCTAGACGGGGTTGCCATAAGACAGAGACAAGAGGCGGGCCGCGGTCCGCCTCTTTTCAATTCAGCCGTCGATCAGGCCCTGAAGCGCCTTGGCCATACGGTCGCGCAGGCGGCCCCGCTGTTCATCCGTCAGAGCCGAAAAGCCGTCCGACAGCTCGCGGCCGATGGCCATGCCCATGATCAGGCCGGACGCGAGGCGCGCCCGCACGGCCGCGTCCTCGCCGCCGATCCACTGAGTCAGGGGATCGAAGAAGCGGTTGTTCGCCGTGCGCTGCACCACGTCCATCGCCTTGGTCGAGCCGATCGAGCGCAACAGGATCAACAGGCCGCGCATCTTCTCGCCGGTCGGGTCAGCCTCGCACCGAGCCGCCTCGCCATAGACGACTTCCGTCGCCAGGCGCTGGCCGAAATCGGCGCGGTCGCCTTCCATCAGGTCACGCCCGTTCTTGCAGCTGTCCAGCACCGCCAGGAACAGATCTTCCTTCGAGCCGAAATAGCGGCTGATCAGCGCCGCATCGACGCCGACGTCGCGCGCCACGTCGCGCATGCCGACATCATCATAGCTTTCCGCGCAGAAACGCTCGCGCGCCGCCTCCAGAATGGCCTGGCGGGTGGCGTTGGCGTTACGCGGCCGGGGAACGTCGCAAAGGACCAATTGGTCGCACTCCAATAAACCTTACGGACTATATGGCCTTGTCATCAGGCGTTGACAAGCGTCGCCTTCGTCGTCTTTAAGTCAGCCGGTGTTGACTGGACGCCTTCTCCCCAAAGAGCGACAGTCTCTCTGATCACGTTACTCCCAAGGAGATTGCGCCGATGCGCACGGTTAAGATCGCGGCCGCGTCCGCTTTGATGGCGGCCGCCCTCTATGGCTGTTCCAAGGGACAGGAGGCGCCCGCCCAGGGCGCGCCGCCCGTCACGGTGGCCGCGCCCCTGTCGCAACAGGTCGTCGACTGGGACGAATTCACCGGCCGCTTCGAGGCGCCTCGCTCGGTCGACGTACGGGCGCGCGTCGGCGGCTACATCCAGTCGGTCCACTTCAAGGACGGCGACTTCGTGCGCCAGGGCCAGTTGCTGTTCACCCTGGACCCGCGTCCGGCCCAGGCCGCCCTGGCCTCGGCCCGCGCACAACTGGCCCAGGGCCAGGCCCAGCTGACGCTGGCCCGTACGGAACTGACCCGCGCCGAGGGCCTGCTGGCCTCGCAGGCCGTGTCCCAGGCCGAGGTCGACGCCAAGCGCGGCGCCGTCCAGACCGCCGAGGCCGCCGTGGCCGCCGCCAACGCCGCCATCCGCGCCCGTCAGTTGGACGTGGAGTTCACCCGCGTCACCGCCCCGATCTCGGGCCGCGTGTCCGACCGCCGGGTCGATCCGGGCAACCTGATCGGCGGCGGCTCGTCGGCCGGCGACGTCCTGACCACCATCGTCTCGTCCTCGCCGATCTACTTCGTCTTCGACGGCTCCGAAGCCCTGGCGTTGAAGTACCAGCGCGACGCCCGCAACGGTTCGGCCCCGATCCGCATCCGCCTGCAGGACGAGACCAGCTACGACCGCACCGGTACGCTGGACTTCACCGACAACGCCATCGACGCCTCCTCGGGCACCATTCGCCTGCGCGCCGTGGTGCAGAACGCCGACGGCTTCCTGAAGCCCGGCATGTTCGGTCACGCCCAACTGGCCGGTTCGGGCGGGTACGCCGCCATGCTGGTGCCGGATTCCGCCGTCGTCACCGACGGCCCGCGCAAGGTGGTCTACGTCGTCGCCAAGGATGGCACGGTCGGCGCCAAGCCGGTCCAGCTGGGTCCGCTGGCCAACGGCCTGCGCGTCGTGCGCACGGGCCTGACGCCGGACGACCGCGTCATCATCAACGGCCTTCAGCGCGCCCGCCCGGGCCAGAAGGTCACCGCCCAGAACGGAACCATCAAGGCTGAGGAAACCAAGGCCGACGCGCCCGCGACCACGGCCCCCGTCGCTTCGTCCGCCACCTTCGTCGCCAGCGCCGGCTGAGGAGGAGGCTCACGAGCCGGAACCTGATCCATGAACATATCCCGCTTCTTCATCGACCGGCCGATCTTCGCGATCGTGATCTCGGTCTTCATCACCCTGATCGGCGCCTTCGCCATGCCGATGCTGCCGCTCGCGCAGTATCCGGACATCGCGCCGCCGACGATCAGCGTGAACGCCTCCTACGCCGGCGCTTCGGCTGAAACCCTGTCCGAAACGGTCGCCGCGCCGCTCGAACAGGAGATCAACGGCGTCGAGAACATGCTTTACATGACCTCGTCGTCCACCTCGGACGGCCGGGTCACCGTGACCGTGACTTTCCAGCCCGGCACCGACCTCGACACCGCCCAGGTGCTGGTCCAGAACCGGGTCGCCCTGGCCGAGCCGCGCCTTCCGGCGCAGGTCCGTCAGGTCGGCGTCGTCGTCAACAAGGAGTCGACCGGCTTCCTGATGCTGGCCTCGCTGACGTCCGACGATCCCGGCATCGACAGCGACTATCTGGGCAACATGGCCCAGTCGACGATCCGCGACCGCCTGCTGCGGATCGACGGCGTCGGCGGCATCCAGGTCTTCGGCGGCGGCAACTACTCCATGCGCATCTGGATCGATCCGGCCAAGGCGGCCGCACGCGACCTGACCGCGCCCGAGATCGTCGCCGCCCTGCAGGCCCAGAACGTCCAGGCCGCCGGCGGTTCGATCGGCCAGCCTCCCTTCCCGACCAACGCCGCCGCCTTCGAGCTGCCGGTTCAGGTCGAGGGCCGTCTGTCGGCTCCGGAAGAGTTCGGCAAGGTCGTGCTCAAGACCGATGCTCAAGGGCGCGTGACCCGCGTCAGCGACGTCGCCCGCATCGAGCTGGGTTCGGAAATCTACGGCGTCGAAGGCTACTTCAACGGCCAGCGCGGCGTCGGCATCGCCGTCATCCAGCAGCCGGGCTCCAACGCCCTGTCGACCGCCAAGGCGGTCATCGCCGAGCTGGACGCCATCAAGGCCGACTTCCCGCCCGGCGTGAAGTACGCCATCCCCTATAACCCGACGGAATACGTCGCCGCCTCGGTCTCGGCCGTGGAGCACGTGCTGATCGAAGCCGTCTTCCTGGTGATGATCGTCATCCTGGTCTTCCTGCAGACCTGGCGCGCGGCCATCATCCCCATCATCGCCATCCCGGTGGCCCTGGTCGGCACCTTCGCGGTGCAGCTGGCCCTGGGCTATTCGATCAACTCCCTGTCGCTGTTCGCCCTGGTTCTGGCCGTCGGCATCGTCGTCGACGACGCCATCATCGTGGTCGAGAACGTCGAGCGCTACATCCGCGAGGGTCTGACGCCCAAGGAAGCGGCCTACCGCTCGATGCAGGAAGTGTCGGGCGCCCTGATCGCCATCTCCCTGGTGCTGACCTCGGTGTTCGTGCCGACGGCCTTCGTTCCCGGCATCCCCGGCATCTTCTTCCGTCAGTTCGCCGTCACCATCGCCTCGGCGACTCTGATCTCGCTTCTGGTGTCGCTGACGCTGTCGCCAGCCCTGGCCGCGCTTCTGCTGAAGCCGCACAAGGAGCACGACCATCACCGCAAGCCGGGCCTGTTCGGCACGGTGACTTATTACCTCGGCTGGGCCGGGGCCAAGTTCAACGAAGGCTTCGACTGGGTCTCGGACCGCTACGGCCGCCTGACGGCCAAGCTGATCCGCATGGTCACCATCATGCTCGTCATCTACGCCGCCCTGCTGGCGCTGACGGGCTGGCGCATGGCCGACACCCCGACCGGCTTCATCCCGGACCAGGACCAGGGCGTGCTGATCGGCGTCGTCCAGCTTCCGCCGGGCGCCTCGCTGGAACGCACCAAGGCCGCCATGAACAAGGCCGTGGACATCGTCCGCAAGGCCGACGGCGTGCAGGAAGTCACCGCCTTCGCCGGCCTGGACGGCTCCAGCTTCTCGCTGTCGTCCAACGCCGCCACCATGTTCATCAAGCTCAAGGACTATGAAGAGCGCACCACGCCCGAACTGGAAGCCTCGGCCCTGGCCGGCGCGCTCAGCGGGGCGACCGGCGTCATCGAGGAAGCCAGCATCTTCATGCTGTCGCCCCCGCCCGTTCAGGGCATGGGCACCGGCTCGGGCTTCAAGATGATGATCCAGGACCGTTCCGGCGCCGGCTTCAAGGCTCTGGAAGGCGCGACCTTCGCCATGATGGGCGCGGCCGCCCAGGCGCCGGATCAGGTGCAGCAGGTGTTCAGCCTCTACAACACCGGCTCGCCGCGCATCGCCGCCGAAGTCGACCGCGACAAGGCCCTGCTGATGGGCGTCCAGCCCTCGACCGTGTTCAGCACCCTGGGCACCTACCTCGGCTCGACCTACGTCAACGACTTCAACTTCCTGGGCCGCACCTTCCGTGTGACCGCCCAAGCTGAGCCCGCCTATCGCGACGAGCTGGCCGATATCGCCAACCTGAAGGTCCGTTCGGGCTCGGGCGGGATGGTGCCGATCGGTTCGGTGGCGACCCTGGCCGACGATTCCGGCCCGGCGCGCGTGGTCCGCTACAACCTGTTCCCGGCTTCGGAACTGCAGGGTGAAGCGGCGCCCGGCGTGTCGACCGGCGACGCCATCGCCACGATGGAGCAGCTGGCGGCCCAGACCCTGCCGGAAGGCTTCAGCTACGAGTGGACCGAAATCGCCCTGCAGGAGAAGCAGGCGGCGGGCGGCGCGACCATCATCTTCATCATGGCGGTGGTGTTCGTCTTCCTGGTGCTGGCCGCTCAGTATGAGGCCTTCACCCTGCCGCTGGCGGTCATCCTGATCGTGCCGATGTGTATCCTGGCGGCCATTATCGGGGTGAACCTGCATGGTCTGGACAACAACATCCTGACCCAGGTCGGCCTGGTGGTCCTGATCGCCCTGGCGGCCAAGAACGCCATCCTGATCGTGGAGTTCGCCAAGCAGGCCGAGGACGAAGAGGGCCTGAACCGTTGGGACGCCGCCGTCCAGGCCGCGCGCCAGCGTCTGCGCCCGATCCTGATGACCTCGTTCGCCTTCATCTTCGGCGTGCTGCCCCTGGCCATCGCCACGGGCCCCGGCTCGGAGATGCAGAACGCCCTGGGCATCGCGGTGGTCTATGGGATGCTGGGGGTGACCTTCTTCGGTCTGATCTTCACCCCCGTCTTCTACGTCATCTGTCGCTGGATGGCGGGCAAGCTGCCCAAGGCGCCGGGCAAGGAGCGCGAGCTCCCCACCAGCTTCGGCGCTCCGCCGCACGACCCCTTTGACCCCGACGGCCCGGAACCGGCTCCCGCCGCTCCGCGCCAGGGAGATGCGTAAAATGAACGGCAAACTCCGCACTCTGCTGACCGCCGCAGGGTCGGCGGCCCTGCTCGCCGCTTGCGCGGTGGGCCCCAAGGCGCCGCTCCCCACGATCCCGGCCGAAGGCCAGGGCGCCTTCGTCGGCTCGCAATCCGCCTCGGTTTCGACCGAGGCGGCCCGCGACGACTGGTGGCGGCTGTATCAGGATCCGACCCTCGACGGCCTGATCCAGCAAGCCCTGACCGAGAACAACGAGCTGGAGGCGGCCGCGGCCAATCTGCGCGCCGTCCGGGCCTCGCTGTCCGAAGCCCGCTCGGGCCGGTTCCCGACCACCACGACCTCGGCCGCCTACAACCGCAGCCGGGCCTCGACCGACACCGTGCCCACCGCCGGCGGCGCCAAGCTGCCGGAGGTCGACACCTATGACGTCGGCCTGGACGTGGCCTATGAGATCGACCTGTTCGGCCGGGTGGAGTCGTCCATCCGCGCCGCGCGGGGCGACGTGGCCGCCGCCGCCGCCGCCCTGGAGGTCGTGCGGGTGACGGTCGCGGCCGAAACGGCCCGGGCCTACGCCGACACCTGCTCGGCCAACGCCCAGATCGCCGTGGCCGAACGGACCATCGACCTGCAGGCCAAAACGGTCGACCTGACCCAGCGCCTGCTGGACGGGGGCGCCGGCAACGGCCTGGACGTCGCCCGCGCCCGCGCCGCCCTGGAACAGACCCGCGCCAGCCTGCCGCCCCTGCGGGCGTCGCGCGACGGCGCCTTGTTCCGCCTGGCCACCCTGACCGGCCGCACCCCGGCCGAGGCCAGCGAGGCGGCTCGCGCCTGCCAGTCCCCGCCGCAGCTGTCGCAGCCGATTCCGGTCGGCGACGGCGCCGCGCTTCTGGCCCGTCGTCCCGACGTGCGTCAGGCGGAGGCCCGCCTGTCGGCCGCCGCCGCTCGCGTCAACGTCGCCACCGCCGGCCTCTACCCAAGCATCCGCCTGGGCGGGTCGCTGGGCTCGACGGCGCTCGACGCCTCGGACCTGGGCGAGGACGCCAACTTCCGCTTCAGCGTCGGCCCGCTGATCTCCTGGTCCTTCCCCAACGTCTGGGCGGCACGGGCCCGGATCAAGCAGGCCGGCGCCCAGTCGGACGCGGCCCTGGCGACCTTCGACCAGACCGTGCTGACGGCGCTGCAGGAGACCGAGACGGCGCTCAGCGCCTACGCCAACGAGCTGGACCGCCGCACGGCCCTGCGCACCGCGCGGGATCAAGCGGCTACGGCGGCGCGCCTGTCGCGCCTGCGCTTCGACGCCGGCGCCGACAGCTTCCTGACGGTGCTCGATTCCGAGCGCACCCTGGCCGGCGCCGACGCCGCCCTGGCCGCTTCGGAAGCCCAGGTCGTCACCTACCAGATCGGCCTGTTCAAGGCCTTGGCGGGTGGTTGGGAACAGGCTCCCGATCCCGAAGCCTGAACTTCAGCCTCAAGCTGAAACTAGGACGCCCGGCTGGTTCGCCCGCCGGGCGTTTTCTTTGGCGGTTTTCCGCCAAGCCGCCGCACAGACAGAATATTCTTCATTCAAGTACCGACAAGCCAGCACTCATATGAATAATCGTCGCTCACAGCTTGGCTCAAACGACGATCTTGCGATAGGGAGGCTGTGTGACCTCCTTAGCGCCCCTCCCCGCAGCCTTTGAGGCCGCCGCCTCGCCTGCCGCCGCCCTGGCCCAAGCGCGCCGAGTGGTGATCAAGATCGGCTCGTCCCTGCTGTTCGACGCTGCGCGTCGCGCCGTCGCCGCCGACTGGCTGGCCGACCTGGCCGGCGACATCGCCGAGTTGCGCCGCGACGGACGCGAGGTGATCGTCGTCTCCTCCGGCGCCGTCGCCTTGGGACGCGGACGCCTGAACCTCTCGACCAGCCGCCTTCAGGACAAACAGGCCGCCGCCGCCGTGGGCCAATCCCTGCTGATGCACGCCTGGGAAGAGGCCCTGGCGCCCCACGGCCTGATGGCAGGCCAGGTGCTGCTGACCCGCGACGACACCGAACGGCGGCGCCGCTGGCTCAACGGCCGCGCCACGCTGGAGGCCCTGCTGGCCCACGGCGTCATCCCTGTGGTCAACGAAAACGACACCGTCGCCACCGAAGAGATCCGCTATGGCGACAACGACCGACTGGCCGCCCGCGCGGCCCAACTCGGCCGAGCCGATCTGCTGATCCTGCTGTCCGATGTGGACGGCCTCTACACCGCCGACCCGCGTCGCGACCCGCACGCCCGACACCTGCCGCTGGTCGAACGTTTGACGCCCGAGGTGCTGTCGATGGCGTCGGGCGCCAACGCCCAGGCCGGGGTCGGCACAGGCGGCATGGCGACCAAGCTGGCGGCGGCCCAGATCGCCGCCTCGGCCGGATGCGCCACCGTCATCGCCTCGGGCCTGACCGACCATCCGTTGAGGGCGGTGCTGGACGGCGCCCGCGCGAGCCTGATCCTGGCCCCCGCCACTCCCCTGGCGGCGTGGAAGCAGTGGATCGCGGGCAGCGTGGCGCCCGGCGGCGCCCTCACGCTGGACGCCGGAGCCGTCGCCGCTCTCCAGGCCGGAAAGAGCCTGCTGCCCTCCGGCGTCGTCGCCGTCAGCGGCGATTTCGGCAAGGGCGACAGCGTACGCCTGACGGGGCCTGACGGCGCGCGACTGGGCGTCGGTCTGGCGTCCTACGCCGCCGATGAGATCGCCCTGATCCGCGGCCGTCATTCCGACGCGATCGAAAGCCTGCTGGGCTATCGCGGCCCCTCGGTCGTCATTCACCGCGACGATCTGGTTCTGGAGGACCGATGAGCGACCTCGACGCCGCCATGCTGGACATGATGATCGACATGGGCCGCCGCGCCCGCGCCGCCGCCGATGCCTTGCGCGCCACGACGCCCGACGCCCGCACCGAGGCGCTTCACCGCCTCGCCACAGCCTTGCGCGCCGCCGAGGCCGACATCCTGGCCGCCAACGCCCGCGATGTGGCCCGCGCCCGCGACGGCGGCCTGTCCGAAGCCCTGATCGACCGCCTGGCCCTGACGCCTGCCCGTATCGAGGGCATGGCCGTCGCGGTCGAAACCATCGCCGTCCAGCCCGATCCCGTCGGCGTCGAAATGGCCCGCTGGACCCCGGCCAACGGCCTGGACATCGCCCGCGTCCGCACCCCGATCGGCGTGCTGGCCGTCATCTATGAGAGCCGCCCCAACGTCACCGCCGACGCCGCCGCCCTGTGCATTCGGTCCGGAAACGCCGCGATCCTGCGCTGCGGCTCTGACTGCCTGGACTCATCACGCGCCATCGCCGCCGTCGTCGCCCGCGCCGTGGCCGAAGCGGGCCTGCCCGCCGACGCCGTCCAGTTGGTCCCCGTCCCCGATCGCGAGGCCGTCGGCGCCATCCTGTCGGGCCTGAACGGCGCCGTCGACCTGATCATCCCGCGCGGCGGCAAGAGTCTGGTCGCCCGTATTCAGGCCGAGGCGAAGGCGCCGGTGCTGGGCCATCTGGAAGGCCTGTGCCACACCTATCTGGACGCCGCCGCAGACCTCGATGTCGCCCGCCGCGTGACCCTGAACGCCAAGATGCGCCGCGTTTCCGTCTGCGGCGCGACCGAAACCCTGCTGGTGGACCGCGCGATGGCGGGCCGCCTGCTGCCCGCCATCGCCGCCGACCTGACGGCCGCCGGATGCGAACTGCGCGGCGACGCCGAAGCGCGCGCACTGGTTCCGAACATGGTCGAGGCGGTCGAGACCGACTGGACGACCGAATACCTGGCCCCCATCCTGTCCGTGCGCGTGGTGGACGGCGTGGACGGCGCGATCGCACACATCCGCGCATACGGCTCGGGCCACACAGAGGCCATCGTCACCACCGACGAGAAGGCGGTTGACCGCTTCGCTGAGGGCGTGGACAGCGCCATCGTCCTGATCAACGCCTCGACCCAGTTCGCCGACGGCGGAGAGTTCGGCTTCGGCGGCGAGATCGGCATTTCAACGTCAAAGCTGCACGCACGCGGCCCGGTCGGCGCCGAACAACTGACCACCTACAAATATGTGGTGCGCGGAGAAGGCCAGACTCGGCCGTAATGCGCCTTCTCTCTCCGCTTCATGGGGAGGGATGTCGACGCGAAGCGGAGACCGGGTGGGGAGGACCAAACAAGCTTGGCCTCGGCGCTCGATCTCCCTGGGCGCCCCACCCGGCTCCGGCCTAACGATCTCAACCACCCTCCCCATGAAGGGGAGGGTGAAGGCTATCTGTTCTCCGGCAGCGCATAGGCGACGACGTAGTCCCCGCGCGGCGTTTCCATGAAGTGATGCCCGCCGGCCATGATGACCAGATACTGGCGGCCGTTCTGCTCATAGATCATCGGATTGGCCTGGCCGCCTGCCGGAAGCACGTCCGACCACACCGTCTTGCCGGTCTCGATGTCGATAGCGCGGATGAGGTCGTCCGTCGCGGCGGCGATGAAGATCAGTCCGCCCGCCGTCACCGCCGAGCCGCCGTTGTTCGGCGTGCCGATCTCCAGCGGCAACATCGACGGAATGCCGAACGGCCCGTTCTTCCTAGCCGTGCCGAATGGCCGATCCCACAGGGTGCGGCCGCTCTTCAGGTCGATGACGCGCATCCCGCCATAAGGCGGCTGTTTGCACAGCAGGCCGGTGAACTTGACCCGCCAGCCCGCGTTGACGTCGATGGCGTAGGGCACGCCCATCTGCGGATCGCCCGCGCCCTCTGCCTTGGATTTCGACAGACTGCCGCCGCGGTTCGCCGCAACCTTCTCGCGTTCGATATAGCGGGGATCGTCGCGCGCGAACCAGCCCAGACGTTCGGCCTCGGCGCGGGGCACCAGGCGGTTATGGTTAGGCATGTCATTGTAGTTGGCGACGATCACGCCGCGCGCCGGATCGACCGCCACGCCGCCCCAGTCTGAGCCGCCGTTGTAACCCGGATACTGAATCCAATAGCGGTCCGCCGTCGGCGGCGTGAAATAGCCATCATAGGCCGCCTGACGAAACTGGATGCGGCAGACCATCTGGTCGATCGGAGACATGCCCCACATGTCGCGTTCGGTCAGGTCCGCCTTCCTCAGCGTGTGGAACAGGGAGAAGGGCTGGGTCGGGCTGCGCTGCGACGGCTCGACGCCGCCTTGGGGCACGCGACGCTCCTCGACCTTATGCAGCGGTTGGCCAGTGCGACGATCCAGGATGTAGAGGTCGCCCTGCTTGGACGGCAGAATCACCGCCGGAACCATGGCTCCGTTGATCGGCATGTCGACCAGGGTCGCCTGCGAGCCGAGGTCATAGTCCCAGACATCCTTGCGCACCGTCTGGAAATGCCAGCGCGGCTTGCCCGTGGTCACGTCCAACGCGACCAGTGAGGTCGAGTATTCGTTCTCCGCCGGGCGGCGCAGGCCGGAATAATAGTCAGCCGAGGAGTTGCCCATCGGCAGGAAGACCAGACCCAGCGCCTCGTCCGCCGTGGCCGTAGTCCACATGTTCGGCGTGCCCGGCGTATAGGTCTCGCCTTCCGGCGGCAGGGTCGTGATGTCCGGCCGCATCATGTCCCAGGCGAAGCGCAGCTCGCCCGTCACCGCGTCAAAGCCTTGGATCACGCCGGAGGCGTTCCACCGCTTCTGACCGTCCAGCACCTGATGGCCCGTAACCACCACGCCGCGCACTATGACCGGTGCCGAAGTGATCGACACCATCCCCGGATAGGGATCGCCCATGCCGTGCTTGATGCTGACAGAGCCATTGGTCCCGAAACCCGCGCAGGGAAGGCCCGTGCGCGCGTCCACCGCCACCAACCGCCCGTCCAGCGTGCCCTCGATAATCCGCGTGGCGCAGGGCTGGGCCGCATCAACATTAGGCGCGGCGTAATAGGTCACGCCCCGGCAGGCGGCGGTATAGGGAATCTGGTCGTCAGCGACCTTGGGATCATAGGTCCACTTCTGCTTGCCCGTCGCCGCGTCGATCGCGAACAGCCGGTTACGCGCCGAGCACATGTAAAGGGTGTCGCCGATCTTCAGCGGCGTCGTTTCGGCGCCCCAGCGTTCATCCGGCAGGTCGCCCGTGCGGAAGGTCCAGGCCCGTTGAAGGCCCTTCACATTGTCCCTGTTGATCTGTTTCAGGGGGGAATAACGCTGGGCGCTGTCCGAGCCGCCCCAGGCGGGCCAGTCGGCGCCGACCTTCAGGATCGCAGGATCGCCCACGCCGCCGTTCGATGCGCCCGGAACCGGGCTGAGCACCCGCGCCTTGTTCGCCTGGGCCACCACTACGCCGGAGATCAGGCCGAAGACCACGACGGCCGCCAGACCGCCCAGCATCAGCCGGCCTCCGCCGTCTTCGCGCTTTAGAACCGGGAAGCTGCACACCACGGCGATCAGCAGCACCAGCGGCGCCACCACGCGTGGGACCAGAGCCCAGCCGTTCAGCCCGACCTCCCACAGCGCCCACACTACAGTGCCGATGAAGATGGCGACATAGAGCCATGCGCCGAACGGTCTGAGCAGGGCCAGTAACCCGCCCGACACGATCATCAACAGACCGACAATCAGATAGTAGGCCGAGCCGCCAAGCATGATCAGCTGGCCTCCGCCGATGGTCAGCGCCAGCCCGATCAGGGCCATGATGATCCCTAGAAGTCTGACAAGAACGCTGCCGAAGCCCCGTCCGCGCTCAATGGACGACATGGCGCCCTCCCATCGTTCAGCTTGGCCTTTGACTGCAACCCGCCAGCAAGACCGCCGTTCCATCGGGGCGGGAGAAACCGCCAGTCGATCCGATCAGCGCATGGAAAAAGGGCCGCACGCCCGTTCGGCGTACGGCCCTCAATCAGGTTCTGGCTAAGCCTTACTGGCGCGCCAGCTGGCTGGACAGGATCAGTTCCAGCTGCTTGCGGATATGCGGCGTCAGCTCTTCGATGCCCCAGTTGTCATAGGCGGCGAAGCGGAAGTTGTTGATGAAGACGTCCCAGATCAGACGCGCCAACATGGGCAGGTCCACGTCCTGGCGCAGCTCGCCTTCACGCACGCCGGCCTGCAGAATCTCGGCCACGGCCTCGACCAGGGGACGGACGAACGCGCGCGAGCGCAAATCGGCGTCTTCCGGCTGGAACCACGAACGCGCCACCATGGCCTGCATCAGCGGCAGATGGCCCAGCGAGCGGTGATAGCCCGCAGTCAGCCCGTTCGACAGGCGGTCCAGGACACGGCCCTCGGCGGCGGCGGTGCGGATGTCGAGCAGCAGGCCTTCCATCTCTTCGGAGAAGACGGCTTCGAACAGCTCGGCCTTGTCCTGGAAGTTGGCGAAGACCGCGCCGGTCGACATGCCGGCGCCCTTGGCGATGTCGCGAATGGTGGCGGCGTCATAGCCGCGCTCGGCGAAGAGGGTGCGGGCGGCGTCCAGAACCTTCTGACGCGTGCGCACCTTGGCGGCCTGGCGGCGGTTCAGCCGAGGCTGGACTTCGGCTTCGGCGACGGCAGGGGCGGACTGGGAAGATTCACGCATCGGCGGCGGCTCTAAACTCATCTATGTGCGGCGTTCGCCTCATCGCGGCTCGCCGTCGATCTGACGCGAGCCTGGGACAAGGGAGAATGCTCCTAGGAGGAAGTGGTGAACTTTCATCACCGAACAATGACCAAAATGGGTCACAGGCGGCAGAAAACTCTGCCGCACCACGCTTAGGAGTTCAACACGACTAAGGAGTTCTACTGATGCCGCAAGGTCAGGAAAGCTCTCCAGCTCAAAGCTTGGCTTTATGCCTCAGTCTATTTCGCTTCAGCATCATTGCGGCGGTCAAAGGCCCAGAAGAGGGAATTCAGTCCGCCCTCGCGCGGCGCGCTAAAATTTTTTAAGACCGCTGGATCGCCCCTGCCTCTAGGCTTTGGGCAGCGCGCCCCTTGGGGTCCGAGATGAGGAAACAAGAATGAAGAAACTGTTCGCGGGGGTCGCTGCGGCCGCCCTTCTGGCGCCGGCTGCCGCCCTGGCCCACGACGGCCATGACCACGCCTGCATCGACGAGGCCTGCACCGTCTTCGAACTGTTCCAGACACCGGCCGCCCAGGGCGGCGCCTCCGGCTGGCAGGGCACGGACGCGCCCCGATACGGAACCTGGGGCTTCGATCTGGCCGGTCGCGACACCTCGGTCGATCCGGGCGACAGCTTCTTCCGCTACGCCAACGGCGCCGCGCTGGACCAGTTGACCATCCCGTCGGACCGCACCTCCTACGGCTCGTTCGCCCTGCTGCGCGAACTGTCGGACAACCGCATGAAGAAGCTGGTGACGGACCTGGCCGCACGCACCGATCTGGCCTCCGGTTCGGACGAGCAGAAGATCGCCGACGCCTACCGCGCCTTCATCGATCAGGCCCGCGTCGACCAGTTGGACGCCCAGCCGCTGGCCCCCTATCTGGCCGCCATCCGCGCCGCGGACAGCCATGAGAAGATCGCCGCCTACATGGGCCAGACCCAGGGGCGCGCAGGCGGCTCCTTCTTCGGCACAGGCGTCACCATCGACCAGAAGAACCCCACTCGTTACGCCGTGACCACGGGCCAGTCAGGCCTAGGGATGCCCAACCGCGACTACTATCTGGACGCCCGCTTCGCCGACAAGAAGCAGAAGTATCAGGCCTATATCGAGCAGATGCTGACCTACATCGGCTGGACCGACCCGGCCGCTTCGGCCGCCGCCATCGTCGCCCTGGAAGACCGGATCGCCGAGGCGCACTGGACCCCGATCGAGAACCGCAACCGCGACAAGACCTACAACCCCTATTCGATCCAGACCCTGGCCGCCGAAGCGCCCGGCTTCGATTGGGCCGGCTATTTCAACGCCGCCGGTCTGGGCGCGGTCGACCGCGTGATCGTGCGCCAGAACACGGCCATGCCGAAGATGGCCGCCATCTTCGCCGAGACGCCGGTGGCGACCCTGCAGGCGTGGCAGGCCTTCCACACCACGGACGACGCCGCCCCCATGCTGTCGCAACGCTTCTCGGACGCCCAGTGGGCGTTCCATTCGCGCGACCTGGCCGGCCAGCCCGAACAGCGCAGCCGTGAGAAGCGCGCCATCAGCTTCGCCGAGGGCGCCCTGGGCGAGGCCGCGGGCCGTCTCTATGTCGCCGAATACTTCCCGGCCGAATCCAAGGCCAAGATGGAAGAGCTGGTCGCCAACCTGCGCACCGCCCTGTCGCACCGCATCGACAACCTGACCTGGATGGGCGTGGAGACGAAGGCGGCCGCTCAGGAGAAGCTGCGGAAGTTCACCGTCAAGATCGGCTATCCGAACAAGTGGCGCGACTATACGGCGCTCGAGATCAAGGCCGACGACCTGTTTGGCAACAGCCAGCGCATGGGCCAGTTCCAGTGGAACTACCGCCTGTCGCGCCTGGACCAGCCGGTCGACAAGGACGAGTGGGGCATGACGCCCCAGACGGTGAACGCCTATTACAACTCGGCCAATAACGAGATCGTCTTCCCCGCCGCCATCCTGCAGCCGCCCTTCTTCGACCCGGATGCGGACCCGGCCGTCAACTACGGCGGCATCGGCGGTGTGATCGGCCACGAGATCGGCCACGGCTTCGACGACCAGGGCTCCAAGTCCGACGGCGACGGCGTGCTTCGCAACTGGTGGACGGAACAGGACAAGGCCAATTTCGAAAGCCTGACCAAGCGTCTGGGCGCCCAGTACGACCAATTCGAACCCGTCCCCGGCCACCCCGTCCAGGGCGGCCTGACCATGGGCGAGAACATCGGCGACGCCGCCGGTACGGCGGTCGGTCTGGAGGCCTATCACCTGTCATTGAAGGGCCAGCCCGCCCCGGTGATCGACGGCACGACCGGCGACCAGCGCTTCTTCTACGGCTGGGCCCAGGTCTGGCAGTCCAAATACCGTCACGACGCGCTGATCAATCAGATCGCCACCGATCCGCACAGCCCGGCCGAATTCCGCGTGATCGGTCCGGTCCGCAACATCGACGCCTGGTACGACGCCTTCGGCGTCAAGCCGGGGACCAAATACTACCTGTCGCCGGAAGAGCGCGTCCGCATCTGGTAGGACGCCGCGCCTGCTGAACGAAGAGAGCCGGAGCGGCGACGCTCCGGCCCTTTTTCATGGCGCTGTCTCCCGACGCTCCTCCATGCCAAAACCGCCCCTATATCGAACACTCTTCGATAAAATTCTTGGCTTCCAGGCATGAAAAAGCCCGCTGCGGGGGATACATCGCAGCGGGCCTTCTCGCTCTCTCAGGAGCGGACGTTTCCTCCCCGAAACGCCTTCAAGATGTCGCTGCGGCTGAGCGCTGCGCCTCTTGAGTGAGACCAAATGACGCCATCGAGGGGGTCAAGTCAATCAAGCCTCTATCGAAAGAGCGTTCTTTCGTAACTGAACGTTGATAAGTCACGTCTTCGTCAGGGATATTATCGAAACTTATTCGATAATAGAACGGACCACCGCGACCAGTTGATCGCGGGCTACGGTCTGCTGCCCCGGACGCTCGGCCTTCCAGGCGTTATTGTCCGTGATGGCGGCGGCGCGGGCGCGTCCGGCGTCCAGATCCTTGATCGTCACCTGCCCGGCGGCGATCTCGTCTCCGCCCAGGATGACGGCGGCAGGGGCCCCGCGACGGTCGGCGTACTTCATCTGCGCCTTCATGCCCGCCCGGCCCAGATACAGCTCGGCCGGAACGCCCGCCGCGCGCAGTTCGGACACGGCGTCGAGATAGTGCTGCATGTCGTCCTCGGAGAAGACGATGGCCACCACCGGCCCGCGCGTCTCGTCCTCGGCGCCGCGACCGGCCGCGCGCAGGGCCGAGGCCAGACGCGACACGCCGAACGAGAAACCCGTCGCCGGGGTCGACTGGCCGGTGAAACGCGACACCAGGTCGTCATAGCGCCCGCCGCCGCCGATCGAGCCGAAGCGCACTGTGCGGCCCTTCTCGTCCTTGGTGTCGAGCAGCAGTTCGGCCTCGAACACCGCGCCGGTGTAGTATTCCAGCCCGCGCACGATGGTCGGGTCGAAGCGCACGTCGTCCTGCGACACGCCCATGGCGTTCAGGGCGCGGTCGATGGCGGCCAGCTCCTTCAGCGCTTCTTCGCCCGCCGCGCCCAAGGCCGCGCCGGACACGGCGTCCAGCACGCCCGCGCGGCTGAGCCCCGGCGTCTCGGCCGAAGCCAGAAACGCTTCGATCGCCCCGATCACCGAGGAAGGCAGGTTCGCGCCCTTGGTGTAGTCGCCGGACTCGTCCAGACGGCCCTCGCCCAGCAGCAGGCGCACGCCCTCGACGCCGAGGCGGTCATACTTGTCCACCGCGCGCAGGGCCGTCAGCCGCTGCACAGGATCCGTGATCCCGCCCGCGTCGAACAGGCCGTCGAACAGCTTGCGGTTGGAGACGCGGATCACCGCCTGCCCGGCCGCCAGACCCGCGGCGCGCAGGCCCTCGCAGCCCATGGCGATGATCTCGGCGTCGGCCTCGGGTCGGTCGGAGCCGACCGTGTCGGCGTCGCACTGCCAGAACTCGCGGAAGCGGCCCGGCCCCGGCTTCTCATTGCGCCACACCGGCCCATAGGCGTAGCGGCGGAACGGCTTGGGCAGGGTCTCCCAGTTCTGGGCGGCGAAACGGGCCAGCGGCGCCGTGTGGTCGTAGCGCAGGGCCATCCACTGATCGTCGTCGTCCTGAAGCGCGAATACGCCTTCGTTCGGGCGGTCGGCGTCCGGCAGGAATTTGCCCAGCGCGTCGGCGTATTCGAAGGCTGGCGTCTCAAGCGCCTCGAAGCCCCAGCGCTCATAGACCTCGGACACGCGCGCGACGATGCGGCGCTCGGCGGTCAGGTCGCGGCCGCGACGGTCGGCGAACCCGCGCGGCGCGCGAGCTTCGGGGCGGTTGGAGGCTTCGTCGGTCATGAAGCGGCGATTAAGCCATCAGTTCCGTCGCCGCAACTCGCCGCCGCCCCTTCCCGCTCAGGTCGTACGGCGCAGGGGCAGACCGCGTCCATAGCTCAGACGCCGCCACAGCCACTCCAACGGCCCCATGGTGAACTTCGACAGCCACAGCGGCGACCAGATCAGCTGCAGCGCCCAGACGCCGACGACGATGGCCCACTGCATCGGATAGTCGACCTGACCGAACAGACGCGGCCCCCACGGCATGTAGAAGATCGTCGTCATGATCAGGGTCTGGGTCAGATAGTTGGTGAAGGCCATCCGCCCCACCGGCGCCAACGCCTTGCGCAGCCAACCCACGCCGCGCGTCGTCGCCAGGATCAGCGCCGAAGCGTAGGCCAGGGTGATGATCAGCGGATAGGACTCCGCCACGGCGGCCCATCCGCCCGTCCCCTCCGCAACCGGCCCGACCTGGAGCTCGCGCCATTGCAGCACGCCCAGAAGAGTCAGCACCGTCGCCCCGCCTGCGATCAGCGCCAGATAGATCCACGTCGGAACCCGGCCGTGGAAGAAGCCGGCCTTGAACAGGCCCATCCCCAGCATCATCAACGGCACGATCGAGAAGACATACATCAACAGGCTCGCAGTCGTTGCGAAACCCCAGGCCTTCAGGTTCTGCAGCATCGCCCCCGCCCAGCCGCTCTGATAGGCGGCGATCGCATCAGCGACCGCGGTGTCGGATACGCTTTCGTTCAGGCCGGCCATAACCTCCGGGAAGTGAACTATGGCCAGCACAAAGGCCGCCTGCAAGGTCGCCAGAAACACTGTGGCGCCGGCGCCGATCCAGATCAGCGACTTGGCCGACATGGATCGCATCAACATCACGAACAGCCCCGACCAGGCGTAGAGCAGCAGGATGTCGCCGTACCAGAAGGCCGCACCATGAATCAGGCCGAACAGCGCCAGGAACATCAGGCGACGGCGTAGAACGCGCCCCTTCGCCTCATCACCGCGCTCGCCGCCGACCAGGAAGATGGACACGCCGAACAGCATGGAGAACAGGGTCACGAACTTCTGGGTGAAGAAGACATCGACGACCCACTGCGCCACGCCCGACGCGCCCGGCACGGCGGGAAAGGGCGACTGCTCCGGCGCCATGTCCAGAGCTTCCAGCGGCAAGGAGAAGAAGGCGGCATTGACCGCTAGGATTCCGAGAACCGCCGCGCCGCGCAGCACGTCCAGCGTCACGACCCGCTGATCCGCCGCCACCGGCTTCGGCTGAACCGTCTCGACCTGATCCCTCATGCTCGTCCCTGTTCTGGTGAAGAGGTCGAGGCTTAGTCGGGACGGCCGCTTCGCTTCACGTTAAATCCCCGTAACGTCCCGTTCGGCCAGGACGCCCATGCGGTTCTTGACCGTCGGCGCCGGGACAAAGCCCAGATAGGCCACGCACAGGCCGCCCCACAGGGCGTAGCTGACGCCCATCATGACCGCCAGCGGCAGGCCGCCGACGCCATAGATCAGCAAGGCCGTCTCGATCGCGCCCACGCCCTGGACGAGGCTCTGCGAGGCGGCGCCCGCCAGGCCCGCCATGATCACGGCCATGACCGTCTGCATCGCCGCCGCCAGCAGGCCGCCGAACACGGTGAAGCGGCAAACCACGCCCAGCCGCGTCGACGGGCGCCCGGTCTTGCCGTGGCTGTCGAGCAGCAGCCAGAGACCTGTCGGCGCCGCGATCAGTCCGACCGCCAGCATCACCAGCCGCCAGTCCGTATCCACGCCCGACCACCAGTTCTCGGGCGGCCAGATGAACAGGGTCAGGATCACCGGAGGCCAGGCCGCCGCCGCCAGGGCGGCCGGAACCAGGGCGCCCGCACCGCGCCGCGGCGCCACGCGCTTCAGGCCCGGAAGAGAAGGAAAAGCGACGGCCATCAGCGGGTCGGAACCGGCGTCTCGCCGGAATAGTCGTAGAAGCCGCGCCCGCTCTTCTTGCCCAGCCAGCCGGCCTCGACATACTTCACCAGCAGCGGACAGGGCCGATACTTGCTGTCGGCCAGGCCGTCATACAGCACGTTCATGATGGCCAGGGCCACGTCCAGCCCCATGAAGTCCGCCAGCTCCAGCGGTCCCATCGGATGGTTGGCGCCCAGCTTCAGCGCCTTGTCGATCGAGACCACGTCGCCGACGCCTTCGTACAGCACATAGACCGCCTCGTTCATCATCGGCACCAGGATGCGGTTGACGATGAAGGCGGGGAAGTCCTCGGACTCCGTGATGATCTTGCCCAGGCTCTCGGCGAAGGCGACCGCCGTCTCGAAGGTCGAGGCCGAGGTGGCGATGCCGCGCACCAGTTCGACCAGTTTCATCGTCGGCGCCGGCTTCATGAAGTGCAGGCCGATGAAGCGCTCAGGCCGATCGGTAACCGAGGCCAGGCGGGTGATGGAGATCGAGGAGGTGTTGGACGCCAGCAGCGTATCGGGCCCCAGAAGCGGCGTCAGCTCGGTGAAGACGCCCTTCTTGACCGCTTCCTCCTCGGACGCGGCCTCGATGATCAGATCCGCCTCAGCCGCCTCGGCCAGGGTTTTCACGGCGGTGATGCGCTGAAGCGCGGCCTGGGCCTCCGCCTCGCTCGACAGGCCACGCGCCGCGCGTCGCGCCAGGCTGGCCGCGATCTCGCCCAGGGCCAGGGTCACGCGGTCCGACGCGATGTCGTACAGCTTCACCTCATAGCCGCCGGCGGCCACCACCTGAGCGATGCCCGAACCCATTTGCCCGGCGCCGATGACGGCGACTGTCCTGATCGTGGTCATGAATTACGCGTAAAATCCGGTCCGTTAGGGAACCCATCCTCGGCACCTTAGGAGCCCGTTCGCGCCACGCAAGGGCGGAAATGGAGGCCGAACGCCGAATCCCTCGCCCCCGTGGCCCGCATTCAACGGCGCCCCGTCTCGCCCGCCTTAGCCCAGCGACATGATGAGCATGGGCGCGACCGTCCGATTGAACAGCACGCTCAGGAACTGCAGCGCCAGCAAGGCGATGATCGGCGTTATGTCGATGCCGCCCAGCGACGGCACCACCCGCTGGAGCGGTCCCAGGATCGGCCGCGTCACCGTATCCAGCACATAGGCGATCTGGCCCACGAAGCGATTGCGCGGATTGATCACGTCGAAGGCGAACAGCCAGCTCAGGATCGCCGAGGCGATGATGCACCAGATCATCAAGGTGACGACGGCGTTCACCAGCCAGACAAGGGCGAAACCCATGAGAAACTCCTGCTTCGTTCACGCCGCTTCTAGCGGCCCCGCCGCGGATCGCCAAGGATTCGTGCGCGGCCCGTTGACACGCCCCCCTGGACGCTTCTATGTCCCGCCCCTGCCTGTCGGTCGGGGCCGTAGCTCAGTTGGTAGAGCGCGTCGTTCGCAATGACGAGGTCAGGGGTTCGACTCCCCTCGGCTCCACCAAGGCATCTCTGCGAAATCATTACGTGAGCCAGCCCTCCAGGGCGACCGCCTGTGCGCCTCAATTTTCGCGGTAGAAGTTGCAGTACCAGTCGACGAAGCGGGCGACGCCCTCCTCCACGGGGGTCGACGGGGCGTAGTCGAGAGCGGCCAGGGTGTCGGTCACGTCGGCTTCGGTGTCGGCCACGTCGCCGTCCTGCATGGGCATCAGGTTCAGCTTGGCCTTGCGGCCCAGCTTGGTCTCCAGCACTTCGATGTAGCGCATCAGCGGCACGGGACGGCCCGCGCCCAGGTTCAGGATGCGCCAGGGCGCGACGCCGCTGGTCGCCGGATTGGGGGCGGTCGCGTCCCACGCCGGATCGATCGCGGCGGGACGGTCCAGAGCGGCGATCACGCCGGTGACGATGTCGTCGACATAGGTGAAGTCGCGGCTCATCCGTCCCTCGCCATACACGTCGATCGGCTCGTCCTTCAGGATGGCGCGGGTGAATTTGAACAGGGCCATGTCCGGGCGGCCCCACGGCCCGTAGACGGTGAAGAAGCGCAGGCCCGTCGCCGGAAAGCCGAACAGGTGGGCGTAGGAGTGGGCCATGGCCTCATTGGCCAGCTTGGTCGCGGCATAGACGGTCAGCGGATGATCGGCCGGCCGGCGCACCGAGAACGGCAGGGCGCGGTTGGCCCCGAACACCGAACTGGTCGAGGCGAAGACCAGGTTGGCCGCCTCGACCGCGCGGCAGCCTTCCAGGATGCTGAGGAAGCCGACGACGTTGGAATCGACATAGGTCTCGGGCGCTTCCAGGCTGTAGCGGACGCCCGCCTGGGCGGCGAGGTGGACCACCCGGCGCGGCTTGTGCTCGGCGAACAGGGCGGCGACGCCGTCGCGATCAGCCAGGTCCAGCGTGTAATGACGATAGTTCGGATAGGCCTGAAGCTGGGCCAGCCGCGCCTGCTTCAGCGCCGGATCGTAATAGGCGTTGAGGTTGTCCAGGCCGATGACGCTCTCGCCCCGCTCCAGAAGACGCCGGGCGGTGTGGAAACCGATGAAGCCGGCGGAGCCGGTGACCAGGACAGGATCGCTCATGATCGGCTGCGATAAACGGTCGCGCGGTCCGACGCCAGCGCCCGTCTAGGGCAAGGCCTCCGCCACGGCGGGCGACGGCGCCAGCAGCTGGGCCGAAACATTCAGCCCGACGCCCGCGATCAGACAGGCCGCCGCCGCCAACAGCACCAGGCGCGCCGCCTTCGCGCCCGGCGCCAGAGGCCGGGCGAACAGCAGGACCAGCAAGGCGATCAAGGCCAGGGCGCCCGGCATGTCCATCCCGACGCCCAGGAAGACAAAATGGCCGATCCCCAGCAGCCAGGCGCCGCCCAGTACGGTCGCCACGACGACGGGCAGAAGGCCGAGCGGCCGCGTCAGGTCGGGGTCGATCAAGGCCGCCAGGGCCGCCGCCGTCGCGGCCAGCAACACCGGCCAGACGAACAGCAGGGCCGCTTCAGGCGCTGCGCCCTGCAAGGCGCAACCAAAGACGAAGATCAGGGCGATCAGACCCAGCCAGCCGCCCCAGGCCGAACGCTCAGCGCGGCCTGGCCACAGCGACAGGATGATGGCGGCCACGCCCAGCCCCAGCATCACCGGACTGAACCCGCCGACCAGCAGGACGACGGCGGTCAAGACGGCGAACGCCCCCCCGATCACGCGCGGCCGCGCCCGGCGCGCGCCGGTCAGCAGGACCAAGGCCAGGGCGATGATCGTCAGCGTCGCCCCCGCCTCCATCCACGGCAGGCGGCGCAGCAGAGTGTAGTAGACGTCCGGCGAATCGGCGCGGCTCGATAGCGGCCCGGCCAGCAGGCGCGCCGCCTGCACCAGGATCACGCCCCCGGTCAGGAACCACAGCCCGTCCAACACGCCCAAGCCGACCCGCCCCGCCGTCAGTCCCGCCCGGCGCCGCGCCCGCCAGGCGGCGAAACCGCCGAACGCCGCCGCCAGCGCCAGCAGAACCCAGCCGGTTCCTTGCGCATGGGCGATCATCCAGCGACCGAAGACGTCTGAGTAGACCAGGTTCTCGCCCTTGGCCGGCAGGCTGGACGCGCGCGCCAGCGCATCGGCCGCCTCCAGCGCCTGGGAGCCCAGATGCTGGACCGCGCCCCGATCCAGGTTGGCGGGCGTGGCGTTGGCCGAATGGTACTGATCCGGGCGGCCGATGAAGGCCAGGTTCAACCCGCCGATCCCCCGATCCTTGGGCACGGTGAAGTCGGTGCCGTTGGGCATCCGCTCGTACATGAAGGCGGCGATGGAGGTGGCGGTGGTCCCGCCGTCGGCCCTGGCCGCCGCACGACGGAACAGCTGCACGGTCGGGCCGGCCTCACGCCCGGTCTCGAACATGGCGGCGCGGCCGCCGCCGCCGCGCGCCTCAAGGTTCACCACCGCCCCGATGCGGTCGCGCAGGGGATGGCCGCCGAAGAAGACCCGCGCCCCGTCCAGACCCAGCTCCTCGGCGTCGGTCAGCAGGACGACCAGATCACGCTCGACCGGACCGCGCGCCTTGATCGCCCGCACTACTTCCAGAATGGCGGCGACCCCGGCGGAATCGTCGGCCGCGCCGGGCGAGCCGACCACGGTGTCATAGTGGGCCATCAGCATGACGGCGGGCTGGCTGCGGTCTTTTCCGGGCAGGACGCCGATCAGATTGACCGCCTGATTGTCCGCCGCCGCCGGATCGCCGCCCGCGCGCGCCAGCCGCTTGACCGAGGCGGGCGACAACGGCCCGGCCTGCTCGCTGACTTCCAGTCCCAGCTGCGTCAGCCGGGCGCTCAGATAGGCGCGGACCCGCGCGTGCTCGGGCGAACCGACCGGGTGCGGCGCGCGGGCGATCTGTTCGATGTCGGTCATGGCCCGCGCGGCCGAGAAGGCGACGGCGGGCGCGTCCGCCGCGCGCGGCTTCGGCGCCTGGGTGGTCCACACCGCCAGCAAGAAGGCGAGCGTCAGCGATCCGAACAGCAAGGCCAGCCGCATATGAGATCCTCCCCGATCCGGTCCGCAGTAGGACCAAGCTGGACCGGAATGGCAAGAGGGCGGCGACAGGTCTCCCCGCCGCCGCCCTCCGATGCGATCAGTCGTAAAGGCTTAGAAGCGCTTCGACAGCTCCACGCCGTACATGCGCGGTTCGTTGACGAAGGCCGTCAGGTTGTTGAAGTCGATGGCGCCGAGGATGTTGGCCTCGTCGGTGATGTTGCGGACATAGACGGCCGCCTCGAGACCTTGGTTCAGGTCGCGCCAGCCCGCACGCAGGCCGCCTTCGAAGTTGGTGTCCTGACGGAACTCGACCGCCTCATAGAGGAACAGGTTGAAGTCCTTCTGCATCACCCAGTCGGTCGAGGCGAACAGCTCCTGAGCGTCGCCGATGGGGCGGACGTAGGACAGGGTCAGGTTGGCCGAATACTCCGGCGCCTGGGGGAAGGGGTTGCCGTCGATGTTGGCGCGGTCATTGGCGCCGACCTTCACGATCGGATCGGTGATGGTGCACAGGTGGTTGCCGCAGATGGCGACCAGCAGATCCTTGTCCTTGATCTCGGTGTGGTTCCACGCCACGCCGCCGGCCAGGGTGAAGCCCGCGCCCAGATAGACGTCGCCGTCGATCTCCAGACCGTAGCCCTGACCCTTGTCGGCGTTGATCAGGCGGTTGGAGTTGTCGATGCCGCCGATGGCCGTGAACTGCATGTCCTTGACGTCATACAGATAGGCGGTGGCGTTCAGGCGGGCGCGGCCGTCCCACAGGCGGGCCTTGAAACCGGCCTCATAGGACATGACGGTTTCCGAATCCGCCGTGGTCAGAACCGGCAGGTTGCGGCCCTGGATCGACGGGCCGCGATAGCCGCTGGCCACGCGGGCGAACAGGTTCAGGCTGTCGTTGACTTCGTACAGGGCGCTCACGTCCCAGCTGACCTGCTCGTCGCCGACCGAGACCTTGCCCTCGGCGCCGGCCGGCGTGCCGACCAGAAGGCGGCCGTGATAGTCGCGGCTGTCGTCGGTGTAGCGCAGGCCGCCGGTCAGCTTCAGAGCCTCCGTGACCTGATAGTTGGCCTGACCGAAGACCGACCAGGAGTCCGACTTCTGCACGATGTCCGTGACCTTAGTCGGCATGACGCCGCCGACGCCGTCAAAGCCGCCCGACACCAGGTTGATGCGCTCGTCCCAATAGAAGGCGCCGACCTGCCAGCCCAGACGGCCCGCGCCGTTCGAGGTCAGGCGCAGCTCATAGGTGTTTTGCAGCAGGTCGCTGGACAGGGTGCCGGACTCGACCGCGAACGGGGTCTTATAGCCGGCGCCGGCCGGCGCGCCCTTCGAGACGCCGCCGTCGATGTCGCCATTGCCCTGCGACCAGCCCTGGAAGGAGCCGACCACGCCGGTCAGAGTCGCGGGACCGAAGTCATAGGCGACCTGCAGCGACTGCGAGGTGGTCTTCTGCTTCTGGAAGTTGTTGCGGCCGCCGTCATACCAAACCGTGTCGCGGTCGAAGTTGTCGTTCAGCTTGTTCGAGCCCTTGGTCAGGACGTTGGCCCGGTTCATCGTGCCCGTGCCCACATAGTCGCGCGCTTGCAGGGTCAGCAGGGTCGACAGGCGATCGGTCGGAGTCCAGGCGACGTGGATGCGGCCCGCCACATCGTCGAAATTGCCCAGATCCTTGCCGTCCTTCTTGGCGAAGGGGGCGTCATAGGCGTTGTTGACCCAGTCATCACGGTGGTTCCACAGGGCGGCGACGCGCACCGACAGCGTATCCGACGCCGGCAGGGTCACGGCCGCCTCCGCGCGGGTCGAACCGTAGTTTCCGTAGGTCAGCGAGCCGAAGCCGGTGAACTCGTCGCCGGGCTTGGTCGTGTCGATCTTGATGACGCCCGCCGGAGTGTTGCGGCCGAACAGGGTGCCCTGCGGCCCGCGCAGCACTTCCAGCTGCTTCACGTCGAACAGGGGGAAGCCCTTCAGATAGACGCTTTCCAGAACCAGCTCATCCATCACCATCGACACCGGCTGCGAGGCCGTGAAGTCGAAGTCCACATTGCCCAGGCCGCGGATGTAGAAGCGCGGGGCGTAGCGGCCGTTGGAGCTTTCGACCTGCAGGCTGGGCACGCGACCCGACAGCTGCAGGATGTCGCCGCCGCCGGCGTTCACGGCGTTCAGCGTCTCGGTGTTCATCGCCGTGACGGCGAAGGGCACGTCGCGGATGCTTTCGCTGCGACGCTGGGCGGTGACGACGATGTCGCCGACGGCGGCGGCCTGTTCGGCCTGGACGTCGGCGGATTGCGCCAGGGCCGGCGTGGAAAGCAGCAGGGCCAGACCGCTGGCGGAGGCGGCGAGAACCGAGAGACGCGTCATCGAGATATCCCCTTCTTGATGATCTTGGGCGGGTGAATCGCCGCAGCCCCTAGGCCTGAAGCGTCGCCGGTTCCAGCACCGAAACGCCCTTCACCGTGAACCTTTCGCGACAGGGACACAGGCCGGAACAAACCGCCGTTCGTTTCACATATGAGACGCCCCTCAAGTTGTGCAGTGCAACCCGCCGTGCCATGCAGATCGGCTGCGTCGTCTCCCGCAGGGTCGCGCACCGGAGACTTTCAGATGACCTTCGCCTTCCCCTCCCGTCGCCGCTTCCTAAGCGCCGCAGCCGCCCTGCCGCTGATCGGCGGCGCCCTGCCCGCCCTCGGCCAGCCTCGCGAGGGAGCCGTCGTCGGCCGCGTCCTGGCCATGTCCGACCTGCACTCCGCCTATGAGCGCAGCGCCCAGCTGCTGGCCGCCCTGCGCGCCGAGGTCCGCAGCCGGCCGGTTCCGCATCTGATCGCGATCGACGGCGACATCTTCGAGCACGGCAACGTCGTCTCGGTGCGCTCCGAAGGCGCGATCGACTGGGCCTTCCTGGCCGCCCTGCCCGCCATCGCCCCGACGGTGGTCAATCTGGGCAACCACGACAACGACCTGACGCCGGACCTGCATGAGGTGGTCGCGCGCATGCGCGGCCTGGGGATCACCGTCATCAGCAACATCATCGACGCCCGAACCGGTCAGCCCTATGCGCCGGCGGCGACCGAACTGGCCTTCGGCGAGCGACGGCTGCGCATCATCGGCTTCGGCACGAACGCGCTGAACACCTATCCCAAGGCCAGCCGCGACTGGCTGTCGATCCCCGAGCCGAGCGAATGGGCGAACGCTCAGCTGCCGACCCTGACGGACGACGTGGACCTGACCCTGGTGATGAGCCACGCCGGGGTGGCGGGCGATCGTGGGATGCTGTCCGCCCTGCCCGACGGCGCCCTGATGATCGGCGGGCACAACCACCTGCTGTTCCAGGAGAAGCTGGGGCGCGGCCTCTACGCCCACACCGGATCGTGGAGCAACGCCTATACGGCGGCCGACTATCTCAGCGACGGAAGCGTCCGGGCGCAGTCGCGCACCGTCGCCCTGGACGGCCCCGCCGACCCGGCCCTGGCCGTCCTGATCCGCACGACGCTGGACCGGCATCTGACCGATCAGGAGCGCGCCGTCCTCGGGATCAGTTCGACCTCCCTGTCGCTGGGCGACACCGGCCGCGCCGTGGCCGCAACCTTCGCCCGCTTCGCCGGGGCCCAGGCGGGCTTCATCGGCCACACCACCCTGGGCACGGGCCTGGCCGCCGGTCCGGTCAGCCGCTACGCCTTCGACGCCGTGGTGCGCTTCGACGGCAAGCTGATGGCCGCCGAGGTTCCGGCCGCGCGCCTGGCCGAACTGACCGCCCTGGCCAATCAGGACCGGGTCATGCCCTTCGCACGCCGCACCGGCGACTTCGTCTATGGCGCGGTCGAAGGCGGCGAACAACGCGAGACGGTCCGCATCGTCACCACCGACTGGTGCGCCCTGAACCAGCATGAGTATTTCGGCGTCACGGACCTGGCCTTCGCCGAGGTTCCCGGCCCCGGCGTAAAGGCCGTCGCCGCCCAGGGCCTGCTGTCAGTCGCCTGACGGTTCAGGCGGCGCGGCGCGCGGCGGCCGCGCTTTTCACATAGAGGCCCTTGCGCCCGGCCACCGGGCGGAAGGCCACGCTGTCGCCGTCCGGCCGTTCGTCGTGGCCCAGGAACAGGCAGCCGTCGTCAACCATCCGCCGCTCCAGCCCGTCCAGCACCCGGGCGCGACGCTCCGGCGCCATGTCGCCCAGGACGTTGCGGCAGAAGACCACATCGAACCGACCCTCATCCGTCGGCTCGTCCAGCAGGTTGGCGCGCGTGAAGGCGATGGCGGCGCGCAGTTCGGGGCGCGCCCGCCACTGGTCGTCGACCTGTTCGAACCAGCGCAGCATGGCGCGCGCCGACAGGCCGCGCTGAATCTCGAACGAGGTGTAGAGGCCCGACATGGCCTTCTCGATCGCCTGACGCGACAGGTCCGTGGCCTCTATCTCGACCTGAGCCCCCGCCTCCAGGGCGGCGATGGCCAGGGAATAGGCCTCCTGCCCGGTCGAGGCGCCGGCGCACCAGATGCGCACCCGACCGCCCGGCCGCGCCGCCGTCAGGGCGGGCAGCAGTTCGCGCTCCATCACCTCAAAGGCCGCGCGGTCGCGCCGGAACCAGGTCTCGCCGTTCAGCAGGGCCTCGATCACGCTCCAGCCCAGGGAGGCGACCGGGCGGCTCCACAGGCTGGTCAGCATGGCCTCGACGTTGTGATAGCCCTCGCGCCGCGCCACAGGCCCCAGCCGGTGCTCGGCCAGCTGCATCCGGTCTCGGGTCAGCCGGAAGCCGGCGCGGGACGCCAGCAGGGTCTGAAGACGATCGAAATCCTCCGGCGTCATGACGGCGACTGCACCACTCCCACTTCGGCGAGCTTGGCTTGCAGGATCTCGCCGTCGAAAGGCTTCATAACATATTCGTCGGCCCCTGCGGACAGGGCTTCGGCGATTCGATCGGCCCGCGTCTCGACCGAGCAGAACAGAACCTTGGGCGCGCGCCCCTCCGGCAGATCGCGCAGACGACGCAGGAAGGCCAGGCCGTCCATCACCGGCATCTGCCAGTCCAGCAGCACCACCTGCGGCATGGCGGCCTGGCAATAGTCCAGCGCCTCGGCGCCGTCGGCCGCCTCGGCCACGTCGAAGGACAGATCCTCCAGGATGCGGCGCGCCACCTTGCGGATGATGCGGCTGTCATCAACGATCAGACAGGTTCTGGGGTCCACTGGGTCATTTCCCGTTTCGCGCGAGATCGAAATCACGCTCTCGCCATAGTCGTTCAGGCGGGTTAACGGAGCGTTGGATCGACGAACGCGGTTTGCTCATTAGCGCCCGGCAGACGCGCCATCAAGGCCACGCGGCCCTCTTCGGTCGCCAGGTCCAGCCGTCCGCCCGCCTCGCGCGCCGTCAGCCACAGCCAATAGGGCTGGATCCACTGGCCCGCCAGACCCTCGGTCAGCCGCTCGCCCTTTAGGCCGACCACGGCCTCGGGCTTGAGCCGGGCGCGCGCGCCCTCGGCCGAACCGACCAGGAACAGTTGGTCCCCTTCGCGGCGGACCGTCACCACCGCCGCCCCGCCTATCGGCAGGGCCGAAACGGTCAGATAGGCCAGGTTGATCAGGGCGCGAGCCTGAATCTTGGTGAAGGTTTCCTCGCCGACGCGCCAGTCCAGCGTGGCGCGCCCGCCGTCGGTCAGGCCCGCGACCAGGCCGTGCAGTTCGGCGCCGGAGAACTGTTCGCTGCTGGTCGCCGCGCCGAAGGCCACGCGCGCGAAATGCACCAGGGCCACCATCTTGGCCGCGCTCTGACGGATCAGGCCCAAGGCGTCGTCGCGCATGTCCTGAGCGCTGGGGTCGTCCAGCAGGTCCAGACCCGACATCACCGCGCCCGCCGGGCTGATGAAGTCGTGGCACAGCTTGGCGGCGATGAAGGCGGCCAGTTCGGCGCCTTCCACAGGCAAATCGGCGGCGGATAGGGAGGCGGGGTCGTCGGAAACGGTCATGATGCCAAGGCGCGGCGCGCAGGTTTTCAAAAAGGTTAAGGCCAAGGTGGCCTGATTTGCCGGTTCGTTAAACCGGCCGCATGGTCTATCGAGCGCTTCATGATCGTCTCCGCCTACGCCGACCTCGAAACCGACCTCGCCTCCGGCCGCCTGGCCGAGGTCATCGCCGACATCGCCGAGGAGGCCGCCCGCCTGATCCTGCCCTACTGGCGGGCCGACACGGCCGTGGAGACCAAGGCCGACGCCAGCCCCGTCACCGAGGCCGACCGCGCCGCCGAGGCCCTGATCCTGAGCCGCCTGGCCGAACACTGGCCCCAGGTCGAGGCCGTGGCCGAAGAGGCGGTCGCCGCCGACGGCGCCCCGCCGTCGGTCGGCGCATGGTTCTGGCTGATCGACCCGCTGGACGGCACCAAGGGCTTTGTGCAGGGGCGCGAGAGCTATTCGGTCAACATCGCCCTGATCCGCGACGACGCGCCCGTAGCCGGCGTGGTGACGGCTCCGGCCCTGGGGATCAGCTGGCGCTCGGCTGCGCCGGGCCAGGGGGCCCTTCGCCGCGCCTTCGGCGAGCCGTGGCGCCCGATCCGGGTGCGCGAACGCCCGGCCGACGCCGTCGCCCTGGTCAGCCACAGCATCAGCGAAGACGACGCCCGACGCCTGGCCGCCCGCAACGGCTGCATCCAGTGGCAGGGCATGGATTCCTCGCTGAAATTCTGCCTGATCGCCGAGGGCCGCTTCGACGCCTATCCGCGCACCGGCCCGACCAGCGAATGGGACACCGCCGCCGGCCAGGCCGTGCTGGAGGCGGCTGGCGGCCGCGTCCTGGCCGAGGACGGCCGTCCCCTGGCCTATGGCAAGCCCAGCTTCCTCAACGGCCCCTTCTCCGCCATCGGCGCCTGAGGGCGGTCAGGCCGAAGCGTCCACCCGCGCCATCTCGATCTGGGCCGAGAGGCCGGCGGGCAGGTCGCGCTCGGGCACGCTCGCCAGTTCCTCCAGATGCGCCCGGTCCCTGGGCCGGACCAGCACGCTGGCCACCGCCGGGTCCGCCAGGGCGTAGGCCAGGCAGATGGCCTCGCCGGTCCAGCCCGGCGTCCGGTGCAGGAAGGCGAAGGAGCCCGGCCGCTCCAGATCGGCCTCGCCGCGCCTCGCGCCCCAGGCGCCGAACAGGCCCCGCTTCTTCGGCCCGCCCGCATCAGCCGCGCGGCGCTCGGTCGCCAGACTGTCGGGGAAGTAGTCGTCGGCGAACAGGCTCATCTCTCGATCGCGCGCGGCCCTCATGCGCGAGCGCACCTGCCAGGGCACATTCACGTGGAAGGGCGTGAACAGGACGTCGAAGGCCCCGGTCGAGACATAGAGATCCGTCACCGGCTCGTCGCCCGACACCCCCAGCATCCGCACATATTCGGCCTTCCGCATCGCCTTCAGGGCGGTCAGGGAGGTCTGCGGCAGCTCATTCTCGGCCGGGCGCTCCAGCACCGCCATGTCGAACCAGCCCAGGCCCGAGGCGTGCAGCCCCTGTTCGATCGAACGCCCCAGGGCCATCGCCGAGAAATCCCGGTCGGCCCCCAGGCTGACGCTGACCCACACCAACCGCCGCTCGACATGGCCCAAGGCCTCGCCGACGGACTGCAGCAACGTCGGGTCCAGCCGCTCCAGATGATAGGCGTTCACCCCCGCCTCCAGCCCCGCGAACACCAGGTCGCGGACAGCGTTCGGCCCGCGCGCCGTCGCCTCGGCACCCAGGCTGAGCGTCAGGCTGGAGACCGCGGCCCCTGTGGCGCCGAAGGGGCGATAGCGCACGGGATCAGCCGGCCTCGACCGGCGCCGAGGTCTCCAGCGCCAGGGCGTGCAGTTCGCCGCCCATCTTGCCCTTGAGCGCGGCGTAGACGGTCTGGTGCTGGCGCACGCGGTTCATGCCGCGAAAGACCTCGGACACGATGCGGGCGCGATAGTGGTCGCCGTCGCCCGCCAGATCCTCAATGGCGATGTCCGCGTCGGGGAAGGCCTCGACCAGATGGGCGCGAAGGTCGTCGACGGACATGGGCATCACAGAACTCCTAGAAGGCAGAAGGCCGTCTCAGGGCCTGAATTGTAAAGCTTATCGCCCCGCGTCCCTTCTGTCAGCCGGTCATCCGACGCGGGGACGCTCATACAGGTCGACGGTCGACCCCTTGTAGTCGGCGCGGGCGTAGGGGCGATAGCCCACCCGTTCGGCCAGACGCACCGAAGGCGCGTTCTCGGGCGAGATCATGCAGACCGTGCGCGGCTCCAGCCGATAGGCGTCGGTCCAGGCCAGGGCCGCCTCCAGCGCCTCGCGCGCCAGGCCCGCGCCTTGAAAGGCCGGCGCCACGCCCCAGCCCAGCTCCGGCGCGTCGAAGGGCGGGTCGATCTCGCGGCGGTAGTCGAGCACCCCGACGCTGCCGACATAGGCGCCCGTCGTCGTCTCGCGGATCGACCAGTTGCCGTAGCCCTTGGCCTGCCAGTGGCCGATGTCGCGCAGCAGGCGGAACCAGACCTCCTCCTCCGACAGACCGCGCCCCATGATGTGGCGGGTGAACTCGGCGTCGGCCCACAGGGCGGTCAGGTCGTCCATGTCGCCGACGGCGACAGGCGTCAGCGTCAGGCGCGCGGTCGAAAGAACAGTCACATCAATCCCAGTTGCTTGAAGCTGGCCACGCCTTCGCGGCCGACAATGAGGTGGTCGTGAACCTGGACCGACAGGGCGCGCGCCGCCTCGACCACCTGCTTGGTCATGTCGATGTCGGCCCGGCTGGGCGTCGGATCGCCCGAGGGATGGTTGTGGACGATGATCATGGCGCTGGCCGACAGCTCCAGCGCCCGGCGCACCACTTCGCGCGGATAGACGGGGGCATGATCAACCGTGCCCCGGTTCTGGATCTCGTCGAGGATCAACTGGTTCTTCTTGTCGAGATAGAGGACGCGGAACTGCTCGCGCGGCTCGTGTTGCAACGACAGGCGCACATAGGCCAGCAGGGCCGTCCACGACGAGATGACGGTGCGCTTGTTCGCCTCTTCCTTGGCCACCCGGCGCGAGACTTCATGCAGGGCGGCCAGGTCCAGCGCCGTCTCGGCGCCCACCCCCTTGGGCCGCCCGCGCGAATCCTCGGCCCTGACCGTCATCAGATCCTCGACCGAGGCCGCCAGCACCGCCGCCAGCGACCCGAACCGCGCAAGCAGGGCCTTGGCCACCGGCTTGACGTCGCCCTGCGGCTGGCTGCGGAACAGGAACAGCTCCAGCAGCTCATAGTCCGGCAGATGATGGAGGCCCGCCGTGCGCGCGCGTTCGCGCAGCCGCTCGCGATGCCCGGCGTGGTGCGGCTTGGCCTTCGGTTGTTCCGGCGGTTGATCCAGCATCAGCCTCCCCCAAGGGGGAGACTAACTCAGAATTTCGGGCGGAACAGGCCCTTCGGCGAGGCGGTGAAGATTTCCAGCCCGTCCTCGGTCACGCCGATCGAATGTTCGCACTGCGACGACAGCGACTTGTCGCGGGTCACGGCGGTCCAGCCGTCCGACAGCACCTTCACCGCGGGCTTGCCCAGGTTCACCATCGGCTCGACCGTGAAGAACATGCCCGGCTTCAGCACCGCGCCCTCGCCGCGACGGCCGTAGTGCAGTACGTTGGGGCTGTCGTGGAAGACCCGGCCGATGCCGTGGCCGCAGAAGTCGCGCACCACGCTCATGCGCTGGGCCTCGACGAATTTCTGAATGGCGAAGCCGATGTCGCCGAAGGTGTTCCCCGGCTTGATCTGGGCCAGGCCCAGGTCCAGCGAGTCATAGGTGACGTCGATCAGCTTCTTGGCGCGGGCGTTGATCTCGCCGACCGGATACATGCGGCTGCTATCGCCATGCCAACCGTCGACGATGACCGTATGGTCGATGTTGACGATGTCGCCTTCCTTCAGAACCTTGTCGCCCGGAATGCCGTGGCAGACGACGTGGTTGATCGAGGTGCAGACCGTCTTGGTGTAACCCTTGTAGCCCAGGCAGGCGGGGACGCCGCCGTTGTCCAGGGTGAACTCGCGCACCAGGTCGTCCAACTCGCCCGTGGTGACGCCCGGCTTCACATGCTCGCCGATCATGTCCAGCGCCTCGGCGACCAGACGGCCGGCCTTGCGCATGCCCTCGAACCCTTCCGCGTCATAGATGCGGATTTCGTGGCTGCGGACGAAGACGTCGGTTTCCAGGTCGGGGGTCTCGTACATGCTCGGCTTTCGGGGAGGCGCGCGCTCCGCAAGGGCGCGGAACGGGCGAAGAGGCTGCTTTGAGGACTTCAGATGGTCAGACTAGCACAAAACCTCAAGCCCGTCAGGGTTCGCCGCTGACGCAGGGCCGCGCCCATCCTATCTACGAGCCATGCCCCAGATCGCCCCCTCCCCCACCGCCGCCGTCCTGATCATCGGCGACGAAATCCTGTCGGGCCGCACGCGCGACACCAATCTGAACACCCTGGCCCGGTTTCTGGCGCCGCTGGGCGTCGATCTGATGGAGGCGCGGGTGGTCGGCGACCGTCAGGATCAGATCGTCGGGGCCCTGAACGCCCTGCGTGCAGCCCACGACTATGTCTTCACCACCGGCGGCATCGGCCCGACCCATGACGACATCACCGCCGATGCAGTCGGCGCCGCCTTCGGCGTTCCGGTCAGCGAACACCCCGAAGCGCTCGCCATCCTCGCGCGCCGCTATGCGCCGGGCGAGTTCAACGCCGCGCGGCGCCGCATGGCCCGCGTGCCCGACGGCGGCGTGCTGATCGCCAACCCGGTCAGCGGCGCGCCGGGCTTTCAGGTCGAAAACGTCTTCGTCATGGCCGGCGTGCCCAAGATCATGGAGGCCATGCTGGACGACGTGGCGCCGCGCCTGAAGACGGGCGTCCCGGTCCATAGCCGTTCGTTGCGCGTCGCCGGCGTCGGCGAAGGCGCGGTGGCCGACATCCTGCGCGCCGCGGCCGAGGCGCGGCCGCACCTGTCCTTCGGCTCCTACCCCTTCGGATTCAGCGTCGATCAGACGCCTGGCCAGGTCGGAACCCACCTGGTGATCCGGGGACGGGATTCGGCCGAAGTTAACGCAGCGGAACACGATCTTGTTGCAAACCTACGCTCTGCAGGCATCGAAATTGCCGCTACGTAACCTCACCAAGGTGTGAAATTGTGCGATTTTTGCGCCACTCTTTCGCCGAGAAGCGGTCCGACACCGGCCTTGGACGCAACGCTTTCATGACACGGACGCTGTGATGAGTAGCGTGGCGGCTCTCCCCGAACCAAGGCCGTCCGCTTTTCCAATGGCCGGCCCACGACATAGGTGAAGCGTAATGACCCCCAGGAATATGGCCCGCCTCGGCGGCCTGGCACTGACCACCGCCCTGATGACGGGCGTCGCCGCCCCGGCCTTCGCCGGCTCCTTCTATCTGCAGGAACAGTCCGTGCGCGGCGCTGGACGCGCCTTCTCGGGCGAAGCCGCCGATCGCGGCGTCGGCTCGATGTGGTGGAACCCCGCCTCCATCGCCCGCAGCGGCCGCGAAGTCTCCGTCGGACTGCACGCCATCCGCATCGATTCCGAAGTGAAGAACGCCGGCTCCTACCTGACCTATCCGGGCGGCGTGGACGCGCCGGTGCGCAACCCGCGCAACACCGAAGTCGATCCGATCGAAAGCGGCCTGGTGCCGAACTTCGCCTTCGCCACGCCGATCGGCGACCGCTTCGCCGTCGGCGTCTCGGTGGCCGCCCCCTACAACTTCACCACCAAGTACGAACAGGGCTCCTTCGCCCGTTATGACGCCCTGACGTCGGAGCTGCGCTCGGGCGACGCCAGCCTGACCGTGGCCTATCAAGTCAACGACTGGCTGGACGTCGGCGCCGGGCTGAACGCCCAGTTCGTCAAGGCCAAGCTGACCTCGGCCATGCCGAACCTGTCCCCGCTGCTGCCCGACGGCTCCAACAGCCTGGAAGGCGACGGATGGGACTTCGGCTGGAACGTCGGCGCCCAGGTGCACAAGGGGCCTTGGGACTTCGGTCTCAGCTACCGCTCCAAGATCGAGCACGAACTGGAAGGCGACGTAACCGTGGCCGGCCTGCTGGGTCCGCTGGCGGGCGCCAACGTCTCGACCGGCGGCAAGGCCAGCTTCAACACCCCGTGGTTCGCCTCGGCCTCGGTCCGCTACGCCGTCAACGACAAGCTGACCCTGAACGCCCAGGTCAATCGCATCGGCTGGTCCGAGTTCGACGCCATCACCGTCGAATACACGGGCGGCGGCGACGTCATCCATCAGAACTACAAGGACGTGACCACCGGCGCCATCGGCCTGGACTACGCCCTCAGCGACAAGACCACGCTGCGCGCCGGCGTCGGCTATGACCCGACCCCGACCCGCGACAGCCTGCGCACGGCCCGCATCCCCGACGCCGACCGCTGGCTGTTCTCGGTCGGCGGCTCGACCGAAGTGACCGAAGGCGTCACCTTCGACGCCGGTCTGACCTACATCGCCTTCAGCGACTCGACCATCCACGACGACCGCACCTTCTACGCCGGCACCCCGGCGGCCGTGACCTCGCACCTGCGCGGCGAGGCCGAAGGCTCGGCCCTGGTCGCCTCGATCGGCGCGCGCTGGGCCTTCTGATCCCGGCCTGACGGCGGACAAGGAAACGGCGGCTCCCGCAAAGGAGCCGCCGTTTTTATGTCCTCCCCATGTCATGGGGAGGTGGATCGGTCGCGCAGCGAACGAGACGGAGGGGCTGCCTGGTTCCGCAGACGGTCAAGCCCCTCCACCACTTCGTGGTCCCCCTCCCCCTATCATGGGGAGGAAATCTCGACCTCAGCCCTGGGCGGCGTGGCCCTTGCCGCCGTTCGACGGGCGACGACGACGCGGGCGGCGCTGCAGTTCGCCGACCGGCTTGGGCTCGGCCGCAGGCGTCGCGCGCGCGGCCGAACGGGCGCGGTCGCCCGCCATCGGATCATAGGCCGCCGCCGGACGCTCGGCCGCAGGCGCGCCGTTGCGGCCGCGACGCTGACGGTGCGGCTGACCGCCGCCCTCCAGCTTGACGCCCTCGCGGTGCGGATTGCGACCGCCGCGACCACGGCCGCCCCGGCCTTCGCCCTGCGGCTTGCCTTCACGCTCGGGCAGGGTCGCCTTCTTGGCCACGCCCGCCGACATGATGGAGGCGTCCAGCTGGGCCAGCGCCTTGTCGTTGCGGCGGTCGATCGCGGGGATCTTCTGGCGCGTGACCTTCTCGATGTCCTTCAGCAGCTTCATCTCGTCGCCGGCGACAAAGCTGATGGCGGTGCCGTCCTTGCCCGCGCGGGCCGTGCGGCCGATGCGGTGGACATAGGCTTCCGGCACATAGGGCAGCTCGAAGTTCACCACGTGGGTGACCTTGTCCACGTCGATGCCGCGCGCGGCGATGTCGGTGGCGACCAGGACGCGCAACTTGCCGTTCTTGAACGCCTCAAGCGCGCGCTCGCGTTGCGGCTGGCTCTTGTTGCCGTGGATGGCGCCGGCCTCGACGCCGCCCGCTTCCAGATAGGCCGCGACCTTGTCGGCGCCGTGCTTGGTCTTGGTGAAGACCAGGCAGCGCGTATAGGCCGGGTCGGAGAACAGTTCGGTCAGCAGGGCGCGCTTCTTGCCCTGCTCGACCCAGATCACCGACTGCTTGATGCGCTCGACCGTGGTGGCCTGCGGCGTGACCTGGACCTTGACCGGATCCTTCAGCAGCTCGCCGGCCAGCTTGCCGATCTCCGACGGCATGGTGGCCGAGAAGAACAGGTTCTGACGCTTGGCCGGGATGCGGCTGACGATCTGGCGGATCGGCTTGATGAAGCCCAGGTCCAGCATCTGATCGGCTTCGTCCAGAACGAAGATCTCGCAGGTCGACAGGTCCAGAGTCTTTTGCTGGATGTGGTCCAGCAGGCGGCCGGGCGCGGCCACCAGAACGTCCAGACCCTGCTGCAGGGCGCGTTCCTGGGCGCCGTATTTCACGCCGCCGAAGATGACCGCCACGCGGAAGCCCAGGTGGGCGCCGTACTGTTTGAAGCTGTCGCCGATCTGAGTGGCCAGCTCGCGCGTCGGGCTCAGGATCAGGGCGCGCGTGGTGCGCGGGCGCGGCGCCACGCGGTTCTCGGCCAGGCGATGCAGGATCGGCAGGGCGAAGGCCGCCGTCTTGCCGGTGCCCGTCTGGGCGATGCCCAGCAGATCCTTGCCCTTCATCACGTCGGGGATGGCCTTGGCCTGGATCGGCGTCGGCTTCTCATAGCCGGTCGCAGCCAGGGCGGTCAGGAGAGCCTTGTTCAGGCCCATGGATTCAAAGGTAATTTCGCTCACGTCTATCTTTCACGAACGACGACGGGCGCAGCCGGACAGGCCGGTTTCACAAAGGGCGCACGTCGCCTGCCCGAAGCTCGGGCGGGGAACGGGCGCCGCCCCGCGTGTATGGACGACGTATGAAATCGAATGATCCGGCCGCTCGACAGACAGGCCTTCCGGGGAGGGAAGCCCAACACGCGCTGGAACGCGCCGGTCATCGCATTGTGCGATGCAGCGCAGATGGGCCTCAATAGCGGCCAAGTCAAGGCGCCCGGCTGGAATGGGCGTGCGAAAGCCTAGAGCAGGCTCACGGCCATATTCACCGCCAGGGCCAGGATCACCGTGTTGAAGACGAAGGCGATCAGGCTGTGCACGGTGGCGATCCGGCGCAGTTTACGGCTGCTGATCTGGATGTCGGCCGTCTGGTTGGCCACGCCGATGATCAGGGAGAAATGCAGGAAGTCGCCGTAGTCCGCCTCTTCTTCGCCGGGAAAGATCAGCCCGCGCCGATCGCCGCCGCCGTGGGCGGGCGCATAGAATTCATGAGCGTAGTGCAGGGCGAACAGGACGTGGGTGAACAGCCAGGAGGCGGCGATGGTGCCGATGGAGAACAACGCCTCGCCCAGGCTCGGCTTTCCGCCGTCCGCCGTCTCCATGACGATCACGAAAACGCTGGCCGCCGCCGCCAGCAAACTGAGCGGCAGGACGGCGCCGCCCGCCTGATCCAGGTCCGCCGCTCGCTTGCGGATAGCCGCCGTCGTGCGATGGCGATACAGGCGGATGAAGGTGAGCGTCAGGAAGATGCAGACGCTGGCGTCCCAGGCGGCGGCGATCCGCATCGGCCAGTCCCACGCGGCAGGCGTTAAAATCACCGCGACCGCCAGGACGGCGAGCCCCAGCCACAGGGCGAAATGCAGACGGAAGATGCGCGCGATCCGCTTCATGGCCGCATGATTACGCTGTTCCGCGCCGACGACCAGAGCCCCCGCCCGCCCTGACCGTCAGCTCTTCCAGCGCAGCACCGTCTCCTTGATTGGATTGACGAAGGCGCGGCCCTCGGCGCGGCTCTTCAGCCATTCGCGCTTCAGCTGCTGGTACCATTTCGCCTGTTTGTCGGCGTCGTCGATCCAGATCAGGGCCGGGTCGTATTTCAGCCCCTCGTTCTGCAGGTTCACCATGCCGCCGTCCTGCTTCAGGAAGGCCACGACGCCCATGCGCAGGAAGGGCTTGGCGATGCCGAACACCCAGTGGTCGGACCAGAAGATCTGGGTGATGCGGGTCTTGGTCTCATTCACCGGCGTCAGGCAGGTCAGGGCCAGCACCTGCTTTTCGCCCACCTGGATATGCTCCCAGCGATAGCCCGGCAGGCGGAAGGTGATTTCCGTCGCGGGCGCCCCGCCCAGCACCTTGTACAGGCGGCTGTTCGACGACGGCGCGTGACGCACTATGGCCCAGCCGAAGTCGACCGGGGCGAAGGTCTTGGCCTTCTCGTGCATCGAATGTTCGGAACGCCACCACCACTGCTGGTGGACATAGGGGCCGTGGGCGGGGTCCATCAGGCCGACGACGGCGTGGTCGATATGGCTGTCGAAATCCATCCACTCGACCAAACGCGGCTGGCCGACGGCGCCGGGGAACTGCGGCGGTTCCTGATCCGGCTCGGACGGGTTGCGGGCGTCGGCCGCCATCCAGACGAAGACCATGCCCTGGCTCTCGCGCACCGGATAGGCGCGGACCTTGATGCGCTCAGCCTCGAACGCCTGATCCTCGACCAGGGACGGAATGGCCGCGCACACCCCGTCGGGCCGGAAGCGCCAGCCGTGATAGGGGCATTCGATCGTCTCGCCCTCGCCGGGCTTTTCGACCAGCCGCCCGGCCGACAGCGGCGCCGCGCGATGGGGGCAGATGTCGCGCATGCCATAGACCTCGCCCGCGCGGGTGCGGCCGATCAAGACCGGCTCGCCCATGATCTCATAGCGTTTCAGGCTGGCGACCGGCACGTCGCGCGCCAGGGCGACGAAATACCAGGCGTCGGTGATGAAGCCCTTGCCGAAGGCGGTCGGCGGGGCTTTGGCTTCGGGCGTGGCGGAAGGTGCGGGCGCGGCGTCTGCGATCATGGCCGCCTTGTAGCAGCAGGGACGGGCGGCCGTCCAAAGGCCATTCCCTTCCTCAGCCGATGAATTAATCTGGCGCAAATTCTCTTTGGGAGAGACGCCTTGATCCGCACCGCCTCAGCCGCCTTCATCGCCGCCGCCCTGTTGCTGGCCGCTGCGCCCGCCCTGGCTCAGGACGGTCACGTCAACCATGCGGCCCACGACGCGGCGCACGCCGCCTTCGCCTCCGACCGCCTCAGCGTCCGCGTCGACGGGCCGGAGGGCGCGCCCGATCTGATCCTGATCCCCGGCCTGTCGTCCTCGCCCGACATCTGGCAGGGCGCGGTCGATCACCTGGCCGGGCGCTATCGCGTCCACCGCATCCACGTCGCCGGCTTCGCGGGCGCCGCGCCGCAGGCCAATGCGCAAGGCGATGCGCCCCAGCCGGTCGGCGCCCCCGTGGCCGAGGAAATCGCCCGCTACATCCGCGAACAACATCTGAACAAGCCCGCCGTCGTCGGCCACTCCATGGGCGGCACCATGGGCATGATGCTGGCCGCGCGTCACCCGGACCTGGTCGGCAAGCTGATGGTCGTGGACATGATCCCCTTCATGGGCGCCATGTTCGGCGCGCCCGGCGCAACGGCCGAAAGCGTGACCCCCGTCGCCGATCAAATCTGGGCCGCCCAGTCGGCCAGCCCGCGCGAGGCCTACGTCGCCCAGGCCACCACCGCCATCAACGGGATGATCAATACGGAAAGCCGCCGCGAGGAAGCGCTTGAGGACATGCGCGACAGCGACCAGAAGGTCTCGGCCGCCGCCTTCCGCGAACTGGTCACGACCGACCTGCGCCCCGAACTGGCCAAGATCACCGCCCCGACCGAGGTGCTCTACGTCAAGTTCAACGACGCCCGCATGACCGACGCCGTCACCGACGCCATCTATCAGATGTCCTTCGCAACCCTGCCCGGCGCCAAGCTGAAGCGCATCGACGACAGCGCCCACTTCATCATGTTCGACCAGCCGACGGCCTTCTACGGCGAACTGGACGCCTTCCTGGCCAAATGAGCCACCCAGCTGCGGATCGGATCGTCGGCCTGTATCAGGACAAGGCGGCGGACTGGATTCGCGACCGGGGCGACGCCCTGAGCCGGCACCAAGGCGACTGGGACGAGGCCGCCTGGCTGGATCGCTTCACAGAAGGCTGGCCGCCCGGCGCCCGCATGCTGGACGTCGGCTGCGGCTCGGGCTGGCCGATGGGCGCCGCCCTGCTGGAACGTGGGTTCGAGGTGGTCGGCCTCGACGCCTCGCCCGACCTGATCGCCCATGCGCGCGAGACCCTGCCCGGCGGCGACTGGCGCATCGGCGACATGCGCGACGGCCTGCCAGAGGGGGCCTTTCACGGCGTGCTGGCCTGGCACAGCCTGTTCCATCTGACGCCGGAGGCCCAGACGGCCGTCCTGCCCGCCCTGGCCGCCCGTGTGACGCCCGGCGGACGGCTGATGTTCACCGCCGGCCCCGCCCACGGCGAGGCGATCGGCGAATGGCGCGGCGAGGCGCTCTATCACGGCAGTCTGGACCCCGACGCCTATCGCGCCCTGCTGACCGAGGCCGATCTGACGGTGGAGAACGCTGGCGACAACGGCGTCTGGCTGGCCCGGCGCGCCATTCTTTCGGCGAAATAGGCGCTCACGCTGCCGTGATCGGAAACGGGGGCGTTTTCGTCGGCGATGCGAACGGCTAGGGTTCGCGCCGCTGGCATAGAGGGATGTTCATGGCGCGCAAAGACCGCGGACCCGACAGGAACGATCAGGGCGGAGGAAAACCGCGCCGGACCTTCATGGGCCGCCTCTTCTACTGGGGCGCGGTGCTGGCCGTCTGGGGCCTGATCTTCGCCGTCGTCTTCTTCGCCGTCTTCGCGCGCGACCTGCCGGACACCTCCAGCCTGTATGAGGTCGATCGCCAGCCCTCGATCACCTATCTGGACCGCTCCGGCGCCCTGATCGCGGTGCGCGGCACCCAGATGGCGCCGCCGGTCGATCTGGACGCCCTGCCCGACTACGTCCCCGCCGCCTTTGTGGCCATCGAGGACCGCCGCTTCTATCACCACCCAGGTTTCGACCCGATCGGCATGAGCCGCGCCATGGCCTCGAACCTGAAGGCCGGGCGCGTGGTCCAGGGCGGCTCCACCATCACCCAGCAACTGGCCAAGAACCTGTTCCTGACGCCCGATCAGAACATGAAGCGCAAGGTTCAGGAGCTGATGCTGGCCGTGTGGCTGGAGATGAAGTTCTCCAAAAAGGAGATCCTCGCCCTCTATCTGAACCGCGTCTATTTCGGCGCCGGCGCCTATGGCATCGAATCCGCTTCGCAGCGCTATTTCGACAAGAGCGCCGACAAGCTGACGGTCGGCGAGGCCGCCCTGCTGGCGGGCCTGCTGAAGGCGCCCTCGCGCTATTCGCCGGTATCCGAGAGCGAGCGCGCCGCCACCCGCGCCAACGTCGTGCTGAACGAAATGGTCGAGGTCGGCGCCATCACCCCGGCCCAGCGCGAAGCCGCCGTGGCCGAACCGGTGCGGGTGTCCAAGACCCTGGCCAGCCAGCACGCCCAATACTTCATCGACTGGCTGGACAAGCAGATCCGCGGGCTGGTCGGCGAGCCGACCGAAGACCTCGTGGTCGAGACCACCCTGGACCTGACCTTGCAGACCGACGCCGAGCGCGCCGTGCGCCGCATCCTGGATCGCGACAAGGGCAAGGGCGTCGAACAGGCCGCCCTGGTCGCCCTGGACGGCGACGGCCGGGTGCGCGCCATGATCGGCGGCGCCTCTTACGGCGACAGCCAGTTCAACCGCGCCGTCGATGCGCGTCGCCAGTCCGGCTCGGCCTGGAAACCCTTCGTCTATCTGGCGGCGGTCGAGGCCGGCTATACGCCCGAGACCCCGGTGGTCGACCAGCCCGTGACCATCGGCGGCTGGTCGCCGCGCAACTATTCCGGCCGCTTCTCCGGTCAGATGACCCTGGCCCAGGCCGTGGCCCAGTCGACCAACACCGTCGCCGCCTATGTCGCCGATCAGGTCGGGCGCGACAGCGTGGCCCGCGCCGCACGCCGTCTGGGGATCTCGAGCGAGATCGGCCTGCAGCCGTCCATGGCCCTGGGCGCCGTCGAGGTCAGCCCGCTGGAGATGGCCCAGGCCTATGACGCCTTCGCCAACGGCGGCCGCCGCGTCGACGCCTATGGCATCAGCCGCATCCGCACCCCGTCCGGCCGAGTCATCTACACCCACGGCCCGTCCGAAGGCGGCCAGGCCATCAACAATCCGCCGCTCTACTACATGAACCAGATGCTGCGCGGGGTGATCACCTCGGGCAGCGGCCGCTCGGCCGCCATCGGCGGGCGCGACATCGCAGGCAAGACCGGCACCACTTCGGACTACAAGGACGCCTGGTTCGTCGGCTACACGGGCGGCTTCGTCGCCGCCGTCTGGGTCGGCAAGGACGACAACAAGCCGATGGCCCGCGTCACCGGCGGCTCCTCGCCCGCCGCCATCTGGCGCGGCTTCATGGAGGCGGCCCTGCCCAAGCTGGCGGTTCAGGCCATCCCCAACGGCCCGCCCCTGCCCGAAGGCTGGATCCCGCCCGATCCCGTCGGCGACCTGATGGGTCAGGTCGAGGATCCCTACGCCACGGCCCAGCCCTATGAGGACGCGCCGCCGCCCGTCGTCATCGACGGCCAGGCCCCGCAGCCGCAACAGCCCCCGGCGGCGCGCCCCGCCCCGCCGCAAGAGCGCCAACCGGACGCGCTGTTCTTCTAGAGTCTCCCTTCTCCCCTTGTGGGAGAAGGTGGCCCGCCAGGGCCGGATGAGGGGTTTCTGCACGCTGAGAACAGGCAGACGGATTGAGGACGCAAGACCCCTCATCCGTCAGGCTTCGCCTGCCACCTTCTCCCACAAGGGGAGAAGGACAATAAGGCGCGCGCTCAAGCCGCGAGCGACCGCGCCGCGAGCATAGCGCGCAAAAAAGGCCTATCGCGGCGCGCGCTTGGCCAGGATGCGTTGCAGGGTGCGGCGGTGCATGCCCAGGCGGCGAGCGGTCTCCGACACGTTGTGGTCGCACAGCTCATAGACGCGCTGGATATGCTCCCAGCGCACCCGGTCGGCCGACATCGGGTTTTCCGGCGGCTCCGGCGCCTCGCCGGTCGACAGCAGAGCCTTGACCACGTCGTCGGCGTCGGCGGGTTTCTGCAGATAGTCGACGGCGCCGGCCTTCACCGCCGCGACGGCCGTGGCGATGGCGCCGTAGCCGGTCAGCATGACGATGCGGGCGTCCTCGCGGCGCTCGCGGATCATTTCGACCACCTTCAGGCCGTTGCCGTCCTCCAGGCGCATGTCCAGCACGGCGAAGGCGGGGACCGACTGGCGCAGGGCGTCGTTCGCCTCGGCCACGGAGCCGGCGAGGGCGACGACGAAACCGCGCGATTCCAGCGCCCGACCCAGGCGGGTGCGCAAGGCCTGATCATCGTCCAGCAGCAACAAGGACTTGTCGCTGAGGGCCGCAATCTGTTCCGTGATCTGGGTCTCGAGTTCGGACATGAAATTCTCCTGCGGGTTCAGGTCGTGCGTCAGGGACGCAGGGTCAAGGGCCAAGCTCGCGACTGCGACATCAGGTTCCATCGCCTTCCATGGCCGAGGCGGTGACTTCCAGGGCCTGGCGCGGCCAGCGGACCGAGACGCGGGCGCCCCCCGGTTGACCCTTGGCGGCGTCGCCTGAACCCACCGAAACCTTGGCGCCGGACCGTTCCAGCAGGGTGCGGGCGATGAAGAAGCCCAGGCCCATGCCGCCCTGACTGGGAGCGATGGGGGCGGTGACCGGCGGAGGCGGCGCGCGGCGTTCCCGGCGGGCCGGACGGGTGGCCGAGGCGATCTGGGCGGCCAGGGCGCGGCGGGCCTTGGCCTGAGGACGGCTGGTCACATAGGGCTCGCCCAGACGCGGCAGGATTTCGGAAGCGAAGCCGGGGCCGTCGTCGACGATGTCGATCTCGATCCACCCGGCGTCGACCACCCCGGTCAGCTGGACGCGAGCGGTGGCGAAATCGGCGGCGTTCTCGACCAGGGTGGACAGGCCGTGGACGATCTCGGGCAGGCGACGCAGGCGCGGGGCCTCCTGGCCGAGCGGAATCTTCAGGGCGATGTCGAAATCGAGATCGAAGCCCCGATGCGGTTCCGCCACCTCCTCCAGCAGGGCCTTCAGGCCGATGTCGGCGAACAGAGCGTCGCCTTCCTCAGGCTGGGACGACAGTTGCTTGAGGATGGCGCGGCAGCGTTCCGCCTGTTGCAGGATCAGGGCGGCGTCCTCGGCCGCCGGGCTGCCCGCGGGCGCGTCGCGCAACATCTCCTTGGCGACGACCTGGATGGTGGCCAGGGGCGTGCCCAGCTCATGGGCGGCGGCGGCGGCCAGTCCGCCCAGGGCCGCCAGCCTCTGCTCGCGCTGCAGCACGTCCTGGGTGGTGGCGAGGGCCAGCTCCAGCTTGTCGGCGTCGGCCGCCACCTTCCAGGCGTAGCCGGCCGTGAACAGCACCCCCGTCACCAGGGCCAGCCCCAGCCCCAGGCGATAGAGGCCCGGCAGCTCCAGATGCTCATGCAGCCGCCACGGCAGCGGCAGGGACCAGGAAAACAGGAAGCCCACGGCGATCAGCGCCATGACGCCCAGAATGACGGCCTGACGCGCAGGCAGGGCCGCCGCCGCGATCGTCACCGGCGCGACCAGCAGCAGGCAGAAGGGGTTGGCCAAACCGCCGGTCAGGGCCAACAACGTCGCCAGCTGCAGGATGTCGAAACCCAGCTGGGCGGCGGTTCTCGGCCCGTCGGGCAGGCTGCCGTCGATGCGCCGCGCCCGCGCCATGGTGGCCAGGTTCATCACCACGCCCGCGCCGATCACGGTCAGGCACTCCCACAAGGGCAAGGGGAAGTGCAGGGCGAAATAGGCGGTCAGGATGGCCGAGGTCTGGCCGATCACCGCCAGCCAGCGCAGCACGATCAAGGTGCGCAGCGACAGGCCCCGCCCGCGCCGGGGCAGTTCCGGCAGACCGGCCAGTTCGCCGCCCGCCTGGGCCAGCAGATGCGGCGGGGCGTGGGGATGGGCGTGCGACGGGATGGGGGCTTCTGTACGGCTCACCGCTCTTCTATAGACCGGGCGAAGAGCGGCTGCACGGTTCGCCGTGTCGCGGCCGCCGAAACGACTTCCGTTCCCGATAAGGAGACGCCATGCCCCGCCGTCCCGTGATCCTGTTCGCCGCCGCCTGCGCGGTCATCGCCCTGGCGCTGGGCCTGATCACCATGGTGGTCGTCGGCAGCCGCCAGCAGGCGACCCAGACCACGGACGTCGCGACGGGCCAGCCCCTGGTCGGCGGCGACTTCACCCTGACCAATCAGGACGGCCAGGTCGTCGACCAGACGATCCTGAACGGGAAATGGACCCTGGTCTTCTTCGGCTTCACCTATTGCCCCGACTACTGCCCGACCACCCTGGGCGTGCTGAACGCGGTGCAGGAGCGGATGGGCGACAAGGCCAAGGATCTGCAGATCGTCTTCATCAGCATCGACCCCGAGCGCGACACGCCGCAGATGCTGAAGGACTACCTCTCGTCGGACGGCTTCCCCGACGGCGTCATCGGCCTGACCGGCACGCCGGAACAGGTGGCCAAGGCCGCCAAGGCCTATCGCGCCTTCTATCAGAAGGTCGGCGAGGGCGAGGGCTACACCATGAATCACGGCCTGACCGTCTATCTGATGGGCCCAGACGGAAAGTTCCGCAGCGCGGTCGCCCACGACCTGGGGCCCAGCCGCACCGCCACCCTGATCGAGAATGCGATGGAGAAGGGCTGATCACCTTTCCCTGAACGAAACGCCGCCGGTCTTTTTTGCGGCGCAGCACTCTGTATGATCGGCGTTCCGCATCGGCGGGGGCCGCAGTCGGGGTTTCATGCTCTACGCTTTTCACGAGCTCGCCTATCATTCGGCGACGCCGTTCCGGATCGGGGCCCAAATGGCCCGCCAGTTCTGGACCTCTCCGTTCAATCCGGCGTCGGACACGGCCATCGGCCGCACCGCCTACGCCTCGGCCGAGGTGTTCGAGAGCCTGACCCGCCGGTACGGCAAGCCCGACTGGGGGCTGGAGACGCTTGAGATCGACGGCAAGCCGGTTCGCACCACCGAACAGGTCGTCTGGTCCTCGCCCTGGTGCCGACTGGTGCGGTTCGCCCGCAACATCGGCGACCTGAAGCGCGCGGGCAAACCCGCGGCGGCGCCCGCCGTGGTGATCGTGGCCCCGCTGTCGGGCCACTACGCCACCCTGCTGCGCGGCACGGTCGAGACCTTCCTGCAGGACCACGACGTCTATGTCGCCGACTGGACCAACGCCCGCCAGGTGCCGATGCTGGAAGGTAGGTTCGACTTCAACGACTACATCGACCACGTGCGCGACATGCTGGCGGCGGCGGGGCCGCGCGCCCACGTCGTCGGCGTCTGCCAGCCGGGGCCGCCGGTGCTGGCCGCCTGCGCGGTGATGGCGGCGCAGAACGACCCGAACCGCCCCGCCTCCATGACCTTCATGGGCTCGCCCATCGACGCCCGCCTGTCGCCGACGGTGACGAACCAGCTGGCCGAGGAAAAGCCCTTCACCTGGTTCAAGTCGAACATGATCCACACCGTGCCCTGGCCCTATCCGGGCGTGGGGCGGCGGGTCTATCCGGGCTTCGTCCAGCTCTACAGCTTCATGTCGATGAACGAGGACAAGCACGTCGACGCCCATCGCCGTTATTTCGAGAGCCTGGTCGAAGGCGACGGCGACGGGGTCGAGAAGCACGAGCAGTTCTACGACGAATATCTGTCGGTGCTGGACCTGACCGAGGAGTTCTATCTCCAGACCATCGACATCGTCTTCCAGCAGCATCTGCTGCCCCGCGGCCTGTTGCAGCATCGCGGCGAGACGGTCGATCTGACGGCGATCACGGACATCGGCCTGGCCACCATCGAGGGCGAGATGGACGACATCTCCGGCGTCGGCCAGACCCAGGCGGCGCACGGCCTGACGCCCAACATTCCCGACGATCGTCGCCTGCTCTACGTGCAGCCCAAGGTCGGCCACTACGGCGTCTTCAACGGCCGCCGTTTCCGCGAGGAGATCTATCCCCGCGTGCGCGACTTCATCGCCCAGAACGAAGCCCTCAGTGTCGTACCGGAACGGTCAGCGTCTGCCGCTTGAGGGCGGCGGCGCCCTGAGGCTGTCGGTCAATCCGCGCGCGCGTCGGCTGTCGATCCGCATCGACGCCCGCGCCGGCGAAGCCGTGGCCGTAGCGCCCAGCGAGCGACGCCTGGGCGAGGTGGTGGCCTTCGCCAGCACCAAGGCCGGATGGATCGCCGAGCGACTGGCCGCGCGCGTTGACGCCCAGCCGTTCGAGCCGGGCGCGGTCGTGACCTGGCAGGGTCGCCCGGTGCGCCTAGAAGCCGGCGGGGGCGCAGGAGCGGCCCGCCTGATCGACACGCCGGAGGGACCGGTGCTGCGCTCGGGCGGCGAGGGCGAGGCCTTCTCGCGCCGCATCGAGAACTGGTTCCGCCGCGCCGCGCGCGACTTCCTGGTCGAGCGAACCGACGTCCATCTGAAGACCCTGGGCCAGAAGCCGGTGAAGGTGTCCATCGTCGACACCCGCTCGCGCTGGGGCTCATGCAGCCCGCACAACCGCTCGATCCGCTATTCCTGGCGCGTCATCATGGCCCCGCCCGCCGTCGCCGACTACCTGGCCGCGCACGAGGTCGCCCACCTGGTCCACGCCGACCACAGCCCCGCTTATTGGGCCGTGGTCGCCCGCCTGGTCGGAGATCACCGCCCGCACCGCCGCTGGCTGCGCGATCACGGCGCAGCCCTGCACGCGGTGGGCGGATAGGGCTTCAGTCCCGCATCGTCCTGAGCGCGCCCAGGCGGGCGAAGGCCAGGGTCAGGGCCTTGCGGCGCGCGGGCGCCAGGGGCGTCGCCGGCGCGTCGCGCACCACCGCCCCGCCGAAGCCGTCGGCCACGATCAGGCCCGGCTCGTCCGGCAGCACGCCTTCGGGGAACTCCGGCGCGACGGCGAAGTAGAAGGCGTCGCAGAAGGGGCCGTACTCCTGCCATTTGCGATCGACGCGGTAGTCGTCGATCCCCGACTTCACCTCGCAGATGACGAGGTCGCCCTTGGGCCCCAGGGCCATGACGTCGGCGCGCCGCCCATTGGGCAAACAGACCTCCAGCAGGGGCGCATAACCCATGTCCAGCATCAGCCGCGCCGCCCCCCGCGTGACGGACAAGGTCGTTTCGGGGCGGCTGAAGACCAGTTCGAGGTGAAGCGCGGCGGCGGGCATTCGCCTTTATGTTCCGCCTATGTTCCTACCGCAAGCGCTGCCGGTTCACGCGCCACTGCTCGCGCGTCTGGCCCCACAGGTTGACCGCGTGCTCATGGAACGGCGGCGGCATGACGCCCGGCCCGCGATTAATCGAACCCAGCCGCTCGGCCACCTTCTCTGACGCCCGGTTGTCGGGGTCGATGCAGTGGATGACGTCCGGCCAGTCCAGCACGTCGCAGGCGTAGTCCATCGTCGCCGCGGCGGCCTCGATCGCATAGCCCTTGCCCGTGGCGTCGCGGTGCAGGCTCCAGCCCACCTCGCGGCCCGGCCAGCCATAGGGATGCAGCGGCCCGATGCGCCCCATCCACAGGCCGGTCGTCTTCTCGATCAGCGAGAACATGCCCTCGCCGTGCAGCGCCCACATGCCCGCGACCGAAGCGATGGCGCGCCACACCTCATGCCGGGACTGCACCCCGCCGATGAAGCGCGTCGTCTCGGGGTCGCTCATGAAGTCGGCCCAGCGCGGAAAATCCTCCAGCGTCGGCGGACGCAGGAACAGGCGTTCGGTCTCCAGCGTCGGACCGAGAGGGGACGTCGGGCGATCGATCACAACAGATACTCGCGTTCAAGGGTGTAGACGCTGCCGTCCCCGGTCAAAACGCTGGAGTAAAGCCCGAAGCGATCCACCCGGATCGGCGGCGACTTCAGCAGATTGTGCCCGGTGATCCAGGCGCCGATGCGGTCGGGGTTCGCCTGGGGCTTCAGATAGGCCAGGGTGACGTGCGGCCGGTATTCGCGCTTCTCAGGCGGAACGCCCGCCCGCTCGCCCGCCGACCGACAGCGCCCGGCCAGGACGTTCAGCCGCTCGGACCGCTCCAGCCCGGCCCACAGGGTATGGCTGCGGTGGGCGTCGCCGAAGGCGCCGACGCCGTTCAGGGTGATCTCGAACGCCCCGCCGCCCTCGGCCCGCGTCAGTTCCGAGGCCAGATCGTCGGCCGTCCGCTCGGACGCCTCGCCATAGAAGGCCAGGGTGACGTGCAGGGCGTCCAGCGGCCGCCAGCGCGCGCCGGGCAGGCCGGATTGACGCCGCGCCAGGGTCTCGGCGACGTCCTCGGGGATCGGAATGGCGGTGAACAGGCGCAACATGCGACCCTTGGTAGCGGGCGGAACCGGCGGCCGGAAGTCCGGTTTTTCTTGCAAGGATGCGTCTGCATCCCGATATTTCAGCCAAAGGTCGGGACATTCCCGGCCGAATGGGAGACTTCTTTCGCGATGAGCGATTTCAACAACGGCTATGCGCGCCCGCTTCCGCAGTCGGCGGACATGTCCGTCGACGCCGGTCTGCGCGCCTTCATGCTGGGCGTCTACAACAAGCTGGCGATCGGTCTGGTCGTCGCGGGCGCCCTGGCCTACGTCACCGGCAACGTCCCGGCGGTGCAGCAGCTGCTGTTCGCCCGCATGGACGACGGCCGCATCGGCCTGACGATGCTGGGCATGATCGTCCAGTTCTCGCCGCTGGTCATGCTGTTCGGCTCGATGTTCTTCATGAAGAACCCGTCGGCCAAGGGCGTGAACATGCTCTACTGGGCTGTGGTCGCCACCATCGGCGCGGGCCTGGGCGTGCTGTTCCTGCGCTACACCAACGGCTCGCTGGCCTCGACCTTCTTCGTCACCGCCGCCGCCTTCGCGGGTCTGAGCCTGGTCGGCTATACGACCAAGAAGGATCTGACCGGCATGGGCACCTTCCTGATCATGGGCGTGATCGGTCTGGTCATCGCCTCGATCGTGAACATCTTCATGCAGTCGGGCGTGATGTACCTGATCATCTCCGGCGCCGGCGTACTGATCTTCTCGGGCCTGATCGCCTATGACACCCAGCGCCTGAAGATGACCTACTACGCCCTGGGCGGCGACAAGAACGCGATGGGCGTGGCGACGGGCTTCGGCGCGCTGAGCCTGTTCATCAACTTCATCAACCTGTTCCAGTTCCTGCTGGCCTTCATGGGCAGCCGCGAATAGGGGCTTTCCAAGTGCGCTATGGCCGTGACGCGGTCACGGCCGACTTGAGCGCAGGCCTCAAGCAGCCCGAAGGGCGATAGGCCAAGAAAGAATGAGGCCCCGACGGCGACGTCGGGGCCTTTTTCTTTTGTCGCCGCCTACTCCACCACCGTGAACTTGCGGCTGTCGAAGACGCGCAGAACCTGGGCCAGGTCGCGGCCGCGCTTCAGCACATGGCCGCCCTCGCCGATCACGGCCCACTGCCCCTGTTTCAGGCGCAGGGCCGGACGTTTCTCGATCCGATAGAGCGGCGCGTCGCCGTGGCGGCGAAAGACGGCGAACTCGGCGTGGTCCTTCTGGCCGGTCATGGCGTAGTCGCGCCATTCGCCCGCCGCCACCATCCGCCCATAGACCCGCAGCATCTGGTCCAGTTCGCGGCGGTCGAAGAAGACCGGCCCCGCCTCCGGTTGCGCATTCGGACTGTCGACGTCGAAGCTCATGGCTTCAACTTAGGCTGCCTGCGGAGAAACGCCAGCCTCGCGGATTAAGGCCGGCCGAGGCCTGAACGCTTGTCACCCGCCGCGCGCCCGTCCAAAAGGCGGAACAAGTTCTAGATACGGAGACGAACCCATGGCGACGAGCGAAGGCTGGGACATGCCCACCGGAGACCTCATGAAGGGCAAGAAGGGCCTGATCATGGGGGTCGCGAACTCCAGCTCCATCGCCTGGGGCATCGCCTCGCAGCTGGCCGCCCAGGGCGCCGAGCTGGCCTTCACCTACCTGGGCGAGGGTCTTGAGCGCCGCGTGCGCCCGCTGGCCGAAAGCGTCGGCGCCAAGCTGCTGATCCAGGCCGACGTCACCGACGACGCCTCCATGGACGCCGCCTTCGCCGAGCTGGAAAAGGAATTCGGCACGATCGACTTCGTCGTCCACTCGGTGGCCTTCGCCAACAAGGACGAACTGAAGGGCTCCTTCGTCGACAACACCACCCGCGACAGCTTCCTGCTGGCCATGAACATCTCGGCCTTCAGCTTCGTCGACGTGGCCAAGCGTTCGGCCCGGCTGATGCCGAACGGCGGCTCGATGATCACCCTGACCTACCTCGGGTCCGAGCGGGTCATCCCCAACTACAACACCATGGGCGTGGCCAAGGCCGCCCTGGAAGCCGCGACCCGCTACATCGCGCGCGACCTGGGTCCGAAGAACATCCGCGTCAACGCCATCTCGGCGGGCGCCATGCGCACCCTGTCGCTGGCCGGCATCTCGGGCGGGCGCGGCCTGCACTCCAAGTCGGCGCAGTTCTCGCTGATCAAGGAAGAGACCTCGATGGAAGGCGTCGCCGGCGCCGCCCTGTGGCTATGCTCGGACCTGGGCCGCTCGACCACGGGCGAAGTCGTCCACGTCGACGCCGGTTTCCACGCCGTCGGCCTGCCGGACGACATGGAAGGCTGAACCCGACCGGGTTTCGGACAGACAGAGGGCCGCCGGGACACCGGCGGCCCTTTTTGCATCTCCCCCCACTATCCGCTCATCCCGGCGTCCGCCGGATGAGCGGAAAGCCGCATTTCTACTTTCAGGCGTCCGCCCCTCGGCCTAGCTTGAACGCATGAGTGCCCTGCGCCTGCCGCCGCCCGCCAGTTTCTCCGCCGCCGCCGTGGCGACCGTCGTCGGCTTCGGCGGCACGGTCGCCCTGATCGTTCAGGCGGGACAGGCGATGGGCGCGTCGCCCGGCCAGATCATCTCCATGGTCACCGCCCTGTGTCTGGGCATCGGCCTGCCCGGCGCAGTGCTGAGCTGGCGGCTGAAGATGCCGGTGGTCCTCGCCTGGTCGACGCCTGGCGCGGCCCTGCTGGCGGCCTCGACGCTGGGCCTCGGCTGGTCGACGGCCGTGGGCGCCTTCGTCATCGCCGGGCTGATGATGGTGCTGACCGGGCTGGTCCCGACGCTGGGCCGACTGGCGGAGCGAATTCCGGCGGCCATCGCCTCGGCCATGCTGGCGGGTGTGCTGCTGCCCTTCTGTCTCAAGCTGTTTCTGGTGTTTCCGACCGATCTGATGCTGTCGGCGGGGCTTCTGCTGGTCTTTCTGATCATGCGCAGGCTGGCGCCCGCCTGGTCCCTGCCCGCGATTCTGGTCTTCGCCTTCGCGGTTCTGGCCGTGCGCGGTCAGGTCGCCCTGCCCGAGGGACCGGCCTGTTCGGCGCCCTGTCGCCCGTCATGCCCGCCTTCGACTGGAAGGCGGCGGTCAGCCTGGCCCTGCCGCTGTATCTGGTGACGCTGGCCTCGCAGAACCTGCCCGGACTGGTGGTGTTGAGAGCCGCAGGCTACGCCCCGCCCGCCGGAAAGCTGATCTTCTGGGGCGGGCTGACCAGCACCCTGCTGGCGCCGTTCGGCGCGCACGGCGTCAACCTGGCGGCCATCACCGCCGCCATCTGCACCGAGCCGGACGCTCACCCCGACGCCTCCAAACGCTGGACCGTGGGCGTGATCTACGGCCTGTTCTACCTGGTCGTCGCCCTGTTCGCGGCGCCGCTGGCGGGCCTGTTCATCGCCATGCCGACCGGCGCCCTGGCAGTCATCACCGGCCTGGCCCTGATCGCGCCCCTGACCGGATCACTGGGCGCCATGATGGCCGCGGCCAAGGATCGCGAGGCGGCGGTGCTGACCTTCGCCGCCACCGCGTCGGGCGTGGCCCTGTTCGGGGTCGGTTCGGCCTTCTGGGGCTTGGCGGTCGGCTTCCTGGCCTTGGCGGCGCGGCGCTGGATTCCAGCGCGCGGCTGATCGCCTCACGGCCTTTTACATTTCACGCCCTTTACGCCTTGAGCGGGGCCGTGGCAGCTTCCTCGCCTCGGCCGACTGGCGGCCGTCAGAGCGAGGCGATCATGGCGCACAAGTTCGAAGTCTATCAGGACAAGGCCGGCGAGTTCCGCGTCCGGTTCAAATACAACTCGGAAATCATCTTCTCGACCGAAGGCTATTCCGACAAGTCGGGCGCCAAGCGCGCCATCGAGTCGATCAAGAAATACGTCGGCGACGCCCCGACCGAAGAAGTCTGAGACTGCGCGGGGGCGCGGCGCACCGCCCGCCCCCGCAACCTCGCCTTTAAGGCTGCGCCGGGATGCTCAGGCCCCGCTGCACGGCCGGTCGGGCCAGCCCGCGCGCCAGCCAGGCGGCCACGCGCGGGAAGTCCGCATAGCCGACCAGATCGCCCGCGCCATAGTGTTCGATCAGGTTGCGCACCCAGCCCAGGATGGCGATGTCGGCGATGGTGTAGTCGTCGCCCATGATCCACTGGCGGCCCTCCAGACGCCCTTCCAGCACGCCCAGCAGACGCCGCGATTCCGCGACGTAGCGATCGCGCGGCCGCTTGTCCTCGTACTCGCGCCCGGCGAATTTATGGAAGAAGCCGACCTGGCCGAACATCGGGCCGATGGCCGCCATCTGGAAGAAGACCCACTGCAGCGTCTCATAGCGCGCCGCCGGATCGGTCGGCAGGAAGCGCCCCGCCTTCTCCGCCAGATAGACCAGGATGGCGCCGGACTCGAACAGGGCCAGCGGCTTATGCCCCGGACCGTCGGGGTCGATGATGGCGGGGATCTTGCCGTTGGGGTTCAGCGACAGGAACTCAGGCGTCCAGGTCTCGTCCTTGCTGATGTCGACCCGGTGCGCCTCATAGGGCAGGCCCAGCTCTTCCAGCAGGATGGAGACCTTCACCCCGTTCGGCGTCGTCAGGGAATAGAGCTGGAGCCGGTCAGGATGCTGCGGCGGAAACTGGCGGGTGACGGGAAAGGCGGATAGATCGGCCATGAAGCGCTCCGGCTGGTGTGACCCCCTCCATGTTGGAAGCCTGCGCGCAATCCGCAACCGTGTCAGCGTCAGTCTTCGTCGAGATCGCTGACTTCGCTCGGGCGAACGATACGCAGCCAGCCTTCCTTGATGTGCAGTTCAGGCGCCGCCTCGCGCGTGAAGGGCAGATACCAGGTCGGGCCGCCCTCGGCCGGGGCGATCTCCAGCATGTCGTCGGCGCCGAAATTCTGAACCGACTTCACCTTGCCCAGCACCACGTCGGCCGGATCGCGCCCCTCCAGGCCGATCAGGTCGGTCAGGTAGAACTCGTCTTCTTCAGGCTCAGGCAAGGCGTCGCGGGTGACGAACAGCTTCTGGCCGCGCCGGGCGTCGGCCTCTTCCTTCGTCGCGATCTCCTTGACGCGCGCCACCACGCCCGCCTTGTCCGGCCGCGCCGAAAGCAGGGTCAGCACCGGCTTGCCGTCGGCGCCCAGCAGCGGCGAATAGCCGACCAGGGCCATGGCGTCGGCGGTATAGGCGCTGATCCGCACCTCGCCCTTCACCCCGAAGGCGCCGCCGATCTGGCCGACCAGGATCAGTTTGTCTTCGCTGCTCATGGCCGGGCTCCGTTTGCCGATGCGATGGGTCCAGATAGCAGAAAAGCAGCGCCCCGGAAGGACGCTGCTTTCCCGTTTCAACCGGCCGGGGCCGGATGAAGAGATAAGGCTCAGGCCTGCTCTTCGGTCGCCTCGGCGGCGACTTCAGCAGCGGGCGCTTCTTCAGCCGGAGCTTCCTCAGCCGGAGCAGCAGCAGCGGCGGCGGCGGCTTCAGCGGCCTCGGCCTTGGCGGCGGCTTCGGCTTCCAGGCGGTCGGCTTCGCGCTGGGCGCGCTCGGCGGCGCGTTCCTGGGCCTTCTTGCCCGGCTCGCCCTTCTTCGGGTTGTTGCTCTGGGTCCACTTGACCTTGCCGACCAGAACTTCGTCCTGGCTCTGGCTGATGAAGCGGGCCACGCGGTCGGTCGGCTGAGCGCCCTTGGCCAGCCATTCCGAGATGCGGTCAGCCTTCAGGACGATGCGCGGGGTGGCGCTGTCCTTCGGCAGCATCGGGTTATAGCTGCCGACGCGCTCGATGAACTTGCCGTCGCGCGGGCTGTGCGAGTCGGCGATGACGATGTGGTAGTAGGGGCGCTTCTTGGCGCCGCCGCGGGCCAGACGAATCTTCAGCATTTTCAGTCTCTTTCTAGAAAGGCGTTAGTTCTTTTTGGGGAAGCCCGGCAGACCCGGAAGGCCCCCCGGAAGTTGTCCGCCGCCCAGACCCGCCAGGCGGTCCTGAATGGCTTTCATTTCATCGGCCGAGGGTTCCGGCATCTTGCCGCCGCCCAGGGCCTTCAGGCGGTTCATGTCCGGACCGCCGCCGCCCATGCCGGGCAGGCCGCCCATCATGGAGGCCATCTTCTGCAGGTTCTTGCCGCCGCCCTTGGACAACGACTTGACCATGTCGGCCATCTGTCGGTGCTGCTTCAGCAGGCGATTGATGTCCTGAACCTCGACCCCGGCGCCCTTGGCGACACGTTTCTTGCGGCTGGCGTTCAGCAGGTCCGGCTTCTTGCGCTCGGCCTTGGTCATGGAGCTGATGACGGCCAGCTGGCGGTCGATCATCTTGTCCGAGACGTTGTTCTCGGCCATCTGGTTCTTCAGCTTGGCCACGCCGGGCAGCAGGCCCATGATGCCCTGAAGGCCGCCCATCTTCTTCATCTGGTTCAGTTGACCCGCCAGGTCGTCCAGATCGAACTGGCCCTTGGCCAGCTTGCGGGCCATCTTCTCGGCCTTGGCCTGGTCCAGCTCGCCCGCGGCCTTCTCGACCAGGGCGACGATATCCCCCTGACCCAGGATACGGCCGGCGACGCGGCGGGCGTCGAAGACGTCCAGCGCATCGACCTTTTCGCCCGCACCCAGATATTTGATCGGCAGGCCGGTGACGGCGCGCATCGACAGCATGGCGCCGCCGCGCCCGTCGCCGTCGGCGCGGGTCAGCACCAGGCCCGTTAGCGGCAGGCGCTCGTGGAAGGCGCTAGCGGTGCGCACCGCGTCCTGACCCGTCAGGCTGTCGGCCACCAGCAGGGTCTCGATCGGCTTGGCGATCTCGGCGACCTCGGCCACCTCATTCATCAGCCCTTCGTCCAGGGTGATGCGGCCGGCGGTGTCGAGGATCAGGACGTCGAAGCCCTGCAGCTTGGCCGACTGAAGCGCGCGGCGGGTGATCTGGACCGCGCTCTCGCCCGCCACGATGGGCAGAGTCGCGACCTCGATCTGCTGACCGAGCGTAGCCAGTTGCTCCATGGCCGCCGGACGACGCGTGTCCAGCGAGGCCATCATGACCTTCTTCTTGTCGAACTTCGACAGACGCAAGGCCAGCTTGGCCGAGGTCGTCGTCTTGCCCGAGCCCTGCAGACCGGCCATCAGCACGACGGCGGGCGGGGTCGCATTGGTGTTCAGCGGAACCGGCTCTTCGCCGCCCAGCATGTCGACCAGGCCGTCATAGACGATCTTGACCACCTGATCGGCGGGCTTGACCGCGCGGATGACTTCCTCGCCGGTCGCGGCCGTCTTGGCGCGAGCGATGAAGTCCTTGACCACCGGCAGGGCGACGTCGGCCTCGAGCAGGGCGACGCGGACCTCGCGCAGGGCCTCCTCGACATCCTTTTCGGACAGGGCGCCGCGCCCGGTGATCCGGTCGAAGACGCCTGTCAGCCGCTCGTTCAGAGCCTCGAACATTCAAACCCTTTCATGCGCCTGGGCCGTCAGCCTCCATGAGAAACGCCCATAGGCGGGCGACCTCTGCGAACGATCACGTCGACAGAGGCCCTCTCCGGGCTCATCCATCCATGAAAGGATGGGGTCGTCCCGGTGGAGGCGCAGGTTCAATTGCGCCGGAAGTCGCGGCTTATGGCGGAAAAGCAAGGCGATGTCGACTCCGTTTCTCGCGACGAAAGGCGACCACACAAAGGGTTTCTGCGTTGCAGCATGGGCTGGCGCGTTCGGATCCCGCTGATACGGTCCCTGTCCGGCCTCCCCGCTGAGAGACGACCTACATGACCCAATCCCCCGAGTTTCCCCACGACCGCCTCCGCGACGAAGTCCGGCTTCTGGGCGCCTTGCTGGGCGAAGTGATCCGCGACGAGGGCGGCCAGGATCTCTACGACCGTATCGAGGCGGTGCGGCGGGCCTCGGTGGCCTATCACCGCGACCCGGCCTCGGACGACGCTTCGGAGCTGGAGCGGCTGCTGGGCGAGCTGTCGCTGGATCAGGCCATCGGCCTGACGCACGGCTTCGCCGCCTTCTCCCTGCTGGCCAACGTCGCCGAGGATCGCGCAGGCAAGCGCCGCGCCCAGGCCCAGGCCGAGGCGGGCGAACGGGCCGACACCCCCGAAGGCGTGCTCAAGCGTCTGGCCCAGGCGGGCGCCGACAGGAACGCCGTGCGCGACCTGCTGGCCCAGGCCCTGATCTCGCCGGTGCTGACCGCCCACCCGTCCGAAGTGCGGCGCAAGAGCGTCATCGACCGCACCACGGCGGTCGGCGAACTGCTGGACGGCTGCGACCGCGACGGGATCGCCTGCAACGCCGAAACCCTGAAGGCGGCCCTGCGCCGCCAGATCGTCATCCTGTGGGCCACGCGGCTGACCCGCGCCTCGGCCCTGGTGGTGCAGGACGAGATCGACACCGTGGTCGACTGGCTGCAGCGCATCTTTCTTCATGTCGCCCCGGCCCAGCTGGCCGAGTGGCGCCGCCTGCTCGACGCGCCCGACCTGACGCCCTTCGTGCGCATCGGCTCCTGGGTCGGCGGCGATCGCGACGGCAACCCCAATGTCGACGCCGACACCCTGCGCGCCGCCTTCCGCAGCCAGGCCCGTGCGGCGCTGGGCTTCTATCTGGACGAGGTGCACGCCCTGGGCGCCGAACTCAGCCTGTCCATCGACCTGACCCGCGTCACGCCCGAACTGGCCGCCCTGGCGCAAGGGTCGGGCGACGCCTCCATCCAGCGCGCGGACGAACCCTATCGCCGGGCGCTCAGCCAGATCTACGCCCGGCTGTCGGCCGCCCACCCCGCCCTGACCGGCGAGCCGACGCCGCGCCCGGCCCGCTTTGACGCCCCGGCCTATGACGGACCCGACGCCTTCCGCGCCGACCTGAACATCCTGCATGACAGCCTGGTGCGGACCCACGGCGCCGTCTTCGCCGACGACCGGCTGGCGCGGCTGATCACGGCGGCGAACGTGTTCGGCTTCCACATGGCGACGCTGGACCTGCGCCAGAATTCGGACGTGCATCAGCGCGTGGTCGCCGACCTGCTGAAGGTCGCGGGCGTCTGCCCCGACTACGCCGCCCTGGACGAGGCCGAACGGCTGGCCGTGCTGGCGCGCGAACTGGCCAGTCCCCGTCCCCTCTTCTCCCCCTATGCCGACTACGCGGCCGAGACGCTGAAGGAGCGCGCCATCCTTCAGGCCGCCGCCGAGGCCCTTTCGACCTTCGGCCCGCAGGCGATCCGCACCCACATCGTGTCCAAGACCGACGCCGCCTCGGACATGCTGGAGGTCTATCTGCTGCTCAAGGAGGTCGGCCTCTACGACCCGGCCGATCCCGGCGCCTGCCCCATTCAGGCCGCCCCCCTGTTCGAGACCATCGACGACCTGCGCGCCGCCCGCGCCACGCTGGAGCGCGTCCTGGCCGAGCCCTCGGCCCGCGCCGTGGCCGAGGCGCGCGGGGTGCAGGAGGTGATGATCGGCTATTCGGACTCGAACAAGGACGGCTCCTACCTGACCTCGGGGTGGGAGCTGCACGAGGCCTCGCGCGCCCTGCTGGAGGTCACGCGCGCGGCGGGGGTGCGGCTGCAGCTGTTCCACGGCCGGGGCGGCGCTGTCGGGGCGCGGCGGCGGCTCCGCCTTCTCAGCGGTGCTGGGCCAGCCCGCCGGCACCGTCGCGGGCCGCATCCGCGTCACCGAACAGGGCGAGGTCATCGCCAACAAATACGGCGAGCCGGAAGTGGCCCAACGCAACCTCGACGCCCTGACCTGCGGAACCCTGCTGGCCTCGCTGGGGCCGCAGTCCGACGCGGGCTACAGCGCCGAGCACGGGGCCGCGGCCGCGCGCCTGTCGGCCGCCTCGATGAAGGCCTATCGGGCCCTCGTCTATGAGACGCCGGGCTTCGTCGACTATTTCCGCGCCGCCACCCCCATCGCCGAGATCGCCGACCTGAAGATCGGCTCGCGCCCGGCCAGCCGCACCGCCTCCCCTGCCATCGAGGACCTGCGCGCCATTCCCTGGGTGTTCAGTTGGTCGCAGTCGCGGGTCATGCTGCCCGGCTGGTTCGGCTTCGGCTCGGCGGTTCAGGGCGAAGACCCAGCCGAACTGCGCGCCATGGCCGAGGCCTGGCCCTTCTTCCGCACCGTGGTCCAGAACATGGAGATGGTGATGGCCAAGGCCGACATGGCCATCGCGCGCCGCTACGCCGGGCTGGTCCCCGACGCCGCCCTGGCCGAGCGCATCTATGACGCCATCCGCGCCGAATGGGACCGCACCGTCGCGGCCGTCCTATCGATCACCGGCCAACAGACTCTATTGGGCGGCCAGCCCGAACTGAACCGGCTGATCCGCCAGCGGATGCCCTATGTCGAGCCGCTGAACCATGTGCAGATCGAGCTGATCCGTCGTCGCCGCGCAGGCGACGACGACCCGCGCGTCAGCAACGGCATCCTGCTCGCCATCAACGGCGTGGCGGCGGGTCTCAGGAACAGCGGCTGATCACAGCCACCGGGTCCGCTTGAAGGTGACGTAAAGGCCGATGCAGATGGCGACGATCAAGGCCAGCACCGCCGGATAGCCATAAGTCCAGCGCAGCTCGGGCATATGCTCGAAATTCATGCCGTAGATGCCCGCCACCGCCGTCGGCGTCGCCAGGATGGCGGCCCAGGCGGCCAGCTTGCGGGTGATGACGCCCTGGCGTTGCTGCTCCAGCAGGTTGGACACCTCGAACACCGAGGCCAGGATGTCGCGCAGGCCCGCCGCGCGGCTGGCGACGCGACGCACATGGTCGGCCACGTCGCGGAAGTAGGGCCGCACCTCGCGGTCGATGCAGGGCAGGTCCAGCGACTGCAACTTGACGCAGAGCTCCTCCATCGGCCCCAGCACCCGGCTGAACTTCACCAGTTCGCGACGCAACTGGAACAGGCGGGTGATGTCGTCGCGCGACAGGAAGCTGTCCAGCGCGACCTGCTCCATCTCCAGCACCTTGTCCTCGATGGCGTCGATGATGGGGATGTAGCCGTCGACGATGAAGTCCAGCACCCCGTGCAGGATGAAGTCCGGCCCGTGGCTCAACTGGTGCGGCGAGGCCTCCAGTTGGGCGCGCAACTGGGTGTGCGCCCGCGCCGATCCATGGCGGATGGTGATGACGTAGTTGGGGCCGAGGAAGACGTGGGTCTCGCCATACAGGATCCGGTCGCCCTTGGCCTGGGCCGTGCGGGCGACGATGAAGAGTTCGGAGCCGTAGACCTCCAGCTTGGGGATCTGATGCGCCGACAAGGCGTCCTCGACCGCCAGGGGGTGCAGGTGGAAACGGCGCACCAGGACGTCGAACTCTTCATCCGACGGCTCGTGCAGGCCGATCCAGAGGTACTCCCCCTGGCCAGGCTCAGCCCCTGAGGCGTCAGCGGCGCTTCGCGCACCCGCTTGCCGTCCTTGTAGACGTAGGAGGCGACGACGCTCATGGGCGCTCCTTCTTTGCTGTGCCGCGATCAGAAGGCTCCGCCCTCTCGACCCGACGCAGCCCGTGACACAGCCAAGGCTTACGCCACCCCGGCCCGAAATAGAAAAGGCCCGGCGGATTTCTCCGCCAGGCCCCCTCTTTGGTTGGGCCGCGGTCAGAAGGCTTTCGCCTTCTCGACCCGACGCGGCCCGAGGCGCCTAACGGGCCTCAAGTAGCCCGAAGGGCGGTAGGCCCCCTCTTAAGAAGTCGGGAAGCCGCGCACCTTCAGCAGGGCCGCCACGTCCGGGTTGCGGCCGCGGAACTGGCGATAGGCGTCGCCGCGATCCGTGGTATTGCCCGGCGCCAGGATGATCGACTTGAAGCGGCCGCCGATGTCCGGATTGAAGACGTCGCCCGACTCCTCGAAGTAGGCCCAGGTGTCGGCGTCCATCACTTCCGACCACAGGTAGGAGTAGTAGCCGGCCGAATAGGCGTCCGAGGTGAACAGGTGATTGAACTGCGGCAGGCGGTGCCGCATCACGATCTCCTTGGGCATGCCCAGACGGCCCAGCGAGGCTTTTTCGAAGGCGTCGATGTCGGCCGGCGGCGTCGCCTGGGTGTGCAGGTCCATGTCGACCAGGGCCGAGGACAGGTAGCTGACCGTGGCGTAGCCCTGGTTGAAGGTCGAGGAGGCCTCGATCTTGTCCACCAGCGCCTGCGGCATCGGCTGCTTGGTCTCGACGTGCTTCATGTAGCCGTCGAGGATAGGGCGGCTCAGCACCCAGTGCTCGTGCACCTGCGACGGATATTCCACGAAGTCGCGCGGCGTGTTGCCGAACGACGGATAGGTCACCACCGACGAGAAGTAGTGCAGGGCGTGGCCGAACTCGTGGAACAGGGTTTCGGCGTCGTCCAGCGAGATCAGCAGCGGCTGACCGTCCGGCGCCTTGACGAAGTTGTTGTTGTTCGAGGCTAGGATCGGCTTCGAACCCGTCAGCTTCGAGAACGAGCGATAGGTCGTCATCCAGGCGCCCGAACGCTTGCCCGGACGGGCGAAGTCGTCGGCGTAGAACAGGCCGATCAGCTTGCCGGTGGCCTTGTCCGTGACCTCATAGGTGGTCACGTCCGGCTCGAAGGTCGAGACCTGGCCCTTGGGCAGTTGCTTGAAGACGAAGCCGTACAGGCGCTCGGCCATGTAGAAGGAGGCCGCGCGCACGGCGTGCAGCTCGAAGTAGGGCTTCAGCTCGTTCTGATCGAGGTCGTACTTCGCCTTACGCACCTTCTCGGCGTAGTAGAGGTAGTCCCACGGCTCGATGTCGTGACCGGCGATCGCCTTCATGTCGGCCGACTTCCTCGGCGACGCGGGCCTTGGCCGGGGCCCAGACGCGCTGCATCAGGTCCATCGCCGCGGCCGGGGTCTTGGCCATGGTGTCCTGCATGCGCCATTCGGCGTGGTTGCCGAAGCCTAGCAGGGCGGGCGCGCTGCTGACGGCAGGGCGACGATGCGGGGCGATGGTCGACTTGGTGTCGTTGGCGTCGCCGTTGTCCGCCGCGCTTGGCGAACTTGGTCCACACCTGCTGACGCAGGGCGCGGTCATCGGCGAAGGTCAGGAAGGGATCGACGCTGGAGCGGGTGTTGACGATGACCCAGCCCTGAACGTTGCGCGTGCGCGCCGCAGCCGCGGCGGCGGCCTTGTTCGATTCCCGGCAAGCCCTTCAGACCGGCCTCATCAGTGATGACGGTCCAGGTGTTCTCGTCGGCGACCACCTTCTGACCGAAGCTGGTGAAGGCATTCGACAGGTCGGTGTTGATGCGGCCCAGCTCGGCCTTGCCGGCGGCGTCCAGAGCGGCGCCGTTGCGCACGAAGGCGTCGCGGCTGCGCTCGGCCAGACGCTTCTGTTGGGCGTTCAGGCCCGCCGCGTCGGCGCCGTCGGCCACGGCCTTGATGCGGGCGAACAGCTTCTCGTTGAAGGTGATCTCGTCCGAGGCGGCCGACAGGATCGGCGACAGCTCGGTCTCCAGAACGTCCCACTGCTCGCCGCCGATGTTCGACGTCATGACGCTGAACACGTTCAGGGCGCGGTCCAGCGGCTCGCCGGCCATCTCCATCGCCGCCATGGTGTTGGCGAAGGTCGGGGCTTCGGCGTTGTTCGCGATCGCGGCGATGTCGGCGCGTTGCAGTTCGATGCCTTCCAGGATGGCTTCGCGCATCTTGGGCGCCGTCACCTTGTCCCACGGCGGCACGCCCTCATACGGACCGGTCCAGGGCTGCAGCAGCTCGGCGCGCGGCGCGGTCGCCGGCAGGACGGCGCGGGCGATGCGGGCCTCATCGGCGGTCGTCAGGGCGGCCGACGGCGCCGCTCACGGCGTTCTCCACGGCCCCGGCCGAGGCGCAGCCCGACAGGGCGAAGAGGCTCGCGCCCCCGATGAGAAGATGGCGGTCTGTGCATCCAGGTCTCCCAACCATTGCTGTTTCGGACGTCCTTCGGCCGCAAGGGCTTTTGGCGTCGCATAAATCCGGTTTAGTCCTAACTATTGGACGGCGAAACCCCCGCGAGGCTAAAGGCCGCTGCATGGCGATAGGCGTTTTCGACTCCGGCGTGGGGGGCCTGACGGTCCACCGCCGAACTCACGACCCGCTTTCCGACGCGGGACTTCATCTATCTGGGCGACCAGGCCCACGCCCCCTATGGCGGGCGCGGCGGCGAGGACATCGTCGAACTGACCCGCGCGGGGTGCGAACGCCTGTTCGAGGCCGGCGCCTCGGTGGTGATCCTGGCCTGCAACACCGCCTCGGCCATCGCCCTTCGCCGCCTGCAGCAGACCTGGATTCCGGGGATGCGCGAAAAAGCTGGGCCGCCCGGTCAACGTCCTGGGCATCATCGTCCCGACCATCGAGGCGGCCACCGGCCTGCCCTGGTCGTTCGAGGCCGAGCGCGAAAGCCGCCTAGAGGGCGAGAAGAAGCAGGCGATCGACATCACCGGCGTCTTTTGCACCGCCGCCACGGCCATGAGCCGCGTCTATGAGATCGAGATCGACAAGCGGCGCGACGACCTGGCCGTCTTCACCGAGGCCTGCCCCGGCCTGGCCGGTCTGATCGAGCTGGGCGCCCCGCCCGAGGAGCTGAAGGTGGTGGTCGACGACCACGTCGACGCCCTGCGCCGCCGCATCGGCCGCCATCCCGGACAAGGCCATCCTGGGCTGCACCCACTATGAGATCGTGGCCGACCTGTTCGCCCAGGCCCTGCCGCCCGGCGTCCAGGTCATCAGCCAGCCCGCCGCCGTGGCCGACTCTCTGGAGCGCTATTTCGACCGCCACCCGGAATACGATCTGGGCGCGTCGGCGCGCCGCGACTTCTTGACCACGGGCACGCCCGGCCCGCAGTCGGATCTGGTCGCCCAGTTCTGGGGCGCGCCCCTGACGTTCGATCCGGCCTAGGCCGACGCCCCCTACTCGGCGGAGCCTGACGCGTTGCGGCGCTGGCCGAAGGTCGGCGCCCGCTCCTTCTGCTGCGCCCAATAGGCGGGGCCGTCGTCGGGCTTGAACATGGTGCGCGGGACGCCGTTGCGGTCCACGACGGCGAAGGTGTTGGTCGAGGCCTGAATAGAACAGGGTGTCGCCATTCGGCCGCTTGACCGTCTCGGTTCCCCTTGGCGCATCTCGGTGAAGGCCCGCACCTTCTGAAGATAGTCATCGGCCGACTTGGCGCCGAAATCCGCGCCGTTGCGCGCATAGAGCCTCTGCACCTTGGCGTCGGCGGTCTCGCGCCGATTGGCGGTGACGGGCGGCTTGGCCGCTTCGACCGCAGCCGTCTCGACCGCAGCATCCGGCGCCCCCGCCGAAGTCAGGCCGACCGGCTCGGCCGCGCTTCTCTCGCGCGTCTCCACCGCCGAACCGCCGTTGTCGCACCCGGCCAGCACCAGCACCGTCGCGGCCAGCGCCGCCGTCACCCGCATCCGCATGGAAACCCCTCCCGACATTCCGTCGAACACAGTTAGGCACAAGATTTTTGTTCCGACAATGTTCCATTTACACCCGCACCAACCAGACCGCTTTGTCTCGACGCCGTCACGCGACGCGGCTACAGATTTCCGCATGACCGCACCCTCGCTTTCCGGCCGCAAGGTTCTGCTGATCGTCGGCGGCGGCATCGCCGCCTATAAGGCGCTGGAGCTGATCCGCCTGCTCAAGAAGGCGGACGCCGAGGTCATGACCGTCCTGACCAAGGCCGGGGCCGAGTTCGTCACCCCCATGTCGCTGGCGGCCCTGACCGGCCATCCGGTGCGGCAAGCTCTGTTCATGCCGGAAGACGAGACGGCCATGGGCCATATCGAGCTGTCGCGCTGGGCCGATCTGGTGGTGGTGGCGCCCGCCACGGCCGGGCTGATCGCCAAGGCGGCCAACGGCATGGCCGACGACCTGGCCTCGACCACGCTTCTGGCCACGGACAAGAAGGTGCTGCTGGCCCCGGCCATGAACGTGCGCATGTGGCTGCACCCGGCGGTTCAGGCCAATGTCGCGCGGCTGAAAGGCTTCGACGGCTTTCACGGCATGGCCGTGGTCGGGCCGGACGACGGCGTCATGGCCTGCGGCGAGTTCGGGCCGGGCCGCATGGCCGAGCCGCCGGTCATCTTCGACGCGATCGCCCGCCTGCTGGCCGGACCGGACGGCCGCCCGCTGGCCGGCAAGACCGCCGTCGTCACCGCCGGACCGACCTTTGAACCCATCGATCCTGTGCGCGGCCTGACCAACCGCTCCAGCGGCAAGCAGGGCTACGCCGTCGCCGCCGCCCTGGCCGAGCTGGGGGCGCAGGTGACGCTGATCTCCGGTCCCGTGGCGCTGGATGCGCCCGTCGGCGTCAACCGCGTCTGGGTCGAGGCCGCGACAGAGATGAAGGCCGCCGTCGAAGCGGCTCTTCCCGCCGACATCGCCGTGATGAGCGCCGCCGTGGCCGACTGGCGCGTGGACGGCGTCGCCTCGGGCAAGATCAAGAAAAAGCCCGGCGGTCCGCCGTCCCTGGCCCTGATCGAGAACCCCGACATCCTGGCGGGCGTCTCCGCCCCTGGTCCGCGCCGTCCGAAACTGGTGGTCGGCTTCGCCGCCGAGACCAGCGACCTGGAGGCCAACGCCCGCGCCAAGCTGTCGCGCAAGGGGTGCGATTGGATCGTCGGCAACGACGTGTCCGACGAGGTCTTCGGCTCGGACGGCAACGCCGTGACCCTGTTCACCCAGAATGGCGCCGAACCCTGGCCGCGCCAGTCCAAGACCGAGGTGGCGCGCAAGCTGGCCCTGCGCATCGCCGATCACTTCAAGGCCTGAGAGAGACCCTCCCTGACATGACCGTCATCCGCGTCGAACGCCTGCCCCACGCCGAGGGCCTGGCCCTGCCCGCCTATGAGACCCCCGGTTCGGCCGGCATGGATCTGCGCGCCGCCCTCGGCGAGGGCGAGACCGTGGTGCTGGAGCCGGGTCAACGCAAGCTGATCCCCACCGGCCTGAAGATCGCGCTGGAGCCCGGCTATGAGGCCCAGGTGCGCCCGCGCTCGGGCCTGGCGCTGAAGCACGGAATCTCGGCGCCCAATTCGCCCGGCACCATCGACAGCGACTATCGCGGCGAGGTCGGGGTCATCCTGATCAACCTCGGCGAGCTGCCGTTCGAGATCAAGCGCGGCGACCGCATCGCCCAGATGGTCATCGCCCGATACGAACAGGCGCAAATGATCGAGGTCGAGGCGGTGGACGAGACCGCACGCGGAGCCGGCGGCTTCGGCTCAACCGGACGTTGACCGCGACTTTGCTTTCACACCCGTAGATAATGGTCTAGCGTGGTCGCCATGAACACGCTGGACCAGCTCGTCTATTGCAGCCGCTCGCGACTGGCCCCAGAGGAGGAGGCGTCGGCGATGACGGACATCGTCCATATCGCCGCCTTCCTGAACGCTCAGAACAGCATCACCGGCGCGCTGACCCTACAGGACGGCGTGTTCGTGCAGGTTCTCGAAGGAACGCCGACAGCTCTGGATATTCTGATGCTCCATCTGCATTTCGATGAGCGGCATGAAGAAATCGAGGTCGTCGCTCGTGGCCAGATCGAGCGCCGCGCCTTCCCGGCTTGGGGCATGACGGCGCCGGCGCGTGGCCGGTGCGAGGCGCTCCGCCGCTTGATCGACAGCCGCTCCAACGATCTGGGCGCCTGGCGCGCGGCCATGGGCGCCCTTCTGGCCGAACCCGCCTGACCGGAAGGACGTTGCGCTCAAGCAGCGAGCCGCCGCGCGGCGAGCGATAGCGCAGGCGCGCGCCAGCGCCCCTGCATCAAGCCTGACGGAAACCCAACACGTCCTGCATGTCGTAGAGACCGGGGCGACGGTTGCGCACCCAGGCGGCGGCGGCCACGGCGCCCTTGGCGAACAGGCTGCGGTCCATGGCCGAGTGCGACAGGGTCAGCATCTCGTCTTCCGACGCGAACATGACCGTATGGTCGCCGATCACCCCGCCCGCCCGCAGGGAGGCGAAGCCGATCTTGCCCGTTTCGCGCGGGCCGGTGATGCCGTCGTAAGGGGCCCTGCGCAGTTCCTTCAGGTCGCGGCCACGGCCGTTGGCCGCCGCCTCGCCCAGCATCAGGGCCGTGCCCGAGGGGGCGTCGACCTTGCGTCTGTGATGGGTCTCCAGCACCTCAATGTCCCAGTCGCGCGCATCCAGCCGCAGGGCCGCGTGCTCGACCAGGCCGATCAGGATGTTCACGCCCAGGGAGAAGTTGCCGCTCATGACGATGGCGATCTTGTCGGCGGCGGCCTCGATCTCGGCCTCCTGCTCGGGCGTCAGGCCGGTCGAGCCGACGACCAGCGCCGGTCCGCCCGCCGCAGCGCAAGCCTTGGCCAGGGCGACCGAAGCCTCGGGCGTCGAGAAGTCGATGATGACGTCGCACAGCTTCAGATCGACCGTCTCGCCGCGATCGAAACGGGCGGCCACCACCACGTCCTCGCGGGCGTCCAGAACCTGTGAAACGGCGCGGCCCATGCGGCCCCGGGCGCCGGAGATGCCGGCGTGGAAGATGTCGCTCACGCGGTCTCTTTCGGATTATCGGCGTCGCCGCCCAGGATGTCGGCCCAGAAACGCTTGGCCTTGCCCGCGAAACTGGTGTTGCGGGGCGTCTGGGTTTCGCCCAGGGAGGCGGCCAGTTCGGACAACAGCTCCTTCTGACGCGCGGTCAGATCGGTCGGCGTCTCCACGAACAGCTCGACCACCAGATCGCCGCGCCCGCGCCCGTTCAGGTGCGGCATCCCCTTGCCCTTGATGCGGACGGTCTTGCCGGTCTGGGCGCCCGCAGGCACCTCGACCGCCGCCTTGCACTTGCCGTCGCAGGCGTCGGAAACAAGACAGGGGGCGTCGACGATGCCGCCCAGGGCCGCCACCGTCATCGGCACCGGCACCGTGACCAGCAGGTCCAGGTTGTCGCGCTCGAACAGTTCATGCGGCAGCACCGACAGGAAGACATAGAGGTCGCCGCGCGGCCCGCCGCGCTGGCCGGCCTCGCCCTCGCCCGACAGGCGGATGCGCGAGCCGTCATCCACGCCCGCCGGCACCTTGAGGCTGAGCTTGCGGGTCTTGCGGACCTGGCCGTGGCCCCGGCAGGTGGTGCAGGGGTCGGCGATCATCTCGCCCGAACCGCCGCAGCGGGGGCAGGTGCGCTCGACCTGGAAGAAGCCGTTGGCCTGGCGCACGCGCCCGGCGCCGCCGCAGGTGTTGCAGATGGTCGGCTTGGTGCCCGCCTTGGCCCCCGAGCCGTCGCAGACCTCGCAGGTCATCAGGGTCGGGATGGCGATCTCGACCTCGGCGCCCTTATAGGCCTGCTCCAGGGTGATCTCGAGGTCGTAGCGCAGGTCCGAGCCGCGACGCGGCCCGTGGTTCTGGCGTCCGCCGCCGCCCCGGCCGCCGAACGCGTCCCCGAAAGCGTCGCCGAAGACCTGGGAGAAGATGTCATTGATGTCGTGGAAGCCCTGGCCGCCTTGGCCGAAGGGATTGCCCCCGCCCGCGCCGCCGCCCACGCCCGCATGGCCGAAACGGTCATAGGCCGCGCGCTTCTGCTCGTCCGACAGGACGGTGTAGGCCTCGGAGATTTCCTTGAAGCGGGCCACGGACTCTTCGGAGCCGCCGTTGCGGTCGGGGTGGTGCTCCATCGCCAGCTTGCGATAGGCGCTCTTGAGCACGGCCGCATCGACCGTCCGCTCGACCCCCAGAATCTCGTAATAGTCACGTTGCGCCATCAGGCGTTCGTCCTCTTACTTTCCCGCCGCGCCAGGGTTCTGTTCGGCCTCTCTTGATCTGGAGGCGCTCCGTTCGCGGATGACCGACGGCCTGCCTGATGACATGGGCGCCCGGTCGAATGATGCAAGTTTCATGAAACGGCCCCGCCTGCCGTCTGGCAAGCGGGGCCGAACATCAGCGGGGCGCCGGGTTAGGCGTCCTTCTTCTCGTCCGTGTCCGAGACTTCCTCGAACTCGGCGTCGACCACGCCGTCGTCGGCGGGCTGGCCTTCAGCGGCGCCGTCGGCCCCGCCCTGCTGGGCGGCGTACATGGCCTCGCCCAGCTTCATCGAGGCCTGAGCCAGGGCGTTGGTCTTCTCGCGGATGACCTCGGGGTCCGTGCCGTCCTTGGCCGACTTCAGATCGTCCAGAGCCGACTGAATGGTCGCCTTGGTCGCGTCGTCGATCTTGTCGCCGTGCTCGGCCAGAGCCTTCTCGGTCGAGTGGACCAGGCTGTCGGCGCCGTTCTGGGCCTCGACCAGCTCCTTGCGGGCCTTGTCGGCCGCGGCGTTGGCTTCGGCTTCCTTGACCATGTTCTCGATGTCGGCGTCCGACAGGCCGCCGTTGGCCTGGATGCGGATCGACTGCTCCTTGTTCGTCGCCTTATCCTTGGCCGTCACGTGGACGATGCCGTTGGCGTCGATGTCGAAGGCGACCTCGATCTGCGGCATGCCGCGCGGCGCGGGCGGAATGCCCATCAGGTCGAACTGACCCAGCACCTTGTTGTCGGCGGCCATCGGGCGCTCGCCCTGGAAGACGCGGATCGTCACGGCCGACTGATTGTCGTCAGCGGTCGAGAAGACCTGGGCCTTCTTGGTCGGGATCGTCGTGTTGCGCTCGATCAGGGGCGTGAACACGCCGCCCAGGGTCTCGATGCCCAGGGTCAGCGGAGTCACGTCCAGCAGCAGCACGTCCTTGACGTCGCCTTGCAGCACGCCCGCCTGAACGGCGGCGCCCAGGGCCACGACCTCGTCGGGGTTCACGCCCTTGTGCGGCTCCTTGCCGAAGAATTTCTTCACGGCTTCCTGAACCATCGGCATGCGGGTCATGCCGCCGACCAGCACCACTTCATCGATGTCCGAGGCCTTCAGGCCCGCGTCCTTCAGCGCCTTGGCGCAGGGCTCGATGGTGCGCTGAACCAGGTCGTCGACCAGGGCTTCCAGCTTGGCGCGCGACAGCTTGATGTTCAGGTGCAGCGGGCCCGAGGCGTTCATGGTGATGAACGGCAGGTTGACCTCGTACTGGGTCGTCGAGGACAGCTCCTTCTTGGCCTTTTCGGCCTCTTCCTTCAGGCGCTGCAGGGCCAGCTTGTCCTGGCGCAGGTCGACGCCCTGCTCCTTCTTGAACTCGTCAGCCAGGTAGTCGACCAGACGCAGGTCGAAGTCCTCGCCGCCCAGGAAGGTGTCCCCGTTGGTCGACTTCACCTCGAACACGCCGTCGCCGATCTCCAGGATCGAGACGTCGAAGGTGCCGCCGCCCAGGTCGTAGACGGCGATCTTCTGACCGTCGTTCTTCTCCAGGCCATAGGCCAGGGCGGCCGCGGTCGGCTCGTTGATGATGCGCAGGACTTCCAGACCGGCGATCTTGCCGGCGTCCTTGGTCGCCTGACGCTGGGCGTCGTTGAAGTAGGCCGGAACGGTGATGACGGCTTGGGTGACCTTCTCGCCCAGATAGGCCTCTGCGGCCTCCTTCATCTTGCCCAGGGTGAAGGCCGAGACCTGCTGGGGCGAATAGTCCTTGCCGTGCGCCTGGACCCAGGCGTCGCCGTTCGGGCCCTTGACGATCTCGAAGGGCACCATGCCCTTGTCCTTGGCCACCACCGGATCGTCATAGTTGCGGCCGATCAGGCGCTTGATGGCGAAGAAGGTGTTGGCGGGGTTGGTCACCGCCTGACGGCGCGCAGGCTGGCCGACGAGGATTTCGCCGCCGTCCTGGATCGCGACCACCGACGGGGTGGTGCGGGCGCCTTCGGCGTTTTCGATGACCTTGGGGTTCTTGCCGTCCATGACGGCGACGCACGAGTTGGTCGTGCCGAGGTCGATGCCGATGATCTTGGCCATGGGCTTGTCTTTTTCACTCCTTGCGGCGGGCGATGCGGCGGCCTCGTAACATCAAGCGCCGCGCGTGACCGCCCCCAGTTGGGCTTTTGAAATCATGCCTCGCCGGACGACGCCCGGTTCGGCGGTGGATGGGGTCGGCGGACAAACCCCTAACGAAAAGGGGGTTATCGCCGGATTGGCTCGGATATGGGAAAGACCGCAGGGGCTGCAAGGCCTTCCGCCCGGTTCCGGCCAGATTCCGCGCCTTATGGCGGACAAGGCGACGCGGCGCCGCTAAATTCGGTCGATGATCCCGCAAAACCGCCTGCAACCGTCCAGAAAAGAGCTGAGGGAAGCGCCGACGGCCGGCTTTCGCCTGTGGCCCGGCCTGCTGGACGCCGCTGAACAGGCAGAACTGCTGGCCGAGGTGCGGCGAGGGCTTGAGGCGGCGCCCCTCTATCGCCCCGTCACGCCGGGCGGGCGGCCCTTCTCGGTGCGGATGAGCAATTTCGGCGCCCTGGGCTGGGTGTCGGACCGCACGGGCTATCGCTATCAGCCGACCCATCCCGTGACCGGCGCATCCTGGCCCGCCATTCCCGACCGGTTGCTGAACCTGTGGGACGCCCTGACCGGCTGGCCGAGCCCGCCCGACGCCTGCCTGGTCAACCTCTATCAGGGCGAGGCCAAGATGGGCCTGCATCAGGACCGGGACGAGCGCGACCTGACGGCGCCCGTGCTGTCGATCTCCCTGGGCGACACGGCGGTGTTCCGCATCGGCCCGGCCGAGGGCGGCGCGACCGCCGCCGTGCGCCTGGCCTCCGGCGACGTCTGCGCCCTGACCGGACCGGCGCGGTTGGCGCGTCACGGGATCGATCGGCTGCTGACGGGCTCGTCGCGGCTGCTGCCCGGCGGCGGGCGGGTCAACCTGACCCTGAGGGTCGCGGGCTAGGCGGAAAGACTCGACGGCGCGCAAAAAGCCGGGGCACTGTCACGCCTTCCACAGCGCCGACCGGAGACCCGAGATGACCCTGATCACCCGGCCCGAGGGCCTGAGCCCCGACCAGATCGCCCCCAGCCGCCGCAGCCTGGGTGCCGCCACGGCGGGCGGCCTGTTCTTCGCCGCCTACGCCCCCGCCGCCTTCAGCCAGTCGGCCCAGCCGATCGCCACCGACACGGCGGGCCTGATCACGGCCGACGCGGCCTATCCGGCGCCCGACGGCTTCGCCCTGCCCGCCTATGTCGCCCGACCCGAAGGCGCCGGCCCCTTCCCCGTCGTCATCGTCGTGTCCGAGATCTTCGGCGTGCACGAATACATCCGCGACGTCTGCCGCCGCCTGGCCAAGGCGGGCTATGCGGCCGTGGCCCCCGCCTTCTTCGTTCGCGTCCAGGATCCCGCCCCGCTCAGCGACATGCAGGCGATCCAGCGCATCGTCGCCGCCGCCGGCTACGCCCAGGTGATGGGCGACATCGGCGCCACGCTGGACTGGATCGGCGCCCAGCCCTGGGCCAAGGCCGACAAGGTCGGGATCACCGGCTTCTGTTGGGGCGGCAAGGTGGTGTGGCAGGCCATGGCCCGCTTCCCGACGCTGGACGCCGGGGTCGCCTGGTACGGCCGCCTGTCCCCCGCCGCCACGGCCACTGACGAACAGAAGACGGCGGGCCGCCCCTGGCCCATCGACCTGGCGGGCGAGCTGAAGGCGCCGGTGCTGGGTCTCTATGGAGGCCAGGACAGCGGCATTCCCAACGACACGGTCAAGGCGATGAACGACGCCCTGAGCGCCGCAGGCCGGAGCGACAGCTCCATCATCCTCTATGACGACGCCCCGCACGGCTTCCACGCCGACTATCGCGCCTCCTATCGCGAGGCGGACGCGAAGGACGGCTGGCGGCGGCTGCTGGCGCTGTTCAATTCGAGATTGAAAAACTGACCCTTCCTTCCGCTCGCCCCGGCGGACGCCGGGGTCCAATGCTCTGGCCGCAAGCGCGGCGCGGGAAGCCAAGCAAAGAAAAACGGCCCGACGCATCTGCGCCGGGCCGTCGTCGTTTCAGCGCGCGAAGACCATCAGGCCTTGGCGTCGAAATTCCCGCCGGTCGTGTTCGGGTCCGCATAGGCGCCGCCCGCCGCGGCGCCCGAGCCCTTGGCCGCGACCACCACCATGGCCGCGCGCACGGTGCGGCCGAACAGGGCGTAGCCCGGCTGCAGCGTCTGGATGACGGCCCCGCCCGGCACGGTGTCCGAGGGCTGCTCCATCATCGCCTGATGCAGGTGCGGATCGAAGGCGTCGCCCGGCGCCGGGTCGACGCGGGTCAGGCCGTTGGCCTCGAAGGCCGACAGCAGGGACTTCTGCGTCAGCTCCAGCCCCGTGACCATGGCGGCCGCCGGACCGTCCGCATCCTTGGGCGCCGTCGCCAGACCGCGCTCCAGGGTGTCGGCCACGCTCAGCAGATCCTTGGCGAAGCGCTGGATGGCGTAGGCGCGGGCGTCGTTCTGCTGCGTCTCGGCGCGGCGCTTGACGTTCTCGGCCTCGGCCACGGCGCGCAGGGCGCGGTCCTTCCACTGGTCGCGCTCGGCGATCAGGGCGTCGACCACAGCCATGTCGCCGTCGGCGCCTTCCGCCGCAGCATCCGCCTCGGACTCCTTGATGTCCTGCTCGAGTTGATCCCGGGTCTCGTCGTTGATGTCGTTCACGTCTCTTGTCCGTCCAGAATCCGGCCCAGCACCCGGGCGGTATAGTCCACCAACGGGATGACACGGGCGTAGTTCAACCGCGCGGGTCCGATGACGCCGATGGCGCCCAGCACCCGCTGCCGGCCCGACATATAGGGCGCCGCGATCACGGCGGAACCCGAAAGCGAAAAGAGTCGCGTTTCCGCGCCGATATAGATGCGCACGCCCTGGGCCGCGCCGACGTCGTCCAGCAGGCCGATCAGCTGCTCCTTCTGCTCCAGATCGTCGAACAGGACGCGCACCCGCTCCAGATCCTCGGCCGCGCGGGCGTCCTGCAACAGATTGCCGCGCCCGCGCACGATCAGGTTGCGGTCGTGGCCTCCGCCGCCCGCGCCGCCGCTCCAGGCGGCCAGCCCGTCCTCGACCAGGCGGGCGGCGGCGGCGTCCAGATCGCGCCGCGCGGCCTCCATCTCAGCCTTCATCTCATGCCGGGCCTCGGCCAGCGGACGGCCCTTCAGCCGGGCGCTGAGAAAGTTCGACGCCTCCTGCAGGGTCGAAGGCGTGACGCCCGGCGCCAGGTTCATCAGCCGGTTCTCGACCACCCCGTCATCGGCCACCAGCACAGCCAGCGCCTGTCCGCCGCCCAGGGCCACGAACTCGACATGGCGCACCCCGGCCTCGCGCACCGGGCTGGCGACGATTCCCGCCCCGCCCGCCAGACCCGACAGTAGGGACGAGGCCGCATCCAGCGCCTCCTCGACATTGCGGCCGCCGCCCTTGGCGCCCAGAACGGCCAGCCGGGCGTCGATCTCGCGCCGCTCCTCCTGGCCGATGTCGCCGACTTCCAAGAGGCCGTCCACGAACAGCCGCAGGCCCGCATGGGTCGGCGCCCGCCCGGCCGATGTATGCGGCGAGGCCAGCAGCCCGGCCTGCGTCAACGCCTGCATGGTGTTGCGGATCGAAGCGGGCGACAGGTCCAGCCCGGCGCGCGACAGGGTGTGCGACCCCACCGGCTCGCCCGTCTCCAGATAGCTCTCGACCACCCGCCGAAAGATGTCGCGCGCCCGCGCGTCCAGCGTCGCCAGGCCCGGCGAGGGATTCAGCAGGCTCATGCCGCCATCCTCCGCGCCGCCCAGTCCGCGCGGGTCAGGCGATGGACCAGGCAGTCGTCCGTCCCGTTGAAAACGCGCCGCCCCTCCGGCCGGAAGCCCAGCCGCTGATAGAAACGATGCGCCTGCGTGTTGGAGTTGAGCGGATCGATCACCACCGCCTCGACCTGCGGCCGGGCGAAACAGGCGTCCAACGCCTGGGTCATCATCTGCGTCCCATGGCCCCGGTTCAGGGCGTCGGCCTCGCCGATCCAGATATCGAGGGCGCGCAGGTTCGGCTCGACCTCGCCCCAATAGCCGTTGGGCTCGCCCGCCGGGTCGATGTCCAGCATGGCGCCGATCGGACGGCCGTCGACCTCGGCGATGAAATAGCGGAAGACGTCGGACTGCGCAGCCAGCTCCTCGTCCCAGTCGGCGGCCTCGTGTTGGTCGGGGTCGTCGGTCAGGCAGGCGACGACATGCGGCGCCGTGTCCCAGCGCGCCAGGATCGCGGCGTCGGCGGCCACGGCCGGACGAAGACGCACGGCAGACGGGTCAGGACGGGACAGGCTCATGGTTTCAGGATAAGCACGCGCCATCCCGCTTCCAAGGAATTCCCATGCGCCCGTCCGAACGCACCCCCGAACAACTCCGCACCGTCACGCTGGAAACCGGCGTCAACCGCTACGCCGAGGGCTCGTGCCTGGTGTCCTTCGGCCACACCAAGGTGCTGGTGACGGCCTCGATCGAGGAGAAGGTGCCGGGCTGGATGCGCAACACCGGCCAGGGCTGGGTCACGGCCGAATACGGCATGCTGCCGCGCGCCACCCACACGCGCGGCCGCCGCGAAGCCGCCGCCGGCAAGCAGTCGGGCCGCACCCAGGAAATCCAGCGCCTGATCGGCCGCTCCCTTCGCGCCGTGGTCGACCTCAAGGCGCTGGGCGAGCGTCAGGTGCTGATCGACTGCGACGTGATCCAGGCCGACGGCGGCACGCGCACCGCCTCCATCACCGGCGCCTGGGTGGCCATGGCCTCGGCGCTCAACTACTTCAAGGACGAGGGCGTGCTGACGACCGATCCGATCCTGGATCAGGTGGCGGCCGTGTCCTGCGGCGTGTTCAACGACCTGCCGGTGCTGGACCTCGACTATGAGGAAGACTCCACCGCCGAGGCCGACAGCAACTTCGTCCTGACCGGCGCGGGCCAGATCGTCGAAATCCAGGCCACCGGCGAGAAGCGCGGCTTCAGCCGGGCCGAGTTCGACCGCCTGTTCGAACTGGCCGAAATCGGCTGCACCGAACTGTTCGCCCTGCAGCGCGCCGCCGTCGAGGCCGCCCGCCGATAAGGCTTTTCGCGGAGCCGGATCGGGGCCATCGTCGTTGCAAAGGCGAACCCCGATCCCGGAGCCCCGCATGACCCGACCGCCCCTTCTGGCCTGCCTGATCCTCGGCGGCCTGCTCGCCGCCTGCCAGCCGCGCCCGGAGCCGGCGGCCTCCGCGCCGGCCCCGACGCCCGCGCCTTCCTCCGCCCGCGAGCCCGAGGCCCGCCTGCCCGAAGGCCCGGACATGGCGCCCCAGCCGGTTCCGATCGACGACCGGCCCTGCCTTGAGACCCTAGGCGAAGCGGCTTCGGCCCGCCTGGTCCAGCGCTGCATCGCCGTCAGCCCCGCGACCCGCCCGCCCTGCCACGCCTCCAACCCCTGCGACCTGATCCAGGGCGAGATCGATCGTTCCTGCGCGATGTGGACCCGCGACGGCGAAACCCCGCCGAAAGAGTGCAAGGGCTAGCTCCCTCTCCTGTTGGGAGAGGGATGACGCCGCGTTCTGTATCGCCTCAAGCGCGCTCAAACAGCGCGCGACCGCGTCGCGAGCGATAGCGCACAAAAAAGACCCCGGCGGATCGCTCCGCCGGGGCCTTCTTCAGTTCAGCGATAACGCCGAGGCTTAGTCGCGACGGCGACGGCCGCGGTCGCCGCCGTTACGGTCGCCCTTGGGACGGCCGCCGGTGTCTTCCGACAGCGGAGCTTCACCGCGTTCAGCGCGCTCGGCGTTGATCTTGTCGGTGATGTCCTCGCCGGTTTCCTGATCGACGACCTTCATCGACAGCTTGGTCTTGCCGCGATCGTCGAAGCCCAGGAACTTGACCTTGACCTCTTGGCCTTCCGACAGGACGTCGGCCGGGTTGGCGACGCGTTCCAGGGCGATCTGGGACACGTGGACCAGGCCGTCCTTGGCGCCGAAGAAGTTCACGAAGGCGCCGAAGTCGACGACCTTCACGACCTTGCCGGTGTAGATGGTGCCGACTTCCGGCTCCGAGGCGATGGATTGGATCCAGGCCTTGGCAGCTTCGATCTTCTCTTGCTCGTTGGCGGCGATCTTGATGGTGCCGTCGTCGCCGATGTCGATCTTGGCGCCGGTCTTTTCCACGATCTCGCGGATGACCTTGCCGCCCGAACCGATCACTTCACGGATCTTGTCGACCGCGATCTTGATGGATTCGATCTTGGGCGCGAACTCGCCCAGCTCGGCGCGGGGAGCCTCCATCGCCTTCGACATTTCGTCGAGGATGTGCAGACGACCGGCCGAAGCCTGCGTCAGGGCCTGCTGCATGATCTCCTTGGTGATGCCGGCGACCTTGATGTCCATCTGAAGGCTGGTGATGCCTTCCGAGGTGCCCGCGACCTTGAAGTCCATGTCGCCCAGGTGATCTTCGTCGCCCAGGATGTCCGACAGGATGGCGAACTCACCCGACGGCTCCAGGATCAGACCCATGGCGATGCCCGAGACCGGACGCGCCAGCGGCACGCCGGCGTCCATCAGGGCCAGCGACGAACCGCAGACCGTGGCCATCGAGGACGAGCCGTTGGACTCGGTGATCTCCGACACCAGACGGATGGTGTAGGGGAAGTCTTCCTTCGACGGCAGCATCGGGCGGATGGCGCGCCAGGCCAGCTTGCCGTGGCCGATTTCGCGACGGCCCGGCGAGCCCATGCGGCCCGCTTCACCGACCGAATAGGGCGGGAAGTTGTAGTGCAGCAGGAAGGACTCTTTGTAGGTGCCCGTCAGGCTGTCGATGTACTGCTCGTCCTCGCCGGTGCCCAGGGTGGCGACGACCAGGGCCTGGGTTTCGCCGCGCGTGAACAGCGACGAACCGTGGGTGCGCGGCAGGACGCCGACTTCCGAGACGATGGCGCGGACCTTGTCCAGGGCGCGGCCGTCGACGCGGTGGCTGTTCTCGATGATGTCGCGACGCAGGACGTCGGCTTCGCATTCCTTGAACGCGGCCGAGAACTTGGACGAGTCGACGCCTTCCGGCTTCTCGTCGGTCTTCACCAGGGCCTCGGCGGCCTTCTTCTTGGCGGCGTCGACGCCCGAGCGGCGGTCATACTTGCCCGGATGGGCGTAGGCGGCCTTGATCTCTTCGCCGACCAGCGCCTTGATCGAGGCGACCACGTCCGAGTGGTCTTCGGCCTGGAAGTCGAACGGCTCCTTGGCGGCGTGCTCGGCCAGATCGATGATGGCGTCGATCACCGGCTGCATGCCCGCGTGCGCGAACATCAGGGCCTCGAGCATCTTCTCTTCCGACAGCTCCTTGGCTTCGGATTCGACCATCATCAGGGCGTCCTGCGTGCCCGCGACGACCAGGTCCAGGGCGCTTTCGCCCATCTGGTCGATGGCCGGGTTCAGCACCAGCTCGCCGTCGATCATGCCGACGCGCGCGGCGCCGATCGGGCCCATGAAGGGCACGCCCGAGATGGTCAGAGCGGCCGAGGCGGCGACCATGCCCAGGATGTCGGGATCGTTCTCAAGGTCGTGCTGCAGCACGGTGACGATGACCTGGGTCTCGTTCTTGAAGCCCTTGACGAACAGGGGGCGGATCGGGCGGTCGATCAGGCGGGAGACCAGGGTCTCCTTCTCGGTCGGACGGCCTTCACGCTTGAAGTAGCCGCCCGGGATCTTGCCGGCCGCAAAGGTCTTTTCCTGGTAGTTGACCGTCAGGGGGAAGAAATCCAGGCCCGGCTTGGGCTGACGGCCGTAGACGACGGTGGCCAGGACCACGGTCTCGCCGTAGGTCGCCAGCACGGCGCCGTCGGCCTGACGGGCGATGCGGCCCGTCTCGAGGGTCAAGGGGCGTCCGGCCCACTCGATCGTCTTGCGTTTGATATCGAACATGTTTCGTCTTTCGTCTCCCGCGGGCGTATTCCCGTCGGGGGTGTGCGGAGCGTCAGGCCGTTCAGTCCTTAACGGTCCCCGTTGACCTGACCGCGACATCGCGGCCGGGCGGGTGATTGAGGACCGGGTTCAAGGCCCTCGCGTCGGTTGCGCCGGTAAGACCCGCGGCGCGCGGGAAAGCGTAGTCTAGGAGCGGAACGAGGCGCGGACGTGTCCGCCCGCGCCTCGTGGAATTATCCGATCCGCAACCGGGCGCGCCTTAGCGACGCAGGCCCAGCTTGGCGATCAGCGCCTGATAGCGGGCGCTGTCGGTCTTGTTCAGGTGGTCCAGAAGGCGACGACGCTGCGAAACCTGCTTCAGCAGGCCACGACGCGAGTGGTTGTCCTTCTTGTGAGTCTTGAAGTGCTCGGTCAGGTTGGCGATGCGTTCCGTCAGGATCGCGACCTGGACTTCCGCCGAACCGGTGTCGCCCGTCGAGCGAGCGTTGTCGGCGATGACTTCAGCCTTACGTTGAGCCGTAATCGACATCGAGAGTCCTTTCTTGCCCTATCGCTCGCCTCGCGGAGGCTCGCTGTTTGAGGGCGTTGGGTGTCCTATCGGCAAACTGGAAAGTCTGCGTCAGGGGAGGTTGAAAACACGATCGGGTTCAAGCCGACCGGCCCTGAGATTGCCGAGCGCGACCAGGGTTCCGCCCTCGAAGACCGAAACCAGCCGCGAACCGGCGGTGAGCCGGGCCTTAAGCGTTTCAATCTGTCGGGGGAGCAGAACGATCGGCCGTCCCTGCCTCAGAGAGAGGGCGTCCTGATCCGTCACGGCCAACTCCGGGATGTCGTCCAGAGCGGTCGAAACGGGCAGCAAGCCCTCAAAGGCGGCGCCCTTATGCGCCAACTCTTCCAGAAAATCCAGCGTTACGGCGTTGTCGATCGAGAACGGCCCCACGCGCTCGCGCCGCAGGTCCGAGACATGGCCCTCGGCGCCCAGCATGATCGCCAGGTCGCGCGCCAGGGATCGGACATAGACGCCCTTGCCCGTGCGCATCGTGATCTCGACGTGATCGGCGTCCGGCGCGGCCGTCACCGCCGCCTCATGAATGGTCACGCGACGGGACTGAAGTTCAACCTCAACCCCCGCCCGCGCCAGATCATAGGCGCGCTCGCCATTGACCCGTACGGCCGAGAAGGCCGGCGGCGTCTGGTCGATCTCGCCGACGAAGGACGGCAGGGCGGCCTTCACCGCCTCGACCGAGGGGCGCACGTCGGAACGAGCGATGATCTCGCCCTCGCGGTCGATGCTGTCGGTCGAAATGCCCCAGTGGATGGTGAAGCGATAGACCTTCTGCGCCTCCATCATGAAGGGCACCGTCTTGGTCGCCTCGCCCAGCGCGATGGGCAGTATGCCCGAGGCCAGCGGGTCCAGCGTCCCCGCATGGCCCGCCTTCTGGGCGTTGAACAGGCGACGAATCTTCGTCACCGCCTCGGTCGAACCCATCTCATAGGGCTTGTCCAGGCACACCCAGCCGTTGACGAGATCGCCCTTCTTGCGTCGTGCCATAACTCAGTCTTCGCCCTGGTCGTCAGCGTGTTCGATGTCGGCGCGCACGCGCGGATCATTGAACAGACGGTCCATGTGGCTGGCCGTGTCGAAGCTCTCGTCGTGGCGGAATTTCAGGTCCGGCGTGAACTTCATGTCGATGCGGCGGCCCAACTGGCCACGCAGGAATTTGGCATGGTCGTTCAGCGCCTTGATGATCTCGCTCTCGTGACCCGTCGTTTCGGCGGCGTCGACGCCGGCGCCCAGCGGTTCGACGAAACAGGTCGCGTGGCGCAGGTCCGGGCTCATCCGCACCTCGGTCACGGTGACGGAGACGCCGACCAGGGCTTCATCATGAATCTCATGCTCGCGCATGACGTCGACCAGGGCGTGGCGGATCAGTTCGCCGGCGCGCAACTGGCGCTGCGACGGCCCCAGCGGGCCGCTGGCGTTGCGGGTGTGTTGCTTGCGGGCCATCGTGGGCTCCTCCTGCTCGCGCCGCCGGGGATCGGACGCCGGCTCTGAAACGCGAAGGGGCGGGGTCTAGTCGCCTGCGCCGCTCAAGTCCAGTTCCGCCGCACCCTGTTCCGCCTGCCGGGCCGCCCGCATCACCGCGCCCGAGGTCAGGCTGCGGGCCATGGGCATGGGCAGGCCGCCCGCGTTCAGCACCTCGGCCGTCCAGTGATTGCACAGATGCCCGACCCAGAAGGTCTCGCCGCTGGCGTAGAAGAAGACGGCGTCGTCGCCGTCTCTCTGCGCCGAAACCACCACCTGCCCGCCTTCATCCAGCCGCAGCGAATTCGCCACCCGTGTGCGCAGGGCGGCGAAGCCCTGGGGCGACAGGCGCAGCGTCGCCCGCCCCGGCTCGGCGAACAGCGCCGGATCGGCCGGATCGGGGTCCAGCATGAGCACTGAAGGATTGCCGCCGGGCTTGAAGAAGGCCCGCGCCCCGTCGGGCAGGCGGCCGCTGATCGCCCCCTGTTCGACATAGAAGACGGAGTCGCCCCAGCCGATCCGCACCCAGTCGCCCGGCGGCAGGGCCCGCACCGCCCGCGCCAGGGCGTCGTCGCCCGTCGCCAGCGCCGCGCGCGGCACGGCCAGGTCGGTGTGAAAGCCGTTGTCGAGCAGATGGACGACAATCGCCGTCTCCGACGATGCGGCGGGGAACAACGCTGGATCGCCCGGCCGCTGCGCCGTCCACACCCCGGCCAGCAGGCCGATCAGGACAGCCAGGCTCCAGCGGATCAGCACCTCCGCGCCGCCTAGTTGGTCCCGAAGGCGGCAGGGACGTCGCGGGCGGGCGAAGAGCCCTGCATCGTCGCCCATTCGCCGCGATAGTCGTAGTTCAGGGTGACGCAGTGACGGAACTGGCCGTCGGCCCAGCGCCCGACCGTCTCGATCGTCAGGGGATGGCCGGCGCGCACCCGCCCCACGACGATGAAGGCCTCGTCCGAGCCGGGGCACAGGGCGCGTGACAGGGCGCGGCCGTCGCCGTCGGTCGTGATGCTGTAGACCCCGCCGTCCGCCGCCCCCTGCGGCAGGACGCGGCGCACCTGATCCGGCCCGCCGCGCTCGAACCGGGCCGACCCGCGCGAGGTCGAAGAGAACAGATTCCTCACCGAAGTGGCGCCGAACCAGCCGCGCTCGACCTCCAGCGTCACCCCGCGCGTCAGGGCCTGGGTGGCGCGGTCGCGCGCATCGAAGGACAGGAAACGAGTATCGGCCATCGCCGGCGTCGCCAGGGCGCCCAGGCCGGCGACGATCAGCAGCAGAGACAGGTCAGGACGAGGCATGGCGGCCCATTCATTAGCGCCCCCCGACGCGATAGAGCCGAACCCTAAGGCCAAGCGAGCTTCAGATGAAGCCCATCGAGTGGAAAGACGGCGGTCGATCCGTCATGATGCCCCTCCCCCCGCTACATGACCCAAGACCGTGTTCACAGACCCCTTCGACATCGACAACTACGCCCAGGATCCGGATCACTACCTCGCCGTGCCCTTCGTGCCGACCGAGGAGGACACGGTCGAGGCCATGCTGAGTCTGGCGGGCGTCGGCCCCAATGATCGTCTGTACGACCTCGGCTGCGGCGACGGACGCATCGTCATCGCCGCCGCCCGCGATCGCGACGCGCGCGGCGTCGGCGTCGACGTCGACCCCCTGCGGATCGCCGACGCCATGGAGTTCGCCGGCTGGGCCGGGGTCGAACACATGGTCGACTTCCGCGAGGAAGATCTGTTCAGCGTCGATGTCCGCGAGGCCACCGTGGTCAGCCTCTATCTGCTTCAGTCCATCAATGTGCAGTTGCGCCCGCGCCTGCTCAGCCAGCTGAAGCCCGGCGCCCGCATCGTCTCCCACGCCTTCGACATGGGCGACTGGCAGGCCGACGAGCGGATCAAGGTCGCCGACGGCTACATCTACAAATGGACGGTTCCCGCCTCGGTCGCAGGTCAATGGAGTTGGACGGGCGCCGACGGAACGCCGTGCCGGTTGGAGCTGGAGCAAACCTATCAGCAGGTCACGGGCCGCGCCTGGCTGGGGGAGATTGAGGTCGACCTGCTCGGCGCCGAACTGTGCGGAGAACGGCTGGAGATTGAGCTTCAGGCGAACGACGCGACGCCGGTTCAGCGCTTCACCCTGACCTTCGCGGATGGCGCGTTGAAGTCCGCCGTCGAGGCGTGACCTCACTCACCCGCTCATCCCCAAAGACAAAGGGCGCGGCTTCCGTGGAAACCGCGCCCTTCATGTTTCAGGCCGTGAGGCTCAAGCGTCCTAGTCCAGGGTGCGCTTGATCTCTTCGACGGTGAAGCACTCGATGTAGTCGCCTTCCTTGATGTCCTGGAAGCCGGCGAACTGCATGCCGCACTCCTGACCCGAAGGCACTTCGTTGACCTCGTCCTTGAAGCGCTTGAGCGTGTTGAGCACGCCCAGCTCCAGCACCACCACGTCGTCGCGGATGATGCGGACGCGCGCGCCCTTGCGGACCACGCCCTCGGTGACGCGGCAGCCTGCGACCCGGCCGACCTTGGTGATGTCGAAGGTCTGCAGCACCTTGGCGTTGCCCAGGAAGGTTTCGCGCTGGAGCGGCGCCAGCATGCCCGAGAGCACGCCCTTAATGTCGTCCAGCAGGTCGTAGATGATCGAGTAGTAGCGGATCTCGACGCCTTCACGCTCGGCCAGGTCGCGCGCCTGTTTCGAGGCGCGGACGTTGAAGCCCAGGATCGGCGCACCGGCCGACTTGGCCAGGTTGACGTCGCTCTCGGTGATGCCGCCGGCGCCCGAATAGACGGTGCGGGCGCGGACCTCGTCGTTGCCCATCTTGTCCAGCGAGCCGACGATGGCTTCGGCCGTGCCCTGAACGTCGGCCTTGATGAGGACCGGCAGTTCATTGACCTTCTTGGACTGCAGCTTGGACATCATGTCGACCAGCGACAGCGAGCCGCCCGAGACCTGGGTCTTCTCGCGCTTCACGCGCTGACGGTATTCCGTCAGTTCGCGGGCGCGGGCCTCGGATTCCACCACGGCGAAGACGTCGCCCGGCGACGGCGCCTCGTCCAGGCCGAGGATCTCGACCGGAACCGACGGACCGGCTTCCGGCAGCTGTTCGTTGCGCTCGTTCAGCAGGGCGCGAACCTTGCCCCAGGCCGAACCGGCCACGACGATGTCGCCGCGCTTCAGCGTGCCGCGCTTGACCAGGACGGTCGCGACCGGGCCGCGGCCCTTGTCCAGCTTGGCCTCGATGACCACGCCTTCGGCCGAACGGTCGGCGTTGGCGCGCAGGTCCATGACTTCGGCCTGCAGCAGGATGGCGTCGGTCAGACCGTTGAGGTTGATCTTTTCCTTGGCCGACAGCTCGATGATCTGCGTGTCGCCGCCCAGGCTCTCGGAGATGACTTCATACTGAAGCAGCTCGTTGACGACCTTCTGCGAATTGGCGTCCGGCTTGTCGATCTTGTTGACCGCCACGATGATCGGCGAACCCGCCGCCTTGGCGTGCTGGATGGCCTCGACCGTCTGCGGCATGACGCCGTCGTCGGCCGCCACGACCAGGACGACGATGTCGGTGACGTTGGCGCCGCGCGCCCGCATCGCCGAGAAGGCCGCGTGGCCCGGCGTGTCCAAGAAGGTGATGCGCTGACCGTCGGCCAGGCGCACCTGATAGGCGCCGATGTGCTGGGTGATGCCGCCGGCTTCGCCGCCCGCCACGTCCGTGGTGCGCAGCGCGTCCAGAAGCGAGGTCTTGCCGTGGTCGACGTGACCCATGATGGCCACGACCGGGGCGCGGATCTCGCCCGCATCGGCGTCGTCGGCGTCGGCGATGAAGCCTTCTTCAACGTCGGATTCGGACACGCGCTTGACGGCCATGCCGTATTCTTCGGCCACCAGTTCGGCGGTGTCGGAATCGATCACGTCGTTGATCTTCATCATCAGGCCCTGACGCATCAGGAATTTGATGATGTCGACGCCGCGCACGGCCATGCGGTTGGCCAGTTCGCCGACGGTGATGGTGTCGGGAATGACCACTTCACGCGGACGGTTGGGCGTTTCGGTCGAGCCGCCGCGGCGCTTTTCCTTCTCGCGTTCGCGAGCGCGGCGCACCGAGGCCAGCGAGCGCATGCGCTCGACGGCGTCCTCGTCGCCTCCCGCCACCGAATGGATGGTCAGGCGGCCTTCGCGGCGCTTGGGCTCGCCGCGCGTGCGGCTGACGGCCTTGCCGGGCGCGTTGTCGGCGAAACGCTTCTCGCGATCGTCCTCGCGGCCGGTGGCCGGACGGGCGAAGCCGCCGCCGGCGCGGCTGGGGCGCGCCACTTCGGGCTGGGCCGGAGGCTGGTTCGGGGCCGGACGGGCGCCGGGACGCGAGGCGCCGGGCGCGCCGGTGCGGGCGCCGGGGGCCGGACGCGGGTTCAGCGCCGAATAGCGGACGGTCTGGGCCGGACGCGCAGGACGCTCGGCGCCCTCGCGGCCGCCTTCGCGCGGCGCCTGTTCACGGGCCTGCGGACGCTCGCCGTCGCCCATGGCCTGTTCGCGGGCCGAACGACCGCCGAAGGCGGGACGCTCCAGCGGCGCGCGGCCGGTCGGGATCTTGGGCGCGCGCTGGCCGAAGTTGACGGCCGGGCGCTTGGGCGCGGCCGGGGCCGCCGGCTTGGCCGGCTCAGGCTTGGCTTCGACCTTCGGAGCCTCGACCTTGGGCGCTTCAACCTTCGGCGCGACCGGCTTGGCCGGCGTGGGGGCCGGAGCGGGCGCCGGCGCCGCTGCGCTCAGCTTGGCGGCCTCGACGCGGGCGGCCTCGGCGGCGGCCTTGGCGGCGGCGGCTTCAGCGGCGGCCTTGGCGGCGGCGGCTTCGGCGGCGGCGGCCTGTTGGCGCTCGGCGGCTTCGGCGGCGGCCTTGGCGGCGACCGCGTTGCGCTCGCGCTCGGCGGCCTGTTGCGTGGCCAGGGCGATGGCGCGGCGACGCGCCTCCTGTTCCTCGGGCGACAGGGCGCCGCCGGCCGGTTGACGCGGCGCGGCCGAACGCGGCGCGCCGCCTTCGGGGCGCGGACGCGCGACGTCGAAGCCCTGCGGACGCTGATGCCCGCCCTGCGGGCCGGCGCGGCGCTTGGTCTCGACGACGACGGTCTTGGAACGGCCGTGGCTGAAGCTCTGTTTCACCGTGCCGGTCGAGACCGAGCCCGCCGCACGCGGCTTCAGGCTCAACGGCGCGCGCGGCCCCGTTTGCGAAGGCGTGTTGGCAGGAGTCTTGCCGTCGTTGGAATTGTTGTTTTCGTCGCTCATCCGGTCGCTTTACTCAGGGCGGAGAATTCCGCCTTCGTCTCTCAATCACCCATAGCAGAATGCGGCCCCGCCTCCGTTGTTTCGGAAACAGGCCCGCAGCCGCTCAAACCCTAAGGCTCTCCTTCCGGAGCCGCGCTCCGGTCGTCCTCTGCGCCGTGTTCGGGCCCCGCCCGGTTCCAGCTCTGGGGACAGAGAGGTCGAAATCCCGCCAGCCGCTGAACCTCCATGGTCCAGCGATCGGCCCGCCCGCCTTGCAGCAGGACGGCGTGTATCGCATTTTCCAGCCCAAGGGCCAAACTCAAATCGTCCGCGCTGAAAGCCCCGCAGATTTCAGGGGCGGGCGAGGCGTGTCTGGAGAGGGCCAGAAGCTTGCTGCGCCCATCGGCCGAGCCGTCGGCGGCTTCGATCAGCCATGCGGCGCGGCCGCTGCGGATCGCCGCAGCGCATTTCTCGAAGCCAGAGATAAGCACGCCTTCGCGCCGGGCAAGACCCAGCTGGTCCAGGCAGCGCCGAACCAGCAGGCTTTCGACCAGATCGGGCAGGTCCGCGGCGGGCTTCAACGGCGCCTTGGCCGCCCGCGCGAACAGGTTCTTCTTGATCGCGGCCTCAAGCGAGGCGCGATCGGCCGCGACCCACAGGCCGCGCCCCGGAAGCTTGCGCCCCAGATCGGGCGCCACCGCCCCGTCCGGGGCCGCCACGAAACGGATCAGGCGAGATTCATCGAGGGCCTGGCGCGACGCCAGGTCCTGACGATCCCTATCGATCAACGTCTCGGACGACCTCATGGACGGCTGCGGCTCCCATCACATGTCGCGGGACTGATCGTCGAGGTCGCCGGAAGCGGCCTCTGCATCAGCGTCAGCGTCGGCTTCATCAGCCGGGGCGTCTTCCTGGACTTCGCCGTCGAACTCGACGTCGCCTTCCAGCGTCTCTTCCTCGACGTACTCCGGCTGAGGCAGCTCCGAAGCGTCGATCCAGCCGGCGGCCACGCGCGCCTGCAGGATCAGCATTTCGGCGTCTTCCTGGCTCAGATTGAAGCTTTCCAGCACGCCCGGAACCTTCACGCGCTCGCCGCCGCGCACTTCATAGCCGCCGCGGATTTCGTCGGTGGCCAGGTCGGCCAGATCCTCGACCGTCTTCACCCCGCCTTCGCCCAGGGCGACAGCGATGGCGGCGGTCACGCCCGGCACGTCCAGAACGCCGTCTTCGACGCCCAGAGCCACGCGCTTGGCGTCCAGCTCGGCGGCCTGACGCTCCAGGTGTTCGCGGGCGCGGGTCTGCAGCTCTTCGGCCGTGTCCTCGTCGAAGCCTTCGATCTCGGAGATTTCATAAGCCTCGACGAAGGCCAGATCCTCGACCGTGGCGAAGCCTTCGGTGACCAGCAGCTGGGCGATCGTCTCGTCCACGTCCAGGGCTTCCTGGAACAGGGCGGTGCGCTCGGCGAACTCGCGCTGGCGACGCTCGGAGTCCTGGGACTCGGTGATGATGTCGATCTGCCAGCCGGTCAGCTGCGAGGCCAGGCGGACGTTCTGGCCGCGACGGCCGATGGCCAGCGACAGCTGCTCGTCCGGCACCACGACTTCAACGCGGTCGGCTTCTTCGTCCAGCACCACCTTGGCCACTTCGGCCGGGGCCAGGGCGTTGACGATGAAGGTCGGCTCGTCCTCGTTCCACTGGATGATGTCGATCTTCTCGCCCTGCAGTTCGGCGACGACCGCCTGAACGCGCGAGCCGCGCATGCCGACGCAGGCGCCGACGGGGTCGATCGAGCTGTCGTTCGACAGGACGGCCATCTTGGCGCGCGAACCGGCGTCGCGGGCGGCGGCGCGGATCTCGATCACGCCGTCGTAGACTTCCGGCACTTCCTGGGCGAACAGCTTGGCCATGAAGCCGGGATGGGCGCGCGACAGCATGACCTGCGGACCCTTAGCCTCGGGGCGCACGTCGTAGATGTAGGTGCGGACGCGGTCGCCGACGTTGAACACCTCGCGCGGGATCGACTGGTCGCGGCGCATGATGCCTTCGCCACGGCCCAGGTCGACGATGGTGTTGCCGTATTCGACGCGCTTGACCGTGCCGTTGACGATCTCGCCGACGCGATCCTTGAACTCTTCGTACTGGTTGGCGCGCTCGGCCTCGCGGACCTTTCCGGTCACGACCTGGCGGGCCATCTGGGTCTGGACGCGGCCGAACTCGAACGGCGGCAGGATCTCGACGTATTCCTTGCCGACCTCGGCCTCGGCGTCGCGCTTCAGCGCGTCGCGCAGGCGCACCATGGCGCTGTCGTTGAACTCTTCCAGCTCGTCTTCCGGCTGCCAGTCGTCAGCGACGATGGTGACGTGACGGGTCAGGCTCAGCTCGCCGGTCTTGTGGTCGATCTGGGCGCGGATGTCGTGGTGCGCGCCATAGCGCGACTTGGCGCCCTTCTGGATCGCTTCCTCGATCGCCTCGATGACGATCTCCCGGTCGATGTTCTTCTCGCGCGCGACGGCGTCGGCGATGGAGAGCAGTTCCAGACGGTTGGCGGAGATTCCGGTCACGGCCATCAGGCGTCGTCCTTAGTGGAGTCGGAGTTGGATTGTTCAGCGTCGGGCGCGCCTTCCGGCAGGCCGTCGTCTTCGGGTTCGCCACGCGCCGCGCGCAGGGCCGCGCCGCGTTTCAGCAGTTCGTCGGTCAGCACCAGCTTGGCGTCGGCCAGCCAGGCGAAGGGGATGAGGGCGGTCTCGTCCTCGCCGTCCAGATCGATGGCGATGTTCTCGCCCTCGGTCCCGGCCACGACGCCCTTGAAGCGCTTGCGGCCCTCGACCATGCGGTCGGTCTCGAGCCGGGCCTCCAGCCCTTCGAACAGGTCGAAGTCGATCAGGCGCGTCAGCGGCCGGTCGATGCCGGGCGACGAGACTTCCAGCAGATATTCGCCCGAGATCGGGTCGGCGGCGTCCAGCACCTCGGACACGGCGCGCGACAGACGGGCGCACTCCTCGACCGAGATGTCGTGGTCGGTCTGGCGCTCGGCCATGATCTGCAGGCGGCGACGCAGCGTCCCGCCCATCAGGCGCACGCGCACGACCGCCAGCCCCAGGCTCTCGGCCACGGGGTCGATCAGCTCCAGCAGAGCACGGTCTTCGGCGGTCTTGGCCCGCAAGCGGCTACTCCAAAAACAAAAGCGACGGTCCGTCCGGGCCGCCGCTTGATACGACGCCGTTGGACGTCGGTCTAACGATGTGAGCGGTCATATAGGCGAAAGCGGGGGCCGTGTCAGCCCCCGCCGTCACCCCATGACAATCAAGGCCATACGATCAGGCCGTCCGGTCAGAACTCCTCCCAGTCGTCCTCGACCTCTTGCAGCCGAGCGGCGCCGCCGCGACCGACGGTCTTCAGCACCGCGACGGTCCGAGGCGCCGAGGCCGGCGCAGGCGAAGACTCGGGCGCGACAGCCCCTCCGATGCGGAAACGCGCCACCGAGGCGGCCAGGACGTCGGCCTCCTGGGCCAGCGAGTGGCTGGCGGCCGTCGATTCCTCGACCATCGCCGCGTTCTGCTGCGTCACCTGATCCATCTGGTTCACGGCGGTGTTGACCTGCTGCAGGCCTGTCGCCTGCTCCTGGGCCGAGGCCGAGATCTCCGCGACCAGGCCGTCGATTTCAGCCACGCGGCCGACGATGCGCTGCAGGGCCTCGCCCGTCTGTCCGACCAGGGCCACCCCCGCGCCGACCTGTTGGCTGGAGGCCGAGATCAAGGCCTTGATCTCCTTGGCGGCCTCGGCCGAACGCTGGGCCAGGGCGCGCACTTCGGAGGCCACCACGGCGAAGCCGCGGCCGGCGTCGCCCGCGCGCGCCGCCTCGACGCCCGCGTTCAGGGCCAGAAGGTTGGTCTGGAAGGCGATCTCGTCGATCACCCCGATGATGTCGCCGATCTGGTTGGACGACGCCTCGATCCGGCTCATGGCCTCTACGGCGTCGCGCACCACCTGGCCGCTGCCCTCGGCGTCGTCGCGCGCCGAATGCGCCACGCCCGAAGCCTGACGGGCGCCGTCGGCGGTCCGGTTCACCGTGGCGGTGATCTGATCCAGAGCCGCCGCCGTCTCTTCCAGGCTGGCCGCCTGTTGTTCGGTGCGGCGCGACAGGTCGTCCGACGCTTCGGAAATCTCGTTCGAGCCCGAACGGATGGCCGCGACATTGGCCACGACCGCCGCCACGGCGCTTTCCAACTGTGCGATGGCGGCGTTGAAGTCAGCCTTCAGCTGCTCCGCCTTGGGCGCCACCGACACGGTCATGCGATGGGTCAGGTCGCCCGACGCCATAGCGTTCAGGCCTTGGCCAAGGGCGGTGATGGCGATGCGGTCCTCCTCGGCCGTCTGGGCCTTTTCAGCCTCGACGCGGATGCGCTCCTCTTCGGCCGCCTGACGCTGGGCCGCAGCTTCGGCCTCCAGGCGGTCGTTGGCGATGGCGGCGTCGCGGAACACCTCAAGGGCGCCGGCCATCCGCCCGATCTCGTCACGCCGCGCCAGGCCCGGAATGGCTGTCGTCCTGTCGCCGTCCGCCAGGCGCTTCATCCGTGCGGCCAGGGCCACCACCGGCTGCGCCACTGATCGCCCCAGGAACCATCCGGCGGCGCCCACGGCGACCGCCACGGCGAGCGCCATCCCGCCCAGAGCCAAGGCCGCACGTCCCACGGTAGCGACGATCTGATCCGTATAGACGCCCGAGCCGATCACCCAGCCCCACGGCTTGAAGGCCTGGACATAGGACACCTTGGGCGCAGGCTCCTGCTGGCCCGGCTTGGCCCAGCGATAGTTGACGAAGCCCCCGCCGTCGCGCCGGGCGACCTCGGTCATCTCGCGGAACATGAAGACGCCGTCTGCGTCGGTCTTGGCGCTCAGATCCTCCCCTTCCAGCTGCGGGCTGAAGGGGTGCATCACCATGCGCGGCTGCATGTCGTTGACCCAGAAATAGTCGTCCTGACCATAGCGCAGGGCGCGCAGGGTCGACAGGGCGGCGGCCTGGGCCTGGGCGCGGGTCATGACGCCCAGCCGCTCCTGGGCGTGATAGTGGGCGACGACGCTATGGGCCACCTCGACGGTCTTCTGAGTGCGGTCCGCGATCTCATCGCGCAGCACGCCGTCAAGCTTCATCAACGACAGGCCCGCGACCAGCAGAAGTCCGGCCACCGCCAGCACCGAAAGCAGGTTCACCCGCCCGCTGATCGTCAAACCGCCCATACATCATCCCCCTGACTGTCAAAGCCAAGGTGACGGACGGGAGTAAACACAAAGAAAACCGTCGTTCGTAGAATCGTCCAGGCCGTAGGTTCAGGCCAGGCGTTCAAACTCCAGGAAGATCGGATCGGTGTCGCCCAGCTTCTTTTCCTCATAGCGGGTGACGACGTGATCTTCGGGCGCGGCGAACCAGTCGGTGCCCGTCTCCCGGCGCGTCAGTCCCGGCGTACGCGCCAGCCGCTCCAGCGCCCAGTCGGCGTAGTCCAGCCAGTCGGTGACGAAACGCACGCGGCCGCCCGGCTTCAGCAGGCGGGCGATCTCCACCGCCGTCTCGTCCTGCAGGAAGCGGCGCTTGTTGTGGCGCGCCTTGTGCCAGGGGTCGGGGAATAGGATCATCACCCGGTCCAGCGAGGCGTCCGGCAGGGCCGTCATCACCGCGCGGGCGTCGTCGGCGTGCAGCCGCACATTCTGAAGCCCGCCTTCCTCGACGTGACGCAAAGCCGAGGCGACGCCGTTCAGGAAGGGCTCACAGCCGATCATCACCGCCTCGGGATGGCGCGCCGCCTGGGCCGCCAGATGCTCGCCGCCGCCGAAGCCGATCTCCAGCCACGCCGCTTTCGCGCCGGGCATCAGGGCTTGAGGGTCGATCGGCCCCTTGGCCGGGTCCGGCACGGCGATGCGCGGCATCAGGGTGTCGAACAGGGCCGCCTGCTTCGCCTTGATCGGCCGCGACTTGATGCGTCCGAAGGAGCGCAGCGGGCCATGCGCCTTGGCCCATTCGGGGCGGTCGGCGTCGAACGGTTTGGGATCGGTCTCGTCGGTCATGGCGCGCGCTCTAGACCATTTTCGGTTCAGTCGAAATCGACTGAACCCAGAACAATGGTCCAGAATTATGCTTGGAGCGAATATCTGTGTTCAGTTGGACACTCGTCCAACTGAACCGATTTCGCTCTAGCGGCTTAAGCCCGCTCACGCAAAGCTCCATACTTGCGGAAGCCTCAGCCCCACGGCCCGCGCGGCGGCGCGGCGGGGGCGTCGTCGGTCGTCGGCACGCTGGTCCCCCGGACCGGCGCGGCGGACGTGCTGGAGGCGACAGGCGCAGGCGCGACGAAGGCCGCCGCCGGACGCACGCGCCCGCCCATGCCCATCTTCGCGCCCAGCTCCATCAGGGCGCGGACGCGATTGCCGGTGGCCGGGTGGGTCGAGAACAGATTGTCCGCCCCCTTCCCGTTCAGCGGATTGATGATGAACATATGGGCCGTCGCCGGATTGCGCTCGGCCGGGGCGTTGACCGCCCCGCGCGCATAGGCCTCGATCTTCTGCAGGGCCGAAGCCAGGGCCTGAGGGTCGTCGGCGATCTCGGCGCCGACGCGATCGGCTTCATATTCGCGGGTGCGGCTGATGGCCATCTGCACTAGACCCGCCGCCATCGGCGCCAGCAGCATTAGGGCGATGGTCCCGATCATGCCGCCCGGCCGCTCGCGGTCGTCCCCGCCGCCGAAGAACAGGGCGAAGTTGGCCAGCATGGCGATGGCGCCCGCCACCGTCGCCGTGACCGTCATGGTCAGGGTGTCGCGGTTCTTCACATGGGCCAGCTCGTGCGCCATGACGCCGCGGATTTCCTCGCGCGTCAGCATGTCCAGCAGGCCCGTCGTCGCCGCCACCGCCGCATTTTGAGGATTGCGTCCCGTGGCGAAGGCGTTCGGCTGATCGTTCGGAATGATGGTGATGTTGGGCAGGGGCAGGCCCGCGTCGCCGGCCATCTGCTTCACATCGGCGACATAGGCGCGCACCACGGCGTTGGGGTGGGTCTCATCCACCGGCTGGGCGCGGTACATCTTCAGGACGATCTTGTCCGCATTCCAATAGGAAAACAGGTTCATGCCCGCCGCCGCGACCAGGGCGATCGCCATGCCGGGCCCTTTGCCGATCAGATAGCCGATCCCCATGAACAGGGCGGTCATCACGGCCAGCAGGGCGAATGTCTTCAGATGGTTCATACGGGCTTCGGTCGCGCTGTCGGACTTCAAGGGGTGGCGTGTTCAGCCGGAACGTCTATTTGAGCCCCAGTATCCCCGCTCTCAAGGCAGGCGACCTGTGACCGAACAGCCCACCCCCCCGACTGAACCTTCCCCCGAGGAAGCCTTCAACGCCGACGTGCCCCACGCCACGCCCGAGCGCCCCCTGAACGAGGCCGCCCGCCGCGCCCTGCTGGAGGCGGCCGAACGCCGCGCCGCCGAGGAGGCCGCCGCGCTTCCGAACGAGGTCGGCGGCCGCAAGGGACCGGAGCCCACCCGTTTCGGCGACTGGGAGAAGAAGGGTCTGGCGGTGGACTTTTAGGGCGCTAGCGCTCCCCGCGCGGCGGCTCGCTGCTTGAGCTGGTAGGGCGCTAACGCTCCCCGCGCGGCGGTTCGCTGCCTGAGCGAAGGCGGTCTGGACGCCTCATGCCTCCCGCCGATGCGGCCTCCCCGTTCCCTTGACGGGAGAATAGTGAACGCTCCGGCCAGATCCGCATTAACCTTTACGGCTGAAACAAGGAGCGCAGCCATGAAGGCTCTATTCTACGCCGCCGCAGGCGCGGCGATCCTCATCGCCGGAGCGGCCGAGGCTCATCAGGCCGGCGCCCGATACAACGCCGCCGCCGGCTACGCCCGCGGTCCCGTGGTCCAGACCCGCGCCCAGACCTGGTACAGCGACACCGGCTGGCAGGGCGGCTACGGCCCGATCGAAAGCTACGGCTATGGTTACGGCTACGGCGGCGCCGGAGTTCGTCCGCCGGTCGTGATGGCTCCGTCGCAGCCGCCGATCCAGCACGGCGGCTACGCCTATTCCGGCGTCACCCGCTCCATGCCCTTCGGCTATCCGGTCGACGGCTACGGCCGCTACCCCTGGGCGCGCTACGGCTATGGCGGTTACGGCGGCCAGTACAGCGGCGGCGGCTATTACCAGCAGGGCTATTATCAGGGCGGATACGGCCAGGACTGCGGCCGTTGCGGCCCGCCGCCCCAGCCCGTCTACTACCGTTCAGAGCCGGTCTACGTCAGCCAGCCGCCGGTCTATGTCTCGCAACCGCCCGTCTATGTGGAATCGCCGCCAGTCTATGTGCAGCCGGCCCCGGTCTACGTTGAACCGGCCCGCGTCCACGTGGCGCCGCCGCCGGTCCATGTGGCCGCCGCCGATGTGCGCGTCGCCCCGGCCCAGGTCGAGGTGGCCCGCCCCAACGTCTACGTCGAGCCGCCGCGCGTCGAAACCGCTCCGCCGGTCGTGAACTTCGACCAGGGCTATTACGCCGTGCCGCCCGCCCCGCCGGCGCCGCCGTCTCCGACCGAGCGGCCCTATCGCCAGGAACGCGGCGAACGCGGCTGATACGAAAAGGGCGGCGTCCGCAGACGCCGCCCCTTCTTGTTTCACGTGAAGCAGACCCCTTACGGATCAAGCCCATAGGCCTCAGACCAGGGCGATCTCCTGGGTGATCGCCTGGGCGGCCGCGCGCGGATCGGCGACGGCTGTGATCGGACGGCCGATGACCAGATGGGTCGCCCCAGATTGCAGGGCGCTGGCCGGGGTCGCGGCGCGCGCCTGATCGTCCATGGCCGCGCCTGCGGGCCGCACGCCCGGCGTCACGATCAGGAAGTCCTCACGCCCCGCCCTCGTCGCGATTTCACGCGCGCGGCCCGCCTCATGCGGGCTGGAGACGACGCCGTGGATTCCAGCCTCCAACGCCTGACGCACCCGCTGTTCCACCAGTTCGGCCGCCGACAGGCAGTGGTCGTCCGCCTTCAGATCGTCGTCGGTCAGGCTGGTTAGGACGGTGACGCCCAGGATCTTCAGCTCCGATCCCGCCGCGCCGCGCGCCGCCGCCGCCATCACCTGGGGCCGGGCGTGGACGGTCAGCAGGTCGCAGCCCGCATTCGCCAGCACCGCCGTCGCCTTCTCCACCGTCGCGCCGATGTCGTGCAGTTTCCAGTCCAGGAACACCTGGGCGCCCGACGCCTTCAGCTCGCGCGCCAGCCCCATGCCGTCCGAGGCGAACAGCTGCAGCCCGACCTTGTAGAAGCCGACCGCATCGCCGATCCGTTCGACCAGGGCGCGCGCCTCATCGATCGTCGGCACGTCCAGGGCGCAGATGACGCGCGGGTCGAAGGGGCGATTGGGACGGTCTGCTGACATTTCCGGCTCTCGGCGGCTTGCAGGCGCGCGCGGATGCCCCGATAGGTGAGACAAGGGGTCGCGGTCGCGCGGCGGGTTTTCTAAGGCGGGGGCAAGCAATGAACGCGGTCGATCTGGGGGTCAACCTGTTCGTGGCGCTGTTCGCCCTGCTGGACCCGATCGGCAATGTGCCGATCTTCGCGGCGGCTACGGCGGGCGCCTCTCTGCGCCAGCGCATCACCGTCTCGGCCATGATCTGCGCCTTCGCGGCGGTCTTCCTCGGCTTCTTCTTCTTCACGGGCCTGGGCCTGTTGCAGTTCTTCGGCATTTCTCTGGCCGCCTTCCGCATCGCGGGCGGCATCCTGCTGCTGCTGCTGGGCTTGGACATGGCGCGCGAGGACTTCCTCAAGATCTTCGCCGACGCCGACGCCGCGACCGACGCCCAGGACGTGCGCGGCTACGCCAAGCGCCGGTTCAAGCGCCTGATCGTGCCCTTCGCCATTCCCCTGATGATCGGGCCGGGCGCCATCTCGGCCATCATCATCCAGGCGGGCGAGGCCCAGAAGCTGGGCGCGGCGGGCACGGCGGCGTCGCTGACCGCCATGGTCGCCGCCTGCGTCGTCACCTTCCTGTGCTTCGCCGCCACCGGCCCGATCAGCCGCATCCTGGGCGACGTGGGCATGGCCATCGTGGTGCGGGTGCTGGGCCTGATCCTGTGCGCCCTGGCGATCCAGTTCATCCTGATGGGTCTGGGCGAAGCCCTGCCGGGCATGTTCAGCGCGGGCGTCACCACCCCCTACCCCTCCGGCGGGCACTAAATGCTCTAGAGGCGGTCCAGCCGTCTGGCGTGGCCGCCGACCATCTTCAGCGCCAGGGCGTCGGGCAGCAGCCCGCCCAGCGCCGCCAGCACATTGTTGGCTGCGCCCGGCGTCACGCGCGGCCGATTGGCTTCGACCGCGTCCCAGCCGATGCGGGCCACGCGGTCGGCGTCCATCCACATCCACTTGGGATAGGCGGCCGAGACCTGCTCGCGCGAGCCGTTGACGTCGTGGAACTCGGTATAGGTGTAGCCGGGGCACAGGGCGGTGACGTGCACGCCGGTCCCTTGCGTCTCCAGCCACAACCCCTGCGACGCCTTGATCAGGAAGCTCTTGATCGGGCCGTAAAGCGTGTCGCCGCCCGTCGCCGGCATCTGTCCGGCCAGGGAGGCCACGTTCAACACCCGGCCCCAGCCGCGCGCGACCATGCCGGGCAACACCAGGCGCGACAGCTCGACCGGCGCGCTCAGCATGACCCGGATCATGGCGGCGTGGTCCGCCGGATCGGTCGTCAGAAAGCCCGTGGTGCGGCTGAAGCCCGCATTGTTGATCAGGCCGTCGACGCTCAGCCCCCGCGCCGCGATCGCCTCGACCAGACGCGCAGGCGCCTCGGATTCAGCCAGGTCGGCGACGACGACGGTCGCGGCGACGCCATGGGCGCCGGCCAGCTCCTCGGCCAGGGCCTGAAGCGGCCCTTCGCGCCGGGCGGTCAGGATCAGGTCATGGCCCCGCGCCGCGCAGACGCGCGCCAGGGCGGCGCCGATGCCCGCCGAAGCCCCCGTGATCAGAACGGTGCGACGCCCCTCCCCCAAGAACGCCTCGTCAGGCCGCGTCGGCGTTGGGGCAGCACGGATGCGGCGCGAACGGACGCAGCACCTCGGAATCTTCGGCCAGCAGGTCGGCGATGGTGATCTTCGACAGGGCCGCGCCCGCCGCCTGATCCGCCGCCGTCAGGGCCTTGGCCACCTGGCGCGGAATATGCTCGCCGACCGGGCAGCCCTTGGCGCCGGCGGGCGGCGAGCCCAGCTGGGCGCAGCCGTTCACCGCCTTGAGCACCTCATCCAGGCGAATATCCTCGGGCCGCCGCAGCAGCCACGAGCCGCCCGACGCGCCGGGGCGCGTAGCGATCAGGCCCGCCTTGGCCAGCAGGGCCGTGACCCGGCGGATCACCACCGGATTGGTCGGCACCGAAGCCGCCAGGACGGCGCTCGGCTCGGCCTCGGTCGCCGCATAGGCGCCCTTGTGGGCCAGATAGGCCAGGGCGTGGGCGGCGACGGGAAAACGTTGGCTGTCAGACATCAGGGTTCATGCTCCTGATGGGAAGGTAGGCCTTCCGTGAGCGTTTCACCAAATCGATCAGTAACAAAAACTGTTTCCATATAGCTCCGCTAGGCCCCGGCCCTGCGCGCAAAGCCCCAGGCCGCATCCGAAAGCGGGCCGACCTGGGCCGCCATGGCCTTCGCATGGGCGCTGGCGGCGGTGCCGTCGCGCACCCGTCCGGCTATGCCCTGACAAATGGCCGCCAGCCGGAACAGATTATAGGCGAACAGCCAGTTCAGGTTCGTCGGCGCCGCCGTCCCGGTCTTCTGCGCATAACGCGCGACCGTCTCATCCACCGAGGGAATGCCCAGCGCCTTCAGATTCGCCCCCGCTAGGCCGTTGCGCAGGGACGCCGGGATGACCCAGGCGATCAGCAGATAGGAAAAATCCGCCATCGGGTCGCCCAGGGTCGACAGCTCCCAGTCCAGCACCGCCCGCACCTTCGCCTCGGCCGGATCGAGGATCAGATTGTCGAGGCGGAAGTCCCCATGCACGATCCGCGTCGGCCCCTCGGGCGGCAGGCTGTCGGGCAGGAAGGCGATCAGCCGGTCCATGGCCGCGATCGGTTCGATCTCGGAGGCGCGATACTGCTTGGTCCAGCGCCCCACCTGGCGGGCGAAATAGTTCCCCGCCTTGCCGTAGTCGGCCAGGCCGACGGCGTCGGGCTCCAGTCGGTGCAGCGCCGCCAGCGTATCGACCTGGGCGTCATAGATCGCGCGGCGCTCCGGCGGCGTCAGGCCGGGCAGCTTCAAGTCCCAGAAGATGCGCCCCTCGACCTTCTCCATGACGTAGAAAGATGGAGCCGATGACGTCATCGTCCGCACACAGAGCATAAGGCCGCGCGACCGGAAAGCCCTGGGCGTGCAGGGCGGAAATGACGGCGAACTCGCGGTCCACGGCGTGGGCGCTGGCCAGCAGCGCGCCCGGCGGCTTGCGACGCAGCACATAGGTCCGGCCCGGCGTGGTCAGCTCATAGGTCGGGTTGGACTGGCCGCCCTTGAATTGACGGATGGTCAGCGGCCCGGCGTAGCCCTCGACGTTCGCCGCCAGCCAGGCGTCCAGCGCCGCCTCGTCCAGCCGATGGCGGTCGTCCACCTCGCGCGTGCCCGAAAACGCAGTTTGAGCGTCCAATGCCTGTGAATCCGCGGCCCTCGGTCATTCCCCCTCCTCCGGCTGGGCGGCGATGATGGCCGCCCTGACCGCGCCGCGCCAGCCCTTGAGCAGCCGCGCCCGCTCCTCGGCTCCCATGCGCGGGGTCCAGACGGCGGGCGCCTCGGCCGGTGCGGTCCACAGGGCCTCGGTCAGGCCCACGCCATAGGCCGCCAGCCGCGCCGCCCCCATGGCCGTCATCTCCTGGAAGGCCGGGCGTTCGACCTCGACCTCGCAGATGTCGGCGATGAACTGCATGGCGAAGGCGTTGGCGGTGACGCCGCCGTCGACCTTGAGCCGCTTCAGCGGCGGCGCCCCGTCCTTGGTCAAGGCGTCCAGCAGGTCGCGGGTTTGATAAGCCAGGCTCTCCAGCGCGGCGCGGACCATGTGCGCCGGTCCGCTGTCGCGGGTCAGGCCGACGACCGTGCCCCGCGCCTCCGGCTCCCACCACGGCGCGCCCAGGCCGGTGAAGCCGGGGACCAGATAGACCCCGCCGTTGCCCGTCAGCGTCTGGGCCATGGCCTCGGACTGACGCGAGTCCGACAGCACCTTCAGCCCGTCGCGCAGCCACTGGATCGCCGACCCGGCCGAGAAGATGGAGCCCTCCAGCGCATAGGCCGCCTGCCCTCCCGCCGCATAGCCCAGCGTCCCCAGCAGCCGCGAGGTCGAGGCCACCGGCGCCGCCCCGACATTGGCGACCAGAAAGGCGCCAGTGCCGTAGGTGATCTTGGCGTCCCCCGCCGTCAGCGCCCCGTGTCCGACCAGCGCCGCGTGCTGATCCCCCGCCGACCCATGAATGGGCAGGGCGCGCCCCAGCAGGGACGCATCGGCCTTCCCCAACAGGGCGTCGCAGTCGCGGATTTCCGGCAGGGCCTGCATCGGCACGCCGAACAGGTCGCACAGGTCCGGGCGCCAGGCGCGGGTCTTCAGGTCCATCAGGCTGGTGCGGCTGGCGTTGGTGGCGTCGGTGACGTGGCTGTTTCCGCCGGTCAGCTTCCAGATCAGCCAGGCGTCGATGGTGCCCAGCTTGACCTCGCCCCGCGCCGCCCGTTCGCGCGCGCCGGGCACGGCGTCCAGCAGCCAGGCGTATTTCGAGGCCGAGAAATAGGGATCGAGGATCAGGCCCGTCGCCGCCTGCACCATCGCCTCATGCCCTGCCGCCGCCAGCTTGCCCGTGGCCTCGGCCGTACGCCGGTCCTGCCAGACGATGGCGCGGTGCAGGGGCTCGCCGGTCGCCGCGTCCCAGATCACCGAGGTCTCGCGCTGATTGGTGATGCCGATGGCGGCGAAGCGGCTGACGCCGCCCGCCTTCCTGACCACCTCGCGACAAGTCTGCAGCGTCGCGCGCCAGATCTCGGCCGCGTCATGCTCGACCCAACCCGACTGCGGGAAATGCTGCGCCAGATCAATCTGGCTGACCGCGACGGCGTTGAACGCCCCCTCAGGCGAGACTTCAAACGCAATCGCCCGCGTCGAGGTGGTGCCCTGATCAATGGCGAGGATGAGACGGTTCATGAGGCGCGGTTTTTCCAGATTTCGATCTGATCGATGGCCAAGGACAGGAGGCTGTCGATTTCTTCAATGCCGCCTCGCCAGACCCGCTCGAAGTTCTGATCGTCATTCGTGTCTACGGAGCAAGCGGTCACGACAAGGGCGTCCATGACAGGAGGCGCAATCGAGACCTGAAAACAGTCATGACCGTCATGCCCCGGAATATAGAAGAATCGGGCGGGGATGTTCGCCCATTCCCTGAACACGACCCAGCCCTTTTCGGCGGCCTGACAGTCGAGTTGCGCGTCAATGAGCAAATAAGGATTCATGAGACCGTATCCTGCGTGGCGCATACGAACCCGACAAGCCGACAGATGAAGGTATCGATTTCTCATGCATGCGCCCTCCTTCTCAGGCGTCGTCGACGCCGCCCGCCAGATCGCCCCGCCGCCGTCCGCACGCCGCTGATCGAGCATCCGGCCCTGAACGAGGCCGTCGGCGGGCGCGTCCTGATGAAGGCCGAAACCTTTCAGGTCGCGGGCGCCTTCAAGTTCCGCGGCGCCTATAACCGCGTCAGCCGCCTGACCGAGGAAGAGAAGACGCGCGGCGTCGTGGCCTATTCATCCGGCAACCATGCGCAGGGCGTGGCGGCGGCGGCCAGGCCATCGGCACGCCCGCCGTCATCGTCATGCCGTCGGACAGCCCGACGGTGAAGGTCGAGGGCGTGCGCGCCTTCGGCGGCGAGGTCCGCTTCTACGATCGCTGGACCGAAAGCCGCGAGGCCATCGGCGCCGAGATCGCGGCCGAGCGCGGCTCGGTGCTGGTCCCGCCGTTCGACGATCCCTTCATCATCGAGGGCCAGGGCACGGTCGGGCTGGAGATGCTGGAGCAAGCGGGCGTGCCGATGGACCAGCTGCTGTGCGGCGCCTCAGGCGGCGGGCTGATCGCCGGGATCAATCTGGTCATGGCCGAACAGAGCCCCGACACTCGCGTCATCGTGGTCGAGCCCGACGCCTTCGACGACACCCGCCGCTCGCTGGAGGCGGGCCGGCGCACCGCCCATCCGCAAGGGTCGCCTTCCATCTGCGACGCCCTGATGGCGCCTATTCCGGGCGAGCTGACCTGGCCGATCAACCGACGCCTGGCGGGCGCGGCGACCGTCACCGACGCCGAGGTCGCAGAGGCCATGCGCTTCGCCTTCCGCTGGCTGAAACTGGTCATAGAGCCGGGCGGCGCCGTATCGCTGGCCGCCCTGCTGTCGGGCAAGGTCGAGGCGAAGGGCCTGACCACGGGCGTCGTCCTGTCGGGCGGCAACGTCGACCCCGGCCTGTTCAGCGAGATCATCGAGGGACGGTTCGAAGGGTAGGCCTTGCCTCCGCCCCCTCCCCGCGCAAGGCTGGCGCAAACGGGAGGGCGTCACATGACCAAGGCCAGCGAACTTCAATCCCTGATCGGTCAGGAGGTCGGCGTCAGCCGCTGGTTCACGCTGGATCAGGCGCGCATCGACGCCTTCGCCGGACTGACCGAGGACGAGCAGTTCATCCACGTCGATCCCGAGCGCGCCAAGGCGACGCCCTTCGGCGGGACCATCGCGCACGGCTTCCTGACCCTCAGCCTCGCCTCGGCCATGAGCATGGATGCGATCGCCCCGCTGGACGATCTGGTCATGGGGGTGAACTACGGCTTCGACCGCCTGCGCTTCCTCGCCCCGGCGCCGTCGGGATCGCGCGTGCGCGGCCGCTTCAAACTGCTGTCGGCCGAGGACAGGGGCGACGGCCGGTGGCTGCTGAAGCACGAACTGACCGTCGAGATCGACGGCGGCGACAAGCCCGCCCTGATCGCCGAATGGCTGACGATGCAGGTGGTGAAGGCCTAAACTCTCCCCGCTCATCCCGGCGGACGCCGGGATCCAGTGCTTTGGCCTCAGACGCCGCGCTTGTAGTTCTCACTGGGCCCCGGCGTCCGCCGGGGTGAGCGGAGTTAAATTAGGCGATCACTCCCCCAGGCACCTCAGCGCCACTTCCAGGTTGCGCAGGCCGTCTTCGCCGCTGACCGCCGCCGTCTCGCCGGTGCGGATGGCGTGGATGAAGGCCTCGTGCTCCTTCTTGAGCGGCTCGGCGGGCCAGGCGTTCAGCATCCGCGTCGAATAGGAGCCGTCCGGCTGCTGGCCGAAGAATTCCGTCACCTGGCGGGTGATCAGGTCGGCGACGATGAAGCGGTTCTTGGTCGCCACCTGCAGGACGCGGGTCTTATAGGGCGTGACCCAGTTGGTAGTGATGTGGGCGATCACCCCATTGTCCATGCGGAACTGCAGCAGGGCCGAATCCTCACGCGAGGCGTGGGTGTGGCCCAGCAGGGACTGGACCTCGGTCATCTCCGACCCGGTCAGATGGCGGATGATGTCGATGTCGTGCACGGCCAGGTCGATGACCACCCCGACCTCGCCCATGCGCGGCGGGAAGGGACCGACGCGGGTGATCTGGATGGAGATGATCTCGTCGCCGTCAATGGCGCGCTTGACCGTCTCGACCGCCGGGTTGAAGCGCTCGACGTGGCCGACCATCAGCACGCGGTCATTGGCCCTGGCCGCGTCGATCATGGCCTGGGCGTCGGCCACCGTGGCCGCGATCGGCTTCTCCACCAGCACATGGACGCCCGCGTTCAGCAGGGCCACGCCCAGTTCGGCGTGATAGCGGTTCGGCGTGGCGATGACGGCGGCGTCCAGTCCGGCGGCGACGAAGGCCTCGGCCGTCGTCACGGCGGTCGCGCCATAGGCGGCGGCCACGCCCTCGGCCGTCACGGCGTCCGGATCGAAGACGGTCGTCAGCTCGACGTCGCGCAGTTCGGCCAGAACGCGGGCGTGGTTGCGGCCCATGACGCCGGCGCCCGCGACGCCGATCTTGAGAGGGGTCTGATGGATGGTCATGCGGATCAGGCCTTGAAGCTGGCGACGGCGGCGATGATGCGGTCCTGCGTCGCCGCATCCAGATCGGCGTGCATCGGCAGGCTGATCACCACATCCTTCAGCCGCTCGGTGACGGGCAGGCCGCCCGCGCCGCGCGGATAGTGCTCATAGGCGGGCTGAAGGTGCAGCGGGATCGGATAATAGACCGCCGTCGGCACGCCCTGATCCTTCAGATGTGCGGCCAGGGCGTCGCGGTCGGAGTGCTCGACAGTATACTGCGCCCAGTTGGAGACCTTGCCCGCCGGAACGTCCGGAACCTTGGCGACGTGGGGACGCAGGCCTTCATTATAGCGGGCGGCGGCGGCGTTGCGCCATTCGATCTCTTCAGCGAAGACCTTCAGCTTCTCGATCAGGACGGCGGCCTGAATGGTGTCCAGACGGCTGTTCAGGCCGATGCGCATGTTCAGATATTTGGGGTCATGGTCGAAGGTGCGGTCCTTCAGGTCGACGCCCACCGCCTTGCCGTGAACCCGGATGGAATCCATCAGCTGGGCCAGGTCGTCGTCGTTGGTCAGCACCGCCCCGCCGGTCGCCGTAGCAGCCCAGCGGCTTGGCCGGGAAGAAGCTGGTGGTGGTCACATCGGCCCATTTCAGCGGATGCGCGCCGTCGATGGTGCAGCCGAAGCCCTGGGCCGAATCCGAGATCAGCTTCAGGCCGTGCTTGTCGCAGATCGACTTGATCGCCGGATAGTCGGCGGGCTGGCCGAACAGGTCGACGGCGATGACCACGCGCGGTGTCAGGCGGCCCTCGGCCTTGACGCCCTCGATGGCGCGTTCCAGCGCCGCCGGGTCCATGTTGTAGGTGTTCTCGTCCACATCGACGAAGACCGGCTCGGCGTCGAACCAGGGCACGACCTCGGCGGTGGCGGCGAAGGTGAAGCTGGGGACGAAGACCGCGTCGCCGCGCCCGATCTCCCAGGCCATCAGCGGCAGGGCCAGGGCGTCGGTGCCGTTGGCGCAGCCCAGGGCGTGCTTGGCCTTGCCGAAGGCGGCCAGGTCGGCCTCGAACTGGCGCACCTGCGGGCCCATGACCCAGGCGCCGCCGACGACGGCCTCCTGAACGGCGGCCTCGATCTTGCCGCCGAGGCGCAGACGCTGGGCCTGAAGGTCGATGAAGGGAATGGTCATTGCGATGTCGCTCTCTCGATGGGGCCGGCGCGGCGGGGAATCGTCTTCCGGGGCGCGGACGCGAAGGCGGGTCGTCTGTGTCAGCCTGCGTCCTAGCAAAGCGGCGGGGTGCTGAACAAACCCCCCGGAGTCACTTCGGCGTTGCGCGATGCAACGAAACCGCCGCTTGGCAAAGGCGAGAGCGCCGCCTAAGCCGGACCCATGAGCTTCGACGCCGCCGCCAGGAACCGGGTCCATGACTGGCTGTTCGGCCAGGCCCTGCCGCTGTGGGCCACGGCGGGGATCGACGATCAGGACCGCTTCTTCGAGAAGCTGGACTTCGACGGGCGGCCCGTCACGGGCGTCCCCCGCCGCACCCGCGTGCAGGCGCGGCAAACCTATGTCTTCATCCAAGCCGTCGCGCTGGGCTGGGCCGACGGCGAACCCATCGCCCGCGCGGCGCTGGACGCCCTGATCCGCAACAACCGCCGGGACGACGGCCTGTGGGTGCGCGCCACGGACGACGCAGGGGTCGTGATCGACGCCACGCCCGACCTCTATGACCTGGCCTTCGTCCTGTTCGCCCTGGCCGCCGCGCACCGCGTGCTGAAGGACGAACAGGCGCAGCCGCTGGCGCTGGAGACGCTGGCGGCCATCCAGGCGCAGATGGCCGACCCGGTCCACGGCGGCTGGCAGGAGGCCCTGCCCCCGGTCTTGCCGCGCCGCCAGAACCCGCACATGCACATGCTGGAGGCCCTGCTGGCCTGGCAGGCGACAGCGCCCGATCCGGCCTTTGAAACGGCGGCGCGCTCGGTGCTGGACCTGTTCAACCGGCGCTTCTTCGACCGCGAGCATCTGATGCTGGGCGAGTTCTACGAGACCGACTGGAGCCCGCGCCCCGGTTCAGAAGGCCAGTGCATCGAGCCCGGCCACCACATGGAATGGGTCTGGCTGCTGGGCGAAGCCGCGCGCCTCGGCCTGCCGGACCTGAGCTCCCCCGCGCGCGCGCTCTACACCAGCGGCCTGACCTGCGGGGTCCGCGCGGATGGGCTGGCCGTGCGCGAGATCAACCGGATCGGCCAGGTCCGCGACGGCGGCGTACGCCTGTGGGCCCAGACCGAGCTTCTGCGCGTCCTGCATGCGCGCGGCGAACACCTCAGGGCGGCCGGATTGATCGATCGCCTGTTCCAGACCCACCTGGCCACGACGACGCCCGGCCTGTGGATCGACGCCTTTGACGCCGAGGGACGACCGCTGGACGCCGCCGTTCCCGCCTCCAGCCTCTACCACCTGATGACCGCCTTCTCGGCCCTGTTGACGGCGCCCGCATGACCCAGCGCCCCGCCGCCTTCCTCGACCGTGACGGCGTGCTGATCGTCGACAGCGGCTATCCGCACCGGCCCGATCAACTGGTGCTGATCCCCGGCGCGGCGGAGGCGGTGAAGCGGCTGAACGCGGCGGGCTACGTCACCGTCATCGTCACCAACCAGTCGGGCGTGGCGCGCGGCATGTTCAGCGAAGAGACCATGCACGACTTCAACCGCCGGCTGGTCGCGCGGCTGGCCGAAGGCGGCGGACGCATCGACGCCGTCTACGCCTGTCCCTTCCATTCTGAAGCGGCGGACGAACGCTATCGCCATCCCGACCACCCCGACCGCAAGCCCAATCCCGGCATGTTGCTGAGGGCCGCCGCCGAGCACGACCTCGACCTCTCCCGCTCGTTGATGATCGGCGACCAGCCGTCCGACATGGAGGCGGCGCGACGCGCGGGCGTGGCGGGCCACCGCTTCACCGAGGGCGATCTCGATCAATTCATCCGCGATCTGCCGCGCGCCTGATCGCTATTCCGCAATCGATGAATTAACGTCGCTCGAACGGAACTGCTGTTCGGAGACGATCCATGCCGATGACCACCCCGCTGGCCGACCGCTACGTCGAGCGGCGCTGGACCTCGCCGGACGGATTGAACCTCTACGCGCGCGACTACGCCCCGGCCGAAGGTCCGGCGCGCCTGCCGGTCATCGCCATCCACGGCCTGACTCGCAACAGCGCCGATTTCGGCGTCATCGCCGGCCTGATCGCCCACAGCGGCCGCCGCGTCCTGGCCGTCGACGTGCGCGGGCGCGGACGCTCGGACCGGGCGCCCGATCCCATGACCTATACGCCGGACGTCTATGCGAAGGATGTCGTGGCCCTGATGGAGCAGGCAGGGATCGAGAAGGCGGTCTTCCTCGGCACCTCCATGGGCGGGCTGATCACCCTGGCGCTGACGGCCATCAAGCCCAAGGCCATCGCCGCCGCCATCCTCAACGACGTCGGCCCCGAGGTCGCGGCCGAGGGCCTGGCCCGCATCGCCGCCTATACCGGCCAGCCGGTCGTAATCGAAAGCTGGGACGACGCGACCGCCTACGCCCGCCGGATCAATGAGACGGCCTTCCCCGACTATACGGACGCCGACTGGGCCGCCTTCGCCCGCCGCGTCTTCCGCGAGGGGACCGAAGGGGCGCCCGTGCTGGACTACGACCCCGACATCGCGGCGCCGATCAAGGCGGCGGGATCCAAGGCCCTGGTTCCCAACCTTTGGCCCTCGTTCCGGGCGCTGGCGCGCAAGAAGCCGACCCTGCTGATGCGCGGCGGAACCTCGGACCTGCTCAGTTCCGCCATCGCCGACAAGATGAAGAAGGCCGCCCCCGCCATGGCCTATGCCGAGGTTCCCGGCGTCGGCCACGCCCCCATGCTGGACGAGCCAGAGGCGCGCGCGGCCATCTTCGAGTTTCTGGCGGAAGTTGGCTGAGGCAGCCTGCCGGGCCTCCCGCAGCACGAGGCCCGGTCGACCAGTTACGTGGCCTCAAGTAGCGCGAAGCACGGTAGGCCGGCTTAAATGAGCCTCAAGTAGCGCGAAGCGCGGTAGGCCCTCTTAAATTATGCCTTCTTCACGAACTCCGTGCGCAGGACCAGGCCGCGCACCTTCTCGACGTTGGCCTCGATTTCGTCGGGGTCGCCGGTCAGGCGGATGTTCTTGACCAGGGTGCCGCGCTTCAGCGTCACCCCGCCCGAGCCCTTGACCTTCAGATCCTTGATCAGGGTCACGCTGTCGCCGTCCGACAGGAGGTTGCCGTTGGAGTCCTTGGTGACGTCGTCGCTCATGATCAGTCCTGTCTGAAATGGAAGAAGGGCCGCCGCATCAGCGACGGCCCTCGTTTCAACTGGCCTATTCCCCCTGACGCGCCTGGGCAAGGGCGATGCGCGCTTGCAGATGCTCGTCCTGGGCCGTAGCGGCGGAAATGGCGTTGAAGCGCTCGATCTCAAGGCCCGAGTTCTGGATGGCGGCGGCCATCTCGGCCTGCTGTTCAGCGTTCGGCTGGGCGCCGTTCAGGGCGCGGGCGATGCCCGAGATCTCGCCCATGGCGGCGGCGAATTGACCGGCTTCAGCGTCGGTGACGCCGGCCCCGACCGAGCCGGGCGCGGACGGCGTCGCGCCCGCCACAGCCGCGCGGGCCTGCAGCATCGGGTCAGCCGAAACGGCGGCCGAAATGGCGTTGAACCGCTCGACGGCCAGGCCCGAGTTCTGCACGGCGGCGGCCATCTGGGCCTGCTGGTCCTCGGTGGGCGCTCCGTTCTGGACGGTCGCGGCCACGCTCTGGACCGTCTTCATGGCGGCGGCGAACTGGGTCAGTTCCGCGTCGGTCGGTTCGCCGGCTGCGGCTACTGCGGCGGCGGGCGCGGGAGCGGCGTCCTGCGCCAGGGCGGGCGCGGCGGTCAGGAACAGGGCGGCCAGAATGGCGGTCGGGGCGGCGGCCGTTGCAAAACGCATGGCGTATCCTTCTTCAGCCCCGAACGCTCAGCCCTAGGCTGACCCGGACAGATCCGGGCTCTCCCGCACGACCGGGTGTGTCAGGCTCACAGAGGGCGGGGAGAAGAAAACGCTAACCCGCGCCGTGCGGGCGGGTAAACCCCAGTCGGGTCGTTTCAACCCCCGCGCGCATCAGCCCGGCGTATTGGCGTCCAGTTCGTCCAGCCACACCCGCGCCGAGGAATCCGACGGCGCCCGCCAGTCGCCGCGCGGCGACAGCGATCCGCCCGTCACCACCTTCGGCCCGTTCGGCACGGCCGAGCGTTTGAACTGGCTGGTCTGGAAGAAGCGGATCAGGAACTTGCGCAGCCAGGCCTTGATGGTCGCCAGGTCGTAGGCGACGCGCTCGCCCTGCGGCAGGCCGGACGGCCAGTCCCCGCGCGCCGGATCGCCCCAGGCCTGATGCGCCAGATAGGCGACCTTCGACGGCTTCAGGCCGAAGCGGCTGATGTAGAACAGGAAGAAGTCGTTCAGCGCATATGGGCCGACGATGCTCTGCGTCGACTGGATCGCGCCGTCGGCGCCCGCCGGCACCAGTTCGGGCGAGATTTCCGTGGCCAGGATGGCGTGCAGCGTCGGGGTCGCCGCCTCGCCGACCAGGCCGCGCTCGGCCACCCAGCGGATCAGGTGCTGGATCAGGGTCTTCGCCACCCCGCCGTTAACGTTGTAGTGGCTCATGTGGTCGCCGACGCCATAGGTGCACCAGCCCAGGGCCAGTTCCGACAGGTCGCCGGTGCCCAGCACGAAGCCGTGGTTCTGATTGGCCAGGCGGAACAGATAGTCGGTGCGCAGGCCCGCCTGGACGTTCTCGAAGGTGATGTCGTGGACTGGCTGACCATCAGCGAAGGCGTGGCCGATGTCGCGCAGCATCTGTTCGGCGGCGGGGCGAATGTCGATCTCGGCCCCCGTCACCCCCAGCGCCTTCATCAGCGCCCAGGCGTTGGACTTGGTGCCGTCCGACGTCGCAAACCCCGGCATGGTGAAGGCTAGGATGCCGGTGCGCGGCAGCTCCAGCCGATCAAAGGCGCGGCAGGCGACCAGCAGGGCCTGGGTCGAATCCAGCCCTCCCGAGACGCCAATCACCAGCGCCTTCGACCCCGTCGCCGTCATCCGCCGCATCAGCCCCTGGACCTGAATATTGAAGGCCTCGAAGCAGTCCTGATCCAAACGCGCGGCGTCGTCCGGCACAAAGGGGAAGCGGTCCAGCGGACGGATCAGGGCGTCGGTCGGCCCCTCCCCCGCCTCGAAAGGAACCACCGTCGCGGCCTCGCCTTCCAGCCGGGCGCAGTCGGCGAAGGTGCCGTTGCGCAGGCGGTCCAGACCAATGCGATCCACGTCCACGTCGGCGACGGTCAGATGGCTGTCCAGCGCGAACCGCTCGCCCTCGGCCAGCTTGGCGCCCAGTTCATGAATGGTCGCCTGACCGTCCCACGCCAGATCCGTCGTGCTCTCGCCCCAGCCCGAGGCGGCGAAGACATAGGCCGACAGGGTGCGCGCCGACTGGCTGGCGCACAGCAGGGCGCGCTCGTCCGCCTTGCCGATGACGATGTTGGAAGCCGAGAGGTTGCACAGGATGCGCGCCCCCGCGAGCGCCGCCCGCGTCGAGGGCGGCTGAGGCGCCCAGAAATCCTCGCAGATCTCGACGGCGAAGACGAAGCCCGGACGGTTCGTCGCCTCGAAGATCAGGCCCGGCGCGAAATCGACGCTCGCACCGTTCAGGACGACAGCGTCCTCGCTGCGGCTGGCCGCAGGCGCGAACCAGCGCTTCTCATAATATTCGCGATAGTTAGGCAGATAGGTCTTGGGGACCACGCCCAGCACCTCGCCCCCGCCCAGCACTACGGCGCAGTTGAACAGGGCGTCGCCGTTGCGGATCGGCGCGCCGATCACGGCGATGACGCCCGCCTCGTCCGCGACCTCGGCCAGACGCGCGATCCGGCGCTCGACCTCCTCCAGCAGAGCCGCCTGCATGTGCAGGTCGTCGATGGCGTAGGCGCTCAAGGACAGTTCGGGGAAGACCAGCATATCTGCGCCCTGCGCGCCCGCCTGACGGATCAGCCGTTCGTGTTCCTCGGCGTTGGCGGCCGGATCGGCGACATGGACCACCGGGGTCGCGGCGGCGACGCGCACGAAGCCGTGGCTGCGCGGGGCGTGGAAGGAATGCGTCTCAGACTTCGCCATCTATTTTCCGCTCATCCCGGCCGACGCCGGGAGCCAGTGAGAGCCATAGGCACAGACCTTGCGGCCTTCCCGATCAATATAGGGTTGCGCCGCGAAGCCAAAGCACTGGCTCCCGGCGTCGGCCGGGATGAGCGGTTTGTAGTGACCTGCGAACCGCTGTCGGCTAAGGCTCACGTCATGAGCGATACGCCCAAAAAAGGCTGGTTCCAGCGGCTGAGCGAAGGCCTGTCCCGGTCTTCGAAACAGATGACCGATCAGGTCGTCTCGACCTTCGTCAAAGAGCCCCTCTCGGAGGAGGCGCTGGAGCGGCTGGAAGAGCATCTGATCGAGAGCGATCTCGGCCCCGCCGCCTCGGCCCGCATCGTCGAGCGCTTCCGCGAGCTGCGCTTCGGCAAGACCTCCGACGAGCGCGAGATCAAGGAGGCCCTGGCCGAGGCCGTGGCCGCCGAACTGACGCCGCGTCAGGCGACGTTCGACCCGCTGTCGGGGCCCAAGCCCTATGTCGTCCTGTTCGTCGGCGTGAACGGCTCGGGCAAGACCACGACCCTGGGCAAGATCGCCTCGGACCTGACGGCCAAGGGCGCCAAGGTGATGATCGTCGCCGGCGACACCTTCCGCGCCGCCGCCCGCGAACAGCTCAAGGTCTGGGCCGACCGCGCGGGCGCCCATTTCGAGAGCCGCCGCGACGGCGCCGACGCCGCCGGCCTGGCCTTCGACGCCTTCGCCAAGGCGAAGGAAGAAGGCTTCGACGTCGTGCTGATCGACACGGCCGGGCGGCTGCAGAACAAGTCGACCCTGATGGACGAACTGCTCAAGATCGTGCGCGTGCTGAAGAAGGTCGACGCCGACGCCCCGCACGAAACCCTGCTGGTGCTGGACGCCACCGTCGGCCGCAATGCGCTGGAGCAGGAAAAGATCTTCGGCCGCACCGCCTATGTCTCGGGCGTGGTGATGACCAAGCTGGACGGCACCGCGCGCGGCGGCGTCCTGGTGCCCGTGGCCCAGGCCTCGGACGCCCCGATCAAGCTGATCGGCGTCGGCGAAGGGGTCGAGGATCTGCAACCGTTCGACGCCCGCGCGTTTTCCCGATCCCTGGTCGGGCTTGAGGACTGAAGCGTATGAGTGAAGCGACCGAAACCAAGCGTCCGCAGTGGATTCGTCAGGCCGTCGACTTCGGCGCCCTGGTCGCCTTCATGGCCGCCTATTTCATCACCCGCGACATGATCAAGGCGACCTGGGTTCTGGTCATCGCCTCGATCATCGCCCTGGCCGTCGGCTTCGTGCTGGAGCGGCGCCTGGCGCCCATGCCCCTGATCACCGGCGGCTTCGCCCTGGTGTTCGGCATCCTGACCATCGTCACCGACGACGATCTGTTCGTGAAGCTGAAGCTGACGGTGCAGAACGGCCTGCTGGCCGCCGTCCTGCTGGGCTCGCTGCCGCTGAAGAAGTATCCGTTCAAGGCCCTGCTGGGTTCGGCCATCAAGGTGACGGATGAGGCCTGGCGCAAGCTGACCTTCCGCTACGGCCTCTACTTCCTGGCCGTCGCCATCGCCAATGAGGTGTTCCGCAGCCCGACCGCCGTCACCGCCATCTGGTCGACGCTGAACCTGGGGACGCCCGATCCCAACGGCGTCTGGACGGCCTTCCGCGGCGTGCTGTGGATCGCGGCCTCCATCTTCGGCCTGTCGCAGGTGCCGCTGATCCTGAAGAACATGACCAAGGACGAGGAACGCGGCCCCGTCTCCCCCGACACGGGCCTCTAGGTTCAGAGCGTCTCGCTTCTCGCCGTCACCCTCGGGTCAAGCCCGAGGATGACGGAGTGAGTGGCCCGTTCACGCACCCATTCTGGGCCTCAAGTAGGGCGAAGCCCGGTAGGCCCACCAACTAAATGTCTTCAAACCGTCAGCCTTAACGTCGTCAAAGCGTTAAGCCGGGCTGTTAGCTGTTGCAGCATCATCCGGCCACGGCCGGTATCGGGCTGTTCGGGGACGAAGACGATGATCAAGTCGGGCAAGCAGGCGAAGATCAAGGGCGGGCTGGCGGAATCGCCCAGCCATCTGATGCACCGCGCGTTGCAGCTGGCGCTGGACATCTACGCCGAGGAAGCAGGGCCGGACGGCCTGACCCAGCGCCAGTTCGCCGTGCTGGAGGCCGTGGCCGCCCGCTCGGGCCTGACTCAGACCGATCTGGTCAAGGCCACCGGCATCGACCGCTCGACCCTGGCCGACCTGGTGGCGCGGATGACGACCAAGGGCCTGCTGGAGCGGGAACGCTCGACGCTGGACGCGCGCGCCAAGGCCGTGCGCCTGTCGCCCGAGGGCGAGGCCGCCCTGCTGGCCGCTCGCCCGCGCGTCGAGGCCGCCGACAAGCGGATCATGGGCCTGCTGCCCAAGTCCAAGCGCGACAGCTTCCTGGACCTGTTGTGCAGCCTGTCCGACGCCGCCGACGCCGCCCCCGAACAGGCTCGCGCCGACATCAAGGCGGCGAAGAAGGCCGCCAAGGACGCCAAGAAGGCGGAAAAAGCCGCCCGCAAGGGCGACGGCAAGACCGACGGCCGCGGCAAGAAGAAGAAAAAGGGCGAGCCGGTCGTGGAGCAAGCACAGACCGACGACGTCGCCGACGCCGTCGTGGTTCCGCTCAAGGACGCGGCTGAAGGCTAAGTCCTTCCCTTCCGGCGTCCGCCGGGATGAGCGGGGTATTGAGGCTGCGCCCTAAACCCGAATGTCGAGCAGGGAGCCGGGGCGTTGCAGGCGCGACGTCGGCGCCGCCTGCTCGACCGGCGCAGCAGCCGCTGCAGCGGGACGCGCAGTCTCCTCGGCCGCCATCGGCGCCGCCAACCCCATGGCCTGGCGGAAGAAGGCCGACTGGGCCGTTCTCAGGGCGTGGGCCGCACCGCCCGCCTGGGGCGGAAAGGCCGGCCGCTCGGACGAAATCGCGGACATGGGCTGAGGATGCCCGCGCTTCGTCTAGATATGGTTAATGCGCGATTCACCCTGTTTCGCGCGATCGCCTCAACGCGCCGGGGCGTTCAGGGCGTCGGTCAGCTTCTTCAGATCGGCGTCGGTCAGGATCGGCCCCGAGGACTTGGCGACGATGGTCCCATAGGCGTCGACGGCGAAGCTCTCGGGCACGCCCGACACGCCCAGGTCCAGCCCGGCGCGTCCCTCGCGGTCGACCAGCACCAGGCGGTAGGGATCGCCCAGCTCTTCCAGGAAGGCGTCGGTGGCGACGGGATCGTCCTTATAGGCCACGCCGACCACGGCGATGCCCTGCTCCTTCAGCGTCATCAGATGCGGATGCTCCAGACGGCACGGCGCGCACCAGCTGGCGAACAGGTTGACGATCATCGGCTTGCCGACCCCCGCCGTCTTCAGGTCCAGCAGGTCGTCGCTAGCCTTACCGCCCGCCAGGATAGGCAGGACCGTCGTCTCCGGGATCGGCTGGCCGACCAGGGCGTCCGGCTTGTAGGTCGGACCCGCAGCGGGATCGCCCGCCATCCGGTCCATCTGCGTCATCAGGAAGATCCCCAGCGCCGCCAGGACGACGATGGGCGCAAGAGACAGCCAACGTTTCATTTGCGCGCGGCCTCCAGCCGGGCCAGCTCGCGCTTCCAGCGACGGGCCGCGATCAGGGCGCGCGCCGACAGGGCGGCCAGCACCACGGCGCTGATCCCCCAGGCGGGCCAGACGAAGGCGCCGTAGGGGCTCATGTCCAGATCAAGCACGAAGCGCCTCCATCAGGCTTCCAGCGCCGCGCGGGCGCGAAGGGTCAGAACGCGGCGGCGACGGACCTCGGTGCGGATCGACGTCAGCCAGATCGCCCCGAACAGCACGGCGTAGGCCGCCATCATGGTCAGCAGGGCGGGCAGGAAGACCGGGTCCACGCTGGTCCCGCCCGACCGCAGCAGCGACGCGGGCTGGTGCAGGGTGTTCCACCAGTCGACCGAAAACTTAACGATCGGCAGATTGATCAGGCCGACCAGACCCAGCACCGCCGCCGCCCGCGCCGCCTTGGCCTCATCGTCGATCGAGGCGCGCAGGGCCATGTAGCCGAGGTAGAAGAGAAGCAGCACCAGCACGCTGGTCAGGCGCGCGTCCCACACCCACCACGTCCCCCACATGGGCTGGCCCCACAGGGAGCCGGTGACCAGGGCCAGGGCCGTGAAGGCCGCGCCCGGCACGGCCGCCGCCCGCGCCGCCGCATCGGCCAGCGGATGGCGGAACACCAGGGCGAAGAAGCTGGACACGCCCAGCGCCGCATATGCCATCAGGCCCAGACTGGCGGCCGGAACGTGGATGAACATGATGCGGACGGTGTCGCCCTGCTGATAGTCTCCCGGCGCGGCGAAGCTGAACCACGTCCCCAGCAGCAGCAGGCCGAGCGCGCATATCCACAACACCGGCACCAAGGGGCCGGTGAAGCGCATGAAGCGGTCGGGATTGGCGAGGCCGAACATGGGCCGCCGATTACGCGGCCCAGCGCCCCACGGCAAGCGGGCGCGACGTCCGACCCTTTGTCGCGGCTCTTAGAGGCTCAGGCCGTGCTGCGCCGCCAGGTCTTTCAGCCCCACCATCGGGCGCGGACCCCAGTGGGCGATGACCTCCGACGCGGCCAGCGAACCCAGAGCCCCGGCCTCGGCCAGGGACAGGCCACGCGACAGGCCCAGCAGAACGCCCGCCGCGTACTGATCGCCGGCGCCCGTGGTGTCGACGACCTTCTCGACCGGATAGGCGGCGACCTCGACCCGCTCGCCGCCGCGGAACAGCACCGAACCGGCGGCGCCGCGCGTCACGGCCGCCACCTCGACGATGCGGCCCAGGTGGGCGGCGGCGTGGTCGAAGTCCTCGGTCTCGAACAGGGCGTGCAGCTCGGCCTCATTGGCCAGGACGATGTCGGCCGAGGTCTCGATGAAGGCCAGCAGTTCGGCGCGCCAGCGGTGGACGACAAAGCTGTCCGACAGGGTGATGGCGACCTTGCGGCCCGCCGCATGGGCGGCGGCGGCGGCGGCCTCGAAAGCCGCGCGGGCCGGGGCCGGATCGAACAGATAGCCTTCCAGATAGACGATGGCGCTGTCGCCGATCACGCCCGCGTCGACGTCGGCCGTGGTCAGTTGGTTGGCGGCGCCCAGGAAGGTGCACATGGTGCGCTGGCCGTCCGGCGTGACGTTGATCAGGCAGCGGCCGGTGCCGAAGCCCTTGCCCGCGCCGTCTTCCAGCACGGGGGTGTCGAAGTGGACGCCGACGGCGCGGATGTCGTGGCTGAAGACCTCGCCCAGGGTGTCCTTGGCCACCTTGCCGATATAGGCGGCGCGCCCGCCGAACGAGCCGACGCCCGCCACGGTGTTGCCCGCCGAACCGCCCGAGGCCTCGACCCCCGCCGCCATGGCGTCATACAGGGTCGCGCTCTGATCCTCGTCGACCAGCTGCATCGAGCCGGGGATCAGGCCCTTGGCCTCAAGGAAGGCCGCATCGCACGGAGCCAGGACGTCGACGATGGCGTTGCCCAGGGCGCAGACGTCGAAACGGGCGTTTTGGGCGAAGGCGGGCAGGGATTGGGTCATGTCCGCCCCATAGCGGGCGAGACGGCTGCGCGCCAGTGCGCCGGCCCTGCCCTCGTGCGAAAAGCGGCCCTTCACGCCGATCCGGCGGCGGCCTAAAGCCGATGGACCTGTTGCACACCGCCCTGCCGGGCCATGCGGAGCCGCGCCCATGACCGACGTCGCCGTCCTGACCCCCGATCCGGCCGACCCCACCTATTCGACCCTGTGGCCCGGCGTGCTGGACCGGCTGGGCGAGGCGCTGGCGACGGCGGGGATCACGGCGCGGCCGACGCCCTGGACCGACCACGTCGAGAACGCCCGCGCCCTGATGGACTTCCCCCTGGTCCTGCCGCTGCTGGTCTGGGGCTATCATCAGGATCACGACCACTGGGTCCAGGCCTGCACGACCTGGGCCGAGGCGGGCGCGCCCCTGGCCAATCCGGCCGCGACCCTGCGCTGGAACGCCGACAAACGCTATCTGGCCCGCCTGGCGGAAAAAGGCGTCGCCGTGCCCGAGACGATCTTCGCCGACCACGTCGACGCTGCGGTTCTGGAAGCCGCCTTCGCCGCCACGGGGGCCGAGACCCTGATCGTCAAGCCGACCGTCTCGGGCGGCGCCTGGCGCACCCTGCGGGTGGCGGCGGGCGACCTGCTGGACGCGGCCCTGGCCGACGCCCCCGTCGGCGGAACGATGATCCAGCCCTATCTCAAGGCCATCGAGACCGAGGGCGAGACCTCCCTGCTCTATTTCGGCGGCGAACTGAGCCACGTCGTGAACAAGCGCCCCGGCGCGGCGGGCGAGTTCCGCATCCAGACCCAGTACGGCGGCCGATACCAGGCGCTAAAGGCCGCGCCCCTGGGCGCGCTCGATCTGGCCGAACGCACCCTGGCCGCCATCGACGAAGACCTGCTCTACGCCCGCATCGACATGACCAAGGACGACGACGGCGACTGGGTGCTGATGGAGGCCGAACTGATCGAGCCGGACTTCTACCTGGCCGCCGCGCCTGAAGCCGGCGCCCGCTTCGGTCAGGCGGTGCGGGCGCAGCTGGAGCGTTAAGCCTACACGCCCATGAAGCTGGCCCGCGACGGGCACAGATCGGAGATCACGCAGGCGCTGCACTTCGGCCGCTGCGCCAGACAGGTGTAGCGGCCGTGCAGGATCAGCCAGTGGTGCGCCTTGGGCAGCCAGGCCTCGGGCACCACCTGGTGCAGCTGGACCTCCACCTTGTCCGGCGTCGCCGCATTGGCCAGGCCCAGCCGGTGCGAAACACGGAAGACGTGGGTGTCCACCGCGATGGCCGGCTCGATCCCCAGTTCGTTCAGCACCACGCTGGCGGTCTTGCGCCCGACGCCCGGCAGGGCCTGCAGGTCGGCGCGTTTCAGCGGCACCTCGCCGCCGTGCTTCTCGATCAGCATCCGGGCGGCGGCGATGACGTTCTTCGCCTTGGTGCGGTAAAGGCCGATGGAGGCGATCAGGGGGATCAGCCCCTCCTCGCCCAGGGCCAGCATCTTCTGCGGCGTGTCGGCGACGGCGAACAGGGCCTTGGTCGCCTTGTTGACCCCCACGTCGGTCGCCTGGGCTGACAGGGCGACGGCCACCACCAGGGTGTAGGGATTGACGAAGTCCAGCTCGGTCTTCGGATCGGGCATGACGCCTGACAGGCGGACGAAGATCTCCTCCACCCGGTCCTCATCCGGCGGCCAGCTGATGACGGCGCCGACGGGGGCCTTCTTCGGCTGGCGCGAACGCTTGCCCGGCGGCGGGGTCAGCCCGGCCTTCTGAACGGCCTTCTTCTGGCGGGAGGCGGATTTCAACGGAGCCATGCCCCCGCTTCGCCTTCCCCGCGCCCGGCGTCAATGTCGCGCGCTCGCGACGATGCGACAAAAAATCGCAGTCGCGCCTTGTATTCTGGACTGCGCCGTCCATTTTACGCGCGAAATTGAAGCGAGCTGTCTCCCCCATGGCCCTCCCCGCCCCGTTCAAGAAGCGCCTGCCCCTGATCGTCGCCGGCGTCGTCGGCCTGGGCCTGATTATCGGCGGCGTGGTCTGGTGGCAGGGCAAGCAGCGCTGGGAAGGCACCGACAACGCCTTCGTCCAGGCCGACACCGTGGCCGTCAGCCCGCGCATCGGCGGCGAGGTGGTCGAAGTCCTGGTCAAGGACAACCAGCGCGTCGAGGCCGGTCAGGTGCTGGTCCGGCTGGACGACGCGGACGCCCGCGCCGCCCTGGCCCAGGCCCAGGCCAATCTGGCGGCCCTGACCGCCGCCGTCGCCAACGTCGACGCCCGGACCGAGCAGGAGCAGGCCACGATCGCCGCCCGCGCCGCCGCCGTGACCCAGGCCCAGGCCCAGGCGAACCTCGCCCACGCCGAGGTCGACCGTTACGGCAAGCTGGCCGATCAGGGCTGGGTGTCGCAGCAGCGCATCGAGACCCAGCGCGCCGCCGCCGAGACCGCCCGCGCCTCGGTCGCCCAGGCCCAGGCCGCCCTGACCGCCGAACAGCGCACCGCCGCCGTCCTCGGCTCCTCGCGCCAGCAGAGCGTGGCCGCCGTCGAACAGGCGCGCGCCCTGGTCGATCAGGCGCAGCTGACGCTGGACCGCACGGTGATCCGCGCCCCGGTCGCGGGCGTCGTCGGCGCGCGCGGCGTGCGCCTCGGCCAGGTGGTGCAGGCGGGCGGCCAGCTGATGTCCGTAGTGCCGCTGCAGGACACCTATGTCGTCGCCAACTTCAAGGAGACCCAGGTCGGGCGGATGCGTCTGGGCCAAGAGGTCGAGATCAAGGCCGACGCCTTCCCCGGCCGGTCGCTGCAGGGCCGTATCGACAGCTTCGCCCCGGCCACCGGCTCGGAATTCGCCCTGATCCCGGTCGAGAACGCCACCGGCAACTTCACCAAAATCACCCAGCGCGTGCCCGTCCGCATCGTCGTCCAGCGCGACGCCTCGGGCCAGCCGATCATCCTGCGGCCCGGCCTGTCGGTCGAGGTCAAGGTCGACCTGAAGAGCCAGGGCGGGCCTGCCTTCGCCGAGGCCCACATGGGCGAGACGGCCCTGGCCCAGGCCGCCGCCCCGAGCTCCGCCCGGTGAGCCAGACGGCGGCCCCGACAGCGGCGGCCTCGGCCCCCGCCGATCAGCCCGAGATCAACTGGACCGTCCTGCTGCTCGGCTTCGCCGGCATGGTCATCGGCCAGTTCATGGCCATTCTGGACATCCAGATCGTCGCCGCCTCCCTGCCGCAGATCCAGGCCGGGGTCGGCGCCTCGGCCGATGAGATCAGCTGGATCCAGACCGCCTATCTGATCCCCGAGGTCGTGATGATCCCCCTGTCGGGATACCTGTCGCGGCTGTGGGGCACGCAGAAGGTGTTTCTGGCCTCCTGTCTCGGCTTCCTGGTGATGAGCGTGGCCGTGGGCCTGTCGTCGTCGATCGAGATGATGATCGTCTTTCGCGCGCTCCAGGGCTTCGTCGGCGGGGCCATGATCCCGACCGTCTTCGCCGTGGCCTTCACCGCCTTCCCGCCCGAGCGGCGCGTGACGGCCAGCGTCATCATGGGGCTGATCGTAACGCTGGCCCCCACCGTCGGCCCGACGCTAGGCGGGCACCTGACGGAATGGCTCAGCTGGCGCTGGCTGTTCTTCATCAACGTCTTTCCCGGCGCGATCGTCCTGTTCCTGGTCGGGCGCTACGCCCATTTCGACAAGGGCGACCCCAGCCTGTCCAAGGGCTTCGACTGGCTGGGCCTGGCCCTGATGGCCGCCTTCCTGATGAGCCTGCAGTTCGTGTTGGAAGAGGGCTCCAAGGAGGACTGGTTCGCCGACGACATGATCCTGCTGCTCAGCGTCGTCGCCGCCGTCTGCGGTCCGGCCTTCGTCTGGCGCTCGCTCAGCTACCGCAATCCGATCGTCGAGCTGCGCGCCTTCGGCAACCGCAACTTCGTGGTCGGGGTGCTGATGACCTTCATCGTCGGCGCGGCCCTGTTCGGCGGCACCTTCCTGCTGCCGCTGTTCCTGGGGCGGGTGCGCGACTATTCGGCGGCCGAGGTCGGCACCACCATGGTCGTCTCCGGCCTGGCCATGTTCGCCACAGGCCCCATCGCCGGGCGGCTGGTGCGGGCGGTGGATGCGCGCATCCTGATGTTCGTGGGCTTCATGATGGCCGCCTGGGGCATGTGGGACGCCCGCATCGTGACGGATCAGTGGGGCTTCTGGGAGTTCGCCGGGGTCCAGGCCATGCGCGGGGCCGGCGTCATGCTGGCCATGATCGCCTCGCAGCAGGTGACGATGGCCACCCTGCCGCCGCACATGGTCAAGAACGCCTCGGGCCTGGTGAACCTGTCGCGCAACGTCGGCGGCGCCTTCGGCCTGGCCATCCTCAACACCTCCCTGACCCAGAACACCGCCCTGCACATGGTCGAGCTGACCAGCGCCATCGACCAGACCCATCAGGGGGTGCGCGACATGATGGCGGGCATGGCCGTGCGCTTCGCCGGCTCCATCGACCCCCAGGCCTCGGCGATGAAGGCGATCTACGGCCTGTTGCAGAAACAGGCGACCACCCTGGCCTTCGGCGACGCCTTCGCCCTATTAGCCATCGGCTGCGCCTGCGCCGGTTTCCTGACCCTGCTGTCCAAACCGGCCAAGCCCAATCCCTCCGCAGCTCCTACGGACGCCCACTGATGCCCCGCGCCCTCGGCCAGATCGACGAACACAAGAGCCGCGCCATCCTGCGCGCCGCCGCCGAACTCTTCATGGAGAAGGGCGCCAAGGTCTCCATGGCCGAGGTCGCCCGGCGCGCGGGCGTGTCCAAACAGACCCTCTACAACCGCTATCCGACCAAGACGGACATCGCCCGCGACCTGGCGGCCCAACGCTCGGAAGAGACCCTGGCCCCCCTCGCCTCCGACATGGATGTCGAGACCGCCCTGGCAAGCGTGGCCGAGACCCTGATCCGGCGCGTCTGCATCGAGGGGCGCGGCGTCGCCCTGCGCGGCATGGCCCTGGCCTCGCCCGAGGCGCCAGAGCTGGCGCGCGTCGTCTATGACGCCGGGCCCGGCCAGAACCTGCGCCGTCTGGCCGTCTGGCTGGAGGAGCAGGACCGCCTGGGCCGCCTGTCCGCGCCCGATCCCGTCGCCGCCGCCGAGATGTTCACCGGCATGGTGCTGGGCCACGGCCACCTGCGCTCGGTGCTGGGCCTGCCCCACCCCGAGATCGACGACATCCCCGCCCGCGCCCGCGAGGCCGCCCGTCGCTTCGTGCGCGCCTTCGCGCCGCAATAGGCGTTCGCGCTCGATTGGCCCTGAAGGCGGATCAGCGTAAAGCCGCCCCCAGTCCCCTCACCTCCCGCCCGTCGGAGTCCTTCCCATGCTGATCCACCTGTCGTCCTGGCCCGAGATCGACGAGCGCCTGAAGTCCGGCGCCCTTCTGTCCAAGACGGTGATCGTGCCGATCGGCTCGAACGAACAGCACGGGCCGACGGGCCTGCTGGGCACCGACTGGCTGTGCCCCGAGATCATCGCCCACGCCGCCGAAAAGGGCGACGACAGCCTGATCGTCACGCCGACCTTCAACATCGGCATGGCCCAGCACCACCTGGCGTTTCCCGGCACCATCACCCTGCGCCCGTCGACCTTCATGGCGGCGATCGCCGACTGGGTGTCGTCGCTGACGCGCCACGGCTTCGAGCGCATCTATTTCCTCAACGGCCACGGCGGCAACGTCGCCACCATTGAGGCCGCCTTCGCCGAAATCTACGCCGACTGGTCCTTCACGCCCGAGCCCTGGGCCGAGCGTCCGCCCTTCGTGCTGAAGCTGCGCAACTGGTGGGATCTGCCAGGCGTGCAGAAGCTGTGCGAGGACATCTTCCCGACCGGCCACGGCAGCCACGCCACCCCGTCCGAGATCGCCGTGACCCAGGCCGGCTATCCCGACCGGATCAAGACCGCCGCCTATGAGCCGAAGATCGCCCCCTTCGGCCCGATCCGCGACGCCAACGACTATCGCGCCCGCTTCCCCGACGGCCGCATCGGCTCGGACCCGGCCCAGGCGACCCCGGAAAAGGGCCAGCGCATCATCGACGCCGCCGTTCCGGCCCTGATCCGCGACCTGACCGACTTCGCGCAAGAAGTCTTGCCGGTCGCCTGAAACCAGCCCAGGGTCGTTGCATGAGCCCCATGCAGAAGACGGCCCGCAACGCCCTGCGCAACGCCCAGGCCGGTCAGGAACTGGCCCAGGCCTCGGCCGCCGTCATCACGCGACGGTTCGAGATCATGGGCGAGGCTCTGGCCGACCCCCTGCGCGCCGACCACGCCGAACTCAGCCGCATGGGTGTGGAGAAGGTCGAGGCCATGACGGCCTCGGCCGGGGCCGCCTATACCGGCGCGCTGGACCTGGCCGAACGCGCCGGGCGTCTGGCCGCGCGCGAGGGGGCCGAGGCCGCCGACTGCCTGGCCAAACTGGCCCGCGCCGACACCCCCTTCGCCTTCGCCGCCGCCCAGACCGACTGGGCCCTGGGCGCCTGGAGCCGAGCGCTGAACGACGGCTGGTCCTTCTACGGCGCGGCGCTGAAGGCGCAGGCTAAGACCATGGCCCCCGTCCACGCCAAGGCCACGGCCAATGCGCGACGCCTGAAGCGCTGACCTCGCGCGGGCGTGATGGAACGCCCCGCGCTGTCGCCGGATTGCCTTTGCATCCATGCGGAGGAGATCACCATGGCCGAGAAAGACCCCAAAGACCCCCACCCCGGCATGATGGGCGACGGCACCGAGGAGCAGAACCTCAACCAGCCCGGCGACCCCTCCAAGCGGATCACCGAGGAAGAGGTCGACGAAGCCTTCACCAAGGATCCCAAGCTGGTCCCGAAGGAATAGGCGGGACGCGGCTTCCGCCCTTACGCCGTCCTTATAACCCCGTCCCGCGCCTCGACCGGCCAAGGCGTCAGCTTGCCGCCCGCGCAGGGTCCGGAGACGCAGGCGCCCGACAGCGGCTCGAACGCCGCCCCGTGCCAACCGCACAGGATCAGCGAGCCGTCCGGCGTCAGATAGCGGTCCAGCTCCACCGCGATGGGAAAGCCCGCGTGCGGGCAGCGATCCACCCAGCCCGCGACCCGACCGTCCTTCTTCACCACGAAGCCGTGGAAGAAGGCCTCGCCGATCTGCAGCACGAAACCGCGCGAGCCGGGATCATTGATGTCCGCCTCAAGACACAGGGCCACGTTCGGCGGCGTCTTCCAGACCCGCTTGCGCTCCTGCGTCTCGGCCGCCGGACCCTCTTGCGCCACTATTCGCGCTCGGGCTTCAGCGGGCGGCTCATCAGGCTCTCGATCGCCTGATCCACCGTCAGCTCGCCCGCCAGCACCGCCGCCGTCGCCTCGCAGATCGGCGTGTCGACGCCCAGTTTGCGGGTCAGTTCGCGCACGGCCGGCGCGCTCTCATAGCCCTCGGCCACTGAGCGCTTGCCTTCCAGCGCCTGCTCGACGCTGAGGCCTTGGCCCAGGGCCAGGCCCAGGCTCATGTTGCGCGACTGCGGGCTGGAGCAGGTCAGCACCAGATCGCCGACGCCGCACAGCCCGGCCACCGTCTCGGCCTTGCCGCCCAGGGCCGTGGCGACGCGGACGATCTCGGCATAGCCGCGGGTGATGACGGCCGCATGGGCGCTGCGCCCCAGTTCGCGGCCCTCGACAATGCCGCAGGCGATGGCCAGCACATTCTTCAGCGCCCCGCCCGTCTCGGCCCCGATCAGGTCGTCGGCGTAATAGGGGCGGAAGACCGGCCCCGACAGGGCGCCCGCCAGCGCCTCGGCCATCGCCGCATCGGCGCAGGCCAGGGTCACGGCGCTGGGCAGGCCCCGCGCCACCTCGGCGGCGAAGCTCGGCCCCGACAGCACGGCGGCCGTGGCCGAGGGAATCGTCTCGGCCAGCACGTCGGTCATCAGCTTCAGCGAGCCGCGCTCAATGCCCTTGGAGCACAGGATGATCGGCAGGCCCGGCCGGGCGTAGGGCGCGAAGGCCTGCAACGTCGCCCGCATATGCTGGGCGGGCGGCACGGCCAGGATCAGGTCGCAGTCGGCCAGATCCGCCAGGTCCGAGGTGACGTTGATGGCCGAATCCAACTCGACCCCCGGCAGGAAGGCGTCGTTCATCCGGCGCGTGCGGATGCTCTCGATCACCTCGGGCTCGCGCGCCTGCAGGATGACGGCCAGACCCGCCGCCGCCGCGCTCTGCGCCAGGGCCGTGCCCCAGGCGCCGCCGCCATTACGCCTGCCGTATGAAATTCCATGTCTTCTCCGGTCCCCCGACCCCCGCCGAGAGCCAGGCCGCTTTAAGCCTTGGCGCCCTTGCGGCCCGTTTTCTTGTGCACAGGATCAACGCTCGCGCGCGTCTCGTCCAGAGGCCATCGCGGCCGGGCGGCGACATCGATGTCCGACGTCAGCCCTTTTTCCAGCCGCTCAGCCCCCGCCAGGGCGATCATCGCCGCATTGTCGGTGCAATAGGCCATCGGCGGCGCCAGGAAGGCGAAGCCGTGCTTGGTCGCCAGATCCTCCAGCGTCCGCCGGATCGTCTTGTTGGCGGCGACCCCGCCCGCCACGACAAACAGTCTTTCTTTTTGCCCTATCGCCTCGCCCACGGGGCTCGGCTGCTTTAGGGCGCCGTCAGCGAGTTCCGGATGCGCCTCGGCGTAATCCTTCATCGCCCGCTCGGAGCGTTCGGCCAGCTGGCGCGCGATCGCCTTCTGCACCGCATCGGCCAGATCGGCCCGATCCTGTTCCGTCTCGCAGATCTGGGCCAGGCGCGACGCCGCCGTCTTCAGCCCCGAGAAGGAGAAGTCGCAATCCTTGCGCCCCAGCAGCGCCCTCGGCAGATCAAAGCGCGACCCGTCGCCGGACGCCGCCAGCTTCTCCAGCGCCGGCCCGCCCGGATAGCCCAGCCCCATGGCCTTGGCGATCTTGTCAAAGGCCTCGCCCGCCGCGTCGTCGATGGTCGTGCCCAGACGGCTCATGTCGCCGATGCCGCGCACCTCCAGCAGCTGACAGTGCCCGCCCGACACCAGCAGCAGCAGGAAGGGATAGGTCGTCTCCGCCCCCAGCCGCGCCGACACTGCATGGCCTTCCAGATGGTTGACCGCGATCAGCGGCAAGCCCCGCGCCAGCGCCGCCGCCTTGCCGTAGCTCAGGCCCACCATGACCCCGCCGACCAGCCCCGGCCCCGCCGTCGCCGCCACGCCGTCCAGCGCGCTCCAGTCCAGCCCGGCCTCGCTCATGGCCCGGCGCGTCACGCCGTCGATCATCTCCACATGGCTGCGGGCGGCGATTTCCGGCACCACCCCGCCATAGGCCGCATGGTCGTCGATCTGGCTATGGATGACGCTGGACAGCACCTGCGCGCCCGACGCCGACAGCCGCACCACCGAGGCGGCGGTCTCGTCGCAGCTGGTCTCCAGGCCCAGCACGGTCAAACCGTCCGACCCGCGTTCGGTTGCCCCGTCCGTCGCCCTGCTATAGTCCGCGTCCATCTTCATTCGGCGGAGTTAGCGACCCGCCCCCCCTTTCGCAACGGCGTCTCGACGTGACTCAACCTCTCCTGCGCATCGGCACCCGACGTTCGCGCCTGGCCCTGGCCCAGTCCGCCATGATGCAGCGCGCCCATCGGCCGCGCCCTCGGCGTGCCCGAGGCCGAGATCGAAACCCTGGTTCCTCTGGTCGAGATCGTCACCACCGGCGACCGCATCCAGGACCGTCGCCTGCTCGAAATCGGCGGCAAGGCCCTGTTCACCAAGGAGATCGAGGAGGCCCTGCTGGACAGCCGGCGTCGACGTCGCCGTCCACTCGATGAAGGACGTCCCCGCCGAACAGCCGCCGGGCCTCGCCATCGCCGCCGTGCCCGAGCGCGAAGACCCCCGCGACGCCTTCATCAGCGACCATTACGCCACCTTCGCCGACCTGCCGCAGGGCGCCCGTTTCGGCACCGCCTCCCTGCGTCGTCAGGCCCAGGCCCTGGCCCTGCGTCCCGACCTGAACATCGAGATGCTGCGCGGCAACGTCGACACCCGGCTGAAGCGGCTGCGCGACGGCGATTTCGACGCCATCCTGCTGGCCTGTTCGGGCCTCAACCGCCTCGGCCTCGGCGAGGTCATCCGCCAGCGCCTGCCGCTGGACGCCTTCCTGCCCGCGCCGGGCCAGGGCGCCCTGGCCCTGCAGACGCGTGAAGGCGACGTCGACGCCGCCTGGACCCGCGCCCTGAACCACGCCCCCACCGCCCTCGCCGTCGCCGCCGAGCGGGGGGCCATGGCCGCGTTGGAAGGCTCCTGCCGCACCGCCATCGGCGCCTACGCCCACATCGCGGACGACCGCCTGCGCCTCAGCACCGAAATGCTCAGCCCCGACGGGTCGAGCCGCTGGACGCGCTCCGGCGACATCGCCGCCGACGTCGATCACGCCGCCGCCCGCGCCCTGGGCCTCGACCTCGGCGGTCAGATCCAGGCCGTCGCCGGCGACCAGAAGATCGCGCTCTAGGGTCATGACGCCGCCGATCCGCCGCGTCTGGGTCACGCGCGCCGAGCCGGGCGCCGCCCGCACGGCGGACCGGCTGACGGCGCTGGGCTTCACCCCGCTCGTCGCGCCCTTGCTGACCTTGGCGCCCCTGCCCGGCGCCCTCGACGCCGCGCCTGCCCCGGCCGCCGTCGCCGCCCTCGCCCTGACCAGCCCCAACGGCGTCGAAGCCTTCGCCCCCCTGATCCCGCGCTTTCGCGACCACCCCGTCTTCGCCGTCGGCGACGCCACGGCCGAGGCCGCCCGCGCCGCCGGCTTCGCCGATGTGCGCTCCGCCGCCGGCGACATCCACGCCCTGGCTCGCCTGATCACGGCCGCAGCCCCACCCGGCCCCCTGCTGGCCCCCGGCGCGCGCGAACCGGCGGGCGACCTGCCCGCCCTGCTGCCCGACCGCCCGGTCCATCGCCTGCCCGTCTACGCCGCCTTCGAGACCCAGGCGCCCGCTCCCGAGCTTTTCGACGCGGTCATGCTCCACTCCCCCCGCGCCGCCCGCGCGCTAGCCGCCGATCTGCCTCGCGCCGCCTCATCCGGCCGCGTCGCCATCTGCATATCCGAAGCGGCCGCCATCCCCCTGCGCCCCTTCGATTTCGCGCAAATCCGCATCGCCGCCGCACCAGACGAACCGGCGATGCTATCGGCTCTTGGCAAGCCCTCCGCTCCCGTATAAAGAGCCCTCCTCGCTCGTTCACGCCTTCGCGCGCGAACGACGCCGGGGCCGCTTTAGCTCAGCTGGTAGAGCACCTCATTCGTAATGAGGGGGTCAGGTGTTCGAGTCACCTAAGCGGCACCACCTTTCCAGAGCATCACTAGCTTTGACGCCGGGCCGGGATAAGCCGGAAGTGGCTTCCGCTTGGGAGCTGTGTGGGTATGCGGTGGGGAGGCCTTTTGGCCGCTACTGATTCGACCATTAGCCTCCGTGCTTTCGGTCGATCCAACCGATCCGTTGTCGGGCTTAAGCCTCAGCAGGAGGCTGTTCCTCAACCCAATCTGACTCATCAACGACACCCTTCAGCAGGGCGGCGTGTTTCTCGTGAAGGTATTTGAGCGCCTCGCCTTCCCCAGCCGAGTGTTCAAGACGCTGCTGGAAGAAAAGCAGGCGCGCCCGGTTTTCTTGGATGAGCTCACCCCAAGTCATAACCTGAACGGTGCCAGTGGCGGATCGCCCTATTAAACGACGCTCGGCGTCGACAGAATTGATTAACCCCGCCGTCTGCGAATCGTAAGCGTTTGAGATGACTATGTAATGCCATCTGACGTTTTTGACTCGATGGAAGCGGTCATCATTTTCCACGGCGTGGGCATACTTCAGAATCTGACCTGTTTCTTTCCAGCCGATATCAACCTCGGGTGCCTTGAGTTCAACGATGAGGTTCTCAACTTCCTCGGCCAAATGCCGCTTGGACTGCGCCGAGAACATAAGATCGACGATAGCCGTCCGCTGACCATGAACCTTCACCGGTTCATCGATCACCAGACTCGGATCGAGGTGTTCCTTGTGCCGATTCAGAACCTGTCGGAGGCCGAGATCGCTGACCCACAGATTATATTCCTCGCCGAAGAGCCAAGTCTCCTGAGCAAGGATTCTATGAAGCTGAGTTCGCTCTTTAAGTCGGCCCTTCTTTTCGGGGTCGTAGATGATGGTTTCCAGCGCCGTAAGGAACTTCAGGCGATCGGCGACCGTCTTGGCTGCGGAGATGATCGAGGAAAGCGACGTCTCCTGCAGCAGCGCGCCAAGTTCCTTCTGTTTGGCGACCGGCAGGTCAAGCACCTCGCGCAGGATGATCTGAAGTTCCTCCGGCCCGCGCTCGAGTGCCGTCTTCAACATCCGAAGGTGAAGCGCTTTTCCTTTTTTGCTACCACCGCCAATCTCTGGCGCAATGCGCTGGACTTGCGCGGCGACGATCTCAAAGACTTGGCGCTCTGCCTTCTCGACCGTGGTGACTGGTTCGCCCTCAAAGGGATAGACTTGCTCGGCCTTCCATTCGTCCACGATTGACTTTGCGTCAGCGGCTGCCCGTTCGCGGAAGTACCGTTTGATTGCCTCACGAGACTGGTCCACAGCCTCGGCAAGCCGTGGGTCTAGTTCTCCGAGGCCGAGCAGCCCCTTTTCCTGAAGTCGACTGATGTAATCGGATCGAAGGTAAGCTGAGAACGCGAAGCCAGGAACGTGGAAGCGGGTCTCGGAGGTGTCGAGCGGGAAGCCATCTGCTGAGCAGAGATATAGGGCCCGTTTGGTTGCTGACTTCCACTCAATGATCTGCAGCGACGCCGGGTGCGGCCCTTCGTCGGAGACGATAGGCTCGAGCTCGATCGTAACCGGCTCACCGACCATTGCGGTCGCAGGATCGACCCGCCGACCGGCGACCTCGATCTGTACGTTCGGATAGTTTGACAGATAGAGAGCGAAAGTCTCAGCTAAATCTTGGAGCCCCTCCTCTGTTTCGAACACGCGAAAGTCGTGATGCAAGTCGCTAACAGCGACCGTCACGCCTGTTCTTGGCGTACCGGCTGGGCGCTGCGGCGTAACTGCAACGTCCGTCAGATTGTCCGAAAACAGCGACACTTCGAACGACGATGCGTCGCCAGCCTCTTCGTGCGTGACATGCCATGTGACCGCGCGACCGAGGGCGAAAGCCTTGTAGCGACCCTTTCCTTCCTGGCCATGTATCTGACGGCCGCTCGGAGTTTGCCGTGTGCCGCGCTTCCACGATCCGCCCAGATTCTTGAATAAACCTCTGGCCTCAGAACGCGGGAATCCTTTGCCGTTGTCGTGCACCACAATCTTCGACAGACCGCCGGCAAGATCCCCGTATTCTAACTCGACAGAGACCCGGGTCGCATCGGCGTCGAGGCCATTCCAGATCAACTCAGACAGAGCCGGAATCGGTCTCGCGCGCGTCTGTTTATCGACGAAGTCGGGTTGAACCTCGACCGGAAAGTGCTCTGTATTGTCGACCATCTGCCCTCGCGTCCGCATAGAGCAGCTATGTGTGGGCGGTGACAACCCCCAGTGGATACCTCCCAGTGTTCGCCAGGTCGTTCAGCGAATCAAACCGCGCCATTTGGCTGGTTGGGCGGGAACAGCACGGGGTATTGTCGGCGCACTTGCGCCCGGTATCGATTGTTCAGGGCCCAGCGCCGTGCCCCGCCGACGCCGAAGACGAGGAGCCCAAGAACCCAGAACCACGGAAGCAGGAAGACACCAGCAACCATAAGGCCGATCACCTGCCAATTCTCTGCTGGCGACCACATCTTGCGGGCCTCGTGTTTCAGCAACTTGTCGATCTTGGAACGACGCAGCCCCTCCAGATCGAGCGTAGGCGTTGAAGATTGTAGGATGGTAAGATCCTCGCCCTGCCGAACTACCTTGATGTCATCATTTGAAAGATCGGCAGCGATGGCTTCCAGCGCATTTTCACGCTGCGCGCGTTCGGCCAAGGCCTGAGTCCGCGCCTGTTCGGACGCTATCTTTTGAGCCTCTCTCGCGACTTGTTCGCGTTCGGCACGCCGCGCGGCAACCTGGGACTGAAAATCCATAGCTCTACGCCTCATCGCCGCCCGATAGCGCTGCACCCAGCAAGACACCGCCCAACGCTAGACCGACAGTCCCTGCTGCAGCCTTGCGACCGACAACCTTGGCGCGGTCCTCGGCTGCGATCACATCGTCGAGGACACGAGCTGCACGGGCCTCTCTCTGATCTTCAGGCACACGCCGCTCGAATGTCACCATCAACGTTTCACGATCACTGATGACCAGATGGCGCTGCATGACATTGGCCATGAAGACCACCCGCCATCCCTCAGCCGCCATCGCATTGAGATAGGATTCGAGCACATCGGTCTCGATCCGCCCTTCATTAAGCAGCAGGGAGCTGATGGCTCCGTCCGCTACATCGATCACCTTGTATTCGTATTCCATTTTCCCCCCGCAGCGAACCACAAAGAACGCTGATAGTTGATGATCGCAACGTTCGCTAGCCTTCCTTTAGGAATGTCCGCTGCGACCAAATTCTCACAGCACGTTGGTACCGAAATAGAACCAGCGGTGACGGCCATTAGCGCAGGTCTTCCTCCCTTGGAAGGCACGGCTAATGCGGAAGTGGGTTTCATCGCCGGAGTACCGAGCGGCAGTCGAAGTTGTAGTAACCGCTCGCAAAGCTCAGGGCCTGACGCAGCGAGAGGTAGAAAGCCGTCTCGGCAAGACCCACCACGGCTGGCTAGCTAAGATCGAGGTCGGCGAACGTCAGATGAATGTCATTGATCTGATAGCCATAGCGCGCGCGATCGGTGTCGACGAACGTCAGCTATTCGACAAACTCCTACGCAGCCTTCCGGCCAAACTTGACGTGTAATCACGAGTGACTTCGGGCCGAGGTCTTTCCGGCATGATCGTCGATTCAATAGCGCAGCCTTGGGGCTACTGGTCGATGAATTTCTGCAGAAGCTTCGCCGGATCCTGACCGAGGGCTTCGGCGATCTGGCAGAACTCGATCACGTCGATCCGCCGCTCGCCGCGCTCCACCTTCGACACGAAGCTCTGTCGCTTCCCCAATCGCTCCGCAAGCTCGACCTGAGTGATTTCGGCTGCCTTCCTTACTGAAGCGATGAAGGTGATGAACTCCTGATGCCGCTGCGTGAAGATCGATGATGGCAAAGAGCGCCCCTCCGAGATGAGGCACTTCCGCTAAAACCTAAATCGGGATATCCCAGATCGGGTTATTTACGTTTTGGGGGAACGTCGCTGCTGCTCTGCCAAGTGCAAGCCAACCAAGCCCACACCTGATGCAACGCCGAGCGCAGATCTCGGCATCTTATATGATGTGCAAGTCCTGGCGCATCTCACACAAGACAAATGAGAACTACCAGATGAATAAGAATGTAGTCCGCATAGGATTGGCTGCTATTGCTGCCTTCTATGTCGTCGTTGGAGGCCTATGGGCGTCTCACTACTTGCCGCTGAAAAAATTTGAGAGTCAGATCGAACTCCAGAGAGAGCTCGTCAGCAAACTTGGATTTGACGCAGGCTATGCCTCCAAGGAGTACAAAGAGGCAGAAGAGTATAAGATGCATTACGCCCTGACCTCACCAGACCTCCACGTCACCTACCGCAGAATGGCCCTCTATCAGTCGCTCCTGCTCTGGGGCACCGTGGCCCTGGCTGTCGGTGGCGGCGTCCTCTTCTTGACACGTGGCCGTAGGCCTAAGCCTGCCCAAACAGGTGTCCAATGAGAGCCGTTGTTTCTGCTGTTCTCTACGCCGGTGTTCTGGCCCTTAGCGGTTGCGCCTCAGCACCCGCACGGACGCCGGGCACCTATGTCAGCCAAAGCGAGCCTGTGTTCCTGATCTCTGAAGCTCAGGCCGACCAAATCTTGGTGGACGCCATGAACGTGGAGTTCGGCAGCGATCCTATCGTGCGCGTTGAACACCCGAACAAGGGCTATCAGGCCACCATCAAGTTCCTGTTCGACAGCCACCAGATCGTCGCCACCATGGTTCCGTCCAGGGGCCGCTCTGGTGATGGTTCTGTGCAGGACGGCTACTACTTCAACGTCACGCACAGCGGGACCATGCCGCTATCGGGCATGTCGCGATCTAAGCGCCTGAGAGAACGGCTTTCTCAGGCCGCCACGGCTCTGTCGCCAAGCGTCCCTGCGGCAAGGTAAGCGGTCGGGCCGACCCGCATGAAGGCTGCCTTGCCCTTCCTCCGTCTGCGAGGCGGGGAAGTCGTAGCCCTTCATCGACTTTGAGCCCGTTCACTGCGCCCGCCTGAGGGCACTTCAAATCTCACTTCACCGACCCCCGTGGCCACGCGCTGCGGGGGTTTTTCTATGCCCGGAAAGGCTATCCAGACCATGCTTTCACTCACCGACCGAGACGCCGTAACGGCTGCACTCACAGACCCTACCCTCGACCCCGATCTACGCGCCCTCATCGGCCTTAGGATCTGGCAAGTGGATACCGACCGCAGGCGTCCCCTGAAGGACATCCTGCAGATCGTCGTCGTCCAGCCCGGCGATCCGGCCGAGGTCATCCATGACGCCGTCGGCTATCCGATCTGCTGGGACCAGGCCGAGCAGCCCGGCTGGGAGTGGTTCAACGACCACGGCTCATGGTTCGAGCTTGCCTACGTCCTGACCGACGACTTCGGGATGCTGGTCTTCGTGCCGGATCATCCCGAGACCAACGACACCCTCCGCTTCAACTGCCTTGGCGTCGCTGATCGATCACCGGAGGCGGACAAGACCTGAACCACCACCGCCGACTGGCGAACCGACAATCCATCCGACCCGAGCTCTCCGGCACTTCGCCCGAGGGCTTTTTTCATGCCCGAAGGACACCTTCCCTATGCTCTGCCTGAACACCCTTGCCGAGGTGGCGAGCGCGCTGAGCGATCCTGACCTCGATCCCGACCTGCGTCGTCTGTTGGCCCTTCGGGGCTGGCGCATCTACGGCCATCCAGAACACCATCCCGACACCCGCCTGATCGTCATCCACGGCGGCGACACGCCAGACGTGATCAACACCGCCCTGGGATTCGCCTTCACCGGCGAACATGCGGACGACCTGGCCTTTGATTGGGTGAAAGACCACGGCTTCTGGTTCGAGGTCGTCATCACCCCTCCCTTCGGCCCGCCCGTCCGGCTGTTCGTCGAGAACGGTCCAGGTACTGAACTGGGCGTCCACTACAGATCCCTTGCCTACTTCTGGGCCGAGGAGGCCTGCTGATGGTGAAGAAGCTGCTCGCCTTCCTCATCCTCTGCATGGCCTTGGCGTTGGTTCGCACCCTGCTGATGGTGCTGGCCGTCGTCCTGCTGCTGGCGCTGGTCCACGCGTTCGTCGCGCGACCTCGGGAGACGATGGTGTTTCTGGGCACCTTGATCCTGTCGAGCCTCGCGGTCGCCCAGCCCTTCGCCTTCATCGCTGCTTTCACGGTGATAGGCGTAGCTATCATTCTAGCGAAGCAAAGACGTAAGGCTCAGCCGCTTCATATCTTCTGCAAACCAGCCAGGAAATAAGCTCATGGTACGGACGGCTTTGAAGCCAAATTCAGGGCCGTTCGCGCCATTCTTCGAAATCGCCACAACGTCCTGATTATACGTCGCTTTTTATGACGTCCGCGATCCCGTTGATTTAACCCTTTTTACCACATCCCGTGGAAGGGCTCTGCGAGGATCTATGACCGAGCCAAATCCCAATGAAAATGACATTGAAAAAAGGAGCTCCCCGCCGACCGATGACGGCGCGCCATCCATCAGTCCACCAGGACCGAATATAGCCGATCCAGGCTCCTATCCGGACAAACCGACTATCCGTGTTTCACCGGGTGAGATGCACCTGAACTGTTCCGATGCCGAGAAGGTGCTGGCCGACACCGGCGTTTACTACACCAGCGGAAGCGGTCTGCTGCGGATCGTCAAAAAGGCTGGCGGCGGGATCACAACCGAACTGGTGAACGAACAGACCCTGAGAACCTTCCTCTCCGCGTCCATCAACTGGGAACGGAAGGGGCGGGACAACCTCTGGCTTCGCTGCGACCCGCCTCAAGGCGTCGTCAAAGCGCTGCTGTTCGGCCAGGACCGTCACCACCTCCAGCCGCTGAACGGGATAGCCCGTCAGCCCTACTTCGGCGAGGACGGCACTTTGATAACTCGACCGGGCTATGACCCTGGAACGGGTGTGTATAGCGCTTTCGATCCGTCGGACTATCGCGGGTTGGAGAACTCCAGCAGAGACTATGCCGAACCCGCGATGGACTATCTGAACCATCTCCTGGATGAGTTCGAATTCGAGACGGATGCGGACCGATCCGCTGCACTTTCAGCGATATTCACCGCCGTAGTCCGTCCCGCTCTGTCCGTCGCACCAGCGTTCAACATCACCGCGACCACGTCTGGCAGCGGCAAAAGCTATCTGGCGGACATCATCGCGCTGTTCGCCGGTCCGGATGAGCCTTACCGAGTCAGCTACCCGACAGGAGCGGACGAAGCAGGCAAACTGATCGTCACTGTGCTGAACGAGAAACCAGCTGCAGTCGTCTTTGACGATATGCAGACCAACTGGAAGCCGTTCGGCGCGATCAACCGGATGCTGACCAGTCCCACCACGACTGAACGTATGTTGGGCACCAACCGCAGCGCGACAGTCCTCACACGGGCGCTGTTTCTCGGCACGGGCAACAACATCGAACCTGAGCGCGATCTCAGGCGACGGGTGGTTTCGATACGTCTCGCTCCTCGCCATGAAGCTCCAGCCCTTCGGTCGTTTCGCAACGATCCGGTGGGCGACATGAAGAGCCACCGAGCCCGAGCTGTAGCCTGCGTCCTGACCATCATCTCGGCATTCCGCGCAGCGGGAGAGCCGATGGCCGCATGTCCTCCGATCGGCACATACGATGAATGGTCGCGTCTGTGCCGACAGCCCCTGATCTGGATGGGGCTGCCCGACCCGGCTCAAAGCTTGATCGATCAGGTCTCACACGACCCTGACCGGCAGGCGCTGGCTGCTCTGTTGGAGGTTTGGTTCGATGTCTTCGGCACCAAATCTGTGACGGTTCGCCAGATTATCGCCAAGGCTGAAGAACATCCCGCCTTGATGGAGGCCCTTGAGGACCTTCCCATCATGGACGGTCGGTACATCAACCGGGGCAAGCTTGGTTGGTTTCTCAGCAAGAACCGAGGTCGAAGGGCTGACCAGCTTCGCATTGAGCCTGGCGACAGTTCCGAACGACGCTCCTGGAGGATAGCCGTCGGATAGCGGCGACCCTCCATCGCCGCATCGGACCCGGCGGAGGCCGACCGAAAGGGGAAAAGGGGGAGTCGCCCCTTCCCCTCTTTTGACCCGGCCTCCGCCACCCGAACGGCAGTGAGCGTAGCCCGCCTGGGCTCGCTCCGGGCTCCCCATGGCCCGGCCATCCCCGCCCCCCATGCGCGCCATCTGTGGCCGTCTCGGGGGCTACGCGAGCCAGATCCGCTCCAGATCCCCCCCCATCCGACCGCCTTCCCGGCGGCTCACGGCGCTCGTCCGCCGACCATTAATCACGCAAGGAAACCACCCATGCCCAAGGCTCGTCTGACCCAGGCCTTCGTCGCCAATGCCGGTTGTGAAGTCGGTAAGAAAAAGACAGATTGGTATGATGATACCGTAACAGGCTTTGTGCTTGAATGCCGCTGCACCGGCGGCAAGACCTACTATCTGCGCTATATCGATCAGGCTGGCGGCCAGAAGCAGCACAAGATCGGCGGCTTTAACGACGTCACCTTCGCCGCCGCCAAAAAGAAGGCCCAGCAGCTTCGGTCGGAAGTGGTGATGGGCGGCGACCCCAGCGCGAAGAAGGCTCTGGCGAAGTCCATCCCCCTCTACAGCGAACTCGCCGCCAAGCACCTCGCCTTCGCCAAGATCCATCTCAAGTCCTACGACGATCTGGAATCCTGCATGCGCGTCCACATCGTTCCAAAGTGGGGCAAGACCCGCCTCACCGACATGACCAGCCAGTCCGTCAGTCAGTGGCTAAATGAAAAGCGTGTCGGCGGCTTAGCTCCGGCTTCGGTCGAGAAATTACGCGTAGTCCTGGGGAGATCCTTCGTCCTGGGGGCCAGCTGGGACATTCCCGGCACCGAAAGGAACCCGACACGGGGCATCCCCAGAAAGCCTTTAAACAACAGCCGCGAACGATTCTTGACGCCAGAGGAGACGGTGCGGCTGAAGGCGGCGGTGGAGGCGTCCCAGAACACCCAGCTTCAGCACATCGTTGGCCTGCTTCTCCTGACAGGGGCGCGGTTGCGAGAACTGCTGGAGGCTAGATGGGAGAACATTAATGTCGAACGTCGGTCATGGTTCATTCCGACCAGTAAGACCGGCAAGTCGCGCCATGTGCCGTTGTCCACGCCCGCCGTGGCGATCATCGAGAAGCTGCCGCGCTTCAAAGGATGCCCATGGTTGGTGCCGAACCCGGAAACCCGACTTCCGTTCGTGTCGATCAAGCATAGCTGGCAGCATGCGATTGCGGAGGCGAAGTTGCCGGGGCTGAGATTGCATGATCTCCGGCACAGCGCGGCTAGTAACATGGTCAATTCCGGCGTCGATCTGTTCGCCGTCGGCAAGGTGCTGGGTCATGCCAGCTATCAGAGCTCCCAGCGCTACAGCCACCTGGCCAACGATACCCTGCTGAAGGCCGTCGAGGCCGGGGCGGCGAAACAGGCGGCCTTCTGAACCCAAGCGCTTCACCCGCATCCTGGCATCACGTCGGGGTGCGGGTGGGACGCTTATTTTTTCACATGCACAAGCTCAAATTGTGTGATCGACGCTTCTTACTCGATTTTCGCAACAAAATTCCGAATATTTGGCTGCTGTTTATCCAGTTGCGATTGATTGACTTGCGCCGAACGTCCGGCGAATTGTTTCTGTCCTGCTGTTAGCGAGCAGATCGGAATGCCCAAAGCTCCCGATACAACGGACGCTGTGTTGGCGTCATTGATCTGCTCCTCGAACATAGTCCGAAAACCTTGTCTTGTAGTGGGAGCTGGGGAGCCCGTTGGATGAACGTAAAACAACCCGGGATTTGCTTGCCAAACACGAAATACTTCAGAAAATATCTCTGTAACTACATTCCTGAATGCGCTAGCAGAACTATTGTTCATCTGTGTGAGACGGTTGCCAACATATGAGTATATTTGCGGCAGCGCCATGCGATATGTTTGAATATTTCTGTTAAACTGAGATTGAATTTGTCCAGGGCGGCGCAAAATTCCATAAACCAGCGACAACACGGACCGGACCGCTCTCTTTGAAGACCCATCCGCTGAAAACGGGATGATCAGCCGATCAGATGCAGCGATGGCGAGTTCCGTATAGATAGTGAAACTTGGATTACAGTCTAAAAATACCGTAATATCCTGCTGCCCCCAAGAAGAGCGAACATCTTCTATAAGATCCCGAATCCAAGTGTGCACGATCCTCCAAGAATCTGCGGGTCCTGCAGCACACGCCAACTGAACGCTTGCTGCCTGCATCTCAAGCTCTTCATCGCCGCATACAATGTAAAGATTGTCCGGAACGGAATGATTGATCGTGCTGGCTTGCGTCAGATAGTTCGCACCAGAATGAGTATTGACATAAGGGCTTACCACGCGGTCAGCGACGTATCCCGCAATCGTGCGAGGTGGAGTCTGACCGGCAAGGTTCTCAATAGCCACCTCTCCGCGAACCATTCCACCTAAGATCATGCTCGACGAGTTCGCCTGAGGGCACAAATCGATCACGAGCACCCTCTGATTCCGATGAGTCCTGGCGTACTCGCAGGCGACCTGAAACGTCAGGTAACTCTTTCCAACGCCACCCTTATTATTCCAGAGCGCATAAACAGCCATTGAACTTCCCTGCAAATCGAAGCGAGCTGGCCGGTCCCGAAGCTTCGTGTCGGCCTAGAGCGCGGTGATCGCACACATAGGCTGTTTACTCATAATTTTTCTTGCCACATGCGCGGAACCCACAACTGGCGTCACGTCGGACGCGGTTCTCACTCTGATAGGCGATCGGCAATCTCTCTAGCGACACGCTGACCCGCCGACCAAGCGTAGTGGATCGACCACTCCTCGGTCAGATAGAATTCACCGCCAAGTTTCTCAGCACCATCGTCGATAAGTCGCGCCTTCATTGCGTCCTCACCTGCCCGAGCGACATCGCCGCAGGGCCATGGGCCAGTCGCGTAAGGGTCGTCGGGCTTGAAAACCTTCCACACGTAAGATCCCTGAGGATATGCCCATTGAATTTGATCGCGACGGGCGAGGGGACTCTTCGAGAAGCCCACTTTGATGATTTTTCGATCGCCAATCTCAGCCGGTGATCGGCCGAGCCAGACCGATAGGTCGCCTTCCAGCGTGAAGATGTAGAGGTGGCGAGGCCCGTCAGGTTCACCAACCCAGAATGGGCGGGTAGCGACTGGCCCAGCACGGCCGCTCGAAACCGAGCGTTCAAGGGTCGTGATTGAGGCGTCTATCTCTCCTGATTGCCCGTAGACCGGAACCTCGTAGACATCGAGGGCGAGTAGCGCGCCGGCCTCCTCAGGTGGCACCGAAACCCCGTCAGAACCGATGTACTGCGGGTCAGCGCTTGCATACGCCGTGGGCAGGATTTCTTCGATCGGCTTCCAGTCCTCCGGAACCACGCGCCAAGCGCGGGTTGCCCTGACGGCGTAGGACCACTTGCCCCGAGACTCCGGATCAGCCTCCTTTTTGGCCCACCGATCGCCCGCGATGAACGCCTGCGCTGGACCGACCTCATGAGAGACTTCCAACACGCCGACGAGCTTGCCGCGCATCCCTTCCGGTCCCTTGCCCTTGGTGACGTAAATGGCCACCAGCACACCCGGTCGGGTGGCCCTGAGGAAGGCGTTCCGCTTGCCTTCGTTTGCAAACCCAATGCAGCCCCAGTCGGCGGGATCAAAGCCCCAGAACGAGGTGAGCCACATCTGCCGACCGACGGGCAGTTCGTCCGGCCGTGGCGCGAGTTCCGGGACGACCGACCAGTCGAAATCGAAAACGCGATCTTGCTCCGCTGCAACGTCGATGTCGCCAAGCCTAGCCCGGATATGGCCCATGGCGTCGTCGTCTGGGCGTGTCTTTCCCTTCGGAACCAGAATAAGGGTCAGAGCTGGCAAGCCTCTGTCCGCCAGCTCGTGAAGGATCACCTCCAAGTGAGGGCCGAGCCCCCTACCTGTTGGATGCCCCCACCCCACCCAGTCCCCGACCATTTGGTAGGTGACCCGGCTGCGCTGCATGGCCTTGGCAGCAAGATAGCGCGCGATCTGAACTTCTAAAGCATTCATGGACGGCCTGCCTCCCCTGCGGCATCAGTGTCTCACATTGTTTTCCCAGAACGCCCATCGCTCCACCACCCCGACCGGACCTTTCGCAGGTATAGCGTAGGTCGAAATTTCACATCGGACTGAGCTATCGATCTTAACTTAGGAAGCGGTCTAAGCGCCCCTTCAAGCCAATCTGGGAAGTAGGTGGGAGGAGCTGTTTTCACGACACCAGAATGGCGCTCAAACCCTTACCACCACAGGGTTTGATGGCTTTCCTTCCGACGAGTTCGTAATGAGGGGGTCAGGTGTTCGAGTCACCTAAGCGGCACCACCTTTCCTGAGTAGTGTTAGATAGGAAGCCGCCCCATGATGGGCGGGAAGGCACCTCCGCTTGGGAGTTACGTGGGTTCCTAGTGGAAGGCCCTTCAGCCTCATAGATAGCGGGCGGCACCTATCGCAGCTCAGCAACCTCGGTCGGCCAATATGGCATGGCTGTATGTCGGCTCAGATTCGCGATGAGTTCCTAACCGGAAGCATTGCCTTACGGCAGGTTAGTCATCAGCATTCTTTTGACGTTCTCGCTCCATGCAGCTTTAAACGCCGCATCAGATGCAAATAATTTATACAACTCAAGTTCTTCCTTTCGGCGCTTGAGCATCACCTCGTTAAGCATTTTCTCTAAGGCCAAACCACGATTGTAGGGGTCGGTGTTCTCCTCGTACTTTTCATGATAGTCAGGGTGAGATCGAATGCTGTTCACAACATTGATGAACTTGACCCGTTGTTCTTCAGGTGTCGCGCTCCATCCCTGAAACCATCTTTCATTGAAGGAGCGGATAATCTCATCCAAGGGGTCCCGTTCGGGTTCACCATCCCGGTACCCCCGTGGATTGGGGTTCTGCGGGTCAAACTCGGTTGAAGATGCGTCGAGATCGATCGTATGGCTCAGCTTGGTCCTCTCGAGGCCGTAGGAAGACAGATCGACCGCCTCCAGCAGTTCGTCCAGCATGTCCTGGTCCGGGTCCTTGATCTTCAGTTTCGGCACCAGGAATTTTAGGAACCAGAAGAGCTTTTCCCACTCGATGACCTCGAACGGCATGATCGACGCCATCTGGCCGTAGATCTTGACGAACTGTCGCGCCTTGACCTTAAAGTCGATCTTGTCCTTCTCAGGCAGTTCCAGTTGCTGGTCGAATCGATCCGCAGCCCCGTCGACCAAGGGGCTGAGCGCCTGAGCATCCTCACCCGCGAAGTAGCGCGTGACGAATTCTTCGACCTCTCGCCATTCATAGACGCCGACCTGGTCGAGAGATCCCTTAAGCTCATGCAGAACGTTCACATCTGTGGCAGATGAAAGGGTTGTGACGGTGTAGAAGGGATCGAATGCTGCCTTAACGTCGGCCGCGTCGTTGAAAAAATCGAGGATGAACAGATCCTCTGTCCGCTTCCCAAGTTTCGGTGCCGATCGGTTCAGACGCGACAAAGCCTGCACAGCGAGAACGTGCTGCAGTTTCTTGTCCACATACATCGTGGCCAGCTTTGGCTGGTCGAAGCCGGTCAGGTATTTATTGGCCACCACCAGCAGCCGATTGTCGTCCTCATCGAACCGATCCCGCGTGTCGGCCTCCGGAAAGCCATTCATCTCGGCCTCGGTGTAGGTCACCCCATCCACGGCCTTTTCGCCCGAGAATGCGATCAGCGCCTTGAACGGGCTTCCCCGATTTGCCAGCAGCTTGGTCACCGCCTTGTAGTAGCGGATGGCCGCCTCGATGTTCTGGGTGACGATCATCCCTTTGGCCTTACCGCGCAGCTTTTTCGGCGTCACCACGTGCTCGATGAAATGGTCGAGCATGATCTCGGCCTTGGTGTTGATCGTCTGCTGGCTGCGCTCGACATAGGCGCGCAGTTTCTTCTGGGCTTTCTTAGTGTCGAACAGGGGGTTGTCGGCAATCGACTTCTGGATCTCGTAATAGCTCTTGTAAGTCGTGTAGTTCGCTAACACGTTGAGGATGAAGCCTTCTTCGATGGCCTGCTTCATGCTGTAGAGGTGGAAGGGCTTGAAACTGCCATCCGCCTGGCGCTCGCCGAACTTCTCCAGCGTCGTGTTCTTGGGCGTGGCCGTAAAGGCGAAATAAGAGGCGTTGCCGCGCATCTTCCGCGACTGCATAGCTGCGAGGATCCGGTCCTGTGGATCATCCTCGTCCGCATCCTGATCGCCCGCGCCCATCGCCCGGTTCATGTTGTCATGCGCGCTGCCGCTCTGGCCGCTATGAGCCTCGTCGATGATCACTGCGAACCGCTTGTCACTCAGGTCGGCGATACCTTCGATGATGAAGGGGAACTTCTGGATCGTCGTGATGATGATCTTCTTGCCGTTCTCCAGCGCCGATTTCAGGTCGGCCGACCGCAGCGCCGGGGCGACGATGTTCTTGACCTCGGAAAAGTCCTTGATGTTCTCGCGCAGCTGCTTGTCCAGAAGCCGGCGATCAGTGACAACGATGACGCTATCGAAGAGCGGCTGGTCCAGTCCCTTGGCGCCCGGAATGCCTGCCTTGGTCGGATAGGTCTCGATCAACTGATAGGCCGTCCAGGTGATCGAGTTCGACTTGCCCGAACCCGCCGAGTGCTGGATCAGATAGCTGTGCCCGACGCCCGTCGTGGCGGCATGGGCTAGTAGGCTGCGCACGACCTCCAGCTGGTGATAGCGTGGGAAGATTAGGGTCTTCTTCGCCAGTGGGTCGGTCGTCTTACCCTCCAGCAGCACGAAATGCTGGATGATGCCTGCCAGGCTTTCCTTGGTGAAAACCTCTTCCCAAAGGTACGCGGTCTTGTGGCCGTTGGGGTTGGGCGGGTTGCCCTCGCCTTCGTTGTGGCCCTTGTTGAAGGGCAGGAAGTAGGTCGCGGGCCCGGCGAGTTTCGTGGTCATGAACACCTCGTCGGCGTCCACGGCCATGTGCACCAGCGCGCGGCCGAACTGCAGCAGAGGCTGGGTGGCGTCGCGGCCGTCGCGGTACTGCTTCTGCCCATGATAACGGGCGGTCTGGCCGGTCCACGCGTTCTTCAGCTCGATGGTGATCAGCGGCAGCCCGTTGACGAAGAGGACCATGTCGATCTCTTCGCCCGGGTTGGTCTGTGAATAGCGGACCTGCCGGGTGACGCTGAAGATGTTGGCGGCGAAGTTTTCGTGCACCTTGGCGGCCGAGCTGGCCAGCGGCGCGGGATACATCAGCGCAAAGAAGGCGTCATCGACGGCGAGGCCCTTCTTCAGCAGATGCAGCACGCCGTTCTTCTTGATCAGCCGGTCAAAGCGTTCAAGGATCTTGCGCTTCCAGTCACCGGGATTGCGGGCCTTCAGCTTGGCCAGCTCTTTGCCTTGGGTGGTTTCCAGAAACTCCCACAACAGACGGGTGTCGAGCGCGTATTCGGCGTCGAAATCAGAGGGCAGGCCAAGACGAAAGGGGCCATGGCCAGCCGGGGCGCTTTGGCCAGCCAGATCTTCGGTCGTCAGGCCTGTCAGGTGCCGCTGGATCGCCTGTTCCAGAGCCACTTCCTTGGTGTTGCTGACCATGGTCGCCCCCCCTTACGCCACCTTGATCTTGCCCGTGACCGCCGCGTTGATCAGGCTGGTCTTGTATTCCTTGAGCGCAGCGATCTGGTTTGCCTTGATCGCTATGGCATCCTCGATCTTGCGCGACGCTTCGTCGATGTGGGCTACGATCTCGCGTTGCTCTTCGATCGGGGGCAGCGGCGTCTTGAATGCGCCGAACGCCTCCTTCGGTATCGTGTTGCGCAGACCCTTGTAGAGGCTACGCATTTTTTTGTCGGTGTCTGCAAAGATATAGAAGTGCAGCAGGAAGCGCGGATCGATGCCATCGGCTACCGAGTATACGGTATAGGCGCCGGTGATCATACCGAAGAACTCGGAAAGCCCGACGGTCCGGGGCGTTTCCTCGACGTCGAAATGACAGAACACGAAATCGCCCGGGCGGACCTCTTGATAGGTGTCGAACTCGGCGGGGAATTTGCCTTCGGGGTTCTCCATGTCACGCTTGATGACGCCGCGCAGGGTCAGCGAGAGCAGTTCGTACTCGGATGACCGCTTGCCGACGAGAGTTTTCCTGAGCCGGAAGATGTGCTTGTTCGCAAGTTGCTCCCAGTGCGCGGGAATCTGGCCGATCCAGTCGATGCGGCTGTCCTTCATGGGGGCGGTGGGGTTCAGGCCGCGAGTGACGGCCTCTTGGATCAGGATCTGCCGCCGCTCGCGTAAGCGCGCGATCTGTTCTTCCTTGATCCGCACCGCCTCGTCCACCTTGGCGCATTTCTCATCCAGAAACGCCGCGATGGCGTCCTGTTCTTGCTCCGGGGGGAACCACACAAAGGTTGGCTTGAGGACCGCCTGGCTGATGCTGAAAACTTTGACCCCCGTCACCTCGGTCTGCACCTGCGCACGGAAGGTTGTCGAGTCCAGCAGATAGGCCATGAAACGGAAGCTCATAGGCACCTTTGGTTTGGCGATCAGGGTGTGATAGCCCGCAAACGCCTGTCTTTCGCTGCTGTAACAGGTGAAATTGCCCGAACCTTCGATGTCCTCAGAGGTGTCCGCGAAAACGAAGTCGCCACGCCGGAGCAGCGAGGACTGGTTGTTTTTCATGTAGGAGGCGTCAACGCATTTTAGCGGATGACGGTCCGGGTCAACTTCAAATCCGTACTTCGAATGAACGTCCCCGTAGCTCACGCAAGGAATGCCTTCATCCTGAAGGTTCTCCTTGGTGATCGTCAGCCCCTTGTTGAAATTGAACACATGACGGAAGCGAGCGAGCCTCCATTCGGCTGGGAAGCGCGGAAGCTGGTCAGGGGTGGGCGCATGCCCATCGTCTGCGACAAGAGCGGCGAGCGTCATCACACCGCCTCCGACAGATCGGCGGGTTTCACCCCCAGAATATCGGCGATCAGGCCATCGGCCCTTTGCTCCAGCGCCAGAATGTCCCGCGTCACGTCATCCAGGCTGCGCAGTGGCTTGTGGCGGTAGAAATACTTGTTGAAGCTGATCTCGTAGCCGATCTTGACCGTGTCGAGGTTGATCCAGGCCTCGGGCACATGCGGCTTTACCTCGGCCTTGAAATAGCGGTGGATGCTGTCTTTCAGCGGCACCGCCTCGCTGTCGCGCAAATCTGTGCTGGTCTCGAATGTCAGCCAGCTGCCATCGGGCTGAGCATAAAGACCGAAGTCGCCCAGTTCGTCGATTCTGCAGCCCAGCCGCGCGGCCTCATCCTCCAGCTCGGACTTCGTGAAGCGCAGGGTCTTGCCGATGACCTTTTCTGCATCATCGGCATACCAGCTGACCGCGTTCAGAATCGTGTTCTTATCGGTCGCGGTAAGCTTGATCTTGCGGCTCTTGAGTACCTTGGCCACCTGCTCGCGGAAGACGTTGAAATCCGCCGTTTCCTCGGTGCCTAACGCCTCCTTCAGCTGGTGGCCGACCTCGATCATATCGCGCTGGCGCAGCCAGACAGTTGTGTCGACCAGCTTCACCCGCTGCTTGGCGTTCAGCGCGATCTCCCGCTCCTCGCACCAGGCGTGGATCGCCTTGGCGTGGCCTTTCAGGAAGCCGGGCTCATAGACCTTGTCGCCATGTTCGGCCCACAAATGCTCCATCGGCTCGCGCAAGGACTTGTCGAAGCGCAGGAGCTCCAGTCGTTCGGCGCTGAACTGCGCGCGGCGGCGGTCGGGGCGTTCGATGGTGACCTTGTGATAGCCAAAATCGGTGTTGTCGAAAATCTGCACCGCGATGCCGGTTGGATCGCCATTCGCGTCAATCTGTCGTTCGACCGGCTGGAACGCGAGATAGGCAGCTGTGATCTGGTCAATGTGTTCCGGCGCGAATTCGCAGTTCTTGTCGCCAAGGTTTTTGCGCAGCTTGCGGAACATCAGGTTGGCGTCGATTAGCTGCACCTTACCCCGGCGTGCCTCGGGCTTGGCGTTGGTCAGCAGCCAGACGTAGGTGGTGATGCCGGTGTTGTAGAACAGATTGTTCGGCAGCTGGATGATGGTGTCCAGCATGTCGTTTTCGATGATGAAGCGGCGGATGTTGGATTCGCCGCTGCCGGCGTCTCCGGTGAACAAGCTGGAGCCGTTGTGGACGGAGGCGATCCGCGACCCGATGGGGCTGTTGGCGATGGGCTTCAACTTGCCCACCATCTCCATCAGGAACAGCAGCTGGCCGTCGCTGGAACGGGGCGTTGCGTCGACGGTTTCCATCTTGCCCCAGTAGTCGGTCAGCTCGACTTGGAAGCGCGGATCGATGACGTCGTTGCCGTCCTTGATGTGCTTGATGTCGCTCTTCCAGCTTTTGCCGTAGGGCGGGTTGGACAGCATGAAATCGAAGCGATGGCCCGAAAATTCGTCGGTGGCTAGCGTCGAGCCGACCTTAATGTTCTCGGGGTTGTTGCCCTTAATCATCATGTCGGATTTGCAGATGGCATAGGTCTCGTCGTTGATTTCCTTGCCATACAGATAGACGTCGCCCTTGGCCGCGATGGGGCCTTCGGGGTCCTTGATGTAGTTCTGAGCTTCGGTCAGCATCCCGCCGCTGCCGCAGGCCGGGTCATAGATGGTCATCACCGGAGGCAGCTGGCCGCCTATCGGGTCGAAGATGAGGTGGGTCATCAGGTGGATCACCTCACGCGGCGTGAAGTGCTCCCCGGCCTCCTCATTGTTCTCTTCGTTGAACTTGCGGATCAGCTCCTCGAAGACATAGCCCATGCCGAGGTTCGAAAGACCGGGCATCATGTTGCCGTCGGGGTCTTCAGAATCATGGGGCGTGAGGTTGATGTAAGGGGAAATGAACTTTTCGAGGACGTCGAGCAAAACCTGCTTGTTCGCCATATGCCGCATCTGCTCGAGCAGGTTGAAGCGGGCGATGATCTCTTTGACGTTATCGCTAAACCCGCCGAGGTACTCCTCCACGTTGGCCAGCAAAATCTGCTGGTTGTTCGTGGCAGTGGCGTAGAGTTGCTTCAACGTCCACTTGCTGGTGTTGTAGAAAACATAGCCCGACGCTGCGGTTAGAGGGGCGTCATCAAGCTCCGTCGCCTTCATCTCCCCATGCTGGAAGCGAACTTCCTCCAAAACATCCTGTTTCGTCGGTTCGAGAAGGGTGTCGAGGCGGCGCAAGACGACCATTGGCAGTATGACGTCACGATACTTACCGCGCACATAAACATCTCGCAGGCAATCATCTGCGATAGACCAAATAAATGATACAATTTTATTGTGTACAGCATAATTCATAATAAAACGCCCCGGTACTTTAGTTCTTTATTATCGCTGCGCTGCAAGCCTAAATCGCAAATTTTATTTTGGTCTTGAAAGGACAGCGTAGGTAGGTTCGCGCCACGCGGCAACGATCGTGAGCAGCTATCGCCCTTGATCATACACTCGGTACTGAAGCGCGTTCGCTCCCGTCTTTTCCGGATGCAGGCTGATACCGCCCAGCCGTCCGGCGACCACGGACGCCTTGAACCGCGCCCCAAACGTCGTCGGGCTCAACTTCATATCCCATTCGGCTCCATAGAGTTTGGCCAAGGTATACAGGCCGGGCGGGGTGCCTCGGATAATACGCCCAGCTTCGGCGACCTCATCCGGATCAAGGACAAACTCTTCCGGCACAGACTTCTCCCGCTTAGCTTCGACCGCGTGTGATCGCGCGAATTAAGGTATCTTATTTGAAGCTGACGCCCTTGAAAGGCACCCCGCTCCCGGGAGCAGGCCAGGCTTCTGGACAACTCGTACTCCACCGTGACCCACAGCGTCACCATGCCGCTGTCAGGTTTGCCCGCTCAAAGCGCCTGAGGGAACGGCTTTCAAACGCTGCCACCACCCTGTCATTAAGCGTGCTTTCGGCACGCTAGGCGACCGCCTCATTGAGTTCGTCAGAGATGATGCCACTCATGCCAACCTGTCGCTGGGCAGGAAGGAAGTCTTGGCGCTTCATTGACTTAAGGCCGTTCACTAGGACGACCTGACGCCCCCCCCCCAACTCAATCTGTACCCACCCCCGTGGCCATCGCTGCGGGGGTTTTTTCATGCCCTGAAAGGACATCTCATGCTTTCCCTAAACGACCGTGATGCTGTTGCGGCCGCGCTCACAGACCCGACCATCGACCCCGCCCTCCGCGCCCTGATCGGCCTCAGGGTCTGGCAGGTGGATACCGATCGACATCGCTCCCTCGGTGAGGTTTTGCAGATCGTTGCCGTCCAGCCGGGCGATAAATCCGAGGAGATCCATGCCGCCGTTGGCTTCCCCATCACCTGGGACCAGGCCAATCAGCCCGGCTGGGAGTGGTTCAACGACCACGGCTCATGGTTCGAGCTGGCCTACGTCCTCACCGACGATTTCGGGATGCTGGTCTTCGTGGCTGACCATCCCGATACCAATCACACCCTGCGCTTCAACTGCCTCGGCTTCGCAAATCGGCCTTCGATAACCGAAGCCTGACCAGCCAAGGCTGACTGCCCGCAAGCCATAACGGCAACCCATCCGACCCGAGCTCTCCGGCACCGCCGCGAGGGCTTTTTTCATGCCTGAAGGAGTCTTCCTATGCTTTGCTTGACCAACCTTGCCGAGGTGGCGAGCGCGCTGAGCGATCCCGACCTCGATCCCAAACTGCGTTGTCTGCTAGCCCTCCGGGGCTGGCATTTTTACGGCCACCCCAAACATCATCCCGACGCCAGCCTGATCGTCATCCATGGTGGCGATACGCCGGACGTCATCAACACAGCCCTTGGGTTCGCCTTCACCGGCGAGGATGCCGATGACCTTTCCTTCGACTGGGTCGAGGACCACGGCCTCTGGTTCGAGATTAGCGTCACCCCTCCCCTGGGAATGCCCGTTCGGCTGTTCGTCGAGAACGGCCCCGGCACCGAACTTGGCATCCACTACCGATGCCTTGCCTACTTCTGGAACGAGGAGGCGCGGGGCGGATGATGAACAAGCTGCTCGTACTGCTCATCCTGGGCGTCGTGCTGGCCGTGCTCAGAGCGATGGCCGTGGGGTTAGCTGCACTGCTGCTGTTGACCCTCATCGGTTCCTTCATCGCCCGACCTAAGAAAACGCTGGCATTCCTCGGCACCCTCGGGCTCTCCGCTCTAGCCGTGGCTCAACCTCTCGCCTGCATCGTCGCCCTCGCGGTCGTCGGTATCGTCATCGTAGTTTCGGGGCGAAGGCGGAGTCCGGCACCGAGAAAGCAACTCGACCACCCGCACTGAAGACCAAAACGGATTAGAGAGGGAGCGGCGCCAATGAAGGATCGCTTCCTCTCAGTCGCCTCCCTGCACAATGGCGGAGTTGGGGCGCTCAGCCTGCTCCACCGAAGCATCCGCCTGCGGCATCTCGACCGGGGCGATGCGAGCCCGACGAAGCAACTCCAGCACCATCACCGCTTGCGGCAGAAATTCCTTGCCTTCTTCGGTCAGGGAAATTGGCCAAACATTGTCATCAAACAAGGGACGAAGACGGCCCCTCGCCAGCCACAGCTCAAGCTTCTTGATGTGCTTCGTCACCGTCGCCTGATCGATGCCCATCTGAGCGGCGACCGCAGCTCGTGTTCTGGCTTGAGCACACCGCACAAAAGCCTCCAGCCAAACGACTCGAAGGCCGCCGAACTCGGTTCCATCTTCCCGTCGCGTTAGCGCCATGCTGCCCTCCTCCTCACGAATACGCTCCCCCTCCAACCTAAACGAAATTTAATCTTGCCTACGATTTTGGCAAGGTTCTTACGGAAGGATCGTCCGCTAGGAAAATGTCATTTCCGCTGGAAAACCGGCAATTTGCTCTCGTTTACAGCTCAAAATTCCCCAGTCAGAACACGCTCATTGATCACGCAGCCAAGGAGATCGAGCGATGGATCGAGCCCCCGACGAACACCCCGACGAGCCCACTGGACCGACGCCAAAGGCTCCATTTCAGAAGCCCAATCCACTCATCCAACACAGCCTGAGAGGAGACGCCGCGAAGCTCCATGCGAGGGCGGTGGACACCAAGCCCCTGCTCGGCGACATCATGTTCCTGGGTCAGGCGACCATGATCTACGCCCAGCCCAACGCCGGTAAGACGCTCACGGTGATGCGGCTCATTCAGGACGCCATTGAGGAGGGCAGGCTTGATCCAAACGCCCTCTTCTACATCAACGCTGACGACAGCGGGAAAGGCTTGGCCGTTAAGGTCGAGATCTTAGAACTTATGAACGCCCACATGCTGGCCCCCGGGCTCAAGGGCTTCAAGGTCAATGAGTTCGTGGACAAGCTCATTCAGGCCACCCAGGACGGCAGCGCTCGCGGAACCGTGGTGGTCATCGATACCCTGAAGAAGTTCACCAACCTCATGGACAAGGGCCGCTCAAGCAGCTTCGCCCAGGTCTGCCGTGAGTATGTGATGGCGGGCGGCACCATCATCGCCCTCGGACATACCGCCAAGAACCGGAACGCGGATGGCACGATACGCTATCAAGGCACCACCGATATCATCGAGGACTTCGATGCCGTCTATGTCGCTGAACCGATGACGGGCAGCGCAGGGGCATCCGAACGGGTCATTCGCTTCACCCAGCAGAAGAGCCGCGCGGACAGCCCACAGGAGGTCGCCTATGCCTATTCCACCGAGCAAGGCCTGACGTATGCCGAAAAGCTGGCATCTGTCCGTCCCGTCTATCAAGAAGAATTGGAAGGTCACACCCTCGAGTGTGAGCAACCCAACGACGACGAGGTCATTGTCTACATCCGCGCTTACCTTGCCCAGGGTCACGGGCACGTCGGTCTGGATAAAATGATCAAGGCGCTTGCCCACACTGGCGACGTCTCCCGCGCACAGGCCCACCGCGTCCTAGATCGATACACCGGGCCAGATCCCGAAAAGCATCTGTGGAATTACGAGAAAGGCGCTCGAGGCAAGCGCACCTATTACCTGTTGAAAGATCGCCTAGCCGAGGGGCCCAGCACCCCAACTCCCTAATTCCCCAAAACCCCAGACACGCCGACCGACCCTGACTGGCTGACGATCTGGGGAACTGGGGATTTGGGGCGGTTCTCCGCCGCCCAACTCACGACGCGCCGCCCTTGCGGCCGCCCTCCCCTGCTGCCCGCCTGGGCACGCTCCGGGCTCCCCATGGCCCGGCTATCCCCGCCCCTGACGCGTGGCCCCTGCGGCCGCCTCTGGGGCCTCGCGGGCCCGACCCGCTCCAGACCACCCCACCCCAACTGACCGCCTCCCCGGCGGCTCCTCGGCGCTCGCCCGCCGATCCCTTAAACATGCAAGGAGATTACCCATGCCCAAGGCACACCTGACTCAAGCCTTCGTCGCCAACGCCGGTTGCGAGGTCGGCAAGAAGAAGACCGACTGGTACGACACCATCGTCACCGGCTTCGTCCTGGAATGCCGCTGCACCGGCGGCAAGACTTACTATCTGCGATATCAGGATCAGGCTGGCGGCCAGAAGCAGCACAAGATTGGCGGTTTTAACGACGTCACCTTCGCCGCCGCCAAAAAGAAGGCCCAGCAGCTTCGGTCAGAGGTGGTAATGGGCGGCGACCCCGGCGCGAAGAAGGCGCTGGCGAAGTCGATCCCCCTCTATAGCGAGCTGGCGGCCAAACACCTCGCCTTCGCCAAGGACCAGAAATCCTATGCCGATATCGAAAGCTGCATGCGGGTCCACATCATCCCGAAGTGGGGAAAGACACGCCTGACAGACATCAACAGCCGATCCGTGGCTCAGTGGCTGAGCGAAAAACGGGCGTCGGGCTTGGCTCCGGCGTCAGTGGAGAAGCTGAGGGTATTGCTCGGTCGGTCCTTCGTCCTTGGCGCAAGCTGGGACATACCGGGCACTGAACGAAACCCGACACGGGGCATCCCCCGCGCACCGCTGAACAACGGTCGTGAACGCTTCCTGTCGGCCGAGGAAGCGGCGCGGCTGAGGGAGGCGGTGGCAGCGTCTCAGAACCCCCAGCTTGAGCACATCGTCGGCCTGCTGCTCCTCACCGGGGCACGGTTGCGGGAACTGCTGGACGCCCGATGGGAGAATGTCGATGTCGAGCGCCGGTCGTGGTTCATCCCGACCAGCAAGACCGGGAAGTCGCGTTATGTGCCGCTCTCCACGGCGGCCTTGGCAATCATCGAAGAACTGCCGCGCTTCAAGGACTGTCCGTGGCTCGTGCCGAACCCCGATACCCGCCTGCCCTTCGTGTCGATCAAGCACGGCTGGCAGAAGGCGATCGAGGTGGCGAAACTGCCGGGCCTGAGACTGCATGACCTGCGGCACAGTGCGGCTTCGTTCATGGTCAACAGCGGCGTGGATCTGTTCGCCGTCGGCAAGGTCCTTGGACACGCCAGCTATCAATCCACGCAGCGGTATTCCCACCTAGCCAACGACACCCTGCTGAAGGCGGTCGAGGCGGGGGCGGCAAAGCAGGCCGCGTTCTAAGCTTAAGGGCTCCACCCGCATCCTGGCATCACGTCGGGGTGCGGGTGGGCACTATATTTTTTCCAGTAGCGCGGAGTGCAGGAGAATTAGACCGCCACTGATCGAGGAAATTCGTTCGCAGGTGCAGACATTGTTACGGACGCTTTGATTTCCGAGAAGTCCATAATTCGGACGTAGGGAGCGAGCTCTCCGCTTACGGAATTGCTAGTACCGATCAAAGTGACTGATACGTTTTCATTCTCGACTAGATGCTGGATCACTTCGCTAAAGTCTCCATCACCTGCAATGAGATACAACTTGTTCCAAGCGCGTTTACTGAATGACCGCATAATATGAAACGAAAGACCCACATCGACAGCTTTCTGTGTCTTCGTGACATACTGATCGCCAGATACAGGATGTATGATTGGGCCTCCGCCCATATGTTTGGGCCATTCATGAGCTTTGCTTTGAAGCCAGTATAATTTCACCCTCAACCCCGGGCCGCGGGGAGGAGGAGAGCTTAAAAACCGATGAAAGCCAGTCTGTCCAGCGGACGGCGGATCATTGTCGCAATCAAAATAATATGCGTCCCCCACGACCTCTCCAGCGTCTTCTTCTATATGCCGCCGCAGAAGCGCGTAATCCAAACGGTCGCGACCGGCCACAGACTGCCAAGTCTTGCTCGCATAACCCCCGTCTACAAACCAAGCTGTGGTCATAAGATCCCCATAACAGTAAAAACATCGGCAAAGACGCCGCGCTGGTTTTTGACTACTCGTCGTGCTCGTAGAAAACTGGGTTGTGCATCAGCACAATGTCCGTCTTGATTTCCACGAAGTGGAGCGGTTTTTCTTCAATCCAATGCAGTTCGGACGCCAGTTCGATCCATCGTTCCCGCACGTCCCGCCGGATACCGACTGTAAATCGGTCCTGATCATACCAGAGGGCCATTTGCCATTTCGGGATCACCGCCAGACCCTCGTAGGCTATCTTCTCCAGCAGCTGGTTCAGCTCGTTCTCATGCCGCTTCTTCATTTCGTCCCCTCCACGATCTCGAACAAGGCGGTCGCCCAATTAACGCTCGCTAATTGTTTAATTCGTGTAACGTCATTAGTCCGCGCTAGTCAATCAAATAACACTATGTTGCGCTCGTGGCTCACACACTCTGAAGGCCGTGGAGGCGGCAGAGCCCAGCAGCCGGTGGCCTGAACCCAAGCGCCTCGCCCGCGTCCTGGCATCACGTAGGGGTGCGGGTGGGCGCTATTTTTTGATCGCCGACAATCCTGAGCCTAGAGCGCCACCGTGAGAGAGCGGAGCGAAGGCACCTCATGCGGGTATTCGTCTCACAACCGACAGACGCATCCCCGCCGAGCTTCCAACCTCCACCGAATCAGGCGAACTCCGGTTTCTCAAATGCGAAGGGAGTGAGACGTGAAGCGCCTAAATCTCGGATATCTGTCAGCGGCTTGCTTGATCCTGGGTGTAATCTGCCTGACCGTGGCGACTGGCTTCGACACCGCGCCTTCTGGCACGCACAACATAGGCTTGATGCAAGAACAGATGCTCTGGTCCAACTTTGCTAGCGTATCGCTAGTAATTGCAGCAGTTCTGTTCGTCGGCCATCATTTTGGGAAAAAACTCGAGTCAGTGATGGGCACACAGGGCACCGTCGAAGGACCGGGCCCACGCAATGAATAGCAGTGGCATTGCTGCGGTTTGCTCAACCCTAATTCTTTTCGGTTGCGGCCCCCATGGCACACCAGACCCACAGCCCCGTCCCCAAACTATCGCCGAGTATAATGCCGCTTTCGAGGCAGCTACAGGCGACCCTACTGAAATTCCCATGTTGCTGCGGGAGGCGAAATTGCGCGCGCTCGACAAGATGGGAGGGAAGGCAGGTCCAGAGGATTTCAAAGGCTCGCCTGATCAAGACCCCGCACTTATCCAGCGCTGGCGAGAGACTGGTATGGCTTACTTCAACGCTCCGTTTGGCACGGTAGAGGAGCGAAGGGCTTGGGAAGCATATATGCGCGCGATTCATGATCCCCGCCTACTCGCGCAGTCACAAGATGTGACACGCGAAGGGGAGCAGAAGAGGGAAGCGGCTGAATCCTGATCACACACAACTTCACGGGCGCTATATTTCGTACTGCGAAGGTATTCATGACCGTATAAGGACATCATGTTCGAGTTAGCATCATCCCCTATGGGCGAAGGGATCGTTTACGTCCTCACCAACGAGGCCATGCCGGGAATCGTGAAGATCGGCAGGACATCGGGCGACACGGTTGAACGGCGCGTGGCGGAGTTGAGCCGGGCCACAGGCGTTCCCCTGCCGTTTCGTGTGGCCGTCGCCCGCCGGGTCCACGATGCAGTGAAGGTGGAGAAGGCGCTTCATGTCGCCTTCGGTCGAGAGCGTGTGAACCCGGCCCGTGAGTTCTTCTCGATCGAGCCATTCCGCTTGATTGAACTGCTGAACGCCTTCCCTGGTGCCGACCTCACGCCGGAAGCAGAAGCCGCCGCCGAGCGTGAGGTGAAGAAGGAAGAACCTCGCGCGTATGAAGCCGAACGGAGCTTCGAACAGAAGAAGCGGCGTCCGCCACTGAATTTCGAAGAGATGGGTCTGTCGATCGGATCGGAGTTGGTTCACGTCGAAACCGGCGACGTCATCGAGATCGTGGAAGCCAAGAAAGTTCGTCTGCGCGACGAGGTGGTGTCGCTGACCCGCGCGCAGATGATCATTTCGGGCGCGCCCTATGCCGTTCAGCCTGGCAGGTATTGGAGGGCAGCCGATGGTCGCATCGGTATCTGAGCACTACGAAGCAACCTATCCCCACGATGACGAGGCCGACGTTTGATCGCCGGAACGGATCGCAAATGCGAACCTCCGCAGGTATGGTGCAGGTCGAAATTTGAACTTGGTCTGAGTTAGCGCGCGCAAACTAGGAAACGATTGAACCACGCGATCGGGCCAGAATGGGAAGTGTTTGGGTGGTGCCACCTTCCAGGATGCGCAATGGCATCCAAAGCCATACCAGCGCTGGGTTTGACCGCCGGGCTTCAAACGAGTTCGTAATGAGGGGGTCGCGTGTTCGAGTCACGCAAGCGGCACCACCTTTCCAGGGCACCACTGGCTTTGACGCCCGGCCGGGATAAGCCGGAAGACGCTTCCGCTTGGGAGTTCCGTGGGTATGCGGTGGGAAGGGCTCTTAAGAGAGCTTGCTTTCGTAGGGCGGTGGTCGCGTGTTCGAGTCACGCAAGCGGCACCACGTTCTAGCGCCACTCTAGCCAGCAAGTCGCGGGCTTCTGAGCTGGGCAGCCCTTTCAGCTGGTAGTTGCGTGGGTCCCTGCTGGGTGGTGGCTTCGCACGGTACGATCGAAGCTAAGCCTTCAGACGTTCTTGTCGCGCACAACGCCACGCTGCTACGCCTAGGACTGGTCATAAAGGGGCGTACCGGTAGTGGAATCGAATATCGAAGCGGTCGAGAAGCGTCTGTGGGCGTCGGCCGATCAGCTGCGGGCGAACAGCGAGTTTGCGAGTAACGAGTACTTTCTGCCCGTCATGGGCCTCATATTCCTTCGGCACGCCTATAGCCGCTACCTCGCCGTGAAGCCTGAGATCGAAGCGGGGCTGCCCAGCCGGGGGGGTGTGGTCCGCCCGTTGACCAAGGAAGACTTCACCAGCCGGGGAGCGATCTTCCTGCAGCCCGAAGCGCGCTTCGATTATCTGGTTAGCCTCCCGGATGGGGCGGACCGCGCTGCGGCAGTCATAGCGGCCATGGAGGCGGTGGAGACGGATTATCCAGCCCTGAAAGGCGTCCTGCCGAAGAACGAGTATCAGCAGCTTGAAAACGAGGTGCTGGGCGAAGTGCTACGCATCTTTAATGACCCCGCGCTGCAAAGCGCCAAGGGGGACGTGTTCGGTCGTATCTACGAATATTTTCTGACCCAGTTCGCGGATCAGGGGGCTCACGACGGCGGCGAATTCTTCACCCCGCCCTCCATCGTGCAGATGATCGTAAACGCCATAGAACCCGATCATGGCAGCGTGCTGGACCCGGCCTGCGGTTCGGGCGGCATGTTCGTGCAGAGCGCGCACTTCATCGAGAGGATGCAGCAGGACCCCACCAAGGTCGCGACCTTCTACGGACAGGAGAAGAACGCCACCACAATCCGCCTGGCCAAAATGAACCTGGCCGTTCACGGGCTGGAAGGGCGTATCGAGCCGGGCATCACCTACTACACCGACGCCCACGAGCTGGTGGGCAAGGCCGATTTCGTCATGGCCAATCCGCCGTTCAACGTGGACGAGGTCGACGCCGAAAAGATACGCAAGGACCCGCGACTGCCCTTCGGTTTGCCCGGTGTGAACAAGGCGAAGAAGGTTTCCAACGGAAACTATCTGTGGATCTCGTATTTCTATAGCTATCTGTCCGACGCAGGCCGCGCCGGCTTTGTCATGTCGTCTCAGGCCTCCAGCGCGGGCGGCGAGGAGGCGAAGGTCCGGCAGAAGCTGATCGAGACCGGTCACGTCGACGCGATGATCGCGATCCGGGGCAATTTCTTCTACACTCGCACCGTCCCCTGCGAACTTTGGATGTTCGACAAGGGCAAGGCTGCCGAGCACGCCGACAAGGTGCTGATGCTCGACGCGCGGCAGGTGTTTCGCAAGGTCACGCGCAAGGTCTTCGACTTCTCGCCCGAGCAGCTTCAGAACCTGACCTCGATCTTCTGGCTCTATCGCGAGCAGGACGACCGGTTCCGAAGCTTGGTAGATAGCTACCTCAACAGGTCAACAATCGAGGCGCTCGGCACTCTGCCGATTGAGCCCGCATTTGGCGATGCGCTAGAGGCGATCCTGGAGGGTTTGGAAGATGACACCGGTCTGACCGAGCCCGCCGCGCTCTTCAGAACCGACTGGAGCGCCTTCACCACGCGGGCGAAGGGGCAGGTCGCAGACGGCACAGACATCGCCGCCCTGCACGCCCGACACGACGCGCTTGAACCCTTGGCCGAACAGTCCCGCGACTTAATCAAGCAGATCGACCAGCTGTTCAAACTGGCGGAGAAGGCGCACCGTGACCGAGGCGGAAAACGTGGCAGGGCCAACCCGATCAACGTACTCGAAGCCGCGCGGCTGCAGCTGATCGAACAGCTCAAATTGGTTCGCTACTTCCACAAACAGGCGCACTGGCTGCTCAGCCGTTTCCCGGAAGCTCGGCTCGCGGCCGTGCCCGGCCTCGTCAAACTGGTGGACCGGGCTGAACTGGCAGCCAACGATTGGTCGCTGACCCCGGGCCGCTATGTCGGCGTGGCCCCGGAAGAGGAAGACGAGGATTTCGATTTCGAAGGAGTGATGCGCGACATTCACGTCGAGCTGGCCGGGCTGAACGAAGAAGCGGCGGGGCTCGCGGCGCAGATTCAAGGCAACTTCAAAGGTCTTGGCCTGTGACTTGGACCGATGGGGAGCTGGGAGACTTCCTGACCCTAAAGAGAGGTCATGATCTTCCCAATGGAAGCCGTCGGCTCGGTGATATCCCGGTAGTTTCTTCGTCGGGCTTCACGGGCTGGCATGACGAAGCCAAGGCAGAGCCGCCCGGCGTAGTCACCGGCCGATATGGAACGATCGGTGAAGTCTTTTATGTAGATCAACCGTACTGGCCGCTGAATACCGCGCTCTATGTGATCGACTTCAAGGGGAATGATCCTAGGTTCATTGCCTATTTTCTGCGCCATCAGCTGAAGAACTATAAGAGCGAAAAAGCGGCCGTCCCCGGCGTGGATCGCAAGGTTTTGCACAAGCTGGCTGCTCGATGTCCGGATCCGCAAATCCAGCAGGCCGTGGTGCGGATACTCTCCGCCTATGACGACCTGATCAATAACAATCGACGTCGGATAGCCTTGCTGGAAGAGGCGGCTCGGCAGCTCTACAAGGAATGGTTCGTCCGCTTCCGCTTCCCGGGCCACGAGCATGCAAGAATCCTCGAGGGCGTACCAGAGGGGTGGGCGCGCACCGCGGCGTCCAGCGTGATTGATATCTGCTCAGGCGGCACGCCGAAAACAACGACACCACAATTTTGGGATGGAGAAATCCCTTTCTTCACCCCGAAAGACGCGGTGCGGGGATGTTATGTCTCGAACACTGAAAAGAAGATCACAGAGGAAGGGTTGGCCAAATGCAACAGCAGGCTCTACCCAAAGGACACACTGTTCATTACTGCGCGTGGAACAGTCGGCAACATGAATCTGGCAATGGTGCCTATGGCTATGAACCAATCGTGTTACGCGCTAGTCAGCAAATCTGGCATGAGCCAGAGGCTGCTTTATCTGACCATGGATGCCAGTCTTCAGCAGTTGCGCAGTCAGGCGTCAGGGGCTGTCTTTGATGCCATTGTTGTAGCGACGTTTGATCGCATAGTGGTGACAAGTCCTGATGCCGGAGTGGCCGAAGCCTTTGACGAGCTTGTTAATCCAATTTTCGATCAGATTGCCAATCTTGTGAAGCAGAGCGAGCACCTCACTCAAGCCCGCGACCTCCTCCTCCCCAGACTGATGAGCGGGGCTATCACTGTATGACGGCGCTGAACGAAGACACCCTGGTCCAGGCCACTATGGCCGACTACTTGGCCGACGCGCTGGGCTGGGAAAGTGTCTATGCGTTCAACAGCGAAGTTTTGGGGCCGGAGGGGACGCTGGGGCGCGCCTCCGAAGCCGACGTCATCCTGACTCGTCATCTGGGCGAGGCGCTGATCCGGCTCAACCCCGGCCTGCCGCCGGCCGCCTATGCCGATGCCCTGCGCCAGATCACCGACGCGCCGCTGGCCTCTAGCCTGCTGACCATCAACCGCGACACCTACGGCCTGATCAAGGACGGTGTTCTAGCCAGCTTTCGCGACGCCAAGGGCGATCTCGTCAAGCAGCGGCTGCGCCTGATCGATTTCACCGACGATCCGGTGAAGAACAATCACTTCCTGTGCGTGCGCGAACTCTGGGTGAAGGGCGACCTGTATCGCCGGCGCGCCGACATCATCGGCTTCGTCAACGGCCTGCCGCTGCTGTTCGTCGAGTGCAAGGCGATCCACAAGGATGTCCGCCACGCCTACGAGCAGAACCTGTCCGACTACAAGGACACCATCCCGCACCTGTTCCACCACAACGCCTTCATCATCCTGACCAACGGCCACGAGGCGAAGATCGGGTCGCTGTCCAGCAAGTACGAGCATTTTAACGACTGGAAGCGCCTCGACGAGGATGATCCCGGTGTGGTCGATCTGGACACCATGCTAAAAGGCGTGTGCACCAAGGCCAATTTCCTCGACCTGCTTGAGAACTTCATCCTGTTCGACGACGGCGGCGAGCGGATGGTCAAGATCGTTGCGCGCAATCACCAGTTCCTGGGCGTCAACAGGGCTATCGCCGCTGTCCGGGAACGGGAGGCGCGCGCCGGCAAGCTGGGTGTCTTCTGGCACACCCAAGGATCGGGCAAGAGCTATTCGATAGCCTTCCTGACCCAGAAGGTCCACCGCAAGATCGGGGCGAACTTCACCTTCCTGATCTGCACCGACCGCGTTGATCTGGACGACCAGATTTACGGCACCTTCGCTGGCTGCGGCCTCGTCAACAACGACAAGTCTCAGGTGCGGGCCGGCACCGGCGAGGAACTGAAGGCTCTGCTGGGTGTGCACAAGCCCTACGTTTTCACCCTGATCCATCGCTTCAATCAGGACGTCAGCCAAGGCGACCCCTATTCGGACCGCGACGACATAATCGTCATCGCGGATGAGGCGCACCGGACGCAGAACGGCCTGCTGTCGCTCAACATGCGTAATGCACTGCCCAACGCCAGCTTCATGGGCTTCACCGGCACGCCGCTGATGACTGGTGATGAGATCACAAGACAAACGTTCGGCGGGTACATCTCGACCTATGACTTCCAGCGTGCCGTAGAAGATAACGCCACGGTTCCGCTGTACTACGACGCGCGCGGCGACAAGCTGGGCGTGGCGACGAATGACCTGAATGAGAAGATCGCCGCGAAGCTGGAAGAGCTCGAGCTGGACGATCCCAATGTGACCGAGCGCCTCGAAAAGGAGCTGAAGCGCGAGTACCACATCATCACTGCAGAGACGCGCCTAGACACCGTCGCCGCTGATTTTGTCGAGCATTACACGACCGGTTGGGAGACCGGGAAGGCGATGCTGGTGTGCATCGACAAGGTGACGTGCGTCCGGATGCACGCGCTGCTCGCCAAGCACTGGGAAGCGCGTATCGCGGCGCTGGAGGCAGACTTAGCCAAGGCGACCAACGAACAGAATCTTGCCGATCGGCAGCGGCAACTGGCCTGGGTAAAGGCCACCAAGGCGGCGGTAGTCGTGTCCGAAGAGCAGGGCGAGGTCGAGCGATTCCGAAAGTGGGATCTGGACATCAAGCCGCACCGGGCGCTGATCAAGAACGGATTCGAAACCGACGACGGCAAGCGCATCGATCTCGAATCTGCGTTCAAGAAGGAAGACCACCCCTTCAGGATCGCCATCGTCTGCGCCATGTGGCTGACCGGCTTTGACGTGCCCAGTCTGGCGACACTCTACCTGGACAAGCCCCTGAAGGCGCACACGTTGATGCAGGCTATCGCCCGCGCCAACCGGGTCAGTGCGGGAAAGAATAACGGTCTGATTGTCGACTACTGCGGCATCCTCAAGAACCTTCGCAAGGCGCTGGCGACCTACGCTGGAACAACCGGTGTGGGGCCGGGCAATCCGGATGCGCCGCCACCTGAGACGGACCCCGTTCGGCCGCCTGAGGAGCTACTGGCCGACCTGCAAGAAGCGATCGCGGCAGCCGAAGGGTTCTTGTCCGCCCGCGATTTCCGCCTGCTCGACATTCTGGAAAAGAGTGGCTTCGCACGAAACAAGGCCATCATCGACGCGAAGGAAGCCGTCAATGAGAACGACGAGAGCCGCAAGCGCTTCCAAATCATGGCGCGAGAGGTGTTCAAGAAGTTCAAGGCCTGTGTGAACTTCCCCGCCGTAAATGCCTCACGTCAGCGATATCAGGCGATTAAGGTCATCTACAACAGCTTAGAAGATGACGTCCAAAAGGCGGACATTTCCGACATCATGAGGGTCTTGCAGGGGCTGGTCGACGACAGCATCGAGACGCACGCTGATGGCATGGCGGATCCCGGCCGGCTCTACGACATCAGCCAGATCGACTTCGAAAAGCTCAAGAAGGAGTTTGAAAGAAGCCCCAGAAAGCACACCACCGTTCAGAGCCTGAAGGACGCAATCCAGAAGAAGCTGGAGATGATGCTGCGACAGAACCCGATGCGCACCGACTTCCAGAAACACTACGAAGCGCTTGTCGCGGACTACAACCGTGAGAAGGATGCGGCGACCATTGAGCGGACGTTTGCGGCCCTTCTGGTGCTAATCGAAGAACTCGATAATGAAGAGCGTCGAGCCATGCGCGAAGGGCTGGATGATGACTCGCTGGCGCTGTTTGACCTCCTGATAAAGCCTGATCTGAACAAGGGTGACATTGCTCGACTGAAGAAGGTCGCCGTAGAATTGTACGCCATGCTGAAAACGCAACTGCAGGTGATCCAAGGTTTTGCCGGAAAGCAGGCGACACGAGACGCCATCCGCGTTGCGATCGCTGATTTCCTTTATGACGATAGCACCGGACTTCCGCCCAGCTATCTGCCGGAAGAGGTGGACATGAAGGCGGCAGCGATTTTCGCACAGGTGCTTATGCGGAGCCGTGCAGGCTTCCACGCCCGTTGAGTCCGTCGACTGCTGAGAGCCGAATACCCGCCAGATATCGGTCGCTCTCGCCGGAAGGGCAGGCGAGAGGCATCGATACCTAAAGACCGCGCATTTCTCGGCATCTTATTTGAAGGACAGATAGGACAGCGACGACAATGGATGCTGACGATCACAAAGTAGAAATCGTCCTGAAGGAGGATCGGCGCTTCATGGTGCCGCTCTATCAACGCAAGTACCAGTGGGCGGAGCACCGCCTGCATCCGTTCTGGGAAGACGTCGTCGCCAAGGCGGCGGAGGTCCTGAGAGGCGAGGACAAGTTCGACCACTACATGGGTGCCCTCATCCTCGCCCCTGTCGATGCCGGCTCTCAAATCGGAAAGACGCCGGTGGTGCAGGTAGTGGATGGCCAGCAGCGCCTGACCACCTTCCAGCTATTTCTCGCGGCTCTCCGCGAAGTTGCCCGAAAGCATGGGTTGGAGGACTTTGCGCCTCACATCGACGGCTATCTCCGCAATCCGCTTAAGAGCAAAGACACAGACCCCCTCACGCGCTTCAAGCTGACGCCGACACCGAGCGACCGGGCCCTGTTCCACGACCTGATGGAGCTGACCTACGATGCTGCGGTCGTCAAATACCGAGGCCTATTCTGGGGTGCGACGGTTCCCAAGAACACACCCTTCCCGGCATTCCGCGCCTACCACCTGTTCCACCGCTGGATAAGCGACTTCACCCTGAACGGTCCAAGCGACGAGCAGCCGGCCGAAGATACCGAAGGCGAGGCGCAATCCCTTGAGGAAGAGGACTCCAAAGGCGTCGCAGGCGAGCGTTTGGAAGCCTTGCTCAAGGCCGTTCTCGAACGACTCAAGTTGGTGGTGATCACACTCGGCGAGAATGACGACGCACAGGTGATCTTCGAAACGCTGAACTCGAAGGGTGAACCTCTCCTGGCTGTCCGTCGTCGAAACATTTGGCGCAGGTTTGGCGTGGCGTTAACGGAGAGCGGGCCTCGTCAGGGGTTGGCTTTTAGGCGGCGAGCTTGCGGTGCTGCAAGCGGCGATGTTCGATGGTCTGTTTCTTGATGGCGGCGCGCTGGGCGTGGATCTGCCGATCGCGGCCAAAGTAGGCATCTGCGGGCGTCACATTGCCCAGGCTTTCGTGATAGCGCTGGTGGTTGTAGTGCTCGATGAAGGCTTCGATCTGGGCTTCGAGATCGCCGGGCAGGTAATAATTCTCCAGTAGGATGCGGTTTTTCAAGGTCTGGTGCCAGCGCTCGATCTTGCCCTGTGTCTGGGGGTGAAAGGGGGCGCCGCGCACGTGGCTCATGGACTGGGCCTCGATATAGGCGGCCAGTTCGCCCGCGACATAGCTCGGGCCATTGTCCGAGAGCAGGCGCGGCATGTGCAGCACGGTGGCGCTGTCACAACCTGATGCGGCCAGCGCCAAGTCCAGCGTGTCGGTGACATCGCCCGCCGTCATGGTGGTGCACAGCTTCCACGAGATGATGTAGCGGGAATAGTCGTCGAGCACGGTTGAGAGGTAAACCCAGCCCCAACCGATCAGCTTGAAATAGGTGAAGTCGGTCTGCCACATCTCGTTTGGTCGCATCGTCTTGGTGTGGAACTCGTCGCGGGCCTTGATGACGATATAGGCTGGGCTGGCGATCAGATCCTGTGCCTTGAGCAGGCGATAAACCGTGGCCTCGCAGACAAAGTACTGCTTCTCATCGGTAAATTTGGTGGCCAACTCGCGGGGCGAGAGTTCGCTTTCCTCCAGCGCCATGTCGATGATCTGTTTGCGCACATTCTCGGGCAGCCGGTTCCATACCCGGCTTGGCGCCGAGGGGCGGTCTTCCAGCGCCTCAGGCCCACCATCAAGGTAGCGGGCATACCAGCGGGCAAAGGTGCGGCGTGGGATGCCCAGTTTCTCCAGCGTCTGTCGGGTGGGCAGATGGGATTGCTCGACGAGGCGGATGATCTCGAGCTTTTCTGCGGCGGGATACCTCATTCTTGGTCGCCCCCATCCGCGATCATGCTTTTTTTAAGCAGGCGGTTCTCGAGCGTCAGGTCGGCCACGCATTCCTTGAGAGCCAGTGCTTCACGGCGCAGATCCTTGACCTCGTCACTGGTGGCGGCACGGGCCGTGTCCCCGGCCAGACGGCGTTTGCCAGCCTCAAGGAATTCTTTTGACCAGGAATAATACACGCTCTGGGCGATGCCTTCGCGGCGGCACAGTTCAGCGATGCTCTCCTCGCCGCGCAGGCCTTCGAGCGCGATGCGGATTTTATCCTCGGCCGAGAAATGCCGGCGTGTGGCACGGCGAATATCTTTCACCACCACCTCGGCGGGCTTCTTGGTGGGCTTGGCAGCCAATTTTGGGCTGGAGGGATTGGGTCTCATCTGCGTTCCTTACGTCACTGCGACGAGACCCAATCCCTCCATTATCCGCAACCCCAGATCTGTGCCAAAGGCGCTGACGCCGAACAAGCGCCTCAATGAACTGCCTGAGAATCCCTATCCTCAGGCGTTGTGGGACAGCAAGGTCGACCAAGTCTGGGATTTCGTGCTGCGAAGGTATGCATGAGATTGCGTCGGCATCATGATACGCAGCGCTGCTACCGATGAGGGTGGCTCCCTATCGCCAAGGAGATCTTGACGGTCTTTGCGGCATCTATTCGGTCGTTAATGCACTGAACCACCTTTTCGCGATCCGGCCCGCACCCGGATTCAGCCAGCACATGTTCGAAACGGTGGCTCGCGCCATTCCGTCGAAATTTTATCCGGACGTGCTGTGGGACGGCATGGATGTAGACCTGCTGACGCGGATCGCAAAGCGGGCGGCTGCAACTCTCAAGGACGAGATCGACTTCGACATTAAGGTCGCGACGCCTTTCAGCAGGCGACGCTTCAAGTCGCGAGACGACTACCTCGATGCCGTCGAGCATGAACTCAATAAAAGCTTCTCAGTCTTCATCGTCTTTGTGGATTGGCCGAAACGCCAGGGCGGCGGCTCGCATTGGACGGTCCTGAAAAAGGTCTGTCCAGATTATCTGACTTTGTTTGACTCAAGCGGCCAGCGGAAGCTGGCATTGGCACGCCTTGGACTTGGCGACGGCCCAGGCACTCGCCTCCACCCGAAACATACAGTCATGCTAACGCTGACAGCCATGGGCGGCGAGGCTTTAGCTTAGGAAAAGCGATTGCGCTGGATCGATGAAGTGACGGAAGCTAGTGATCCGCCCCCGTTTTCTGGAGCACCCGAGGCTGGAGTTTTCCGGCCCGAGTCAGGGTGACAGGCTGGCTATGCCACCCGGATTCATCAGCGTGATCGGCGTCTTGTTGCAAATGGCCCCATGGGGCCGATCTTCGTTGTACGATCCTGGCGTCACGTCGGGGTGCGCGTGGGTATTTTTTACCCAGCGAAGCTTGAGTTGCGACGTTCCAACAACTTCGTTATGCAATCATAGTTTCGTGAGGGCGGACAGTGTTGGCTTACGATAAGCGTGCATGGCGACGAGGTACGGCTGCTTTTGCCCGGTTCACGCCATGCGTCATTCTGCTCGTCAGCCTTGCGGCATGCAGTGCGTCGGAGCCCGATTTCGCCTCAAACGCAGGAGCAGACGCATGGTTAGCTTTCCATGGCGGAACTGTTCCTGATGCGTGCATCATAACTTTAATCGAGAGGTACGGTGACACCCATTATGTCACGGCCACATCTCGCGCGAAGGCAAGATCTGATGCTCTGGAATTAGCTGGCCGTGCCTACGCCTTGGCCCTAACCGGCAATCGATGGATCGAGGCCTCGGAAAAGGTGCTGGAAACAGCTGAAGAAGGCTTGGCGCGGGGTTGGGTCGTTCCGCAAGCTGTGGAGGACGCCAAGAGCGAACTCTACCGGGTCAAGTCCCAAGTCCGTTCCGAGATGGAGACATCGACAGTGTCGTCGATCGAGTCGTGCGATTTCGATGCGGCACATGCGAGCCTCGGCATCGAGCCTGTCGGTGATCCCGACTGCGTATATCAATCTGAAACGATGGGTGACTTGTGCAAAAAATGAACCTGAAACTGGCGTCGATCGGCTGTCTAGCCATCGGAATGATGAGCCTGCTGCGCGCCACCTTCTTCGACACTGCCCCTGAGGGAACTCACAACATCGGGCTGATGCAAGCGCAGATGCTGTGGTCCAACTTCAGCGCCCTTATGCTCGTGCTCGGCGCGCTGTTCTTCATCGCACACTACCTCGGCGAAAAGCTTGCCATGGGCGACCGTCCAAGATGAGCGCACCAAGCCTTAAATCGGGGCTAAGCGCGCCGTCTTGAGCGGCCAGACCGAAGTGCCTCCGCAGGTATGGTGCAGGTCGAAATTTGAACTTGGTCTGAGTTAGCGCTCGCTAACTAGGAAACGAGTGAACCACGGGATCAGGCCAGAATGGGAAGTGTTTGGGTGGCCCCGCCTTCCAGGGTACGAAATGGCATCCAAAGCCATACCAGCGCTGGATTTGACCGTCGGGCTTTAAACGAGTTCGTAATGAGGGGGTCAGGTGTTCGAGTCACCTAAGCGGCACCACCTTTTCTCTTCGCCCGTCAGAATCGCACCCACGCCCCGGGCGGCGCATCCGCACGATTGAACTTCAGGCGGCCAGGGCGCGGAGAGGTCGGGCCAGGGCGAGATCGGACGGGGCGAAGCTGCGGACCTCGTGGTTGCCGCGATAGAGGTCGATGCGCTCCAGGCGCGGCCAGTCGCGCGCGACCGCCGTCAGGCCGCGCACGGCCTCGACCTCGGTGACGCCCGGCAGGACGCATAGCTCGGGCGTGATCGCCTCGGGCGTGTGGATCAGACAATAGAAGACGTCCATGGGCGCGCTCCCGACCTCGGTCGCCGCCCCTTTGCCCAAGGTTGATGACAGAGAAGCGGTTGGAATTGCGACGCTTTGGAGAAGTCGGAAGAAGAGCCGAGACGGCCTAGCTGGCGAAGAACTGCTGGGTGCCGTGGGCCTCGATTGCGGCGGCCAGGCGACCCAGCGCGTGGATATAGGCGGCCGTGCGCAGGGTGACGCCCTTGTCCTCGGCGATGGACCAGACGGCGTCGCCCTCGGTCTCGATGATGGTCTTGAGGCGCGACTGCACCTCGTCCAGCGTCCAGTAATAGCCCTGACGGTTCTGGACCCATTCAAAATAGGACACCGTCACCCCGCCCGCATTGGCCAGGATGTCAGGCAGGACCACGACGCCCTTGTCGGCCAGGATGCGGTCGCCCTCGGGCGTGATCGGGCCGTTGGCCAGCTCCAGAACGACCTTCGCCCGCACCGAGGCGGCGTTTCCGTCGTGGATCATGTCCTCCATGGCCGAGGGGGCCAGGACGTCGCAGTCGACGCCGATCAGGTCGTCCGCCGCAATGACCTCGCCGCCGTGTTCGGCCTGAACCACCGACTGGCCCGCCGCCTTGGCCGCCAGCAGAGCGTCCAGATCGAGACCGGAAGCCGCATGGACCGCGCCGCCCGAGTCCGACACGGCGACGATCTTCGCCCCGATGCTGCGGAACAGACGCGCCACATGCTGGCCCGCATTGCCGAAACCCTGGACCGCCACGCGCAGCCCCTCGGTCGGCAGGCCCAGCCGTTCGGTCAGGTGACAGGTCAGGTAGAAGCCGCCGCGCGCCGTCGCGTCCTCGCGCCCGACCGAACCGCCCAGGGCGATCGGCTTGCCGGTGATGACGGCGGGCGCCGCCTCGCCCTGGATGGAGGCGTATTCATCGGCCATCCAGCCCATGATCATGGCGTTGGTGTAGACGTCCGGCGCCGGGATGTCGCGGTCCGGGCCGATGATGCCCGCGAAGGCCTGGACATAGGCGCGCGACAGCCGCTCCAGTTCGGCCTTGGACAGGGCCTTGGGGTCGACCTGCACCGCCCCCTTGCCGCCGCCGTAGGGCAGATTGGTCACGGCGCACTTCACCGTCATCCAGAAGGCCAGGGTCTCGACCTCCTCGACGGTGGAGTCGGGGTGGAAGCGGATGCCGCCCTTGGTCGGGCCGCGCGTGTCGTCGTAGCGGCAGCGCCAGGCCAGGAAGGATTTGCGCGACCCGTCGTCCATGCGGATCAGCAGCCGAACCTTCATCGTCTCGCGCGGATACTTCAGCTTCTCCAGCACGTCGCTGTCGATCTGCACATGCCGTGCGGCTTCGTCGAGACGGGTCAGGGCCGCGTCAAGGATGTTCGGGCTGGGCATTAATTTTCCAAATGACTAGACTAAAGACAGCGCCAAAGAACGAAACTCATACAAATTCGTAGCGAAGGGGGATTTTGCTGCCACATCGAATGCTGCAACGCAAGAATTCAGAACGCACTTGCGAAATACGATGAGCAGCAGCGCGCCGCGCATGATCAGAATCCCGACCGCAGAAGCCGTCTTGCACGTATAAGCATATCTTTATATGTCTGGCGGCTTCATCGTCTCGCAGGAGCCTGCCTTGGCCCGTTCGTCGTTCCTCTTCACCTCCGAGAGCGTCTCGGAAGGCCATCCCGACAAGGTTGCGGATCAGATTTCCGACGCCGTCGTCGACCTGTTCCTGTCCAAGGATCCCGAAGCGCGGGTGGCCTGTGAAACCCTGACGACGACCAATCTGGTGGTTCTGGCCGGCGAAATCCGCGGCAAGGGCATCATGGACACGGAAGGCAACTGGGCTCCCGGCGTCGAACAGGAAATCGAGGATACGGTGCGCGGCGTGGTGCGCGACATCGGCTATGAGCAGGACGGCTTCCACTGGAAGACCTTCCGCTTCGAGAACAACCTGCACCCGCAGTCGGCCCACATCGCCCAGGGCGTCGACGCCGGCGAAGACAAGGACGAGGGCGCGGGCGACCAGGGCATCATGTTCGGCTACGCCTCGAACGAGACGCCGGAGCTGATGCCGGCCACCCTGCAATACAGCCACAACATCCTGAAAGCCCTGGCCGACGCCCGTCACGCCGGGACCGAGCCGGGCCTGGAGCCCGACGCCAAGAGCCAGGTGACGCTGCACTACGAAGACGGCCGCCCGGTGCGCGCGACCTCGATCGTCGTCTCGACCCAGCACAAGGCCAACCTGAGCCAGAGCCAGGTCGCGGCCATCGTGAAGCCCTATGTCGAGAAGGTGCTGCCGCAGGGCTTCATCACCGCCGACACCGAGTGGCACATCAACCCGACCGGCACCTTCGTCATCGGCGGCCCGGACGGCGACGCCGGCCTGACCGGCCGCAAGATCATCGTCGACACCTACGGCGGCGCGGCCCCGCACGGCGGCGGCGCCTTCTCGGGCAAGGATCCGACCAAGGTCGACCGCTCGGCCGCCTACGCCTGCCGCTACCTGGCCAAGAATGTGGTCGCGGCGGGCCTGGCGGACCGCTGCACCATCCAGATCAGCTACGCCATCGGCGTGTCCAAGCCCCTGTCGGTCCACGTCGACCTGCACGGCACGGGCAAGATCGCCGAGGCGGTGCTGGAGCGCGAACTGCCCAAACTGATCGGCGGCGCCTCGCCGCGCGCCATCCGCGAGCACCTGGGCCTGAACAAGCCCATCTATCGCCGCACCGCCGCCTACGGCCATTTCGGCCGCACGCCGGACGCCGACGGCGGCTTCTCCTGGGAAAAGACCGACCTGGTCGACGCCCTCAAGGCCCTGGCCGCCTGACCCTTCTAAACGGCTGAAAATCCAGCCTGAAACGGGGGCGTCGCGGATCGGTTCGCGGCGCCCTCGACGCATTGGCGGACCGGCGCCGCAATCCCGCGCTTGCATCGCGGCGCGTCTGGTCCTTTAAGCGCGCCGAACGCCTCCCCCAAGCGTCCCCTGACCCTTGCGTCTCCTGAAAGGATTCCCCGACCGATGAGCAAGCCCGCCCCCAAGAAAGTCGTCCTCGCCTATTCGGGCGGGCTGGACACGTCGATCATCCTGAAATGGCTCCAGGAGGAGTACGGCGCCGAAGTCGTGACCTTCACCGCCGACCTGGGCCAGGGCGAAGAGCTCGCCCTCGCCAAGGAGAAGGCGCTGAAGCTGGGCATCAAGCCCGAGAACATCTTCATCGACGACCTGCGCGAGGAATTCGTGCGCGACTTCGTCTTCCCGATGTTCCGCGCCAACACCGTCTATGAGGGCCAGTATCTGCTGGGCACCTCGATCGCCCGCCCGCTGATCTCCAAGCGCCAGATCGAGATCGCGCGTCAGGTCGGCGCCGACGCCGTCTGTCACGGCGCCACCGGCAAGGGCAACGACCAGGTGCGCTTCGAGCTGGGCTACTACGCCCTGGAGCCCGACATCCGCGTCATCGCCCCCTGGCGCGAGTGGGACTTCAAGTCCCGCGAGACCCTGCTGGACTTCGCCGAGAAGCACCAGATCCCGATCTCCAAGGACAAGCGCGGCGAGGCCCCCTTCTCGGTCGACGCCAACCTTCTGCACTCCTCGTCCGAGGGCAAGGTGCTGGAAGATCCGGCCGTCGAGGCGCCCGAGTTCGTGCACCAGCGCACCATCTCGCCGGAAGCCGCTCCGGACACGCCGACCGTCATCACCATCGCCTATGAAAAGGGCGATCCGGTCGCCATCGACGGCGAGGCCCTGTCGCCCGCCGCCCTGCTGACCAAGCTGAACCAGCTGGGCCACGACAACGGGATCGGCCGTCTGGACCTGGTCGAGAACCGCTTCATCGGCATGAAGTCGCGCGGCGTCTATGAGACCCCCGGCGGGACCATCCTGCTGGCCGCCCACCGCGGCATGGAGTCGATCACCCTCGATCGCGGCGCCATGCACCTGAAGGACGAGCTGATGCCGAAATACGCCTCGCTCATCTACAACGGCTTCTGGTTCAGCCCCGAGCGCGAGATGCTGCAGGCCGCCATCGACCACAGCCAGCAGAAGGTGTCGGGGACCGTCCGCGTCAAGCTCTACAAGGGCAACGTCACCATCATCGGCCGCGAAAGCCCCAACAGCCTGTACGACCAGGATCTGGTGACCTTCGAAGAAGGCGTCCAGGCCTATGACCACAAGGACGCCGAGGGCTTCATCAAGCTGAACGCCCTGCGCCTGCGCGTCCTGGCCAAGCGGGACGGCCGCGAGGGTTAATCGCCCTTCCGAAAACCCAAGCCTACCGGGGCCGGGCGATTCTCAGGATCGCCCGGCTTCTGTCATCCGTGACCCAGATGGAGCCGTCCGGCGCCGTCGCCATCGTCACCGGCGAGCCGCGCGGATGGCGCCCGGCGACCTTGTCCCAGCCCGGCGTCAGCACCTTGCCGTTCACGCTGGGCGCCCCGGCCGGATAGGGCAACGCCCCGCGCGGATAGACGGCGTAGCGCCCGCCGATGTCGGTCAGGGGCCGCCCCTGCCCGTCCGTCTCGACCGCCACGATACGCCCGGCCGCGCGGCGGAAGCCGTGCCAGGTCATCAGCAGCCGCCCCTGCAGCTCGGGGAACATCGCCCCCTCGTAATAGATCAGGTCCAGCGGCGCGGCGTGCGGCGGCAGCAGGGCGATCGGCCGTTCGCGCTCATTGCAGCGCGCCTGACGCGCGGGCCAGCCCGGTAGGGGCGTGGCCAGATCGACGCAATAGGGCCAGCCGTAATGGCGCCCCTGGGTCAGGACGTTCACCTCGTCATAGGGGTGGTTCGGCGTGTCCAGATCGACCGAGTTCTCGGCCTGAAGCACCGTTCCCGACGCATGGCGCACCAGGGCGATGGAGTTCCTCAGGCCGCTGGCGAAGACGGTGCTGTCTTCCGCCCAGCGGCCGTTCCCCAGATAGGCGTGGCGCCGCACCTGCGCCGTCGCCGCATCCTCGACGCAGGCCCCGCGCGCATCCGTCTTCGGCTTGCCCGCCGCGTCGAGGCAGCGGTCGCTGGGCGCCCCGACATTGACCAGCAGGTCGCCGTTCCCGTCGAAGACGAAGCTGGACAGGGGGTGGCGGTTGTCGTGCAGCCGGTTGTCCGGCAGGTCGCCGATGACGGTGCGGACGCTGGCCTGCGCATCGGCCGCATCGGGGTCCAGCGTCAGGATGCGGTTCATCTCGGACACATAGATGCGCCCGTCCGGTCCGCGCTTGACCGTGTGCGGCATGGACAGGCCGCTCGCCAGCCGTCGCCAGCGCGCCGCGCCGTCGGCCGCAAAGGACAGCCGCCACACCGCCCCCTTGCCCGCCTCCCAGGCGCCCAGGTCCGTGACCAGCCAGTCGCCGCCCTCCAGCGGCATCAGGCCGCGCGGCATCCGCGGCCCGTCCTGGCCCGCCCCCTGCCACACCAGCCCGAGGCAATAGCCGGGCGCCGTCCGCACCCCGGTCGCCGGGCGTCCGTCGCAGTCGTCCTGGACCGCATAGGTCCGCGCCCCCGCCTGAGCGCGGGCGTCGCCCGGCGCTAGGCAAGCCGTCAACGCCAGGGCTGAGGCGAAGGCGGCGGAGAAGACGGAGGCGGCGCGCAGGGTCGGTTTCATTCCTCCATGCTGACGCTTGCGCTCGCCCGGTGGCAAGGCCAACTTGCAACCATCTCCGGTCGATCGTCCGGCGTATCCTTATTGACGGCCTTGGCCGTCGCCAGCCGGAGCTTTCCGTTGAACCGTCTTCCCCTCGCCGCCGCCGCGGCGCTGACCCTGTTCGCCGCCCCCGCCTTCGCCGCCGTTCAGGATCCGCCGCCGCCCGCACCGGCGATCACCGCCCAGCCCGCCCCCTCGCCCGAGGAAGCCGCCTTCCAGATCAAGGGTGACGCCTTCCAGGTCGAGGCCGAGCGCATGGGCGCCGAGCTGGAAACCATCATGGACGACGCCAGCCTGGACGCCGCAACCAAGAAGGCCCGCACCGACGCGGTCCTGACCCAATACGAGCCCAAGTTCGCCGCCTTCGCCGATGAATACGGCGCCTTCCTGCGCCTGATGGCCGAAAAGCCCGAGAACGCCGAAAACAAGGCCGACATCCTGGCCGCCGCTGACGGCGCCTCGGCTCAACTGCGCGGCGTGCCCGCCCAGATCCGCACGGCGATCGAGGCCGCCCTGGCCGCCCCGCCGGCTCCGCCCGCCGTCGACTAAGACGCCTGATCGCGAGATCGCGCCTTACCGCGATTTCACTTGAGCCGATCCCTCCTTCGGCGGACCCTGCGCGGCGTCCGCCGAAGGAGCTTCGTCATGACCCGCGCCCTCCCCCTCGCCTCGCTCTCCCTGGCCGCCGCCCTGGCCCTGCTGCCGGTCTCGACCGCCGTAGCCGAAGAGCGGAAGACCCCCGCCGAGACCCGTCTGGAAGCCGCCGCCGCCGTCTTCGAGGCCAAGATGCAGGAGTTCGGCGCCCGCGCCGAGCGCATCCAGGCCGACCCCGACCTGACCGAAACCCAGAAGGGCCTGCGCGTCGCCGCCCTGTGGTCCGACTATCAGCCCCACGTCGTCGACTTCACCGCCGAGGCCACGCGCCAGGCCGGTCAGATCGCCGAAGCGGCCCTGGCCGAAGTCGATGTCGAGGCCATCGTCCGCGAAGCCATGGCCGAGGCCGAGCCCGCGATTCACGGCCTGACGACCAACGGGGCCTGGGCGCAGATCGACCCCGAACAGATGGTCACCTACGGCCTGATCGCTCAATACGGCTTCGACCTGGCCCTGGACGCCCTGGCCGAGACCACCCTGGCGCCGCAGCCGCTGGACTCCGACGGCCCGGTCCCCTGCCCCGCCTGAGTTGAACGGTCTGGGTTGAACGGCCTGGGTTCAGACCCGGCTTGACCTGAGCTCGCTTGCGCCCGAAAGGGCCTTATGGCCGCGCTTCCTGTCGATCCGCATCTGTACCTGGCTTTTCTCGGCGTCATGGCCGTGATGGCGGTGACGCCCGGCCCGGCCAACATCTTCGCCGTCGCCACGGGCATGGAGAAGGGCAAGGCCGCCGCCCTGACCGCCGTCCTGGGCATGAACGCCGCCACTCTGGTGTGGTTCGGGGCCGCCGCCCTGGGCCTGGGCGCCCTGGTGATCGCCTTCCCCCAGGTCTTCCGCGTCATCGCCGTCCTAGGCGCCCTCTATGTCGCCTGGCTGGGGATCAAGGCCCTGAGAGGGGCCTTCGCCACCGCCGCCGAGCCTTCGCACATCGAGGTCAAGCGCGGGCGCAGCGCCCTGGTCGACGGCTTCATGGTCCAGATCGCCAACCCCAAGGCCATCCTCTTCTTCACCGCCGTCCTGCCGCCCTTCCTGGACATCAACCGTCCGCTGGCGCCGCAGCTGGCCCTGTTCGCCGTGACCACCGTCGGCATGGACGGCCTGTCGATGTGCGCCTACGGCCTGGGCGGGGCGGCCCTGGCGCGACAGATGACCGCGCCGCGCTTCCGCAAGGGTTTCGGCATTGTGGTCGGATGCCTTCTGCTCCTCGCCGCCGTTCTCATCGTCTCGCGTCTGTGATGCGCCGGGAATGGGCGATCGGGAACTTGACCATTCACCCCTCGTTCAGACCGACGGGCGTTCAATGAACGCTCAAGGAGAATTTTCCATGATGAAGCTTCGCAAAACCCCGGTGCTGATCGCCCTGGCGGGCGCGCTCGCCCTGGGCGCCTGTGCGACGGCCACCCCCTATCAGCCGGTCGGCTCGAAGGGTCAGGGCGGCTATGCCGAGCAGCGCCTGGAGTCCAACCGCTACGCCGTCAGCTTCTCGGGCAACTCGGTCACCTCGCGCGATCAGGTCGAGATGTCGCTGCTGCTGCGCTCGGCCGAACTGACGGTCGAGAACGGCTACGACTGGTTCGCCACCGTCACCCGCGCCACGGACCGCGACACCCGATTCTACACGACGCCGGATCCCTTCTACTACGACCGCTACGGCCCCTATTGGGGTCCGTCCTGGCGCTTCTACCAGCGCGGCTACTGGAGCACCTGGGATCCCTACTGGGGCCGGGACCGCGACATCCGCCAGGTCGACCGCTATGAGGCCACGGCCGAGATCGTCATGGGCCGCGGTCCCAAGCCCGCCGGCGACGTCAACGCCTTCGACGCCCGCGAGGTCATCAACAACCTCGGCCCGCGCGTGATGCGTCCCACGTATTAAGCAGGCCGCTAACGCTCGCCGCGCGGCGGCTCGCTGCTTGAGCGGCCCTTGCTGCCAGCTGCGTCGCTCAAGCAGCGAGAGGCGCCAGACATGACAACGCCCGCTTCCGGCGACGGAGGCGGGCGTTGCTGCATCAGGCGCTTGGCTTCAGCCGATGCGCGGGTTCTTCAGGCGGCGCTTGTTCGCGTGGGTCGCCGGGGCCGTGCCCAGGGCCTCGGGCACCTCGCCCTTGAAGTAGAAGCGCTGCCACGCCTCCTTGGCCGCGTCCGGATCGCCCGAGGCCAGGCGGGTGTTGAAGTCGGTGCGCGAACGGTTCCAGGCTTCGAACTGCCCCTTCATGCCGGGGTTGGACTCTAGCGAGCGGATCACCGGCTCGAACTGCTCCACCTTGCGATGCTCGACCGGCAGGATGAAGCAGAAGGGCTCGCCCTTCTCGAACTTGATCCGCCCCGGCCGCGTGAAGATCCAGTTCATGGTGAAGGGGAAGGGCAGCCAGTCCGTCTCGATCAGGCCGCTCAGCGGCTGGATGCCGTCCTTGACGTGGTTGGGCGAGCCCTGGGCGATCAGCCCCCAGCCCGGCGGCGTGCGGAACAGATACTGCGGGTGCATGGTCAGCACCCCGCGCGAAAAGTGCGAGGTGACGAAGTGGTCCAGCTCCGGCTGCGGCCGGTCCGGCGTGATCTTGATGTCGGTCTGAGACGGCCCGCCGTTCCACTCGGCCGTGAAGCCGAAGGGGCACAGGATCTCCCACCCCGTGGTGTTGGCCATGGTCAGCGGCAGACAGCGATAGGGGTGACGGCTGGCGAAGGCGTCCATCCAGTTGCGCGACTGGCGGCCCGGCACCAGGTCGCACGGACGCGCATTCATCGGATAGCATTCCAGTTCCAAGACGCGGCTCCCAAGCTTGACGAATAAGGCGGCGACCCTGAGGGTCGGCTTCCTCCCCTATCGCCCTCGCCGCCCGCCCGACAAGACCGAGATGACCGCCATCGCCGCCGATCCCGCCTCCGACGTCCTGCACGAGCCCGCGTATGACCGCGCCCGCCTGCTGACCTGGATGGCCGAGCACGGAATCGAACAAACCACCCACGACCACCCCGCCGTCTTCCGCGTCGAGGAAGGGCTGGACCTCAAGGCCGACCTGCCGGGCCTGCACACCAAGAACCTGTTCCTCAAGGACAAGAAGGGTCGTCTGTGGCTGATCTCGGCGGCCCAGGACACGGTCATCGACCTGAAGCGCGCCCACCGCGCCATGGGCTCGGACCGCCTGTCCTTCGGCAATGAGACCCTGCTGTGGGAGACGCTGGGCGTGCGCCCCGGCTCGGTCACGGCGCTGGGCCTGATCAACGATGCGGACCGCCGCGTGACCTTCGTGCTGGACCGCCGCCTGTGGGAGGCCGCTGTCGTCAACTTCCACCCCCTGGCCAATACGGCGACCACCGCCCTGAGCCAGGACAACTTCCGCCGCGTCCTAGCACTGCTGGACCGCGAGCCGATCGTAGTGGACTTCGACGCGCTGGACTGAACGGCGACTTCGCAGACTGTAGGCTCTGTCTGAAATCGACCCGTTGCGGACGTTGAAAGACGGCGCCGCATCACCACCGACCTTGGGCGGTAATCCATAAACTATGCCAGTTGACACGGTCCACGAGCTTTCTCGATCGCTTCGCTTATCGAGTTCAGCACCTGAGGGAGCCGTGGCAGATTGCTGGCGTCGAGCTGTACTGCAAACTTATACTGTTCATCTTGCGAGACCATCTCGCACAAGATCAGTGGAATGTCAGGGCCATAATCCCGACATTGCGTCAGCCTCCGACTATCTACATAGCCATAGGGATAGGATTCTGAACTGATCTTCACTGTCCAAAGCGTCGGCGTCCCATTAGCGGCTGGCGTCGGCGTTTTGCGTATTGAGGCGTCCACTGTTGCAGGAGGTCCAACGAGCCACGATTCCAGATAGTCTTTCTCGGGATTTGACCAGCCGACCACAGAAACCCAGACTCGCCCGTCCTGTGGACGTCCGTACCAATCCTCCTTGCGACCCGGCACCTCGTAGGGTGAAATTCTCACCGCGTCGCCGTCCGCAGCAATGAGAAGAGCAGGATTCAATGGGTCTACAGGATCGGGCGTCGCAATCGCCCACGGACGCGGCACACGCTTGCCGTCTAGGCACGTTCCATCGCGCAACTTGATGGCAGTTGGGCTAAAAGCTTGGGTATTCAACTTTGCCCACGCTACGATCTCCGGCCCAATATCATTGGCTGTGCCGGCCGGACGCTCCGAGCACGCCCCTACCATGAGGAAAAGCGACACGAGTGCAGTTTGGGCAAGCCGCAGGGACATGGACACACAATGCCTGAGCCAATGCCTGCTAGCCACCCTCTGCAGACCCTAACCGCTTCCGTCTGTGAGCCGCCCGCCCAGGAAAGTCCCGTTTCCCGGAATCGCCCTGTCTAAGGGGCGCGCCAAAGCGTAATATCGCCGTTCTCGACTTCATCACGCGCGCCTATGCGGCGGACGTTCATCGCGTCAGGCCCTGAAAGGGGACGGTGCATGAGACTGTTCTGGAAAGCCTTCGCCGTGGGCGGAGCGGGTCTGGTTCTGGCCGGGCCGATGACCGCCCTCCCCGCGTCCGACGCCGCCACGGCGCTGCGCCTCGAGCGCCTGTTCGGCGGCGTCTGCGGGCCGGGTTCCAGCGGCGGCGCCCTGGCCCGCAGCCTGCTGGTCGCCTCGGCCGTCGCCGCGCCCGCCAGCCAGGCCCAGCCCATTCCCCTCTATCCCGACCTGACGACCTCGCCGTTCAAGGCGACCACCGACGACGCCGGCGCCCAGGCCTATTTCAGCCAGGGGCTGACGCTGGCCTACGGCTTCAACCACGCCGGGGCGGTGCGCTCCTTCCGCGAGGCGCAGAGCCTTGATCCCGCATGCGCCGCCTGCTGGTGGGGCGAGGCCATGGCCCTGGGCCCCAACATCAACGCGCCGATGGATGAACGCGACCGGGCGGCGGCGCTCAAGGCCCTGAACCGCGCCCTGGTCCTGAGCGCCGGGGCCGCGCCGCACGAGCAGGCGCTGATCGACGCCCTGGGCCTGCGCTACTCCGACGACCCGGCGGCCGACCGCGCCGCCCTGGACGCCGCCTACGCCGACGCCATGCTGGTCGCCGCGCGCCGCTTTCCCGACAACGACGACGTCGCCGTCCTAGCCGCCGAGGCGGCGATGGACACCACGCCGTGGAACTATTGGGAGGCCGACCAGCGCACCCCCGTCGGCCGCATCGGCGACGCGATCCGCCTGATCGAGACGGTTCTGGACCGCAGCCCCGACCATCCGCAGGCGGCCCATCTCTATATTCACCTGATGGAGGCCGCCGATCCCGCGCGGGCCGAGAAGGCGGCCGACCGCCTGGCCGTCGCGCGTCCCGCCAGCGCGGGCCATCTGGTGCACATGCCCGGCCACATCTATCTGCGGCGCGGCCGCTACGCCGAGGCCATGCGCCTGAACGTCGCGGCGGCGCGCGCGGACGAGGCCTTCATCCGCGACACCAACGATGAGAGCCTGGTCCGCTACGGCTACTATCCGCACAACATCCACTTCATCGTCGCCTCGGCCCAGATGGCCGGCGACATGGACACCGCCCTGCGCGAAGCGCGACGCCTGCGCACGGTGCTGGATCCGGCGACCTCAGCGCGGATCGCCTGGGTCCAGGTCATCGACGCCGCCCCCTATCAGGCTCTGGCCCAGTTCGCCGAACCGCGCGCCGTCCTGGCCGCGCCCGCGCCCGACGCCCGCCTGCCCTACGCCGCCGCCATGCGCCACTACGCCCGCGCCGTCGCCCACGCCCGGTTGCACGACCAGAGAAGCTTCGACCGCGAAATGGCGGCGCTGAACGCGCTGAAGGCCTCGCCCGCCTTGGCCGACATGGTCGCCCAGGGCGTGCCCGCGCTCGATCTTCTGGTCCTGGCCGAGGCCGTGGCCTACGGGCGCATGGCCATGGCGCGCGGCCGCCCCGCCGAGGCGACCGAGCATTATCGCCGCGCCGCCGATCTGGAGGCCGCCCTGCCCTATATGGAGCCCGCCTTCTGGTACTATCCGGTGCACCAGTCGCTGGGCGCGGCCCTCTATCAGGCCGGGCGCCCGGACCTGGCCGCCGACGCCTTCCGCCTGGCCCTGGCCCAGACGCCAAACAACGGCTGGGCCCTCTACGGCCTGGCCCGCGCCGAATCCGCCCAGGGCCGCGCCGCCGAAGCCGCCGCCGCGGATCAAGCCCTCAAGACCGCCTGGCTGGGCGACGCCCGCTGGCTGCGGATGGACCGGCTGTAGAGCGCGCTACGCCCTATTCTGGCGCAACGATCCGCTACATCATGACGAAGCCGCCTCTCTTTCTTCCTTCTCCCCTTGTGGGAGAAGGTGGCCCGTCAGGGCCGGATGAGGGGTCTTGCGCCAGTAGATTAGAGCGATGAGGCAAAACGTCAGAAACCCCTCATCCGTCTCGCTTCGCGAGCCACCTTCTCCCACAAGGGGAGAAGGATGCGGGAGCGCCATCCACTCTGGTCGAAGGAAGAGATTTCAGACGATTCAGACGAATTGGACTCTGTTTTTTCCGCTCTCCTCGCCTTCGCCTGCGGCAAGGCGCGCTTTCGGCTTGATGGCGAGGCATCCCGACGCCATCTGATCCGTTACCTTCCTTCGACTCCCATGCGGACCCGACCATGACCTTCGCCGACCCGTCCCTGACCACCCCGCCCGACCTGATCAAGGACGGCACGGACGCCTCCTTCATGACCGACGTGATCGAGGCCTCGAAGCATCAGCCGGTCATCGTCGACTTCTGGGCCACCTGGTGCGGCCCATGCCGGACGCTCGGCCCCGCGCTGGAGAAGGCCGTGCGCGCCGCCAAGGGGGCGGTGAAGATGGTCAAGATCGACGTCGACGCCAACCCGGCCTATGCGGGCCAGCTGCGGGTGCAGTCGATCCCGACCGTCTACGCCTTCGTCAACGGCCAGCCGGTCGACGGCTTCCAGGGCGCCATTCCCGACAGCCAGATCAAGGCCTTCATCGACAAGCTGACCGGCGGAGAAGGCGTCAACACCGATGTCGAGCAACTGCTGTCGCTGGGCGAGGAGTCGCTGGGTCTCAACGATCTGGGCGGCGCCGCCCAGGCCTTCGCCCACGTCCTGACGATGGAGCCCGACAACCAGAAGGCCATCGCCGGCATGGCCCGCGTCTATCTGGTCGAGGGCGACGCCGAACAGGCGGCCCAGACCATCGCCATGGCCCCGGCCGATTCCACCGAGCCGACGGTTCAGGCCGTACGCGCCCAGCTGTCTCTGGCCTCGGCCGCCCCGACCGGCGCGACCGCCGAGCTGGAGGCCCGGCTGGCGGCGAACAAGAACGACCACGAGGCCCGCTTCGACCTGGCCCAGGCCCTGGCCTCGGCGGGCGATCTGAAGGGGGCGGTCGACCACCTGCTGACCATCGTCCAGGCCGAACGCGAGTGGAACGACCAGGCGGCGCGCAAGCAGCTGCTGACGGTGTTCGAGGCCGCCGGCCCCAACAGCGAAGTCGCCCGCGACGGACGACGGCGCCTGTCCTCCATCCTGTTCTCCTAACGGCGCGATCATGGCTCAGGGCTACGTCAAGGCCAGCGAACTTCCCCAGGTGATCCCGGTGTTTCCCCTGCCGGGCTCCATCCTCCTGGCGCGGGGCCAGCTGCCGCTGAACATCTTTGAGCCGCGCTATCTGAACATGGTGGACGACGCCATGGCGGGCGACCGGATGATCGGCCTGATCCAGCCGGTCGGCCCCGCGGGCCTGCGCCCGCCCCTGACCCGCGTCGGCTGCGCCGGGCGGATCACCAGCTTCGCCGAGACCTCGGACGGGCGCTATCTGATCACCCTGACCGGGGTGTGCCGCTTCGCCGTGGCGACCGAGATGCAGGTCCGCACCCCCTATCGCCAGGCGCGGGTCGACTTCCTGCCCTATGAGGCGGATCTGCGCGCCCCGGACCCGGCCGAGGATTTCAACCGCGAGCCCTTCCTCTCGGCCCTGGCGCCCTATCTGGCGGGACGCGGCATGGACATCGACTGGGACACCGCCCGCGCCGCGCCTCAGGAGGCCCTGGTCAACAGCCTGGCCATGGCCCTGCCCTTTGATCCGCCCGAGAAACAAGCCCTGCTGGAGGCCCTGACCCTGACCGAGCGCGAAGCGGCCCTGACCGCCCTCCTGCGCATCGAAGCCGTTGCCCCCGACGACGACGAGCCCGGCCCGGCGATGCAGTAGTCTGAGCGCGCCCAACGCGATAAACACACGACCAACAGAACAGGGCGCCCGACGCCCTCAAGCAGCGAGCGCCCGCGGCGCGAGCGATAGGGCGCAAACTTCCTCAAACAGTGAGCGCCCGCGGCGCGAACGATAGGAAACTGAAAAAGATCATGAGCGACGCCTTCAACACCCCCGTCTCGGTCGATCCCCGCCTGCTGGAGGTGCTGGTCTGCCCGGTCACGCGCGGCCGCCTGACCTATGACCGCGAGCGCAACGAGCTGATTTCGGCGGGCGCCAAGCTGGCTTTCCCCATCCGCGACGGCGTGCCGATCATGCTGGCCGAAGACGCCCGCCCGCTGGACTGAACCTTACGTCGCGCTTAGGCGACGTCCCGCTTTCCTCATCGCGCCCTTATGGCCGTCGGGTGTTTCTTCGTCTCATGAAGGAGCCCCCCATGAGCCGCCGCGCCCTGCTGAACCAGTCGCTGAGCCGCCCAGCCCCGCCCGAGCCCGCCGCACCCAGCGTCTGGCGCATGGCCCAGACCGTGCTGGCCCTCTATCTCGGCTGCACGCCCCGCAACGGGAGCCGCCCGCGATGATGAGCGGCTATCCCGACGGGCGCCCCGCCGCCCCTCACCGCCCGCGCGCCTATGGCGTCGTCGCCCGCGACGGCGGCTGGTGCGTCACCCTGGACGGCTGCGCCACCCGCCCCTTCAAGGACCGCGAAGCCGCCGCGCGCATCGCCCGCCAGCTGCAGCGTCAGGCTGACGGCCTGCTCCAGACCGAGCCGCGCTCATGACCGCCGCCCGCGCCAAGGCCCGGCCCGTCCTGTTCGAGATTCGCCGCCTGGGCCGCGTCTGGCGGCTGACCTCTTCGGACGGGCTCTTCTTCGGCCTGTTCCAGAACCGGGCCTCGGCCCTGCGCTGCGCGGTGGAAGAGGCCGACCGCCGCGACGACGCCGACATGCTGCTGCACGCCCACGACTAGGCCGAGCGGGCCCTCTTACAAACTCTCGCCGCGCAGCAGGCGGGGCAGATCCCCCGTCGCCCCGCCGGCTTCATGCATGAAGGCGCGGCGCAGGGGGGCGATGCGGTTGACCGCCGCCATGCCCAGATCGCGGGCCAGCCGCACCGGGGCGATGTCGTTGGAGAACAGGCGCACGAAGCCGTCGAAGCCCGCCGCCAGCGCCGCATTGTCGAATCGGCGCCAGCGGGCGTAGCGCTCCAGCACCAGCTCCGAACCGATGTCCTCGCCGATGCGCGCAGCCTCGGCCAGCACCTCGGACAGGGCGGCGACGTCCTTCAGGCCCATGTTGAGCCCCTGCCCCGCCACCGGGTGAACGCCATGGGCCGCATCGCCGATGATGGCCATGCGCGGCGCCGTCAGCCCCTCGGCCAGCTGCAGCGACAGCGGATAGACGAAGCGCGGCCCTTCAATCGTCAGTCCGCCCAGGAAGTCGCCGAACCGCCGCGTCAGATGGGCGTGGAAAGCCTCGTCCGAGGCCGAACGCAGCGCCTCGCCCCGGCGGGTGCTTTCGGTCCAGACCAGATTGGCCCGGTTCTCTGTCAGCGGCAGGATGGCGAAGGGGCCGTCCGGCAGAAAATACTCATGGGCGACGTTGCCGTGCGGCTTCTCCATGCGGACGGTGCAGACCACGCCGCTCTGCTGATAGGTCCAGCCGAAGACGTCGATGCCCGCCGCGCGGCGCACGGTTGAGTTGCGGCCCTCGGCCCCGATGACCAACGGCGCCGACAGGGTCGAACCGTCCTTCAGCGTCACCGTCGCCCGGCCCGGCCCGACGGCCACATCGGCCACGGCGGCGGGGGCGCGGACTTCCAGGCCGCGCGCCTCGACGGCCTCAGCCAGGGCGACGCGCAGGCGGCGGTTCTCGACCATATAGCCCAGCGGTTCGCCGCCGTTGCGATCGCCGATCTCGTCCGCGTCGAAGCGGATATAGGCGGCCGAAGGCTTGCGGCTGGCGGCGCCGGGACGGCGGCCGTCCGTCACCAGGATGCGGTCCATGCGGCAGGCGTGCGGCTCCAGCGCCTCGCCCAGGCCCAGAGCCTTCAACATGCGGAAGTTGGCGTAGGAGATGGCCGTCGCCCGCCCGTCGAAGGTCGGCGCCAGCTGAGCGTCGAAGGGCTGAGGGTCCACCATGACGGGGCGCAGGCCCCCTTGCGCCGCCGCGAGCGCAAAGGTCGCCCCGACCAGCCCAGCGCCGGCGATGATGATGTCGTAGTCGTCCGATCCGCTCATGCTGTCGTTCTAGGCCCCTATCGCACTTCACGCCACCACAAGCCCGCCTGCCTGATGGGACATAAGGGCTCATCCCCGCCAGCAAAGACCGGGCTGGTAAATGCCGCTTTAACCTTATGCGGGGCACTAAAGGTCGGAGTCTCGCTTTCAGTCCCTTCAGGGGTTTGCCTTCATGTCCGCCGCCCTCGCGCTCGGCCAACGCGTCTGGAGCACCGTCCGCATCGTCTGGGCGGCGCCCTTCGCCGTGCGGTTCAGGGGGGTGCTGCAGGCGATGCTGGCCGCCCTTCTGCTGGTGGCCCTCATCTCGTGGAACCCGGCCGATCCCAGCTGGAACGCCGCATCAAGCCAGGCGCCGACCAACTGGCTGGGCGGCGCGGGCGCGACCTTCGCCGACCTGATCATGCAGTCGCTGGGGCTGGCGGCCTGGCCCGCCGTCCTGCTGCTGATCGCCTTCGGGCTGGCCGTGGCCATCGGCGACGCCCTGCAGCACCGCTTGCAGCCGACGCCGTTCAAGATCTTCTGCGCCGTCGCGGGCGTGCTGCTGCTGTCGGCCGCCCTGTCGGCCCCGGCGGCGCCCGCGAAATGGCCGCTGGCGGCGGGCATGGGCGGGCTGTGGGGCGACGCCGTCACCGGCCTGGCCGCCAACGGTCTGGGCGCCCTGAAAATCCCCGGCGCGCGCATCATCCTGGGCGTGCTGTTCGTGATCCTGGCGCTGTGGAGCCTGGCCTATACCGTAGGCCTGCGCCTGCGCGACTTCACCGACACCGCCGGCTGGGCCGCCCAGAAGGGCGCCGAGGCCCGCGCCGCAAGACCGGCCAAGACCGCCAAATCGGGCAAGGCCCCGCGCGCCGCCGCCGAGCCCGCCGCCCCGGCCCGCAAGCCGCGCCATCGCCTGCCCGACGCCGAAGAGATGGAGGCGGACGGCCCCCTCGCGGCGCCCATGCAGCCCCAGGCCGCCTTTGCCCCCGCCGCAGACGCATCCGACGATGCGGACGCCTATGCCGACGAGGCCGACGCCTACACCCCGCCGTGGGAGGATGCGGCCCCCGCCCCCATCGCCCCGCCCTCGGCCCGCGCCAACCGCCCGGCCGAGCCCAAGGTGGCGGCCGTCAAGGCGCCCAAGCCCGTGCGCAGCGACGCCGACCAACAGGCCTTCGACTTCGCGGGCGAAGGCGGCTTCGAACTGCCGCCGCTGGGCATTCTGGCCAAGCCCGGCCAGCGCGGCGGCGCCGTCGACGAGGAATCGCTGAAGGCCAACGCCAAGATGCTGGAGGGCGTGCTTCAGGAGTTCGGCGTGCGCGGCCAGATCGACCAGATCCGCCCCGGCCCCGTCGTCACCCTGTATGAACTGGTGCCCGCGCCCGGCGTGAAGCACGGCCGCGTCGTCGCCCTGGCGGACGACATCGCCCGCTCCATGTCGGCCCGCGCCTGCCGCATCAGCGTGGTTCAGGGCCGCAACGCCATCGGCATCGAACTGCCCAACGCCAAGCGCGAGACGGTCTTCCTGCGCGACCTGCTGGCGTCCGGCGAATACGACAAGAAGAGCCATCTGCTGCCGCTGGCGCTGGGCGAAACCATCGGCGGCGAGCCCTATGTCGCCGATCTGGCGCGGATGCCTCACCTGCTGATCGCTGGCACCACCGGCTCGGGCAAGTCGGTCGGGGTCAACGCCATGATCCTGTCGATCCTGTATCGCCACTCGCCCGCCGAGTGCCGCTTCATCATGATCGACCCCAAGATGCTGGAGCTGTCGGTCTATGACGGCATTCCGCACCTGCTGGCGCCGGTCGTGACCGATCCCAAGAAGGCGGTCGTGGCCCTGAAGTGGACCGTGCGCGAGATGGAGGACCGCTATCGCCGGATGTCCAAGCTCGGCGTCCGCAACGTCGCCAGCTACAACGAACGCGCCCGCGAGGCCCAGGAAAAGGGCGAGCATTTCGAACGCACCGTCCAGACCGGCTTCGACGAGCAGGGCCGCCCGGTTTACGAGAGCGAGAAGATCCGGCCCGAGCCCATGCCCTATCTGGTCGTGGTCATGGACGAGATGGCCGACCTGATGCTGGTCGCGGGCAAGGACGTGGAAGGCGCCGTCCAGCGTCTGGCCCAGATGGCGCGCGCGGCGGGCATCCACCTGATCATGGCCACCCAGCGCCCGTCGGTGGACGTCATCACCGGCACCATCAAGGCCAACTTCCCGACCCGGATTTCTTTCCAGGTCACGTCGAAGATCGACAGCCGCACCATCCTGGGCGAACAGGGCGGCGAGCAGCTGCTGGGTCAGGGCGACATGCTCTACATGGCGGGCGGCGGACGCATCACCCGCCTGCACGGCCCCTTCGTCGGCGACCAGGAGGTCGAGGACGTCTGCAAACACCTGAAGGCTCAGGCTGAGCCGGAATACCTCGACCTGATCACCGACGAGCCGGACGGAGATGGCGACGGCGCCTATGGCGATGAAGGCGGCGGCACAGGCGACGACCTCTATGACCGCGCCGTGGCCGTGGTCACGCGCGACCGCAAGGCCTCGACCTCCTACGTCCAGCGCCGCCTGCAGATCGGCTACAACCGCGCCGCCACCCTGATCGAACGCATGGAGCAGGAAGGCGTCGTCAGCCCCGCCAACCACGCCGGCAAGCGCGAGGTGCTGGCCGGACCGCCGCCTATGTAGTTTCGGCTGCGCCGAGACGGCGGCTTTGCCGCCGGGCGCTATCGCTTGCGACGCGGTCGCTCGCTGCTTGAGCGCCAATCGCGCGCACGCCTGGGGAACCCCGCGGTTCAGTCGACGCTTAAACGCCTCACGTCCTCAAGCAGCGAGCGACCGCGTCGCGAGCGCTAGGACACTAAAACAATGAACGCCGCTTCATCGGAGCGCCGGAATATGGTCAGGCTGGCGTCATCAGCCTGCCGGATGAAGCCCCCACCCTCACCGGGTCGAAAACCGTTCAGAACGGGAGAAGAAAAGACATGAGCATTTCCCGCCGCGCCTTCGGCCTCGGCTCCGCCGCCCTGGTCGCCCTCGCCGCCGCCCCCGCCGCCGTCCTGGCGCAGGCCGGGCTGTCGGCCGACGACCAAGCCGTCCTGCGCCAGGCCCAGACCTATCTGACCGCCATGACCACGGCCCAGGGGACGTTCGTCGAGACCGGGCCGAACAATCAGCGCCGCACCGGCCGCTATTATCTGCAGCGGCCCGGCAAGATGCGGTTCGAATACACCGAGCCTGCGGGCCTGCTGGTCGTCGCCGACGGCAATAACGTCAGCCGTTGGGATCCGCGCCTGAACGTCTTCCGTCAGGCGCCGCTGGGCCAGACGCCGCTGTCCACCTTCCTGGCGCGCGAGGTCCGGCTGGATCAGGGCGTGAAGATCGACCGGATCACGCGCATGGACTCCGGCGCCTTCGCCATCACCGCCCGCGACGCGCGCCGCCCCAACGAAGGCTCGGTCATCCTGGCTTTCGCCGGTTCGCCCGTGCGGCTGCAGGAATGGACCATCACCGACGCGCAAGGCTCGCGCACGCGGGTCCAGCTGACCACGCTGCAACCGGCGCCGGGCCTGGCCGCCAGCCTGTTCCAGCTGCGCGACCCGACGCGTCGCAATCGCCGCAACTGATCCGCGCCCAGAAAAAAAGCAGGGCGAATTTGTGACGGTTTGACCTTTTTCGCCGGGCGTGACACTTTGGGCACAGGACGGCGGCGGCCGTCCCGCCCGCCACGGATTCATCCCCGCCTGGCGGCGAGAGAGACGAACTTCATGCGCCCGGACTTCGCTCCGGGCGCTTTTTTAATGCGCGCGACAACCGGCTTAGACCCCGCCCCGCCAAGCTGCTAAGCCCGCTGGCATGAGCCTTCGCATCGTCACCTGGAACATCAACTCGGTCCGCCTGCGCATTGATCAGGTCGCCCGTTTCGTCGCCGAGAACGCCCCGGACGTCCTGTGCCTGCAGGAGATCAAATGCACCGAGGACCAGTTCCCGCGTCAGGCCTTCATCGACATGGGCCTGCCCTACCTGCGGATCGGCGGCCAAAAGGGCTGGCACGGGGTGGCGATCGCCAGCCGCCTGCCCATCGTCGACAGCCCGAAACTAGACGTCTGCCGCGAGGGCCACGCCCGCTGCGTCTCGGCCGTGGTCGAGGGCGTGGAGGTGCAGAACTTCTACATCCCGGCGGGCGGCGACCTGCCCGACCGGGCGTTGAACCCCAAGTTCGATCACAAGATGGACTTCTATGAGCGGCTGACCGCCGAGATGAAGACCCGCGACCGCCAGCGGCCTCTGGTCCTGGCCGGAGATTTCAATATCGCGCCGGGCGAGAACGACGTCTGGAACCACCGCTTCATGTCCAAGGTGGTCAGCCACACCCCCGGCGAGGTCGAGACCCTGTACCGGCTTCAGGACGCAGGCGGTTTCGCCGACGTTTTGCGCGACCAGATCCCCGACCCGACAAAGCTGGCCAGCTGGTGGAGCTATCGCGCCAAGGATTTCCGCAAATCGAACCGGGGCCTGCGCCTGGACCATCTGTGGACCTCGCCCGGCCTGACGCCCGCCGTGGTCAAGGGCAGCGCCCGCATCATGGACACGGTGCGCGAGTGGGAGCGGCCCAGCGACCACGCCCCGGTCGTGATGGACCTGGACGTCTGAGGCCGCCTCAGAAGGGGAAGAAGATCGGGATGGCGACCATGGCCGCCGCCCAGGTGATCAGGTTCAGCGGCGTGCCGACACGGACGAAGTCCATGTAGCTGTAGCCGCCCATCTGATAGACGAGGACGTTGGTCTGATAGCCGAAGGGGGTGGCGAAGGCGGCCGAGGCGGCCATCATCACCGCCACCAGGAAGGGGCGCGGATCGACCCCCAGGCTCTCGGCCAGGGCGACCGCGATCGGCGTCACGAGCACCGCCACCGTGGCGTTGGACAGAAGCTCGGTCGCGAACAGGGTCACGCCGTAGAGCACGATCAGGGCGCCCAGCGGCCCGAACGGACGGATCACCTCGATCAGCAGGCCCGCGCCTTGCGCCGCCAGTCCCGTCACTTCGATGGCGGTGCCGACCACAACCATGCCGGCGATCAACAGCAGGATGTCCGGCTTCAGGCCCGAATAGGCCTCTTCCGGCGTCAGCACGCCCAGCAGGATCAGGGCCACCGCCCCGGCGAAGGCCGCCGCCGCTATGGGCGCGATTCCCAGGCCCGCCGCCGCCACCACGAGGACGAAGACCGCCAGGGCGATCAGCGCCCGCTTCCACTGCAACGGGCGGTCTGCTGAAGAATAGAGATCAACGTCGCCCAGGTGGGCGTCGCCGGTGCCGTCGCGCTGGTTGCGGCTTTCGCCGAGCCGAGCCAGCGACGGCAGGGAGAAGGGCAGACGCCACCGACGCGACGTCTTGGCCGCCTGCGCTTCCGCAGCAAGGCGCTCCCGTTCAGCTTCAGCTTCTTCCTCAGCCGTGGCCGAGCGGCCCAATTGGCGCGCGCCGAAGACATAGAGCCACAGCCCGCCGACCAGGGCGATGATCAGACCCACAGGCGTGATCTCGAACAGGCTGAACACCGGCTGGCCCGCGTTGCGCGCCATGTCGTTGACCAGCAGATTGGTCGAGGTGCCGATCAGGGTCAGCAGGCCGCCCATGACCGTCACATGGCTGAGCGGCATCAGGAACCGCTTGGGCGACAGCTTCAGCGACTTGGCCATGTCGCGCACGACCGGCGCGGCCAGCACCACCACCGGCGTATTGTTCAGAAAGCCGCCGACCGAGCCGCACAGGCCGATCACCACCCAGATGCCCGTCGCGCCGAAACGCTGACACAAGGACGTCGCCTTGCGGATTATCAGGCCCAGCAGACCCGACAGTTCGATGGCGTAGGCGATGACGAACAGCCCGGCCAGGGCGATGACCGCCGGACTGGCAAAGGCGCTCTGCACCTCGACCGGGCGAACCACGCCGAACAGCAGCAAGGTCGCCGCCCCGCTGAGCGCCACCACGTCCGAACGCATCCGCCCGTGAATCATCACCCCGACCACGGCGATCAGAACGATGAGAGCGATGATCTGGTCCAGCGTCACCCGCGCAAGACCCCCTTTTTTCAGCCCAGCCTCGACCGCGATCACGGGCCGGGGCGCCAATCAGCGTTTCTCGTGTTAGGCTGGTTCCATGTCGATCACAACGACCCGTCTGGCCGCGCCGCTCGCCCTGGCGGCGGCCCTGCCGCTTCTGACCTGGTGCCAGCGGCCGCCGGAACCTGCCCCCCCTGCGGATCCGGCCCCGCCACCGACGGTCGTGCTGGACTCCACCCTGAACCGCGCCGCCCTGCTGGCCGCCCTGACCGAGGCCGGAACAGCCCTGGCCGACGGCCAGACGCGCGACGCCGCCCTGACCGGCCGAACGGTGTCGGTGCGCCTGCCTTTCGGCTGCGGCGGCGAGGCGGCCGTCGCCAGCGAAGCCGGCGGCCTACCCCGCCTCGTTCGCAATGCCGACGGAAGCCTGACCCTGACGGTCACGCCGGAAGACCTGGGCGCGTCGGCCCTGGTCCCCGCGACCCGCGAAGGGGCGGTCGACAAGTGGGAGGCGGTCGAAGGCTTCTGGATCGCCCGGCCATGGAGCGGCCTGGACGCCTGTCCGGCGTCAGCAGCTCTGACCGCCCCCGCCCCGGAACTCGCGCCTTCGCCGGCTCAAACGGCGATCAAGACACCCGCCGAGGGCAAGACGACTGAGACCAAGACCGTTGACGACGTCGCGGCGCCGCCAATCGTCCAGCTTGAGCGCAGCGCCGGGCTGGCCGCCGTGTTTGAAACGGGCGGCTCGCGCCTGGGCCGTCGTCAGGGCCAGGCCTATATCCATGTCATTCGGGGAGAAAAGGGCGTCGCGCCGACGCCGGCGCCGGGCGGCTATGCGCTGCGGCTGGAAGGACGGCTGACCGCCTTCGCGGACGGCAAGGCCGTCCATTGCGTCCAGCAGGACGCCGAAAACCGGCCGGTCTGCATCGCCGCTTTGCGGCTGGACCGGCTGGCCTTCGAGGATGGGGCCACGGGCGCCCTTCTCAGCGAATGGCGCCCGCGTTGATTTAAGCTCAGGCTGCGCCCAGCAGCTTGGCCCCGGCCAGCACGCCCATCAGGATCAGGGTGACGCTGCCGGTGAAGACGACGATGCCTTCGAACGAGAAGCTCGAAGCGCGGGGATGCACGAGTTTCATGACTTGGTTCCTTTCGGCGGGGGAGTTCCGAACGGTCTCAAGATAGGCGGCGCGACTGTACGGGACAAACCACGGTTAGGCCGCGTCGGATGATCTCAGGTCATCCGATCCGCATCTGCGTCCTCATCCAGCCGCGATTCGGCCACGATCCAGTTGAGGAAGCGCCGCAGCTTGGGTTCGTCCGCCCGTTCGGGCAGGACCACCGCCCAATAGGCCAGGTCATTGGTCAGGGCGTGATCGACCGGCTGGATCAGCCGCCCCTCGCGCAGGTCGTCCGCCGCCAGGGGCGCCGAGGTCAGGGCCACGCCGCGTCCTGATAAAGCCGCCTCCAGCGCCAGATGGCTGTGGCTGAAATGGGGGCCGCGCAAGTGGTTCACGCGCGGATCATCAACCCCGGCGCTCTCGAACCAGGCCTTCCAGCCCATGCGGTCGGCGTAGGGCATGTCGTGCCAGGTCTCATGGATCAGCACCACGTCCAGCAGGTCGGACGGCTGGTTCAACCGCCGCGCGGCGGCGAAGGACGGGGCGCAGACCGGGATCAGCCGCTCATTGACCAGCCGCCGCGCCACCTGCCCCGGATAGGGGCCTTCTCCGTAGCGCAGGGCCACGTCGGCCTCGCCGTTCGACAGGTCGGCGATGCGGTCCTCGGCGAAGACGATCAGGTCGAGATCCGGATTTTCCTCGCTGAAGCGATGCAGGCGCGGCGACAGCCATTTGCTGGCCAGCGACGGCAGGGCGGTGATGCGCAGCTGACGCGAGCGGCCCGGCCGCACGGCCTCCAGCGCGCTTTCCAGCCGCTCGAAGGCGTCGGCCACGCCCTGGGCCAGGCGCTTGCCGTCGGCGGTCAGGCGCACCGAACGGTTGAAGCGATCGAACAGGCGCAGGCCCAGCCGCATCTCCAGCGCCTTCACATGGCGGCTGACGGCGCCGGGGGTGACGCCCAACTCCTCGGCCGCCTCGCGGAAGCTGCCGAGGCGGGCCGCTGCGTCGAACGCCCGAAGCGCCACCAGCGGCGGGGTCGGGCGACGCTCGCTCATCTGAGGGTCAGGGCTGGAGGCGGTAGCCGCCGGCGTCGGTCAGCAGCAGACGGGCCTGGCCCGGCTCGACCTCGATCTTCTGACGCAGGCGATAGATGTGCGTTTCCAGGGTGTGGGTGGTGACCCCGGCGTTGTAGCCCCAGACCTCGGTCAGCAGCTCTTCGCGCGACACCGGCTTGGCCCCGGCGCGATAGAGGTACTTGAGGATGTTGGTTTCCTTCTCGGTCAGCCGGACCTTCTTGCCCTTGTCGTCGACCATCAGCTTGGAGGCCGGACGGAACTCATAGGGGCCGACCTGGAAGACGGCGTCCTCGGACTGTTCGTGGCTGCGCAGATGGGCGCGGATGCGCGCCAAGAGAACCGCGAAGCGGAAGGGCTTGGTGACGTAGTCATTGGCGCCGGAGTCGAGACCGAGGATGGCGTCCGAATCTGACGACTGCGCCGTCAGCATGATGACCGGGGTGGAGACGCCCGCCTTGCGGATCAGGCGACAGGCCTCGCGGCCGTCCATGTCGGGCAGGTCGACGTCGAGCAGGATCAGATCGGCCCGCGCCTCCTTGGCCTGGCGCACGCCGTCGGTCGCCGTCGCGGCCTGGGCCGGGCGGAATTCCTCATGAAGCGCCAACTGCTCGGCCAAGGCCTCGCGCAGGTCGTTGTCGTCATCGATGATCAGAATGGTCTTGGGCGTGCGCATGGTCTCTTTAGAATGGCGAGGCTTGAGCCGAACGCCAAGGGCGCCGGGCGCGATATTGCGTCCTAAGAGGTCGCAGGGACCATATTTCGTTCCCCGAACAGGGCCGAACCCACTCGAACATGGGTCGCGCCCGCCTCGATCGCCGTCAGATAGTCGCCGCTCATGCCCATCGACAGGACCGAGAGGCTATTGCGCGCGGCGATCGCAGCCAGCAGGGCGAAGTGCGGCGCGGGGTCTTCGTCGGCCGGAGGAATGCACATCAGCCCCTCGACCGTCAGGCCGTGAATGTCGCGCGCGGCGGCGATCAGGGCGTCGGCGTCGTCCGGCAGCACGCCCGCCTTCTGCGGCTCGGCGCCCGTGTTGATCTGAACCAGGACGCGGGGACGACGGCCCGTCTTGCGCGCGGCGGCGGCCAGGGCGGCGGCGAGGCGTTCGCGATCCAGAGTCTCGATGACGTCGAACAGTTCGACCGCGTCTTGCGCCTTATTGGTCTGCAGGGGGCCGATCAGGCGCAGCTCCAGATCCGGCAGGGCGGCGCGACGCTCATCCCAGTGGGCCTTGGCCTCCTGCACCCGGTTCTCGCCGAACACCCGCTGGCCGGCCGCCAGGGCGGCGTCGAGGGCGGCGTCGCCCTGCGTCTTGGACACAGCCGTCAGCACCACGGAAGCAGGGTCGCGGCCCGCCGCCAGGGCCGCGTCATGGATGCGGCGACGCACCTCGGCGAAGCGGTCGGCGATGGACGAAACGGCGAAAGCGGGCGTAGTGGCGGTCATGACCCTGTCCGAACTCATGGCCGAGGACGCGCGCACCCTTTGGGCGGCGGCCCAGACCCTGTCGCAGTCTGTAGCCCTCGCGGCGGCGCCTGTCAGCCCGCGCCCCCTGCCGCCCCTGCTGTTCTTCACCGATCCAGAGCGGACGCCCCGGCCGTGGGAGACGGCGGCGCGGCTGCCTGCGGGCGCTGGGGTCGTGTACCGCGCCTTCGGCGCCGCCGACGCCGTCGAGACCGGGCTTCGTCTGCGCGAGGCGACGCGGGCGGCAGGCGCATTGCTGCTGGTCGGGCTGGACGCCGCCCTGGCCGAGCGGGTGGAGGCTGACGGCGTACACCTGCCCGAACGCGCCCTCTCGTCGGCCTACGCCCTGTCGGGACGGCGGCCAGACTGGCTGCTGACCGGCGCGGCGCATTCGGAAGCGGCGGTGCGCGGCGCGCGCGACCTGCACGCCCTGGTGCTGTCGCCGGTCTTCCCGGCCGGCGGCGCTTCAGCGGCCAAGCCCGCGCTGGGCGTGGAGCGGTTCTCCGCCTTGGTCACCATGGCCCCCTGCCCGGTCTACGCCCTGGGCGGCGTCACGGCGCGCAACACGCAAGCCCTCAGCGAATCAGGCGCGTGCGGTCTAGCGGGCGTGGAGGCGATCCAAGCGGCGTTCACCTCTCGCTGAGAGAGCGCCCAGGATCAGAACTTGAAGATGGTCTCGAGGCGCACGCGCGGGGCGGCGCGGCGATCAGCGGCGCTTTCGGGCGCACGGGCCGGATCGACTTCCGGCGAGGCCAAGTTGGCGGCGGCGCCGACGCGCAGGCGCGGGCTGAGGCGGTAATAGGCCCCGGCCTCGACGTCGCCCCAGTCGGCTTCGCGGCCGACGGGCTGGTTCAGGTTGAAGTTCAGGCCCCAGCGGCCGTTCTCGTTCCAGCGCAGGCCGCGGCGCTGGGCGGCGGTCGGGGTGCTGGGCGACTGGGCGGCGATGTCGGTCAGGCTGACGGCAGGGGCGCGGCCGCGCGTCTGCGCAGCGGCGTCGGTCGCCGCCCCGGCCAAGGCCAGGGCGCCCACGCTTGCAGCGATGACGGCGACGAAACGCATTTCACCCACCCTATGGACCGCTCGTTTTCTGCGGCGATCCTCGTTGACGACCTCAGAACGCCTGAACGAGCCGCGTCTGATCTGGGGATAAGATATGGACTGCATTCCTACGGTCAACGGAACGTGGCCCTATGGTACAGGTTCCAGGCGACTCCGGCGCGGGCTGTGGCGCCCTTGTCACGCAGAAGGGCGAGACCGAGGCCTCTATCGGTCGAGTCTGATGCCAGATCGCCTTGTCATCGCCCCTTTTCGCCGTGTTATAGAGCGTTGCTGACGCGAACGTGCGTGGGCGTCGCCAGGCGACGTTCCCTCACGCGCCGTCAAACCCTTTCACGGAGATCACGGAATGGCTCTTGTTCGCGGCGCTGCGGTCGCCCTGATCGCCTCGGGCCTGCTGCTCGGGGGCTGCTCCAGCCTGCCGTTCGGCGGCTCTAAGGCCAAGGCGCCCACCATGGAGGCCCAGCTGGGCATCGGCGTGAACGCCTATCTGTGGCGCGCCACCCTGGACACCCTGTCCTTCATGCCCCTGACCAGCGCCGATCCGTGGGGCGGCGTGGTCAACTATGACTGGTACGTCAATCCGCAGGCGCCGAACGAGCGCTTCAAGGCGACCGTCTTCATCCTGGATCGCCGCCTGCGCGCCGACGCCCTGAACGTCGCCGTAACCAAGGAAGTCAAGGACGCCGCCGGCGCCTGGGTCTCCGCTCCGGTCGCGGCCCAGACCGAAACCGATCTGGAGAACGCCATCCTGACCAAGGCGCGCCAGCTCAACCTCGCCAACGCGGCCCGTCGCTAAAGACCGGCCGCCCCTCACCTTTCGTCTTCAACGCGTCCTCAGGCCCGCCTCAAGCTTCGCGCCTGAGGCGCCGCCTCAGGATACGCCGTGGCCCGCTACGAGCCCAAGACCGCCGAACCCCGCCAGCAGGCCCGATGGGCTGCGGCCGACGCCTTCTCGGTGTCCAACGCCGACACCGGCCGTCCGAAATACTACGTCCTGGAGATGTTCCCCTATCCGTCGGGCAACATCCACATGGGCCACGCCCGCAACTATGTGATGGGCGACGTGGTGGCGCGTCACAAGCGGGCGCAGGGTTTCGACGTCCTGCATCCGATGGGCTGGGACGCCTTCGGCATGCCGGCCGAGAACGCGGCCATGGAGCGCGGCGTCCACCCTGGCGACTGGACCTGGTCCAACATCGCCGCCATGCGCGACCAGCTGAAGCTGCTGGGCCTGTCGCTGGACTGGTCGCGTGAGTTCGCCACCTGCGACCCCGACTACTACGGCAAGCAGCAAGCCTGGTTCCTGGAGCTGTTCAAGCGCGGCCTGGTCTATCGCAAGGACGGCGTGGTCAACTGGGATCCCGTCGATAACACCGTCCTGGCCAATGAACAGGTCATCGACGGGCGCGGCTGGCGTTCGGGCGCCGTGGTCGAGAAACGCAAGCTGAACCAGTGGTTCCTGCGCATTACTCAGTATGCGGATGATCTAATTGACGGCCTGGCCGAGCTGGAAGGCCGCTGGCCCGAGAAGGTCCGCCTGATGCAGGAAAACTGGATCGGCCGGTCCAAAGGTCTGCAGATGAAGTGGGCTTGGGCGGGCGCCTCTCCGGCCGGATTCGACGACGGGTTGGAGATCTACACCACCCGCCCCGACACCCCTGTTCGGCGCCAGCTTCATGGGTCTGGCCCCCGATCATCCGATCTCGAAGCAACTGGCCGAGGCCGACCCCAAGGTCGCCGCCTTCGTCGCCGAATGCCGCAAGGGCGGCGCCAGTCAGGCCGACATCGAACAGGCCGAGAAGATCGGCTGGGACACCGGGCTGAAGGTCGTCCATCCCTTCACCGGGGCCGAGGTCTCGGTGTGGATCGCCAACTTCATCCTGTCCGACTACGGCACGGGCGCCATCTTCGCCTGCCCGGCGCATGACCAGCGCGATCTGGACTTCGCCCGCAAATACGATCTGCCGGTGATCCCGGTCGTCCGCCCCGAGGGCGCGGGCGACGACTTCGCCGTGGCGGACGAGGCCTATACCGGCCCCGGCTCCATCTTCCATTCCGACTTCCTGAACGGTCTGGACATCGAGGCCGCCAAGGCCGAGGCCATCCGCCGCATCGAGGCCGCCGGAACGGGCGAAGGCGCGACCATCTATCGCCTGCGCGACTGGGGCGTCAGCCGCCAGCGCTACTGGGGCTGCCCCATCCCGGTCATCCACTGCGAGGCCTGCGGCGTCGTGCCGGTGCCAGGCGACCAACTGCCGGTCGAACTGCCCAAGGACGTCACCTTCGACGTGCCCGGCAACCCGCTGGACCGCCATCCGACCTGGAAGCACGTCGACTGTCCCTCGTGCGGCGCCGCCGCCCGACGCGAGACGGACACGCTGGACACCTTCGTCGACAGCTCCTGGTATTTCGCCCGCTTCGCCGACCCCAAGGCGGCCGAGCCGATCAACAAGGCCGCCGCCGCCAAATGGCTGCCGGTCGATCAGTATATCGGCGGGGTCGAGCACGCCGTCCTGCACCTGCTCTACGCCCGCTTCATCACCCGCGCCCTGTCGGACGCCGGTCTGATGGACGTGAAGGAGCCGTTCGCGGGCCTGTTCACGCAAGGCATGGTGGTTCACGAGACCTATTTCGACGGCCATGAAGACAGCGGCAAACCGCGCTGGGTCGAGCCGTCGGACGTCCGCATCGAGACGGTGGACGGTCAGCGCGTCGCCACCCGCCTGTCCACCGGCGCCCCGGTAACGATCGGCGACATCGAGAAGATGTCGAAGTCCAAGAAGAACGTGGTCGCGCCCCAGGACATCATCACCGCCTATGGCGTGGACGCCGGCCGCCTGTTCATCCTGTCCGACAGCCCGCCTGAGCGCGACATCCAGTGGTCGACCGGGGGCGTCGAAGGCGCCGCCCGCTTCGTCCAGCGCGTCTGGGGCGAGTTCGACGGCTTTGACGTCGCCGCGCCCGCGAATCCCGATGCGGACTCCGCCCTGATCCGCGAGACGCACAAGGCCATCAAGGCCGTCAGCGAGGGCGTCGAGCATTTCCGCTTCAACTCGGCCGTGGCCAAGCTCTACGCCTTCCTGGCGACCATCCGCCAACACGACAAGGCGGGCGCCGAGGCGAAGAAGACCGCCCTGGCCGCCCTGGCGCGGCTGATGGCGCCCTTCACCCCGCACCTCGCCGAGGAATGCTGGACCCGGCTGGGCGAGGCTGGAATGGTGCTGGACGCGCCCTGGCCCGTCTATGACGCCGCCCTGGCCGCCGACGACCAGGTCACCCTGCCCGTTCAGATCGGCGGCAAACGTCGCGGCGAAGTCGTCCTGCCGCGCGGATCGGACAATGCGACGGTCGAGGCCGCCGCCCTCGCCAATCCGACGGTTCAGGCTTACCTTGCCGCCAACAACCTCAGCGTTCGCAAGGTGATCGTGGTGCCCGACCGTATCGTCAATCTGGTGGCCGGCTGATGCGCCGCCTGGCCCTGCTCGGCGTCCTGGCGGGCGCAAGCCTGCTGGCGGCCTGCGGCTTCACGCCCATGTACGGCGAGACCGGCGTCAGCGGCGGCCTGTCGCGCATCGCCGTGACCACGCCGGACGACCGGCTGGGCTATCGCCTGCGCGAGCAGCTGGAGGATGCCTTCGGCCGCGACGGCGGCGGCCAGGCCCCCCTCTATCGCCTGACGACCGAGGTCGAGCAGAGCCGCCGCCCTCTGGGCCGCCGCATCGACGACACCGCCAGCCGCTATGAGCTGACGGTCAAGGCCGCCTGGGCCCTGACCCCCGCCGCTGGCGGCGAGACGATCAAGGGCGTGCAGACGACGACCGTCACCTACGCCGCCGCGGATCAGCCCTACGCCGCCATCGCCGCCCAGCAGGACGGCGAGGACCGGGCCGCCGCCGACCTGGCCCGTCTGATCCGCCTGGACATGATGCGCGTCCTGGCGGGGCTCTGAAGGCCTTCGCATGATCCTGTCCAAGCGGCCCGACGTCGACCGCTTCCTGAAGGCGCCGGACGCTGGCGTCCGCGCCGCCGTCATCCACGGCAAAGACCGTTCGGGCGTGACCGAGCGCGCCCTGACGTTGTGCCGCACGATCACCTCGGATCTGAACGACCCCTTCAACGTCACCCTGCTGACCGAGGCCGACATCGACGGCGACGCCGTGCGGCTGGAAGAGGCGCTGACGGCGCTCAGCATGATCGGCGGGCGGCGCCTGGTGCGCATCCGGATGTCGGACGGCAAGGCAGGCGTGGACAAGGCCGTGGCCGCCGCCCTGACCGCCCACGCCGAGGGCGCCTATAATCCCGACGCCATGTTGGTGGTCGAGGCCGGGGCGCTGGGCCGCGAATCCGCCCTGCGCAAGGCCGCCGAAAAGGCCCAGGGCGCAGTCGCCATCGCCTGCTATGAAGACGAGGTCGGCGATGTCGCCCGCATGACGCGCGAGGCCCTGGGCGCGGACAAGGTCGGCCTGTCTTCCGACGCCCTGGACCGCTTCGTCGCCCGCCTGCCCCGCGAACGCGGCCTGATGCGTCAGGAGATCGAGCGGCTGATCCTCTATATCGGCCCCGGATCGGGCCGCACCATCGATGTGGAAGAGCTGGACGCCCACCTGGGGGTCGAGCCCGACGCCTCCCTGTCAGACGCCGCCTTGCAGGCCTTCGGCGGCCGCCCCGGCCCCGCCCAGGCGGGTCTGCGCCGCGCCCTGGCCGAGGGCGAAAGCGCCGTCATGGCCGTACGCATGGCCTCGCTTCATCTCGGAAAACTACGCCGGATCAATGTCCTGCAAGCCAACGGCGCAGGCGCCAAGGAGGCCGCCAAGGCCGCCGGCGTGTTCTGGAAACAGGAAGCGGAAATGCTGCGCCAATCGCGCGCCTGGCGGCTCGAACTGCTCGACGAGGTGCAGGACAGCATCAACACCGCCGACGTCATGACCAAGACCACAGGCATGCCCGAAGCTCTGATCGCCGAACGCCTGCTGCTGGAGATCGCCGCTCGCGCCAAGCGCATGGGGCTTTAAGGCGCGCACGAGACGGCGGCGGCGTCCCTCAGCCTCGCTTGGAGGCGCGACGGAAGGCGGGCTTGTTCAAGGCCGCCGCCTGACGCTGCATCGACTGTTCCGCCTTGCGGGCTCCATCAACGCCGGTAAAGCCGCCGCCATCCTGCTGCGCCGCCTTCTTCGCGGCCAAGACCCGTTTCAACGCTTCGGCTGCGCTGATTTTGTCAGAGTTTTCAGTCATGGCGACACCCTAACATGGATGGCGTCGAAAAGAGCCTCAGCCCCGCATCAGGCGTCGGCACAGGTCGTCGAGCTGTTCCAGGGTGCCGTATTTAACTGTGATCTCGCCCTTGCCGCCCTTGTCGGCCAAAGAGACCTGAAGGCCCAGGGCGTCGGACAGATCCTGTTCCAGGGCCGCGATGTCGGCCGCGCCCTCGCCGCTCATGACCGGCCTGGCCTTGGGCGTTTTCGGACCTTCCACCGCGCGACGCGCCAGCGCCTCGGTCTGACGCACGTTCAGCCCCTTGGCGATGACCTCGCCGCCAGTTCCTCGGCATTCGGAGCCGTGATCAGGGCGCGGGCGTGGCCGGCCGACAGATCGCCCCGCACCACATGCTCGCGCACCGCCTCGGGCAGTTGCAGCAGGCGCAGGGTGTTGGCGACGTGGCTGCGGCTCTTGCCCACCACCCCGGCCAGGGCGTCCTGGGTGCGGCCGAACCGCTCCATCAGGACGGCATAGGCGTTGGCCTCTTCCATCGGGTTCAGGTCGGCGCGCTGGACGTTCTCGATGACGCCGACCTCAAGCACCTCGATATCGTCCATCTCGCGAACGACGATCGGCACCTGGGTCAGGCGGGCGGCCTGGGCGGCGCGCCAGCGGCGCTCGCCAGCGATAATCTGCCACACGCCTTGCTCGCCCGGTTGCGACCGCACCAGAATGGGCTGCAGCACCCCTTTATCGCGGATCGAGGCCGTCAGTTCGTCCAGATCCGTCTTGGCGAAGATCTTGCGCGGCTGGTCCGGATTCGGCTTCAGCGCCTCGATCGGCGCGCGTTGCACGCCGGCCGGCGCCGGGCCGGTCGCGTCGACGGCGACTGGCTCCTGCGCGTTTTCTCCCAGAAGCGCCGAGAGACCCCGGCCCAGACCACGCTGACGTTCGGACAAGATATCGATTCCGTTACTGTTTATCGGATCAGACCGCCCATCAGGCGGCCAGGGCCTGACGACGCTGACGCTCACGCGCCACCAGTTCACGGGCCAGCTTCAGATAGGCCTGGCTGCCCGCACATTTCAGATCATAGATGAGCGCCGGCTTGCCGAAGGACGGCGCCTCGGACACCCGGACGTTGCGAGGGATGACGCTGTCATAGACCTTGTCGCCGAAATGGGCGCGCACATCGGCCGCCACCTGACCCGACAGGGCGTTGCGGCGGTCATACATGGTCAGGACCAGCCCCTGAATCTCCAGCGCCGGGTTCAGGCTCTGGCGCACCATGTCGATGGTCCGCATCAACTGGGTCAAGCCTTCCAGGGCGAAGAACTCGCACTGCAGCGGCACCAGGACGGCGTCGGCCGCCGCCATGGCGTTCAGCGTCAGAAGATTCAGCGACGGCGGGCAGTCGATCAGCACATAGTCAAACCGGGCATGACCATTGCCCCCCTGCTTCGCCAGGGCGTCGCGCAGGCGATAGGACCGACGATCCGCCTGGCTCAACTCGATCTCGACGCCCGACATGTCGGCGTCGGCGGCGACGATGAACAGCCCCGGCACCGCGGTCTCAATGGCGGCCTCGTCCACCGGGCGGCCGTCGACGATGACGTCATAGATCGTCACCCGCCGTGTTTCACGTGGAACACCCAGACCCGTGGAGGCATTGCCCTGCGGGTCCATGTCGACGATCAGCACCTTCTCCCCGATCGCCGCCAAGGCGGTGCCCAGGTTGATGGCGGTCGTGGTCTTGCCGACCCCGCCTTTCTGGTTGGAGACCGCCAGGACGCGGGTTTCATGCACGCGGGGCTGCTTTACGGACTCAACGGACACGGCGAAGGCTCCCCAGTGAAACGATGCGGCCGCGCGGATCGCTGCGCGAGACCGTAAGCTCAGCCTCAAACTGCCAGACCCGGCGGGCCTCTTTCAACTCAGCCTCGGCCTTCTCTCCCTTGAGAAACAGGCCTTTTGCACCGCGTTGGAAGTAGGGCTGTGCATAACCCAGCAGCTTGTCCATCGCCGCCACTGCGCGCGCGGTGACGACGTCGACGGAAATCGTCTGCTCCTCAGCCCGCCCATTGACGACGGTCGCGGGCAGATCGAGCGCATCCACAATGGTCTGGAGGAAACGGCAGCGCTTGCCCAGGCTGTCGATCAGCCAGACATGGGCGCCAGGACGGCCCTTCAGCAGGATGGCCAGGACCACGCCGGGAAAGCCCGCCCCCGCCCCCAGATCAGCCCAGGTCTTGGCCTCCGGCGCCAAGTTCAACAGCTGCGCGCTGTCCCAGGCATGGCGGTTCCAAAAGTCGGGAATAGTGTCCGGCCCGACCAGGTTCATTACCTCATTGGCCTCGGTCAGCATGACGAGAAAGGCTTGCAGATCGGCGATGTTGGCGTCGCTGGCGCCCGTCTGGGCGCGGAAGGTCTGAATGGCGTCCGACATCAGGCGACGACCGCCGCAAGATCGGCTTCCACGCCCTTCGCCTTTTTCACATGCGCCAGCAGCGCCGTCAGGGCGCCCGGCGTCATCCCTTCGATCCGCCCGGCCTGGCCCAGAGTCAGAGGTCGGATCATGGCCAGCTTCTCACGCACCTCATTCGACAGGGCGCCGATGGCCGCGTAGTCGAGATCAGCAGGCAAGGACAGCCCCTCCTCCCGCCGCAGAGCCTCGGCGTCCTGGGCCTGACGGTCCAGATAGCCGGCGTAGACGGCGTCGATCTCCACCTGCTCGCGCACGGCGACAGGCCAGTCGGCGATCTCGGGCCGGACCGAAACAAACTGATCCAGCGACACGTTGGGGAAGGCCAGCAAATCGCGGATCGAGCGGCGCTGCCCATCCGCATTGACGTTGATGCCCAGAGTCCCCGCCTCCTTGGGCGTGAACTGCGTTTCACGTGAAACACGGTTCGCCCGGTCTAACCGGCCAGCCTTATCCAGCCATACCTTGGCGCGATCGGCGCTGACGATCCCGGCCTCGATGCCGACCGGCGTCAGGCGTTGATCCGCATTATCTGCACGCAGGGTGAGCCGATACTCGGCCCGGCTGGTGAACATACGATAGGGCTCGGTGACGCCGCGCGTCACCAGGTCGTCGATCATCACCCCGATATAGGCCTGATCCCGGCCGAGGATCAGCGGGTCGGAACCGGCGGCGGCGCGAGCCGCGTTAAGACCCGCGATCAGCCCTTGGGCTCCCGCCTCTTCATAACCGGTCGTGCCGTTGATCTGGCCCGCGAGGTAGAGGCCGGGCCGCTTCTTGACCTCCAGCGCCGGGGTCAGTTCGCGCGGATCGACATAGTCGTACTCGATGGCGTAGCCGAAGCGGAAAACCTCCACCTTCTCCAGCCCCGGCATGGTGTGGAGGAAGGCCAGCTGGGTCGCATCCGATACCGAGGTGGATATGCCGTTCGGATAGACGCTGGGGTCATCCAGACCTTCCGGCTCCAGGAAGACCTGGTGGCTGGTCTTGTCCGCGAAACGCACCACCTTGTCCTCGATCGAGGGGCAATAGCGCGGACCGCGTCCCGACAAACGTCCGCCATAGACGGCGCTCTCGCCCAGATTCTCGGCGATGATGCGATGCGTCTCTTCCGTCGTGTGGGTGACGCCGCAGGCGATCTGCGGCACCTCGATGCGGTCCGTCAGGAAGCTGAAGGGCGCGGGCTGATCGTCGGCCGCCTGCATCTCCAGCCGATCCCAGGCGATGGTTCGGCCGTCCAGGCGCGCGGGCGTGCCGGTCTTCAGCCGCCCCATCATCAGGTCGGCCGCGTGCAGATCACCGGCCAGCCCCGTCGAGGGGTCTTCGCCATATCGGCCCGCCGGAATGCGCAGGTCGCCGCGATGGATCACACCGTTGAGGAAGGTGCCGGTCGTCAGCACCACGGCGCCGGCGCGGATCGTCTCCCCTGCCCCTGTCGTCACGCCGACCACCCGATCGCCGTTCAGGATCAGGCACTCGGCCGTGCCCGCCATCAGGGTCAGGTTCGGATAGTCGGCCAGCTCCGCCTGCATGGCCTCGCGATACAGGCGACGGTCGATCTGGCTGCGCGGACCGCGCACGGCGGCGCCCTTGGAGCGATTCAACATGCGGAACTGGATGCCGGACACGTCCGCCAGACGCCCCATGACGCCATCCAAGGCGTCGATCTCTCGCACCAGATGGCCCTTGCCCAGGCCGCCGATGGCCGGGTTGCAGCTCATCTCGCCGATGGTCTCCAGCTTCTGGGTCAGAAGCAGGGTGCGGGCGCCCGCGCGCGCGGCGGCCGTCGAGGCTTCGCATCCGGCGTGGCCGCCGCCAATAACGACTACGTCGTAGGTATGATCGGGGGTCGAACTCATGGCGTCCACATAGTCCATTCGAGCCGAAATCGCCACCGGCTCGAGAACCGTTGTTTCACGTGAAACAGGCGAAAGCCGGGCCTATTTGCCGATGCAGAAGGAGGAGAAGACCTCGCCCAGAATGTCCTCCACCCCGATGGCCCCGGTGACGCGGGCCAGGGCCTCGGCGGCGCGACGAAGGTCGTCACCCGCCATCTCGGGCGCCAGATCGAGCGCACGACGCCCTGCCTCAACCGCGGCCAGAGCTTCAGCCAAGCGACGACGATGGCGCTCACGCGTCACCGCCGGGAAGTCGGCGCCGGACAGGTCGCGGGCCAGGCGAGCCGCGATCCAGTCATGCAGTTCAGACAGCCCCTGCCCCGTCGTCGTGCTGACGCTCAAGGCTTCGAGATCGGGCGCCGTCGCCACTGCGCCCAGGTCGGACTTGTTCAACACCTGAAGGTCCGAGGAACGGATGAAGCCGAAAGCCGGATCCGTATCGCCTTCTGTGGAGGGCGAACGAACCCATAGACGCAGGTCGGCGCCCTCGGCGCGCAAGCGTGCGCGACGGATGCCCTCCGCCTCGACCGGATCGTCGCTGTCGCGCAGACCCGCCGTGTCCGACAGGGTGACGGCGTAGCCCCCGATCATGATGTCGGCGTCCAACACGTCGCGCGTCGTCCCGGCGATCGGGGTGACGATGGCCGCCTCGCGCGCCACCAGCGCGTTGAACAGAGAAGACTTGCCCGCATTCGTCTCGCCGATCAGGACGATGCGATAGCCCTCGCGCACCCGTCGGCCGCGATCGGAATCGGCCAGGGCCGCGCGCAGATCGGCGGCCAGGGCGTCCAGAATCGGCCCGGCGGTGCGCGCCAGATTGTCGGGCACTTCCTCGTCGGGGAAGTCGATCTCGGCCTCAACCAGGGACAGGGCCTTCAGCAGATCACGGCGGAAACCGGCGTAGGCCGCCGACAGGGCGCCGTCGAGCTGGCCCAGAGCCTGGGTCTTTTGGGCGTCCGTTTCCGCGTCGATCAGGTCGGCGACGGCCTCGGCCTGGGCCAGATCCATGCGGCCGTTCTGGAAAGCCCGTCGGGTGAACTCGCCGGGCTCGGCCGGGCGCAGGCCCAGCGCGATGAGGGCGGCGCTGGCCGCTTCGACCACGGCGCGACCGCCATGCAGATGCAGTTCGGCCGAGTCCTCGCCCGTATAGGAGCGCGGAGCCACGAAGCGCAGCACCAGAGCCTCGTCGATCAGACGGCCCTCTTGGCGCAAACTGCGCACCGAGGCCAGGCGGGGCGTCAGCCCCCCTGCCCCCAGCGCCGTCAGCGTCGTTTCGGTGGCTGGACCCGACAGGCGCAGCACGGCGATGGCCCCCCGCCCCGGCGGAGTGGCGAGGGCGAAGATGGTGTCGCTCACGCCGTCAGGCTCAAGGTTTTGCCGCGCCCGTGACGGCGGCTTCCATCAGGCGGCGGAACTGGTCCTGGGCCTGAACGCCGAAGCTGGTCCAGGTCTTCATCAGTTCATCGGGCTGCATCGCGGCCATGTTGGCGTCCATGCGTTTCTGCATCTCGGCGACCAGATGATCGTTGAGCGGCGTCACGTCCGGCAGGCCCAGAAAGGCCCGGGCCTCGGCCGGGGTGCAGTCGATCTCGATGTTCAGCTTCATGACATCTGCCTTTCAAGCTCGGCGCGTGTTTCACGTGAAACAGCCCTCAAGCAGCCGCTCGCCGCGCGGGCGGCGCTAGGGCCAGTATCAGGTGTTCATCGACTGGAAGAAGTCCGCGTTGTTCTTCGACTGGCGCAGCTTGTCGAGCAGGAACTCGATCGCGTCCTGCGGACCCATCGGGTTGAGGATGCGGCGCAGGACATAGGTCTTGGCCAGCTGGTCCTTCGGCGTGATGAGGTCTTCCTTGCGGGTGCCGGACTTGAGCACGTCGATCGCCGGGAAGATGCGCTTGTCGGCGACCTTGCGGTCCAGCACGATTTCCGAGTTGCCGGTGCCCTTGAACTCTTCGAAGATCACCTCGTCCATGCGGCTGCCGGTGTCGATCAGGGCCGTGGCGATGATGGTCAGCGAACCGCCCTGCTCCACATTGCGCGCGGCGCCGAAGAAGCGCTTGGGACGTTGCAGGGCGTTGGCGTCGACGCCGCCGGTCAGCACCTTGCCCGACGACGGGACGGTGGCGTTATAGGCGCGGCCCAGACGCGTGATGGAGTCCAGCAGGATCACCACGTCCTTCTTGTGTTCGACCAGGCGCTTGGCCTTTTCGATCACCATTTCGGCCACGGCGACGTGGCGCGAAGCGGGCTCGTCGAAGGTCGAGGCCACGACCTCGCCCTTCACCGTGCGCTGCATGTCGGTGACTTCTTCCGGGCGCTCGTCGATCAGCAGGACGATCAGGAAGACTTCCGGATGGTTGCGCTCGATCGATTTGGCGATGTTCTGCAGCATGACCGTCTTACCGACGCGCGGCGGAGCCACGATCAGGCAGCGCTGGCCCTTGCCGAGCGGGGCGACGATGTCGATGACCCGGCCCGAGCGATCCTTCAGCGTCGGGTCCTGGATCTCCATGTGCAGACGCTCTTCGGGGTAGAGCGGCGTCAGGTTGTCGAACAGGACCTTGGTCTTGACCATCTCCGGATCTTCGAAGTTAATCGTATCGACCTTGAGCAGGGCGAAGTAGCGCTCGCCCTCTCGCGGGCCACGCACGGCGCCGTGCACCGTGTCGCCCGAACGCAGGCCGAAGCGGCGGATCTGCGACGGCGAGACATAGACGTCGTCCGGCCCCGGCAGATAGTTGGCGTCGGGGCTGCGCAGGAAGCCGAAGCCGTCCGGCAGGATCTCCAGCACGCCCGAGGCGATGATTTCGACCTCTTCGTCCGCCAGGGTCTTCAGGATGGCGAACAGCAGATCCTGCTTGCGCAGGTTGCCGGCGTTCTCGATGTCCAGGCCTTCGGCGAAGGCGACCAGGTCTTCCGGCGTCTTCTCGTTCAGTTCCTGCAGGGTGATGCGGCCGTTAGGGACGATGGGCTCGCCGTCATCGTCCTCGTCATCCTCCTCGGCCGTGGTGTCGACGCCGTGGTCGTCGTCTTCAGCGACAGGCGCGACGGGTTCTTCGGGCGCGGCTTCCTCGACCGGCGCCGCCCCACGGCTGCCGCCCAGGCTCAGGGTGCGGCGCGGCCGTTCAACAGGCGTTTCCACCGTGTTTTCAGTGACTTCGGTTTCCGGCGTCTCAGGCGTATCGGTCATGATGGCGTGCTCGTTCGCGCACCCGAACACCGCAGGGCGCCCAGGAGCAGAAGGTCGTCGATGGCTTCAGCCGCAAGGGCTGGGAGGGAGGGCGACGATCTCCCGCAGGCTCGAACCGGCAGGCGTCGCGAAAAGAGAGGGACCGCGCTGCACGGATCGGCCGCACGGTTCATCGCAGCGGAACCACGAAAGACCCGTGCCGGTCAAGGGCCCTCAAACAGCGGGCGGCCGCGTCGCTCGCGCTAGGGCCTCTAGAAACTCCATTCCATCGTCACCGACAGCACCATGATGATGGCCAGGACGAAGGGAATCTCATTGGTCATGCGCCAGAAGCGACCCGAATATTTCGACGTGCCCGCCGCGATCTTCTTGCGCTGTCCCGCCAGGAAGCCGTGCCAGGCCGCCAGCAGGAAGACGCCGATCAGCTTGGTCATCATCCAAGGCTGGTGCGCGAAGGACCAATCGGCGCCGTCGCCGCTGCGCAGCCACAGCAGCCAGCCGCCGAAGACGAAGGCCAGGATCATGGCCGGGTTGATGATGATGCGCAGCAGCCGCGTCTGCCAGACGCGCAGCAAGGCCTGCATCTCGCCGCGCAGGGGTTCAGGCTTGGCGTTCTGCTCGGCGTCATAGGCGAACAGACGCGGCAGGAAGAGCATGCCGGCCATCCAGGCGATCACCGCCAGAATGTGAAGCCCTCGGGCCAGGTTGTAATAATCCATGTCGCTCCCCTCAGGCCGCCCTTGAGCTCTTTGAACAGCCAGACGGGCAGGCTTTCAAGTGGGCGCATGGTCCCCCCTGCGAGGCGCCCTGGGGCGCGGTCCCCGGCGTCTCCAGCGCCCGTCCGACCGCATCGGCCAGGGCGGTGATGAAGATCGGATCCGCGCTGACTGTCGGCGCCCGCAGATAGGGCGCGCAACCGACCTTATGCGCCAGCTCGCCGTATTCCATGTCCAGCTCGACCAGGGTCTCGATATGCTCGGAGACGAAGGCGATGGGCACGACGACGGCGCCCACGCCGTCCTTGGCCGCCTGTTCGATGGCGTCCGGCGTGGCCGGCCCCAGCCATTTCAGCGGTCCGACCCGGCTCTGATAGCAGATGGCCCAGTCGGTCAGACCCATGTGCTCGACCACAGCGGCCACGGTCGCCTCGACCTGGGCCTGATAGGGATCGCCGGCCGCGACCAGCTTTTCCGGAATGCCGTGCGCCGAAAACAGCACGCGCACCGGTCTGCCTTCAGCCTTGTCCAGCGTTTGCCGGATCAGACGGGCCTGGGCCTCGATCAGGCCCTCGGCGTCCGGATAGCAGCAAATGACGTGGGTCTCGCCCGGCCCGTCGTAGCACTCGCTCCACTTCTTCAGCGACGAGGCCGTCGTAGTCGTCGAGAACTGCGGATAGAGGGGCAGAAGGACGATCTTGTCCGGCTGGAAAGCCTTAACCGCCGCCGCCGTCTCTTCCGTCAGCGGATGCCAGTAGCGCATGGCGATGAAGACGCGGCTGTCGTCGCCCGGCGCGGCGTCGGCCAGGGCGCGCGACAGGGCCTCGGCCTGCTTCTGCGTCTCGGGCAGCAGGGGCGAGCCGCCGCCCATCAGGGCGTAGTTGGCCTGGGCCGAGGTCTCGCGACGGCTGGAGATCAACTTGGCCAGCGGCGTGCGGAACACCCCCGGCAGGCCGATGATGGCCGGATCGTTGAACAGGTTGAACAGGAAGGGTTTGACCGCTTCGGGGCGATCAGGACCGCCCAGATTGGTCAGAACGACCGCCACGCGCCGGTTGGGTCGTCCCTCGAGGGTTGCAGCGGTCCGGGTCATTGGGCGCCGATCCGCTTCAGCACCTGCTCGACATGGGCGATCGGCACGTCCGGCAGGATGCCGTGGCCCAGGTTGAATATCCACGGGCCCTGCCCCCAGGCCTCCATCAGCTGATCGACGCGGCGATCCAGGGCGTCGCCGCCCGCCCGCAGCAGCAAGGGATCCAGCGCGCCCTGAATGGGCTTGATCGCCTGGACGCGCCGACCGACGTCCAGCGGACAGGCGGTGTCCAGCGCCATGCCCTGCACGTCGCATTCGCGGGCGTAGCGTTCGGCCAACGCCGCCGAGCCCCTCGGGAAGCCCATCAGGGGCACGGTGACGCCCAGTTCACGGGCGCGGGCGACCAGCTTCTGGTGCGGCTTCAGCACCAGGGTCTCGAACAGATCGTCAGGCAGGCCCTCGGCCCAGCTCTCGAAAATCTTCAGCACCTGGGCGCCGGCGTCCTGCTGCATCTTCAGATAGTGGGCGGTGGATTCCACCAGCACGTCCAGCAGACCCGCCACCAGCTCGGGATTGGTATAGGCGTAAGTGCGGGCGGCGGCGCGCTCGCCCTTGCCGATGGTGCGCGCTTCGCCGTCCAGCATATAGGTTGCGACCGTCCACGGCGCCCCCGCAAAGCCGATCAGGGCGCGTTCAGGCTCCAGTTCCGCGCGCACGAGGCTGAGGGTCTGGCCCACGGCCTTGAGGGCTTCTCCAGCCTGCTGAGCCCTGTCGGCCATGGACTGCACCGACGGTAGAGCGCCCAGGCGCGGCCCTTCCCCCGCCTCGAACCATACCTTCTGGCCCAGGGCGCCCGGGATCAGCAGGATGTCGGCGAAGACGATGGCAGCGTCAAAGCCGAACCGGCGCATCGGCTGCAGGGTCGCTTCCGCCGCCATTTCCGGATTTAGGCAGAAGGCGATGAAGTCCGGCGCCTTGGCTCGCAGCGCGCGGTATTCCGGCAGGTAGCGCCCAGCTTGACGCATGAACCACACGGGCGGGCGGGAAAGGGTTCGGCCCTGGAGAGCCTGGATCAGAAGGGGCGTGCTCATACTTCGGGCTTTAGGATGCACACCCCCAAGCCTCAATCCCTATTCAGATTTAAGAATTGAAAGAATTGGTAGGTGGAAGCAGGGCCGGGGAGCGCGGGGATAACTGCGGGCAGTCCCGGTTCGACTCCCGCTTGTCCCCTGATCGCGGCGTGGAAACCCAGGCGTTTACAAGGCGGGGTGTGAGTCATGGGGATAAGCCGTGAAACGCCCGTCAGACTCTGGCTTGCCTCTGGGCGCCGTTGTGGGTGAATCCACGGGCGCCGTTGTTGGACAAAATGTCCTGCCCCCAGCACGGGATGAATCTTCGGCGCCCAGGCGGACGACTCCGGCGCCGATCACCACAACGGCGCCCGCGATCCCCGCTCGCGACCGGCGGCCAGGCTTGCTAGAGGATTCGGCGCCCGGTCTTTCACGAACGGCGCCCCGGCTTTTCAACAGGGCGCGGGGATGATCCGACCGCCGCCTGGAAGGAGACGCCGATCTCATGAGCCCCGCCCGACCGATCGGCGCTTCGCGCCTGGCCACCTATTTCCACGTCCATCTGGTGTCGGACTCGACCGGCGAGACGCTGAACGCCATGGCCAAGGCCGTTGTCGCCCGTTTCGACGGCGTCATTCCCATCGAGCACATCTACGCCCTGGTGCGTTCGACCAAGCAGATGGATCGGGTGCTGGAAGAGGTGGCGGCCGCGCCCGGCGTGGTGTTGCACACCCTGGTCGACCGCGAATTGCGTGAACAGCTCGAGGAAGGCTGTCGCCAGCTTCAGATGCCGCAGATCGGGGCGCTGGACCCGCTGGTCGGCGCCCTGTCGCGCTATCTGGGCGCAGACGTCTCGGCGCGGGTCGGGGCGCAGCACGCCCTGGATACGGGCTATTTCAACCGCATGGGCGCGCTCGATTACGCCATCGCCCACGACGACGGTCAGGGCACGCTGGAGCAGCTGGAGCAGGCCGACGTGGTGTTGTGCGGGGTCAGCCGGACCTCCAAGACCCCGACCTGCATCTATCTGGCGCACCGGGGCATTCGCGCCGCGAACGTGCCTCTGGTTCCCGGCCAGGAGGATGGCGAGCGCTTGACGGGACTGAAGAAGCCGCTGGTCGTCGGCCTGACCGTGTCGCCTGATCGCCTGGTGCAGATCCGCCGCAACCGGCTGGACGGGCTGAACGCCGGCCATGCCTCCGCCTATGTCGACCATGACGCCGTGCGCGAGGAAACCATCAAGGCGCGTCGCGCCTTCGAACGGCGCGGCTGGCCGACCATCGACGTGACCCGTCGCTCGGTCGAAGAGACGGCGGCCGCCATCATCAACCTGTTGAGCGAGCGGCGCGGCCGCAAGCTGGGAGCTTCGATGTGACGACGACTGACGGCGAACGCCTGATCCTGGCCTCCAAGAGCGCCGCGCGCCGCGCCATGCTGACCGACGCCGGCGTGCCTTTCGCCGTCCAGGTCGCCGACGTGGATGAGGACGCCCTGAAGACGCCGGGCGTCGATCCGGTCGAGCTGGCGGTCGAACTGGCGCGGGCCAAGGCGCTGGCGGTGTCGCGCCATGACGCCGACGCCTGGGTGCTGGGCGCGGATCAGACCCTGTCGTTCGAGGGGGGGCTGGTGTCCAAGGCGCCGACGCTTCAGGCCGCGCGCGAACGCTTAAGCGCCATGCGCGGCCGCTCGCACCAACTGCATTCCGGCGCCGCCCTGGCCCGCAACGGCCAGGTGGTCTGGTCCGGCGTGGACACGGTCGAGATGAAGGTGCGCGATTTTTCCGACGCCTTCCTCGACGCCTATCTGGCGGCGGAAGGCGAGGCCTTGCTGGCCTGCGTCGGCTCTTATCGGCTGGAGGGGCTGGGCTCGCAATTGTTCGAGGCGGTCGAGGGTGACTACTTCACCGTTCTGGGCCTGCCGCTGTGGCCTGTCCTGGCCGAACTGCGGCGCGCGGGCGTGATCGCGTCATGAGCGGAACGCCGGTCGGCCGCATCACGGGCGCCGCCCTGCTGGGCGGGATCGTCGGCAATCCGGTCAGCCATTCGCTCAGCCCGGTGATCCACAACGCCTGGCTGGAGGCCGGCGGCGTCGACGGCGCCTACGTCGCCTTTGCGCCCAAGGATGCGGCGGGGTTCGAGGCCCTGGTCGCGGCGGGTCGCGCGGGGCTGATCGCGGGCGTCAACGTCACGGCGCCGTTCAAGGAGCAGGCCTTCGCCCTAGCGGATGAGGCTGCGGCGGCGGCGCAGATGACGGGATCGGCCAACATCCTAGTCTTCGAGGATGGCCGGGTGCGGGCCGACAGCGCCGACGGCGCGGGCGTGCTCTACGCACTGGCCGAACAGGCGCCGAAGCTGAAGCTGGACGGCGCCTCCGTCGTCATGCTGGGCGCGGGCGGCGCGGCGCGGGCGGGCGCGGGCGCCTTGATTGAGGCGGGCGCCGCCCTGTCCATTCTCAACCGCACGCGGGAACGGGCCGAGGCCCTGGCCGCCGATCTCGGTCCGGCGGTGTCGGTGGCTCCGGACGCGGGCGTGCTGGAAGGCGCGGATCTGGTCATCAACGCCTTGAGCGTCGCGCCGGACATTTCGCTGGCGGCGCTGAAGCCTTCGGCCGTGGTCATGGATATGACCTACAAGCCCGTGGTCACGCCTCTGTTGGCGGCGGCCCGCGCGCGAGGGCTGACGACGGTGGACGGGCTGGCCATGCTGATCGGCCAGGCGGCGCCGTCGTTCGAGGCCATCTTCCGCCGCCCGCCGCCGACGCTGGACCTGCGCGCCATCCTGCTGAACCATCTGGGAGAGACGGCGTGATCGTCCTGGGCCTGACCGGCTCGATCGGCATGGGCAAGTCGACGACCGCCCAGATGTTCGCCGACGAGGGCGCCGTGGTGTGGGACGCCGACGCCGCCGTTCATCGCCTCTATGGCTCCGGCGGCGCGGCGGTCGCGCCGCTGGCGCAGGCCTTCCCCGGCGTGGTCGTGGACGGCGCGGTCGACCGCCTGCGCCTGGCCGAGGCCCTGGGCCGCGACGAGGACGCCTTCCAGCGGCTGGAGGCCATCGTCCACCCTTTGGTCGCGGCTGACCGCGCCGAGGCGCTGAAGGCGGCGGCGGAAGGCGGGGCGCGTCTGGCGGTCGTCGACATCCCCCTGCTGTTCGAGACGGGGGGCGACGCCTTCGTCGACGCCGTGGCGGTGGTCACGGCCGACGCCGAGATTCAGGCTCAGCGTGTTCTGGCGCGTCCCGGCATGACGCGCGAGCGGTTCGACGCCATCCTGGCGCGCCAGACGCCGGACGCGGAAAAGCGCGCCCGCGCCGACTTCCTGATCGATACCGGACATGGCCTGGAGGCCGCGCGCGACCAGGTGCGCGCCGTCGTGGCGAAGGTTCTCGAACCGGATTGGAAGCCTGCGCCGCCGTCCGCCTGGGGCCTGGGCCGCCTGAGCCTGTTAGCCGAAGGCGTGGGCGGAACGGCCTGGCGGGCCGTCGCGCCCGACGGCCGCACCAGCGTGCTCAAGCGTCTAAGCCCGCAGGCGGCGCCGGATGCGCCCCATGCCCTGGCCTGGCTGCGTTGGCGCGACGGGTCGGGCGCGATCCGTCTGCTGGGCGCTCAGGGCCCTTGGCAATGGCTTGAGGACGCCGGAGACCGCCCTCTGTCCGCCGTGCTGGAGACGGAGGGTGACGAGGCCGCGACCCACATCGCCGCCGACGTGCTGCGCGCCCTTCATGCGCCTTCGGATCGCCCGGCCGAAGGTCTTCAGACCATGGCGGACCGCTTCGCCGCCTTGGGGCTTGAGGCGACGAGACAGGGCGGTCTGTTCGGCGAGGCGGCCGTCATGGCGGCGGGCCTGATGGCCGAGGGGACGCCGATCCGGCCGCTGCACGGCGACCTTCATCACGACAACGTCCTGCACGGTCCGCGCGGCTGGCTGGCGATCGACCCGCACGGCGTCCTGGGCGACCCGGCCTATGATGCGGCCAATCTGCTCTACAATCCGCTGGAGCGGCAGGATCTCCGGACCGATCCCGCACGGGCGCGGCGCCTGGCCGAGGCCCTGGGGCCGGCGGTCGGGCGGCCCGCCCAGGCGGTCATGGCCTGGGGCTTCTGCCACGCCTGCCTCTCCGCCGCCTGGCATCTGGAGGACGAGAACCACGAGGAGGCGGAACGCAGTCTGGCGGTCGCGCGGGCGATCCGTCGCGCCCTGGAGGGCTGAACCCTTTCGCTGAAGGCCGAACCCCGGCATTAAGGGGCATGGCCCGCGAAATCGTCCTCGACACTGAAACCACCGGCTTCGATCCCAAGACAGGCGACCGGCTGATCGAAGTGGGCTGCATCGAGATTGAGGATCTGCTGCCGACGGGGCGGACTTTTCACCGCTTCATCAACCCCGAGCGGCTGATCCCGCCGGACGCCATCAAGGTGCACGGCATCACCGACGACAAGGTGAAGGACGCGCCCAAGTTTCATGAGGTCGTCGATGACCTGATGGAGTTTCTGGGCGATGCGCCCCTGATCGCGCACAACGCCAACTTCGACCGCAACTTCATCGATTTCGAGATCGGCCGCATCGGCCGCAAGCCGCCGCCGCAGGATCGTTGGATCGACACCCTGGCCCTGGCCCAGAAGCGGTTTCCGGGCATGGCCAATTCGCTGGACGCCCTGTGCAAGCGCTACAAGATCAGCCTGGTCGAGCGCACCTTGCACGGCGCCCTGATCGACGCCCGTCTGCTGGCCGAGGTCTATCTGGAGTTGCGCGGCGGCAAGGAGCGGGCGCTGGACCTGACCTCGACGCGCGGCGGCGCGGCCGAAACGGCGGAGCGCGTCGCCTACGGCGCCCGGCCGCGTCCCCTGCCCTCTTTCGTCACGGCCGAGGAAGAGGCCGCCCACCTGGCCTTCCTCAAGGCGACGATCAAGGATTTCAGCCTGTGGGCGGGCTATGGGGTGACGGTCGAGACCGAGGCTGAAGAAGCCGCCTGAACCGGCGCGTCCGTCGGGACGGGGTTCATCAGTATGTAGGTTCCGGGCCGGATCTGGTGGGCGTCGATCTGGGGGACCAGGCGCCGGAAATGTTCGCTGGCGCAATGGACGTCGAGCGCGGCCTGGTCAGGCCATTCCTCGATGAAGATGAAATGGCCGGGCTGTTTGCGATCCTCGAACAGATCATAGGCGCGGCACAAGGGCTCCTGCCGAGTCAGGCGCACCAGTTCGGCATAGAGGGGCCTCACCGTCTCGACATGCTCGGGTTTGATGAAGTCCTCGGCGATGACCTTGAGCATCGGCCCTCCTGCGCAAGAAAAAGGGGCGCCCGACCAGACGCCCCTCTCTCCTATAGATAGTCGCCCAAGCAGCGAGGCGCGCGCCTCGCGTGAGCGACAAAAAATTACGCCTGGCCGGTTTCGGCCGGGGCGCCGGCGATCTGCTGCTGGCGGGCGACGTAGATGGCGGCGAAGTCGATGGGATCGACCATGAAGGGCGGGTAGAAGCCGCCGTCCGAGGTCGCCTGGGCGATGACCTGGCGCGCGAAGGGGAAGAGGTAGCGCGGGCACTCGATCAGCAGCAGGGGCTCGATGTCCTGCGGCTGGACGCCCTGCAGGGCGAACAGGCCGCCGTAGAGCAGTTCCACGTGAAACACCGGGGTCTTGTCGTCGGCCGTGGCCTTGATCGACAGCTTCAGGTCGACTTCGAACAGGCCGTCGGGGCGACCCTGGGCGTTCATCTCGACGCCCATGTCGATGGCGGGCTTGCCGTCGATGCGCAGGCTGTCCGGCGCCTTGGGGTTCTCGAACGACAGGTCGCGGACGTATTGGGCCAGGATGCGGAAGCCGGGGCCTTGCGGCTGGCCGCCCTGAGGCTGGGCTTGATCGTGCGTCTGGCCATTGGCGTCGGCGGGCAGCGTGGCGTCGGTCATGAGTCTGGAAACCGTCTTATAGGAATGAGGCGTCCCGCTCCCCCTGGAGGCGGGTCTGAGGGGGCGGCGGTAGCATGGCGAGACCCTGTGTCGCAACGCCGAGACCCGCGTTCGCCTCTCGCTTCGCCTTGCGCCCGCCCGGATCGACCCCTAATCACGTTGTATGAGCTGCCCTTTCGCCTTTGGGGAGAAACCCGAGGCGCTTCCCTGTCGGGAAGATGAGGCCTGACTAGTCGAGGAACCCACCGTGCCGGTGACCTTTCAGATCGTGATCTTCGCCGTCATAGCGGCGGTTCTGCTGTTCCAACTCTATAATGTGCTGGGCAAGAAGGTCGGCCGTCAGCCCGAGGACAATCCCAAGCCCGTTCCGGTCCCCGCACCCCCTGCCGGCGCGCCTGAAGCCGCGCGCGGCCCCGTTGTCGACCCCGCGCTGACGGCCGCCATCGCAGGCTTGAAGACGCGCGATCCGAACTTCGACCCCCACCGCTTCCTGGAAGGCGCGCGTCAGGCCTATGAGACCATCGTCCGCGCCTACGCCAAGGGCGACCGCGACGCCCTTCGTCCGCTGCTGACCGACAAGGTCATGGGTTCGTTCGAGGCCGGGATCGCGGCGCGAGAGGCGCGCGGCGACGCCGAGAGCGTCGAACTGGTCCACGCCCCGCGCGCCGATCTGGAGCTGGCCACGACCGAGGGCGACCGCGCCCTGGCCAAGGTGCGCTTCCTGGCCGAGGTGCGCGGCTCGCTGACGCCGTCGGGCGGCGAGACCGTCACCGAAGAGCGCCGCACCGCCGAGATCTGGACCTTCGAGCGCCGCCTGGGCGCTTCGGATCCCAACTGGGCCCTGGCCCGCGTCGAGCCGGCGACCGCCTGATGATCGCACGGTCCGCGCCCCTCGATCAGACGGGCGCGGCCCGTCTCCTTACGGCTCCGCTTGAGCGACTGGGCGGCCTGTCCGGCGCTCTGGCCCTGACCTTGCTGGCGGCGGCCTGCGCCTCGACGCCGCGTCCGGTTCCGCCGACGCCTGGTCCTATCCCCCTGCCGCCGCCGGTGTCGCCGCCGGTTCCGCCTGTCGCCGGAGACCTCAATCTGGCCTCACTGCCCGGCTGGGCCGAGGAGGACCATTTGGCGGCCCTGCGCGCCTACGCCGCCGGTTGCGGCCCGTCGCGCATCGCTGTCGAGACCTGCCGCGACGCCCGCGCCCTGGCCGGCCGCGCCAATCCCAGCGACGCCCGCGCCTTCCTTGAAAGCCGCTTCACGGCGACCGAAGTCCGCACCGACGACGGCGGGCGCGGCCTGCTGACCGCCTATTTCGCGCCCGAGTATCCGGCCCGTCGCACGCCTGACGCCGAGTTCGACGCTCCGGTTCTCAGCCGCCCGGCCAATCTGTCCAGCGTGGGCGATCGCGCCGCCATCGAGGCGGGATCGGCCCAGTCCACGGCCCTGGCCTGGATGAAGGCCGAAGACTTGTTCTTCCTGCAGATTCAGGGCTCGGGAACTCTGACCTTCCCTGACGGCGCCCGCCTGCGCGCCGCCTACGCCGCCGACAACGGGGCCAAGTTCGTGGGCATCGCCCGACCGATGGCCGAGGAAGGTCTGCTGCCGAGAGACGGAACCTCGGGCGAGGCCATCCGCGCCTGGCTGGCCGCCCATCGCGGGCCTGAGGCGCGGCGCGTGATGGCGCTGAACCCGCGCTACATCTTCTTCACCACCAGCGCCGACGACGGCAATGAGGCGACCGGCGCGGCGGGCGTGCCCCTGCCCGCGCGACGCTCGGTGGCAGTCGATCCCTCACGCTGGACCTACGGCGAGGCGGCCTGGATCGAGGCGGACGGCGGCAATCTGCGAGGCGCCCGCGCCAGCTATCGCGGCCTGGTCATGACCTTGGACACCGGCTCGGCCATTCGCGGGCCGGTGCGCGCGGATCTTTATATCGGGCGCGGCGACGCGGCGGGGCATGAGGCGGGCGCCGTGCGCCACCCCTTGCGCATGTGGCGGCTGATCCCGCGCGGTTAGATCAGCCGCCGTTCGCGTCAGTCTCGGACGCGCGTAACCGTATTGTCGATGCCGTCGACGATCTGACGCGGGTGGCCCGAGGAGCGCCAGCGCACGACCTGCCCCGCGCCCGAAACCTCCAGAACCGCGTCAGGCGTCAGGGTGATGGAGACCTTGTTGTCAACGCCCGCCAGTTCCAGGCCCGCGCATACGCCCGTCAGGGTGATGTCGTGATTGGTCCCCTGGATTTCGACGCGGCGGCCCTCGCACGGAATGGTCCGCTTGTGACCCTCGCCGGCGATTTCGATCAGGTCAGGCCCCAGATCGACGCTGCCGACCTGGGGAGGCGGGGGAGCGAGAGCCAGGAGGGCGAGAGAGGCGAGCGGCGTGAACAACATGGGGAGGTCCAGTATGGCCTAGCTTGAGACCGTGATGAATGTCCGCCTCAGGCATTGGTTCCTGGCCTCAGGCCGCTTTACAGATCGCCGGATTTCCAATGGCGGAACCGTCTGACGCGAAGGCGGGTTCTGGCTTTGCCTTTCGAACAGGGAGAAACGGTTATGCCGAAGGGGGCCTGGAGCTATCTGGACCGGCGGCTGTTTATGGCCGGCGCCGCCGCCAGCGGTCTGATGTCGGCGGGCGCCGTCCAGGCCCGCGCGACGGCGACGACGGTCTTCCACGGCGGTCCGATCCGCACCATGGACGATGCGCAGCCGTCGGCCGAGGCCGTGGCGGTGCGCGGGCAGACCATCCTGGCGGTCGGCGCCCTGGACGCGGTGCGCGCGGCGGCGGGGCGAGGCGCGCGCCTGGTGGATCTTGACGGGCGGACCCTGCTGCCGGGCTTCTTCGATCCGCACGGGCACGTCTCCATGGTCGGGCTGCAGGCGCGCTACGCCAACCTCTTGCCTGCGCCGGACGGCGAAGGGAATGACATCGCCGCCCTGCAGCGGATCACGCGCGACTGGATGAACCGGCACGAGGCGCTGGTGCGCGACACCGGTCTGGTCATCGGCTTCGGCTATGACGATTCCCAGCTGAAGGAGCGGCGGCACCCCACGCGGGACGAACTGGACGCCATATCCGACGCCGTGCCGGTGCTGTTCCTGCACCAGTCGGGGCATCTGGGCGCGGCCAACGGCGCAGCCCTGGCCGCGGCGGGCGTCGGGACGGATACGGCGGATCCGGACGGCGGGGTGATCCGACGCAAGGACGGCTCGCGCGAGCCCAACGGCGTGCTGGAGGAAACCGCCCTGTTCGCCGTCATGGGCGCCCTGTTCACCCGTCTGGACGCCGAGGCCAACCGTCAGATGATCGTCGAGGGCGCTCGCTACTACGCCCGTTTCGGATACACCACGGCCCAGGACGGGCGGTCCTCCACCGACACCTGCCGCATGATGGCGGGACTGGCCGAGGCAGGCGCCCTGCCCATCGACATCCTGTCCTTCCCCGACATCCTGACCTCGACCGACGTCATGGCCACGCCCCTGTATCGGCGGAGCTATGAGGGCCGGTTCCGCATCGGCGGGGTCAAGCTGACGCTGGACGGCTCGCCCCAGGCCAAGACGGCTTGGCTGTCCCAGCCCTATTTCGTCCCGCCCGAAGGTCAGCCCGCCTCCTGGCGCGGCTATCCGGCGGTGACGGAGCAGCAGGCCCTGGACGCCGTGGACCTGGCCTTCGCCAACGACTGGCAGATCGAAGTCCACGCCAACGGCGACGCCGCCATCGACCTGATGATCGCCGCCGTGCGCGAGGCCGCGCGCAAGCACGGCGCCCGCGACCGCCGCCCGGTGCTGATCCACGGCCAGACGACGCGGATGGACCAACTGGACGAGCTGAAGGCCTTAGGAATCGTGCCTTCCTTCTTCCCCATGCACACCTTCTACTGGGGCGACTGGCACCGGGATTCCGTGTTGGGGCCGCGTCGGGCGGAGTTCATCTCGCCCTGCGGCTCGGCCTGGCGGCGCGGGATGCGCTTCACCAGCCACCACGACGCCCCGGTGGCCAATCCTGACGCCCTGCGGGTGCTGTCGGCCACGGTCACGCGCCGCACCCGCTCGGGCGACATCCTGGGGCCGGACGAGCGCGTGCCGGTCGAGGTCGCCCTGAAGGCCATGACCCTGTGGGCCGCCTGGCAGCACTATGAGGACGACCGCAAGGGCTCGCTGACGTCCGGCAAGCTGGCGGATATGGTCCTGCTGGATGCGGACCCCATGACCGTCGATCCCGACCGCCTGGCCGGGATCAAGGTCACGGACGTCTATAAGGACGGCCGTCCGGTCGAGCTGAGTTGAGGCCCTAGCGCTTCTTCAGGCTGCCCAGCACGCCGCGCAGCAGTTCGCGGGTGATGGTCGAGCCGGCGGTGCGCAGCACCGACTTGGTCAGGGCCTCCATCGGCGTCTGCCGGTTGGACGAGGCGCGCGGACGGGGCGAGGCCGGCGCGCGCGGCGCCGGAGCCGAACGCGCCGCCTTTTCCGCCGCCTTGGCTTCGGCAGCCGCCGCGGCCGTTTCGGCTTCGATGCGGTCGGCCTGGGCGCGGCGGGCGTTCAGCACCTCTTCGGCCGACTCGCGGTTGACCGCCGTGTCATAGACGCCGCGTACGGGGCTTGCGGCCATGGTGGCGGCGCGCTCGGCCTCGGTCGCCGGACCGAGGCGCGAATCCGGCGGACGGATCTTGGTCTGGGCCACCACGGTCGGCGCGCCCTTTTCATCGAGGGTCGACACCAGGGCCTCGCCGACGCCCAGGGCCTGAATGGCCTCGGCCGTGTCGAAGGCGGGGTTGGCGCGGAAGCTCTGGGCGGCCGCGCGCAGGCCCTTCTGCTCGGCGGGGGTATAGGCGCGCAGCGCGTGCTGAACGCGGTTGCCCAACTGGGCCAGGACGCTGTCGGGAATGTCGGCCGGGTTCTGGGTGACGAAATAGACGCCGACGCCCTTGGAGCGGATCAGGCGCACCACCTGCTCGACCTTTTCCAGCAGGCCCTTGGGCGCGTCGTTGAACAGCAGGTGGGCCTCGTCGAAGAAGAAGACCAGGCGCGGCTTCTCCGGGTCGCCGATCTCGGGCAACTGCTCGAACAGCTCGGACAGCAGCCACAGCAGGAAGGCGGCGTACAGGCGCGGGCTGTTCATCAGCCGCGTGGCGTCCAGCACGTTCACCTGGCCCCGGCCGTCCAGGGCGGTGCGCATCATGTCCTCCAGACGCAGGGCCGGTTCGCCGAAGAAGGCCTTGCCGCCCTGCTGTTCGAGCTGAAGCAGGGCGCGCTGGATGGCGGCGATGGAGGTTGGAGAGACGTTGCCGACCTCGCGGCCGATGGTCTGGGCGTTTTCGCCGACATAGGCCAGGAGTGCCCGCAGATCCTCAAGGTCCAGCAGCAGCAGGCCTTCCTTGTCGGCGACGTGGAAGGCGACGGTCAGCACCCCCTCCTGCACGTCGTTCAGCTCCAGCATTCGGGCCAGCAGCACGGGACCGACGTCGGACACGGTGGCGCGGATGGGGTGGCCCTTCTGACCGTACAGATCCCAGAAGACGACCGGGGCCGACTTGCCGTTCAAGGTCAGACCCATCTTGCCCGCGCGCTCGGCGAACTTTTCGACGCCGCCGCCCTGGCTGATGCCCGACAGGTCGCCCTTCACATCGGCGCAGAAGACCGGGACGCCCGCTTCGGAAAAGCCCTGGGCCATGATCTGCAGGGTGACGGTCTTGCCTGTGCCGGTGGCGCCGGCGACGACGCCGTGGCGGTTGGCCCGGTTCAGCAGCAGCCGTTCGGCCGCGCCCTCGAAGGACTGGCCGAGAAACAGGGCGGGGGCGTCGGTCATGAAGAGGGTCTCCTGCGTGCTTGTTCCATGCTTAATCGACCGCGCCGTCGCCGCAAGGCGGAACCGCCGCGGTTTACAGCGATTGACGCCGTTCCCGGCCACGACGACACTTCCGCCATGAAGCTTCCCATTACCGTCAGTCATTCCTCCCCGGCCACGAATGCGGTGGTGCTGATCGCCGTCGTGGCGGCAGGCGCGGCCCTCTACTGGCTCAGGGACATCCTGACGCCTCTGGCCATGGCCGTCTTCCTGATGATCATGATCGACGGGGTGAAGCGCGCCATCGAGCGACGCACGCCGATCCCGTCGCGTTTCGCGGGGGCGGCGGCCCTGATCGTGGTGGTGCTGGGCTTTCTGGCCTCGATCTGGATCATCGTCGACGGGGCGGCGGGTTTCTTCACCGACGCCTCGGGCGTGGCGGGCAGCATCGGCCCGCGCATCGACCAGATCAGCCGCGACGTCTCGGCCCTGGTCGGGATCAGCGATCCGCCGACCCTGCACGACATGATCGCAGGCATCGACATGCGCGGCTGGCTGACCACGACGGCCTTCCAGGTGCAGGGCGCGGCTACCGGCGCCTTCTTCGTCATGATCTACCTGGGCTTCCTGCTGGCCTCGCAGGCGGGGTTCCGCAAGAAGATGGTGGGCATGTTCCCCGAGCGCGGCCCCGCGCCAGGAGGCGCTGGAGGTGTTCGAACGCGTGCGCGGCGGGGTCGAGGGCTATCTGTGGGTCCAGGCCGTGACCGGAGCCATGATCTGCGCCGTGGCCTGGGGGCTGATGCGGGCGGTGGGGCTTCAGAACGCCGAGTTCTGGACCTTCGTCATCTTCATCGTCGGCTTCATTCCGGTGCTGGGCGGCGCCGTGGCGGGCTGCGCTCCGCCGCTGTTCGCCCTGGTCCAGTTCGAGAGCTACTGGCCCGCCCTGATCCTTTTCGTCGGTCTTCAGACCCTGCTCTTCCTGGTCGGCAATCTGGTCCAGCCGCGGATGCAGGGCGACAATCAGAATATCGACCCTATCGTGGTGCTGCTGGCCCTGGCCTTCTGGGGCAAGCTGTGGGGCGTGGCGGGGATGTTCCTGTCGACCCCGCTGGCGGTGATGGCCATGGCCATCCTGGCGGAGTTCAAGGGCTCGCGCTGGATCGCCGTGCTGTTGTCGGGCGACGGCGAGCCCTATGCCGCCAAGCAAACGAAGAAACCGGATAAGAAAACTGAATCTTCACCCAAGAATCGGGGCGGTTCTACCCTGTTGAATCGTATACTGGGGGCGCGACGTCCCGCCGCAGGCTTAAAGCTAGAAATATTCGTCTTCTTGTCCTTGAACTGCCGCAATCGACGCCTATCTCATCCTCACACGACGACGCGGTCCTCCCCTCCCCCTCCCGGACCGCGACGTCCCAGGCCGGCGCTTCCCCTCCCCCTCCTGAGCGCCGGACCGAGCAGGCCGTCGGACTCCGTTCGACGGCCTTGTTCGTTTCTGGGGCCGATTTTCCTTCATGCCGACGCGCGCTTCTGTCCGATCACGGCTGAATTGGGGCTTTTATTTCTCTGTTCTGCGGCGGGCTTGGCTAAAACAGTCCACAACTGGGCCTCCTGCGCCACATGGTGCGGTGCACACTGAAATTCCCTGTCTTTCGGGGCGTCGGCGGCCTAGCCGTTCTCGCCGGGGACGCTAAGGTGCGGCTGTTTTCCCCAGCGGTTTTCCACCGCGCCGTTCGAGACCTGAGTCATGTCCGCTGCTTCGCGCATCGTTCCCGCCGTTCCCGCCGACCTGGGAGCGCTGGAGGCGGCCTACGCGCGGATTGCGGCGCCGCCGGGCGCGGCGGAGAAGACCCTGCTGGCTCAGGCCTTCGACGACTATTCGGCGGATGAGACGCCCGAGCTGGGCGGAGACGACCTGGCGGTCCTGCTGGCCGGCGCCTGGCGCGGCGCCGAGGCCCGCAAGGCGGGCGAGCCCGCCCGCATCACCGTCGGTCCGCTGGCCGACGCCGCCGGCGTCAACACCGGCTATGACCAGATCCTGATCCTGCAGGACGACAACCCCTTCCTGGTCGACAGCGTCCTGGGCGAACTGGCTGAGGCGGGCGTCACCGTCCGCGCCTTGTTCCACCCCATCGTCGAGGTCGAGGCCGGTCGTCGCGACTCCCTGATCATCGTCGTCATCGACCCCCTGCCGCAGGAACGCCGCGACGCCCTGGGCGAGGGCCTGGCGCAGGCCATGGCCGATGTGCGCGTCGCCGTGCGCGACCACGGCGCCATGGTCCAGACCATGCGCGACGCCGTCCAGCGTCTTGAAGCCGCCCCGCCGAAGGGCGTCGATCCGGAGGTGCTGAAGGAGAACCTCGAGTTCCTGCGTTGGGCCAAGAGCGACCATTTCGTCTTCCTGGGCGCGCGCGACTACGACTATCCGCGTGACGCGTCCGGCTCCTATGAGGCCGAGGCGCCGTTGAACCAGTCCAGCGACGGCCTGGGCGTGCTCAGCGATCCCGAGCGCCGCGTCCTGCGCCGCGCCTCCGAGCCCGCCGTCCTGACCGCCGCCATGCAGCGCCAGATGGACGAGAGCGATCCCGTCACCGTGGCCAAGGCCAATATGCGCTCGCGCGTGCACCGCCGGGCCTACATGGATTACGTCGGGGTCAAGCGCTACGACGCCGACGGCAAGCCGACCGGCGAGACCCGCTTCGTCGGCCTGTTCACCGCCGAGGCCTACGACAAGATGGCCAAGGAAGTGCCGCTGATCCGTCGCAAGGTCGCCAATGCGCTGGAGCGCGCGGGCAAGACGCCGGGCAGCCACAACTACAAGCGCCTGAAGAACATCCTCGAGAACTACCCCCGCGACGAACTGTTCCAGATCGGCGAGGACGAGCTGCTGGATACGGCGCTGGGCATCCTGCACCTGTACGACCGCCCGCGCATCCGCCTGTTCACGCGCCGCGATCCGTTCGATCGTTTCGTCTCGGTGCTGTGCTTCATCCCGCGCGAGCGTTTCGACGCCGGTCTGCGCCAGCGCATCGGCGGAATCCTGGCCCAGGCCTGGGGCGGCCGCGTCTCGGCCTGGTATCCGCAGCTGACCGATCAGCCGCTGACCCGCGTCCACTACATCATCGGCGTGACGCCGGGCGATCATCCGATCCCGGATCTGAAGGCGCTTGAGGCCGAGGTGGCCGAGGCCGGCCGCAGCTGGATCGACCGCTTCGAGCGCGCCCTGCGCCTGGCCGGGGTGGACGAGGCCGCTGTCGGCCCGACCAGCGCCCGCTGGGCCGAGGGCTTCGGCGTGGCTTTCCGCGCCCGCTATGACGCGGCCGAGGCCGTGGCCGACCTGGAGCAGTTCGACCGACTGAACGACGGCTCGGCCGCCGACGGCGTCCACGCCGAGCCGGTGGCCGTGCGCGCCTTCCGTACGGCCGACGAGACCAATCTGCAGTTCCGCTTCAAGCTGTATCGCCGTGGGGCGGCCGTGCCGCTGTCGGACGTCTTGCCGATCCTGGCCGACATGGGCCTGAAGACGCTGGAGGAATCCGACCACGTCGTGCGCACGATCGGCCAGGAGCCGATCTACATCCACGACTTCCTGCTGGAAGATCCGCGCGGCGCCGACCTGGTGTTCGCCGATCTCAAGACCCCGTTCGAAGAGGCCTTCAAGGCCGTGTGGAACGGCCGCACCGAGAGCGACGGCTTCAACCGCCTGGTGCTCGAGCTGGGCGTCGACTGGCGCGAGGCGGCCCTGATACGCACCCTGGCCCGCTATCGCCAGCAGACGGGTCTGGACCCGTCGCAGTCGGTGCAGGAAGCCGCCCTGCGCGAGTATCCCGACGTGGCGCGCGCCATCCTGGCGCTGTTCAAGGCCAAGTTCGATCCGGCGCACGGCGGCTCGGTCGCCGAGCGTGAAGCGGCCGTGGCCGAATTGGACGCCAGGATCGAGACCCTGCTGCAGGACGTGAAGAGCCTGGATCACGACCGGGCGCTGCGCCGCATCGCGGCCCTGATCGACGGCATCAAGCGCACCAACTTCTATCAGGTCGACGCCGAGGGCGCGCCCAAGGCCCACATCTCGATCAAGATCGCCGGTCAGGAACTGGCCGACCTGCCCCTGCCCAAGCCTTTCCGAGAAATCTTCGTCTGGGCGCCGCACATCGAGGGCTCGCACCTGCGCTTCGGCCCGGTGGCGCGCGGGGGCCTGCGCTGGTCGGACCGTCGCGACGACTTCCGCACCGAGGTTCTGGGTCTGGTGAAGGCCCAGCAGGTCAAGAACTCGGTCATCGTGCCGGTCGGCTCCAAGGGCGGCTTCTATCCCAAGCAGCTGCCGGTCGGCGGCACGCGCGAGGAGACGCAGGCCGAGGCCATCCGCGCCTATAAGACCTTCCTGTCCGGCATGCTGGACATCACCGACAACATCGTCGGCGACGGCGCGCCGGTGCGTCCGGCCAATGTCGTGGCCTGGGAGGGCGACGACCCCTATCTGGTCGTGGCCGCCGACAAGGGCACGGCGACCTTCTCGGACATCGCCAACGGCGTGAGCCAATCCTACGGCTTCTGGCTGGACGACGCCTTCGCCTCGGGCGGCTCGGCCGGCTACGACCACAAGGAAATGGGCATCACGGCGCGCGGCGCCTGGGAGGCGGTCAAGCGTCACTTCCGCGAGCTCGGCAAGGACATCCAGACCGAGCCCTTCACCGTGGTCGGCGTCGGCGACATGTCGGGCGACGTCTTCGGCAACGGCATGTTGCTGTCGCAGGCGACCAAGGTCGTGGCCGCCTTCGATCACCGCGACATCTTCATCGACCCGAACCCGGACGTGGCGAAGTCGTGGGCCGAGCGCAAGCGCCTGTTCGAGACGCCGCGCACCAGCTGGCAGGACTATGACAAGGCTCTGATCTCGGAAGGCGGCGGCGTTTTCTCGCGCTCGGCCAAGTCGATCGCCCTGACGCCGCAGATCAAGGCGCTGCTGGATATCGAGGCCGACAGCGTCGATCCGGTCACCCTGATGCAGGCCATCCTCAAGGCCCGCGCCGAGCTGCTCTACTTCGGCGGCATCGGCACCTACATCAAGGGCGCCGGCGAGACGAACCTGCAGGTCGGCGACAAGGCCAATGACGCCATCCGCATCAACGGCGGCGAGATCCGGGCGCAGGTCGTCGGCGAAGGCGCCAACCTGGGCGCGACCCAGCTCGGCCGGATCGAAGCCGCCCGCGCGGGCGTGCGTCTGAACACCGACGCCATCGACAACTCGGCCGGGGTGGACTCCTCGGACCACGAGGTGAACATCAAGATCCTGACCGGCGGCGCCATCGCCTCGGGCCATCTGAAGGCCGAGGACCGCAACGCCCTGCTCAAGTCGATGACCGACGAGGTCGCGGACAAGGTGCTGGCCCACAACTACGATCAGACCCTGGCCCTGACCCTGCAACAGGCCGAAGGCGCGGCCGCGCTGGACTCTCAGCAGGCCTTCATGCAGCACCTGTCGTCGATCGGTAAGCTGAACCGGGCGGTCGAATACCTGCCCGACGACGCCCGCATCGCCGAGATGAAGCTGCAGGGCCAGGCCCTGACTCGGCCGGAGCTGGCGGTCCTGACCGCCTATTCCAAACTCGAGCTGTTCGACGAGATCGTCGGCTCGACGGCGCCGGACGACGCCTTCTTCGAACGCCTGCTGCTGGAATACTTCCCGGCGCCGCTGGCTCAGTTCGAAGAGGATATGAAGGGCCATCGCCTGCGTCGCGACATCATCGCCACCGTGCTGTCGAACGAGATCGTCAACATGGCCGGGCCGACCTTCCCCGATCGCCTGCGTGCGGCGGCGGAATGCGACACCGCCGCCATGGTCACGGCCTTCGAGACCGCGCGTCACGTCTTCCGCCTCGACGAGGCCTGGAAGGCGGTGTCGGCCCTGGACCTGAAGATTCCGGCCGAGGCCCAGACGGCCCTCTATCAGGAGATCGCCCTAGTCCTGCGTCGCCAGACCTTCTGGCTGGCGCGCCGCGCGGCTCGCACCGAGACGACGGTCGGCGGCATGATCGCCGCCTATCAGCCCGCCGCCGACGCCCTGCGCGCCGCCGGTCCGGAAGTGTTGTCGCGTTATGAGCACGCTCGCTACGAAGGCCGGGTCCAGACCTTCATCGGTCTGGGCGCGCCGGAAGAGCTGGCCCGCGACATCGCCATGCTGCGTCCGATGGTGGCCACGGCCGACATCGGCGACCTGTCGGGCGAACTGGGCTGGGACGCCCCGGCCATGGCCCGCGTCTATCACCAGGTCGGCGCCGCCTTCGATTTCGACCGCCTGCGCGTGGCGGCCGGGTCGGTGCCGTCCGGCGATCGCTTCGATCGCCTGGCCGTGCGTCGCCTGATCCAGGATCTGATGACCGAGCAGCAGCAGCTGACCCGCGCCGTGGCCAAGGCCTCGGCCCAGGCGGCTGGCGCCGGCGAGGACAGCGCCGAACAGGCGGTCGACGCCTGGATCGGCGCCCGCATGGATCAGGTGGAAGCCCTGCGCGCCTCGGTCGATGAGATCGAGACTTCGGGCTCCGGCTGGACCTTCGCCAAGCTGACCATCGCCAACGGCGAGATCCGCGAGGTGCTGGCTTCAGCTTCCTAAGCGAGGTGACGCCGGGCGAGAGCCCGGCGTCACGCGCTACGTTCGCGACGCGGTCGCTCACTGCTTGAGCGCATGAGGCGTTTGAAAAGTGAGCGATGGTCGTGAAGTCGCTTTTAAGGCCCGTCCGTTTCGTCGTTTGGCGAGGCGGGCGGGCCTTGGCGTTTGGGGCGGGGTCGGTTTAGGTGGCCCTTGCTGTTCAGCGAACCGGAGGGCCCATGCCCAGGAAGTTCCTCGTCGTCGTCGACGACACTCCCGAATTGGACGCGGCCCTGGCCTACGCCGCGCGCCGCGCGCGTTCGACCGGGGGCCATGTGGTGCTGTTACGCGCCCTGGTCGGCGGATCGGACGAGCACTGGTCGGGCGTCCGCGATGAAATCCGACGCCAACAACGCGAGGAGGCCGAGGCTCTGTTGGCCCGGCTGGGCGAAAAGGTCGCCGAGACGTCCGGCGCTCCTCCCGTCTATCTGATCGAGGAAGGCGATCCCCAGGCCGCCATTCGCAAGGCGGTCGGCGATGATCCCGACATCAAGATCCTGATCCTGGCTGCGGGCGCCAACGGGCGCGGCCCTGGCCCCCTGGTCTCGGCGGTATTGAAACAGGGCGCCGCCCTCACCGGCCGAAAGCTGCCCGTCACCATCGTTCCCGGCGAACTGACCGAGGCCGAGATTCTGGATCTGGCGTAATCCGGATTCGCTATGCTCGGCCGCGGGGCCTCGCGGCTTGGGCGACCTGGGCGGGACCATGAGGCCGAGCGGCGTTGATGGAGAGTTGCGTCGTCGGCTCTGTCCTTGGGGCTTAACGCCCACTTGAACCATGGCGCCGCAGGGCGCATCTGGGGTTCATGTTCATCCAGACCGAAGCCACGCCCAATCCCAACGCCCTGAAGTTCCTGCCGGGCCGCGACGTCGCGGTTCAGGACGTGTTGGAATATCGCACGATCGATGAAGCGGCGGCCTCGCCCTTGGCCGAGGCTCTGTTCGAGCTGGAAGGGGTCGAGGGCGTCTTTTTTGGCGCCGACTACGTCTCGGTCACCCGCGCGGCCCACGGCCCGGACTGGACCGAGATGAAGGCGCCGATCCTGTCGGTCATCATGGATCATTTCGTCTCGGGCGCGCCGCTGGTGCGCGAGGGCGAAACGGCGACCGAGGACGCCGGCGAGGACACGGAGATCGTGGCCGAGATCAAGAGCCTGCTCGACAGCCGCATCCGTCCGGCCGTGGCTCAGGACGGCGGCGACATCCTGTTCGACCATTTCGACGAGGAGACCGGCGTGCTGCGCCTGCGGATGCGTGGCGCCTGCGCCGGCTGCCCCTCCTCCTCCGCCACGTTGAAGGCCGGGGTCGAGCAGATGATGCGCCACTACGTCCCCGAAGTGACCAGCGTCGAACAGGTGCTGTAAGCGCCGCCCTGTTTCACATGAAACACTCGTCGGACGGCGCGTCGTCGGGCATGATGGCGCCATGAGCGGTTCGGACGAGACATCCCAGGCGCGCGCCCTGGGCGAGGCCCTGGCGACGCTGCGGCGCGAGCGCGGCCTGAGCCAGGCTGAGGCGGGCCAGCGGATCGGCATGACCAGCCAGGGCTGGGGCCTGTATGAGGCGGGCAAGCGCTCCAGCCTGTTCCGTCCAGACGTTCAGCGCCGCCTGACCGGCGCCCTGGACGCCACGCCTGAAGCCTTGGTCCTGCAGCTGGAAGGCGAGCCGGCTTCACCTGAAGTCCTTGCCGCCAATGGAGTTTCGGCGCGCGGCCGGGCGTTCGAGGGCGCTCCCATCGCGTCGCGTCGGCTGCGGTTGGAGACGGATGAGCTGGCGCCCTGGGCCTCCGCCGGGACGGTGCTGGAATATGCGCCGGGGCGTTGGCCGCGCCGGGGACAGGGCTGCATTATCCAGATGGACGACGGTGTTCAGAAGGTTCGTCTTTATGATCGCGCCGATGACGCTGAAGTGGTGGTCTTCGGCGCGGGCGGCTTGGATCGGTCGGAGCGGATCGCGCGCTCGCATATCCAGTCGATGTCGGCGATCATCAGCCGCCTCGACGATGAATGAAACAAAATAGTTGTATTTTGGCGTAGATCATGAAACTCTCTGGTTGAAATCGGAGGGGTCATGTCGCGTCGCAGTCATCATATCGACCAGGCCGTCGGCCTGCGCATCGCCGCCCGGCGGTCCGCCCTGGGCTGGTCTCAGTCCGTTCTCGGACGGGAACTGGGCGTCAGCTTCCAGCAGATTCAGAAATATGAGACGGGGGCCAACCGCGTCTCTGCTTCGCGCCTGCATCAGGCGGCGACCGCCATGGGATGTTCGGTGGCCGATTTCTTTCCCGCGCGCCCCAGTGTCGAGGGGGAGGTCGAGCTGGTCCATCCGGTTCTGGCCAGCGCCGAGGGGCGGGGTCTGGCCGAGGCTTTCGCCCGCATTCCCGACGCAGGCGCGCGCCGGGCCCTGACGCGGGTCGCCCAGGCCATGGCGGGCGCCTGATCGACGCCCGGCGTCGTGGCGGTCGCATCCGAAGCGGTTTCGCATTAGGGACAGAACCATGAAGGTCATGGTCATCGACACGGCGCTGGGCGCCTGCGTTGCGGGGGTGTTCACGGGCGAGGCGGATGCGGCCCCGCCCTACGCCTTGGGCTTGCGCGCGGAGGTCATGGCCAAGGGACATCAGGAGCGTCTGGGCGGTCTGGCGCGCGATGCGGCGGCCGAGGCGGGGGGCTTCGACGGGATCGACCGCATCGGCGTGACGGTGGGGCCGGGCTCTTTCACCGGCCTGCGGGTCGGTCTGGCCTTTGCGCTGGGTCTGGGCGCGGCGCTGGATCGGCCGGTGGTCGGCGTCTCTACGCTGGACGCCCTGGCCGCCTCGGTTCCCGCGAAGGGGATGGTCGCCGCCGTGATCGATGCGCGTCGGGGCCAGGTCTATGCGCGCCTGTTCTGCGACGGCGCGCCGTTGGGCGAGGCTGAGGCCCTGCCGCTGGAGACGGCGCGCGACCGCATCCTGGCCGCCGCCGGAGCCGCACAGCCGACCCTGGTCGGCAGCGGGGCGGCGCTTCTGGCCGAGACCTTCCCTGAGCTGGCGGGCGCGGCCTTGCACCCCCTGCCCGCGCCGACGCCAGAGGCGGTGGCGGCGCTGACCCTGGCCGCCGATCCGGCGACGTCGCCGCCGCAGCCGCTCTATCTGCGCGCGCCCGACGCTACGCCGCCCAGCCGCCTGCCGGGCCAGCCGCGCCAGCCCGCCGCGTGAGCGCGCCGCTTTTCCCGACGGCCGATCCTGGGCGTCTCGCCGCGATCCACGCCGAGGCTTTTGCGGCGCCGTGGGATGAAGCGGCCCTGACCGAACTGCTGACTTCGCCGGGCGTGTTCGCCGTGGCCGAGGAGGACGGCTTCATCCTGATCCGCGTCGTGGTCGACGAGGCCGAGATCCTGACCCTGGCGGTGCGGCCTTCTGCGCGTCGCGCGGGCCTGGGCGTTCGCCTGGTCGAGGCGGCGGTGGTGCGGGCCGCCGCCTTGGGAGCCGAGCGGATGTTCCTGGAGGTGGCCGAGGGCAACGTCGCCGCCCGCGCCCTCTACGCCCGAAGCGGCTTCGTCGAGATGGGCCGCCGTCGCGGCTATTATTCGCATACGGACGGACGCCGGGAGGACGCGCTGACGCTTGTCCTGAACTTCCCTGAATAGCTTCCATAAGGCGACGGTACAGCCTATCTTCGCCGCCATGGACCGGATCGAAAAACTTTGCGCCGAACGCGGCATGCGCATGACTGAGCAACGTCGGGTGATCGCCCGCGTCCTGTCGAACGCCGAAGACCACCCCGATGTGGAAGAGCTGTATCGCCGCGCCTCGGCGATCGACCCGCACATCTCAATCGCCACCGTCTATCGCACCGTACGCCTGTTCGAAGAGGCGGGCGTGGTCGAAAAGCACGACTTCGGCGACGGCCGCAGCCGCTATGAAGAGGCGGGCGACGATCACCATGACCACCTGATCGACACCAAGACGGGCGAGGTCATTGAATTCTTCGACGCCGAGATCGAACGGCTGAAGGCCGAGATCGCGCGCAAGCTGGGCTATGAGCTGGTCGGCCATAAGCTGGAGCTCTACGGCCACGTCATCCCCGGCGCCGAGCCGGTGGAGCGCGAAGGCCTAATCTATAAGCGCCGTCCGCGCGACGAGACCGAAGACTGACCGCCGTCGGCGTTCGCGTCGTCTTGCCGTCGTCGATTTCGGCGATCATAAGCCGTGCATGACTGATACGCTCGACCTTCCCGCCCCGGCGGACGCTGGCGCATCTGACGCGAGCGTCGCGCCCAAGCGCCTGTTCATCAAGACCTACGGTTGTCAGATGAACGTCTATGACTCCGAGCGCATGGCCGATGTGCTGCGGCCGTTGGGCTATGCCCCGACCGAGACGCCGGAAGACGCCGACTTCGTCATCCTGAACACCTGCCACATTCGCGAGAAGGCGGCCGAGAAGGTCTATTCCGAACTCGGCAAGCTGCGGCAGATGAAGGAGGCGCGCGACGGCGGCATGACCATCGCCGTGGCCGGCTGCGTCGCCCAGGCCGAGGGCGAGGAGATCATGAAGCGCCAGCCGGCGGTCGATCTGGTGGTGGGGCCCCAGGCCTATCACCAGCTGCCGGAGTTGCTGACCCGCACCGCGCGGGCGCGCGGCGAGCGCATCGGCGCAGACTTCGCCCCCAACGAAAAATTCGACGCCCTGCCCGCTGCGCGCGGCACGGACGGGGTGACGGCCTTCCTGACGGTGCAGGAGGGCTGCGACAAGTTCTGCACCTTCTGCGTGGTGCCCTATACGCGCGGCGCCGAGTGGTCGCGGCCGGTGGCGGCCGTGCTGGACGAGGCCCGCGCCCTGGCCGACCGGGGCGTGCGCGAAGTCACCCTGCTGGGCCAGAACGTCAACGCCTATGACGGCGAGGGGCCGGACGGGAAGCCGTTCACCTTGGCGAAGCTGGCCTACGCCCTGGCGGACATCCCCGGCATCGACCGCATCCGCTATACGACGAGCCACCCGAACGACATGTCGGACGATCTGATCGCGGCGCACGGCGAGCTGGACGCCCTGATGCCCTATCTGCACCTGCCGGTGCAGGCGGGCTCGGACCGCATCCTGCGCCTGATGAACCGCAAGCACGGGCGTCAGAAGTATTTCGACCTGATCGACCGCATCCGCGCGGCGCGGCCGGACATGGCGTTGTCGGGCGACTTCATCGTCGGTTTCCCCGGCGAGACGGATCGCGATTTCGAGGACACCATGGATTTGGTGCGGCGGGTGAACTACGCCAGCGCCTTCTCCTTCATGTATTCGCCGCGTCCCGGCACGCCCGCCGCGACCATGGCGGCCCAGGTGCCGGACGCCGTGGCCAAGGAACGTCTGCACGCCCTGCAGGGCCTGCTGACCGAGCAGCAGGTCGCCTTCAATCAGTCGCTGGCTGGGCGCATCCTGCCGGTGCTGTTCGAGAAGAAGGGCCGCCACGGCGCCCAGGCCATCGGCCGCTCGCCCTATCTGCAATCGGTCCACGTCGAGGACGCGGATCAACTGATCGGCCGGATCGTTCCGGTCGAGATCATCAGCGGCCAGCAGAACAGCCTGTCCGGCCGCCTGATTCAGACCAACTGACGCCTGTTTCGCCACGCGCCGTGTGCGGGACAGGAGCACGCAATAACGTCCCTCAAGCAGCCTCGCACCGCATGCGAGGCGACAGGGACTCTTAAGGAGATCTCATGGCGCGAGAGTCCGAGTTCCTGTCCCTCAGCGATGAGGCGTTGCGCGCCGTCATCGGGCCGCAGAGCCGCCACCTGGCTCTGATCGAGGACGCCTTCAAGGTGCTGGTCGAGACGCCGGGCGGGGGGGTGTCGATCAACGGCTCGACGCGGGATCGCGCCCAGGCGCGCCGGGTGATCGAGGCCCTGTCGAACCGGGCCGAGGCGGGCGCCGAGATCACCGAGGCCGACGTGCGCACCGCCCTGGGCGCCGCCGTGACCCAGCCCCGCGCCGAACCGGCGGGCCGCAGCGGGGGACGCAGCGTGCCCGAAGGCGCCGCCCTGCCCGTCGGCCGTCGCGGCGCTATCGCCCCCAAGACGGCGTCTCAGGCGCGCTATCTGGAGATGCTGGGCCGTTGCGAACTGACCTTCGGCGTCGGCCCGGCGGGCACGGGCAAGACCTTTTTGGCGGCGGCCTACGGCGCCTCCCTGCTGAAGCGGGGGCAGGTGGACCGGCTGGTCATCACCCGCCCGGCGGTCGAGGCGGGCGAGAAGCTGGGCTTCCTGCCGGGCGATCTGAACGAGAAGGTCGACCCCTATCTGGCGCCGATTTGGGAGTCGCTGAACGACATCCTGGGCGTCGACGACGTGCGCCGTCGCCGCGAGAAGGGCGAGATCGAAGCCGCCCCCATCGCCTTCATGCGCGGCCGCACGCTCAGCCACGCCTTCATCATCGTCGATGAGGCGCAGAACACCTCGCGGATGCAGATGAAGATGGTGCTGACCCGCTTGGGCGAGGGCGCGCGCATGGTGGTGACGGGCGATCCGTCGCAGGTCGATCTGCTGAACCCGCGCGATTCCGGCCTGGCCCACGCCCTGCGCATCCTCAAGGACGTGGAGGGCGTCGGCGTGCAGCAGTTCAAGTCCGAGGACGTGGTGCGCCACGCCATGGTCGAGCGCATCGTGCGCGCCTATGACAGCGACGCCGCGCGCAGCCGCCCCTTCCCCGACCTTGAGGACGACGCCTGATGATCGAGGTCGAGATCGACAGCGAGGGCTGGACCGAGGTCCTGCCCGAGGCGGCGGCGATCGCCGAACGCGCGGCGAGCGCGGCCCTGGGAACGATCGAAGGCGATGTGGTCGTGCTGTTGGCTGACGACGCAGCGGTGCAGGATCTGAACGCGCGCTTTCGCGACAAGGACCGGCCGACGAACGTGCTGTCCTTTCCGGCCGCCGAGAGCGCCTTTCCGCATCTGGGCGACGTGGTGCTGGGCTACGCCTATTGCGCGGCGGAGGCTAAAACGCAGGGCAAGACCCTGTCGGATCATCTGAGCCATCTGGTCGTCCACGGGGTGCTGCACCTGCTGGGCCGTGATCACGAGGACGACGCCGAGGCCGAGGAGATGGAGGCCGAGGAGCGCGAGATCCTGGGCGAATTGGGCGTCGCCGATCCCTATGCCGCCGAGAATGGTGCGATCGAGCATGAGGGCGCCGCGTGAGCGGGGCGCTCGCCGCCCGGTTCGCGGGCCTTCTGAACAACCGCTGGGGCCGGATCGCTCTGGCGCTTCTGGCCGGGGCGGGCGCCGCCCTGGTCCATCCGCCGTTCGGTTTCCTGCCGGGGCTGCTGGGCTATCCGCTGCTGTTGCTGCTGGCGGATCGTTCAGGCGGGATGAAGGGCGGTTTCTGGGTCGGCTGGCTGGCGGGCTTCGCCTATTTCTTCATCGGCTGCTGGTGGGTGGCCGAGGCCTTTCTGGTCAATCCGGCTCAGGCCTGGATGGCGCCGTTTGCGGCCAGCCTGCTGCCGGCGGGCATGGGGCTGTTTTGGGGGCTGGCGACCATGGCCTATCGCCGCTTTAGCCCGGCAGGCGTGCGGCGCATCCTGCTGTTCGCGGCCCTGTTCGCCCTGTTGGAGTGGACGCGCGGCCATGTGTTGACGGGCTTTCCGTGGAACCCGGCGGGCGCCGGCTGGGCGGCCGGATCGGCCATGTCGCAGTTCGCCTCGATCGGCGGGGTCTATGGGCTGGGCCTGATCACGGTGGCGGCGGTCAGCGCCTTGGCGCCTCTGGCGGATGCGGGGCCGCGACGGCCGCGCCTGATCGCGGCGGGGCTGGGCGCGTTGACCCTGATCGGCTTGTTCGTTTTCGGCGCCGTGCGCCTGTCATCGGCGCAGGTGGTGCAGACGCCGACCTTGGTGCGCCTGGTCCAGGCCGACATCGCCCAGGACTACAAGTGGAGCCCCGAGGCCTATCACGCCATCCTGGGTCGTTATCTGGAGTTGACCGCCCAGCCCGCCGCCGCCCTGCCCGACGTGGTGATCTGGCCCGAGGGCGCCCTGCCGACCACGGCCAATGATCTGTTCGCCACCAATGACGCCTATGCCGTGGCCGCTGCGTTGCAGACAGGCCAGACGCTGCTGGCGGGCCTGAGCCGAGGCGAGCCGGATCCCAGCGCCGAGACCGGCGCCCGCTATTATAACAGCCTGTTCGCCCTGCATGACGAAGGGGCGATGGGCCTGCGCATCGGCCCGATCTACGACAAGCACAGGCTGGTGCCGTTCGGCGAATACCTGCCGATGGGCGCGTTGATGAGCAAGATCGGGGTGCGCAGCCTGGTCCACGTCCCCGCCGATTTCACAGCCGGACCGACGCCCGCGCCGATTAGCCTGGTCAACGCCCCGCCGGTGCAGCCGCTGATCTGCTACGAGGCCCTCTATCCCGGTTTTACGCCAGCGACGGCGGCGACGCGCCCGGCGTGGATCGTCAACGTCTCCAACGACGCCTGGTTCGGCAAGACGTCGGGTCCGCGCCAGCATCTGAACCTGGCTTCCTATCGCGCGCTGGAGACCGGTCTGCCGGTGGCGCGGGCCACGCCGACGGGCGTCTCGGCCATGATCGACCCCTGGGGACGGATCGTGGAGGGCAAGCGGCTGGACCCCGGCCAGGCGGGGATCATCGACGTGCGTCTGCCGCAGGCGGCGCCGCCGACGCTCTACGGCCGGTGGGGCGATATGGGGTTCGCCGTCTTGCTGATTATAATGCTGATCGCGGGGCGGGGCCGCGCCGGAATTGGGAGACCGGCGCGTTAACCATATCGTGAGGGGCGACTGCGCCCCTGAGACGCGAAAACGCATGACAGAGGCCGGGGGCGGCGGCATGTCGACAAGAAAAACAGGGAAGAGGGCAGGACATGGTCAGGGGTTCCGGGGCTGATGGTCCCCATCTGGTGGATCGGCATGTGGGACGGCGCGTCTGTGAGAAGCGCATCGCTCTGGGCTATAATCAGACCGATCTGGGCCAGGCGCTGGGGGTCACCTTCCAGCAGGTGCAGAAATACGAGAAGGGCGCCAATCGGATCTCGGCGTCCAAGCTGTGGGACATCGCCCGCTTCTTTCGCGTCGACATCGGCTATTTCTTCGAGGGGCTGACCGGCGCGGTCCAGCCGGGTATGGCCGAGGGCGAGGCGGAGCCCTTCGTGCACGACTTTCCCGCCACTCGTCAGACCATAGAGATCGGCCGTCTGGCGCCGCGCCTGTCGTCGCGCCAGCAGAAGCTGGTGGTCGATCTGATGCGCGAGCTGGTCGAAGACGGCGTCGACAACGACGGCTGAAGGCGTCGCGAGCCAGCGGACAAAGAAAAAGGCGCGGAGCGATCCGCGCCTTTTCCTGACTTGGAGCTCGCTTGAGATCAGGCGGTCAGCGCCGTCTCCGAGGCGACGATGCGGCTGGCGGCGTGGACCACGGCGCCGATGCGCAGAGCGGCCTGGATCTGGACGTTCGGCACGGCGTGTTTGCGCAGCTCGCCCTCGTGGGCGTCCAGGCAGGCGCCGCAGCCGTTGATGGCCGAGACGGCGGTCGACCATAGCTCGAAGTCCAGCTTGTCGACGCCCGGATTGGCGATGACGTTCATCCGCAGCTTGGCCGGCAGCGTCGTGTACTCCTGGTTCTTCATCAGGTGTAGCGAGCGATAGTAGATGTTGTTCATGCCCATGATGGCGGCGGCGGCCTTGGCGGCGTTCATCGCTTCGGGCGTCATGACCGTCGCGGCCTGGGCCTCGATCAGCTTGACCACGGGGCCGACGCCGATGGCGTGCGCCGAGGCCAGGAAGCTGCCCCACTTCTGCTGGTCGTTCAGCACGGTCTCATTGGCGAGCGAGGACAGGTTCAGCGAGATGTCCTTGCCATAGGCCGGGATCAGGTCGCGCAGGGCGTCGATGGACATTTTCGTGTTCCTTTCAGGAAGCGACGCTTCAAAGAGCGGCTATCGTTCGCGACGCGGTCGCTTACTTCTTGAGCCGTCTTTTGGGGCCGTATTTCGTGATGGGCGCTTAAGTCGCGAGGCTCTGTGAGCCGAGCATAGCGCCCAAATAAAATCATCAGGCATGAAAAAGGCGGCGACAGTCGCCCGCCGCCGCCTCTTTCGAGGGGCGGCCCGGACCCTACTCACGCGGTCCGGGCCTGGTCGTTGCGACCCTTGGGCCAGTACTTACGCGGCCAGGGTGTCGCCGCCGACCGGACGGTTGCAGGCGCACAGCTCGTCGGTCTGAAGAGCATCGACCACGCGAAGCGTGTCTTCCGGCGAACGGCCCACGTTCAGGTTGGTGACGTAGACGTGCTGGATGACGTTGTGCGGGTCGACGACGAAGGTCGCGCGCAGGGCCACGCCTTCTTCTTCGTCCAGCACGCCCAGGGCGCGGGCCAGCTTGCCGCCGTTGTCGGCGAACTGCCAGATCGGCAGCTTGTTCAGGTCGGCGTGGTCACGACGCCAGGCCAGCTTGGTGAACTCGTTGTCGGTCGAACCGCCCAGGACCACGGTGTCGCGGTCCTCGAAGTCCTTGCCCAGCTTGGCGAAGGCGGCGATTTCGGTCGGGCAGACGAAGGTGAAGTCCTTCGGGTAGAAGAAGATGACCTTCCACTTGCCTTCGAAGCTGTCCTGCGTGACGGCTTCAAACGCCGACACGCCGTTTTCCTCGTGGCTGTTGAAGCCCGGCTTGACGCCGATAATTTTGAAATCAGGCAGTTTTTGACCGACGCCGAGCATCGCGCTTCTCCTAGATGCAGAAAAATGGACCGCCGGATCGCGGGGAGTGCGAACCGTCGAAGCCATGAGATGGCCCCTGGCGCAGCTTAAGTCAAATCGATCATTTTGCTCGATGGAATAGATTTATATTATGATCGAGGCGAAACTGGTATAAGACAGTTCGATTGGTTCAGGCCTGATGATAGATTTGTCCTATGTCAGCTCTGGCCGCATAGCTGTGTGAAGTCATGTCCGTCCTGCCTACCCTGCGTCAGCTGCAATATCTGAAGCTCCTGGCCGAGCATGGCTCGTTCAGCCGCGCCGCCGAGGCCGCCCACGTCAGCCAGCCCGCCCTGTCGTCGGGGGTGCAGGAGCTGGAGCGGGTGCTGGGCGCGGCGGTGGTGGAACGCACGCGCGGCGCGGTGATCCTGACGGCCGTGGGCGCCGAAGCGGTGCGCCGGGCCGAAGACGTGCTGGCTCGCGCCGAGGATCTGGTCGAGGCGGCCCAGAATGCGGGCAAGCCGCTGTCGGGCCGGTTTCGTCTGGGCGTCATTCCAACGGTCGCGCCCTTCCTGCTGCCGCGCGCCCTGCCGGGGCTGAAGACCCTTTATCCGGGCCTTCGCCTGTTCCTGCGCGAAGATCTGACGCCGCGTCTGATCGCCGGACTCAAGGCGGGCCATCTGGACGCCGCCGTCATCGCCCTGCCCTATGAGGCCTCCGGCATCGACCACGCCCGCATCGGCGACGACGAGATCATGGCCGCGGCCCCGGTGGATCATCCGCTGGCGGGGGCCGGGCCGATCCCCGACGGCATGTTGAAGGCCGAAGACCTGATCCTGCTCGAGGACGGCCACTGCCTGCGCGACCAGGCGCTGGCGGCGGTCAATATAGAGGCGCCGCGCGGCGAGGACGTCTTCGCGGCAACCTCCCTGCACACCCTGGTGCAGATGGTGTCCTCGGGGTTGGGGGTCAGCTTCCTGCCGCAGATGGCGGTTCAGGCGGGGCTGGCCGACAATCCGGGCGTGGTGATCCGCCCGATTTCGGCGGAGGCTCCGCGTCGCGAGATCGTCGTCGCCTGGCGCGCCGGGTCCAGCCGCGCCGCTGAGGCGCGTCTGCTGGCCGAGGCGCTGAAGCTGGACTGAGCCGCGTCAGCCGAACAGGCGGCTGTCCCACCAGACCGGCGTCTCCAGCCCCGGCTTGATGCGGGCGAAATCGGGATGGGCGGTGTTGAAGACGAAGTTGCGCTCCATCCGCGCCACGACCGAGGGCGTGATCAGCAGGGCCGAACGGGCTTCCGCATGCCAGGCGCGGCCGAAGGCGCGCGCCGCCGCCCCGCCCGGCTCGGCCCAGCCGGGGACCAGGTCCGGATTGACCACTTCATAGGAGACGCCCGCCGGGATGTGGATCTCCACATGGTGCTGGCCCAACGGCAGTTCGCCGCCGAAATGGACCAGCTTCTCCAGCATGGCGGTGGAATAGTGCTCGGCGGCGTAGATCACTCGCTGCCCTGCCTCATGCCAGCGGCCGGACGCCCGGCGCGAGCCGCCGTCGCTCCAGATGGGATATTCGCCGCGCGGGTCGCCGATGCGGAATCCCTTGAGCGCGTCGTCCAGCCGACGGTGCATGCCGGACCTAGACCGCGAAGCCGGCGTCGGCGCGGCGCACCAGATTGATCACCGCCTCGGCTCCCGCCGAGCTGGACTGGGCCATGGCCAGGGGGGTGCGGCCGTTCAGCAGCTGATGCGGGCGGTTCAGGAAGCGGACGACGGCGGCGCTGTCGCCGCGATAGGCGCGGCCCACGGCGTCGACTACGCGGCCGACCTCGTACAGGCGCTCGCTCATCTCGCGCGACAGGGGCTTGCGGCTGGTGCGGGCGCGCCGCAGCGTGGCCTCCGGAATGATCTGGCCGACCACGCGGGGCATGCCGATCACCTGGCCCAGGGCGGCGGCGGCGGCGGGCTTCAAGCCTTGCGACACCCGCTCGGCCAGGGCCACGTCGTCCATCGTCTCATTGTCGTTCAGGCCCAGCAGCTTGCCGATCCGCGCCGCGTCGCTGGCGGGCAGGGTCTCGGGCGAGGCGTAGAGGTCGAGGGCGGTCATGGCGGCGGCTTTCGTCATATGACGACAATATGGGCGTCAATCGACGAGGGGGCAAGAGCACGCCGGAATGAGCGGAATGTGTAGACCGGCGTCCAAGAAAAAAAGGCCGGCGGATCGCTCCGCCGGCCTTCATTCTGGTTGGTCTAACGCGCTTTTGCGCGGCTTGAGATCGCTTACTTCTCGTCGCCGCGCGCCAGGTTGCGCAGGACGTAGGGCATGACGCCGCCGGCCTTGAAGTAGTCCAGCTCCGTCTGGTTATCGATGCGGCAGCGGACCGGGAAGCGGGCCATCTTGCCGTCCGACGGACGGAACAGCTCGACCCACAGATCCTGGCGGGGCTTCAGCTTGCCGACGTTGGCGTCGGTCAGGCCGCGGATGGTGACGATCTCCTCGCCCGTCAGGCCCAGCTTCTGCCAGCCGTCTTCCTTGAACTGCAGCGGGACGACGCCCATGCCGACCAGGTTCGAGCGGTGGATGCGCTCATAGCTCTCGGCGATGACGGCGCGGACGCCCAGCAGGCGGGTGCCCTTGGCCGCCCAGTCGCGCGATGAGCCGGTGCCGTACTCCTTGCCGGCGAAGACGACCAGAGGACGGCCTTCCGACTGATAGCGCATGGCCGCATCGTAGATCGACATCGTCTCTTCCGAGGGGAAGTGCTTGGTGACGCCGCCCTCGATGTCCGGGGTGATCTTGTTGCGGATGCGGATGTTGGCGAAGGTGCCGCGCATCATGACTTCGTGGTTGCCGCGGCGGGCGCCGTAGCTGTTGAAGTCCAAGGCGTCGACGCCGTGGTTGGTCAGGTACTGACCGGCGGGCGAGGCCTTCTTGATCGAACCGGCCGGCGAGATGTGGTCGGTGGTGATCGAGTCGCCGAAGATGCCCAGCACACGCGCCTCGACGATGTCCGTGACTGGAGCGGGCTCCATGGTCAGGCCCTCGAAGTAGGGCGGGTTCTGGACGTAGGTGGAGGTGTCTTCCCACTCATAGGTCTGACCGCCGGTGACGGCGATCGCCTGCCAGTGCTCGTCGCCCTTGAAGACGTCGGCGTAGCGCTTGGCGAACATCTTGGGCGTGACCGACTTCTTCTGGATGGCGGCGATCTCTTCCGAGGTCGGCCACACGTCCTTCAGGAAGACGTCATTGCCCTTCTTGTCCTTGCCGATCGGCTCCTTGGTGATGTCGATGCGCATCGAACCGGCCAGGGCGTAGGCCACCACCAGCGGCGGCGAGGCCAGGTAGTTGGCCTGGACGTCTGGGTTCACCCGGCCTTCGAAGTTGCGGTTGCCCGACAGCACCGAGGTGGCGACCAGGGCGTTGTCGTTGATGGCCTTGGACACGGCCGGATCCAGCGGACCGGAGTTGCCGATGCAGGTGGTGCAGCCGTAGCCGACCAGGTTGAAGCCCAGGGCGTCCAGATCCTTCTGCAGACCGGCGTCGGTCAGATAGTCGGTGACGACCTGCGAGCCGGGGGCCAGCGAGGTCTTGACCCAGGGCTTGGGCTTCAGGCCCAGGGCGTTGGCCTTGCGCGCCACCAGACCGGCGGCGATCAGCACCGACGGGTTGGAGGTGTTGGTGCAGGAGGTGATGGCGGCGATCACCACATCGCCGTCGCCGATGTCGAAGCTCTCGCCTTCCACGGCGGCGCGCGGGGCGTCGGCCGGACGGGCGAAGACGCCGGTCAGGGCTTCTTCGAACGACGGGGCGGCGACGGTCAGTTCAACGCGGTCCTGCGGACGCTTCGGACCGGCCAGCGACGGCACGACCGTCGAGATGTCCAGCTCCAGAACGTCGGTGAAGATCGGGTCTTCCGAGGTCTCGTCGATCCACAGGCCTTGCGCCTTGGCGTAGGCTTCGACCAGGGCGACGCGCGCCTTCTCGCGGCCGGTGGCCGTCAGATAGTCGATGGTGGCCTGCGAGACGGGGAAGAAGCCGCAGGTGGCGCCGTATTCCGGGGCCATGTTGGCGATGGTGGCCTGGTCCTCGATGGTCATGCCGGCGATGGCGGGACCGAAGAATTCCACGAACTTGCCGACCACGCCCTTCTTGCGCAGCATCTGGGTGACGGTCAGCACCAGGTCGGTAGCCGTCGCGCCTTCCGGCAGCTTGCCGGTCAGCTTGAAGCCGATGACTTCGGGGATCAGCATCGGGATCGGCTGGCCCAGCATGGCGGCCTCGGCCTCGATGCCGCCGACGCCCCAGCCCAGGACGGCCAGGCCGTTGATCATGGTGGTGTGGCTGTCGGTGCCGACCACGGTGTCCGGATAGGCGACGGTCTTCTTGCCTTCGTCGGCGGTCCAGACGGTCTGGGCCAGGTTCTCCAGGTTCACCTGGTGGCAGATGCCGGTGCCGGGGGGCACGACGCGGAAGTTGTTGAAGGCCGACGAACCCCAGCGCAGGAAGTTGTAGCGCTCGATGTTGCGCTCATACTCGCGCTCGACGTTCTGGCCGAAGGCCTGGGCGTTGCCGAAGTGGTCGACCATGACCGAGTGGTCGATGACCAGGTCGACCGGGACCAGCGGGTTGATCTTCTTGGCGTCGGCGCCGAGCTTGTCCATCGCATCGCGCATGGCGGCCAGGTCGACGACGGCCGGAACGCCGGTGAAGTCCTGCATCAGCACGCGGGCCGGACGGAAGGCGATCTCGTGCTCGACGGCGCCCTTGTTCTCGATCCAGGCGGCGACGGCCTTCAGGTCGTCCTCGGTGACGGAGACGCCGTCTTCGTTGCGCAGCAGGTTCTCCAGCAGCACCTTCATCGAGCGCGGCAGGCGGGAAATCCCGGCCAGACCGGCTTCCTCGGCGGCGGGAAGGCTGTAATAGGCGTATTTCTTGCGCCCGACCGCGAGGTCTTGGCGGGTCTTGAGGCTGTCAATCGACGGCATGGAGAGTAGTCCTCTGACAAACGCCGCCCGACAATTCGGTTGCGCCTTCGCGCGCTGGACGTCGGGGCGCACAGGTCCCCGGCGCGCGCGGCGAAAGCCTGCTGCGGCGCTAGCGCATATAGTCCCGCGCGCGAGGGCCGTCCATGTATCCACACCTTCGACGTGGACATTGATAGAGACTCGCAAGTGCTGATCCGTCTGGACATTCAGGGCTTGAGCCTGTCGCGCGGCGAACGCCGGCTGTTCAGCGACCTGTCCTTCGCCCTGTCGGCGGGCGAGGCGGCGGCCCTGACCGGGGCCAACGGCGCGGGCAAGACCAGCCTGTTGCGCGCCGTGGCGGGCTTCATCCGGCCCGATGCGGGCGCGGTCGTTTTTCATGACGCCGACGGTGCGGTGGAGGCCGAGACGGCCCGGCGCTCGGCGCTTCACCTGCTGGGCCATCACGAGGGTCTGAAGCCCCAGCGCACGGCGCGGCAGGAACTGGGCTTTCAGGTCGAATGGCTGGGCGGATCGGCCGCCGCCATGGACGCGGCCGTCGAGCGGCTGAAGCTGGCGCCCCTGATGGATCTGGAGACGCGCAAGCTGTCGGCGGGGCAGAGGCGGCGGCTGTCGCTGGCCCGTCTGGTCGCCGCCCCGCGCGCCCTGTGGCTGCTGGACGAGCCGCTGGCCCCGCTGGACGAGGCGTGGCGCGGCGTCGCCGCCGAACTGATGGCCGAGCATCTGGCGGGCGGGGGCATGATCCTGGCCGCCGTGCACGACCCCCTGCCGGTTCCGGCCCGCCCTCTTGATCTCGGAGGCGCCCGATGACGGCCGTGCGCGCCCTGTTCGCGCGCGAACTGTCGCTGGCCTGGGGCGGCGGCGGCGGGCCGCTGCTGGCCTGCGGCTTCCTGCTGTGCCTGACGGCCATCCTGCCGCTGGCGGCGGGGGGCGATCCGCGCGTTCTGGCCCCGGCGGCCTCGGGGGCCAGCTGGATGGCGCTGGCCCTGGCCTCCCTGCTGTCGCTAGAGCGGATGTTCGAGCGCGATCTGGAGGACGGGGCGCTGGATCTGCTGGCGACCGGGCCGCTGCCGCTGGAGGCCCTGGTGGCGATCAAGGCTCTGGCGCAATGGCTGGCGACCGGCTTGCCGCTGGCGCTGGCCGCGCCCGTCGCGGCCCTGGCCTTGGGCCAGCCGCCGGAACTGATCGTGCTGACTGGCGCCTCGGCGGCGCTGGGCGGTCTGGGGTTCGCCTTCACCGGGGCGCTGGGCGCGGCGTTGGCGCTGGGCGCGCGGCGCGGCGGTCTGCTGATCGCCGTGGTGGTGCTGCCGCTGTTCATCCCGCCGGTGGTGTTCGGCGCGGGCGCCCTGACCCGCGCCGCCAGCGGGCAGAGCCCGGCCTCGGCGCTGGCCCTGCTGGGCGCCTATGTCCTGTTCGCCTTGGTGATCGCGCCGGTTGCGGGCGCGGCGGCGGTCAAGAACGCGCAGGGCTAGCGCGGTTTCAGGGTCACATAGAGCGCCCCGTCGCCGCCGTGGCGCTGATGGGCCGAGGCGAAGCCGGACACGACGCCGCGCAGATGCGGCCCGGTCAGCCATTCATGGACCGAGGCGCGGATGACGCCGCCGCCGCGCCTGCCCTGCCCGGTGATGACCAGCACCGAGCGCAGGCCGCGCATCTGGCAGCCGATCAGGAAGCCGCGCAGCTGATCCTCGGCCTCGAAGCGGCCGAAGCCGTGCAGGTCGATGCGCGCCTCGATCGGATCGCGTTCGCGCGACAGGCGGCGCTGACGGCGCGGCTCAAGCTCTTCGGGCGCGTGGCGCGGGCGTGGCGCCGCGGCCTTCGGGGGCGGAGGCGTCGCTGAGCGTCCGGCCGAGGCGGGCGTCAGGGCCGTCGCGCGTTTCTTGCCCGTAACGCCGCGCGGGAGCGGCGCGACGAGAGGCGCGGCTTCCTCTCCAAGCGCAGGAATGACGGCGCCGGGCGTCACGCGCGCGGCCTTGCGGCGCACGGGCGGCGTCACCGTGGACGTCACGCGGTTCCAGATGCGCTTGTCGTCGTCGCCGGTCGCAGCTTTCGGCGGTCCCTTGCCCGAAGGGGGGCGGGCCACGCTCAGCCCTCGTCGTCGAAGGCGTCCGGCGGACCGGGCTCATGGGCCAGCAGGTCGCCGGGCTGGCAGTCCAGCTCGCGACACAGGGCGTCCAGGGTGGAGAAGCGCACGGCGCGCGCCTTGCCCGTCTTGAGGATGGACAGGTTGGCGACGGTCACGCCGACGCGGTCGGCGAGCTCCGTCAGCGACATGCGGCGCTGGGCGAGGATGCGGTCGAGTTGGACGCGGATGGCCATGGGGGGAGCTTTAGCGTTTCTCGATCAGATCGTCAGTTCGGATTCGCGACGAAGACGGGCGCCTTCGCGGAACACCTCGGCCAGGACGAAGACGACCAGGACGGAAAAGACGGGCGTGAGCAGGTCGCTGACGCCTTGAGGCTCCATGACGCCGGGGGCGAGGCGCGACGCCACTAGCCCCTGCACGATCCACACCCCGCCGGTGACGACGGCCAGGATCAGGCCGACATGGCGCAGGCGGCGCACATTGTCCGGCTGGAACGGGTCGCCCAGGGTCAGGGTGCGGAAGATCTTGCGCAGATGGCGCAGGATGATCAGGAAGCCGCCGAAATAGGCGCTCAGGGCGCCCAGGGCGAACAGCAGCAGCGGACGCGTCAGCGGCATCTCGCGGCCGTCCGCGCCGTCCGAGACGGTCACGTTCAGATTGTCGATGGGTATGAAGATGGAGGCGACCCACAGAAGCAGCAGCAGGCCGGTGACGAGGATCATCACCACATAGGCCACGTCCAGCGCGATCTTCAGCAGGCTGGCGACGGAGCCGGGACCGATGGTCCTCAGGTTCGGCGTCCGCAGTTGGGCGGCGCGAAGCGGGGTTTGGGCGGCGGTGGCGAGCCGGTTCGGTTTCCGCAAGCGCGTCATCGGGCGTCTCAGGCCGGGGACAGGGGCGCCGTCGCCGCGGCGGGTCCGGCCGACCCGCGCACGGCTCTATTCTTCACGGCGTTCATGGCGATCGTCAAAGTCCCCCTCGAACTCTGCAGGATCAGAAGCTCTGAACGATCAGGGCGATCGCCGCGACGGGCAGGGCGGCCAGCAGGAAGGCGTTGCCCAGGCTGTGAGCCAGACGGTCCATCAGATTGGTCTTGTGCATGGCTTGCATATCGGTCTCTCCATCAATGCACGTTTTTTGTGCGTATTTGTTGTGCCGCTGGATCATTGTTGCGAGATATTTCTCTCGTTTGAACGGTGCGGCCGTCCGTCCTTGAAAATGAAGATAGGTCGTGCGCCGACGAAAGCCAACTTACATATCGTTTAACGATGTTACCATTTCGCAATGGACCGGACGGGACTAAGGTCGCGCCATGAATCTCAAGCTGATCAAGGGGATGCGGCTCGTCGCCGCCACCCACAATCCGGGCAAGGCGCGCGAGATCGAAGCGCTGCTGGATGGACATTACACGATCGTCACCGCCGGAGAGCTGAATCTGCCCGAGCCGGACGAGACGGAGAGCACTTTCGTCGGCAACGCCATGCTGAAGGCGCGTCACGCGGCCCAGGCCTCGGGCGAGGTCGCCCTGGCTGACGATTCCGGCCTGTCGGTTGCGGCCCTGGACGGGGCGCCGGGCATCTATTCCGCGCGCTGGGCCGGGCCGACCAAGGATTTCGCACTGGCCATGAAGAAGGTCGAGCAGCGGCTGGAGGAGATCGGCTCGACGGACCGCCGCGCCTGGTTCACCTCGGCCCTGGCCGTGGCCTGGCCCGACGGCCCCTGCGTGGTGGTCGAGGGGCGGATCGACGGCGAACTGGTCTTTCCGCCGCGCGGCGACCGGGGCTTCGGCTATGATCCGATCTTCCGGCCGGAAGGCTCGGAACTGACGTTCGGCGAGATGGATCCGGTCGAGAAGGACGCTCTCAGCCACCGCGCGCGCGCCTTCGCCCGCCTCAAGGCGGCGCTGATTGACTGAGACGCCCGCCGCACGAGCCGCGGCCCTGCGCCAAGGCGGCGATAGGGGCGAGCAGTCATCTGTCCCTCAAGCAGCCGCCCTCCGCGAGGGCGGCGATAGGGACGAAAAAGACTCCATCGCCCTCTACGTCCACTGGCCCTACTGCGCGCGCATCTGTCCCTATTGCGACTTCAACGTGGTGCGCGACCGGGGGCGGACGCAGGAGCAGGCGGAGCTGACGCAGGCCATCCTGAACGACCTGGAGGCGCAGGCCGCCCTGGTCGGGCCGCGCGCCCTGGCCTCGATCTTCTTCGGCGGGGGCACGCCGTCCTTGATGCCGCCCGACGCCGTGGCGGCGGTGGTCGAGCGGGCCAGGGCGTTGTTCCCTCCTTCTGGCGATATTGAGATCAGCCTGGAGGCCAATCCCACCGACGCCGAGGCCGGGCGCTACGCCGCCCTGGCCCAGGCCGGGATCAACCGTCTGTCGATGGGGGTGCAGTCGTTCGACGACGCAGCGCTGAAGTTCCTGGGCCGGGACCATTCGGCCGCCGAGGCGCGCCGCGCCATCGCCTTGGCGGGCCGCGCCTTTCCGCGCCTGTCGATCGATCTGATCTACGCCCGGCCGGGCCAGGGCGTCGCGAACTGGACCGCCGAGCTGACCACGGCGCTCGATCTGGGGTTCGAGCACATCTCGCCCTATCAACTGACCATCGAGGGGACGACGGCCTTCGGCCGGGCCGTGGCGCGCGGCGCCTGGGCGCCGCCGGACGAGGATCTGGCCGCCGCCCTCTATGAAGCCACGCAGGCGACGCTCGAGGCGGCGGGGTTCGAGGCCTATGAGGTGTCCAACCACGCTCGCGACGTGGCCGCCCGCTCCAGCCACAACCTGCATGTCTGGCGCGGCGGGGACTATCTGGGCCTGGGGCCGGGAGCGCATGGGCGGATGACGCTGGCTGAAGGGCGGGTCGCCACCGTGGCCGCGCGCCGCATCGGCGACTATGTCGCGGGCGTCGCCGCCGGATCGCCCTGGGCCGAGCGCGAGGTTCTGGAGCCGCAGGACGCTGACGAGGAACGCGTGCTGCTGGGCCTGCGCACGGTCGAGGGCGTGCCCTTGGCCCTGCTGCAGCGGCTGGGCCTGTCGGCGGTTGAGGGCCGGCTGGCCGATCTGCTGGCCGACGGATTCCTGAGTCTGAAAGACGGCCGCATCGCCGCCACGGCGACCGGCCGTCCCTTGCTGGACGCGGTGCTGAAGAGCCTGCTGGTCTAGACGATCAGACCGTCGCCGCCGCCTCTTCGATCAGGTCGCAGATTTCGGACGGGTGCGACGCCAGGGAGGCGTGGCTGGCGTCCAGGGTGATGACCTTGCGGGCGTTCAGCCGCGCCGACATCCGCTGCTGATTGGTCGAGGCGATCATGTGGTCCTGGCTCGAGACCTGATACCAGCTCGGCTTGCTGCGCCAGGCGGGCGCCGTGACCGCGTCGCCGAAGGCGGCGGCCAGGGGCGCCTTCTGCGTCACCGCCATGACCAGGGCTTCGTCCGCCGTCAGATCCTGGCAGAAGCTCTCGTGGAACTTGTCGGCCTTGATCCACAGATAGCCGTCGCTGTCGGGGGCCAGGTTGGGGGCGGCGACCGGGGGATCCTGCTGGGTGATGGCGCCGGGGCTTTCGCCTGCGTCGGGCGCGAAGGCGGCGACGAAGACCAGGGCCGCCACGTTCGGCAGGTCGCCGGCCTCGGACAGCACCGCCCCGCCGTAGGAGTGGCCGACCAGGATGACCGGCCCTTCCTGCTGGCGCACCATCTTGCGCACCCGCTCGGCGTCGTCGGCAAGCGAGGTCAGCGGCATCTCGACCGCGTGCAGAGAGGTGTAGCCGCGCTTGGCCAGTTCGGTGATGACCTTGCCCCAGTGGGCGGCGCCGCCCCAGAAGCCGTGAACGAGGACGATGGAGGCGGACTTCGACATGGGCGGATTCCGTTCTGGACGACAGAAGGGTCGATGCGGATCGCAGTGCGCGAACCGGCGGCGGCGTTCCCTGACTCTGGCGGCTTTCACGACACCGTGACGCCCACTAGGATGGAGCCATGTCCGACGCCTCCCTGTTTCCGCCGACCGCCCCGCCCGCGCGCCCCGTTTCGCCGGGCCTCTATCTGGTGGCGACGCCGATCGGGAATCTGCGCGACATGACGCTGAGGGCGCTGGACGTGCTGGCGGCGGCCGATCTGGTGCTGGCGGAGGACACGCGGGTCACGGCCAAGCTGCTGACCGCCTATGGTCTGAAGGCGAAGCTGGAGCGGTGCGACGACCACGCCTCGAACCGCGCCGCGGAGATCGCCGTCGAGCGGCTGAAGGCGGGCGAGGTGGTGGCCCTGGTGTCGGATGCGGGCACGCCTCTGGTGTCAGACCCCGGCTATGTGGTGGCGCGGGCGGCCGTGGCCGAGGGGCTGCCGGTTCATCCCGTGCCCGGTCCGTCCAGCCTGTTGGCCGCCCTGTGCATCGCCGGCCTGCCCGCCGACCGGGTGCTGTTCGCGGGCTTCCTGCCGCCCAAGTCGGCGGCGCGCCGCACGGCGCTGGAGGAGCTGCGGCCCGGCCGTCAGACCCTGGTCTTCTTCGAGAGCGGGCCGCGCCTGCGCGACAGCCTCGCCGACATGGCCGAGGTGCTGGGCGCCCGTCCGGCCGCCGTCGCCCGCGAACTGACCAAGCTCTATGAGGAATGCGTGCGCGGCGATCTGGCTGAACTCGCCGTCGACCCGCGCCTGGACGCGCCCAAGGGGGAGATCGTGGTGGTGGTCGGCCCCGGCGAGGCCGAGGTCGCCAGCGCCGCCGACGCCGACGCCGCCCTAGCCGAGGCCCTGACCCGCCTGCCGCCCGGCGAGGCGGCTGCCGAAGTGTCCAAGGCGTTGAACCTGCCGCGCAAGCCGCTCTACAAGCGCGCGCTGGAGTTGAAGGGGCGGTGAGCCTCGCGCCGCGCCCGCATCCGCCGCCGAAGACGCCCAAGGCGGGCTGGCGCCAGGCGTTAGGCGGACGGTCGCACCGTCAGGGGCACGACGCCGAGTGGATCGCCGCCCTGTGGCTGATGCTCAAGGGCTATCAGGTTCTGGCCTTCCGCCTGAAGGGCCGGGGCGGAGAGATCGACATCCTGGCCCGGCGCGGGCGCGTCCTGGCCGCCGTCGAGGTCAAGCGCCGCGCGACGCTGGAGGCCGCGACCCTGGCCCTGGGGCCGGACCAGCACCAGCGCCTGATCCGCGCGGCCGAGGCGGCGGCGCGCGGGCGACCGGCCCTGTCGGGTCTGGAGTTGAGAATCGACATGGTGGCGCTGGCCCCCGGACGCTTTCCGCGTCATCTTCGCGGCGTGATCTCCACGGGAGCGGACCGGCGTTGACGCGCGAGGAAGCAGAGGCGGTGCTGGCCCAGGCGGGACAGGGGGCGGACGAAGCCTTCCCCCTGCTGGATTGCGCCATCGCCTGCGCCATCCACGACTATCCGTTCCGCGACGCCGACGGGGTGCGCATTCTGGCCGATCACGCCGCCCAAAGGCTCAAGGAGCGGGCCGCCAACGAAAGCCCCGACGACGCCCTGACCGAGGCCCTGGCGGGCGACCTGCGGCTGAACGGCGACCTGCTGAACTACGACCATCCGGCCAACACCGACGTGATTGACGTGGCCGAGCGTCGGCGCGGGCTGTCGGCGGTGCTGGTCATCTTCTATCTGGACGCCGCGCGGCGGGCCGGGCTGACGGCGGCGCCGGTCGATTTTCCCGGCCACGTCCTGCTGCGGGTCGAGACGCCCGAGGGGCCGGTGGCGCTGGACCCGTTCAGCCAGGGGCGGCTGGTCCTGCCGTCGGAGCTGACGCGCCGCGCCCTGCTGGCGGGGCTGACCCCGCATGTGGCCGACCGTCTGGACCTGCTCATGGCGCCGGTCAGCGAACGTCAGGCTCTGATCCGTCTGCAGAATATCCTGTTCACCCGCGCCCTTCAGGCTCGCGACTATGAAGGCGCCGAGCGTTCGGCCCTGCGTCGCGCCCTGCTGGATCCCGAGGATCACCGTCCCTGGCTGGACGTGGCCGCCGCCCGCGAGAAGCAGGGCGCGCTGATCGGGGCCATGCAGGCCCTGTCGCGCGCCCGCACCCTGGGCGAGCCGATCGCCGCCTGCGACGCCCGGCTGGACCGGGTGCGGATGCGGTTGAACTGAAGCGCGGCCTTGCGGCGCGCAGCCTCGCGCCTCAAGTAGGCACTGACGGCGCTTCGGCGCTCAAGCAGCGCGCGCCTGCGGGGCGAGCGTTAGCGCCACTAAAACCAGCTCAAGCAGCGAGCGCCCGCGGCGCGAGCGATAGCGCCACAAAGAAGGACACCCCATGCTCAAGGTCGCCATCCAGATGGATCCGCTCGAGGCGGTCAACGTCGAGTCGGACACCACCTTCCTGATGGCCCTGACCGGGCAGGCGCGCGGCCACAAGCTGTGGGTCTATGACTTCCGCACCCTGGCGCTGGAGGACGGCCGCCTGTTCTGCCGCGCCCGTCCGGTGACGGTGCAGCGCAAGCAGGGAAACCACGCCGACTTCGGCCCCGAGCAGCGGCTGGACCTGGCCGAGGACGTCGACGTCATCCTGATGCGTCAGGATCCGCCGTTCGACATGGCCTATGTCACCGCCACCTATCTGCTGGAGCGGGTGCATCCCAAGACCCTGGTGGTCAATGATCCGGCCGAGGTGCGCTCGGCGCCCGAGAAGCTGATCGCCACCCTCTTCCCCGGCCTGCAGCCGCCGACCCTGGTGTCGTCCGACCCGGAGGCCTTGGTCGACTTCCACCGCCGTCATGGCGATGTGGTGCTCAAGCCCCTGCACGGCGCGGCCGGTTCGGGCGTGGTGCGGCTGAAGGCGGACGATCCGAACCTTGAGGCCCTGATCGAGATTCACGCCGCCGGGTCGCGCGATCCGCTGGTGATCCAGAAATTCATCCCGGCCGTCTCGGCGGGCGACAAGCGCATCATCCTGATCGACGGCGAGCCGGTCGGCGCCATCAACCGCATTCCGGCCAAGGATCAGGTGCGCTCCAACCTGCGCGTCGGCGGCACGGCGGCGCCGGTCGAGCTGACGCCGCGCGACCGGGAGATCTGCGCCGCCATTGGTCCCTATCTGAAGGAGCGCGGCCTGATCTTCGTCGGCATCGACGTGATCGGCGACTATCTGACCGAGATCAACGTCACCTCCCCCACCGGCGCCCAGCAGTTGCTGAACTTCGCCGGCGTCGATGCGACCGAGCGCATGTGGGAGGTCATCGAGCAAAGGAAACGCGCGGCCGCCTGACCCCGCGCTGCATGGGAGGGGACTTTATGAGCGTACTGAAGAAGGCCGGGGCGTCAGCTGTCCTGGCGCTGGCGATCGCCTGCCCGGCGGCGGCCCAGGAAGCCTCGCCCGACGTCGCGCACAAGCGCCCGTCGCTGGAGGTGCTGGAGCGGATCATCGAGACCCGCACGCCGCAGACCCGGATCGAGACGCCGGACCATGACCGTATCAGCGCCCGGCGCATCGATATTGTCGACGCCGACGGGACCATCCGCATGACCCTGTCGGGCGCGACCCCGCCCCCGATCATCGACGGCGTTCAATATAAGCGCGCCTTCAACGTCGCCGGACTGATCCTCTACGACGACAAGGGCAGCGAGCGCGGCGGCTTCGGCACGGCCGACGTCGAGGGCGGCATGGCCGTGCTGGCGCTGGATCACCCGGCGATGGATGCGGTCGGCTGGCGCGTGTCGCCAGACGGATCGGTCAGCTTCGTCTTCAACCAGGCGCCGCCGCTGGTGCGCGAGCCGGGGTTGGGCGGGGCGCTGGTTCCCGGCGTGCAGACGCCGACGCGGATGCGCCTGTCGCTGGCCGCCGACGGGACGCCCGCCGTCGCCCTGTCGGACAGGAACGACAAGCCGCGCCTGCGCCTGACCGTGACCGAGGAGGGCTTCGGCGCCATCCAGTTCCTGAACGCCGAGGGGCAGGTGGTCCACACCATCGCGCCGGAAGCCGACCTGCCGACGAACTGACCGAACAACGCTCTTGTAGTGTTGATTGGTTCGTGATTTGTTCCCTCGACTGCGGGAGGGAACGGCATGGTCGCGCGGGTGGTGACGGTGGCTTTCGATGGCGTCGATGCGCGCCGGGTCGACGTCGAGGTGCAGCAGGTCGGCTCGCCCGCCGGGGCCTTCGCCATCGTCGGCCTGCCGGACAAGGCGGTGGCCGAGAGCCGCGAACGAGTGCGCGGCGCTTTTGCGGGCATTGGTCTGGCGCTGCCGGCGAAGAAGGTGATCGCCAATCTGGCCCCCGCCGACCTGCCCAAGGAAGGCAGTCATTTCGACCTGCCCATCGCCCTGGCCCTGCTGGCCTCCATGGGGGTGATCGGACCGGACGCTCTGGACGGTTGGGCTGCGGTGGGCGAACTGGGTCTGGACGGTCAGATCGCTGCGGTGGGCGGAACCCTGCCTGCGGCGATGGCGGTGAACGCCATGGGGTTGGGCCTCATCTGCCCTGAGGCCAACGGGCCGGAGGCGGCCTGGGCGGGCGAGGCGCGGCTGCTGGCGCCGCGCTCCCTGATTGGCCTGATCAACCATTTCCGCGGAACCCAGGTGCTGCGCCCGCCCCAGCCGGGGCCGGTGCTGGAAGGGCGCGCCGTGCCCGACCTGCGCGAGGTTAAGGGACAGGAGGGCGCCAAGCGGGCGCTGGAGATCGCCGCCGCCGGGGGCCACAATCTGCTGTTCGTCGGCCCGCCGGGATCAGGCAAGTCGATGATGGCGGCGCGCCTGCCGGGCCTGCTGCCGCCGTTGACGCCGATGGAACGGCTGGAGACGTCGATGGTCTGGTCGGTGGCGGGGCTGATCGAGCGCGGAGGGCTGACGCGCGAGCGGCCGTTCAGAGCGCCGCATCATTCGGCGTCGATGGCGGCCCTGACGGGCGGCGGGCTGAAGGCTAAGCCGGGCGAGGCCTCCCTGGCGCACAACGGCGTGCTGTTCCTTGATGAACTGCCCGAGTACTCGCCCCAGGCGGTGGACAGCCTGCGCCAGCCGCTGGAGACGGGCGAGATCGTCGTGGCGCGGGCCAACGCCCATGTGCGCTATCCGGCGCGGTTCCAACTGGTGGCGGCGATGAACCCCTGTCGCTGCGGCGTGGGCGGGCCGGGGCGCGGCGCCTGCGGCAAGGCTCCGCGCTGCCAGAAGGATTACCAGAACCGCATCTCCGGCCCGATGTTCGATCGCATCGACCTGACGGTGGAGACCCCGGCGGTGACGGCCGCCGACATGATCCTGCCCGCCCGGCCGAGGGCACGGCCGAAGCCGCCGCCCGCGTCGCCGCCGCCATGCAGATGCAGGAGGCCCGCATGGTCGAGGCGGGGCTGACGGGAATGCAGGCGCTCAACGCCAGGGCCTCGGGCGAGGCGCTGGGACGGTTCGCCGCCCCGGATCAGGCGGGGCGCGCGCTGCTGATGAAGGCGGGCGAGGCCGGGGGGCTGACCGCGCGCGGCTGGACCCGCACCCTGCGTCTGGCGCGCACCATCGCGGATCTGGACGGCGCGGACGGCGTGCTGCGCCGCCATGTGGCCGAGGCGCTGATGTATCGACGCAGCACGGTCGGCGCCCATGAGGACTTCGACCGCCAGGCCAGTCGCCGCGCGTTGTTTCCCGTGCAGGAAAGCGGGGCGGGACAAACGCCGTTCGTCTGGAATTAACCCCTCGGCCCTAGCGTGGCCTTATGGGACAGACCCGTCGCAAGCCGTCGCCGCAGAGCGACCTTTTCCCTGCCGCGCCCGAAGCGGGGCAGGCTGCGACGTCGACGCCTGAAGGCGGCGCCTCGCCCGAGCACCAGTTCCTGCGGCTGATGAGCCATGAGATGCGCACGCCCCTGAACGGGGTGATCGGCATGCTGGGCCTGTTGTCGCGCACCCGTCTGGACGGCGCCCAGCGCGCCTATGCGGAGGCCGCGCAGAAGTCGGCCGAGCATCTGTTGGGCCTGGTCAACGACCTGCTGGACTACGCCCGGCTGGAGGCGGAGGCGCTGGAATTCGATCCGGCGCCGGTCGAGCTGGAGGGTCTGGTGCGCGGCGTGGCCGAATTGCTGAGCCCGCGCGCGCACGACAAGGGGCTGGAGATCGTCTGGTCGGTGGCCGCCGACGCCCCGGACGTCGTCGCCGACGAGGGCCGCCTGCGGCAGATCCTGTTCAACCTGGCGGGAAACGCCGTGAAGTTCACCGACCGGGGCGGGGTGCGCCTGGCGGTTGAGGCGGTCGGCGAGCGCATGGAAGGGGCGCCTGCGCGCCTGGCCTTCATCGTCGACGACACCGGCCCCGGCGTGCCCGAAGAGGCGCGCGGCCGCATCTTTGAAGAATTCGGCCACGCCGACGTCTCGGACGCCGCCCGGTTCGACGGGGCGGGCCTGGGTCTGGCGGTGGTGCGGCGGCTGGCCCGCGCCATGGGCGGCGACGCCGTGGTCGAGGACCGGCCGGACGGTCCCGGCGCCCGGTTTCGCTTTGAAGCCGAGTTTCCCGTCGCGGCCGACGTCGAGGCGCGCACGCGCCTGCTGGAGGGGCTGGTTGTGGCGGTCCGTTCGCCGAACCCCTTCGTGCGCCGGGCGGCGACCGATCAGGTCGAGGCCTCGGGCGGCCGGGTGGCGCGCCAGGCCGGGGTGACCCTGATCGACCATGCAGGCGCCGAAGGCGGAGCCCTGGCCGTTCGACCGGGCCAGGGTCAGGCCATCATCCTGCTGCGCCCATCCGAGCGCGACCTGATCAGCCGCTATCGGGCGGCGGGCTTCTGCGGCTATCTGATCAAGCCCTTGCGCCGCGAGTCTCTGGCCGAGCGCGTCAGGGCGGCCGCCGCGCCGCGTCGGGGTCTGCCCACGCCGCCGGTCCGATCTGGCGACGACGATCGCGTGGCCCATGTGGCCTTCAAGGGCGTGCGGGTGCTGCTGGTCGAGGACAATCCGGTCGGCGCTCTTTTGGCCAAGACCCTGCTGCGGCGCGAGGGCTGCGTGGTTCAGACCGCCGCTGACGGCCAGGAGGCGCTGGACGCCCTGAAGGCGGCGCGCTTTGATCTGGTCTTCATGGACATGCGGATGCCGCGCCTGGACGGACCGAGCGCGGCGCGGGCGCTGCGGGCGCGCGGGGATCAGACGCCGATTATCGCCCTGACCGCCAACGCCTTCGCCGAGGATCGCGTCGCCTGTCTCGAGGCCGGGATGGACGATCATCTGGCCAAGCCGTTGGAGGCGGACGCCCTGCGCGTGGTCCTGGCCCGCTGGACGAACGCCGCCAACCGCGCCAAGGTCGCCGTTTCCTGATCTGCCAGTAGTCCGTCGTCCGCATCGCCCGGCGGCGCCCCGCCGGAGCCACGCATGACCGATTCCAAGACGCCCGCTTCCGAGGTCGCGGCGCTGCAGCCGTCGCCCAAAGGGCTGGGCGTGCTCAAGGCGGCGTTCCGCGAGCGGCGCACCCTGGCCATGTTGCTGCTCGGCTTCTCGGCCGGTCTGCCCTTCGCCATGCTGTTCGGCACCCTGAACGCCTGGCTGTCCGACGCGGGCGTATCGGTGGCGACGATCGGCGTCCTGTCGTGGGTCGGGCTGTTCGGCGCCTTCAAATTCCTGTGGTCGCCCGCGGTCGGACTGACGCCGCCGGTGATCGGCCGGATGGGGCGGCGTCGGTCGTGGCTGATCCTGTGCCAGATCGTGCTGGCGGGCGCGCTTCTGACCATTTCCCTGTCGCATCCGGGCACGGGGGCCATCGTGGTGCTGGCGGGCGCCGCGGCCTTGGGCGCCTTCGCCTCGGCGACCCAGGACATCGTCATCGACACCTGGCGGATCGAGGTGGCGGACGAGCGGACCCCGGTGGATCTGCTGTCGACGGTCTATCAGCTGGGCTTCCGCACCGCGGCCCTGGTCGGCGGTGCGGGCGCCCTGGTTCTGGCCGATCAACTGGGCTGGTCGACGACCTTCGTCATCGGCGCGGGGCTGATGGGTCTGGGCGTTCTGGGCACGCTGATCGCACCCGAGCCCAAGGCGGCGCCGCGCGCCGCCATCGCGCGCGAACGCATCGGCTCGCCGCGTCTGCGGATGACCGCCCTGGTCGTCACCCTGGCCGCCTGGGCCTGGGCGGCCTTCATGCTGGTGCGCTTCATGGTTACGGCTCTGACCGTCAAGCCTGCGCCCAGCGCCGGAGAGTTCACCGCCGTCTGGGGGCCGTGGATCGTCGGCATGGCGGTGATCCTGCCCGCCGTGCTGGCCGGGATCATCGTCTGGCGCGGGGGCAAGGCGGGGGCGGCGTCCGAGGCCGATCAGGGGCCGGCGCTCGCCAACACCCTGTATGACGCCATCCTGGCGCCGCTGGTCGAACTGATGGGACGCCTGGGCTGGGGCGCGGTGATCGTGCTGGGGCTGATCCTGAGCTACCGCATCACGGACGGCGTCTGGGGCCCGTTCGCCTTCCCCTTCTACATGGGGGACACGGGCGGGGCGCTGGGCCACACCAAGACCGAGATCGCCCTGGCGTCCAAGACCTTCGGCGTGGTCATGACCATCGTCGGCATCGCCCTGGGCGGATGGGCGCTGCTGGTCATCGGCCGGATGGCCAGTCTTCTGCTGGGCGCAGCCCTGTCGGCGGCGACCAATCTGCTGATGATGGACCTGGCTCTGGGGGCGCCGGTGATCGGCGGCTTCATGAGCGCGACCGGCCTCTACAAGCTGTTCGGCGCCTTCGGGGTAGGCGAGCCCCTGGCGCGGCTGATGTTGGCCATCGCGGGCGAGAACATCGCCGGCGGCTTCGCGGGCGCGGCCTTCGTCGCCTATCTGTCGGCCCTGTCGAACAAGATGTTCGGGGCGGTGCAGTTCGCCGTCTTCACCTCCTTGGCCCTGCTGATCGGCACCCTGGGGCGCGGGGCCCTGGGCGAGCTGATCGAACGCCAGGGTTATGCCGCCATGTTCGTCATCGCCGCATGGCTGGGCGTGGTGGCGGTGGTCTTCTGTGCGATGGAGTGGGGGCGTCAGACGATGGAGCGCCGTCGTCTCAACCTCGACGCCTAGGGGCGGAAACGCAAAGAGGCGGCCCGAAGGCCGCCTCTCGAGGTCGTCGTGATCAAGCGGAGGGTCAGTCCTCGACTTCCACGCCCTCGGCGTAGGCGGCGAAGGTGGCGGCGGTGATGATCTCGCCGACCGAGGCGCCCAGGGGCACGATCTGCACCGACTTCTCCAGGCCGACCAGCAGGGGGCCGATCACCGTGGCCCCGCCCAGAGACTGGACCAGGCGGGTCGAGATGGCCGCCGAATGGATGGCCGGCATGACCAGGACGTTGGCGTCGCCGGTCAGGCGCATGAAGGGATAGTTGGCGCGGGCTTCGGAATTCAGCGCCAGGGCCGGCGGCATCTCGCCCTCGTACTCGAAGTCCACATCCATCGAGTCCAGGATGCGGATGGCCTCGCGCACCTTCTCGCCGCGATCGCCGGGCGGGTCGCCGAAGGTCGAATAGCTGAGGAAGGCCACGCGCGGCTTGCGGCCCAGCTTCTTGACCGTGGCGGCGGCCTTGACCGCGATCTCGGCCAGTTCGGCGGCGTTGGGCAGTTCGTGGATCGAGGTGTCGGCCACGAACAGGGTGCGGCCCTTGGCCAGCAGGATCGACAGGCCGATCATCCGGTCCGTGACGTCCAGGACGCGGCGGACCTCCTTCAGGGCCATGTTGAAGTTGCGGGTGACGCCGGTGACCATGCAGTCCGCCTCGCCCCGCGCGACCATGGCGGCGGCGAAATAGTTGCGGTCCTGGTTGATCATGCGCTGGACGTCGCGGCGCAGATAGCCGCGACGCTGCAGGCGGGCGTACAGCCAGTCGACGTATTCGGCGTTTCGATCCGATACGCGGGCGTTCATGATCTGAATGCCCAATTCGTCGAAGTTCAGACCGGCTTCGGCGGCGTTGTGGCGGATCAACTCCTCGCGGCCGACCAGGATCGGCGTGCCCAGATCCGCCTGCTTGAAGGCCCATGCGGCGCGGATGACGACCTGTTCCTCGCCCTCGGCGAAGACGACGCGCTGCTTCGGACCCGAGCGCACGCTGGCCTGGATCTTCTGCATCAGGGCGGCGGACGGATCGACCCGCTGGCGCAGGGCGATGCGATAGGCCTCCATGTCCTTGATCGGCTTGCGCGCCACGCCGGTGTCCATCGCCGTCTGGGCGATGAAGGGCGGGATGTACCAGATCAGGCGCGGGTCGAACGGGGTGGGGATGATGTATTCAGGGCCGAACTTCAGCTTGCGGCCGCGATAGGCGGCGGCGACCTCGTCCGGCACGTCTTCGCGGGCCAGCGCCGCCAGGGCGTGGGCGCAGGCGATCTTCATCTCGTGGTTGATCTGACGCGCGCGCACGTCCAGCGCGCCGCGGAACAGATAGGGGAAGGCCAGGACGTTGTTGACCTGGTTCACATAGTCCGAGCGGCCGGTGGCGATGATGGCGTCCGAGCGCACCGACTTGACGTCTTCCGGCGTGATCTCGGGGTCCGGGTTGGCCATGGCGAAGATGATCGGATTGGGCGCCATGGAGGCGACCATCTCCTTGGAGATCGCGCCCTTGGCCGACAGGCCCAGCACCACGTCGGCGCCGACCATGGCCTCGGCCAGGGTGCGCAGCGGCGTGTCGGTGGCGTGCGCCGCCTGCCATTGGGAGACGTTGTCGCGGCCCTTGTAGATCACGCCCTGACGGTCGCAGATGACGGTGTTCTCGGCCTTGACGCCGGCGGCCTTCATCAGGGCGATGGACGACAGGCCCGCTGCGCCGGCGCCCGACAGGACGACCTTGAGGTCTTCCAGCTTCTTGCCGACGATATGGGCGGCGTTGATCAGGCCGGCGGTCGAGATGATGGCCGTGCCGTGCTGGTCGTCGTGGAAGACGGGGATGTCCAGCAGATCCTGCAGCTGGGCTTCGATCTCGAAGCATTCGGGGGACTTGATGTCCTCCAGGTTGATGCCGCCCCAGGTGTCGCCGATGTTCTTAACCACGGTGACGAATTCATCCGGATCGGTGGTCTTCACCTCGACGTCGAAGCTGTCGACGTCGGCGAAGCGCTTGAACAGCACCGACTTGCCTTCCATCACCGGCTTGGACGCCATGTGGCCCAGGTTGCCCAGGCCCAGGATGGCGGTGCCGTTCGAGATGACGGCGACCATGTTGCCCTTGGCGGTGTAGTCGTAGGCCTTGTCCGCATCGGCGGCGATGGCCAGGACCGGCACGGCCACGCCCGGCGAATAGGCCAGCGACAGGTCGCGCTGGGTCGCCATCGGCTTGGTCGGGGCCATGGAGATCTTGCCCGGCGTCGGATCGCTGTGGAACTCCAGAGCGTCGTCGTCGGAGAAGGTCTGTTTATCGGTCAATTCGGGCATTTCGATCTCGGGAAGGGGCAGGCGCATTTCGTTCCTAGATCGTGGGATGGACGGGGACAACCGCTGACGCTGGGTCAAGGCCGATTGCGTGGTTTCTCCGTCACGCGGCAGGCAGGAAGCCAGTCCCTTCGACCTCGACCGGGCCGGTCATGAAAACGTGGCCGGACGCCTCGTCCCAGTCGATGGTCAGTTCGCCGCCGTCGACCGTCACGGCGGCCTTTCGGTCGGTCAGGCCGCGCCGCGCCGAGGCGACCAGGGCCGCGCAGGCGCCGGTGCCGCAGGCCAGGGTCAGGCCCGCTCCGCGCTCCCACACCCGCAACCGAATGTGATCGCGGGCCAGCACGTCAGCGAAGCCGACGTTGACCCCTTCGGGGAACAGGGGGTGGTGCTCGACCAGGGAGCCGGAGCCGCGCACGAAGGCGTCGTCCAGCCGGTCGGTGAAGAAGACGACGTGGGGATTGCCCATCGACACCGCGCCCGGCGTGTGCAGCACGGGGGCGTCGATCGGTCCGACCTGAAGTTCGATGCCGCGCGTGTCCATGTCTTCCGACAGCGGCACCTGGGACCAGTCGAGGCGCGGCGCACCCATGTCCACGGTGACTTGATGGGTCGCGGCCGTCGATCCTTCGGGGTCTCCAGAGCCGACGCGGCCCGCCGCCCGGCGCGCCGTGGTCGGTCCGCCCAGGGTGTCAATGACCACCTCTTCCTTGTCGGTCGCCTGCAGCAGCAGCCAGCCGACGCAGCGCAGGGCGTTGCCGCAGGTCTCGACCATGGAGCCGTCGGCGTTCCAGACCCGCATGAAGGCGTCGGCCGTCTCGGACGGTTCGACGCCGATCAACTGGTCGAAACCGCCCAGACCCGTCGCCGGATCGGCCAGGGCGCGCACCTGATCCTCGGTCGGGTGGAAGGGTTCTTCGAAGGCCTGGACGACGATGAAGGCGTTTCCGGCGCCGTTCATGCGGATGTAGGGTCGGGCGGGCTGGCTCATGATCGCCTTCATATAGGATTTTTCGCCGGTTCATGTATCGGTGGCGGCGATGACGTCTGACCAGAGCCAAACCGCCAAATCCGACGGGCTGCGGCTGAGGGCGCGCCTGCGCTACCTCTATCACGGCTCCCAGCCGGCGGCGGTGAAGTTCCGCCTGATGGTCATCGTCATCGACCTGGCCATCATCGGCTTCTTCCTGGCCACGCCGATCCTGAAGGAGGCGGGCTGGGCCTTCTATGTCTTGGACTATCTGATCGCCGCCGTTCTTGGGCTGGATCTGGCGGCGCGGGCCTATGCCTATTCCGACATCCGGTCGTGGTTGAAGCGGCCGATCGTCTGGGTCGATCTGTTCGTTCTGGCGACGCTGTTGTTCCCGGCCTGGTTGGCCAATCTGGGCTTCCTGCGGCTGCTGCGGTTCTGGAGCCTGCTGAACAGCGACCTGTTCTGGCGCACCATCGGCCGCCGCTTCGACGACACGCGGGTCGAGGAGGTCACACGGGCCCTGACCGCCCTGGTCACCTTCGTCTTCGTCGTGACCGGCTTCGTCTACGCCTATTTCAGGGGCAAGGCCGAGCACATCAACGGCTATCTGGACGCCCTCTATTTCACCGTCGCCACCCTGACGACGACAGGCTTTGGTGACATCACCCTGCCGGGCAATTGGGGGCGGGTCATCTCCATCGTCGTCATGCTGGTGGGCATCACCCTGTTCATCCGCCTGGCCCAGACCCTGATCCGGCCGCATAAGGTCAAGTTCCCCTGCCCCACCTGCGGGCTTCAGAAGCACGATCCCGACGCCGTTCACTGCAAGGCCTGCGGCCAGATCTTGTGCATCCCCGACGACGGCGACTGAGGCGCGCCCTGCGGCGAAAGATTACAAGCCTGTAAGATTACAGACGCTTGCCCCCTGCCCTCGCTCTCGCCAAGGTGCCGCGCGAAAACATTCGTCCGTTGGGGACACATATGACCATCCGCTCGCTGGCGTCCGTCGCCGCCCTTCTTCTCGCCGCCGGAGCCGCACCCGTCGCCATGGCCCAAGCCACCGTTTCCGCAAGCGCCGCCTCGACGGCTCCGGGCTTCGCCGCCAGCGACGCGACCGACCCCTATATCTGGCTGGAGGAGGTCGAGGGCGACCGCGCCATGGCGTGGGTCAAGGCGCACAACGAGACCTCTCTGGGCGTGCTGCAGGGCGATCCGCGCTATGAGGGCCTGCACCAGCAGGCGCTGGACCTGGTGCAGTCGCGCGACCGCATCCCCTCGCCCGGCTTCACCCATGACGGCCACGTCGACAACTTCTGGCAGGACGCCGAGCATGTGCGCGGCATCTGGCGCCGCACGACGCTGGACTCCTACCGCACCGACGCGCCGCAGTGGGAGACGATCCTGGACATCGACGCCCTGTCGGCGGCCGAAGGCGCCAACTGGGTCTATAAAGGCGCGTCCTGCCTGCCGCCGGACGAGCGTTACTGCCTGATCTCCCTGTCGAACGGCGGCAAGGACGCGGTGACGGTCCGCGAGTTCGACAGCGTCACGAAAACCTTTGTGGAGGGCGGCGTCAGCCTGCCGGAATCCAAGGGCGGCGCCAGCTGGATCGACAAGGACACCCTGCTGATCTCGCGCGACTTCGGCGAGGGCTCGCTGACGGACTCGGGCTATCCGCGCACGGTGCGTCTGATGAAGCGCGGCCAGAGCGTCGATCAGGCGGTCGAGGTCTTCGCCGGTCAGCAGACCGACGTCTCGGTTTCGGGCTACACCCTGCGCGACGCCGACGGCGTGGTGCAGGCGGTGCTGCTGAACCGGGGGATCAACTTCTATGAGAGCGAGACCTGGCGCCTGAACGCCGACGGCTCGACGACCAGGCTGGAACTGCCGCTCAAGTCCAACATCAACGCCCTGGTCGCCGGCCAGCTGGTGGTGACGACGGACCAGGACTGGACCGCGCCGTCGGGCCAGGACTTCAAGACCGGCGATGTGATCGCCTGGAACCTGCAGGCCTGGCTGGCCGATCCCAAGACCCCGGCGCAACTGGTGATCCGTCCCGGCGAGCGCGAGGCGATCGAGGGCGTCAACGCCACCCGCAACAAGCTGGTCGTCGCCCTGTACGAGAACGTGCGCGGTTCGGTCTACGTCTATGACCCGGCCGACTGGAGCCGCACGCGCCTGGACCTGCCGCAGAACGTCTCGGTCGGCGTCGGTTCGGCGTCGGAGCGCGACGACAAGATCTTCGTCAGCGTCACCGGCTATCTGAACCCATCCAGCCTTTATCTGGCCGATGCGGCGACCGGCGCGGTCGCCCTGACCAAGGCCCTGCCGGACAAGTTCGACGCCAGCGGCATGCGCGTCGATCAGTTCGAGGCGCGCAGCGCTGACGGGACGATGATCCCCTATTTCGTCGTCCACAAGGACGCCATGGCGATGGACGGATCGAACCCGACGCTACTGTACGGCTACGGCGGCTTCCAGTCGTCGTTGCTGCCCGGCTATTCGCCGACGGTCGGCAAGCTGTGGCTGGAGCGCGGCGGCGTCTATGTGATCGCCAACACCCGCGGCGGCGGCGAGTTCGGCCCGAAGTGGCACCAGGCGGCCCAGCAGGAGAACCGCCAGCGCGCGCACGAGGACTTCCAGGCTGTAGCCCAAGACTTGATCACGCGCGGCGTCACCTCTCAGCCGCACCTCGGGATCATGGGCGGCTCGCAGGGCGGCCTCTTCATGGGCGCCATGCTGACCCAGCGCCCGGACCTGATCAATGCGGCGGTCATCCAGGTGCCCCTGTTCGACATGCTGCGCTTCCACAAGCTGCTAGCCGGCGCCTCGTGGATCGGCGAATACGGCAATCCGGACATCCCCGAACAGCGGGCCTGGATCGAGCAGTATTCGCCCTACCAGAAGCTGGCGGCGGGTCAGCCCTACCCCGAGGTCTTCATCCACACTTCGACCAAGGACGACCGCGTCCACCCCGGCCACGCCCGCAAGGCGGCGGCGCGGATGGAAGAGCTGGGCTACCCGGTCCTCTTCTATGAAAACGTCGACGGCGGTCACGCGGCCGGCGCCAACCTGCGCGAAACGGCCCGCCGCATCGCGCTGGAATACACCTATCTGACCCGTCGGCTGATGGATCAGCCGGCCCAGCGGTAATCGACGGAGCCCGAGATCATGATGAAGTCCCTGTTTCTGTCCGTCGCCCTGCCCGCCCTGATGCTGGCCGCCGCGCCCGCTCTAGCTGAGAGCGTCGCGTCCGATCCCGCCGCCGCCTCGGCGACGACCCTGCCGCCGCACTTCCCGCGCGACCTGTCGCCCGAGGGGGTCAAGGCCGCCGACGATCATCTGGCGCTGGAAGAGGTGGACGGCGCCGAGGCCCGCGCCTTCGTCGCCGCCTCGAATGAAAAGGCCCTGGCGGCCCTGACCGGCGACCGCCGCTATGAGCCCTTCCGCCAGCAGGCCGAGGCCATCCTGACCGCGACCGACCGCATCCCCGGCGTCAGCTTCCTGGGCGAAGGCCTGGGGAATTTCTGGCAGGACGCGGCCAATCCCAAGGGCGTCTGGCGCCGCACGACGCTGGACTCCTATCGCACGGCCCAGCCCCAGTGGGAGACCCTGCTGGACATCGACGCCCTGGCCAAGGCCGAGGGCAAGGACTGGGTGTTCAAGGGCGCCAACTGCCTGGCGCCGGACGAGACCCGCTGCCTGATCAACCTGTCGGACGGCGGCAAGGACGCCGTGACGGTGCGCGAGTTCGACCTGACGACCAAGCGGTTCGTGGACGGCGGCTTCGTCATCCCCGAGGGCAAGCACCGCATCAGCTGGCTGGACCGCGACACCCTGCTGATCGCCACCGACTTCGGTCCCGGCAGCCTGACGGAGTCGGGCTATCCCTTCATCGTCAAATCTCTGACGCGCGGCCATCCGCTGGCCCACGCGACCGAGGTCTATCGCGGCCAGCAGGGCGACGGCGGCTACGGCGTCTCTCCCATGGTGTTCCGCGACAAGGCGGGCGCGGTCGAGGCCGTGCTGTTCAGCCGCCCGCTGGACACCTTCCGGTCGGAAATCTGGGCTTTGGGCTCCGACGGCAAGCCCTACAGGCTCAACCTGCCAGAGCGCGTGGCGGTTCAGGGCGTGCTGGGCGACAAGCTGATCTTCTCGCCCGAGCAGGCGTGGAGCTTCGACGGTCAGGATTATGCCGCCGGGTCTCTGGTCGCCATGCCGATGGGCGTGCTGGGCGACGTGCGCCAGAGCATCCGCATCGACGCGAAGACGGCGACCATCTTCGCCCCGGGCGCGCGTCAGTCCCTGCAGAACGTCAGCGTATTCGAGGACAGCATCGTCGCCGTCATCGCCGACAATGTCGTAGGCACGCTGAAGCGTTTCGTTCCGACGGCTGACGGCTGGACCGCGACTGACATCGCAGTGCCCGCCAACAGCGCCGTGGGCCTGGGCGACAGTTCCAAGGCCAAGGGCCAGGTCTTCGTCTCGACGCAAGGCTTCCTGACGCCGCCGACCCTCAGCCTGGCCGATGTCGCCACCGGCGCCCTGAGCGAACTGAAATCGGCGCCGGCCAAGTTCGACGCCTCGACCCATGTGGTCGAGCAGTTCGAGGCCACCTCGACCGACGGGACCAAGATCCCCTATTTCGTCACCCGGCCCAAGAATCTGGCGATGGACGGGACCGGCCCGACCATCCTGTTCGGCTATGGCGGCTTCCAGGCCAGCTTCCCGCCCGCCTACAAGCCCGAGATGGGCAAGCTGTGGCTCGAGAACGGCGGCGTCTTCGTCCAGGCCAACATCCGCGGCGGCGGCGAGTTCGGCCCCGGCTGGCACCAGGCGGCTCTGCGCGAGAACCGCCAGCGCGCCTTCGACGACTTCGCTGCCGTGGCCCGCGATCTGGAGCAGCGGCGCATCACCAGCCCGCGCCATCTGGGCATCTATGGCCGCTCGAACGGCGGGGTGCTGACCTCGGTGTCCATCACCCAGCATCCGGAGCTGTTCAATGCGGCGGTCATCGAAAGCCCGCTGATCGACATGCTGCGCTATCAGGAGCTGCCGGCGGGCGCCTCGTGGATGGGCGAATACGGCGATCCGCGCATTCCGGGCGACGCCGAATTCATCGCCCGCTATTCGGCCTATCAGCAGCTGCGGCCCGAGGTGAAGTATCCGCGCCTCTACATCACCACCAACACGCGCGACGATCGGGTCCACCCCGGCCACGCCCGCAAGTTCGCGGCGCGTCTGGGCGACCAGGGCCACGACCACCTCTATTTCGAGGACACGGCGGGCGGTCACTCCAACGACGCCGATCCGGTCGCCAACGCCCGACGCTGGGCGCGGCATTACGTTTATCTCAGCCAGCAACTGATGGACTGATTGTACCGCTCGTCGCGCCCGACGCGCCGCTCACGCATTTATGAGCGGCGTTATCGGGCCGAAGGGATAGGATCGCCGCCATGATGGCACGGGGCCTGTTCAGGTACGGGATGACGGCGGCGGTCGCGGGCGTGGGTCTGCTGGCCGTCGCCGCCGCGCCGTCGCGCGAGCGCGACGCCCCGGTCCAGCCGGTGGTGGTCGAACTGTTCACCGCCCAGGGCTGCTCGGGCTGTCCCGACGCCAACCGCACGGTCGAGACGGTGGCCCAGGATCCAGGCGTGATCGTCCTGACCTACGGCGTCGACTACTGGGACTATCTTGGCTGGTCCGACACCTTCGCCCGGCCCGAGTTCGCCGAGCGCCAGCGCGCCTATCGTCAAGCCTTGAAGTTGCGGAACGTCTCGACGCCGCAGGTGGTGATCGACGGACGTCGTCATGTCTCGGGCGCGCGCTCGCCGGAGCTGAAGGCGGCGGTCGAGGCTGAGGCGCAGGGCCGGGGCTGGCCGCCCGAGATCGAGTTCCGCGAGACCGGCGACCGGGTCGGCATCGGCTCGGGCCGCCCGCCGCGCGGCGGGCTGAGGTCGTCGCCGTCGTCTATCGGCCGGGCCAACAGACGGTCGAGGTCAAGGGCGGCGACAACCGCGGCCGGGCGGTGACCCACGTCAATGTGGTGCGCGAGGTGCGCCGTCTGGGCGACTGGAACGGCCGGCCCGTGCTGTTCCCCCTGCCTCAGGACGCAGGGGTCGATGAAGGGGTGGTGGTGCTGTTGCAGGCCAAGGACGATCGTCGCATCCTGTCGTCCGCTGCGCGTCCGGAAACGGGGCGCGATTGAACCGCTGACGGAAAAGGTCTAAAGGCCCGCCGCTCTTGATGGGCGCGCGCCTCCTCGCGCGACCCGGAGAACATTGCATGGTCGGGGATACGCCCCGCGGCGACGCCGCGCCAACCGCCAACGCCTCATCTTCTGCGAACGCCCAGACTCCGCCTTCCGGCGGGGCGCACGGCCATGGCGGAGGCAAGGCCAGTCACCGCGCCCTGATCCTGGGCGCCATCGGCGTGGTCTTCGGCGACATCGGCACCAGCCCGATCTACGCCCTGCGCGAGGCGACGGCCCACGCCCAGAAGGGCGTCGGCGGCGACCTGGCGATCATCGGCGTGGTGTCGCTGGCCTTCTGGGCGCTGATGGTCGTCGTGACGTTCAAATACGTCATGTTCCTGATGCGGGCCGACAACAAGGGCGAGGGCGGCACCCTGTCGCTGATGGCCCTGGCCCAGCACGCCATCGGTCGACGCAGCGCCTGGCTGTTCGTCCTGGGCGTCTGCGGCGCGGCACTGTTCTACTCCGACGGCGTCATCACGCCCGCCATCTCGGTCCTGTCGGCCGTCGAAGGCCTGCAGGAGGCGCCGGGCCTGAACGGGCGGTTGGACCCCTTCATCCTGCCGCTGGCGGCGGGCATCCTGATCGCCCTCTTCCTGGTGCAGTCGCGCGGCACGGCAGGGCTGGCCAAATTCTTCGGCCCCATCACCCTGATCTGGTTCCTGTCGCTGGGCCTGCTGGGCGTGGTCCATATCTTCGACGATCTGTCGATCCTGAAGGCCCTGTCGCCCTACTATGGGATCAAGCTGCTGATCGCCGACGGCTTCCTCGGCTTCGTCATCCTGGGCAGCGTCTTCCTGGCCGTCACCGGGGCCGAGGCGCTTTATGCGGACATGGGCCATTTCGGCAAGGCGCCGATCCGCCAGAGCTGGCTGTTCATCGTCCTGCCGTGCCTGACGCTCTGCTATCTCGGCCAGGGCGCCTTCCTGCTGTCGCACCCCGGCGCGGCGGACAATCCCTTCTGGAACATGGTGCCGCAGTTGGCCTACTGGCCGATGCTGATCCTGGCCACAGCGGCCACGGTGATCGCCAGCCAGGCGATGATCACGGGCGCCTTCTCGGTCACGCAGCAGGCGGTCCAGCTGGGCCTGCTGCCGCGTATCGACATCCGCAACACCTCCGAGACCCAGGCCGGTCAGATCTATGTCCCGGCGATCAACAGCCTGTTGCTGGTCGGGGTGCTGTTCGTCCTGGTCAGCTTCCAGTCGTCGCACAACCTGACGGCGGCCTATGGCGTGGCGGTGACGGGGACCATGATGGTCAACACCCTGATGGCCTTCACCGTCGTGCGTCACAAGTGGAAGTGGTCGTGGTGGGCCATCCTGCTGACCCTGGTGCCGTTCGGCTTTATCGACGCGGTCTTCCTGACCTCCAACCTGCTGAAGATTCCGGCGGGCGCGTGGATGCCGCTGGTGCTGGGCGGGGGCTTGGTCATGCTGATGTGGACCTGGGTGCGCGGCTCCCAGATCCTGGCCGACAAGACGCGCAAGGACAGCCTGCCGCTGAATGATCTGATCGAGATGCTGCGGGCCCGTCCGCCGCACCGGGCGCCGGGCACGGCCATCTTCCTGACCTCGGACCCGGACGTGGCGCCCGTGGCCCTGATGCACAACCTCAAGCACAACAAGGTGCTGCACGAGAAGAACATCATCCTGACGGTTCACACCTCGGACCGGCCGCGCGTGCCGGACCTGCAAAGGGTGGCGGTCGAGCCGATCAGCGATGATTTCAAGCGTCTGACCCTGACCTTCGGCTATATGGAGACGCCGAACGTGCCGCGCGCCCTGGGTCTGTGTCGCAAGCAGGGGCTGAAGTTCGACATCATGTCGACCAGCTTCTTCCTGGGCCGTCGCTCGGTCGTTCCTTCCGCCCGCCAGGGCATGCCTCTGTGGCAGGACAAGCTGTTTATCTTCCTGATGCGTAACGCCGCCAATCCGACCGACTTCTTCCGCATTCCGCCCGGCCGCGTGGTCGAGCTCGGCACCCAGGTGTCGGTGTGAGCGGGGGCGCGCCCAAGGGCAGAAGCTCCGCCGCGCGCGGTCGCCGCATCGCCGAAAAGGCGCGCGGGCCGCGTCGTGAATCGACCCGGCAGCCCGTCGCGGACGATCCGCACGCCGACATCGGCGTCGAGGCGCGGCTGGTGGCAGGCATCCTTCTGAACGCGGCGCTGGAGAAGCGCACGGGTCTGGACGAGGCCCTGTCGCAATCGCCCGCGCGCGACCTGCCGCCTCAGGACCGGGCCTTCGCCCGCGCCGTGGCCATGGCGGCCCTGCGCCGTCTGGGCGAGATCGACCAGATCCTGGAGCGTCGTCTGCAGAAGGCGCCGCCGCTGGCCGTCATGACCATCCTGCGCGTCGCCCTGGCCCAGACCCTGGTGCTGGAGACGCCCGCCTTCGCCGCAGTGTCTACGGCGGTGAAGCTGGCCGAGCGCGACGCCAAGACGCGGCCGTACAAGAATCTGGTCAACGCCGTGCTGCGCGGCGTCGGCCGCGACGGCCCCGGCCTGACGACCGCCGAATCCAACCTGCCCGACTGGCTGGCCCAACGCTGGAAGGCCACCTACGGCGAGGCGGCCCTGATCGGCCTGGCCCTGGCCACGCGCGAAGAACCGGCGACCGACCTGACGGCCAAGCCCGGCGTCGATCCGGCCGAACTGGCGGCGTCGGTCGAGGGCGAAGCCCTGCCCGGCGGCACGGTTCGCACGGGCAAGCGCGGCGATGTCGCTTCCTGGCCCGGTTTCGAGGCCGGCGACTGGTGGGTCCAGGACGCGGCCGCGGCCGTCCCCGCCCGCCTGCTGGCGGTCAAGGCGGGCGAGACGGCGCTGGACCTGTGCGCCGCGCCGGGCGGAAAGACGCTGCAACTGGCTGCCGCCGGGGCTGAGGTCGTCGCCTTGGACCGCTCCGAAACGCGTCTGAAACGTCTGCGCCAGAATTTCGAGCGCATGAAACTCAAGGTCGAGGTCGTCGCCGTCCCGGCTGAGGACTGGGAAGACGACCGCACGTTCGATGCGGTTCTGTTGGACGCGCCCTGCACGGCCACCGGCACCTATCGCCGCAACCCGGAAGTGCTGCGCGCCACCCGCCCCGCCGACGTGGCCAAGCTGGCCGATGTGCAGCATCGCCTGCTGGACGTGGCCGCCGAGAAGGTGAAGCCGGGCGGCCGTCTGGTCTATTGCGTCTGCTCGCTGGAACGCGAAGAGGGCGAGACGCAGGTCATCGCCTTCCTGCGCCGCAACCCGGCCTTCCGCACCGTCGCCGCTGTTCCCGCCGAAGTCGGCGCTCCGGACGAGGCGCTGACGCCCGAGGGCTGGCTGCGCATTCTGCCCTCGCAGTGGGCCGAGAGGGGCGGGCTGGACGGCTTCTTCGCCGCCAAGCTGGAGCGGATCGCCGACTAGGCCGATGAGCGCGAATCTTTGCAATCGCTACGCCGGTCTGGCGGCGCGGGTCTATGATCTGGACAAGCCGATCGGCCGATCCTTCGGCGACGTGGAATTCTATACGCGCCGGTTGGAAATCTGCGACGGACCCGTGCTGGAGCCGGCGGTCGGTTCCGGTCGCGTGCTGGTCCCTCTGCTCGAGGCCGGGTTCGACGTCACGGGTTTCGACGCCTCTGCGGCCATGTTGGACCTGTGCCGGGCGGCATGCGAGGCGCGAGGTCTGAGGGCGGAGCTGTCTGTGGCCCGCTTTGACGACTTCTCCTATGCGACGCGCTTTGGCGCGGTCGTTCTTCCCGCCGGCTCATTCCAGCTGATCGCCACGGCCCAGGAAGGTCTGGCGGCGCTGAAGCGCTTCCATGACCATCTGCAGCCGGGCGGCCGTCTGATCCTCGACCTTGATCCCGTCTCCGCTGTCTTGGCGCCGCCGGGACCGACGCGGCGCTGGACCGATGCGAACGGCGACCTACTGACCCTCGCCGAGGAACGCATCGATTCCGATCTGCTGAACCAGACGGTCGTCTCGCATCTTCGCTATGATCTTTGGACGGACGGTCGTCTGAGCGCATCGGAGCTGGAGCTGTTCGCCCTACGCTGGTGGAGCGTCGAGGAGATGCGGCTGGCGTTGGGTGCGGCGGGTTTCGTCGATGTCATCGTCTCCGGGGGCTACGAGCACGGGCGGCTCCCGCGACGCGAGGATGACGTCATCACCTTCGAGGCGCGGCGCCCTTTGTAACATCGCAAATCGGACCGACGTCGTCCTCAGTCCTCATCGTCCTCGATGGCGTGGATCTGGTCGTCGTCCAGGCCCAGGTGGTGGCCGATCTCATGGATCAGGACGTGGGCGATGATCTCGGCCAGGCCGACGTCGCCGCGCTCGCACCATTCGTCGAGGATGGGGCGGCGGTAGAGGAAGACGCGCGACGGCTCCGGCGCCGGACCCATGGCGTCGCGTTCGCCGATGTGGACGCCGGAATAGAGGCCGGTCAGCTCGAACGGGTCTTCGATCTCCAGATCACGCAGGATGTCCTCGTCGGCGAAGTCGTCGACGCGGATGACGACGTCGCCCGCCGCCTGGCGAAACAGGTCGGGCAGGCCGGCGAAGGCCTCTTCGGCCAGGCGGGCGAAATCGTCGAGCGAGGGGGCGAGCTGGTCGGTCCAGGGCGTGGTCATGTCGGGGATATCGCCCGCGTCGGGCCGGGCCGCAATCGCAGAGGCGGCCGCGCGTGCATGGGCCGCATCGCAATTCGCCCAATCAGAGTATGGTAAACGACGAATCGGCCTGTCCTGAAGGGCGGCCGGACATGGATCGGATTTTCTGGGGAAGGCATGGCCGAGGCGGATCTCGCGGCCGACATCGCCTTTGCGGCCACGGCGGGGGCGGCGGGGCTGGCGCTGGCGGTCAGCGTCTGGGCCTGGCGCCTGCGCGCCCGGCTGGTCGCGCGCGCGGTCGAGGTCGAGGACGGCCTTGCGGGCGCCCGGATGCAAGCGGAGGCGGGAGCGACCGCCCTTATGGCGTTCGACGATGTGCGCCTGGGCCTAGGGCCGAACGGCGAGATCGAGACCGTCTTCGGCGCGTCGGACGTGCTGGCGGCCTTGGCTCCGGGCCAGGACGCGGCGGGGGCCGCCGAAGCCGTCCTGTCTGCGCTCAAACAATCGCACACCGGCCGTATGGAGGCCTTGATCGGCGCTGGAGAGGCGTTCGAGACCCTGCTGGAGACCTCTGACGGAACCTGGGCCGTCGAAGGGCGGCCGCACGGCGGCGGGGCTTGGCTGCGGCTGTCGCGCCTGGGCGGTCCCGACACGGGCGGCGAAGCCGGGCCGGGCGCCCTGGCCGAGCAATCCCCCGCACCGACCTGGGTGGTCGACGGGGCGGGCCATCTGATCTGGGCCAACAGCGCCTGGCTGCTGGAGACGGGCGCCGAGACGCTGGACGAGGCGCGCAGCCGGACCTTGAGCTTCGACCGGGGCGCTGATGCCGTGGTGGCCGAGGCCCTGCGCCTGAACGCGCGTCAGGAAGGCTTCCGCTGGACCACGGCGGGCGGGCGGCGCCGGGCGTGGAAGATCCTGGCCGAGCCGCTGGCCGGCGGGCGCGGCGCCGTCATCGCCTTCGCCATCGAGATGACCGAGGCCGAAGAGACGCGCGACACCCTGCGCCGCCACGTCGAGGCCCATGACGAGACGCTGAACCATCTGGCCGACGCCGTCGCCATCTTCGGCCCGTCCAAGCGGTTGGCCTTCCACAACACCGCCTTCCAGTCGTTGTTCGGGGTCGACCCGGCGTGGCTGGACGAGCGTCCGACCCACGCCGAACTGCTGGATCGCCTGCGCCAGAAGCGTCTGCTGCCCGAAGTCGTCGACTATGCGGCGTGGAAGGCCGAGGAGCTGGACTTCTACGGCGCCGCCCAGGCCTCGCCGGACGACAGCTGGTCCCTGCCCGACGGGCGGACGCTGCGGGTGGTGCGCCAGCCGCACCCGCTGGGCGGCATCCTGTTGATCTTCTCGGACATCACCGGCGAGCTGCAGCTGCGCAGCCGCTACAACGCCCAGATTCAGGTCCAGCGCGCGACGCTGGACAAGCTGAACGACGCCGTGGCCGTGTTCGGCTCGGACGGACGGCTGCGGCTGCACAACGAAGCCTTCGAGAGCTTCTGGGGCGTGGCGGGCGAGCGACTGATGGAGGCGGGCGACTTCGACGCCGTGGCCGCCCTGTGCCGTCCGGTCCTGCCCGACGCCGCCCTGTGGCTGGGGCTGAAGGCGCGGGTGGCCGACCCCGATCCGGAAAGCCGCGTGGCCATCTCCGGCGAGGGCCGCACCGAGGACGGCCGCATCGCCGCCTGGCAGACGCGCCCCCTGCCCGACGGCGCCACCCTGGTCGCCTTCTTCGACGTGACGGCCCGGCGCGAGCTGGAGCAGGCCCTGGCCGCCAAGGAGGCCGCCCTGGCCGAGAGCCAGGCCCTGAAGCGCGAGTTCGTCGGCAGCGTCTCCTATGAACTGCGCACCCCGCTGACGACCATCGTCGGCTATTCCGAACTGCTGGAGGCGATGGGCGACCTGCCAGAGCGCAGCCGCCAGCACGCGGGCGCCATCCGCGTGGCGGCCAGCCATCTGGCCCGCTCCATCGACGACGTGCTGGACATGGCCCAGATCGACGCCGGCGAGATGGAGCTGACCCTGGGCGACGTGCGGGTCTGCGACCTGCTGGACGAGGCGGCGGAAAAGATCAGGGCCAAGGTCGAGGGCCGCGGCGCGACGCTGCACCTGGCCTGTCCGACGGGGCTGAAGCCGATCCGCGCCGACGCCCGCCGCATCGCCCAGGCGGTCGATCACCTGCTGGAGAACGCCTGCCGCGCGGTGTCCGAAGCCGGCGCGGTCAGCCTGACCGCCGAGGCGGGGCCGGGCGAGGTCCGCATCCGCGTCGAGGACACCGGCCGGGGCATCCCCTATCACCTGCAGGCCCACGTCTTCGATCGCTTCGTGCGGCGCGAGCGCGGCGGGCCGGGCGTGGCCCTGGCGCTGGTCAAGGCCCTGGTCGAGCTGCACGGCGGCTGGGCCGAGGTTCAGTCGGAACCGGGCAAGGGCGCGGCCTTCATCCTGCACCTGCCGGTCGAGGCGACGGCGCCGACCGCCGCGCCGGAATTGCTGCTGGGCTGATCTGACCCGCCCAGTCGTGCTAGAGGGCGTGTCCAAGCCCTCCAGGACGTCCTCATGGCCGACACGACCCGCCCCCTGCTCAAGACCGCCGTCATCTATGATTTCGACGGCACCCTGGCCCGGGGAAACATGCAGGAGGTCAGCTTCATCCCCTCGATCGGGATGACGCCGGCCCAGTTCTGGAATGAGACCGTCCGTCCACGGACCATCGCTTCGGACGGCGACGGCATCTTGATGTACATGCAGATGATGCTGCTGGCCGCGCGCGAACAGGGCGCCCCGGTGACGCGCCAGACGCTGCGCGACCACGGCCGCGACGTGGCCCTGTTCGAGGGCCTGCGCGACCGCTCCTGGTTCGACCGGATGAACGCCTTCGGCGCCCAGTTCGGGCTGGAGATCGAGCACTACATCATCTCGGCGGGCCTGACCGAGATGATCGAGGGTTGCCCCATCGCCGAGGCCTTCACCCACGTCTTCGCCTCGAAATACGCCTATGACGAGGACGATGTGGCGGTCTGGCCCGCCGTGGGGGTCAACTACACGACCAAGACCCAGTATCTGTTCCGCATCAACAAGGGGGTGCACAACCACTGGGAGGATGAACGCATCAACCGCTTCATCCCGGACGAGGAGCGCCCCATCCCCTTCGACCGGATGATCTTCCTGGGCGACGGCGACACCGATGTGCCGACCATGAAGATGATGCACACCAAGGGCGGCTTCTCCATCGCCGTCTACGACCCTGACAGCACCCCGCGCGACCACGACAAGATTCATCGCCTGATCTCGGAGGACCGGGTCAACTTCGTCGCGGCGGGCGACTATCGCGAAGGCTCGCCGGTCGATCTGATCGTCAAGGGCCTGATCGGCCGCATCGCCGTCAACTACGGCCGGATGCCGGCGGACTGAGGCGCCGGTCGGCGTCCAGCTGAAACACGAGGTCGGCGCGAACCCCGCCCGCCAGCATATGGCGGGTGATCCGCTCGAAATGCTGGATGAAGACGGCCAGTTCGGCGCGCCGCGCGGACGGCAAGTCGGCGGGCGGCAGGCCCATCAGCCTCGCCTCCTGTTCACAGCGCCAGTCCAGTACGGCGTCGAAGGACGGCGCCTTGAGGAACAGCACCGCGTCGAAGCGGGAGAAGGCTTCAGCATAAGGGCCGGCCAGGGCGGCGTTGGCGGCGCGTCGCCATGTCCCCTGCCCGTCTCGTTCGGCCTCCAGGGCGTTGACGGGCGCGGCGAGGTCAGCCTCGGCCTGCGGCGTCGCGCCCAGGCACCAGCCGTCGACCAGCACCGCCGACGGGCGGCCCGCAAACACAGGCCAGTCCGTTTTGGGCGCGCGATCATCGGCCAGCTTGTCGAAGGCGGGAAGCGGCGTGCGGCTGTCGGCGCCGGCGGCGCGCAGGGCGGCCAGGGTTCGCTCCAGCAGGCCCAGATCATGCGTCCCCGGCGGGCCGCGTACGGCGAACAGGGGATGGACCTCGCGGGCCAGGGCCTGGCGCTCGGCCCCGGTCAGATAGACGTCGTCCAGCGACAGATACGCGGCCCCCAGCCGTTCGGCCGCCGCGCGGGCCAGGGTGGTCTTGCCCGAGCCTTGCGCGCCGGCGATCCCGATCAGAGGAATGTGGTCCGGCCGGGCATGGAGGGCGGCCAGAGACCCGACCGCGTCCAGCAGTCGGGCCTCGATCATCTCAGTGCTGGCTTTCCGGCAGGCGCACGATCAGGCCGTCCAGATCATCGGTGACGCGGATCTGGCAGGACAGGCGGCTGTTCGGTTCGACGTTCTCGGCGAAGTCCAGCATGGACTCTTCCATGGCCGAGGGGCGGCCCGTCTCGGCGGCGAAATTCTCGTCGACATAGACATGGCAGGTGGCGCAGGCGCAGGCGCCGCCGCAATCGGCGTCGATGCCCGGTACATTGTTGCGGATCGCGCCTTCCATCACGGACAGGCCTTTCTTGACCTCGACCGTGTGCTCGGTTCCGTCGTGCTCGATGTAGGTGATCTTGGGCATGGAAGCGGTCTTAACTCTGGATGCGGGGTTGGCAAGCCTTGCTACGCGCCGGCCAAGGAAAACCCCCGGAACCAGGCGGCGCCGGGGGCTTTTCTTTTCGTTCGGACCGGCTGGATCAGGCGGCCGTCTTCTTGCGGGACGGCGAAACCATCAGCTTCTTGGTCTCGGCGATCGCCTTGGCCGGGTTCAGCCCCTTGGGGCAGACCTGGGCGCAGTTCATGATCGTGTGGCAGCGATACAGCTTGAACGGGTCTTCCAGGTCGTCGAGACGCTTCTGGGTGGCGTCGTCGCGGCTGTCCGAGATCCAGCGGTAGGACTGCAGCAGGGCCGCCGGGCCGAGGTATTCTTCCTGGTTCCACCAGTAGCTCGGGCACGAGGTCGAGCAGCAGGCGCACAGGATGCACTCGTACAGGCCGTCCAGCTTCTCGCGGTCGGCGGGCGACTGCAGGCGCTCCTTTTCCGGGTCCGGCAGGTCGGACTGGAGGTAGGGCTGGATCGAGTCGTACTGGGCGTAGAACAGCGACAGGTCCGTCACCAGATCCTTGACCACCGGCTGGTGGGGCAGGGGGGCGATGGTGATGTTGTGCGACGAGCACTCGTCCCAGCCCTTGGTGCAGGCCAGGGTGTTGCGGCCGTCGATGTTCATCGAGCACGAGCCGCAGATGCCTTCACGGCACGAGCGACGGAACGACAGGGTCGGGTCGATCTCGTTCTTGATGTGGATCAGGGCGTCCAGAAGCATGGGGCCGTGATCGTCGGTCGAGACCTCGTACGAGTCCCAGCGCGGATCGGCGTCCGTCTCCGGGTCGTAGCGATAGACCTTGTAGGTCTTGATGTTCTTGGCGCCGGCCGGGGCCTTGTGGACCTTGCCGGTCGTGGGCTTGGAGCCGCGCGGGAGGTTGAGCTGAACCATCTGCGATCCCCCTTAGTAAACCCGAGCCTTGGGCTCGATGTACGAGACCTCGTCGGTCATCGTGTATTTGTGCACCGGACGGTAGTCGATCTGGACGCCTTCGCCCGGACGCTTCCACGCCAGGGTGTGCTTCATCCAGTTGACGTCGTCGCGGTCCGGATAGTCCTCGCGGGCGTGGGCGCCGCGCGATTCCGTGCGGTTGGCCGCGCCTTCGATGGTGACCAGGGCCTGGGCGATCAGGTTGTCGTACTCCAGCGTCTCCACCAGGTCCGTGTTCCAGATCAGGCCGCGGTCCGTGGTCTTGATATCCGAGCCGGCGGCGTCGATCGAGCGCAGCTTCTGGACGCCTTCGTCCAGGGTCTTGCCGGTGCGGAAGACGGCGGCGTCGGCCTGCATGGCGCGCTGCATCTCCAGACGCAGGTGCGCCGTAGGGGTCGAGCCCGAGGCGTTGCGGAAGCGGTCCAGGCGCGCCAGGTGTTCGTCCGTCTGGGCCTTGGAGGCCGACGGCACGGCCGAGGCCTTGTCGACGACTTCGCCGCAGCGCAGGCCGACGGCGCGGCCGAACACCACCAGGTCGGTCAGGGAGTTGGAGCCCAGACGGTTGGCGCCGTGCACCGAGACGCAGGCGGCCTCGCCTACGGCCATCAGGCCCGGAACCACGCTGTCGGGGTTGCCGTCGCGCAGCGTCAGCACCTCGCCGTGATAGTTCGTCGGGATGCCGCCCATGTTGTAGTGGACGGTCGGCAGGACCGGGATCGGTTCCTTGGTCACATCGACGCCGGCGAAGATCTTGGCGCTTTCCGAGATGCCCGGCAGGCGCGCGTGCAGGATCTTGGGATCCAGGTGATCCAGATGCAGGAAGATGTGGTCCTTGTTCGGGCCCACGCCGCGGCCTTCGCGGATTTCGATGGTCATGGAGCGCGAAACCATGTCGCGCGGGGCCAGATCCTTCACGGTTGGCGCATAGCGCTCCATGAAGCGCTCGCCTTCCGAGTTGGTCAGATAGCCGCCTTCACCGCGTGCGCCCTCGGTAATGAGGCAGCCGGCGCCGTAGATGCCGGTCGGGTGGAACTGCACGAACTCCATGTCCTGCAGCGGCAGGCCGGCGCGCAGCACCATGGCGTTGCCGTCGCCTGTGCAGGTGTGGGCCGAGGTGGCCGAGAAATAGGCGCGGCCATAGCCGCCGGTCGCCAGCACCACCATCTTGGCGCGGAACTGGTGCAACTGGCCGGTGTCGAGCTGAAGCGCGGTGACGCCGGTGCAGGCGCCGTCCTGCATGATCAGGTCCAGCGCGAAATACTCGATGAAGAACTTCACCTCGCGACGGACCGACTGGCCGTACAGGGTGTGCAGGATGGCGTGGCCGGTGCGGTCGGCGGCGGCGCAGGTGCGCTGCACCGGGCCTTCGCCGAAGTTGCGGGTCATGCCGCCGAAGGCGCGCTGATAGATCTTGCCTTCGTCGGTGCGGCTGAAGGGCACGCCCCAGTGCTCCAGCTCATAGACGGCCTGCGGCGCGTTACGGACCAGGTATTCGATGGCGTCCTGGTCGCCCAGCCAGTCCGACCCCTTGACGGTGTCGTACATGTGCCACTGCCAGCTGTCCTCGCCCATGTTGCCGAGCGAGGCGGAGATGCCGCCCTGGGCCGCCACGGTGTGCGAGCGGGTCGGGAAGACCTTGGTGACGCAGGCGACCTTCAGGCCCTGCTGGGCGGCGCCGAGGGCGGCGCGCAGGCCGGAGCCCCCGGCGCCGACGACGACGACGTCGTATTCGTGATCGATAAGCTCGTATGCAGCCATGGCGGGATCAGACTCCGGCCGGCAGCGGGGCCGAGCCCAGCGCCAGACGCACGATGAAGAAGACGCTGGCGGCGGCCAGCACGAGGAAGATCAGGTTGGAGACCATGATCAAGGCCGGGCGGGAGGAGCCGGGGACGTAGTCCTCGAGGATCACCTTCCAGGCCAGGCTGGCGAACAGGCAGAAGACCACCGCCGTCACGGCCAGCAGGCCGGCGTTCAGGGTGCTGCCGAACCAGGCGACGACCGCGCCGTAGTCGGCGCCGGCCAGGGTGAAGCCGGTCGACAGAACCCACAGGCCCAGCGGCATCAGGGCCAGCAGGGCCAACTTTTCGAGCTTCCATTCCCCGGCGCCGTGGCGCTCGGAGATTTTCACATTGTTCTTGAACTTGGGCGCGGCGCTCACAGCGAAACCTTTCCAGCAGCGAACAGCACGACCCAGAACAGGACGGCCAGGACGATCGGACCCCAGACGGCGATCTGGGCCATCAGGTTGGCGGACTTCAGGTCCAGCCCCTTGCCCGCGTCGTTGATCAGGTGGCGCGCGCCGTTCAGCAGGAAGGAGAACAGCACCCACGTCAGGCCGAACCAGATGAACAGGCCGAACGGCGAGCCCGAGAAGGCGGCGAGCGAGGCGAAGGCGTCCGGGCCGCAGGCGACGATCGCGACCCAGCCCAGCAGCAGGACGGCGCCCACGCTGGCCGCGCCGATGGTGACGCGGAACAGGATCGACGCGACCATGGTCATGTGCCAGCGCCAGATATCGGTGAAGGGCGACATCGGTGCGACGTGCCCGTTGGGGTGACGGACGTAGCGGCCCGTCCGGTCGCCAGTTTCGCCCGCAGCCGGGGGAGTGTTCGACATGCGAATGATTCTCAAAAAACCCGAGGAAATTCAGGGCCGGATTGCAGTGCAACAGGCTTTAGTGACGCAGACGGGCCGGTGTCAACGAAGGGGGGCGATTCCGAACGAAAGTCGGCCCCCAAGCGCCGGATCAGAAGGAAGCGACGTGCGCCAGGGCCGCATCGCGCGTTTCGGTTGTGCAAGGAACCGCCCCTGGGCGCCCCCAGACCGGATCGGGCCACAGGGGGTCGTCGCGGCGGCGGCCGACGACATGGACGTGAAGCTGGGCCGTGACATTGCCCAGGGCGGCGACGTTCAGCTTGTCGACGGGCGCATCGCGCAGGGCGCCCAGTTCACGCACCAGGGCGCCGGCGCGGACGATCTCCTCGCTCAGAAGGGCGCGTTGGTCGGGCGTCAGGTCTTCCAGCTCGACCGCGCCGGGGGACGCGCGGCAACAGGATCAGCCAGGGAAAGCGGCCGTCGTCCTGAAGCCGCACCTGACACAGGGGCCAGTCGGCGGCGAAGACGGAAGCGGCCTCGAAGGCGGGGTCGGCGGTGAAGCTCATGCGGCGTCCTGATCGGCGAGAAGGCGCAGGCGATAGGCGTTCATCGCCGTCTCGGCCAGACGCTGGGTCAGGCGCCAGTTGACCACGGCCCCGATCGGCGCGCCGACCAGCGGCAGCAGCTGGGCCAGCTTGGCCACGTCGATGTAGTCGCGGTACTCCAGCTGGAACTTGCGCCAGTCGAAGGCCTTCAGGGCGTCGGGATCATTCGGCGCGCGCATGGCGGCCTCCAGCGCGGCCAGGGCTTCGGGGCGATGCCGGGCGCTGGAGAAGGCCAGCTGGAAGATGCGCAGGACGATCACCCGCTCCTTCAGGTCGCGGCCGGAATAGCCGTAGAGGGCGGCGATCTCGAACAGCATCTTGACCTTGATGGCCATCAGGGCCGGAAAGTCCGCCGCCGCCATCAGGAAGCCCCCGGCTCCCGCCACCCCGCCCTCGACGCTGGCGGTGGTGCGATACAGCTCGACGCGGGCGCGGACCCTGGTTTCACGCTCCTGCAGGGCGCCTTCGGTCAAGGGGCGGGCGGTGGTCCACTCCGACCCGGCCAGCAGGCCGCGCGTCATCTGCTGGACGGCGCCGGTCACGATGTCGTGCACGCGCTCGGGGATGACGCGGTTGATGTGGTCCTGGGTCGCGCGGGTGGTCTTGTCCCACAGGCCGGGCCGTTTCAGCTGGCGGTCGCGCCAGGCCAGGGCCTCGGCCAGGGCGCGCGCCTCATAGGCGGCGTCCGTCATCGGGGGAGCATCCGTGGGTTTGGCCATGGCCGCAGCCTCGCAGGCCCCGACGAAAGGCGCAACGCGGAACGCTTGCCGCGACCGGCCGACAGGTCTAGACCGCCGTCCCATCGAGTACCGTTTCGCACACGCAACATCGACTGGAGAGACCTGAATGGCTCGCGCGAAGATCGCCCTCATCGGCGCCGGAATGATCGGCGGAACCCTGGCCCACGTGGCCGCGCGCGAAGCGCTGGGCGACGTCATCCTGTTCGACATCGCCGAAGGCACCCCCCAGGGCAAGGCTCTGGACATCGCCGAAGCCTCGGCCGTCTTCGGTCAGGACGTCGCCCTGAAGGGCGCCAACGACTACGCCGACATCGCGGGCGCCGACGTCTGCATCGTCACCGCCGGCGTGCCGCGCAAGCCGGGCATGAGCCGCGACGACCTGATCGGCATCAACCTGAAAGTGATGAAGGCCGTCGGCGAGGGCATCAAGCAGCACGCCCCCAACGCCTTCGTCATCTGCATCACCAACCCGCTCGACGCCATGGTCTGGGCCCTGCAGAAGTTCTCGGGTCTGCCCAAGGAGAAGGTCATCGGCATGGCCGGCGTGCTGGACTCGGCCCGCTTCGCCTACTTCCTGGCTGAAAAGACCGGCGTCTCGGTGCAGGACATCCACGCCTGGACCCTGGGCGGTCACGGCGACGACATGGTGCCGATGGTGCGCCACTCGACGGTCGGCGGCCTGCCGCTGCCGGACGCGGTCGCCGCAGGCTTCCTGTCGCAAGCCGACCTGGACGCCATCGTCGAGCGCACCCGCAAGGGCGGCGGCGAGATCGTCGCCTTGCTGAAGACCGGCTCGGCCTTCTACGCCCCGGCCGAGAGCGCGATTGCGATGGCCAAGTCCTACCTGCTGGACCAGAAGCGCGTCCTGCCGTGCGCCGTGTGGCTGTCGGGCGAATACGGCCTGTCGGACCTCTACGTCGGCGTTCCGGCCCTGATCGGCGCGAACGGCGTCGAAAAGGTCATCGAGTTCACCACCAACGACGACGAAAAGGCGATGTTCGCCAAGTCGGTCGCCTCGGTCCAGGGCCTGATCCAGGCCTGTAAGGATATTGAGCCTTCCTTGGCTTAAGGGCGCTATTGCGCGGCTCGCGGAGCCGCGCTGTTTGAGCGCTTAGGTGTTTGATTTGGAAGGGGGCCGCATCTTCGGATGCGGCCCTTTTTCATGCGCCATTCCTAGCAACCGCTCATCCCGGCGGACGCCGGGAACCAGTGCTTTGGCCGCCAATGCGGCGCTGGCAAGGAGGCGCTCTGAAATGCGGTGCGCGAGGTTCGTACTGGATCTCGGCGTCCGCCGGGATGAGCGGAAGGGGGGAGGCTCAGGCCGCCTCGGCTTCCTCGCGCTGCTCCAGCCAGGCCTCGCTCTGCATCTCGTTGAAGCGCGAGACCGTCCGTTCGAACTCGAAGGCGCCGACGCCCTCGGTGTAGAGCGCCTCGGGCGCGGCTTCGGCCAGGACCACCAGACGGGTCTTGGCCTCGTAGAGGGCGTCGACCAGCGTCACCAGGCGGCGCGCCTCATGATGGTTCGCTGGACTGAGAAGCGGCACGTCGGCCAGGAACAGGGTGTGGAAGCGCCGGGCGACGGCCAGATAGTCCTGCGGCCCAAGCGGACGCCCGCACAGCTCGTTGAAGGTCGCGCGCGCCATGCCGCCGACCGTGCGCTCCAGCTTCACCTCGCGGCCCAGCACCGGCAGGGCGATGGGCTCCTCCGGCTCGCCGCCCTTGAGGTCGGACCACAGGGTCTCGAAGCCTTGCCGCGCCTCGGCGTCCAACGGCGAGAACCAGACCTTGGCCCCGGCCATGCGGTCCAGGCGGAAGTCGCGGGCGCCCGCCGTCTCGACCACGTCGCAGCGCTGGCGGATGATGTCGATGAAGGGCAGGAAGAGCTGGCGGTTGATGCCGTTCTTGTAGAGGTCTTCGGGCGCGCGGTTCGAGGTGACGGCCAGCACCACCTTCTTCTCGAACAGGGCCTCGAACAGCCGGCCCAGGATCATGGCGTCGGCGATGTCCGTCACCTGAAGCTCATCGAAGCAAAGCAGGCGCGCCTCCGAGGCGATCAGGGCCGCGATCGGCGGAATGGGGTCGTCGCCCTTGCTGGTGCCGAACACGTCCTTGCGGCTGCGCGGCGAGCCGTCGCGCCACTGCTTCACCAGGTCGTGGATGCGCGCCATGAAGGCGTGGAAATGGGCGCGGACCTTCTTCTGCTCGGGCGTTGAGGAATAGAACAGGTCCATCAGCATGGACTTGCCACGTCCCGGCGGGCCCCAGATGTAGATGCCCCTGACCTCGGGCAGGGCGCCGAACAGCCCCTTCTTCGACAAGTCGGTCTCCAGCCGCTCCAGCGCGCCGATCAGGGCGGCCTGGGCCGGTTCGGGCGTGATCACGCCCTCTTCCACGCGGATGTCGTAAGCGTTGCGGATACGGGAGGTCATGGCCAGCAGATAGCCCTCGTATGGGGCCGGGGGAAGGCGCTCGCGGATTCCGGCGCCGAATTGGAGGATTCTGGTTGCTTCGCGACTGCGAAAGACCCAAATGCAGAAGCGTTTCTCCCAAACGCCCCCGAACAAAGGATGATTTCATCATGGGCTATCGCGTCGCCGTCGTAGGCGCCACAGGCAATGTCGGCCGGGAAATCCTAGCCATCCTCGAGGAAGTGAACTTCCCCGTCGAGAAAATGCACGCGATCGCCTCCCGAAAATCCAAAGGCGTCGAGGTCTCCTTCGGCGACAGCACGATCAAGTGCGAGGACATCGAGCAGTTCGACTTCTCGAGCGTCGACCTGGTGCTGATGAGCGCCGGCGGCGGGGTGTCGCGCGAATGGTCCGAGAAGATCGGCAAGGCCGGCCCCATCGTTATCGATAACTCCTCGGCCTTCCGTCAGGATCCGGACGTGCCGCTGATCGTGCCCGAGGTGAATCCGGACGACGCCAAGCTGGCGACCAAGAAGAACATCGTCGCCAACCCCAACTGTTCGACCGCCCAGCTGGTGGTGGCGCTGAAGCCGCTGCATGACGCGGCCAAGATCAAGCGCGTCGTCGTCTCGACCTATCAGTCCGTCTCGGGCGCCGGGAAGGAAGGCATGGACGAGCTGTGGAACCAGACCAAGGCCATCTACGGCCTGGGCGACGCCACGCCCAAGAAGTTCCCCAAGCAGATCGCCTTCAACGTCATCCCCTACATCGGCTCGTTCCGCGACGACGGCTACACCGACGAGGAAGCCAAGATGTGGGACGAGACGCACAAGATGCTCGACCCGTCGATCAAGCTGACCGTCACCTGCGTCCGCGTACCGGTCTTCGTCGGCCATTCGGAGGCCGTGACGGTCGAGTTCGACCGCCCGATCGAACCGGACGAGGCGCGCGAAATCCTGCGCGAGGCGCCGGGGATCCTGGTCGTCGATAAGCAGGAGCATGACGGCTACATCACCCCGGTCGACGCCGCGGGCGAGCACGCCGTCTATGTGTCGCGCATCCGCAAGGATCCGACCGTCGAGCACGGCCTGTCGTTCTGGGTGGTGTCGGACAACCTGCGCAAGGGCGCGGCCCTGAACGCCGTGCAGATCGCCCAACTGCTTGACGAGACCGGCGTCATCTCGCCCAAGAGCGGCTACCGCACTTTGACTGTCTAAGAGACCCTAACGCCCCGCACGCGGTGCGGGGCTGCTTGAGGGCCGTTTGAGCACTCCATGATCCCGCCGCGTCGGCGATGCGGCGGGGATCGAAAGGTTCCAGTGTGAGCGCCTCCCCTGCTCCTGCCGCGTCCGAAGCCCGCGCCGCCCTGGCGGCGGGGGTGCTCTGCTACCTGCTGTGGGGCTTCATTCCCCTGGTGTTCCAGCAGATGGCGCATCAGGGCGCGGACGCCTGGGAGATCATGGGCCACCGCGCCGTCTGGGGCCTGGTCTGGGCCCTGATCCTGGTCATGCTGTCGCGCCAGTGGGCCCAGGTTGTCGCCGTCTTTCGACAGCCCAAGGTGCTGGGCTGGCTGGCCCTGTCGGCGGTGCTGATCGCCGCCAACTGGACCACCTATGTCATGGCGGTGAACAACGGCCGGACGCTGGACGCCTCGCTCGGCTATTATCTCAATCCGCTGCTGAACATGGCCGCCGGGGCCTGGTTGTTCCGTGAGCGGATCGATCGTTTTGGCGCGGCGGCCATCGCTTTAGCCGCGATCGGCGTAGTGCTTCAGGCGATCGCTCTGGGCCATATGCCCTGGGTGTCGCTGCTGCTGGCCTTCAGCTTCGCCGGCTACGGCATCATCCGCAAACGGGTTTCGGTCGACGCCCAGACCGGCCTGTTCATGGAATGCCTGCTGCTGGCCTTGCCCGGCCTGGCCTGGGTCGTCTTCATCGAGGCGACGGGTCAGGGCCATTTCACCGCCTCCCCCGCCGCCACCGCATGGCTGCTGTTCGCGGGACCGGCGACGGTCATCCCGCTGGCCCTGTTCGCCTGGGCGGCGCGGCGGATGCCCTTGTCCAGCATGGGCTTTCTGCAGTTCCTGGCGCCGACCATCGTCTTCGTCATCGGCGCCTTGCAGGGCGAGGCTCTAGGCAGCCTGCGCATCGCCTCCTTCGCCTTCATCTGGGTCGGAGCCGCCGTCTTCGCCCTGGGCGCGGTGCTCAAGGTGCGTCGTGCGTCGGACACCGCCGAGACCATCGTGGCGCCTGAACCGGGCCTGCTGGACGACCCGGCCGAGGACCGCATGGACGCCCTCGGCGAGAATCCGCCGCCTGTGCGTTGAGGTCGGGCGCCGTCCCGTCCTAAAGAAGAAGGCGATGATGATCTGTTCCCGCTTCCTCGCCGCCGCCGCCGCAACCGTTCTGCTCGTCGGGGGGACCACGGCCTGCGCCCATGGCGCGGTTCAGACCGGCGGCGATGAAGTGATCCGCACCGCTCGCGTCGGGGTGAGCCGCGAGGCCGCGCCGACCGCCGCGCCGGGCGCGCCTGTCGCCGTCGCCGCCCCGCCGACCACGGCCGAGACCTTTGACGCGGTCAGCGACGCCCTGGACGCCGCCGCCGCCGCCTGGACCTCGGGTCAGGTGGATGCGGTCATGGCCACCTATGTCCACGACGAGCCGCTGCTGGTCTTCCTGGGCGACACTCCGCTGAAGGGGCCCGACAGCGTGCGCGCCGCCCTGGACGCTCGCGCAGCGGCGCCGGGCGGCCTGGGGACGCTGTCCTATGAGTGGTTCGAGACCATGCAGTTCGACGTCAATACGGCGGTGGTCTCTGGCCGGGCGGTGATGACGCGCGACGGCAAGACCCATCGCGGCCTGTTCACCCGGATTCTGCGCCGCACGGTCGACGGCTGGCTGATCGTCCACGACCAGCTGGCCTGGGGGCCGGAAGCCTAAGGCGCCGCCCTACAAGGCCGTGTAGAGCGCTTCGACCAACCGCAGGGCGCGCGGGTCGCCGAGCAGGTGGGGCGACTGGCGCGTCATGACATAGGCGGCCGAAACGCCCGCCGCCTGATCGGCGAACGCCATCGACCCGCCCCAGCCTGTGTGGCCGACCGTTGTCGGGTTGGGGCCGAAAATGTTCAGCCCTTCATTGCGCATGAACCCGGCCGCCCAATTCATGTGGAACGGCACGACCTTATCCAGTCCGTGGATGCGTTCGCGCGTCGCCTGGGTCAGGGTTTCCTCTGACAGCACAGGCAGATGATCCAGCGCGCCGCCCGTGGCGACGAGGGACATTATCCGCGCCAGATCCTTGGCCGTGCCGTGCAGGTTGGCGGACGGAATCTCCGCCATGCGCCACTCGGTCGAGCCGCGTCCGCCGGGCGCCGAGCCGCGATCCAGGAAGGCGGCCTTCTTGATCGCGTCGATGGCGCCGAGGTCCGGCGCGGCGGCGGGTTTGCGCAGTTGGGCCACGCGGTCGTGTTCGCTTTCCGGCAGGCCGATCCACAGGTCCAGATCGAACGGCTGGGCGAAGTCTTCGCGCAGGGCCGCGCCCATGGTCCGCCCGTCGACGATGCGGAACAGCTCGCCCGCCAGATAGCCGATGGTGATGGGGTGATAGCCGGACGCCGTCCCCGGCGCCCACAGCGGCGTCTGGGCCGCCAGCTTGTCCAGCACCGCCTGACGATCGAACCAGATGGCCGGCTCCACGCCGTCGGAAAAGCCCGGCAGGCCGGACTGGTGGCTCATCAGCTGGCCGACGGTCAGCTGGTCCTTGCCCGCCGCGCCGAAGGCGGGCCAGTGATCGGCGACCCGGTCCTCATAGGACAGCAGCCCCTTGTCCACGCAGCGCGCGATCATCAGGGCCATCACCGCCTTGCCGGTCGAGAAGACCGGGACCAGGGTGTCCTCGGCGAAGGGGGTGTTCCCCGCCAGATCGGCCGAGCCGGCCCACAGGTCCACCGCCACCTCGCCGTCGATGGTCACGCTGAAGCGCGCGGCCAGTTCGTTCAGCCCTTCGGGGGCGTCGGTGAAGTTGGCGGCGAAGGCGTCCTTCACCGCATTGAAACGCGGCGGGCAGACGCCGTGGAGGTCGGGGAGGCTGGTCATGGATGCGGTCTAGCGCCTTGGCGGCTTCACGTCACTTGCGGCCGATTACTGGCGCGCCGACGCCGAGGCGTTGCGGGCGCCTTCGAACTCGTCGCCCGGCTTCCACGCGGGCCAGTCGCGCGAATTGGCCAGGTCGCGGCCGACTTCATACAGCAGCTGCACATCGGCGGCGGCGGCGTCCATCTTCCACTGCGGCGTCCATTCGTCCGTCGGCTGATGATATCGGTTGGCGACATAGTCGCGGCTGGCTTCGTTGTGGCCGGTGAAGCCCGCCGCGGCGAACAGTGCGGGCACGCCCCTCCTCGCCAGCGGGAAGTGATCCGAGCGATAGAAGGCCCCCGCATGCGGCGCCGGGTCGGGGATCAGGCGACGCCCCTCGCGCGCGGCCAGCACCGCCAGCCGGTCGTCCAGATCGTTCTTGCCCGCGCCGATGACGACGATGTTCGGGTCGATCTCGGTCCCCGGCAGCAGGCTGTCCATATTGATGTTGGCGACGGTCGTCTCCAGCGGCCAGACCGGGTTGGCGGCATAGTATTCGGCGCCCAGCAGGCCCGTCTCTTCCGCCGCCCAGCCGATGAAGACGGTCGAGCGTTCGGGGCGCGGCCCCTCGGCGAACAGGCGGGCGATCTCCATGACGCCGGCGACGCCCGTCGCATTGTCCACGGCGCCGTTATAGATGTCGTCGCCGTTCTTGGGCGTGGCGCGGCCATAGGCGTCCCAGTGGGCGCCGAACATGACGGTCTCGTTCGGGTATTTGGTTCCGGGCAGGCGGCCGATGACGTTGCGCGTCTCGACCCGGTCGGCCTTCTGGCCGAAGTCGATGGACATGGTCACGCCGTCCAGCGCCACGGGGCGGAAGTCGGGCGTGCGCGCCTGATCCTTCAGGGCGGCGAAGTCCAGCCCGGCGTCCTTGAACAACTGTTCGGCGATCGCGCCCTGAATCCAGCCCTGCGCCGCCACGCGCTCCTTGTCCGGGTCGGCGCGGACGATGTCGAACTTGGGCGCGGTCGAGGAATTCTCCAGCGTCGACCACGGATAGCCCGCGCCCGGCGTGTCGTGGATGACCAGAACGCCCGCCGCGCCGTGCGCTGCCGCGACCTGGAACTTATAGGTCCAGCGGCCATAGAAGGTCATGGCCTGACCGTCGAACTTGCCGTTGACCGGGTGGCCTTCGGGGGCGGCGAAATCGGGGTCGTTGACCAGCACCAGCATGATCTTGCCGGTCAGATCGACGCCCTTGTAGTCGTCCCAGCCGCGCTCGGGCGCATCGACGCCGTAGCCGACGAAGACCAACGGCGCATCGGTCAGGCTAATGCGTTCCACTGGCCGGTCGGACGAGACAATGACGTCCTTGGCTCGCTGAAGCTCGGTCGTGCGGCCGTTGGAAGAGACGCTGATGGCGGCGGGGCCGTCCTGGCTGGTGCGGCTGACCTGGGCCACCTGCACCCACGATCCGTTGGGGCCGCCGGGTTCGAGGCCGAGCGCCTGAAACTGCTGCGACAACCATTCGATGGTGCGGTCTTCGCCGGGCGTGACCGGGGCGCGGCCTTCGAATTCATCGGACGCCAGGACGCGCGTGGCCTCGTTCAGACGGGCCGGGTCGACGCGGCCGGTCTGGGCGAGCGCGGAGGTCGAACACATCAGGACGGCGATCAGGCCGACGGCGGCGGAACGGGCGAGGGTCATGGGCAGGCTCGGCTCTTGAACGATTTGCGCCACGCTGCCCCCTGAGGGCGCCGCTGTCGACCCTGAAAGGCCTCAGCGCCCGTTCAGCCAGGCGCGCACGCCGTCCGCAGCGATGACGCCTGAGGCGAAGGAGGCCTGGAGCAGATAGCCGCCGGTCGGCGCCTCCCAGTCCAGCATTTCGCCTGCGGCAAAGACGCCGGGCCGCGCCTTCAGCATCAGCCGGTCGTCCACGGCGTCCAGCGCCACGCCCCCGGCCGACGAGATGGCGCGGCTCAGGCCCTGCACCCCGGTCAAGGTCAGGGCGACGCCCTTGATCCGCGCGGCCAGTTTGGCCGGGTCTGCGGGCAGCGGCCCGCCTTCGCGCAGCAGGGCGACAGAGGCAGCGTCCAGCCGCGCGGCCTTGCGCAGCCAGTTCGACAGGCTGTCTTTGCCGCGCGGTTTCGACAGACGCTGAGCGAGGGCTTCGATGCTCAGGTCGGGCCGCAGGTCGAGCGTCAGCGCGGTCGATCCGTCGCGCTTCACCGCTTCGCGCAATGCAGCCGACAGGGCGTAGATTCCGCCGCCTTCGATCCCATAGGCGGCGATCATGGCCTCGCCGCGCACGGCGCGGCCCTCATGCGTCAGGGCGACCCCTTTCAGCGGGGTTCCCGCGAAGCGGTCGCGGAATAGCGGCGACCAAGCGACGTCGAAGCCGACGTTGGCGGGACGGAAGACGGCCACCTCGGCGCCCGCCTTCTCCAGCGTCGGAACCCATGCGGCGTCGGACCCCAGCTTCGCCCAACTGGCGCCGCCGAGGGCCAGAACGACGGCGTCCGCGCGTTCGATCCGCTCGCCATCGGGCGTATCAAAGGTCAGGGCCTCGCCCTGCCAGCCGGTCCAGCGCGAGCGGGTGCGAATCTCGACCCCCAGCCCTTCCAGCCGCGCCAGCCAGGCGCGCAGCAGGGGCGAGGCCTTCATGGCCTTGGGGAACACCCGTCCGGATGAACCGACGAAGGTCGGCTGGCCCAGTCCCTCGACCCATTCGATTAGATCGGCGGGTGAAAAGGCGTTCAGCCAGCCCTCGATGCGCACCTGAGCGGCGGCGTCATAGCGATTCAGGAACGGCTCGAGCGCCTCCGAATGGGTCAGGTTCAGCCCGCCGCGACCGGCCATCAGCAGCTTGCGCGCGACCGAGGGCATCTGCTCATGGACGACGACGCGCAGGCCCGCCTGGGCCAGACGTTCGGTGGCCATCAGTCCGGCGGGACCGGCGCCGATCACGGCGACTGTTGCGGGGGCGGAGGTCATCGACGCCTTCCTAGCGGGAATGTCCGCCGCGGCCTATGCTGGCCGACATGAGCGTCGCCTTTACACGGGAAGAAGATCTGGAAGCCACGGCGGCGGACCTGCCGAACCGGCCGATCTCGCCCCATCCCAACCTCGTCACGCCGCAGGGGCTGGCCCAGATCGAGGCCGAACTGGCGGCCGCGCGCGCGGCCTATACGGCGGCTCAGGCGGCGGGCTCGATCGAGGCCGACCGCACCGCCATGGCGCGGGCGACGCGCGACCTGCGCTACTGGTCGGCGCGTCGGGGCACGGCCCAGCTGGTCGAGGCGCCGCCGGACGGCAAGGTGCGCTTCGGCGACACAGTGACGATCGAGCGCGAGGACGGCCGCACCCAGTCCTGGCGCATCGTCGGCGAGGACGAGGCCGACCCGTCCAAGGGCAGCGTCAGCCACGTCTCCCCCCTGGCCCGCGCCCTGCTGGGCAAGCGCGAGGGGGATGAGGCGACGGTCGCGGGCCAGTCGGTCGAGATCGTCGCCATCAAGGAAGGTTGAGAAGGGGCGGCCTCAGTAGCCGCCCGTTCCCTTCTCCTTGGCCACCGGCTGGAAATCGCGCACGAAGCGTTCCAGCAGGCGGACGCTGTAGCCCGCCGAACCGGCCGGTTTCACGTCGTTGGCGGCGCCGAAGGCCATGTTGGCGATGTCCAGATGCGCCCAGGGCGTCTCAGGGCGGGCGAAATAGCCGATGAAGTGGGCGCCCGTGCCCGCGCCCGCCCCGCCGTCGCCCGAGTTCTTGATGTCGGCGATGGTCGAAGAGGTGGCCCGCACATAGGAGGGGTGCAGCGGCAGGCGCCACAACGTCTCTCCGGTGGCGTCGCCCGCCGTCTTCAGCTGGTCGGCCAGGGCGTCGTGGCGGCTGAACAGGCCCGCATAGTCATTGCCCAGGGCACCGCCGACCGAGCCAGTCAGGGTGGCCACGTCGACGATGGCGGCGGGGTTCAGCGTGGTGTCGGCCCAGACCACGGCGTCGGCCAGGACCAGGCGGCCTTCGGCGTCGGTCGAGATGATCTCGATGGTCTTGCCGTTCATGGCGGTCAGCACGTCGGCGGGGCGGATGGCGCCGCCGTCGGGCATGTTCTCGGCCAGGGCGGCGACGGCGACCACGTCCACCGGCGCGCCGCCCTTGGCCAGGGCCAGGACCGCGCCGACCACGCTGGCGGCGCCGGACATGTCCATCTTCATATTGCCCATATTGGCGCCGGGCTTGATGGAGATGCCGCCGGAATCGAAGGTGATGCCCTTGCCCAGCAGGGCGATCGGGCCGTCGCTGGACGCGCCCTGGCCGCGATAGCGCACGGCTAGCAGGCGCGGCGGTCGGCTCGAGCCCTGGCCGACGCCCAGCAGGGCGCCCATGCCCAGGCGCTGCATGGCGGGCACGTCCAACTCGGTGATCTCGACCCCTGGCATGCCGGCGAAGGCCGCGCGGGCGCGTTCGACGAAGCTTTCCGGATAGATGACGTTGGCCGGTTCGTTGGATACGTCGCGGGTCCAGGCCATGGCCTCGATCAGGGCGGCGCCGCGACGGTGGTGCGCCTGGGCGCCCGAAGCGTCATCGGCGACGACGGTCAGGGCGCCGGGCGCCGGACGGTCGCGGCCGGTGGTGACATAGAGGTCCGAACGATAGTGGCCGATGCCCAGGCCGGTCGCCAACTCTGACGCCAGATCTGCCGACAGGCCTGAGGTCACGGCCGTCAGGGCGCCGGGCTGGCTGTTCAGGGCGCGACCCGCGACGATCCCGGCGGTTTGAATGTCTGCGGCCTTGGGCGCTTCGCCCAGACCGACGACCAGGATGCGGTCCCAGCCGCCGACGCCATGCAGGCTCAGCGTCTGGCGCGCCTTGTAGTCGAAGCGGGCGGCGGTCAGGGCCGAGGCGATCGCCTGACGCGTCGCGACGTCCAGGGCGGCGCCGCGCGCGGCCAGCTCGGCCTCCGACGACAGCGGCAGAACCAGGGCGCCCGACGGGGCGGCCGATGCGGCGAAGGTGACGGCGCGCGTCTGGGCCGGAGCGGCGCGGGCGGGCCAGTCGGAACGCTCGGCGGCGGGCGCGGCGCGGCGCGACTGGGCCTCGACCGGAACGGCGACGCTTAGACCGGCGGCGGCGATCAGCGCGGCTGCGGCGAAGGACGGAATACGGGTGGTGCGGCGCATCGATCAGGGCCCCCTCTGTGACGATGAAGGCGCCTTTATGGGCGGGGGCGCCGCGCGGGGGCAACCGCTCCGCTGACGGAAGGACGCCGGGCGCGACGCCTTGTCGCGCTTGTCGCGCGCTTGGGGTCGCGCCCGGCGCAGCGGCGGCCGTCAGCAGGTCGCCCGACGCGGGGGCGTCGGGCAGGGTCGGGCCCTGAGACGGACATCGCCGGTTTCGCGGCGTGAAAGGCGGTGGGCGTCAAGCAAGGCTCCGATCCAGCCCCACGCGGGTTCCTTATGAGTGCGGTGAATGTCTTCCATTGTTCGTCCTCCTTTCTGAGATCAGCAGAATGGCGCATGGTGGCGGCTGTTACAAACGAGACGACGGCGTTCATCCATAAGGTTGGCTTATGTCTGATCCTCTTTCCCGCATCCCGGTCGACGCGCTTCGCGTGTTCGAGGCGGCGGCGCGTCTGCTCAGCTTCACCCGCGCGGCCGAGGTTCTGGGCATGAGTCAGGCGGCAGTCAGCTGGCGCATCCGCGATCTGGAGCAACGGCTGGAGCGGCCCCTGTTCACGCGCGGCACGCGGCAGGTGGCCCTGACGCCCGAAGGCGAGCGCTTGGCCACGGCGGCGACCGAGGCGATGACCCTGCTGCGCCGCGCCGTGGCCGAGGTGATCGAGACCGACCAGGGCGTGCTGGCCGTCACTACGCTGCAGACTCTGGCGACCCAGTGGCTGGCGACGCGGCTGGGGTCTTTCCAACTGGCCAACCCGGACCTGGCGGTGCGTGTGGACACCAGCCCAGTCCTGTCCAGCCTCAGCGCGGACGGGTTGGACGTGGCGCTGCGCTTCGGTTCGGGCCGCTGGCCTGGACTGGAGAGCCGTTTCCTGATGCCGGCCGTCTTCACGCCCGTCTGCACCCCCGCCATGCGCGACCGGCTGGATCTGAAGACGCCTGCTGATCTGAAACGCGCCCATCTGGTCGGAGAGCCGGAGGAGTGGGCGGCCTGGTTCGCCGCCGCCGGGGTGGCGCCCGCCGACGCCGCCCCGTCGCCGCGTCTGACGGCCGACAACCAGGCGATGGAGGTGGCGGCGGCGCTGGGCGATCAGGGCGTGGCCCTGGGTTCGCCCATCCTCTACGGCCGCGAGATCGAACGGGGGCTTCTGGTCCGGCCGTTCAAGGAGACCGTCGCCCTGGCCGAGGGCTATTGGCTCTGCTACCCGCCCGGCCGCCGCCTGACCCCCAAGATCGCCCGTTTCCGCGACTGGGTGCTGGACACGGCGCGGACCGACCCGGCGGTGGTCGAGGGCGCGCGGCTGGCGGGGCGTGAAGTCGGAGAGGCGGGTGAATAGTCCTTCATCGCCTCGATGAAGAAGGAAAAGAAAAGGGCGGGATCCTTCGATCCCGCCCTTCCGTCGTTTGAGCTTTGAGAAGCCGGACTTCCTTAGAAGTCCATGCCGCCCATACCGCCCATGCCGCCCATGTCGGGGGCGCCGCCGGCCGAGGCCTTCTTCGGCGCGTCAGCGATGGCGGCTTCCGTGGTGATCATGATGCCGGCGACCGAGGCGGCCGATTTCAGAGCCGAACGGACGACCTTGGCCGGATCGATCACGCCCATCTGGACGAGGTCGCCGTACTCTTCGGTCTGGGCGTTGAAGCCGAACGAGGCGTCGGTCGAGTCCATGACCTTGCCGACCACGATCGAACCTTCGACGCCCGAGTTCTCGGAGATCTGACGGATCGGAGCCTGCAGGGCGCGGCGCACGATGTTGATGCCGGCGTTCTGATCGGCGTTGACGCCCTTCAGATCGATCAGCTTCTTGGAGGCTTGCAGCAGGGCCACGCCGCCGCCCGGGACGATGCCTTCATCGGCAGCGGCGCGGGTCGCGTTCAGGGCGTCGTCGACGCGGTCCTTCTTTTCCTTCACTTCGACTTCGGTCGAGCCGCCGACGCGCAGGACGGCGACGCCGCCGGCCAGCTTGGCCAGACGCTCTTGCAGCTTCTCACGGTCGTAGTCCGAGGTGGTGTCCTCGATCTGACGCTTGATCTGGCCGACGCGAGCCTCGATGCCGTCCTTCTCGCCCGAACCTTCGACGATGGTGGTGTCGTCCTTGGTGATGGAGACCTTCTTGGCCTTGCCCAGCATGTCCAGAGTGACGGTTTCCAGCTTGATGCCGAGGTCTTCAGAGATGACCTGGCCGCCCGTCAGGATGGCGATGTCTTCCAGCATGGCCTTGCGGCGGTCGCCGAAGCCCGGAGCCTTGACGGCGGCGACGCGCAGGCCGCCGCGCAGCTTGTTGACCACCAGGGTGGCCAGGGCTTCGCCTTCGATGTCCTCGGCGATGATCAGCAGGGGGCGGCCCGACTGAACCACGGCTTCCAGCACCGGCAGCATGGGCTGCAGCGAGGTCAGCTTCTTCTCGTGGAGCAGGATGAGGGGCTCTTCGAGGGCGACCTCCATCTTGTCCGGGTTGGTGATGAAGTAGGGCGACAGGTAGCCGCGGTCGAACTGCATGCCTTCGACGATGTCGACGGTGGTTTCGGCCGTCTTGGCTTCTTCGACGGTGATGACGCCTTCGTTGCCGACCTTGGCCATGGCCAGGGCGATCAGCTCGCCGATTTCAGCGTCGCCGTTGGCCGAGATGGTGCCGACCTGGGCGATTTCCGAGTTGTTCGAGACCGGCTTGGAGATGGTCTTCACTTCGTCCAGGGCCACGGCGACGGCCTGGTCGATGCCGCGCTTCAGGTCCATCGGGTTCATGCCGGCGGCGACGGCCTTCAGGCCCTCTTGCACGATGGCCTGAGCCAGGACGGTGGCGGTGGTGGTGCCGTCGCCCGCGTTGTCGTTCGCCTTGGAGGCGACTTCGCGGATCATCTGGGCGCCCATGTTCTCGAAGGCGTCTTCCAGCTCGATCTCTTTGGCGACCGAGACGCCGTCCTTGGTCGAGCGCGGGGCGCCGAACGACTTCTGGATCACGACGTTGCGGCCCTTCGGACCCAGGGTGACCTTGACGGCGTCAGCCAGGACGTTGACGCCCTTCAGCATCTTGTCGCGGGCGTCGGTGTTGAACTTTACGATTTTAGCGGCCATGCGGGCTGCTCCTATCTATAAGATTTTAAATCAGAAACCGGAAACCGAGGCGCGTCTTACGACAGCACGCCCAGGACGTCGGATTCCTTCATGATGATCAGGTCTTCGCCGTCGATCTTCACTTCGCTGCCCGACCACTTGCCGAACAGGACGCGGTCGCCGGCCTTCAGCTCCAGGGCGACGAACTTGCCGTCTTCGTCACGGACGCCGGGACCCACGGCGACGACTTCGCCTTCCTGGGGCTTTTCCTTGGCCGTATCGGGGATGATGATCCCGCCCTTGGTCTTGGATTCTTCTTCAACGCGCTTGACCAGCACGCGATCGCCGAGCGGACGAAACGCCATCTGAGTAACTCCCGTTAGGATGTTGGTTCCAGCCCTCGGAGCCCACGACTTTGGCAGTCGCCCTCCCCGAGTGCTAACGACCGGGGAGTTAGGCAGGGGGAGGGGGGGCGTCAAGGGCGATGCGGCCTGAAATCGGCGCCCAGATGAAGCGAAAATGAACGACCGCCGCCGAGGTCGTTCAGACAGGCGCCGCTAGAAGGGGGACAACGGATCAACCGGCTTTCGAAAGGAGCCCGCCATGAAGACCCTGTTCAAGATCGGCGCCGGCGCTATCGCCCCTGCTCTGGTTGTGACGATGCTGGCTTCGACCCCGGCTGCGGCCCAGCATTATCGCGACCGCGATCGCGACAACACCGGCCGTGACGCCGTCCTGGGCGCCGTGGTCGGCGGCGTCGCCGGCGCCCTGATCGGCCAAGGCGACGGACGCTATGTCGCGGGCGGCGCCTTGGCGGGCGCCGCGCTGGGCGCGGCCTCGTCCTCGAAAAACGACGACTGCGGCTACTACCGCGGCGGCCGCTGCTATCGAAACCAGGGCCACTGGGAGCGCGAGCACGGCATCAACAGCCGCGACGGCTATTACAACGGCCGTTATGAGCGCAACGACGGACGCTATTACCGCGACGGCCGCTATTGGCGGAACCACGGCGAATGGCGCAGCTATCAGAACCGCCGCGACCGCGATCGTGATCGCGACTACCGCTACGACCGTCGCTGGTAGGCGGGGATGAGATGAGGAAAGGCTCGGCCGCATGGCCGGGCCTTTTTTCATGCGCGGGCCTATTCGAAGCCGCTGCCGCGTTCGGCGCTCGGCAGCAGTCGTCCCATGACCGTGACGAAGAAGGCCACGGTCCAGCCCAGAAGAATGGCGCCGTTGATGCCTTCGATCGCGCCTAGCAGTTTCCATTCCGGATCGATGGAGGCGTCGCCGTAGCCGATGGAGCCGTAGCTGATGGACGAGAAATAGACGGCTTCGCGTAGATCGGGCACGGCTTCCAGCAGGTAGAAGAGGGCGGCGTAGCTCCAGATCTCCAGCCCGTGGATGACGAAAAGACCCAGCACCAGAGTCACCGTATAGAGGGCGCCGCGCGTGGACAGGGGGTTGAGGCGGACCGCTGCCGGAGCCGGGCTTTCGCGCGCTTCCAGGGCGGCCAGCACGCGACCCAGGCAGAGCAGTCCGATCGCGTGCGTTCCCACGGTCAGCAGCACCATGGCGGTGGCGACCGTCAACTCCAGCATCATGTCCATGGTCGTTTCGCCGTGTGTTGCGCGATCACACCTTAGCATCGGCGGCTTGTGTCACGGAACCGGGCTTCCGACGGCGGCCTATCTGGAGAGAGCGGCCGCGCGCACTAGCGGTCTCTACTGATCGACCTGCGCCGCGCGCCTGGCGGGACCGATCAGACCCAGGTGGGTGAGGCCGAAGGCTTCAGGCGACTTGAGCCCATAGCCGAGCGCGCGGTCGAACCCGATGTGCGCCAGCCAGATCAGGCTGAGCGCGGTCGCCAGGGGCGCGGCGCCCAGGAGGCCCGCGCTCGCCAGCGCCAAGGGTCCGATCAGGCTGTGCGCCAGATTATAGGCCCATGCGCCTGCGCGCGGACCCGCCAGATAGCCGGCGAAGGAGAGGTCAGGAGCCAGGAAGAGAACGACGAACAGCGCCCAGCCCTGGCCGAAGCGACTATAGGCCAGGGCGGCGAGGACGAGCAGGGCCAACCCCTCCAGCCGCTGCCAGGTCGGGGCGACGACGGTCACGCCGTCAGCCGCCGCAGCAGGTCCGCCGTGGAGGGGTCGAGGTCCGCCGAGGGCGCGCCTGCGGCGGCGTCCTTCAGCAGGGCCTTGGCCAGAACCTTGCCCAGCTCCACGCCCCATTGGTCGAAGCTGTTGATGTCCCACAGGACGCCTTCGACGAAGGTCTTGTGCTCATAGAGGGCGATCAGGGCGCCGAGGGTCTGGGGCGTCAGCCGCTCCATCAGAATGGCGGTCGACGGTCGATTGCCGGGAAAGGCCTTGTGCGGCGCCAGGCGGTCGGCTTCGTCCTCCGAGGCGCCGGAAGCGATCAGTTCGGCGCGGGCCTGGGTTTCGGTCTTGCCCTGCATCAGGGCCTGGGCCTGGGCCAGGGCGTTGGACCATAGATAGGTCGAGGGCGTCTCTTCGCAGGTGCGGCTCACGATGATGAACTCGACCGGCACGACCTGCGGCCCTTGATGCAGTTGCTGGAAGAAGGCGTGCTGACCGTTGGCGCCCGGCTCGCCGAAGATGACGGGGCAGGTCTGGCGGCCGACGGGCGCGCCGTCGCGTCGCACCTGCTTGCCGTTCGATTCCATCTCGAGTTGCTGCAGGAAGGCGGGCAGGCGGCGCAGGTCGTGGGCGTAGGGGGCGATGGTGCGCGCCGGGCGGTGCAGGCCGTCGACGTTGTAGATCTCGGCCAGAGCCAGAAGCACCGGCGCATTCCTCTCCAGCGGGGCCTCGAGGAAGTGGCGGTCCAGGGCGGCGGCGCCGTCGAGGAAGCCCTGGAACGCGTCCCAGCCCAGGCCGATGACGCAGGACAGGCTGACCGCCGACCACAGGGAATAGCGCCCCCCAACCCAGTCCCGGAATGCAAAGGTGCGGCCGCAGCCGAACGCCGCCGCCTTTTCCGGAGCGGCGGTGACGCCGATGAAGTGTTTCGCCATCCCCTCGGCGGGCAGGGCGGCGGCCAGCCAGGCCTTGGCGGCCTGAGCGTTCAGCAGGGTCTCCTGAGTGGTGAAGCTCTTGGAGACGACGATCACCAGGGTGGTTTCAGGATCCAGCCCGATCAGGGCCTCGGCCATGTCGCGCGGGTCGATGTTGGCGACGAAGCGCAGGTCGATGGCCGGGTCCAGAGGCCGCAGGGCGTCCCAGATCAGGCGCGGTCCCAGATCGGACCCGCCGATGCCGATATGGAGCACCGTCTTGAAGGGGCGTCCGCTCGCGCCTGTTTCATTCCCGGACCGCAACGCTTCGGCGTAGGCTTTCATCTCGGCGCGCACGGCCTCGACTTCTGCCGAGACAGGTTCTTCCAGCACGTGGAAGTCGGCGCCGTCCGGCGCGCGCAGGGCCGGGTGCAGCACGGCGCGGCCTTCGGTCAGATTGACCGCCTCGCCGTTGAACAGGGCGGCGCGGCGGCCTTCGACGTCGCAGGCGCGGGCCAGGTCCAGCGCGGCTTTCAGGCCCGCGTGGGTCCAGCTCTGTTTGGACAGATCGATGTGCAAGCCGGCCACGTCCAGCGTCAGCCGCGCCAGCCGGTCGGGGTCGGCGGTGAATTGATCCGGGATTCGCGCATCCGCGTCCCGTCGGGCGGCGGCCTCGAGTTCGGCCCAGGCGGCGTGCGGCATTGTCGTCTCCCCATGGCGGTCCCGGCTTTTGGCCCGGCGCTTGCAAGCTCTGGTTTACGGCTCAGGCCGTGAAGAGTTCAATCCAAGACTGGGTCAACAAGGATTTCCTGGCGGAAGTCCGCCGTCTCGGTCTCTTGTGAAAGGCACGCCATGTCCTGCGGAATAGCTCTCGCTGTCGCCCTGATGCTGGCCGATCCCGCGGTCGCTGAAGCCGCCGCCCTGCCGCCGGTGGCCCCGGCCGCACCGGTCTCGGTGGCCCACGAGCCTCTGTTCGCCGATCTGGCGGCCCGTTCGGGCGCCCTGAAGACCATCGTCGACGGCTGGCTGGCCTCGGGCGAGGCGGACAAGGCCGGCTTCTTCACCGGCGCGGCCTATGGCGCGTTCAAGACCCAGGCGACGGACCTGGCCCAGCGCGACATGCAGGGTCATCTGATCCTCAAGGAGCGCGGCACGGACAATGATCTGAAGTGCATCCTGCGCGGCATCTCGGAAGACATTCCGGTCAAGGTCGCGGCTCTGGAAGGCGCGTCTGACGCAGCCGCGCGCAAGCTGGCCCTCGACGAGCTGTCCTATCTGCTGAACGACAACGTCGAGGTCATCACCTCGCCGCCTCAACCTGAGGCCTAGCCTCGGCTTGAGGTTTGGTTGCTTGGCCCATCGCGCTTCGCGCGACTTGAGGCTCTGCTTGGAAGGGACGCTCAGCCCTCGATCGTCTCAGGGTATTTGATGGCGCAGCCGTAAGGCGCAGCGTAGGCGGTCTGGACCGCGCGACCGGCCTTGGCGTCGGCCAGAGCGGCGCGGACGAAGTTGTTGGCTCCGTCCAGATCCTCGACCTTATTGGTCGGCCGGTCGTCGATGCCGCCGACGTAGATCAGCCGTCCCTCGGGATCGATGATGCGCATGTCGGGCGTGGTCTTGGCGGCGTAGCGTTTGCCGACCTCGCCGGTCGGGTCGAGCAGCAGGTGGGTGAAAGCGGCCTGGTGCTTGGCCTTCCAAGCCTGCGCCTCCTCGCCCTCGACGAAGCCCTGGGTTCCCGGCGCCGAGGAGATGATGGTCAGCCAGACCACGCCGTCGGCGGTCGCCTCGCGCTGCAGGGCCTGCATGGCGCCGGTGTAGTGCTTCTTCACGAAGGGACAGCCTTCGTTGGTCCACTCCAGCACCACCGTCTTGCCGCGGAAATCGGCCAGGGAGCGCTGCTGGCCCTCGGCGTCGACCAGGGTGAAGGCCGGGGCCGTTTCGCCGGGCGCGGGCGCCTCGGTCGCTTCGGGCGCGACGACGGCGGTTTCGGACCGTTCAGGCGATGCGGCGGGCGGCTGCTGGCAGGCGGCGAGCAGCAACAGAGAGGCGGAGGCGGCGGTCAGCTGGCGGAACATGGCGGTCTCCTCGGGGTGATAGGTCAGCGGGCGGCGGCGTCCTTCAGGGCGTCGATGACGACGCCTTCGGTCAAGAGTTGAGGCAGGATGCGCGGCTCGGGCCGGCCCGGCGCATAGACAAGGTAGAGGGGCACGCCCGAGCGGCCGTGGCGTTGCAGTTCGGCGGTGATGGCGTCGTCGCGCCGCGTCCAGTCGCCGACCAGATAGGCGACGTTCGCCTGTTCCAGCGTCTCAGCCGTACGGGCCGAGGACAGGGCCGTGCTCTCATTGACCTTGCAGGTCACGCACCAGTCGGCGGTGAAGTTGACCAGGACCGGGCGCCCTTCGGCCATGGCGGCCTTCACCGCCTGTTCGGACCAGGGCTGGGACGGCAAATGGGTCGAAGCGCCTGCGCTGTCCGGGGCGGCGGGCGCGGCGCGCCCCGCCAGGACGCCGAGGGCCAGCGCCGCGATCAGGGCCAGCAGGGCGGCGGCGCCCGCGGCCCGGCCCTTGCCGGATGCGGCGGCCTGGCTTCGGCCATAGAGCCACAGCGCCAAAGCCAGCAGCAGCCCGGCCCCGAACAACAGGGCCAGGGCGTCGGCGGTCTGGCGGCCATAGACCCAGGCCAGCCACAGGGCGGCGCCGTACATGGGGAAGGCCAGCAGATTGCGTAAGCTCTCCATCCACGGGCCGGGTTTCGGCAGACGGGCCAGCAGACGCGGATTGAGGCTGATCAGCACATAGGGCAGGGCCAGGCCCAGCCCCAGCATCAGGAAGACCGCCAGGGCCATCGGCCAGGGCATGAACAGGGCGGCGCCGAGCGCAAAGGCCATGAAGGGGGCGGTGCAGGGCGCCGCGACGATCACCGCCAGCACCCCGGTGAAGAAGGCGCCCGCCGCGCCGGGCAGGCGCGACAGCGGGCCGTGTCCGGCGCCTTGAAGCCCTGCGCCTACATGGAAGACGCCCGACAGGTTCAGCGCCACCGCCAGCATCAGCAGGGCCAGAGCCGCCACCACGCCCGGCGATTGCAACTGGAAGCCCCAGCCCAGAACCTGACCGCCCGCGCGCAGGGCCAGCAGCGCGCCCGCCAGAAGCAGGAAGGTCGCCAGCACTCCGGCCAGGAAGGCCAGACCGTCGCGGCGCGCCTCGGCCGGTTCATGGGCGGCGCGGCTGAGCGAGGCCGCCTTCATCGCCAGGATAGGGAAGACGCAGGGCATCAGATTCAGGATCAGGCCGCCCAGCAGGGCGAACAGCCCCGCCTTGGCGAAGTCGGACAGGTCGGTGGCCGAAGCGTCCGCCTGCGCGCCCTCGCCGTCGCCGATATCGCCCTGGCCCGCGACGCCCGTCAGGGCCGCGCCCGGTTCGGCCGTGATCTCCCAGGCGCCCAGATCGGTGGACAGGACGCCGCCGATCGGTCCGTTCAGACCGTTGGTCGCCAGGCCGCGCCCGGCGGCGACGGTCAGGGTCAGCCCCTGCGGTCCGCGTTCGCCCGACTGGGCGGCGGCGTGGTCGATCACCCCGCCCTCGAACGGATAGAAATAGGCCCACTTCGGCGCCGCGCCCGCCAGCGGGCCGCCGCCGGCCGTCAGGGTCAGCTTTCCGTCGACCAGGGCGGCGCGGGCTTCGATGCCGGCGGGGCGGGGGGCGCCGGCGACCACGTCCTGAACCGCCTGGCCGAAGCGGGCGTCCAGCGGCGCTGCGCCCTCGCGCACCGGCAGATCCAGCGCGAGGTCGAGGTCTTCGGGCACGCACATCTCGTCGCTGCAGACGTAGAAATGGGCGGTGACGCGCAGCGGCAGGCTGCGTCCCGGCGGCGTGTTCGCTGGAATCTCGATCGGCACGGGCAAGAAGACCGTGTCTGAATAGCCGTAGTTCATCAGGCTCTGCAGGCGCTGGCGCTCGGGCAGGGGCCACAGGATGTCGCCGGGCGTCAGGCCGCTCGGCAAGGCCCAGGTCAGGGTCGTCGGCCCGCCGGAATCGCCCTGGTTGCGCCAATAGGTGTGCCAGCCGGGCTTGATCTTCTGGCGGATGGCGAGGACGGCGGTCGAGCCGGGCGTGGCCCAGGCGCCCATGGCGACCAGTTCGGCCTCGATGCGTTCGGTGCGTTGGGGGCCGGGCGCGACGGCGGCCTTGGGGGCGGGGGCGGCGCCGGCGGCCAGGGCGTCGCGCAGGGCGGCTTCGGACGCGGGCGCGGATGGGGACGCCGCCGCCGGAAGGGCGAAGGCGAACCAGGTCAGCAGAAGAAGGAGGATGCGCAAGGACGACGCCGGGAACAGGACCAGGGAAAGGCGCGACCTTAGACCCTCAAGCCTCGCCTATCCACGGCCCGCGACGGCGGGCCGCAGTCGGCCGTCTGGGGCGTCAGCGCGGGGCGACGACCTCGATCAGCACCTCGGTGCGGCGCCGCAGGGGATTGTTGACGCCGCCGACCACGGCGCCCTGGGCGCCGGAAGCCTCGATGTCGAAGGCCGGGGCGGGCAGGCCGGCGCCGGCCAGGGCCTCGGCCACGGCGCGGGCGCGCTGTTCGGAAATGGTCTGGTTGGCGGTGGCCGTGCCGCTGCGGGCGTCGGCCAGGCCCGTCACCTTGACGTGCTTGATCTGGCAGCCCTGAAGCTGGGTCGCGGTCATGCCGATGGCCTGGCGGGCGGCGTCGGTCAGGGTGGCGCGGTCGGGGACGAAATAGACCTCGAACCGCTTGTCGGCGCAGGCGGACGGGTTGCTGACCAGATCGCTGCGCTCCTTATATCCGCTGGTGGCGGCGCACCCGGCTGCGGCCAGGCCGGCGGTCAGCAGAACGACTGCGGAAACAAGCTTCATGTCAGGCCCCTCGCGCGCGCCGTGCGGCGTGCGCGCCCTCCAGCAAAAAGGGCGACCCGCGCCATGCGGATCGCCCTTTCAGATTGTCCCGAAAACGCTTCGGGCGCCAGAGGCTAGAAGCCTGGATCAATAACGGCGTTGGCCGTTCTCCCAGTAGCACTCGGTCTGGCGGTTGTCGTAGCAGTAGTAGTAGCGGCCCTGGTTGTCGCGGTAACGCTGCTGGTTGTTGCGGTCCTGGTTCGAGCCGCGGATGGCCCCGGCCGCGCCGCCAGCCAGCGCGCCGATGGCCGCGCCCGTGGCTGCGTTGCCGCCGCCGACGTTGTTGCCGATGATGGCGCCGGCCACGGCGCCCAGACCAGCGCCGACAGCGCCCTGACGCACGGTTTCGTTCGAGCCGTAGCCGCCGCCGTAGTACGGGTCGCTGGCGCAGGCGGTCACCAGAAGACCGGCGCCGGCGATGGCGAGAATCGCCTTGTTCATGGTTCTGTCCTTCATCCCTTAGGGGGCACCCTTGAAGCTTCGATAACGCAGTCCGAAGAGGGCGGTTCCGAGGCAAAGCGACGCAAGCTTCACTTTAATTTTTCACCCGCTGTCGCATGTGCGGAACTGGCCGCGCGCGCAGGCGTTCGCCGCCCATGATCGACGCCCCGAATTTTCTGAGCGCCCTGGCCGCCGCCCCTTCGGGGCACGACACGGTCGAGGAGCCGCGTCCCCTGACAGGCGAGGTCCGGCTGGAGCGGATCATCATCCTGGTCAATCCCCTGTCCGGCGGCGTCGGACCGCAGGCGGCCGATGAGGCCGCCGCCCTGTTGGCGGTCTATCCCCTGCAGGCCGAGGTGGTGGTGCTGGAAGGCGCGCGCATCCCAGACCAGATCGGCGAGGCGCTGGCGGCGCGGCCGGACGCCCTGTTCATCCTGGCGGGCGACGGAACGGCGCGGTCGGTCGCCGCCCGCGCCGGGTCGGACGGTCCTCTGATCGCCCCCTTGCCCGGCGGCACCATGAATATGCTGCCCAAGGCCCTGTACGGCACGGGCGACTGGAAGGCGGCCCTCCGGCTGGCGCTGGAAGAGGGCGCGCCGCAGTACGTCTCCGGAGGGGAGGTCGAAGGCGAGGCCTTCTACTGCGCCGCCATCCTGGGCTCGCCCGCCCTGTGGGCCCCGGCGCGCGAAGCCATCCGCGAGGGCAAGCTGAAGATGGCCTGGACCTATGGCCGCCGGGCGCTGAAGAAGGCCTTCTCGGGTCGGGTGCGCTACGCGCTGGACGGCGGCGTGCGCGAGAAGGCCGAGGCCCTGGTGCTGATCAGCCCGCTGATCTCCAAGGCGATGGACAAGTGCGACGGGCTGGAGGCGGCGGCCATGAACACCGCTGACGCGGCCCAGGCCTTCCGTCTGGCCGCCCACGCCTTGTTCGACGACTGGCGTCAGGATCCGACCGTCACGACCCGCGGCGCGCGCAAGATCGAAGTTGAGGCCCGTTCCCGCATTCCGGCGGTGATCGACGGCGAACCCATGTTGCTGGGCCGCGCGACGGCGGTGAAATTCGTCCCGCGGGCCTTTACGGCTCTTGCGCCGAAGCCTCCGACGGGCGGGGACAGCGTCTAGTGGGTCTGGTCCTCCAGTTTTCAGACGTTCATTTCGGGTGCGAGCACGAACACGCGGTGGCGGCGGCGTCCGACTACGCCCGCGCGGCCGGCGCCGATCTGATCCTGATCACCGGCGACATCACCCAGAGAGGCTATCCGCGCGAGTTCGCGGCGGCGGGTGAATGGATCCGCGCCCTGCCCGAACCGGTCTTCGTCACCGTGGGCAATCACGACGTGCCCTATTGGGACGTGATGGCGCGGCTGTTCTGGCCGTGGCGGGCGTTCGAACGCGCGACCGGCCATCCGGCGCATGACCATGAGTTCCGCTCGGATCGGTTGATGGTGCGCGGCGTGACGACGGCGCGCGGCTGGCAGGCCCGGCCCAACTGGTCCAAGGGGGTCATCGATCTGGACCAGACGCGTCGGGCGGCCGAGGCCCTGCGCCAGGCGCCGATCGGAGCCTTGCGCGTTCTGGCCTGCCACCATCCTCTGGTCGAGATGATCGGCGCGCCCATGACCGGCGAGGTCAAGCGCGGCGAGCGGGCGGCCCGCATCTTCGCCGAGGCGGGCGTCGACCTGATCGTCACCGGCCATGTCCATGTGCCCTTCGCCCTGCCGATCGGGGTGGGGGATCAATGCTCCTATGCGGTCGGATGCGGGACGCTGTCGCATCGCGAGCGGGGGGCGCCGCCCAGCTTCAACCGGATCGAATGGGACGCCGAGACGGTGACGGTCTCGGCCGTGGCCTGGGACGGGCGTCGCTTCGCCGATCACCAGACCTGGCGGCTTCCGCGCCGTCGCGCCTGACGGCTTTAGCTTCAACCATGAAAAAGGGCCGCGACGGCATGGTCGCGGCCCTGATTTCAATGTCTGGCCGTTCGGCTAGATGCGCGGCCCGCCGCGTCCCCTCAGGCCGCCCACCAGCAGGGAGACGACGAACAGGATAACGGCGATGATGGCGATGAATTTGGCGATCTCAAACGACATGCCCGAGATGCCGCCGAAGCCGAGCACAGCTGCGACCAAGGCGATGATGAAGAAAATAATAGCCCAACGAAGCATAGGCGAACCCTCCGAAAGATGTTGACGGGAGCGGGCTTTCGACCTCTCCCGTCGATAGCGTCGCTTGCTTGAAACAACGCCTCGGAGACTTGGCCGTTCCTTTAACGTCGGTTTCGGACTCTGCTTTTCTCGGTAAAGGCGGCCGCCACCATGGTGGCCAGCGCGGGGTTGCGCAGGAAGATGAAGCCGCCGGCCAGAGCCGCCGCGGCGCCCAGGATCGGGCGCTGCTGGAACAGCCGCAGGGCCCGCATGCCCAGGCCTTCGGGCTCGTCGTATTCCTCGTCCTCGTCATCACCATGCGCCCGCCGCACGAACACCAGGGCGACGACGGCCGCGATCAGGGCGAACAGCAGGGCGGTCAGGGCGGCGCCGATGAGCGGCGGCACGACCAGCAGCAGCAGGTAATAGACCGTGGCCCCCAGGGCGACCATGGCCACGAAGGCCGCGCCGGCGGCGACGAAGGTCGCCACCGCGCGGTTGATGAGCCCCCGCCCGATCATCAGCGCCGACGCCCGGCCAGCAGCAGGCCCAGGACGACGCCGACGCCGAGCGCGATGGCGGTCGACTGGATCGGACGCTCCTGCACGCGCTCGACGACGTAGCGCTGGGCCTCGTCGAACTTCTCGGCGGCCTCGTCGTAATATTCGCGGCCGCGCACCTTGGCGTCGTCGTAGTAGCCGCGCGCCTTCTCGCGCAGCTCCTCGCCCTGCTCGCGCAGGCGCGCCTCGGCCTCGGAGGCCTTTTCCTTCAGACGCTGGGTTTCCTCGCGGGCGCCGGCCTTGAGGTCCTCCTTCAGGGTCTTGAGGTCGTTCTTGATGTCTTCACGAGCCTTGGACGTGGCCATGATGCGCGCTCCGCTCCTTGTGTAAGCTTGACGATTAAATAGAGAAGCCCTGCCCGGAACGCCACACCGACGATCAAGGTTCCTGCAATGCAGCATGGGCGAAGGTCGCAGAGGCGCCCATCTGGCGCGACGCGCGCGGCGCTTCTAGAACAGGCGTCATGACCCAATGGCTGTTCCCGCCCGCCCCGACGCCGTCCCTGCCGATCGAAGGCGAGGCGCGCCGCCTGCCCGTGCGGCGCATCCTGTGCGTGGGCCAGAACTACGCCGCCCACGCTCGCGAAATGGGGGCCGACCCGGACAAGCCTGCGCCCTTCTTCTTCGCCAAGCCGGGCGACGCTTTGGTCGTGGACGGGGCCGATCCGACCTATCCGTCGGCGACGCAGAACCTGCATTATGAGGTCGAACTGGTCGTGGCCCTGGGCGAAGACGCCCGGCCGGTCGGCTGGGCCGTCGGCGTCGATCTGACGCGGCGCGATCTTCAGGCCGAGGCCAAGGCCAAGGGGCGGCCGTGGGAGGCGGGCAAGGCCTTCGACCAGTCGGCGCCCTGCGGCGCGTTGAGCCGGACGCCGCCCGCGCCCGACGCGCTCATTGAGCTGAAGGTCAACGGCGCCGTCCGTCAGTCCAGCCGCCTGTCCGACATGATCTGGGACGTGGACGGCGTCCTGTCCAAGGCGGCCGAGCTGTGGGCGCTGCAGCCCGGCGACCTGATCTTCACCGGCACGCCCGAAGGCGTTGGTCCCCTGAGCCCCGGCGATCGGGTCGAGGCCGTCATCGCGGGTCTGCCCCCGCTCAACTTCACGGTGCAATCATGATCCTGCACGGCTACTGGCGCTCGGGCACCAGCTATCGCACCCGCATCGCCCTCAATCTCAAAGGGGTCGAGTATCGGCAGGCGGCGCTGGACCTGCGCACGGGCGCGCAGAAGTCCGAAGCCTATCTCAGGCTCAATCCGCAGGGGCTGGTCCCTGCGTTGGAGACCGACGACGGCCTGGTGCTGACCCAGAGCCCGGCCATTCTGGAATGGCTGGAGGAGACCCATCCTGAGCCGCCCCTGCTGCCGCGCGACGCGGCGGGCCGCGCCCAGGTGCGGGCCATGGCGGCGGTGATCGGCTGCGACATCCATCCGCTCAACAATCTGCGGGTGCTGAAGGCGGTGCGCGGTCTGGGCGCCGATCAGACCGGGGTCGACGCCTGGGCCGATCAATGGATCATCGACGGCTTTACGGCGCTGGAGGCCTTGATCGTCCGCTATGGCGAGGGGTGGTGTTTCGGCGGGACGCCGACGCTGGCCGACTGCTACCTGATGCCCCAGCTCTATTCGGCGCGGCGGTTCAACGTCGATCTGGCGGCCTTCCCGCGCCTGCTGGAGATCGAGGCGAGGGCCGAGGCGCACCCGGCCTTCATCGCCGCCCTGCCGGAAAACCAGCGGGACGCGGATTAAGCCTCTTCATTCACCAACGACCTTGATTTCGGTCAATCTCCCTTAAGCTTTGACGGCGAAAGTGGCGGTGTGAGATTCGCCGTTCCGCCCTCTCCGGCCGACAAGCTCGCCATCGCCCTGGTGGTTGAGCCTGATCGGTCCCGCCCGCTGCCGCCCGGCCAGCGGGAGGAGGCGACGCGTCACCTGCTTCAGACCGCGGGCGACGCCGGAATCGGCCTGGTCGCCACCCGGCCTGAAGGCGACGTCGAACGGATGCTGGGTCAGGCCTGGCCCTTCCCTTCGCCTTTCCGCGTCACCGTGCGCACCGTGCCGCTGGCCGACGGCCTGGACCGGGTCGAGGCTCGCGCCCGCCGCTCGCTGGAGCGCATGGGCCTGCCGCGCGGCGACGCCGTCCTGGTGCAGAACGCCGCCGATCTGGCGGGCGCCGAGGGCCGCGCCCTGTGGGACCGGCTGCAGGCGCTGAAGGCGCGCGGCGTCTTCCGCAAGGTCGGCTTCATCGCCACGGTCGAGGACGGCCCCGGCCTGCTGGCCCGCCGCTTCCAGCCGGACGTGGTGCAACTGACCTGCAACATCCTGGACCAGCGCGCGGCGCGCACCGGGGTCATCGCCGACATGGCGAGCCAGGGGATCGAGGTGCATCTGGCCTCGGTCTTCGCCCAGGGCCTGCTGTTCGCCAACCGCGACAGCCTGCCGCCCGAACTGGCCGCCCACGGCATGGCCCTGTCGCGCACGCGCCGCCGTCTGGCCGAGGCGCGCGTCGATCCGATGCAGGCGGCCCTGGCCTACGCCCTGACCCTGCCGGGGGTGGCCTCGGTCATCGCTAGCGTGGCCTCCTCGGCCGAGCTGCGCGCCATCATCGCCGCCTCCCATGCCCCGCGCCCGGACATCGACTGGGACGCGCTGGCGCTGGACGAGACGCCCGCCGCCCTGGCGTCGCGGCCGCGCCTGCGCCTGGTCAGCGCAGCCTGATCCACAGGGCTGTCCACAGGTCGCCTTTCGCCTGTGCATGAGGGACGCCGCCCGTGCTTGAGGCCGCCGCCCCGATCCGCCACCCTGCGAGCCAGATGAACGCGCCCCTTTCCCACCCGCCCAAAACCGACCTCAAGCCCGACGCCGGCACTACGCCGGTCATGGCCCAGTATCTGTCGGTCAAGGCCGGTCAGCCCGAAGCCATGCTGTTCTTCCGCATGGGCGACTTCTACGAGCTGTTCTTCGAGGACGCGCAGAAGGCGGCCGCCGCGCTCGGCATCGCCCTGACCAAACGCGGCAAGCATCAGGGCGAGGACATCCCCATGGCCGGGGTGCCGGTCCACGCTATGGACGGCTATCTGGCGCGACTGATCCGTCAGGGCTTCAAGGTCGCCGTCTGCGAACAACTGGAAGACCCGGCTGAGGCCAAGAAGCGCGGCTCCAAGGCCGTGGTTCACCGCGACATCGTGCGGGTGGTGACGCCCGGCACCCTGACCGAGGACACGCTGCTGGACGCGCGCGGCGCCAACCGGCTGGCGGCCGTGGCGATCCGTAAAGGAAGGGCGGCCGTGGCGGTGGTCGAACTGTCGGCGGGAGTGGTGGATTCGGTCGCCTGCGACCTGTCGGATCTGGGTGCCGCGCTGGCCGCGTTCCGACCGTCCGAGGTGCTGGTCCCCGACCGCCTGTTCTCGGACGAGACGATGAAGGGGGCGCTGGACGGCTCGGGCGGCGTGGTTCAGGCCATGCCCCAGGCCCTGGCCGAGCCGGTCGGGGCCAAGGATCGGGTGCAGCGGCTTTACGGCGTCTCGGCGCTGGACGGTTTCGGCGCCTTTGAAGAGGCCGAGATTTCGGCGCTCGGCCTGATCGCCGCCTATCTGGAGACGACGCAGGCGGGCAAGATCCCCGCCCTGACACCGCCGCGCCGTTCGGGCGAGAGCGGCTTTCTGGCCATCGACCCGGCGACGCGTCTGAGCCTCGAGATCGACCGCACACAACGGGGCGAGCGCGACGGCTCCTTGCTGCACGCCATCGACCGCACCGTGACCTCGGGCGGGGCGCGGGCGCTGGCCGAACGCATCTCGCGCCCCTTGCGTGATCCGGCGGCGATCAACGCGGGACTGGATGCCGTCGAGTGGCTGCTGGAGCGGCGCGACTTGCGACGCGACCTGCGCGACGCTTTGCGCGCCTCGGCCGATGTGGCGCGGGCGACCTCGCGGCTGGCGCTGGGGCGCGGCGGGCCGCGCGACTTGGCGGCGATCCGCTCGGGGTTGAAGACGGCTCAGGGCCTCAGCGCACTGTTCGCCGCCACGGCCAATGATCCGTTGGCCGGGCCGCCTGCGCGGGTGACGGCCTGCCTCGACCGGCTGGCGCTTGAAGGCGACCTGTCGCACCTGCTGGCCGAACTGACCGACGGCCTGATGGACGAGCCGCCGCACCTGGCGCGCGACGGCGGCTATGTGAACCCCGGCCACCGGCCCGAACTGGACGCCGCCCGCACCCTGCGCGACGACAGCCGCAAGGTCATCGCCGAACTGGAGGCTAAGGCCGTCGCCGACTCGGGCGTTGCCTTCAAGGTGCGCCACAACGCCGTCCTTGGCTATTTCCTCGAGACCAGCGCCAAGGCGGCCGAACTTCTGTTGCGTGCGGGACCGGACAGCCCCTTCATCCACCGCCAGACCCTGGCCAATCAGGTGCGCTTCACCACCGTCGAGCTGTCGGAGCTGGACGCCAAGATCAGCCAGGCCGGGCACCGCGCTCTCGCCATCGAGGCCGAGACGTTCGAGGGCTGGCGCCGCGAAGTCGCGCGCCTGGCCGGACCGCTGCAGGGCGTGGCCGAGGCGCTGGCCGAACTGGACGCCCACGCCGCCCTGTCCGAATGGGCCGAAGAGGTCGGGGCCGTGCGCCCCAGCGTGGACGACAGCCTGTGCTTCGCCGTCGAGGCGGGCCGCCATCCGGTGGTTGAGGCGGCGGTGAAGGCGCAGGGCCTGCCCTACACCCCCAACAACTGCCAACTGGCGGGCGACGGCGTCGGGGCCTCGCGCCTGTCCATCGTCACCGGCCCGAACATGGCGGGTAAGTCGACCTTCCTGCGCCAGAACGCGCTTCTGGTGGTGTTGGCGCAGGCCGGGGCCTTCGTTCCGGCGCGGTCGATGAAGCTGGGCGTGGTCGACCGTCTGTTCAGCCGCGTCGGCGCGGGCGACGATCTGGCGCGCGGCCGCTCCACCTTCATGATGGAGATGGTCGAAACCGCCGCCATTCTGACCCAGGCGACCGGCCGCAGCTTCGTCGTGCTGGACGAGATCGGGCGCGGCACCGCCACCTATGACGGCCTGGCCATCGCCTGGGCCACGGCCGAGGCCCTGCACGAGACCAACCGCGCCCGCACCCTGTTCGCCACCCACTATCATGAGCTGGCCCAACTGGAGGAACGGCTGGACCACGTCTGCAACCTGTCGATGAAGGCAAGGGAGTGGAACGGCGAACTGGTCTTCCTGCACGAGGCGGCGCCGGGCGCTGCGGATCGCTCCTATGGCGTGCAGGTGGCGCGTCTGGCGGGGGTGCCGACCGCCGTCGTCGGCCGCGCTCGCGAGGTGCTGGAGCGGCTGGAGAATGAGAAGGCGGCGACCGCCCGTCTGGACGACCTGCCCCTGTTCGCCGCCGCCGAGCCGCCCCCGCCGCCGATGAAGTCCATGCTGGACGAAGCGGTCGCCGCCATCGACCCCGACGACCTGACCCCGCGCGAGGCGCTGGAGGCGCTCTATCGGTTGAAGGGCTTGGCGAAGACATAAATCCCCGCTCATCCCGGCGTCCGCCGGGATGAGCGGGAATAGAAGGGCGTGCTATGCTCCTTCCGTGACCGCACCGCCCCCGCTCCCGTCCGCCGTTCTCGACGCCGCCTCGGCGTCTGACCCGCGCGCCGCTGTCACCGCGCTCTTGCGTGAAAGCTTCGACGCCGACCGCGCCCGCGCCGCCCGCCGGGCCGAGAGCGCCACCGACGGGGCTGAGGCCGCCCGTCTCTACGCCGAGGCCGCCGACGCCCTGCTGGCGACCCTGTGGCGGTTCGCGACCGAACAGGTCCATCAGGCTCCGGACGAGCGGCTGACCCTGCTGGCGGTCGGCGGTTACGGGCGCGGGGTGCTGGCGCCGTTTTCGGACCTCGATCTGCTGTTCCTGCGGCCGGGCCAGGCGATCAGTCCGCGCGCCCAGGCGGTGGTGGAGTTCGTCCACTACGTCCTGTGGGATCTAGGGCTGAAGGTCGGTTCGGCCTTCCGCTCTATCGGCGAGACGCTGACGCTGGCGCGCGACGACATGACGGTGCGAACGACGCTTCTGGAAGCGCGGGTGCTGTCCGGGGATGCGGCCCTGGGCGAAAGCCTGCTGAAGCGGTTCCGCACCTCGGTGGCCCGCGCCGATCCGCGCCCCTTCATCGCCGCCAAGATGGCCGAGCGCGACGTGCGTCTGCAGAAGACCGGCGCCGTCCGCTATCGCGTCGAGCCGAACGTCAAGGACGGCAAGGGCGGGCTGCGCGACCTCAACACCCTGTTCTGGATCGCCCGCTCCCTGGCGCCGGACAGCGAGCGCGGGCAGGCGGCGCTGGAGGGCCTGCTGACCGCGCGCGAGTTGCGCAGTTTCCGCGAGGCCATCGGCTTCCTGTGGCGGGTGCGCATCCTGCTGCATCTGGTCGCCGGGCGAGCCGAGGAGAAGCTGACCTTCGATTTCCAGCCCGAGATCGCCCGGCGCATGGGCTGGCGCGGGCGCGGCGACGAACTGGCGGTCGAGCGCTTCATGCGCCGCTATTTCCAGGTCGCACGCGAGGTCGGCGCCCTGACCCGCGCCGTCTCGGCCCAGCTGGAGGCGCGCCAGCAGAAGAAGGCGGAAGGGCTGGCGCGCGGCCTGTCGCGGCTGATCCGGCGCCGCCGGGTCAAGCTGGCCTTCGACGGTCTGGCGGTGGAGGAGGGGCGGCTGACCGTCACCGGGCCGAACGTCTTCGCCCGCGACCCGGCGCGTCTGCTGCTGCTGTTCGTCGAGGCGGACCGGCTGGATCTGGACTTGCACCCCGACGCCTTCGCCGCCGTGATCCGTTCGCTGACGCTGGTGACGCCCGCCCTGCGGCGTGATCCGCGCGCGGCCGAGGCTTTCCTGACGGTGCTGGCGCATGGCCAGCGGCCCTATCGCGTCCTGTCGATCATGAATGAGACGGGTTTCCTGGGGCGCTTCCTGCCCGAGTGGGGGCGGATCGTCGGCCAGACCCAGTTCAACATGTACCACGCCTATACGGTGGACGAGCACACCTTGCAGGCGGTCGGGATCATCAACGACATCGCGCGCGGCAAGCTGGAGGGGGACCACCCGGCCTCGACCGCCATCGTCCCCCGCATCGCCGACATCGAGGCCCTGATGCTGGCCATGCTGCTGCATGACGTGGGCAAGGGCGGCGACCGGGGCCAGTTGGAGGACGGCGCCATCGCTGCGCGCCGAGCCTGCGAGCGGCTGGGCGTCGATCCGCGCCGGATCGAGCTGGTCGTCTGGCTGGTGCGCCATCATCTGCTGATGAGCGACTACGCCCAGAAGCGCGACGTATCCGACCCCTCGACCGTGCGCGCCTTCGCCGAGGCGGTGGGCGACCCGGAGCGGTTGCGGATGCTGATGGTGCTGACCGTGGCAGACATCCGCGCCGTCGGGCCGGGGGTGTGGAACGGTTGGAAGGGGCAACTGATGCGCGCCCTGTTCGAGGCGACCGAGGCCCTGTTCCGGGGCGACGCAGTGACGCGCGAAGACCCTCTGGCCGATCACCCCGCCCTGGTCGAACGAGCGCGGCGCGAGGGGGCGGCGGTCGAGGCCCTGCCCGCCGAAGGGCCGCTGGAATCCACCGCCCGCGTGGCCGTGGCGGCGCGGGATCGCCCCGGCCTGTTCGCGGACCTGGCCGCCACCCTGTCGATGGCGGGCGCCGACGTGGTGGGCGCGCGGCTGGCCACGGCCGACGACGGCATGGCGCTGGACGTGTTCGAGATTCAGGACGGGGCGGGCGAACCCTATGGCGGGCGCGAGCCGCGACGTCTGGCCATTCTGGTCAAGGCGATGGAGCGGGCGGTGCTGAAGGGGGCGCGGACCTCGACCCTGGAGCCGCCGCGCGTCAGCGCCCGCCGCGCCGTCTTCGATGTGCGGCCGGTGGTGCGGATCGACGCCGATACGGGCACCAGCGCCGTGGTGATCGAGGTCTCGGGCGCCGACCGCCCGGGCCTGCTGGCCGATCTGGCGCGGACCATCTCGGCGCACGGCTATTCGACCCGCTCGGCCCATGTCGCCAGCTTCGGCGAGCGGGCGGTGGACGGCTTCTACATCACCGACGCGGACGGCCGGAAGCCGAAGAGCAAGGCGAGGCTGGAGGCGCTGAAGGTCGACCTGCTGGAGGTGCTGGACCGCACGCTCCAAGGCCCGGCGGGGCGGCGCATCGTCCCCGTGCGCGCCAGCGTGCGCGACGTCTCCGATCTGGAAGGCGCGCTGGGCCGTTCGCCCGTATCCAGCGGCCCGCAGGCGCGCTAAGGCGTTTCGGGACCGAGCGCAGGAACAGCCGTGAACGACAAGACCGATCCCATCGAACCGGCCGCGCGGATTTCTGCGGCAAACGCCACGGTCGAACCAGTCGTCCAGCCGCCTGCGTCTGCTGCAACAGCCAAGACGGGCGGGGTGGCGCGGTCCTCGGCCATCTTCAGCGCCATGACCCTGCTCAGCCGTCTGGCGGGGTTCGCGCGCGATCTGGTCATCACGGCGGCGCTGGGGGCCTCGGCGGGCCCGGCGGCCGACGCCTATTACACGGCGCTGAACTTCCCCAATCTGTTCCGGCGCATCTTCGCCGAGGGCGCTTTCGCCGCCGCCTTCGTGCCCGCCTACGCCAAGACGCTGAAGAGCGAGGGCGAGGCGGCGGCGGACAAGGTGGCGACCGACGCCCTGGCCGCCGTGGCCGCCGTCACCGTGGCCCTGACCGTGGTCGCCCAGCTGGCCATGCCGTGGCTGATGACCGTCATCAACATCGGCTTTCTGGACGATCCGGCGCGGTTCAAGCTGGCGGTGATCCTGACCCAGATCACCATGCCCTACCTGCCCTGTATGGCGATCGCCTCCCTGCTCAGCGGGGTGCTGAACGCGCGGGGGCGCTTCATTGTCTCGGGCGCCTATCCGATCCTGCTGAACCTGATCATGCTGGCCGCCGTCATTCCGGTGAAGGGCGACCAGATTGAGGCCGCCTACGCCGCCTCATGGGCCGTGCTGGTCGCGGGCGTGGCCCAGGCGGGCCTGTGCTGGTGGGCGGCGCGCAAGGCGGGGGCGAACATCCGTCTCAGCCTGCCGAAGATGACCCCGGCGGTGAAGGCCATCATCATCACCGCCGTTCCCGCCGCCATCGGCAACAGCGCGACCCAGATCAACGTCTTCATCTCCGGCAACCTGTCCAGCTTCGTCGACGGCGGCCGCACCTGGCTGGCGACGGCGGACCGACTGTATCAGCTGCCGTTGGGGCTGGTCGGAGTGGCCATCGGCATCGCCCTGCTGCCCAAGCTGTCGGCGGCGGTGGCGTCGCAGGATCACGGCCAGCAGCAGGCCTCGATGGACGAGGCGCTGATCCTGTCCATGGCCCTGACCCTGCCGGCGGCGGCGGCCCTGATGGCCATGCCCTATTTCCTGATCGACGCCCTGTTCACGCGCGGCGCCTTCCTTCAGATCGACGCCGTCAACACGGCTCACGCCCTGCTGCATTTCGGCTGGGGCGTGCCCGCCTTCGTCCTGATCCGCATCCTGGCGCCGGCCTTCTTCGCGCGCGGCGATACGCGCAGGCCCATGGTGTTCGCCCTGGTGTCGGTTGCGGTGAACGCGGCGCTGGCGATCGGCCTGTTCTATCTGGGCATGGGGGTGTCGGGGATCGCCGCGGCGGTCAGCGCCTCGGCCTGGACCAACGTCATCCTGCTGGCGGCGACCCTGTGGCGGCGCGGTCATTACCGACCCAGTCCGCGCGCGGTCTGGCGTCTGGGGCGCATCGCCCTGGCCAGCGCAGGTCTGGCGGCGGTGGTCGGCGTCGCCTCCTGGGCGCGGCCGATGCTGCAGGCGCCGGTCGCGGACCTGCTGGCCATGCTGGGTTCGACCCACGGCGCCAAGGAGATCACCCTGCTGCTGGTCGTGGCGGCGGGCGGTCTGGCCTATGTCGTCCTGGCCTTCCTGACGCGCGCCGTGACGGTGGCCGAGGTCAAGGGCCTGGTCCGGCGCTCGGCCAGGTCATAGGTCCAGCAGAACCTCCAGCGCCTTTTTGAACTCCACCAGCCCTTGTTTGGCGCCGAGGGCCGCCGTCAGGGATTCCAGCGGCCCGTCGATGGCCGCCAGCGTTCCGCGCAGGGCGCGGCGGTACAGGGACCAGCCTCGGCTCATGCCCGGATTCCGGCTGGGTTGGGCGGCGACGACCAGGCGATAGGCCGCCAGGATCGCCAGCATCTTGAAGCGCAGCGCCTCGCCTTGAAGGCGGTGCTCGACCATGGCCGGGGCGGTGAAGTCGGCCGCATCGACCAAGGCGATCAGGGCGTCGACGTCTTCCAGCGCCAAACTGCGGGCGGTTAGGAAGGCGTCGTCCAGAACCGGATCGGCGGGGTCGCCGCCGCTGGTCAGGATCAGCGTCTCCCTGAACTCGGCGATCATGTTGATCAGGTGGCGCAGCAGCGCCAGCATCCGCGTCAGCGCCTGACGAGAGTCGAAACTCTCGGGCGGGGCGACTTCGAACTCGTCCATGTCCTTCCCTCCATGCCGATGGAAGAGGAGGCTAACATCGTTCCGTGATCGCGGCGACGCGCGAACCGCCGCAGGAGTGTTGCCCTTCGCGCCTCGAACCGATAAGCGCGAGGACATGGCGCTTTCGGGACGAATTTTCGCTCATGGACGATGGCGCGGCTGATCCGCCGCACCGTGCTTCCGCACGTCCCTCTTTCGCACGCGAAAACGTGCGCCGACGTTCGCCTTTCGATTTTCGAGATCCGCTATCATGACTGACCAGACTCCGGCTCAATACACCGGTCCGCGCCGCATCCTGTCCGGCATCCAGGCCTCCGGCGCCCTGCACCTGGGCAACTATCTGGGCGCGCTGAAGCGCTTCACCGAACTGCAGGAGACGGGCGCTCCCCTGTTCGTCTTCGTCGCCGACATGCACGCCATCACCGTCTGGCAGGAGCCGGAGAAGCTGGCCGCCCAGACGCGCGAGATCGCGGCGGCCTATCTGGCCTCGGGCCTCGATCCGGCCAAGGCGGTCATCTTCCCGCAGTCGGCCGTGCCCGCCCACGCCGAACTGGCCTGGATCTTCAACTGCGTCGGCCGCCTGGGCTGGCTGGACCGGATGACCCAGTTCAAGGAGAAGTCGGGCAAGCACAAGGAACGCTCCAGCGTCGGCCTCTACACCTATCCGGTGCTGCAGGCGGCGGACATCCTGCTCTACAAGGCGACCGAGGTGCCGGTCGGCGAAGACCAGAAGCAGCACCTGGAGCTGACCCGCGACATCGCCCAGAAGTTCAACAACGACTTCGGCGCGCCGGGCTACTTCCCCCTGCCCGAGCCGCTGATCCAGGGTCCGGCGACGCGGGTCATGTCCCTGCGCGACGGCGCGGCCAAGATGTCCAAGTCCGATCCGTCGGACCTGTCGCGCATCAACCTGACCGACGACGCCGACGCCATCGCCAACAAGATCCGCAAGGCCAAGACCGACATGGAGCCGCTGCCGGAAACGCTCGAGGGTCTGGAAGGTCGGGCAGAGGCCAAGAACCTGGTCGCCATCTACGCCGCCCTGGCCGGAACGACGCGCGAGGCCGTGCTGGCCGAGTTCGCGGGCCAGGGCTTCGGCGCCTTCAAGCCCAAGCTGGCCGAACTGGCCGTGTCCTCGATGGCGAACGTCACCGCCGAGATGCGCCGCCTGATGAACGACCCGGCCGAGATCGACCGCGCCCTGGCCGCCGGCGCCGAAAAGGCGCGCGAAGTCGCCGAGCCGACCATCGCCGAGGTGAAGAAGATCGTCGGCTTCTGGCAGGGCTGAGCCGAATGGCGCACCCGCTCGACCGTCCGGTCTGGAACGCCCTGACGTCCGCGCGTCAGGCGTCCCTGGCCGTGGGGGCGGGCGGGGCGCTGCGGCTGGCGCCGGGTTACGGCGTCTTCGTCGCCAGCGTCGATCAGTCGCCGGAAAGCCTGGCGGCCGTTTCGGCGCTGGAGCAGCCCGAGGGCCTGCTGGCCACGGTCGAGGCGGAGCGCACCCCCGTCCCGCCCGGCCTGACGGTGCTGAAGGAGGCGGTGCTGACGCAGATGGTGCTGGTCGACCTGACCCCGGCCAAGGCGCGCGACATCGCCATCGAGCCCCTGACCGAAGCCGACGCGCCCGCCATGCTGGCCTTGGCGACGCTGACCGAGCCGGGGCCCTTCTTCGACAAGACGCACCGGCTGGGCGACTTCTTCGGGGTCAAGCAGGACGGGCGGCTGCTGGCCATGGCGGGCGAGCGGCTGAAGCCCGACGGCTTCACCGAGGTTTCGGGCGTCTGCGCACACCCTGATGCGCGCGGGCGGGGCTACGCCGGGGCGCTGATGCGGGCGGTGATCGCGCGCATCCTGGCGCGGGGCGAGACGGTCTTCCTGCACTCCTACGCCGACAACGCCGGGGCCATCGCTCTGTATCGTTCGCTGGGCTTCACCATCCGCGCGCAGATGCAGATGAGGATGTTGGTTCAGGGTGATCTGGCCAAGGGCGATCTGGCGAAAGCCGAACCGGGCGCCTAGCTAAAGCTTCGACCCTTTGTTTCGGAGCCTGTCATGAGCCAGCACGTCGCCGTCGTCGAATGGAACCGGGGCGATCAGCCCTTCAGCGACAACAAATACGGACGCGGCCATGACTGGCGCTTCGACGGCGGCGCGGTGGTGCGCGGGTCGTCGGCGCCCTCGCCCATGATCCCGCCGCCCCTGTCGGAAGAGGCGGCGGTGGACCCGGAGGAGGCCCTGGTCGCCGCCCTGTCCAGCTGCCACATGCTGTTCTTCCTGGCCTACGCCCGCAAGGACGGCTTCGTGGTCGACTCCTATCGCGACGAGGCGGAAGGAACCCTGGGCAAGGATGAGCGCGGCAAGATGTCGATCACCGAGATCGTTCTGCGCCCGGCCGTGACCTGGTCAGGCGACAAGCTGCCGGATGCGGCGGCCATCGCCGACCTGCATCACCGCGCCCATGACGTCTGCTACATCGCCAACTCGGTCCGCGCCGAGGTGAAGGTCGAACCGCGTTGAGCCTTCCTTAGGCCGTCTCCTCTTCGATCAGGGAGCGGAAGGCGGCGTGGGCGGCGGTCATGCCGTCCGTCGTCGCCAGGGTGATGTTGCCTGCCGGCCGCGCCAGGTCGCCGGCGGCGAAGACGCCCGGCTGGCTGGTCTGCTGCTGGGCGTCGACCTTGACGATGCGGCCCATGGGGGTGTCGGTCATCTCGCAGCCCAGGCGCTCGGCGAAGCCGCCGGACTGCCGCACATGGGCGCCGACGAAGACGGCCTTCAGCGGGATGAAGCGGCCGTCGACCAGCTGCGCCCCGGTCAGGGTCGGCGCCTCGCCTTCCAGCCGTTCGACGGGCGTCGGTTCGATGATCACGCCGCGCCGCGCCAACACGCGCGCGTCGTCTTCGCTTAAGCGCGCCGGGTCGATGAACAGCACGGCCTGGCCCCATTCGGCGACGACGCTCGCATACTGGACCGCATGGTCGCCGCGCCCCAGAACGCCGATCGGCCCGCCGCCGACCTCATAACCGTGACACCACGGGCAGTGCAGGGCGGTGCGGCCCCAGCGCTCCTTCACGCCGGGCAGGTCGGGCAGGACGTCCTCGACCTCGTGGGCCAGGATCAGGCGGCGACCCATGGTGCGGCTGCCGTCGGCGAAGGCGACCGAGAAGCCGCCGTCGATGCGCGTCGCGTCCACCGCCTCGGCCATGCGGAAGGCGGCGGTGGGATAGGCCGCGACCTGGGCGCGGGCGGCGGCGGCGATCTCAAACCCCGGGCGGCCGTCGTTGCTCAGCACCCCGTGCGCGCGAGCGGCGAAGCGGTTCCGGGGGCGGCCGTCGTCGATGACCAGGACGCGGCGGCGCGCCCTTACCAACTGCAGGGCGGCGGACAGACCCGCGTAGGAGCCGCCGATGACGACGGCGTCATGGGGCATCGGATTTTCGCGCGTGTGCATGGAGCAGGTCTCTCTTGGGGTAGGCGGCCAGCCGGCGCGAGAAGTCCGCCGCCAGATCGGCCAGGGTGATGGAGTCCAGCCGCGCGGCCAGCAGGGCGCGGGCGGCGGCGTAGGTGTCGGACAGGGCGTCGTTGACGGCGGCCTCGATCAGGCAACCCTCGGCCTCGACCGGCGGCGTTTCGGGAAGCAGGCCGGGCTCGCCCAGGGCGGCGTGGACCTGGCCCAGGGTGACGGCCTCCAGCGGTCGCGCCAGCCGCCAGCCGCCGCCGTGGCCTTTCTCGGACACGACCAGCCCCTGTTCGCGCAGGCCCGCCATGGTCCGGCGGACCACGACCGGATTGGTCGACAGGCAGGCCGCCAGCATGTCCGAGGTCATCGGTCGGCCGCAGCGCTGTTCGTGCTCGGCCATGTGCAGCAGGGCATGAAGGATGTTGGAGAGGCGGGAGTCTCTTTTCATGTAACTTCAATTGTTACGTGATGGGGCGTGCGTCAAGACGCGGCCGCGTGATTATTTTCAGGCGTGAGGCGCGCTGTCCTTCAGGAAGGCGGTGAAGCGGCGCAGCGCCTCTTCGGTCAGTTCGGGGTGGTGGCGCATGGGGCCGTTGTTGGTCGGCTCGTCAAAGGCGTGGGTGCCGTCGGCGACCCAGCTTTCGACCTCCGAGCCGCAATCGCGGATCATGGCGTTGACCCGTTCGGCGTTGCGCACGGTGGTCAGGTGGTCGCGTTTGGCCGTCAAAGCCAGGACGCGCGGGCAGTGCCGCCAGGGCTTCATCCGGTTGAAGGCCCAGGGGCCGATATAGGAATAGGCCAGCCAGACGGCCTTGACGCCGGACAGGTCGACGCTGGCCGGGTCAGCGACCCCCATGCGGCCGGGCGCGGGCGTCTCGCTCATCATCTCCATGACGGCCCAGCCGCCGTGGCTCCAGCCGCCCAGCGCCAATTGCGTGGGGTCCACGTCGGGCCGCTGAGAAATCCCGTGGATGGCCGCCAGTACGTCGCCCGCGCGCTCGTAGCCCCGAAACAGCAGGCCGGTGCAGACGGTGGTCAGGGTGAAGGGCCGCCCCCAGCCGCGCGGTCCGTAGGAATCGACGATGACGGCGCGCCAGCCCGCCGCCTTCGCCGCCTCGGCGTAGCGCGGCAGGTGGGCCCGCAGCCCGCCGCAGCCGTGGAACAGCAGAACTGCCGGGCGGCGCTTGTCGTCCTCCGGTCCGACGACGTGAACATGGGGCTCTAGCTGGGCCCAGCGGGCGACGACGGTGTCCATCGGCGCAGCTTAATCCGTCCCGTCGCCGAAGAAAGGGGTCTTGCGCTTTCGATATATCGATATATCTGTTTGCAAGTTAGATATATCGAAGTGAGAGATGAAATGAGAGGATCCAAGGGGATCGGAAAGCGCGGCTGCGGCATGAAGCATGGCGTCATGCGCGGCCACGGCGGCCCGTTTCGGTCGATGCGGCCGGAAGGGCGTCGCCTGGGCGAGGGCCGGATGCGCGGCGAGGGCCACGGCCGACGCGGCGGCGGCCGCATGTTCGAACACGGCGCCCTGCGCTGGGTGCTGCTGTCGCTGATCGCGGACAAGCCCAGCCACGGCTATGAGCTGATCAAGGCCATCGAGGCGCGCATCGGCGGCGCCTATACGCCCAGTCCCGGAGTCATCTACCCCAGCCTGACCCTGCTGGAGGACATGGGCGCCGTCAGCGTCGTCGCCGAGGGCGGAAAGAAACGCTATGCGATCACCGACGAGGGGCGCCGTCTGCTGGTCGAGAACGTCGAGGCCCTGGCCCATGCCGAGCGCAAGATGAAGGCCCTGCGCGGCCGGGCCGACCGTCCGGCGCGCATCGCCCAGGCCATAGAGACCTTCCGCGCGGCGGCCCATGAGCGTCTGACGCAGGAGCCGCCGCTGAGCGAGGCCCAGGTCGAGGCCATCGCTGATCTGATCGAAGCCGCAGCAGAAAAGGTGAGACAGGCATGACCGACGCCCTGCTGAGACAACCGCGCCGCGTGCGGCACGAGCTGAAGTTCCGCCGGGCCCGCGTGGAGGCGGTGGAGCAGCTGACGCCGGTGCTGAAGCGGATCGTCCTGACGGGCGATGAGCTGGAGGGCTTCTTCAGCCCCGGCTTCGACGACCACGTGAAGATCTTTCCCACGCCGCGCGGCGAGCCTCTGGTGTTGCCGACGCTCGGGCCGGACGGGCCTGTGTTTCCCGAGCCCCGGCCGGTGGCGCGGGACTATACGCCGCGCGCATTCGACGCCGCGAACTGGCGGCTGACCATCGACTTCGCCGTCGGTCACGGCGGTCCGGCGACGGCTTGGGCCGAGGATGCGCGGCTGGGGGACGAACTGGGTTTGGGCGGGCCGCGCGGCTCCTTCCTGATCCCGACCAGCTTCGCCGAGCACCTGCTTGTCGGCGACGAGGCGGCCATCCCCGCCATCGCTCGGCGCCTGGAAGAGCTGCCCGCGACCGCGCGCGCCATCGCCTGCATCGAGGTGAACGACGCCGGCGGAGAGCTGGATCTGCCCAGTCCGGCGAACGTTGAGATCGTCTGGGTGCATCGCAACGACGGCCCGCGCGGCCGCGCCGAGGCCCTGACGGCGGCGGCGGTCGCGGCGGCGAAACGGATCGACCCGGCCGACGCCTATGTCTGGGTCGCCTGCGAGTCCTCGGTCGCTCGCTCGATGCGGGCGGCGTTGCTGGCGGCTCGGCCGTTCAACCAGAAATGGATGAAGGTCGCCGGCTACTGGCGCCTGGGCCGCGCCGGCTCGCACGAGGTGATCGAGGACTGAGGCCCGACCGGGCCTTGGCCAAAGATAAAGGGCGCTGCCGACGACCGGCAGCGCCCTTCTTCTTGCGCTCATGTAGCGAGCCGCCGCGCGGCTCGCGTTAGCGCCCTTCCAGCTTAGTGCCGGAAGACGCGCACGCCGGTGAACGCCATGGCGATGCCGCGTTCGTCGGCGGCGGCGATGACCTCCTCGTCGCGGATCGAGCCGCCCGGCTGGATCACCGCCGTGGCCCCGGCGGCGACGGCTTCCAGCAGGCCGTCGGCGAAGGGGAAGAAGGCTTCCGACGCACAGGCCGAACCCTCGGCCAGGGAGTGGGCCAGACCCTTGGCCTCGCCGGCTTCCTTGGCGCGGATGGCGGCGATGCGGGCACTGTCGCGACGGTTCATCTGGCCGGCGCCGATGCCCGCCGTCTGGCCGTCCTTGGCGTAGACGATGGCGTTGGACTTGACGTGCTTGGCCACGGTGAAGGCGAACAGCATGTCCTGGATCTCGGTCGGCGTCGGCTGGCGGCGCGTGACGATCTTCAGGTCGGACGGCTTGATCAGCGAGCGGTCGCGCGACTGCACGAGGAAGCCGCCCGCCACCGAGCGGAAGACCTCGCCCGGCCCGTGCGGGTCGGGCAGGCCGTCGGTGATCAGCAGGCGCAGGTTCTTCTTGGCGGCGAAGACGGCCTTGGCCTCGTCGTCGGCGCCCGGCGCGATGACCACCTCGGTGAAGATGTCGGTGATGGCGCGCGCGTCGTCGCCGTTCAGCGGGCGGTTGACGGCGATGACGCCGCCGAAGGCCGACACCGCGTCGCATTCCAGCGCGCGGGCGTAGGCTTCCGACAGGGTGTTTCCGACAGCCACGCCGCAGGGGTTGGCGTGTTTGACGATGACGCAGGCCGGGGCCTCGAACTCGGCCACCAGCTCATAGGCGGCGTCGGCGTCGGCGATGTTGTTGTAGCCCAGCTCCTTGCCCTGGATCTGGGTGGCGTAGGCCACGCCCGGACGACGCTCGCCGGTGCGGTAGAAGGCGCCGGTCTGATGCGGGTTCTCGCCATAGCGCAGCGTCTGGGCCAGCGAACCGGCGATCGACTTGCGCGCCGGGGCGGCGTCGTTCAACTGGCCGGCGAACCAGCACGAGACGGCGGCGTCATAGGCGGCGGTGCGGGCGAAGGCGCGGGCGGCCAACTGCTTGCGCAGGGCCAGGGAGGTCGAACCGTCAGCCTTCAGCGCCTCGACGATCAGGCCGATGCTCTCGGCGTCCACGGCGACGGCGACGTGGCCGTGGTTCTTGCTGCCCGAACGGATCATGGCCGGGCCGCCGATGTCGATGTTCTCGATGGCCGCTTCAAAGCCGCCGCCGTCCTCGACCGTCTTCTCGAAGGGATAGAGGTCGATCCAGACGATATCGATCGGGCCGATGCCGTGCTCGGTCATGGCGGCGGCGTGGGCCGGAGCGTTGCGAACGCCCAGCAGGCCGCCGTGCACCACGGGATGCAGCGTCTTGACCCGGCCGTCCATCATTTCCGGGAAGCCGGTCAGGTCGGCCACGTCCTTGACCGGCAGGCCGAAGCCCGCGATCGCCGCCTTGGTGCCGCCGGTCGAGACCAGTTCGACGCCCAGGCCGGCCAGGGTGCGCGCGGCGTCTTCCAGCCCCGCCTTGTCCGACAGGGAGATCAGGGCGCGGACGGGTTTGATCGCGTCCGGGGCGGGCGGAAAGTCGGGAGCGGCGGGCATGGGCGGCGTCCGTTTACGGCTGGGGCGGGGAGATGGCGGGGCCTCTAGCACCAACGGGGCGCGGCGTCAGCCCTTGGCTTCCCTCCACACCGTCATCCTCGGGCTTGACCCGAGGATCGAGTTGTCCGCCACTCGACGGCATATGAACGAGCGCCGCCCCTTCATCGCCACCTATATTCTGGCCAGCCGCCCACTCGGCGTTCTTTATGTCGGCATGACCTCGAACCTGTACGAGCGTACTCGTCAGCATCGTGAGGACCGCATCGAAGGCTTCGCTCAACGATACGGCTGCAAAACCCTGGTCTGGTACGAGAGGCACGGCTTCGTCACAGAGGCGATCAAGCGCGAGAAGGCCCTCAAGCGCTGGAACCGGACATGGAAGTTGGAACTGGTCGAGCAGACCAATCCGCAGTGGCAAGACCTCTATTCCAGCCTGTGTGGACTGGCGCCTGATCCTCGGGTCAAGCCCGAGGATGACGGAGAGGGGGAAGAGAAGCGTCGGGGCCCTCCTCCGCCGCCTCGACGACGTTTAGCTCGGATCGCCGCTCGCGCCCGCCGGGCTCAGCTTCCAGCGGACCTTGGTCTCGGCGTCGGTGCGGGCCGAGCCGCGCACGACGATCTGCAAGGAACGGCGGGTCAGGCCCTCGTCGATGTGGACGGCGGGCTCGATGGCCACGTCGGGGCCGTCGCTGCGGAACCACCAGCCGCGCCCGGACGGGCCGCGCAGCAGGATGGAGCGACGGTCGCGAGCCAGGGAGGCCTGGACGCCGGGCTCAAGCTGGAAGCGCAGGGCGTAGGGGGCGGCGATGGCGCGGGTCGCTTCTGGGCGGCCTTCGGGCGGATGCAGCCGCTCTTCGGCGCGCAGTTCGTCCAGCCGCTGATCGATGTAGAGGCGGCGCTGGTGCATCAGACCATAGAGCGGCATCCAGCCGTCGTGCTCGACCTCCAGCCAGACGGCGCCGTCGCCTTCCTGATGCTGGCGCGTGACGTGCAGGGCGGGGCCGACCAGGCGCGGACCCAGAAGCTCGCTCTTCCAGCCGGACAGGGGCTCGCCCAGCGGTTGTTCGCCCAGCGTCAGGGTCGAGGCGCCGGGCGTCAGCCGCAGGGCCTGGCGGTCCAGGGCGCGCGGCGTCCATCCGGCCGAGGTGAACAGGCGGTCGCGGCCGCAGACGACCTCCAGCGCGGCGGGCTGGCCGCAGGCGGCGGCCGACCAGGCGTTGCGAGCCGGGGCCTCGACATCGATCATGACGGTCAGCAGCGGGCTGGAGACGCGCAGCAGGCCGCCGACGGCGCCGCTGGCCGGAGCGGCGGGCGCATCGTCATGGGCGCGGGCGGCGGCGATGCGTTCGGGCGTCGAGGGGCCGCCGCCCTGGAACACGGCCAGGCGTCGATCGGGCAGGGTCTGGACGCGCAGGGCCAGGGTCAGACGCGAGATGGCCTCGGCCACCGGCTCGGGCGTCACCTCCGACAGCTGGGCCAGGGCGTCGTCCAGCGTCAGCAGGTCGAGCAGCAGCTCCAGCCCCATCTCCGGCGCGCGCGAAGCGTGGGCGCCGTCGGCGGCGACCGTGGCGGCCAGGGCGCCGGGCAGACGTTTCAGCGCCTTGTTGCGGATGGCGGCGCCGGCCTTGCCGGTCAGGGCGCAGCCGGCGACGGCGGCGGCCGTCAGACGCTCGGCCCGGCCCATGATCCCGCCAGGCGGCCGCAGCAGCTGGCGCGCCTGATGGGCCAGGATGTCGGTCAGCTGCAGCCGCTCGACCTCGGTGGCTGCGCCCGCCAGCCGCCGTCCGGCGCAGGCCAGGTGATAGACGCGGCGGGCCAGGATGTCGGGATCCCAGGAGAAGGGCGACCAGCGGCTGAACACCTCGCGCCAGGCCAGGGTCATGGCCAGGGCCTCGCGCGCGCCGCGATCGCCCTGGGCCATCATGGCGGGCATCCAGTTGAAGCTGTGCAGCTCGACCGCGAAGGCGCGGCTGGGGGTGGGGCTGTTCCACAGCGCCACCGGGCTGTCGGCGTCCAGGCTCAGCCCCGCCAGCGTCAGCTTGCCCGACAGCAGGGGGCGCGGGGCTTCTTCGGGCAGGGGGCGGAAATCGCGCGGACTGACGGCGAAGCCCTCGGCGGTCGGTCCGCCCAGAGTCAGGCCGTAGCCGGGCAGGCCGTACAGCTCGACCCACAGCTGGCGCGCGGCCAGCCCCTTGGCGACCGAGGCCCACAGGCGCGGGTCGGGCCGGGCGCCCGAGGCGCTACGGACGGGCGTGCGCATGGGCGCGCCCTTCAGGCCGGGGATGTGCCCCTCGGCCAGGGGGACGTCGCTGTCGCGCGGGGCGAAGGGGCCGAGGGGGCTCACGCGGCGGCGGCCTTCAGGGCCTGGATGTTGGCGGCGTAGGCGTCCGGCCCGCCCTTGAAGACGAAGGAGCCGGCGACCAGGGCGTCGGCCCCGGCGGCGACGCAGGCCCCGGCGTTGGCGGCCACGACGCCGCCGTCGACCTGCAGGTGGGCCTTGGACCCGGCGCGGTCGAGGATGGCGCGGGCGCGCTCGATCTTCCTCAGCGAGGATTCGATGAATTTCTGACCGCCGAAGCCGGGGTTCACCGACATGATCAGCACCAGGTCGACCAGATCGACGGTCTCCTCCAGCACGCTCAGCGGCGTGGCCGGGTTGAACACCAGGCCCGCCTTGGCGCCCAGCTGGCGGATCTGGCCGAGCGTGCGGTGGACGTGCGGGCCGCTTTCGGGGTGGACGCTCATGACGTCGGCGCCGGCGGCGCGGAAGGCCTCCAGCCAGTTGTCGACCGGCGCGACCATCAGGTGCACGTCGAACGGCAGGCTGGTGTGCGGGCGCAGGGCCTTCACCACGTCCGGGCCGATGGTCAGATTGGGCACGAAGTGGCCGTCCATGACGTCGACGTGGATCCAGTCGGCTCCGGCGGCTTCCAGGGCGCGGATCTCCTCGCCCAGCTTGGAGAAGTCGCTGGCCAGGATGGAGGGGCAGATCAGCGGGGCGGCGGTCGCGGGCGTCTGGGTCATGGTTCTGCGACTTAGGGCCCCTCGGCGCGGGGAGCAAGCCGGGCCGCTGCCGCAGGCCGCATCCTGGCGACGACAAGCTGTTCATTGGCGCTTCGTGAACGGCGGGCGGTGGTCGTTGGCGAAGACGCGGCGGTCGTGGACGCAAGGCCGCTGGCGGGGTTCGGCGCGGCGAGGAAGGAAGGCGATGACTTCTCGCCCCGCCCATAAGGACGCTCTCCATGATCCGCCTTGTCGTTATCGCCGCCGCCCTCGCCGCCGCCCCTCTGTCCGTGGCCGTTCCGGCCGTCGCCCAATCCGCCGACAGCCGCCTGACCTTCACCTTCGAGACGGGGGCCGAGACCGGCGCCGTCATGGTCGCCCTCTACGCCGATGAGGCGGCCTATGAGAGCGGCGCGCCCAGCCGCGCGGCGCGGGTCGATGTGGCGGCGGGCGAGCGCGCCGCCGTGTTCGAGAACCTGCCCGCGGGCGCCTACGGCATGAAGGCGTTCCACGACGTCAACGGCAACGGAAAGATGGACGTGAATCCGTTCGGCATGCCGACCGAACCCTTCGCCTTCTCCAACAACGCCGTCGGCAACATGGGGCCGGCCAAGTGGGACCGCGCCCGCTTCGACGTCTCGGGCGCCACGGCCCAGACCATCCGCATCCGCTAAGCCTTGTTGTCTGAAGAGACCGCCATGACCCCGACCCGCCGCACCCTGTTCATGGGCGCCGCCGCCCTTTCCGGCGCGTTGGCCGCCGCCCGCGTCCTGGCCCCTGATCGGGCCTATGCGCTGCAAGCCTTGGCGGCGACCGCCGACTGGTCCTTGGCCACCGCCGACGTCGAGGGCGACATCGCCCCGCGCGCCCTGCGTCTGGTGCGCGGCCGGGCGCCGCAGGGGCTGTCGGGCAGCCTCTATCGCAACGGTCCGGCCAAGTTCCGGCGGCCCGGCGGTTCATCCCAGCACTGGTTCGACGGCGACGGCCTGATCCGCCGCTGGCGGGTGCAGGACGGTCAGGCCAGCCTGGCCGCCCGCTTCGCCGACACCCGCAAGCGGCGCCAGGAGGCCGAGGTCGGCGCCATGTTGATGCCCGGCTTCGGCACGGTCGGCGATCCGCGGGCCCGCATCGGCTCGGCCGACGACGCCAGTCCGGCCAACACCTCGGTGCACAAGGTCGGCGGCAAGCTGTGGGCGCTGTGGGAGGCCGGCTCGCCCCTGGCCATGGATCCCGAGACGCTGGAGACCGAGGACTTCGTCACGCTGCGTCCCGATCTGAAGAACATGCCCTTCCTGGCCCATCCGCGCATCGAGCCGGACGGCCGCATCTGGAACCTGGGCGTGAACGGCAAGCAGGCCATGGTCTGGCGTCTGGCGGCGGACGGCGCGCTGGAGGACGCCGAGGTGATCGCCCTTCCGCGCGCCAGCTACATCCACGACTTCAGCGCCACGGCCCGGCATCTGGTCGTCGTGCTGCAGCCCTGGGTGCATGTCCGCAACGTCGCGCCGATGTCGGCGGGCTTCGACTGGACGCCTGAGGCGGGGACGCAGGTGCTGGTGGTCGACAAGGCGGACCTGACCCAGCGACGGATCTACGACCTGCCGCCCTTCGGCTTCTTCCACGTCGGCGACGCCTGGGACGAGGCGGACGGCACGATCCGCTTCGACCTGTGCGCGCACAAGGACATGGACTTCGCCGCGCGCGGCGCCCAGGAGGTGCTGAACGGCGTGCCGCTGGGCGGCGAACCGGCCGAGCTGGCCATGGTCGTGCTGTCGCCGAACGGGCGCGGGCGGCTGGAGCGGACGGGCGTCGTCGGCGAGTTCCCCCGCAGCGACCCGCGCCGGGCCGGCCTGGCGCGCCGTTTCAGCCTGCACACCACGGGCGAGCGCGCCGACAGGCCCCTGGCTTCGGCGGTCGCCGTCACCGACTGGTCGTCCGGCCGCACGCGGTCCTTCGACTTCGGTCCCGGCCATGTGACGGACGAGATGGTCTACGTCCCCAAGCCCGGCGGGACGCACGAGGCCGACGCCTGGCTGGTGGGTCCGACCATCAATCTGAAGGCGGGGGTCAGCGAACTGCATGTCCTGGATCTGATGCACGTCGAGGACGGCCCGGTCGCCACCTGGCGCGCTGACGTGGCCCTGCCGGCGGCGTTTCATGGGAACTGGGCGTGAAAGCCACACCGCGCCATCGCCTCGTTGCGGTCCGTCGGCGCGCGGTTGACCCCCGCCGCCGAACGGGCCAAGACCCCTTCGCCGCCCAGATGCCTATCCTGGGGCGGCGTCTTTTTGGAAACCCTCAGATGAACCCCGAAGACCGAAGTCCGTCTTCAACTTCTTCGACGCTCTGAGGACGCTCCGCTTCCGCGCGAGGGCGTCCTCGCGAAAGGAAGCGACTTATGCTGAACGCCTATGACTGGCGCGCCGATCGGCTCGTGCGCCTGGATACGGCCGTGGATCACGGCCCCGCCTGCTGGATCGACCTCGTCTCCCCGACCGCCGATGAGGTGGCGGCGCTGGAAACCCTGACCGGCATCGACATCCCCAGTCGGGATGAGATGGACGATGTCGAGCCGTCGGCCCGCCTCTACGCCGAAGACGGCGGCGTCTTCATGATCGCCGCCGTGGCCACGGATCTGGAGACCCACGACCCGGTCAAGACGCCCGTGACCTTCATCCTCAAGGGCGGGCGGCTGGTGACGGTGCGCTACGGCCAGCCGCGCTCCTTCCAAGTCTTCATCGCTCGCGCCACCCATAAGCCGGGCGAGAAGCTGGCCGGCGGCGAGGCCATCATGATGGGGCTGATCGAGGCCGTCATCGACCGCTACGCCGACGCCCTGGAGGTCAAGGGGCTGGAGCTGGACGCCATCTCGCGGATGATCTTCCGCAAGCGCGACCCCAAGGCGGTGGAGAGCCACAATCTGCAGGCGGTGATCCAGGATATCGGCCGGGCGGGCGACTTCCTGGCCCTGATCCGCGAGAGCCTGTCCAGCCTGCAACGACTGCTGGCCTATCACGCGGCGCTGTCGGGCGCGCGCGCCGGGGGCAAGGCGGACCGCGAGGCGCGCCAGACCGTGCGCCTGCTGCAACGCGATGCGGCGGCGCTGAGCGAACTCAGCGTCTCCATGTCGTCCAAGGTGAGCTTCCTGATGGACGCCACCTTGGGGCTGATCAATCTGGAGCAGAACCAGATCATCAAGATCTTCTCGGTCGCAGCCGTGGCCCTGCTGCCCCCGACGCTGATCGCCTCCATCTACGGCATGAATTTCGAGGTCATGCCCGAGCTGCAATGGCGCTACGGCTATCCGGCGGCGGTGGGGGCGATGATCCTGTCGGCCGCCCTGCCCTACTTCTTCTTCCGCAAGAAGCGCTGGCTGTAGGGGCTCACCACCAACCCGCGTCGCGCAGGGCCTTGGCGTAGCGGCGGCTGACGGGGACGACCAGTTCGCCGCCGGGGCCGCCGTCCAGCGTCAGGGCGGCGCGGCCGTCGCCGCGCGCGACCGAGGCCACGGCGCCCTTGGCCGCCCACCAGCTGCGGTGGGTCTGGGCGCCTTCCAGCCCTTTCAGTTCGCCCAGGGCGTCGGACAGCCGCATCAGGATCAGGTCCGAGCCTCTGTCGGTATGAAGGCGCAGATAGTGGTCCTCGGCCTGGACCGCGATCAGCCGCGCGCCGCGCAAGCGAGGCGGCAGGCGGTCGAGGAAGCGGGCGGGCGCGGCGCCGGGCGCGGCGGCGTGGGTCTCGATCGGCTGCTTACGGCCCAGGAAGATGTTCAGGATGCTGAGCACGGCGGTGATCAGGGCGACCGGCGGGAAGAAGTGACGCAGGTCGTCGGCGTGGCGCAGACGTCCTTCGAACATCAGGCCGGTCATGGCCCAGACCATGAGCGTCAACGGCCCGGTGATGACCAGGGTCAGGGCGGCGGCGCCCAGCCAGGGGCGCGCATCCACGTCGATGAACCGCTCGACCAGCAGGCTGCACAGGTGCCCCCACAGGCCGCCGACGACAAGTACGGGCACCCAATAGACCAGACGCTGCGCCAGCGGCGCGCCGTTGGAGCCGAAGGCTCCGCCGAGCGCCAGGAAGACGCCGGCACCCACGGCCATCGCCAGGCCGCGCAGGAAGTCGCGCGCCTGGGAGCCCGGCGAGAAATCAAGTCGAGGCGTCATGCGCGCGTCGGACCGCAGACGGCGCGGAACCCGGCGGCGGCGAAACGCACCATGTAGTCGCAGGCGCTGTCCAGATCGCCCGACTGGCACAGCCCGCCCGACAGGCGGTCGAGGCGACCCGTCTCGCCCAGGGTCAGGGTCAGGGCCCCCGACAGATTGTGATAGGCCCAGTAGAGGTCGGCCTCGTCCGCCTCGGGCATGATGCGCTTGACCAGTTCCAGCAGGCGTCGGATCGCCGGGTCGAAATAGCGGGCCATGGTCTCGCCGCCGAAGGCGGGGTTGGCGTTGGTCTGGGCCACCAGGGCGGCGTAGTGCTTCCACCCCGGCCCGCCCTTCAGCGACCACTGGAACGGCGGGCGCAGGAAGGCCTCGAACAACCCCTCCAGCGTCATGGCGTCGCCCGCCGCCTCGGCGTAGCGGTCGATGGCGGCGACGCGCTCGGCGTTCCACACCTCGGCGCGGCGATTGAAGACGGCGTCGAACAGCTCCTTCTTGGCCCCGAAATAATAGTGGACCAGGGCCGTATCCACGCCCGCCTCGCGCGCCACCTCGCGGATGGTGACGCCGTAGAAGCCGTGCTTGGAGAACAGATCCTCGGCCGCGTTCAGGATGGCGTCGCGCGTCTCGCCCGCCGCGGCCGCCTTGGTCTTCTTGGGGCGCCCGCGCCGCGCGGGGGCGGCGGGCAGCGGCGGAATCTGGGGCGGCGGCAGATCACTTTTCGTCATGGCCGGAAGCTAGTCGCGCTTTGGGGGTTAGTGCAACGGCGCCACAGGGCGGGCCTTTCCGTGACGGAAATCAGGCTTGGCCGTTTGACAGGCGGGCGAAAGATCGTCACCAATGCAAAAAATCATTGAACGCTGAATAAAAGCGTCGATCGGGCCGGAAACAAGATTGGGATGCACATGAACAGACTCGTGAAGACCGCCTTGCTGGCGGGCGCCGCTTTCGGCGTGATGACCACTGCGGCGCAAGCTCAGGAGGCGGCGCCTGTCGGCGAGCAGGTTTCGTCCGTCGACGACATCATCGTCAGCGCGCGCCGTCGCGACGAAGCGCTGAAGGACGTGCCGGTGGCGGTCTCCGCCTTCTCGGCCGAGCAACTGGAGCAGAAGGGTTCGGCCGACATCACCGAACTGACCCGTTCGGCGCCCAGCCTGACGTTGCAGGCCGCCCGCGGCTCCAACTCCACCCTGATCTCCTTCATCCGCGGCGTGGGTCAGCAAGACCCGCTGTGGGGCTTCGAGCCGGGCGTCGGCCTCTATATGGACGACGTCTACATCGCCCGCCCGCAGGCGGCCGTTCTGGACATCTTCGACATTCAGCGCATCGAGATCCTGCGCGGTCCCCAAGGCACGCTCTACGGCCGCAACACCATCGGCGGCGCGATCAAATACGTCACCAAGCGCATCGACGCCGATGAGCCTCAGGGCCAGGTCCGCGCCTCCTACGGCAGCTACAACCAGCGCGATCTGGTCGCTTCGGCCGAGCTGCCCTTCAACGACAAGTTCGCGGTCTCGGCGGCGGTCGCCCGCTATCTGCGCGACGGCTACGGCACGAACCTGAACACGGGCAATGAGCACTACAACAAGGATGTGACGGCGGCCCGATTCAGCGCCGAATGGACGCCGACGGACAATCTGTTCTTCCGCCTGGCCGGCGACATCGTGAAGGACGATTCCAACGCCCGTCACGGCCACCGTGAACTGGCCCCGAGCCCGGCCGACGTCTACGACACCAACGCAGGCGCAGGCGATGCGAACCGGGTCGAGTCCAAGGGGCTGTCGCTGACCGGCGAGTGGAACGTCAATGAGTGGCTGACGCTGAAGTCGGTCACGGCTCAACGCGACGGCCTGACGCGCGGGCAACATCGACTTCGACAACCTGCCGGCGCCGATCCTCGACATTCCGGCTCGTTACGACGACGATCAGTTCAGCCAGGAATTCCAGGCCGTCTTCAGCGGCGACCGCTGGTCGGGCGTGGCCGGCGTCTATTACCTGGACGCCACGGCGTCGGGCGCCTTCGACACCGTTCTGGGTCTGGCGAACCTGACCACCCTGACCTCCGGTTCGGTGGACACCAAGAGCTACGCCGTCTTCGGCGACTTCTCCTATGACGTGACGGACGCCCTGTCGGTGTCGGTCGGCGCCCGCTGGACCCACGACGAGAAGACCGGAACCGTCTTCCGTCGACAGTATCTGGGCATTCGCAGCCCCGGTTTCGGCAACGGCGCCGCCGTGCCGATCGCCGCGCCGCGCACCGACTACACGGCCACGAAGGAGTTCGAGAAGTTCACCCCGCGCGTCAGCGTCTCCTACAAGCTGACCCCGGACCTGACGACCTATGTGTCGTGGGGCGAGGGCTTCAAGTCGGGCGGGTTCGACATGCGCGGCGACGCCGTCCTGTATCCCGACACGGTCAAGGGCTATCGGCCCGAGACGGTCGAGACCTGGGAGATCGGCCTGAAGGGTTCGCTGTTCGACAACCGCCTGAACTTCGCCACGGCCATCTATGATTCCTCGTATGAGGATCAGCAGATCACCACCCAGTACCCGGCCGGGCGCGACGGTCGCCTCGGTGGTCGACAACGTCGGTTCGTCCAGCATCCGCGGTTGGGAGTTCGAGGGGCGTCTGCGCGTCACCGACAACCTGACGCTGAACGGCATGCTGAGCTATACGGACGCCAAGTTCGAGCAGTTCATGGCCTACATCCCGACCGGTCCGCTGAACTCCAGCTGCCCGACCCAGCCGGGCTGCGTCGTCGACGTCTCGGATCAGCGCGACTTCCAGAACACGCCGGAATGGACCGGCTCGATCGGGGCCACCTACACCCACTGGATGGAGAACGGCTCGAGCCTGGCCTTCATTCCGTCGGCTTCCTATCGCGGCGACTATCAGCTGTTCGAGACGGCCAGCCCGATCCTCGACCAGGAAGCCTTCTGGATGTTCGACGCCAGCCTGGTGTGGACCTCCTCGAACGATCGCCTGACGGTCGGCGTCCACGGCAAGAACCTGTCGGACGAGCAGTATCGCGTGGGCGGCTATGTCTTCCCGGGCGCCCTCTTCGGCGACTCCCTGATCGGCTACTACGGGGCCCCGCGCACCGTCACGGCCACGGTCGGGCTGAAGTTCTGATCCGGGTCATTTCTCCTGAACGCCTGATCATCTGATCGCGGGCGGCGGTTCGTGGGAGCCGCCGCCCTTCTTTTTTCGTGGCGCGCGGCGGCAGGGCCGCTACCGTCGCCTCAAGAAACCAGTCGGGAACGCCCATGAGCCAGATCGAGGCCGCCAAGGCCGATGCAGGGACGGTCGACGCGCGCGCCGCGTCCGCCGGGCTATCGCTACTATGTGCTGGGATCCTGATCCTCATCTACATGCTGAACTTCCTGGATCGACAGATCATCGGCATCCTGGCCGCGCCGCTGAAAGCCGAGTTCAACCTCAGCGACAGCCAGTTCGGCCTGCTGGGGGGGCTGGCCTTCGCCCTGCTCTATTCGACCCTGGCCATCCCCATCGCCTGGCTGGCCATCGGTTCAGCCGGGTGTGGATCATGACCGGCGCCCTGACCGTCTGGTCGGGCTTCACCGCCCTGTGCGCCTGGCGGGCCGGCTTCGGCTCGCTGTTCCTGTGCCGCATGGGCGTGGGCATCGGCGAGGCGGGCGGGGTGGCCCCGGCCTATTCCCTGATCGCCGACTATTTTCCCAAGTCCCAGCGCGCGCGGGCCTTGGCGGCCTATGCCTTCGGCATCCCGCTGGGAATGGCGGCGGGCACCCTGGTCGGCGGCCTGTTGGCGGCGACCTACGGCTGGCGCACGGCCTTCATCGTGGTGGGCGTCCTGGGGGTGCTGGTCGCGCCGGTGCTGCGCCTGACGGTCAAGGATCCCAAGCGCGGCGGACTGGATGTGGAGCCCGCCGCCCCTGCGGCGGCGCCGGTTGAAGCGCCGAAAGCCCCGCCGTTCATGGAGGTGGTGCGCACCCTTGCGCCCAAGCCCAGCTTCTGGCTGCTGTCGTTCGGCGCGGCTGCGTCTTCGGTGTGCGGCTATGGCGTGGCCGCCTGGCTGCCCAGCTTCTTCATGCGCAGTTTCGGCCTGACCCTGTCGCAGACGGCCTGGTATTATTCAGCCATCGTCCTGGTCGGCGGGGTGGCGGGCATCTGGCTGGGCGGCTCGATGGCCGACCGCTTGGGCAAGAAGTCCAAGGCCGCCTATCCGCTGACGCCGGCGATCGCCTTCCTGATCTCGGTGCCCTGCTTCATCCTGGCGATGAACTCGGGCGCGGTGGTGGGCGCCGTCATGCCCGGCTCCGATCCCAACGGGGCCGCGGCCTTGACCATGGCCTTCCTGATCTTCCTGATCCCGACGGGGCTGAACCTGACCTGGCTGGGGCCGATCACGGCTGCGGTGCAGCATCTGGCGACGCCCGCCATGCGGACTACCGGCTTCGGCCCTGTTCCTGCTGATCAACAACCTGCTGGGGATCGCCGTCGGCATCTACTACTTCGGCTGGATGAGCGACCTGCTGCGCCCGACCTTCGGGAAGAGAGCCTGCGTTGGGCCATCTATACGGGCATGGGCTTCTACCTGCTGTCCTCAGCCCTGCTGTTCGGCGCCTCTCGCACGCTCAAGAAGGACTGGGTCGACTAATCGTCCCGAAGACGGACCGGGCGGCGGCCTGAGGCCGGCCCGCCGCCCCGGCATAAGAAAATCCTCATGAGGCCATAAGACGACAGGCCGGTTGCGCAGGCGAAGGCGCGACGCCTATAAGCGCGGCCAAAGTTTCCACAAACCTCCCTAACGGCGCGGATCAGACATGAACATTCACGAGTATCAGGCCAAGCAGGTCCTCAAGGGCTACGGCGCCCCGGTTGCGGCCGGCGTGGCCATCACCTCGGCCGACCAGGCCGAAGCCGCCGCCAAGCAGCTGCCTGGCCCGCTCTATGTCGTGAAGTCGCAGATCCACGCCGGCGGCCGCGGCAAGGGCAAGTTCAAGGAGCTGCCCGCCGACGCCAAGGGCGGCGTGCGTCTGGCCTTCTCGATCGAGGAAGCCGTCGCCCACGCCAAGGAAATGCTGGGCAACACCCTGGTCACCGCCCAGACGGGCGAGGCCGGCAAGCAGGTCAACCGCCTGTACATCGAAGACGGCGCCGACATCGCCCGTGAGCTGTACTGCTCGCTGCTGGTCGACCGCTCGGTCGGTCAGACGGCCTTCGTCGTCTCGACCGAAGGCGGCATGGACATCGAGGAAGTGGCCCACGCCACCCCGGAAAAGATCCACACCATCGCCATCAACCCGGAAGCCGGCGTCACCGCCGAGAACGTCGCCGCCATCAACGCGGCGCTGGAGCTGACGGGCGACGCCGCCGAAGACGGCAAGTCGCTGTTCCCGATCCTGTACAAGGCCTTCGTCGAGAAGGACATGGACATGCTCGAGATCAACCCGCTGATCGTCATGGAGAACGGCCATCTGCGCGTTCTGGACGCCAAGGTCAGCTTCGACGGCAACGCCCTGTACCGCCACGAAGACATCCGCGCCCTGCGCGATGAGACCGAAGAAGACGCCAAGGAGATCGAGGCCTCGAAGTGGGACCTCGCCTATGTCGCCCTCGACGGCAACATCGGCTGCATGGTGAACGGCGCCGGCCTGGCCATGGCGACGATGGACATCATCAAGCTGTACGGCAAGGAGCCCGCCAACTTCTGCGACGTCGGCGGCGGCGCCGGCAAGGACAAGGTCGCTGCGGCCTTCAAGATCATCACCGCTGACCCGAAGGTCGAGGGCATTCTCGTCAACATCTTCGGCGGCATCATGAAGTGCGACGTCATCGCCGAGGGCGTCGTGGCCGCGGTGAAGGAAGTGGGCCTGAAGGTGCCGCTGGTCGTGCGTCTGGAAGGCACGAACGCCGAGCTGGGCAAGAAGATCCTGAACGAGTCGGGCCTGACCATCCAGGCCGCCGACGACCTGGACGACGCCGCCCAGAAGATCGTCGCGGCGGTCGCGTAAGCGCCGCTACCGCCCAGCAGACACACAGAATTCAGAGCACAGACACATGTCCATCCTCGTCAACAAAGACACCAAGATCCTGGTCCAGGGCCTGACCGGCAAGACCGGCGGCTTCCACACCGAACAGGCGCTGGCCTATTACAACACCAAGATGGTCGGCGGCGTGCACCCGACCAAGGGCGGCCAGACCTGGACCGGCTCGCACGGCGAAACCCTGCCCATCTTCGCCTCGGTCGCTGAAGGCAAGGAGCGCACCGGCGCCGACGCCACGGTCATCTACGTCCCGCCGGCAGGCGCGGCCGACGCCATCATTGAGGCCATCGACGCCGAGATCCCCTTCATCACCTGCATCACCGAAGGCATCCCGGTGCAGGACATGGTCCGCGTCAAGGCTCGCCTGGACCGTTCGAACTCGCGCCTGCTGGGCCCGAACTGCCCCGGCGTCCTGACCCCGAAGAGTGCAAGATCGGCATCATGCCGGGCAACATCTTCAAGAAGGGCAACGTCGGCATCGTCTCGCGTTCGGGCACCCTGACCTATGAAGCCGTGTTCCAGACCACGAACGAAGGCCTGGGCCAGACCACGGCCGTCGGCATCGGCGGCGACCCGGTCAAGGGCACTGAGTTCATCGACGTGCTGGAGATGTTCCTGGCCGACGACGCCACCGAGTCCATCATCATGATCGGCGAAATCGGCGGCGCGGCTGAAGAAGACGCCGCCCAGTTCCTGATCGACGAAGCCAAGAAGGGCCGCAAGAAGCCGATGGCCGGCTTCATCGCGGGCCGTACGGCTCCGAAGGCCGCACCATGGGCCACGCCGGCGCCGTCGTCTCGGGCGGCAAGGGCGATGCGGAATCCAAGATCGCCGCCATGGAGGCTGCGGGCATCCGCGTCTCGCCGTCGCCGGCGCGTCTGGGCGCGACGCTGGTGGAAGTGCTGAAGGGCTAAGCCCTTCAGCAGCGCACGCTGCGCGAGCGGGCGCTAACGCTCGCCGCGCGGCGGCTTGCTGCTTCAGCGCCTCTTTGGAGGCGCGGCGCTAACGCTCGCGACGCGGTCGCTCGCTGCTTGAGCGTCGGATTCACTTAAGGGCGGGTGCGGCGTAGGCAGGGCGGCGGATTGGACCAAAGTCTAATCTATCCGCGTTCCGGGGGTGTTTTTCGCGCCGTGTGACCTTTTGTAACGCCTCCGGAATCGTCCGGGGGCGTTTTTTCTTGCCGATTCGACCAAATTCCACCCGGTCCGCCTCCCTTCGGTCATGACCAGTAAGGAAACAGGGCCTATATGAACGGCGCTGCTCTCCGCGCGGCTGTGCGCGGGCGGTTGTAAAGGGACGATTGAGAGAAAAATGGCGGACGATGCGGGTCGGCTGAACCAGGTCTTTGCCGAGACCTCCTTCCTCTATGGCGCGAACGCCGCCTTCATTGAGGACCTGCACGAAAAATGGGCTTCGGACCCCGGCTCGGTGTCGGGGGAGTGGCGCGCCTTCTTCGATCAGCTGAAGGACAACGCCGACCTGGTGAAGCAGTCGGCCGCCGCCGGTTCCTGGGGCCGCTCGGGCGCGTCTGAGCCGACCGAGGAAACCGCCGTGTTCGACGGCCGCTGGCCCGCCCCCAAGATCGACCCCAAGGCCGCCGGCAAGCCCGGCCCGCGTCCGGCGGCTCCGGCTGCTGACGCTTCGGGCGCCGTTTCGGCCGCCGACGTGCGCGCCGCCGCCCACGATTCCATCCGCGCCCTGATGCTGATCCGCGCCTACCGCGTGCGCGGCCACCTTCAGGCCAACCTCGACCCGTTGGGCATTGAGAAGCCGATCGAGAACCCGGAGCTGACGCCCGAGTTCTACGGCTTCACCGCAGCCGACATGGACCGCCCGATCTTCCTGGACGGCGTGCTGGGCCTGGAGACCGGCTCGGTCCGCCAGGTGCTGGAAATCCTCAAGCGCACCTATTGCGGCAACATCGGCGTACAGTTCATGCACATCGCCGAGCCGGACGAAAAGGCTTGGCTGCAACAGCGCTTCGAAGGTCCGGACAAGTTCGAACAGAACGCCTTCACCAAGGAAGGCAAGCTGGCCATCTTCAAGAAGCTGGCCGAGGCCGAGGGCTTCGAGCGCTTCCTGCACAAGCGCTTCCCCGGCACCAAGCGCTTCGGCCTGGACGGCGGCGAGGCGATGGTCCCGGCCCTGGAGCAGGTCATCAAGCGCGGCGGCGCCCTGGGCGTCGACGAGATCGTCTTCGGCATGGCCCACCGCGGTCGCCTGAACACGCTGGCCGCCGTCATGGGCAAGCCGTACAAGGCCATCTTCCACGAGTTCCAGGGCGGCTCTTCCGTCCCCTCGGACATCGAGGGTTCGGGCGACGTCAAATACCACATGGGCGCCTCGTCGGACCGTGAGTTCGACGGCCACAAGGTCCACCTGTCGCTGACGGCCAACCCCTCGCACCTGGAGATCGTCAACCCGGTCGTCCTGGGCAAGTCGCGCGCCAAGCAGGCCTTCGACATCCGCGAGGCCGAGGTCAATCTGGGCAAGCCGGACGCCGAATGGGTGCTGGACCGCTCCAAGGTCGTGCCGCTGTTGATCCATGGCGACGCCGCCTTCGCCGGTCAGGGCGTGGTGGCCGAATGCTTCGCCCTGATGGGGCTGAAGGGCTACCGCACCGGCGGCACCCTGCACTTCGTCATCAACAACCAGATCGGCTTCACGACCAGCCCGCGCAACTCGCGCTCGTCGCCCTATCCGTCGGATGTGGCGCTGATGGTCCAGGCCCCGATCTTCCACGTCAACGGCGACGATCCCGAAGCGGTCGTCTTCGCCGCCAAGGTGGCCACCGAATACCGCCAGAAGTTCCACAAGGACGTGGTGGTGGACATGTTCTGCTACCGCCGCTTCGGCCACAACGAAGGCGACGACCCGACCTTCACCCAGCCGCTGATGTACGCCAAGATCAAGAACCAGCCGTCGACGCTGGAGATCTACGCCAAGCGCCTGATCGCCGAGGGCGTCATCACCCAGGCCGAGGTGGACGCCGAGATCGCCCGCTTCGAGGCCTACCTCGACGCCGAGTTCGAGGCCGGCAAGACCTTTGAAGCCAAGAAGGCGGACTGGCTGGACGGCGAGTGGAAGGGCCTGGGCGCCGAGGTCGCCGATGACGCCGCGCAGCGCGGCGACACCGCCGTCGCGGTCGACAAGCTCAAGGACTACGGCCACCGCCTGACGACCATCCCGAACAGCGTCGACGTGCACAAGACGCTGAAGCGCGTCATCGACGGTCGTCGCGATGCGGTGTCGAGCGGCGAGAACATCGACTGGGCCACGGCCGAGAGCCTGGCCTTCGCCAGCCTGCTGGACGAAGGCTACAACATCCGCCTGTCGGGTCAGGACTCGGTCCGCGGCACCTTCTCGCAGCGTCACTCGGGCATCACCGACCAGACGACCGAGCAGCGCTACTTCCCGCTGAACAACCTGCGCGACGGCCAGGCCCATTTCGAAGTCATCGACTCGGCCCTGTCCGAAGAGGCCGTGCTGGGCTTCGAGTACGGCTATTCGCTGGCCGATCCGAACACCCTGACCATGTGGGAAGGCCAGTTCGGCGACTTCGTGAACGGCGCCCAGGTGGTGATCGACCAGTTCATTTCGTCGGGCGAGCGCAAGTGGCTGCGGATGAGCGGTCTCGTGATGCTTCTGCCGCACGGCTATGAAGGCCAGGGCCCCGAGCACTCCTCGGCCCGTCTTGAGCGCTTCCTGCAGCAATGCGCTGAGAACAACATGCAGGTCGCCAACTGCACGACGCCGGCCAACTACTTCCACATCCTGCGTCGTCAGCTGCACCGCTCGTTCCGCAAGCCGCTGATCCTGATGACGCCCAAGTCGCTGCTGCGTCACAAGAAGGCGGTCTCGACCCTGGCCGACATGGCCGAGGGCTCGTCCTTCCACCGCGTGCTGCGTGACGACGCCGAGCTGCGTCCGTCGGTGGCGGGCGTCACGCTCAAGGCCGACAAGGACATCCGCAAGGTCATCGTCTGTTCCGGCAAGGTCTACTACGACCTGCTGGACGCGCGCGAGAAGGCGGGCGTGGACGACATCTACATCCTGCGTCTGGAACAGTTCTATCCGTGGCCGATCAAGTCGATCTCGGCGGAGCTGGCCCGCTTCCCCAACGCCGATCTGGTGTGGTGCCAGGAAGAGCCCAAGAACATGGGCGGCTGGACCTTCGTCGACCCGTGGATCGAGCTGACGCTCGAGAAGCTGGACGTGAAGGCCAAGCGCGCGCGCTACGTCGGTCGCCCGGCTTCGGCCTCGACCGCCGCGGGCCTGATGAGCCGCCACCTGAAGGAACTCGAGACCTTCCTCGCCGAGGCCATGGCCTGACCGCCGCGCCTGACCTAAGAAACAAGCAAAGTTCAGACACGAAAAGACACTGAAGATGGCCGATATCCTCACCCCCGCCCTCGGTGAATCCGTCGCCGAAGCCTCGATCGCCAAGTGGACCAAGAAGGTCGGCGACGCCGTGAAGAAGGACGAAGTCCTGGTCGAGCTGGAAACCGACAAGGTCTCGCTGGAAGTCGTCGCCCCCGCCGACGGCGTGCTGTCGGCGATCAACGCCAATGAGGGCGACACCGTCGTTCCCGGCACGGTGCTGGGCGCCGTGACCGAAGGCGGCGCGGCCGCCGCCTCGGCCCCGGCTCCGGCGGCTGCGGCTCCCGCCGCCGCTCCGGCCGCTTCGGGCGGCGCAGCGGTCGACATCGCCGTGCCGACCATGGGCGAGAGCGTCGCCGAAGGCTCGATCGGAACCTGGCTGAAGAAGTCGGGCGACACCGTCGCCAAGGACGAACTGCTGGTCGAGATCGAGACCGACAAGGTGGCCGTGGAAGTCTCGGCCCCGGCCGCCGGCGTCCTGACCATCGTGGCAGACAACGGCGCCACCGTGACCCCCGGTCAGGTGATCGGTTCGGTCGCCGCCTCGGGCGCCGCTGTTGCTCCGGCTGCTCCGGCTCCGGCTGCGGCTCCGGCCAACACGGGTTCGGCCCAGGCGCCGGCCTCGGCGCACCTGTCGCCCGCCGTCCAGCGCGTGGTGGCTGAGAACAACCTGAACCCGGCCACGCTGTCGGCTTCGGGTCCGAAGGGCAACATCACCAAGGCCGACGCCATCGCCGCCATCGGCGCCGCCGCTCCGGCTGCGCCCGCCGCCGCCGCCCCGGCCGCTCCGCGCGCCGACCAGCCGCGCGAAGAGCGGGTGAAGATGACGCGCCTGCGTCAGACCATCGCCCGCCGCCTGAAGGAATCCCAGAACACGGCCGCCCAGCTGACCACCTTCAACGAGGTGGACATGACCAACGTCATGGCCCTGCGCGCCCAGTACAAGGAAGTCTTCGAGAAGCGCCACGGCGTGAAGCTGGGCTTCATGTCCTTCTTCACCAAGGCCGTGGTTCAGGCCCTGCACGAAATCCCGGCCGTCAACGCCGAGATCGACGGCACGGACATCATCTACAAGAACCACTACGACATCGGCATCGCCGTCGGCACCGACAAGGGCCTGGTGGTTCCGGTGCTGCGCGACGCCGACGCCCTGTCGCTGGCCGGCATCGAGAAGGGCATCGGCGCCTTGGGCAAGGCCGCCCGCGACGGCGCCCTGACCATGGACCAGATGCAGGGCGGCACCTTCACCATCACCAACGGCGGCACCTACGGCTCGCTGATGTCGACGCCGATCCTGAACGCGCCGCAGTCGGGCATCCTGGGCATGCACAACATCGTGCAGCGCCCGATGGCCATCAACGGCGAGGTCAAGATCCGCCCGATGATGTACCTGGCCCTCAGCTACGATCACCGCATCGTCGACGGCAAGGAAGCCGTGACCTTCCTGGTCCGCATCAAGGAACTGCTGGAAGACCCGGCGCGCGCCCTGCTGGACCTGTAAGGTCCGCATCACGCGAACGACTGACGACGGCGGGATCTTCGGATCTCGCCGTTTTCAATTGCGCGCCCCGCAGGCGTGTTAGGCTGGCGCCATGAGCCTGGTCGAGATCGCCCGCTATCAAGACGTCTATGAGGCCGATCTGGCTGCGGCCTTCCTGTCGTCGCACGACATCGAGGTGTCGGTGACCGAGCGGTTCCAGACCACGATCGACCCCCTGATGCAGCGCGCCCTGGGCATTCGCCTGATGGGCCGGGCGGACCAGGCGGCGCGAGCGCGCGATCTGCTGGCGCGCGCGGGGGCGGGCGAGTTCGCGACCGATGAAGGCGATGATCTCGACGCGCCGGATACGACGGTTCGCACGGCTTCGCGCGGATTGGCCCTGTTCGCCTTTGCGACCGGCGCCGGCTTTGTCGGCACGGCCATGCCGCGTCGCTTCAACGCGGTGCAGTGGGCGGGCCTGGCGCTGATTGCGGCGATCCTGCTGCTGTCCGCGGGCGTCTATCTGTGGGCGTGGGTGAACGGCGCCCTGGGTTGAGGCGTTGCAGGCGGTTGACGAGCGCGTCGAAAATGACGGAGCTTCGCCCGCTTCCTTGTGATGGAGAGTTTGCTTGCGTCTCAATCTGATCCCTGCGTCCGGCGCCTTGACCCTGGCGGCTGCGCTCATGGCTTGCGGGCCGGCCCCGGCCGAAGCGCCCGCCGCCGCGCCCAAGGCGGACGACGCTGCGGCGGCTGCTCCCGCAACGGCCGCGGCCGCTGCCGAGAGAAGCGCCGATTTCCGCCGCACCGATCCGGCCCAGGCCGACCTTAAGCTGATTGAGGAAGGCGCCGAATGGCGCGTGCTGATCCGCGCCGGGGGCCTTCCGAACGGCGGGGCCACGGCGGCGGATTGCGAGCTTCAGGCGCGCGGCGCCCAGGACCGCGACGACGTCATCCACGCCAAGGTCATCCCGTTTGAAGGCGAGGTGAATGAACTGACGGCGGCCGACATCGGCGCCGACGCGCCGGTGGTGAAGGTGCGCGTGGGGCCGGAAGGGGCCTTCGTCGAGGACAGCACGGCCGCCAACCGCTTCTGCGGCATGGGCTCCGACATCTCGGGCTTCTACAGCCGCACCCAGACGCCGGACTGACGGCGTAGCAGGGGCCTAGAGGCCGACGTCCCAGACGCCCGCGTCGCGCATACGGCATTCGCGGGCTTCTGCGGCGCGGCCGCCCATGTCCTGGGCCATGCCGCGAATGGCGTCGGACACCGTGGTCTTGTGTAGGCCGGGCGTCACCGCATGGATGAAGGCGCACCCCGCCAGGCGCAGCAGCTTGAAGCCGAAACGCGACGACGCGGCCATATGTTCGAGATAGGTCTCGTCGACCTCTCGCGGGTGATCGCGGAACAGGCGGTTGAAAGCGTTCGACATGAAGACAGCCTAGCGTGGTCGCGCCGGTCCCTCTACCCGGCGGCCGCATTCTGGCCTAAACCCGCCGTAGCAACAGGGGGCGCTTCGTCACGCCGCTTCAACCCCGCGTGAGGCCCCTGCCGAGATATAAAAGGACGACCGATGGCCGACGGCAAGACCACTTCCGCCCAAACTTTCCGCTGGGAAGACCCCTTCGACCTGACGGGCCGTCTGACCGACGAGGAGCGGATGGTGCAGGACGCGGCGCGGTCCTATGCGCGCGAGGCTCTGCTGCCGCGCGTGGTCGCCGCCTTCCGCGACGAAGTGTTCGATCGCGCCATCATGACCGAAATGGGCGAAATGGGCTTCCTGGGCGCCATGCTGCCGGAACAGTACGGCGGCTCCGAAGCGTCGCACGTCGCCTACGGCCTGATCGCGCGCGAGGTTGAAGCGATCGACAGCGGCTATCGCTCGGCCATGTCGGTGCAGTCGTCTCTCGCCATGTATCCGATCTACGCCTTCGGCTCGGACGAGCAGAAGGGGAAATTCCTGCCCAAGATGGCGGCGGGCGAGCTGGTCGGCTGCTTCGGCCTGACCGAGGCGGACGGCGGGTCGGATCCGGCCTCGATGAAGACCGCGGCGGTCGCGGTCGACGGCGGCTATCGCCTGAACGGCGGCAAATACTGGATCACCAACTCGCCGATCGCCGACCTGGCCATCGTCTGGGCCAAGCTGGACGGCGTGATCCGCGGCTTTATCGTCGAGCGCGATTTCGACGGCTTCACCACGGGCAAGATCGGCGACAAGCTGTCGCTTCGCGCCTCGGTGACGGGCGACATCGGCCTGAATGACGTCTTCGTGCCGGAAGCCAACATCCTGCCGGGCGTGCAGGGGTTGCGCGGGCCGTTCTCCTGCCTGAACAAGGCGCGCTTCGGCATCGCCTGGGGCGCGATGGGCGCGGCGGAGTTCTGCTTCCACGCCAGCCGCGACTATGTGGCCGAGCGCACCCTGTTCGGCCGTCCGTTGTCGTCGCGCCAGCTGGTGCAGAAGAAGCTGGCCGACATGCAGACCGAGATATTCCTCGGCTTCGAGGGCGCCTACGCTCTGGGTCGTCTGCTGGACACGGGCGCCTGGGTTCCTGAGGCCATCAGCCTGATGAAGCGCAACAACTGCGGCAAGGCCCTGGCCGTGGCGCGCGAGGCCCGCGACATGCACGGCGGGGCCGGCATCACCGGCGAGCTGCACGTCATGCGTCACGCCATGAACCTGGAGACGGTCAACACCTATGAGGGCGCGCACGACGTCCACGCCCTGATCCTGGGCCGCGCCATCACGGGCGAAGCCGCCTTCTGAGACAAGCGTTGCAGAAAACGCGCGACGCGACGATCCTTTGCCGTTGTCGTGCGTTTGTCTCGCCTGCGGGGCGGCGATGATCGCCCGTCTGTCGGCCGAAGGCGGTCGGCGCGTGAAGGAAACCGGAATGACCAAACACAGCCTGCTGGCCGGCGCCGCCCTGGCGATCTTCAGCTTCAGCGGCATGGCCCAGGCTGCGCCCGTGGTCGCGGCGGCGACGGCTGTCCAGTCGCCTGTAACGGCCATGCCCTATGACGCCCGGCGCGGCGTCTTCACCTTCGCCGCCGGGCTGGAGGAAAGCCTGCCCGCCGTGGTCCAGGTGACGACCCTGGGCCAGTCGCGCGGTCCCAGCTCGGAAAACAATCCCAAGCCGTCGCAGGGCGGCTCGGGCGTCATCATCGACGCGCGCGAAGGCATCATCGTCACCAACCATCACGTCATCGAGAACGGCCAGAAGTTCACGGTCGACCTGATCGACGGCCGGCTGTTCGACGCCACCCTGATCGGCGCGGACAAGGCGACGGACATCGCCGTGCTGAAGATCGACGCCACGGGCCTGTCGCAGGTGGCGACGGTGGATTCCGACACCCTGCGCAGCGGCGACCTGGCCTTCGCCGTCGGCTATCCCCTGGGTCTGGACCAGACTCTGACCATGGGCGTCATCTCGGGCCTGAACCGCTCGGGCATGGGCGACGCCATCGAGGACTACATCCAGACCGACGCGGCGGTGAACTCAGGCAACTCGGGCGGGCCGCTGCTGGACAGCCGGGGGCGCCTGATCGGCATCAACACCGCCATCCTGTCGGGCGGTTTCGGCGGCGGCAACGACGGCATCGCCTTCGCCGTGCCGACGCGCATCATGATGTTCGTGGTCGACCAACTGCGCGCCACCGGCGAGGTCAAGCGCGGCCGCGTCGGCCTGGGCCTCGGCTCCCTGACGGCCGAGCGCGCGCGCGAAGTCGGGCTGAACATCGTGCGCGGCGCCGTGGTTTATGACGTCGAGCCGGGCTCGGCGGGCGAGAAGGCGGGGCTGAAGCCCGGCGACGTGCTGACGCGCATCCAGGACCGCCCGGTGGCCAACGCCGGTTCGGTCCAGGCCACGGTCGGCATCGCCCGCGCCGGAACCCAGATGCCGGTCGTCTATCTGCGCGACGGCCGCGAGGCCTCGACCCGGCTGACGGTCGAGCCGTCCGATCCGGCCGCCGTGCGTCTGGGCGCCCAGGCCGCCATGTCGCGCGGCCTGACGGTGCGCAATCCGGCTTCGGGCCGCGGGGCCCAGATCGCCGTGGTCGAGGCGGGGTCGTCCGCCGCCGCGGCTGGGTTCCAGGCTGGCGATGTGGTGGTCCAAGCGAACGGCGCCGAGATCGCCGACATGAAGGATCTGGCCCAGCGTCTGCAGGCGGCGGGCGAGGCGGTCGTGCCGATCATCGTCCTGCGCGACAACGAACGCGTCGAGATCGACCTTCCGGCCTGATCCGCGCCGTCTGAAGCTCTACGGCATCGCCCGCGTGACCCGGCGTCGCGCGGGCGAAGTCTTGTGCGTCTGTTGGGAAGCGGACAGCAAAACGCCCGCGCTGCCGGGGAGGGGGAGGAGGGGCAGGCGCGGGCGTCGCTTGGAGGAAGCATCGACCCGCCGAAGCCCTTTACGCGGAAAAATCCGGGGGGCTGGGGGGGCTGTTCAGGATCCGGGACTTTTCCGAACTCCGACGGGCCGATGATGCATGTGTGCGCGCCGTTCCGGGCGGGCGAAGGACCGAATGGGGGCGTTTTCGTGTCGCTTCGTATTTTCCCGATCGGTGAAGCTTAGACCTTCGACAGGATCAGGGTGGCGTTGGTGCCGCCGAATCCGAAGCTGTTGGACATGACGTGCTTCAGTTCGCCGTCGTGGCGCTGACGCAGGATGGGCATGCCCTCGAACTCGGGGTCCAGGGTCTCGATGTGGGCGCTTTCGGCGGCGAAGCCGTGCTTCATCATCAGCAGGCAGTAGATGGCTTCCTGCGCGCCCGCTGCGCCGAGCGAATGGCCCGTCAGCGACTTGGTCGAGGAGATCATCGGCATGGCGTCGCCGAAGACGTTGCGCACCGCGCCCATCTCCTTGCTGTCGCCGACCGGCGTCGAGGTGCCGTGCGGGTTCAGGTAGTCGATCTTGGGATTGCCGGCCATCTCCAGCGCGATCTTCATGCAGCGCTCGGCGCCCTCGCCCGAGGGGGCCACCATGTCGTAGCCGTCCGAGTTGGCGCCGTAGCCGGTGACTTCGGCGTAGATGGTCGCGCCGCGCGCCACGGCGCGTTCGTATTCTTCCAGCACGACGATGCCGGCGCCGCCGGCGATGACGAAGCCGTCGCGGGCCGTGTCATAGGCGCGGCTGGCCTTGTCCGGGGTGTCGTTGAAGTTGGAGGACATGGCGCCCATGGCGTCGAACATGTTCGACATGGACCAGTCGATATCCTCGCAGCCGCCGGCGAAGACCACGTCCTGCTTGCCCCAGGCGATCTGCTCGGCGGCCGCGCCGATGCAGTGGGCGCTGGTCGCACAGGCCGAGCTGATCGAATAGTTGACGCCCTTCAGTTCGAACCAGGTGGCCAGCACGGCCGAGGGGCCGGACGCCATCGCCTTGGGCACGGCGAAGGGGCCGACGCGCTTGGGCGAGCCCTTTTCGACGGTCGTCTGGGCCGCCTGCAGGATGACCTGGGTCGAGGGGCCGCCCTCGCCGACGATCAGGCCGATGCGCGGATCCTTGATCTCTTCGGCGGTCAGGCCGCTGTCCTTCAGTGCCTCTTCAAAGGCGATGTGCGCCCAGGCCGTGCCGTTGGCCAGGAAGCGGGCGGCGCGACGGTCGACCAGCGGCGCCCAGTCCTCGGCCGTATGACCCAGGGCGGGCGGCGCCCAGACCTGGGATCGGAAGCCGTATTTGGCGTGGTCGGCGGCGTGCTGGACGCCCGACTTGGCGTCGCGAAGGGAGGCCGCGACCTGATCCTGGCCGGTGCCGATGGAAGAGACGATGCCCAGTCCGGTGACGACGACACGCCGCATGGTGTTTCCAATCCTACAAAGTCTGCGGACGCCGCGTTGGCCGCGGCTATCCATCAAGTGGGGTCAGGCGGGGTCGGGTTCCACCGGGGCCGCGCCGCCGAACAGGCCGACGCGCATGTCCTGACAGGTGTAGATGACCTCGCCGTCGGCCTCGAGCACGCCGTCGGCGATGCCCATGACCAGCTTGCGGTTGATGACGCGCTTCAGGTGGACCTTATAGACCACCTTCTTGACGTCCGGCGTCACCTGGCCGGTGAATTTGACCTCGCCGACGCCCAGGGCGCGGCCCTTGCCCGGTCCGCCGATCCAACCGAGGTAGAAGCCGACCAGCTGCCACATGGCGTCCAGGCCCAGGCAGCCCGGCATGACCGGATCGCCGATGAAGTGGCACTGGAAGAACCAGAGGTCCGGGTTGATGTCGAGTTCAGCCTCGACATAGCCCTTGCCGTAGTCGCCGCCGTCGGCGCTGATGGTCTTGATCCGGTCGAACATCAGCATGGGCGGGGCCGGCAGTTGGGCGTTGCCCGGACCGAACAGCTCGCCCCGGCCCGAGGCCAGCAGGCCTTCGTGATCGAACGACGACGGATATTGCGACTGGCTCAAGGGAAATCGGCTCCGAAAGGTGTTGCTGGCGGGTTACACGACCCAGAGGCCGCGCTCAACCATGCCGTCAGTATATGAGATCAGGAAGCGCGGCCGGTTCCGGCGGGTCGGGCGGCGTTGCACAGGGACCGCTCCTGGGTTCCGAAGACCGCCCGCTCGGCGACCCAGCCGCGCAGCTTGCGCGCCCGCACCCGGCACCAGCCGTCCTCGCATTCGTCCAGAGGAACCAGGGCGCGGGGCGACAGAAGAGCGCGGACCGAGGCGGTCTCGGACCGACCCGAGCGGATCGGCACGGCCTCGTCCGAACGGTTGAACACGCTGCGGCGGCCCGAGGCGACGGTGCGGTGAATCCAGGCGACGGAGCCGTCGGGATCGCAGATCTTTCGCCATTCGCGCGTCTCGGCGATCACCTGAACCGGCAGGCCTGCCGCGCGATATTCCCACAGGATGCGGTAGTCGAGGCCCGGCCCCTGACGCGCCCGCACCTGCGAGGATTTCAGCGTCACCCAGCGCGGCACCTCCAGCCCCGTCGGGGTCGGGCGGCCGTCGGGCATGGTCGATCCCGCCGACAGCAGAACGCCGGTCATGAGGACAGCGGCGAGGGCCGCGACGCGAGGCGCCCTTTTGATCCTGACCGCAGCTTTGCTAGACACCGAATATCGACCCGTTCCGAACGGGCGCCGCCCGTGGAAAACCCAGGTCTCCTATGTCCGCTCGCAAGCTTAAGGTCGTATTAACCAGACGCCTGCCTGACGCGGTTGAAACGCGGATGCGCGAACTTTTCGACGCCGAGCTGAACCTGACCGACCGGCCGATGTCGCGCGATGAGCTGGCTGCGGCCCTGCAGCGGGCCGAGGTGCTGGCGCCGACCATCACCGACCAGCTGGACGCCGAACTGATCGCGGGCGCAGGCGATCAGCTGAAGATGATCGCCAACTTCGGCGCGGGCGTGGATCACATCGACATCGACGCCGCCGTCGGGCGCGGCGTCATCGTCACCAATACGCCGGGCGTCCTGACCGAGGACACGGCCGATCTGGGCATGAGCCTGATCCTGGCCGTCAGCCGCCGCATCGTCGAGGGCGCAGGCGTGGTCGAGGCCGGGCGCTTCGAGGGGTGGAGCCCGACCTGGATGTGCGGTCGCAAGCTGTGGGGCAAGCGCCTGGGCGTCGTCGGCATGGGCCGCATCGGCCAGGCTCTGGCTCGTCGCGCCAGGGCTTTCGGGATGCAGGTCCACTATCACAACCGCAAGCCCGTTCCGGACATGATCGCCGAGGAGCTGGGCGCGACCTGGTGGGACGATCTGGATCAGATGCTGGCGCGGATGGACGTCGTTTCGCTGAACTGTCCGGCGACGAAGGAGACGCACCACCTATTGTCGGCCGAGCGTCTGGCCCGGCTTCAGCCGCACGCCATCCTGGTCAACACCGCGCGGGGCGAGCTGATCGACGAAGCCGCCCTGGTCGAGGCGCTGGACCGCCGCGCCCTGTTCGGCGTCGGCCTGGACGTGTTTGAAAACGAGCCCAAGGTGCATCCGGGTCTGCTCGGCCGTGCGAACGTGGTGCTGCTGCCTCACCTCGGCTCGGCTACCCTCGAGGCGCGTCAGGACATGGGCGATCGGGTGATCGCCAACATCATGACCTATCAGAACGGCCACCGCCCGCCGGACCGGGTCATCCCGGCGATGTTGTGACGGTGATTCTATGGACGGCTTCCGCCTGGTTGATTTTTAATAGAACGGCGATATTTTTATCTCTCGCATGTTATTGAGAGGGTGAAACAATGAAGCTGTTTTGGAGTGTAGCCGCGTTTACGCTTGTGTTGGCGCTACAGAGCGGGCCGCAGATTCCTATCGATGGTACGCCGCCGGGCGTCACTCGTTTCTACTCTGACGAGCATCTAACCGTTGAGGTTGGGTTTAGCGTAGTGGGATGTGACTATAGCCGTGCGGACTATGGCGATACGGGGCCGTATTCTAGTTTTGAGCCGTTAGTATGTAGCTGAATTATAATCACACTCTAGCGCGGTTGATTTTCAACTAAGCTGCGTCGTGGTTTGAAGTGCAGACGGGGCAGGCGGGGTCGGCGGCGATCTTCACGACGCGGCTGGTTCCCGCCAGGCCGTCGTATAGCATCAGGCGGCCGGTCAGCGGCTCGCCTGCGCCGGTGATCCGCTTGATCGCCTCCAGCGCCGCCATGGCGCCGATAACGCCGGCCAGGGCGCCGACCACGCCGACGCGGGCGCAGGTCTCGGCGTCGGGCGGAATCTCGGGCACCAGGCACTGGTAGCAAGGCCGCCCCTCGAACACCGACACCTGCCCCGACCAACGGCCCAGGGCGCCGGACACCAGCGGCTTGCCCGCCGCCACGCAGGCGGCGTTGACGGCCAGCCGCGTCTCGAAGTCGTCGGTGCCGTCCAGCGCCAGGTCGAAGTCCCGCATCAGAGCCGCCGCGCTGTCCGGCGTGACGCGCTGGTTGAAGGTCTGGACCGTGACGTGCGGGTTGAGAGCGTTCAGCCGCGCGGCGCCCGCCTCGACCTTGGCGCGGCCGGGGTCTTCGGTGGTGAAGGCGATCTGGCGTTGCAGGTTCGACAGGGCGACCGTGTCGTCGTCGATCAGGCCCAGAGTCCCCACCCCGGCGGCGGCCAGATAGAGGGCGGCCGGATTGCCCACCCCGCCCATGCCGACGATCAGCACGCGGGCGCGTTTCAGCGCCTGCTGGCCGGGACCGCCAATCTCGGACAGCACCAGCTGGCGGGCGTAGCGGTCGACTTCCTCGTCGGAGAAGCGAACCGGGGCGAGAGGAGCGGAAGGCTGGGTCACGCCGACTGTCTAGCGCAGTCGGACGGATGCGTCAGGCCGGAACGGGCGCGACCCCGACGGCCAGGGCCAGCAGGGTCTCGGCGCGCGCGGGACTGAGCTGGTCCAGGGCTTCGCCGTTCAACAGGCGGGCCGCCTCGGGCGTCAGCTCGGCCAGGATCATGGGCCAGTCGCCGAACCGGCGGCCGCTGACAGCGACGTCAGACAACAGGCGCAGGTTTTCATGGCGCGGATCGACCCGCAGCCGGTCCATCAGGCGGTCGACGTCGGTTCGGCGGCCCTCGATGATCTGCAGGAACTGGCCGCCATGGCGCATCAGGGCGCTGGTCAGACCTTCGCGGCGATTGTTGCGCTCGGACTCGCCGAGGATCTCCGCCAGGATCAGGAGGCTGGTCGCCGCGCCGCCGACGGCGTCGCTGACATAGATGGCGCGGTGCAGGGGCAAGGGAACTCGAAACGCAAACGCAGCCTCCCCCGCCTCGCGGACGGCGAGATGATGGGGCGACCGGGGGCGTTCCCCTGTCATGGGGCGATTAAGAATCTCTTATGGTTAAGCTTTTCGGGCGGTTGCGACAAAGCCTGATCTTGCGGCGGGCCACGGGCTTCGCCATCTCAACGGCCATGAACATGAGCGTCTCGAACTTCCCCGACTGGCACGGCACCACCATTCTGGCGGTGCGCAAGAACGGCCGCACCGTCATCGCCGGCGACGGCCAGGTCTCCATGGGGCCGACCATCGTCAAGGGCGCGGCGCGCAAGGTGCGCACCCTGGCGAACGGCAAGGTTCTGGCGGGCTTCGCCGGGGCGACGGCCGACGCCCTGACCCTGATCGAGCGGCTGGAGGCCAAGCTGGAGCAGTACCCGGACCAACTGGCCCGCGCCTGCGTCGAGCTGGCCAAGGACTGGCGCACCGACCGCTATCTGCGGAGGCTGGAGGCCATGCTGCTGGTCGCCGACAAGGACACCATTCTGACCGTCACCGGCGTCGGCGATGTGCTGGAGCCGGAATACGGCGTGGCCGCTGTCGGCTCGGGCGGTAACTACGCCTTGGCCGCCGCCCGCGCCCTGATCGACGAGCACACCGAGCTGGACGCCGAACAGATCGCCCGCAAGGCCATGAAGATCGCCGCCGACATCTGCGTCTACACCAATGGCAATCTCACCATTGAAAGTCTGTAGGGCGCTATCGCTCACCGCGCGGCGGCTTGCTGCTTGAGCGCCTGATATGCGTATTTCTGGACCGTCTGAACCATGACTGATCTGTCTCCCCGCGAAATCGTCTCCGAGTTGGACCGCTTCATCGTCGGTCAGGACGACGCCAAGCGCGCCGTGGCTGTGGCCCTGCGCAACCGCTGGCGCCGCAAGCGCGTGCCCGACGACCTGCGCGACGAGGTCACGCCCAAGAACATCCTGATGATCGGCCCGACGGGCGTGGGCAAGACCGAGATCGCCCGGCGTCTGGCGCGTCTGGCCGGCTCGCCCTTCCTCAAGGTCGAGGCGACCAAGTTCACCGAGGTCGGCTATGTCGGCCGCGACGTCGATCAGATTATGCGCGATCTGGTCGAGAGCGCCCTGGTCATGGTGCGCGACAAGCGCCGCTCGGGCGTCAAGGCCCGCGCCGAAGGTCAGGCCGAGGAACGCATCCTGGACGCCCTGGTCGGACCGGGTTCCCAGCCCGTCACGCGCGAGGCCTTCCGCAAGAAGCTGCGCGCGGGCGAACTGGACGACAAGGAGATCGAGATCGCCCTGGCCGATACGACCTCGCCCTTGCAGGGACTGGATATACCGGGCGGCGGCGGCAACGTCGGCCTGCTGAACCTGTCGGAGATGCTGGGCAAGATGGGCGGCGGCCGCACCAAGACGGTCAAGCTGACCGTGCGCGACGCCCTGGCGCCGCTCGTCACCGAGGAGAGCGACAAGCTGCTGGATCAGGAAAGCCTGACCAAGGAAGCCCTGCTGCTGGCCGAAAACGAGGGCATCGTCTTCCTGGACGAGATCGACAAGGTGGCCGCGCGTCAGGATCGCGGCGGCGGCGCCGACGTGTCGCGCGAAGGGGTGCAGCGCGACCTGCTGCCCCTGATCGAGGGTACGACCGTCTCGACCAAATATGGCCCGGTGAAGACCGACCATGTGCTGTTCATCGCCTCGGGCGCCTTCCATGTGGCCAAGCCGTCGGACCTGTTGCCCGAACTGCAGGGCCGCCTGCCGATCCGGGTCGAGCTGAAGGCCCTGACCCGCGACGACTTCAAGCGCATCCTGACCGAGCCGGAGGCCAATCTGATCCGTCAGAACCAGGCCCTGCTGGCGACCGAAGGGGTCGAGCTGGTCTTCACCGACGACGCGGTCGAGGCCATGGCCGACGCCGCCGTGGCCGCCAACTCCACCGTCGAGAACATCGGCGCGCGCCGTCTTCAGACGGTGATGGAGCGCGTGCTGGAGGAAACCAGCTTCAAGGCCTCGGACCTTTCGGGCCAGACCCTGATCTTCGACGGCGACAAGGTGCGCGAGAAGGTCGGCGACCTGGCCAAGAACGTGGATTTGAGCCGATTTATCCTGTGATGGGCTGCTGTCGCGGCGGTGCGGGGTCAGCCCCGCATCGCCTCCACCGCTTCCACCAACCGCTCCAGATCCGCAGGGCTGGACAGGCGGTGGTCGCCGCCCTCGATCAGGTCGAGGCGTAGGTCGCCGCCGCTCAGGCGCTCGGCCAGCTCGACCTGATGGCGCCACGGCACCACGTCGTCGGCGCGGCCCTGCAGCACATGGACCGGCGCGGTGATGTCGATCCGGCCGTTCAGCAGCAGCCAGTCGCGGGCCTCCTCGAACATGCGCCGGGTCAGGACGTAGGAGCCGAGGCCTTCCTCGGTGATGACCGTTTCGCCTTCGCGCAGGATGGCCTGCCGCTCATGATCCGCCAGACCCGGCCACATCAGCTTTTCGGTGAAGTCCTGCGCCGGATTGACCAGCACCACGCCCTTGATCCGCTCTGGTCGCGCCAGCGTCGCCAGAAGGGCGACCCAGCCGCCCATCGACGAGCCGACCGGGATCACCGGGCCCTCAAGGCTGTCGATCAGGGCGATGGCGTCCTCGCGCCAGCGGCCGATGGTGGCCTGTTTCCAGTCGCCGCTCGACACGCCATGCGCGAAGTGATCGTAGCGCACATAGCTCCAGCCGTGCTCTCGGGCGGCGGCGTCCAGCGCCAGCGCCTTGGTCCCCTCCATGTCCGAGCGGAAGCCGCCGATCCAGATGACGGTCGGGCCGTCGCCCTTGACCGCCTTATAGGCCAGGGTCTCGCCGTCGGGGCGTTGCAGCGTCTGGACGTCGGACATGGGAAGCTCCTCGGACTGTCATTCCTCGCGGAATGGCTTTAGCAGAGACGACGATTGTTCACAGAGGCCGCGAGGCGCCCGCTTGTCTGCTCCCAAAGCCCTGTTCGTCAGCTCCAACCGGATCGGCGACTGCGTCATCTCCTCGGGCGTGATCCGCGAGATCGCGCGCCAGTTGCCGGGCGTTCAGATCACCGTCGCCTGCGGTCGTCCGCCCGCGCCCTTCTTCCGTTCGGCGCCGAACGTCGAGCGCGTCATCATCCTCGACAAGAAGAAGGCCGCCGGACACTGGCTCGATCTTTGGAATCAGGTGCGCGGGACCAAGTGGGACATGGTCGTGGACATCCGCGGCTCGGCCCTGGCCTATCTGATCCCGGCCAAGCGTCGCATCGTCTACAACCGCCGCTGGGAGACGGGGTTGCGCAAGGTCGAGATGGTGTCGCGCCTGATGGGCTCGGCTATGCCGTTGGACCCGGAAATCTTCCTCGATGCTCAGGCCCGCGCCGAGGCCGCCGCCGTCATTGATCCCCAACTGGCCGCCGGGCCGGGCGAAGGGCCGATCATCGCTTTGGCGCCCATCGCCCACCAGCCGGGCAAGTCCTGGCCTGCCGACCGCTGGGGGCGATTGGTCGAAAAGCTGAAGGCCGAGCCGCGCTTCGACGGCTGGCGTTTCATGCCCGTCGGCGGTCCCGGCGATCGGCCGCCCGCGACTCCGGCGCTGGAGGCGGCGGGACCGCGCGCCATCGACTGCGTGGGCAAGGGCGACATCCTGTGCTCGGCTGCGGCCATCGACCGGGCGACCCTGTTCGTCGGAAACGACAGCGGCCTGATGCACGTCTCGGCGGCGTTGGGGCGGCCCACCCTGGGCCTGTTCGGTCCGACCGAGTGGTGGCTGTACGGGCCGTGGGGGCCGAAGACGCGCACGGCGGCGTCCAATGAGACGCGCGGCCAGTTCGCCCCGATCGAGGATCTGAGCGTCGATCATGTCTTCGATGCGGTGCTGGAGCTGCACGACGCCTATGTCGCTGAAGGGGCCGTAAAGGCCTGAAGGCCCGAAATCCCTTGAAATAGCGGCCTTGCGTCGCCATATTCCGGCCGCTTGGAACGCAGCCGCAGCCTTGCGCGCTGAATCCTCGCAACCAGTTTCGCCTGTCTTCTGATCACATAAGGAAACGACGCCCATTCGCCGTCCCATGCAAGCGCCGCCCGTAAAGGACGGGCCGCCCATCAACCAGGATATCCGCGCCGCCCGCGTTCTGCTCATCGACCAGAATGGGGAAAAGCAGGGCGTCATGCCGCTGTCGGCCGCGCTGGAGGCTGCCGAGGAGGCGGGCCTGGACCTGGTTCAGATCGTCGCCAACGCCGAAACGCCGGTGTGCAAGATTCTGGACTACGGCAAGCATCGTTTCCAGGAACAGAAGAAGAAGGCCGAGGCGCGCAAGCGTCAGAAGGTCGTCGAGCTGAAGGAAATCAAGCTTCGACCGAACATCGACACGCACGACTACGACGTGAAGGCCAAGGCCATGCACCGCTTCTTCGACGACGGTGACAAGGTCAAGGTGACCATCCGCTTCCGCGGCCGCGAAATGGCCCACCCCGAATTGGGTATGAAGCTGATGAACAAGGTCCAGGCCGATTTCGAGGAAGAGGCCAAGGTCGAGTTCGCGCCCAAGATGGAAGGCCGCCAGATGATCATGATCCTGGCGCCCCGCTGATCGCGGACTTGAATTGAAGACTTTGAAGACGCCCCGGCCGCATGGCTGGGGCGTCTTACTATCCGGCGAGACGAGAACGAATGACGGCGCAGACGACAAAGGCTTCCGGCGCGGGGACGCCGACCCTGGCGGTGCTGTTCGCCGTGGTCTTCATCAATCTGGTCGGGTTCGGCCTGGTGGTGCCGCTGCTGCCCTTCTTCGCCCAGAGCCTTCAGGCCGAGCCGTGGCAGATCACCCTGATGTTCTCGGCCTATTCCTTGGGTCAGTTCTTCGCCGAGCCCTTCTGGGGGCGGCTGTCGGACCGGATCGGGCGCAAGCCGGTTCTGCTGATCACCCTAGCGGCCAACGCCGTAGGCTATCTGTTGCTGGCGTTCGCGCCCAACATCTGGGCGGCGATCCTGGTGCGGATGTTCACGGGGCTGGGCGCGGGCAATATCTCGACGGTCCAGGGCTATATCGCCGACGTCACACCGCCCGAGCGTCGGGCCGGGCGCATGGGGTTGATCGGCGCCGCCTTCGGCTTGGGCTTCATTGTCGGGCCGGGCATGGGCGGCCTGCTGGCCCAGCCGCAGATGGGCCATGTCGGCTATCAGCTGCCTATCTTCGCGGCCTCGGGCGCGGCGGTGCTGGCGGCGCTGGGGGTGATGTTCTTCCTGCGCGAGAGCCGGGCCAAGGCCGATCCGGCGGCGCCGCGCCCCGCCTTCCTGTCGGGGATTCAGTTCGCTCGCACGGACGAGGTGGTGTCGCGCGTCCTGGTGGTCAGCCTGATCTATCTGGCGGGCTTTTCGGCCATGGAGGCCGCCTTCGGCCTGTGGGCCGAGAACCGCTACGCCTGGACCGCGCGCGAGGTGGGGCTCAGCTTCATGATCGTGGGCCTGGTCTCGGCCGTGAACCAGGGGCTGCTGGCCGGTCGGCTGGCGCGGCGCTTCGGCGAGGCGCGGGTGCTGGCGGCGGGGATGCTGCTGTTCGGGACGTCGCTCATTCTGCAGGTGGTCGCGCCGCCGGCCTGGTTCCCGGCGACGCAGATCGACCTGGGGCTGTTCGTCATTCCGGTGTCGGCCGGGTGGATCATTCCCATCGTCATGGGGATCGGCGCCTGCGGCATGTCGCTGGCCATGCCCAACATTTCGGCCCTGATCAGCCGTTCGTCCCCGCCGGATCGGCAGGGGGCCATGCTGGGGCTGAACATGGCGGCCGGGTCGATGGCGCGCATCGTCGGCCCCATGGTGGCGGGGGTTCTCTATTCCGCCGTGGGGCCGGACTGGCCCTTCCTGGTCGGGGCGGTGCTGACGGTTCCGGCGGCGGTCATGGCGATCAACGCCGGGCGCGCCGCGCGCCGTCGGGCGGCTCAGGTCTGAACCCGTTCATGCGGACTCTTCTTGCCTCCGGTCCCCGTTTGGCGTAGAAGCCGCGCCTTCGCGTACCGGACCGCCGGGCGAACAGGCATGCCTGGGCGGTCTTAAATCGGTCATCTGACCTTGGGGCTCAAGTAGCCCGAAGGGCGGGAGACCCCTCAATAAAGAGAGTGAAAATGCCGAAGCTGAAGACGAAGTCGGGCGCCAAGAAGCGCTTCAAATTCACCGCGACGGGCAAGGTCAAGGCTGGCGTGGCCGGCAAGCGCCACCGCCTGATTAGCCACAACTCGAAGTACATCCGCCAGAACCGCGGCACTTCGGTCATGGCCGACGCCGACGCCAAGAAGATCAAGTCCTACATGCCGTACGCCTGATCGGCGCACGCAGACACGATCTCTCAACCGCATAGAATTTGAACTAAGTCCCTCAAGCAGCGAGGCCCAGCGGGCCGAGCGGTAGGGACTTCCCGAAGGGAAATTTACAATGGCTCGCGTCACCCGGGGCGTTACGTCCCACGCCAAGCACAAGAAAGTCCTGAAGCAGGCCAAGGGCTTCTACGGCCGCCGCAAGAACACCATCCGCGCCGCCAAGGCCGCCGTGGATCGCGCCGGTCAGTACGCCTACCGCGACCGTCGCAATAAGAAGCGCTCGTTCCGCGCCCTGTGGATCCAGCGCATCAACGCCGCGGCCCGCACCGAAGGCTTCACCTATTCGCAGTTCATGCACGGCCTGAACAAGGCGGGCATCGAGCTGGACCGCAAGGTTCTGGCCGCCATCGCCGCCGATGAAGCCGGCTTCAAGGGCATCGCCGACAAGGTTCGCGCGGCCCTGGCCTAAGGCGACATGTCGCGAGGCCATGCAGGCCGCGCGATAGCGTTCAGCTTAAAGAACAAACGCCCGTCCCGGTCGCCGGGGCGGGCGTTTTTCATGGGGCGCCTGACCTTTCGGGCGTGTCGGGCGTTGGGGTGAGGCAGCCGGTCGCCGATCGGCGTTTCAGGAGGCTTCGCCATGTCTGTCGCCCGCGTCACCGAAATCACCGCGTCCTCGACCGTCAGCTTCGAGGACGCCATCGCTCAGGGCGTCGCCCGCGCCGACAAGACCCTGCGTCACGTCGAAGGCGCCTGGATTCAGGAGCAGAAGGTGATCGTGCGTGACGGCGCGATCGCCGAATATCGAGTCAACATGAAGGTCACCTTCATCCTTGCGGATTGAGGCGGATCGACGCTGAAAGGCTTTGCGAGACGGCTGCGGCGGGCTAGACGCTGCGGACCATGACCGATCTCGCCCAGCTAGAACTCGACCTGATCAACGCCATCGGGGCGGCCTCGACCGTCGCCGCGATCGAGGAGGTGCGCGTCGCCGCCCTCGGCAAGACGGGGACCGTCTCGGCCCTGCTTAAAGGCATGGGGGCGCTGAGCCCCGATGAGCGCCGCGAGCGCGGCCCCGTCATCAACGGCCTGCGCGACCGGGTGTCGTCGGCCCTGGCCGCCCGCAAGGCCGAGCTGGAGGCCGCCGAGCTGGACGCCCGCCTGTTGGCCGAGCGCGTCGATCTGACCCTGCCCAGCCGCCCACGCCGCAAGGGCGGGGTGCATCCGACCATGCAGGTCATGGACGAGATGGTCGCCGTCTTCGCCGACATGGGCTTCTCGGTCGCCGAGGGGCCGGACATCGAGGACGACTTCCACAACTTCACGGCGCTGAACTTCCCGCCCAAGCATCCGGCGCGGGAGATGCACGACACCTTCTTCCTGAAGCCCGACCCGCAAACGGGCGAGCGCAAGGTGCTGCGGACCCACACCAGCCCGGTGCAGGTCCGCACCATGATGTCGCAGAAGCCGCCGATCCGCATCATCGCGCCGGGCCGCACCTTCCGTAAGGATTCAGACGCCACCCACACGCCGATGTTCCATCAGATCGAAGGCCTGGTGATCGATCGCGACATCCACATGGGCCATCTGAAGACGACGCTGGAGACCTTCATCGCCCGCTTCTTCGAGCTGGACGATGTTCACGCCCGTTTCCGCCCGCACCACTTCCCCTTCACCGAGCCCTCGGCCGAGATGGACATCCGCTGCGACCGTTCCGGCGGCAAGCTGACCTTGAACGAGGGCGAGGACTGGCTGGAGATTCTGGGCTGCGGGATGGTGCATCCGAACGTGCTGCGCAACTGCGGCATCGATCCGGACGAGTATCAGGGCTTCGCCTTCGGCATGGGCGTCGACCGCCTGGCCATGTTGAAATACGGCGTGCCCGACCTGCGCCCTATGTTCGAGGCCGATACGCGCTGGCTGGCGCACTACGGCTTCTCCGCCTTCGCCGCGCCGAACCCGGCGTCGGGCCTCAGCTGATATTGAAAGAGCGATCCCATGACTGACGCGACCAACACCGCCGCCGCTGAACCGATCGTCCTGGAGCTGCTGGGCCCTGGCCCGAACTATGCGAACAAGACGGTCTGGCTGCCCCAGCTGTTCATGGAGACGGCGCGCGCCGGGTCCATGGTCATTGAAGGCCGCCGGTTCGAGAATTGCCTGATCGAGGGGCCGGCCGTCCTGCTGCCGCTGGAAGGCTGCAACTTCGACGGCTGCAACATGGGCGACGCCCATGGCGATCCGCGCAACCTGATGCTGAGCCCGCAGGGTCCGCAGCGCGTGACCGGTCCGATCCCGTTCAAGAAACTGCCAGTTCATCAACTGCAACTTCCTGGGCGTCGGCTTCACCGGCTCGTCCGCCTTCCTCGACAACATGGCCAAGGCCCTGGCGCAGCCGCAGGACGGTGCGACCCAATGAAGTTCACGCTTTCCTGGCTGAAGGCCCATCTGGACACCCGAGGCCGAGGTCGATCAGGTCGCTGAGGCCATGACGATGGCCGGGCTGGAGGTAGAGGAGGTCCACGACCCCATCGCCGCCCTGGCGCCCTTCACGGTGGCCAAGATCGTTTCGGCCGAGCGTCACCCGAACGCCGACCGGCTGCAGGTCTGCCAGGTCGAGACCGTGGACGGCCTGAAGGAGATCGTCTGCGGCGCGCCGAACGCACGAGCGGGCCTGACCACCATCTACGCCCCCATCGGCGCCTATGTGCCCGGTCTGGGCGTGACCCTGGTCGAGAAGCCGGTGCGCGGCGTGGTGTCCAACGGCATGCTGTGCTCGGGCGCGGAGCTTGAACTGCCCGACGAAAGCGACGGCATTCTGGAGCTGTCCGACGACCTGCAGGTCGGCCAGCCCGCCGCCGGAGTGTTCGGCGCCGAGCCGGTCATCGACTTCGAGGTGACGCCGAACCGTCCCGACTGGCTGGGCGTGGCGGGCATCGCCCGCGATCTGGCCGCCGCCGGCCTGGGCAAGCTGACGACGCCGGAGATCGCGCCGGTCGCCGGCGCGTTCGACAGCCCCGTCTCGGTGACGCTGGAGGCGCCCGAGCTGTGCCCGGTCTTCGCCGGCCGCGTGATCCGGGGCGTGCAGAACGGCCCGTCGCCGGAGTGGCTGCAACAGCGGCTGACGGCGATCGGCCTGCGTCCGATCAACCGTCTCGTCGACATCACCAACCTGATTTCCTACGACCGCGCGCGGCCGTTGCACGTCTATGACCTGGCGAGCCTGTCGGGCGACGGGATCGTGGTGCGCGCCGGTCGCGGCGCCGCCGACCAGATGGAAGCCCTGGACGGCAAGACCTATGCGCCGGGCGCCGCCGACTGCGTCATCGCCGACGACGGGGGCCAGCGCGCCATCGGCCTGGGCGGCGTCATGGGCGGCGTCTCCACCGGCTGTTCGGACGAGACGGTCGACGTCTTCGTCGAAAGCGCCTGGTTCGACCCTATCGTCACGGCCCAGACGGGCCGCTCGCTGGGCGCCAGCTCCGACGCCCAGTACCGCTTCGCGCGCGGCGTCGACACAGCCTCGGTCGTCCCCGGTCTGGAGCTGGCGACGCAACTGATCCTGGACCTGTGCGGCGGCGAGCCGTCGACGGTCACGGTGGCGGGGCAGGCCCCGGCCGCCCCTGCCGCCTTCGCCTTCGACCCGGCCTATGTGAAGCGCCTGTCGGGCATGGACCTGGGCGAGGACCGGATCTTCGAGATCCTGTTCGCCTTGGGCTTCACCGTCATGCGCGGCTCGCCCTGGTCGGTGACGCCGCCGTCCTGGCGTCGCGACGTCGAAGGTCCGGCTGATCTGGTCGAGGAGGTCGCCCGCATCGAGGGCTACGCCGCCCTGCCCGACGCGCCCCTGCCGCCGGTCGCCCCGGCGCCGGGCGGGGTGCTCAGCTCGCGTCAGGCGCGCGTGCGCACGGCCCGTCGCGCCTTGGCGGCCCTGGGCTACGCCGAGGCCGTCACCTGGTCCTTCACCAAGCAGTCGATCGCCGCCCTGTTCGGCGGCGGGGACGAGCGCCTGGTGCTGGAGAACCCCATCGCGGCCGATCTGGACTGCATGCGGCCCTCGGCCCTGCCGAACCTGATCCAGGCGGCGGCGCGCAACGCCGCGCGCGGCCACGCCGACGTCGCCCTGTTCGAGATCGGCCCCATCTATCTGGACGACCAGCCGAACGGCCAGCGCACCGTCATCGCGGGGCCTGGCGGCGCCGCACGCCGACCGCCACTGGGGCGGGGCGGGGGAAGACCCCCTGTTTGCACTGAAGGGGCGACCTGATGGCCGTGCTGGAAGAGATCGGCGCCCCGGTCGCCTCCCTGCAATTGGCGCAAGGGTCGAACCGCGACTGGTGGCACCCCGGCCGTTCGGCCCGGCTGCAACTGGGGCCCAAGAACGTCATCGTTGAGTTCGGCGCCTGCACCCGCGCGTGCTGAAGGCGCTGGACGCCGACGGTCCCATGCTGGCCTTCGAGATCGTGCTCGACTCCGTGCCGGAACCGCGCGGCCAAAAAGGGAAGAGTGGGGCGGGCAAGGCGCGCGGCGCGGCGGACCTGCCGAACCTGATGCCCCTGACCCGCGACTTCGCCTTCCTGATGGATGAAGCCAAGGCCGTAGGCGACCTGACCCGCGCCGTGGCGGGCGCCGACAAGGCCCTGATCGCCGAGGTGCGCGTCTTCGACGTCTATCGCGGCCAAGGCGTGCCGGAAGGTCAGAAGTCGGTGGCGATCGAGGTCGAGGTCCAGCCCCGCGCCGCCACCCTGACCGAAGCGGAGATCGAGGCCCTGACGGCCAAGATCACGTCTGCTGCGACCAAGGTCGGCGGAACACTGAGAAGCTGAACATGACGGACAAGAAGCCCTGGGCCGAGACCCAGTTCGAACGGAACCTGTTCCGCGCGCGCTGGTTGATGGCCCCCTTCTACCTCGGCCTGGTGCTGGCCCTGGTGATGCTGCTCGTCGTCTTCGTGCGGGAGCTGTTCTACTACCTGCCGCAGGCCTTCATCGTCGGCGACGGCCACATGACGTCCGACACCGCCATCCTGGCCATCCTCAGCCTGGTGACCTGTCGCTGGCGGGCAATCTGCTGCTGATCGTCCTCTATTCCGGCTATGAGAATTTCGTCTCCAAGCTGGATCTGGACGAGAACCACGTGGACCGCCCCGCCGTGGATGGGGTCGGTGGATTTCTCGGGCCTGAAGATGAAGCTGATCGCCTCCATCGTGGCGATCTCGGCCATCTATCTGCTCAAGAGCTTCATGAACATCGGCAAGCCGGGTCATCCGCTGGATGAGGCGGCGCTGATGTGGGCGGTGATCATCCATCTGACCTTCATCGCCTCGGGGGTGCTTCTGGCGCTGATGGACTGGATCGCGGCCAAGACCGACAAGCACTGACAGCCCGGCGGATTTCCGGTCTGCATGACGCAGGCTTGATCCGCCGGAACGCTTTAAGGGGGCGCGGGCAATCTTCGGTTAACCTTAAAGCCCCAAGGCTGCCGTAAAAGGCAGGGACGGTAGGCCAAGCCCGCGACGACGGGCGGACCGTCCTTAGCCGGGAGCCTTGATTATGCACCGCCGCCAACTGATCCGCACCAGCCTCGGTATCGCCGCCGCCGGCGCCCTGCCCGCCGGCCTCGGCGCTTGCGCCAGCCGCCCGCCCGCCGATCCCAACTATCCGATCGCGTCCGATCAGCGGGCCCAGGCCTACACCTTTGACGAACTGGTCACCGCCGGCTCGCGGGAACTGGGCATCGCCGCCGAGGCTGTAGGCGGCGCCATTGAACGCATCTTCGCCGAACAGGGCGACCGCCCCACCGCCTATATCGCGGGCGAGGAAGGCGCGGGGCCGTGGTGGCCGGTCTGCGTTACGGCCGCGGAGCCCTGCACATGAAGGATCTGTCGGCCTCGCAGGAGGTGTTCTGGCAGGGCGCCTCCATCGGCTGGGACTGGGGCGGCAACGCCAGCCGGGTGTTCACCCTGGTTTACGGCCTCTACCACCCGGACATGCTCTATCGCCGCTATCCGGGCGTCGAGGGCTCGGCCTATCTGGTCGCCGGCCTGGGCGTGAACTATCAGCGCGCGGACGGCATCGTCCTAGCCCCGATCCGCACCGGCGTCGGCGTGCGTCTGGGCGCCAACGTCGGCACCATGAGCTACAGCCGCCAGCGCAACATCCTGCCATTTTAAGTGCCGCTATGCTCGGGTCGCGGACCCTCGCGGCTTGAGCGAAGCTCGGCGCTGAAGCTTGCGCGTGGCGTGCGTGATCGCGCCGCGGCCGCTTGCGGGGGCGGCCAGCGTCGCCATATCCCCCTTGAGCCTCAAGGGAGATCGCTGATGACCGCTGCGCCCGATACGCGCGCCTTCTGGGACGCGCGCTATGCCGATGACGTCTATCGTTTCGGCGAGGCGCCCAACGCCTTTCTGGCGCGGCAGGCGGAGCGTCTGCAGCCGGGGTTGAAGGCCCTGTCTGTTGCGGACGGCGAGGGGCGCAACGGCGTCTGGCTGGCGCAGCAGGGGCTGGACGTCCTGACCTTCGACATCTCGCCGCGTGCGGTGGAGAAGGCGCAGGCTCTGGCGGCCCGGCGCGGAGTCGCGCTGGACGCCCAGATCGGCGGGCTGGACGACTGGGCCTGGCCTGAAGGCACGATGGACGTGGTCGTCGGCGTCTTCATCCAGTTCGTCGGCCCGGCCGCGCGCGACCGGATGTTCGCTCGCATGAAGACGGCGCTGAAGCCCGGCGGCCTTCTGTTGCTGGAAGGCTATCGGCCCGAGCAGCTGGCCTATGGCACGGGCGGACCGGGGGTGGAGGAGAACCTCTATGCCGAGGCCCTGCTGCGTGAGGCCTTCGCCGATTTGGAGATCGAACGGATCGACGCCTATGACGCCGAGCTGGACGAAGGCCCGGGCCATTCGGGCGTTTCGGCCCTGATCGACCTGATTGCGCGCAAGCCGCTCTGACGCCTCAGTCCTCTGACGCCAGAATCGCTTCCAGCCCTTCGCGGTAGGAGGGGTAGCGGGGACGCCAGCCCAGTTCGGCCTTGGCGCGGGCGTTGGAGATGCGCTTGGAGTCCAGGTAGAAGCGGCGCATGGCTTCGCTGACCTCGGGGGCGGTCCAGTCGACCTCAGGCGGGCGCGGCAGCTTCAGGCGTTCAGCCGCCCAGGCGGTGACGACGTCGGCGGAGGTCGGCTCGTCGTCGGTCAGGTTGTAGACGCCGCCGGGGCGCGGCCGGTCTATGGAGGCGAATAGGCCCGAGACCACGTCGTCCACATGGATGCGGTTGAACACCTGGCCGGGCTTTCTCACCAGGCGGGCGGTTCCGGCGCGCAGACGGTCGATGACGCTGCGGCCGGGGCCGTAGAAGCCGGGCAGGCGGAAGATTTGCAGCGTCAGCCCCATGACCTGCGCTCCGTCCAGCCAGTCGCGTTCGACGCGGGCGCGACGGGCGCCTTCCAGCGTGGCGGCGTTCAGCGGATCGCCCTCGAAGGCCCAGCCGCCCGCCCGGTCGCCGTAGACGGCGGTGGAGGAGACATAGCCGATCCAGTCGGGCCAGGCGTCAGCGGACAGGGGCGTCAGGGCGCGCAGGGCCGGGCAGCCGTGGGCGTCGGGCGGCGTGGTGATCAGAACAGCCTGAGCGGCCGCCAGGGCCGCGCCCAGGGCCTTGGCGTCGGCCGGATCGACCGGCGTGATCCCCTGCCCCGCCAGCGCCTGACGGGTTTCGGGATCGCGCGAGGTGGCGAAGGCCCGGCCGCCGCGCCGCACGGCCTCGCGCGCCGCCGCCTGTCCCAGATAGCCGCCGCCGAACACCAGCAGGGACGGGGCGGCGGCGGGTTCGGTCATCGGGCTTGGGTCTTTCAGGCGGACAGGACGCGGACGGGGGAAGGGGCGGTCGTTTCGGCCTCGTCGCGCAGGGCTTCGGCGCGGCCGACGTTCCAGGCGGTGACGCAAGGAATCTTGGTCCGGTCGGCGCGGTCGGCGTAGCGGCGGGCGATGTCGGTCACATCGGCCATCAGCCCCTCGGCCAGGGTGATCGGCTTCAGCCCCAGTTCGCGGAACTGGTCGTTGGCGACGACCAATTCATTCTCGTCGGCCTCCTGGCGCGGATTGGCGACGTTGTGGACCTGGGCGCCCGTCATGTCGGCCACCATGCGGGCCAGGTCGCGGACGCGACGGCTCTCGGTCATCTGGTTGAGGATCTTGACCCGGTCGCCGCGCTTGGGCGGGTTTTTCAGCGCCAGCTCGACGCAGCGCACCGTGTCCTGGATATGGATGAAGGCCCGCGTCTGGCCGCCCGAGCCGTGCACCGTCAGCGGATAGCCAAGCGCGCCCTGCATCAGGAAGCGGTTCAGCACCGTGCCGTAGTCGCCGTCGTAGTCGAAGCGGTTGATCAGGCGCTCGTCCTGCCGGGTCTCCTCGGTCTGGGCGCCCCAGACGATGCCCTGGTGCAGGTCGGTGATCCTCAGGCCGTCGTTCTTGGCGTAGAACTGGAACAGCAGGGCGTCCTGCGTCTTGGTCATGTGATAGATGCTGCCGGGGTTCGGCGGGAACAGGATTTCCTGCTCGGTCGGGCCGTGGTCGGTATCGACCGTGACCTTCAGATAGCCCTCGGGGATGCGCAGGCCCGCCGTGGTGTAGCCGTAGACGCCCATGGTCCCCAGGTGGGCCAGGTGGACGTCGCGGCCGCTCTCGACGATGGCGGCCAGCAGGTGGTTGGTGGCGTTCAGATTGTTGTCGACGGTGTAGAGCTTGTGCCGCGCCGACTTCATCGAATAGGGGGCGGCGCGCTGCTCGGCGAAGTGGACGACGCTGTCGGGCGCCCAGTCGTGGATCAGCGCGACCAGGCGGTCGAACTCCTTGCCGACGGTCAGGTTGACGAAGTCGATGGCGCGGCCCGAGACCTCCTTCCATGCGGCGATGCGCTCGCCCATGGTGCGGATCGGGGTCAGGGAGCGGATCTCCAGCTCATTGTCGATGTTGCGGCGGCTGAGGTTGTCGACGACCAGCACGTCCCAGCCGCGCGCCGAGAGGTGCAGGGCCGTGGGCCAGCCGCAGAAGCCGTCGCCGCCCAGAATCATCACGCGCATCAGTCGAACCTCGTTTTCAGCACTCTAACCTGCCTAGCCGAACGCGCGAGGGGGCGAAAGCGTGGCGCTTGGCTGCGACGAAAGCGACGCAGGGCGGAAAAAACAGAGTCCAATTCGTCTGAATCGTCTGAACTCGGACGAGCTGCGGAGCCTGACCGGCGATCATGAGGCGGCGGGCGAGCAAGGTGGGCTGAAGCCGGTCTGCAGCAAGCGGGGCTTTGAAATCAAAGCGATTTTTGACGCTCATTATGCTGGCGCCGGTCGTCCTTCTCCCCTTGTGGGAGAAGGTGGGCGCCGTAGGCGCTCGGATGAGGGGTGTGAGCGGGCTTCTTTAGCAATGAGGCGGGACAGCGGAGACGAGTTTGCAAAACGCGATGTCGCCACCCCTCATCCGTCAGGCTTCGCCTGCCACCTTCTCCCACAAGGGGAGAAGGGAGGTTAGAGCAAGCTTTCGATCGCCTCGCGGGCGGCGTCGCCCAGATCGGGGCGCTTCAGGGCCAGGGCGACGTTGGCGCGCAGCAGGCCGATCTTGTCGCCGCAGTCGTGGGTCACGCCCTCATACTCATAGGCGGTGAAGACTTGCGTCTTCATCAGCCGGTCCATGGCGTCGGTCAGCTGGATTTCGCCGCCGGCGCCGCGCTCCTGCGTCTCCAGCAGGTCGAAGATTTCCGGCTGCAGGATGTAGCGGCCCGAGATCGACATGTTCGAGGGCGCCGTGCCCTGGGCGGGCTTTTCGATCATGCCCTTCATGCCGTAGCGGCGGCCGTCGTGGGAGGCGGGGTCGATGATGCCGTATTTATGGGTGTCGGCCGCGGGCACGGCCTCGACGCCGATGACGTTGCCGCCGACCTCGGCGTAGACCTCGGCCAGCTGCTTCAGGGCGCCGGGCTGAGAATCCACGATGACGTCGGGCAGGATGACGGCGAAGGGCTCGTGGCCGATGATGTCGCGGGCGCACCAGACGGCGTGGCCCAGGCCCTTGGGCTGCATCTGGCGGGTGAAGCTCATCTCGCCGGCCTGGGCCAGCTCGGCGTTCATGATCTCCAGAATCTCGGTCTTGCCCTTGGCCAGGAGCTGGGCCTCAAGCTCGATCTGGTGGTCGAAATAGTCCTCGATCGCCTGTTTGGCGCGGCCGGTGACGAAGACGATGTGCTCGATCCCCGCCTCGCGCGCCTCTTCCACGATGTAGGAGAGGATCGGTCGGTCGACGACGTTCAGCAGCTCCTTGGGCGTGGTCTTGGTGCCGGGCAGAACCCGCGTGCCGAGACCGGCCACGGGCAGGACCGCCTTACGCAGGCGGGCGGGGGAGGTCGTCATGGATCGTCCTGATCAGCCTTGGGGCGCCTGTCATAGGCGTAATTTGTGAAGCTTCCAAACGCCCCCGGGCGGATCGGGTTCGCCTATTCCACCGTCACCGACTTGGCCAGGTTGCGCGGCTGGTCGACGTCGGTGCCCTTCTGGACCGCGGTGTAATAGGCCAGAAGCTGCATCGGCACGGCGTAGACCAGGGGCGAGATCAGGGCCGGGCAGTCCGGGGCGTGGACGCGGCTGATGCCGGCTCCGTGCGGGTCGGGCGCCTTTTCCGGGGCGATCATGATGACCGGACCGCCGCGCGCGGCCACTTCCTGCAGGTTGGAGGCGGTCTTCTCGAACAGATCATCCAGCGGGGCCAGCGCCACCGTCGGGGTCGCTTCGTCGATCAGGGCGATGGGGCCGTGCTTCAGTTCGCCCGCGGCGTAGCCCTCGGCGTGGATATAGCTGATCTCCTTCAGCTTCAGCGCGCCTTCCATGGCCAGCGGGAACATCGGTCCGCGGCCCAGGAACAGGACGTCCCGCGCCTTGGCCAGGTCGAGCGTCAGGGCGTGGATGCCCGCGTCCATCTGCAGGGCCTCGGAGATCAGACGCGGAGCCTCGAACAGGGCCTTGACCAGTTCGGCTTCCTGGGCGGCGTCGATGCGGCCGCGCGCCACGCCCGCCGCGACGGCCAGCGACAGCAGGGCGGCGACCTGGGCGGTGAAGGCCTTGGTCGAGGCGACGCCGATTTCCGGCCCGGCATGGGTCGGCCACAGGACTTCGGCCTCGCGCGCCATGGAGGAGGTGTGGACGTTGACCACGGCGGCGGTCTTCAGCCCCTGCGCCTTGCACCAGGTCAGGCTGGCCAGGGTGTCGGCGGTCTCGCCCGACTGGCTGACGGCGACGGCCAGCGTTCCCTTCGTCACGGCTGGATGACGGTAACGGAACTCCGAAGCGATCTCGACGTCGCAGGGCAGGCCCGCATAGCGTTCGAAGGCGTACTTGCCGATCTGGCCGGCGTAGAAGGCGGTGCCGCAAGCGACGATCTGGATGCGTTCGATCGCGGCGAAGTCGACGGCCTGGACCTTGGCCTTGCCGGAGACCAGGTCGAGGTATTCCGACAGGGTGTGCTGGACGCTGTCGGGCTGTTCGTGGATTTCCTTCTCCATGAAGTGGCGGTACTCGCCCTTCTCGACCAGGGCCGAGGAGGCGGAGACCTGAACCACGGCGCGGTCGGCCGGGCGGCCCGAGGCGTCGAACATGTGCGCGCCGGTGCGGGTCACGGCGACATAGTCGCCTTCTTCCAGATAGGAGATCTTCTGCGTGAAGGGCCCGACGGCCAGGGCGTCCGAGCCCAGGTACATCTCGCCCTCGCCCCAGCCGACGACCAGGGGGCTGCCGCGACGCGCGCCCAGGATCAGCTCGTCCTCGCCCTCAATCAGCACGGCGAGCGCATAGGCGCCGGTCAGCCGGTCCAAGGTGGCCTTGAAGGCGTCCAGCGGGGCCATCCCCGCCGCCAGCTTGTGGTCCAGCAGATGGGCGACGACCTCGGTGTCGGTCTGGCTCTCGAAGACGCGGCCCTCGGCCTCCATCTCGGTCTTCAGCTCGGCGAAATTCTCGATGATGCCGTTGTGGACCAGGCAGACGCGACCGGCCTTGTGCGGGTGGGCGTTGGTCGTGGTCGGGGCGCCGTGGGTGGCCCAGCGGGTGTGGCCGACGCCGACGGTGCCGGCGATCGGGTCGGCGGCCAGCACGGCCTCCAGCTCGCGGATCTTGCCCTTGGCGCGACGGCGTTCGACGCCGCCTTCGTTCTGCACGGCGATCCCGGCCGAGTCATAGCCGCGGTACTCTAGCCGCTTCAGGCTGTCGACCAGGCGAGGGACGACGGGGCCGGTTCCGGTGACGCCGATGATGCCGCACATGAGGTCTGCTCCGATCGGATGCGGTCGACGCTTTTTGCGCAGGGCCGCGAAATTGAGGTAAGCGAGAGGGTTCAGCCTCCGCCCTTGATCTCCGCTCTAGGAAATCGCGGGAGCGGCGACATCAAAAAATGGGTTTCGGAAGGTTTCTTTGCAATTCCGGGGCCGCCAGCGAAGGACCGCGCCCTTGGGCGAGAGAAAATACTTCGGCACCGACGGCATTCGCGGCCGGGCCAACACCCATCCGATGACGGCCGAGGTGGCTTTGCGTGTCGGCCTGGCCGCCGGGCGGCTGTTCCGCACCGACGACGACCGGCGCCACCTGGTGGTGATCGGCAAGGACACGCGTCTGTCCGGCTATATGATCGAGCCCGCCCTGGTGGCCGGTCTGGCCTCGGTCGGCATGGACGTGCGGACGTTCGGGCCGCTGCCGACGCCGGGCGTGGCCATGATGACGCGCTCGATGCGCGCCGATCTGGGCATCATGATCTCGGCCTCGCACAACGACTATGCGGACAACGGCATCAAGCTGTTCGGGCCGGACGGTTACAAGCTATCGGACGAGATCGAGCTGAAGATCGAGGCCATGATGGACGGGGCCCTGGACGAGGATCTGGCGCCGTCGAACAAGCTGGGCCGGGTCAAGCGCATCGACGACGCCCCGCCGCGCTATATCGAGATCGCCAAACAGGCCTTCCCCAAGCGGCTCAGCCTCAAGGGCCTGCGCATCGCCATCGACTGCGCCAACGGCGCGGGCTACCGCGTGGCGCCGACCACCCTCTATGAGCTGGGAGCCGAGGTCTTTCCTGTCGGCGTCGAGCCCAACGGCCTGAACATCAACGCCGAATGCGGTTCGACCCATCCCGAGGCCGTGTCCGAGGCGGTGAAGCGCTATCGCTGCGATATCGGCATCGCGCTCGACGGCGACGCCGACCGGGTCATCATCTGCGACGAAAAGGGCCATGTGGTCGACGGCGACCAGATCATGGCCCTGATCGGGCTGGACTGGGCCAAGCGCGGGCGGCTGAACGGCAACGGCGTGGTCGCCACCGTCATGTCCAACCTGGGCCTGGAGCGCCGTCTGAAGGCCGAGGGCCTGACGCTGGAGCGCACCAAGGTCGGCGATCGCTACGTCATGGAGCGGATGCGCGAGGGCGGTTTCAACATCGGCGGCGAACAGTCGGGCCACATCATCCTGAAGGATCACGCCACGACGGGCGACGGCCTGATGGCGGCGCTGCAGGTGCTGGCCGTCCTGGTCGAGGCGGGCGCGCCCATGAGCGAGCTGGCGCGTCAGTTCGAGCCGGTGCCGCAACTGCTGCAGAACGTCCGCTACACCGCCGGCAAGCCGCTGGAGGACGCCAAGGTCAAGGCGGCCATGGCTGAAGCCGAGGCGGCGCTGAACGGCTCAGGCCGCCTGCTGGTCCGGCCGTCGGGCACGGAGAAACTGATCCGCGTCATGGCCGAGGGCGACGACGAGGCCCTGGTCAAGCGCGTGGTCAATGAGGTCGCCGAGGCGGTGAAGGCGGCGGGCTGATCGCCCGCCGCCCGCGCCGTCAGATCGCGGACAGGGCCTGATCCAGATCGGCCCACAGGTCGTCGACGTTCTCGATGCCGACCGACAGGCGCACCAGATTGTCGCCGATGCCGCTGCGGGCCTTGGCTTCGGGCGTGTAGTCCGAATGGGTCATGCTGGAGGGATGTGAGGCCAGGCTCTCGGCGCCGCCCAAGCTGACGGCCAGCTTGAACAGGCGCAGCGCGTTCAGCATGCGGAAAGCCTCGGCCTCGCCGCCGGGCAGTTCGAGCGAGAAGGTCGAGCCGGAGCCCTTGCACTGGGCGTCGAAGATCGCCTGCTGTTCGGGCGAGGCGTCCGGCCCTCCGGCGGTCAGGACGGCGCTGACGCGGGGATCGGCGCGCAGCCGATCGGCCAGGATCAGGGCGTTGTCCTGCGCCCGCTCCATACGGATGTGCAGGGTCTCCAGACTGCGCAGCAGCAGCCAGGCGGTGTGCGGGTCGGCGGTCGTGCCGCAGATGGTCCGCATCTCGCCGACGCGGGCCATGAGGTCAGCCCCGCCCATGCAGCCGCCCGCGATCAGGTCCGAATGGCCGCCGACGTATTTGGTCAGGGAGTAGAGGACAAGGTCGGCGCCCAGCTCCAGCGGGCTCTGCCACAGGGGGCCCAGGAAGGTGTTGTCGACGACGACGGCGGGCGGCTCGGCCTGATCCAGCGCCTTGGCGCCGGCGACCGCGCGGGCGATGTCGACCAGTTGGTTCGTCGGGTTGGCCGGGGTCTCCAGATAGACGGCGGCCAGGCGCCCGCCCGTCGTCCTGGCCTCGGCGGCGGCGGCGATCATGGCTTTGTCCAGGGCGGCGGCGCCCTCGGCGGCGGGGACGCTGATCGCCTTGACGCCGTAGCGGGGCAGGATGCGGTCGAACAGATATTCGGTGCCGCCATAGGCCGGGGCCGTATAGAGGATGACGTCGCCGGGCCGCACCAGGGCCAGCATGGCGGTCGAGATGGCGGCCATGCCGCTGGAGAAGACCAGGGCCTTGTCGGCCTTGTCCCAGACGGCGAGACGGTCCTCGAGGATCTCGAGGTTTGGATTGTTGATGCGCGAATAGATCAGGCCCAGGGCCTCGTCCGGGTCGCGCTGGCGCAGGCCGTAGGCGACCTCGAAGAAGCGTTTGCCGTCCTCGGCCGATTTGAAGACGAAGGTCGAGGCCTGGAACAGCGGCGCCTTGATCGCGCCCTCCGACAGGGCCGGATCATAGCCGTAGCCCATCATCAGGGTTTCAGGCGCGAGGGTGCGATCCCCAAGCACGCGGGTGCGGTGACGGTTCATTTTTGTGTTTCCTCTCCTGAGGCGGGGATAGCCGACCCAGGGAAGGCTCGCCAGACGCTAAACCTCGCAGAGGAAGGCGCGGAGCCTTAGAAATTCCGACCGCGCCTGAATGGCTGGCGTCAATCGGCGAGAGCGCGGGCCAGGGCCTCGATGCGCTGGCGGATGTCCGGCACGGCGATCGTCTCCCAGAAGGCGGCGCGAGCCGGGGGGCCGAGCACGAACAGGCCGGGGTCGGCGACGCCGTCGGCGTGCAGCACGCGGCCCTCGGCGTCGAGGTCGAGGCCCAGATCGACCGCATCGAGGCGGGCGCGGCCTTCGGCGATCAGGGCGGCGGTCAGGGGCGTGCAGGCGGCGTCGTGGCCGGGACCGGTGCAGTCGATCAACCAGGCGGCGGAGAAGACTTGAACTTCGCCGTTCCGTAGACGGACGGTCAGGTTCGCGGCCTGGCGGTCGGCCGCCATCGCCTGGGCGCGGCCCGCGACGACGGTCAGTCGGTTCTCCGCTTTCAACCTCTCCAGCACGGCGGCGATCTCGGGCGCGATGCGGTGGCGATGAACGTCCCACCAGGGACGCAGATGGCGCAGGAAGCGGCTGCGCTCGGCGATCGTCGCCGCGCCCCATAGCGCGGCGGTGATGGGGCGATAGCCTTCCATGACGCGGCGCCAGCCGTGATCGCGCGCCAGTCGCCGCGCCGAGGCCAGGCGGCGCGACAGGGCGCCGGTCAGCGCCTCGGGCGGCAGGTCGATGGGGGCGTCGTGATGGGCGCCGTGGGCCTGGGGCAGCAGGCCGCGCCGCGACACGACCGTCGCCCGGCCGCGCCAGCCCTGAGCCTGAAGCGCCAGAACGACATCGACCATGGTCAGGCCGGAGCCGAGGATCAGCACGTCGTCGTCAGGGCCGATCGCGGCCAGGGCGTCGGGCCGCCACGGATCGGCGATGCGGCGGGGGCCTTCGCCCGCCACGGCCGGGCGCGGCGGCGGGTTGCCGGTGGCCAGCACCACAGCGCGGCCGGGGATGCGGGCGCCGTCGGCGAGGAGGACGGTCTCGTTTTCGATGCGGACGCCCTCGCCCCTAATGCGGCGGATCAGGCCGGGATGGGCGGCCTCGGCCAGGCGAGCCTGCACATAGAGGCCGTAGAGGCGGCGCGGGGCGAAGCCGTTCGGATCGGCGAAGGCGGGGGCGTGGAGCGCCAACCAGTCGGTGAAGTCGGCGGGCCGGTCGGGGCGGGCGCTCATCCGCTCGGCGCGGACGTTCAGCCGGTGGTCGTCCAGCGGCGTGGAATAGGCGACGCCGAGGCCGACCTGTTCGCCGCGCTCGATCAGGACCGAGGCCTGGCCCAGTTCGGCCAGGCGTGCAGCCAGCATGGCGCCGGAGAACCCGCCGCCGACGATGACCACGGGGAGGGAGGCGGCGGCGTCGTTCATGGAATCAAGCATCGTCCACGACGCCGCCGCCGGTCAAACCGGAATCAGATTTCCTGGTTGAAGGCGCCGATTTCCGGGTGGGCGGCCAGGCGCGGCTTCACTTCCTTGCGGAACAGGTCGCGCATGTCGTCGGCTGAGCGCATGCTTTCGACGACCACGACCAGTTCGGGCTTGTTGGAGGAGGCGCGGACCAGCACCCAGGAGCCGTCCTCCAGGTGGACGCGCACGCCGTTGACGGTGATGGCCTCGACGATCTTGCGGCCCAGGATCGAACCGCCGGACGCCGCCAGTTCTTCGTATTCCTTCACGATCTTCGCCAGCACGTCGTACTTCAGCTCGTCGTCGCAGTGCGGCGACATGGTCAGGCTGGTCCAGGCGTCGGGCAGGGCGGACTTCAGTTCCGACAGCGACTTGCCGGGGTTACGGTCCAGCATGGCCAGGACGGCGCCCGCCGCCACCAGACCGTCGTCATAGCCGTGGCCCAGATCGCCCGACAGGAAGAAGTGGCCCGACTTCTCGAAGCCGGCCAGGGCGTCTAGTTCGGCGGTCTTGCGCTTGATGTAGGAGTGCCCGGTCTTCCAGTAGACGGTGGTCGCGCCGTTGGCCTTGAGCACTTCGTCGGTCTTGTAGAGGCCGGTCGACTTCACATCGACGACGAAGGTCGCGTTCGGATGGAGGGCCGAAAGGTCGCGGGCCAGCATCAGGCCGATCTTGTCGGCGAAGATCTCCTCGCCCGTGTCGTCGACCACGCCGCAGCGGTCGCCGTCGCCGTCGAAGCCCAGGGCCAGGTCGGCGCCCGTCTCCTTCACCTTGGCCGCCATCTGCACCAGCATGGCGTGATCTTCCGGGTTCGGATTGTATTTGGGGAAGGTGTAGTCGAGGTCGGTGTCCATCTCGATCACTTCGGCGCCCATCAGGCGCAGAACCTCGGGCGCGAAGGCCCCGGCCGTGCCGTTGCCGCAGGCGGCCACGACCTTCAGCGGACGGGACAGCTTCACCTTGGAGGCCACGTCCTTGATGTAGGTCTCGCGGAAGCCCTCGACGCGTTCCAGACGGCCGCCGGGGCGGGCCACGCCCTGACCGTTCAGAACGATCTCCTTCAGGCGGCCCATTTCGTCGGGGCCGAAGGTCAGGGGGGCCTGGGCGCCCATCTTCACGCCGGTCCAGCCGTTCTCATTGTGGCTGGCCGTGACCATGGCGACGCAGGGGCAGTCCAGCGCGAACTGGGCGTAATAGGCCATCGGCGACAGGGCCAGGCCGATATCCAGCACCTCCATGCCGCCTTCCAGAAGGCCCAGGATCAGCGCCTGCTTCACCGACAGGGAATAGCCGCGGAAGTCGTGGCCCACGGCGATCTTCGGCGTCTGGCCGATCTCGTGGACATAGGTGGCCAGGCCAAGGCCCAGGGCCTGGATGCCCAGCAGGTTGATTTCTTTTTCCAGAATCCAGCGGGCGTCGTATTCGCGAAAGCCGGTCGGCTTGACCAGGGGCAGGGTTTCATATTCCGCGGTGTTGGGGCGGATGTCCTGACGGGGCTTTTGCATAAGTCTTCCTAGATGGGCCGCTGGGGAGAGCGGGGATCGCAGTGCGACCTCGGCCTATAGCCTCCCCCTGCTCGAGAGGCCACAACGCGCGACCCTTGTTATGGCTGCGGTCGAGGCGGCTGTATTCTCTGACGTGCGGCGAAACCTTGACCGCCCCCGCGTCGGGGGCCTAGCGAGAAACCCAGATACGGATGCTCCCGGAGACCCTGATGACCCGCCTGATCCTGCTGCGCCACGGCCAGAGCCAATGGAACCTGGAAAACCGCTTCACCGGCTGGGTCGACGTCGACCTGACGGCCGAGGGCGAGGCCCAGGCCCGGCGCGGCGGCGAGCTGATCGCCGAGGCGGGTTTCAAGCCTGCGGTCATGTTCACCTCGGTGCTGAAGCGGGCCAAGCGCACCGGCGCCCTGGCGCTGGATTCGGCTGGACTGAAGGATGTGCCGGTGATCGAGGACTGGCGCCTGAACGAGCGCCACTACGGCGGCCTGACCGGGCTGGACAAGGCCGAGACGGCGGCCAAGCACGGCGAGGATCAGGTCAAGGTCTGGCGCCGCAGCTATGACGTGCCGCCGCCGCCGCTGGCGCCGGGCGGCGAGTTCGATTTCGACGCGGATCCTCGCTACGCCGGCAAGGAAATCCCGGACACCGAGAGTCTGAAGACCACGCTGGACCGGGTGCAGCCCTATTGGGACGCCGAGATCGCCCCGCGCCTGAAGGCGGGCGAGGACGTGCTGATCGCCGCCCACGGCAACTCCCTGCGCGCCATCGTCAAACTGCTGTTCGCCGTGCCGGACGACAAGATCGTCGACGTCGAGATCCCCACCGGCAACCCGCTGGAGATCGACCTGGACGCCGACCTGAAGCCGGTCGCCGCCCGCTATCTGGACGAGGGGCGGGCGCAGGCCCTGCCGCAAATCGCGTGAGCGGGCCGGCGCAAGACGCCGTCTTCATGCGGCGGGCCATCGATCTGGCCCTCAGCCGCATGGGCGAGACCTGGCCCAATCCGGCGGTGGGCTGCGTCCTGGTCAAGGACGGGGTCGTGCTGGCCGAGGCGGCGACGGCGCCCGGCGGGCGTCCTCACGCCGAGGAGCAGGCCGTGCCCGAGGCGGGCGAGGCCGTGAAGGGCGCGACCGCCTATGTAACGCTGGAGCCGTGCGGCGCCCGCTCGTCGGGCCGCAAGTCCTGCGCCCACTTCCTGGCCGAGGCCGGGGTCGAGCGGGTGGTGATCGCCGCGCTGGACCCCTCGCCCTTCGCTTCGGGTCGGGGCACGGAGCGGCTGCGCCAGTCGGGCCTGACGGTCGAGACGGGCCTGTTGTGCGAAGAGGCCTCGGTGCTGAGCGAAGGCTTCCTGCACCGGCTGGAGACGGGCCGCCCGATGGTGCGCGTCAGCCTCGACGGGGCGGGTTTCGACGGCCGCTTCGCCGCTTCGCCGCGCGCCGATCTGACGACCGAGCTGAACCGGCTGGGCGAGGCGGGCTACACCCGCCTGTGGACCCAGGAAGGCGAGCTGGCCGAGGCCCTGCGCGAGCAAGGCCTGCTGACGGAGTAGGGCGAGGCTCCGGCGAGCGGAAACGCCGCGAAAACGGTTGTTTCCGCAAAGCTTCCTTAATCCGCCGTAAGCCATGATCGGCGTCATGAGCGAGGCCGCAGAACCTGTCCGCAGAACGCTGACCCAGGAAGAGGTCGACGCCGTCTGCCTGAAGCACGACCGCCTGTGGCAGGCGCGGCCGGGCGGGGCGCGGGCGGTCTTCGCCTGGATGGACCTGTCGGGCGTGTCCTTGCGCGGCCGCAATCTGGCCGACGCCGACTTCACCGCCGCCTGCCTGATCGGCTGCGACCTGACGGGCGCCAAGCTGGACAACGCCAACTTCTTCGGCGCGGACATGCAGGACGTGACCCTGGTCGACGCCAGCATGCGCCGGGCCGATCTGCGCGGGGCCTGCCTGCGCGGCGCGGACCTGTCGGGGGCCGACCTGTTCGAGGCCGACCTGCGCGAAGGCACCATCGCCGCCAAGGACGCCAAGCTGGGTTTCCGCGTCGTCGAGGCGCGCAAGCGCGCCGACACCCAGGCGCAGGGCGCCGTGCTGGCGGGCGCCAATCTGCAACGCTCGCGCATGACCGGCGTCGTCGCCGTGGCCGCCGACTTCACCGACGCCATCATGAAGGACTGCAAGCTGGTCCGGGCCAATCTGAAGCAGGCCAGCTTCCGCGGCGCCGATCTGGCCGGGGCGGACCTGTCGGGGGCCGACCTGTCGGGGGCGGACCTCAGCGACGCCATCCTGGTGGGGGTCAAGGCCGCCATGTGGCGGACCGACGGGGCCAATATGGACGGCGCCCTGGTCGACAACCGCCCGGCGGGCGAGCCGGTCAGCCAGATGCCCGCCGCCGAAATGCTGCGCGACCACGCCCAATGGTGCGAGACGGGCGGGGCTGAGGGCCAGCCCTCGGTGTTCGACGGGGTCGACCTGCGGCCGCTGGTTTCTATTCGCGGGCTGAACCTGACGGCGCTGTCGGCCAAGGGGGCGGTCTTCTACGGCCTGGACATGGAGGGGGTGCAGCTTCAGGGCGCGCAACTGGAGGGCGCGGACCTGCGCTCGGCCAATCTGCGCCGGGCCGACCTGCGCGGCGCGCGGCTGACGCGGGCGCGGCTGAACGGGTCGGACCTGCGCGAGGCCCAGCTGGGGCCGCTGATGCTGGCGGCGGATCGCCTGCTGCCCGCTGATCTGACCGGGGCGGTCCTGCGCGGCGCCGACCTGACGGGGGCCGACCTGCGCCGGGCCGTGATGGTCGACGCCGATCTGAGCCGGGCGACCCTGCACGGCGCCCAGACCAAGCAGGCCGACTTCACCGGCGCTCAGACGAGCGGCGCGCGCGGGCTGGACCCGGCGGACCTGCACGCAGCCTAGGGAAGGCGCACGAAAAAGGGGCGACGCGAGCGCCGCCCCTTCGACTTTTCAGTCAGGCGTGTGGCCTTTAGGCCGCCTTCTTGGCCTTGGTCTCGACCTGGCCCTCGATCAGGGACGAGCCGGTGGCGATCTCGATGCTGCGGGGCTTGAGGGCCTCAGGCAGTTCGCGCTTCAGCTCGACGGTCAGCAGGCCGTTGGCCAGGGCCGCGCCCTTGACCACCACATAGTCGGCCAGCTGGAAGCGGCGCTCGAAGTCGCGCTCGGCCAGGCCGCGATGCAGGAAGGTGCGCTGGCCGTCGTCGTTGGCGGCCTTCTTGCCGGTGACGGTCAGAAGGTTCTCCTTCGCCTCGATGTTCAGTTCATCGGCCGAGAAACCGGCGACGGCGATCTCGATGCGATAGGCGTCCTCGCCGGTCGTCTCGATGTTGTAGGGAGGCCAGCCGTTTTCCTGGCTGGAGCGCGCGGCGCTTTCCAACTGACGAACCAGACGGTCGAAACCGACGGCGGAACGGTACAGCGGCGAGAAATCATAGGTACGCATGGGTCATCCTTCTGACATTCAGCAAGGTTGAGCCGCCCGGCGATTTGGCCCCGGACGACGGAGGGTTTCAGTCCCGGCGGTCCGTAATCGGCCCCGGCAGGTCTGGAGAGCCCGGGATCGGCGCTCTCGGATGAAGAGGTAGGAGGCCGTTTTTCGAGCGCAAGGGGCGCGCGAAATCGTCTCGCCGCATCGGCGCCTTGCCGTCGCCGCGAAGCGCCGTATGGGTTTTACCTTCGTCGTCCAGGATCGACCGGAGCCCTTCATGCGAACCTTCGTCCTCAGCGCCGTCGCGGCGTGCCTGCTCGCCTCGCCCGCCCTCGCCCAATCGGGCCCGCCGGACGCTGCGCCGCTGCCGCACCGCCAGGGCCTGTCGATGGAGATGCCGAGCTTTTCCGAGGATGCGGCGCTTCAGGCGGCCGTGGCCGCGACGACCCGGCCCGAGGCCGACCGCGTCCGCGACGGCGAGCGTCATCCGTTCGAGACCCTGACCTTCTGGGGCCTGCAGCCCGGCCTGACGGTGGTGGAGATCGAGCCGGGCCGCGCCGGCTGGTGGCGCAACATCCTTGAGCCCTATGCGGCGGCGACCGGCGGGCGCTACGTCCCGGTCAATCGCCCGACCGAGGGCATGGGCGTCGCCGACGGGACGGCGGACATGGTCGTGGTGGCCCGCGCCTTCCACAACTGGTCGCGCGACGGCCGGGTCGAACCCTATCTGGCGGCCTTCTTCACGGCGCTGAAGCCTGGCGGCGTGCTGGCGGTCGAGCAGCACCGCGCGGCCGAGGGGCTGAACGTGACGGAGACGGCGCCGACGGGCTACGTCCCCGAGAGCTGGCTCATCCACGCCGCCCGCCGCGCCGGCTTTGAACTGGAGGCCCGCAGCGAGCTGAACGCCAATGCCAAGGACGACCGCGACCACCCGTTCGGAGTGTGGACGCTGAAGCCCACGCGCACCTCGGAGCGCGATGGCCGGGCCCTGACGGCGGAGGAGCGGGCGGCGCTGGACGCCATAGGCGAGAGCGACCGCATGACCCTGCGTTTCCGCAAGCCCTACGCGGCGGACTGACGGCCCGATGACAATGCAGTGCGTGGTTTTGACGCTGGCGCAGAAGCGCCTTAAGCCCCAAGCGAAGACACCCGGCGGCGAGAGGAAGCGCGCATGACAGAACGATCGACGCGGCGATCCGTCCTGACCGGCGCCAGCGCCCTGGCCCTGGTCGCGCCCCTGTTCGGCCTGGCCGCCTGCGGCCGCAAGGAAGAGGCGCCGACGCCCGCCGCGCCCGAAGCGCCCAAGGGTCCGCCGGAAGGCTCGCTGGAATGGGCGGTCGCCGGGGCCTGGCGTCCGGCGGACGACAAGGCGCGCGACGCCTGGCGCCACCCGGTCGAGACCCTGCGGTTCTTCGGCCTGCAGCCGAAGATGACGGTGGTCGACTTCTGGCCCGGCAGCGGCTGGTACGCCGAAATCCTGGCCCCCTATCTGAACAAGGGCGGCGGCGCCCTCTATCTGGCGGGCTTCGTCGAGGGGCCGAACGCCGATCCGGCCCAGGTGGCCATCAACAACGCCCTGAAGGCCCGCATCCTGGCCGACAAGAAGCTGTACGGCCCGGTGCAGTTCACCGCCTTCGGTCCCGGCTCGCCGCCGGTGGCGCCGGCGGGGACGGCCGACATGGTGCTGTTCATGCGCTACATCCAGGCCTGGATGGCGGCGGGGATCGCCGAAAAGGCCTTCGCCGACGCCTTCGCGGCCCTGCGTCCCGGCGGCATCCTGGGCATCGAGCAGCATCGCCTTCAGCCGGACGAGGATCAGGATCCGGCCGCCGCCAACGGCTATGTGCAGGAGGCCTTCGTCAAGCAACTGGCCCAGGAGGCCGGCTTCATCTTCGTCGAGGCGTCCGAGATCAACGCCAATCCGGCCGACACCAAGGACCATCCGTTCGGCGTCGAAACCCTGCCGCCGCGCCGCCTGACGGCGCCCCTGGGTCAGCCCGCCGATCCCGAGTTCGATCGGGCCAAGTATGACGCCATCGGCGAAAGCGACCGCATGACGCTGAAGTTCAGGAAGCCCGAGTGAGCCGCACCGCCGCCTTCGCCGCCCATGCGCCCCTGATGGGGGTGCCCGGCGCCGCCAGTCCGCCGGGGGGCGAGGGCGACTGGTTCCGGGGAGCCGGCGGTCTGCGCCTGCGCGCCGGGTTCTGGACGCCCTCGACCCTGCAGGCCAAGACGCCGCGCGGGACGGTGGTGCTGAGCCCCGGCCGCACCGAGCCGATCGAGAAGTATTTCGAGCTGATCGGCAACTTCCTGGCGCGCGGTTTCTGCGTCCTGGCGCATGACTGGCGCGGACAAGGGCTGTCGGCGCGGCTGCTGCCGGACCGCCTGCGCGGCCACGCCCGCGCGGTCGAGGAGTTCCTCGACGACTACGCCCGCCTGCTGGACGCCTATGAGGCGCGGGCGCCCAAGCCGTGGATCATGGTCGGCCACTCGATGGGCGGCGCCCTGAACCTGCTGACGCTGGAAGGCGACGAGACCCGCTTCGCCGGGGCCGTTCTGTCCAGTCCCATGCTGCGCATCAAGACCGGCAAGCGGTCGATGTGGACGGTCAAGCTGGCGGTGCGCTGGGCCCTGCGTCACGGCAAGGCAGGGGACTATGTGCTGGACGACCCGGACGATCCCTTCGACCACACCTTCGAGAAGGACGGCCTGACCTCGGACCAAGCGCGCTACGATCTGTGGCGACAGCAGCTCTACGCCTGCCCGCACCTGGCCATCGGCGGCCCGACCTGGGGCTGGCTGGCCTTCGCCCTGGACGCGGGCGAGCGGGCGCTGAAGCCGCGCGCGCTCAAGAGCGTGAAGATCCCGGTCTGCGTGGTTCAGGCGGCCGAGGACGACAAGGTGTGGAAGCAGACCAACCGCTGGGCGGCCCGCCGCATGGGCCGCGGCCGCTATGTCGAGGTGCCGACGGCCAAGCATGAGGTCATCATGGAGGTCGACGACCTGCGCGGCGTCTTCCTGCACGAGTTCGACGCCCTGGCCGACTATGTGGCGCCGGGCGCCGCCGCGCCTTCGGCCTCTCCGGCCGCGCGGACCGCCGAACCGGCCTGATCGCTCAGGCGACGGCCAGCAGGGGCAGGGCCTGATCGGTCAGACGCGCGTCGCCGGCCGCCAGGACGCGGCCGTCGGCGTCGTGCGGCGCCGCGCCGCGCCAATCGGTGAAGCGGCCGCCCGCCGCCTCGACCAGGGGCTTGTGCGCCGACCAGTCCCAGACCTTCAGCTCGCTCTCGGCCACCAGATCGATGCGCCCGGCCGCGACCATGGCGTAGGCGTAGCCGTCGCAGCCCAGTCGGGCCAGGCGGGCCGAGGCGCGCAGCCGGTCCCAGGCGGCGCGGTCGGCGCCGACGAAGATCTCGGGATCGGTGGTGGCGATCAGGGCCTGGCCCAGATCGGGGCAGGCGCGGGTCTTCAGCGGGGTCTCGCATCCGCCTTTCAGCAGGCGCGCGCCCGACGGGCCGCCCAGGAAGACCTCGTCCAGATAGGGCTGGCCCACGGCGCCGATCACGGGCGCGCCCTCCTGGCGCAGGGCGATCAGGGTGGTCCACAGGGGCAAGCCGGCGATGAAGGCGCGGGTGCCGTCGATCGGATCCAGCACCCAGACATGGTCGGCGTCGGGGCGATCCTCGCCGTATTCCTCCCCGATGACGCCGTGGTCGGGATAGCGGGCGGCGATCAGGCGGCGGATGGCCGCCTCGGCGGCGCGGTCGGCCTCGGTCACGGGGTCGAAGGCGCCGGGACCGCCCTTGTCCTCCTGGGCGAAGTCGCCGCGGAAGAAGGGCAGGGCGACGCGGGCCGCTTCATGCGACAGGGCGACGGCGAAGGATTCCAGCTCGGTCATGCCCCGGCCATACACCGCCCGGAGCGTGATGGCCCAAAATTCATTGAATCAAGGGGTCATTGATCCGGGGCGGCGATCAAGCGGCGGCGGCCAGGGGCGCGTCGGGGCGGGGCTGGCTGTTGTCGGGGCTTTCGCCCGCGCCGTCGTAGAAGTAGCTGACCGGCGTCTGCAGCGCCTCGGCCAGCTCCCACAGACGGGCGGCCGAGATGCGGTTGGCGCCGCACTCGTATTTCTGGATCTGCTGGAACCGTATGCCGACACGGTCGCCCAGTTGCTGCTGGGTCAGGCCCAGCAGGCGGCGACGGCGGCGCAGGCGACGACCCAGGTGAAGGTCGATCTCGGCGGGCATGACGACTCTCCTGTCTCCCTCGGCCTGTGCCGAATCGGCACGGGCGAGGCGTTTCGCCGCAAGAGTCGTGCCGTTGTCGCTCTTGACCCGCGGCGCAACCCGACACCCGCCCGCGCATTAACGGCCAAGGCAGTGAGCCTTGCAGGAAGGAAGAAGCATGGGTGGATTTGGATTTATCGCCTGGATCATCATCGGCATCATCGCCGGCTGGCTGGCGGAAAAGATCATGAAACGGGATCACGGCCTGCTCACCAATCTGATCGTCGGCGTCGTCGGCGCCCTGATCGGCGGGTTCCTGGCCGGTAATCTGCTGGGCGTGGACGCGGACGGCAATTGGATCGTCGGCATCATCGTGGCCACCATCGGCGCGGTGGTTCTGCTGTTCCTGCTCGGTCTGGTGAAGCGGCGGACCTGATCGCCGATTTATCATACAAGAAAAAAGGGGCGGCCCGTCCGGGCCGCCCCTTTTGCCGTCGAACCAGACGATTTAGTGAGGTTCGTCGCCGTTCGGTTCGTCGGCGGTCGGCGCATCGGCCGGCGGCGTGTCGGCCGGAGGGGCGTCAGCCGCCGCGTCCGGGGTGGGTTCAGTCGTGTCCGAGGCGATCGGAGCGGCCGACTGAATGTCCGAGGCGCTGGCGTCGACGACGATGTCGGCGCCGTCCTGACGGATGCCGGCCAGCGGCACCGGGCGGACCTGGCCGTCGGCGGTGCGGACGGTCAGCTCCTGGCCGTTGGCGCCGTTCTGGACGCCGACCAGCTTGCCGATCTCGGCGCCGTCGCTACCCTTGACGGTCGAGCCCGGCGTCAGGGTCAGGCTCTGGGGTTGAGCCGCGGCCGCCTCAGCGGGAGCCGGTTCGGGCGTCTGCGGCGTCGTGGCGTCCTGGGCGAAAGCCGGGGCGGCGATGAGGAAGGCGCCGGCGATGCCGGTCAGCAGGGCGGTCTTGCGGATCATGAGAAACTCCTGAAAGGGCGAGCCCGGCGCTCGCGAAAAAATGAACCCCCGTGATCTCTGATGGTTTCCTCTGCCCTGAAATGACCTTTTACTCGCCCCAAACGACCGATTCTTGCTCTTCGGAGGTTGATTGACCAAACCGAGCGCAAAACACGACCCTTGGCGGATCACGCGTCGCCTGGCGGGGCTGGCCTATGAGCTGACGCCGCAGATGTTCGCGGTCGCCACCTTCCTGCTGGGCGGGGTGATGTTGCTGTCGGCGGTGACGCCCGCCTTCAGCGACCGGCTCAGCGCGCTCGGCCGCTTCTATCCGCCGTTGCTGATCGACCTGTCCCACTTTGCGGCCAGCGTGACGGGCTTTGTCCTGCTGCTGATCTCGGCGGGGCTGTGGCGGCGTCGGCGGGGCGCTTATTACGCGGCGTTGGCGGTCCTGTTGGTGGGGGCGGTCTTCTCGCTGATGAAGGGGCTGGACTGGGAGGAGGCGATCGAGCTGACCCTGGCGGCGGCCCTGTTGACGCCATGCCGGTCGGCCTTCAATCGCCGCTCGCGCCTGGGCGAGCCGCTGCGGCCGGGCTGGCTGCTGATGCTGGCGGCGGCGGTGGCGGCCATGCTGTGGCTGGGCTTCTTCGCCTATCGCGACACCGCCTATACCGACGAACTGTGGTGGACCTTCCTGGTCGACAAGCAGGCCTCGGGCTTCCTGCGCGCCGGGGCGGTGCTGGCCCTGCTGACCCTGGCGGTCGGGGTGCGCTCCCTGCTGACGGCGCCGGGCGCCCGCAGCCACGGCCCCGCCTCACCCGCTGATGTCGAACGCGCCCGTCAGGCGCTGGAGACGGCCGAGATCGCCACGCCCGAGGCCAGCCTGGCTCTGCTGGGCGACAAGGCCCTGTTGTTCAGCCCGTCGGGGCGCAGCTTCATCGCCTATCGCGTGCGCGGCCGTCGCTGGATCGCCATGAGCGAACCGGCCGGGCTGAAGGAAGAGCGGCTGGAGTTGTTGTGGGCCTTCGCCGAGATGGCCGACAGCTACGGCGGGGCGGCGGTCTTCTATTCGGTGAGCGAGGGGCTGCTGGCCGACCTGGCCACCCTGGGCCTGGCCATGCGCAAGGTCGGCGAGGCCGCGGTGATCGACGCCGCCCATTTCACGACCGAGGGCAAGGGCAAACAGAACCTGCGCACCGCCGTGAACCGGGCCGAGCGCGAGGGCGCAAGCTTCGAGGTGGCCCCGCCGGGCGCGGCGCGGGCGCTCGAGGCCGAGTTGCGCGCCGTGTCCGACGCCTGGCTGAACCACCACAACGGCTCGGAGAAGGCCTTCTCCCTGGGCCGGTTCGACATCGACTATCTGGACCGTTCGCCGATCGCCGTGGCGCGCGAAAACGGCCGCATCGTCGCCTTCGCCAATCTTCTGGTCGGGGCGGGCGGGCGCGAAGCGATGATCGACCTGATGCGGCATGACCCCGACGGACCGCACGGGATCATGGACTATCTGTTCACCCGCACGGCCCAGTGGGCGCGCGAGCAGGGGGTGGAGCGGCTGGATCTGGGCATGGCGCCCCTGTCGGGTCTGGAGGACCGCCGCATGGCCCCGGTCTTCGCTCGCGTCGGCGCCCTGGTGTTCGAGGAGGGGGGCGCCGTCTACGGCTTCCAGGGCCTGCGCGCCTACAAGGCCAAGTTCGGCCCCGTCTGGCGGCCGAAGTTCATCGCTGCGCCGACGACCACGCCCCTGGCGTTGGCCCTGCTGGACGTGGCCCTGCTGACCAGCGGCGGCTGGCTGGGCCTGCTGGGGCTGAAGAAGTAACCGCCAGGCGCAAAAAAAGGCGGCCCGCAGGGGCCGCCTTCTTCGTTTCGGCTGGTCGCCGGGATCAGTCGGCGCGGACGCGCTTCTTGCGGAAGGAGGGGTTCAGGACTTCCTTGCGCAGGCGGATCGACTTGGGCGTGACCTCGACCAGTTCGTCTTCCTCGATATAGGCGATGGCCTGTTCCAGGCTCATCTTGCGCGGCGGGGTCAGGCGCACGGCCTCGTCCTTGCCCGAGGCGCGGACGTTGGTCAGCTGCTTGCCCTTGATCGGGTTGACGTCCAGGTCGTCGGAGCGGCTGTTCTCGCCGATGATCATGCCCTGATAGGTCTTCTCGCCGGCGCCGACGAACATGACGCCGCGCTCTTCCAGGTTCCACAGGGCGTAGGCCGCCGTGTCGCCGTCCGAGTTCGACACCAGCACGCCCTTCAGGCGGCCCTCGATGGCGCCCTTGTGGCCTTCATAGTGGCTGAAGACGCGGTTCAGCACGCCCGAGCCGCGCGTGTCGGTCAGGAACTCGCCCTGATAGCCGATCAGCGAGCGCGACGGGCACTTCAGCTGGATGCGGGTCTTGCCGGCGCCCGAGGGGCCCATGTCGGTCAGTTCGGCCTTGCGGGCCGACAGCTTCTCAATGACCACGCCCGAGAATTCGTCGTCGACGTCGATGACCACGTCTTCGATCGGCTCCATGCGTTCGCCGTTCTCGCCGGTCTGATAGACCACGCGCGGACGGCTGATCGACAGTTCAAAGCCCTCGCGGCGCATGTTTTCGATCAGCACGCCCAGTTGCAGTTCGCCGCGACCGGCGACTTCATAGGCGTCCGAGCCCGGCGTCTCGGTGATGCGGATGGCGACGTTGGCCTCGGCTTCCTTCAGCAGGCGGTCGCGGATGACGCGCGACTGCACCTTGTCGCCTTCGCGACCGGCCAGGGGGCTGTCGTTCACGCCCACGGTCATCGAGATGGTCGGCGGGTCGATCGGCAGGGCGTCCAGGGCGTCGGTCACTTCCAGGGCGCACAGGGTGTCCGCCACAGTGGCCTTGGACATGCCGGCGATGGCGACGATGTCGCCCGCCTCGGCGCCCTCGTCGACCGGCTGGCGCTTCAGGCCGCGGAAGGCCAGCACCTTGGTGATGCGGCCCTGCTCGATGGTCTTGCCGTCGCGCGACATGGCCTTGATGGCCATGCCCGGAACCGCCTTGCCCGAGTGGATGCGGCCGGTCAGCAGGCGGCCCAGGAAGGGGTCGCTTTCGATCAGCACGTTCAGGATCTGGAACGGTTCGTTGACGCGATCCTGGGCGGCCGGGGCCGGGACGTGGTCGACGATCAGATCGTACAGCGGGTGCAGGTTGTCGTTCGGCTGAGCCAGGTCCAGCGTCGCCCAGCCAGAACGGCCCGAGGCGTAGATGACCGGGAAGTCCAGTTGCTCGTCCGTGGCGCCCAGGGCGGCGAACAGGTCGAAGGTCTCGTTCAGCACGCGGTCCGGGTCGGCGTGGGCGCGGTCGACCTTATTGATGCACAGGATGGGACGCAGGCCCATCTTCAGCGCCTTGGTCAGCACGAACTTGGTTTGGGGCATGACGCCCTCTTCGGCGTCGACCAGCAGGACGCAGCCGTCCACCATGCCCAGGATGCGCTCGACCTCGCCGCCGAAGTCGGCGTGGCCCGGCGTGTCGATGATGTTGATGCGGGTCTCGCCAGCCTTGCCGTTCCACAGGATCGAGGTGCACTTGGCCAGGATGGTGATGCCGCGTTCGCGCTCCTGATCGTTGGAGTCCATGGCGCGTTCCGTGGTCGCCTCATTGGCGCGGAACAGGCCCGACTGGGCGAGCAGGGCGTCAACCATGGTCGTCTTGCCGTGGTCAACGTGGGCGATGATGGCGATGTTGCGCAGGTTCATTTCGGGCTCGGGCGGACTGTGTTCGGTCACGGAAGGGCCGCGCCGCTGCAAGAAGATTGCAGAGAAGGGAAGGGTTCGGCGCGCCTCTTACAGGGATGCGGGCCAAAACGCCAGTCCAGTGCGTGATCGAGGCTGAGCGCCCGTCGTCTCGCGATCAACCCAGGGGCAGCAGGGCGATGACGCCCAGCGCCAGAAGCCCGATCAGCAGGGCCGACAGGGCGGCGACGGCGGCGACGCGCGGCCCGGCGCGAACCACGGCGCGCGGATCGACCATCAGCCCCAGCGCCGCCATGGCGATCAGCGTCAGCGCCGAGACCGATACCTGCAGCGGCGGCAGGATCGCCTCAGGCAGCCAGCCCAGCGAGCGGACGGCCATCAGGGCCAGGAAGACCAGGATGAACCAGGGGGCCATCTGGTGCAGCCTGGGTCCGCGCCCGGCTTCGCTCTGTTTCGAGCGCATCAGGCCCAGCACCAAGCAGACCGGCCCCAGCATCAACACGCGCACCAGCTTGACCACGGCGCCCGTCTGGACGGCGGCCAGGCCGGCGGGGGCGGCGGCGGCCAGCACCTGAGGCACGGCGTAGACGGTCAGCCCCGCCAGCACTCCGACGCGCGTGGCGTCATAGCCCATCATGGCCCCGACCACGGGAACCAGCAGCACCACGGCGACGCCCAGAACGGCGGTGAAGCCGATGGCGGCGGCCACGTCTTCTCCCTCCGCTTCGATGACCGGGGCCACGGCGGCGATGGCCGAGTTGCCGCAGATGGCGTTGCCGCAGGCGACCAGCAGGGCCATGGCGTGCGGCAGGCCGAACGCTCGCCCCAGCGCATAGCCGCCGACAACGGCTGCGACGACCACGCCGACGATGGCCAGAAGCAGCCACGGCCCCAGCGCCGCCACCGCCGCGCCCGAAACGGTCGCGCCCAGCAGGGCCACGGCGACCTCCAGCAGGGTCTTGGCGCTGAAGCTGATCCCTGGCGTCCACAACGACGAGGGCGTCCACGCCAGACGCAGGCCGGCGCCGATCAGGATGGCCAGGACCAGCCCCTCGATCCAAGGATGCTCGAACAGCCGGGTTTCGACGATCTGCAATCCATAGGCGACGGCGCCGATGGCCGCCGACAGCGCCACGCCGGGCAGCAGGCGCGCCAGGCCCGTCAGGCGACGAGAGGGAGCGGCAGGATCGAGGGTGACGGTCATGCGGCTCTTATCCGTTCCGCTATCCAATCGATCCAACGCGTAGTTATGGACTTAACGATCAATATAATCGATCAATAATCGTATGACGCTGGAACAGCTCCGCATCTTCGTCGCCGTGGCCGAACGCCTGCACATGACGCGGGCGGCCGAGGCGCTGCATCTGACCCAGTCGGCGGTCAGCGCGGCGGTCAATGCGCTGGAGACGCGGCACGGGGCGCGGCTGTTCGACCGGGTCGGGCGCGGCCTGGCCCTGAACGCGGCGGGAACGGCCTTTCTGCCGGAGGCCCGGGCGGTGCTGGCGCGGGCCGAGGCGGCCGAACGGCTGCTGGACGAACTGGCGGGCCTGAAGCGCGGCTCGGTGCGGCTGTTCGCCAGTCAGACCATCGCCGCCTACTGGCTGCCGCCGCGCATGGCGGCCTTCGCCCAGAGCCATCCGGGCATCGAGCTGCGCCTGTCGATCGGCAACACCCATCAGGTGGTCGAGGCGGTCCTGGCGGGGGAGGCGGAGCTGGGTCTGATCGAGGGCGCCGAGGACGCGCCTCGGCTGGAGCGGACGCGGATCGCCGCCGACCGGCTGATCGTGGTGGCGGCGCCGGGACATCCGCTGGCGGATCGGGAGCGGCTGTTGGGAGCGACGGAGCTGAAGGCGCTGGACTGGGCCCTGCGCGAGGCGGGATCGGGCACCCGCAGCGAGTTCGAGGCGGCTCTGCCGCGCGGCGTGGCCGCTTCTGACCTGAAGACGGCGCTGGTGCTGCCGTCCAATGAGGCGATCCTTACGGCGGTGGCGGCCAGCGCAGGGGGCGGCGGCCTGGTCACGGCGATCTCGGAACTGGCCGCCCGGCCCCTGATCGAGGCGGGGCGGCTGGTTCGTCTGCCGCTCGAACTGCCCGAGCGGCCCTTCTATCGGCTGCGACACCGCGAGCGCAGCGCCAGCCGGGCGGCGGAGGCCTTCGCCGCCGCCCTCTAGCCGGACTTAGACCTGAGCCGAACGGCGGCGCACCCAGGCGTAGAGGGCGTAGGTCAGGACAGCGAAGGCGATCAGCCCGGCCCACATGGCGGGCCAGCCGCTGTCGGCGGGCAGCAGGGCGAAGGGCGCCTCCTTCTTGGTGCCGACGATGACGGCGGCGGTGAAGACGCCGAACAGGCTCTCGCCCACGATCAGGCCGGACGCCAGCAGCACGCCCATGCGGCGGGCCACATCGGCGTAGCGGGTCGACTTGACCGCCCGGTCGTACAGCCAGCCGCAGACCGCGCCGATGACCAGCATGGTGGTGACGGCGGCGGGCAGATAGACGCCGATGCCTGCAGCCAGCGGCGGCAGCTTGATCCGGTCCTTGGTGGCGCGGCGCAGGACCACGTCGAGGATGATGACCAGAACGCCGACCACCGCGCCGATGCCGATCAGATCCCAACGCAGGTCGCCGCTGATGACGCCCTTGGCCAGGGCCGAGATCAGGGTCGCCTGGGGCGCGGCCAGGGTCTGAGAGCCCTGGACGATGGCGGGCGGGCCGCCCTCGAAGCCGAAGGCCTGGTTCATCATGTCCAGCACGAAGGGGATGACCAGGGCGCCGGCGACGACGCCGACCAGCAGGGCCGTCTGCTGACGCCAGGGGGTGGCCTCGACCAGCTGGCCGGTCTTCAGATCCTGCAGGTTGTCGTTCGAGATGACGGCCACGGCGAAGACGATGGCGGTGACGATCAGGGCGAAGGCGATCACCGACGGATCGGCCGGCACGCCCGCTATGGCCAATACGCCCAGCATCAGCAGGGAGGCGATGATGATGGCCAGGATGCCGACGCCTGACACCGGGCTGTTCGACGAGCCGATCAGACCCGCCATATAGCCGCAGATGGCCGCCACCGCGAAGCCGATGACCACCACATAGACCAGGCCGCCGATCACCAGCAGCGGGGCCGAACCGGCCAGGGCGGTGCCCTGGGCGACGACAGCCAGAAGCACGGCGATGCCGACCAGGGCGGCGACCGACAGCAGGCCGACGATCTTGATGGGGATGTCCTGTTCGGTCAGCTCCAGCGCCTCGCCGTGGGCGCGGCGCGACTGGGCCGAGACGGCCGAGGCCAGGCCGGCGATCAGCGGTTTGGCCAGCTTGGCCAGGGTCCACAGGGCGGCCACGCCGATGACGCCGGCGCCGATGAAGCGGACTTCGCGCGCCCACACAGTCATGGCCAGGCCCTCGGCCCCGCCGTCGGCCGGCACGGTCGCGGCGATGGACGGCACGCCGTTTGCGGTCGCCCAGGCGACGAATTCCGGCGAGGTCAGGATGGGCACGAAGATCAGCCAGGCCAGGACCAGGCCGAACAGCTGGGTCAGACCGACCGCCAGACCGATCAGGTGGCCGGCGCCCAGCAGGGCGAACTGCATGGAGAAGCCGACGCCGGTCGCTCCGCCGCCCATGGCGGCCGGAAGGCGCAGGAAGGCGGTGGTCTCATGGGCGAAGACGCGGGCCGAGGCCAGGAAGCCGAAGAAGGCCGAAGCGATGGCCCCGCCGATGACCACGAACAGGCCGGACTTGTTCTCGCGCACGGCTTCTTCGGTCTGGTCCGCGCCGGGCGAGCCGACCTTCAGCACCTCGGCGGCGGCGACGCCCTCGGGGTAGGGCAGGCCGCCCTGGACGACCAGAGTGCGGCGCAGGGGAATGGAGAAGGTCACGCCCAGGACGCCGCCCAGGATGCAGATCATCACCGATTCCCAGAAGGGGAAGTTCATCCACCAGCCGATCATGACCAGACCGGGCAGGACGAAGATGATCGAACTCATGGCGCCGCCGACCGAGGCGACGGTCTGGACGGTCATATTCTCCCAGATGGTCGAGCCGCGGAACGCCCGCAGCAGGGCCATGGAGATGACCGCCGCCGGAATGGCCGAGGCGAAGGTCAGGCCGACCTTCAGCCCCAGATAGGTGTTGGCCGCCGTGAAGACCGCCGCCAGCACGCAGCCCAGGATCAGGGCGCGGATCGTCAGTTCGATGCGTTTGCCGGTTCCGGCGGGTTTGTCCGTCATGCGGGAGCCTCGTGAATTTGCCGGGAGGCTAAGCCTGAAAGCCAGGCCGTGACAACGGGGCGCGCCTCTTCTCTGACATCCTTTCAGCCGCTACCTCTGCATCCATGCCCGAATTGCCTGAAGTCGAAACCGTCCGTCGCGGCCTGGAGCCCGTGCTGGAGGGCGCGCGCCTGACCGCACCGCGTCAGAACCGGCCGGACCTGCGCTTTCCTTTCCCTGAGCGCTTCATCGAGCGGCTGGAGGGGGCGACGGTGCTGCGGCTGGAGCGGCGCGCGAAGTATCTGCTGTTCCCCCTGTCGACCGGCGAGACCTGGGTGACGCACCTGGGCATGACGGGACGGTTCACCCTGGAGGGCGTCGCCCCCGGCGTGTTCGAGACGGACGCCCCCGTCATCGGCAAGCATGAACATATGAGCCTGACGGCCGACCGGGGCGGGGCGCTGACGCGGTTGGGCTACGCCGATGCGCGGCGCTTCGGCTTCATGGGCCTGATCCCGACCGAGGCGGTCGAGGGGCACGCCTGGTTCGCCAAGCTGGGGCCGGAGCCTCTGGGCAACGCCTTCTCGGGCGCGCATCTGGCCGAGGCTTTCGCGGGCAAGGCGCAGAACATCAAGGTCAGCCTGCTGGACCAGAGCATCGTGGCCGGTCTGGGCAACATCTATGTATGCGAGGCCCTGTACCGGGCGCGCATTTCGCCCCTGACTGCGGCGGGCGAGATCAGCCGCCCCCGGCTGGAGCGTCTGGCGGCGGAGGTCCGCAATGTGCTGGGCGACGCCATCGCGGCGGGCGGCTCGACCCTGAAGGACTTCGCCAACGTCGAGGGCGGCCAGGGCTATTTCCAGCACCGCTTCGACGTCTACGGCCGCGAGCATGAGCCGTGCCGCACCGAGGGCTGTCGCGGCGTGGTGAAGCGCATCGTGCAGGGCGGCCGCTCGACCTTCTTCTGCCCGCTCTGTCAGAAGGGATGAGGGGTGTTCCTGTGAGCCGCCCGAGGCGCTAGACCTGCCCCGAACGAGTTGAGAGGAGCGCCTGATGGCCGACGCCTATTCCACCCTGCTGATCGAACGCCACGCCGACGGCTATGCGGTCGTCACCCTGAACCGGCCCGAAGCGCTGAACGCGCTGAACACCACCCTGACCGGCGAACTGGGCGACTTCCTGGAGAGCGTGGCCGACGACGACAGCGTGCGTTGCGTGGTCCTGACCGGCTCGGCCAAGGCCTTCGCGGCGGGCGCCGACATCAAGGAGATGGCGGATCAGGCTTATGCCGACATGTATCGCGGCAACTTCTTCGCCCGCGCCCACGACCGGGTGGCGAGCTTCCGCAAGCCGATCATCGCGGCGGTGTCGGGCTATGCCCTGGGCGGCGGCTGCGAGCTGGCCATGCTGTGCGACTTCATCATCGCCTCGGACACGGCCAAGTTCGGCCAGCCCGAGATCAACCTGGGCGTGGCCCCCGGCATCGGCGGCTCGCAGCGCCTGACCCGCGCTGTGGGCAAGGCCAAGGCGATGGACATGTGCCTGACCGGCCGGATGATGGACGCGGCCGAGGCCGAGCGTTCGGGTCTAGTGTCTCGCGTTGTGGCGTCTGACGCCCTGCTGGACGAGGCGCGCGCCGCCGCCGCCAAGATCGCCGGTCAGTCCATTCTGGCCGTCATGGCCAATAAGGAGCTGGTCAACGCCGCCTTCGAGACGACCCTGGCGCAAGGTGTGGTGTTCGAGCGCCGCCTGTTCCACTCCCTGTTCGCCTTCGACGATCAGAAGGAAGGCATGGCCGCCTTCGTCGAGAAGCGCAAACCGGCTTTCACGGGTCGCTGAATCCGCATCGGGGCCGGACGCTGCGGGGCGCAAACCCCGGCCCCGACTCAATTCCCGCCGGATCGCGTTGACCGTTCGGGGGCTTTCCGCTATAGCCGCCCGCTCTTGAGATTTTCTCGCCGTGGACGTGTGGTTTACGGCGTTTTCGTTCGAAGGTTTTTACCCGATGGCCAACAATGCAGGCGCCCGCAAGGCGATCCGCAAGATCGAAGCGCGGACCGAAGTGAACAAGGCCCGCCGCACCCGCGTGCGCACCTACCTGCGCAAGTTCCAGGAAGCCCTGACGGGCGGCGACGTCGAAGCCGCTAAGGCCGCCTTCATCACCGCCCAGTCGGAACTGATGCGCGCCGTGTCGAAGGGCGTGGTTCACAAGAACACCGGCTCGCGCAAGGTCAGCCGCCTGGCCGCCCAGCTGAAGAAGCTGTCGGCCGCCTGATTTCGCAGGGCGCTCGGACGGGTCTTCACGGCTTCGTCAAACGGCGCAATGTGACGGCTACGGAGGGCCTGTAACAGGCGTTTCGTAAAAGAATGTAAGAATTTCAACGGCGAGGAAGCGCAAGCTCCCTCGCCGTCTTGCTGTCTGCTCCTAAGTCGCGCTTACGGATTCGGGTTCTCGATTGAGGCGAAATCGCCATTTTCCCAAGCCCTGCCGAGGTTTGCCGGAGTCAATCAATTTAAGTGCGAATCTCGACTCGAATCAGCGTTGATCTCCGCCGCGCCGGGGGTAAGTTGAAGGGGTAACGCGCTTCCGTCCTGTTGGGATGAAGACGAGGGAAATCAATGGTTTCCCTTGGCGCGAGATGTCTGTCTGTGAGTACGACCCCGCTTGCGAAGCCCCGCTTCGCGAGGCGAGAGAAGTCGTCCCCGGACGTGGCGTCTCGAAGGGCGTTCGTCGGTGATAACTCTTGTGGCGG